>NZ_CM132679.1:4800000-7713599 GCF_053890455.1 Streptomyces yamdrokensis
CGAGCGCGTCAGGCGTCTCGTCGTGCTGGTCTCCGGATCCGGCACCAACCTTCAGGCGCTTCTCGACGAGATCGCCGCCACCGGCGCCGAGGCGTACGGAGCCGGGATCGTGGCCGTCGGCGCCGACCGCCCGGGCATCGAGGGGCTCGCCCGCGCCGAGCGCGCCGGGCTGCCGACCTTCGTGTGCCGGGTCGGGGACTACGCCACCCGTCAGGAGTGGGACGCGGCGCTCGCCGAGGCCGTCGCCGCCCACGAGCCCGACCTCGTGGTCTCCGCCGGGTTCATGAAGATCGTGGGCAAGGAGTTCCTCGCGCGCTTCGGCGGGCGGTTCGTCAACACCCATCCTGCCCTGCTGCCCAGTTTCCCCGGAGCCCACGGCGTGCGGGACGCGCTCGCGTACGGCGCCAGGGTCACCGGCTGCACCGTCCACTTCGTCGACGACGGCGTCGACACCGGGCCGATCATCGCGCAGGGCGTGGTGGAGGTCCGGGACGAGGACGACGAGAGCGCGCTGCACGAGCGCATCAAGGAAGTCGAGCGAAGGCTGCTCGTCGAGGTCGTGGGGCGGCTCGCCCGCAACGGCTATCGCATTGAGGGACGAAAGGTAGTTATCCAGTGACCGCCGAGAGCAACAAGCGGGCCATCCGACGGGCGCTCGTCAGCGTCTACGACAAGACCGGCCTCGAGGACCTCGCGCGCGGCCTGCACGAGGCCGGTGTGGAGCTCGTCTCCACCGGGTCCACGGCCGGCCGCATCTCCGCCGCCGGCGTGCCGGTCACCAAGGTCGAGGAACTCACCGGCTTCCCCGAGTGCCTGGACGGCCGCGTCAAGACCCTGCACCCGAAGGTCCACGCCGGCATCCTCGCCGACCTGCGCCTCGACAGCCACCGGCAGCAGCTCGGCGAGCTGGGCGTGGAGCCGTTCGACCTGGTCGTGGTCAACCTCTACCCGTTCCGCGAGACCGTCGCCTCGGGCGCGACGCCCGACGAGTGCGTGGAGCAGATCGACATCGGCGGCCCGTCGATGGTGCGCGCCGCGGCGAAGAACCACCCCTCGGTCGCCGTGGTGACCAGCCCCGCCCGCTACGCCGACGTCCTGTCGGCGGTGAAGGACGGCGGCTTCGACCTCACCACCCGCAAGCGGCTCGCCGCCGAGGCCTTCCGGCACACCGCCGCGTACGACGTGGCGGTCGCCTCCTGGTTCGCCTCCGAGTACGCCCCGGTCGACGAGTCGCAGTTCCCGGACTTCCTCGGCGCCACGTACGACCGCGCGCACACCCTCCGCTACGGCGAGAACCCGCACCAGCCCGCCGCCCTCTACATCTCCGGCACGGGCGGCCTCGCGGAGGCCGAGCAGCTGCACGGCAAGGAGATGTCGTACAACAACTACACGGACACGGACGCCGCCCGCCGTGCCGCCTACGACCACAGCGAGCCGTGCGTCGCGATCATCAAGCACGCCAACCCGTGCGGCATCGCGACCGGTGCGGACGTCGCCGAGGCGCACCGCAAGGCGCACGCCTGCGACCCGCTGTCCGCGTTCGGCGGTGTGATCGCGGTCAACCGCCCGGTCTCCAAGGAGATGGCCGAGCAGGTCGCCGAGATCTTCACCGAGGTCGTCGTCGCGCCGGACTACGAGGAGGGCGCCCTCGAGGCCCTCACCAAGAAGAAGAACATCCGCGTGCTGCGCGCTCCCGAGGCCCCCGCAGCCCCGGTCGAGGTCAAGCCGATCGACGGCGGTGCCCTCCTCCAGGTCACCGACCGCCTCCAGGCCGAGGGCGACGACCCCGCGAACTGGACCCTCGCGAGCGGTGAGGCGCTGTCCGAGGCGGAGCTCGCCGAGCTGGCCTTCGCCTGGCGGGCGTGTCGGGCCGTGAAGTCCAACGCCATCCTGCTCGCCAAGGACGGTGCCTCGGTCGGCGTCGGCATGGGCCAGGTCAACCGGGTCGACTCCGCGAAGCTCGCGGTGGAGCGGGCGGGAGCCGAGCGCGCGGCCGGTTCCTTCGCCGCGTCCGACGCCTTCTTCCCCTTCCCGGACGGCCTGGAGATCCTCACCGGGGCCGGGGTCAAGGCCGTGGTCCAGCCAGGTGGTTCGGTCCGCGACGAGCAGGTCGTCGAGGCCGCGGACAAGGCCGGCGTGACGATGTACTTCACGGGGACGCGCCACTTCTTCCACTGACGGTGGAGCGACAGCGACGCCGACTGCCCGCCGGGGTTCCCGCCTCCTCTGCCCGCGCGAGCGGACGGGCAGAGGAGGCGGACGGGCAGAGGGACGCGACCTCGGATGTCCCAGGGCCGCCTCCCGGCCAAAGGCGTGTATTCCCCGAGGTGGTGGGCGACGCGGTCGGCGTACGTGCGGTGGTTCGGGGGACGCTGCCGAAGGCGCCCGTGGCGATCGGCTCGCGCACCTCCCACACGCCGACCCGGTAGCCCTTGGGCACCGTGACGGCGTACGGCTCGGTCATCGGGCCGTCCGGCGGCAGGGCGCCGCCGCCAGGACCGTCGGGCCGTCCTCCCGGTGCACCGGCACACGCGAGGCGGCCGGCCAGTCGGGCCGCAGCCGCTCCACGACATGGTCGACGGCGGGCAGTGAGGCGTGCGGTGCGCAGCGCAGGTGGTCGTGGCGCGGTGCCCGCACCTCCGGCGGCAGCGGGTCGCCGGCCGGGGGAGGACGGTCCGCGGGAACCCGAACGGCACCGGCGCGTCCAGCCGCTCCGGCCGGGCCCCGACGTGCGCGGCCCGGCCGAGGGCGAGGCTTCCGCCCGGGGCGAGCCGGAGCCGTGTGCTGTGGTGTCCTGCGTCCCCCGAAGTCGGCGGAGGTACGACGATGATGCTGTAGAAGGCGCGTCCCCCATGCCTGACGGTCACTCCGTCGGGTCAGGGCGACGCACCAGGGCCGTGTCTCCCTCCGTACGGGTGGGACACGGCCCTGGTGCGTGATTGGCCGGAAGCGGCGCCGGACGAAACCGGCACAGCGGCGGATCCGGCGCGGCGGTGGAACGGGCCAGGGGTGGAACAGGCTCAGTACCGGGGCCGGTTGAACCAGTAGCTGCCGTTCCGGTTGGCGCAGAACACGATGATCAGGATGCCGAGGATCAGGCTGATCAGCGCGAAGACGTTGGCCATGAGCAGGCTGATCACACTGAACAGCGTGACCACCGAGGCGTAGACGATCGCGGAGACACGCACCCCGCCGCGGCCCGTGGCCATTTTCACGGCGGTGAAAATCGCCCAGAACGCGAACCCGAGGACGATCACACCGAGCACGACCATGATGCCCGCGCCGACGTCGCCGACGGTGTTCACGTCGTCCGACGAGATGCTCGGGTCGGAGGAGAGTTCCTCCTCGAGGTAATCCGCGAACCAGGCGCTGGCCACCATCATCAGCACACCGCCGAGGACCTGGAGCCCGCCGAGCACGAACAGCATCATGCGTGCGGCCTTCACGCTGCCCGGCATGACCGCCGCGGGGCCCGGCCCCGGCTGTCCGTAGGACTGCGGGAACTGCGGCGGCGAGGGGTAGCCGTAGCCGGGCTGGCCGGAAGGCTGCTGCTGCGGGTAGCCGTATCCGGGCCCGCCGTGCTGCTGGGGCGGCTGCCCGTAGGGGTTGTTCGGGTCGCCGAAGCTCATGGCGGTTCTTCCTCCGTTGTCGCTTCAGGTGCGGGACACGCGGGGCGCGGTTCGGAGGAAGGTCTACAGATGCGGTCCGTCCCCCCGGTACTGCCCGCGGCACTGTCCGTTCATCGTTCTCGACGGATCTGTCGATTGTCCAGCCGCAGGCGGATTGTGTTGTGCAAGTGCAACATTGCCGATCTTGGCCGGATACAGGTGGAACATGACCGGTGGGGGAGTGGACCGGAGCCGGTGTGTGGGATCGCGAACCTCGCGGTCGCCGGGGTCGTACCCGGGTACGACCCCCGCGCGATGCGGCCGGAATACGGGCGGATTGGAACCCGGGCCCGGTCATCCGCGAGGATGGGGCCATGACCGCCCAGATTCTCGATGGCAAGGCCACCGCAGCAGCGATCAAGTCCGATCTGACCGCCCGCGTGGCGGCGCTGAGGGAGAAGGGCATCACGCCCGGCCTCGGCACGATCCTCGTCGGGAACGACCCCGGCAGCCAGAAGTACGTCGCAGGCAAGCACCGGGACTGCGCCCAGGTCGGTATCGCCTCCATCCAGCGGGAGCTGCCCGAAACGGCCACGCAGCAGGAGATCGAGGCGGTCGTCCGCGACCTGAACGAGGACCCGGCCTGCACCGGGTACATCGTCCAGCTGCCGCTGCCCAAGGGCATCGACGAGAACCGCATCCTCGAACTCATGGACCCGGACAAGGACGCCGACGGCCTCCACCCGATGAACCTCGGCCGCCTGGTCCTGAACGAGCCGGCCCCGCTGCCCTGCACCCCCAACGGCGTCCTCACCCTGCTGCGCCGCTACGGCGTGGAGATCAAGGGTGCCGAGGTCGTCGTCGTCGGCCGCGGTGTGACCATCGGCCGCCCGATGCCGCTGCTGCTGACCCGGCGCAGCGAGAACGCCACCGTGACCCAGTGCCACACCGGCACCCGAGACCTGTCGGCGCACCTCAAGCGCGCGGACATCATCGTCGCCGCCGCCGGCTCCGCCCACCTCGTCCGCCCGGAGGACGTCAAGCCCGGTGCGGCCGTCCTCGACGTCGGCGTCTCCCGTAGCGCCGAGGGCAGGATCGTGGGCGACGTGCATCCGGACGTGGCCGAGGTGGCCGGCTGGATCTCCCCGAATCCCGGCGGTGTCGGCCCGATGACCCGGGCCCAGCTGCTGGTCAACGTGGTCGAGGCGGCGGAGCGCAGTGCCGGCTGACCGCAGCGCCCGAGAGGCGCGGACCAGGGCCCGGGAGACCGGGACGGACTTCGGCCGGACGCACGAGCCGGAGCCGGACCGGGGGCACGGGCAGGAGCAGGGCCAGGGACAGAAGCGGGAGCAGGAGCAGGTCCGGGAGAAGGGACAGGAGCGGGAGCCGGTCGAGGGCTCCGCCGTCGAGGAGGCCGACGAGGACGCCGCCGACGAGGGCATCACGGTCGTCGACCCCGTCAGCGCGCCCGACGCCTCGGGGCGGCCACGGCGCGCCACCCGCCGCTTCCCCCTTTTCACCAGGGACACCGCCCGCCCGGAGGGCGGTGGCCGGGCCGCACCCGGCGACGCTCCCGCGCCCGCCCGGCAGTGGCCGATCCTCGCCGTCCTGCTCATGGCCGGACTCGGCCTGCTGCTGACGGCGCTCGACCTGTTCCGGATCGGCACGCTGCTGGTCGGCGCGGCGCTGCTGGTCGGCGGGGTGCTGCGCTGGGTGCTGCCGGGCGTCGGCATGCTCGCCGTGCGCTCCCGCTTCACGGACATCGCCACGTACGGGGTGCTGGGCCTGTCGATCGTGCTGCTGGCGCTGATGGCGCAGCCCCACCCCTTGCTGGAGATCCCGTTCCTGAAGGACACCCTGCACTTCACCGTCAGCAACAGCTGACGCACCCGCTGCCTCGCGCGGCTGCCCCGCCCATCCGGTGAACGGCGGCCCGTCCTCACCCCCGTGAAAGGACGGGCCGCCGCCGGAAGCAACCTTCCTGCACCGTGAACCGGCTGTTCAACGGCTGTCAGGGCGCTGTGGCACGGAAGTGACCGTTCCGCTACGTCACCCGGATGCCCCGGATCGCCCCGGGAACTTCCGTGAAGTGCTTCCGGAACCCCGTCGGCGTGATAATTATGACGATCCGGGGCAACCTGTGATGTCCCACGCGTTGTGCCGGTTCCGTTCGGTCGAAGGGGTTGCCGGTGGGAGACTGGGACACGAGCGAGTGAGCGTGCGACGGCGCATGCCCGCGGCCCTGACGCTCCCGTGCGCCCCACCCCGGGAACTGAGATCCTGTCCGGCGGCATCCATGTGGGCAGCCGGAACGGGGACTCGGCAGAGGCACCACGCGCGAGGAAATACCAGCACGACCGGGGGGAAGGTGGGGAATCGATGCCTCGTTGGAAGGCCTTGCCGGATGAACTCGATCCGCAGATCAAGGAGTTCACGAGTCAGCTCAGGCGGGTGGTGGACCGCAGCGGCATGAGTGTCGCGTCGGTCTCGGACCGCACGGGCTACAGCAAGACGTCCTGGGAGCGTTATCTGAACGGCCGGCTGCTCGCGCCCAAGGGCGCGATCGTGGCGCTGGCCGAGGTCACCGGAACCAATCCGGTGCACCTGACCACGATGTGGGAGCTGGCCGAGCGGGCCTGGAGCCGCTCGGAGATGCGTCACGACATGACGATGGAGGCGATCAGGATCTCGCAGGCGCGTTCCGCGCTGAGCGAGCTCGCCGGGCCGTCGTCGGCCGGCGCGGGCGGCCGGGGGCGAAAGGGCGGGGGCGCCGCGGTCCGGCCGGGCGTCGCCGGTCCGGCCGGGGGTTCCCCGCTGGTGCCTGAGCAGCCCACCGCCTCGGACGTCCGTGACGCGTCGGGACCGAACTCCTGGGGCATGGCCGGGTACACGGGACCGTCCCCGTCGGGTCGCCGGGACGCCCCGGCGTACGCCGGGGCGCAGCCCGCGGGTGACGGGCGTCCGCGGGGTTCGTCGGACGCGCAGGGCGCGCCGTCCCCGGGGGCGGCGCGCCGTGGCGGTTCCGGCGGTTCCGGTGGCAAGCGGCGGACGGGAACGTTCCTCGCGGGCGCCGTCTGCGTGCTGGTGGTGATCGCGGCCGCGTTCTACGTCACCGGGCTCGAGGGCGACAAGGAGGGCGAGGCGGTGAAGTCGCCCTCGCCCACGGCCTCCGTCCCCGCGAATCTGCCCGCCGGGGTGGAGTGCAGCGGCGACAGCTGCCACGGCAAGGACGCGGAGAGCATGGGGTGCAGCGGTGACCTCGTGACCAC
This sequence comes from Streptomyces yamdrokensis, assembly GCF_053890455.1. Lineage (NCBI taxonomy): Bacteria > Bacillati > Actinomycetota > Actinomycetes > Kitasatosporales > Streptomycetaceae > Streptomyces > Streptomyces yamdrokensis. Next base: position 4,806,878 of record NZ_CM132679.1, read on the forward strand.
GACGCGGACGGCGACCGTCGGCACCACCCTCGTCGAGGTCCGCTACAGCAAGGTCTGCGGTGCCGCGTGGGGCCGGATCACCCAGGCCGCGCAAGGCGACACGGTCGAGATCACCGGCGGGAAGAGCAAGCAGAGCGACAGCATCACCGAGGTCGGCGACACGGTCACGTACACCCCGATGATGGCGGTCGGGAAGGCGGCGGACGCCAAGGCGTGCGTACTGCTGGCCTCCGGCGAGGAGGGGTGCACGGAGGAGACGGCGTCGGGAACCGCGGAGTAGGTCCTTGTGGCGCGCCCGCCGGCCCGCCGAGTACGGGCGCGGGGCGGCGGGCGCCGGCGGCGCGGGACGGCGGCGGCCCTCAGGGCCCCGCCCGGGCCGGCCCGCCCCGGTGAAGTTCGTGGCACGGGACGGGCATGAGCCGGCGAATGCCGGGCATGTGCACGTCACCCCCACGGGTCCGGCAGGATCGGTCACCCGAACGGCGGCCGCCTCCGTCCCTCTCGCGGACAGGCGGCCGCCTTTCCCGCGGGCGCGTCCGTGCATCCCTCCGTCACTCTGTGGGACGGGCCACATGGAGCCCGGCCGTCCGCGATCGTGGATGCGCGATAGCCTGACCGCTGGATCTCTCTTGACGCCAAGAGATCGATCATCCAGCGGTGATCCCTCCGTACCGGTGATCGATCATCGTGGCGGGCACCGGTCACGAGCCGGACGGGATCCCGTACCCCGGGGCAGGGACGCCCCACCGCCAGCTGTCATACGGAGAACGCCATGACCCGCACTCCCGTGAACGTCACCGTCACCGGCGCGGCCGGCCAGATCGGTTACGCCCTGCTCTTCCGCATCGCCTCCGGCCAGCTGCTCGGCGCGGACGTGCCGGTCAAGCTCCGCCTGCTGGAGATCACCCCCGCGCTCAAGGCGGCCGAGGGCACGGCCATGGAGCTGGACGACTGCGCGTTCCCGCTGCTCCAGGGCATCGACATCTCGGACGACCCGAACGTGGCCTTCGACGGGGCCAACGTCGCCCTTCTCGTGGGCGCCCGTCCGCGCACCAAGGGCATGGAGCGCGGTGACCTCCTGGAGGCCAACGGCGGCATCTTCAAGCCGCAGGGCCAGGCCATCAACGGCCACGCCGCGGACGACATCCGGGTGCTCGTGGTCGGCAACCCGGCCAACACCAACGCGCTCATCGCCCAGGCCGCCGCGCCGGACGTACCGGCCGAGCGCTTCACCGCGATGACCCGCCTGGACCACAACCGCGCGCTGACCCAGCTGGCGAAGAAGACGGGTTCGACGGTCGCCGACATCAAGCGCCTGACCATCTGGGGCAACCACTCCGCCACGCAGTACCCGGACATCTTCCACGCCACCGTCGCCGGCAAGAACGCCGCCGAGGTCGTGAACGACGAGAAGTGGCTGGCCGAGGACTTCATCCCGACCGTCGCCAAGCGCGGTGCCGCGATCATCGAAGCCCGTGGCGCCTCGTCCGCCGCCTCCGCCGCCAACGCGGCCGTCGACCACGTCCACACCTGGGTCAACGGCACCGCGGACGGCGACTGGGTCTCCATGGGCATCCCGTCGGACGGCTCCTACGGCGTCCCGGAGGGCCTGATCTCCTCCTTCCCGGTCACCGTGAAGGACGGGAAGTACGAGATCGTCCAGGGCCTGGAGATCAACGACTTCTCCCGCGCCCGCATCGACGCCTCCGTCAAGGAGCTCGAGGAGGAGCGCGAGGCGGTCCGCGGCCTCGGCCTCATCTGATCCGTCAGTCACGTTCCGGGCCACGGGCCCCGTGCCGGGTTTGACCGGTACGGGGCCCGTCCGCGTGTGCAGGCCCGTCCGCGCCCGTCCGCGTGTGCGGCGGAGCGCCATGGGCTCCAATCCATGGCCAAAGGTTAACGTAAGTCACATCATTACGCTCTTGACAATTCGCTTTGCATGATGTTGTCGCTCCCCTATGCTGATGGTCCTTCAACTCTTCCGTCACCAAAGACACATGCGCATCCGCATCGGGGGACCGGCATGAGCACTGCCCACGTGCCGCAGCAATCGCACCGCACGGGCGGCACGGCACCGCCGGACCTCCCGCGCGTCCCGCCGCGTGCCAGCGAGGTGACCAGACTGCTGTGCGGGGGCGTCAACCTGGACCTCGTCTACCGTGACCGGGTCATCGAAGAGCTGTATCTCCACGAGCAGCGGATCGTGGCCCCCTCGCCGGGTTTCGACGCGGCCCGGGTCCTGGCCCACGCGCTGCGGGCCCAGCGGCGGGCGCTGTGCTGGTCGGCCGCTGTCCTCGGGCTCTGGGCCGTGGGCGTGCTGGTGACCGACGGCCTGCTGGCCGCGCTGCTCCTGCCCGGCGTGCTGCTCGGTCTCGTGCCCTGGATCAAAGGCCGTGACGGGGAGTCGTCCCAGGCCAGGAAGTCCGGCGCCGCCCTGGTGCTCTGGTTCGGGCGGCTGTACTTCGCGGTGTGCCTGGCCGCCATGATCGGGGTCGGTTTCGGTGCCGGCACCGGCGGCTCCGGTTCGGATTCCGGTTCCTCGTACGGTTCGTACGATCCCGCCTACGACTCCTACGACTCCAGTGGTTCGAGCGGCGACGTCCTCGGCCTCGGCGACGTTCTGTTTCCGCTCTTCACCGGCGCTGCGGGGACGTTCGAGCCGTGGCAGGCCTGGACGGCGCTCGTTTTCCTCGTACTGATCGGGCTGTGCGTGGCGGGCCGGCGCGACCAGTTCGCCCGCGTGTTCACCGAGGAACTGTCGCGGCGGCGATTCCGGGACGTCACGGAAGACCCCGCGGAGCAGGCCGGGGGAGAGCGGTTCGTCCGGCTGAGGGACCGTATCCGGCAGGAACAGCACGCGCCGCTGGTGATGTACGACGAGGCGAGTCCGTTCCGCGGGGCGGGAATCGGGCGCGACAGCTGGGTGCTGGCCGTCGAACTCCGGCCGGACGAGCAGAAGGAGAACCAGGAGCCGCTCAGCAACCGGGCGATCCTCGACCGGATCCGGCCCTTGATCGAACAACTGCGTGTGCCCGCCGAGAGCGCGGGCTCCGTCGCGCGCGACCGGCTGCGGCATCTGGAGATCGACGAGTGCGTCTTCCTTCCCGTCGACAAGGAACAGACCGATCGCGCGCAGGCCCTGTACACGCCGCAGGAAATCGAGCGGCACCGGCTGCGGGCGGTCGAGGAGGGAGGTGAGGGACGACGGCACTTCCTGCGCATCCGGGTCGGCGGCTGGGAGGAGGAGCTGATCGTCACGGTCTACGTGCGGGTTCACACGCAGGGGCGGATGCTCATGCTGGAGATCGCCCCACACGTGATGCCCCCGCTGCAGGAGAAGTTCAAGAACGTCGACCGCGTCCAGCACGAGTTCCGCACCGCCACCGGATTCGGCAGGACCGTCGCGGCCGCCGTCCAGGTGCCCGGCTCCGTGGGCCGTGCGCTGATCGTCCTGTGCGGTGGCCTGGGCTACGGGTGGCGGCTGCTGACCGTCGGCCGGGGAGGTGGGTTGCTCGAAGGCCCCGCCCTCTCGGTGCGTGAACTGGCCGCGGTGGGGGCGGGTTCCACCTTCCAGGACATGGATGTGCGGCGTTACCTGCGAAGCATCCAGGACCGCGTCGGGCACGGGGTACGGCTCGCGCTGGCCGAAGCCGGCTACGAGACCGGTGAGTTCGTGCAGAAGATCGTGAACATCAGCAACGGCGCGGTCAACATCAACCGCGTCGACGGCTCCACCTTCGCCATCGGTGCGCACGCCCGTGCCGCCGCTGCCACCACCGGCGGCCCTGCGCCGCGGAGAGGATCCTCCAGCAATGGCACCCAGTGAGGAAAAGGGCGTCCGCGTGGGCGACGTCTCCCACAGCACCTTCGCCATCGGCAGCCACGCGCACGCGGAGAGCCACCACGGCGTCCCGGCTCCGCGCGACGCCGCCACCGAGGAACTGCTCGCCGCGGTGAGGGAACTGCGCACCGACCTGTCCCGGCTCCAGAGGAGCGAACAGACCGTACGGCTGGACGCGGCCCTTGCGGAGACCGAGGAGGAGATCGACCGGACCGGTACGGCCGGCGAGAGCCGCCGTCGGCGGCTGCGTGAGGTGCTCACGGACGCTCAGGCCGTCATGGCGCTGCTCGTCTCGGCCGGGACCGTGGCGGGACTGCTCGGGATGTGACGACGGCGGTACCCGCAAGACGCAGGGGACGCAGGGGACGCAGGGGACGCAGGAGACACGGGGGAGGAGAAGGAAGCGATGAGTGGGGGACCGCGGTACTGGAACGAGGAGAACCAGCGCTGGGAGGAAGGGGAGGGGGGCACGGCAGCGGACACCGCCGCGGGCGCGTCCGCTCCGGTGATGCCACCGCCCCCGGACGTCTCGCCCTCCGCCCCCACCCTCACGGGCATCCGGTGGCCGGGCGGCGGTACCCCGCCGGAGCCCTCCGGGCAGCCCGCGCCGGCCCCCTGGTCGTCCCCCGAACTGCCCCACGGCCCCGCCGGGCCGTCCGTCCCGCCCGTGCCCCCGCCGCCGGCGCGGCACGGGCTCGACCGGAGGCGGGTGTGGGCCGTGGTGGGCGGGGCCGTCGTGATCGGGGTGGTCGTGGGACTGGTGCTGACCCAGACCCTGGGAGGAGGCGAGGGCGCGGACGGCCAGGAGGACGACAAGGCCGCCTCGGCGAGCGTGTCGCAGCCCGCCGGTTCGGGAACCCCCGGACCGCAGGAGCCACCCGCCCCGCGACAGCCGTCCTTTTCCACCGGGCAGACCACGCCGTCCGCCCCGGGTCCGGCCGGTACGGACCCCGCCGGTTACGACCGGTACACCGATCCCGAGGGCTTCACCATCGCCCGCCCCGAGGGGTGGAGCCGTACCAGCGTGTCCTCCCAGTACGGCATGGACGTGGTCAGCTACCGCAGTTCCGGCAGCGGCAGGCGGCTCCAGGTGTTCGAGGTGGCGGAGCCCTCGCCCGACGCGTCGTACGAACTGTTCCTCTCCGACGCCACCCCGAAGGCCCCCGGATTCCAGCAGCTCTCCCTGGAGACGCTGGACGACGGCGACTTCACCGGCTCCCGGCTGGAGTACCTCGCGGACTCCTTCAGGGGGGAGCCCGACATCGGGACCTGGCACGTCGTCGACCTGCGCTTCCAGGCCGCCGACGGCAAGCTGTACGCGCTCGCCGCCTACGGGGCCGACTCCGACGGTCACGAGGACGAGCGCGAGCTGATCCGGACCGCCCTCGCACACTTCTGCCCGCCGGAGACCACCTGCGGGGCGGCCGTGGACCTCGGCTGAACCGATCACGGCCGGTGATACGGGGTGCTTTCCCCGTTTTCGCCCGCATGCTCCGTGACGCCGCGCACTTCCCGCCATGAATCGCGCATGCATACGAAGTCTGCGGGCAGGAGCCCTCCCGTTCCGTGGGTGACGCCTGTGTGACTCGACCTGGGTCACTCGCGGGCGCTGAACAGGAACGGAAGGCAGTAGGCGATCATGGCGGACACTACAGAGCTTCAGGTGCGCACCTCCATCCATGCGGGAGGCGAGTGGCGGGCGGCCGTCTCCGGGGCCACGCGCGAGATCCTCGACCCCGCGGACGCCCTGCCGTTCGCCGTCGTCGCGGAGGGCGACGAGAAGGACGCCGACCTCGCGGTGGCCGCCGCCCGGCGCGCGTTCGACGAGGGCCCGTGGCCGCACACCCCGGTCGCCGAGCGGGCCGCGCTGCTGCGCCGCGTCGCCGGTCTCCTCGTCCGGGACCGGGAGGAACTCGGCCTGCTGGAGAGCCGGGACGCGGGCAAGACCGTCGAGGAGGGGCGCGTCGACATCGACTGTGTCGCCGACGCCTTCCGCTACTTCGCCGACCTGGTCGCCGGGGAGGCCCCCGGCCGGGTCGTCGACGCGGGCTCCACCGACGTCCACAGCGTCGTCGTGCACGAGCCCGTCGGTGTCTGCGCCATGATCACGCCCTGGAACTACCCGCTCCTCCAGGCCAGCTGGAAGATCGCCCCGGCGCTCGCGGCCGGCAACACCTTCGTCGTCAAGCCCAGCGAGATCACCCCGCTGACCACGGCCGCCCTCATCGGCCTGCTGACCGAGGCGGGCCTGCCCGCCGGTGTCGCCAACATCGTCACCGGCCCCGGCCGCACCGTAGGCGCCCGGCTCGCCGAGCACCCCGACGTCGACCTGGTCTCCTTCACCGGCGGACTGGCCAGCGGCACCAAGGTCGCCGAGGCCGCCGCGCCGACCGTGAAGAAGGTCGCCCTCGAACTCGGCGGCAAGAACCCCAACGTGGTCTTCGCCGACTCCTGCGCCACCGAGGAAGGTTTCGACACCGCCGTCGACCAGGCGCTCAACGCGGCCTTCATCCACAGCGGCCAGGTCTGCTCGGCGGGCGCGCGGCTCATCGTCGAGGAGTCGGTCCGCGACCGCTTCGTCACCGAACTCGCCCGCCGCGCCGAGCGGATCAGGCTCGGCCGGGGCACCGCGGACGGCGTCGAGTGCGGCCCGCTGGTCTCCGAGCAGCAGCGCGACAAGATCGAGGCGTATGTCGCCTCCGCGCTGAAGGAGGGCGCGGTGCTGCGTTCCGGCGGGAAGCGGCCCGAGCCGTCCGCCGAGCGGCCCGAGGCCGGCTACTTCTACGAGCCGACCGTCCTCGACCACTGCCACCGCGAGATGCGGGTGGTGCGCGAGGAGGTGTTCGGGCCGGTCCTCACCGTCGAGACCTTCCGCACCGAGGACGAGGCCGTCGCCCTCGCCAACGACACCGAGTACGGGCTGGCCGGCGCCGTCTGGACCGCCGACGCGGGCCGCGCCCGGCGGGTGGCCGGACGGCTGCGCCACGGCACCGTGTGGATCAACGACTTCCACCCCTACCTCCCGCAGGCGGAGTGGGGCGGCTTCGGCAAGAGCGGAGTGGGCCGTGAACTCGGCCCGGCGGGTCTCGCCGAGTACCGCGAGACCAAGCACATCTACCAGAACCTCGCGCCGAAGCCGGTGCGCTGGTTCGCCGGCTGAGCCCGCCGCCACCGAGCGGCCCACGTGGCGAACGCGCCGCCGTGGGGAGAGGCGGCCCTCGCGCCTCTCCCCGGAACCCGCAGCATCCGCAGCATCTGCGGCACCCACGGCCCTCGGGGTGCGCGCGGCACCCCGGCGTGCCCGGCGCACCAGGGGCAGCGGAAGCACCCGCCCCGCCCCACCGCCTCGAACAGCACACCGCACAACCGCCCACCCGCCCATACCGAGTTCCCGGAGAACGACAGCCCATGCCAGAGCGCACCCACGAGCACGCGCACGAACACCGCCACGAACCCGACCGGGAGCACGGCCGGGACGCCACCCGCGACCACACGTACGACTACGTCGTCATCGGAGGCGGCACCGCGGGGTCCGTCATCGCCTCCCGGCTGACGGAGAACCCGGACGTCACCGTCGCGGTCATCGAGGGCGGTCCCAGCGACGTGGGCCGCGACGACGTGCTGACCCTGCGCCGCTGGATGGGCCTGCTCGGCGGCGAGCTGGACTACGACTACCCCACCACCGAGCAGCCACGCGGCAACTCGCACATCCGGCACAGCCGGGCCCGGGTCCTCGGCGGATGCTCCTCCCACAACACCCTCATCGCGTTCAAGCCGCTCCCGTCCGACTGGGACGAGTGGGAGCGGGCCGGCGCCGAGGGGTGGGGCGCGGTGCAGATGGAGGCGTACTACGCCCGGCTCAAGAACAACATCGTCCCGGTCGACGAGAAGGACCGCAACGCCATCGCCCGTGACTTCGTCGACGCCGCCCGGAGCACGCTCGGCGTGCCGCGCGTCGAGGGCTTCAACAAGAAGCCGTTCGACGACGGCGCCGGCTTCTTCGACCTCGCCTACCACCCGGAGAACAACCGGCGCTCCTCGGCGTCGGTCGCCTATCTGCACCCGGTGATGGACGAACGCCCCAACCTGACGCTCCTGCTGGAGACCTGGGCGTACCGGCTGGAGCTGAACGGCACCCGGGCCGAAGGCGTCCACGTCCGCACCAAGGACGGCGAGGAGATCCTCGTCCGGGCCCGCAACGAGGTCCTGCTGTGCGCCGGAGCCGTCGACTCGCCCCGGCTGCTGCTGCACTCCGGCATCGGTCCGAAGGCCGACCTGGAGGCGCTCGGCATACCCGTGGCGCACGACCTCCCCGGTGTCGGCGAGAACCTGCTCGACCACCCCGAGTCGGTGATCGTCTGGGAGACGGACGGGCCCATCCCGGACAACTCCGCGATGGACTCCGACGCCGGACTGTTCGTGCGCCGAGACCCCGGACACGCGGGCCCCGACCTGATGTTCCACTTCTACCAGATCCCGTTCACGGACAATCCGGAGCGCCTCGGCTACCGGCGGCCGGAGTTCGGCGTCTCGATGACCCCGAACATCCCCAAGCCGAAGAGCCGCGGCCGGCTCTACCTGACCAGCGCCGACCCGGAGGTCAAGCCCGCGCTGGACTTCCGCTACTTCACCGACGCGGACGACTACGACGCCCGCACCCTCGTCGACGGCATCCGCATCGCCCGCGAGATCGCGCGGACCGAACCGCTGGCCCACTGGCTCAAGCGCGAGGTGGCGCCCGGCCCCGACGTCACCGGTGACGAGGAGCTGAGCGAGTACGCCCGCAAGGTCGCGCACACCGTCTACCACCCGGCGGGCACCTGCCGGATGGGCGCCGCGACCGACGAACAGGCCGTGGTCGACCCCGAGTTGAGGATCCGCGGGCTGCAGGGCATCCGCATCGCCGACGCCTCCGTCTTCCCGACGATGACCGCCGTGAACCCCATGATCGGCGTGCTGATGGTGGGCGAGAAGGCGGCCGAACTGCTGGTCGAGACCAGTGAAGGGAACCACGCCCGATGAGCAGCACCGCCACACCCGAGAAGCCCCGGCCCGATACGCAGACCCCGCCCGCGGACCCGTCCGGGCAGCCGCCCGTCTTCGGCGTGCGCAACCTGTGGAAGGTCTTCGGCCCGAAGGCCGAGCGCATCCCCGCCGACCCGGAGACCGCGAGCCTCACCCAGGCCGAACTGCGCACCCGCACCGGCTGCACCGCGGCCGTCCGGGACGTCTCCTTCGACGTGCGCAAGGGCGAGGTCTTCGTCGTCATGGGCCTGTCCGGCTCCGGCAAGTCCACCCTCGTACGCTGCCTCACCCGGCTCATCGAGCCGACCTCGGGCTCCCTGGAGATCGACGGCGAGGACGTCCTCGCCATGGACCGCAACCGGCTGCGCGAGCTGCGCAGGCACCGCGCGGCCATGGTGTTCCAGCACTTCGGCCTGCTGCCGCACCGCTCGGTCCTGGACAACATCGCCTACGGCCTGGAGATCCAGGGCATGCCCAAGGCGGAACGGCGGGCCCGGGCCGAGGAGATGGTCCACAAGGTCGGCCTCGACGGCCTGGAGCTGCGCCGCCCCGGCCAGCTCTCCGGCGGTCAGCAGCAGCGCGTGGGCCTGGCACGGGCGCTCGCCTCCGACCCCGAGGTGCTGCTCTTCGACGAGCCGTTCAGCGCCCTCGACCCGCTGATCCGGCGGGACATGCAGGAGGAGGTCATCCGGCTGCACCACGAGGAGGGCCGCACCATGGTCTTCATCACCCACGACCTCAGTGAGGCGCTCCGGGTCGGCGACCGCATCGCACTGATGCGGGACGGCGAGATCGTGCAGCTCGGCACCCCCGAGCAGATCGTCGGCTCGCCCGCCGACGACTACGTCCGCGACTTCGTCCGCGACGTGCCGCGCGAGCAGGTCATGACCGTGCGTACCGCGATGCGGCCGGGCGGCTGCGGCGGCTTTGAGCACCCCGGCTCCCTCACCCCCGACACGATCGTCGTCGAGGCCGTCGGGACCGTCGCCCGCAGCGGCCGGGCCGCGTGCGTGGTGCAGGACGGCGCGTGCCTGGGGCAGGTCGACCAGATGGACCTGCTGCGGGTCGTCGCCGGACTGGACCGCGAGGAGGCGGCCGCATGACCTCCCGTCCCCACACAGCCCGTATGACCACCGGTGCCGACTCCCGTGGCCGGGGGTGGACCGCGTGAGCGCCGTCATCACGCCCGCCCCGCCGACGAAGCCGGCCGAACGGTCCGAGGAACGCGCGTCCGCCGAGCGGCGCCCCCTGCAGCGGCACCCCGTGGTGCGCCGTCTGCTGCCGCTGGCCGTCGCCGCCGCCGTGCTCGTCCCGCTCGCCGCCCTGCTGTGGGGCAGCGGAACCTGGCCGTCCGAGCTGACCGTGGACGTCCGGACACCCCTGGACGACGCCTACACCTGGGTCGTGGACAACCGGGAGACCAGCCCGGTCTTCCTCTACTTCCTGCTGCATCTGAGCAACTGGTCCGAGGGCTCCGTGAGCTGGATGACGGACCTGCTGGAGTCCCTCGGCTGGTTCCCGGTGATCGTGGCCGCCGTGCTGCTGTCCTGGCGGGCGGGCGGACTGCGCGACAAGCGCGGACCGAAGCTCGCCGGCGTCACGTTCGCCGCCTTCGCGGTGTGCGGCGTGCTCGGCATGTGGGAAGCCACCATGGAGACCCTGGCCCTGATGGCGGTCGCGGTCACCGCCTCGGCCCTGATCGGCGCGCTGCTGGGGCTGGGCGCCGGGCTGTCGGACCGCTTCGAGCGGATCCTGCGGCCGGTCCTGGACACCATGCAGATCATGCCGGCGTTCGCGTACCTGCTGCCGCTGGTACTGCTGTTCGACATCGGCGTGCCGTCCGCCCTGATCGCGACGGTCATCTACGCGGCCCCGCCGATGGCCCGGCTGACCGCGCTCGGTCTGCGGGGTGCCGACCCGTCCGTCATGGAGGCCGCGAAGTCACTGGGCACCAGCCCGTCGCAGCGGCTGCTGACGGCCCGGCTGCCGCTGGCCCGCAAGGAGGTCCTGCTCGGCCTGAACCAGACGATCATGATGGCGCTGTCGATGGTCACCATCGCCTCCGTGATCGGCGCCGGCGGCCTCGGCGAGGAGGTGTTCCGCGCACTGTCCACCGTCGACGTCGGCGGGGCGCTCGCCGCGGGCATCCCGATCGTGCTGCTGGCCGTCTGGCTGGACCGCACCACCGCCGTCGCCGGAGAGCGGCTGAGCGAGGGCGCGGCCCCGGCCGGCTCCTCCTGGCTGCACGGGTGGCGCGCCTGGGCCGTGGCCGTCGGCTCCGGTGCGGCGCTGGGCACGGTCGGGTGGCTGCTGCTGATCGCCGAGTGGCCCGAGACCTGGGCGGTCAACATCGCCCCGCCCGTCAACGACGCCGTCGGCTGGTTCACCGGCCACCTGGCCGAGGGCGTGCCCGTGCTGGGCGGTACCCGGGTCTGGGCGGACGGCTTCACCATCTGGGTGCTCGACCCGCTCCGGGACGGCCTGACCGCCCTGCCGTGGTGGCTGCTGGTGCTGCTGGCCGCGGCCCTGGCCCTGCTCGCGGGCGGCTGGGGCGCGATGTGCACGGCGGCCCTGGCGATGGCCGGGGTCGGTGTCATCGGTGTGTGGACCACCTCCCTGGACACCCTGTCGCAGGCGATCGCGGGCGTCGCCGTCACGCTCGCGCTCGGTTTCCTGATCGGCGTGGTGGCGGCCCGGGTGCCGCTGCTGAACCGCCTGCTGCGGCCGGTGCTGGACACCATGCAGACCCTGCCGCAGTTCATCTACCTGATTCCGGTGGTGGCCCTGTTCAACGTGGGCCGCTCCGCCGCCGTCGCCGCGGCCGTGCTGTACGCGCTGCCCGCCGTCGTACGGATCACGGTGCAGGGCCTGACCCAGGTCGACGCCGCGACGCTGGAGGCGGCCCGCTCCATGGGCGCGAGCTCCTTCCAGCAGATCCGCCAGGTGCAGGTGCCGCTGGCCCGGCCCGCGCTGATGCTCGCCCTCAACCAGGGCGTGGTGCTGGTGCTGGCCATGGTGATCGTCGGCGGCTTCGTAGGCTCCGGTGCCCTCGGCTACGACGTCGTCTACGGCCTGCAGAAGAGCGAGCTCGGCGTCGGCCTCGGCGCCGGTGTGGCGATCGTGCTGCTGGGCCTGGTCCTGGACCGCACCACACAGCGCCCGGGCAAGCAGGCCGGTACCCGCTAGCCCGCCGTTCCCGGGCCCCGGCCACCCGCCCGCCCGTACCCGGCCCCCAAGTCCCCTCCGCAGGGAAACCCCCTGCCTGTTCCAACCGAGAGAGACACTCACATGAAGAGCAGAAAGAACCTCCTGCGCGCCGCGACCGCCACGGCCGCCGTCCTCGCCGTCACCGGCCTGAGCGCGTGCGGTGCCGCCAAGACCGACTCCTCCTCCCCCTCCTCCTCGGGCAGCTCCGGCACGGTCACCATCGCCGTCCCGTCGTGGGTCGGCGCCGAGGCCAACGGGGCCGTGGCCAAGTACGTCCTGGAGAACGAGCTCGACACCGAGGTCGAACTGACCCAGCTCGACGAGTCGGTCGCCATCGACGGGCTCAACAGCGGCAAGGTCGACGCCGTGCTCGAGGACTGGGGCGGCGCGCCGGACAAGATCAAGCGGTACGTCGAGGACAAGAAGTCCGTCGTCGAGGGCGGCGACCTCGGCGTCACCGGCCACATCGGCTGGTTCGTGCCGAAGTACCTCGTGGACGAGCACCCGGACATCACGGACTGGAAGAACCTCAACAAGTACAGCGATCTCTTCCGCACCGCGGAGAGCGGCGACAAGGGCCAGCTGCTCGAGGGCTCACCGTCGTACACCACCAACGACGACGCGATCATCGAGAACCTCGATCTGGACCTCAAGACGGTGTACGCCGGCTCCGAGGCCGCGCAGATCACGCAGATCAAGGAGGACTACAAGGCCAAGAAGCCGTTCATCACCTACTGGTGGACGCCGCAGTGGCTGAACGCGCAGGTCGACCTGGTCGAGGTGCAGCTGCCCGAGTACGAGGAGGGCTGCGACGCCGACCCGAAGAAGATCGCCTGCGGTTACGCCCAGACGCCCCTGCAGAAGTACTTCAACGCCGACTTCGCCAAGGACGGCGGGGAGGCGGCCCGGTTCCTGAAGAACTTCAACTGGACCGCCGAGCAGCAGAACGAGGTCGCCGCGATGATCGCGGACAAGAAGATGAGCTCCGCGAAGGCGGCCGAGACCTGGGTCAAGGCCAACGAGGACGTCTGGAAGGCGTGGCTGGCCTGACCGAAGCCCCACCGCCGCACGGGGGTGGCCGTGCCCCTGGTGCTGTGGCCGGGAGGGTTCACCGGCTCCGGCAAACCCTCCCGGTCACAGCACCGGAGGCCCTCCAGGGGCGAGTCCGGCCGCGATGCCGGCCAGTGCCCGTGCGGTCCGGCGTCGCAGGCCCGGGCCGACCGTCCGGCCTTGGTCACCACCCGGTACTCCCCGGAGGAATCCGCCGGCCGACCGTCAGCCGGTTCCAGCTGCCGACGGTGGCGACCGGCGCCAGGAGGCGGCCGGCCCGTCGGCGTCGAAGCGCCGGGCGGTCTCCTTCCAGGCGCCCGGTGGATCGAGCTGCCTCTCGCCCGCCCCCTGCCCGGCGGCGGCGCCCAGGGCCCGCGGCGCGGACCGGACGTCGTCGGCCGGGAGCGTGGTACGCGCTGTCACCGTGACCGGCCCGGCGTGTAGTGACCCGGCGTCAACCGGCACGTCACGCCGAACCGGTTCCAGGCGTTGATCACCGTGATCGCGGCGATCAACCGCGCCAGCTCCGGCTCGTCGAAGAACCGGGCGGCCTTCCCGTAGACCTCGTCCGGCACGAACCCGTCGGTCAGGACCGTCACGGCCTCGGTCAGCTCGATCGCCGCCAGTTCCTTCCCGGTGTAGAAGTGGCGCGACTCCTCCCAGGCGGCGAGCTGCACGATCCGCTCCACGCTCTCGCCCGCCGCGAGCGCGTCCTTGGAGTGCATGTCCAGGCAGAAGGCGCAGTGGTTGAGCTGGGAGGCCCGGATCTTCACCAGCTCGAGCAGTTTCGGGTCGACCCCCTCACGCGACGCCGCGTCGAGCCGCACCATCGCCTTGTAGACGTCGGGGGCGAGTGCGGTCCAGTCCAGTCGGGGGGCCTCCTCGGGCGCGTACCCCGTGGCCGTACCTCCGCCGCCGGTGGCTGCCGTCGCGGTGCCGTCGTTCGTGGTCGTGGTCGTCGTCATGGCTACGAGCGTAGGAGCGAGGCAGCCCAGGAGTATGGTCCATTCGCATGGCGAAACCATGGGCCACTTCCGGTATCGACCTCCACCTGGAACCGGCCGGTCCCGGTCTGCGCCGCGGCCTGACCGAGGCCCTGCGCGAAGCGGTCCGCAGCGGCCGGCTCGCCCCCGGCACCCGGCTGCCCTCCTCCCGCGCCCTCGCCGCCGACCTGGGCATCGCCCGCAACACGGTCGCCGAGGCCTACGCCGATCTGGTCGCCGAGGGCCGGCTGACCGCACGGCAGGGCTCCGGGACCCGGGTCGCCGACCGTGCGGTGCCCCGGCCGCCCGCCCGGCGGCCCGCCCCGCAACGCCCGTCCGGGCGGCTGCGGTACGACCTCACCCCCGGCACCCCCGACCTCGCCTCCTTCCCGCGCGCCGAGTGGCTCAGGGCCTCCCGCCGGGCCCTGGCGGCCGCCCCCCACGACGCCCTCGGCTACGGCGACGCGCGGGGCCGCCCCGAACTGCGTACCGCCCTCGCGGACCACCTGGCCCGCGTACGGGGCGTGCGCGCCGACCCCGAACGCATCGTCATCTGCTCCGGGTTCGCCCACGGCCTCCACCTGCTCTGCGACATCCTGCGCGCCCGTGGCGCCCGCACCCTCGCCGTGGAGTCCTACGGCCTCGCCGAACACCGCGACCTGATCGAACGCACCGGCCTGCGCACCACTCCGGTCCCCGCCGACGCCGACCCCGGCGACGCCGCCGCGGTGCTGCTCAATCCCGCCCACCAGTTCCCCCTGGGCGGTGTCCTGCGCCCGGAGCGCCGGGCGGCCGTCATCGACTGGGCCCGCCGCACCGGTGGCCTGATCCTGGAGGACGACTACGACAGCGAGTTCCGGTACGACCGCCAGCCCGTCGGGGCGATCCAGGATCTGGACCCCGACCACGTGGTCCACCTCGGTACCGTCAGCAAGTCCCTCGCCCCCGGTCTCCGTCTGGGCTGGATGGTGCTGCCCCCGTCCCTGCTGCCGGAGGTCGTCGAGCACGGCGCGGTCCGTTCCGTCGGCGTCCTCGAACAGCTCACCTTCGCCGATTTCCTCACCTCCGGCGCCCACGACCGGCACGTGCGCGCCGCACGGCTGCGCTACCGGCGTCGCCGCGACGCCCTGGTCGACGCCCTCGCCGAGCGGGCGCCCGGCGTCCGGGTCACGGGCATCGCGGCCGGGCTGCACGCGGTGCTCCGACTTCCGCCGGGCACCGAGCAGTCGGTCGTCCGGGCGGCCGCCTGGCAGGGCCTCGCGGTCAAGGGCCTGGCGCACTTCCGCCACCCCGCCGCCGAAGTCACCCCCCTGGACGCCCTGGTCGTCGGCTACGGCACCCCGCCGGACCACGCCTGGGCGGCGACCCTGGACGCCTTGTGCCGGGCTCTTCCCTGAGGGGTGTGCCCGTCGGTCCTTCGCGACGGGCGGCCGCGCCAAGCACGCACACCCTCCCAAAGGCCCCGGAACCGGGGCCGGTCGAGCCCGCGTTCAAGGGCCCCCTGCCCACGCCCGCCGGTCGGCGCCTAGGCTGTCCGCCGCGAGCCGGGGAGCATGACGGACCGGCAGCGGTTACACGGCACACACGGGGGAGCGGAGAAGATGGCGCAGAGCACAGCCCAGAAGACGGCCCAGCAGAAGACGGCGCAGGGGGCTCAGGCACGGCGGCGGCTGCGGTCCGGCACGGTGATGCTCGGCAGCATGGGGGTCCTCGCGGCGGCCCTGTCCGCGTGCAGCTCCGATCCTGACCGCCGCTGCGTGGACCGGGACAGCTACGACCACGTCAACGGCTACAAGATCGTCGCCGACAAGAACTGCACGACGGCCTCCGGTTCCGTCGGCAAGGGCGGCAGGGCCGGTTCGGCGCAGCGTGTCGACGCCGACTGGTACTACGACGCCGATGTCAGCGGCAGCCGGGCCG
This sequence comes from Streptomyces yamdrokensis, assembly GCF_053890455.1. Classification (NCBI taxonomy): domain Bacteria; kingdom Bacillati; phylum Actinomycetota; class Actinomycetes; order Kitasatosporales; family Streptomycetaceae; genus Streptomyces; species Streptomyces yamdrokensis. The sequence continues at coordinate 4,822,904 of NZ_CM132679.1, forward strand.
AGGACGGCACCTTCAGCCGGAGCGAGGCCGTCGACCGGGGCGGTTTCGGCTCGTCCTCCGGCAAGAGGGGCGGCTGAGGACCCGGCCGAGTCAAGGAGCGAAGGGCTCACCCGTGGAACGCCGCACCATCGAACCCCGCCCCGGCTGGCAGCGGACCGTCGAGGAGCAGGGCCTGATCTACCCCCTCACCCTGCCCAAGCCGCTCGAGGCCGACCGGGCGGCGGGAATCCCCGTCCCCGACGACGCCTGGGTTCCGTACTGGGACGAGAGCGCGTACTACGTCTTCGCCATGGACGAGGTCGAGGCGCTGGAGGAGGTTGTCGAGGAACTGCACCGCATGTGTCTCGCGGCCGCCGGCCACATCGTCACCACCGGCCGCTTCGCCGACCTCGGCATCACCGACCCGCGGGTCGCCGGCGCGGTCGCCGAGGCCTGGCACCGGCGGGCCGAGCTCCCCTCCGTCTACGGCCGTTTCGACCTCCGCTACGACGGCACCGGCCCCGCGAAGCTGCTGGAGTACAACGCCGACACCCCCACCTCCCTGGTGGAGGCCGCCTCGCCCCAGTGGTTCTGGATGGAGGAACGGTTCCCCGGCGCCGACCAGTGGAACTCCCTGCACGAACGCCTCGTCGACGCCTGGCGGAAGCAGGCCGGGCTCCTCCCGCCCGGCAGCCCGCTGTACTTCGCCCACTCCTGGGACGACGTGCTCGGCGAGGACCTCATGACCGTCGCCTACCTCAAGGAGACCGCCGAGCAGGCGGGCCTCGACACCGAGTGGCTCACCGTGGAGGAGATCGGCTGGGACCGGCTCTCCGGCCGCTTCGTCGACAACAACCTCCGGTTCATCCGCAGCATCTTCAAGCTGTACCCCTGGGAATGGCTCACCACCGACCGCTTCGCCGGCCACGTCCTCGACACCCTCGACAACGGCGGCGGCACCGGCAGCACCCTGTGGATCGAGCCCGCCTGGAAGATGCTGCTGAGCAACAAGGCCCTGCTGGCGATCCTCTGGGAGCTCTACCCGGGCCACCCCAACCTCCTCCCGGCCCATCTCGACGGCCCCCGCGACCTGGCGTCGTCCACCGGCTACGTGGCCAAGCCGCTGCTCGGCCGCGAGGGCGCCGGGGTGACGGTCCACCCGCCGGGCAGCGCCCCCGTGGTCCGTGACGAACCCTGCTGCTACCAGCAGCTCGCCCCGCTGCCGGACTTCGACGGCAACCACGTCGTCCTCGGCGCCTGGACCGTCGGGGACGAGTCCGCCGGCCTCGGCATCCGCGAGTCGTCGGGCCTGATCACCGACGAGTACGCCCGCTTCCTCCCGCACGTGATCCTGTGAGCGCCCCCTGATCCGACGCCTCGGAGGGCCGCGGGCCCTTCAAGGGGCGCGGGGAACCAACCGTGCGACCAGCCACCCCGACCCCGCAGCCCGCAGCCGCCGGGCGGACGCGCCCGCTCGCATGGCGGACGCCCCACCACGGCACCCCGTGCCGCCCGGTAGGCTGACCGGCGGGCCGTGACTGGCGTGCTGGGATGGGACCGACCATCGGGAAGCGGCCCCCGGACCCGTGACCCGCCGGGACCGGCCGAGTGCCGTGCGCCTGGGCCATGCCGTGAACGCCGAACGCCACGTCCGGAGGTCCCTCATGCCCGCCGAGCCCCTCTCCACCGCTTCCACCGCCTTCCGCTCCGCCCTCGACGTGATCCGTGCCGTCGAGCCGCGCGTCGCCGACGCCATCGGCCAGGAGGTCGCCGACCAGCGCGAGATGCTCAAGCTGATCGCCTCCGAGAACTACGCCTCGCCCGCCACCCTCCTGGCCATGGGCAACTGGTTCAGCGACAAGTACGCCGAGGGCACCATCGGCCGCCGCTTCTACGCCGGCTGCCGCAATGTCGACACCGTCGAGTCGCTGGCCGCCGAGCACGCCAAGGAGCTCTTCGGCGCCCGCCACGCCTACGTCCAGCCGCACTCGGGCATCGACGCCAACCTCGTCGCCTTCTGGGCCGTCCTCGGTGCCCGCGTCGAAGTGCCCTTCCTGGAGAAGACCGGCGTCCGCCAGGTCAACGACCTCTCCGACGCCGACTGGGCCGAACTGCGGCGCGCCTTCGGCAACCAGCGCATGCTCGGCATGTCCCTGGACGCCGGTGGTCACCTCACCCACGGCTTCCGCCCGAACATCTCCGGCAAGATGTTCGACCAGCGCTCCTACGGCACCGACCCGGCCACCGGCCTGATCGACTACGAGGCGCTGCGCGCGTCCGCCCGCGAGTTCAAGCCGCTGATCATCGTCGCCGGGTACTCCGCGTACCCCCGTCTGGTGAACTTCCGGATCATGCGCGAGATCGCCGACGAGGTCGGGGCCACGCTCATGGTCGACATGGCGCACTTCGCCGGCCTCGTCGCCGGCAAGGTCCTCACCGGCGACTTCGACCCGGTCCCGCACGCCCAGATCGTCACCACCACCACCCACAAGTCGCTGCGCGGCCCGCGCGGCGGCATGGTCCTGTGCGACGACTCCCTCAAGGACCAGGTCGACCGCGGCTGCCCGATGGTCCTGGGCGGCCCGCTCCCGCACGTCATGGCCGCCAAGGCGGTCGCCCTGGCGGAGGCCCGGCAGCCCTCCTTCCAGGACTACGCCCAGCGCATCGTGGACAACTCGCGTGCCCTCGCCGACGGTCTGACGCGCCGCGGTGCCACCCTGGTGACCGGCGGCACGGACAACCACCTGAACCTGATCGACGTGGCGTCCTCCTACGGCCTCACCGGCCGCCAGGCCGAGGCCGCCCTGCTCGACTCCGGCATCGTCACCAACCGCAACGCCATCCCGGCCGACCCGAACGGCGCCTGGTACACCTCCGGCATCCGCATCGGCACCCCCGCGCTGACCACGCGCGGCCTGGGCACCGCCGAGATGGACGAGGTCGCGGGCCTGATCGACCGGGTCCTGACCACCACCGAGGCCGGCACCACCAAGTCCGGCGCCCCCTCCAAGGCGGCCCACGTCCTCGACGCGAAGACCGCGGACGAGATCTCCCACCGCGCGACCGACCTGGTGGCCGGCTTCCCGCTGTACCCGGAGATCGACCTCGGCTGACGGCGCCGACGGCCCTCAGATGCCGATCGGCTCCTGACGCGGCTCCCCGCGGGGCGGTCCGCCACGGCGGCGGACCGCCCCGCGGCGTGTCAACAGGGTCCTGGCGGCCCCGCCGCGAGCTCCGCGGCCGGCCCACCACACCACCCCCCCGGCCCGCGCACCGTCGCCGCCGAAAGCGGCGGGCTCCGGCTCCTCGCCGAGGAAGCCGTCGTCCTCCAGCCGGTCGTGGACCCGTCGCGGCGCACGGCGCCGGAGGATGTCGTCGTCCGTGACGTCCGGCGCCGGATCCGTGCGCGTCCACGGTGTGCCGTCCCCGGCCACGAGGAACCGGTCCTCGCGCGGCACCGCCACGTCGCCGCCGGGGCCCGCCGCGTCCGCGGCCGGCCCCGGGCCCCGGCCGGCCCCCGCAGCACGGTGAACCGCACCGGGGGACGGCGACCCTGCGTCCAGGCGTGTCCGGGACCCGCTCGGTGCCCGCGTGCGTCGGCTCCAGCAGGCTCCGCACCCGGTCGAAACCGGCCTCCCCGGCGTGCCGGGACGCGGCGCGCCCGCCGCCGGACCACACGACCACCGCCACGTCCGGCTCGCCGGCGGACGGCGCACCGTCCGCCGCGGCCCCCGGCGCCCCTCTCGCCCCACCCCCTTGTCGCACCCCCGCGCACGGATCGGAACCCGCCCGCTCAGGACCAGTGCCCGATCGCTCCCCGAGGCCTGAGAGAATGATGAGCATGGCCCCTGACAGTCCTCGCGTGCTCTCCGGAATCCAGCCCACCGCAGGCTCGTTCCACCTCGGCAACTACCTCGGCGCCGTGCGCCAGTGGGTGGCCCTGCAGGAGACCCACGACGCGTTCTACATGGTCGTCGACCTGCACGCGATCACGGTTCCGCAGGACCCGGCCGAGCTGCGCGCCAACACCCGGCTCGCCGCCGCCCAGCTGCTGGCCGCCGGGCTCGACCCGGAGCGCTGCACGCTCTTCGTCCAGAGCCACGTCCCCGAGCACGCCCAGCTCGCCTGGATCATGAACTGCCTCACCGGCTTCGGCGAGGCCTCCCGCATGACGCAGTTCAAGGACAAGTCCGCCAGGCAGGGCGCCGACCGCGCCTCCGTCGGCCTGTTCACGTACCCGGTCCTCCAGGTCGCCGACATCCTGCTCTACCAGGCACACGAGGTGCCGGTGGGCGAGGACCAGCGCCAGCACATCGAGCTCACCCGTGACCTCGCCGACCGCTTCAACACCCGGTTCGGTCCGACCTTCACCGTCCCCAAGCCGTACATCCTCAAGGAGACGGCGAAGATCTACGACCTCCAGGACCCGACGATCAAGATGAGCAAGTCGGCGTCCACGCCGAAGGGCCTCATCAACCTCCTCGACGACCCGAAGGCCACCGCCAAGAAGGTGAAGAGCGCGGTCACCGACACCGACACCGTGATCCGCTACGACGTCGGGAACAAGCCGGGGGTCAGCAACCTCCTGACCGTGTACTCGACCCTCACCGGAGCGGGCATCACCGAGTTGGAGGAGCGTTACGCGGGCAAGGGCTACGGGGCGCTGAAGACGGACCTCGCCGAGATCATGGTGGAGTTCGTGACCCCGTTCAGGGAGCGCACCCAGCAGTACCTCGACGACCCCGAGACGCTCGACTCGATCCTGGCCAAGGGCGCGGAGAAGGCCCGCGCCGTCGCCGCGGAGACCCTCGCCCTGGCCTACGAACGGGTGGGCTTCCTGCCCGCCAAGCACTGACCCGGCCCGGGCCGGGGCTCCCGCGGCGACCACCGCGGGAGTGAACGCGGGGCCGGTGCCGATCCGTACCACCGGCTGAGCGCCGTACATCACTCCGGCTGCGCCTGCCCGGGAGCGGGCCGTGGTCGTACAGTCGGTACGAGGGCGGCCGCTCCGGCGGCCACCCGCCGCGCACCGAACAGGCCGGGGCGGTGCCACCACCCGGGGCCGGCACCGCCACAAGGACCGAACGACGGAAACGAAGGAGACGACGTGGGGACCGTAACGATCGGTGTGTCGATCGCGGTCCCGGAGCCTCACGGCAGCCGGCTTCAGCAGCTGCGCGCGGGCTTCGGCGACGCCGCTGCTCACGGTATCCCCACGCATGTCACCCTGTTGCCGCCGACGGAGGTCGACGAGGGCGACCTGGCGGCCGTCGAGACGCATCTGAGCGAGGTCGCCGCGACCGGCCGCCCGTTCCTCATGCGGCTCTTCGGCACCGGCACCTTCCGGCCCCTGTCGCCGGTCGTGTTCGTCCGGATCGTGGAGGGCGCCGAGGCCTGCACCTGGCTGCAGAAGCAGGTGCGCGACGCGTCCGGCCCCGTCGCGCGTGAGCTGCAGTTCCCGTACCATCCGCACGTCACCGTGGCGCACGGCATAGAGGAGGCGGCGATGGACCGCGCCTTCGAGGAGCTCGCCGACTACGAGGCGCGGTGGCCCTGCACCGGCTTCGCGCTCTACGAACAGGGCGCCGACGCGGTGTGGCGCAAGCTGCGGGACTTCCCGTTCGGCTCGCCGGCGGTGCCCCCGCAGTCCGGCCGTGCCGACCGCGGTTCCGTCACCGCGTACTGACCTCCGGCCCTCCCGGGCCCTGTCGTCACGTTCCCGCCCGCCTCGCGACGCCATGCACGCTCCCCCGAGTTCTTCGTTCTTCGAGCAGGGGCCCCACTCGCCGCGAGGGGCGCCCTGCGGGCGGACGACGGGTATGCGACGGCAGGACCCGGCGCTCGGGCGTCAGAGCGGCAGCCGCCGGAACACCGCCCGGGGCAGGTGCCGCAGCGCCGACATCACCACGCGCAGTCCGCCCGGCACCCACACCGTCTCCGCGCGGCGGCGCAGCCCCAGCTCCACCGCCGTCGCGACCGCCTCCGGGGTGGTGGCGAGCGGCGCCTCGGGCAGCGCGGCGGTCGTCCGGGTACGGACGAAGCCGGGACGTACGACCATGACGTGCACACCCGTGCCGTACAGCGCGTCGCCGAGGCCCTGGGCGAAGGTGTCCAGGCCGGCCTTGCTGGAGCCGTAGATGAAGTCCGCGCGGCGGGCCCGCTCCCCGGCGACGGACGACAGCACCACCAGGGAGCCGTGCCCCTGGTTCTGGAGGGCGCCGGCGCACACGAGGCCCGAGGAGACCGCGCCGGTGTAGTTGGTCTGCGCGACCCGGACGGCGGCCCGGGGCGACCGCTCGTCGTGGGCCTGGTCGCCGAGGGTGCCGAAGGCGAGCAGCACCATGTCGATGTCACCCTCCGCGAAGACCTTGCCGAGGACGCTCTCGTGGGAGGCGTGGTCCAGGGCGTCGAAGGCGACGGTGCGCACCTGAGCGCCCAGGCGGCGCAGCTGCTCCGCGGCCCGGTCCAGCGCGGGGGAGGGCCGGCCCGCCAGCCACACCGCGCGGGTGCGGCGGGCGATCAGCCGGCGCGCGGTGGCCAGCGCGATCTCGGACGTACCGCCGAGGACGAGCAGGGACCGGGGCAGCCGGGCCGCGGCGGGAGCCACGCGGCCCCATCCCGTGGGGGAGACGGTGTCATCAGGCATGTCGGTGACCGTATCGCCCCTGTATGGGTGATTAGTTTTGAAACCTCGCTCCACTCCCCGGAACGGGTGATTAATGGGATGTCGTTCCGGACATGGGACTTCCCCGGCGGGGGCAGAGGCGGTTCATGGACTGGCTGAAGAGACTCCCGGTCGTCGGCCCGTGGGCCACGCGGCTGATGCTCACGCACGCGTGGCGTTCGTACGAGCGGATGGAACGGGTGGCCTGGACGCGGCTGGCCGCCGCGATGACGTTCACCAGCTTCGTCGCGCTGTTCCCGCTGCTCACCGTCGTCGCGGTGGTCGGCGCCGCCATGCTCAGCCAGGAGCAGCAGGACGCCCTCCAGGAGAAGATCGCCGAGCAGGTGCCCGGTATCTCCGACCAGCTGGACATCGCCGGCCTGGCGGACAACGCCGGCACCATCGGTCTCATCGCCGGTGCCGCCCTGCTGTTCACCGGCATCAGCTGGGCCGGATCGACGCGCGAGTGCCTGCGCGCGGTGTGGGAGCTGCCCGAACCGGAGGAGAACCCCCTCCTGCGCAAGGCCAAGGACGCGGGCATCCTCGTCGGGCTCGGCGGCGCGGTCCTGGTCACCCTGGCCGCCTCCATGGTCGCCTCGACGGCGGTCGACCGGATCAGTGACGCCATCGGGCTGGAGAAGGGCGGCTGGGGCGGGATCGTGCTGCGGATCGCGGCCTTCGCCGTCGCCGTGGGCGCCGACTTCCTGCTCCTGCTGTACGTCCTGGCGCCACTGCCCGGCGTCGAACCCGCCCGCCGCCGTCTGGTCGTGGCCGCGCTCATCGGCGCGGTCGGCTTCGAACTGCTGAAACTGCTGCTCAGTGGCTATGTGCAGGGCGTCGCAGCGAAGAGCATGTACGGCGCGTTCGGCGTTCCGGTCGCCCTGCTGCTGTGGATCAACCTCACCATGAAACTGATCGTGTTCTGCGCCGCCTGGACAGCGACGCAGAACAAGGAGGAGGGGGACGGGCAGGTCACGGACGCGGCCGGCGGCGCACCAGATCCGGCAGCGGCCAGCGGCGGTTGACCAGGAACGCCCCGCCCGCGAGCAGTACCAGCACCCCGCCCGTGACGGCGAGCGCGGTCCCGACGCCACCGGCCCCGCTCCCGGCCGCGGCGCTCGCCACCGGCCGGGTGCCCACGGCGCCGGGCACCCCTTCGCCCGCGCCGCCCGCCTCACCGGGGGAGGCGCCGGCGCCCGGCCGGGCATCGGCCCGCACGGCGCTCCTGGGCGGCACCAGCTCACCCACCGGATCGACCTTGCCGACCGCCTTGAACCCCCAGTCGAACAGCCGCGCGGTCTCCTTGTAGACCCCGTTGCTCTCCTTCTTCTGCGGATTCATCACGGTGACGAGCAGGACCCTGCCGTCCTGCTCGGCGACCCCGGTGAAGGTGGCGCCCGCGTTGGTGGTGTTGCCGTTCTTCACTCCGGCGATGCCCTTGTAGACGGGCACGTCGTAGTCGCCGGACAGCAGCCGGTTGGTGTTCTGGATCTCGAAGGACCCGCGGACCTTCTTGCCCTTCTTGTTCTTCTTCGTCTCACCGGGGAAGTCCGCGCGGACCGTCGAGGCGTACTCCCGGAAGTCCTTCTTCTGCAGCCCGGAGCGGGCTATCAGGGTCAGGTCGTACGCGGACGACACCTGGCCCTCGGCGTCGTAGCCGTCGGGGCTCATCACGACCGTGTCGAGGGCCTGGAGCTCCTCGGCGTGCTCGTTCATCTCCTCGACGGTGTTCTCGAGGCCCTCGTTCATGGCGGACAGCACCCTGACCGCGTCGTTGCCGGAACGGAGGAAGACGCCGAGCCACAGGTCGTGGACGGTGTACGTCTCGTCCTCCTTGATCCCGACCATGCTGGAGCCCGGACCGATGCCGGCCAGGTCGGAGGACTCGACCCTGTGCTTCGTCGAACCGGGCCACTTCGGCAGCAGGGTGTCGGCGAACAGCATCTTCAGGGTGCTCGCCGGGGCCAGCCGCCAGTGCGCGTTGTGCGCGGCGAGCACCTCGCCGGACTCCGCGTCGGCGACGATCCAGGACCGGGCCGACAGGTCCTTCGGCAGCACGGGCACGCCGCTCGCGAGGTTGACCTGGGTCCCCGCCTGCCCGAGCCGGGCGCCGCCCACCGTCGACATCTCGGCCGGAGGAACGGCCTTGGACCCCTTCGACGGGTCCGCCGAGGGCTTGGACGAAGCCGAGGGCCTGGACGAGGGGGTGGACGACGGGCCCGGGGCCGCGAGGGCGACGGGAGCGGTCAGCGCGGTGGACACCAATATGGCGGAAGTGACCAACAGTGAGCGCCGGATGGGGTTTTTGGGTGCAGGCACGGTCGGAAACGTACATGCAGTGCCTGAGGAAGTCCCCCCTCCCTCCCCACCCCGCGAACGGAACCGGACACCGGCCGGTGATACTGGACCCATGCCGTGCCCACCCGGGGGACACCCCCCGGGGCCCTGGCCGAATCCGGGCGCCCGGTGTTGCGATGAAAGGTCAGATCTGGTGAAACTCAGCCGCCCCGTCTCCTGGTTCCTGCTCGTCTTCGGGGTGTGGAGCTGGATCATCTGGATCACTTTCGTCAGGAACCTGGTCAAGGACGGCAGCGGGCTGGCCTTCGACGACGGCGAGCCGACGGCGTACTTCTGGGTCCATCTGCTGCTGGCCGCCGTCTCCTTCGTATGGGGGACGGTCATCGGGGGCATCGGGTTGCGCGGTCTGCGCGCACTGAGCCGGGCGTCACGGACGTCGTAACGGAAAACTGGGGAACACCGCACCGTGGCCATAGCCTTCGTACTCATCGCCCTGCTGGTCCTGTCCGTCCTGGTGACGGGCAACTGGTACCTGTGGCGCCGTCTGTTCCGTGACACGACCCGGGCCCCGGGCACCGTGCGCCGCATCGGCGTGGTGGTGATCGCCGGAGGCTGGGCGGTGACCTTCGCGGCGTTCTTCGCCACACGCAGCGATGTCCCGTTCCGGCTCAAGCAGGTCCTGGCCTGGCCCGGTTACCTCTGGCTGGCCCTGTGCCTCTACCTCCTCCTCGCGGTGCTCGTGGGCGATGCCGTCCGCCCGGTGCTGCGCCGGGTCCTGGAGCGCCGGGCACGGCGCACGGCGGCCGCCCCGCCGAACCAGGAGCCGACGCCGGCACCGGCGGGCGCGACGGCCACCGCTGCCGCACCGGCCGCGACGGCACCGGGAACACCGGCACCGGCGACATCGCGGCCGGCGGACGCGGACGTCCCCGGGACGACCGGGACCGCGACCTCCGCGCCCGTCTCCGACGCTCCTGACGCGCCGGAGGAGCCCACCACCCCGGTGGAGCCCGCCGGTCCCTCCCGGCGGCTGTTCGTCTCCCGGGTGGTCGCCGGGGCCGCCGCCGCGGCGGCCGTCGGAACGGTCGGGTACGGCACGTACGGCACGGTGCGCGGGCCGAAGGTGAAGCGGGTCACCGTGCCGCTCGCCAAGCTGCCCCGCGCGGCGCACGGTTACCGGATCGCCGTGGTCAGCGACATCCACCTGGGGCCGGTCCTCGGCCGGGGCTTCGCGCAGAAGGTCGTCGACACGATCAACTCGACCCAGCCCGACCTGATCGCCGTCGTCGGCGACCTGGTGGACGGCACGGTCAAGGAACTCGGTCCGGCCGCGGCCCCGCTGGCGCAGCTGAGGGCACGGCACGGCTCCTTCTTCGTCACCGGGAACCACGAGTACTTCTCCGGTGCCGAGGAGTGGGTCGACGAGGTGCGCCGACTCGGCCTGAACCCGCTGGAGAACGCGCGCACGCACCTCCCGCACTTCGACCTCGCCGGCGTGAACGACCTGGCCGGCGAGGACGAGGGCCAGGGGCCCGACTACGCACGTGCGCTCGGCGACCGGGACCGGGCCCGCGCCTGCGTGCTTCTCGCCCACCAGCCGGTGATGGTCCACGAGGCCGTCGACCACGGTGTCGACCTCCAGCTCTCCGGCCACACCCACGGCGGCCAGCTCTGGCCCGCCAGCTACCTCGCCGCCGCCGCCAACCCGACCCTCGCGGGCCTGGACCACTACGGCGACACCCAGCTGTACGTCAGCCGCGGCGCAGGCGCCTGGGGCCCGCCGACCCGGATCGGCGCGCCGTCGGACATCACGGTGATCGAACTGGCGTCGAAGCAGACCTGACGGCCCCGCCGCGGGGGCCCGGGTGCCACCCCGGGCCCCCGCGGTACGGCCCGGTGCCCCGGACTCCGCGGCCCAGGACCGTTCCGCGCGCTCAGCACCCGTCCCGGAAGGCGGTCGGCAGCGGGTCGGTCCGGTCCGCCGTGCCGGTCGGCACCGCGACCGGCTCCTCCCGTGAGGGCGCGGAGAGCGCCGGGTCCGCTCCCCACGCCTCTGACTCCGCCCGCACCGGAAGGGTCACCGTGACCGTCAGACCCTTGCCGGGGGCGGTCCGTACCGTCACCTCGCCGCCGTGTGCGTGGACCACGCCCTGCACGATCGCCATGCCGAGACCGCTGCCCGCGCCGCCGCCGGCCCGGAAGAAGCGGTCGAAGAGGCGTGCAGCGTCCTCGGGGCCGAGCCCCGGGCCGTCGTCCGCCACGCACAGCCGCACGGCCCCGCCGGCGCGGGTCACCCCGAGCCGTACCGGCACCTCGGCGGGTGTGTGCGTCCGCACGTTGCCCAGCAGGTTGCCCAGCACCTGTCGCAGCCCGGACTCGTCGGCCCGTACCAGCACCGTGCCGCCGGCGTCGACCGTCACCGGCCGCTCCGGCTGCTGCACCCGCAGGTCCTCGGCCGCGTCCCGCGCCAGACGGCACACGTCCACGTTCCGCAGCCGCAGTTCGGGCCGCTGGTCGAGGCGGGCCAGCACGAGCAGTTCGTCCACGAGCCGCGCCATGCGGTCGGACTCCGCCAGCATCCTGTCCCAGGCCCGCCGCCGCTCCACCGGCTCCCGCAGCATCCCCCGGTCGTACAACTGGAGGTAGCCGCGGATCGCCGCCAGCGGCGTGCGCAGTTCGTGCGAGGCGTCGGCGACGAACCGGCGCAGCTGGGCCGCGCTGCGCTCACGCGTGCGGTACGCCGACTCGACCTGCTGGAGCATCGAGTTCAGGGCGAGCCGCAGCTGCTCCACCTCCAGGATGGGATCCCGGCTGGAGGGCACGCGCCGGGTCAGATCGCCCTCGGCGATCGCCGACGAGGTCTCCACCATGTCCTCCAGCGGCCGCATCCGGCGCCTCACGCTGACCATCGTCAGACAGGCCAGCAGCGCCAGGAGCAGCGTCCCGATGGCCACGTCGAGCCTGACCACCTTGGCGACCCCGGCGTGGAGGGACTCGGTGGAGGTGGCGATCAGGATGTACGTGCCGTCCCCGAGCCGGGTGGCCGTGGCGCGGTAGCCGGTGCCCCGGACCGTGAGGTCGTGCGGCTCGGGGTCACGGACCAGGGAGCGCGGGTCGCCGACCTCGTCCGCCAGGGCGCGCTGGGCCTCGGTCGGCTCGAAGCCGAGGATGCCCACGGTCTCGCCCCCGGAGTCGACGGCGGCGAAGATCGAGTCGGGACGGTTCTCGCCGCTCTCCGCCGGGTTCGCCCGCTCGGTGAGGAAGCTCAGCACGCTCAGCGAGTCGATCTGCCGCAGCGTCAGCCGGGAGCCGCCGAGCGAGTCGCGGCTCCGGGTCAGCTCCGTGTCGATCTGGTCGAGCAGGTAGTACCGCATGCCCAGCACGCTCACCAGGGTCGCCGCCGTGATGCCGATGGCGAGCAGTACCAGGTTCGCCAGTGTCAGCCGGCCGCGCAGGGAGTGGATGCCCCGCTCGCAGCGCACCAGGCGGCGCAGCCGGGCGAGTCGGGGGAGCCGGGACGGCCGCGGTTGTGGCGCCCTCACGTCAGGCCGTATCCGACCCCACGCCGGGTGGTGATCACCGGCGGGCCCAGGGTGTCGAGTTTGCGGCGCAGGTAGCTGATGTAGGTCTCGACGACGGTCGACTCCGGCGGGGTGTGCTCGTACTGCCAGACATGGCGCAGCAGTTGGTCCTTGGGCACGATCCGCCCGCCGTTGCGCACCAGGAAGCGCAGCAGGGCGTACTCGGTGGGGGTCAGTTCGACCGAACGGCCCGCGCGGCGCACCGAGTACGTCGTCTCGTCCAGCTCCAGGTCGCCGTGGCGCAGCGGCGCCCGCTGCGGGAGGGCGTCGGCGGGGCGGGTGCGGCGCAGCACCGCGGTCACCCGCGCGACGACCTCGTCCACGTTGAACGGCTTGGTGATGTAGTCGTCACCGAAGCCGAGCGCGCCGACGACCTCGGCCGGGGCGTCCCGGGCGGTGAGGAACACCAACGCCAGCTCTGGTCGCCTGAGCCGGAGTTCACGACCGAGTCCGCGGCCGTCGCCGTCCGGCAGCATGACGTCGAGCAGGGCCGCGTCGGGGTGCGTGTGCTCGGTCAGCGCGAGCGCCTCGCGGACGGTGCCGGCCGTCATGACCTCGAACCGGTGGTAGCGCAGGGCGATGGCGAGGACATCGGCGATGCTCTCCTCGTCCTCCACGACCAGCACGGTGCCTGGAGCCGTCGTCATGCTCCCAGTATCGGTGCGGGCGTCCGCGGCCGTACCGCTTCCCGCTTTGGAGTTCCTTGAGAGTTCCGCGCGGGTCGTGTCCCCGCGGGGGCCCGGCCGCCGATTCTGCTGCGAGGACCCGGGGGACCTACGGAGCGACGAAGGAGCTTGAACGTGGCGGTACTGGCACGCTGGTGCTATCGGCACCGGCTGGTGGTCGTGTTGCTGTGGGTGGGGGCGCTGCTCGGGCTGGGGGTGGCGGCGAGCGGCGCGGGCACGAACTACGCGAACGTCTTCTCCCTGCCCGACACGGACTCCAAGCGGGCGTACGACCTGATGGAGAAGGCGTTCCCGGAACGCGCAGGCGACACCGACACCGTGGTGTGGAAGGTCGAGGACGGTTCCGTGCGGGAGGCGTCCGTACAGGACCGGATGGAACCCGCGCTGGCCGCGATCGGACGCATGGAGGGCGTCGGCGACGTCTTCGGCCCCTACGGGCCGCAGGGCGCGGCGCAGATCAGCCGGGACGGGCGGACCGCGTACGCGCAGGTCACCTTCGCCGAACAGGCGGACGCCGTGCCGAGGGAACTCGTCGAGGACGTCGTCGACACGGCGAAGGACGCCGCGGGCGACGGACTTCAGGTGGAACTGGGCGGCCAGGCCATCACGCGGGTCCAGGAGCCGCCCACCGGCACGGCCGAACTGGTCGGCGTCCTCGCGGCCGCCGTGGTGCTGTTCGTGGCGTTCGGCTCGGTGCTCGCGATGCTGCTGCCGATCGTGATCGCCGTGTTCGGCGTCGGCACCGGCATGTTCGGTACCCAGCTGATCAGCCACGTCACGAACGTGCCCGAACTCGCCTCGCTGCTGTCGACGTTGATCGGTCTCGGCGTGGGCATCGACTACGCCCTGTTCATCGTCACCCGGCACCGGCGAGGCATCCTGCGCGGCGACGACCCGGAGGAGGCCGCCGTCACCGCGCTCAACACCTCCGGGCGGGCGGTGCTGTTCGCGGGCGGCACGGTGTGCATCGCGCTGGCCGGCATGCTGGTGACGAACCTGCGCTTCCTGGACGGCGTCGTCATCGGCACGTCGCTGACCGTGGTGCTGAGTGTGCTCGCGGCCGTCACCCTGCTGCCGGCGCTCCTCGGACTGCTCGGCCCCCGGGTGCTCAGCCGCCGCCAGCGCCGCACGCTCGCCGCGCGGGGCCCAAAGACGGACCGGCCCACCGGCCTCGCGGCCCGCTGGGCCGCCGGCGTCGAACGCCGCCCGCGGTCCACCGCCGTCCTCGCCGTGGTCCTGATGGCCGCGCTGGCCGTCCCGCTGCTGTCGCTGCGCCTGGGCACCGTGGACCAGGGCAACGACGAGGCGTCCACGACCACCAGGAAGGCCTACGACCTGCTCGCCGAGGGCTTCGGCCCCGGCTTCAACGGCCCGCTCCAGGTGGTGGTGGACGGCGAGGCGTCCGACCGCCTGGTGACGGCCGTCGAGGAGACCGAGGGCGTCGCCCAGGTCGCCCCGATGCCGCCCGCGAACGGCGTCACCGTCATCCAGGTCGTCCCCGAGACCTCACCGCAGGACGAGAGGACGGACCGGCTCATCGACGTCCTGCGCGCGGACGTGATCCCCGCAGCGGGCGCCGAGGCCCACGTCGGCGGCGTGACGGCGGTGTCCAAGGACTTCGCGTCCGTGACGGGCGACCGTCTGCCGCTCTTCATCGGCACGATCATCGGCCTGGGCTTCCTGCTCCTGCTGCTCGCGTTCCGCTCCCTGGTGGTGCCGCTGACGGCCGCCGTGATGAACCTGCTCGCGGCGGCGGCCTCCTTCGGCGTCCTGGTGGCGATCTTCCAGTGGGGCTGGGGCCTGGACCTGCTCGGTTTCGGCAGGGAGGGCCCCATCGCGGCCTTCCTGCCGATCATCATGCTGTCGCTGCTCTTCGGCCTCTCCATGGACTACCAGGTGTTCCTGGTGAGCCGGATGCACGAGGAGTGGGTGCACACCCGGGACAACGCCCGCGCGGTGCGCGTCGGTCTCGCGGAGACCAGCCGCGTCATCAACTCCGCGGCCCTGATCATGGTGTGCGTCTTCCTCGCCTTCGTGCTCAGCGGCGACTACGCGGCCGGCATGGCGGGCGTGGGGCTCGCCGCGGCCGTCGCCCTGGACGCGTTCATCCTGCGCACGGCGCTGGTACCGGCCGTGATGCATCTGATCGGCAAGGCCAACTGGTGGCTGCCGGCGGGGCTGGAGAAGCGGCTGCCGCATCTGGCGGTCGAGCCGAGGGAGGACGCCACGGGCACGCTCCCGGCCGCTCGGGCCCCCGGCGAGGGGCCCGACCCGGCGGCCCCGGCCGTCTCGGCCGTGCACGGCTTCGTCCGCACCGCCGGGGGCGACCCCGTGGACGGCGCGGCCGTCACCCTGCTGACCCCGGGCGGGCGTCAGCTGGACCGGGCCGTCTCCCTCGCCGACGGCTCGTACATCGTCTCCGTCCCGTCCCCGGGCACCTACCTGCTGGCGGTGACGGCGGCCCCGTACGGTTCCCGCGCGGGGCAGGTGACGGTGCTCGGCGGCCCGCTGGTGCACGACGTGGAACTCGCCCCGGGTGAGGTGGACGCCGTCAACTGACCCGACCGGGGCGCCCGTCGTTCCCGGCGGGCGCCCCGTGGGCCGTCCCGTCGCCGTTCCCGGGGGGTTCCCCATGGGCTCCCTCCGTGTTCCCGGCGGGCGTCCCGCGGCCCGTCCCGTCGTCGTTCCCGGCAGGGGCTTCCTGCGCCTTCGCCGGGTCCGGCAGCATCCTGGTCATCCCCGGCAGGAACTCCGTGAACATGTCGTGCACCTCGCGCACCAGTGGGCGCAGGACGCGGAAGCGGGCCAGGGCGACGCCCCGCGCGGTGATGCGGGCGCCGCGCTCGGCGAGACGGTAACTGCGTTCGCGGCCCTCGGTGCGGTCGAAGATCCAGTAGAGGACGAGCCCCATCTGCGCCAGCCACATCAGTTCCGGCAGCACCTCCCGCAGCCCGGCGGGCACCTTGGCCTTCGAACCGGCCAGCACGTCCCGATGGACGCTGATCGCCTCCACGCGCGCGTGCTCCGACTCGGGCGAGAAGGGGCTGAGCGGGCTGTCCGGGTCGGCGGCGTTCTTGAAGAACTGCACGGCGAACTCGTGGTACGGCGTGGCGATGTCCAGCCACGCCTTCAGTACGCCCGCGAACCGGTCCTCCAGATCGGTCTCCCGCTCCAGGGCCTCCCGCACCGCCCGCTGGTGCTCGGCGGCGATCCGGTCGTAGAACCCCTGGATCAGGTGTTCCTTGCCCTCGAAGTAGTAGTACGCGTTGCCGACGGAGACACCGGCCTCCGTGGCGATGGCCCGCATGGTCGTCCTGTCGTACCCGCGCTCCTGGAACAGCCGCATGGCCGTCTCCAGGATCAGGGCGCGGGTCTGCTCGGACTTGCTGAGTGCGGCACCGTCACCGGGACCGTCGTTCTTCACGGACACGGACAGAGAGCCTAGCCCCAGGCCGGACCGCTCCCCGCGCCCGCGCGGACCGCTCCCCGCGCCCGCGCGGACCGCTCCCCGCGCCGGCGTGGACCGACGCTACGGCCGGCGGCCCAGCTGCGGGCGCTTGGTGTAGTCGGTCAGGCCGACCACGTTCCCCCAGGGGTCGGCGAACTCGACGGTCCAGCCGGTGGCGCCCGGGAACGGTCCGTCGAGCAGACCGATCCCGGCGCCCTCCAGCGCCCCGGCGGCGACACGGGCGTCCGGTACCTCCAGCCACACCCGCGCGGAGGGCCACGCCGGCGGCCGGCAGCCCAGGCCCGCCTCGTGCCGCAGCAGCACCCCGGGCGTCTCGCCACCCACCTTCAGCCGCACGATCCCGGCCTCGTCCAACCGGAAGCCGACCGGGAACCCGGCCCGTCCGTAGAACCCGACGGCCTCGTCGAGGTCCCCGACGGGCAGCAGCACATGGTCGAATCCGAGCAGTTCGTAGGACTCATCGTCTGACATGACGTCACATTAGGCGGTAACGGCACAGAGCGGGCCGAGGCGGTGACCGGGCGGCGAAGGCTCACTCGTCCGGACGGACGGCCTCGAAGCCTCCCCCGGCGGATCATGTGCCACAGGCCCTGCGCGGGATCCGACTTCTCATTACCGCCCGAGTCCTGCAAGATGACCGACAGTTATCCGTATCTTTCAGGAGAGACCCACTGTGAGCGAGCAGCCGCAGCAGCCGTCCAAGTCACCCGGTTTCGGCCCCCCGAACTCCGGCCCGTCCGGCCCCTACGGCTACCCGCACCCCGGGCCCCAGCAGCCCCCCGGTGGCCAGCAGCCCCCCGGCGGCTATCAGCAGCCCCCCGGCGGCTACCCGCCGCCCCCCGGTGGCTACCCGCCCCCGCCCGGGTTCCAGCAGCCCCCGTCCCCCGGGTTCGTTCCCGGTGCTCCCGACCCCGGCGCGCCCTACGGGTACGACCCCTACGGGCGTCCCCTTTCCGACAAGTCGAAGATCGTCGCCGGTGTTCTCCAGCTCTTCCTCGGCTCGTTCGGCATCGGCCGCTTCTACACCGGTTCGGTCGGCATCGGCGTCGCCCAGCTGCTCACCTGCGGCGGGCTCGGCTTCTGGGCGCTGATCGACGGCATCATGTACCTGGTCAGCAACGACCGCACGGACGCCCAGGGGCGGATCCTGCGTGGCTGACGCGGCACCTCGGGCCCCGTCCCGGGGGCGCCCGCGGTGGCATCCCGCGGTGGCCCCCGTCGCGGTGCTGGCCGCGGGCGCCGCGGGCGCCGCCCACCTGTGGGGCACCGACCCGCACGAGCCGGGTCACCTCCTGCCCCAGTGTCCGCTGCGGGCCGTCACCGGCCTGCTGTGCCCGGCCTGTGGCGGCACGCGCATGGTGTACGACCTGATGCACGGCCAGTTCGCCGCCGCCTGGCTGGACAACAGGGCCCTGCTGCTCGCCGCGCCGTTCGCCCTGGCGCTGTGGGGGCGCTGGACGCTGGAGGGGCTGCGCGGCCGCGCCTGGGCGCCCCGGATCGCCCCCTGGGTCCAGGTGCTGATCCTGACGACGGCCGTGGCCTGGACGATCGCTCGCAACATCGTCTGAAATATGCGGTAATCGGGCCGAGTTGATCACGGAACGGGAACATTCGACTTCTCGCTTTCCCGTTCGAACGCCGGGCGCCTTACGCTCCTCTGGCGCAGGGGGGACGGTTCGCGAACCGTGGGTTTTGGCGCCGTAGTCGCGCGGGATCCGTATGCGTGTTTCCGCTGCTCCCTCCTGAGCCGTCCGGGCAGCCTGCCCGGCGCATCACGCTTTTTCTCCCCAGGAGCAGCGCCATGACCGTCCCCGCCGGCCCCCAGGCCCCCTACGGCCACGACCCGCAGGGCCGCCCCTACTCCGACAAGTCGAAGATCGTCGCCGGTCTCCTCCAGATCTTCCTGGGGACCCTGGGCATCGGACGCTTCTACGTCGGTTCCGTCGGCATCGGTGTCGCCCAGCTGCTCACCTGTGGTGGCCTCGGCTTCTGGGCGCTGATCGACGGCGTCATGTTCCTCGTGAGCAACGACCGCACCGACAAGGAGGGCCGCGTCCTGCGCGGCTGACGCGGCGCCGACCGCTCCGGCGTCCGCACACGGCCAAGGCCCCGGTCCGGTGGACCGGGGCCTTGGCCGTGCACGGGTGAAGCGTCAGAAGCGGCGCGTGATGAGCGCCCGCTTCACCTCCGCGATCGCCTTGGTGACCTCGATACCGCGCGGGCACGCGTCCGTGCAGTTGAAGGTCGTACGGCAACGCCAGACGCCGTCACGGTCGTTGAGGATCTCCAGGCGCTGCTCGCCGGCCTCGTCGCGCGAGTCGAAGATGAACCGGTGCGCGTTGACGATGGCGGCCGGACCGAAGTACTGGCCGTCGTTCCAGAAGACCGGGCACGAGGACGTGCAGGCGGCGCACAGGATGCACTTCGTCGTGTCGTCGAAGCGCTCGCGGTCCTCGGAGGACTGCAGCCGCTCACGTGTCGGCTCGTTGGTCTCCTTCGTGATCAGGAAGGGCATCACGTCCCGGTACGCCTGGAAGAACGGCTCCATGTCCACGATCAGGTCCTTGAGGACCGTGAGGCCCTTTATCGCCTCGACCGTGATCGGCTTCTCCGGGTTGAGATCCTTGATCAGCGTCTTGCACGCCAGGCGGTTCTTGCCGTTGATCCGCATGGCGTCGGAGCCGCAGATGCCGTGGGCGCAGGAACGGCGGAAGGTCAGCGTGCCGTCCTGATCCCACTTGATCTTGTGCAGCGCGTCGAGGACACGCTCCTTGGGGTCGATCTCCAGCTGGAAGTCTTCCCAGGTCGCCTCGGCGGAGACCTCCGGGTTGAACCGGCGGATCCGGAAGGTGGCGGTGATGTAAGGGGAGTCGCCGAAGCCGGGCTCGGGGGATCCGGCCGCTTCCGCCTTGTCCACAACAGGGGTAGCCATCAGTACTTACGCTCCATCGGCTGGTAGCGGGTCTGGACGACCGGCTTGTAGTCGAGCCGGATCGACTCGGAGCCGTCGTCGCCCACCTCGCGGTACGCCATGGTGTGGCGCATGAAGTTGACGTCGTCCCGGTTCGGGTAGTCCTCGCGGTAGTGGCCGCCGCGGGACTCCTTGCGGGCGAGCGCGGAGACGGCCATGACCTCGGCCAGATCGAGCAGGTTGCCCAGCTCGATCGCCTCCAGCAGATCCGTGTTGAACCGCTTGCCCTTGTCCTGCACGGAGACGCGCAGGTAGCGCTCGCGCAGCTCGGCGATCTTCTCGACGGCCGTCTTGATCGTCTGCTCCGTGCGGAACACCATGACGTTGGCGTCCATGGTCTCCTGCAGCTCGCGGCGGATCTCGGAGACCCGCTCGGTGCCGGTGGAGGACCGCAGCCGCTCGATCTGCGCGACGACGAAGGACTCCGGGGCCTCGGGCAGCTCGACGAAGTCGGCGGTCTGCGAGTAGTCGGCGGCCGCGATGCCGGCCCGCTTGCCGAACACGTTGATGTCCAGCAGCGAGTTGGTGCCCAGCCGGTTGGCACCGTGCACCGACACGCAGGCGACCTCGCCGGCCGCGTACAGGCCGGGGACGACGGTGGTGTTGTCCGCCAGCACCTCGCCCCGGACGTTCGTCGGGATGCCGCCCATGGCGTAGTGCGCGGTGGGCTGGATCGGGATCGGGTCCGTGTACGGCTCGATGCCCAGGTAGGTCCGCGCGAACTCCGTGATGTCGGGCAGCTTGGCGTCCAGCTGCTCCGGCGGGAGGTGGGTGAGGTCCAGGTAGACGTGGTCGCCCTCGGGACCGCAGCCGCGGCCCTCACGGATCTCCGTGTAGATGGACCGGGACACCACGTCGCGGGAGGCGAGGTCCTTCATGACCGGCGCGTACTTCTCCATGAAGCGCTCGCCGTCCTTGTTGCGCAGGATGCCGCCCTCACCGCGGGCGCCCTCCGTCAGCAGGATGCCCATGCGCCAGATGCCGGTCGGGTGGAACTGGAAGAACTCCATGTCCTCCAGCGGCAGCCCGCGCCGGTACACGGCCGCCTGGCCGTCACCGGTCAGGGTGTGCGCGTTGGACGTCACCTTGAAGAACTTGCCGTTGCCGCCGGAGGCGTAGATCACGGACTTCGCCTGGAAGACGTGGATCTCACCGGTGGCCAGCTCGTACGCCACCACACCGGCCGACTTCTTGACGCCGTCGACCTCGGTGATCAGCTGGTCCAGGACGTAGAACTCGTTGAAGAACTCCACGCCCTCCTTCACGCAGTTCTGGTACAGCGTCTGGAGGATCATGTGACCGGTGCGGTCGGCCGCGTAGCAGGAGCGGCGGACCGGAGCCTCGCCGTGGTTGCGGCTGTGACCGCCGAAGCGGCGCTGGTCGATGGTGCCGTCCGGGGTGCGGTTGAACGGCAGGCCCATCTTCTCCAGGTCGAGGACGGAGTCGATGGCCTCCTTCGCCAGGATCTCGGCGGCGTCCTGGTCGACCAGGTAGTCACCGCCCTTGACCGTGTCGAAGGTGTGCCACTCCCAGTTGTCCTCCTCCACGTTGGCCAGCGCGGCGGCCATGCCGCCCTGCGCGGCGCCCGTGTGGGAGCGGGTGGGGTAGAGCTTGGTCAGGACGGCGGTGCGGCTGCGCTTCGTCGACTCGATGGCCGCGCGCATGCCCGCGCCACCGGCGCCGACGATGACGGTGTCGTACTTGTGGATCTTCATGATTCTCGCAGCCCCGTGCCTAACGGATGTTCGGGTCGAAGGTGAAGATCACCAGCGTGCCCAGCAGGATGGTGAACACCGTGGCCGTGTAGAGCAGGCCCTTGAGCCACAGCCGGGTGTTCGCGCGTTCCGCGTAGTCGTTGATGACCGTGCGCAGGCCGTTCGCGCCGTGCAGCATCGCGAGCCACAGCATCAGCAGGTCCCAGACCTGCCAGAACGGCGAGGCCCAGCGGCCCGCCACGAAGGCGAAGCCGATCTTGGAGACGCCGCCGTCCAGGACGAGCTGGATCAGGAGGTGCCCGACGACCAGGACGACCAGGACGACGCCGGACAGGCGCATGAACAGCCAGGCGGCCATCTCGAAGTTGCCCCGGGTGGTCTTCGGGGTCTTCTTGGTCCGCTTGCGCGGGGGCTCGATGACCGGCGCCGGGTTGTCGACCGAGTAGAGCGACGCACCCTCGACGGGGCCGATGCCCGAAGCGGTGGATTCAGTCGTGGACATGGGCGTCAGCTCCCGAACAGTTCACGAGCGGCGTGGCCGAGCACGGGGTAGATCGCCCCGATCATCAGCACGGCCCACAGGGCGACAACGGTCCAGAGCATCTGCTTCTGGTACCGGGCGCCCTGGAGCCAGAAGTCGACGGCGATGACACGCAGGCCGTTGAGCGCGTGGAAGAGGATGGCGGCGACGAGGCCGTATTCCAGCAGCGCGACGATCGGCGTCTTGTACGTGGCCACGACGGTGTCGTAGGCCTCGGGGGACACGCGCACGAGGGCGGTGTCCAGCACGTGGACGAACAGGAAGAAGAAGATGAGGACGCCGGTGACTCGATGAGCCACCCAGGACCACATTCCTTCCCGGCCGCGGTACAGCGTTCCAGCCGGCACGGAAGTTTCCTCCGGGAGCGGGGATTGGGGCCGCGCCGGCTTTCCTTGTCGGTCGGGCCCGGCCGGGTACGGTCCACCGGCCCCCAGCATCGTAGCCACGTGTGGCCGCGAGGCGGACAGGGGCCCTGCCGCTGTGATCGAACTGGCACGCTTACGGGCTAGGGAGCGGTCCGCGGAACGGCTTCCGAGGGGCCGCCGTGGGGCTTTTGGGTCACTTGGTGCGGTTTGGTGCCGCCTCCGGGTGGCTGCCGTGGCCCGTCAGTGGCCCGTCAGTGGCCCGCGTTCGCGAGGAGGCCGGTCAGACGGCCCCGGGCCAGGCGCCGGAGTTCCTCCGCGGCGACCAGGCGCTCCTCCTCCGGATCGTTGGCCAATCGTGACCGGATGCCTTCGAGTACGTGGTCCAGGGCCTCGTCCGGCTTCAGACCGTCGAGGCAGATGACGAACGGATGTCCGAACCGGCTCCCGTAGGCCGCGTTGGCCGCGTTCAGGGCCGTGTGGGCGGCGGAGTAGGCGTCCGCCGGGAGGCCGGGGAGGGATTCCGCGGCCAGTGCCTCGGCGCGGTCCGCGCGGGGCAGGTCGTAGGCCGCCTCGTCCGCCGCCGCCAGGAGGGCTTCCAGATCCGGGTACGGGCGGTGGGCCGCGACGCGCACCGCCCAG
Source organism: Streptomyces yamdrokensis (assembly GCF_053890455.1). Lineage (NCBI taxonomy): Bacteria > Bacillati > Actinomycetota > Actinomycetes > Kitasatosporales > Streptomycetaceae > Streptomyces > Streptomyces yamdrokensis. The sequence continues at coordinate 4,845,812 of NZ_CM132679.1, forward strand.
CGAGGGCTGTGCAGGCAGGCCAGCAGGGCGCGCTCGGCGTCCTCGGACGGCATGGCGTTGAAGTGCTCCAGCCCGGATCGGGCACCGGGCGTGTCGGGTGCTCCGGGGGTGCCGCGCGACTGTCCGGGAAGGGCGACACGGCCGGGGAGATGCGGGAGACGGTGCGCGGGCAGCGTGAGTCCTCGGGGTGTCACGTGTGCGTCGGTGGGGGAAGGGGGCAGGAAGGATGGGGGTGGAGATGGGGTGGCGGATGGTGTGAGAGTTGTGCCGTCACGTTATCGAGTGAGTCCATGACGTGTCCGATCGATAGTCGAAATTCACTCGGACGGGAGAGTTTCGGAACGGCTCCTCGGCGTCCGTCACCCGGATGGGCCGTAGGTTGGTCGTGTGAGTCAGCACAGGCAGCACAGGCGTCGGCCCTCCGCTCGGCAAACGCGGCAGCGGCGGACGCTGGCCGTGGCCCTCGCCGCGGGCGCGCTGGTCGCGGCGTCCGGGGTGGGCGTCGGTCTCTGGGCGACGTCGGACGACGACACGGGCCCGGCCGGCTCCGCCGCCTCCCGCTCCGCGGACGCCGCGGGTTCACCGCCCTCCGGGACGCCCGAACCGAGCCCCACCCGTTCCTACCCCCTGTCGAAGGCGCCCCGGACCATTCCCGCCGTCCGTGACCACAGCGCCGAGCGCGGCCCCGGCTGGCGGCCCGGGCGCGGTCACCGGGTGGTCGTCGGAGATCCGGCGCTGGCGGACGAGGGCCGCCTCATAGCCGGGGAGCTGGGCCTCGCCTACGCGGGGGAGAAGGACGACGAGCGCGCCGGGGACCTGCGCCTGGAGCTGAACAAGGGCGGGGGCGCGAACCCCGAGTCGTACACGATGACCGTGCGGGGCGGGCGGGTGGCCGTCAGTGCTCCCGCCGAGGCGGGCGTCTTCTACGGGACCCGCACCCTCAAGCAGCAGATCCGCGGTGCCGGGACCGCCCCCGAGGGCGTGGTGCGCGACGAGCCGGCCAAGCAGCGGCGCGGGATGATGCTGGACATCGCCCGCAAGCACTTCACCGCCGACTGGATCGAGGACCGGGTCCGCGAGCTCGGCGACCTGAAGTACAACGAGCTGGGTCTCCACTTCTCCGACGACCAGGGCTTCCGCATCGAGTCCGACTCGCACCCGGAGATCGTCTCCGACCAGCGTCTGACCAAGGCACAGGTCAAGCGGATCGTCGACCTCGCCGCGAGCCGGCACATCACCGTCGTGCCCGAGATCGACTCGCCCGGACACCTCGGCGCGGTCATCGCCGCCCACCCCGGCCTCCAGCTGCGCGACGCGGGCGGCGGGCCCGTGCGCGGCGCGATCGACATCTCCGATCCGGAGTCCGCCGGGATCGTCGACGACCTGCTGAACGAGTACGCCGGACTGTTCCCCGGCTCGCAGTGGCACCTCGGCGCCGACGAGTACCAGGCGCTGGTGGTCTCCGACCCCGAGGCGTCGTTCCCGGGACTGGCCGCCGCCGCGCGCGAGGAGCACGGACCCGGCGCGAGTGTCGAGGACCTGGCCACGAGCTGGCTCAACGACCGCGCCGACACCGTCCGCGCCCACGACCGCACCCTCCGCGCCTGGAACGACGGCTTCTTCGAGGGCGGTTCGGTGCAGGCCGCGAAGGACATCCAGGTCGCCTACTGGACCGGCAAGGAGATCGGCGCCCGGCAGCCGGCGGACTACCTGGGCGAGGGCCGCGAGGTCGTCAACTACAACGACGAGTTCCTCTACTACGTGCTCGGCGAGCCGAACGACTTCGCCTACCCGACGGGGGAGCGGATCTACGAGCAGTGGACGCCGCTCGTGCTGCGCGGAACCAGCGCCGTCCCCGCCCGGTACGACGGTCAGATCCTCGGCGGGTCCTTCGCCGTCTGGTGCGACCTGTCCCGTTCCCAGACGCAGGACCAGGTCGCGGCCGGGATCAGGATGCCGCTGCGGGCGACCACGCAGAAGCTCTGGGACCCGGCCGAACCGGCTTTGTCCTGGGCGGAGTTCCGGAGCCTGGCGGACGAGGTGGACTGAGCCGGGCCCGGCGCGGCGGTTTCAGCGGCCCTCAGTCGGTACAGATGGAGTTGTGCGGGGCGGATCGCGGCATATTCCTGCGAACCCCCTTGCGACTGTGGTGGTCTTCTGACGAGTCGAAACCAATACACCGGGGGGAATACCGGCACATGGGCTACTGGGGGTATTTCGTCGTGGGCCGTGACGAACGGCCGCTCGCCGAACGGGACGCGCTGGCCGGCGCCCGGGGCATGACCCTGCGCACCTCGGCGCCGGGCGGATGGCAGGTCTGGGAGTACCCGAGCGGCGACGGCGGCATCGGGAACATGAACGACCTCGCCAGGGAGACCGGCGCACCCGCGCTGTTCGGCTACGTGATGGACAGCGCCTGCGTGGTGGTGGAGGCGGCCGCACCGGCGAGCGGTGCCTGGACGACCTGCCTGGCGCGGTCCGCGACGGCCGGCTACCTCGGAGCCCCGGCGCCGGACGGCGGCGGGGCGGACGGCGGCGAGGGCGCGGCGGGCGCGGTGCAGGGCGGGCTCACGCTGGAGGACTACTTCCTGGAACCCCGTGACGCCGCCGACCGGGCCGTCGAATGGGCCGCCGAGGCCGGACACGCCGTGGCCGTGGAGGAACTGGTCGAGGTGCTGACCGCGGACCCCGACCCCGTGGCCGAAAACTTGCTCTTCCGGTTGCTCGACCGGCTCGGAGTGGTGCCCCTGTGACACTCCCGGCCCGTCGCACGCAGTAAGGGCAGAGTGCGGCCTCCGTACCGGTGAGGTCCGTGAAAGGCCTTTTCGGAGGCTTGCGAAGACCTGCTGAGGGGGACGTGGATGAGCCTGGTGGAACTGATCGCGCAGGCCGGCGAGCGAGCACTGGCCGCGAGCGGACTGGCTTGTTTGGATCGCTGCGTGCCATTGCTGGGCGGTGACGACGAGACGCTGCGCCCGCTGTGGGGGAGCCTCGCCGAGGACGCGGCCGCCGAGGACTGGGCGGAGCGGCTGGAGCAGACGCGCGGCGAGCTCGCCGCGGCGGACGGCGCGGACGCCGCGGCGGCGCTCGCGCACGGGATGCTCGCCACCGCCCCGGCGGAGCGCTCCGCCTCCGCACTGCGGGAGTGGGCGCACACCTGCTCGGTCACCGCGCTGCGGATCCACCGCATCCTGGACGGCGGGGCTCCGGACGAGGACGTGGCGGACGCGATCGAGGCAGCCCGCGGAGGCCGCACGGAGGGTCTGCCGCTGTCGCCGCTCGGCGCCGCGGAACTGCGCCGCCAGATCACCGTTCTGGAGGTCCTGGCCGGTCACGGCCCGGCGGGTCTGCGGCGCGTGCTGGAGGTCTCGACGGAGGGCCGGCGCGTCCTCGCCGCGGTCCTGTCCCGCCGAAACCGCAGGGACGGCTGACCCGGATCGAAGCAGCAGCCACTCCACCACCGTCTCGCGCCGCCGTGCCGTGCGTGTGTGGAACGCGGTCAGGGCAGGGCGGGGAGACCGGCCGGCCGCCGGGCACCACGTGGGGGCGGCCCGTTCGCCGCGTGCGGTGGGAGAGCGTCCGCGTAGAGGAGCTCGTGGTCGGGGCAGCCCTTGCCGAGGACCTCCTCGCGGTGCCGGCCGATGCGTTCACGCACGGTCTCCCGGTCGTCCTCGAACAACCGGAGCAGCCGGGCGGGGCCGTTGCGCAGGGCCGAGGGCGGCACGGCGCGGAAGCGGAAGTACGTACTCAACACGACGGGAGCGCACCCGGGCCCCGATCCGTCCCCCCGACGTCGACCGCCCCGCGGCTCGCAGAGCCGGACACCGGCCCGAACGGCGGCGCCTGTGACCGTGTTGCGACGAAGCCGGGTCGGTTCTGCGCCGGTTGCCCGTGCTCCCGTGCATCCGGGTGACGAAACCGCGGGCCCTGGCGCTCTATCGGGTGTGACGACTGTGACGACTGAAACTCCGACGACCGCGACGACCGCGACGACCGCGACGACACGGCAGGAGGCCCGGCCCTCGGCCGCGGCCAAGCCCGTGCGGTGGGCGGCGGACACCGTGACGGCGATGCGCGAAGGGGCGCGGCTGCGCCTGGACTACTCGGCGCGCAGTCTGTGGAGCGCCGACCGCGCCATCGAGGAGATACGCGGGGAGTCGGCCCCGTACGCCGCCGTGGAGACGGTGCTGCGCGGGTTCGGCGCCTACGCCGGTGAGGTGATGGTGCGGCAGGCCGGCGGCGAGTGGGTGGCTTCGGACGGCGAGTACTGGATCCGTACCCCCGACGGCCGTTTCTGGAACCCCATGGAGGAGGCCCGCCGCTGCTACACGGCCGACGGGTCCCTGCGCCTGCTGTGCCGGGACGCGTCGAGCGGTGACCGCTGAGGTGACGGGCGGCCCGCACCGGCGGGTTCGTGGGACGCGCGGGGCTGCTGACGAGCTGTGACACTTTCATGGCGCCGGACGCTGATGACCGTGGGGCCGTGGGCACGACCCGACGGGGCGCGCCGGACGGCCGCGTCGCGGACCGGTACGGACGAGGACAGTTCTTGGGCAAGGGAGGGCAACCCCGCCGCGCACAGGCGCACGACGGGGAACTGGGCGCGGCCGTCGCGCGGGCCCAGGACGGTGACGAGGCCGCCTTCGCCGTGGCCTACCGACTCGTGCAGCCCGGACTGCTCGGCTACGTGCGCGGACTGGTCGGCGACGACGCCGAGGACGTGACCTCGGACGCCTGGCTGGAGATAGCCCGCGACCTCGGCCGGTTCAAGGGCGACGGGGCCGGGTTCCGGGGCTGGACGGCGACCATCGCCCGGCACCGGGCACTGGACCACCTGCGCCGGCAACGGGCGCGGCCACGGCCCTCGACGCTGGAACAGGACGTGCTGAACCTCCCCGGCCCGCAGAGCACGCCCGACCAGGCACTGGAGGTCCTCTCCACCGAGCGTGCCCTGGGGCTGGTCGCCGGGCTGCCCCGGGACCAGGCCGAGGCCGTACTGCTGAGGGTGGTCGTCGGCCTCGACGGCCCCGCCGCCGCCCGCGTCCTCGGCAAGCGGCCGGGCGCGGTACGGACGGCCGTGTACCGGGGCCTGAAACGCCTGGCCGTGCAGCTGGACGGCGGGAGTGTGACGGATGGGGCCTCGCGGACGCTGGGTGGGTCGAAGTAGCCGGTGACGGGGACCGCGCGTGACGGCGCGGCCGGCACGGCGCTCTGAACAGGCCGGACGCGCGCCACGTATGCGTCGGTCGGACGGCACCGCCCGCCCGGGCCCGGGCGGTGCCGTCCGGGTGGACCGGGTGGACCGGGTGGACCGAACGGAACGGGCGGATTGAACGGATCGAGCAGGGACGGAAACGGACATGGGTGAACGGAGGAACGGCGGCGGGGCGCCCGGCCGTCGGCGTGAGCACCCCGAGGCCACGTCACAGGGGTCTGCCTCCACCTCCACCTCTTTCTCCGTACCCGCGTCCGGTCGCTCTCCGGCCCGTGACGCAGCCGCGCTTGACGCCGTCGGCCCCGATGCCGTCGGCATCGGGGCCATGCTCGCCGGAGCCCTGACCCGGGACGGTGTCGACGCCGGGGCCGAACAGCGGGCCGTGGCCGCGTTCCGGGAGGCGCGGAGTGCGGGCGCGCACCGCACCCGCACCCGGCGCCGCGACGACTGGCGCCCCCGGGAACGGCGCCTCGGCCGCTTCTCGGCAAGGGCCACCCTCTCCGTCCTGGTCGCCGGCCTCGGCCTGGGCGGGGTCGCCGTCGCGGGGATCGGCGGGGCCGTGACGGACACGGAAGGTTTCCGGGGCGGCGGGGGCCGTCCGACGACACCGGCCGGCACCTTCGCCCCGTGGTCCGGGGAACCGTCCGCCGGCCGGCCCGGCACCGCCGGCCCGGACGCGGGCTCGGGTCCCGCCGCCCCGGAGCGCCCCCTCAGGGCCCGGAACACCGAGGCCCACTGCCGGGCGTACGAGAAGCTCGAGGGGCGCGGCAACGCGCTCGACCCGGCCGCATGGAAGCGGCTCGTGGACGCGGCGGGCGGTGCGGACAACGTCGACGCCCACTGTGCCGGGCAGCCGCGGTCGGCGCCGAGCGGGTCGCAGCCCGGTGGCGCCGGTGCGTCCGGGGACCGGACCGGCGACGCGGGCGACTCCGGCATCGGCTCCAGCGGTGCGGGCAACGGCGCGGGCGAAGCCGCGGGCAACGGCGCGGGCGGCCGTCAGGGCGCGTCCGCCCGGCCGGACGGCGGGAAGAAGCCGTAAACCACGGCTGCCAAGGCAACGGCCGAGGCCGCCACCCCCCACAGGAGAGGCCCCGGCCGTCGCGCGGCACGGGCCGCGCGGCGGCCCGTGACTCCTACAGCGCCATGAGTGCGTTTTCTGTCACACCGCCCGGTCACAGCTCTGTTGAATCATGCACGGAAACGCGGGCGGACATGGACGGGGAGAGGTTTGAGGTCGTAACGTGCCTTTCGCGCCAGGCTGCGACGGAAGCATGACCACGACCCATTCGCGGCCGGAGACCGCGACCATCGATCGAGGAACCACGACGGCGAGAACCCGGTCCGCGAGAGCGGCGCCGGCTTAGGCGCAAAGAGGGTGCGCGGTGCTGGGGGACGACGCGGAGCTGACGGCCGCGGTGGGGGCGGCACAGGACGGGGACGAGACCGCGTTCCGGACGGTGTACCGGGCCGTGCACCCACGGCTGCTGGGGTACGTACGCACGCTGGTCGGTGAGCTCGACGCCGAGGACGTGACGTCCGAGGCGTGGCTGCAGATCGCCCGGGACCTGCAGCGGTTCAGCGGTGACGCGGACCGGTTCCGCGGCTGGGCCGCCAGGATCGCCCGCAACCGTGCCCTCGACCACATCCGCATGCGCGGGCGCCGCCCCGCGATCGGCGGTGACGAGAGCGAACTGAACGGGCGGCCCGCGGAGTCCGACACCGCCGACCAGGCCATCGAGGCGATGGCCACCGACGGCGCCTTCGCCCTCATCTCCCGGCTGCCGCAGGACCAGGCCGAGGCCGTCGTCCTGCGGGTGGTCGTGGGCCTCGACGCGAAGACCGCCGCCGCCACGCTGGGCAAACGGCCGGGCGCCGTACGCACGGCCGCGCACCGGGGCCTGAGGCGGCTGGCTGAGATACTCGACGGCGATCCGGAAGCACATCCGGAATCCGCGGGGGGACTCGACGGCCTCCCGCCCCAGAGAGAACCACGCAGCCCTGCGGTGACGTCCGCGAGTGTGACGCATATGCGAGCGCGGACGCAGAAGGACATGTGATGGCCGACGAGCAGTACAGGTGGCTGGACCGCGCAACGGCGGAGCGACTGCTGAGCGGAGAGTCACCCGAAGCCGTCGACCCGGCCGACCGCGAACAGGCCGAACGGCTCGCGCGCGTCCTCGGCGCCCTGTCCGCCCCACCCCCGCCGGCCGACGGGGAACTCCCCGGTGAGGCCGCCGCGCTGGCCGCTTTCCGCACGGTCCGCGAGGAGCGGGCGGAACAGGCCGCGCGGGGCGCCGACGGGGAACTGGTCAGCATCGGTGCCCCGCCCGCGGACCGTCCCGGAGCCGAGCACGGACCCCGCTGGGCGCGCCCGGCGCGCTTCGGGCTGGCCGCCGCGCTGACCGTGGGCATGGTCGGCGGCGCCGCGGTCCTGGCCGGTACCGGGGTCCTGCCGACACCGTCCGGAGTCTCCGGCCCCGCCGCCACGTCCACCGCCACCGCCCCAGCCGAACGCCCCCTGCCCGGGCCCCCGTCGAAGGAGGACGCGCCGGGCGGCGCCACGCCCGGGGGCGGCGATCCGGACAAGCCGTCCGGGAACGCCGACGGTGGCACCGGGCAGCAGGACGGACCGGGCCTCGGCGACGACGAGGACGGCGGCGCGACGGAGCCCGGTGTGAAGACCGGCGACCTCGCGGCCGGGAAGGGCCGGGGGAAGCAGATCGTCTCGGCCTGCCGTGCCTTACGCGACGGCCGCAAGCTCCCGGGCAGCCGCAAGCGCCTGCTGGAGAGCGCGGCGGGCGGCTCCGCCCATGTCGGGCCGTACTGCGAGAACGTCCTGGCCACCCACGGCACCGGAGCCGACACGGGCACGGGCTCCGGCTCCGGCTCCGGTGCCGGCTCCACGGCAGAGAGTGACGGCGGCAACGGGACCGGCACCGGCAACGGCCGGGGCGACGATGCCACGGGAAACGGGAACAACGGCACCGGCAACGGCACCGGCGGCACCGGGGCTGCGGCGGACGGCAACAACGGGAACGGGAACGGGAAGGGCAACGCGACCGGCGATGCCGACGGGAACGCGAACGGGAACGCGAACGCGAACGGGAACGCGAACGGGAACGCCGACGGCGACAAGGGAAAGAGCGGCAAGGGCGCCGGCGCATCCGGCTGACCTGCGGTTTTACCGGCGTTCGGCGTTTCCGTGTCGCCAGGTGTGACGTTTTCGGCCACCGGGGCGCAGTACTGGGTGAGCCGACTGGTCATCGGCTTCTGCACGGAGCCGGGGTTCCCCCCGTACCTGCGGCTCGTGCACTCGGCGCGGGCGGGACACGTTCCCCCGGTCCCGCCCGCGCCCTTCTCACCAGTGGACGACGACCTTGTCGCCGTTGCGCACCTGTTCGTACAACCCGGCGATGGCCGCCTCGTCCCGCACGTTGACGCAGCCGTGCGAGGAGCCGGCGTAGCCCCGCGCGGCGAAGTCGGCCGAGAAGTGCACGGCCTGGCCGCCGCTGAAGAACATGGCGTACGGCATCGGTGAGTCGTAGAGCGTGGACACATGGTCGCGGGACTTCCAGTAGACCTCGAAGACACCGTCGCGCGTCGGTGTGGGGTCGGAGCCGAAGCGGACGGGCAGCGTCGTCAGGGTCCGCCCGTCGATCATCCAGCGCAGGGTGCGGCTGGACTTGCTGATGCACAGCACGCGTCCCGTCCGGCAGCGCGCGTCGGGAGCGGCGGCCGGCTGGCCGCCCATCAGGTACAGCTCCCACCGGCCCGGCTCACGCGTCATGCCGAGCAGCCGCTGCCAGGTGACGGTGTCGGTCCGCCCGGTCCGCGGCAGCCCCCGCTTGCCCTGGAACCCCTCGACGGCCTCCCGCGTGGCACCGTCGTACGTCCCGGTGGGCCCGTCGAACAGCCAGGCGACCTGACGCAGCCGGGCCTGGAGCTCACGGATGTCACGCCCCGAGTCGCCGGGGGACCACAGCACCCGCGCCGGGGGCCGGGCGGGCACGCTCTTTGGCCGGTCACCGGCGCCAAAACCCCCGCCACCCTTGCCGTCGTCGGCCCCGGAGCCGGAACCGCCGCCGGAGCCGGAACCGTCGCCGGACCCGGACCCGTCGCCGGACCCGGCGGGCGGCCGGTACACCGACGGCGTGCCGCTCGGCAGCTCGATGCGCACCGGTGACCGCCCGTTGCCGTCCGCGTCGACGGGCTGCACGGTGCAGCCCACCGCGCCCCCGGTCAGCGCGGCCAGCGCCACGCCCGCGGCGACGGCCCTCGCCGCCGTACCCGTGCCCGGCCGCGACCGGGCCCCCGCCGACGCCCGCGCCCTGGTCCCCATGCCCGTAGTACGCACGCGAGCCCCCCTCGCCTCACCGGTCCCTGCGTGCCGTCACCTGAGATGGTCCCCGACGTGACCGCTCCCGAACCAGGGGGCATGGTGGTGAGTGACAGGCGGACGGCGGCGGAGGCGAGCGCTGTGAGCGGGGTCCCACCGGCCCTGTGAGGAAGGTCCCAGCGTGTGCCCCTGCACCGGGTCGCACCCCCACGACTACAGTCCGTCGAAGGGCCGGGTCCGTACCGGTGGGCAGGCGGTCGGTACGGGGGAGCACCTGACGGGCACCCGACCTGACGTGAACGGGCAAGCAGCCGAGCAGCGCTGCTCAGCGGGAGGCATCACACCATGGCACGCGAGTCGGGCAGTGCCCGGTCCACCGAGAGCGGACTGCCCATCGAGCCGGTCTACGGGCCGGAGTCCCTCGAGGGCTGGGACCCGGCCGAGCAGTTGGGCGAGCCGGGGAAGTTCCCGTTCACCCGGGGCGTGTACCCGACGATGTACACGGGCCGGCCGTGGACGATGCGCCAGTACGCCGGTTTCGGGACCGCGACCGAGTCCAACGCCCGGTACAAGCAGCTGATCGCCAACGGCACGATGGGCCTGTCGGTCGCCTTCGACCTGCCCACCCAGATGGGCCACGACTCCGACGCCCCGATCGCCTCGGGCGAGGTCGGCAAGGTGGGCGTCGCCATCGACTCGGTCGACGACATGCGGGTGCTGTTCGGCGGGATCCCGCTGGACCGGGTCTCCACGTCGATGACGATCAACGCCCCGGCCGCCCTGTTGCTGCTGCTGTACCAACTGGTGGCCGAGGAGCAGGGTGTCGGCGCCGACCAGCTGACCGGCACGATCCAGAACGACGTGCTCAAGGAGTACATCGCCCGCGGCACGTACATCTTCCCGCCCAAGCCGTCCCTGCGGCTGATCGCGGACATCTTCAAGTACTGCCGGGCCGAGATCCCCAAGTGGAACACGATCTCGATCTCCGGTTACCACATGGCCGAGGCCGGCGCGTCCCCGGCGCAGGAGATCGCCTTCACCCTCGCGGACGGCATCGAGTACGTCCGTACGGCGGTGGCGGCCGGCATGGACGTCGACGACTTCGCACCCCGCCTGTCGTTCTTCTTCGTCGCCCGCACGACGATCCTGGAGGAGGTCGCCAAGTTCCGCGCGGCCCGCCGGATCTGGGCCCGGGTGATGAAGGACGAGTTCGGGGCGAAGAACCCCAAGTCGCTGATGCTGCGCTTCCACACGCAGACCGCCGGCGTCCAGCTGACCGCCCAGCAGCCCGAGGTGAACCTGGTGCGCGTGGCCGTGCAGGGCCTGGCGGCCGTCCTGGGCGGCACCCAGTCGCTGCACACCAACTCCTTCGACGAGGCCATCGCGCTCCCGACGGACAAGTCCGCCCGCCTGGCCCTGCGCACCCAGCAGGTCCTCGCCTACGAGACGGACGTGACCGCCACCGTCGACCCGTTCGCCGGCTCCTACGTCGTCGAGAAGATGACCGACGAGGTGGAGGCCGCGGCACTCGAGTTGATGGAGAAGGTCGAGGACCTCGGCGGCGCGGTCAACGCCATCGAGCACGGCTTCCAGAAGAGCGAGATCGAACGCTCCGCCTACCGCATCGCCCAGGAGACCGACTCGGGCGAACGGGTCGTGGTCGGCGTCAACCGCTACCAGCTCGAGACCGAGGAACCCTACGAGCCGCTGCGCGTCGACCCGGCCATCGAGGCCCAGCAGGCCGAGCGCCTGGCCGCACTCCGCGCGGAGCGCGACCAGCAGGCCGTCGACAACGCCCTGACCGCCCTGAAGAAGGCCGCCGAGGGCGAGGACAACGTCCTCTACCCCATGAAGGACGCCCTGCGCGCCCGCGCCACCGTCGGCGAGGTCTGCAACGCGCTGCGCGAGGTCTGGGGGACGTACGTGCCGAGCGACGCCTTCTGAGCTGGTCGGTTACCTCGTATGAGTGACCGCGGGCGGAAGCCGTCCGTCCCCGGTTACTCTCGTGGAGAGTGGGCCCCGAAAAGGAGGACGCCATGGCCGTACTGCAGCAGGAGCTGACCCTGGGTGAGGCTGCCGACCAGCTCGCCCGTGTGCTGCCTGGCCACCGCGTGGAGATTCTCCAGGGGAGGCTCACTGTGACACCGTCGCCGGACGGCTCGCACGGGTTGTCGTTGACGAAGTTCTGCAGGGCACTCGAGCGTGCGGGTATCGCGGGCAGCGGGGCCGAATGGATCCAAGGTGTTGGTCTGTGGCTGCCCACCTTGCCGGCGGACTTCGCGATCCCCGACCTGTCCGTCGTCGACGACGACTTCCGCGACGCCCACGTCACCAAGAACTATTACGCGCCGAACGTCTTCCGCCTGGTCGTCGAGATCACGTCGTCCAACTGGTCCGACGATCTCGGCCCCAAGGTCGAGTGCTATGCCCAGGCAGGCATCCCGGCCTACCTGGTCGTGGACCGCAAGCACGACGAGGTCCTGCTCTACACGGAACCGGCCGACGGCAAATACCCCGACCCCCAGCGCTTCGAGCGGGGGCAGGACGTGGCCCTGCCGGGATCGGTCGGCGTGCGCGTAGAGCTCCCCGTGGACACGCTTCTCGACGGCTGAAACACCGGCGCGGAGTGTCGCACCCCCGTGCGACACTCCTTTTCATGTTCGGCGTCATCGATCTCCCCACCTACCTGGCCGGCCTGATCCTCATCGTGCTGCTGCCCGGTCCCAACTCGCTGTACGTCCTGTCCGTCGCCGCCCGGCGCGGGGTGCGGTTCGGCTACAGGGCGGCGGCCGGGGTGTGGTGCGGGGACGCCGTGCTGATGACCCTGTCCGCGGCGGGCGTCGCCTCGCTGCTCCAGGCGAACGCCGTGCTGTTCGGCATCGTGAAGTACGCGGGCGCCGGCTATCTGACGTGGCTCGCGGTCGGCATGCTGCGCGCCGCCTGGGGCATGTGGCGGACCCGGCGGGAACAAAGCGCCCTCGAGAACGCCTCCGAGGCGGTTCGGGCCGACGCGGCCCCCGTGGAACGGCCGTACCGCAGGGCGCTGGTCATCAGCCTGCTCAACCCGAAGGCGATCCTGTTCTTCGTCTCCTTCTTCGTGCAGTTCGTCGACCCGGCCTACGCCTACCCGGCGCTCTCCTTCGTGGTCCTCGGCATCCTCGCCCAGATCGCCAGCGTCCTCTACCTGAGCGCCCTCATATTCGGCGGCACCCGGCTCGCCGCCGCCTTCCGCCGCCGCCGGGCCCTGTCGGCGGGCGCCACCTCGGCGGCGGGCGCCCTGTTCCTGGGCTTCGCGGCGAAGCTGTCCCTGGCGGCATGAGACCGGCGGCTGCGGTTTCCCCACACTCCGAGGACGGCCGGCCCGCGCGTCGGACGGAGTCCCCAATGCCCCGGCACCGCCCCCGCGCTACGCCAGCAGCAGGACCATCAGGCCGAGCGCGAGCGTCAGCGTCAGTACTGCGTAGAGGTTGACCTTCCACTTCGGGGCTTCGTACTCCTTACCCGCCCGGGCCATCGCCGCCTGCTTCACCACGTCCGGTCTGAAAGCGGCGACCAGGAGGGACACGGAGAGCACGGAAACGGAGTACATGACCAAGGCCTCCACCTCCCCGTGGTCTCGCAGCTCATTGTGGCCGAGGACGGACAAGGCTCCGAGCGCGGGTGCCATCAGGGAGAGCAGCGCGCCTTTCTTGTTCCTGAGGCAGTAGTAGAACGCTGCCGGGAAGAAGGCTGAAACCACGAGCGCGACGATCCACCACTGACCCACGGTCAGGTATTCGGCTGCCATCCACAACTCCCATGTCTTATTGGCGGCGGTGGTGGTGGGTGGGCGACATACGCGTGCGGTGTCACCCACCCACATCTTGCGGTCAGGTCCGGACCTGCTGTCCGGTCGACGCCGGTGGGGAGGGATCTTCTCCCACTGCTTCAGGAGATGCCGGCTCTTGGGCTTCCGGCTGGGCCGGTCACACTGGGCCCCGCAGCCGGCCCAGTGCCTCGGAGTTCTCGGACCTGGGTGAGGCCGTGGTCTCCGACTCCTGATTCGGTGCCGCAGCAGTCGCAGATGACGTACTCGGGGAAGCCTCCGATGCCCCACAGGACTTCGCCGCCGTCGATACCGCATACGCGGCATGTTGTTTCGGGAGGTATGTCTGCCACGGACGTTCCTGCCGCGTCAGAGCTGCTTCAACAGCGGCTTGGGCTGCGACTGCGGTGGTGGCTTGGACAACCGGGACCGCAGTACCGGGGTCAGCGTCTCCTCCACGTACCGGTTCAGCAGCCAGGCCAGCAGCAGCATCGCGGCGATGGTCAGGGCGAAGGTCTCCGCCGAGCCGATGCCCAGGCCGCGGTGGAGGCCGTGGATGACCACCCACCCCAGGTGTTCGTGGACCAGGTAGAACGGGTAGGTGAGGGCACCCGCGACGGTCAGCCAGCGCCAGTTCGCCCAGTCCAGCCGGCCCAGCGCGATGGCGGCGACCGCGGCGAAGCCGAGCGTGACGATCAGGATGATGCCGAACGAGGTCCGGTGGGAGAAGGCGTCCGCGCTCGGCGCGTGCCACAGGTCCTGGACCGCGTAGCGCTGGCCGATCAGCCAGCTCACTCCGACGATGCCCCAGGCGTACGCGTCCTTGTGGTCGCGGTGGACGAGGTACAGGCCGATGCCGCCGACGAAGAACGGCGCGTACTCCGGCATGAGGACGAGGTCGAGCAGCGGCTCGTTCGCGGCGTCGGCGATCGCGGCGGCCATGGTCCACACCGCGCAGAACAGGATCACCCGCTGCCTGCTCGCCCCGGGCATCACCACGAACAGGGCGAACAGCGCGTAGAAGCGGATCTCCACCCACAGGGTCCAGCACACCCCCAGCACCCGGTCCGCGCCGAGCGGCTGCTGGAGCATCGTCAGGTTCACCAGCGCGTCGCTCGGCGAGACCGCCTCGTAGACGACCACCGGCAGCGCGAACACCGCCGTCACGAGGAGGACCGCCGCCCAGTAGGCGGGCAGCAGCCGGGAGGCGCGGGAGGCGAAGAACGACCTCAGCGGCCTGCCCCAGCCGCTCATGCAGATGACGAACCCGCTGATCACGAAGAAGACCTGGACGCCGAGACAGCCGTACGCGAAGTACTCGTGCAGGGTGGGGAACTGCTCCTTCGGGGAGCTTCCCCAGGCGGTGGTGACGTCGCCGCCGCGACCACCGTAGTGGTAGGCGGCCACCATCAGCGCGGCGACCAGCCGCAGTCCGTCCAGGGCCCGCAGACGGGGGCGGACGTGCGGTTTCCCCGGCTCCGCCCGCCGGGTCTCTTCGGGCGCCGGACGGGCGAGCGTGTTGGTCAAGGGAACCCCTGTGCCTCATGATTCCGGCCGGCCTCGGCCGCGGGTACGTCAGCACGCTAGTCCGATGGACGGAGAACAACCGAACGCCAGGCCAACGATTCCCCGCCAGGTAGAGACGAGTTCACCTGGATGTCGTTTTGGCTTTCTAAATTCTCCGAACACCCCCTCTTACGCAGAAGAAAACGCAACCCATGCTGTCGCGAAGTGAGTGCGCAGCCGGTTCGGCAAAACAGGAGTGCCATGACGACGGTTCAGAACAGACGGGCACGTGTGCGCGGAGGGGAGCTGGACGACTGCTTGCGTGCCTGCGCGGTCCACAGCGGCAAACTCGTCGGCAGTGTGGACCGCCGCAGAATCGAACTTGCCGAGCAGCTCCGCAGGTTGCTCGTCGTGGTCACCACCGGTGACGCCGCCACCGCCACCGCCACCGCGCCGGGCGGCGCCGCCGCCCGCCTCAAGCGGGTCGTCAAGGGCGCGTCGGCCCCCGCCGCCGGCATTGCCAACGAAGTGCTGGACGCCCTGCTCGCCGTCGCCAACAAGGCCCTGGAGTGCGGCTACGACGACGAGCTGGACCTCGCGCTGGTCATCAGCGACACCGTCCTCGCCCAGCGGAAGAACTCCCGCGCCGGCTGGCGGCTGCGCGCCCGCCTGATGGAGGCCCTCGGCGACGAGTCCGAGGCCGTACCCGCCTACGAGCGGTACCTGGGTCTCACCGACAGCGACGGGTTCGGCGTCTCCTCGAAGATCGCCGGACTGCGCGTCGCCGGGGAGAAAGACCAGGAACTGCTGGACCTGCTGCGGCGCCAGTGCCCGCGCGCGGAGCGGTTCGCCGCCGGCCCCGCCACCGACGTATGGGCCGAGGGCCTCGCCGCGCACGCCGTGGGGGACTGGGCGGAGGCCGAACCGCGCATGGTGGGAGCGCTCCTCGCGCTGGCCGCCGAGCAGGCGCCGGTCGCCGACCGGCAGGAGCTCCTGAGCCAGTACCTGGAACTGCGCGCCGCGCGCGGCGACGCCGACCTCCCCGCGCTCACCGAGGTCCTCGCCCTCTACGCCGAGCAGCGACGCAACCGGATGCGCGGCCCCGTCGCCGACCCCACCATCGGCGGCGTGCAGTGGGTCAGCCTCGGTGAGTTCCGCAACCTGATCGCCGGCAAGTCCATCTGCCTCATCGCCAACTCGGGCCGGGTCGCCACCAGTTCGATGGGCGCCGAGATCGACGCCTACGACCTGGTGGTCCGTTTCAACTCCTACCGCATCGACGAGAAGCACACCGGCGGGCGCACCGACATCCACGCCACCATCCACAAGCACGGCTTCAACTGGGACCAGCCGGTCACCACCCGGCTCGTGTTCGGCGGAATCTCCGGCGACTGGAAGTACTCCCTGCGCAACCGCCTGGTGCCCGGTGCCCAGCGCCACCTCGGCGACGAGTCGCTGCGCTGGCCCGTGCGCAACATCGGCAAGCTCGGCTCCGACGCCTGGTCGGGCATTCCGACCACCGGCTTCAACATGCTCTTCCTGCTGGACTTCCTGGACGTCAGCCCGACGCTCGACCTGATCGGCTTCGACTTCTACGAGAGCGGCGCCTACCGCGTGCCGGAAGCCATGAAGATGCCGATCACCTCCGTGCACGAGTACACCAGCGAGAAGGAATGGGTCATGCAGCGGGCCCAGCGAGTGACCGACATGAGGATATCCCTGCGATGACCAACACCCCCGGGGCCGTGACCACCGCCCCTTTGGCGCCGGCTCTCTCGTCGGACGCGCTCACCGGCAAGCGCCGCGTCGCCTTCGCCTCCTACGTCGACGAGAACTACCTGCCCGGCTTCCTCGCCCTGCTGCGCAGCCTCGCCCTGTCCAACCCCGGCGTGTGCGAGGACTTCGTCGTCCTCCACGACGACCTGCGCCCCGGCTCCATCGCCAGGATCCGCGCCCTGCACCCCCGGATCGTGCTGCGCCGGGTGAACACCGGGCACTACGACACGTACAAGAAGGGCGACCAGGACAACTACCTGGTCCGCAAGGCGTACTTCATCCTCGACGTCTTCCGGCTGCGCGAGTACGACACCATCATCACGCTCGACACCGACATGGTCGTCCTCCGCGACCTCGGTGAACTGCTGAGGCTGCGCGAGGGCCTGGCCGCCGTCCCGCAGTTCTTCTACGGGCAGCACAAGCTGAACTCCGGACTGCTGGTCATCCAGCGCGAGTACCTCAGCGACGCCTTCTGCGCCAAGCTGGACGCGACCGGACGCAGCGGCGACTACGAACTCGACAAGCACGACCAGGGCATCCTCAACTCCGTCCTGGACGGCGACTTCGTCCGCCTCGACGCCCGCTACAACTTCGTCAAGCGGCGCCTGTCCGGCGACCTGCCGGTCCCCGAGGACACCGCGATCCTGCACTTCACCGGCCGCCACAAGCCCTGGCAGGGCGGCGAGGCCGGATACGGGCAGGCGGAGGACCGCTGGCGCGAGTTCGACATGTCCGACGCCGACTTCCAGGCCGCCTACCTCTCCCAGTCCGGAGGCCTCCACCACGACCTGGTGGTGCACCTGGGCACCCCGCACGTCGCGCGTACCAAGGACACCGAGAGCGCCCGCAAGGTGGCCGCCGCGCACATCGCGGCCGGCGACTACCAGGACGCCGTCGACATCCTGAGCAGCGTGCACATCCCGCTCGACGAGGCCTGGCCGCACGAGGTGCTCGGGCACGCCCTGATGAGCGTCTCCCGCTACGACGAGGCCAAGGCACGGCTGCTGCTCGCCGCCGCCGCTCCCAACCGGGCCGCCACCGCCTACGCCCGGCTCGCCCAGATGGCCTGGGTGCACGGCGACGACGCCACGTCGTTGCGCCATGCCACCGCCGGCATCTCCGTCGACCCCACCCACCGCTCGAGCCGGCTGTGGGCGCAGCGCGCCGCCTCCGTGCCCGAGCGGGAACTGGGCGGCGCGGGGGACCAGCTGGCGCACGTCGCCTTCTACATGGACCGCCAGGGCAACGCCGGTGACAAGCTGCTGCCGGAGACCGTCCGCCTGGGCTTCGGGCCGGACACCACTTCCCGCCGCTGGCACTCCGTCCACGCCCACCGGCTGTTCGACAAGGCCGCCCTGGAGCGGGTCAACGCCCGGCGCGGCCTGGTCATCGGCGGCGGCGGGCTGTTCATCCCGGACACCATGCCCAACGGCAACAGCGCCTGGCAGTGGAACGTGCCCGACGAACACCTGCGCGCCATCGACGTGCCGATCATGGTGTACGCGGTCGGCTTCAACGCCTTCGACGGCCAGTCGTACCGGGCCGGGCGGTTCCGCGAGAGCCTGCGCCTGCTGGTGGAGAAGTCCTCCTTCTTCGGGCTGCGCAACCACGGCTCCATCGCCAAGGTGCGGGCCATGCTCCCGGAGCACCTGCACGACAAGGTCCGCTTCCAGCCCTGCCCCACCACGGTCAGCCGCCAGCTGGTGCAGGGCTGGACGGACCCGGCCGAGCGCGAGGACACCGTCCTGCTCAACGCCGCCTACGACCGGGCGGGCCTGCGCTTCGGACACGACTACGGGCACTTCCTCGCGGAGATCGCCAAGGCCGTGCGGGGCATCGGCGCGCACACCGAGGTCCGCTGCGTGGCGCACTCCCTGGACGACGAGCGGATCGCCTTCGACCTGCGCCGCGAGCACGGCATCTCGCTGCCGGTCATCCCCATGTACGACTTCGACAACGACGGGATCCGGGACCTGTACGCGAGGACCCGCCTCGTCATCGGCATGCGCGGGCACGCCGGGATGATCCCGTTCGGCGTGGGCACGCCGATCATCAGCCTGATCTCGCACCCGAAGATGGCGTACTTCCTGGCCGACATCGAGCGCCCCGAGTGGGGTGTCTCCGTGCACGACCGGAACCTGGGCGCCGTGCTCATCGAGCGGGCGACCGGCATCCTGGACAGCCACGCGGCGACCGTCGCCGACGTCCACGAGCGTCAGCAGTCGCTGTGGAAGGTCACCGAGGCGAACGCGGCCGACCTGAGGGCGATCCTCGGGGAGTGAAACGTCCGAGCCCCCGCGGCCCGCCCGGAAACCCTCCGGGACGGGCCGCGGGGGCTCAGACGTGCCGCGCGCCGCGTCCTCTCGCGCCGGGTCCGCGGACTCAGCGCCCCACGGCCTTCTTCACCAGCCGGGCCAGCCGCGAACCGCCGCCGTTCTTCGCCCGGTCCTCGTCGTACGCCCTGCGCAGCTGTTCGAAGTGGTCGGAGCGGGTACGGCTCAGGTACGCGTCGTCGATCAGCGGCTTGGCCAGCGACCACGCCCGCCGGTGGTCGCCGGCGTAGTGGGCGACGTAGGCCTTGGCGAACTCCAGGACGGACTTGAAGGGGATGCCGCCGGTGTGGTCGAGGCCGATCCGTTCCTGGACGGCGGAGATCAGCGCCAGCTTCTCGTCCACGGAGTAGCTGTCCTCGGCGATGGACCTCAGTACGTCCTCGGGGATCGGCCGGACGACCTCGAAGGCGAGCGTGGAGCGGATCGGCGGCCCGGCGATCGCGATGTACGGCAGCAGCGCGCCCGTGCTGTGGTGCAGCCACGGCAGCCGGGGACCGGCGAAGTCCTGGTGCAGGACGACCGAGCCGGGCCGCAGCCTGGTCAGGAACCGCTCGGCCACACAGCGGAACACCCGGGCGGTCTTGGCGATGTCGATGTGCAGGAACTCGACCGGGCTGGTGTCCTCGGGGTCCGAGGTCTTCCAGAGGTCTCCGGCGTGGATCTCCAGGAACGGCAGGAACGGCTCGAGGCGTCCGCGGAAGTCGTCCAGGAAGGAGTCGTCGTCGGCCGGCCTGCTGCCGGAGGTGAAGAACTTCTCCGTCGCGAAGGTGCCCTTGCCCACACGGAAGAAGTCGTACGCGTGCAGCCGCCCCCGGCGCTCGTCGAAGAGGGTGCTCTCGCGCAGTCCGAGGGCGAGAGCGTAGGTGGAGCCGCCGCCACCGGACCCCAGTTCGACCAGCCGGTCCCCGCCCGTGAGGTGATGGCGCCCCAGCAGGTAGAGAAACCGCAGTTCCCAGGTGCTGACCTGGGAGTAGGGGAGGTCGTCCGGCAGCCGGACGTCGTCGAGGAGCGGGTAGAGCCGGCCGAGGTTCGTCATGGGATGCCTCACGGGTTGGGTGACGCCGGAGAAGGGCGGCAAGCATCGTGATCCTATGAGCGCGAACGCCGGTCGGCCATGGAATCCATGGAGTCGACTGACTGACGCTCTAATTTCCCTCGGTCTTTGTCCGTAGTTCACCTGGGATGCGGAGGCGGTCGACGAGAAGGGGCCGACGGGCGCCCGCCCACCCGGCGTACGGGGCGCCGCCCCACACCGGTGCTCCGGGCGGGCGCCCCGTGTGCTCAGCGGCGCGTCATCGCCCGGCGCAGCCTGCGCGCCCTGCGCGCGACCTTCCGGACCGTGGCGTTGCGCGGCAGGAAGGCCAGCTGGGGCGGCACCCCGCCGGGCAGCCCGAGGGACGTCAGCCGCTTCTTCCTGAAGTACCGCCAGGTGCCGTCGTCCAGCCGCGTCGCCAGGTACCGCTCGGCCTCGGGCCGCAGGTCCGGCAGGATCCTCGGCTGCATCGTGAACCCGACGGTCCGTACGAGGTCGCCGAGGGCGTCGGTGTCCATGCGCCCGCGCCCCTCGGCGACGGCCGCCCCGTCCGTCGGCTCCGGCAGCAGCGCGTCGACGACGGTGACCGGGACGCGGTTGCTGTTCTCGAACGGCGTCAGCCGGTCCAGCAGGGTCTCGGTGCCGACGCGGGCGACCGGCAGGCCGTAGAGGGCGGACGCGGTCAGCAGGGCGGTGGAGAAGCAGCCGACGACCAGGGCGGGACGCATCCGCTGGTACAGCACCTCGGCCAGCACCGGGGTGTCCACCACCGTGAGGGCGACGCCGAGCCGCTCGGCCTCGTCCTCCAGGGTGCGGGTGAAGCGCGCCGGGGCCGTGGGGTGCGGCTTGAACACCACCCGGGTGTGACCGAGGCGCACCGCGCCCTTCAGCATCCGCACGTGGAGGTTCTCCTCCTCCTCGGCGGAGAGGATGTTCAGCGCGGACAGGTACTGGCCGAGGAGCAGCGCGGGCTCCGTCACGTCCGGCAGCGCGTCACCGGTGTCGACCAGTTCGGCCAGCACCTTGGTGAAGGCCGGCGTGGCCACGATCTCCGGCGCCACCCCGAACTCGGTGAGCAGCAGGGGTTCGAGACCCGGTACCAGGTCGAGGTGGAGCAGCCGCTCCACCCGGGTGCCGACCAGCGGGTCGATCTTGTTGCGGGTGGGGCCGTAGCTCATCAGGCCGTCCGCGTAGACCGTGATGGGGGCGTCGGTGAAGATCTGCGTCATCCCGAGGGCCGGGTTGACCTGGATGGACTCCACGGCGAGTGCGAGGTCGTCGTCGCCGAGCCCCCAGAGCAGCCGCAGATACCGCTCCCACAGGGGGACGTCCTCCAGGCGCGGCGCCCAGCCGCCGGGGTGGAACGGGAAGATGGCCTCGTTCCACGACAGCACGTCGTCGAACCGGGACCGCAGCCGCTCGAACCCGGGCATCTCGTCGACGGCGGGTGTCGTCTCGGGTGTCGTCGCGTTGTTGGAGACCAACAGGATCCGCCGGTCGGCGGGCGCGAAGCAGCCCGAGTCCAGGGCGGCGGCGAGCGTGGCCGTGCCGTACAGGGTCGACGCCATGAAGATCTGCGTGGTCACGCGGCGACCTCCGTGGCCGGCACCGGGCGGCGGCGCAGCCGGCGCAGCACGTCCGCACGCTTGGCGTCCATCGAGCCGAGCGCGTCGTCGAGTACGTCCTGCGGCATGCGTCGCAGCGCGGCGGTGCTCATCGCCTTCAGTTGTCGTGCCACGGGCGGCTCGAACCTTTCGATGGTTCCCAGATGGTGGGAAATGATGGCGCAATACGTGCGCACGGCCTTCGGGAGCAGGGCCGCCGCATCGGAATCCCGCGCGGTCTCCTCGATCACCTGGTCGAACGCGCGAATGAAGTCGAGCTGCCGGGCGTCACCGATCTGGGTGAGCGACGAGGAGACGCCGCGCCGGTAGAAGACCCCGAGGAGGCTGGTCACCGCGAAGGATTCCGCCTCCCGGTGCAGTTTCCAGATCCAGGGCCGGTCCTCGGCGGTGCGCAGCCCGTCGGTGAAGTGCAGCAGGCCGCGTTCGACGAGCCTGCGGTGATAGATGCCCGCCCAGGCGTAGGCGTAGTCGACGGAGGTGGTCCGGTGGGCGGGGAGGATCGCGTCACGCGGGTCCAGCACCACGTTGCGCCGGCCGTGCGGGACGCGGTGCACGACGCGGGCCCGCGCGGTGCACTGCACGTGGTCGGTGCGGACGAAGTCGCAGTCCAGTTTCTCGATCGCGGTCACCAGTTCGGCGTAATAGCCGGGCGCCAGCCAGTCGTCGCCGTCGAGGAAGGTCAGGTACTCGCCGCGGGCCCGGTCGATGCCGGTGTTGCGGGCGGTGGCCAGGCCACCGTTCCTCTCGTGCGCGACCAGCACCGCCCCCGGCAGTTCGCGCTCGGCGCGCGCGAGGAGGTCCGCGGTCCCGTCGGTCGAGCAGTCGTCGACGAGAATGAATTCGAAGTCGTCCCGCGCGTTGGCGCGCAGACTTCGCAGGGCATCTGGGACGTATTGGCGCACGTTGTAGAACGGCACGATGACGGAGAGCTTGAGCACGTCCTCGACGTTAGGCGGCGGCTCGTCATTCGTCATTGATTGAACCTTGATGTGGGGTGAACGGCGCGTGGCGAAGCGGTGAAGCGAACATTTTTCCGAGTGGTGGGCGGGTTGATTCTCCATTCGGCGGTCTCCTGTTAACCATTTGTTGGATTTAGGTTGGGCGGCTCCTAGAAATTGCTTCTAGCGTCGTCGTTGTGCCAGCCAGTGCAACGAAGACCCTGCGAGTCGCCGTCCTCGCGGATTCCGACACCCGGTGGAAATGGGGCTCGCTCACCGCGAACCGCATCGCCCCGGAGAACTCGGACATCCGTCTGGACGGTTATCTCCTGCGGGGCCGCGCGACTCCCACCGCCCGTCAGCTCGAAGAGGTCGGCGTCCAGGCGGACGCCCTCCACGAGGTGACCGCGGTCCAGTTCCTGCACGCCATGCGCGAGGAGTCGTACGACCTCCTGGTCCTCGCCCTGGTCGGCGGCGGGGTGCAGGCGATGCTGCACGGACTCGGGCGGGTCTGGGAGGACGCCCGGGCCCGCTCCGAAGACCCCGCCGGCCGGGCGAAGCGGCCCGTCGTCGTCACCGGGTACGTCGGAGTCGTCTACGAGAAGCTCGCCGACGGCCTGCTGCTGCGCCACGGAGCCGACCTCGTCCTCGCCAACTCCCGTCAGGACGCGGACCGTTTCCGTGCCGTGTACGAAGGCGTGGGCGCCGACGCCGGCTCGGTGACGGAGGTCGCGCTTCCGTTCCTCGGCGGGGCCGCCTACACCGGTGAGCCCGACCCGTCCGCGGAGCAGGGGGGCAGGCCCTACACGGTCGTCTTCGCCGCCCAGCCCTCCGTTCCGGACAACCGCCGGGACCGTACCTACCTGCTGAACCGGCTGGTCGAGCACGCCCGCCGGCACCCCGAGCGCGAGGTGCTGCTCAAGCTGCGCTCCAAGCCGGGCGAGCACACCACGCACATCGAGGAACTGCCGTACCAGAAGCTGGTCCAGCGGCTCGACCCGCCGGCCAACCTCCGTCTGGTGTACGGGCACATGGGTGAGGTCCTGGACCGCACCGACCTGCTGGTCACCATGAGCTCCACGGCCGCGCTGGAGTCCCTGCACCGCCGCATCCCGACCGTGGTCCTCACCGACCTCGGGGTGCGCGAGGCGCTCGGCAACCACCACTTCGTCGGTTCCGGCTGCCTCGCCTCCTGGGACCAGCTCGACGCCGGTCACCGGCCGGTGCCGGACGAGGAGTGGGTGTCCCGGCAGGGCGTGGCGGCCGGGGGCACCGCCTCCGGGGGAGCGTCGTACGACACCGCCTTCGACGCCGCCCGGGCACGCATCACCAAGCTGCTCGACCGCCCCG
Organism: Streptomyces yamdrokensis; assembly: GCF_053890455.1. Classification (NCBI taxonomy): domain Bacteria; kingdom Bacillati; phylum Actinomycetota; class Actinomycetes; order Kitasatosporales; family Streptomycetaceae; genus Streptomyces; species Streptomyces yamdrokensis. The sequence goes on from NZ_CM132679.1 coordinate 4,869,729, forward strand.
GCGGCCTGCCGCCGCTGGCCCCGTACTACACGACCGTCACCGCGCCCGGCTACCTGCCCGGCCTGCTCGCCCGACACCACCTCGGCCCGGACGGCACCCCGCTGCCCGGCACCCCCGCCGCCGACAGGGAGCCCGGACCGGTCCGGCAGATCGTGCGCCGTGCGGCGCGCGGCGCCTACCGCCACGGCGTCCAGCGGGTGGCCCCGGTGATCCGGCGGATGGGCGAGCTGTGAGCGCCCCTCTTCCGGCCGGCCGAGACCGCCTCCCTTCCTGTCCGGCTCAAGGAGCTGATCCCATGTCCCAACCGACAGCGGGCCAGGGCGCCCCGGCGCGCCGGGTACTCGCCGTGATCCCCGCGCGCGGCGGCTCCAAGGGCGTGCCCGCGAAGAACCTCGCGCCGGTCGGCGGCGCGCCCCTGGTGACCCGCGCGGTCCGCGAGTGCCGCGCCGCGCGCCATGTCACGGACGTCGTCGTCTCCACCGACGACCAGGCCATCGCGGCCGCCGCCCGGCAGGCCGGCGCCGAGATCGTGATGCGCCCCGCCGCCATCGCGGGCGACCTCGCCACCTCCGAGGCCGCCGTCCTGCATGCCATGGACGCCCACGAGGCGCTGCACGGTGCCGAGGTGGACGTCGTCCTGCTGGTCCAGTGCACCAGCCCGTTCCTGATCCGCGAGGACATCGACGGGGTGGCCGGCGCGGTCGCCGAGCAGGGCGCCGACACGGCGGTGACCGTGGCCCCGTTCCACGGCTTCATCTGGCGGGACGAGGCCACGACGGACGAGGCCACGACGGACGCGGTGTCGACCGACGCGGTGCCGACCGACGCGGTGTCGGCGGACGCGGTGTCGGCGGACACCCGGGCGGCCCCCGGCGCGGACGGCCCCAGCGGCGGCTACGGCGTCAACCACGACAAGTCCTTCCGCCCCCGCCGCCAGGACCGCCCCCAGGACCTCCTGGAGACCGGCGCCGCCTACGCGATGGACGCGGCCGGCTTCCGCGAGCACCGGCACCGCTTCTTCGGCCGGACCGAACTCGTCCGCACCGACCCCGCGCGGGTCCTGGAGATCGACGACCCGCACGACCTCGCCCGCGCCCGCGCCCTCGCCCCGCTCTTCGACGCGGCAAGGCCCGGCGCGCTCCCGACCGCCGACGACATCGACGCGGTCGTCCTCGACTTCGACGGCACCCAGACCGACGACAGGGTGCTGATCGACGCCGACGGACAGGAATTCGTCTCCGTGCACCGCGGCGACGGACTCGGCATCGCCGCTCTGCGCAGGAGCGGACTGAGGATGCTCGTCCTGTCCACGGAGAAGAACACGGTCGTCGCCGCCCGCGCACGCAAGCTCCAGATCCCCGTGCTGCACGGCATCGACCGCAAGGACCTCGCACTGAAGCAGTGGTGCGAGGAACAGGGCATCGCGCCCGAGCGCGTGCTCTACGTCGGCAACGACGTCAACGACCTCCCGTGCTTCGCCCTCGTGGGCTGGCCCGTGGCGGTCGCGAGCGCCCACGACGTCGTACGCGGCGCCGCACGCGCGGTCACCACCGTCCCCGGTGGCGACGGCGCGATCCGGGAGATCGCCAGCTGGATCCTCGGCCCCTCTCTCGATTCCCTCCCCAAGTAAGGAAACCCCAGGTCATGAGCACCAACTCCCGCATCCGCACCTTCGGTACCCGCGAAGCCGGTCCCGGCCGCCCGGTGTACATCACCGGCGAGATCGGCATCAACCACAACGGCGAGCTCGAGAACGCGTTCAAGCTGATCGACGCCGCCGCCGAGGCCGGCTGCGACGCCGTCAAGTTCCAGAAGCGCACGCCCGAGATCTGCACCCCGCGCGACCAGTGGGACATCGAGCGCGACACCCCCTGGGGCCGCATGACCTACATCGACTACCGCCACCGCGTGGAGTTCGGTGAGGACGAGTACCGCCAGATCGACGAGTACTGCAAGTCCAGGAACATCGCCTGGTTCGCCTCCCCGTGGGACACCGAGGCCGTCGCCTTCCTGGAGAAGTTCGACGTCCCCGCCCACAAGGTCGCCTCCGCCTCCCTCACCGACGACGAGCTGCTGCGCGCCCTGCGCGCCACCGGCCGCACGGTCATCCTCTCCACCGGCATGTCCACCCCGAAGCAGATCCGCCACGCGGTCGAGGTCCTGGGCAGCGACAACATCCTGCTCTGCCACGCGACGTCCACCTACCCGGCCAAGGCCGAGGAGCTGAACCTCCGCGTGATCAACACCCTCCAGCAGGAGTACCCGAACGTCCCGATCGGCTACTCCGGCCACGAGACCGGCCTGCAGACCACGCTGGCCGCCGTCGCCCTCGGCGCCACCTTCGTCGAGCGCCACATCACCCTCGACCGCGCCATGTGGGGCTCCGACCAGGCCGCGTCCGTCGAGCCGCAGGGCCTCACCCGCCTGGTCCGCGACATCCGCACCATCGAGGAGTCCCTCGGTGACGGCGTCAAGAAGGTCTACGAGTCCGAGCTCGGCCCGATGAAGAAGCTGCGCCGGGTTCCCGGCGTCGTCGCCGAGGCGGAGATCGCCGACGCGGCCGGCGAGCCGCTGACCGTCTGACCCTCCCCTCTCCCCCTCACCATCCCTTGACGACGGGAACGGTCGTACGTCGATGAGCCCCCGCGCCGGGAATGCCGGCCCCCACACTCTCGCCTTCGTCGAGAGCCCGGTACAGCTGCTGAACGTGCTGGAGTGGGCGCACGCGCATGCGCCCGGCGTGGGGCTCACCCTCGTGGTGCTGTCCCCCGTCGACCCCATGACCCGCGGTCAGTTGCGCCGCATGTCCGAACTCGCCCGCGAGGAGGGCCACGAGGTCCGCTGGGAGGAGGCGCGCGGCGGGGCGGGCGCGCCCTTGCGGACCATAGGCGGCCTGGCCGGCCCGCTGCGCCGCGCCACCCGGGTCGTCCTCGGCGACCCCTTCTCGCGGTACGTACAGCTCATGCTGGCGATCACCGGCGCCCACGACCTCGTCGTCGTCGACGACGGCACGGCGACCATGGAGTTCGTCGGCCAGCTCGCGCGCGGCGAACGCCTGGTCCGCTGGCACCGCAAGGGCGGCCGCCGCGGCCCCCGCGACCTGCTCCTCGCCCCGGTCTCCGGCATAGCCCGCCGCAGGCTCACCCCGGGCGGCCGGCGCCGGGTGGAGGTCTTCTCCTCGATGCCGGTCGACGACATACCGGCCGGTGTCACCGTCAGCGCCAACTCCTTCGCCTGGACCCGGCAGCGGTTCGGCCCGCCCACCATCACCAGGACCGCCGACATGGTCGGCACGTCCCTCGTGGAAACCGGCGTGGTGGACGCCGACGCCTACCTCGACGCCGTCCGCTCCCTCGCCAAGGCCCACGGTGCGACCCGCTACTTCGCCCACCGCCGCGAGAGCACCGAAAAACTCCACCGCCTCGCGGTCGAGACGGGCCTGGAGATCGTCCGCCCCGAACTCCCCCTCGAACTGATCGCCCGCCGGGGCCCCATCGGCCGCACGGTGCTCAGCTTCCCGTCGACCGTCGTCCACACCCTCCCCCTGGCCCTCTTCGGCACGGAGGTCCGCGTCGCGGTCTGCGACATCAACCCGGCCTGGCTGACCGAGAACGCCTCCCCCCGAGCCCAGGGTTTCCTCTCCAACGTGACGGGCACGGCCCGGGACGCCCACCGCCTGGCGGCGGTTTCGGTGGCGCCTGCCATCTGAGGAGGGCGTCCCACGAGGCACGGGTGGCCTGGAGGAACTCAGGCGGGCCGGCGTGCACGGCCCCGCACCCCATCGGCGCAACCCGGGGCGCCGGAGGCGTTTTCACCCGGGTGCGTGGGCGGCGGACGCGGACCTGGGGCGGCGGGGTGCCGTGTCCGGCAGGCGAACCGGTCCGCGTGGCCCGGGCGATGCGTGGTACACCGAGGAGAGGTGGAGTGCGGTGCGGGTGCCGGAGGCGGCCGTTCGAGCGGCGGTGCGTTCCGGTGGTCCGTGTGGGCTCATCCGCGTACGGGGCGGTGAGCTTACCCATCGCGGAGTGCGGCCAAGCGTGGCGCCGCCGTTTTTTCTTCCACTGACGGGCTGAATTTTGTTGATCAGGGGTCGGTCGGAGGGCCCGGCGGCCTACCCTTCAAAGGGTGAAGCAACTGATGTCACTGGAGTCCGAGATCGATCTGCCCGCAGGGGCGGTGCTTCTGGGCACGCTCCCCGAGGTCCTGCGCGCCGAGCTCGTCGCCTTCCGTCGCGACCTGCACATGCACCCCGAGCTGGGCAACCAGGAGTTCCGTACGACCGCCGCGATCAAGGAGCGGCTTGAGCGGGCCGGCCTCGCGCCGCGCGTACTCTCCGGCGGAACCGGCCTCGTCTGTGACATCGGGGTGATGGAGGGCGGCAGCGGCATCGCGGGCACCGTCACCGGCACCGGTACCGTTCCCGGCACCGGCATGCTCGCGCTGCGGGCCGACATCGACGGGCTGCCCATCCCCGACATGAAGACCGGGTGCCCGTACCGCTCCACCGTGCCCGACCGCGCGCACGCCTGCGGCCACGACGTGCACACCACCGTCGTGCTCGGCACCGGGCTCGTCCTCGCCGAGCTGCACCGCCAGGGCCTGCTGCCCCGGCCGGTGCGGCTGATCTTCCAGCCCGCCGAGGAGGTGCTGCCCGGCGGTGCCGCCGACGCCATCCTGGACGGCGCGCTCGACGGGGTCGGGCGGATCGTCGCCGTGCACTGCGACCCCCGGGTCGACGCCGGGAGGATCGGACTGCGCGAGGGCCCCATCACCTCCGCCTGCGACCGGCTGGAGATCGCCCTCGACGGACCCGGCGGCCACACCGCCCGGCCGCACCTGACCACGGACCTGGTCACCGCCGCCGCCCGCGTCGTCACCGACGTGCCCGCGCTGGTGGGCCGGCGGGTCGACAGCCGCAGCGGGCTCGCCATCACCTGGGGCAGGGTCGAGTCCGGCCACGCGCCCAACGTCATCCCGCAGCACGCCGAGATCTCCGGCACCGTGCGCTGCCTCGACCTGGAGACCTGGCGGCTGGCCCCGGACGTCGTGGTCGCCGCCATCGACGAGGTGGCCAACCTGCACCGTGCCAAGTCGGAGATCAACTACGTGCGCGGAGTCCCGCCGGTCGTCAACGAGACCGGTGTCACCGAGCTCCTGCGGGACGCCATGATCGCCCGGCGCGGCCCGGAGTCCGTGGAGAACACCGAACAGAGCCTCGGCGGCGAGGACTTCTCCTGGTACCTGGAGCACGTTCCCGGCGCCATGGCCCGCCTCGGGGTCCGGCCCCCGGGCGAGCGCACCATCCGCGACCTGCACCAGGGCGACTTCGACGTCGACGAGTACGCCATCACCGTGGGCGTCGAACTCTTCACCGCCGCCGCCCTGCTGGACGACCTGCGCTGAGGGCGCCGGCAGCGCGGGGGAGCCGGCCGCGGGGCCGGCTCCCACCGCCCGCCAGGCCTTTTCGCCCCCCTCCGTCCCCCTCTGTTCCCGTCCCGCCGTTCCACTTGCGTCGCGGGCGGGGGAGGGGGAGCGTGGTGCGCGTGGCGTCCCGCCGCGCACCGCTCCGGTCGACCGTTTCCACCCCTTTCGATCCCCTACGGCCCTCTGCTTCACCAGGGTGTGACCGGCCATCGGCACGAATGGATAACGGCCCGGCAGTACCCCGTTCCCAGGAGTGTCTACGCGCGTTAATGTGCGCCGAACCGAGCGCCCGCTGCGGGGCTTTGGAGAATGGGGAGCGTCAGATGCGTCGGATATCCAGACTGACTCGCGTCGCGGTGGGGGTCGCGTCGCTCGCACTCGCCGCCACGGCCTGCGGCGGTACCAGCAGCGAGAGCGGTGACAGCTCAGAGAGCTCCGCGAAGGACGGCCTCGGTCTCGCCATCGCCTACGACATCGGCGGCAAGGGCGACCAGTCCTTCAACGACGCCGCGTACGCGGGTCTCCAGAAGGCGGAGAAGGAGTTCGGTTACAAGACCGCCGACATCGAACCCACCGAGGGTGAGACCGACGCGGACAAGGAACAGCGCCTCTCCTCGCTCGCCAAGCAGGGCTACAACCCCGTCATCGGCGTCGGCTTCGCCTACGGCCCGGCGATGACGGCCGTGGCCGAGAAGTACCCGGACACCACCTTCGGCATCGTCGACTCGGTGGTCGAGGGCGAGAACGTCGCCTCCCTCGTCTTCGCCGAGGAGCAGGCGTCCTACCTCGCCGGTGTCGCCGCCGCCAAGGCCACCGAGACGAACACGGTCGGCTTCGTGGGAGGTGTCGACATCCCGCTGATCCACAAGTTCGAGGCCGGCTTCAAGCAGGGCGTGCAGGCGACCGACCCGAAGGTCAAGGTCGTCTCCCAGTACCTGACGCAGACGGCGGAGGAGGGTGGCTTCTCCAGCCCCGACAAGGGCAAGGCGGCCGCCGAGGGCCAGATCGAGAAGAAGGCCGACGTCGTCTACCAGGCGGCCGGTCTCTCCGGTCAGGGTGTGATCGAGGCCGCCGCCAAGGCGAAGGTCTGGGCGATCGGCGTCGACTCCGACCAGTACCAGCAGGAAGCCCTCGCCGCCTACAAGGACTTCATCCTCACCTCCGCCCTCAAGGACGTCGGCGGTGCGGTGTACACGCTGGCCAAGTCCGTCCAGGACGGCGAACCGCTGACCGGCACCCAGGTCTTCGACCTGAAGGTGGACGGCGTCGGCCTCTCCGACAGCAACCCGAAGATGGCCGAGATCGAGGGCCTGACGGACGCCGTGGCCGAGGCCGAGGAGGGCATCATCGACGGCTCCATCACCGTGAAGACGGAGTAACGCGGCAGACAAGCGGCGCAGTGCCGCAGTACCGGACACGGGCGGGCGCCCTCAGTGGGTGCCCGCCCGCGTTCCGTGCCCTCGGGCGCCGTGTTGCCGGACCGGCAACAGGAGTGGCGAGTCCGGGACGCGTTGGGCGACGGTGGGCCGATGAACGACGACATCGCAGCAGGACCGCCCGCGTCCGGCACCTCCTCCCCTGCCGACGGATACGTCGGAGACCCCGCGGTGAGGGCGGAGTGGGACAACCGGTACACCGAACGACGGCAGCTGTGGAGCGGCCGGCCCAACGGCGCGCTGGTGGCCGAGGTCGCCGGGCTCGCGCCCGGGCGGGTGCTCGACGTCGGCTGCGGCGAGGGCGCGGACGCCGTCTGGCTCGCGCGCCGCGGCTGGGACGTGACCGCGCTCGAGGTCTCGGGCGTGGCGCTGGAACGGGCGGCCGGGCACGCGCGGGACGCCGGCCTCGCCGTTCGCTGGGTTCACGCCTCACTGACGGAGGCGGCCCTCCCGCCGGCCTCCTTCGACCTGGTCTCCGCGCAGTACCCCGCCCTGCTGCGCACCCCCGACGCCGCAGCCGAGCGAGCGCTGCTCGCGGCCGTCGCGCCCGGCGGCGTGCTGCTGCTCGTACACCACGCGGGGATGGACACCCGGCAGGAGGACGAGAGCGGCTTCGACCCGGCCGACTACGTCTGGCCCTCGATGGTCGCCGCTCTGCTCGACGAGGACTGGGAGGTGGAGGTGGACGAGCAGCGGCCCCGCGTGGCACCCGACGGCGGCGCCGGCGCGCACCACACCGACGACCTGGTGCTGCGCGCGCGCCGGATGCGCTGAGCCCTCTCCGTCCGCGGCGGGCCCGGCAGCCCGCTCCGATGCACGGCGTGCGCCGGCCGGCGCACGCCGTGTCGGATGTCACGCTGCTTGTCACTACACGCCGTACATCGCCCGAATGTCACCCAGTGCCACGATCCGTTCGCGATCGGCAATGGTGTGCTCGCGGTAGGGCCCGGGTAGGCCACGGCCGCATAACAAGGTGGACAGAAGGGTTCTCCGGGACTGTCTACGCGCGTTAATCTGCGGCGAAGCCAGCGCCGTCCCCCGAACTTCCGGCGCTTGTACGAAGGAGCACCACACATGCGCCGGATTTCCCGGATCACGGTCGCGGGCGCGGCGACCGCCTCTCTGGCACTCGCACTCACCGCCTGCGGCGGCACCTCTACCTCCTCCAGCTCGTCCGAGTCCGAGGAGGACAAGGGTCTGGCCATCGCGTACGACGTCGGCGGCAGGGGCGACCAGTCCTTCAACGACGCCGCCTTCGCGGGCCTGCAGCGGGCGGAGAAGGAATACGGCTACAAGACCGCGGACGTCGAGCCCACCGACGGTGAGACCGACGCGGACAAGGAGCAGCGCCTGGCCTCGCTGGCGAAGCAGGGCTACGACCCGGTCATCGGTGTCGGTTACGCCTACGCCGCCGCCGTGAAGGGCGCCGCCGAGAAGTACCCGGACACGACCTTCGGCATCGTCGACGACGCCACGGTCGAGATGGACAACGTGGCCGACCTGGTCTTCTCCGAGGAGCAGGCCTCCTACCTGGCCGGCGTCGCCGCCGCCGAGACCACCAAGACCGACGTCGTGGGCTTCATCGGCGGCGTGGACATCCCGCTGATCCACAAGTTCCGGGCCGGCTTCGAGCAGGGCGTCAAGGACACCAACCCGGACGTCAAGGTCATCTCGCAGTTCCTGACGCAGACGGCGGAGGAGGGTGGCTTCTCCAGCCCCGACAAGGGCAAGGCCGCCGCCGAGGGCCAGATCGAGAAGAAGGCCGACGTCGTCTACACGGCGGCCGGTCTGTCCGGCCAGGGCGCCATCGAGGCCGCGGCCGCCAACAAGGTCTGGGCGATCGGTGTGGACTCCGACCAGTACGCCCAGGAGGCGCTGGCGAAGTACAAGGACTCGATCCTCACCTCGGCGATGAAGGACGTCGCCAAGTCGGTCTACAAGCTGGCGCAGTCGGTCGAGGACAAGTCCCCGAGCACCGGTATCCTCAGGGGCGATCTGGCGTCGGGTGAGGTCAGCCTGTCGAACTCGAATCCCGTGTTCGCGGACAACGACGAGCTCCAGGACGTCATCGAGACGGCCAAGAAGAAGATCATCAGCGGCGAGATCGAGGTCGAGTCCAGCTGATCACGCAGGACCCGAACAGCGTGTAACCCGTGGGGTTGTGACCGCTTGACGGGGTGCGGGGAGTAGGCTCCCCGCACCCCGTCGAGCGGGGTGCGCGACCCCGTTCGATGCCGTAGGGGCGCTACGCGCGTAGACGACCCCCGTCCCCAGGAGTGCGCCATCAACGCGTCCAGCAGCCCTCCGGCCGGAGCGGCGGTCAACGAATCGGTGACCGCCGTCGAACTCGCCGGGATCACGAAGCGATTCCCGGGTGTCGTGGCCAACCACGACATCCACCTCACGGTCCGCAAGGGCACCGTGCACGCCCTCGTCGGCGAGAACGGGGCCGGCAAGTCGACGCTGATGAAGATCCTCTACGGCATGCAGAAGCCGGACGAGGGCACCATCGCGATCCACGGCGAGACGGTCTCCTTCTCCTCGCCGGCCGACGCCATCGCCCGCGGCATCGGCATGGTCCACCAGCACTTCATGCTCGCCGACAACCTCACGGTCCTCGAGAACGTGGTGCTCGGCAGCGAGAAGCTGTACGGCATCGGAGCGAAGGCCCGCCGCAGGATCAAGGAGATCTCCGAGCGCTACGGCCTCGGCGTACGCCCCGACCTGCTGGTCGAGGAGCTCGGTGTCGCAGCCCGCCAGCGCGTGGAGATCCTCAAGGTCCTCTACCGCGGCGCGACCACGCTGATCCTCGACGAGCCCACCGCCGTCCTCGTCCCGCAGGAGGTCGACGCGCTCTTCGACAACCTGCGCGAGCTCAAGGCGGAGGGCCTGTCGGTCATCTTCATCTCCCACAAGCTGGGCGAGGTCCTCTCGGTCGCCGACGACATCACCGTCATCCGCCGGGGCACCACCGTCGGCACCGCCGTTCCCGCCGAGACCACCCCGCGCCAGCTCGCCGAGATGATGGTCGGCAGCGAACTGCCCACGCCCGAGACCGCCGAGTCCACGGTCACCGACCGCGCGGTGCTCACCGTCGACAAGCTCCGCCTGGCGGCCCCCGGCGGCAAGGCCCTGCTCGACGACATCAGCTTCACCATCCACGCGGGCGAGGTCCTCGGCATCGCCGGTGTGGAGGGCAACGGCCAGACCGAACTGGTCGACGCGCTCATCGGTCTGCGGCACGCCGACTCCGGCATCATCCGGCTGGCCGACGAGGAGATCACCGGCTGGGCCACCCGCAGGCGCCGCGAGGAGGGCATCGGGTACATCCCCGAGGACCGCCACCGCCACGGCCTGCTCCTGGAGGCCCCCCTCTGGGAGAACCGCATCCTCGGCCACGTCACCGAGAAGCCCAACGCCAAGGGCGTCTGGCTGGACCCGAAGGCGGCCCAGGAGGACACCCGCCGCATCGTCAGGAAGTACGACGTGCGCACCCCCGGCATCGACGTCACCGCCGCGTCCCTGTCCGGCGGCAACCAGCAGAAGCTGATCGTCGGCCGAGAGATGAGCCACCGGCCCCGCTTCCTGATCGCCTCCCATCCCACCCGCGGTGTGGACGTCGGCGCGCAGGCCGCGATCTGGGACCACATCCGTCAGGCGCGCCACGAGGGCCTCGCCGTCCTGCTGATCTCCGCCGACCTGGACGAGCTGATCGGCCTGTCCGACACCCTGCGGGTGATCTACGACGGCAGGCTCGTCGCGGACGCCGACCCCGCCACCATCACCCCCGAGGAGCTCGGTACCGCCATGACCGGTGCCGCCGCCGGACACCTCGAACACGAAGAGACCCCCGAGACCCCGGCCGACGCCCGAAGGACCGGGACGGATGCTCCCGGCACCGCGGCCGCCGCCCCCGAGTCTCCGGAAGACGAGGCCCGCTGATGAAGAAGTTCGACAAGGAGCGTGTGCTCCTCGCGTTGGCCGGACCGGTCATCGCGCTCGCCGTGGCCTTCGCGCTCAGCGCGATCGTGCTGCTCGCCTCGGGCAAGAACCCCGTCGAGCCGTTCGCCCTGATGTTCGAGCAGGCGACGTTCTCCGACATCCAGGTCCTGATCGTCAACCAGGCGTCGATGTACTACATCGCCGCCCTCGCGGTGGCCATCGGCTTCCGGATGAACCTCTTCAACATCGGGGTCGACGGCCAGTACCAGCTCGGTGCCGTCATGGCCGCCGTCGTCGGCGCCCACATGAACCTGCCGGCCGCGCTGCAGATCCCGCTGCTGCTTCTCACCGCCGTGTTCACCGGAGCCTTCTGGTCCGGTATCGCGGGTGTCCTCAAGGTCACCCGCGGGGTCAGCGAGGTCGTCGCCACGATCATGCTCAACGCGATCGCGACGTCCGTCATCGGCTACCTGTGGCTGCCGACCGTCTTCGGCGTCAAGGTCGGCAACAACAACACGACCGGCGAGATGCACGAGTCCGGCTGGGTCCCCGGCATCGACATGGGCGAGGCCGGCGAGATCTACGGCCTGGTCGTCCTCGCCGCGCTGCTCGGCATCGGCTACTGGATCGTCCTCAACCGCACCCGCTTCGGCTTCGACCTGCGCGCCTCCGGCGCCTCCACGACCGCCGCCGCGGCCAGCGGGGTCGACCCCAAGCGCATGGTGCTCGGCGCCATGCTGATCTCCGGCGGCCTCGCCGGACTCGCGGGCCTGCCGATCCTGCTCGGCGACTCCCACACGTACAACCTGAACTTCCCCACCGGTATCGGCTTCCTCGGCATCGGCATCGCCCTCCTGGGCCGCAACAGCCCCGTCGGCATCGCCTTCGCCGCCCTCCTGTGGGCCTGGCTCGACAAGGCCTCGCCCGAGCTGGACTTCCACGGCTACGACAAGGAGATCGCGGTCATCATGCAGGGCCTGATCGTCCTCTCGGTCGTCGTCTCCTACGAGGCCGTCCGCGAGTGGGGCCTGCGCCGCCAGCAGCGCCAGGTCGGCGCGGAACTCGCCGCGGGCCACGTCCTCGGCGCCGACAACAACACCACGAAGGAGGTGGCTGGCCGATGACCGCTCCGACCACAGCGACCGACGTCAACCAGCCCTCGCTGCAGCACGCGGCGCCCACCGGCCGCCGCATGTCGTGGCCCGTGCTGCTGCTGGTCATCGCCGGCGCCCTGGCCCTGGTCTCGATCGTCCGCCTCATCACCGGCGCCAACGGCATCACCAACGTCAGCCAGATGTCCACCGCCCTCCAGCTCGCCGTCCCCATCGGCCTCGCCGGACTCGGCGGCCTGTGGGCCGAGCGCGCGGGCGTCGTCAACATCGGCCTCGAGGGCATGCTGATCCTCGGCACCTGGTTCGGCGCCTGGGCCGGATTCCAGTGGGGCCCGTGGACCGGCGTCCTCGTCGGCATCATCGGCGGCTGCCTCGGCGGACTGCTGCACGCCTTCGTCACCGTCACCTTCCGCGTCAACCACATCGTCTCCGGTGTGGCCATCAACATCCTCGCCCTCGGCGCCACCCGCTACCTCGCCCCGCTGGCCTTCGAAGGCCACCAGGGCGGCTCGGCCAAGCAGTCCCCGGCGATCGAACCGCTCGGCCACTTCACCGTGCCGGGGCTGTCCGACGCGCTGCGGGACCTCAACGCCAAGGGCTGGTTCTTCGTCTCCGACGTCGCCGGCCTGCTCGGCGGCCTGGTCACCGACGTCTCCTGGCTGACCCTCATCGCCGTCGCGCTCATCCCCGCGACCTGGTGGATCCTCTGGCGCACCCCCTTCGGGCTGCGCCTGCGCTCCTGCGGCGAGAACCCCGTCGCCGCCGAATCCCTCGGCGTCAACGTCTACAAGTACAAGTACCTGGCCGTGATCATCTCCGGCGGTCTGGCCGGCCTCGGCGGCGCCTTCCTCTCCATCGTCGCCAACCCCTTCTACCTGGAGGGCCAGGTCAGCGGGCGCGGCTACATCGGCCTCGCCGCGATGATCTTCGGCAACTGGATGCCGGGCGGCCTCGCCATCGGCGCCGGACTCTTCGGCTACACCGACAGCCTCAACCTGCGCGGCGGCTCCACCAACGTGCACGCCCTGCTGCTGCTCGGCGCGCTGCTGCTGGTCATCGGCGCGATCTGGCTTGCGATCCGCAAGAAGTACGTGGCCGCGGCCGTCACCCTGGTCGTCGGCGCCCTCGTCTACGCCTGGTACGCCGGCACCAACGAGGTCCCCAACCAGGTCGTCGCCGCCACGCCGTACGTCATCACCCTCGTGGTCCTGGCCCTGTCCGCGCAGCGGCTGCGCATGCCCAGGGCGAACGGACTGCCGTACCGGAAGGGACAGGGCGGATGACCCCGGCCCCGGCCGCCGCGGCGGACACCGACTGGGAGGCGCTGCGCGCGGTGGCACGGGACGCCATGTCCCACGCGTACGCCCCCTACTCGGGCTACCCGGTCGGTGTCGCCGCCCTGGTCGACGACGGGCGCACGGTCTCCGGCTGCAACGTCGAGAACGCCAGCTACGGACTCGGCCTGTGCGCCGAGTGCGGACTGGTCTCGGAACTGCAGCGCACCGGCGGCGGCCGGCTCACGCACTTCACCTGCGTGGACGGCACGGGCGCCGTCCTCGTTCCGTGCGGCCGCTGCCGACAGCTGCTGTACGAGTTCGGCGGACCGGGGCTGCTCCTGGAAACCCCGGCGGGTGTCCTGCCGCTCTCGGAGATGCTGCCCCAGGCCTTCGGCCCGGATCACCTCGCCAAGTAGCCCTGCGGGGCCCCTCGGGCCCGGCAGCACCTCGCCCCCCCCCGGGCCCTGTCGTCACACTCCCACTTGCCTCGCGACCCCGTGCACGCTCCCCCGGGCTCCCGGTCCCCGCTCGAGCGGGGCCCCATGAGCAGGGGGACCCCATGACGTCGCGAGGCCCGCCCTGCGGGCGGACGACGGGAACGCGACGACAGGACCCCCGGCTCCACCGCACCTCCGCGGCTCCACCGAGGCCCCTCCTCGCGGCTCACCCCGACCGGAGGGGCCGTGTCCCGAGGGGCCGCGCCCCTCGCACTCCGGAAGGAATGCCAGTCATGGCCATGGACGTCATCTCCGTCATCCGCACCAAGCGGGACCGCGGCGAACTCAGCGACGAGCAGATCGACTGGGTGATCGACGCGTACACCCGTGGGGAGGTCGCCGACGAGCAGATGTCGGCCCTCGCGATGGCGATCCTCCTCAACGGCATGAACCGGAGCGAGATCGCCCGCTGGACCGCCGCGATGATCGCCTCCGGCGAGCGCATGGACTTCTCCTCGCTGGCCCGGCCCACCGCCGACAAGCACTCCACGGGCGGCGTCGGCGACAAGATCACCCTGCCGCTCGCCCCGCTGGTCGCCGCCTGCGGCGCGGCCGTCCCGCAGCTGTCCGGCAGGGGCCTCGGCCACACCGGCGGAACCCTGGACAAGCTGGAGTCGATCCCCGGCTGGCGCGCGCTGCTGTCCAACGACGAGATGCTGTCCGTCCTGGACGGCGTCGGCGCCGTGATCTGCGCGGCCGGCGACGGCCTCGCCCCCGCCGACAAGAAGCTCTACGCCCTGCGCGACGTGACCGGCACCGTCGAGGCGATCCCGCTGATCGCCTCCTCGATCATGTCGAAGAAGATCGCCGAGGGCACCGGTTCGCTCGTCCTGGACGTCAAGGTCGGCAGCGGCGCCTTCATGAAGACCCTGGACGACGCCCGCGAACTCGCCTCCACGATGGTCGGCCTCGGCACCGACCACGGCGTGCGGACGGTCGCCCTGCTCACCGACATGTCGACGCCGCTCGGCCTGACCGCCGGTAACGCCCTCGAGGTCCGGGAGTCGGTGGAGGTCCTGGCGGGCGGCGGCCCCGCCGACGTCGTGGAACTGACCCTCGCCCTGGCCCGCGAGATGCTCGACGCCGCCGGCATCAAGGACGCCGACCCGGCGAAGGCCCTGGCCGACGGCACCGCGATGGACGTCTGGCGCCGCATGATCGCGGCCCAGGGCGGCGACCCGGACGCGCCCCTGCCGACGGCGCGCGAACAGCACGTGGTGACGGCGACCGCCTCCGGCGTCCTGACCCGCCTGGACGCCTACGACATCGGCGTCGCCGCCTGGCGCCTCGGCGCGGGCCGCGCCCGCAAGGAGGACCCGGTGCAGGCGGGCGCGGGCGTCGAACTGCACGCCAGGCCCGGCGACACCGTCACCGCGGGCCAGCCCCTGCTCACCCTCCACACGGACACCCCGGACCGCTTCGACTACGCCCTCGACGCGGTGTCCGGCTCCTACGACATCGCGGCCCCCGGCACGCCGTTCACGGCGACGCCGGTGGTACGGGAGCGCATCGCCTGACCTGCGCCCGGGCCAAAGGCCGCTGTCGGACACGCCCCGACCGGGTGAACGGGGCCGGTGGACCGCCACCGGCCCCGTTCGGCATGCTGGGATCGGTGACGCACCGATGGGAGAACCGCCATGAGCGCACTCACCGTGAGCCAGGACCCCAAACAGAGCTGGGACGACCTCGTCCGGTTCTGGGAGGGGATGGAACGGCCCGAGGGCAGCAAGGTGGAGATCGTCGGGGGATCGTCACCGTGTCACCTGCTCCCGCGTACCGCCGCGACCTGATCGCGGAAGGAATCATCGGCGCCTCTATTCCGTGATTCCCAAGGACTGGGGAGTCTTCCAGACGCTCGCCATCGCCGTGCCTTCGCGTCTCGGTATGCTCGTCCCGGATCCTGTAGTGGCCCCGAGGCGACCGGACCCGGAGTCGGACACCCACATTCCCGCCGCCCTCGCCGGACTCGTGGTCGAGGCGACCTCCAGGTCCAACGCGCGCCACGACCGCGTCAGCAAGCCTGCCGCCTATGCCGCCGCGGGCATCCCTCTCCACCTCCTCGTGGACCGCTGGGCCCCCGACGGCCCGACGGCGACCCTCTTCGGGGAACCGAACGGCGATGTCCACCGCCCCCTGGAATCGGTCAAGTCCGGGGAGCCCGTCAAGCTTCCGGCGCCCTTCGGCCTCGTCATCGACACCAGTGAGTTCCCCGACGACCGACTCACCCCAGCAGCGCCGCCACCACCACGAGCACCGGGACCGACAGCAGGGTCGACACCAGGATCGCCTCGCGGGCCAGGGCCTCGCCCACGCGGTAGCGGCTCGCGTAGGTGAAGATGTTCTGCGCCGCCGGGAGCGCCGACGTCACCACCACGTCGAGCAGCTGGGCGCCGCGCAGACCGAAGACCGTCACCGCCAGTAACCAGGCGACCGCCGGCTGGCCCACCGACTTCAGGGCCACGGCGAGCAGTACCGTCCCGCGCTCCCCGCCCCGCAGGGGCGGGGAGCTGCCGCGCAGCGAGATGCCGAACGCGAGGAGGACCGCCGGGACCGCCATGTTGCCGATCAACGTCAGCGGGTCCATGACCGGGCCGGGAATCCCGATGCCGCTCGCCGACACCGCCACCCCCGCCAGTGAGCCCAGCGCGACCGGATTCCGCAGCGGTGTGAGCAGCCGCCGCCACAGGGGCTGTTTCTCCCCGGCGGACGCCAGGTCCAGGATCGTCAGCGCGACCGGTGTGACCCCGACGAGCTGGAACAGCAGCACCGGCGCCACGAGCGAGGCGTCACCGAGGACGTACACGGCGATCGGGATGCCCAGGTTGCCGGAGTTGACGTAGCTGGAGCACAGGGCGCCGATGGTGGTGCGGCCCACGCCCCAGCCGCGTGCGGCACCCACCGCCACGAAGACGCCGGCCACCGCGGCCGTGCTCAGCGCGGTGACCAGGAGCCGGCCGGAGAAGACCAGCGACAGGTCGGCCTCGGCGAGGATCGTGAACAGCAGCGCCGGGGACGCCACGTGGAACGCGAGCTTCGTCAGCACCTCGTGGCCCTGCCGGCCGAGATACCCCCGGCGGCCGATCAGGTAGCCGGCGCCGATGACGACCGCGATCACCAGGAAGCCGCTCAACACCCCCTGCACGACGGCTCCTCGCCGGGGTGGCGAGCACTGCGGGTACCGGGGACCGCGGGCGGGGAAGATCTGTGGCGCATACAGGCAACCCTCGTGGGCGGGTCGTGCCCGGGTCAATGTGATCTCCACTGCGCCGCGTCACGGGGAGGGGGACGCGGTGCGGTGTCCCACGAGGAGCCACCGCGATGAGTTACGCGCCCGCGTCCGGTCTACCGCTCGTGGATGCCACGAGACCCCCTGTACTCGTCCTGCGCGGCCCCGTCACCCTTGACGGGGTGAGCGGGCCGAGCGATGCGCTGCGGGCACTCCTGGACGGCGGCGGGGCCGGCGGGGTGGTCGTCTGCGACGTGGGAGGACTGGGACCGCCCGGGCTCGCCGCCGTGAACCTGCTGGCACGCCTCCAGCTCCTGGCCCGCCGGGCCGGCGGCCGGATACGGCTGCGCGACCCCGACCCCGCCCTGTGCTCCCTGCTCGACCTCGTCGGCCTCGGCTTCGAGGTGGAGGGGCAGCCCGAAGAGCGGGAACCAGCGCCGGGTGTCGAGGAAGCAGTGGAACCCGGTGATCCGGCCGTCTGAGATCTCCAGCACCTGGACCGCCCACGGCGTGAACCCGCCGGCCTCCGGGTCCGGCTTGTACTGGGCGAACCCGGGCAGGCCGTTCACCTGGACCGGCAGCAGCCGCGAGCCCGCACAGGCGGCGCCCAGCGTCGTCATGAAGCCCGTGATGTCGCCGGAGCCGGTCAGCCACAGGTCGAACGGCGGCATCGTCATGGTGGCGTCCTCGTGCAGCAGCGCCGTCAGCGCCGACATGTCGTACCCCTCGAACGCCGCCACATAGCGCTCCAGGAGCTTCTGCTGCCCCTCGTCCAGCGGGTCCGAGACGGACGCCTCGGCACCCGGCTGCCGGCTCTCCGCGAGCGTCGCCCGCGCCCGCTGCAACGCGCTGTTGACGGACGCGACCGAGGCGCCGAGCAGCTCGGCCACCTCGCTCGCCTTCCAGGCCAGCACCTCGCGCAGCACCAGCACCGCCCGCTGCTTGGGCGGCAGCTGCTGGAGGGCGGCCATGAAGGCGAGCCGCACGGACTCCTTGGCGACCGCCGCCTCCGCCGGGTCGGCGGTCTCGGGCAGCATGCGGGAATCCGGCATCGGCTCCAGCCAGGTGTGGTCGGGCCGGGGTGAGAGGGCCGCGCGGGCCAGCGGCGTCGCCTCCGTCAGGTCCATCGGGCGGGCCCGCTTGTTGCCCGCCGTCAGCATGTCCAGGCAGACATTGGTCGCGATGCGGTACAGCCAGGAACGCAGACTGGAACGGCCCTCGAACGTGGCGAAGCTGCGCCAGGCACGGACCATCGTGTCCTGCACCGCGTCCTCCGCCTCGAAGGAGGAGCCGAGCATGCGGTAGCAGTACCCGGTCAGCTCGACGCGGTGCGCCTCGAGCCTGGCGTCGAGATCGGTCGTCGTCGCCGTGCCGTTCGTCATCGTCCGTCCACCCCTGTGGCTTGTCTGCGGCGCGCCTTCGCACCCAGCACTTCGGAAGCTACCGCAGCCCACTGACAACGGCCCTTCGGGACGACGAACGTGCAGGTGGGGTCGGGTGGAGGGTGAGGGGGGCGCGTTCAGCGGGCGGCACGACCGCTGCTTTTGCCCGCCGCCCCGCGGAACCGCTCCGAACCCGTTGGGCCGCCCTACGCCGGGGCGGGCCGGCGCCGCTCCACCCGCGCCGCGCGGGTGCCCAGCACCGTGATGGCCACGACACCGGCCGCCGCCACCAGGCCGACCCCCACCGTCCCGGCCCAGCCGCCCGAGTGGAAGGCGAGCGCGCCGACCGTGCTGCCCGCGCTGGAGCCGGCGTAGTAGGCGGACTGGTACAGCGCCGACGCCTGGGCGCGGCCCTGGGTGGCCGTCCGCCCGACCGCCGAGGACGCGACCACGTGACCCGCGAAGAAACCGCCGGTGATCAGCACCAGACCCAGCACGATCAGGGGCAGTGAGCCGGCCAGGGACAGCAGCAGACCCGCCGCCGTGGTGCCGGCCGCCGCGTACAGCGCGCCCCGGCGGCCGAGCCGGCCCACCAGCCGGCCCGCCGCCGACGCCGCCACCGTGCCGACCAGGTACACCAGGAAGATCGAGCCGACGATGCCCTGGGGGAGGGAGAAGGGTGCCTCGGCCAGCCGGTAGCCGATCACGGTGTAGACCCCGCCGAACACGGTCATGAACAGGGCGCCGATGGCGTACAGGCGCCGCAGCAGGGGGTTCGCGAGATGGCCGCGGACCGTGCCGAGCAGCACGCGCGGGCGCAGCGAGCCCGGCCGGAAGTGCTTCGGCTCCGGCAGCAGCAGCCGGAACGCCACCGCGCACGCCACCGCGAGCACCCCGATCACACCGACGGCGACCCGCCAGCCCCACTCCTGGGCCACCCAGCCGGTGATGACCCGGCCGCTCATCCCGCCCACGCTGTTGCCCGCGACGAACAGTCCGATCGCGGTCACCAGGGCCTTCGGCCGGACCTCCTCCGCCAGGTACGCGGTCGCCGACGCGGGCACCCCGGCCAGGGCCGCCCCCTGGAGCGCCCGCAGTGCCACCAGGGAGCCCAGCGACGGGGCGAAGGGGACCAGCAGGCCGACGGTCACCGCGACGGCCAGCGAGGCCGTCATGACCGTACGGCGTCCGTACCGCTCCGAGAGCGCGCTCATCGGCAGCACGAACACCGCGAGACCACCGGTGGCCGCCGCCACCGTCCAGCTCGCATCGCCCGCGCTCACCCCGAGGCCGCCGGAGATCAGCGGCAGCAGGGCCTGCGTGGAGTACAGCAGCGCGAAGGTCGCCACACCCGCCAGGAACAGGGCGAAGCTCATCCGGCGGAAACCGGGGCCGCCCGGGGAGAGCCGGGAGTCGGCACCACCCGGCGCGCCCGGGGCGACCTGCGGGCTCGCGGGAGGAGAGGAAGGAGAAGAAGGAGAGGAAGGAGAGGCGGAAGAGACAGGGGGCGTGACGGAGGTGCGGGCGTCCACGGTGGTGGACGCCCCGGGACTGGCGGGAGACATGCTTCGAACCTATGGACGGCCCCACTCATCCGTCCAATGCATGGAATCGTCATAATCGTTCCCATGCGGCATCAGCAGAGGTCACCGGGTCGGCTGTCACCGTCCAGTGACACGGAGGACATCGTCGCGCTGCTCGCGCCGCGCCTCGTCCACTTCGCCGGCGTCGCCCGCACGGAGCATGTCACCCGTGCCGCCCAGGAGCTGCAGGTACCGCAGTCCACGCTCTCCCGGTCCGTCGTCCGCCTCGAACGGGACCTGGGCGTCGACCTGTTCGCCCGTCACGGCCGGACCCTCTCCCTCACCCCCGCCGGCCGCACCTTCCTCGCCTCCGTGGAACGGGCCCTCGCCGAGATCGAGCGGGCCGCCGACGAGGTCCGCGCCGACGCCGACCCGGCCACCGGCAAGGTCGCCTTCGGGTTCCTGCACACCATGGGCGCCGGGACCGTGCCCGGTCTGCTGCACGCCTTCCGCGCCGATCACCCGCGCATCCGCTTCAGCCTCGTCCAGAACTACGGCGAGGCCATGCTGGAGGGCCTTCGCGCGGGCGAGCTCGACCTGTGCCTGACCTCCCCGGTCCCGGACGCCCCCGACCTCGTCGCCCGCCGCCTGGACGAGCAGAAGCTGCGCCTGGTCGTCCCCGCCGACCACCGGCTCGCCGTCCGTCGCCGGATCCGCCTCGCCGAGGCCGCCGACGAGAACTTCGTTACGCTGGAACCCGGTTACGGTCTGCGCCGCATCACCGACGACCTCTGCGCCCAGGCCGGGTTCCGGCCCAGGGTCGCCTTCGAGGGCGAGGAGGCGGAGACCCTGCGGGGTCTGGTCGCGGCCGGGCTCGGCGTCGCCCTGCTGCCCCCGCCGGCCGTGCCCCGCCCCGGTGTGGTGGAACTGACCGTCACCTCGCCGCGGGCGGCCCGTGAGATCGGCGTCGCCTGGCCGGCGGGGCGGCCGGACACCCCGCCGGTGTCGGCGTTCAAGAAGTTCCTGCTGTCGCGGCGCGGCCGCCTGCTCCCGGACTGACCGGCACCCGCCCCCGGGCACCCGGGTGCGTACGGCCGCGGCCGCCTACCGTCGTAACGACGTACCGAACCCCGAGGCCAGCGGCATCCGCAGCCCCAGCGGCGGAGGTGCCGCCAGAGCGTCCCGCACCGGGCGCGACAGCGCCCGTCCGAACAACGTCCCCATCACGAAGTCCTCGCACAGCGCCAGTACTTCGTCCCGGTACTGGTGCAGCCCGTGCCCGTCGGCGTGCACTTCGAAGCGGCACACGTTCCGGTTCGCCTTCTTCGCCCGCGCCGCCAGCCGGAAGGACAGCTCGGGGTCGGCCCGGGTGTCGTGCGTGCCGTGCACGATCAGCACCTGCCGTCCGGCCAGTTGTTTCACCGGTTCGGGTGGTGCGGCCACATCCTCCTCGGGCAGCCAGGGGGCCAGCGCCAGCACGGAGCCGACGGCCTCGTGACCGCCCGCGCGCAGGGCCGCCCTGCCGCCCATGCCGGGGCCGGCCAGGCACACGGGAACGTCCCCGTAGCGCCGCACGGCCTCGTCGGCGGCCCAGACGGCGTCCCGCGCGAGATGCGCCTCGCTGCCGTTCCAGCCCCGACAGCGGTAGTGGACGACGTGGACGGCGAGTTGCTCGGCCCGGCCCGCGCGGCCCAGACGGCGTCCCAGCGCGCGTACGGAGGCGGTCGCCACCAGGGGGGACGGTCTGCGGCCGGAGACCGGATCGCCGCCGGGCAGCAGCAGTACCACGCCGCTCACCGCCTTCGGCTCCGGGCCGAGCGCCCTCCCCAGCCGTGCCCCGCGAACCGGCGTCGCTTGCTGTGCCATGACAGAACAGTGTCAGAAGCAACGGTGTACGGGACCCTGCCGTGCGGTCACCGTTGGATATCGGCAGATGCGCACGCCGGGCGATCTACGCGCGTAGGCGTTAGAGTGCCGAGATGACGAGCCAGAGCACTGTGAACACCCCGGCCGGGGACCAGATCCGCCGGGCGCCCAAGGTTCTGCTGCACGACCATCTCGACGGCGGCCTGCGCCCCGGCACCGTCGTCGACCTGGCCCGCGAGGGCGGCTACACCCAACTCCCCGAGACCGACCCGGACAAGCTCGGCCTCTGGTTCCGGGAGGCCGCCGACTCCGGTTCCCTGGAGCGGTACCTGGAGACGTTCTCGCACACCGTCGGCGTCATGCAGACGCGGGACGCCCTGGTGCGGGTGGCCGCCGAGTGCGCCGAGGACCTGGCGGCGGACGGTGTCGTCTACGCCGAGGTGCGCTACGCGCCCGAGCAGCACCTCGAGGGCGGGCTGACCCTCGAAGAGGTCGTCGAAGCGGTCAACGAGGGCTTCCGGCAAGGGGAGCGGCGTGCCGGACGGGACGGCCGGCGCATCCGTGTCGGCGCGCTGCTCACCGCCATGCGGCACGCGGCCCGCGCCCTGGAGATCGCCGAACTCGCCAACCGCTACCGGGACCTGGGCGTCGTCGGCTTCGACATCGCGGGCGCCGAGGCCGGTTACCCTCCCACCCGGCACCTCGACGCCTTCGAGTACCTCAAGCGCGAGAACAACCACTTCACGATCCACGCCGGCGAGGCCTTCGGGCTCCCGTCCATCTGGCAGGCCCTCCAGTGGTGCGGCGCCGACCGGCTCGGGCACGGGGTGCGCATCATCGACGACATCCAGGTGCACGACGACGGCACGGTCGAGCTCGGCCGGCTCGCCTCCTACGTCCGGGACAAGCGCATCCCGCTGGAGCTGTGCCCCAGCTCCAACCTGCAGACCGGGGCGGCGGCCTCGTACGCCGAGCACCCCATCGGCCTGCTGCGCCGGCTGCATTTCCGTGCCACGGTGAACACCGACAACAGGCTCATGTCGCACACGAGCATGAGCCAGGAGTTCGAGCACCTGGTCGACGCGTTCGGCTACACGCTCGACGACATGCAGTGGTTCTCCGTCAATGCGATGAAATCGGCGTTCATTCCTTTCGACGAACGACTCGCCATGATCAATGACGTCATCAAGCCCGGTTACGCCGAGCTGAAATCCGAATGGCTGTTCCGTCAGACCGCCTCCACCAGCGGTTCTGTCGCCTCGGAGGGGTGACCGGGAGAATTTCCGGGCAGCGGACGCACGGGCGGCGTTCACCATTCGTCCGCATTCCGCTGTTTGCGGCCGGTGGTCCCGTCTGATTACGGTCGCCGGACCGCTCACATCCCCGTATCCCACGTCGAGGACACATCTTCATGAAGCAGTCTGCTGCCAAGACCCTCGGTGTCGCCGCGCTCGGTGCCGCCTTCGCCGTCGCCGGTGCGGGTGCCGCCACCGCGGCCCCGGCCGTCCCGGACGCTCTCCCCGCGCTGGACACCGCCACCCAGGCCCTCCCGGCCGAGAACCTCTCCGCGCTGCCGAGTACGGAGCAGGCGGCGGAGACCGGTCTGCAGGCGGCAGGCGCGGGCATGACGGCCGCCCGGCCGGTCGTCGAGCAGCGGCTCGCCGACGGTCCGACGCAGCCGGTCGCCGGTCTGCTCGGCGGCCTGCCGCTGCAGGGCTCCGTCAACGGCTTCCCCGTCGGCTGACGTCCACAGGGGCATCCCGCCCGGGCCGTTCCCCTGCGGACCCGCGACCGATGGGGCGCCCCCGGACCCGGGGCGCCCCATCGGTGTGCTCATGGGGAGGGCGGCGCGGGGCCGCGGGCCTCACCAGGCGCTCGTCTGGACCTTGTTCTCCGAGGGGAACAGGATCCACAGCGCTATGTAGAGCAGGAACTGCGGGCCGGGGAGCAGGCACGAGGCCACGAAGACGATCCGCATCGTGGTCGCGGAGGTGCCGAAGCGGCGGGCCAGCGCGGCACACACGCCGCCGATCACGCGGTTGTCGGTGGGGCGGGCGAGGCGGGACATCGTGGACTCCTTCGTGTCGTGCTGTCGAGTGACTCTTTCCGTGTACCCCACGTTACGGAGACGAAGGGGGCAAAGCGTCACTCCACGGGGCGATCCCAACCCTGGCAATCGTCGGGGTCCGACCCTGAGCCGGCTCCTCCCGGCGAATCCCCGTCCCGGCCCGGCGCAGGGCCCGGCGGCGCAGCCAGGCACGCCCCGCCGGCACCAGGGCGGCGTGCGCGAGGGCCGCGCCCAGGGTGTTCAGCATCAGCGCGTCGACGTCCACGACCCGTCCCGGCACCCCGGTCTGCAGCATCTCGATGCCCAGCGACAGCAGTGCCGCGGCGGTCATGGTGCGGATCAGCGAACCCACCGGTGAGACGGTCAGCCTGCCCCCCGTCATCGGCAGCAGCACACCGAGCGGCGCGAACAGCGCCAGTCCCTCGGCGACCCGGCGGACCCCCGTCGCCCAGCCCAGCGCGAAATCCGCCCGGAGGCCGTCGAAGGGGCGCAGATTGGCGGGCATCACCCAGGGGACCTGCAGAGGGCGCAGCGTGCACCAGGCGACGAACACGAGATACCCGGCCAGGAGGAGACCTCCTGTCACACGGATACGGAACGCGGCGGTGCCGCCGACGGGGCCTTGACGCTGCACGAACCCCTAGACGCGGCCCCCGGCAGGATCGGTTCCGCGCGGGACCCCGTCAGTCGGGTGAGGCATGCGCCACGGCGCGGTGCACCGGTCGCGTACCGGCCCGCCCGGGCCCCGCGCCTGTCCCAGAGCCGCCCCGGAGGGAGCCCGACGCGCTCGGGGCGCTTCACCCGTCCGGGTTCGGCGTCACCCGCCGGTGGCCGCCGTGGACGGGGGCTCCGTGTTGCCGGGCCGGGCCCGGACCTCGTCGGTGCACCGGTAGCGGCGCGGTCGCTCGTCGTCCTGGCCGCCCAGGATCACCGAGCCGTCGCCCTCGGCCGCCGCCGAGTCGGAGAACGTGCAGACGATCTGCGCGAGCGCGTAGGACGTCAGGCTCCCCGGCGGGACGCTCAGACGCAGCGTGTCCCCCGGGTCGCCGGACCGCGGACCGCTCACGGTCATCCCGCCCCGTACGTTCGTGGTGTACCCGGCCTCCTTCTCGGCCGACGTCGGCGGCGCGGAGAGCTGGTCCAGCAGCCCCTGCGCCACCCGGGCGCGCCGCTGCCCGGAGTCCGCCGCGCCCTCCGGCACGCGTACCGTCCGGTCGACGGCCACCAGGGACGAGCCGCAGAGCAGGAACACCTGCGCCGGCAGGCCCCGCGCGGGCGGCGGGGCCCCGTCCGCCTCGGCCTGCGGACAGCGCACCCGGGAGGGCGCCGGACCGAAGTCGGTCGGTACCTCGGTGGCCCGGATCCCGCACCCTGAGAGCAGCACACCGAGCGCGGTGGCGGCGAGCAGCCCGGGGAAGCGGCGTACGCGCATCGGGCTCGTCTTCGTCGGACGTACGGTCATCACGCGTCCCCCTCGGCGCGCTCACGCCGGGTGCCGCCCTTGCCGCCACCGGCCTTCCCGGAGGCGCCGCCCGCGCTCTCCCGCGCGGCCCCGGCGTCCCGCTCCGTCAGCGCGGAGACGTCGCGCGGCAGCCGCAGCGTGAACACCGCGCCGCCCCCGGGGGCGTTGGCGGCGGTGATCCCACCGCCGTGGGCATGGGCGTTCTCCATCGCGATGGACAGCCCGAGCCCGCTGCCCTCGGAGCGCGGCCGGGAGGCGCTGGCCTTGTAGAAGCGGTCGAAGACGTGCGGCAGGACGTCCTCGGGAATGCCCGGTCCCTGGTCCCGCACCTCGATGACCACCGTGCCCGCGCCCTCGGAGCCGCTTGCGAAGCCAGGCTCGTCGGCCGTTCCCGTGCTGTCGACCGCGCCTGCCCCCGCGCCGCCCGCGCGGCCGCCTCCGCTCCCGTCCCCGCGCTCCTCGCGCACCGACACCCGCACCGGCGAGCCGCCGTGCTTGAGGGCGTTGCCGACGAGGTTGGCGAGGATCACGTCCAGCCGACGCGGGTCGATCCGGGCGTGGATGCCGCGCTCCGCGTCCAGTTCGACCGCGTCCAGCCAGGCACGGGCGTCGATGCAGGCGGTGATCTGGTCGGCGATGTCGACGTCGTCGAGGACGAGACGGGCGGTGCCCGCGTCGAAGCGGGTGACCTCCATCAGGTTCTCGACCAGGTCGTTGAGTCGCCGCGTCTCACTGACCACGAGCCGTACGGCGGGCTCGATCATCGGGTCGATGCCACCGCCCTCGAACTCCAGCTCCTCCTCGAGGACTTCCGTCACCGCCGTGATCGCGGTCAGCGGGGTGCGCAGCTCGTGGCTCATGTCCGCGACGAACCGGCGGGACGCGTCGTCCCGGGCGGCCATGTCGGCCACCCGCTTCTCCAGTGCCTCGGCCGCCTTGTTGAACGTTCTCGACAGGTCGGCGAGTTCGTCCGTGCCCGAGACCTGCAGCCGGGTGTCCAGCCTGCCCTCGCCGAGCCGCCGGGCGGCCGTCCCGAGCCGCTGCACCGGCTTCAGCACGGTCGTCGCCAGGGCCTGCGCCAGCAGCGCGGAGCCGATCAGCGCGAGCCCGGTGGCGATCCCCAGCGACCAGGCGAGCGAGTTGAGGTCCTTGGCCTCCGGCTCGAGCGACTTGAGCATGTAACCGGTCGGCCCGCCGCCGATCGTCCGGGTGCCCGCCACCAGGTAGGGGGTGTCGCCCCGGACGATCCGCTGCCAGTACAGGTGGTACGCGTACTTGTTGGTCGAGGTAATCTTCTGCCGCTCGTCCACCGCCTCGCGCAACGAGAGAGGCACGTCCTGCACCGAGAAGCCGCTCAGTCCGCCCGAACTGCCGTACACGGTACGGCCCTGGGGGTCCTCGGCGATCAGCAGCACCGAGAACCGCTGGCTGCTGTTGGCCATCTGGCCCGCCGTGTGCTGCAGTTCGTCCTGCGTCGGATGCCCGGGCAGCGCGCCCGCCCGGTTCTGCATCTCCTGCTCGAAGTCGCCGAGGACCGCGTCCTGGGCGCGGGTGAGCACCGCCTCGCGGTTGAGCCAGTACGCGATGCCGGACGCGGACACCGCGGCGGTGAGCGCGACCAGCCCGAACACGACGACGAGCCGCAGCCGCAGGCTGGTGAACCGCAGCCGTGACCAGATGCCCTTGCGCGCCGCGGACCAGCCGCGGGGCCCGCCGTGGTGTTCCTGGTGCTCTTGGTGCTCGTGTGTCACTGAGGCGGGTCCAGCCGGTAGCCGACACCCCGCACCGTACGGATCAGCGTCGGGGACGACGGCACGTCCTCGATCTTGGCGCGCAGCCGCTGGACGCAGGCGTCCACGAGGCGCGAGTCGCCCAGGTAGTCGTGTTCCCACACCAGCCGCAGCAACTGCTGCCGGGACAGCGCCTGGCCCGGACGACGGCTCAGCTCGAGCAGCAGGCGCAGCTCGGTCGGCGTCAGCTGGAGGTCCTCACCGTTCTTCGTCACGGTCATCGCCGCGCGGTCGATGACCAGGCTGCCGAAGCTCGCCGAGTCGGTGGACTCCCGCTCGCCGCGACGCAGCACCGCCCGGATCCGGGCGTCCAGCACCCTGCCCTGCACGGGTTTGACCACGTAGTCGTCGGCGCCGGACTCCAGGCCGACCACGACGTCGATGTCGTCGTTGCGCGCGGTCAGCAGGATGATCGGCAGCTGGTCGGTGCGCCGGATACGCCGGCAGACCTCGAATCCGTCGATGCCGGGCAGGTTCACGTCCAGCACGATCAGATCCGGCCGCTGCTCGCGCAGCAGCTTCAGACCGTCCTCACCACTGGCAGCGGTCGCCACGCGATGACCCTGGCGCGTCAGTGAGAGCTCCAGGGCCGTGCGGATGGCGTCGTCGTCCTCGATCAGCAACAGGGAAGGCACAGGCTCATTCTGGCCCATGGAGGGCTCCCTGTTCGACCCGTGGGGGCAGATGCCCGCCTGGACCGCATAAAGGCGGCTACGTGCGCCGACGCCTGTGGAGAAGGTGTGTGCGAGGACGGCTCCGGGCCGCGACCGACCCCTGTGACAGGCCTGTGACAGTCGGCGGACACGGTGATGAAGTCACCCGGGCAAGCTTTTCGTCATCAGCAGGACAGCGACACGGCGACACGGCAAGGCGAACACACCGGAAGTCCACGACGGGGGGCGCGAGATGAACACGCTGCACGGCATCAGCAACAGCGCGGTTGTCACGCGTCTGCACGACGTGCACCGGGGTGGCGAGAAGGCCGGTGCCGCGGCCAAACGGGGGTGCGGTCGCGGCACCGGGCGTCACACCGGCTTCATGACGGTGATCGACGCGCCCGCGGGGGGAGCGGGGAACACGGGGGAAACACACGGGGGAAGCGGGTACGGGGAGGAGACGGGGGAGCGCCGTTCACCGTCGGAGGCGGAGTTCACCGCCTACGTGCAGGAGCGACGCGCCTCCCTGTACGCGACCGCCTACCACCTGACCGGCGACCGCTTCGAGGCCGAGGACCTGCTGCAGAGCGCCCTGTTCTCGACCTACCGGGCGTGGGACCGGATCAGCGACAAGGCCGCGGTCGGCGGATACCTCCGCCGCACCATGACCAACCTGCACATCAGCGCGTGGCGCCGCCGCAAGCTGAACGAGTACCCGACCGAGGAACTGCCGGAGACGGTGGGCGACACGGACGCGATGCGCGGCACCGAGCTGCGCGCGGTCCTCTGGCAGGCGCTGGCGCGGCTGCCCGAGCTCCAGCGCACCATGCTGGTCCTGCGCTACTACGAGGGCCGCACGGACCCGGAGATCGCGGACATCCTCGCCATCAGCGTCGGCACGGTGAAGTCGAGCATCTGGCGGTCGCTCCGCCGGCTGCGCGACGACGAGGTCCTGAGCTTCGGCCGTGACGAGGAGGACGCCTTCGGCGAACTGGTCGCCTGAAGGTACGGGGGGAAGCACGGGGGCACGGGGAAAACGGGGAACCGAGGGGATCGGGGGATCTCAGGGGGGCCGAGGGAAACCGGGGGGAGCAGGTAACGGGGGACGCGGGGACGTCGGGGGACGTCACCGCGGAGCGGGGGAGCCACAAGGAAGCGGGACTGGAGGGCCGGGGGGCCTTCCGGTCCCGCTTCTGTGCGTGTTGGGGCCCGCGCCGGCTACGCGCTACGCGGGCTGTGCGGGCGTACGCGCCGCACTCGTATCGGCCCCCGCCCGCCCGCTGCCACCGCCGCTGCCGTCCCGCGCGGCCGCGAGGCGGGTCAGTGCCTCGTCGCGGTCGCAGGCGTGGGCGCCGAGCGCGGTCTGGCGGCTGACGATCGACCGCTCCAGCCGCATCAGCCGCCAGCCGCGGCGCAGCAGGAACGGCACGGACTTGCGGCCCTCCCTGAGGTCCCGCAGGAAACGGCGGCGGAAGGTCTTCACCGGCCCCCGGCTCAGGCACAACGCGTCGGCCAGGAGGCCCAGTTCGCCGCAGCGCGTGACGATCTCCGCGGCGAAGATGCCCTCCGCGATGAACAGCGGGGCCGCGCCGAAGTCCACGTGCGACACGCCCGTACGGGCGCTCAGGCCGATGTCGTAGACGGGCACATCCGTACGGCCCGTACGGCACAGCCGGTCGATCGCGGCGACGGCCGCGTCCGCGTCCCAGGAGCCGGGGTGGTCCCAGTCGATGTCGGAACTGCCCGCCACGAGGGGCAGCGACGGGTCGTCGCCCTCCCTGTAGAAGTCGTCGAGGCGCAGCACCGGCAGGCCGGAGCGGGCCGAGAGGAGGGACTTGCCGGAGCCGGAGGGGCCGCAGAGCAGCACGACACGCGCGGAGAAGGGCGACTGGGAACTCACGGGACACCAGTGTGCGGCATCCACCGGGTGCCGTACGACCGCGCGGCTCCGCTTTGAGGCGCGTACCACATCTCCACTACGCTGCGCGTCGGTCCGGTCACTCAGCGGGAGCGGCCGGTGGAGGCAAGAGGTGGCAGCAGCGATGGCCCGACACGCAGCACCCAAGAAGCCGGCCGCCCGGCGCGCCCTGGTCGCCCTGGCGACCGCGGGAGTGGCCCTGGGAGCGGGCGCGACGACGGCGGCGGCGGTGGACTCCCAGGCGCCCCAGGGGCCGCGTCCCGCGTCGCTCGGCGCCGTCGACCCGCAGGCCGGTGCGCAGTCCCTGACCGGCACGGTCGGCCATGTCGCGGGTCCGGTCTCCGGCCTGAAGCCCAACCCGCTGGCCGGTACGGGCGTCGACCCGCTCGACAACGGCGTCGAAACCCAGGTCGCCGACTTCAAGCCGGTGGACTCGCGGGCGGTGACCGGCCCGGTGGCCCAGGCGGAGTCGGTCGACGGCATCCCGGTCGCAGGCCAGGCGACGGGGATGCTGGGCGCCTGATCGGCGGGGCATGCGGGGAGCCGCGCCTTCTCTGCCCCGAGAAGGCGCGGCTTTCCGTATGTCTGCCGCAGTCCCCTGTCCGGCGGGTCGTCCGCCTGTCGCGGGAGGTGCGTACCACCCTGTTCAGAGTGCGCGTCGACGTGTTCGGACGGGCGGCGACGTAGCGGTCCTGTACGGCCCGGTGTCCGGTGGCGAGTCGGCGGCGCCACGAACGTTGCCGGGACTCCAGGCCACGCAGCCGGCCCAGGAGGTCGGCCTCCTCCGCGGGGACGCCGAGGGCCTGCGTCCAGGCATGGAGGTCGGCGGCTGTCGCGGTCTGCTTCCCATTCTCGAGGCGGGAGACTTTCGATCGCTGCCGGCCCAGCCGATCGGCCAGTTCCTTGCCCTGGAGACCGGCCTCGGCGCGCAGCTCACGCAGCCGCGCGCCAAGGGCCTCACGGCCGGACTGGTAGTCGGTGGCGCTCACCTGCCCGACGGTACCTGTGCCTGGAACTGGCCGGTAGGCACAGCGTGATGCCAGGCGGCATCACGAGCCTGGCAGGCACGCACGACGTTCTCGGCGTCCTCCAGGACCCGGAGGCCGAGGGTGACGCCGTGGTCGTCGATGACGAACTTCACCAGGGTGCGGGAGTCGAACAGCCAGAAGTCGTAGTCCGGTAGTCCAAGGCGTACTGCGTCAGTACGCCAGAGATTGCGGATGTCCTCACCTGCGGCCACGTTTCCGAGCCCGGTGGCGAGGAGGAATCGCTGGCCCTCGGTGGGCGGGGCGTCGACGAGGCGCACCCGTTCGTACCGCTTCCCGGTCTGCGTCTGCCGGTGGACGGCTGCCTGCCAAGGGTTGGCCGGGTCGTAACCGAAGGTCTCGCCTCTCTGGAAGCGGGGCCAGTTCGGGCTGTCCCTGTCGGTGGCATAGCCGCGCTGGGTCTCAAGGCGCCAAGCGGTGTGCTGGAAGCCGGTGAAGAGGTGGGTGATCTCGTCGAACGTGACCAGGCCTGGCACGCGGTCTACTCCTTCGTCGGCGCGGCGGCGGCCGGGGAGGCGGGACCGGGCACGAAACGGGTCAGCAACTCGCGGGGATGCGTACGAACGTCTCCGAGGGCCTGACGTCCCGGAGCTGGGCCAGATGCTCGGGGTCGGTCTCGCGGTCGGCCTGTACGAGGATCTCGCCGGTCTCGACGATCCCGTACAGAGTGGGGCAGTTGCCGTTCTTTGAAGTGGTGCCGATGAACCTGAGCGTCACGGGGGTTCTCCGTTCTGGCTGTCGGACGTCCAGGATGCTGCGGATCGCGAGGGGCTGCTCGTGAATTGCGGGAGATTGCACCGAGTGGCTCCGGACGTGTTGATTGCCGGCAACGGATGCCATGCCGGGGCGTGCGGGGCGGCGTGGGACGGAGACGCCCCGGGCTGTCCGGTGCTGGAAGGAGGCCGGCCCTTTGCCTCCTGTCGGAGCGTGGCGGTCGGCCGGGTGCGCAGGCAGGTCGGACGGCCCGTGGGCCGCCGTGTGCGGTGCCGAACCCGGGTGCCGCGTCGGAGTCTTGGCTGTATCGGGCCCCCTCGCCGTACCCTGCGTGACGGGTTTTGTGCGCGTTGTCAGTGGGACGTCCCAGAGTGCTCCGTGACAGAGCTGTCAGCGCGTGTGCCGTCGACCGCGGGTCACGCGGCATGGAGGTGCGACGCGGACCGCCCTGGGGCAGTGACCGGAGACTCTTCGAACAAGGCCGCGGCTCCTCTGGACGAGAGGGGCCGCGGCCTGGTTTGTGGGGTTGGCGTCGAGTGATGGGGAAGGGGCGTCAGTACGCGGAGCCCGACGCGCCCAGGGAACCCGTCGGGTGCCAGACCGTCTTGGTCTCCAGGAACGCCGTCATGCGGTCCGTCCCCGGCGTCGCCGACCAGTCGCCCACAGGCTGTGGACGCAGGACGCGCTTGAGGTTGTCGGCCGCGGCGATCTCCAGTTCCTTCGCGAGTGCCTCGTCGGCGCCCGCGAGGTCGATCGCGTTGACGTCCTGGTGCGAGGCCAGCGGCGCGGCGATCTCCGCCGTACGGCCGGACAGGATGTTGACCACGCCGCCGGGCACGTCGGAGGTGGCCAGGACCTCGCCGAGCGAGAGCGCCGGGAGCGGGGCCTTCTCCGAGGCGATGACGACCGCGGTGTTGCCGGTCGCGATCACCGGGGCGAGAACCGAGACCAGGCCCAGGAAGGACGACTCCTGAGGGGCCAGGACCGTGACCACGCCGGTCGGTTCGGGGGACGACAGGTTGAAGAACGGGCCCGCGACCGGGTTTCCGCCGCCGAAGACCTGGGCGATCTTGTCCGTCCAGCCCGCGTACCAGACCCAGCGGTCCACCGCCGCGTCCACCTGGGCCTCCGCCCGGTCCTTCGACAGGCCCTCCGCGTCGGCGACCTCCCACACGAACTGCTCCCTGCGGCCCTCCAGCATCTCCGCGACGCGGTAGAGGACCTGACCGCGGTTGTACGCCGTCGCCCCCGACCAGCCGCCGAACGCCTTGCGGGCGGCGACCACCGCGTCACGGGCGTCCTTGCGGGACGACAGCGGGGCGTTGGCGAGCCATGTGCCCTGTGAGTCCGTCACCTCGTACACCCGGCCGCTCTCCGAACGCGGGAACTTCCCGCCGACGTACAGCTTGTAGGTCTTGAGGACGCTCAGCCGCGGCTGCCCGGCCGTCCCGGCCCCGCCGGCCTTCACGTTCTTGTCGGTCTTGTCGGTCTTATCGGACATCGAGGTACGCCTCCAGGCCGTGGCGGCCGCCCTCGCGGCCGAATCCCGACTCCTTGTAGCCGCCGAACGGCGAGGTGGGGTCGAACTTGTTGAACGTGTTGGACCAGACGACACCCGCACGGAGCCTGTTCGCGACGGCCAGGATGCGGGAGCCCTTCTCCGTCCAGATGCCCGCCGACAGGCCGTACGGCGTGTTGTTGGCCTTGGCGACGGCCTCGTCCGGGGTCCGGAAGCTGAGCACGGACAGCACCGGGCCGAAGATCTCGTCCCGCGCGACCGTGTGTGCCTGGGTGACGCCCGTGAACAGTGTCGGCGCGAACCAGTAGCCGTTCTCGGGGAGTTCGCAGGCAGGGGACCAGCGCTCGGCGCCCTCGGCCTCGCCCTGCTCGACGAGCGAGGTGATCCGCGCGAGCTGCTCGGCGGAGTTGATCGCGCCGATGTCGGTGTTCTTGTCCAGCGGGTCGCCCAGCCGCAGCGTGGAGAGCCTGCGCTTGAGGGCGTCCAGCAGCTCGTCCTGGATCGACTCCTGGACCAGCAGGCGGGAACCCGCGCAGCAGACCTGGCCCTGGTTGAAGAAGATGCCGTTCACGATGCCCTCGACGGCCTGGTCGACCGGGGCGTCGTCGAAGACGATGTTGGCGCCCTTGCCGCCGAGTTCGAGCGTGAGCTTCTTGCGGCTGCCGGCGACGGTCCGCGCGATCTGCTTGCCGACCGCCGTGGAGCCGGTGAAGGCGACCTTGTGCACGTCCGGGTGGGCGACCAGCGCGGCGCCCGCGTCACCGTATCCGGGAAGGATGTTGACGACACCCCGGGGCAGGCCCGCCTGGCGGCAGACGTCCGCGAAGAACAGGGCGGAGAGGGGGGTGGTCTCGGCCGGCTTCAGCACGACCGTGTTGCCGGTCGCGAGCGCCGGGGCGATCTTCCACGCGAGCATGAGCAGGGGGAAGTTCCACGGGATGACCTGGCCGGCCACGCCCAGGGGGCGCGGGTTCGCCCCGTAGCCGGCGTGCTCGAGCTTGTCGGCCCAGCCCGCGTAGTAGAAGAAGTGCGCGGCGACCAGGGGCAGGTCGGCGTCCCGGGTCTCCCTGATCGGCTTGCCGTTGTCCAGCGTCTCCAGGACGGCCAGCTCGCGGCTGCGCTCCTGGATGATCCGGGCGATGCGGAACAGGTACTTCGCCCGCTCGGCGCCGGGCAGCGCCGACCAGGTCGCGAAGGCCTTCCCGGCCGCCTTCACCGCGCGGTCCACATCCGCCTCACCGGCCTGCGCGACCTCGGAGAGGACCTCCTCGGTGGCGGGGCTGACGGTCTTGAAGACCCGGCCGTCGGCGGCCCCGGTGAACTCGCCGTCGATGAACAGGCCGTAGGACGGGGCGATGTCGACGACCGCGCGGGACTCCGGCGCCGGGGCGTACTCGAACGCGGAGGAGCGTGCGGGGGCGGCCTGGGCGGTGGCCTGGGCGGCGGTGGCCTGGGTGGTTCCGCCGGCCTCGGCGGCCTGCGCGACCGCGGTCCTGGTCTTCTTGGTCTTCTTGCTCATGGTGATCAGTCCACCGTCACGTAGTCGGGGCCGGAGTAGCGGCCGGTGGCCAGCTTCTGGCGCTGCATCAGCAGGTCGTTCAGAAGCGAGGAGGCACCGAAGCGGAACCAGTGGTTGTCCAGCCAGTCCTCGCCGGCGGTCTCGTTGACGAGGACGAGGAACTTGATCGCGTCCTTCGTGGTGCGGATGCCGCCGGCCGGCTTCACACCGACCTGGACCCCGGTCTGCGCGCGGAAGTCGCGGACCGCCTCCAGCATCAGGAGCGTGTTCGCGGGCGTGGCGTTCACCGCCACCTTGCCGGTCGAGGTCTTGATGAAGTCCGCGCCGGCCAGCATGCCGAGCCAGCTCGCCCGGCGGATGTTGTCGTACGTCGACAGCTCACCCGTCTCGAAGATGACCTTCAGCCGGGCGCTCGCCCCGCAGGTCTCCTTCACGGCGGTGATCTCGTCGAACACCTTCCGGTAGTTCCCCGCGAGGAACGCGCCGCGGTCGATGACCATGTCGATCTCGTCGGCACCGGCGGCGACGGCCTCCCGGACGTCGGCCAGCTTGACGGCGAGCGGGGCACGGCCGGCCGGGAAGGCGGTGGCGACGGAGGCGACCTTGACCGTGGAGCCGGCGACGGCCTTTCTGGCCGTGGCCACCATGTCGGGGTAGACGCAGACCGCGGCCGTGGCGGGGGCCGTGCGGTCGGACGGGTCGGGGCGGACCGCCTTCGCGCCGAGCGCCCGGACCTTGCCCGGGGTGTCCGCGCCTTCCAGCGTCGTCAGGTCGACCATCGAGATGGCGAGGTCGATGGCGTACGCCTTCGCGGTCGTCTTGATCGAGCGGGTGCCGAGCGAGGCGGCACGCGCCTCCAGGCCGACCGCGTCGACACCGGGCAGCCCGTGCAGGAAGCGGCGCAGCGTGCTGTCGGACGCGGTGACGTCGCTCAGCGCGGCGGGGGCACCGCCCCGCTCGGGCGCCGGCGAGGGCTTGGGGGAGGAGGGTGCAGTGGAGGACATGGTCACCAGCCGAGCATATCTACGCGCGTAGCGGCTGTACAGCCCTCCAGCCCGTTCAACGACGGGGGCGGGCCCCGCCCGGCTTCCGCCCGCCCCCGCCCACCGCCTGCCGGTGCGGGTACGGGCGTCGGGCAGAATCGGGGGCATGACGACCCCCGAGCCTCAGCCGTCCGACCGGGAGCCCGCCGAGCCCGCGCGGTCCACCGAGCCCGCCGAGGGGGCGAAGGACGGCACCGGCTCCGCCGGGTCCGCCGCTGCCGCCGATCCCGCGGAGCCCTCGGCGGGCTCGGAGCCCAAGTACGCCGACCGGGTGTACCGGTCGACCTCGGGGTTCGCCGGCGGTGTGCTGATCCTCGGCCTCGCCTGCTGGCTCGGCGTCGACGCCCTGCTCGTCGGCGAGGGCGACGCCCCGTGGCTCGCGCTCGCCGCGCTGCTGTTCCTCGTGCCCCTGGTGGCGGCCTACACCCTGGTCCCCGCGGTGTACGCCAACGAGGACAGGCTGCGCGTCCGCAACCCGTTCCGCACGATCGTGCTGCCCTGGGGACAGGTCTCCTCGCTGCGCTCCGGCTACACCAACGAGGTCTTCTCCGACGCCGGCACCAAGTACCAGCTGTGGGCCCTGCCCGTGTCGCTGCGGGCACGCAAGAAGGCGGCACGACGGTTCCCGCAGACCTCGGACGGTGCCGCGCTGGGTGCCGAGGCCTCCCGCGGCGGAGGCGTGAACGGCGGGTCCCGGCGCGTGGGCTCCGCCTCGGACCGGCCGGGCGGAGGCGAGCGGACGGGCACCGACGGCTCGATGGACGAGCTGCGTGAGCTGCACGAGAGGAACGCGGGCGAGGCGCACGCCCAGGGTGAGGCGAGCGTGCGGTGGGCCTACGAGATCATCGCCCCGTCGCTGGCCGGCGCCGTGCTGCTGGCGGTCCTGCTGGCGCTCGGCTGAGGGGCCCCGAGCGGCTGGGGCCCGGCTGACGCGGTTCCCGCCGTCGTCCGCCCGGAGGACGGGCCCGCGGCCGTCCGGTGCGTGCGGTCGCAAGGCGCTCCGGCGACGCGGCCGGCCTCCTCCTGCTCCCAGGGCTCGGGGGAGTGCGTGCCGGGCGTCGCCGGGGCGGCCCGCCCTTCGGCGAGCTCTTCGGGGCGGAGGCACCGGGGCTGCGTCGCCGTCACTCGTCCCACCCCGCGGCCGGCCGCACCGGCCGACCGGACACCGGCGGTCGCCCGCGGCCTGCTCCGCCGGGCAGGCCTCGGGGCGGCACGCAGGAGGGGCCGCCGTATCGGCGGCCCCTCCTGATGCTTTCCCGCGTGTCTTCCCGGGGCCGGCCGGAGGCTCCCGCTCAGATGCCGGCCGCCGCCTTCAGGTCCCGCTTGATCGCGGTCAGCAGGGTCGCCGCCCCGGTGCGGGCCGCGGGAAGGCCGCCCCGCCCGGCGACCGGGACGACGACCTCCAGGTAGCACTTCAGCTTGGGCTCCGTACCGCTCGGGCGGACGATGACGCGGGCGCCCCGGAGGGTGTAGCGCAGGCCGTCGGTGGGCGGCAGGGTGTCCGTGCCCCGGGTCAGGTCCTCGGCCCCGGTGACCGGCAGGCCGGCCAGTTCGGCCGGGGGGTTCTCGCGCAGCCGGCGCATCGCGTCCGCGATGAGGGACAGGTCCTCGACGCGGACGGAGAGCTGATCGGTGGCGTGCAGGCCGTGGGCCACGGCGAGGTCGTCGAGGAGGTCCAGGAGGGTGCGGCCCTCCTCCTTCAGTCCGGAGGCCAGCTCGGCGAGGAGCAGGGCGGCCGTGATGCCGTCCTTGTCGCGCACGCCGTCCGGATCGACGCAGTAGCCCAGCGCCTCCTCGTAGCCGTAGCGCAGGCCCTCGACCCTGGCGATCCACTTGAAGCCGGTCAGCGTCTCCTCGTGCGGCAGACCCGCCTGCTCCGCGATGCGGGCCAGGAGGGCCGACGAGACGATCGACTCGGCGAACGTGCCGCTCACCCCGCGGCGGACCAGATGGGCGGCGAGCAGCGCCCCCACCTCGTCGCCGCGCAGCATGCGCCAGCTCCCGTCCCCGTCGACGCCCCCGGCGGCGGTGGTGTCCTTGACGGCCGCGGCGCAGCGGTCGGCGTCCGGGTCGTTGGCGATGACCAGGTCGGGCTCGGCCGCGCGGGCCGTCGCGAAGGCCAGGTCCATCGCGCCGGGCTCCTCCGGGTTGGGGAACGCGACGGTGGGGAAGTCCGGGTCGGGCTCGGCCTGCTCGACGACCAGGACCGGCTCGGGGAAACCGGCGCGCGCGAAGGCGGCGAGCAGGACGTCCTTGCCGACGCCGTGCATCGCCGTGTAGACCGTGCGGGCGGTCCGGGGGGAACCCTTGGCCAGGACCGCGTCCGTGCGGGCGAGGTAGGCGTCCAGGACGGAGTCGTCCAGGGTCTCCCAGCCGGCGTCGGGGCGGGGCACGTCGTCCAGGGATCCGACGGCCGCGATCTCGGCGGCGATCTCCGCGTCCGCCGGGGGGACGATCTGGGAGCCGTCGCCGAGGTACACCTTGTAGCCGTTGTCGCGGGGCGGGTTGTGGCTGGCGGTGACCTCGACCCCGGCGACCGCGCCGAGGTGCCGTATGGCGAAGGCGAGCACCGGCGTGGGCAGGGGCCGGGGCAGGACGGCGGCCCGCAGGCCGGCGCCCGTCATGACGGCGGCGGTGTCGCGGGCGAAGTCCGCCGACTTGTGACGGGCGTCGTAGCCGATCACGACCAGGCCGTCGGTGTGCCCGTGCCGCTTCAGGTACGCGGCGAGGCCGGCGGCTGCGCGGATGACGACGGCGCGGTTCATCCGCCGGGGTCCGGCCCCCAGCTCGCCGCGGAGGCCCGCGGTGCCGAACTGGAGGGTGCCGTCGAAACGGGCGGTGAGTTCGGCGACGTCCTCGGCGTCGAGGAGCGCCGCGAGTTCCGCGCGGGTCTCGGGGTCGGGGTCCTCGGCGAGCCAGGTGCGGGCGCGAGTGGTCAGGTCGTCGTGCACGTGTCGGTCAGCCTCTCGAAGAATTGGTTGCGTCGTCGCCCCGCCCCGCGGAGGGGGCCCGGGACGGGGCCCACAGGTCCCGTGGAGGGGCCCTGAAGGGGTTCTTCTCCCCCTACAGGCGGCCCAGGACCTGGGTGAGGAGGGTGCCCATCCGGGTGGCCGAGTCGCGGCCCGCCTGGAGGACCTCCTCGTGGTTGAGGGGCTCGCCGGTCATGCCGGCGGCGAGGTTGGTGACCAGGGAGATGCCGAGCACCTCCGCGCCCGCCTCCCGCGCCGCGATGGCCTCGAGCACCGTCGACATGCCCACCAGGTCCGCCCCGATCGCCCGTGCCATGCGGATCTCCGCCGGGGTCTCGTAGTGCGGGCCGGGGAACTGGGCGTAGACGCCCTCCTCCAGGCTCGCGTCGATCTCCTTGCACAGCGCCCGCAGACGCGGCGAGTACAGGTCGGTGAGGTCGACGAAGTTGGCGCCGACGACGGGGGACGTGGCCGTGAGGTTGATGTGGTCGCTGATCAGGACCGGCTGGCCGGGGCGCATGCCCTCGCGCAGGCCGCCGCAGCCGTTGGTCAGGACGACCGTCTTGGCGCCGGCGGCGACGGCGGTGCGGACGCCGTGCGCGACGGAGGCCACGCCGCGGCCCTCGTAGTAGTGGGTGCGGCCCAGGAAGACCAGGGCACGCTTGGTGCCGAGGCGGTAGGACCGGACCGTGCCTCCGTGGCCCTCCACCGCGGGCGGCGGGAAACCGGGCAGCTCGGTGACCGGGAACTCGGCGTCGGGGGCGCCGAGGGCGTCCACGGCCGGGGCCCAGCCGGAGCCCATCACGAGGGCGACGTCGTGGGTCTCGGCGCCCGTGAGTTCGCGCAGGCGCGCGGCTGCCGCGTCGGCTGCGGCGTGGGGGTCGCCCTGGATGTCGTCCGGAAGAAGAGAAGCGTTCACGCGGATGAGAGTAGCCGGTGTTCGCCTACGCGCGTAGATGTCGAAGCCCACGGGCTCGCGATCGTTGCCTTGTCGTTTCCGGCGAGAACGTGACCGACTCCGTCGCGCGGCCTCGTACGAGCGGGTTCGCACGAGGGGCGCGAGGGGCGCGAGGGGTGCGCGGCCGGGGTCAGCAGGGGCGCTTGCGCAGTTCCATCACGTAGTCGTGGGGCGCGCCGGCGGATTCCGCCGCGTCGGCGACCTCGCTCAGGTAGCGGGCCGAGGGCAGGCCGCCCTCGTAGGTGTTCAGGACGTACGTCCAGGCCGGTTCCTCGCCGTCCAGGGTGTGCACGCGGACGCGGATGCGCCGGTATATGTCCAGGCCCGTGCCCTCCCAGCGGTCGAGGGACTCCTCGTCCACGGGGGTGATGTCGTACAGCGCGACGAAGACCTGTGCGAAGTGGTCCTCGACGATGGTCGCGAGGGCCCCGTTCCCGCTCCCGTCCTCGGCCGGGAGGCCGCCGTCGGGACCGTCCGACCGGGGCAGACCCCGGTTCTCGCCCCCGAAGGTCAGGCGCCACCCGTTGAGCCAGCCGGTGGCGCGCAGCGGCGAGTGCGGGGCACGGCGGGACATCAGCCGCGCGTCGAGGTTGCCGGCGTAGGCGGCGTAGAGCGACATGCTGGAGAGCGTACGGCAGC
Source organism: Streptomyces yamdrokensis (assembly GCF_053890455.1). NCBI lineage: Bacteria > Bacillati > Actinomycetota > Actinomycetes > Kitasatosporales > Streptomycetaceae > Streptomyces > Streptomyces yamdrokensis. Next base: position 4,909,715 of record NZ_CM132679.1, read on the forward strand.
CGCACCGCGGGCCACTCGGGCAACAGGTCCGGTAACAGGGGGGCCACGGCCGGACCCCCGGGGCGGTCGCCCGGTGCGGTGTGCGGGACAATGGAGTACGTGACTCGGATCGTGATCATCGGTGGCGGACCCGGCGGATACGAAGCGGCGCTGGCCGCCGCGCAGCTCGGCGCGGAGGTGACCGTCGTCGACAGCGACGGCCTGGGCGGCGCGTCGGTCCTCACCGACTGCGTGCCGTCGAAGACCCTGATCGCCACGGCAGAGGTGATGACCACCTTCGACTCCTCCTACGAGGAGCTGGGCATCATCGTCGCCGACGACACCCCGCCCGAGGAGCAGGCCGCCCGGGTCGTGGGCGTGGACCTGGGGAAGGTGAACCGCCGGGTGAAGCGGCTCGCCCTGGCCCAGTCGCACGACATCACGGCGTCCGTGACGCGGGCCGGTGCGCGGGTGCTGCGCGGCCGCGGGCGGCTCGAGGGCATGCAGGCCCTGGACGGCTCGCGCAAGGTCGTCGTCCGGGCCGCCGACGGGAGCGAGGAGACGCTGGCCGCCGACGCGGTGCTCGTCGCCACCGGCGGCAAGCCGCGCGAGCTGGCCGACGCGCTGCCGGACGGCGAGCGCATCCTGAACTGGACCCAGGTGTACGACCTGAACGAGCTCCCCGAGGAACTCATCGTGGTCGGATCCGGTGTGACCGGCGCCGAGTTCGCCGGCGCGTACCAGGCGCTGGGCTCGAAGGTGACGCTCGTGTCGTCGCGCGACCGGGTGCTGCCGGGTGAGGACCCGGACGCCGCCGTGGTGCTGGAGGACGTCTTCCGCCGACGCGGCATGAACGTCATGGCGCGCTCGCGCGCGCAGTCCGCCAAGCGGGTCGGGGACCGGGTGGAGGTGACCCTCGCGGACGGGCGGGTCATCACCGGGTCGCACTGCCTGGTGGCCGTCGGCGCCGTCCCGAACTCCGCGGGCATGGGGCTCGAGGAGGCCGGAGTCAGGCTGCGCGAGTCGGGGCACATCTGGACCGACCGGGTCTCCCGCACCAGCGCCCCCGGCGTGTACGCGGCCGGTGACGTCACCGGGGTCTTCGCGCTGGCGTCGGTGGCGGCGATGCAGGGGCGCATCGCCATGTACCACTTCCTGGGCGACGCGGTCGCCCCGCTGAACCTGAAGACCGTCTCGTCGAACGTGTTCACCGACCCCGAGATCGCCACCGTCGGCTACACCCAGGCCGACGTCGACGCGGGCAAGATCGACGCGCGGGTCGTGAAGCTGCCGCTGCTGCGCAACCCCCGCGCGAAGATGCAGGGCATCCGCGACGGATTCGTCAAGATCTTCTGCCGGCCGGGCACCGAGATCGTGGTGGGCGGCGTCGTGGTCGCGCCGCGCGCCTCGGAACTGATCCACCCCATCTCGCTCGCGGTCGACAACAACCTGACGGTCGAGCAGATCGCGAACGCCTTCACCGTGTACCCCTCGCTGTCGGGATCGATCGCCGAGGTGGCACGGCAGTTGCACACACGGAAGGTGACCGGGGAGGCCTGACGGACCGGACCCGGCTGCCGGCCGACGCTCCACGGACCCCGTCGATGCCCCACCAGCATCCGTCAACTCCCTCTTCGTCACGGAGAGTTGGGAGTGTGCGTGCGGCGCGGGCGATGCGACCAGGCCATCACTTGGCGCTTATACCACTTGACGGTCGGGTGTGCGAACAACTTCTGCTATTCAGCGCAAAGTGCTGAAAGCAGACGGTCGCTGGAGTTACTGTCAGTTTCGTGTTCGCTGCAGAACGTCGCCAATTGATCCTCGAAATGGTGCGAGCGAACGGGGCCGTGTCGCTCCGTGAGCTCGCCCGCGTCGTCCAGACCTCCGAAGTGACCGTACGGCGGGACGTGCGCGCGCTGGAGGCAGAAGGACTCCTCGACCGCCGGCATGGCGGTGCGGTACTGCCGGGTGGTTTCACGCGAGAGTCCGGCTTCCCGCAGAAGTCCCATCTCGCGACCGCCGAGAAGACCGCCATCGCCGACCTCGCCGCGAGTTTCGTGGAGGAGGGCGAGGCCGTCGTGGTCGGCGCGGGCACCACCACGCAGGAGCTGGCGCGCCGGCTGGCCCGGGTGTCCGGGCTGACCGTCGTCACCAACTCCCTGCTCGTGGCCCAGGCGCTGGCGCACGCCAACCGGGTCGAGGTCGTGATGACCGGCGGTACGCTGCGCGGTTCGAACTACGCCCTCGTCGGCAGCGGTGCCGAACAGTCCCTCCAGGGGCTGCGGGTGTCCAGGGCGTTCCTCTCCGGGAGCGGGCTGACCGCCGAGCGCGGGCTGTCCACGTCCAACATGCTGTCGGCCTCCGTCGACCGGGCGCTGGTGCAGGCCGCCGCGGAGGTGGTGGTCCTCGCCGACCACGGCAAGCTCGGCACGGACACCATGTTCCAGACCGTGCCCACGGACCTCATCACCCGCCTGGTGACGGACGAGCCGCCCGCGCACGACGACCGCGCGGGCACCGAGTTGCAGGCCCTCGCCGACCAGGGCGTCCAGATCGCCGTGGCCGGAGCGCCGGGAGGTGCCGCGGGCCCGGGGGGTGACGGGGCCCCGGCACGGCAGCAGCAGCACCGGGACGTGCCGCTGCCGGGGCCGCGCCGGCAGCGGCCGGGGCTGCGGTCGGCGGTGGGCCTGGGGGCGGCCGAGCAGGCCCAGAGCGCGGAGCGGGCACGGGTCGCGGACCTGCGCAGGCGGTGAGCGGGGGCAGCCCGTGACAACAGGGCGCCCGGCGGACCAGGCAGGTCCGCCGGGCGCCCGATGTGTCGTACGGGTCAGTCCTTGATCTCGCAGATGACCGCGCCGGACGTGACGGACGCGCCGACCTCCGCGCTCAGGCCCTTGACGGTGCCGGAGCGGTGGGCGTTGAGGGGCTGTTCCATCTTCATGGCCTCGAGGACGACGACGAGGTCGCCCTCCTTGACCTCCTGGCCCTCCTCCACCGCGATCTTCACGATGGTGCCCTGCATCGGGGAGGCGAGGGTGTCGCCCGAGGCCGTGGGGCCGGACTTCTTCGCCGCCCGGCGCTTGGGCCTGGCCCCGGCCGCGAGGCCCGTGCGGGCCAGCGACATGCCGAGCGAGGCGGGCAGGGAGACCTCGAGACGTTTGCCGCCGACCTCGACGACGACGGTCTCCCGGTCGACCTCCTCCTCGGACTCGGCGTCCGCGCCGGCGGTGAAGGGCTTGGTCTCGTTGACGAACTCGGTCTCGATCCAGCGGGTGTGGATCGTGAACGGGTTCTCGGACCCGGTGAGTTCGGGGGCGAACGCGGGGTCCCGGACCACGGCGCGGTGGAACGGGATGGCGGTGGCCATGCCCTCGACCTGGAACTCGTCCAGGGCGCGGGCGGCCCGCCGGAGCGCTTCCTCGCGGGTGCGGCCGGTGACGATCAGCTTGGCCAGCAGGGAGTCCCAGGCCGGGCCGATGACCGACCCGGACTCGACGCCCGCGTCCAGGCGCACGCCCGGACCGGACGGCGGGGCGAACGTGGTGACCGTGCCGGGGGCGGGAAGGAAGCCGCGGCCCGGGTCCTCGCCGTTGATCCGGAACTCGAAGGAGTGGCCGCGCAGCGGCGGGTCGTCGTAACCGAGGACCTCGCCGTCGGCGATGCGGAACATCTCGCGCACCAGGTCGATGCCGGCGACCTCCTCGGTGACCGGGTGCTCCACCTGGAGACGGGTGTTGACCTCCAGGAAGGAGATCGTGCCGTCGAGGCCGACCAGGAACTCCACCGTGCCGGCGCCGACGTAACCGGCCTCCTTCAGGATGGCCTTCGAGGACGAGTACAGCTGTGCGACCTGCTCGTCGGACAGGAACGGCGCCGGGGCCTCCTCGACCAGCTTCTGGTGGCGGCGCTGCAGCGAGCAGTCACGGGTGGAGACGACGACCACGTTGCCGTGCCGGTCGGCCAGGCACTGGGTCTCCACGTGCCGCGGCTTGTCCAGGTAGCGCTCGACGAAGCACTCGCCGCGGCCGAAGGCGGCCACCGCCTCGCGGACCGCGGACTCGTACAGCTCCGGGACCTCTTCGAGGGTGCGGGCGACCTTCAGACCGCGGCCGCCACCGCCGAACGCGGCCTTGATCGCGATCGGCAGGCCGTGCTCCTCGGCGAAGGCGACGACCTCGTCGGCGCCGGACACCGGGTCGGGCGTACCGGCCACCAGGGGGGCGCCGGCTCGCTGGGCGATGTGGCGGGCGGCGACCTTGTCGCCGAGGTCGCGGATGGCCTGCGGCGGCGGGCCGATCCAGACGAGTCCGGAGTCGAGGACCGCCTGGGCGAAGTCGGCGTTCTCGGAGAGGAAGCCGTAGCCGGGGTGGACGGCGTCGGCCCCCGACTCGCGGGCGGCCTTCAGGACTTTGCCGATGTCGAGGTAGCTGGTCGCGGGAGTGTCACCGCCCAGGGCGAACGCCTCATCCGCCGCGCGGACATGCAGAGCGTCCCGGTCCGGGTCCGCGTAGACGGCCACGCTCGAGATACCGGCATCCCGGCAGGCCCGGGCCACGCGGACAGCGATTTCGCCACGGTTGGCGATGAGCACCTTGCGCACGATTGAGGCTCCCTCCTTGAAACAAGCCGAGTTTAGGGACTGCCGACACGGCACTACGACCCGTCCCCACTGGTGAGCTTGCCCACACGGAGCGTGATCCGAGGCTCGCTCGACCCGCGAAATCCCATGTCGCACCTTGGTACGCAAGACTCCTCCGGGAAACCCTAGCCCTCCCATGTGGTCAAGGTCTCTGTGAGAGCGTGCTGCGGCCCACTCCGTTTTTTTGTCGAGTCCCTACGAATGGCCCAATGATTCTTTGCCGGTCGCGGGGCCCTTGTTCCTGACTTTACTTGCCAGTAACGTTCGCGCCGTCTCGAACGTACCCGGGGTAACCGCGGTCGTGCTCGAAAGTGGGTGGGGGCTGGTGGCCCGCAGACCGGTGGCGTGGATCGTGGCACTGGCGCTCTTCGCCGAGGGGCTCGGCATCGGTGCCCTGAACTGGCTCCTCGGGACCGTCGTCGACCGGCAGGACATGTCACTGGCCGGCCTCGACCCGCACACGATGTCGGTGTCCTCGAAGGCCGGCGGCATCGTCTTCGGGCTGTACCTCGCCCTGTGCGGCCTCGTCGCGCTGCTGGCCGCCCTGCGCGACCGCGTCCCCTCCGGGCCGGGTCCTGCTGATCGGCGCCGCCGTGATGCACGCGCTGCTGGGCGCCTTCGCGTGGGGGCTGGTCGGCGCGTCCGCGTTCCTCTGCACGATGGTGGTGCTCGCCCTCATCGTGCTGCTGCTGATGACGTACGACCCCGACGGCGCCGGCAGCTCCCCGCTCACCCCTCCCGCGGCGCCCACAGCTGAGTGATGCCCACGTCCAGCCGGGCCAGCAGGCGCCGCACCAGGGGCAGGCTGATGCCGATGACGTTCCCGTGGTCGCCGTCGATGCCCTCGATGAACGGGGCCGAGCGGCCGTCCAGGGTGAAGGCCCCCGCGACATGGAGCGGTTCGCCGGAGGCGACGTAGGCGGCGATCTCCTCGTCCGAGGGGTCTCCGAAGCGGACGACGGTGGACGCGGTGGCGGAGGCGTACCGGCTGCCGTCCCCGGCGGTGTCGTAGACGCAGTGACCGGTCTGCAGGACGCCCGCGCGGCCCCGCATCGCCTTCCAGCGGGCGGTGGCCTCCTCGGCGTCCGCGGGCTTGCCGAGGGCCCGGCCGTCCAGCTCGAGCACCGAGTCGCAGCCGATCACCAGGGCGCCGAGGACCTCCGGCTTCGCCGCGACGACGGAGGCCTTCGCCTCGGCGAGGGCGAGGGCCAGTTCGGCCGGGGTGGGCGCGGTGACGGCGTCCTCGTCGACTCCGCTGACGATCACCTCGGGGGTGAGCCCGGCCTGGCGGAGCAGCCCGAGCCGGGCGGGGGACTGGGAGGCGAGCACGAGCCGACGGCGAGGCTGATCTGTCATGCGATCAGCGTATCGGGGCGTCCGCCCACCGGCGTGTCCGAACGCCCCGCGAAGACCCGGGGCCGGTTGCGGCGCGTCTCACCGCACGCCGATCACGATCATCGCGAGGACCATGGCCAGCGCCACGAGAACGCCCAGCCGCCGCAGCATCTCCTGCGTGTCACGCAGTTCCTCCGGCGGCTCGTTCTCGGGGTCGGACCACAGCATTCCACCAGCGTGGGGCTGAGCCGGGGGAGGGCGCCTGAGTACGGGTACTCATGTTGGGGCGCGGGGACGCGGTGCCGTGCGCCCACGCGGCGGAGCCGCACATCGGGACAGCCTCGCGCCCCTGGCGTCGGCCGCGGCTCAGCCCGGCCAGTATGTGCGCGACCAGGCCGCCGGCCCCGGCTGGGGCAGGCGGTGGCCGGCGATGCGGGACGGGTCCGACCAGGAGTCGCGGGGAGCGGGCGCGCCGGACGGCACGGCGGACGCCGCCGCGGCGCGCACCCGGACCACCGCCAGTGCGGCGGCCAGCTCCTCCGGGGTCGGGTTGCCCCGTACGACCTTGATCGTCATGGTGGCTCCAACAGGCCTAGAGAGGGATGTTGCCGTGCTTCTTCGGAGGCAGGGAGCCCCGCTTCGTCCGCAGCTGACGCAGCCCGCGGACGATGTGCCGACGGGTGTCCGACGGCATGATCACCGCGTCGATGTAGCCGCGCTCGGCCGCCACGTACGGGTTGAGCAGCGCGTCCTCGTACTCCTGCATCAGCCGGGCACGGGTGGCCGCCCCTTCTCCTTCCCCGGCGGACTCCGCTTCGGCGATGGTGCGGCGGTGCAGGATGTTGACGGCGCCCTGCGCGCCCATCACCGCGATCTGCGCGGTGGGCCACGCCAGGTTGAGGTCGGCTCCCAGGTGCTTGGAGCCCATGACGTCGTAGGCGCCGCCGAAGGCCTTGCGGGTGATGACGGTGATCAGCGGGACGGTCGCCTCCGCGTACGCGAAGATCAGCTTGGCGCCGCGCCGGATGATGCCGTCGTGCTCCTGGTCGACCCCCGGCAGGAAGCCGGGCACGTCGACGAAGGTCAGGACCGGCACGTTGAAGGCGTCGCAGGTGCGCACGAAACGGGCCGCCTTCTCGGAGGCGGTGATGTCCAGGCACCCGGCGAACTGCATCGGCTGGTTGGCGACGATGCCGACCGGACGGCCCTCCACCCGCCCGTACCCGGTGACGATGTTCGGCGCGAACAGCGCCTGCGTCTCGAAGAACTCCCCGTCGTCCAGGACGTGCTCGAGCACCGTGTGCATGTCGTACGGCTGGTTCGCGCTGTCCGGGACGATCGTGTCCAGCTCCCGGTCCTCGTCGGTGACGGCGAGGTCCGCCTCTTCCGGGTACGCCGGGGGCTCGGAGAGGTTGTTGGACGGCAGGTACGACAGCAGCTGCTTGACGTACTCGATGGCGTCCTTCTCGTCGCCGGCCATGTGGTGGGCCACGCCCGAGGTGGAGTTGTGGGTGCGGGCGCCGCCCAGCTCCTCGAAGCCGACGTCCTCGCCGGTGACCGTCTTGATGACGTCCGGGCCGGTGATGAACATGTGCGAGGTCCGGTCGACCATGACCGTGAAGTCGGTGATCGCCGGGGAGTAGACGGCGCCGCCCGCGCACGGGCCGACGACCAGGCTGATCTGAGGGATCACCCCGGAGGCATGGGTGTTGCGGCGGAAGATCTCGCCGTAGGCGCCCAGCGAGGCCACGCCCTCCTGGATCCGGGCGCCGCCGGAGTCGTTGATCCCGACGACCGGGCAGCCGGTCCTCAGGGCAAAGTCCATGACCTTGACGATCTTCTGTCCGTACACCTCGCCCAGCGCCCCGCCGAAGACCGTGAAGTCCTGCGAGAACACGGCGACCGGGCGGCCGTCGACGGTGCCGTAGCCGGTCACCACACCGTCGCCGTAGGGACGGTTGGCGTCCAGCCCGAAGTTGGTGGAACGGTGCCGGGCGAACTCGTCCAGTTCGACGAACGACCCCTCGTCGAGCAGCAGGCCGATCCGCTCCCGGGCCGTCAGCTTGCCCTTGGCGTGCTGCTTCTCCACGGCACGTTCCGAACCGGCGTGCGTCGCCTCGTGAATGCGACGCCTCAGATCCGCGAGCTTGCCCGCGGTCGTGTGAATGTCGGGCTGCTGCACTTCCGGCTCGGACATCGGGATACGGCTCCCTGCCTGCTCAAAAGGGGGGACGGTTACTCATCCGTAGCGTAGTGGGGGCCTCCGGGATCGGCAGTGCGGTCTATCCCACACTGCTTTCCCCTTCACAGAGTGGGGAACGGGCTGAGATCCGCCCTGATCCAGTCCGGTGGTCCGCACCGGGCCGGCCTCGCGGCCGCACCCCGGTCACCCGGTCTCGTGACCCGGTCTTCCGGCCCGTCCCCGCTGCGGTGCGCGGGACGTCGTACCTAGGGTGGCCGCATGACGAAGTCACCGGATGACGAAGGCGCGACCGGCCCGGACCTCCCGCCCGGGCCGAAAGGCGGGTCGGGACGCTGGTCCGATCTCGACCGCCCGCCGTTGAACGCCGCGGGCCTGCGCAGAGGCCTGGTGCGTGACGGCGGGCTGTGGCGGCAGGTCGACGTGGTGCAGCGCACCGGCTCCACCAACTCCGACCTCGTGGCCCGCGCCGACCAGGGGACGGCCGACGAGGGGTCCGTGCTCGTCGCCGAGGAGCAGACCGCCGCGCGGGGCCGCCTGGACCGGCAGTGGACGGCGCCGGCCCGCTCCGGTCTCTTCTTCTCCGTACTGCTCCGGCCCACCGAGGTGCCGGTGGCCCACTGGGGCTGGCTGCCGCTGCTCACCGGCGTCGCGGTGGCCACCGGACTGTCCCGGACGGCGGGCGTCGACACGGCCCTGAAGTGGCCCAACGACCTTCTCGTCACCGTCGGCGGAGAGGAGCGCAAGGCCGCCGGAATCCTCGCGGAGCGGGCCGGGGACGACGGGGTGGTGATCGGCGTCGGGATCAACGTCAGCCTGCGCACCGACGAACTGCCGGTGCCCACCGCCGGGTCGCTGGCGCTGGCCGGCGCGGTGACCACGGACCGGGACCCGCTGCTGCGGGGCGTGCTGCGGTCGCTGGAGGAGTGGTACGGGCGCTGGCGGGCGGCGGGCGGCGACCCGTTCGCGAGCGGCCTGCAGGAGACGTACGCGGCGGGGTGCGCGACCCTCGGGCGGGTGGTGCGCGCCGAACTGCCGGGGGACCGGGTACTGCTGGGCGAGGCGGTCGCCGTCGACGGGGACGGGCGCCTGGTGCTGGCCACGGAGGAGGGGATGCAGGAACCGGTGGGAGCGGGCGACATCGTGCACGTACGCCCCGTCGTTCCGTAAGGGGTCCTTGCACTGTGCCCGCCCGGGTCGCGCGGCCCGGCACCGCACCTCGCCGCGTTGCCGAAAAGCCCTGGTGGTCCCGCTACGAGGGCTCTGTGGCGCCTTGCGACGCACGGCACCGGACCACGCGGCCTCATCGGGCGCTCATGGTGCAAGGACCCCTGAGCCCCGCCGGCCCGGGGCGGGTGAGGGGCGCACGCGGGTGCGGGTGCGGATGCGTACGGTGGGTACCCCGATGCCGGGTGTGCCGGTCGTGCCACTTGCGGGCACGACCGAACGGAGTGAGCTGGCGCACACCTGCCGTAGAGTTGAGGCCGGTCGAGACATGGCCGTGGCAGATCGGAAGGGCAGCAACGCGTGACCGTCGACGACTCGGGCTCCGGAACGGAAGCGCAGGGCCGCGCGGAGCCTCCGCCACCCTCGGCCTCGCGCGAGCGGGGGGACGACTCCCGCCCCGCCGACAACGGCGAGGACCCGCTCGCTCTGCGTCTCGAACAGCTCATCCTGGGCGCCGAGCGCCGTTACACCCCCTTCCAGGCGGCCCGCAGCGCCAGCGTCACGGTGGAGCTGGCCACACGGTTCTGGCGGGCCATGGGGTTCGCCGACGTCGGGCAGGCCAAGGCGTTCACGGAGGCCGACGTCCTGGCGCTGCGCCGGCTGGCCGGTCTGGTCGAGGCGGGGCTGCTGAGCGAGGCCATGGCCGTGCAGGTGGCGCGGTCCACGGGACAGACCACCGCGCGACTGGCCGAGTGGCAGATCGACTCCTTCCTGGAAGGGCTGACCGAGCCGCCCGAGCTGGGCATGACGCGCACCGAGGTCACGTACCCCATCATCGAGCTGCTCCTGCCCGAGCTGGAGGAGTTCCTCGTCTACGTCTGGCGGCGGCAGCTCGCCGCCTCGGCCGGGCGGGTGCTCCAGGCCGCCGACGACGAGGAGATGGTGGACCGGCGGCTCGCCGTCGCGTTCGCCGACCTCGTCGGGTTCACGCGGCTGACCCGGCGCATGGAGGAGGAGGAGCTCGGCGAACTCGTCGAGGCCTTCGAGACGACCGCCGCCGACCTGGTGGCCGCGCGCGGCGGGCGGCTCATCAAAACCCTCGGTGACGAGGTGCTCTACGCCGCCGACGACGCGGGAACGGCCGCGGAGATCGCCCTGCGGCTGATCGAGACCATGGCGAACGACGAGACGATGCCGGAGCTGCGGGTCGGCATGGCGTTCGGCACCGTCACCACCCGGATGGGCGATGTCTTCGGTACGACGGTGAACCTCGCCTCCCGGCTCACCTCGATAGCCCCTCGGGACGCCGTGCTCGTCGACACCGCCTTCGCCGAGGAACTGATCCGCACCGGTGACGCGCCCGCCTCCGAGGCGGCGGCGGCCGAGGAGGCGGCCGAGGCGGAGAAGGAGGGCGAGGAACCGCCGACGTACCGCTTCGGGCTGCAGCCGATGTGGCAGCGGCCGGTACGTGGCCTGGGTGTGGTCGAGCCGTGGCTGCTCACGCGCCGGGACGATCCCCAGAGGCCTTGAAGCGGTGCTCGCCCGACGGCCCTGGGCGGGTGGCCTGTGGGGCGGCCCCTGGTGGTTCAGTCCTTGAGGCCAGGGCCGCCGCCCACGCACAGGCCGATGATCGGTACGCAGAGGACGGGGGCGTTGTCGTCCGGTTCGCCCGGCCGGTGCGGCGGCGGAGGTGGTGCCTGCCGGTCCGGGGGCGGCGGTTTCGGCTGCGGCGGTGTGCGGTCCGCAGGGGCCGGTGGGGGAGCGGGGTCGTCCGACGGGGCCCCGGTGGGGGCCGGCGGCTGCGGGGCGCCCGGTGCGTCCGGTGGGGGGCTGGGGGTCTTCGCGGCGGTGAGGGGCGGTGTGACGGCGGTCGGTGCGACGGTGCCGCCCGGGGCGAAGGGGACGCGCAGCGTCGCGCTCCGACCGCCCAGGGCGGTGGGCGAGGAGGGGCCGGCCCCCGGGGCGGCCGGGGACACCGGAGCAGCGCTGTCGCCCGTGCCGCCCGTGCCGTCCGCGCCGGGGCTCGTCGCGGCCGAGGGGGCCGGGGCGACCGGCCGGGGGCCGGTCCCGGCGCCGATGTCGGTGGGGCCAGGGCCGGACGCCAGGCGTACGAGACTCAGGGCGCCCGCGGTCAGCGCCAGTCCGCCGGCGGCCGGCAGGAGCTTTTGGGAGCGGGGTTTGCGGTGGCGGCCCCGGACACGTGCGCTGAAGAGGGCGAATCCGGTGTGCGCCGGTGCTCCCTCGGCCGCCTCCGGCCCGGTGGACCGGGACTCCGCCGGGCCGGTCGGGACAGTTGATCCGGGCGCTCCGGTCGCTCTGGTCGGCGTGTTCGTCGGCATGATGATTCCTCCCCCCGCGTACGCGCCCCCACGCGTCGCGGTGCCTCGCACGCTAGGCCTTCCCGTACGGAGCGGGGCCGGAGCGGGCGGGATGTCACTCGAACGGGTGGACGGGGGGTGATGAAGGAACTGGACGCACGCCCTTTTGCCGGAGGGGGCCGACTGGGATGATCGGGCCGACGGATGTTAACCCGCGTTAACCGGAGGGTGTCATGAGCGAGGAACGGTTCGGGGAGTTCGTGCTGGTGCGGCGGCACGAGCAGGGGCATGTCGCGGAGCTCGTCCTCGACCGGCCCAAGGCCATGAACGCCGTCTCGACCGAGATGGCCCGGTCCCTCGCCGGGGCCTGCGCGGCGCTGGGGAAGGACCCGGCCGTACGGGTGGTGGTGCTGACCTCGTCGCACGAGCGGGCCTTCTGTGTCGGGGCCGACCTGAAGGAGCGCAATTCCTTCAGTGACGCCGACCTGATGCGCCAGCGGCCGGTGGCGCGCGGCGCGTACACCGGTGTGCTGGAGCTGCCGGTGCCGACGGTGGCGGCGGTGCACGGGTTCGCGCTGGGCGGCGGATTCGAACTGGCCCTGTCCTGCGATGTGATCGTCGCCGACGGTACGGCCGTGGTGGGGTTGCCCGAGGTGTCCGTCGGGGTGATTCCGGGCGGCGGCGGTACGCAGTTGCTGCCCCGGCGGGTGGGCGCCGCGCGGGCCGCCGAGCTGATCTTCACGGCGCGCCGGGTGGAGGCCGCCGAGGCGCGGGAGCTGGGGCTCGTCGACGTACTCGTGGAGGCGGGCCGGGACCGGGAGGAGGCGCTGGCACTGGCCGCCGGGATCGCCGCCAACTCGCCGGTGGGGCTGCGCGCGGCCAAGCGGGCGCTGCGGCTCGGGCAGGGGCTGGACCTGCCGGCCGGCCTCGAGGTGGAGGACGCCGCCTGGCGGTCGGTGGCGTTCTCGGGCGACCGTGCGGAGGGCGTGGCCGCCTTCAACGAGAAGCGCACGCCGGACTGGCCGGGGGAGTAGCGCGGCGCCGGCCGCCCGGGGAGCATGGCCGCGCTCCCCGTTCGCTCCCTGAACATGCCTGTTCGTCCCGATCGTCCTTAGCCTGGATGGATGGGTGAGGACAGCCGGCTGGCGGCGGTGGTGGAGCTGGCGCAGGGCATGGCCGCCGCGCACAGCTCGCGGGAGGTCTGGCGGGCCGCGGCCCACGGGGCCCGCCGGGCGCTCGGCGGGACTTTCGCCGCGCTGTCGGTGTGGGAGCGCGAGCTGGGGCGGCTGCGGGTCCTGGTCAACGTCGGCGAGCTGGCCGAGGGTGAGGAGGAGTTCCCGGACGACGAGGCCTATCCCGTGCACCAGTTCGCCGAGATCACCGAGTTCCTGCACGAGCGGTGGGCGGCCGGCGGCGGTGAGCCGGACGCCTGGGTGGAGACCGCTCAGGGACCGACGGAGGGGCGGCCCGGCTACACCCACCAGCGGGTGGCGGCCCTGCGCCGGCGCGGGCGTGGCTGCTGCGTGGTCGCTCCGATCGTGCTGCACGGGCGGGCGTGGGGCGAGCTGTACGCGTCCCGGCCGGTCGGCGCGCCCGTCTTCGGGCGGGGCGACGCCGACTTCGCGACGGTGCTGGCCGCCGTCGTCGCCGCCGGGATCGCGCAGACCGAGAGGCTGGAGGAGGCGCGGCGGCTGGCGTACACGGACGCGCTCACCGGACTGGCCAACCGCCGGGCCGTGGATGTGCGGCTCGACGAGGCGGTCGAGCGGCACCGCAGGGACGGCGCCGTCGTCAGCCTCGTCGTGTGCGATCTGAACGGGCTCAAGCAGGTCAACGACACCCTGGGGCATGCCGTCGGCGACCGGCTGCTCGAGCGGTTCGGAACCGTGCTGTCCCTGTGCGGGGCCATGCTTCCCGGCGCCCTCGCGGCGCGGCTCGGCGGGGACGAGTTCTGCCTGCTGGCGGTGGGGCCGCCCGCCGACGAAGCGGTCAAGGTGGCCGATGAGGTGTGCCGCCGCGCCGTGGAGCTGGGGATCGGGGACGGTGTGGCCTGCGGGGTGGCCTCCACGGGGGACGCCATCGGTCCTGTGCACTCCGCCCGGCGGCTCTTCCGGCTGGCCGACGCGGCGCAGTACCGCGCGAAGGCGGAGCGGGCGCGCAGGCCCGTCGTCGCCGGGCGCGAGGGCCCGGGCGACCCGGTCGTACGCCTGGCGGACGAGCCGGTGCGGGAACCGGACGGCGAGCGGCGCCGGTTCCGTGGGCGGCACTCGCCGTAGGGCGGGGCGGGGGCGGGGGCGGGGGCAACGGTAAGGGGTGACCGTCGGTCCCGGTGGTGACATCAATGAATTCACTGCGTACGCTCCTGAATATGGATATGCACACCGTGGTGAACGGGGAAGGCGTGAAGCGAGGTCTTGGAAGGGTGGTGGTGGGTGACGGGCGGGCGTCCGGCGTGACCGCGTCCGACGTGCTCGCCGTCGCGCGCGACGGTGCCCGCGTCGAGCTCTCCGGCGAGGCGCTGGCGGCCCTCGCCGCCTCCCGCGAGATCGTGGACGCCCTGGCCGCCGGGCCGGACCCCGTGTACGGGGTGAGCACCGGCTTCGGCGCCCTGGCGACCCGGCACATCGGTCCCGAGCTGCGTGACCGGCTGCAGCGCAACATCGTCCGCTCGCACGCCGCCGGCATGGGGCCCCGCGTCGAGCGCGAGGTCGTCCGCGCCCTGATGTTCCTGCGGCTGAAGACCCTCTGCTCAGGGCACACCGGCGTACGCCCCGAGATCGCGCAGACGATCGCCGACGTGCTGAACGCAGGGATCACCCCCGTGGTGCACGAGTACGGTTCCCTCGGCTGCTCGGGCGACCTGGCCCCGCTGTCCCACTGTGCCCTGGCCCTGATGGGTGAAGGGGAGGCCGAAGGGCCCGACGGGACCCTTCGCCCCGCCGGCGACCTGCTCGCCGAGCACGGGATCCGGCCCGTCGAACTGCGCGAGAAGGAAGGGCTCGCCCTCCTCAACGGCACCGACGGCATGCTCGGCATGCTGGTCATGGCCCTCGCCGACCTCGACGTCCTGTACCGGTCCGCCGACGTCACGGCCGCGATGAGCCTGGAGGCGCTGCTCGGCACCGACAAGGTCCTCGCCCCCGAACTGCATGCCGTCCGCCCGCACCCGGGCCAGGCCGCCAGCGCCGCCAACATGCTGGCCGTGCTGGCCGGTTCGGGCCTGACGGGACATCACCAGGACGACGCCCCGCGTGTCCAGGACGCCTACTCGGTGCGCTGCGCCCCGCAGGTCGCGGGCGCCGGACGGGACACGATCACGCACGCCCGGCTGGTCGCCGAGCGCGAACTCGCCGCCGCCATCGACAATCCGGTGGTGCTGCCCGGCGAGGCCGGCCCCGGCGGGACCGGTCACGGCGGTACGGGTTTGGGGGCGTTCGGGTCCGGTGGCGGGCGGGTGGAGTCCAACGGCAACTTCCACGGCGCCCCGGTGGCCTATGTGCTGGACTTCCTCGCCATCGCCGTCGCCGACCTCGGCTCCATCGCCGAGCGTCGCACCGACCGGCTGCTGGACAAGAACCGCAGCCACGGGCTGCCGCCGTTCCTCGCCGACGACGCGGGCGTCGACTCCGGTCTGATGATCGCTCAGTACACGCAGGCCGCACTCGTGAGCGAGCTGAAGCGGCTGGCCGTCCCGGCGTCGGCGGACTCGATCCCGTCCTCCGCGATGCAGGAGGACCACGTCTCGATGGGATGGTCGGCCGCGCGCAAGCTGCGCACCTCGGTCGACAACCTCACCAGGGTCATCGCCGTCGAGCTGTACGCCGCCGCGCGTGCGGTGGAGTTGCGCGAGGGGCTCACTCCCGCGCCCGCGACCCGGGCCGTGATCGAGGCCGCGCGACAGGCCGGTGTGGGCGGTCCCGGCCCGGACCGCCATCTCGCGCCCGACCTCGCCGCGGCGGAGGCGTTCGTCCGCGACGGGCGGCTGCTGGCGACTGTGGAACAGGTCACCGGCCCGCTGCGGTGACGGGAACCGCGGCACAGGGAAGGCCGCGGTCAAAGTCATCCCAAGGGAAGGTCAAGCGCGTTAAAAGTCGAGCCGTTCCCGGCGGACCGAGTAGACGACGAAGCCCGCGCCGAGGGTGAGGCAGGCGGTGCCGCCGACGATGTACGGCGTGCTGTTGAAGCTGCCGGTGTCGGCGAGCCTGACCTCCCCGACGGTGCCGTCGTACGACACGGTCGAGGTGTCGGCCAAGGTGCTGGAAGCGACCCTCGCCTGCTCTGTGACCTGCGAGGACGGGCTTGCCGGGGCGGTTCCTTCCGCCGGGGCGTCGGAGGTCGCGTTGGCGGACGGGACGAACCACAGGGCGCCCAGCAGGGTACCCGCGGCGGTGGCGGTCAGCAACGGACGGAGCGCGGATGACACGGAATATCGATCCCCTTGTGGCGCTGGCGAATTGGCCGTGTGGGCTGATGGTAGTGAAAGTCTCGGGTCACAGGAAAGTCACGGGAGCCGGAGCCGTACGCTCCGGGCATGAGCACTCCAGAGACATCACGGTTTGTACGGCTTCGGGTCGACCTTGTCCTCGAGGTCGGCGACGAGGATGCCGTGGCCAGGGCGGCGCTGGCCAGGATCGCGGAGGACGACGGCCTGACGGCCGGGGAGCGGGAGCCGGCCCGGGGCGCGGTGACCGGGGACACGGCCGAGGCGCTCGCGCATCTCGTCGACCCGTTCGGTCTGGTCGGTGACGTGCCGGGCGTGGAACTCCAGCAGGCCTCGTGGAGCAGTGAGGAGATCGACTACGACCCGGACTCGCCCGAGTGGGACCTCGACGGGGACGGGTTCGACGGCGACGGGTTCGGTGACGACGGGTTCGGCGGCGACGGAATCGACGAGACATCAGGCGACGGCGCGGTGGGTGACGCCTCAGCCGAACGCGACAAATAGCTTAATGCGGGCATTGCCTGTGAAGGATGTCGAAACCGACAAAGCATTGCATATGCCATGAAAAAGGCAATTGGGTTGGGAGCAAGGTGAATTGCGACGGGCTGGTGTGACTGGCCGGCCCGGTTTGGGGAAATCGTGACCCCGGGCGGCAACCGCTGCCCGGGGACCGGCGTCTCTGGTGACGCACGGGCCGATCGTCCCCGCCCGGCCGTGACGGACGTGGTGAGCCCCACATTCGCGGCCCATATGGAACGGGACCTGCCGGTCGTAGCGTTGAAGTGTTTGACGGGGACTCTCGGCTTCGGGTGCGGGGCCCGTGGGGTTCGGGCAAGCGGCGACGATGGAGAAGCGTGTGATGACGGACGGTAAGCGGCGCAGGGGTCTGACGGCTGCGTCCGCTCTGCTCGGCGGAGTGATGGTGCTCTCGGCGTGTTCCGGCGGCGGTGAGGACACGAGCTCCGGTGGGGACGGCGACAAGGGCACGTCGCAGGCCCAGGTCGACGAGGCTGCGGCCAAGAAGACCTCCGAGGCCCAGATCGAGATCACGCCGAAGGACGGCTCCAACAACGCCTCCATCAACAACTCCGCCGCGGTCGCCGTGACCAAGGGCACGCTCACCGAGGTCAAGATGACGACCACCGACGGCACCGCCGTCGAGGGCGAGATATCCGCGGACAAGAAGAGCTGGAAGCCCAGCGGCCAGCTGGAGCGCGCCACCACCTACAAGCTGGCCGCCACCGCAGAGGACTCCGAGGGCCGCGCCGCCCACGAGAACGCGTCCTTCACCACGGTCTCGCCGACCAACAGCTTCATCGGCACCTTCACCCCGGACGACGGCTCGACCGTGGGCGTCGGCATGCCGGTGTCGATCAACTTCGACAAGGCGATCGCCAACAAGGCCGAGGTCCAGAAGGGCATCACCGTCTCCACCACCAGCGGTCAGGAGGTCGCCTGCCACTGGTTCAACGCCAACCGCATGGACTGCCGCCCCGAGGACTACTGGCAGGAGAACTCCACCGTCACCCTGAAGCTGGCGCTCGACGGTGTCGAGGGTGCCGAGGGTGTCTACGGCGTCCAGCAGAAGACGGTCAACTTCAAGATCGGCCGCAACCAGGTCTCGATCGTCGACGCCGACACCAAGCAGATGAAGGTCACGCAGAACGGCAAGACCGTCCGGACGATCCCGATCTCCGCCGGGTCGCCCGAGAACAAGACGTACGAAGGCAAGATGGTGATCTCCGAGAAGTTCAAGGAGACCCGGATGAACGGCGCGACCGTCGGCTTCACCGACGACGACGGCGAGGGCGAGTACGACATCAAGGACGTGCCGCACGCCATGCGCCTGAGCACCTCCGGCACCTTCATCCACGGCAACTACTGGGGCGCCAAGTCCATCTTCGGCAGCGTCAACACCAGCCACGGCTGCGTCGGCCTGGCCGACGCCAAGGGTGCCGACGACCCGAACACGCCGGGCTCCTGGTTCTACGACAACTCGATCGTCGGTGACGTCGTCGTCGTGCAGAACACCGGCGACAAGACCATCGCCCCGGACAACGGCCTCAACGGCTGGAACATGGACTGGGCCGAGTGGAAGGCGGGCTCGGCGGTCTGACCCGGCCGCCGGCACCACCCGGCACCCACTGCCCGACCCGCTCGACCGATGCCGCCGTCCGCCCTCCCGGGCGGGCGGCGGCATCCGTCCGTTCGTGCGGCTCGGCTCTCTTCTCATGCGGCTCTTATTCCGGGCTCAACACTTCATCAGAAGCGTTCCCTAGCTTGCCCCCATGTTCTTCACCTACCTGAGGCGCGAACTGCGCCGCCGCGGGAAAGCGGCCCTCGTCGTCGCCTCCGGCCTCGCGCTCGGTATCGCGCTGGTCATCGTCGTCAGCTCCGTGTCCTCCGGGATGGGCAAGGCCCAGGAGAAGGTCCTGCAGTCGCTGTACGGACTGGGCACGGACATGACGGTCACCAAGGCCGTGGAGGCGCCCGAAGAGGGCGCGGAGCGCGCGGAGCGGCCGAGCTTCAGCTTCGACGCCCAGGACGAGGACTCCGGCGAGGAGCAGAGCACCGACCGCGTCATGGTGCAGGGCTTCCAGAGCCTCGCCGGCTCCACCGTGGACGAGGTCGGCAGGCAGAGCGGTGTCGCCGACGCCGTGGGCGGGCTGAGCCTCCAGGTCGTCAAGGTCAGCGGCGAGTTCACCCGCGGCCAGGTCCAGCAGGACGGCGAGAGCGGCGAGAGCGGCCGGCAGGGCGGTTCCGGCGGGGCCGCGCCGTCGGAGGGCGGTGGCGGAGTGCAGGGCGGCGGCGCCGACTTCGACGTCAACAGCTACTCCGTCTACGGCACCGACGTCACCGAGTCGGAGCTCGGCCCGCTGACCTCCTCCGAAATCACCGACGGCCGGACCTTCGAGGCGAGCGAGACCGACGCGGAGGTGGCTGTCGTCGACTCCGCCCACGCCAAGGAGAAGGAGCTCGAGACCGGTGACACCGTCACCGTCAGGAGCACCAAGTTCAAGATCATCGGTATCGCCACCGCCGAGAGCGGAGACGCCGCCGCCGACCTCTACGTCCCGCTGAAGCAGGCCCAGACCCTCGCCGACGCCGAGGGCAAGGTCACCACGATCTACGTCCGGGCCACCGACTCGCAGCAGCTCGACGGCGTCAAGTCCGCGATCACGAAGAACGTTCCGGGAACGACGGTCACCACCTCCGCCGACCTCGCGGACACCGTCTCCGGCTCGCTGTCCACCGCGTCCTCCCTGGCCACCGGCGTCGGCAAGTGGCTGTCGGTCGCGGTGCTCGTGGCCGCGTTCCTCGTCGCCGGGCTGCTCACCTCCTCGGCGGTCTCCCGCCGGGTGCGCGAGTTCGGCACGCTGAAGGCGCTGGGCTGGAAGTCGGGGCGGGTGACCGGGCAGGTGGTCGGTGAGGCGGTCGTGCACGGCCTGATCGGCGGCGCGCTCGGTATCGCGCTCGGCCTGGCGGGTGCGTACGCCGTCACCGCGCTCAGCCCCACCCTGCAGGCCGAGCTCGCCGGCGGCGGAGCCGGTGCGGGCGGTCGCGGCGGCATGGGCGGCCCGGGCGGTGGCGGTCCCGGCCAGGAAGCGGCTGCCAAGACCCTCGAGGTCGCTCTCACCGCGCCGGTCGGTCTCACGACCGTCGCCCTCGCGGTCGGCCTCGCGGTGGCCGGCGGACTCGTCGCCGGTGCCTTCGGCGGCTGGCGCGCCTCCCGCCTCCGGCCGGCGGACGCGCTGCGCCGCGTCGCGTAGCGCCGCCCGGCGCCGGGACCGGCAGCGGCGCCGGCGCCGGCGCCACCGACGGCATCGCGGGGCCCGGCCCCGTTGCCGACGGGCCCTCACCCTCGCACCGCACTCCAGGAGTTGACCCATGTACGAACTCAAAGGCGTCACCCGGCGCTACACCCGGGGCAAGGACACCGTCCACGCCCTCGACGGCATCGACCTGACGATCCCCGACGGCGACCGGCTCGTCATCCAGGGTCCCACCGGCGGCGGCAAGTCCACACTGCTGCAGATGCTCGGCGGACTCGACCGCCCCAGCTCCGGCGAGATCCTCCTCGACGGCACCGACCTGGCCAAGCTGCCGGAGGCCCGGCTCACCCGGGTGCGCGGCGAGAGCATCGGCTTCGTCTTCCAGTCCTTCAACCTGATCCCCACCCTCACCGCGCAGGAGAACGTCGAGACCGCGCTCGTCCCGCTCGGGGTGAGGACGAGGGAGCGCCGCGAGAAGGCCGCCGAGGCACTGGCCGCGGTCGGGCTCGGCGAGCGGCTCGGGCACCTGCCCGCGGAGATGTCCGGCGGTCAGCAGCAGCGGGTGGCCATCGCCCGGGCGCTGGTGAAGGAACCGAAGGTGCTGCTCGCCGACGAACCCACCGGAAACCTCGACGAGTCGATGCGCGACGAGATCATGGACGTACTGATCCGGATGTGGAAGGAGCTCGGGCTCACCTTCGTCATGGTCACCCACGACTCGACCCTGGCGAAGCAGGCCCCGCGCGTGGCGACCATCCGCAAGGGCCGTGTCACGGTCAAGGAGAACGTGGGCGCCTGACCCACGGGAACGACGCGCCCCCGGCCACGGGTCCTGCCCGTGACCGGGGGCGCGCCGTTCCCGCCGTCGCCGGCCGGGCAGCGGTGGAGTGGGGCTTCGACGCTGTCGTCGGGTCCGGCGAGGTCGCCGGGACGGTGGGCCGGCCCCCCGGCCCGTCGTGCGGCTCTGTGGCTTCGCGACCGGGGGCGTGCCCCTGGCCGGGGCGGGGCCCTCGGGCAGTGGCGCCGCCCCGTCGTTCAGGTACCGGCGAGGAGGGACTCGAGTGCTGCTGCCGAGTCCGGGTGACGGGCCGGGAGGGCCGCGCCTGCCGAAGACGGCGGGGCGGTGGCCGGGGCCCAGCCCTCGGCGCAGCCCAGCAGGTCCGCCACCGCGTCGCAGGTCGCCGGGTGTGCCGTCAACAGTGCCATCCCCGGCGGTGCGGTCGGGGCGGCGGCCGGGGCCCAGCCCTCCGTGCAGCCCAGCAGCGCCGCCAGCGCGTCGAACGTGGCGGGATGCGCCGGTGCCAGCGCGGCGCCCCGGCGGACGTCGGCCGCCCCCTGCCCCGCCCGTGCCGCGCGGCGTACGGGGACTGGTGCCGGTGCCCGCCACGGCGGGATCCACGCGTCCAGCGCCGCGAGCCGGCTCGGGAAGATCCGCCCGGCCTCGCGGATCAGCAGCGGAGCGAGGTCCGCCGCACCCGACCGCAGGGTGCTGATCAACGTCGGGAGCCACGGCAGCAGCACCGCGTCGGGCAGCCGCCCGAACGCGTTCGACACCGCCTCGACGACCACGTCCGCCAGGCCCGGCACCGGCTCCAGCGCGTGCACGAAGCCGCTCAGGTAGCGCGGATAGGCGGGCACCACCAGCGGGTTGGCCAGCAGCTCGTCGCACTGCGCCCGCAACCGCTCGCGGGAGAGGGTGCCGAGCTGCACCTGCGCCGCCCACAGCAGGGCCGTCTTCGACGGGTCCTCCGGGTGGGACTGCGCGACCGCCAGCTCCAGCTGCGCCCTGTCGCAGCCCAGCGACAGCGCCAGGCTCTCCATGCCGAACAGGAAGCCCAGCATCGCCGCGACCTGACCCACCGTCGCGTCCTCGTCGGCGAACGCGGTCGGCAGCAGTGTGCAGTAGTGCGCGTAACCGGCCTTGACGAAGGACTCGATCCACGGCGGCAGCACCGGCTCGCTCGTCCGGTAGTACGCGAGCAGCCTGCGCACCCGGCGCAGCACCTCCGGCGCGCCGTCGACACTGCGCTCGGACGCCAGGACCTCCAGCGCGCGCGTGCCCAGCTCGTCGGCCAGGCGCCGGCCGCCCAGGTACAGCGCCGCGTCCTCGACGGCCTCCAGGACCGTCGCCGCCGTCGCCCGCGGCGCGTACGCGGCGCGGCGCAGGCGCTGCTCCAGCACCTGCTCGATGCCGACACCCTCGTAGCCCAGCTCGATGAGGGCCCGCTGGTGGGTGCCGAGCGCCAGGTCCCACGACTCCTGGATCGACCGCTCGCCGAGCGCGCGTTCGCCCATGATGGGCCGGGCCGCGCCCTGCGGCAGCAGCCGGCGCAGCATCCACAGCACGTCGGAACAGGCCCGCAGCTCCGGCTGGGACGCCATGTCCAGCAGGGCCCGCCGCACGCCCCGCTGCTGGAGCTTCAGTCCCAGTGGTTCCAGCCGGTCGTGCACGTCGCGGGCCAGCGGCGGCAGCGAGTCGTAGCCGACCTGGCCGATCCGGTCGCCGCCCATCATGATCTCGACGAGCCGCCGCACGTCCCGCCGCCCCGGCACCGCGTCCTTCTCGATGCAGGTGACCGCCGCGTCCTGGAAGTCGTACGGCGTGGGCCTGGCCCGGCCCCGCATCCCGGCGAGCAGGATCGACGTCTCGAAGACGGCGATCGCGTCGGCCGTGGAGGCGAGATAGCCGCTTCGCCTGGCCGCACTCACGATGTCCACGCACCAGCCGAGCAGTTCGGCCTCGTCCAGCGGGTCCAGGACCGGTGCCCGGCCCAGGAAGCCGGACAGCCTGTCCGTCGAGGCCGGCCGCGACGTCCCCGCCGCCGGTACGGCGGTCTGCTTCGCCCGGGACTTCCTCGTACCGGCCTGGCCCGCCAGCCGGTACGGCCGGACCCGGGTGCGCCTGAGGCTCTTCGCCCACTCGGCCGCCGCGATGGACACCGAGCCGGCGGCGAGAGCGAACTGCGCCTCGATCGCCGCGTGACTGGACGGGATCAGCCCGTGCTGCCAGACGGTGGCGGAGCGCGGCGAGATCTCGTACGTGCCGGAACCGGCCACCCCGAACTCCTCCACCCTGCTGGCCGCGTGGAACGCGCCGCAGACGTACAGGCAGTCCTCGGGGTCGGTGCCGGTCGCGGCCAGGTGCTCCCGCATCCGGGTCCACATGTACCGCTCGCGGTCCTCGTCGGTCCGCACCCGCGACGGGTCGCCGGGGGCGAGCCGCCGGAACAGGCTGCCGATGAGGAGCATCACCTGGCGGTAGGTGTCGTGGTCGCCGTCGCCGAGCGGCAGCTCGACGTACTGGTGCCACCACTCCGACCAGTGCCGCACCCTGCCGTGCCGCAGCAGGTGCTCCTCCAGTTCGGCGAAGCGCGGCCGCAGGTCGCCGATCTCCACGCCGACGGCCTCGCCGTGCAGCGCCGCCAGGGTGGCGTCGTCGGGGTCCGCCGCGTCCGCGTCGGCGGCGGCCTCCGCCTCCGCGGCGGGCCGGCCGCGGCTGTCCCACTGGAAGACGTGGTCGGAGGACCGGTCGACGAGGACCAGCTCCACACCCGGCGTGTCCAGCGCGTACGCGATCGCCTGGTACTCGGCGGACGCCTCGGTGATCGGCGCGACCACCGACAGCGGCGCCCACTCGGGCGGGAAGCCGTCCACCTCGTTCGCGAACGCCTGGACGGCCACCGGCAGGCGGCAGTTGCGCAGCTCGGTGAGGAGCGGCGCCATGTCCTCGCACAGCTCCAGGTACACCACCCTGGGCTGCTTCTCGCGCAGCCGGCGGGCCATCGCGAGAGCCGAGGCGGGCGAGTGGTGGCAGACGGGGAAGATCTCCAGCGGCTCGCGCACCGCGCGGTCCACGTCGTCGACCATGCCGAGGAGGATGCCCTCCAGGGCGTCCGGCCCGCCGGCGAACGTGGTCGCGGCCTCGTGGAGCTGGCCGCGGAGCCCCGCGAACGTGCTTTCCCCCACGACGGGCGCGCTCGCGGGCGCGCTCTCGGGCGCGGCACTCATGACAGCGTCGCGATCGCGTCCCGGCCGCCCTCCAGGAACTCGGGCCACGAGCCGCCCTGCTCCTTGCTGCGCGGCTCGACGACACCGTGCAGGTACTTGTTGAGGATGGCCAGGTCCTCCGGCTCGCGGCGGGCGAGGGAGCCGACGAGCGAGGAGGCGAGGGAACGGGCGGTCAGCGCGCGCTCGCCGAAGAAGTTGCTGTGCAGGACGGCGTCCTCCAGCACACCGATCTGCTCGGCCGTCGACAGCGCGGACTCCAGCTTCTCGTCGTCGCTGCCGGCCGCGGCGGCGGAGGCGCGCAGGTCGGCGAAGCTCTGCAGCAGCACGTCGAGCAGGGTCGGCGGCACCTCCAGCTCTATCGAATGACGGCGCAGCAGCTCCTCGGTGCGGAAGCGGACGATCTCCGTCTCGCTCTTCTTGTTCGTCATCACCGGGATGCGGACGAAGTTGAAGCGGCGCTTGAGCGCGGACGAGAGGTCGTTGACCCCGCGGTCGCGGCTGTTGGCGGTGGCGATGATCGAGAAGCCGGGCTTGGCGAAGACGATGTTGTCGCTGCCTCCGCTCTCCAGCTCCGGCACCGAGATGTACTTCTCGGACAGGATGGAGATCAGCGCGTCCTGGACGTCGCTGGTGGAGCGGGTCAGTTCCTCGAAGCGGCCGATCGACCCGGTCTCCATCGCGGTCATGATGGGCGACGGGATCATCGACTCCCTGGACTGGCCCTTGGCGATGACCATGGACACGTTCCAGGAGTACTTGATGTGGTCCTCGGTGGTGCCGGCCGTGCCCTGCACCACGAGCGTGGAGTTGCGGCTGATCGCGGCGGACAGCAGTTCGGCCAGCCAGCTCTTGCCGGTGCCGGGGTCGCCGATCAGGAGCAGGCCGCGGTCGGAGGCGAGGGTGACGATGGAACGCTCGACGAAACTCCGGTCGCCGAACCACTTCTGGGAGATCTCCCGGTCCAGGCCGTCGGAGCGCTCGGAGCCCAGGACGAACAGCCGGACCATCTTCGGCGACAGCCGCCACGAGAACGGCTTGGGGCCGTCGTCGACCGACTCCAGCCAGTCCAGTTCCTCGGCGTACTTGATCTCGGCGGGCGCGCGCAGCAGGTCGGACATCGGGTGGGGGCCTTTCCGTTCGGGGCTCGAGAAAGAGAGGTTCGGGTGCGGGGGATCAGGCGGAATCAGGTGAGGAACGTCTTGAGCTCGTGCACGAGCTTCTTGATGTGGCCGGAGATCACCGGCGTGCCGAGGTCCTTGAAGCGCTCCCGGAACCACGGGTTGACGCTGCCGCGCCCGGCGCTGGTCACCGAACCGACCGGGATGAACCTGGCGCCCGAGCGGTGGATGGCGGACATGCTCTCGAACAGCTCGTCGGTGCGCCATTCGTAGAAGTCGGAGATCCACACCACGACGGTGTTGCGCGGCTCGGCGATCTTCGGCTGGGCGAGCGCCATGGCCGCGGTGCCGTCCGTGCCGCCGCCGAGCTTGGTGCGCAGCAGGGTCTCGAACGGGTCGTGCGCCCAGGGGGTGAGGTCCAGTGCCTGGGTGTCGTAGGCGATCAGGTGGACGTCCACCTTCGGCAGACCGGCGAAGATGGAGGCCAGGATGGTGCAGTTGACCATCGAGTCGACCATGGAGCCCGACTGGTCCACGACGACGATCAGCCGTTGCGGGGTCGTCCTGCGGCTGGTGTGCCGGTAGTAGAGGCGGTCGACGTAGAGCCGCTCCTCCTCCGGGCTCCAGTTGGTGAGGTTCTTCCAGATGGTGCGGTCGATGTCGAGGTTGCGGAAGACCCGTTTCGGCGGGACGGACCGGTCGATGTCGCCGACCGTGGACTTCTCCACCTGGGTGCGCAGGACCTGGGAGACCTCGTCGACGTAGCGGCGGATCAGCGACTTGGCGTTCGCCAGGGCCACGCCGGAGAGGTTGTCCTTGTCCCGCAGCAGTTGCTCGATCAGGGACATGCTCGGGGTCAGCCGCGCGGCCAGCCGCGGGTCGGCCAGCACCTCGCGCAGCCGCATCCGCTTGACCAGACCGGCCTCGATGGAGCCGAGTTCCGGGCCGATGACCGGGATCAGCCGGCTGAGGTCGGGAGTGCGCCCGCCCCCGCCGGTACCGATGGGGGCGGCCCCCCGGCCGCCCGCGCCGGCGCGGCCGCCCCGCAGGTCGCCGGGCCGGCAGCCGAGTGCCCGCTCCAGCCGGCCCGCGTCGGACTGCCAGCGGGCCAGCTGCTCGGCGGTGACGGCGCCGGAGCCGGTGGAGAAGACGTTCAGCAGGACCTTGGAGACGAGGGCCGCGCGCCGCACTTCGGCGGCCCGGTCGCGGGCGTCCTCCTCCTCGGGCCCGGGGGTCATCAGACCGTCGAACTCGGCGGCCAGCTCCGGGTGCCGCTGCACCACGGAGTCCACGGAGGCGCCCGGGTCGAGCAGCGCTGACGGCAGCCCGACGTCCTCCACCACGGCCAGGCTCGCCGACTCCAGCGACGCCTGCTCCTCGGGGTCGAACAGCCGGGCCAGCAGCCGCCAGTAGAGCACCTGGCGGCGGTTGTCGTGCGGGTCGGGCACGGCGGCCTCGCGGGGCCCGGCCGGTGTGCGGGGACCGGCGGCCGGTACGGGAGTGAGGTCGGTCATTTCCGCAGCAGCCTTCCGGCTCGTTCACGCAGCGCGTCGACGGCGCCGGTGGCGGCCTTCTCCGCACGGACACCGGCCTTGTCGGCGGTGCCCCCGGCCCACGCCCCGGCGTGCACGGCGACGGCCTTCTTGCGCACCGTCCTCTCCACGGCCAGCGGCTGGACGTGGAACTCCCCGGCGTCCCACCGGAGCAGCCCGACGCACGCGCCGGACGCGGCGACGGCCTCGGCGGTGAGCGGTCCGGCGGCCGGCATCCGGTCGGTGTCGATCGCCAGGCGGTGCCCGGCGATCAGGAACACCGTCCCGTCGTCGTCCTGCTCCGCCTCGTACCCCTCCAGCAGGACGGGGACGGCGATCCGGGCCGGATGCCGGTCCAGGGGCGCTGTGATTGGCGCGGCGGCCGTCGGCAGCGCCACGCGCGCGGTGACGAAGGCGTCGGCCGGTTCGCCCGTCCGGGCGTGCGCGTCGTCCCAGATCAGGTCGCCCTCGGCGGTGACGGGCATCGCGTCGAGGTCCATCGAGCGGCCCTCGCCGGCCGCGGCCAGCAGGGACAGGTGCGGGCGCAGCAACTGCCACAGGCCCGCCCCGACGACGGTGTCGGGCTTCGGGGCGGACGCGGCGGCCCGCACCAGCCGGGGCGCGGTGCCGTCGGCGGGCTCGAACACCGCGTGGACCTGGGCCTGCACGGCGGTCGCGTGCTCCTGCACGTCGATCCCGAGCGGCAGCAGGCGGCCGGTGGCCGTGTCCGCCGCGGGGGCGCCGGTCGCACCCGGCAGCGTCAGGAGCAGGGCCCGCGACCAGAGGTCCGCCCACCGGCGCACCGGAATCCGCTCCAGGGTGGCCCCCGGACAGGACGCGGCGAGTTCGGCGGCGAATCCGTCCAGCAGCGTGGCCTGCCGGCGCAGCGCCGGGTCCGGCAGCATCGCGGAGACGACGGGCGCGGCACCGCCGACCAGTTCGTGGTCGATGCCCTGCCAGCCGGTGCGCGCGAGGTCGCTCAACCAGCTGCGGGCGGCGGTGAGGAGGTTCGCGGCACGGTCCGCGCCGCCTGCCCCGGCCGGGGCGGCCTCCTCGGCGACGGGCCGGCCGACGACCTCCGTGACGCGGGCGGTCAGCGCGTCGTGCACCGAACCGAGCAGGGCGGCCCGGGCGGCGGCGAGGGCGACGAAGTGGTCCTCGCCCGCGGTGCCGGCCACCGCCTTGTCGGCCGCCTCGGCGACGCGCGCGGCGAGTGGCGTCCCGGCGACGGCGTCGGCCAGCCCCACCACACCGGCGGCCTGTTCGGGCTGCGGCCGGAGCAGACCGGCGACGAGCGCCGCGTCGAAGGCGTCCACGGCCGCGAGGGCCTCGTCCAGGCCGTCGACGGCGTCGGACAGCAGATCGGCACGCATCACGCCACCGCCCTCGTCGTCGGGAACCACTGCATCTCGGGCAACGGCGCGGTGGTCGGAGCGAGTTCGAGATACGCCAGGTGTCGCAGGAACCGGCTGAACACGGGTGCCGCGGCCGAGGTGTCGCCCTGCGCGGGCCGCGCGACGACCATGGCGGAGGTCACCGAGTGCGCGTCCGGCTCACCGCCCTCCACCTCGACCTTCAGGTAGCGGGCCACGCGCTCGGCGCCGTACTGCAGCACGGCCTCGTCGACCAGTGCCCGTATGTGGTTGCAGAACATGCCGTGCGCGCCGCCGCAGGGGCGGTTGTTGTTGGTGCTGCACGCGAACGTGTACGTACCGGCGGCGACGGACGACACGTACACACGCCCGATGTCCGACCCGCTGGAGACCACCCCCTGCAGCCGGCCGTCCGCCAGCTCGACGAACGGCACCTTGGACAGCTTCCGCGGCCTCGCGGGCGCCACCACCCGCGCCGTGCTCGACTTCTCCCAGACGGACAACGCACCATCTCCCCTGCATGCGAAAGCGGACGTCAACGCCACGTCGGCGCGACACGACCGAAGCTATCCCCGGCCACTGACAACGAGGTGGCGAGCGGCGGGGCCCGGGGCGGGGCCGCCCGGAAACGGCTCCCGCGCCCTCGCGTGCACGCCCGCCCCGGCACTCGCCCGCGCTCCGTCGCCGTCCCGCCAACCCATCGGTCCGGTAACGGAGTTACGGCGGTGACGTCACAGCCACCCCACGACTACCCGTCAACTCCGCGATCCCCTCCGTAACCCCTTGAGCCGATCGATCACCCCTCGGCATACTGCGTGACCCGGGGGGCTGCGCACACGCGTACGAGACCACCCCCGGCCGGGTGATGGGGAAAACTCCCGGAACATCCGCTAGGGGGAACCTTGCGCAGACACGTCAAAAGAACGCGCGTGACGGGTGCGGCCACGGTCGCCACGGCAGCAGCCGTGGCGCTCGTGGCGGGCATGACCGGCCCGGCGTCGGCGAACGGCGAACGGACGGAGGCGAGTCCGGCCGAGAACGGAGCAGCCGGTACCGCGACCGGCACCGCCGCCCGGGCGCCGTCCTCGCCGAAGACCAAGCACCGCATCACCCTCATCACCGGAGACCGGGTCGCCGTGGACGCCAAGGGCCGCGTCGTCGGCCTGGAGCGGGCCAAGGGGCGGGAACACATACCCGTCCAGATCCGCAGGTCCGGCGGCCACACCCACGTACTCCCGGCGGACGCCGCCCGGCTGATCGCGAGCGGCCGGCTCGACCGGCGGCTCTTCGACATCACCGAACTCGGCAAGGCCTCCACCCGCCGCTCCCAGCAGCGCGGCCTGAAGGTCATCGTCGGCTACCAGGGCCGCGCCGCCGCCGCGAAGTCCGACGTCCGCGACGCGGGCACGCTCCGTCGGACCCTCGGCGTCCTGAACGCCGACGCCGTGCAGACCCCGCACGAGGACACGCCCGACCTGTGGAAGGCGGTCACCGACGGCGACAGGACGGCGTCCGGCATCGCCCACGTCTGGCTCGACGGCGTCCGCAAGGCGTCCCTCGACAAGTCGGTCGCGCAGATCGGCACCCCCAAGGCGTGGGCCGCCGGCTACGACGGCAAGGGCGTCAGGATCGCCGTCCTGGACACCGGCGTCGACGCGACCCATCCGGACCTGAAGGGCCAGGTGACCGCGTCCAAGAACTTCACCGGCTCGTCGAACACCGGCGACAAGGTCGGCCACGGCACCCACGTCGCGGCGATCGCGGCCGGTACGGGTGCCAAGGGCGGAGCCAAGTACAAGGGCGTCGCACCCGGTGCCGAGGTCCTCAACGGCAAGGTCCTCGACGACTCCGGTTTCGGTGACGACTCCGGCATCCTGGCCGGCATGGAGTGGGCGGCCGCGCAGGGCGCCGACGTCGTCAACATGAGCCTGGGCGGCCGGGACACGGCCGAGATCGACCCGCTGGAGGCGGCGGTCAACAAGCTCTCCGCCGAGAAGGGCGTCCTGTTCGCCATCGCGGCCGGGAACGAGGGCCCCGAGTCGATCGGCTCGCCCGGCAGCGCCGACGCCGCCCTCACCGTGGGCGCCGTCGACGACAGGGACAAGCTCGCCGACTTCTCCTCCACCGGCCCCCGCGTCGGCGACGGCGCCGTCAAGCCGGACGTCACCGCGCCCGGCGTCGACATCACGGCCGCCTCGGCGAAGGGGAACGACATCGCCAAGGAGGTCGGCGAGAAGCCGGCCGGCTACATGTCCATCTCGGGCACGTCGATGGCGACCCCCCATGTCGCGGGCGCTGCCGCGCTCCTGAAGCAGCAGCACCCCGACTGGACCCACACGGAGCTGAAGGGCGCGCTCACCGGGTCCACCAAGGGCGGCGCGTACACGGCGTTCGAGCAGGGCTCCGGGCGGGTCCAGGTCGACAAGGCCGTCCAGCAGACGGTGATCGCCGAGCCGGTCTCGGTCAGCTTCGGTCTCCAGCAGTGGCCGCACACCGACGACAAGCCGGTCACCAAGCCGCTGACCTACCGCAACCTCGGTACCAAGGACGTCACCCTGAAGCTGACGTCCACCGCCACCAACCCCAAGGGCAAGGCGGCACCGGCCGGTTTCTTCACCCTGGGCGCCACCACGGTGACGGTCCCCGCGGGCGGCAAGGCCTCCGTCGACCTCACCGTCGACACCAGGCTCGGTGGTACCACCGACGGCGCGTACTCGGCCCACGTGGTCGCCACCGGTGGCGGCCAGAGCGTCCGCACGGCCGCGGGCGTGGAGCGGGAGGCCGAGTCCTACGACGTGACGCTCAAGGTCCTCGGCCGCGACGGCAGGGCGACCGCCGACTACTCCGCCAGCCTGGACGGCCTCACCGGTGCGGCGGCCGGCGAGTGGTTCATGCCCTACGACGCCGACGGCACCGTCACCCTCCGGGTTCCCAAGGGCGACTACGTCGTGGACACCGCGGTGTTCGCCGGTTCCGACCCGGAGAAGTTCGAGGGCGCCGACTGGCTCGCCCAGCCGAAGCTGAGCGTCACCAAGAAGACCACGGTCATGCTGGACGCCCGCAAGGCCAAGCCGGTGAAGATCAGCGTGCCGGACAAGGCGGCCAGGCCGGAGTTCGCCTCGGCCGACTACTCGGTGGAGACGAGGAACTCCGTCCACGGCTTCGCCTGGTGGCTGGAGTCGTACGACAACTTCCGTTCCGCCCACCTCGGCCCGCAGATCACCGACGGCTCGCTGAGCCAGCAGTGGGACGCCCACTGGAGCAAGGGCTCCAAGGCGCAGTACAGCACCGTCGCCGGCGGCAAGGTCAAGAAGCTCGCCACCGGCTACACCCGCGCCTACAAGGCGGCCGAACTGGCCACGGTGAAGGTCGCCATGGGCGCCGCCGCGAAGGGCAAGAAGGGCGCGCTCAGCGCCACGGGCTGGCTGCCGGGCAGCTACTCCGCCTCCTCGGTAGGCCTCCCGCAGGCCCTGCCCGGCACCCGCACCCTGTACCTGTCCACCAAGGGCGGCGTGCAGTGGGGTCTCGACTTCGAGCAGCAGGGCGGCGTCGACGCCGAGGGCTGGCCGATCACCGACTCCGGTCACGTCCTCGGCGACGCCTTCACCTTCAAGGCCGGCAAGAAGTACTCCAGGACCGTGAACACGGCCGTCTTCGGACCGCGTGTCACCTCGGACTACGGTCTCTTCCGCGAGGGCAACGACATCTACGGGTTCCTCCCGCTGTTCGCCGACGGCAAGGGCAATCCCGGTTCCTCGCAGTTCACCTCGGTCACCACCAGCCTGTACCGCAACGGCACCAAGGTCGGCTCCCACGACGACCCGCTGTTCGGGGAGAAGAGCTTCAAGGCGCCCTCCGCCGACGCCTCCTACCGGCTGACGACCTCGGTCAAGCGCAGCGCCAAGGTCGCCGCCGCGTCCACCCGCATCGACGCGAGCTGGACCTTCCGCTCCAAGAAGACCTCCGACCTGAGGCAACTGCCGGCCTCCACGGCCCGCTTCCAGGCGGTCACCGGGCTGGACAGCAAGGTCACGGCGGGCAAGAAGGCCACCTTCCCGGTCACCGTCGAGGGAGCGGCCAAGGGCAAGAACCTCAAGTCGCTCGCGGTGTGGGTCTCCTACGACTACGGGAAGACCTGGAAGAAGACCGACGTCAAGAAGGGGAAGATCACCGTCAAGAACCCCGCGAAGGGGAAGGCGATCTCCTTCCGCGCCAAGATCGCCGACAAGAAGGGCAACAAGTCGACGCTCTCGGTCTACAACGCCTACTACGGCAAGTGAGAGCCGGGTGAGCAGCGGG
The DNA here is from genome assembly GCF_053890455.1 of Streptomyces yamdrokensis. Classification (NCBI taxonomy): domain Bacteria; kingdom Bacillati; phylum Actinomycetota; class Actinomycetes; order Kitasatosporales; family Streptomycetaceae; genus Streptomyces; species Streptomyces yamdrokensis. The sequence continues at coordinate 4,941,897 of NZ_CM132679.1, forward strand.
TGAGCCGCCCGCCGGCCCATCGCTGAGCACCGGGCGGGGCCCGCCGGAAGCACGGCTTCCGGCGGGCCCTCCGCGTTCTCGGGGTGACACCCGGCCGCGGACTCTCAGTGCGACCGGGGCGAGACGTCCGCCGCCCGCCTCGCGTCCGCTCCCCAGCTCCCCAGCAGCCGCAGCGCCTCGGCCGACGGCGAACCCGGCTCGGCGTGATAGGTGACCAGCTGCTGCTCGCTGTCGTCCACCAGCCGGAACGTCTCGAAGGACAGGGTCAGTTCACCGACGAGCGGATGCCGGACGCGCTTGACGCCGTGACTCTTCTCCTTGACGTCGTGCGCGGCCCACAGCCGCCGGAACTCCTCGCTCTTCACGGAGAGCTCCCCGACCAGCGCGGCCAGCCGGGGATCGTCCGGATGGCAGCCCGCGTCCCACCGCAGAAAGCCGACCATGTCGGACGTCTTCTGGTCCCACTCCACGAACAGCTCGCGGTACCCGGGGTCGAGGAACACGAGCCTCGCCCAGTTCCGCTCCTGCGGCGGCAGGGCGCCCCAGTCGCCGAAGACCGCGGCGGCCATCCGGTTCCAGGCCAGGATGTCCGAACGGCGACCCGCGACGTAGGCGGGGACCGCGTCCATCGTGTCCAGCAGCTGTCGCAGCGTCGCCCGCGTCTGCTGGGTGCGCGGCTGCTGTTTCCTCCTCTGCTGCTTCGGCTTCGCCAGATGCACGAGGTGGGAGTGTTCGGCACCGGTGAGACGCAGGGCACGCGCGATCGAGTCGAGCACCTCCGCGGAAACGTTCCGCCCGTTGCCCTGCTCCAGGCGCGTGTAGTACGCCACGGACACCCCGGCGAGCTGCGCCAGCTCCTCCCGGCGAAGCCCGGGCACCCGCCGGTGCCGCCCGAGGTCCGGCAGCCCCACGTCCTCGGGCTTCAGCCGGGCCCGCCGGGTACGCAGGAACTCGCTCAGTTCCGTCCGCGGGTCCAGACCGCCGCCCCGGCCGGTCGAGGGGCCGGTCGCGGGGGCGGACGCGGGCACGGGGTCGGTCTGCTCGTCCATACGTCCAGTATTGCCGGTCGTACGCCTGCCGGCCTGTCCCCACCAGTAGTACGCACAGCCAACCTAGGCAAGGCGGTGGCCTGGGTAAACCCCGGCCGCGGGGGCAGGCTGGGGCCGTGCCCGGCCGAAGAAGGCAGCCGGGCACGGCCCCACCTTCCTAGGAGAACCCCGGCATGACCACTGTTGCCGCGTACGCCGCACCCGCCGCCAAGGCTCCGCTGGAGCGCACCACCATCGAGCGGCGCGAGGTGGGCGAGTACGACGTCCTGATCGACATCGAGTTCGCCGGCATCTGCCACTCGGACATCCACCAGGCCCGCGAGGGCTGGGGCGAGGCGATCTTCCCGATGGTCCCCGGCCACGAGATCGCCGGAGTGGTGTCGCAGACCGGCCCCGGCGTCACCCGGTTCAAGGCCGGCGACCGGGTGGGCGTCGGCTGCATGGTCGACTCCTGCCGTGAGTGCGACAACTGCAGGGCCGGTCTGGAGCAGTACTGCGCGAACGGCTCCGTGATGACGTACAACGGCATCGGCAGGGACGGCGAGCCGACCCAGGGCGGCTACGCGCAGAAGATCGTCGTCGACGAGAACTACGTCGTCCGTGTTCCCGACGGGCTCGCCCTCGACGTGGCCGCTCCGCTGCTGTGCGCCGGCATCACCACGTACTCCCCGCTCAGGCACTGGAACGCCGGGCCGGGCAAGAAGGTGGCGATCGTCGGACTCGGCGGCCTCGGCCACATGGGCGTCAAGATCGCGCACGCGCTCGGTGCCGAGGTGACGGTGCTGTCGCAGTCCCTGCGCAAGAAGGACGACGGCCTGAGGATGGGCGCCGACCACTACTACGCCACCGCGGACCCGGCCACGTTCGAGACGCTGCGCGGGACCTTCGACCTGATCGTCTCCACGGTGTCCGCGCCGCTCGACCTCGACGCGTACCTGTCGCTGCTGCGGACGGACGGCGCGCTGGTGAACGTGGGAGCCCCCGAGCAGCCCGTCTCGCTCAACCTCTTCTCGGTGATCGCCGGACGCAAGACCCTCGCGGGTTCGAGTATCGGCGGTATCCGGGAGACCCAGGAGATGCTGGACTTCTGCGCCGAGCACGGCATCGGCGCGGAGATCGAGCTGATCGGTGCGACCGAGATCAACGAGGCCTACGAGCGGGTGCTGAACAGCGACGTCCGCTACCGCTTCGTGATCGACACGGCGACGATCTGACACGCGGCCCGACGCGGGCCGGTACGGCCCGGCGGACGAAGCCGGGATCCGGGCCCCGGCGCGCCGCGGCGCGCCGGGGCCCGGGACGGTCGGCGTCCGCCGTCCTCACTGCGGCAGGGTCGCCGGGCTGCCACCGTTGGCCTCGTACCCCGCGACCGCCAGGGCCCGGTAGACCGCGAACTCCGCGGCGGGATCGGAGGACAGGGTCCAGGGGAGCGCGCCGACATGGCCGTCGATGTGTATCAGCTGGTCCATGGCCTCCGCCCAGCGCTCACCGCGGACCAGGAAGAAGACCAGCAGATGCCGGACATGGGCCGCCATCGGGTCGTCCGGGCGGGCCGCGTGCACCGCGTGCAGCGCGCCGTGGACCGCCTTCGTCACCACCTGGCTCTGGTAGAAACCGCTGACCAGGTTCACCTCCGGCAGGTGCTCGAACACCGCGAACAGCGGCATCGCGGCCAGCAGCGACCCCTGCGGCGCCCGTGCCGCCGCGGCCTCCGCGAACGAGTTCGCCAGCTCCCGCGAGCCGTGCCACTTCTCGCACCAGTAGTGCAGCGCGGCCAGGTGCGCGCCCATGTGGGCCGGCGCGCGGTCCAGGATCCTCAGCCAGACCTGCTCGAAGTCCGCCCGCTCGTAAGCCAGTCCGCGGGCCACCGACAACTCCACGATGTACGGGACCGGGTCACCGGGGGCCAGCAGCGCCGCCTCGCCACACGCCGCCTTCGCCTCCTCCATGATGATCCGGAACTCGTCCGTCCCGGGCGCCGCCGTACGCCACGCCTGCTGCACCAGGAACTCGGCGTGCACCGCCGCACCGCCCGCGTCCTTGGGCGCCTCCGCGCGCCACACCCGCAGCCACTGCCCGCCCGGGGACTCACCGGCCGCCCCGCCGGGCCGCGCGGCGAGCTCCAGGGAGGCGGCGCCCGCGAAGGCCTGCACGCGCTGCCAGCGCAGCTCGCTCGTCGCCTCGGTGCCGGCCAGCAACTGCTGGGCCCCGCGGTAGTCCTGGGTGCGCTGCACCAGGTCCAGGACGTCCAGCAGGTCCTGGTCGGGGCCGGGCATGCGGACGTCCAGCTCCTCCTCGAGGGCGAAGCCGTACCCGGCGGGGTCCGCCGCGTCGGGGTGTCCGGCCGGTACCTGCGTGATCCCGCCGCGCCGGCGCCTGAGGAACGGCAGCACCACGAAGCCGATCATGACCACCGCGAGCAGGACCAAGAGAATCTCCATGACTCAAGCGAACCAGATCGCGCCGTCACTTGGCCAACGTGGTGCCGGACCTGTGGACAACCGGACTTCCGGCATCGGGGGCGCGGGCGGACTACCCTCGGTGCACATGAGCGACACGCACATCAGCCAGCACTTCGAGACGCTCGCGATCCACGCGGGCAACACGGCCGACGCCCTGACGGGCGCGGTCGTCCCGCCGATCTACCAGGTGTCCACGTACAAGCAGGACGGTGTCGGCGGTCTGCGCGGCGGCTACGAGTACAGCCGCAGCGCCAACCCGACCAGGACCGCGCTGGAGGAGAACCTCGCGGCCCTGGAGGGCGGCCGCCGCGGCCTCGCGTTCGCGTCCGGGCTGGCGGCCGAGGACTGCCTGCTGCGTACGCTGCTCACCCCCGGCGACCACGTGGTGATCCCGAACGACGCGTACGGCGGCACGTTCCGCCTGTTCGCCAAGGTCGTCGCCCGCTGGGGCGTGGAGTGGTCGGTGGCCGACACCAGCGACCCGGCCGCCGTCCGGGCCGCCCTCACCCCGAAGACCAGGGCGGTATGGGTGGAGACCCCCTCCAACCCGCTGCTCGGCATCACCGACATCGCCGCCGTCGCCCAGGTCGCCCGGGACGCGGGCGCCCGCCTCGTCGTCGACAACACCTTCGCCACCCCATATCTCCAGCAGCCGCTCGCGCTCGGCGCGGACGTCGTCGTGCACTCCCTGACCAAGTACATGGGCGGCCACTCGGACGTCGTCGGCGGTGCCCTGGTCACGGGTGACGCGGAGCTCGGCGAGGAGCTGGCCTACCACCAGAACGCGATGGGCGCGGTCGCCGGGCCGTTCGACTCCTGGCTGGTGCTGCGTGGCGCCAAGACGCTCTCCGTGCGCATGGACCGGCACAGCGAGAACGCCACCAGGGTCGCCGACATGCTCAGCAGGCACGCGCGCGTGACGAGCGTCCTCTACCCGGGGCTGCCCGAGCACCCCGGCCACGAGGTCGCCGCCAAGCAGATGCGGTCCTTCGGCGGCATGGTCTCCTTCCGTGTGGAGGGCGGCGAGGAGGCGGCCGTCGAGGTCTGCAACCGGGCCGAGGTGTTCACGCTCGGCGAGTCCCTGGGCGGCGTCGAGTCGCTGATCGAGCACCCCGGACGGATGACGCACGCGTCCGTCGCGGGCTCCGCCCTCGAGGTCCCCGCCGACCTGGTCCGCCTCTCCGTCGGCATCGAGAACATCGACGACCTGCTCGAGGACCTCCAGCAGGCGCTCGGCCGCTGAGGCCTGCCCGGCTGGGCCGAGCGGTGGCTGATGCGCGCGGCTGCGAGGCGCGGAGGACGTCGGCGCGACGGGGCCCCTTTCGCGCATGGGGCCCCGATCGGGCGAAGCCTGCCGCGGGAGAGCAGCCGGGCGTGGGAATCGGCGACCGACGCCGCCGCCGGGGCGCCCCTGCTCGAAGAGCTTGGGGGAGTGCGTGCCGCACCCCGGCACGGGTCTTTGGCACGCCCCCGCCGGACAGGCCCGGACAGGCACCGAGGGCGCCGTCGGAGCCCGTGTCGACGGGCGGGGCCGCCCCCGACGGCGGCTCCGCCCCGAAGACCTCCCCCGCGCATGCCGCGCGGCGCTCCCCGCGCCCGCCGAGTACGGGGCCCGGCGGGCCGTACGACGCGGCTCGGGAGCTCAGGAGGCCGGCTGTTCGTCCTGCCCCGGCAGGGCCGGTGCCGCCATCCGGGCGGACAGCGCGCTGTTGAAGCGCGTGAGGAGCGCGCAGAACGCCTCGCGCTCCTCCTGCTCCCAGTCCTCCGTCAGTTCGGCCATCAACTGACGCCGCGAGGAACGGACTTCCTCCAGACGCGACTGCCCGCGCGGAGAAAGCTGGAGCACCACCGCCCGGCCGTCCTCGGGGTGCGAGGTGCGTTTCACCAGGCCGGTGTCCACCAGCGGGGCCACCTGACGGGTGACCGTCGACGAGTCGATGCCCATGCTCGCGGCGAGCGCCTTGACCCCCATCGGGCCCTCGTTGTCCAGGCGGTTGAGCAGCAGATAGGCGGCACGGTCCATGGAGTTGCGCACCTGGCCGACACCGCCGAGCCGGGTCTGTTCGGCGCGGCGGGCGAACAGCGCCACCTCGTGCTGCAGCTTTTCGAGGAGGCCGGGGTCACCGACGGTCGTCATGTCCATCGACATGTCAGGTGTTGTGGGCATGGCCGGAGGCTCACTTCGTGAAGGGCTGCTAATTGGGGGACAGGGTACGCGGCCGGGGGCAGGCCGTACCGACGCTTCGCAAAGCCGGGTCCACCCGTTGGTCACCGCGTCGCCCGTCTCCCGTGAACTGCGATGCTGGAGTCATGAGCTACGGCACGGCTGACTCCTTGCGCACCGTCACCCTCGACGACGTACGCGGTGCCCGGAAGATGCTCCAGGGCGTCGCGCGGACGACCGCGATGGAGGGCAGCAGGTACCTGTCCCGCGCGGTGGGCACCCCGGTGCACCTGAAGTGCGAGAACCTCCAGCGGACGGGGTCGTTCAAGCTGCGCGGCGCGTACGTCCGGATCGCCGGACTGCTGCCGGAGCAGCGCGCCGCCGGTGTCGTCGCCGCGAGTGCCGGAAACCACGCGCAGGGCGTCGCGCTCGCGTCCTCCCTGCTCGGGGTGGGTTCGACGGTGTTCATGCCGAAGGGCGCCCCGCTGCCGAAGATCAGCGCCACCCGGGAGTACGGAGCCGAGGTGCGCCTGCACGGCCAGGTGGTCGACGAGGCGCTGGCCGCCGCCGAGGAGTACGCGGCCGAGACGGGTGCCGTGCTCATCCATCCCTTCGACCACCCCGACATCATCGCCGGCCAGGGCACCGTGGGCCTGGAGATCCTGGAGCAGTGTCCGGAGGTGCGCACGATCGTCGTCGGCATGGGCGGCGGCGGGCTGGCCGCCGGGATCGCGGTCGCGGTGAAGGCGCTGCGGCCGGACGTACGGATCATCGGGGTGCAGGCGGAGGGCGCGGCCGCGTATCCGCCCTCGCTGGCGGCCGGGCACCCGGTGTCGGTGCGCGACCCGGCGACGATGGCCGACGGCATCAAGGTGGGGCGGCCCGGCGACGTGCCGTTCGGGATCGTCGGCGAGCTGGTGGACGAGGTCCGCACCGTCACTGAGGGCGAGCTGTCGGCCGCGCTGCTGCTGTGCCTGGAGCGGGCCAAGCTGGTCGTGGAGCCGGCCGGGGCGAGCCCGGTCGCGGCGCTGCTGAGCCGTCCCGACGCCTTCGAAGGGCCGGTCGTCGCCGTGCTGTCCGGCGGCAACGTCGACCCGGTGCTGATGGAGCGGGTGCTGCGGCACGGCATGGCCGCGCAGGGCCGCTACCTGGCCGTACGGCTGCGTCTGCCGGACCGGCCGGGCGCCCTCGCGACGCTTCTCGGCGCCTTGTCGGTGGCCGACGCCAACGTCCTCGACGTGAGCCATGTACGGACCGACCCCCGGCTGGGGCTCACGGAGGTGGAGGTCGAAGTGCACCTCGAGACGAAGGGCCCGGCGCACCGCACCGAGGTCGACCGGATCCTGCGCGACGCGGGCTACACGGTCATCGGCTGACCTCGGCCCGCCCGACGGCACGACAAGGCCCCCGGCAGTCCTCCCCGTCGGGGAGGACTGCCGGGGGCCGGTCGGAAACGCGCCGCGTGCAAAGTCCCGGTATACGGGGCTCCGGCGTGCGGGGTCCCGGTCGTGCGGACGCGCCGGCTGGAGCCGGCTGGAGTCAGCCGTCGTACGGCTCGGCCCTGAGGATCTTCACCGAGGCCTTCCTGCCGTTCGGCAGCTCGTACTCCGCGTTCTCGCCGACCTTGTGGCCGTTGACCCCGGCGCCCAGCGGGGACTGCGGTGAGTACGTCTCGATGTCCCCGCTCGCGTATTCACGCGAGGCGAGGAGGAAGGTCAGCGTGTCGTCCTCGTCGCCGTCGAAGGCGATCGTGACGACCATGCCGGGCGCCACCGAACCGTCGGCCGCCGGCGCCTCACCGACCTTGGCGCTTTCGAGGAGCTGGGTGAGCTGCCGCACGCGGAGCTCCTGCTTGCCCTGCTCCTCCTTGGCCGCGTGGTACCCGCCGTTCTCCCGCAGGTCGCCCTCCTCGCGCGCGGCGGCGATCTTGGCGGAGATCTCCGTACGCGCGGGACCAGTAAGGTACTCAAGCTCGTCCTTGAGCTTGTTGTACGCCTCCTGGGTCAGCCAGGTGACGTTCTCGCTGGTCTGGGTCACTGGTGCTCCTCGTAGGTACGTGGGAATGCAAAGCTCGCCCTCCTTGAAGGATGTTCCTCCACGGATGGGCGAAACCACGAGCCTAACAATTCAGCGGTGGAAGAGGGAGGACATAAGCCACCAAAATCCTGTTCTAGCAGGTCAGTGGCTTAGTATTGCTCGCAACACCGGTCCGGCCGGATTCAGTCGGCGTGGCAGCCGAGGAGCTCGGCCGAGGTGCCCGGGGACGTCGTGCGCAGCGTGACGACCTTGTCGACGCGGGTGTCGCCCCCGCCGAAGCGGAAGTCGGCGCGACCCACCTCGGCACCGTCCTCGGCCTGGGACCGCACCGTGCAGTAGCCCTCGACGCCGGCGTCCTTGTGGACCTCCAGACGCACCCGCACCCCGGTCTTTGAGGCGTCGAACGAGATCAGCTCACCGCTGATCCCGTTCTGAACGACGTGGTGGTAACCGAACCAGCCCAGCAGGGCGAGCATGACCGCGGCCAGACCCGCGCCGACGATCCTGAGGGTGCGGTCCGCACGTTCGTCCGAGGAGCGGCCGTAACGGCCCTCGGGCGGTCGCGTGCTCGCCGTGCTCATGGTCGTCTCCTCGGCAGGAACGGGACGTGTACTTCCGGCAGGGCTCGGAGGCGGACTCCGGAATTATTCGTCCCTGGCTTCGGTCACTATAGAAGCCCTCCGCCCACCGCCCGACCGCCACCCCTCCGGGACGTCCGGGGAACACACCTCCCACGGGACGGCCGCCGACGGGGCCGCGTGCCGGGTGTGCGGGGCGCCTGACGACCTGCCGACTTGAGGAATGAGTCTTGACTGACCAGTTGCGACTGATGGCCGTGCACGCCCACCCCGACGACGAGTCGAGCAAGGGCGCGGCCACCATGGCGAAGTACGTGTCCGAGGGGGTGGACGTGCTGGTCGTGACCTGCACGGGCGGGGAGCGCGGCTCCATCCTCAACCCCAGACTGCAGGGCGATCCGTACATCGAGGAGAACATCCACGAGGTGCGCAGGAAGGAGATGGACGAGGCCCGGGAGATCCTCGGGGTGAAGCAGGAATGGCTCGGCTTCGTCGACTCCGGTCTGCCCGAGGGCGACCCGCTGCCCCCGCTGCCCGAGGGCTGCTTCGCCCTCCAGGACGTGGACACGGCGGCCGGGGAGCTGGTGCGGAAGATCCGCGCGTTCCGTCCCCAGGTGATCACCACCTACGACGAGAACGGCGGCTACCCGCACCCCGACCACATCATGACCCACAAGGTCACGATGGTGGCCTTCGAGGGCGCGGCGGACACCGGGGCTTACCCGGAGGACGAGTTCGGCCCGGCCTTCCAGCCGCTGAAGGTCTACTACAACCAGGGTTTCAACCGCCCCCGCACCGAGACGCTGCACCAGGCGCTGCTGGACCGGGGTCTGGAGTCGCCGTACGGGGACTGGCTCAAGCGCTGGTCGGAGTTCGAGCGCAAGGAGCGCACCCTCACCACGTACGTTCCGTGCGCGGACTTCTTCGAGATCCGCGACAAGGCCCTGATCGCGCACGCCACACAGATCGACCCCGACGGCGGCTGGTTCCGGATCCCGATGGACATCCAGAAGGAGGTCTGGCCCACCGAGGAGTACGAGCTGGCGAAGTCCCTCGTCGATACCTCCCTCCCCGAGGACGACCTCTTCGCGGGCATCCGCGACAATGTCTGACATGAGCGCAAGCGCACACCTGGCAATGAGCCACCTCGTCACCCTCGCCGAGCTCGACGAGGACAAGGTCACCCCCGGTGTCCTCGGCTTCGTCGTGTTCGCGGTGATGGCCCTGGCGGTCTGGGGTCTGATGAAGTCGATGAACCGGCACATGAACCGGGTCGACTTCGCCGAGGCGGGGCCCCGGGCGGCGGAACCCGGGAACACCGGACAGCCGACCGCCGACACGGCAGGCGAGAAGCAGGACTGATCCGCGTGACCCTCCGGCATCCGGAGGGCCACGCGGCGGCACGCGGGGCGGCGACGCCCCGCGGGGTCGCGCGTGTCACACGGTGGCCCGTGTCACACGGGCGCCCGCCCCGCCGGCCGGCCGTCCCGCCCCGTCGGCCGACGCGGCCCCTGGCCGGGATCCCGCCGGCCCGCTCCGGGCGATCGTTCCAGGGCGTCGTCCGCCGAGGCTCGCCCCGCACACCCGGCAGGCGCCCGGCGACCGGCACCGGCGGTACCGCCGGTGCCGGTCGCGCACGGTGCGCGCACGCGGTCGTGAGGTTCTGGAGCGCACCGCCCGCCGCGGGCCGGCGCCCGGCAGGCCCGCAGAGGTCTCCGCGTCACCCCACCGGGCCGCCCTGTGTCCGCGACCCCACGGCCACCCCCGTCACCTCGCGCGAGTGGCGGCTGGGGACCATGCCCAGGCGCCAGGCCTGCCAGCCCGCCTCCAGGCTCGCCCCCCGCTCCAGCAGCAGCTGGTAGGCGTCCACGTACTCGCCCAGCTTGTCGTCGCGGGCGGCGTGCGCGGTCCGGCCGAGCTGGGCCAGCTCCTCCTGGGCCACCGCCGTACCGACCTCCGTACCGCCGGGGGCCGCGTACGGGAGCAGGGTGCAGCGAAGGAACCGGGCCCAGTCCTCCCCGCGCCGGTCCCCGTAGGACGCGAACAGCGCCGCCGCCTCGTCGCACAGGGCCAGCGCCTGCTGCGTACGGGCGTTGCCCGCGTCGACGACCGCCAGTTCCAGGCAGGTCCACGCCTCGCCGTGGGCCACCCCGATGCGCTGGAAGTCCGCGCGGGCGTCGACCAGCAGCTGACGGGCGAAGCCGGAGTTGCGCAGCGAGCCGGTCTGCGCGGCCCGCTGGTCGCGGGTCACCCGGGCCGAGTGGTGCCGGGCACAGGCCAGCCCGTACACGTCCCGCATCCGGGAGAACATGGTGCGGGACCGCTCCAGCTCGCGCACCGCCCGGTCCAGGTCCCCGGTCTCCTCCAGCGCCTGGCCCAGGTAGTACAGCGTCCACGCCTCCCCGCGCGCATCCTCGTTGTCCCGGTGCCGGGCGGCGGCCCGCCGCAGGTCCTCCACCGCCGGTGAGGCGTCCCCGGCGACCAGCCGGGCCCGCGCCAGCTGGGTCAGCGCCCACGCCTCCCCGCGGGCGTCGCGGGTACGGCCGTACAGCTCGAGCGCGGTGCGCAGTTCCGTCTCGGCGTGCGGGACGTCGCCCGTCCGCAGGTGCAGCTGCCCGAGCTGGAAGTGCGCCCACGCCTGGCCGTGCACGGACTCGCCCGCCCGGTGCAGCACCAGCGACTCGGTGAGCAGGTCCAGGGCCTCGGCCAGCCGGGACCGGTCGCGCTCCACCGCGGCCAGCGCGTGCATCGTCCACGCCCGGTCGGTGGCCAGCCGGGGCGCGGACTGCAGGTCCATCGCCTCCCGCAGCCGCGCCGACGCCTCCGTCAGGTTGCCCTGGTGGTGCAGCGTGATGCCCAGCGAGGTCAGCGCCCGCGCGACGCCCGCGTCGTGATGCGCCTCCCGGTACAGGTCGACCACCGAGGTCAGGGTCGTCCGCGCCGTGTCCAGCTCACCCAGCTGACGTGCCGCGATACCGGTGCGCCACTGCACCGAACGCACCAGCAGCCCCTCGTCCACGGCCTGCGCCAGCTCGCTGATCTCCCCGAGCCGGTACAGGTCGCCGCGCAACAGGCAGTAGTCGCACAGCGCGCCGAGGAGGTTCAGCACCGCCCTTTGGTCCACGCCCTCCGCGTGCCGCAGCGCCGCCGTGATGAAGCTCGACTCGTCGTCCAGCCAGCGCAGCGCCTCGTCCAGCGACGTGAAGCCGTACGGGCCGAAGCGGTCCGAGCGGGTCGACATGTTCCCGTCGACCAGGCGCAGCACCGAGTCGGCCAGCTCGGCGTAGTTCACGATCAGCCGCTCCTGCGCCGCCGTCCGCTCGGCCGGGTCCTCCTCGTCCAGGAGACGGGCCAGCGCGAAGGCGCGCACGAGGTCGTGCAGCTGGTAGCGGCCCGGCCGCACCGGGGTGATCAGACCGGTCCGGGACAACGCCTCCAGGTGCCGCCGCGCCTCGGCCTCGTCGGTGCCGAGCACCGCGGCCGCCGCGGCGGCGCCCAGCGAGACCCGGCCCACCAGCGCCAGCCGGCGCAGCAGCCGCCGCAGCGTGTCCGGCTGGTCGGTGTAGCGCAGCCACAGGGCACGCTCGACCGGGTCGACCGGGCCGTACCCGCTCAGGTCCGAGGCCAGCGCACGCGGCGAGCGCGCGCCCAGCGACGAACCGGCGATCCGCAGCGCCAGCGGCAGCCCGCCGCACAGCTCCCGGACGAGGTCGGCCGACTCGGCGTCGTACGGTTCGCAGGAGTCCTGGGCCGCGGACGACAGCAGCTCTTCCGAACCCGCGGGGTCCAGCGCCTCCACCGGCAGCTGGTACACCCGGGCCGGCAGGTCGTCGGGCAGGCCGAGCGGCGCGCGGGAGGTCACCAGGACCAGGCTGTCGGAACGCTCCGGCAGCAGGGTGCGGACCTGCTGCGGGTCCGCGGCGTCGTCGAGGACGACCGTCACCGGCATGCCCGTCACATGCTGGTGGTACAGCTCGCTCAGCCGCCTGACCTGCTGGTCGGGCGAGGTCCTCTCACGGAACAGCAGCTGCTCGCGTGGCGCCCCCAGCCGGTTCAGCAGATGCAGCAGGGCGTCCCGGGTCGACAGCGGCGCCTCGCCGGGGCTGTCGGCGCGCAGATCGACCACACAGGCGCCGCGGAAGTGGTCCTTCAGGTCGTGCGTGGCGCGCACCGCGAGCGTGGTCCGGCCGCTGCCGGGCGCCCCGTACAGCACCACCACCGTCGGCAGGGTCTCGGTGGTCGCGCGCGCGGCCTGCACCCACTGCCGGATCTGCGCCATCTCCCGCCGCCGCCCCGCGAACGCCCCGACCGGCTCGGGCAGTTGCCCGAACGACTGCTCGAGCACGTTGCGCCCGCGGGCCGCCGCGCTCTTGTCCGCGCCGCGCAGCCGGGGCCCCTTCTGCCGGGGGCCCGTGGACGCGGCCAGCATCCGCTGCTGGTCCAGGAACGGACGGACACCGCGCACCTCCAGCGCCGTCAGCCACTGCAGCCGCAGCTGCTCGGGCCCGCCCGGCTGGCTCACCGCGCCGGCCCGGTGGTGGGCGGCGGGCACATGCACGCCCGCGACCTTCACCACGGTCGCCGCCGCCCCGGCCACCCCGACGGCCACACCCGCGCCGAGCGCCGTCCCGGTCCCGGTGCCGAGGAGGAGGTCGGCGATCACGGCCGCCGCCCCGGCCACCCCGGCCACGAGCAGTGGCGTCCCGGCGCCCTCACGGGCGTACCGCTGGCCGAAAGTGAGCTGCCCGGCCGCCGCCTCGTCCAGGGCACGGGTGTACGCCTCGTACTCCTCGGCAGCCGTCCGCGCCATCGCGTCCAGGGCGCCGCGTGCCCGGGCCAGCAGCACCTTTCCGTCGGTGCGCCCGCCCGAGCGGCGCACCTCTTCCTCCACAGCCCGTGCCAACAACCGCTCGGCGTCCGCACGATGACTGTCCCGCATGTCACGTCCCCCTCCGGCGGCCTCGTCCGCACCCGGTGTGCCCGGCTGTCCTCGGGTCCCTCCCGTCCCCTCCCCGAGACCCCTGCCGGTTATGCGTGGCCCGAGTGCCCTGTGCACGCCGTATCCCGGGGAGAGGGGGGACGGGGCGACGTCCGGGCGACGGGCGTCCGGGCGACGGACGTCCGTGCGAGGGGCACCCGCGTAGCCGGCATCCGCGTCACGGACGGCGGCGGGGCGCATGGGTACAGCGGTGTCGTGCCGGTACTGGGGCAGGATGGAACCATGCCGAACCGACTGGCCCACGAGACGTCCCCCTACCTCCTCCAGCACGCCGACAACCCCGTCGACTGGTGGCCCTGGTCGGACGAAGCCTTCGCCGAGGCGCGCGAGCGCGACGTGCCCGTCCTGCTGAGCGTCGGGTACGCGAGCTGCCACTGGTGCCACGTCATGGCGCACGAGTCGTTCGAGGACCGGGCGACCGCCGACTACCTGAACGCGCACTTCGTGAGCGTCAAGGTGGACCGGGAGGAGCGCCCCGACGTGGACGCGGTCTACATGGAGGCCGTGCAGGCGGCGACCGGGCAGGGCGGCTGGCCGATGACCGTGTTCCTCACCCCGGACGCCGAGCCGTTCTACTTCGGCACCTACTTCCCGCCCGAGCCCCGCCAGGGCATGCCGTCCTTCCGGCAGCTGCTCCAGGGCGTGCACCAGGCCTGGGACGAGCGCCGGGACGAGGTCGCCGAGGTCGCCGGGAAGATCGTGCGGGACCTGGCGGGGCGGGAGATCTCCTACGGCGACGCGCGGCTGCCCGGCGAGGAGCAGCAGGCGCAGGCGCTGCTCGGCCTGACCAGGGAGTACGACCCGCAGCGCGGCGGATTCGGCGGGGCGCCGAAGTTCCCGCCGTCCATGGTGATCGAGTTCCTGCTCAGGCACCACGCCCGCACCGGCGCCGAGGGCGCCCTCCAGATGGCGGGGGACACGGCCGAGCGGATGGCCCGCGGCGGCATCTACGACCAGCTCGGCGGCGGCTTCGCCCGCTACTCCGTCGACCGGGACTGGGTGGTGCCGCACTTCGAGAAGATGCTCTACGACAACGCGCTGCTGTGCCGCGTCTACGCCCATCTCTGGCGGTCCACCGGGTCGGAGCTCGCGCGCCGGGTCGCGCTGGAGACCGCCGACTTCATGGTGCGCGAACTGCGCACGCCCGAGGGCGGGTTCGCGTCCGCGCTGGATGCCGACAGTGACGACGGGACGGGGCGGCACGTCGAGGGGGCGTACTACGTCTGGACGCCCGCGCAACTGCGTGAGGTGCTCGGAGCGCAGGACGCCGAGCTCGCCGCGCGGTACTTCGGGGTGACCGAGGAGGGCACCTTCGAGGAGGGCGCCTCCGTACTCCGACTGCCCCAGCAGGACGAGGTGTTCGACGCCGGCCGGATCGCCGGCCCCGACGGGATCAGGGCGCGGCTGCTCGCGGCGCGCGGCGCACGCCCCGCTCCCGGCAGGGACGACAAGGTCGTCGCCGCCTGGAACGGACTGGCGATCGCCGCGCTCGCCGAGACCGGCGCCTACTTCGGCCGGCCGGACCTGACCGAGGCCGCGGTCGCCGCCGCCGACCTGCTGGTCCGCGTGCACCTCGACGACCACGCCCGGATCGCCCGGACCAGCAAGGACGGCCGTGTCGGCGGCAACGCGGGCGTCCTGGAGGACTACGCCGATGTCGCCGAGGGCTTCCTCGCGCTGGCCTCGGTGACCGGGGAGGGGGTGTGGCTGGAATTCGCCGGGCTGCTGCTCGACCATGTGCTGGCCCGCTTCGCCGACCCCGGGTCGGGCACCCTGTACGACACGGCGTCCGACGCCGAGCGGCTCATCCGGCGTCCGCAGGACCCGACCGACAACGCCGTCCCGTCCGGCTGGACGGCCGCCGCGGGCGCGCTGCTCGGGTACGCGGCGCAGACCGGCTCCGAGCCGCACCGAACCGCCGCGGAAAGGGCGTTGGGCGTGGTGAGGACGCTCGGTCCGCGGGTGCCGCGGTTCGTCGGCTGGGGGCTCGCGGTCGCCGAGGCGGCGCTGGACGGGCCGCGGGAGGTCGCGGTGGTCGGCCCCGCGCTCGACGACCCGGCCACGGCGTCCCTGCACCGTACGGCACTTCTGGGCACCGCCCCGGGTGCGGTGGTCGCCCTCGGGACGCCGGAGAGCGACGAGTTCCCGCTGCTGGCCGACCGGCCCCTGGTGGGCGGTGAACCGACCGCGTACGTCTGCCGCAACTTCACCTGCGACGCGCCGACGACCGATCCCGACCGGCTGAGCGCGGCCCTGGGCGGCTGAAGCAGCGGAACCGGGCCGCTCAGTTCCCCCGGGCGGCCCGGCTCAGCGCGCGTTCCACGATCGCCTCCAGCCGGTCGTGGTGCGCGCCCCGCCAGTAGGCGCGGCCGCAGTCGCCGCACTGGGCGAACACGTCGTACGAGCGGTGCGTGCCGCTCTTCAGCTGGTCGGCGACCTCGTCCTTGGTGGCGGCGCGGAGCAGCCCGTTGCAGGCTGTGCAGCGGGTCCAGGGGCGCAGCTCGGGCCGGAACCGGTCCAGGACGTACGGCAGCTGCTCGTCGGGTCCGGTGCTGTAGACGAACGCGCCGGCCCACAGTTCCCGGCGGCGCAGCAGCCCGCGGTCGCGGCTGAGCATCACCCGCTTCTCGGCCGCGGACCGGGCGGCCAGGGCCGGGTCCCCGATGTCCGTCGACTCGTACGCCGTGTCCACGCCCAGCAGCCGCAGCCGGCGGGCCAGTGTGCCGAGGTGGACGTCGAGGAGGAAGCGGAGCGGGGAGCCGGGTACGCGCTGGGGGTGGGCGACGGGGCGGACGGCGACCGACTCGCCCGCGGCCGGGAGGTGCGAGACGGGCACCTCGCGGCCGTCCACGAGCAGCGCGCCGACCTCCGTCAGCGGGACGCCGAGGGACTCGACGAGGTGGCCGAGGGTGGAGACGCCGTCGGCCGGGGCCTTCACGGCGCCGGTGGTGCGTGCCCGGGGGACGAAGACGAGCAGGTCGGGGGCGAACTCGACATGGATCTCGGGACCGTTCACCGGGTCAGGATGTCATGTGCGCGGCCCGCGGCCCCGGGATTTCCCCGCCGCCCCCGGCCGGGGATCCCGGGCACCCCCGGCTCATCCGTGCTGGTAGGCCACCAGGGAGATGCCCACGTAGTGGGCGATGAAGGCGGCCAGGGTGAGGGAGTGGAAGACCTCGTGGAAGCCGAACCAGCGCGGTGACGGGTTGGGCTTCTTGAGGCCGTAGATCACCCCGCCCGCGCTGTAGAGCACGCCGCCCGCGATCACCAGGACCAGGACGGCGACGCCGCCGCTGCGCATGAAGTCGGGGAGGTAGAAGACGGCGGCCCAGCCCATCGCGATGTAGCACGGGGTGTAGAGCCAGCGCGGGGCGCCCACCCAGAAGACCCGGAAGGCGATCCCGGCGAGGGCCGCCGCCCAGATGCCCCACAGCAGCCACCGGCCCTTCGCCTCCGGCAGGAGCAGCATGGTGAGCGGCGTGTAGGTGCCGGCGATGATCAGGAAGATGTTGGCGTGGTCGAGGCGGCGGAGCACGCCGTCCATGCGGGGGCTCCAGTCGCCCCGGTGGTACAGGGCGCTCACGCCGAACAGCAGGCAGGCCGTCAGCGCGAAGACCGCGCAGGCGACGCGGGCCCGGGTCGAGTCGGCGAAGGCGACGAGCGCCAGCCCGGCGACCAGGGCGGCGGGGAACATGCCCAGGTGCAGCCAGCCGCGGAGCTTGGGTTTGACCGGGTGCGGGAGGGAGGTCGGGACCGGGCCGCGGCCTTCGGCCGGCCGGCCCGCGGACGCGTCGGACGAGCTGGGTGAGCCGGAGGCGTCGGAGGCGTCGGAGGCGTCGGGGACGAACGCTGTCATGACTGCAATCGTACCTACGGAACCGTAAGTTACGAATCGGTCCAGGGGACCGGCCGCTGTGAAGTGGCCATAATCTCACGCGGCCTACTCGCCGGTACACCCCGCGGCGCGTACCGGTAAAAAGATGACCCGGTGAACGCAACGTGCACGTAAAGAGACCCAGCGTGCGCGCGGGCCCCCCTGGAAACCGTGGCCATCGTCACTCTGCTCACATGTGAGACCCCCTGGACAGATGGGCACTCGCATCGGAGGATCAAATGAGTGCGGTCGGCACCGGATGAGCGCCCAAGATCCCACCGTGAAGCATCCGGGCCGCAGCCCCCACGGGGCCCTCCAGACCAAGAACCCTCACTTAGGAGCAATCGTGGCGCGCGACATCGCGGCTCCCGGCGTCCCCACCACCCACCAGGGACTCATCTCCTGGGTCAACGAGATCGCCGAGCTCACCCAGCCGGACCACGTGGTCTGGTGCGACGGTTCCGAGGCCGAGTACCAGCGGCTGAGCGAGGAACTGGTCGACAAGGGCACGTTCCGCAAACTCGACCCGGTCAAGCGCCCCAACTCCTACTACGCGGCCTCCGACCCGGGCGACGTCGCCCGGGTCGAGGACCGCACCTTCATCTGCTCGGAGAAGGAGGAGGACGCCGGGCCCACCAACCACTGGAAGGCCCCCGGCGAGATGCGGGAGATCCTCACCGGTGAGAAGGGCGTCTTCCGCGGCTCCATGAAGGGCCGCACGATGTACGTCGTGCCCTTCTGCATGGGCCCCCTCGGCTCGCCGCTGTCCGCGATCGGTGTCGAGATCACCGACTCCGCGTACGTCGCCGTCTCCATGCGCACCATGACCCGCATGGGCCAGGACGTCCTGGACGAGCTCGGCGACGACGGCTTCTTCGTCAGGGCCGTGCACTCCGTCGGCGCCCCCCTGGAGCCCGGCCGGAAGGACGTGCCCTGGCCCTGCAACCGGACCAAGTACATCTCGCACTTCCCCGAGGACCGCGAGATCTGGTCCTACGGCTCCGGCTACGGCGGCAACGCCCTGCTCGGCAAGAAGTGCTACGCCCTGCGCATCGCCTCCGTCATGGCCCGCGACGAGGGCTGGCTCGCCGAGCACATGCTGATCCTCAAGCTCACCCCGCCGCAGGGGGAGGCCAGGTACGTCGCCGCGGCCTTCCCGAGCGCCTGTGGCAAGACCAACCTCGCCATGCTGGAGCCCACGATCTCCGGCTGGACCGTCGAGACGATCGGTGACGACATCGCCTGGATGCGGTTCGGCGAGGACGGCCGCCTCTACGCGATCAACCCCGAGGCCGGCTTCTTCGGCGTCGCGCCCGGCACCGGCGAGCACACCAACGCGAACGCGATGAAGACCCTGTGGGGCAACTCCGTCTTCACCAACGTCGCCCTCACCGACGACGGCGACGTGTGGTGGGAGGGCATGACCGAGGAGACCCCGGCCCACCTGACCGACTGGCGGGGCAACGACTGGACGCCCGAGTCGGGCACCCCGGCCGCCCATCCCAACGCCCGCTTCACCACGCCCGCCGCCCAGTGCCCGATCATCGCGCCCGAGTGGGAGGACCCCAGGGGTGTGCCGATCTCCGCGATCCTCTTCGGCGGGCGCCGCGCCACCGCCGTCCCCCTGGTGACGGAGTCCTTCGACTGGAACCACGGCGTCTTCCTCGGCGCCAACGTGGCCTCCGAGAAGACCGCCGCCGCAGAGGGCAAGGTCGGCGAACTGCGCCGCGACCCGTTCGCCATGCTGCCGTTCTGCGGCTACAACATGGGCGACTACATGGGCCACTGGATCGACGTGGCGAAGGACAAGGACCAGTCCAGGCTGCCGAAGATCTACTACGTCAACTGGTTCCGCAAGAACGACGAGGGCGCGTTCGTCTGGCCCGGCTTCGGCGAGAACAGCCGCGTCCTGAAATGGATCGTGGAGCGCCTGGCGGGCACGGCGGACGGCGTCGAGACCCCGATCGGCGTCCTGCCGGCCAAGGGCGCGCTGGACACCGACGGCCTCGGACTGTCCGAGTCCGACCTGGACTTCCTCCTCACCGTCGACAAGGACGTGTGGCGCGAGGAGGCCGCGCTGGTCCCCGAGCACCTCAACACCTTCGGCGACCACACGCCCAAGGAGCTGTGGGACCAGTACCACGCCCTGGTGCGGCGCCTGGGCTGACCCCACCACCGGTCCTCCCAGCGCGCAGGACCCCCAAGACGCCGTGGCAGGCTCCGATCGCGCCCTGACCAGCACCATCGTCACGGCCGGCCGCGGTGAACGCACCACAGACCGGCGAGGCCCCGCACAACGGCGTGGGGGGCCCTGGGCCTGTCGTCACCCACCCGTCCGCCCCGACGGGAACGGGCGGCGACGGGCCTTCGCCCTGGGGACCGGATCACCGCCGACCACCCATCGGGCCGAAGCCGACTACTTCGACCGGTCCTCCAGGTACTGCGAGAGCGTCCGCTGGCGTTGCCGCTCCTCCTCGCCCACGCTCTCGACCAGTCGCCGTGCCTCCACGTGGAGCAGGCCGAGCTGGTGCTCGAGATGCCGCTCCACAGGCTCCTGGCCCGGTGTGAGCCGCGTCCACCAGCGCGTCCGTACGAACGCGTCGACGGCTTCCGGGATGTCCTGCCGCACCGCCCGGGACAGGGCGTGGACGGCCTCCGGGTCCCGGGCGAGGATCTCGGGCGCCCAGTCGGGGTCGAGCAGCGCGGACAGCAGCCCGGTCAGTTCACCGAGCCGGCCGGCCGCCGCGTCCGGCAGGCCGACGCCGGCGAGATACGCCTCGAGCCGCTCGAAGTCGGCCCGCACCTCGTCGAGCTGCGCGGACGGGTCCGGGAAGTCCGGCGGGCCCGGCCGCTCCGGCGGGGCGATCAGCGCGCCCGCACCGTACAGACCGGCCACCACGACCGGCCAGTACGCACCGGCCACGCCCGTGAACGTCAGCACCAGCCCGACGAGCCCGCCCGAGCTGCCGACGAGGTTCTTGCGGGACTCCAGGTACGCCATCGCCCTACTGGTAGCCACGGATCTCCTCGAAGGCGCCGTCCAGCGAGCCCTTCCGGGCGTCGAAGAGGCGGCCGCCGGTCAGTTCGGCGATGTCCTCCAGTTCGGTGCGGTCGGAGTCGCCGAAGAGGATGGGGAAGACGGGGATGTCGGCCTGCGCGTCCGGCAGCCCGGCGTAGAAGTCCTCGAACGCCCCGGCGCCGGGGCCCGCGGTGTTCTCGCCGTCCGTCATCAGCACGATGGACGTGAACGTGTCCTCGCCGCCGCCGAGACGGGCGTAGGCCTGCTCCAGCGACGAGTAGATCGCGGTGTCGCCCGAGGCGGACAGCTGCCCGGTGTCCCGGCGGATCGCGGCGAGGCCCCTCTCCGGGTCGTCCGGGCCGACGACGTGGGTGCGCACGCTCTTCACCTCCGTGCCGAACGGCATCAGCGTGACCTCCTCCCGCTCACGGAAGTCGCCGGTGAGGCCGGTGAGGGCCTTCTTCAGCCGGTCGAGGCGGTCGCCCTCCATCGAGCCGGAGGTGTCGAGGACGTACACCGTCCGCGAGGGGCGGCGCAGCTCGTTCTGGTACGAGTCGAGCAGGCCCTCGGCGACGGAGAGGCTGCCGGGGAACGGCAGTTCGCGCCGCCGGCCATCGTCGAGGCCGGCCGCCGGCTCCACCCCGGGGACCACCGGGCGGCGCAGCGTGCGGTCGGTGATCAGCCGCTGGACGGATTCCGTGCGCAGTGCCCCGGTCACCCGTCGCACGTCCTCGCGGGTGGCGGCGCCGGTGGCGGCCAGTGAGGAGAACGGGTAGTCGGCGGTGACCACACCGTCCTTCGGACGGATCACGGTCAGACCCTCGATCCCCTTGAGGACGGACTCGTAGTTGAGCAGCGCGTCGACGTCGCCGCGGCGTGCGTACGCGCTCGCCAGCCAGCCCGACGAACCCGATGTCAGCTGCTGCCCCCGGAAGAACTCCTTCAGCTTCGGGCGGGCCTTCGCCACGTCCGCGTCGGTGAGCGCGGACTGGGCCCCGGAGAGCGCCGAGGCAACCGATATCAGCGTGGAGAAACCGGAGTTGGAGCGGGTGGGGTCGGTCATCCCGTAGGTGAGCCTCCCGCCTCGGACCGCCTCGTCGATGTCGGACCAGGTGACCTCGGCGGGCTTCCAGCCGAGCTCCTCGACCACGGAGTCCTTGACCCCGATCGCGACCGGACTGGACATGACCGGGGTCTGGGAGACGACCTTCTTCGCCGCGGCCGGGTTCAGCCGCAGATAGTCGTTGGAGGACAGCCACACGGCGTCGTACCGGTCGTCCGCCTCTCCCTCGGCCAGCAGGTCCACGGCGTCCAGGGTGCCCATGTAGGTGGGCCGCAGCGTGACCCCGGTGTCCTTCTCGACCTGTTCGAACACCGGCGTCATGTCGCTGAGTTCGCTGGACGAGAGGACCCGCAGGGTGCCGGGCCGGGGCTCGTTGCCCTCCGGCTCCCCGTCGCCGGAGGAGGACGTGCACGCGGTCAGCAGGGTGAGGGCCGCGAGCCCGGCGGCGAGCAGGGGGGCCGGCGGGCGGCGGCGCCGCACGGCCGGCGAACGTCTCGTCGCGTCCGGCCGGTGGTTCATCCGATGCCGCCTTCCAGGGAGTTCTGCGACCGGCTGCGCTCCAGGTAGGTGCTCGCGCTCTGGAGTTCGGAGGTCAGGCTCTCCACCGTCACCGCCATCACCTCCGACGCCCGCACCTTGTAGGTGTCGATGTCGTCGAGGGTGCGGTAGATCTGCTGGAACGCGGCCCGCAGCGTCTCGACGCCGACCGCCGGGTCGGCCGCGATGCGCTGGATCTCCCCGCTCTGCGTCGCCAGCATCTCCGCGTTGGACCGGATCAGTTCCTCGGTGGTCCCGCGCAGGGCGTTGACCTGCTCGACGACCTTCTTCTGGTTCTCGAGCGCCGACGCCAGCATCACGGAGATCCGCAGCGCCGACACGGTCGTGGTGGCCGCCCGGTCCACACCCTTGATCAGCTCGTCGTTGTTGCGGCGTACGACGTCCATGGCGAGGTAGCCCTGCGCACAGACCGCGAGCTGGGTCAGCAGGTCCTGGTGCTTCTGCCGGACCGGGAAGAGGACGTCGGCGCGCAGCGCGTCGGCCTGCGCGGGGTCGCCCGCCTCCACTCCCGCGATGTGTTCCTCGACGGCCGCGTCCAGGGCCTCGGTCAGGACGACGTACTCCTGGAGCTTGCCCATGCTCTCCCAGAGGCGGACCCGCTCGGTCTGCAACGAGGCGTTGTCGCGGCGCAGCTCGTCCTGTCCGCCGCGCAGCGAGCCCACGATCCTGTTCAGGGTGGACTGCGAGGAGGCGTACCTGGCGACGTGGTCGCGCAGTTTGTTGCCGCCGGGCAGCCGGGAGAGGAACCTGCGTCCCCTGCCCGCCGGCAGGTCCCGCGGGTCCAGGTCCTCGACCACGCGCCGCAGTTCGACGAGCGAGCCCGCCACCTTGGACCGGGCGTCCCCGCCCTTGTCGGGCAGGCTGCGGACGGTGCGCTCCAGCATGCGGTTGGACTGCGCGGTGGCGGTGCGCATCTCGTCGGCGCCCAGCGCGGTGATCTCGCCGACCTTGCCGGCGAACCCGGGCGAGCGGGCGTCCAGGGCCGCGAGGCCCTCGACGTACGCGGCGGCCTTGGCCGCCATCTCCTCGCGGACGCCGTCCTCGACCGGGACGAGCCCGCCGGCCTTCTCCCGCGGCACGGCGGTGACGGCCTCGGGCGGTGTGAGGGTGAAGTCCCCTCCGGTGTTCGTCACGTGCTCGTTCCCCCTTGTCCGTGCGCCCGTCGCGCCAGTTCGCGCAGCACCGCGGAGGTGGGCACGGGGGCCTGACGGACGCCGGTCAGTTCCTGTTTGAGATACGTGGTGCGCTGCGCGGTGGCCGCCTCGAACTCGGAGAGGTCGCCCTGCGGCCGGAACCCGTGCCGCACCGCCAGCTCGCGCAGTGCCGGGTCGGTGCCGAGGAGTTCGGCCAGGCCCTTGCCGTCGTCGGTGAGCGGGACGACGGTGTGGTCGCTGTTGACCGTGGTGTCCGGGTACAGGACGACCAGGTCGTCGGGATTTCGCTGCTCACCGAGGAGGGCGGCCACCTGGGACTCGTAGACGAGGACGAGCGGGTTGCCCGCGCCGCTGACGAAGTCCCGGAAGACGGCGTCGGAGCTTGCCTGTTGCGCACCCTGCACGCTGACCAGCTTGCGCATCAGGGGTGCCGCGCGCCCCACCTCGGCGTCGCTCGCGACGACCTTGCCGCCGTTGGCCACGTAGGAGGCGGCGGCCAGGTAGAGGGCGCCCGAGTTGGAGGTCTCTGGGTCGGTGCTGGAGATGTACAGGGTGCCGGTCAGCTCCCCGTACTCGTCCGCGCCCCTCATCTCCTGCCAGGTACGGTCGGCCTCGGCGGCCTCCAGATAGGCGCCCATCTCCAGGGTGCCCCGGCTCTGTCCGTCCAGTGTGGCCAGCCCGTTCCCGGCGAGCACTCCGGCGGCCCCGCTGTGGGCCACGACGACGAGCGGCGAGTAGAACGGACGGGGCAGCGTGCCCCGCACCTTGTGCTTGGCCGCGATCTCGACGGCCGGCGCCCGGCTGGACGGGAAGGCGAGGTCGTACCCCGCCAGGTCCAGCCCTTCCATGGCCCAGGACCCGGAGGTCTCGGCCTCGACGGTGTAGCCCTTGGCGGCGAGGGCCCTCACCACGTCGGGATCGGCGAAGAACTCGGCCTTCTCCGACCCGACGACCATGCGCACGGTCTTCGTTGCCGTGCCCGTCCCGTCACTCTCCCGGCCCGCTACGACGGCGGCCACCACGCCACCGATCAGCAGGACCGCGAGGACGATTCCCGCGATACGTCTCACACCCGGAGCGTGCCGCCGGAACCCGTCGTTCCCGGGTGGCCGGGGTGAACGGGGAGTGTCCTTGCGATACCGGTATGCAACAGGAACCGGCCACTCCGGACCAGGGGGCCGGGAGCCCTCCTGCCGCCACGGCCGTCTGCTCCCTTCGACGGCTCAGGCCGCGTCGGGGCGGTGCGCGGTGAAGGCCACCCGGGTGTCGCTGCCGTCGAGGGCGATGTTCAGTGCCGCGTCCAGGGCCTTGGCCGGCCTGGCGAGGAGCGGCAGTGTGGGGACGGTGTCAAAGCCTTCGATCCGGGAGATCTTCGCCTGGGTGAGACCCGCGCGGTCGGCCAGCTCGGTCCGGGTGAGCCCGAGTTCGGCGCGCCGGTCGTACACGGCTTTCGCCAGGGCCATGGAGAGGCGGATCTCGCGGCGCGCCTCGGCCACGTCCTCCGGTTCGGTCGGACCCTCTTCGGGCTTCCGTTCGCGCAGCGTCTTCCAGCGACTGTGGCTCATCGCTCGCCTCTCCTTTCCCGATGACGCGGATGAACTCCTCGTGTGCTGGTCCGTGCTCCGCCTCGCAGGTCTTCTGTGCGGGTTCGGCCCGGGCGGCCTCGGTGTCCTCGCGCGTTCTCGTATCGCGGAAGACGGTCGGCAGGACCGCGGTGCGGTTCGGGGCCGGCCGGTACGTCAGGCGTATGGCAGCACCGTCGAGGGCCGGGCGCAGCTCCCGGACTCCGTCGCCGAGACGGCGGGCACAGGGCTCGCCAAGGGTGCCGGCGTGTTCCGCGAGCAGGCCGACGTATTCGTCGGTCTTGAGGAAGTGTTCGACCGGCAGACATTCCAGCCAGTCCCGCACCTCGGGTTCGAGCTCGATGGCGAAGAGCGCGTCCACGCCACAAAGCCACATGTCGTTTACGACATGTTCGAGGTGGTCCCACGCGGCTTCGTTCGGCACCCCGCTCCTCGGCGCCTGCGTGGCGCCCGGTCCGCGCGTCGCTGTGGGTGCACGCGGACCGGGGCCGTAGGGGGAGAGCCCAGGGTGGGGCTCAGTGGGACGCGAGCTCGCGCGGCGCGAGGGCCGCGGTGTGCGCGTCCATCCGCTCGGCGGCCAGGATGGCGGCCACCGTGTCGGCGCGGGAGGCGGCGACGACCAGGGCGCGGCCCGCGAGGGCGTGCGCCTGTCGGTGCAGGGCGGTGACGCGGGGCGCGCTCCCGCTCGTGGTCGCCGACGCGCGGGCCGGCTCACTTCCTCCCCGCAGGCGGGTCACCTGCTCGACGAGCCGCTCGGCCGCCGTGTCCAGATCGGCCGAGGGTGCCACGGCGCGCAGCTCGTCGGTGACGGCGAGCAGTGCCTCGAGATGGCCCGCGAGCTGGATGTCCAGCTCTTCCTCGCGGGAGCGGCCGGGGAAGTCGTGAGGAGCGCCGGCCATCGTGCGGTGGACCGACTTGGTGCGGATCGGTTCGTACATGGATGGCCTCCTGAGTGCTATCAGGAAACCATCCTAGCTTGGAATTCGTCTAAAGTTGAGCCGTTGACAGAACCGGACGAAGGGGGCACGCAGAGTCAGACCTGGCAGTAACCGTCCAGGAAGCGGGCGATCCGGCCCATCGCGTCCCGCAGGTCGTCGGCCGACGGCAGGGTCACCACCCGGAAGTGGTCGGGCTCCGTCCAGTTGAAGCCCGTGCCGTGCACGACCATGATCTTCTCGCTGCGCAGCAGGTCGAGGACCATCTGCCGGTCGTCCTTGACCTTGAAGACCGCGGGGTCGAGCCGCGGGAAGAGGTAGAGCGCCCCCTTCGGTTTCACGCAGGTCACGCCCGGGATCTGGGTCAGCAGCTCGTAGGCCGTGTCCCGCTGCTCGCGCAGCCGGCCGCCCGGCAGCACCAGGTCGTTGATCGTCTGGCGTCCGCTGAGCGCGGCGACCACGCCGTGCTGGCCCGGCATGTTCGCGCACAGGCGCATGTTCGCCAGGATCGTCAGGCCCTCGATGTAGGAGTCGGCGTGTGCGCGGGGCCCGGAGATCGCCATCCAGCCGACCCGGTATCCGGCCACCCGGTACGCCTTCGACATGCCGTTGAAGGTGAGGGTGAGCAGGTCGGGGGCGATCGAGGCGGTGGGGGTGTGCGTGGCGTCGTCGTAGAGGATCTTGTCGTAGATCTCGTCCGAGCAGACCAGCAGGTTGTGCCGGCGGGCGATGTCGGTCAGGCCCTTGACCATCGCCTCGTCGTAGACCGCGCCGGTCGGGTTGTTCGGGTTGATGATGACGATCGCCTTGGTGCGGTCGGTGACCTTGCGCTCCAGGTCGGCGAGGTCCGGCATCCAGTCGGACTGCTCGTCGCACCGGTAGTGCACCGCCGTACCGCCGGACAGGGAGACGGCCGCCGTCCACAGCGGGTAGTCCGGCGACGGGACGAGCACCTCGTCCCCGTCGTCGAGCAGGGCCTGCATCGCCATCACGATCAGCTCGGAGACGCCGTTGCCGATGAAGACGTGCTCGACGTCGGTCTCTATGCCGAGGGTCTGGTTGTGCATCACGACCGCCCGGCGCGCGGCCAGCAGCCCCTTCGCGTCGCCGTAGCCGTGTGCCGACGACACGTTGCGGAGGACGTCCTCCAGGATCTCGGGCGGGCACTCGAACCCGAACGCGGCCGGGTTGCCGGTGTTGAGCTTGACGATGCGGTGCCCTGCTGCCTCCAGTCGCATCGCCTCCTCGAGCACCGGGCCCCGGATCTCGTAACAGACGTTGGCGAGCTTGGTCGACTGGATCACCTGCATGGTGGGAGCTTACGGCCCGGTAATGCCGTTTGCGGCGTGTTATCCGCCACGTGAGACGTGTCGCTTGGCGTGGAATGTCCGATCGTTTGTGACGGAGCGCGAGGGGAGCGGTCCCGGCCGTGATCGTTGAGGCCGTCGTGGAGGCCGCTCCATCGCCTCCACGCCGGGCCTCCCCCGCGCGGGCGCCTCCTTTGCCGCCCGCGTGGGGGAGGGTGATCCGGGCGGCGGAGCCCGCCGGCCAAAGGGCCGGGGAGTCCGAGGGTCCAAAAGCCCGGAGGCCGGCGAGCGCCTGCACCCTGCCCAAGCCCTGACGGGCCCGTCGCGGGCGGGCGGTTCAGCGGGGCGACCTGCGGACCGCCCGCCCCGCCAGTACGTCGGTGCGCCGCCCGTCCTCGATCACGAACCGCCCGTCGACCAGCACGTACGGGATACCCGTCGGCAGTGTCCGGGGCCGCTCGAAGGTGGAGCCGGCGGCCACCGTCCCCGGGTCGAACAGCACCAGGTCCGCCTTGTGGCCCTCGCGGACCAGTCCGCGGTCCGCGAGCCGCAGCCGCGCGGCCGGCCGGGACGTCAGATGCGCGACGCACTCCTCCAGCGACAGCACACCCAGCTCCCGCACGTACCGCCCGAGGTACTGCGGGAAGGTGCCGTACGCGCGCGGGTGCGGCTTGGCACCCTGGAGGATGCCGTCCGAGCCGCCGGTGTGCACCCGGTGCCGCATGATCTCCCGCACGTTCTCCTCGTGGCCGACGTGCTGGAGGATCGACGGGGCCAGCCTGTCCTCGAGCAGCAGCTCACGGGCGACGGCCCACGGACTCTCGCCGCGCAGCGCGGCCGACTCCTGGACCGTGCGGCCCACGTAATCCGTCAGCGCGGGGTCGCCCACCCCGGAGATCTCGATGGTGTCCCACTCGATCGGCACGCCGTGGCAGCCGTCCGAGCCGGTGACCTCCAGGTGGTGCCGGATCCGCTCGGCCGTCGCGTCGTCCGCGAGCCGCCGGAGGATCTCCCCGGGGCCGCCCTCGCCCGCCCAGCTCGGCAGCACGGCGACCAGCGTGGTGGCGCCCGGCGTGTACGGGTACGTGTCGAGGCTGATGTCGGCCCCGGCGGCGAGCGCGTCGTCGAGGAGTGCCAGCAGCTCGGGTGCCCTGCCCCTGTTCACGCCGAAGTTCATCGTCGCGTGCGCCAGGTGCAGCGGGCAGCCCGCCTGCCGGGCGAGCGTCACCATCTCCTCGTACGCCTCGAGCGCGCCCGCGCCGTAGGAGCGGTGGTGCGGGCAGTAGTAGCCGCCGTGGCGGGCCACCACCCGGCACAGTTCGGTGAGTTCGGCGTCCTTGGCGTACATGCCGGGCGTGTACGTCAGCCCCGACGACATGCCGACCGCGCCCTGCTCCATGCCCTCGGCCACGAGTCGCCGCATCCGGTCCAGCTCCGCGGGAGTGGCCTCCCGGTCCTCCCAGCCGACGACGAGGGCGCGGACCGTGCCCTGCGGGATCAGATAGGCGGCGTTGACGGCGATGCCCCCGTCGAGCCGGTCCAGGTACTCGCCGACCGACCGCCAGTCGAAGTCGACGTCGTCCCCGCCGCCGTTCCACCCGGCGATCGCGCGGCGGACCTCGCCGAGGGTGCGGTCGTCGACCGGCGCGTACGACAGGCCGTCCTGGCCCAGCACCTCGAGGGTGACGCCCTGCGCGGCCTTGGCGCTGTGGTCGGGGTCGCGCAGCAGCGCCAGATCGCTGTGGGCGTGCATGTCGATGAAGCCGGGGGCCAGGACCAGCCCCTCGGCGTCCAGTTCGCGGCGGGCCTTCGGGCGCTGACAGCCCGCTGCCGCCGCCTCCTTCACGATCGAGACGACACGGCCGCCGTCGACCACCACGTCCGCGCGGTACGCGCTGTCGCCGGAGCCGTCCACGACGTCGGCGTCCCGGATGACGAGTTCTTCCACGGCACGGCCTCCTAGAAGAACGTACGGATGTAGTCGACCACCGTGCCGTCCGCCTCCGCCAGGGGGATGAGTACCCACTTGTCGAAGGAGGTGCACGGGTGGGAGAGCCCGACGCCCAGCCAGTCGCCGACCTCCAGGTCGGCCTCTGGAGCGGTGCTCAGCCAGGCGTGCTGGTCGGAGAGGGAGACGACCGAGATCCCGGCCGCCGGGCGTTCCGCGCCGTCCCGGCGGACCACCTGGGCGAACGGCAGGTCGAGGTCGTGGGCCGCGTCCCGCTTGCCCGCGTTGGCGAAGGCCTGGCCGGCGGACGGCCGGGACACGATCTGCGTCCACAGCCGGAACGCCGGCTCCAACGCGCCTTCCTCCGGCACCCGGTTGAACGGCGTCAGCTTGCGGTAGTGCCCGTCGTCGTGCGAGACGTACGCACCCGAGCGCAGCAGCTTCAGCACGGGGAGGGAGAGTTCCGGGATCCCGGCGAAGACGTCGGCGACCGCGTCGAACCAGGCGCTGCCGCCCGCGCTCACCACGACCTCGTCCAGGCCCGCGAACCGCCCCGCCCTGTCGAAGTCCACCGCCAGGGCCACCAGGCGCCGCAGCCACGCCGCCACCCGCTCCGGGTCGGCGCCCGGCACCTCGCCCTCGTACCCGGCGACCCCGACCAGCCGCAGCCCGCGCGCGCCCGCCACCGCGTCGGCGACGGCGGCGCACTCCGCCTCCGTCCGCACCCCGGTCCGCGCACCCTCGCCCCCGGCCAGCTCGACCACGACGTCCACCGGTCGGGCGGACCCGGCGAGGGCCGCGTCCATCAGCTCGACACCGCGCACGGAGTCGACGTAGCAGACGAACCGGAAGCCGGGGTCGGCGTCCAGCTCACCGGAGACCCACCGCAGGGCCGCCGGGTCCACCAGCTCGTTGGCGAGGAACACCCGCCGCACGCCGAACGCCCGCGCCACCCGCACCTGATGCGGCACGGCGAGCGTGATGCCCCAGGCACCGTGCTCGATCTGGCGCCGGAAGAGCTGCGGGGCCATGGACGTCTTGCCGTGCGGGGCGAAGGCGAGGCCGTGCCGGGTCGCGTACGTCTCCATCAGCTTCAGGTTGTGCTCCAGGCGCTCGGCGGACAGCGCGAGCACCGGGGTGGTGAAACCGCCGGTGAACAGGTTCCGGCGCTGGGCGGCCAGCTCGCCGACGGTCAGCCCGTCGGCGTCCGGCGGGAGGCCCTTGAAACGGTGGTCGACGCGTTCCTCCGCGAGGAGCGCGTAGGCGTCGGAGCCGGGGTCCATGGCCATCAGAGCCTCCCTGATCTGGCCTGTTGCAATCTCTGCAACAGTCATTGCGTATGTCGCTTACCGCTGTCTAACATCTCGGCCACGCGGGGTCAACGGAAACGGGCCCCCGCGGCCGACGGACACGATGCGGGCGAACGCCGGACGCCGACGACGACGATCCGGACGCGGGCCGCCCGGACCCCGCCCGACCCGCGAGCGACCCCGCCCGACCCCGCCCACCCGAGGAGCCACCCCACCGTGACCGCCACCGGACACCGCACCGACCCCGACGCCGACGCCGTGGAGACCGTCGACGTCGTCGCGCTGGGCGAGTCCATGGTGACGTTCCTGCCCTCCCGGCCGGGCCGCCTCGCCGACGTGCCCTCCTTCGAGCGGGCCATCGGCGGCGCGGAGTCCAACACCGTCTGCGTCCTCGCGGCGGCCGGCCACTCGGCGCGCTGGATCAGCGCGGTCGGCCGGGACGGCTTCGGCGACCACCTCGTACGGACGATCGGGGAGTACGGCGTCGACGTGTCGTACGTCCGGCGCGATCCGCACCGTCCCACCGGCGTCTACTTCCGCACCGCCGGCGACCGCGCCACCGACGCCCACGAGGTCGCCTACTACCGGGCGGGCTCCGCGGCCTCCGCGATGACCGCCGCCGACGTCGACCTGGAGGCGGTGCGCGCCGGACGCGTCCTGCACCTGTCCGGCATCACGGCCGCGCTCTCCCCCGGCTGCCTGGAACTGATGCGGGAGCTCACCGCCCCCCGCCCCGGCCGCCCGCTCGTCTCCTTCGACGTCAACCACCGGCCGGGCCTGTGGCGCGACGCCCACGGCCCCGAGGTGCTCCTGGAGCTGGCCCGCAGGGCCGACATCGTCTTCGTCGGCGACGACGAGGCCGAGTCCGCCTGGGGCATCAAGGGCGGCCCGTCGCCGATCCGTGAGGCGCTGCCCGAGCCGGAGGTCCTGGTCGTCAAACAGGGCGCGCGGGGAGCCACGGCCTTTTGCCGCACATCCGCGGGCAGTCGTACCGCTGGTGACACCCCCTCCGGGGGAGGCGCCCCGCCGGCGCCGGATCGCGCGGCCCGCCCCCGACCGGCCCCGGCACCGGCCACCTTCGTCCCCGCCCTCGCCGTCGACGTCGTGGCGACGATCGGAGCCGGGGACGCCTTCGCCGCCGGGTTCCTCTCCGCCACCCTGCGCGCCCTGCCCGTACGGGACCGGCTCCGGCACGGCCACCTCACGGCCGCCGCCGCCCTCGCCGTCCCGGGCGACCTCGCCGTGCCCCCCGCCCGGGACCTGGCCGACCGGCTGGCGGCCCTGGACGAGGCCGCGTGGGGGAGACTGCGCCTCGGCCCCGGTTGGACAGAGACCGACACCGCGGACGCGGACGCGTATCCAGACGCGGACGCGGGTGCGGACCGGGCCGAGGAGGAGGTACGTACCCCATGAGCCAGACCGTCGACCGCGCACTGAGCATCCTGCCGCTGCTCGCCGAAGGACCCGCCGACCTCGGGCAGGTCGCCGACCGCCTCGGCGTGCACAAGTCCACCGCCCTGCGGCTGCTGCGCACCCTGCACGAACACGGGCTCGTCTACCGCCAGTCCGACCAGCGCTACCGGCTCGGCGCCCGCCTCTTCGCCCTCGCGCAGGAGGCGATGGAGAACCTCGACGTCCGCGAGATCGCCCACGCCCACCTCGTCCGCCTCAACGAGCAGTGCGGGCACACCGTGCACCTCGCCGTCCACGAGGAGAACGAGGTGCTCTACATCGACAAGGTGGAGAGCCGCTACCCGGTCCGCATGTACTCGCGGATCGGCAAGCCCGTCGCCATCACGGTCGCCGCCGTGGCCAAGCTGCTCCTCGCCGACCTGCCCGAGCACGAGCGCCGCGCCCTCGCGGACGCGCTCGACTACCCCATGTACACGTCCCGTTCGACACCGGGCCCGGCCGCGTTCCTGCGCGAGCTGGAGAAGGTGCGCGAACAGGGCTGGGCCACCGACCTCGGTGGCCACGAGGAGTCCATCAACTGCGTCGCCGCGCCGATCCGCGGCGCCGACGGCCGGGTGGTCGCCGCGATGTCGGTCTCCGCGCCGAACGTCGTCGTCACCGCCGACGAACTCCTCACCCTGCTCCCGCTGGTCCGCCGCACCGCGGCCGCGATCAGCGGCGAGTACTCCGGCCGGACTCCCGCAGAACCCCAGTGACCCCAGTGACCCCAGCGAAGGACCGCCCCGCATGACCGAGAAAGCCGAGAAAGTCGCCCTCACCCCGAACACGCACACCACCCCGCCCGCGAAGTTCTCCCACGGCGTGCGCAAGGGCAACCTGCTCCAGGTCGCCGGGCAGGTCGGGTTCCTCCCCGCCGAGGAGGGCAGGCCGCCCACGCCCGCCGGCCCCACCCTGCGCGAGCAGACCCTCCAGACCCTCGCCAACGTCAAGGCGATCCTCGAAGAGGGCGGCGCGACCTGGGACGACGTGATGATGATCCGCGTCTACCTCACCGACGTGGACCACTTCGCCGAGATGAACGGCATCTACAACGCCTACTTCGAGGAGCAGGGCCTCACCCAGCCGCCCGCCGCGCGCACGACCGTCTACGTCGGTCTGCCCGCGGGACTCCTCATCGAGATCGACGCACTGGCCGTACTGGGCTGACGCGCACTCACCCCTTCCCCCTCCCGGTCACCACCCCGCACCCCGTATGCCACGGCACGGCGTCCGCCACCCCTGTGACGCCGTGCCGCGATCCCCCATGCCCGGCCGCACCCTCCGGGGGCGGCCCCCAGACCTCCGATCTACGCGCTTGACCAGAGGACCCCCGAATGCCCCACCCGTTCCTTTCGCTCGCCGCCGGCACGGCGGCCGAGACGCCCCCGCACACCGGCGGGCTGCTCCTGCTCATCGACGGCACCGCGGGTCTGCTGACCGTCGCCGCCCTCGGTATCGCACTGCTCCTCTTCCTGATCATCAAGGTCAGACTCCAGCCGTTCGTCGCCCTGCTCGCCGTCTCCATAGCCGTCGGCCTGATGGCCGGCCTGTCGGTCACCGAACTCTTCGGCACGGTCCAGCGCTCGGACGCGGTGTCCACCATCGAGTCCGGCATGGGCGGCATCCTCGGCCATGTCGCGATCATCATCGGCCTGGGCACCATGCTCGGCGCGATCCTCGAGGTCAGCGGCGGCGCCGCGGTACTGGCCACGCGGCTGCTCGGCCTGTTCGGCGAGAAGCGGGCCCCGCTCGCCATGGGCCTCACCGGCCTGATCTTCGGCATCCCGGTCTTCTTCGACGTCGGCATCTTCGTCCTCGCGCCGATCGTGTACGCCGCCGCCAAGCGCTCCGGCAAGTCGATCCTGCTCTACTGCCTGCCACTGCTCGCGGGCCTGTCCGTCACCCACGCCTTCCTGCCCCCGCACCCCGGTCCCGTCGCCGCCGCCGGACTGCTCAGTGTCGACCTCGGCTGGGTCATCCTCATGGGCGTCGTCACCGGCCTCCCGGCCGTCGTCGCCGCGTGGGTCTACTCCGCCTGGATCGGCAAGCGGATCTTCGTCGCCGTACCGCAGGACATGGTCGAGGCCGCCGAGGAGTCCCGTCAGGCCGTCCTCGACGAACAGCGCGCCGCCGGCGTCGAGCCGCGCGAGGCGCCCGTGCCGCTCGGCACCGTCCTCGGCATCATCGGCACGCCGCTCATCCTGATCCTCGCCGCGACGTTCTCCTCGATCGCCCTGGACGAGTCCACGCCGCGCTCGGTCGTCGAGTTCTTCGGCCACCCGTTCGTCGCGCTCACCATCGCCCTGTTCCTGGCGTACTACCTGCTCGGCATCCGGCGCGGCTGGTCCCGCAAGTCCCTGGAGACCGTCTCGACGTCCTCGCTGAAGCCGGTCGGCAACATCCTGCTGGTCGTCGGCGCCGGCGGTGTCTTCGGCGCGGTCCTCAAGGGGAGCGGGGTCGCCCAGGCGCTGTCCGACACGTTCAACGGCGTCGGCCTGCCGGTGATCGTCCTGTCGTACCTGATCTCCGTGGTGCTCAGGGTCGCCCAGGGCTCGGCGACGGTGGCGATCGTCACGACGGCGGGCATCGTCGCCCCGCTGCTGTCGGAGGGGGACCATTCGCAGGCGTTCGTGGCGCTGGTCATCATGGCCATCTCCGCGGGCTCCATCTTCGCCTCGCACGTGAACGACGGCGGCTTCTGGATGGTCGCCAAGTACTTCGGCATCAGCGAGCGGGACACGCTGAAGACGTGGACGGTGCTGGAGAGCGTCCTGTCGGTGGCGGGCTTCGTGGTCGCGGCGGCGCTCAGCCTGGTCGTGTGACCTCCGGCGGATCACCGTGCGAATCGGCCGATCATCATCCGATTGGTGCGAACGGTGGGTCGCATGTAGGCGTCTGATAACGAAGTAGGGGCTGGATGTGTCCCACACAGGATTCTCGACCATACTCATCCGGTGTGGAGCAGCGCATAGGTTCGAACAGCCAGCCCCAGCCCCTGGAAGGCGCCGGATTCGACCCGGCCTTCATCCCCGGGCTCACCGCACCCGCGCCCGGCGCGTCCGGCCGCAAGGCGGACGCGAAGGACGTGAAGGGCGAGGAGGAGCCGAAGGACGAGAAGGCGGCGCCGGAGGCGGAGGCCGACACGGCCGGGGAACCGGCGACGGAGTCCAAGGCGGCGACCTCCCTGGAGAAGCCCGCGGCTTCAAAAGCCGCGGAGGCCTCTGCGGCCGCCGAGGTCTCCTCGGCCTCCGGGACGTCCGGGTCCTTTGGGGCGGAGCCCGTCACCGACGGCCCCGTCTTCGAGGCGTCCGACCGCCGCGCCGGGATCGTCGCCGATCACGAAGGCGTACGGCTCCGGCTGGACGACCAGGCGTGCGAGTTCCGCTGGGACGAGATCGGCGCGGTGGAGACGGAGACCGGGCGCTTCGACAAGCGCTACACGGTCACCGTCCACACCACGGAAGGCCGTTGGTACCCGATCGAGATCGAGGCCACGTCCCGCAGCCGCTTCGCCGTATGGGACGCGGAACTGGACGCGGTCCTCGACGCCTACTTCGACGACGGGGCGGCCGGACCCGAGGAGTCCGACGCGGACTCGTCCGACAGGCCCGAGCCGGATGCCGAGACGGACACGGACACGGACACGGACGCGGACGCGGACAAGTCCAAGCCGGACGCCGATCCCGTGGTCTAGGAGCCCCGACGACTCCTGGTGCCGCTAACCGCAGTACTGCGCCGCCTTGCCGATGGAGCGGTACATGCAGTCGGCGTTCTCCAGGAGTTGCAGGACCGCGTCCCGGTTCCGGGACGTCTCCCGCTCGATGACCTCGTCGGGCGGGTAGAAGCCGCCGCCGGACGACGACCTCGGGTACATCTCGTAGGTGTAGCCGAAGATCTTGTGCGTGCCCCACAGGTAGTCGTCGATCGACCCGTCCGTGATGTACAGATCGCTGGACTGCTGGGCCGTGTAGCCGTTGCTCGCGGCCATCTTCTGACCGACCGTCCGGAAGGCGGCGTGGTCGTCGGCCGTCATCCCGGTCGTGGTGTCGGAGTAGGTGTAGCCGAACGGCCACAGCACCAGCTCGCTGTACGTGTGGAAGTCGATGCCGGCCTTGATCTGCTGCACCCCGCCCACGACCCGGCTGCGCACGAAGTCGGCGACGACCTTCACCTCGGGTGCGGACTCGGGAGCCGAACCCCGGTAGGTGTCGGATGACTTGGAGCCGGAGGAACCGCCGCAGCAGCCCCAGCGGTAGTCCCAGTTGCGGTTCAGGTCGGTGCCGACGTACGACGAACCGGAGTTGGGCTGGCGGTTCTTGCGCCATGAACGGTAGGAGCCGGTGGCGATGTCGTACTCGCCGCCGTCCGGGTTGAGGTCCGGGATGATCCAGATCTCGCGGCCGTCGACCATGTTGGTGATCCGGGAGTCGCTGCCGTATCCCGCGCCGAGTTCGCGCAGCAGGTAGAGCGCCATCTCCACCGTGAGGTGCTCACGCGCGTGCTGGTGGTGGGTGAACAGGACCTCGGGCTCGTTCTCGTCCGTCCTCACGTTGTCGCTGATCTTGATGGCGACGATGTCCCGGCCCTGGTAGGACCGGCCGATCACCCGCTTGCTCATGATGTTCGGGTACGCCGACAGCCGCTGGTCGATCTCCGCGTTCATCTCGGCGTAGTTGTGATACCGGGAGTCGGCCGAGGGGAAGTCGAACAGCCGCAGCCCGTCGGCGGCGGACGAGCGGTCGGGAGCGGCACCCAACGGCGTGAGCTCGTACCCCTGTCGGCGCAGGGTGCGGATCTGGTCCGCACGGCCGGAGACGA
Organism: Streptomyces yamdrokensis; assembly: GCF_053890455.1. Classification (NCBI taxonomy): domain Bacteria; kingdom Bacillati; phylum Actinomycetota; class Actinomycetes; order Kitasatosporales; family Streptomycetaceae; genus Streptomyces; species Streptomyces yamdrokensis. The sequence goes on from NZ_CM132679.1 coordinate 4,978,207, forward strand.
CCACCGTCTCCTCGTCGGCCTCGTCCACGGTGACCCCGGCCTGCTGGATCGCCGTACGGGTCACGGGAGTCGTGTGCTGGTGGATCTCGTACTGGCGGACGTCGTCCGCCGAGGGCGCCGGCCGCTTCGCGCTGTCGGCGTCGGCCTCCGTGGCCGACATCGACACGGGCGCGGCGAGGGTGAGGGCGAGGAGTGCGGCGAGCACGGCGGAGCGTCTGCCGCGTGTGCGAAGTCGCATGAAATCTCCTTGTGGGAGGTGGGGGTTGTCCATGGCGACGTACCTGTGCGGTGTGCGGTGCCGCAATCCTGCGCGTGTGACATGATCAGGTCAAGACCGTCGGTCGGTCGGCCACTCGACCAGGTGTATCCGGTGAAGATCCCCGCACGCCCCCTTGTCCACGGCGTGTTCATGAGCTTTCTTGCCTCCATGGCGGACACCACGGGAAACACCCAGGACACCGGAGCACCACCCCAGACACCCGGCCCCCGGCCCCGCAAGTCCAGTTGGCGCTACATCGGCCCCGGAATCGTCGTCGCCGCGACCGGCGTGGGCGCGGGCGACCTGGTCGCCACCCTCATCGCGGGCAGCAACTTCGGCTACACCCTGCTCTGGGCGGCGGTCGTCGGCTGCCTGGTGAAGATCTCCCTCGCCGAGGCGGCGGGCCGCTGGCATCTGGCCACCGGACGCACCCTGTTCGACGGCTGGGCGAGCCTGGGCCGCTGGACGACGTACTTCTTCGGCGTCTACGTCGTCCTCTGGGGCTTCGTCTACGGCGCGGCGGCGATGTCGTCGAGCGCGCTGCCCCTGCAGGCTCTCTTCCCGGACGTGATGGACCTCGAATGGTGGGGCATCGCCTGCGCCCTGGTGGGTCTGGTCTTCGTCTGGTTCAACCGGTACGCGGTCTTCGAGAAGGTCATGACGGTCCTGGTGGGCGTCATGTTCGTGGTGACCGTCTACCTGGCCGTCAGGGTGGCGCCGAACCTCGGGGACGCCTTCGCCGGACTGCTCCCGGTGCTGCCCGACGCGGACGACTCGGTCCTCTACACCCTGGGCCTGATCGGCGGCGTCGGCGGCACGATCACGCTGGCCGCGTACGGCTACTGGGTCAACGCCAAGGGCTGGACCGACACCGGCTGGATGAAGGTGATGCGCCTGGACAACCGCGTCGCGTACATCACCACCGGCCTCTTCGTCGTCGCGATGCTCCTCGTCGGCGCCGAGCTCCTGCACTCGGCGGGCCTCGCGCTGGAGAAGGGCGACAAGGGACTGGTGCAGCTGGGCGACATCCTGGAGGACAGGTACGGCACCGCGACGGCGAAGTTCTTCCTGATCGGCTTCTTCGCCACGTCGTTCACGTCACTGATCGGCGTGTGGCACGGGGTGAGCCTGATGTTCGCCGACTTCGTGACGCGCGGCCGGAAGAAGGCGAAGGAGTCGACGGGCGAGGCCATCGCGTCCGGCCGGCCGGAGAAGTCCTGGCCGTTCCGCGCCTACCTGCTGTGGCTGACCTTCCCGCCCATGATCCTCCTGTTCGAAGGCCAGCCCTTCCGCCTGATCATCATCTACGGAGTCCTCGGCGCCGCGTTCATGCCCTTCCTCGCCCTGACCCTGCTCCGGCTCCTCAACTCCAGCCGCACCCCGCGCGAATGGCGCAACGGCCCCCTCAGCAACGGCATGCTCGTCACCGCGGGCCTCCTCTTCCTGGTCCTGTGCGTCAAGCAGGTCTGGGACCAGCCGTGGTCGGAGTTCTTCTGACGCCCGGGGCCCGGCCCCGGGCGTCGCAGCCCGGGTCAGGCGTTGCCGTTCAGCACGGCGGCGGTGAGGACGTCGCCGGCGACGCCCCAGCCGCCGTCGGCGACCTCGTCGACGAGGACGACGGTGGTGGGGCGGGCGCGCTCGCCGTAGATCTCCGCGTACAGGCCGGTGGTGCGCTCCACGATCTTCTGCTTGTCCTCGGCGGTGAGGGTGCCGGCGGGCACCTTGAAGTGGGCGAAAGGCACGGGTCTTCTCCTTGGGATCGTCATCGGTGGGTCTGCGGTCTGCGGTCTGCGGTCTGCGGGGTGGGGCGGCAGGCCTGCGGTGCGAAGGTGACGGCGACGGCCGCCTCAGCCCTGCGGCAGCGTCACACCAGGCCGCCGTTGGCCCGCAGGATCTGGCCGTTCACCCAGCGGCCCTCCGGGCCGGCGAGGAAGGCGACCACCCGGGCGATGTCCTCCGGGGTGCCGAGCCGCTCCAGCGCCGGGGCCCTGGCGAGCGCGTCGATCTGCTCGGGAGTCTTGCCCGTGAGGAACAGATCGGTGGCCGTGGGCCCGGGGGCGACCGTGTTCACGGTGACGTCCCGCCCGCGCAGCTCGCGGGCGAGGGTCAGCGTGAGCGCCTCGACGGCGCCCTTGCTCGCCGTGTACGCGCCGTAGGCGGGGAGCTGCGTGCCGACCACGGAGGTCGAGAACCCCACGAACGAGCCGCCCGCGCGCAGCCGCCGCGCGGCCTGCTGGGCGACCACGAAGGCGCCGCGGATGTTGGTGCGGTGCAGGGCGTCGAGCACCGCCAGGTCGAGGTCGGCGATGGGGGAGAGCGCGAGCCGGCCGGCGGCGTTCACGACGACGTCCACGCCGCCGAACTCGCCCTCCGCCCGGTCGAACAGGGCGGCGACCGCGTGCTCGTCCGCCACGTCCGCCCGGACGGAGACCGCCCGCCCGCCGGCCGCGGTGACCGTCTTGACCGTCTCCTCGGCGGCGGCCGTGTCGCCGGCGTAGTTCACCACGACGGCCAGACCGTCCCGGGCGAGCTTCAGGGAGACCGCCCGGCCGATGCCGCGCGATCCGCCGGTCACGACGGCGACCCGGTCGGCCGCCGGTGCGAAAGCAGGGGGATTGTTCGTAGCCATGTCCTCCACGATGCGCGGAGCCGGCCGGCGGAACCAGGGGATCCCATCCCCTGGGCCGGTGACCGGGCCGGGCGCACAATGGACGGCATGGGCTCCGTGAAGTACGCCGAACTGGGGACTTTCCTGCGCTCCCGGCGCGAACGCATCCGCCCCGGCGACGTCGGGCTCCCCTCCGGACCCCGGCGCCGGGTGCCGGGGCTGCGCCGTGACGAGGTCGCCCAGCTCGCCGGAGCCTCGGTGGACTACTACAACGAGCTCGAACGCGGAGCCGGCTCCCAGCCGTCCGAGCAGATGCTCGCCGCGCTGGCGCGGGCACTGCGCCTGACCGCCGACGAGCGCGACTACCTCTACCACCTGGCGGACCGCCCGGTGCCTGTGCGGGACGGCCCCGCCTCGCACGTCCACCCCGGCATGCTCGACCTGCTCGGCCGGATGACGACACCGGCCCAGGTGATCACCGACCTGCACGTCACCCTCGTACAGAACCCCCTCGCCGTGGCACTGCTCGGGGACCAGTCGGGCTTCCGGGGACAGCGGGCCAGCTTCCTGTACCGGTGGTTCACCGACCCCGCCGCCCGGAACCTCTACCCAAAGGCCGATCACGGCCGCCAGTCCCGCTCCTTCGTCGCCGACCTGCGGGCGGCCGCCGCCAGGCGGGACGCGAAGGACGCCGTGGCCGGCTCGCTGATCGGTGCGCTGCTCGACGCGTCCCCCGAGTTCGCCGCCCTGTGGGCCGACCACGACGTCGCCTTCCGGCGGGACGACCGCAAACGCCTCGTCCACCCCGTCCTCGGCCCCATCGAGGTCAACTGCCTGCACCTCTTCAGCGAGGACGGCCGGCAGCGGCTGCTCTGGTTCACCCCGGCGGTCGGCACCGGCAGCGCCGGCCTTCTCGACCTGCTCGCGGTCATCGGCACCCAGGCCGTCGCCGACCCGGCGGGCACCGGCTTCACAGGAGGTGGCCGGCCTTCCCCGCCTTGATGTCGAGGATCACGCACCGCCGCGCGGCCCTGCGCCTCCTGTCCTGCGTCTGCCGCGCCTGTGACGGCACCCGGGGCTTCTGCGAGGCGCGCGAACCGGGCGGCGGCACCCGCATGTGGGCGACGCTGCCCAGTGCGGGCGCGAGGACATACGGCCGCCCCCTGCCGCGATGAGTTCCGGCCGGGACACGGGTCTGTCCTGGTGAGCGTCGTAGGAGTTCGTGCGGCGCCGCCCGGCACGGAAAACCACGGAGGGCACCATGACGACCACACCGAGTGACCCGGCCGCCGCGCGGCCCGGCCGTCCGCCCGTCGTCGACCCGGCGACCTGGCAGACCGCCCGTGACGAGCTTCTGGTCCGCGAGAAGGCCCACACCCGCGAGGGCGACGCCCTCGCCGCGGCCCGTCGCCGACTGCCGATGGTGGAGCTCGACCAGGCGGTCGAGGTCGTCGGACCCGACGGCCCGGTACCGTTCCTGAACCTGTTCCAGGGCCGCGACGAACTCGTGGTCTACAAGCACATGTGGTACGACGGCGCGCCGCACCAGGGGCAGTGCGAGGGCTGCACCAACATGGCCTGGCACCTGAGGGACACCGTCTACCTCGACGCCCGCGGCGTCTCGTTCGCCGTCCTGACCACGGGCCGGTGGGAGGAGGTGGCTTCCTTCGTCGAGTTCATGGGCTACACCCAGCCCTGGTACTCGGTGCGCGACGTGGAGGAGCCGGTCGGCGGCAGCATGGGTTACCTCACCTGCTTCCTGCGCGACGGCGACCGCGCGTTCCTCACCTACTCCACGACGGGCCGCGGCAACGAGCCGGTCAACGGTTCCTTCGGCCTGCTCGACAGGACGCCCTACGGCCGTGGGGAGGCGTGGGAGGACAACCCCGAGGGCCGGCCCGAAGGACGCCAACCGTGCTGGTACTGGCGCACGGACGCGGACGGGAACGCGACCTGGGGCCCGACCAGCCGCCCCGTGCCGCAATGGACCCGCCCCGGCGCGGCCCCCGTGGAGACCCTCGGCCGGCACGGCCACCACCACTGACGCGTTTGTCCGCTGCGCGCGCAGGATCCGGGGCCCGAGCGCGCCGCTCCGCCCACACCACTGTGGGCGGAGCGGCGCGCTCGGGAGGGGAGGAGTCCGGTTACGGCAGGGCGTGGACGTGCGGTCCCACCGCGTTGGACCAGGCGTTGCCGGCGGTGGCGTCCCAGTTGGTGGACCAGGTCATGGCGCCGCGCAGGGCCGGGTAGGTCTTCGACGGCTTGAAGGAACCGCAGTTCGTGGCCCTGGTCAGGCAGTCCAGGGCGTTGTTCACCACGGTCGGGGAGACGTAGCCGCTGCCCGCGCCGCGGGTGGAGGCCGGGAGGCCGAGGCCCACCTGTGACGGGTCGAGGCCGCCTTCCAGCTGGATGCAGGCCAGCGCGGTCAGGAAGTCCACCGAGCCCTGGCTGTAGACCCTGCCGTCGCAGCCCAGCATCGAACCGCTGTTGTAGTACTGCATGTTGACGACCGTGAGGATGTCCTTCACGTTCAGCGCGGTCTGGAAGTAGGAGTTGGACGTGGACTGCATGTCGATGGTCTGCGGAGCCATCGTCAGGATCATGTCCGGGCCCGCCTTCGCGGACAGCGACCGCAGCGCCTGCGTCATGTAGGTCGCGTTGAGGCCGTTCTCCAGGTCGATGTCGACGCCGTCGAAGCCGTACTCCTGCATCACGGCGTACACCGAGTTCGCGAAGTTCGTCGCGGAGGCGGGGTCGTTCACCGACACGGTGCCCAGTTCGCCGCCCACCGAGATGACGACCTTCTTGCCGGCCGCCTGCTTCGCCCGCACGTCCGCCTTGAACTGGTCGACGGTGTAGCCGTTCAGGCCCGCCGAGTCCAGGTTGAAGGTGACCGCGCCCGGCGTGCCCGTCGCGTCGGCGAAGGCGACCGCGATGATGTCGTACTGGGCCGGGACGTCCGAGATGCGCTGCACCGCCGCGCCGTTGTCGAAGTTCTGCCAGTAGCCGGTCACCGCGTGCCTGGGCAGGTCACCACCGCCGCCACCGCCGCCGCCCTCCGTCGTCCGGGCCGTCACCGCCGTCGACTTGGGTGATTCGCCCGCCGCGTTGGTCGCCGCGACCTGGAAGGAGTACGAGGTGGAGGCCGCGAGCCCGGTCACGGTCGCCGACGTGCCCGTCACCGCCGTGATCTTCGTACCGTTCCGGTAGAGGGTGTAACCCGTCGCCCCCGATACGGAGTTCCAGGTCAGGGACGCCGTCGACGCCGTCGTGCCCGAGACGCTCAGACCGCTCGGGGTGCCGGGGACGGTGGGGTCCGGGTCGCCGCCGTCGCCTCCGCCTCCGTCGGGGCCGAAGACCGACAGGTCGTCCGCGTAGTAGGGCTGCTGTCCGTACCAGCCATGGGTGTAGACCGTCACGGACGTGGTCGCGGAGCCGGTGCGGAAGCTCGTCGTCAGCTGCTTCCAGGTGCTGGTGTCCGGGGTCCAGGTGGAGACGTCCGTCGTGCCGGTGCCGGTCACGCCCAGGTAGGCGTACCCGCCCTGCACCCAGGTGCTCAGGGAGTAGGTGGAGTCGGGCCGCACCGCGACGGTCTGCGTGCAGCGGGCGTTGTCCTGGCCGGCCGGGGTGGCCCTGAGCGCGGCCGTGCCGCCGTGCACGGGGGACGAGACGGTCGTGCCGCTGTCCGCCGAGCAGGTCCAGTTGCTCAGGCCCGACTCGAAACCGGCGTTCCTGGCGTTGTTCACGTCCGCCGCGGACGCCTGGCCCGCGCCCGCGAGGGGGAGGGTGAGCGCGAGGGCCGAGACGAGGGCACCCGCCCAGAGGCGGCCCCTGCCGCCGGTCGGCTTTCTGCCTGCGTCTCTGTCTCTGTCTCTGTCTCTGTCTCTGGGTTCGGTCGTGGCTGACGCGCGGTTCACTGAAGCCTCCTGTGGGAGTGGGGGAAGGGGGCCGGGTAAGGGGGTACAGAGCTATGGGGGGTTGGAGCGAGAAGGGAGAGGGGCATGAGCGCGACGGTGGTCGTCGTTGGACCAACAAGGTGGTCCAGACCAATCGGGTTGTCAATGGGTCCAGACCAATCGCAGGGCTCCGGATCGCCTTCACCCGCCCGGCGTTCCCGGCCGCCGGTCACTTCCGCGCCGGGGCTCCGACGTCAAGGCGATGTGCGGAATCTCCACCCCGCGGGTCATGTCGAGACCGGCGAGATGCTCAACGTGCCCCGTTTTGGAGCAACTTGTGCAACGCCAGTTGCTTACGAGCTACACAAACGCTGTTCTCCAGCCACAAGGCCGTGGTTACAGTGCTCGCATAGTCACGCAGCGAAGTCATCAGGGTGCACGGGAGTGACTTCCGGTGGACCGAGGGGCATGGGGAGAACGGGGAGCCGCGCGTGCCAACTGCCATTGCCGTGACCAGTGCCGACCTGGCACTGCCACCGCAGGACGAACGGACCCTGCCCGCCGTGGTCCTGCGGGACATCGCCACCCTGCCGCTCGAACAGGCGCTGACCGAACTCCAGGCGCTCATCGAGCAGCACGGGTACGTCATCGTGGTCTGTTCCAAGGCGACGCCCGTCGCCGTCCTGCGGCGGCTGCACACCCTGCGCTCCCTGCTGGAGAGCGACCGGATCGCCCTCTTCAGCCCCGATCTGCCTCCGCTCGGACTCGCCGCACTCGCCCGCCAGTTGAGGCAGCTCGCCTCCTGCGACCTCAGCCCCGGCGTGCTCGCCTCGGCCGGCCGGCTGCTGGTCCACTACATCCACTCCGGGGCCCTGCTCGGTTCCGTCGCCCGGCTCGACCGGATCCCCGTGAACCTGAAACAGCACGCCAGGTCGTGGGTGCCCGGCAGCCAGTTCGCCGTCCTCGCCCACCCGCAACCGCAACTCGTCCGCCTCGGCCCAAAAGCCGCGCTGGACGGACCGGAGTTCGGCACCTGGATGCTCGTCGCCAAGGGACAGCTCCAGTCCGACTGGGTCACCGGCACCCTGGCACCGTCCTGGAAGGTGCAGGGACTGCGCGAGGCGCCGCTCCCCGCCGAGTCCCCGAGCTGGTGGGGGACCGGCAAGGTCATCGAGTTCTGCACCTATCTTCCCGACCTCTCCGTCCTCTACCAGCTGGTCACGAGCGTGCGGCGCGGCAGCTGCCACTGGTGCGGCATCGATGTCATCGGCGACCGGTGCGTCTTCTGCTCGGCCACGCCACCGTCCGTACCCGCCCAGGACAGCCCCCGCGGCATCGACAGCGGCCGCGGCACCGGCAGCAGAGCCCTCGTCCGCGGCAGCTGAACCGGTACGCCGCCCCGCACCGTCCCGTCCCGCACCGTCCGGCCCCGCACCGTCCCGACCACACACGAAACGCGGTCTCCCATCGTCCCGCTCGGCCCATATCCCCCAATGAGGTTGCACGGTCTATGAACTCCCGTCAGCGCCGCGGCGTGATACTCCTGCTCCTGTCGATCCTGTGCGCCCTCGCCGCGTTCGCCGGCGTGCTCTCCGTCATCAACGACGTGGAGTCCAAGGTCGGTCCCGAGGTCGGCGCGTACCGGCTGAAATCCGATGTGGCGCCCTACACGCCGCTCAGAACGGGCCAGTTCGAGAAGATCGAGATGCCCGAGCGCTGGCTGTCGGCGAACGCGGTCACCGATCTCGGCGACATCCGGGGCAAGATCGCCGTCACCACGCTGCGCGAGGGCTCCCTGCTGCAGAGCGACATGATCGTGAACCAGCCCGCCCTGCAGCCGGGGCAGCAGGAGGTCGCCATCATGATCGACGCGGCCACCGGGGTCGCCGGAAAGATCACGCCGGGCTCGTCGGTCAACGTCTACGCCACCTTCGAGGGGGAGCGCGAGGGCACCCCGGCCCAGTCGAAGATCATCGTGACCAACGCCAGGGTCCTCGACGTCGGCCGGATCACCGCCCTGGAGCCCGACGAGAACGACCGCGGACGGCAGCCCACGGACGCCGTCCCCATCACCTTCGCGCTGTCCGCCATCGACGCCCAGCGCATCACCTACGCCGAGTCCTTCGCCCAGCGGGTCAGGCTCGCGCTCGTCGCCCCCGGCGGCGACACCACGGTTCCCGAGCAGGACCGTACGTACGAACTCGCGAAGGACAAGTGAGAGGCCCGCATGCCCACCAGGATCCTCCCGGCAGTCGGTGACGCGGACGCCGTCCGGTCCATCACCACGCTGCTCAGCCAGCTCCCGGACGCCGAGCCGGTGGCTCCGGTGGTCGACTCCACCCAGCTCGTCGACACCCTCGCGCGCCTGGCCGCCGAGTCGATCGACGAGCTGCCCGAGGTCGTGGTCGTGCACGAGCGGATCGGCCCGGTCCCCGCGCTGGAACTGATCCGCGAAGTGGCCCTGCGCTTCCCCGCCGTCGGCGTCATCCTCGTCACCTCCGACGCCGGCCCCGGCCTCTTCCAGGCCGCGATGGACTACGGCGCCCGCGGCCTGGTCGCCCTGCCGCTCAGCTACGAGGAACTCGCCACCCGGGTCCAGGCCGTCGCCCAGTGGTCCTCCGGCGTACGCCGCCATCTCGGAGCCGGCAGCGACGTGTTCACCGGTGTCGGCGGCACGGTCGTCACCGTCAGCGGAGCCAAGGGCGGCGTGGGCGTGACCCTGACCGCCATTCAACTCGCCCTAGCCGCCCAGGCGTCCGGCCGCAGCACCGCCCTGGTCGACCTGGACCTCCAGAGCGGGGACGTCGCCTCCTTCCTGGACGTCCAGTTCCGGCGGTCCGTCGTGGACCTCGCGACGATCACCGACATCTCCCCGCGCGTCCTGGCCGACGCCGTCTTCCGCCACGACACCGGCCTCACCCTGCTCCTCGCCCCCGCCGAGGGCGAACGCGGCGAGGACGTCACCGACCGCGCCGCCCGCCACATCGTCGGCGCCCTGCGCTCCCGGTACGAGGTCGTGGTCGTCGACACCGGCGCCCAGCTCGTCGGGGCCGGCGCGGCCGCCGTCGAGACCGCCGACACCGCCCTCCTGGTCACCACCCCGGACGTCGTCTCCGTCCGGGGCGCCAAGCGGACGGTACGGATGTGGGACCGGCTCCAGATCCGCAAGGCGGAGGAGACCACGGTCGTCGTCAACCGCCACACCCGGGCTACGGAGATCCAGCCGCCCCTCATCCAGAAGATCACCGGCACCGCGGTCGCGGCCACCGTGATCCCCGCCAACTTCAAGGAACTCCAGTCGGTCGTGGACGCGGGCCGGGTCCACGAGCTGGAGAACAAGAGCGCGGTGAAGCAGGCACTGTGGGCCCTGGCCGGAGAGCTGGGACTGGTCAAGGCCCCCGAGGGCGCCCAGAAGTCCGGCCGGCTGCGGGGAGACCGGCCGCGCGGCGACCGGGGAGCGGTGAGCCTCCGGCGGCGCAAGGACGGAGGGGGGTGACGGTGATGAAGGAGGAGGAGCGGTGCTCCCGCCCGGACCGTGACGGCGCCGGCGACGGTGACCGGGACCGGATCCGGGACCGGGACCGGGACCGGGACCGGGGCCAGGTCACCATCGAGTTCCTCGGCATGATCCCGACGATCCTCGTGACACTCGTGGTGCTGTGGCAACTCGTGCTGCTGGGATACACGTTCACCCTCGCGGGGAATGCTGCGGACGAAGCGGTACGGGCGGCCACCGCCGCGGACCCCGGCGCGCGCCAGGGTGCCTGCGAGGCGGCAGGACTGGACAAGCTGCCCAGTGCCTGGGAGGGAGCGGCGACGGTGACGTGCGCGACCGGGGGCGGCTATGTCACCGCCGACGTGACACTGGGCGTCCCCGTCCTCTTCCCGGGCACCGCCGACTTCCCCTTCGAGGTGAAGGGCCGTGCGGGCGCGGTGGAGGAGGAGGTGGGGGACTAGATGACGTACGGGCACAGGCACGGGCATAGGCACAGGCCCAGGCCCAGGCAGCGGCGGGGCGGACCCGGGAGGCGGGGGGACCGCGGGCAGGTGGCGATCGAGTACCTGGGCTTCCTGCCGGTCCTGATCATCGTCGCCATGGCCGCCGTACAGCTGGGTCTGATCGCGTACACCGCCCAGCAGGCCGGTACCGCCGCCCGCGCGGGGGCCCGCAACGCCTCGCTCGACGGGGCGGCCGGGCCGGCCTGCGCGGTGGCGGTCAGCGGCTGGCTGGCCGGGCGCACCGACTGCGGGGCGTCCGGTGGCGGCGACGAGGTCACCGTCACCGCCACGATCGACATCCCGTCGATCGTGCCGGGATGGGACTTCGGCCAGGCCACGAAGACCGCCACGATGCCCGTCGACCACTGACCGGGCCGGGCCGGACCTGACCTGACCGACCACTCATCCACCCGCCCAACCGCCGACCACCCACCCCCAGGCATCCACCACGTAACCAGGAACGAGGAGCGCCGGACTCATGAGTCTGCGGTCACGTATCAACTCCCCCGAGGAGAAGGGCAGCCGGGGCGAGGACGGCCAGCTGGTCGCCTCCTACCGCGCCAAGCTCCTCGAGGAGATCGACCTCGCGGAGATGAGTTCGCTGGCCGCCGCCGAGCGCCGGGCGAGACTGGAGCGGGTGCTCGGGCACATCATCAGCCGCGAGGGCCCGGTCCTGTCGACCGTGGAGCGCTCGCAGCTGATCCGCAGGGTCGTCGACGAGGCACTCGGCCTCGGCATCCTGGAACCGCTCCTGGAGGACGCCTCCATCACGGAGATCATGGTCAACGGACCCGACGCGATCTTCGTCGAACGCGGCGGACGCGTCGAGCAGCTTCCGATGCGCTTCGCCTCCCACGACCAGCTGATGCAGACCATCGAACGCATCGTCTCGACGGTCAACCGCCGGGTCGACGAGTCGAATCCTATGGTGGACGCACGCCTGCCCTCCGGCGAGCGCGTCAACGTCATCATCCCGCCGCTGTCCCTGACCGGCGCCACCCTCACCATCCGCCGGTTCCCGCGCTCCTTCACCCTCCACGAGCTGATCGGCCTCGGCTCGCTCGACGAGCACATGCTGTACCTGCTGGCGGGTCTGGTGCAGGCACGCTTCAACGTGATCGTGTCGGGCGCGACCGGCACCGGCAAGACGACCCTCCTCAACGCGCTCTCCGGCCTGATCCCCGAGGGCGAGCGCATCATCACCATCGAGGACTCCGCCGAGCTCCAGCTCCAGCAGCCGCACGTGATCCGTCTGGAGGCGCGCCCGCCGAACGTCGAGGGCAAGGGCCGCATCACCATCCGCGACCTGGTGCGCAACTCGCTGCGCATGCGACCCGACCGGATCGTCGTCGGCGAGGTCCGCGGCGGCGAGTCCCTGGACATGCTCCAGGCGATGTCCACGGGCCACGACGGCTCGCTCGCCACCGTCCACGCCAACAGCGCGGAGGACGCCCTGATGCGCCTGCAGACCCTCGCCTCCATGTCGGAGGTGGAGATCCCCTTCGTCGCGCTGCACGACCAGATCAACAGCGCCGTCGACGTCGTCGTCCAGCTCACCCGCTTCGCCGACGGCGCCCGCCGCATCACCGAGATCGCCCTGCTGGAGAGCCACGGCGGCGAACCGTACCGGCTGGCCACGGTCGCCCGGTTCAACGCGCAGCCGATGGCGGGCGACGGCCGCGTCTACGGCTCGTACGAGCACCACCCGCTCCCGCGCCGCACCGCCGAACGCCTCTACATGGCGAGTCAGCCCGTCCCGCAGGCCTTCGGCATCGCCCGCTCCCTCGACCAGCTCACCACCCGAGAAGCCAGGTAGGACCGCCGCCATGGATCTGCAGGACCTGATCACGCTGACCACCGGCATCGCCCTGCTGACCTGTGTCCTCGCGGTCGTCGGCGTGCACACGTACGCCGCGGGCAGGGCTCAGCGGCAGGAACTGGTGGAGCGGCTGACGTACACCGGACAGGTCACGGTCGGCGGGCGCCGGCGCCACTTCCCCACCCTGGACCGCAGGCTGCGCCGCACCGCGTCCGGCAGGAAACTGGAACTGCGCCTGGTGGCGACCGGTCTGGACATCACCCCGGGCGAGTTCGTCGCCTGCATGGTCGCCCTCGCCCTGGGCCTCTTCCTCGCCGGCCAGGCCGTCCTCGCCCCGTTCTTCGGCCCGCTGGCCGGCATCCTGGGCATCTGGCTGGCGTTCCAGTTCCTCGACTGGCAACGCCAGAAACGCATCGAGAAGTTCATCAACCAACTTCCCGAACTGGCCCGCATCCTGGCCAACGCCACCCAGGCCGGCCTCGCCCTGCGGACGGCGATCGGCATGGCGGCGGAGGAGCTGGAGGCGCCGGCGGGCGAGGAACTGGCCAAGGTCGACAACCAGCTGGCCCTCGGAGCCTCGATGGACGACGCGCTGGGCGAGCTGGCCGAACGCCTTCCCTCCCGCGAACTCGTCGTCCTGGTCACCACGTTGGTGCTCTCCAACCGGGCGGGCGGCCAGGTCGTCAGCGCCCTGCGGAACCTCACCGACACCCTGGAGGAACGCAAGGAGACCCGGCGCGAGGTCCGTACCCAGCTCTCCCAGGTCAGCATGACGTCGTACGCCGTCCCCGTTCTGGGGGTCGGCTCGTTGTTCCTGATGAACGGGGTGAAGGACGGCGCCCTGGAACGCATGACCGGCTCCCCGGTCGGCCAGGGCGCCGTGATCGTCGCCTTCGGCCTGTACGCGGTCGGCTTCGTCCTGATCCGCCGCCTGTCCCGCATCGACGTATGAGGAGGGAGGAGTGAGTGACATGGGACTTCTGCTGGCGCTGGTGACGGCCGTAGCCGTAGGGGGCGTCTTCGCCGGCGTACGCATGTACCGCGCCGACGCGAAACTCCCCGCCGACCTGGCCCTCGCCCTGGAGGTCGGCGCCACCCGCACCGGCGCGGTGGACTCGCTCGTCGACCGCATGGGCATGCGTTACGCCCCCGCCGTCCTGCGCCTCATGGGGCCCCAGCGGGTCGCCGGGTACCGCCGCAGGATCGACCTCGCGGGCAACCCGGGCGGCCTCACCATCGACCGTTACGCCGCCCGCCGCGCGGTCTACGGTTTCCTCGGCGGCCTCGGCTTCCTGGTCTTCCTCATGCGCGGGCAGTTCTTCGTCGCCCTGCTGCTGCTCGCCTTCGGCGCGTTCTGGACGGAGGTCGGCATCTGGTCGGCGATCCGGATCCGCCGGGACGTGATCGAGCGGACCCTGCCGGACTTCCTGGACGTCCTCGCCGTCGTCGTCAGCGCGGGCCTCGGCTTCCGGCAGGCCCTGGACCGGGTCGCCACCAGGTACGAGGGCCCGTGGGCGGACGAACTGCGCATCACGCTCCGCCAGATGGACCTCGGCATGAGCCGCCGCCAGGCCTTCGCGGAACTGCGCCGGCGCAACGACTCCGAGCAGGTCGCCATGTTCGTCACCGCGTTGCAGCAGGGCGAGGAACTCGGCGCCCCCATCGTGGAGACGCTGGTCGCCCTCGCGAAGGACATGCGCCGCACGGACGCGCAGAACGCCCGCCGCAAGGCGGCCCGCGCGGTCCCCAAGGCCACCATGATGATCACCACGTTCATGGTCCCGGCCACGATGATCCTCCTCGGCGCGGGCCTGATCCTGGGCTCCGGCACCGACTTCGGCTCGATCACGGGCGAGTAGCGGGACGAGGGGCGAGGGACGGTGAACAGCAGGATGGCGATGACAGGGGAGCGCGGGCCGCGCTCAGGACGTAGGGGCCGCAAGGGCTTGCTGCGCCGGTGCCGTAGCCGGCGGCCCGGGACCGGCGTGCCCTCGGCGGACCGGGCCGCCCCGCAGGCTCCCACATCCCCACCCCCACCCCCGCCCACACCGGAACCCGCACCGGCATTCGAGTCCCCGGCCGTCGACCTCCAGATCAACGCACTCCAGGCTCTGTGCCGGCAGGTGTTCGGTTTCCGGCTGGCGGTGATCGCGCTGGCCGCCCCCGCCGCCCTCCTCGACGCGGGGCCGGGCTGGGGCGTGCGCCTGGTCGGCATCGCGGTCGTGGTCACCTTCATGGCGTCCTACGCCCTCGTCCGGGACTGGGAACGCTTCGGCCCCCTCCTCCTGCGCCACCCCGGTCTCCTCGCCGTGGACACCCTCTTCGGCGCCATGCTCCTCATCTCCGCCGGCCCCGACAGCCTCCTCGCGTACGCCGGCGTCTGCACCCCGCTCCTCGCGGGTCTGGTCTACGGCTGGCGGGGGGCGGCGGCGTTCGCCTCCCTCCAGGGCCTGATCCTGTTCCTGGTCCACGTGACCCTGGCGGACGCGGATGCGCCCGCGGGCCTCACGGAGACACTGTTCCTGCCGGGACTCTGCGTCATCACGGGCGCGGTCGGCTCCAGCCTCCGCAACCTCATGCTCCGCTTCGGCACGGCCACCCGGGCCCTGACGGAGGCCCAGGCCCGCCTGGCCGCCACGGAGGCGGTCAGCGAGGAACGCGCCCGCCTGGCCCGCGAGATGCACGACTCGGTGGCGAAGACCCTGTACGGCGTCGCCCTGGCCGCCGACGGCCTCGCCGGCTCGGCGAGCGCCGGGCACGTGAACGCGGCACTGGTACGGCAACAGGCGGAACTGGTCGCCCGCTCGGCCCGCCGCGCCGCCGCCGAGTCCCGCGAACTCCTGGCGGACCTGCGGGGAGGGACGCCCGGGGACGCGGGCGCGTGGCAGGGCGGCAAGGAGATCGTGACCGAGCTGGCAGCCCGTACACGCAGCTTCAGCACCCGCACGGGCCTTCCGGCGACCTTCCGCCGGACAGGCGATGACGATGCGGCCGGGACGCCGCCCCACCCCGTACCCGTCCCCCACACGGTGGTCCGCCAGCTGCTCGTCATCGTCTCGGAGGCGATGGAGAACGCCCACCGCCACGCGCACCCGACACGAATCGCCGTGGGGGCGGGCGTCCACGGCGGCCTGCTCCGCATCACCGTCCACGACGACGGCCGCGGCCTCCCGCCCGGCACGAGCCTCGAGGAACTCCGCAGGGACGGCCACTTCGGCCTGGTCGGCATGGTCGAGCGCGCGGCGGCGATCGGCGCCCGCATCCGCATCGGCCGAGGCGCCCACCCGCGGGGCACGGAGGTCCGCCTGGAACTCCCGATGGCGCCCGCGGGACCACGACCCAGCACCCGCGCGACAGCGGAGGCGGCCCGATGACACAGGCGACGCGAACGACACGGATGACGACGAACCGGGAACCCTCGCCCACTGCGGCCCTGCGGGTCCTCGTCGCCGACGACAACCCGGTGGTCCGCGCAGGCCTGACGGCCCTGCTCTCCGGCCGAGAAGGGATAAAGGTGGTGGCGGAGGCGGAAGACGGCCGGGAGGCCTGCGAGGCGGCCCGCGACCACCACCCGGACGTCATCCTCCTCGACGTCCGGATGCCGCGCATGGACGGTATCTCGGCACTTCCGTACCTGGTGGGGATCGCCCCGGTGGTGATGCTCACGTACAGCGGGGAGTCGGAGATCGTCGAGGAGGCGCTGCGCAGGGGAGCGGGCGGTTACCTGGTGCACGGCGAGTTCACGGCGGACGAACTGGTCGTGGCGGTACGGGACATCAGCCACGGCCGCCCCCACTTCACCCCCACGGCGGCAGAAGCGCTGCTGACCCAACTCCGCAGGACCCCCTCGATCCCAGCCTTGCCGGAAGGTCTGGGAGCCCGGACGGATGCGACTGCATACGAACTTTCCAAGAAGAAGACGCGGCATATGAACCCTCAACAAGCATTCTCACCAGGCGGGTCAGGTGCGCTGGGGTCTACCCTCCCGTCCATTTCTTCACAAAACCTTTCGCAACTGCAACCAGATATGGGACAGTCGTCGTCAGGGTGGACAAGCGGTCGCAGTCCGGCTGTTCCCGACAGGTCGAGGTTCCAACTGAGCGGCAGGGAGGCGGAGATCATGGATCACATCGCATCCGGGATGAACAACCAGCAGATCGCCGTCACTTGTTTCATCAGCGAGAAGACGGTCAAGAACCACATCAACCGCATCTTCGCCAAGCTGCACAGCACCAGCCGTTCCGAAGCCGCCGCCAAGTGGCTCGGCACGGCCCCGGATTCCGCACGAGGACTGGGGTGACCTGTGGTGACGTCAGGGGGGACGAAGCGGCGGCCCGGCAACTGGGCCCGGGATTGGGTCCTGGGGCCCTCTGGCGGACTGCGAAATTCGCCGTACGTTGCTGATATCGAATGCGGCACCCTGAAGGAAGCCGCAACCGCGTCAGCCGGAGGGGAACACCATGAGCAACTGGATCAACACCACGGTCACATACCTCCAGTCCCGCACCGCCCGCAACGACAGGGGGCAGACAGCGGTGGAGTACCTGGGGATCATCGCGGTGGTGGTGGCGATCGTGTTGGCCATCACGGGGACGAGTATCGGGCAGACGATCTTCAACGCGATCACGGACAAGATCACCGAGGTAACCGGCGGTTGAGGCGGTTCCGCAGGTTCGGCGACGCAGGGCAGGCCTTTCCCATCTATCTGACGGTGGTGGGGGGCCTGCTCTTTCTCGCGTTCGCGTACCTGGCGGTCGGGCAGGCCGCGGCCAACAGGAATGGTGCTCAGACCGCTGCAGACGCGGCAGCACTGGCTGCAGCGCAGGACAGACGTGACCAACTCGCGGGTGCGTGGGTCGAGGAACTCCTGGATCCGACCAAGTGGCAGGAGATCTTCGACGGCAGTGCGGAAGGACTCGACGACTCGTGCTGGCGCGCACAGCAACTCGCCGCACAGAACGACGCGGCTGTCATGGGGTCGGGATGCGAGCAGGACGGACTGCTGGGCTACACGGTCGAGGTCGAGACCACCGACACCGTGGGGGACTCCATCGTGCCCGGCACCGAGAGCATGAAGTCGCGGGAGACAGCCACCGCTGTGATCGATCCTCGCTGTGCCTTCGATCCCCTGGCCGAGGACGCGCCTGAGGACACACTGCCTCTGCTCACCTGCAAGGGCACAGAGTGGGAACTGGATCCGGAAGGTCCGGTGGAACTCCTTCCGCGGCCCGAGGACCTTTTCGATGTCCACCTGGCCGACTGACCGACGAACCACGAGTGACTAAGGAAGCAGAGGCATGAGCATTCGGTTCACGACGAAGGCCCAGAGGGGGATGGTCGCGCTGACCGTTGCGGCCGGACTGGCCCTCGGGGCAGCTGGCTGCGGTGGGGGCGGAGACGACGACAAGAGCCCGGAGAAGTCGGCGTCCGCTTCCAAGGGCGACGGGTCAAACCCGAGTGCTCAGGAGGGGCCGACGGACGAGGTTCAGGTCGAATTGAAGGGGCCCGACGGCCTATTGCTTCAAGTCACCTCCGCAGATCGAGATGCGGGAGGCTTTGTCACCGTCAATGGCATCCTGAAGAATGAGAGTGACAAGACACTCACCCTGCCTGCACAACTGAGTGGCAATGAGACCGAGGTGATCAGGAACGGTCAGTCCCTCGGCGGAGCGACACTGGTCGATTCCAAGAGCAAGAAGCGTTACTACGTTCTGCGTGACACAGAGGGGCGTCCCCTCACCACAACGGGAATCAGCCGGGTCAAGTCCGGCGAGACCGTGCCTGTCTTCATGCAGTTCCCGTCGCCTCCGAACGAGACGACCGAAGTGACCTTCCAGTTGCCGATGTTCGCCACTGGCGACATCACGATTTCTGGATGAGGCCGCCAATGACCCGCTTGCGCACCCGACTGGAGGCCCCACGCCTCGCAGCCGTAGCGATCACCGCAACCGTCCTGGTAGCCACCACCCTCTACGGCGCCACCGGCACCGCCGCCGCCGACGACCCCAGCACCCCCCCAGGCTCCGAGGCCTCCGCCTCCGCCCCCGTCGAACTCGACCCCAACGACCCGGACCTGAAGCTCCCGGACGGAGCCACCCTCGCCGAGCCGAAGGTCCTGGACATCAAGCAGGTCGTCGAGGAGCAGAGTGGTGACGAGCGCCGCGAGGACACCAACACGGAGGTGACGTTCGCGCTGCAGGCGGAGGTGCTGTTCGGCAAGGACAGCGCGAAGCTCAGCGCGCAGGCGAAGGCCCGTATCGGCACGATCGCCGAGGAGATCAAGAAACAGAACGCGGCGAGGATCCGAGTCTTCGGCTTCACGGACAACCTGGGCTCCTCGGCCCACGGCGACGACCTGTCCCGCCGGCGCGCGAACGCCGTCCACACCGTCCTGGACCAAGAGCTGAACGACCCGAACGTCACGTACGAGGTACGCGGCTACGGCGAGCAGTACCCGATCTCCGACAACTCGACGGAAGCCGGCCGCAAGAAGAACCGCAGGGTCGAGATCACCTTCCCCCGTACGAACGACTGAGGCCCTGAAACCAGGCTGGCTTCCGCGACCCCGATTTCGGCCAACCGAGTCCGGATCGGTGCTCGTCGGGCGTTCCGATGCCTCTCGGTGAGAGAGGCGGGCCGTGCGGTCGGCGCACATCCGGCGCGTCAGCCGAGTCGTCGGCCGGGAATGACGGATTTCACCGGAGGCCCCTCGGCTGCTGATCACCCCGCAGGCGATCGGCCTGCTTCACCTCGTCGTGGCGGCCGTCGGGCCCTCGGGCCGTCAGACGTCAGGGCATCGGCGTCCGATGGGGTTTCACGGTGGCTGCCCGCCATCCATCACGCGGATGTTCTCGGGTCATGTCCCATCGGGACTGGAGACCACGGCATTCCAGACGACCACGTCCACCGTGAGCTTCAGAGGGTCGGGGGAATACTTCTGTACCTCAACCCAGGCCCAGCGCCGCTCCGACGTCACCACACAGGCCGTGGTACCTGACCGCAGGTCCTCCCATTCGATTGTCGCCTCCAGCGCCGTCTGGGCCTTGCAGGTCGACAGGGAGCGCTCCTTGCCGGTCGTCACGGTCAGTTGGGGGGCATCCAACCCTCCGATGAACCTGTTGGGGTCCAGATAGAGATCCGCTCCCTTGTAACTGAAGATCCTGGCATCCCAGTTGGGGGTGTCCGAATCGAGGTCGAGACTGGTGTCAGCGATCATCTGTATGCCCTCACCGGAGCGCAGGACGGAGTCCTGGGCGGGCGCATCGTCATCGACGAGGTCGTCTGTCGTTGGGTCCGTTGTGGGTGTGGACGATGATCCCGCCTGCTCGGTTTCGGTGACCGTTACCGTGGGCGTGGGCTCGGGCGGACCCACGCCCACGGTAACGGTGTCGGTCAGGATGGCGACGCCTGCTGGGATCGCCGCCGCAACCACCGTGGCTGTCGCGGTCAATACGGCGGCCCGGACCTGTTCGGAGCGGCGACGCGGAGCACCACCACCAAGCTCTCCGTCCGTGGGGCCGGGCGGACCTCCGGGGCCGGTGCTGTCCGGCGCCGTTCCCCCTGATGCACTGCCATTCGAACTGACGCCGTCTCGTTCGGACACGGTCCCCCCGGCTGGTGAGCAGATGCGTGGTGACCGCAACAGATCATCGCATCGCGGACTTTTGTGAATCGCACGAGCGTAGCGGACCTGGAGCGATCCAGAGAGTAAAGACCGAAATATTCGGACGGTCCGCCCACCCCTTGTACTGCCAAGCGCTCCGGAGCGTGCGCTGGTCCAGTAGCTGTGGTTCTTCCGGACCTGAGCGGTGGGTTTCTGCTGCTCAGGCGTGAACTCCGTGGCATCGAGGAAGAGCCGGGGCGCCATGTTCGGCGAGGATGACACGAAGGTCACCGACGGCTTCGTGGAGCGGTCGGCACCTGCGCACCTGCTTTCACCGACTGCGAATCGATGATCATGCTTGATCGGACAGGAGGGGGCCGGACGGGTGAACATCACGGTCGATTTCTACACACGGACACGGAGCAGTTCTGCACCTCCGCTTCGCGCAATATGTTGGATAGGGTGAGCTACTGGCTATTGCGATCGAAAGCGGTTGATCATGGCGGTGACGCCAAGGCCCGGTAGGTTGACAGCAGCGGTAGACAAGGATTCGCGTCCGGTGCGATCGGCCACGACCGACAGCGCCTCGGAGCCTCTCGTCTCGCCGGTCAATTCGCACAACGAGTGGGACCCGCTGGAGGAGATCGTCGTCGGGCGTCTCGACGGCGCGACGATTCCCTCCGACCATCCGGTCGTGACCTGCAACATCCCGCCATGGGCGGCGCGGATGCAGGGGCTTGCCGCCGGGTTCAGGTACCCGCGCCTGCTGGTCGAGCGGGCGCAGCAGGAACTCGATCAGTTCATCGCCCTCCTGGAGTCCCTCGACGTCACCGTCAGACGCCCGGACGAGATGGACCACCGACGGCGCTTCAGCACCCCCGACTGGTCGTCACGCGGCTTCTGCAACACGTGCCCGCGTGACAGCATGCTGGTGATCGGCGACGAGATCGTCGAGACCCCGATGGCATGGCCGTGCCGGTATTTCGAGACCCACTCCTATCGCACGATCCTCAAGGAGTACTTCCGGGGCGGTGCGCGCTGGACGGCGGCTCCCAAGCCGCAGCTCACCGACGAACTCTTCGAGGCGGATTTCCGTATCCCCGAGGCCGGCGAGCCCATGCGCTACATCCTCACCGAGTTCGAGCCGGTGTTCGACGCGGCGGACTTCATGCGCGCGGGACGCGACCTGTTCGTCACACGGAGCAACGTCACCAACCGGATGGGCATCGACTGGCTGCGCCGCCATCTCGGGCCCGGTTACCGCATCCACGAGATCAAGAGCCGCTGCCGAACGCCCATGCACATCGACACGACGTTCGTCCTCCTCGCGCCCGGCAAGGTACTGGTCAACCCCGAATACATCGACGTCGACCACCTGCCCGACGTCCTGAGCTCGTGGGACGTCCTGATCGCCCCGGAGCCCCGTCCGATCGACGAGCGTCTGCTCAAAATCACTTCGATGTGCGGCAAGTGGCTGAGCATGAACGTTCTCATGATCGACGAGAAACGGGTCATCGCGGAGCGCCACCACACCGACATGCTGCGCGCGCTGGAGAAATGGGGGTTCGAGCCGATCCCGTGCGACCTGCTGCACTACGCACCGTTCGGCGGCTCGTTCCACTGCGCGACCCTCGACATCCGGCGCCGCGGCACACTCGAGTCGTATGCCGATTGACGGCCCACCGGTCGCTGAGGTTTCTCCGAGCGGCGCGCACTGGACGGCGTACGGAAGGTGCCCATGACTGAGAAAGTGCTGCCCTGGCCGAACCAGCCGTCCTGTCGGCTTCGGACATCGGAACTCCGCCTACCCGGGTGAACCGTCGGCTCCAGGGTGTCTTACCAGGCGTCTACCTCCGGCGGCCACTGCGGCCACTGAGCCTCAACAGCTGCCGCCGCCAGCTGAGAGTCGATGTCCACCCAGGTGAAGAGCTTGCCGGCCGCAGTGCTCAAGATCCTTTCTCACTCGTTCGGTGGCCTCCCTGCTTCGCAAGCCGTTCGCGGCTCCGCCGCAGTTTGCGCACCCCCACGTCGACCCTCGCATCAGATGAGTGACTGAGTTACCGGGAGCGCCCTCTTCCACGCGAAGTCGAAGATCGACGAGGCTTCCGACGCCGGCATCCAGAACCGGTCGGTGTGGGAGGAGGTCGGTGACTGGTTCACCGACAACTGGGACACCATCGTCACCGTCTGCAAGGTCGTCGTCGCGGTCGTCGGCATCGTCGCCCTGATCATCGGCGGCCCCATCCTGCTTCCGCGCTGCCTGTCCAATCCGGCACGCAGGTGGACTGTCCATTGCGCTTCCCGGGCCAGTATGCGGACGCGGAGACTGGCTGGCATTACAACCACCATCGCTACTATGACCCCGGAACCGGTCACTACGCGACCCCTGACCCGTTAGGTCTCGGCCCTGCTCCCAATGACACGGCCTATGTCCCCAACCCGTACCGCTGGGTCGATCCGCTCGGGCTGTACCGCGATCCCGGCAGCGGTGAGTACGCGAGGGATCCGAATGCACCTGAGACGAGGCACAATCGCAAGAGCGAGTACCCGTCCAGATACCGCGAGACGACACATGACGAGATGAGTAAGAACTGGACCCTAGAAAGGGCCCAACAGGGACAACGACCAGTCGACGCGAGCGGTAACAAGATCCCCAGAGAGCAACTGACTTGGTTCGACTCCAATGGTGACATCATCTGGGACCCGCAGAAACCAGGTTCCAAACCGTTCAGTGAGACGGTGACGTACGAACACAAGGAAGCTGTCGTGGATCACTGGAACCAAGAAGGAAGGTTTACCGACCGCGCCGCCCGAAACGATTTCTACAATCATGTCGACAGCATGGAGGCCATGGAGAAGAGCAGGAACTCCAGCGGGGGAGCCATGATGGAGGCCCGCTACAGTCAGGAGACGGGACCGAACTACTCCTGCACCTGATATCACCTTGGACTTACCGTTAATCCGAAACCATCCCTGGAAGGAATCATGGATCTGCAGGCCACGATTGCCAACTTCCCGAATGTTGCTCCGCTCGAGGGCCTGGACGGGGCATGGAAGTGGACTCTAAATCCGGTGCTGCATTTCGCGGGAGCCCTGACCGAGGGCGGGACCCGCTTGTTGCAGACCAATCAGCGGGGCAAGCACGATGACGATCTAGCCCGAGCGGTGCTGGGCTTTGCCCGTCGGCACGAGACGGAACTGATCGGCGAGGGGCGGCTGATCGCCGCAGTGGGTGACTTCGTCGCGCCTGGTTACGAGTTCGATGCCGTTGCCGCCACGGCCCCCGAGGTCCACGGTCATCACAGGGCTCAGAACCCCGGCCTCACCGAGGTCACCCACATCGTGTTCCCGGCGTATGCGAGTGAGGTTTCGGGGCGGGAGTCCCTGGCCGAGGCGGAGGCCCGCTACCA
Organism: Streptomyces yamdrokensis; assembly: GCF_053890455.1. Lineage (NCBI taxonomy): Bacteria > Bacillati > Actinomycetota > Actinomycetes > Kitasatosporales > Streptomycetaceae > Streptomyces > Streptomyces yamdrokensis. The sequence continues at coordinate 5,001,801 of NZ_CM132679.1, forward strand.
GAAGATGCTTCGACCCGCTGAAATCGGACGGGAGCCGGTGCCGTTCCTCAAGATGCGGTTCGATAATCCCCGCACGGGCGGTGGCAGCACCAATCCCGGACGGGCGCTGACGTACCCGCGAATCCTGCGCCAGGAGATTTCGCAACTCGAGGGTGTTTTTGGCGGTTTCGTGGAGTACGAGAATCGGGTCGGTGAGATCTGGCGCGTGGAGTGGGGCGGAGACAGCGGCTGGATGGTGTCCGGTGAAACGGGGCGCCGCAGGATGAGCCTGGATGAAATCCTAGAGTTCACCGACAGGAGTCTCCAGGTGTGAACGCCGAACATGCAGCGGCGGTGCTGAGGCAGTCTCCGGACATTGTATCTGGATAAAACGTTCGGTCCACATTCAAGACGCTGCCACTCCGGGGTCCCCTGCGAAGTCCCTGCCCTTCCATGTGTCGGAAAATGGAATGAGGGGATGAATAAATGACTGATGTGAGCACGGAATTGGCCGGGTTGGCAGATCTCGAAGAACTCGGCGGCCCTGCTGTGGAATCGGCGCTTTCGGCGTCGGGGTGGTCGGGCGAGCGAAGAAACCCGTCGAAACCCTGGGCCACCACATGGAGGCGTGACGGCGCCCGTGCGTGGGTCCAGGGTGAAGGCCCGGTCGAGGTGGAATTTACGCTGTGGTTCCAGAAGGTCGACGACGACCGGCTGAGCTCCGACACCTATCTGGAGGATCTCTACGACGTCGCCGCCGCGAAGATTCCGGAAGTCGTGTCGCAACTGCGGTCCGGAAGTCTGGGAGAGCGACTGGAGGAGCCGGAGGGCGAGGTCGCGGATGTCGACTCCTACATCGAGCACCACGCATGGAGGGTCATGGGAAAGGAACTCCTGGTGGGTGTGAAGCAGGACGACACCGACACCCCGGTCCAACTCGTGGTCGTCCTCCGCGAGCCAGGGGAGGCCGACGAAGCGGCAGACGACTGGCTGTGATCTTGGCCGCCAGGCCGCTGGTGAGGCCGCCACCGGTGTGCCGGGGTCCTGGGTGCCGCCTCCGCCTTGGTGGACCTCGTCAACAGGAACGCTCCCGTGCTGGTCCTCCAGATGCGGTGTTCCGTTCCGAGCGACGCAACTGTCGGCGTTTCGCCCGCCCCAGTTTCCCTGTGCCGTCCAGTGGAACGGTCGGGCAGCTGAGCGGCTCATAGGCCTGGCAGGTAATGAGATTAAGGCGCGACTGCTCTGGTCCGAGGCCCTACAAGTCGTGCTGCACCCCGATGCATGGGGGATCTGACGTGCGCTGTGTGCCTCAGTGTTCCCTTGCTTGACAGTTGCCCGCGAGTTACAGACGGGAGACGGGAGGTGGGACGTTGGTGTGTGAAGCGGGTCCCCGGCGGGCTGACAATCGGCTTGTCACCCACAGCGCCCGTTGGGAGGAAGGCCGCTGGCAGGTGCAGCACATCATCGCGGCGGAACCCAGTCCGTACGGTGACGGGAGACGAGCAGAGGAATCAGTGTTCGTCATACCCCGCTCACACAAAATCTGCCTGGCCTGAGTCTCCCGGGAGAGGTGGGTGCGTTGCAGGTTCTCTGGCGCTCGCTAAACGATCACGGCCGCGAACAGAACACCGGTTGAGTACCTGCCCCCCCGGAAAGCTTCGGACCTGACTGATGCGTAGGTCGGCCAGTCCGAGCCGGAGGACGGCCCGAGCGTCGGCGGTGTCGGGTTGCGTAACGAGACCGTTCCAAGTGAGTTGAAAGGCAATGATTTTGGTCAGATATGCCCGGCAAGTCGTCACTGATCTCTCTGGTGTCGTTACGCATCGCTGGATAGCGTGGGTTCGCTCGAGAGAAGCCTCGCCCCACCGGGAGCCGAAACCGTGAACCGCCGCCCCACCCTGCTCGCAGCGCTCGCGCTGACCGCCGTCACGGCGCTGACGCTGTCCGCGTGCGGCGGCAGTGACGAGGAGAGCTCCGCCAAGGACAAGGACAGCGACAAGATCGCGGGCGCGGACACGGGGGGCGAGAAGTCGGCTCCGCCGAGCGAATCGTCGGCGCCGGCCGCCGAAGGGCGTCCGAAGATCGAACTGCCGTCCGACCTCTCCTACACCTTTGACTGGCCCAAGACCGGCGACAAGGAGAAGGACGCGATTCTGGCCGACGGTGAACAGTCCATCAAGGCAGTGGACTTGGCGATCACCAACCAGGATGCGTTGGACAAGGGATATCTCTACTACTACGAAGGGGAGGGGGCGGCGGCGACACAGAAGTTCATTCAGAACTACGTGGATCACAAGGCTGGTCTCACGGGCTCCTACCGCTTCTACGCCCCTGTTGTCGCTGTAGGCAAGGACGGCACCGGATCCCTCAGCTATTGCGAGGATCAGGGCAAGGCGTATGTGAAGTACCTCGAGACCGGCAAGGTCAAGAAAACCGAGGTCACGGAGAAGAGTTACGTGATCTACCACACCTCCCTCAAGAAGAACGACGAAGGAGTGTGGGTGATCCACAAGATCGTGTCGGAACGGGGGAGCGTCAAGTGTCAGTCGTGACGGGCGTCCGTCGGAGGGTCGGCGTTATTGCCGCCTTCGGCGTGGTGATTCCTCTTCTCGCTCTGCCAGATGTGGCCCACGCCGACGACGAACTGGGTGAGGAGTCGCAGGGGGCGGCGCAGCAGGCCGAGGTCGGTGGTGACGGTACTGTTTCGGTTGCGGTGGGTGGTGTGGTGTTTGATCGTTCGAGGAATGGGGGTGGTGGTTCGGCGGGTGCGTTGAGGGCGTCTGCGTCGTGGTCGCCGCCGCCTTGTTGGTATGCGCCGAAGTATTCGCCGGAGCAGTTGCAGGAGTATTTGGAGCCGATCTGGGAGGCCGGGTCGACGGGGCATGAGTGGGATGCCACGCAGCGGAGGAAGTATCTGAATCCGGATGAGCCGGAGAAGGATTTCAACAAGGACCGGGCCGGTGAGGGGTACTGGTGGGGTTCCTACGTCAATGACGGTTTTCCCCCGGGCTGGGATTCCTGTGACGAGGACTACTTCTGGGTGGAGCAGGGTGATTCCCCGCCGGCCGGTATCGAGAACGCGGTGACTCCGGAGGTTCTCGCGGAGCTTGCCTATGCGGAGATCCGTGTCCCGGGTACGGAGGTGGCGCTGGCGCCGGCCGAGGCGGCGAAGGTGAATCTTCCGACGTGGGCGTGGCTGGACGGGGCGCAGTTCAGGCCGGTGTCGGTCACCGCGTCCGTGCCGGTGATCGGTATTGAGGCGACGGCCACGGCGGTGCCGGTGTCGCTGGAGATCGAGCCGGGCACGCCCGACGCCCGGACGTTTCCGGCGTCCGGTGTCTGTGCGATCGACGGCGGCCGGATCGGGGAGCCGTATGCCAGGGGCAGGGCGGACCAGGATCCGCCCTGCGGCGTGGAGTACCTGCGGTCCTCGGGTGAGGGCGCCTTCCCGCTGCAGGCCACGGTCACCTGGGAGATCGAGTGGACCGGCACCGGTGGTGCGGGCGGTGACCTTCCGAACGGCAGCTTCGGCGCCACCCAGGACGTCGTCGTCCAGGAGATCCAGGCCATCAACCGCTGAACCGTGCGCTGAGAATCCAGAGGGGTTCTTCCGAGGGGATCTCCTGAGACAGGTCGAACGCCTCATCGTCGGATTCCGGATTGCCCCGATGCCTGACATCTACGTCTTCGGCGTACGAGGCCGGGCGACGACGAGGGGAATCCGTCGGTCCATCGGCTCCGCCGTCCGACCGGCCTACAGCAAGTGGTCGGCTTTGCCGGCCTTGATCTCGAGGATGAGGGCGCGGAGGGCTTCTCGGGTGTCGGTGAGAGGGTGGTCCTCCTGGCCGGCGACGGCGATGTAGGCGTTGCCGTCAGGGTCGGTGCCTATGCGGAAGCAGTTGTTTCCCTCGGCACAGTACGGTTCTTCCCAGCTGACGTCGGCCAAGATGACGGCTCCTCAGAGTTGGCGGGCGATGGAGTGTACGAGGTCCTGGGAAGCTCGGGTATCAAGTGATCTGTCGTGCCACCAGTCCATGTGGGCACGGTACTTCGTGAGTTGGGCGTCGGCGTGGGTGAACTCGCCTCCATGAGCGGAGTCCAACTGCACGGTGTCCAGTTGTGGCACCGCCCCGTGGGCGTACAGAACCGCGTGCCCTGCTCCTGGGAATGCGCCGGCCTCGACGGGGAGCACACGTACGTCGACATTGCTGCGCTCCGTCATCTCGCACAGGTGCTCCAGTTGCTCCCGCATGATCCGTCGGCCGCCGAACTGCATGCGTAGAGCGAGCTCGTGCACGTAGGCCACGTAGTCGACCCAAGGCTCCTGCTCCAGGACCTTTTGCCGCTGCATGCGCAACGCGACCCGCAACTCGACCTCCGACCTGGGCAGTGGAGGCAGGGCGGAGTCGAAGATGGCACGGGCGTACCCGCTCTGCTGCAGGAGCCCTGGTACGTGAACGGTCTGCAGGGTGCGTAGTCGTGTGGCGAACCACTCCAACTCGGCAACATCCAACATCCCTTGCGGAAGCTGGCCCCGATAGTGCTCCCACCAGCCGCGCTTGCGCTGTTCGCTCATGGCGACGAGCGCGGCGATGTACTCCTCGTCATCGCAGGAGTAGTTGCAGGCAAGCGTGCCGATACGGTCGGCGGCGAAGGGCCGGATGCCCGATTCCATGTTGGACAGACGGGTCCGGTCGATACCGAGCAGTCCTGCCGCGTACTCGGTCGTGACGCCCGCAGCCATCCGCATCTTGCGCAACTCGGAACCAAGCCGCTTCTGACGCTCCGTCGGCGTACTCCTGGTCGCCATGCTGCCCCTCTCCCCACGTGCCGGCCCCAGTCTGCCGTCGAGTGATGCCCTAGGTCCAACCGAATGGGGGTAATTATCCGAAACAATGGACACAGTACCCCTCGCTCTCCTACATTCAGTGACGAGTAGGAAACGCTTCGTATCGTCCGGAAGTGCATCACGCGAGCTCACCCGCACCCTCCTGCCCTGGGAGGGGTGTGTCCGCGTCAGGGAGACAGGCCACCGGCCGGACCACACCACAGACCAGCAAGTACCAGTCAGCAATCAGTTGTCAGTCAACGGGAGTTGCCATGCCTGAGCCCTCGTCCCTCTGCCCGGTCGCCGCGCCCCTCGGCCCACCGCCCGCCCCGCCCGCCCTCGACACCCTCGCCTACAGCCTCACGCTCCCCGCCGCCCCGCAGAGTCCCGCGATCGCCCGCTCGGCGACGAGGGCGATCCTGCGGGTCCACGGTCTGGACGACGTGATGGACGCTGCGGTGCAGGTGGTGGGTGAACTGGCCGCTTGTTCCTGCCGGTTGGCGCCCGCCGCCGAGGTGTACGTCTCCCTCCGCTACCGGGACGACGCCCTCCGCGTGGTCCTCTACGACGCCCACCCTCGCCACACGCACCCCCGGCTGGCCGCGGCTTGCGACGCCCGTCGCCGGGCGGCGCTCCGTGTTCTGGCCTGCGTGGTCAAGGCCTGTGCGGGGGGCTGGGGCTTCGGGGACGCGCGGGAACCGGGTGGAGGCACCCGGATGTGGGCGGTTCTCCCCAGGGACGGCGCCCGTGCGTACGCGGCCGGGGAGCCCTGGAGGCTCCCGCCGGTGAAGTGACGGTCGGCTGCCGCGACCAGGCCTGATCCGACCCGATTCAGACGAAAGACCCTAGGCGCGCGGCGTGGCGGGCGTCGCCTCCACGGTGTCGGGGCCGGGAGAGCTCGTCACCACTGTCACCCGCACCCCTCGCCGCAGCCCCCATCCCGCCATCGCCCCGGCCTCGGACTCGACGACATGCCGCGCCCGCACTCTCGGCAGCCCGAGCCGCCCCGGAGCCATGGTGCGTACGGCGATGACGCGCAGACGCCGGTCCAGATAGGCGACGTCGATGGGCATGCGCATACGGAAGGTGTGGATGCTGTTGGCGGGGGAGAGGAGCAGCGCGCCGTCGAGCGAGTCCCGCCCCAACAGCCCTCTGGTGCGGGCACGGTAGGAGGCGGCGATCTCCAGGGACACTCGCACGTCCGGCCGCCCCTCGTCACCCGGCACGATCAACTCCCCATGCCCGTCCCGCCAGGTCGCCATCACCACCCCCCTCTTCCGTCTCTTCGGTTTTTCGATCTCCTACGTTTCTTCTCTTCCCTCCATGGTCAGTTGCCGCGGAGGCGGGCCGCAAGGGCGGCCAGGGTCTGGGCGGTCTCGGTCAGGCTCTCCACGGCGGCGTCCAGGTCCGAAGCGAGGCGGGGCGCCTGGAGGGCGGCGGCGGGCGCGGAGGGAACCGGCGTACCCCGGTAGCCGATCGGACCCTCGTTGTAGCGCTGGTAGTAGCCGGTGAACCCCTTGCCGGAGGGGGCCTCGATGAAGCGGATCCCGGTGAGCTGGGTCTCGGTCCCGCCGGAGTTGCGGGTGATGTCGAGGCGGTAGTGGCGGAAGGCGGGCATGTCGGCGCGGGGGCGCAGGAAGAACTCCCGCGTCTCGAAGCGGTCGGTGAACCTCTCCCCGATGCGCACGTCCAGGGGTGTCCAGGCATCGCCGTCGTGGGAGCCCAGGAGAGTCCAGTCGCGGGGGTCGCGCTCGGCGAAGTCGTTCGCGGAGGTGAGGGTGTACGAGGTGACGGCGGCGGGACGGGCCAGGGTGAAGTCGAGCAGGGCGACGTCGTCACCGCTCAGCCACTTGTCGCGGGAGTCCTCGATGAGGTTCTCCGCGACCTCGCCGGCCTCCTCGAACTCGTCGCTCGCCTCGACCTCAGTGGCCTCGACCTCGTTCGACAGGGTGTGCAGCACGGCCACGCCGGAGTTCCCGCGCTGGTCGCGCCAGGTCACCCGCTCCACGAGGGAGGGGCCGCCGTCGTCCACCAGGAGCCGCAGTTCGTGGGAACGGTGCCAGCCGCCGCCCCAGCCCTCCTCGGTGTGGAAGCGGTGCAGACGGTGCGAACCGGAGACCGGGGCGTTCGGCATGCCCTCCGCGTACGGCCACCTGCCGGTGAGACGGCCCCGGTATTCGTACGCCGTGCCGTCGGCGGCGCGGTGGACGCCGTGGAAGTCCGACATGTTGGACTGGAAGCTGATGGCCGTCTCGGTACCGTCCTCCCCCTTCCAGCTGAGCTGCGCGGGCAGCGAGTGCTCGTCCCGGTCGATGTGGAACAGCAGCCGCGGGGCCGCCTGCCAGGAGCGGGACGGGGAGGCGTGAGCGGAACGGCGTTCGGTCCGGTACGTGAAGACCGAGTCCCGGGCGGCCTCCGCGTTCCGCGCGCGCTCGGAGCGGCCCCGCTGGGCGACGGGGTCCAGGGTGATCCGGTAGAGCCAGAACATGCTGCGGGCCTTGGCGGAGGAGCGTATCTCCAGGGTGTTGGTCCCGGCCTTGAGCAGATGTCCGGGCACCGCGAAGACGTTGTCCTGCGGGAGGTCGCCGCCACCGGGCACGGTGAGGCCCTCGGCCAGCGCCTCGCCTTGGAGCAGGACGTCGACGGGCGCGTACCCGGGCTCGGGGCCGAGCTTGGAGACGAGGGCGGTGACGGTGAGCGTCGCCTGGGGGATGTCCTCCGGGTCCTCCACCTCGAACTCCATGGTCACGGACCCACCCGCGCCGAGCGCCAGATGGGACCCGGCGAACCGGCCGTCCTCATGCCGGACATCGGCGTTGGCCAGCCGGGCCGGGCTGACGGAGAAGTCCGCGTAGGTGGCTTCCATGCTCATGGCAACAGCTCCTGATAGGACGTCAATAATGTCTGGAGCAAGGCGGAATGACGACTCCAACCGCCATGACCGGCCCCACGAGCAGTGAACCTAGCGCCCCCCTGTGACAACGCCTCCGGTCGACGCCGAGGCCTGGAACATGGACGGTGCCGGCTTGCGTAACGGCTCCGTCCCAAGGGAGGGGAGCGGCGAAGGATTTGGTCGGATACGCCCGGCAAGTCGTCACTCATCTCCCTGGTGTCGTTACGCATCGCTGGATAGCGTGGGTTCGCTCGAGAGAAGCCTCGCCCCACCGGGAGCCGACACCGTGAACCGCCGCCCTACCCTGCTCGCAGCGCTCGCGCTGACCGCCACTGCAGCCCTGACGCTGTCCGCGTGCGGCAGCAGCGACGAGGAGAGCTCCGACAAGGACAGCGACAAGATCGCGGGCGCGGACACGGGGGGCGAGAAGTCGGCTCCGCCGAGCGAATCGTCGGCGCCGGCTGCCGAAGGGCGTCCGAAGATCGAACTGCCGTCCGATGTCACGCTGGTTTTCGAAGGCGGGAAGACGGGTGATCAGGTCAAGGACGCCGTCCTGGCGGACAACGCAGAGCGCATGAGGGCAGTGGACGCAGCCATCGCAGGCACAGACACCGACGGCGAGGCTCTGGCGTTCTACAACACGGGCAAGGCTTTGGAAGCAGCTCTGTCCTGGGTCGACCAGTTCGAAAAGGCTGGAGCCACGATGACGGGGGAAGTCCGTTACTACGACCGCAAGGTGACTCTCAAGGATGAGGAGACGGCGGTACTCGTTTTCTGCGCGGACGAGAGCAAGGGCTTCAGCAAGGACAAGAAGACCAACAAGGTCCACGAGACGCCCGTGACCAAGAACAGCTACGTGCTCTACAACACCAAGCTCGACAAGAGTGCCGAGGGCGTGTGGCAGACGTCCCAGATCATCTCGTCGAGGGGAGCCGCCCAGTGCCAGCCGTAACACGTCTGTCGTTGGGAGGGCTTGTTCTGGCCGGCCTCGTCACGGCGGTCACCGTCGCGCCAGCCCAAGCGGACGTCGTTCCTGGTGGGGAGGGCACGGGTTCCGAGACCCAGGTCGAAGGCGACCGAAACGGCGAGAACATCTCCGCGACCGCGGGGGCGGTGGTCTTCGAACGCTCTCGCAACGGCACGGGCGAGGCAGCCGGTCCGGTGACGTCTGCCGGAAATTGGACGCCGCCGGCCTGCTACTACGCTCCCAAGTACACCCCGGACCAGTTGCAGAAGCACCTGGAACCGATCTGGGAAGCCGAGTCGACGGGCTACGAGTGGGACGCACGGCAGCGCGATCGCTACGTCAAGGGCGAGCCCTACACGGACTTCAACAAGGACAAGGCCGGCGAGGGCCACTGGTGGGACTCGTATGTAACACCCGGTCGTGAAGGCGATCCAGGTGCTACCGACTGTGACGAGCCCATTTTCTGGGTGGATGAGAACGACGACCCGCCGGCCGACATCCCGCAGGCGGTCACCCCGGAGGTTCTCGCCCAGCTCGCCTATGCCGAGGTCCGTGTTCCCTCGACGGAAGTGGCTCTGGCGCCGGAGGGTACGACCAAGGTGAACCTCCCCACCTGGGCATGGTTGGACGCAGCACAGTTCAAGCCGGTCTCCGTCACGGCCTCGGTTCCGTTGCTGGGCATCGAGGCGACGACCACTGCCGAACCGGTGTCCGTGCAGATCGAACCAGGCACGCCGGATACCGAAACCCATCCGGCGTCCGGTGTCTGCGAGATCCGGAACGGCCGGATCGGTGAGCCGTATGCCAAGGGCAAGGCAGACGAGACTCCGCCGTGCGGTGTGACGTATCTGCGCTCCTCGGGAGATGGCTCGTACGAGCTCACGGCCACGGTCACCTGGGAGATCGAGTGGACCGGCACCGGTGGTGCGGGCGGTGACCTTCCCGACGGCAGCTTCGGCGCCACCCAGGACGTCGTCGTCCAGGAGATCCAGGCCATCAACCGCTGAACCGTGCGCTCCCCCTATAGAGGGCCCTCTGCTCAGGATGCGCCACGAAATGCGGAACCTCTCGTTCCTTCCATGGGTGCAGGTGGATCGGGAGAGGGGTGCGCGTATGGCCGAGCCGCGGTTGGCTGTCGACGGGGACGAGCTCGGGCGGTTCATGAAGTCGCTGCGCAAGTCGGCGAGCTCGCTCCGGGGCGTACGGCAGGCGCTCGCCGACGGGACCGTCACCGGACTCGGCACGGACGATCTGGACCGTGCCTGTGAGCACTTCCAGGGCGACTGGAAGTACGGGGCCGAGGAGATCGGCAAGCAGACCGAGGACCTCGCCGAGATCATCGGCAAGAGCAAGGACAGCTACCTCGAAGTCGACAAGGCGCTGGAAGCCGCGTTGGAGAAGGCTCGCAGCGGCAGGGGCGGCCGCGCGTGACCGTCACCCACGTCGACGACACCGGTGCGGCGCTCGATCCGAAGTCGAGGGCGGACCTCGGCAAACCGCAAGGGCTCAAGTCGGCGCCCCGTATCCCGTACCCCGACTATCCGCACCTGGGGTTCAACCCCGTTCCGGGTGACACGGAGACCATCCGCGGACTGCACAAGAAGCTGAGCGGGTGCGCGAAGGTGCTCGAGGACACCCATGAGCTGGTCACCAAGCTGCTGGACGGCAGTTACTGGAAGGGTGATGCCGCCGTCGCCTTCCGCGAACAGCTCGACGGCGGCCCGCTGCCCCTGAACCTGAAGAACGCCGCGCGGTCCATCCGTAAGGCGGCCAAGCAATTGGGCTGCTGGGAAAACGAGTTGGACGACTTCCAGCGGCGCGCGAAACGGCTGGAGAGTGACGCCGAAGCTGCGCAGGCTGCGGTGGACCGGGCGAAGGGGCGTGCTGCCCGGGCGGAGGATCATCCCGGTCTGGAGGAGGAGAAGGGAAACGGGGACAGCCCGGCGCAGCGGGCGCTGACCCGCGCCAACGCCGATGTCGAAGAGGCGCAGGCGGAGCTCGACAAGTTAATCGGCAAGGCGAAGAAGCTGGCCGAGGAGCATGAGCGCCAGGCCAGGCATCGGGCGACGAAGATCCGCGACGCGACGAAGAAGCTGGCGCCGCATGAGCCGGGCATGTTCGACAAGGCCCTCGACTGGCTGACGGACAACCTGCCGGACATCCTCAGCTTCACAGCGGGGCTGATTGTCGTCGCAGCCCTGCTCCTTTCCGGCCCGCTGGGGTGGAGCTTGGCGACTGTGGCGGTACTCATGCTTACGTCTTCGGCGGTGAGCCTGACTGCCTTCGCGCTGCGGCTTTCTAGCCCTGAAGTGCAGATGTCTCTGTGGGATGGGATTCGGAATGGTGAGCTAGACGCCGACTTCTGGAGTAATTCGGTGTCAGTTGGTGCTGATTTCGTGGGATCTTTGCCAGGGATCGGAGCGGTTGGTAAAGGGGGATACGCAGGTATTCGTGCTGCGCTGAGTAGCGCGGCAGGTGTCACCCTCGGCGATCGGGTGGCGGTGGCCGGAACGAGGACCATGGATGAAGCGAAGGCTGTGGCCGGCCTCGGAAATTCGCTGGTGGCTCGGGCTGTACGCGGCACGAGTAACCCTGAAGCTTCGGCCAAGGTTATGGAGGGGACGGCAGGCGTCGTCGGCATTGGGACTTCTGGACTCGGCCTTCACAGCAAGCTGGTGGACGCGGACGACGACGGTGTAAAGGACAGCGCAGTAGCCGGTATTGATGGTTTACGTCTGCTGTTGGACTCTGGTGCGATCTATGGTCTTGCTCGTCATCTCTTCTGACGCCTTCTGAGGAAAGGAAGCGAATGCGACCTGCCAACCAGCCGACTGCTTGGAATTCACGGCACACCCGCTGGGTGTGGTCAAGAGGTCTTGCCATGAGTGTCATCGGGGTGGCTGCATGGGCTGGTGGCTGGGTGATTCTGCTGGGAGTATCCGTGAATGGCCCAAGTTGGCTCGTGTGGCTATTTATGCCCTATTTCGTCTATGGGCTCTATCGGCTGGTGGTTCAGTTCTATGGATTTCCAGTTGCTTTGAGTGTGCTTAGAGTTCTTCGTGAATACCCCTGGCAGATCTACTACAACGCGGCGCGAGGCATTGATGATCACCCAGACGCCGAAGCTCCTGGGATCTGGATCGAGCTCCCCGACCCCGCAGGCAGTTCGGACGCAGGGATCCCCCTGGCGTTCGTGAAGCATCACCGGGCGTTCTGGTGGTTGCGGCGTATTGGGGGGCCGCGTACGAAGCCTGCGCTCAAGGCGCAGTTGGAGCCGCTGTGGTTTGCGGGTGATCCACGGTTCCTTGGCGTTGTGGCCGTGTCCTCCCGGAACGGCAAGGCTCCGAGGCGCCTGCACTTCCTCTATCAGCCGTCCGCCTTCGACGGGCGTGCTCCGCGCAGAAGTTGGGAGGGTGTGGAGCCGGCCGACCTCGAGCGTGCCCGTCGGGCCGGAGCGCGGTTTGTTGATGCCCCGTCCACTGCCGCGTCCGGTGTCAGGGGCAGTGAAGGGGCTGAGTCTTGAGCGTGCCCACGATCATCCTCGATGCCTCTACCACGGATCCCCTCGCCGAGTTGTGGTTCGTCGAGCCGGCGGGTTTTCTCCCGCTGCCCTTGGACGCACTGCTTCCCGACCCGAACTCCCCGGCAGGGGACAGCTTGCGGGCCGTGGCCGCGCCGCTTCTCGATGCCGCGCCCGACGAGGTGGCCCGCCAGCAGTTCATCGCAGCTTTTGCCGCCGGCCAGCAACTCCTCTCCGCCCTCCGTGAAGCAGGCACCGTGCACTGTTCCGTCGGGTTGCATCGGGATGATGTGGGTGGGGTGGAGGGGCATGGGGCCGGAGGGCTGTTGTTTTCGTTGTTCACGGTTTCCTGGCGGGAGTTCGCGCCTGCGCCCCGGGGTGTCACCGCTGCCCGTGCCGTGACGGCCGGTGGCGGTCAGCGGTGTGCCGAGTTCGTCGAGCTGGCCGCTGGGCCCGCCACGCTCAGCGAGTCGACCTCCACCCCCGGCAGCGGGAGCGGGCTGCCGCAGCGGCCGCTTCTGCAGGTGCACGCCCACCTTCCCCATCCGGACTGCCGGCGGCTCGCTGTCCTCACGCTCACCACCACGGCTCCGGCTCGGCGTGAGGAGTACCGGGCGATCCTGCGGGCGATCGCCGAAAGCGTCAGCTTCGAGAGCCCCGGGTAGGTACTTCGCCATGACCACACTTGGTGCCGTGTTCCGGCCGCAGCTTGCTCCCGAGCGTCTTCGTGCCGTTGCCCGCGGTGCGGAGGACGCGGGGCTGGACGAGCTGTGGTTGTGGGAGGACTGTTTCCGGGAGGGCGGGATCTCCACGGCGGCCGCCGCGCTGGCCTGGACGGAGCGGGTACGGATCGGGGTCGGGCTGCTCCCCGTGCCGTTGCGGAACGTCGCCGTCACGGCCATGGAGGCCGCCACCCTGCACCGGATGTTCCCCGGCCGGGCCGTCCTCGGTGTCGGGCACGGGGTGCAGGACTGGATGGGGCAGGTAGGGGCCCGGGTCGAGTCGCCGGTGACGCTGTTGCGGGAGCATCTCGTCGCGTTGCGTGCCCTGTTGCGCGGGGAACGGCTCACCGTCGACGGGCGGTACGTCACACTCGACGACGTCGCCCTCGACTGGCCGCCCGAGGGCGAGGTCGAGGTGCTCGCCGGGGCCACCGGGCCGCGTACCCTGCGGCTCACCGGCGAGGTCGCCGACGGCACCGTTCTCACGGCGTCCACTTCGCCCGAAGGCGTCCGGCGTGCCCGGAGCCTCATCGACGAGGGGCGCGCGGCGGCCGGACGTGAGGCCGCGGCGCACAGGGTCGTCGTCTACCTCCTCACCGCCACCGGGCCCGGCGCCGACGAGCGGCTCCGCGCCGAGCTGATCGCCGAGGGCGTCGGTTCCGAGTCCGGTCTCGGAGTGGCCGGGGATGCCGCTGCCGTCGCCGGGGCGGTCCAGCGGCTGGCCGACGCCGGGGCCGACTCCGTGATCCTCCAGCCGACGGGGGACGAGCCGGATCCGGAGGGGTTCGTGCGGTTCGCCGCGGAGGAAGTGGCCCGGCGGGTGGGAGCGGCCGTGTCGTGAGTCGTCGGCGGTCCGGGGGGACCGCCCCGGGAAAACCGTGAGCGGATTTCGTGGCGTTCTGTGAGGATCGCGGGATGTCTTACGGACGTCGCTCCGGTCAGTCCTCTTCCTTCCCCCCTCTCGCTTCCTCCTCTTCCCCCTCTTCCTCCCCTACCTCCTTGGGCTCCTGGTCCTTTGACGAACTGCTTGCCGAAGGCGCGGCCGTGTCCACCGAGGGGTGGGACTTCTCCTGGTTCGAGGGGCGGGCCACCGAGGCTCGGCCCTCCTGGGGGTACGCGCGTGTACTGGCCGCGCGGTTGGGAGCGGAGCCGGAGCCGGGTGCGGCGGCGGACAGGACCGTGCTTGACGTGCAGACCGGGGGAGGAGAGGTGCTGAGCCTCGCCCTCGACGAAGCCCGACGCGCCGCCCCCGACAGCCGTCGGCCCGCGCTCGTCGTCGCCACCGAAGGGTGGGCGCCCAACGTCGTCAAAGCCGCCGGGCTGCTCCGGCCGCGAGGTGGCTTCGTCGTCGCCGTCCCCGAGGACGCGTCCGGCCCTACGGCGTTCCCCTTCGCCGACGGGGTCTTCGATCTCGTCGTCAGCCGGCATCCCGTCGAAGCCCACTGGCGTGAGATCGCGCGCGTGCTGCGGCCCGGTGGCAGCTACCTCGCCCAGCACGTCGGGCCCAGCAGCGCCTACGAACTCGTCGAGCACTTCCTCGGGCCACAGCCGGACGAGCAGCGCAACGCCCGCCATCCCGAACGCGAACGCCGGGAGGCCGAGGCCGCCGGGCTGGAGATCGTCGACCTGCGGGCCGAGCGCCTGCGCATGGAGTTCTACGACGTCGCCGCCGTCGTGCACTTCCTGCGCAAGGTGATCTGGATGGTTCCCGACTTCACCGTCGAGGCGTATCTGCCCCAGCTGCGTGCCCTGCACGAACGAATCCTGGCCGAGGGTGCGTTCGTCGCCCACAGCAGCCGTCATCTCTTCGACGTACGCAAGCCCTGAGATCCGCAGAAACCCACCGAGGTCCGCCGGAGGCCCACCGGGCCGGCTTACGCGCGCGGGCCCTCTCCACAGCGCGGCCCGTACGTCCGCCCGTGTCGCGCCCGGCCCGCGCAGTGGAGGGAGGGCCGCACGATGCCGAGGGGCCGTCGTGCCGTCGCCCCCGCCGCCTCGCCGGCGGGTCAAGCGGGCGTCCCTCACGGGGTCACCCGTCGGAGGGGCGGCCGGAAGAGTGGTCGTGGCGGGGTTCCGCTGAGGGTGCGTCGCGTCACGCCGGGCCGGATGACCCGCTATCACCGGTTTCCTCCGGGATGAACTCCTTCATTTCGGCCACCGAGACGCCCGGAATGTGCACTTCCAGGCTCATCGGGGCGTTGCCGGGTGATTCCGGAGAGTAGTTTTGGCACGCCGATGCACGCAGCATCACTCACAAAGGGTTATGGTGGAAACCCCCCCTCGGGCCGGTCCGTATCCCCCCCACGGACCGGCCCGTTTTTCTTTGCCCGCGTCCGGCGGCCCGGCTGCGGGCCATCTCCGCCCCGGTCGGTCCTCGGGCAGGTTCCCGGGCCCGCTCCCGCTGCTGAGAACCCCGCTGCTGAGAACCCCGGCGTTGAGAACCCCGGCGTTGAGGCCCCCCGCCTCCGCGGGGGTAGGCTTCGCCCCCGGGGGCTGCCATAGGGAGACGGAGTCCGCCCGCGGCCGAGTACCGGGCCGCATGCCGCGGACCGCGGCGGGTGCCGCCCCTGTCCGATCCGTACGGAGGGGCTGACGATCGCGTGAACCTGCGTGACAAGCTGCGCGGCCTGCTGGTCAGGCTGTACGCACGCCGGGTGGAAGGCCACCTGGACCACGATCAGGTGCCGAAGCACATCGGCGTCATCATGGATGGCAACCGCCGTTGGGCGAAGGCCTCGGGTTCCAGCACCGTCCACGGCCACCGGGCCGGCGCGGACAAGATCGGTGAGTTCCTCGGCTGGTGTACCGAGACGGACGTCGAGGTCGTCACCCTCTGGTTGCTGTCGACGGACAACTTCGACCGGCCCGAGGAGGAGCTCGTCCCGCTGCTCGGCATCATCGAGGACGTCGTCCGCAGCCTCGCGGCCGACGGCCGCTGGCGGGTGCACCACGTCGGCAACCCCGACCTGCTGCCCGCCGGGATGCAGACCAGCCTCAAGGAGGCCGAGTCGGCCACCGCGCAGGTCGACGGAATAGTGGTCAACGTGGCCATCGGTTACGGCGGTCGCCAGGAGATCGCCGACGCGGTGCGCTCCATGATCCTCGACGCCCACGAGAAGGGCACCTCGATGGAGGCGCTCGCCGAGGACGTCGACGTCGACATGATCGGACGTCATCTCTACACCCGGGCCCAGCCCGACCCGGACCTGGTCATCCGTACGAGTGGCGAGCAGCGGTTGTCCGGATTCATGCTGTGGCAGACCGCCCATTCGGAGTACTACTTCTGCGAGGTTTTCTGGCCGGCCTTCCGCAAGGTCGACTTCCTGCGCGCGATGCGCGACTACGCGGCCCGCCACCGGCGTTTCGGCGGCTGAGGCACCGGCTCCCGCCGGCCCCGTCACCGCCACTTCGGGACGGAGGGGGCGGTGGGGAAGGGATGTAACGGGGAGTTCATCGGGGTGCCGCCCGGCGATCCGGCATGGCGGCGATGGTTCGAGGGCATAACTCAGACAGGTCGACACCCGAACCACGGGTGTCGGATCTCAGCGGGCGGCCCGGGGCCGTCCGCCCGGGAGGCCCTTTGCACCAGCCCGACCGTGCGGTCACGGCACGGACGAAGCAGCGGAGGGCCGGTTCTCGGCCCGTGCATCGGCGCCGTCAACCGGTCCAACTCCGCTCCGTCGCTCCCCGACCTCTTCCGAGGGGGTACGTCCTTCCGTGGTGACCAGCACAAAGCGCCACAAGCCCGACCGGCGCACCTATGTCATCGACACCAGCGTCCTGCTGGCCGATCCCAACGCCCTGAGCCGCTTCGACGAGCACGAGGTCGTGCTCCCCGTCGTCGTGGTGACGGAACTGGAGGCCAAGCGGCACCATCCCGAACTCGGCTACTTCGCCCGGCAGGCCCTGCGCCTGCTCGACGACTTCCGGGTGCGGTACGGCCGCCTCGATGCTCCCCTCCCTATCGGGGACCTCGGCGGAACCCTGCGTGTCGAGCTCAACCACTCGGACCCCGGTCTGCTGCCCAGCGGCTACCGACTGGGGGACAACGACACCCGCATCCTCGCGGTCGCCCGCAATCTGCAGGCCGAGGGGTTCGACGTCACGGTCGTGTCGAAGGACCTCCCGCTCAGGATCAAGGCGTCCTCCGTGGGACTCCTCGCCGAGGAGTACCGCGCCGAGCTCGCCGTCACGGACGCCTCCGGCTGGACCGGAATGTCCGAACTGGTCCTGCCCGGCGAGCAGGTGGACATCCTCTTCGAGGAGGGGCATGTCCACGTGCCCGAGGCGGCCGACCTGCCCGTGCACACGGGGCTGACCATCCAGTCGGAGCGCGGCAAGGCCCTCGGCCGGGTCACCCCCGAGGGCAACGTCCGGCTGGTGCGCGGTGACCGGGAGGCGTTCGGCATCAAGGGCCGCAGTGCCGAGCAGCGGATCGCGCTCGACCTGCTGCTCGACCCCGACGTGGGGATCCTGTCCCTCGGTGGCCGGGCCGGCACCGGAAAGTCGGCGCTGGCGCTGTGCGCGGGTCTGGAGGCGGTGCTCGAGCGCCGTCAGCACCGGAAGGTGATGGTCTTCCGCCCGTTGTACGCGGTGGGCGGGCAGGAGCTCGGCTATCTTCCCGGCAGCGAGGCCGAGAAGATGAGCCCCTGGGCGCAGGCCGTCTTCGACACGCTGTCGGCGGTCACGAGCCGCGAGGTCATCGAGGAGGTCACCGCGCGCGGCATGCTGGAGGTCCTGCCGCTCACGCACATCCGGGGCCGCTCGCTGCACGACGCGTTCGTGATCGTGGACGAGGCCCAGTCGCTGGAACGGAACGTACTGCTGACCGTTCTGTCCCGGATCGGCGCCAATTCGCGGGTCGTCCTGACCCACGACGTCGCCCAGCGGGACAACCTCAGGGTGGGCCGGTACGACGGTGTGGTCGCCGTCGTCGAGAAACTGAAGGGCCATCCGCTCTTCGCCCACGTGACCCTGAACCGGTCCGAGAGGTCCCAGATCGCCGCCCTTGTGACCGAAATGCTGGAGGACGGGCATGTCTGAGTGGTCTGGCGGGTCCGGGCGGTCCCGGGCAATCTGAACCGTCCGCCCCGTCTGTGAGTTGACGCCGTCCGGAAAGGCGAAGAGCCTAGCCGGGCGGCGTCGGCGTGCGTGCGGCTTTCCGTTAATCACCTGGACCAAACGGGATGTGAGCTTTCACACTCGCGATGGAATTGCCTCCCGCCTCCGTATTACGGCAGAGTCTCATTCCTGTCAGGCCCCGCATACGACACAGCCCTGCCCCCAGCGGTAGGGCGCCACATGAGCACCAGCATCAACTCCATAGCGTCGTCGTATGCCGCCCGAGCACCACGCGGCGCTCCCGTTCGGGAGTTGCCCACCGGGCCCGTGCCTCCCGTGACCCGAGTTGGGGAGGCCAGTGCACAGGGGCACGATTGCGTCCGCGAGGGTCACCGAAGCGGTCGATGCTGGAAGGAAACCGTGTGAGCCGGATTTCGGTCCGGGGATTCGCAGTGGCTTCGGCCACCGCGGTCACCGCTGTCGGAAGTGTCGTCGGCGTTGCGTCGGGCAGTGTGGCGCAGACCAATAATGACGCCGAGGCGACGGCGGCCGGCACCACGCTGCTCGCGGACATCCCCGCGGGCCAGCAGGTCGAGGTGCAGACCGCGTCCCTGACGCAGCAGGCCGAAACCATGGCCATCGCCGCGGACACGAGCGCCAAGAAGGACGCGGAGGAAGCGGCCCGCAAGGCAGCCGCCGAGACCGCGATCGCCAAGAAGCAGGAAGCCGCCGAGAAGGCGGCCAAGGCGGAGCAGGAAGCCAAGGAGCGCGCGGAGGCCGAGAAGGCCGCCAGCCGTTCCAAGACGGCCTCCGCGTCCGCCGCCGACTTCGCGGTCCAGAGCTCGTACAGCGTCGCCCAGGTCCAGGCGATGGCCCGGCAGATGATTCCGGCCGACCAGTTCCAGTGCTTCAGCAACATCGTGGACCACGAGTCCACCTGGAACTACAAGGCCGTCAACCCCTCCTCCGGCGCCTACGGTCTCGTCCAGGCGCTGCCGGGAACCAAGATGGCCTCCGCCGGCGCCGACTGGCAGACCAACCCGGCGACCCAGATCAAGTGGGGCCTCAACTACATGAACGACCGCTACGGGAGCCCCTGTGGCGCCTGGTCGTTCTGGCAGGCCAACAACTGGTACTAGCCCCGCCCGGTACCAGCCCCGCTCAACCCCGGCAGAGCCCCGCACCGTCCTACGGTGGGGGGCTTTCGCCATGTACGGTCTGATCGGCGACCCAGGGGGCAATGGGGAGTGATGGGGAGAACCGGGGGAAGAGGACGCATCATGTCGCGCATGCCAGGATGGCTCGGCCGGATCGGAGCCGGACTGACCGAGGTGAGCAGGCGGTTGGAGGAACGCCGCGCCGAGATGGAGTGGGAGGACCGGGCGCGTCCCGGGCCCGACGCCACGCCCGGATCGGCCGCCCCCTCCCGGGCGCCCGCCGTTTCCGAAACCTCCACCACCTCCGCCGAACCCGCCGACCGGGTGCCCGGGGCACCGGGTGACCACGGTCCCGCGGCGGCTCCCACCCTCGTCCTCCCCTCCCGTCCCGATCCCGCGCACGCCGTGCCCTGGGGCGTACGGGTCGCCGCCGAGGCCGGCTGGCGCCTGCTGGTGCTCGCGGGGACGGTCTGGGTCCTCATGCGGATCATCGGCGCCGTCCAGCTCGTGGTGCTGGCCTTCGCCGCCGCGCTGCTGATCACGGCACTGCTCCAGCCGACGGTGGCCCGGCTGCGGAAGATCGGGCTGCCGCGCGGACCGGCCACGGCGCTGACCGCGCTGTTCGGGTTCGTCGTCATCGGCCTCATAGGGTGGTTCGTGACCTGGCAGGTCATGGAGAACATCGACACCCTCTCCGACCAGATCCAGGACGGCATCGACGAGCTGCGCAACTGGCTGCTCAACAGCCCCTTCCACGTCACCGACCACCAGATCAACGAGATCGCCAAGAACCTGCGTGAGGCGGTCGGGGCCAACACCGAGCAGATCACCTCGGCGGGCCTGGAGGGTGTGACGGTCGTCGTCGAGGCGCTCACCGGCCTCCTGCTCGCGGTCTTCTCGACCCTGTTCCTGCTCTACGACGGCAAGCGCATCTGGGAGTGGGCGCTGAAGCTGGTGCCCGCCGCCGCCCGTCCGGGGGTCGCCGGCGCCGGACCGGCCGCGTGGCGGACGCTGACGGCTTATGTGCGCGGCACGGTGATAGTGGCACTGATCGACGCGATCTTCATCGGCCTCGGCATCTACTTCCTGGACGTGCCGATGGCGGTGCCGCTCGCCGTCTTCATCTTCCTGTTCGCCTTCATCCCGCTCGTCGGCGCGGTGGTCTCGGGCGCGCTGGCGGTCGTCGTCGGCCTGGTCACACAGGGCGTGTTCACGGCCGTCATGACGCTGGTGGTGGTCCTGGCGGTACAGCAGATCGAGGGCCACATCCTCCAGCCGTTCATCCTCGGCCGCGCGGTCCGCGTCCACCCGCTCGCGGTGGTACTGGCGGTCGCCACCGGAGGCATGGTGGCGGGGATCGGCGGTGCGGTGGTCGCCGTACCGCTGGTCGCGGTGACCAACACCGTCGTGGTCTACCTCCGCGCGTACGCCCAGGAGCCGGCCGAGCGTTTCGCCCCGAAGCCCCGGGGTGCCACGGCGGCGTCGGCGGCCATGACCCACCCCGTGCCGCCGGCCCCGGCGGACTCACCCGCCGGGCCGGAGCCGGCGGAGGACGACAGGGGCACGCGAGCGGAGGACGGACGGGAGTAGACAGCCGCTCCGTCCTCGGCTGCCGGTGGGGCCGGTGCGCGCGGAGTCACTCCCCGAGGCCCCCGTGGTTCCCGAGGCCCCCGTGGTTCCCGAGGCCCTGGATGTCGGCGAGGGCCGCCTCCGCCTCCAGGGTGGTGGCGACGGCCTGGATCACCGCGGCGATCTTGAAGGCCTCCTGGACGACCTCGCGTTCGACACCGGCCCTGCGCAGAACCGACTCGTGCGCGTCGAGGCACAGTCCGCAGCCGTTGACCGCGGAGACGGCGAACGCCCAGAACTCGAAGTCGGTCCGGTCGACGCCCGGGTTGCCGAGGACGTTCATCCGCAGGCCCGCGCGCAGGTTGTCGTACTCCTCGTCCGACAGCAGGTGGCGGGTCCGGAAGAAGACGTTGTTGAGGGCCATCACCGAAGCGGTGGTCTTCGCCGCCCGGTACGCCTCGGGCGACAGGACCGCCTTCGCCTCCGGCGCCAGCTCGCGCAGCACGACGGCCGAGCGCGAGGCGATCGCCGTCGACAGCACCGTCCCCCACAGCCGCTGGGCCGGCAGGTCCGAGGCGCCGATGGCCGAGTCCAGGTTGAGCCTCAGGTCCCGGGCGTAGTCGGGGAGGCGGGACTTGAGGGACTCGACGGACTCGAACGACATGGGGAACGCTCCTGTAGCCGGGGGCCGGACGCGGTCCATGCTGCCAGGGGCGGCGGCCGGTCCCGGGGGCCCCGTGCCACCCGGGACCGGCCGCCGCCTCCCCGCTCACTCCGTGCGCAGGCCGTCCGGCCGCATCATGCGCAGGAGGGGCGGCAGGCTCAGCAGCGTCACCGCCAGGACGACGGCCGCACCGACGCCGGTCATCTGCAACAGGCCCGGCCAGTCGACCCGTACCGGCGTCGACGTCATCCGCAGCAGGACGGCGCCCAGTGTGACGCCCACCGCCGAGGCCAGTGCCAGCCCCAGACCGATCGGCACGGCCGTCTGCCACAGCACGGACAGGCTCAGTGTGCGCTTGCGGGTGCCGAAGGCGACCAGGGCCGACAGCAGCTTGCGGCGTTCGCGCAGCTGCTCCAGCTGGGAGACCAGCAGACTCGCCCCGATCAGCATCAGGACACAGGCCGCGCCGACGAACAGGCCGGTACGGATCGAGTCGTAGGTCCCGGAACGCTCGGTGGCGTTCCACCTGATCGCGTCCGTCAGCGGATGGATCGCGGCGGCCGTGTTCCGCACGTGCTCCATGGCGTACGGCACCGAGTCGTCGACCTCGAGGTAGAGCTCGCCAAAGAGCCCGTCGGTCATCTCCGCCGTCACCGCGCCCGGGGTCAGCAGGAAGCCGCCGCGCTCATCGTCGACCGGGTCCGGAATCGACCGGGCCTGCCTGACCTCCGCGGGAACCGTCCAGGTGGCGCCCTCGCCGTAGCCGGAGGGGGCTGAGGGATCGGGCACCTCGAGGTGGAGCTCCCGGCCCGGCTTGTTCAGCGTCGGGGTGCCGGTGTCGTACTCGGCGCCGGACACCGCGAACACGTCGCCGTCCCGGCACGAAGGGAGCTTCGCCACCGTGCGCAGGGTCGCGCAGTCGGCGACGGTCAGTGCGGCGGTGCTCTCCGGTTCCTGCTGCCAGGACCTGTCGGCGAGGTAGCCGTGGGACAGAGCGTAGACCTTGCTCACGCCCTTGGTGTCCGCCAGCCTCTCGGCGGCGGGGGCGAGTTCTCGGCCTTCCGGCAACTTCACCTGCGCCTGGGCCAGCGACACGTCGAACCCGGTGTCCTTGGTGTAGTCGCCCTCGACGCCGGCGAACAGCATCTGGAGCGCGATCGCGCCGGCCACCGCCACGGCGATCCCGTTGACCATCCGGGCCGCCGCGCCACTGCTCAACTGAAGTCGGCGAACCGCCAGTTGCCACGACAAGCTGCCCTTGCCGAGCCGGGAGACGACCGTCTCCACGATCCACGGCAGCAGTGCGGTGATCCCGATGAGCAGGGACAGGACACCGCCGGCGACCAGGTACTCGTTGAATTCCCCGTTCTCGCGGCCCTGTCCGACCATCGGGTAGAGCATCGCGACGCCGGCCAGCGGCAGCAGCAGCCGCCACCACAGCCGTCGCCGGGGCGGACGCACCGTACGGACCACGCCCAGCGGCTCGATGACGACCCCGCGCAGCGCGAGCAGCGTCACCAGCACCGCGGCCGCCGGGACCGCTGTCGCGACCAGCAGGGCCAGCAGCGGTGAGGGGTTCAGGTAACTCGGGAAGACGCTGATTCCGAAGATCTCGACGGAGGCGGCCAGCTGACGGCCGATCAGGAAGAACCCCGTGCCGAGGACCAGGCCGAGCAGTGCTCCGGCGAGTGCCTCGCCCCCCGCGATCCGCCGGGTGCTCGCCGCGTCGGAGCCGACCAGCCGCAGCGCCGCCAGCCGGCGGTCGCGCCGCTCGCCGCCGAACCGTACGGCCGTGGCGATGAACACGGCGACCGGCGTCAGCAGCACCACGAAGACGACCAGGATCAGCAGCATGATCACCGGGTCGGTCTCTTCCTCGGACGCGTACCCCTCAGGTGTGCCGAACCCGTCGAGGCGTACCGCCCGCGAGTCGTTGATCTTGTCGGCGAGGCCCTTGGCTCCCGCGTAATAAGCGAGCTCCTGCGAGCCGACGAGGCCCGGCTCACCGATCGTCCCCACGATGTCGTACGGCAGCCGCTCGCGCAGCAGCCCGGTGCCGTCCGACGCGAGCAGGTCCTTCAAAGCGGGGGAGACCAGCATCTCGCCGGCCGCCGGGAACTCGCTCACACCCGGCGGCAGCGGGGCCTTCGGGCCCTCCGGCTCCGTCAGCCGGCCGCGGATGTGCTCGTCCCGGAACTCGGTGTCGGTACGCGCGACGACCAGGGTGTCGTCGGCCTTCGGGACGACCTCCGCGCTGAAGGGCCAGTCCAGGCGCGCCTCCTCCCGCCGGTCCCGCTCCGTCAGCACACCGGGCAGCGCGGCGCAGAGCAGCAGCAGCGCCACGCCGAGACCGACACCGACGCCGGTGAGCAGCGCCCTGATCCATCCCTCGCGCCCGCCGGCCAGGGCGAACCGGATGCCCATGCCCAGGTCCCGGACCACCGTCCGCGCCTTCGGCTCCGCACGGGAGACGGAGGCGGCAGAGGCGGCGGGGGCGGCGGGGACGCGTTCCCGGGTCCCGTTCATACGGCGTGCTCCATGTCCCGGGACTTCCCGTCGCGTACGACGATCTCGCGGTCGGAGTACGCGGCCACCCGCGCCTCGTGCGTGACGAGGACGACGGCGGCGTTGGTGGACCGGGCGGCCTCGGTGAGCAGTTCCATCACGCGCTCGCCGTTGAGCGAGTCCAGGGCGCCGGTCGGCTCGTCGGCGAACAGCACCCGCGGGCCGGTGACCAGCGACCGGGCCACGGCGACCCGCTGCCCCTGGCCGCCGGAGACCTCGCCGGGCCGCTTCGCGCGGACGTCGTCGACCTCCAGCCGCTCGAGCCAGGCCAGGGCGGCCCGCTCGGCCTCCTTGCGGGGCGTGCCGTTCAGCCGCATCGGCAGCGCGACGTTCTCCACGCAGGTCAGCTCCGGTACGAGCTGCCCGAACTGGAACACGAAGCCGAACTCCGAGCGCCTGAGCCTGGAGCGCTCGGAGTCGTTCATCGCGGTCAGTTCGCGCCCGCCGTACGTGATCGAGCCGGAGTCGGGCGTGACGATCCCGGCGAGGCAGTGCAGCAGGGTCGACTTGCCCGACCCGGAGGGGCCCATCACGGCGACGATCTCGCCGGGGTGGATGGAGAACGCGGCCCCGTCGAGCGCGGGGGTCGGCCCGTACACCTTGCGCAGGTCCTGGGCGACGAGCAGGGATCCGGCGGGGATCGTCATCGGGAGACCGCCTCACGGAGTTTGTCGAGGCGCGCGGCGGTGAGTTCCAGCCAGCGCAGGTCGGCCTCGAGATGGAACAGGGCGTGGTCGCAGATGAGCTGGTCGGCCAGGTCGCCCTGGCGCTTGCGCTCGGTGAGGGCGCGCATGCCGCGCAGGTGCTCGGAGCGCTGGGTGTCGAGGATGTCGGCGGCGTCGCGGCTGGTGAGCAGCGCGAGGACGACCTTGGTGTAGAGCGTCGACTGGAGGTACGGCTCCGGCTTCTCCGGTGTGGCGAGCCAGCGGGCGACGTCGGTGACGCCGGCCTCGGTGATCGCGTACCGCTTGCGCTCGGGGCCGTCGCCGGCCTCGATGCCGTCGACTTCCACGAGTCCGTTCTTCAGCAGGCGGGACATCGTCGAGTAGACCTGGCCGTAGTGCAGGGGCCGGTCGTGACCGAACTTCGCGTCGAAGGCCCGCTTCAGGTCGTAACCATGGCGCGGGCCGGACTCCAGGAGTCCGAGGAGTGTGTGACCGATGGACATGGCGAGCACTCTACACAGTGTGTATACGCGCCGTGTATACGCTGAGTGCGCAGATCGAGGGCAGGAGTGTGGACGCCCAGGTGGGGGCCGGTTGTCACGGTTCTGTCACTGGGGTGGGAGAGGGCTCGGGCCGAGGGGCGTCAAGGGTCCGGGGTACCGGATGGCGGCACCGGGAGAGTGAGGAGCCGGGGAGCCCCGGGTGGGAGCCGGGGGAGGGGGAAGGCCGGAGGCAGCGAGGCCCGGGAGCCGGAGGAGCGGGCCGGGGGAGCGTCGGTGCCCGGGGTGAGCGGCCGGGTCCTGGGGGTTCGGGTCGGCGGAAGTTGGGCGTACCCCGGGGGGGGGGGTGATGGTGTGGGCCGTGGCTGCCGGGGTGGTGAGGCAGGGAGGCGTGAGGGTTCGGAGAAGGCGGGCCGGAGGGGATCGTCGGTGCCCGGGGTGGATCGCCGGGTCGGCGGGGTTCGGGTCAGCGGGGTTCGGAGGGGTCCTCGGGCTGCTGCCCGGACGGCGGCTGCGGGGGCGTGGACGGCGGCTGTGCGGGCGGGCGCCCCCGGCGGGGCAGGGGGCCTGCCTCGCCGGGCAGCCGGCCCGCCTCCGCGAGTACCCGCCGCAGCAGGAACTCGATCTGCGCGTTCGCCGAGCGCAGCTCGTCGTTCGCCCATCGCGCCAGTGCCTCGTACACCAGCGGGTCCAGCCGCAGCAGCACCTGCTTGCGCTGCTGCTGCGGCCTGCGCCGGGGGGTCTGGCCCCCGGGGGAGTCAAAGGGGGCGGTCACTGGTAGAGAGTCCCGGTGTTGAGGACCGGCTGGGCCGCGCGGTCACCGCACAGGACCACCATCAGGTTGGACACCATCGCGGCCTTGCGCTCGGAGTCCAGTTCGACGATGTCCTGCTCGGCGATCCGGGCCAGTGCCGTCTCCACCATGCCCACGGCGCCCT
The DNA here is from genome assembly GCF_053890455.1 of Streptomyces yamdrokensis. Classification (NCBI taxonomy): domain Bacteria; kingdom Bacillati; phylum Actinomycetota; class Actinomycetes; order Kitasatosporales; family Streptomycetaceae; genus Streptomyces; species Streptomyces yamdrokensis. The sequence continues at coordinate 5,027,829 of NZ_CM132679.1, forward strand.
CCACGATCAGCTGCCGGGCCGCGACGACCGCGCCCGCCTGCTGCCGCTGGAGCATCGCCGAGGCGATCTCGGGGGCGTAGGCGAGGTGGGTGAAGCGGGACTCGATGATCTCGACGCCGGCCGCCTCCACGCGTGCGCGCAGTTCGACCGCGAGCTTCTCGGTGATCTCCTCGGCGTTGCCGCGCAGCGAGAGGCCGTCCTCCTCGTGGGCGTCGTACGGGTACTCGATGGCGATGTGCCGGACGGCGGCCTCGGTCTGGGTGGAGACGAACTCGATGTAGTCGTCCACCTCGAAGGTGGCCTGCGCGGTGTCCGCCACCCGCCACACCACGACCGAGGCCAGCTCGATCGGGTTGCCGTAGGCGTCGTTCACCTTGAGGACCGCGGTCTCGTGGTTGCGGACCCGGGTCGAGATCTTGACGCGCGAGGTGAAGGGGTTCACCCAGCGCAGGCCGTCCTGGCGGATCGTGCCCCGGTAGCGCCCGAAGAGCTGGACCACCCGGGCCTCGCCCGGCGCCACCATGTTCAGCCCGCACATGGCGAGGAACGCGGCGAGGGCGATCAGGATGCCGAAGACGATCAGCAGGGCCTTTCCGGCGGTCGCGGTGACCGCCGTGGCGCTGACGACCATCCCGATGCCGAGCAGCAGTCCGACCAGGCCGAGTGTCAGGGCGAGCCCGCCGCCGATGCTGTGCGCCGCCGTCTCCCGCACGCGCGGGGCCGGCATCTCGGGGAGGTCGGCCGAGGCCGGTGCGGCCTGTGCCGCTGCCTGGGTGTCGTGTGTGGACATGGGTGATCCCCCGCATCTCGGGGCGCCGCGGCATGAGCTGGACGCCGCTAGCGCCTGTCTATCTAAGTGATATCACTTTAGCGCTTCACGGCAACCGTGAACAGGTCTCGCACGTCGGTTCTGGTGAGACGGGTGGAGGTTCCGGTGGGGAGGGTGCTGATTGTCACGCCCGTAAAGGCCGGATCGGTCGATGTTTGTCATAGCTTCCGGTGTTAGCTTGCGGAGTTGACCTGAGCGGCGAACCCGTGTGCCTCGTCAGCACACACGAACGAAGCGGAGCAGGGCGGACCCATGGGACGAGCGGAAGAACGACGCGCACGACAGCGCGGTGGGCACCGTGCGGCATCCGGGGGCCATGCGTCGGGCGGGAACGGCCCGGGCCGGATACGCCGCCTCTTCACCTGGAAGAAGATCCTCGGCACGGCCTTCGGCCTCTGCCTGCTCGGCATGGGCGCCTTCATCGTGCTGTACATGGTGATCGACATCCCCGAGGGGAACGCCGACGCCCAGCAGCAGAGCAACGTCTACAAGTACAGCGACGGCTCGGTCATGGCCCGCGACGGCGAGGTCAACCGTGAGGTCGTCGACCTGTCGCAGGTCCCCAAGCCGGTCCAGCGGGCGTTCGTCGCCGCCGAGAACAAGACGTTCTACCAGGACGCCGGTGTCGACCTCAAGGGCACCGCGCGCGGTCTGCTCAACACCGTGTCCGGCAAGGGCGCGCAGGGTGGTTCGACGATCACCCAGCAGTACGTGAAGAACTACTACCTGACCCAGGAACAGACGGTCTCGCGCAAGCTCCAGGAAGTCGTCATCTCCCTGAAGCTGGACCGGGAGAAGTCCAAGGACTACATCCTCGCCGGCTACATGAACACCAGCTACTACGGCCGCGGCGCCTACGGGGTCCAGGCCGCCGCCCAGGCCTACTACCAGGTCGACGCCGAGGACCTGACGGTCGAGCAGGGCGCCTACCTCGCCGCGCTGCTCCAGGCACCGAGCCAGTACGACTGGGCGGTGGCCTCGGACGCCGGCAAGAAGCTCGTCAAGAACCGCTGGAACTACGTCCTGGACAACATGGTCGAGGAGAAGTGGCTGGACGCCGCCGAGCGGTCCGGCCTGGAGTTCCCGGTGCCCAAGGACCCCAAGGGCAATCCGGGCCAGGCCGGTCAGGTCGGCTACCTGGTGAACGAGGCCAACGCCGCGCTGAAGCGCCGGCTGGTCGACGAGGGCACCGCCACGGACGCCAAGGAGGCCGACGCCCTGGTCGACCTCGGTGGCTGGACCGTCACCCTCAACATCGACAAGAAGAAGCAGAAGGAGCTGGAGGAGGCGGTCAGGACCCAGCTCACCGGCAAGCTGGACGCCGAGGAGCGCGAGGTCGACGCCGACGTCCAGGCCGGCGCCGTCTCCGTGGACCCGAAGACCGGCGCGGTCGTGGCGATGTACGGCGGCGAGGACTACCTCAAGCACTTCACGAACAACGCCACCCGCCCCGACTACCAGCCCGCCTCCACCTTCAAGCCGGTCATCCTGGCCGCCGCCGTCGAGGAACAGGCAAAGACGCAGGACGGCCGGCCGATCGCGGCCAACACGGTCTACGACGGCACCAGCAAGCGCCCCGTCGAGGAGAACGGCACGAAGGTCGGCTTCGCCCCGGAGAACGAGGACGACCGGGACTACGGCGACATCACCGTCCAGACGGCCATGAACAAGTCCGTCAACTCCGTCTTCGCGCAGATGGGCGTCGACGTCGGCATGGAGAAGGTGATGGATACCGCGGGCAGGCTCGGCATGGACGTCGAGGACCTGGAGGCGGTGCCCGCCCAGACCCTGGGCTCCATGGGCGCGAGCCCGCTGGACATGGCCGCCGTCTACGCCACCCTCGACAACCACGGCAAGCGGACCACCCCGACGCTCATCAAGTCGGCGGAGCACCTCAACCGCACCGTCACCGTCCCGGACGCCGTCGGCGAGCAGGTCATCAGCCGCGAGGCCGCCGACACGGTGACCTCGGTCCTGACCGGCGTGGTCGACGACGGCACCGCGCAGGCCTCGGTCCGGGACAACCCCCTGCGCGACGGCCAGCAGGTCGCCGGCAAGACGGGCACCTCCGACAACAACAAGTCGGCCTGGTTCGCCGGCTACACCCCCGACCTGGTCACCACGGTCGGCCTGTTCGGCGAGGACGACAAGGCCCCGCACCCGCAGGTCGAGATGTACGGCGCGGGCGGCCAGGACCGGGTCAACGGAGGCGGCTTCCCGGCACAGATCTGGGCCGCGTACACCTTCGGCGTGATGGAGAAGACCAGCAGGTTCGACCTGGAGACCGACCAGGGCGCCGCCGTCGCACCGCCCCCGTCGTCATCGGCGCCCGCGTCGCCGCCGGCCTCGCCCACCGAGGAACCGACGACCGAGGAACCGACCACACAGGCTCCGACCACCGAGGAACCCACCGAGGAACCGACGACGGAGCCCCCGACCGAAGAGCCGACGACCACACCGCCGACGTCGCCGTCCTTCACCCCGCCCACCGACGAGATCCCGCCCGACCCGGACGAGACGCCGGACGGCGAGGAGCAGCAGTAGGCGGGGAGACCCACGAGGTGGGGGCATCCGGTGTTGTCACCGGGTGCCCCCACCTCGTTCGTGCGGTTCGGCGTGCCTGCCGTGCTTCAGCCGTTGTGGTTCAGCCGTTGTGGTTCAGTTCGAACCACACCACCTTGCCGGTGCTCAGCCGGGTCGCGCCCCAGCGGCGGGCCAGGCGGTTGACCAGGTAGAGGCCGCGGCCGCCCTCGTCCGTGGCGCGTGCCTGCCGCAGCCGCGGGAGCTGGGGCACGTCGTCACCGACCTCGCAGCGCAGGACGTCCGTACGCAGCAGCCGCAGGGTGACCGGACGGGAGGCGTACCGGACCGCGTTGGTGACCACCTCGCTGACCAGCAGCTCCACCGAGTCGCTCAGGTCCTCCATGCCCCACCGGGACAGCGCCCGGCGGGCCAGCCGGCGGGCCCGGCCGGGAGCGGCGTCCTCCGGCTCGAGGAACCAGTACGCCACGTCGTTCGGCGCGATCCCGTCGAAGCGGGCGGCGAGCAGCGCGATGTCGTCGTCCCGGTCACCCGGACCGAGCATGTCGAGCACCTCGTCGCACAGCGCCTCCAGCGGCGGCGGATGGTCCGGGCCGGTCAGCTGCGCGGTCGCGGTGAGCTTGTCGCGCAGCTGGTCGATGCCGGTCCACACGTCCCGCAGCCGGGACTCGACCAGGCCGTCCGTGTAGAGCAGCAGCGTCGCCCCGGCCGGCGCGTCCAGCTCGACCGCCTCGAAGTCCACGCCGCCGACGCCGATCGGGGCGCCCGCGGGCACCCGCAGCACCTCGGCCCGCCCGCCGAGGGGCAGCAGAATGGGCGGCGGATGACCGGCGTTGGCGATGGTGATGCGGTGCGCGACCGGGTCGTACACCGCGTACAGGCAGGTCGCCATGCGGTCCGCGCCGAGCCGCTGCGCCTGCTCGTCGAGGTGGTGCAGCACCTCCTGCGGCGGCAGGTCGAGGCCGGCCAGGGTCTGGGCGGTGGTGCGCAACTGGCCCATGATCGCGGCGGAGGTCATGGAGTGTCCCATGACGTCGCCGACGACCAGCGCGACCCTGCTGCCGGGCAACGGGATGGCGTCGTACCAGTCACCGCCCACGCGCGCGGTCTCGGCGGCCGGCAGATAGCGGGAGGCCAGCCGCACGCCGGTGCAGCGCGGCAGGTTCTCCGGCAGCATGGTCCGCTGCAGCTCGTCCGCGATGTACGCCTCCCGCCCGTACAGCACCGCCTTGTCGATGCCGAGGGCGCTGTGCGTGGCGAGCTGGGCGGCGACCAGCAGGTCGTCGGCCTCGAACGCCGGGCGCCCAGGGCCGCGCAGGAACAGGGCCGCACCGATCACCCGGCGCCGGCCGCGCAGCGGCGCGAGGATCGCCCGCTGGCCGTCGGGGACGGCCGATTCGGCTCCCTCGCCCAGGAGTTCGGGCAGCGCGGCGCGCGCGGCGGGCGCGTCCGTGAACACCGGCCTTACCCCGCGCAGCACTTCGGCGAGCGCGCTGCCGGGCCGCACCGTGCACCGCTCCGAGCCGATGGAGTCCAGCTCGGACGGCGTGGGCGCGGCGGCCGGCACGAATCCGCCCTCGGTGTCGCGCTCGGCCGGGATCCGGTCGCTGCGCCGCAGCCGCAGCACCAGTGGACCGGTGGGCCGCTCGTCACCGACCGGCAGCGGCTCGCGCAGGTAGACCAGGATGGTGTCGGCGAAGGTGGGCACGGTGGCCCGGCACAGACCCATCACGATCTCTTCGAGATCGATGCCGCGGGCGATCCGCCGGGTCGCGGCGCCGACGAACCTCAGCCGGTCCCCGTCCCGCCGCATCGGCGTGGGCTTCCCGGGCTGGGTCACCTGACCGGTGCGCCGCTCGGGACCGTCGGGGGCGGGCACAGAGTGGTCCTGGGACGCCTCCTCCTGGGACGCGCCGCCGGGTGCCGAAGGGCCCGCTGCCGGGGGATCCGCTGTCACGTGGTCCGATGCCGGGTGGTCGTGCACGTCGGGTTTCTGTCCTCCGGCCGGCTGGAGCGGGATGCCCTCGGGCGCGGGCCGAGGTCGGTGGGTGTCGGGTCCGGATTCCTGCCCGGCGTGCGGCTGGGAGTGCTCGGCGCCGGGCCCGGCGGTACCCGACGCCACCGGAGGCGGCGATGACGACGATGTCGGGCCGGGTCCGTGTGCCGGTGCCGAGGCAGGCAGGACCGCCCCGTGGGCATCCGCGGGGGTGACGCCCGGTTCCGGGCGCTCGTAGGAGGTCGGCTGCTCCGTCACGCGCGTCGAGTCCATCCGTCCGGGGCCACGGCCCGTTCCTCACCTTCGCGCCCGCCCCGTGAACGTGAGGCCGGGGACGCACGCCGTGCACACCGTACGTCCCGCCGAGACTCCGATACCCGAAACGCCTGCCCCAGGAACGGGGTTCCCGTGTGGTGGGCGCCTGCTTCTGTGCCGCCTGCCGGCCGTCCCCGGCCCGCACCGGTGGTGCCGTACCCCTCGCTCACGTCCTGCCGCCCCTCGGTGACGTTCGGTCAAGCCCAGCGCGTGTTCCGGAAGTTGCCGCCGCCCGGTGCCTTGCGGAGGACGATCCTACGTTTCCTGACCCGGGGTGCATCAAGAGTCTCATGACGTCAGATGCACAGGCGTGCGATCCCAGTCCGATGGCAGTGAAGGTACCGCCCACGACGGATCCGGGCGCCAGTTCTGCCAGCCGTCCGAGAAGGGGGTTCCCCACCGGGAGATCACGGCCACCGCGTCCCGGCCCGCCTCCCGCACCCGGCCGGCCAGCGCGGCGTCCACCAGTCCGTCCCGCTGGGCCTGCGCGAACTCGTCCTCGTCCCGCCAGTGCCAACTGCGGTCCGGGTGCACGGAGATGTCCAGAAAATGATCCTCGGAGTCCACCCCGCCGGCCCAACGGGCCAGCGGCTCCTCCAGGTTCACGTACCAGTTCTTGAACCGCCAGCCCTGGTCCCAGAACAGCCACACCGACCAGGGCTCACCGGGCCGGGCCAGCTTCAGCACACCGGTCCCGGTCCAGCGGCCGCGCTGGACCGTGCGGGGCTTGGTGTACCGGGTGCGGAGGGGCTCCTGGTGCACGGGGGTGCCGTCGGCGAGCACCGGCTTCACGCACTCGGTGCCGGGCGCCATCCACACGGCGAGCAGGTCGGGATCGTCGCGTACGACCGTGACGGGGCGCGCGATGTGCAAGCGCGCGCCGCCGTTCTCCCGGTAGCGCCACAGGACCTGCGTCCCCGGTGCCCAGTGGCCGTCCCCGCGTCCTGCCGCTCCGCCCTCTGCCATGGGCAGATATTAGGTGCCGCAGGCACAGATCGCTGCGGTCCCCGTCACGCTTCACCCGTGCGGAACACCGGAGACACGGCGGAGCACGGCGTGGACACGGCGGAGGCGGGGCGGGGGTGCGGTACGGGCACGGCGGGGACGCGGGTGGGGTGCGGCTGAGACGCGGCGGGGGGACACGCCTCAGCCGCACCGCCTCACGGGTGCGTCATCCGCAGGACGTCCAGCGCCTCGTCGAGCTGCTCCACGGTGAGGTCGCCGCGCTCGACGTACCCGCTCTCCAGGACCACCTGACGGATGGTCTTCCGCTGTGCCAGCGCCTTCTTGGCGACCTTCGCGGCCTCCTCGTAGCCGATGTACCTGTTGAGCGGGGTGACCACGGACGGAGAGGACTCGGCGTACTCCCGGGCCCGCTCGCGGTCGGCGACGATTCCGTCGACCGTACGGTCGGCGAGCAGCCGGGAGGCGTTCGCGAGCAGCCTGATCGACTCCAGGACGTTCTTCGCGATGACGGGCAGCATCACGTTGAGCTCGAAGTTGCCGGCGGCGCCCGCGGTGGCGACGGTCGCGTCGTTGCCGACGACCTGCGCGCTCACCATGAGCACGGCCTCCGGGACGACCGGGTTGACCTTGCCGGGCATGATCGAGGAGCCGGGCTGGAGGTCGGGCAGGGTGATCTCGGCGAGGCCGGTGCGGGGGCCCGAGGCCATCCACCGAAGATCGTTGGCGATCTTCGTCAGGCCGACCGCGATCGTCCGCAGCTGGCCGCTGGTCTCCACGATGCCGTCCCGCGCGCCCTGCGCCTCGAAGTGGTCACGGGCCTCGGTCAGCGGCAGCCCGGTGACCCGGGCGACCTCCTCGATGACGGCGGCCGGGAACCCGGGCGGGGTGTTGATGCCGGTGCCGACGGCGGTCCCGCCGAGGGGCAGCTCGGCCAGCCGGGGGAGGGAGGCGTGCAGCCGCTCGACCCCGTAGCGCACCTGGGCCGCGTACCCGCCGAACTCCTGCCCGAGGGTGACGGGCGTGGCGTCCATCAGGTGCGTACGCCCCGACTTCACCACGTCGGCGAACTCCTCGGCCTTGCGCTCCAGCGAGGCCGCGAGGTGCTCGAGAGCCGGCACGAGGTCCCGGGTGACGGCGGCGGTGGCGGCGATGTGGATCGAGGACGGGAAGACGTCGTTGGACGACTGGGAGGCGTTGACGTGGTCGTTGGGATGCACGGGGCGCCCGAGCCGTTCGGCCGCCAGGGTGGCGATGACCTCGTTGGTGTTCATGTTGGACGAGGTGCCCGAACCCGTCTGGAACACGTCGACGGGGAAGTGCTCGTCCCACTTCCCCCCGGCGACCTCCCCGGCCGCCTCACCGATCGCCTCGGCGATGTCCTCGTCCAGCACACCGAGACGCGCGTTCACCTTCGCCGCGGCGCCCTTGATCCGGGCGAGGGCCTCGATGTGGGCGCGTTCGATGCGCTGCCCCGAGACCGGGAAGTTCTCCACGGCCCGCTGCGTCTGAGCCCGCCACTTGGCGTCGGCGGGTACCTTCACCTCCCCCATGGAATCGTGCTCGATGCGGTAGTGCCGGTTGTCGTCCGTGGTCGTCATCGTCGTACCTCCGAAGGTCCACAGCAGTGGTGCGGGCCGGGTGTATTCCTGCCGGCACCTTGCCGGCGTTCCACGCGGGTACCCGGAACGCACTCCGCCCCGCCGCGAGGGAGCGGCGGGGCGGAGTGCCACGTGGCGACCGGCGCCGGCCGGGCGCCCCGGAGGCACGCGCCGTCGGCCGGGAGGCCCGCCCGCGGGGACGCGCTCTCACGGGCCCCGGGGAGACGGCCACCCGGCGGCCCGCGTACGCCGCCGGGCCGGGAACCGGCGGCTTCCCGGTGTCAGGAGACGGCCTGCTGCCAGAGGGTGTGGGCGATGCCGTCGGCCGCGCGGTTCAGGCCGGTGGTGTTGATGTTGGCGAGGGTGTCGCAGGACCGGTGGTAGCAGGGGTCGTAGGCGGAACCGGCCGTGCCGCCCCACTTGGCGGCCTGTGCGGACGTCTTGCGGGCGCCGGCGCCCATCGCGTAGCCGGAGGTGGGGATGCCGGCCTGCTGGAAGGGGTAGTCGTCGCTGCGCCCGGCGCCCTCGGTGTTCTCCTCGGGCCGCAGGCCCAGCGAGTCCCAGTACGCCTTCATCGGCGCGGCGGCCGACGTGGTGATGCGGTTGATGAAGTAGCCGCCGTTGGTCGAGGCGATCATGTCGAAGTTGTAGTACGCCCGGATCCTGGAGCGCTGGGTGGAGGACAGCGAACGGACGTAGAACTCGGAGCCGTTGAGGCCCTGCTCCTCGTCGGTCCACCAGGCGAAGCGGACCCGGTCGCGCATGGCCGGGTTCTGCTGGGCCAGGGTCAGGGCGTTCTCCAGGAGTGCGGCCGAGCCGGAGCCGTTGTCGTTCATGCCGGGGCCCGCGGAGACGCCGTCGAGGTGGGCGCCGAACATGTACACGTTGTTCGCGTCGCCCTGCGGCCACTCGGCGATCAGGTTGGGACCCGCTCCGCGGGTGCAGCCGGAGGTGCAGGGCTGCTCGGTGACGGTGTACCCGGCCGCCTGCAGCCTGCCCTTCACGTAGGCGACCGAGTCGCGGTACCCCTGGGTGGTGGAGCGGCGGTTGCCGCCGTTGCGGCCGGCGATGGCGCTGAGCTCGCTCAGGTGGGCCCGCACCTTCGTCACGTCGACGTCGGGCGCGGCGAGCGCGTTCACGGCGGTGACGGACCGGCCCGTGTCCGCGGGAGCGGCGGCCGCGGCGGGGAGTGTCCCGCAGCCGAGCACGACGGCGAGGGAGAAGCTCGCCACGGCGAATCGTCGTCTCACACTGTCTCCTTCGGGAGGTGGCCGTGGGGTGGGCCACAGGGAGCCCGACATAGCGTGCGCATGTCAAGGTGGCGAGAAGGCTCACAGTGAAGGCCGGGGGAGTCAACGGAAACGGGGCCCGTGCGGACAGGTTGTCCAAAAAAAGAACACGGTGTCCGCTATCCGGGCACGCGGGATCCCGCGTGCGTCTCCGGGGCCCGTCGTGAGGGCGCGCCGGTGCCGAGCCGGCCCCCGGCCGGTCGAGGACGAACTGCGGGGTGGGGCCCGTCCGTCCGGCGTTCGAGGACGAGGCCCGTTCGGGGCCGAAGGGAACCCGGGGCGCGGCCCCGGGAACGGGAGGAGAAGGGGCGGCGGGGGTTGAAACCCTCAACCGCTGCCCCCGGGGGCACTACGCCAGTCCCGGCCCCCGCACCGGAATCGACGTGAACGTGGGAGCCGGCGCCGGATCCTGGAAGAAGTCGTTGCCCTTGTCGTCGACGACGACGAACGCCGGGAAGTCCTCGACCTCGATCTTCCAGACCGCCTCCATGCCGAGCTCCTCGTACTCCAGGACCTCGACCTTCCTGATGCAGTCCTGGGCGAGCCGGGCGGCCGGCCCGCCGATCGAGCCGAGGTAGAAGCCGCCGTGCGCGTCGCACGCGTCGGTGACCTGCTTGCTGCGGTTGCCCTTGGCGAGCATCACCTTGGAACCGCCCGCCGCCTGGAACTGCTCGACGTAGGAGTCCATGCGCCCGGCCGTGGTCGGGCCGAAGGAGCCGGAGGCGTAGCCCTCGGGGGTCTTGGCCGGACCGGCGTAGTACACCGGGTGGTCCTTGAGGTACTGCGGCATCCCCTCGCCCGCGTCCAGCCGCTCCTTGATCTTGGCGTGCGCGATGTCGCGGGCGACGACCAGCGGGCCGGTGAGGGAGAGGCGGGTCTTCACCGGGTACTTGGTGAGCTCCGCGAGGATGTCGTCCATCGGCTGGTTCAGGTCGATCCTGACGACGTCGCCCTCGGCCTCCAGCTGCTCGTCCGTCGTCTCCGGGAGGAACCGCGCGGGGTCCCGCTCCAGCTGCTCGAGGAAGACTCCCTCGGCGGTGATCTTCGCGACGGCCTGACGGTCGGCGGAGCAGGAGACGGCGATCGCGACCGGGCAGGACGCGCCGTGCCGCGGCAGCCGGACCACGCGGACGTCGTGGCAGAAGTACTTCCCGCCGAACTGCGCGCCGATGCCGATCCTCTGGGTCAGTTCGAAGACCTTCTCCTCCAGCTCTTTGTCGCGGAAGCCGTGGCCGAGCGGGGAGCCCTCGGAGGGGATCTCGTCGAGGTAGTGCGCGGAGGCGTACTTCGCGGTCTTCAGCGCGTACTCGGCGGACGTGCCGCCGACGACGATCGCCAGGTGGTACGGCGGACAGGCGGCCGTGCCGAGCGAACGGATCTTCTCCTCCAGGAACTTCATCATGGAGGACTCGTTCAGGACGGCCTTGGTCTCCTGGTAGAGGAAGCTCTTGTTGGCGGAGCCGCCGCCCTTGGCCATGAACAGGAACTTGTAGGCGCCGCCGTCGGTCGCGTACAGCTCGATCTGGGCGGGGAGGTTGGAGCCGGTGTTCTTCTCCTCCCACATGGTCAGGGGCGCCATCTGGGAGTAGCGCAGGTTGAGGTTGTGGTAGGCGTCGTAGACGCCCCGGGAGAGGGCCTCCTCGTCGCCGCCCTCGGTGAGGACGTTCTGGCCGCGCTTGCCCATGACGATCGCGGTGCCGGTGTCCTGGCACATGGGGAGCACGCCGGCCGCCGCGATGTTGGCGTTCTTCAGCAGGTCCAGGGCGACGAACTTGTCGTTGGGCGAGGCCTCGGGGTCGTCGATGATGCGGCGCAGCTGGGTGAGGTGGGCGGGGCGGAGGTAGTGCTGGATGTCGCGGATGGCCTCTTCGGCGAGCCTGCGCAGCGCCTCCGGCTCCACCTTGAGGAAGGTCCGTCCGTCGGCCTCGAAGGTGGAGACACCCTCGGAGGTCACCAGCCGGTAGGGGGTGGTGTCCTCTCCCATGGGGAGCAGATCGGCGTACTCGAACTCAGGCATCTCGCCCATTCCTCACTCGACAGGTGGCCGCCCGCCGACGCCGGCGAGCGGCCACCAGCGTAGGACCTGCCGCGGCGGGGGAGCTTGTGAGGTTGTCCTCAGTTGCCGTCGGCCACGGGCTCGGCCACGGGCTCGGCCACGGACTCGGCTGCAGGCTCTCGCGCTTCCCGCCCGGTGGTCCCCGTGGCGTTCACGAGTATTTCGCGACAGGGGGTAGTCGCGATCTATCGCGTTTGGGTACGCTGCTGCCGTGGACCTTCAGAAGCACGCCCAGCCGCAGGACAGCGCACCGCGGGCCGCCGAGCTGCGCGTCTCGGACGCCGACCGCGACCGTGTCGCCGACCTTCTGCACGACGCCCTCGCCGAAGGCAGGCTGACCCCCGAGGAGCACTCCGAGCGCGTCGAGGGCGTGCTGGCCGCCAAGACCGCCGGGGAGCTCGAGGTGTTCGTGCGGGACCTGCCGGGCGCCCACCAGCGGCGCGCGGTTCCCGCCGCGGCGCCCAGCCGGCCCACCGCGGGCGCCGTCCCGATGGACCCCGACGACAACGTGGTCGCGGTCTTCAGCGCCGCCACCCGCAAGGGCCGCCGGCGGGCGGGCCGCCGCATCCACGTGTACGCGATCTTCGGCAGCGTCGAGATAGACCTCAGTGAGGCGATCTTCGACCACCAGCAGGTCGTGATCAAGGCCTTCTCGGTCTTCGGCAACGTCGAGGTCAGCGTCCCGGAGAACGTGTCGCTGCGCGGCATGGGCGGGGGTGTCCTCGGCAACTTCGAGGTGGTCTCGCTGGACGCGGAGGACCCCGAGGCGCCGGTGGTCTACGTGGACGGCTGGGCGGTGCTGGGCAACGTCGAGGCACGGCCCGAGCGGGGCAAGCTGGTGGCGGACATCCTCGACCGGGTGCAGCGCTCGGTGGACAAGAGTATGCGGTGGCACCAGGACCGTTGGCGCCGGTGAAGCGGAGGCGCCCCGCCGCGTGGTGAGGCAGCGGTGCGGTGGCGGCGTGGGCCGGATTCCGCTTCCGGAAGCGGCGGTTCGGGACTCAGTGCATAGGCGTGCGCACAGCGGGTAGGCCTTGCTGCATCGTCTCTCGCTCGCGAAGCCGTCGTCAGGAGTAGACCCGTGCCGCAACCGCCGCATTCGCCCCTGCAGGTAGCTGCCGTTCCGGCCCAGCGGGTGCCGACGCGAGACAGGGACCGGGACGCGCCCTGGCACACCGAGGCGGTGTGCCGGCGCGACGAGGCAGGACTGTTCTTCGCCCCGTCGAAGGAGCCCACGGCCGCCAGGCTCTCCCGCGAGGAGGCCGCGAAGCGGGTCTGCGCCCGCTGTCCGGTGATGGTGGAGTGCCGGGAGCACGCCCTGCTCCAGCCCGAGCCCTACGGGGTCTGGGGCGGTCTGACCGCCGCCGAGCGCCGCGTGGTCCTGGCCCGACGCCGCCGCCGGGACCTGGAACTCCAGAAGGCCGCCCGCACCGGCGGCCCCATAGCAGCGGCAGGCTGACCAGCCCCCGGCTCTCGGACCCCGCGCACTCGGCCCGCCCAGGACCGCGGAAAACCGAGCACCCCGCGCTGCACGAGGGATGCCTTCCCGGCGCGGGGCGTTCCACCGGGGGGCGCGGGGGACTGCGCGACATGAGGTGCACGGGGGGCGATTCCCGTGCCGGGTGACCTGCCAGGGGCGCGGGGAACCGCGCGACGCCCACTGCACGGGGGCGCCCTTCCGGCACCGGTGGCCCAAAAGGGGGCGCGGAAAACCGCGCGCCCGGCCACAGCGGACCCGCACCGTTCGACGAGACGCCGGACGGCGCGAGGCGGGGGACCCGCGGACCGCACACCCGTGGGCCACCCGCACAACCTCCGGCGAACCCCGCGGAGCTACTTCGCCCGGTCGAAATCCACCGCACTGTACGCACGCAGCTTGCTCAGCCGGTGCTCGGAGTCGATCCGCCGCACCGTCCCCGACTTGGACCGCATCACGATGGAGTCGGTCGTGGCGGTCTCGGACCGGTACCGCACCCCGCGCAGCAGTTCGCCGTCGGTGATGCCGGTGGCCACGAAGAACACGTTGTCGCTGGTGACGAGGTCCGCGTCGGTCAGCACCCGGTCGAGGTCGTGCCCCGCGTCGAGCGCACGCTGCCGCTCCGCGTCGTCCTGCGGCCACAGCTTGCCCTGGAGGGTGCCGCCGAGGCACTTCACGGCGCAGGCCGAGATGATGCCCTCGGGGGTGCCGCCGATGCCGAGCAGCAGATCGATGCCGGTGCCCTCGCGCAGGGCGAGGATCGAGCCGGCCACGTCACCGTCGGAGATCAGCTTTATGCGCGCCCCGGTCTCCCTGATCTCCTGGATGATGCCCTCGTGCCGGGGCCGGTCGAGGATCACCACCGTGACGTCCTCGGGGGTGGCCCGCTTGGCCTTGGCGACCCGGCGGATGTTCACGGACACGGGCGCGTCGATGTCGACGAAGTCGGCGGCCTCGGGCCCGGTGACCAGCTTGTCCATGTAGAACACGGCAGACGGGTCGAACATCGAGCCACGTTCGGCGGCGGCCAGTACGGCGATCGCGTTGGTCATGCCCTTGGCGGTCAGCGTGGTGCCGTCGATCGGGTCGACGGCGATGTCGCACTCGGGCCCGGTCCCGTCGCCCACGCGCTCCCCGTTGAAGAGCATGGGGGCCTCGTCCTTCTCCCCCTCGCCGATGACGACGACGCCGTTCATCGAGACGGTGGAGACGAGGGTGCGCATGGCCCGTACCGCGGCGCCGTCGGCGCCGTTCTTGTCGCCGCGCCCGACCCAGCGCCCGGCGGCCATCGCGGCGGCCTCGGTGACCCGGACGAGTTCCATGGCGAGGTTGCGGTCGGGAGCTTCGGAGGGCACATCGAGTTCGGACGGCAACTGATGATTCTCGGTCATCGGAGCGCACCTTTCTGTACGACGACGGCCGGATGAGGGTGTTGAGCCCGACTCTAGCGCCGGGCGGACAGAATGAGCAGGGGACCCCACGGATGAGCGGACCGGGCACCTGCGACGATAGGGGCGTGGCAGGAACGAACAGCACGCAGAAGTCGGCCCGGGACATGATCCTTTCCCTGGGCCTCATCTTGCTCGCCGCGGGAGTGATCTGGCTGTTCATCCCGCACGACGACAGTGAGCCCGACCTCAAGCGGGTGGACTACCGCGTCGACCTGCTCACCGCGCGCCGTGCCGCCGCCTACGCGGTGGCCGCGCCCGAGGGCCTGCCCGAGGCGTGGAAGCCCACCTCCGTCCGTTTCCGGGGCGAGGAGTTCGACGCCTGGCACCTCGGCTACCGGGCCCCCGACGGGGAGTACGTGGCGGTCGAGCAGTCGACCCGAAAGCCGGTGGTCTTCATCGAGGAGGAGACCCAGGGCGCGGAGAAGACCGGGAAGACACAGCAGATCGCAGGCAGGACCTGGACCCGGTACGAGGGCGATCAGTACGACGCGCTGGTGCTCGAGGACGACGACTCGACCACGGTGGTGACGGGCACGGCGTCCTTCGCCCGGCTGACGGAGATGGCCGGGGCCCTGCGCACCGAATCCGACTGACCGGCGTACGGCAGGACCCCCCGACGGCGTGTCGGGGGGTCCTGCCGTACGCGCGCGCCGTGTGCGCCGCGGCGCGGGCGGCGGTCAGACGGTGGTGACGACCTGGTCGTACTCCAGGCGGGGGCTGCGCGGGAACCAGGCGTCCGGGCCGGGGCGGCCGAGGTTGACGACCATCAGCGGGGTGTGGTCGTCGTCGAGGAACTCCTTGCGGATGCCCTCGAAGTCGCAGCCGGTCATCGGGCCGGCGGCCAGACCCGCGGCGCGCACCCCGACGATGAAGTACGCGGCCTGGAGAGCGGCGTTCAGCGCGGCGTGGTTCTCCCGCCCCGGGCGGTCGGCGGCGAACATGTCCCTGGCCTGCGGGAAGTGCGGGAAGAGCTGCGGCAGCTCCTCGTGGAACTCGTTGTCCGCGGAGAGGATCGCGACCAGCGGGGCGGCGGCCGTCTTGGACTTGTTGCCCTCGGCCATGTGCTGGACGAGACGCTCGCGGGCCTCGGCGGAGCGGACCAGGGTGACGCGCAGCGGCGACTGGTTCATGGAGGTCGGGCCGTACTTGACCAGGTCGTAGACGGCCTGCACCTGCTCGTCGGTCACCGGCTCGTCGGTGAACGTGTTGGCGGTGCGCGCCTCACGGAAGAGCAGGTCCTGGGCGGCGGAGTCAAGAACGAGAGACATGCGTGATCTTTCTGGGAGAGGGGGCGTCGGCTCCGCGCGGTCGGCGCGAAGACCTTGACGGAAAAAACGTTACGCCAGAGAAGTTCAAGGTTCAATCAAAGTGGGGTCCGGTCGAAGCGGGGCGTGGTGACACGTGCCACCCTTCCGCTCGCCGGGTGACGTGAGTCACGTCGATTACCCGATTGCTTCCTCGCGCGCCCGCAGTCCTAACCAGCAGTACGCCATCACCCGAAGCAGAGGGGACCGATCCGACATGACCGCCACCGCCAGGGGACCGGCCGGCTACTTCCCGTCGATCGAGAAGAGGTACGGCCGTCCGATCGCGGAGTGGAAGGAGCTGATCCGCTCCTCGCCACTCGTCAGGCACATGGAGCTGGTCGCCTGGCTCAAGGCCGAGCACGGCCTGGGCCACGGCCATGCGAACGCCCTCGTCGCCCACACCCTGGCCGAGGACAACGCCAAGTAGCACCCGCCCGCCGGGTCGGTCAGGCGGGGCGGCGGGCGCGCGGCCTACAGGTCCCCGGCCCCGTCCTTTGCGCCGGCGGTCTCCTCCGCGAGCGCCGCGTCCAGCCGGGCCCGTGCCCCGTCCAGCCGGCTCCGGCACACCTTGGCCAGCTCCTCGCCCCGCTCCCAGAGCGCGAGCGACTCCTCCAGCGTCGTACCGCCCGTCTCCAGACGGCGTACGACCTCGATCAGCTCGTCCCGCGCCTGCTCGTACCCGAGCGCCTCGGCCTCGGCCTCCGCCTGCCCGGCGGCCCCCGCCACCCGCTCCGCCTGCCCGGTCTGCCCGGTCTGCTCCGTCTTGCTGGTCATCCGCCCACCCTACGCATCGACTCGGACACTGAACTCACCCTCGGACACCCGTGCCCGCAACACCTCACCGGCCTCCACCTCGCCCGGATCACGCACCGCGTGCCCGTCGGCCCGCTGCAGCACGGCGTACCCGCGCTTCAGCGTCGCGGCGGGGGACAGGGCCACCACGCGTGCGTGCGTGTGCGTCAGCTCGGAGTCGGTCCGGTCCAGCTGGTGCCGCAGGGAGCGCCGGGCCCGGTCGAGCAGCGCGGTGACCTCCTCGGCCCGCCCGTCGACCATCCGGTGCGGTTCCTCCATGGAGGGCCGGGCCAGCGCATGGGCCAGCCCCCGCTCCTCCCGGTCGACGAAGGCCTGGACACAGCGCCGCGCACGGTCGCGCAGCAACCGCACCCGCTCGTACTCCTCGCCCACGTCCGGGACCACCTTCTTGGCGGCGTCCGTCGGAGTGGAGGCCCGTACGTCGGCGACGTGGTCCAGGAGCGGGTTGTCCGGCTCGTGCCCGATCGCGGAGACGACCGGCGTACGGCAGGCCGCCACCGCCCGCACCAGCTGCTCGTCGGAGAACGGCAGCAGGTCCTCCACGCTGCCCCCGCCCCGCGCCACGACGATCACGTCCACCTCGTCGACCGCGTCCAGCTCCTTCACGGCCTGGACGACCTGCGGCACCGCGTGCACGCCCTGCACGGCGACATTGCGCACCTCGAAGCGGACGGCGGGCCAGCGGCGCCGGGCGTTCTCCAGCACGTCCCGCTCGGCGGCCGAGGCACGTCCGCAGACCAGCCCGATCAGCCGCGGCAGGAACGGCAGCGTCTTCTTCCGCTCCGGCGCGAAAAGCCCCTCCCGCGCGAGGGACTTCTTCAGCTGCTCCAGCCGCGCGAGCAGTTCCCCGACCCCGACCGGTCTGATCTCGGCGGCCCGCAGCGACAGCTGCCCGCGCGGGGCGTACCACTCGGGCTTGCAGTGCACCACGACCCGCGCGCCCTCGCCGACGGCGTCGGCGACGGCGTCGAACACCTGCCGGTAGCAGGTCACGCCGACGGAGATGTCGTACGAGGCGTCCCGCAGCGTCATGAACACCACGCCGGCCCCCGGCCGCCGCGACAGCTGGGTGATCTGCCCCTCGACCCACACCGCGCCGAGCCGGTCGATCCACCCCCCGATGAGCCGCGACACCTCACCGACCGGGATGGGCGCTTCCGCAGACGTGTTGACAGCCATGCCGTGAGAGTAGTGCGGGCCACCGACATCACACAGGCCGCCACCGGGCGCCGCCCCTGTGCCGTACACCGCCCGCCCATGCCCGCACACCGCTCCCCCATGCGCCCGGCGCGCCCATGCGCCCTGCTCACCGCCCCCGTGCACCCGGAACCCGGGCCGGTCCGGCACCTCCCGCCGGACGCGATCACCGGACGACCGGACACGGCCCTTACGATGGGACGCATGACCGCTTCGCCTGGCCGCCGTGTCCTGCTCGCCGCCCCCCGGGGCTACTGCGCGGGCGTGGACCGCGCCGTGATCGCCGTCGAGAAGGCCCTGGAGCAGTACGGGGCCCCCGTCTACGTCCGGCACGAGATCGTGCACAACAAGTACGTCGTGCAGACCCTGGAGAAGAAGGGCGCCGTCTTCGTCGAACGGACGGAGGAGGTGCCGCCGGGCAACATCGTCATGTTCTCCGCGCACGGCGTGGCCCCCGTCGTCCACGAGGAGGCCGAGCGCGGCCGGCTCGCCACCATCGACGCGACCTGCCCGCTGGTCACCAAGGTGCACAAGGAAGCGGTCCGGTTCGCGAACGAGGACTACGACATCCTCCTGATCGGGCACGAGGGCCACGAGGAGGTCATCGGCACCTCCGGCGAGGCCCCCGACCACATCCAGCTCGTCGACGGCCCCGGGGACGTCGCCAAGGTCGAGGTCCGTGACCCGTCGAAGGTCGTCTGGCTCTCCCAGACCACCCTCTCGGTGGACGAGACCATGGAGACGGTGGACGCCCTCAAGGACAAGTTCCCCCAGCTGATCTCCCCGCCCAGCGACGACATCTGCTACGCCACGCAGAACCGCCAGCTCGCGGTCAAGCAGATGGGCGCCGAGGCGGACCTGGTGATCGTGGTCGGCTCGCGGAACTCCTCGAACTCCAAGCGTCTCGTCGAGGTCGCCAAGATCGCGGGCGCCCGCGACGCCCACCTGGTGGACTTCGCCGACGAGATCGACGAGTCCTGGCTGGAGGGCGTCTCCACGGTCGGCGTCACCTCGGGCGCCTCGGTGCCGGAGATACTGGTCGAGCAGGTCCTGGAATGGCTCGCGCGGCGCGGCTTCGAGGACGTCGAGATCGTCAAGGCCGCGGAGGAGTCCATCATCTTCTCGCTGCCGAAGGAACTGCGCCGCGACCTGCGCGAGGAGGCGGCGACGCTGGTGGCGGAGCGCGGCGGCACGGGGACGGGCCGGGCCTCGGCGTAGTGCGGTCGGCGTAGTGCGGTCTGCGCTGCGCCGACGGGCGGGAGCACCCGGGGACGTGACGGCGCGACGTCGTCACGTCCCCATTCCTCACCCCGTGTCCGATCGGTGACGGGGTTCGATTCGGTGACCGTTCACCGTCCGGCTTAACGTGGTTCCATGCAGATCTTCGGTGTGGACATCGGCGGGTCCGGGATCAAGGGTGCCCCGGTAGACCTGGACAAGGGGGACCTGGCGCAGGAGCGCTGCAAGGTCCTCACCCCGCACCCGTCCACGCCGGACGCGGTGGCGGACGGGGTCAAGCAGGTCATCGACCACTTCGGCTGGACCGGCCCGGTCGGGGCCACCTTCCCGGGCGTGGTCACCGACGGCACCACGATCCGTTCGGCGGCCAACATGGACAAGAACTGGATCCACACCGACGCGCGCGTCCTGCTCGGTGACCGCCTCGGCGGCCTGCCCGTGACCGTCGTGAACGACGCGGACGCGGCGGGCATCGCCGAGATGCACTTCGGAGCCGGCAAGGGCCGTCGGGGCACGGTCATCATGCTGACGTTCGGCACGGGCATCGGCAGCGCCGTGTTCGTGGACGGCGTCCTGGTCCCCAACACGGAGCTCGGCCACCTGGAGCTGGACGGTCACGAGGCGGAGAAGCGGGCGTCCAGCAAGGCCAGGGAGGACCACGAGCTGACGTGGGAGCACTGGGCGCACCGGGTGCAGAAGTACCTGGCTCACGTGGAGATGCTGTTCTCGCCGGAGCTGTTCGTGATCGGTGGCGGTGCCAGCCGCAAGTCCGAGAAGTTCCTGCCCCATATCGAGGGCATCAAGGCCGAGATCGTTCCGGCGCAGCTGCAGAACAACGCGGGCATCGTGGGAGCGGCGATGCGGGCGGCCACGGGCATGTAGGGCACCGGGCGCATCCGGGTGTCCGTGCACCCGGACACCCGGACACCCGGACACCCGGACACCCGGACATCAGGTCTGGGCCCGGCCCCGGGCGGCGGCGGTCCGCCGGTTGATCGTACGGATCGTGCGCATCCGCCGGCCGAGCACGATCACACCGGCGACCAGGGTCCCCCCGTACAGCCAGCCGGCCTGGGTGGCCAGGCCGGTCACCATGCCCATGAGCCGGCCGCCGATTCCTCCGTCGCCCTCGTCGGCGACCGGGACCAGGCCCAGGGCGAAGGCGATCGGGACGATGACGGGTGCGGTGAGCAGGTCCCCCTCGCGCACCCACAGAGCGGTCAGCACGCACGCCGGCAGGAACAGCACGCCGTACACGACCTGGGACGCCCCGAACAGCAGTGCGACGAGGAACCCGAGCGTCAGCATCACGAGCCCGCAGAAGAGGCCGCCGCCGAGGCCGGTGAGCCGGGGGTTCGGCAGCCGCTGGACCGCGGCGGGGGGAGCGGGCCGGTGGACCGGCGCGGGCCCGCGCTGTGCCGGGCGGGCGGGCCGGGCGGACCGCGCGACACCGCCCCCGGGGGCCCGCCCCGCCTGCGGAGGCAGCGGCGGCTTGGCCGGCCGGCCCGGCCGGCCAGGCCGGTCGCGTCGCGGTCCGTACTGAGCAGGTCGCGTGCTGTGTTGCTCCACTGGACCAACCTAGGTCTGTTTATGTGCCGAACAGGCTGTCGGACACGCCGAGAAGCGGGGGTTGTCCAGGTGTTCGATTCGTAGGCGGGGCGTGGGCGGGGACGCCGTAGACTGGTGGATCGGCCCACGCGCCCAGTCGGCCGGCCCTCGCCCCCCATCCTCACGTACGGGAAGTCGCAACGTGTCGCTCACGATCGGAATCGTCGGTCTGCCGAATGTCGGCAAGTCGACCCTGTTCAACGCCCTGACCAAGAACGACGTGCTGGCGGCCAACTACCCGTTCGCCACCATCGAGCCGAACGTCGGCGTCGTCGGCGTCCCCGACCCCCGGCTGGCGAAGCTCGCGGAGATCTTCGGCTCCCAGCGGATCCTCCCGGCCACGGTCGACTTCGTCGACATCGCGGGCATCGTGCGCGGCGCCAGCGAGGGTGAGGGCCTCGGCAACAAGTTCCTGGCGAACATCCGGGAGTCCGACGCGATCTGCCAGGTCATCCGCGCCTTCCAGGACGAGAACGTCGTCCATGTCGACGGCAAGGTCTCGCCGAAGGACGACATCGAGACGATCAACACCGAGCTGATCCTCGCCGACCTGCAGACCATCGAGAAGGTCCTGCCGCGCCTGCAGAAGGAGTCGCGGATCAAGAAGGACACCGCGCCCAAGGTCAAGGCGGTCGAGGAGGCCAAGGAGATCCTGGAGAAGGGCGACACGCTCTTCACGCACGGCATCGTCCAGGGCGGCGAGCGCGACGAACTCCTGCACGACCTGCACCTGCTCACCACCAAGCCCTTCCTCTACGTCTTCAACGTCGACGAGGACGAGCTGACCGACGAGGACTTCAAGAACGAGCAGCGCGCCCTGGTCGCCCCCGCCGAGGCGATCTTCCTCAACGCCAAGCTGGAGGCGGACCTCGCCGAGCTGGACGAGGAGGACGCCATGGAACTGCTGGAGTCGGTCGGCGCCGAGGAGCCCGGCCTCGCCACCCTCGCCCGCGTCGGCTTCAACACCCTCGGCCTGCAGACGTACCTGACCGCGGGCCCGAAGGAGTCCCGCGCCTGGACCATCAAGCGCGGCGCCACCGCCCCCGAGGCCGCCGGAGTCATCCACACCGACTTCCAGAAGGGCTTCATCAAGGCCGAGGTCATCTCCTTCGACGACCTCGTCGAAACCGGCTCGGTCGCCGAGGCCCGGGCCAAGGGCAAGGCCCGCATGGAAGGCAAGGACTACGTCATGCGCGACGGCGACGTGGTGGAGTTCCGCTTCAACGTGTAGCGGGTCGGTTACTTCAGGCTGCCGACTTCGTCAAGAATGCTGGTCAGAGGGGCCGGACTTGGGTGAGTCCGGCCCCTACCGCATTTCCGTGCTGACTTGGTGCCGACTTAGCCGCGGCGGGGCGGAGCGAGCTTCTCCAGGTCGAGGTTGATCTCGAAGGGCACCGGACGGTTGAGCGAGCCCCTGAAGATGCCAACGGGTACATAGGTGGCGGTTGGCTCGTCAAGCTCGTAGACGTGGACGATGGGTGCTCCGTCCTCGTCCTCGATGCGCCAGTAGTGCGGGATGCCGGCCTCTGCGTATTTGTGGAGCTTTACCGTGCGGTCCCGGTGTGCGGACTCGGGGGAGACCACCTCGACGGCGAGTCGTACTTCATCCGGTGCGAACCAGGTGCGGTCACCGTCGAAGTCGGCCGTCGTCACCAGCAGATCCGGCTCGGGCCGATTGCGTTGATCGAGTTTGATGGTCATCTCCCGTCCGACCCTTACGTCGGCCGGCGCCTGCTCCATGAGAGCCACGGTGAGCATCGTGACGAGATGACCGTGCCACCACCGCTGCGGGGACATCATGAATACGAGGGCTCCGTCGATCAACTCGGTGTGGCGCGGTGCTTCCGGGAGGCGGTCCAGGTCCTCCGCGAACCAGCCTTCCGCGCGGGGCGGGCGCATCCAGTCGGGCAGTGCGGTCATGGCTCAACCGTAGCGACTCAGCGAGGTCCGGGCCACGAGGCCGGCGACGGCCGAAACGAGGACCGCCCTCGTCACCCAAGCGCGGGCCGTCTGCCCGCGCCTGCGCTGCATGCTCATCAGGGACTCACCTCGTCCGAGAACATCGGGAGCGGCGAGTCGGGCGAGTAGTCGACCGGCACGTGGGCGGGCTGGCCGGGGTGGCGCTTCGTGCCCCGCGCGGAAACCCCCACCGAGGTGATGCCGCGCTTCCGGCCGGCGAGCTCCTCCAGGAGCCAGGTCTCCTGGCGCGTGACGAGCGACACGTGAGGCAGCTCATCCGCGACCAGTGGTACGGGGTCAGTCTCGTTGGGCGTTGGGGAGCGAAACGAGTACACGCGAGCTCTGGTGGACCAGGGCGTGGACAACCTGGTGTCATGGCTGAGGGGCCGCGTCGCTTCCCCGCGCGAGAATCGTGGGCCGGCGGCGGCAAAGGCGGAGGGCTAGGAGGGGGCAGCGAAGCCACCTGGTCCGAGCCTTGCGCCCGTACATCTGCTCAGATGTTTGGCCGGGTCGGTCTCGGCTTCAACGCCGACGGGGGTCCACACCTTCGCGTCGGAGACGGCGGCGGTGCGGACCAGTTCGCCGGTCGCGGTCGGGTGGTCCGACTTGCCGTCGAGTTGGAGCTTGATGCCGCGGACTGGCGGACGTACCGGCGGCCCTGCTGGTCGCAGGCGCCGAAGTCCTGGACGTTGCGCTGGGCCTCGATCAGGGAGACCTTGTTCGCCCCGCTGGCCATGGTCGGCCAGCGGAACTGGACCCCGTCGTCCTCCCGGAAGCAGACGGAGCAGATCTCGTACGAGCCGGGCATGGCGTCGAGCACGCGGTGCCCGCAGCAGGGGCAGGGGGAGCGGTCGCTCACCCGCGCAGTCTCGTTGCAGGTCCGGCCGGTGCGCCGTGGATTTCTCCGCCTCGGAGCCCCCGGCCAGTCCGCAGCCAGTCCGCAGGACACCCGTAAACGGCCGTCGGGAGCCCACGCATGCCAACGAGGAAATCCCAGCTCAGGGGCCTGGAGAGGGCTCCGCCGCAGGTCAGGATCAGAACGCAGGCATTCCGCTTCAACGTGTGATCGCGTATTCAGAAGGGCCTGAACTGCGAGGATGCAGGTCAGGCCCTTCTGCTGTCCGCAACAGTCCGCAGAACCGGGAGCAGCTACGTGTCGTAGACCGTGGAGCGGTGTCCGACGTGTACGACCCACACCACCAGCTCCCCGTTGTCGACCGTGTAGACGACACGGTAGTCGCCGACCCGTAGGCGGCGGCGCTCAGGCTGGGATACGAGGGCGGTGGTGTTGAAGCCGAAGGGGTCGCTTTCAAGCTCTGTCAGTTTGGCCAGGATACGAAGCGCCATGTCGCGCGGGATCTTGCGCAACTCGGCCTGGGCCTCGGGCCGGAACACCGTGCGATAGTCACTCACCGCGTGCCAGCGTCTCCCTCATCACGTCCTCGATCGGGACGCCGGCGGCCGGGCTCGCCATGCGCTCGTCGATGACGCGGTTGATCTCGCGCTCTTCCCACTCCTGGTACTTGCGCAGCACCTCGATCGAGACCACTGCGGCGACCTGCTTGCCACGACGGGTGATGACCGTGGGCACGTCGTCGCGGTCGGCCCGCTCGACGACTTCGGCCAGGTGGGAGCGTACGTCGCGGATGGACTCTATGGGTAGCGGCTGAGTCATGCTTCAAAGGTACCGAGTGTGCCATGTGTACACAACTCTGCGGATCCCGGTCGGCGCTCGAGGTCAGCGGTAGCAGTCTGCGGGGACATGGCTAGAGGGAGTCGGGGCGGGATGGGGTGCAGTGAGCGGGACGCGGTTGCCGGGGGAGAGCGGCTGTGCGAGGTGGCGCAGGCGGTGGCCGGTGATCACGGGCGGGCTGTCGAGGCGGTTCGGGGGGCGCTGAAGCCGATCTGCGACACGGCGGCTGAACAGGCGCTGGACGCCATCCCGGTGGCTCGACCGAAGGAGGTCATCGAAGGGCGGCTGATGCTCGGGGAGGTCGAGAGGGGTGGGCTCTCGTCGGTCCGGCAGGTACTTGATGCCGGGTCCTACCGGTTGCGACAGATTCCTGGCGTGGGGCAGCGGACCGCCGACCAGGTCATCGCGGCGGCGCGTCAGGTATCCGATGCCGTTCGGGAGACCATCGCCGTCCACATCGACGTGGTGCCGCCCGCGCGCCGTCAGCAGCTGGTGGACGAGTTTGCCGCCGTGCCGGGTCATGCGGTGCTGGTGGCGCAGATCGAGGCGGCGGGGTAGGGCTCGACATGCAGGCTGTGTCCGTCGTGATCATCTGTGAGCCTCAGACCAAACCGACCATCGAACACCAGGCGGTGGCGCTGACCCATCGCATGGGACAGGTGCGTTCGGTCCGGGTCCGCCATCCGCTCGTCCACCCATGGGTGGACGAGCGGATGGCGGGGACTGAAGAATAAGACCCGCCTGTTCGACGCGTACGCACGTCGCAGCGCGGTCGCCGGGTCGACGCCGGACGCGGTCGGCGTTTCGGACACGGCGATGCCCGCCAGATCGTCGAGGAGGAGCAGGCACGGCTGGGAGCGGTCCGCAAGGAGTCCGCAGGACACCCGTAAGCGACCGTCGGGACCCAACGCACCCCAACGGAGAAATGCCTGGTCAGGGCGTTATAGGTGCCTCCGCCGCAGGTCAGGATCGAGCCGCAGACATTCCGCTTCAACGTCTGACGTCTCATCGAATATGGTGCCCGGCCCGCTTGTTGGTGGGTCGGGTAGACGTCTGTCCGCGGGAAGTCCTCGTCTGCGAGGTGTTGTGGCTGAGGGTCGACCTGGTTGGAGTGGTTGTGGCCGACGCTTCAGACCTTGACGACCTCCACGGAGGGGCCGCACAGAAGCGTCAGGTCCTCGGGGTCGGAAGTAAGGATCGTGGCCGGCTGGGGCGCGTTGCGGGCGATGACGGCGAAGGCGGCGTCGATGGCGTACTTGTGGCCGTGGAGATGATGGGCGCGAAGGAGGGCGGCGGCTTCGTCGGTGACCTCTCTGGTGACATCGTGAACGTCGACGCGGGAGAGGACCCACTTGATGCGGGCCGGGTGGATCCGCTCGTAATCGGCCTCCAGAGTGGTCATGGCGCTGGTGATCACGCGGATGCCCTCCTCCGAGGCCGCCTGGACCAGAGCCACGACGGTGCGGTCCTTGCGGTAGAGCTTGGAGAGTCCTTCGCTGTCGAGCAGCAGGGTGCCGGGCATCAGGCGGCGGCACCGCCTACCTGTCGGTGGTCATGGCGCAGCAGCGCGCGCGCGGCCTCGACCTCCTCGCGGGTGAGCTCGTCATTGTCGGTCTCGAAGTCGGCGACGATCTCCCGAAGCTTGTCCATGGCGACCCGTTGTTCGAGGGCTTCGGCGACGTAGGCGGAGAAGCCGCCGGGGCCGACATGGGCGCGTACGGCCTCGGCAAGGTCCTCGGGCAGGCTGATGGAGTACTTTCTGCTACTGCTCATGGTGCCGATCCTACCGGCGGTCGTAACTCTGTGGGTGTGAACAGTCATGGCGGCGCCGGAGGCGGCTCGGCGCGTCTGGTTCGCGAACAGCCTTGTTGTGGCGAACGGCGAGCGGGACCCCTGGCCACTTCCGGCCGGGGGTGGCGACGAAGGGATCGCGACAGAGCTGCGCAGGCACCTCGGCTCCGTCGAGACCCTCGTGGGCCAGTCCGCAGCCAGTCCGCAGGGCACCCGCAAACAGCCATCGGGAGCCAACGCACGCCAACGGATAAATGGCTGTTCAGAGCCCTGGATGTGGCTCCGCCGCAGGTCAGGATCGGGTCGCAGACATTCCGCTTCAACGTGTGATTGGACTGCGAAACGGCCTGACCTGCGAGAAAGCAGGTCAGGGGCGGGGCCCGGGGGTTCCGCGGTGGATCAAGGCCCGATCGCAGGGGAGTCCGACGAGTGGTTCCCGGGCGCGTATCCGGGCCGAGCACGGTATCGCTCGTGCCGGCGTGAGCGCATGGAGATGCCCGGCGGTTGATCTTTTTCCGCAGTGGTCGACGCATGCGGGTACCTTTCCTGGGGAACTCGGGTAGGTCTGCGTTCGCCGAGGAGGGTCATGGACGTAACCGGCACCGGCACGGGAGATTCCCCCGTGTCCGGTCCCCAGGCATGGTCCGGTGCCCTGCTCGGTGCAACGCTGGAGGACGTGCGCACGGCTGTCGTCGTCGTCGACGACGACGGACTCATCGTCTCGGCCAACGGCGCGGCCCAAAGCGTGCTGGGCCGCAGCTTCGAGGAACTCGTCGGGCAGGACTCCCACGACCTGCTGCACCGCGACAGCCACGGGCACGCCCCGCCCCGTACGCGCTGTCAGTTGAGGGACGCGCTTCTCTCGGGGAGGACCGAGCACGGTGACCCGGAGTGGTTCGCCCGCGGGGACGGCACGCTTGTCCGGTTGTCCTGGCTCGTCGCACCCTGCTCCTCCGGATCGGCGGAACAGGGCGCGCTGGTGCTGTTGTACGGATCGGATCAGGTCGTATCGAACGAAGGCGACAATGGGGTCCCGGCGCCGCTGACGGAGCTGGACCGCCTGGCCCTGCTGGCGGAGACGACCACGCAGCTGACGTCCACCTTGGATGTCGACGAGGCACTGCGCCGGCTGTCGGCCCTGACGGTGCCCCGGCTCGCGGACTGGGCGGTGATCGACCTGCTCACCGAACGGGACGAGGTCCGGCGCGCCTTGGTGACGGAGCACAAGGACGGGATCCTGGTCGAGCGGGAGGACCTGCAAGGGCCCATGCCCCCGGTGCCGGAGGAGTCCCCGATGCCCCTGTCGCGGGCTCTGCGCGGTGCCGCGTCCTCCCTTGTGGACCCTGCCACCTATCAGGGCCCGCCCGATTCCGGAATCGCGGTCGAGCAGGGCCGCCTGTTCGCCGAGACGGGCATGCACTCCGCTGTCATCGCACCCATCCGGGGACTGCGCGACGTGCTCGGAGCCCTGACCCTGGGACGCTCGAAACGTCCTGGCGCCTTCACCGCCGCCGATCTGCCACTGCTGGAGGACATCACCCGCCGGGCGGGCCTGGCGTTGGACAACGCGCGTCTGTACCAACGCCAGCGCAAGGTCGCCGAAACCATGCAGCGTCACCTGCTGCCCCAGCTCCCCACCGTGCCCGGGGTGGAGATGACGGCGCGGTACGTACCCGCTCCGCACGCCTCCTACGTCGGCGGCGACTGGTACGACGCCTTCGCCCTGACCGACAGCTCCCACGCCCTGGCCGTCGGCGACGTCGTCGGGCACGACCTCGACGCCGCAGCCGGCATGGCGCAGGTCCGCAACATGCTGCGGGCCTTCGCCTGGTCCCAGCCCCAGGCCACGCCCAGCGCCGTCGTCACCCAGCTCGACGACGCCGTGAAGCACATAGCCGAGGTCCCCATGGCGACCATGATCCTGGCCACGCTCGCTCTCGGCGACGACGAGCTGTGGCGACTGTCCTGGACGAACGCCGGCCACCCTCCTCCGCTGCTGGTCAGCCACGACGGCCGGGCCCGCTACCTCACCGACGCCCACGGCATTCTGCTCGGGACCGGACTGATCCGGCCCCGTCCCGACACCGTCACCGTCCTGCCGCCCCGCACCACCCTCCTGCTCTACACCGACGGCCTGGTCGAGTCCCCGCACCACTCCATCGACCATGGACTGGACCGGTTGCGCCGGCACGCGGCCTCTCTTGCCCACCGCCCTCTGGAGTCGTTCTGCGACCTGCTGCTGGAGCGGGTCCGTCCCGGCGACAACGACGACGACGTCGCCATGCTCGCGCTGCGCACGCCCATTCGTGCGTAGACCGGCGGCCATGATCAGCCCGTGCGGGAGCCGGCACGCCGGTGTGCCGCTTCGGCCGTTCGCCCGTACGTGACCGGGGAGAGTCCTCCGTACGCCGGTACCGGGGGGTGTCTGTGCCGTCGGCGCGGGTACCAGCGTCGGCATGCCCTTGTCGATGGAAGTACTGCCGGAGCCGATCCGGGCAGGAACGGGCCGGACTCGAGGAAAACGAACGCAGGGCGGTCGCATGGTGACGGACCGGCCGCACGTGGCGGCGTGATCGCCCTCCGTGCGGTGATCGGGCGACTCCTGAGCCGGCCACCGGTCCTTCGGCCGACACCGCGGTGGCGGAGCCGGGGCACACGGCGGTGGACAGCCGGAAGCCCGTGTGCCCGGCTCCGCCCGAGACGGCCGACCGGCGTCGCGGGGCTCCGAGGACGATGCCGAGACTCACAGAACTGGAGAAGGAAACTTGGGGTGGCTCATCACCGCGGTCGGAGGGGTAGTGATTGCGGCCGCGTTGCACGACGTGTTTCACACCCTGTGGCGTCCGTCGGGTCGCGGCAGTCTCAGCACGCTGGTGACAGCCGGGGCATGGCGCCTAGGCCGAGGTCCCCGCACCCGGGCGCGGTTCATCTCCGTGGCGGGGCCCATGGCGATGGCGGTGGTCGTGCTGATGTGGACGTCGATCATCGTTGTGGGCTGGGCTCTGGTCTACTGGCCGCACATGCCGGGGGGTTTCTCCTTCGCTCCGGGGCTCGAACCGGCGCAGCGCTCCGATGCCCTGGACGCTTTGTACCTGTCCCTGGTGACGGTCGGCACGCTCGGTTTCGGCGACATAGTCCCCACCGCAGGCTGGTTCCGTCTGGTCACTCCTCTGCAGGGTCTGATGGGGTTCGTCCTGCTGACAGCCGCCACCTCCTGGATCGGGCAGATCCACCCTGCTCTCGCCCGCCGACGTGCCCTGGCGTTGCGGCTGGCGTCCCTGCGCAAGGCGGCGCGGGTCACGGGGCCGCCCGACGCGGCCTTCGGCGCCACGTTGCTGGTGAGTCTGGCCGATGAGGTGAACCACGTCACCGTCGACCTCACCCAGAACTCGGAGACGTACTACTTCCACGATGGCGACGACGACCGCTCCCTGGCTGCCATGATCGGTTATGCGGGAGACCTCGCTCTGCTGGGACAGGCGTCACAGTGTGCCGACCTCCGGATGAGCGCCGCCATACTGACCGCCGCTCTGGAGGAACTCGCGTCGCTCCTCAGCAGCCAGTTCACAGAGTCGGAGGGGACCTTCATGGACGTCTTCGCCGCTTACGCACGTGATCACGGATGCTCGCTCGCGCGGGCGTGACCGGGCGTGACGGATGCCCTGGTGTACCCCTGGTGCTCGGGCCGGTCGCCAGGCACGTCGGCGCCGTCCACCCGATCCCTTTCGCGGCCGGGGCCGCAACTGTATTCAGTCCGCCCGGAACTGTGGCGGCGCGCGTCGGCAGGCACGCGTCGGCGTGAAGCCGAAGGGGTGCTGTCGGCGGTGCGTGGCATGGTGCGGTCATGAGCTACGACCTGGCGGTGTGGGAAGGGGCCAAGCCCGCTGACGACGTGAGAGCGGGGGAGATCTTCACCCAGTTGTACGACCGTCACATCGACACGGACGAAGAGTTTCCACCGTCATCGCGTATCGCCGAATACGTCGCGGGACTTCTGGCGCGGTGGGCGGACCTCACGGAGGACGAGGAGGAGGACACCTCTGCCTGGTCCACCGGGCCGCTGATCGACGAGGCGGCCGGCCCGTTCCTCTACTTCTCGATGCGCTACGGCATGGCCGAGGAGGCCTCGGCATACGCTGCGGACCTCGCGGCATCGATGGGGCTCGTCTGCTTCGATCCACAAGCAGGGGTACTGCGGCCGTAATCCTCCCAAGGGGATACGTGCGGGTGTCCACGATCAAGGGAGGTTTCGGCCGGCCCCGCCCCGGCCGGTGGCCGGCCAGGCGTTACGCCTGACGCCGGGCGGGTACCTCTGTGCGGACAAAACGCCCACGACGCATCGGGAAGCGAGAAGCACATGAAGGTGGGTTACAAGCTGGCCGCCGAGGCGTTCGGCCCGGCGGAGCTGGTACGGCAAGCGGTTCTGGCGGAGAAGGCGGGCTTCGACTTCGTCGAGATCAGCGACCATTACCATCCCTGGCTGGACAACCAGGGGCATTCGCCGTTCGCCTGGACCGTCCTCGGAAGCATCGCGGCCAGGACCTCACGGATCGAGCTGGCGACCGGCGTGACGTGCCCCACCGTGCGCTACCACCCCGCGATCATCGCTCAGGCCGCGGCGACCCTCGCCCTCCTCTCGGAGGGCCGTTTCGTCCTCGGTGTCGGCTCGGGCGAGCGGCTCAACGAGCACGTCGTCGGCCGCGGCTTCCCCGACGCGGTCCGCACCCGGCACGAGATGCTCAGGGAGGCCCTGGAGATCATCCGGCTGCTGTGGAGCGGGGGCTACCGGTCCTACGAAGGGAAGCACCTGCGGCTGGAGGACGCCCGGGTCTTCGACCTCCCCGAGGAACTCCCCCTGATCGCGGTGGCCGCCAGCGGCCAGGTGTCGACGCGTATCGCCGCCGAACTGGGCGACGGGCTGTTCGCCACCGAGGACAAACCGGAGATCGTCCGGCACTACCGTGACGCCGGCGGCGCCGGCCCGCGCTACGCGGAGGTTCCCATGGCCTGGGCGCCCGACGCGCACACCGCGGCGAAAGCCGCCCTGGAGACCTCGCGATGGGCCCTGACCGGGTGGAAGGTCATGAGCGAGCTGCCCAACCCGGTCAACTTCGACGCGGCGACGACCACCGTGCGCGAGGAGGACGTCCTGGAGAAGTTCGCCTGCGGCGCGGACCCCGCCCGGTACATCGAGGTGGCGCAGCCGTTCGTCGACGCGGGTTTCGACAGGCTGGTCATGCAGAACGCCGGCCCCGATCCCGACGGCTTCATCGACTTCTACCAGAGCGAACTCGACGGGCGCATCCGGCAGCTGAAGCCGAACGGCACACAAACCTGAACCGCGTCGTGAGCCGAACGGCACGTGGCGGGCGGCACGTGGCGGGCGGCACACCGCACGCGGGCCATCGGCCGGCCGGTCACATGACCGATGCACGGCCGCATCTTCTCCCCATGAACGGGTAAAGTGGTAGTAAATCCTGGGAATTCTGCTCGCGACAGGCGTTGCTCGTGAATTCGCCGCGTTCGGCAGAGCCCAGGGGGTGTCGGGGGCGCCCCCTATTGGGTTCCAATAGGGGTCCGGCCCCCCGCGCCCGCGCCGTTCGGAAGAGGTGCGCAATGGATCCATGGCTGATTTGGCTGATCGTCGCAACCGCGCTGGCGGTGGCGGAGATCTTCACCCTCACCGCCGCGCTCGGAATGCTGAGTGCCGCCGCGCTGGTCACGGCGGGGTCCGCCGCGATCGGGCTGCCGGTGCCTTTCCAGTTCCTGGTGTTCTCCGTCGTCGCCGTCGCCACCGTGGTTTTCGTGCGCCCCGTCGCGCTGCGCCGCGTGCGCCGGCCGCAAGTGGCGCGATTCGGTGTGGACGCGCTGGTGGGCAAGGCCGCCTCGGCCGTCACGGAGGTGACGGGCCTGGGCGGCAGGGTGCGCATCGAGGGTGAGGAGTGGACGGCCCGTGCGTACGACGAGACTCTGGTGATTCCTCCCGGAGCGACCGTCGACGTCATCGAGATCAATGGTGCCACCGCGTACGTCTACCCCCGGGACTGAAACCATGGAAATCTCAGCGTTTCTCATCGCCGGCCTGATCATCGCGCTTTTCGCGATCTTCACCGTGGTGCGGACG
Organism: Streptomyces yamdrokensis; assembly: GCF_053890455.1. Taxonomy (NCBI): domain Bacteria; kingdom Bacillati; phylum Actinomycetota; class Actinomycetes; order Kitasatosporales; family Streptomycetaceae; genus Streptomyces; species Streptomyces yamdrokensis. The sequence continues at coordinate 5,060,078 of NZ_CM132679.1, forward strand.
GTGCGTATCGTTCCTCAGGCGCGCGCTCGTAATGTCGAGCGGCTCGGCCGTTACCACCGCACCCTGAATCCCGGCCTCAATCTCGTCATTCCCTACATCGACCGCGTCCACCCGGTGATCGATCTGCGGGAGCAGGTCGTCTCCTTCAAACCGCAGCCGGTCATCACCGAGGACAACCTGGTCGTCGAGATCGACACCGTCCTGTATTTCCAGGTCACCGACCCGCGGGCGGCCTTCTACGAGATCGCGAGTTTCCTCCAGGCCGTCGAGCAGCTGACCGTCACCACCTTGCGCAACGTCGTGGGCTCCATGGATCTGGAGAAGACGCTCACCTCACGGGACACCATCAACAGCCAGCTCCGTGGCGTGCTGGACGAGGCCACCGGCAAGTGGGGGCTGCGGGTCAACCGGGTGGAGATCAAGGCCATCGACCCGCCGCAGACCATCAAGGACGCGATGCAGAAGCAGATGCGGGCCGAGCGGGACAAGCGGGCCGCGATCCTCGGGGCCGAGGGACAGCGCCAGTCGCAGATCCTCACCGCCGAGGGCGACAAGCAGGCCGCGGTCCTGCGGGCGGAGGGCAACCGTACCGCTGCGATCCTCCAGGCGGAGGGCCAGTCCCGGGCCATCGACGAGGTGTTCCAGGCCGTGCACCGCAACGATCCCGACCCCAAGCTGCTCGCCTACCAGTACCTCCAGGCGCTGCCGCAACTGGCCCAGGGCTCGGGCAACAACTTCTGGGTCATCCCCAGCGAGATCACCTCCGCGCTCCAAGGCGTGTCCCGGGCCTTCAGCGAGGAGCTGCCCAAGTCGCCGGCCACCCGTGAGAGGCCGGTCGACGACATGGCCGCCCAGGCCGCCAACGACACGGCGCAGGCGGCGGAAGCGGCCGCCGAGGCCGTCGCCGACGCCGCCAAGGCCGACGGCGCCGCCCCTGCCGCCCTTCCGTCCGATCCGCCTCCCCGGCAGTGAGCGGCCGGTGACGACAACTGCCTGGCCGCCGCCTCGAAGATGGCCGGCGGGGTCCGTCCGCTCGAAGGTGAGAGGGCCCGGTATGCGCGGCCCCGCGTCCGAGACCTGTCCGCCGGACGGGCCCGGCTCGGGGAGCCGGGCCCGTCCGTGTCCTTGAGGCCGTCGGAGGACGATGAGCGCGCCCGCCGCGTTCGGCCCCCTGCGCAGGACGGGGCCCGGCCTCGGTGATCTCCGAAGGGCCCGCGCGGGAGGGCCCGTGCGCCGGATCCCGCCGACCCGCGGTCGCGTCGACCACGTCGGCGGGGCGCACGTCCTGTGGGAGCGCGCCGGCCGGCGCGCACAGGTGGTGATCCACGAGGCCGACGCACCGATGCTCCGCTCGCGGCGGGCCCACGTGGACGGACGCCCCGCCCGCCGGGGCCGGTACCCGGGGGACCCGGCGGGCGAGGCGAGGGTGACGGCGGCCGCGAACGCCGTCATCTCCGGCGAGACGGAGCCCACCCTGCTCGTCAGGGGCGGGGAGGGCATCTCGCTGGGCGGCGGCGTCCACCCCTCCCGGCTCGTGCCGCCGTTCACGACGGTCACGGAGGCGGACGCCGCCGGGCAGGGCCCCGCCCGTGGCCACGAAGCAGACCGGCGCAGCAGCCCCTGACGCGCCGTCACCGCGCCGCCGGGGGACCTCGTGCCCCCGGCGGCCGCGTCGTCGTACCTCTCCCGGCGGCGCGGTCCGGGGCCGTCCGGGCCGCCCGGGCCGGCGGGTCGCTGAACATGTCGGCCGCATGGCGATGGTGTTTCGTTCGTGCGGGCCCTCTTGTGCAATTCCTGTGGAACCCTCAATCTTTCGGCTGACGCCCGCAGTTGCTCCGGCAGTGATCATTGACATGGTCACGCCACTAATGACCGGCTACGCCCCACCCGCGGCACGTGCGTCACCGGCACCAACCCCCACAGCAACGCACCCCGACTGAGGAGGAACCCTCACATGGCGTTGATGCGTCACCCCCACCGAAGACTGGCCACTCTCGGCGTCGCGACCAGCGCGGCGCTCATGGCGGGCCTCGTCTCCGCGCTCCCCGCCGGCGCGGCCCCGGCAGCCGAAGGCCACATCCAGTACGAGGGCGCTGCGAACGCCGTCAGCGACAGCTTCATCGTGACCCTGAAGGCGGACGAGGCGAAGTCCGGCTCCGCCGAGGGCCGTGCGGTGGCCGAGAAGTACGGCGCCGAGATCGAGCGGACCTACACCAAGGCGCTCAACGGCTACGAGGTCGAGGCCTCCGAGGCCGAGGCGAAACGTCTCGCCGCCGACCCGGCCGTCGCCTCGGTGGTCCAGAACCGCACGTTCCACACCACCGGCACCCAGACCAACCCGCCCTCCTGGGGACTGGACCGCATCGACCAGGCGAACCTGCCGCTGAACAACTCGTACACCTACCCGGACTCGGCCGGCGACGGGGTGACGGCGTACATCATCGACACCGGTGTCCGCATCTCGCACAGCGACTTCGGCGGCCGCGCCCGTAACGGATACGACGCCGTCGACAACGACAACGTCGCCCAGGACGGCAACGGCCACGGCACCCACGTCGCGGGCACCGTCGCGGGCAACGCCTACGGTGTGGCCAAGAAGGCCGACATCGTCGGCGTCCGCGTGCTGAACAACGCGGGCTCCGGCACCACCGCCGGGGTCGTCGCCGGCATCGACTGGGTGGCGCGGAACGCGGTCAAGCCGGCCGTCGCCAACATGTCCCTCGGCGGCGGCGCCGACAGCGCCCTCGACGCGGCCGTGCGCAACGCGATCAACGCCGGCATCACCTTCGTCGTCGCGGCGGGCAACGAGTCCACCAACGCCTCCACCAAGTCCCCGGCCCGGGTGACCGAGGCGATCACCGTCGGCGCCACCACCTCCACCGACGCCCGCGCCAGCTACTCCAACTACGGCTCGGTCCTGGACATCTTCGCCCCGGGCTCCTCCATCACCTCCAGCTGGCACACCGGCGACTCGGCCACCAACACCATCTCCGGTACGTCCATGGCGAGCCCGCACGTCGCCGGAGCGGCCGCCCTCCACCTGGCCGCCAACCCCTCGGCCACCCCCGCCCAGGTCTCCTCCGCGCTGACCTCCGCCGCCACCAGCGGTGTCGTCGGCAACCCGGGCAGCGGTTCGCCCAACCGCCTGCTGAGGGTCGGGGACGGCGGTACCACCCCGCCGCCGCCCCCCGGTGACCGCTTCGAGAGCACCCAGGGCGTCGACATCGCCGACAACTCCACCGTCGAGACCTCGGTGACCGTCTCCGGCGTCCCGGGCAACGCGCCCTCCGGCCTGGCCGTCGAGGTGGACATCACCCACACCTACATCGGCGACCTCCGGGTCCAGCTGATCGCCCCCGACGGCACGGCCTACACGCTGAAGGCGTACGGCACCGGCGGCAGCGCGGACAACATCGACACCACGTACACGGTCAACGCCTCCTCGGAGACCGCCAACGGCACCTGGAAGCTGCGCGTCAGTGACAACTACACGTACGACACGGGCCGGCTGAACGGCTGGGCCCTGCAGTTCTGACCGACGGGACCGGATCCCCGGGCAGGCGCCCGGGACGCCGTCCCCTCGCCCTCGTCCCCGTGAGCGGGCTCCGGATCGCCGATCCGGCCGTCCGCCGCGGGGGCGAGGCGTGTGGACGGGGGAGAGGGTGCCGTGCCCGGTGCGGGCGGCTCGGACAGGGGTGCCCTCAACGGCCCCTGTCGGAGGGCACGCTTACGATGCGCGGAGCCATGTGCCCGGGCGGCGGTCCGCGCCGGCGCATGCACCACTTCTCCGCAGCAGCACGGCAGAACCAGGAGCACGGCACTCGTGTCCATACCCCCGCCCTCCGGGCCCCAGCAGCCCGAGGGCGCCCCAGGGCAGCACCCGCGGGGTCAGTACCCGACTCCCCGGCCCCAGGGGCCGTACGCGCCACCGCCGTTCCCCCAGGGCCCGTACGGGCTCCGGCCTCCGCCCCGCTTCAACGGGCTCGCCATCGCCTCGCTCGTCCTCGGTCTGCTGTGGTTCGTGCCGGTCGTCGGGCTCGTGCTGGGGATCGTCGCGCTGGGGCAGATCCGGCGGCGGGGGGAGCAGGGCCGGGGCATGGCGATCGGCGGGATCGTGATGTCCTCCGTGTCGCTGGTGGCGTGGGTCCTGCTCGCCGTGCTCCTCGCCGTCTTTTGGGACGAGCTCGACGAGGTCTCCGTGACGGGAGACACCGGGGTCCACGCCCTCGCCGACGGCGACTGCTTCGACTCGCCCGGAGGGCTGGTGGGCCGGGCGACCGAGGCCGACCGGGTGCCGTGCGAGGGGGAGCACGACGGGGAGGTCTTCGGCACCGTCCGTCTGCCCGACGGCCCCTACCCGGGCGACGACAGCCTCTTCGACACCGCCGACGAACGGTGCCACGGCCTCGAGGACGCCTACGCCATGGACGGCTGGGCCCTGCCGTCCGACGTGGACGTGTACCACCTCACCCCGTCCAGGGACAGCTGGGACCACGGCGACCGCGTCATCATCTGCGTGTTCGGCAACCAGGACGAGAACGGCACCCTCACCGGTTCGCTGCGCAGGGACGAGAGCACGCTCGACGCGGACCAGGTGGTCTACCTGAAGAGCACGCACGTCATCAACGCGGCGCTGGATCAGGCCCCCGAGTCGGAGTTCGTCGAGGACGACCTGCCCGGCCACCGGGAATGGGCACGGGAGATCTCCGAGGCGCTCGCCGGGCAGAGCGGGATGCTGCGGGAGCACGAGTGGCCGGCCGCCGCCGAGGAGCCCGTGACGGATCTCGTCGGTGTCCTCGAGAAGGCCGAGACCGCATGGGCGAAGGCCGCCGAGGCCGACGACGTGGACACCTTCTACGAGCACTACGGCAAGGGCTGGGAGCTCATCGATCCCGAGCGGTCGGTCCCCGCACGCGAAGCCCTGGACCTGGCCACCACTCCGCCCACGTTCGACGAGGACGCCGGCGAGGGCGGCAGCGAGGACGGGACCGGGGGCGGCGGGGACGACGAGGACCGCATCGAGGTGTGAGGGCCGCCATAGCGGGGAGGAAGTGTCTGCGTGAAGACCCCCACGGGGGTGTGTCATCACATCGAGTGATTCTCTGGCCTTCGCTTGCCTGGTGCAACATACGGTTGCCACGCTGTCGCTTTCTGTACAAGCTGATGGGAGCGGCCAGTGACATTCGGTGAGCAGCCGGCGTATCTGCGCGTCGCGGGTGATCTCCGTAAGAAGATCGTCGACGGTCGGCTGCCCCCGCACACCCGCCTTCCGTCCCAGGCGCGGATCCGTGAGGAGTACGGCGTCTCCGACACGGTCGCGCTGGAGGCGCGCAAGGTGCTCATGGCGGAGGGCCTCGTCGAGGGCCGCTCCGGTTCGGGGACGTACGTCCGCGAGCGGCCCGTGCCCCGGCGCGTGGCCCGTTCCGGGTTCCGCCCGGAGCGCGGCGCCACCCCGTTCCGGCAGGAGCAGGCGGACGGGGACGTGCGCGGCACCTGGGAGTCGAGCAGCGAGCAGGCCGAGGCCTGCGGGGACGTCGCAGAGCGGCTCGGGATCGAGCCGGGGGACAGGGTGATGCGCACCCGGTACCTCTTCCGGGAGGCCGGCGAGCCGATGATGCTCTCCACCTCCTGGGAGCCGCTCGCCCTGACCGGCCGGACGCCCGTGATGCTGCCCGAGGAGGGCCCCCTCGGCGGCATGGGCGTGGTCGAGCGCATGCGCGCCATCGACGTGGTCGTGGACAACGTGACCGAGGAGGTCGGCGCCCGCCCCGGCCTCGCCGAGGAGCTGGCACTGCTCGGCGGCGTCCCCGGCCATGTCGTCCTGGTCGTCCGGCGCACGTACTACGCCTCGGGCCGCCCGGTCGAGACGGCCGACGTGGTGATCCCCGCCGACCGGTACCGGGTCGCGTACCGCCTCCCGGTGAGGTAGCCGGACCGGCGGCCGTCACGGACCGCGACCCCGAGCCGTCGTCGACCCCGGAACACTCCCTCTGCGCCCCGTGCGGGCACGCGCACGCCCCGACGGGCGGCGGCGTGCCCGTTCGGGCGTCGTACGAATCTGGCCGTTCTCGCAGGTGACCACTCAGTGGCGGGCGCGGGGGCGGCATGCCCCTGACCGGATGCATCGAGCTCGCCCACGGCGCATTCGTCGTGATGCGCCCCCTGTGCACTGGCCGGTTGCGTATCTCTTTGTGCAAACCCATGTTCGCTGCGTGAAGGTAAGGCGTAGGCTCCGGCATATGCGGACTGGGGATTCCTTACCGGGCGGGGCGCGGCGCGTGCCGCGGACGGGAAGCGGAGGGGCGCGATGAACGACGGCACGGCCACGCTTCCCTGGCTCGTGGTGCGACAGGACGACAACGGCAATCGCTATCGCGTGGGCCGGTACGCGACCCGCGCCGAGGCGCAGGAGATCGCGGACAGTCTCGACGGCCGCGGGCACAAGCAGCTGTACTGGGTCGAGCGCATGGGGCGCACCGCGACGCCCTCCGACTGATCTCTCCCCCGACTCCCACGGGTCCCACCACGTCGTGGCCCGTCCTGTCACGTCATGTTCGGGGCAGGCTCCCGGGCCTCCCGTAGGCTCCGGCGCATGAGTGAGCGGATCGTGGTGGTCGGTGCGGCCCTGTGGCACGGGGGCAGGCTGCTCGCCGCCCGCCGCAGCGCCCCCGCCGACCTGGCCGGGCGTTGGGAACTGCCGGGCGGCAAGGTCGAGCCGGGCGAGGCGGAAGACGCGGCCGTCGTGCGGGAGTTGCGTGAGGAACTCGGCGTGGACGCCGAGGCCGAAGAGCGCGTCCCGGGCGAGTGGGTGCTGAGGGCGCCGTATGTGATGCGGGTGTGGACCGCCCGCCTGCGCCCCGGATCCGCCGCTCCCGAGCCCCTCGAGGACCATGACCGGCTGCGCTGGCTGACCCCCGCGCGGATCTGGGACGTCGACTGGCTCGACCACGACGTGCCGGCCGTCCGCGACATGCTCGCCCATCTGGACCTCACCGCGCGGGGTGTGTGACGTGCGCACCGCGGTGGACGGGGGAGCGCACCGCACCGCACTGCGCATCGCCGTCCCGCATGTCATGACGTGGTGTCGTGGACGGTATTCGACCATCAATGCCGGGTATGGGCCCATTGGTCCCATGAGGTCGGGGGTCCGTGGAGCGGAGCACGGGCGGTGGACCGGCCGCCGGTGAGGGACGGAGGTGATCCGGTGGGCGACACCGAGGGCGACACCGAGGGCGACACCGGGGGCGACCACGTCACGTGGACCTTCCCCGCGGATCCGGGCGCCGTGGGCGCCGCGCGCTCCACGGTCCGGGCCCAGTTGCACGGCTGGGGCCTCGACTGCCTCGATGACCAAGCGGCCCTGCTGGTCAGTGAACTGGTCACCAATGCCCTCCGGCACGCCACCGGCCCCATCGACGTCCGCCTGCTGCGTCCCCTTGGCCTCGACGGGGTCCTGCGGGTGGAGGTCTCCGACCCGCTGCCGGACCTTCCGCACGAGCGGGACGCCCGGCCCGAGGACGAGGGCGGGCGCGGGCTGTGGCTCCTCGCCCGTACCGCCCGCCGCTGGGGCACCCGGCCCGACGGCATCGGCAAGACCGTGTGGTTCGAACTCACCGTGCCGGGATGAGCGTTCGCCCCCGGCTGAAAAGAGGCGCCGTACCGCTCCTCGCCGGTGTACGTACGGGCCCCTCCTGTCGAGCGACCGGTTCAGGCCCCGGATGGTTGTCGAAGAAGGAGGTTCGATGACGTGTCCGCTGGTTAGAAGACTGGGAGTGTTCTCACAGACCGGACCGAAAAGCATCGGAGCGGTGCTGTGATCGTGAACACCGTGTTGTGCGGCACCGTAGTGCTGGATACTGCGGGCAGCCGCCCCCGGTGACCGGTGCCGGACGCGGTGAGCTGGAGGGGACGGTTCGCGTGAGCGAGATACCAGCGAAGGCCACGGAGTCCAAGGACCCGTCGGGCGGCGCAAGGGCCGAGGCCAACGACGGCCTCTCCTCCGGCGATGCCTCCGCCGCCGCTCCTCTCGGAGATCTCCTGCCCGCCGGTGACGTCTCGTCGGTGGGCGGGACATGGCAGGTCAGTCCTCCCGGCTCCATGTACGAGTACATCAAGGTCGCGTCCTTCTCCATCGGCCCCGACGGACTGGTCGACCAGTGGAGCCTGCGCGCCGAGCAGATCTTCGGCATCCCGGCACGGCGGGCGGTCGGGATGGACCCCGTCGAGGTCTTCATCGACCCGGACCGGCGCGAGCAGGGTCAGCGCAAGATGGCCGAGATCCTCGACGGCCGGGAGTGGACCGGGGTCGTGCCCTTCCGCCTCCCCGACACGGGGGAGGGCGGCGAGCCCGGCGGTGAGGCCCTCGCCGAGGTCTATGTCATGCCGACGCGTACCGAGGAGGGCGAGAGGGCGGCCGTCTGCATCGTCGTCGACGTGCGCACCCTGCGCAGCATCGAGACCGATCTCGCCGCTTCGCAGGCCATTTTCGGCCAATCTCCTTTCGGGTTTCTGCTGATCGACCCCGACCTGCGGGTTCGCCGCGCCAACGAGCGGTTCGCGTCCACCTTCGGAGGCACGCCCGACGACCACCGGGGCAGGGACGTCCACAGCTATCTGCCGCGCGGTGAGGCCGAGCGGGTCGACGCGACCATGCGCAGGGTGCTGGACACCGGCCAGTCCATCACGGACATGCACGTCACGGGCTTCGTACCGGGCTCCACCGGACGCCGTCACTGGTCCATCAACCTGTACCGCGTACGCAGCGGCAGCGGCCGCCCCATCGGCATCGCATGGCTGGGAACGGACATCACCGCCCGCCGCGCCGCCGCCCGCGAGGCCGCCAACGCGCGGCGCAATCTCGCCCTGCTCAACGAGGCGGGCGCCCGGATCGGCAACTCCCTCGACCTGGAGACCACGGCCCGCGAACTCCTCGACGTCGCCGTCCCCGGCTTCTGCGACCTGGCCACCGTCGACCTCTACCAGGGGCTGCTGGTCGGCGACGAGACCCCGCCGGGCCTCGCCGACGGCAGCGCGGAGGTGCGCCGCGTCGCCTTCGCCAGCGCCGTCTCCGACGCGCCGTTCAGTGTCACCGGCGAGCCCGTCGAACTCGGCGCCGTCCACCACTACGCGTTCAACTCGCCGTGCGCGGACGCCCTGCGCACCGCCCGCCCGCGGACCCTGCCGGGCGAGGACGGCGGGCTGGTGCGGTCCACGCTCGCCGTGCCGATGGTCGCCCACGACACGGTGGTCGGTCTCGCACAGTTCGCCCGGACCAAGGGCAGCGAGCCCTTCGGGGACCGCGACCGGGACCTCGCCGTGGAACTGGCCGCGCGCGCCGCCGTCTGCATCGACAACGCCCGCCTCTACCGGCGCGAGCACGAACGCGCCCTGATACTGCAGCGGTCCCTGCTCCCGCCCGGCGACCCGGAAGCGTCCGGCCTCGACATCGCCTGCCGGTACCTGCCCGGCAGCCCGGCCACCAGCCGCCCCAGCGAGGTCGGCGGCGACTGGTTCGACGTCATCGAACTGCCCGGCCACCGCACCGCGCTGGTCGTCGGGGACGTGATGGGAAGGGGCCTGCGCGCCGCGGTGGCGATGGGCGAACTGCGCACCGCGGTCCGCACCCTGGCCCAGCTCGACCTCGAACCCGCCGAGGTCCTCTCCCAGTTGGACGAGATCGCCCGTGGCCTCGGCGCCCCCGGAGGCGTCCAGCAGGCCACCCGGGCCGCCCGCCGCCCCCAGGAGGCCGACCTTTCCGAGGTCTACCTGGCGACGTGCGTCTACGCCGTGTACGACTCGGTGACCAGGAGGTGCACCTTCGCCAACGCGGGCCACCTGCCGCCCGTCCTGGTCGAACCCGGCGAGCCCGCGCTGATGCTGGACGTGCCGCCGGGCCTGCCGCTCGGCGTCGGAGGGGAACCCTTCGAGGAGGTCGAGGTCGAACTGCCCGAGGGCGCCCTGCTCGCGCTCTACACGGACGGTCTGGTCGAGAGCCGCGACCACCCCCTCGACGAAGGGCTCCAGGCCTTCGTGGGCGCGCTCACCGACCCCGTCCGGCCCTCGGGCGACGACCACCACGACGGCTCGGCGCCGCCGCGCGCCGACACCCGGAACCTGGAGGACGTCTGCGACCACGTCCTCAACACCCTCGACACCCACCACGGCGAGGACGACATCGCGCTGCTGATGGCACGTGTCCAGGGACTGCCCGCCGACTCCGTGGGCGACTGGGCGCTGCCGCGCGAACCCCGCAGCGTGGGCCGCGCCCGCGAGTACGCTCGTACACAGCTGCTCGCCTGGGACCTGGAACCCCTCGTCGACACCACGGAACTCCTGGTCAGCGAGCTGGTCACCAACGCCCTGCGGTACGGCGAGGGCGAGATCAGGCTCCGTCTCCTGCTCGACCGCACCCTGGTCTGCGAGGTCTGGGACGCCGGTCTGGTCCAGCCGCGCCGCCGTCGCGCCCGCGACACCGACGAGGGCGGCCGCGGCCTCCAGCTGGTCGGCCTGCTCAGCGCCGCCTGGGGCTCCCGCCGCACCCCCCGCGGCAAGACCGTCTGGTTCGAACTCCCCCTCCCCGGTGCCGACACCACCCTCGCCGACCCCGCAGAGGCCCTCCTGAGCCTCTTCTGACACCCGGTCGCCGAACGCCCTCGCGTACCCTCGCCGTATGCACCCGACTTCGGCCCCGGTCACTCCGGTACGCCCGACAGCGGGTCCCCTGACCCTGAGGCCCTGGAGCCCAAAGGACTCGGCCGGCCTGGCCGAGCTGTACCGGGACGAGGCGTTGCGCCGCTGGACGGGTGACGCCGTGCGCGACGGGGCGAGCGCGGCGCGCTGGGTGTCGGCGCAGCAGCGTGGCTGGGAGGCGGGCGACCGGCTCGCGTTCGCCGTGGAGGAGACGCCGGCGGGGCCGGGAGCACGCGGCACCCCCGCGAGACTCGTCGGCAACGTCGTCCTCAAGTACGCGGCCAGGGGGTCGGGCTCCGCCGAGGTGGGCTACTGGACCGGGGCGCCCGCGCGGGGCCGCGGCGTGGCTCCCCGCGCTCTGGCGGTGCTGACCGGCTGGGCGTCCACGGCCTTCGCCCACGAGGGCCTGACCCGCCTGGAGCTGCTGCACCAGGTCGACAACGAGGCTTCCTGCCGCGTCGCCGGGAAGGCCGGTTCCACGCTCACCACCGTGCTCCCCGCCGCACCGCCCGCCTTCCCCCGGGACGGGCACGTGCACGTACGCCACGCGCCCACCGCCGCCTGACCGCAACCACAGGCTTCCCCGCCCTCGTCCTCCTCCCCAGGATCAGCCGCGGGCCCGGACGGGACCGGCGGCGGAGGGGACACACGATGTCACGCACGGAGCGTACGGAGCCCACCGGGCCGGACGAGCCCGTCGAGCCCGGACCCGGCGACGCGGAGATCACCCGGCACGGGCAGGGGCAGGGGAAGCCGCCCCGGCGTCGGAGACGCCGGCTCACGTGGGCAGCGCTCGCGGTCGTGCTCGTGGTGCTGCTGCCGTTGTCGGCCGCCGGGACGGCGCTGCGGGTCAACTTCACCGGTGACCCGGCCGACGGGACGTACACCCGCGGCCGTGACGCCATCTGGCTCGGGCACGCCTGGGTCGACGGGCGGAAGAAGGACGCCGACGTCACCGCCCTCGCCGAGCGGCTCGACGGCACCGGGATACGCGACCTGTACGTCCACTCGGGCCCGCTCGAGCACGACGGAAGCCTGCCGGAGTCGGCGTACCCGCGCGCCCGCCGGCTGATCGAGTCGGTGCACCGGGAGATACCCGGCGTCCGGGTCCAGGCCTGGCTCGGCGACATCCTCGCCCCCGAACACCCCGAGGCGCTGCACCTGGAGCGCGCCGAGTCCCGCGCCGCGATCCTCCGGTCCACCCGGGAGATCCTGGACACCGGCTACGACGGCGTCCACTTCGACCTGGAGCCCCTGCATTCCGGAGACGGCGACTACCTCACGCTGCTCGACGCCCTGCACGAGGAGACCGGCTCCCGCGGCGTCCCGCTGTCCGTCGCCGCCCACCAGATCGACCCGCTCCCCGGCTTCCACACCTTCTGGGGCGCGGTCACCGGCCACCCCAAATGGTGGTCGCAGGAGTTCTTCGGGCAGGTCGCGCGCCGCGTCGACCAGATCGCCGTCATGTCGTACGACACCATGCAGCCGCTGGAGGGCACCTACGGCGGATACGTCGCCCAGCAGACCGCGCTCGCGCTGGAGGTCACCCCGCCCGGCACGGACCTCCTCATGGGCCTGCCCTTCTTCAAGGAGAACCGGTTCGGCCACTGGGCCCACGCCGAGACCGTCCCCGCGGCCGTGCGCGGCGTGCGGCTCGGGCTGTCCCGCACCGACGCCGACCGCCCGGACTTCGGCGTCGCCCTGTACGTGGACTTCGCGGCGACGGAGGCCGACTGGGCCGCGTACCGGGAAGGCTGGGTGAACACTCCATGACGGCGGGGCGTCGCCGTCGAGAGATCTTCGCGGCACGCTGACGGGGTTCTAGGCGAGCGGCCGGTCGGCCCCCTACGGTCGGTGGCACCTCCCACCCTTGCGAGGATCACCGACCCATGCGAGCTCTCCTCACCAGCAAGGTCGCCCGGCGCGGCCTGCGTCCGATCGTCGAACTGATCGACCAGCGCGTCCAGCGGCAGATCAGACGGGCCCTCGCGGACACCGCGGGCGAACCGTTGCGGCAGGAGCTCAGAACGCTGCGCAACCGCCAGCGTCCCCTGGAGCTCTTCTTCGACGGGACGGGGCGCGGCGCGTCCCGGCTTCCCTCCGCCTCCCACCTGGAACGGAGCATCAAGGAGCTGACCCTGGTCACCGGGGACCGCGAGGGCGCGGAACGCAACGTGGCCCAGGCCTTCCGGCTGCTCATCGCCCTGGAGGCACTCGGCGTCGGCCGGATCGCCGGCGGCACCATGAACATCTGCGGCAAGCTGGCCGCCGTACCCCTGCTCGATCCGCCGAACGACGAGATCCTCGAGATCGGCACGTTGTACGGCATGTTCGGCGCGGGCCTGATCCGGATGATGGAGCGCGCCGGACGCGATCCGAGGCTGACCATCGTCGACCCGCTCGCGGGGACGCAGCTCCAGCCCGGTGCCTCCATGACGGACGACGCCTCCGGCACCCCGGTGCGTGAGGCGGCCGTGCGCGCCAACCTGGCCATGATGGGCGCCGCCGGTGCGGCGGCCCGGATCCAGCAGGGCTTCTCCGAGGACCCCGAGGTACGGGCCCTGGTCTCCGACCGCTCCTACGGTGTGATCATCGTCGACGGCGACCACTCGGCCGCCGGTGTCGCCGCGGACCTGGAGTGGGCCGAGCGGATCGTGGCGCCCGGCGGCATCGTCGTCCTGGACGACTTCGGGCACCCGAAGTGGCCGGGGATCAAGGAGGCATACGAGAAGCACATGGCCACCGACACCCGGCTGGCCTTCCTCGGCCAGGTGGCGCATTCCGGCTATCTGCGGGCGGCGTGACCCCGAGCCCCCGGGCCTCTGAGTCCCCGAGAGTCCGAGGCCCCGGCCTCCTGGTTCCCGGGCCTCAGACCCTCCGGCCTCCGGGCTCCCGGGTCCCGGACTCCCGGGTCCCGCCCGGGGTGCCGGGGGCGCCGGGAGCCCCCGGCGTCAGGACGGCGCCGACCGGCGCCGGATCCTGTTCCCGAGCCAGACGAGCGGGTCGTACTTGCGGTCCACCGCCCGTTCCTTCAGCGGGATCAGCGCGTTGTCCGTGATTTTGATGCCCTCGGGGCACACCTCTGTGCAGCACTTGGTGATGTTGCAGTAGCCGAGCCCGTGCTCGTCCTGCGCCGCGCGCCCCCGGTCCAGGCCCGAGGCGTCGGCCGCGTCCAGCGGATGCATGTCCAGCTCCGCCACCCGCATCAGGAACCGCGGTCCGGCGAAGGCCTGCTTGTTCTCCTCGTGGTCGCGGACGACATGGCAGGTGTCCTGGCACAGGAAGCACTCGATGCACTTGCGGAACTCCTGCGACCGGTCCACGTCCTCCTGCGTCATCCGGTACTCGCCGGGCCCGAGCCCCTCGGGCGGCACGAAGGCGGGCACCTCGCGGGCCTTCGTGTAGTTGAAGCCGACGTCCGTCACCAGGTCGCGGATCACCGGGAAGGCGCGCAGCGGGGTCACGGTGATCGTCTCCTCCCGGTCGAACACCGACATCCGGGTCATGCACAGCAGCCGCGGGCGGCCGTTGATCTCCGCCGAGCACGAACCGCACTTGCCCGCCTTGCAGTTCCAGCGGACGGCGAGGTCGGGGGCCTGGGTGGCCTGCAGCCGGTGGACGATGTCGAGGACCACCTCGCCGTCGTGCACCTCCACCCGGAAGTCCTCCAGGCCGCCGCCCCGCACGTTCCCCCGCCACACCTTGAAGCGGGCCTCGTAGCTGCTCACTCGTACAGCTCCTCTTCGGTGAGGTACTTGACCAGCTCCTCCTTCTCGAAGAGGGCGAGCAGGTCGGGGCGGATGGGTTCGGTGGTCTCACGGGTCAGGGTGATCTGGCCGCGCACGCTGTCGGTGGCCGCGAGACCGCCCGTGGGGTCGGTGAGCGCGCACAGCAGGTTGACGTTGCGCCAGGCGCGCTCCATCGCCGCGTGGTCCTCACGGGTGTGGCCGCCGCGCGACTCGGTGCGCTCCAGCGCCGCCCGGGCCACGCACTCGCTGACCAGCAGCATGTTCCTGAGGTCCAGGGCGAGGTGCCAGCCCGGGTTGAACTGCCGGTGCCCCTCGACCCCGGCCCGGCGGGCCCGTACCCGCAGCGCGGCGAGCTTCTCCAGGGCCTGCTCCATCTCGTGCTCGCGGCGGATGATGCCCACCAGGTCGTTCATCGTCTGCTGGAGCTCCTGGTGCAGGGTGTACGGGTTCTCCGGCGGACCCTCGTCCGGTCCCTCGCTCTCCGCCGAGAACGGCCGCAGTGCCTCCGCGGCGGCGGCGTCCACCTGGACGTCGTCCACCCGGGGCCGCTCCTGCCCCCGCCCCTGTGCCGCCGCGTGCTCGGCCGCGTGCAGGCCCGCCCGGCGCCCGAACACCAGCAGGTCGGAGAGGGAGTTGCCGCCCAGCCGGTTGGAGCCGTGCATGCCGCCGGCCACCTCGCCGGCCGCGAACAGCCCCGGCACCCCGCGCGCCGCCGCCGTGTCCGAGTCGACGGCGATGCCGCCCATCACGTAGTGGCAGGTGGGCCCGACCTCCATCGCCTCCGCCGTGATGTCGACGTCCGCCAGCTCCTTGAACTGGTGGTGCATCGACGGCAGCCGGCGCTTGATGACCTCGGCCGGCATCCGGGTGGACACGTCCAGGAAGACCCCGCCGTGCGGGGAGCCTCGGCCCGCCTTCACCTCGGCGTTGATCGCGCGGGCGACCTCGTCGCGGGGGAGCAGTTCGGGGGGACGGCGGTTGTGGTCCGGGTCGTCGTACCAGCGGTCGCCCTCCTCCTCGGACTCGGCGTACTTCTCCTTGAAGACGTCCGGCACGTAGTCGAACATGAACCGCTTGCCGTCGGAGTTGCGCAGCACCCCGCCGTCGCCGCGCACCGACTCGGTGACCAGGATGCCCTTCACCGACGGCGGCCAGACCATGCCCGTGGGGTGGAACTGCACGAACTCCATGTTGAGCAGCGGGGCCCCGGCCAGCAGCGCCAGCGCGTGGCCGTCGCCGGTGTACTCCCACGAGTTCGACGTCACCTTGAAGGACTTGCCGATGCCGCCCGTGGAGAGGACCACGGCGGGGGCCTGAAGGACGAAGAAGCGCCCGGACTCCCGCTCGTAGCCGAAGACGCCACA
Organism: Streptomyces yamdrokensis; assembly: GCF_053890455.1. NCBI lineage: Bacteria > Bacillati > Actinomycetota > Actinomycetes > Kitasatosporales > Streptomycetaceae > Streptomyces > Streptomyces yamdrokensis. The sequence continues at coordinate 5,075,880 of NZ_CM132679.1, forward strand.
GACGTGACGGCCGTCCTTGAGCACGCGGGTGACCGTGCACTCCTGGAAGACCTTCAGCCGGGACTCGTGGTCCCCGGTCTCCCGGAAGTCCTCCTGCTGGAGGGCGACGATCTTCTGCTGGAGGGTGCGGATCAGTTCCAGGCCGGTGCGGTCGCCGACGTGCGCGAGGCGCGGGTACTCGTGGCCGCCGAAGTTGCGCTGCGAGATCCGGCCGTCCTCCGTCCGGTCGAACAGCGCGCCCCAGGTCTCCAGTTCCCACACCCGCTGCGGCGCCTCCTGGGCGTGCAGCTCGGCCATCCGCCACTGGTTGAGGAACTTCCCGCCGCGCAGGGTGTCGCGGAAGTGGACCTTCCAGTTGTCGCCGGTGTTGACGTTGGCCATGGCGGCGGCGATCCCGCCCTCGGCCATCACGGTGTGGGCCTTGCCGAACAGCGACTTGCAGATCACCGCCGTACGGGCACCCCGCTCGCGTGCCTCGATGGCGGCGCGCAGCCCGGCGCCGCCCGCACCGACCACGACGACGTCCCATTCCTGCCGGTCGACCACGGGCATATCAGGCAGTCCCCACTCAGCTAGAAGAAACGCGGATCGTCGAAGACGCCGGACGCGACGAGGTAGACGTAGAGGTCGGCGACCGCCACGCTCACCAGCGACGCCCAGGCGAGCTGCATGTGCCGGGCGTTCAGCCGGCCCACCCACTGCCACATCCGGTAGCGCACGGGATGCCGGGAGAAGTGCTTGAGCTTGCCGCCGACGATGTGCCGGCAGGAGTGGCAGGAGAGGGTGTACGCCCAGATCAGCACGATGTTGACCAGGAGGACGAGGGTGCCGAGCCCCATGTGGCCCCACGCGTAGTCCTCGTCGCGGAAGGCGAGGACGGTGTCGTAGGTCAGCACCAGGGCGACCAGGAGCGCCGCGTAGAAGAAGTACCGGTGGATGTTCTGCAGGATCAGCGGGAAGCGGGTCTCCCCGGTGTACTTCTTGTGCGGCTCGGCGACCGCGCAGGCCGGCGGGGACGCCCAGAAGCCCCGGTAGTAGGCCTTGCGGTAGTAGTAGCAGGTCAGGCGGAAGCCGAGCGGGAAGATCAGGATGATGATCGCCGGTGAGAGGCCCCACCAGCCGCCGACGAGCTCCCAGTTGGGTCCGCCGCGCATCGGCTCGCAGTTCTCGGCCAGGCACGGGGAGTAGAACGGCGAGACGTACGGCGCCGCGTAGTAGTCCGCGTTCGACAGGGCCCGCCAGGTCGAGTAGACGACGAAGGCGAGCAGGCCGGCCGCGGTGGCGGCCGGGGCCAGCCACCAGCGGTCGGTCCGCAGGTGCGGAGCGGCGATTGCGGCGCGGGTACCGGTTCTCACACCGGTACGTCGGGGTTGGGGGTCTGTGGCGGGAGGTTCCGTACCAGTGGCCACTTGTCCGCTCCGGTCGGGGTCAGGGGGCGCGGCGGGTCCTGCGAGGTGGACGGGGGAAGCGAACGGGAATCAGGGAGCGCGGCGGTCGCGCGCGCCGAGCCCCTCGTCGTCCGTGTCCACCCACAGGGACGGGTCGTACGGCGCGTCGGAGATGGTGACGAGATCGGGCCGCTTCGGCACGCCGGCCGTGGTGACGGCCGTCTCCCGGAGCAGCGCGACGCTCTCGCGCAGGTGGTTGGTGTCGGCTCGGACGCGGCGCATCTCCAGACCGCCGCTGCCGAGCTGCTTCTCCAGGCGCCCCACCGACCGGATCAGGTCGTCGAGACTGCGCTGGACGGATGCCAGTTCGTCGTGCACGGACATGACTTGCCCTCACTTCCCGCGGGTCCTTCAGGGTCCTTCAGGCCCAAGGCGGCGACGTTCGTGCGCCTGAGAGTGTTGCGCGTCACACCTTGCGCTGTGAAGGGATGTGCATCGATTGGCCGAGGCGCGTGGGTGCACCGCGCGGTGTCGTACGCCGTGCGGGTGACCTTCCGATCCGTGGCCGCCGTGTCGCTCTTGGTTGCCGAACCCTTTCCTCTTCAGTGGCCGCATACATCAGATGAGATCCAAATACCACCAAAAGTGATCATAATGCCCGCGGCTTCACGGAGGTAACCAGAGATGTCCCACGACGGCGTCGGCCCGCGCGCGGTCACGCGCCCGGTCGCCCTCCTCACCGCGGGCGCGCTCGCGGTGCCCGTGCTGGCCGGATGCAGCTCCGGCGACGACCCGGCCGGCCGGCCCCTCGCCGGAGGGGACATCGCCCGCGCGGACCGCGCGCGGATCGCCGACGGCGGCACCCTGCGCTGGGGCGTGGACTCCGTCCCGGAGACCCTGAACGCCTTCCAGTCGGACGCCGACGCCGCCACCACCCGGGTCGCCCAGGCCGTGCTGCCGTCGATGTACCGGATGGACAGCCGGGGGCGTCCGGCACGCAACCCCGACTACCTGGAGTCCGCCGAGGTCGTCGAGACCGAGCCCAAGCAGGTCGTCCTCTACAAGCTCAACCAGCAGGCCGTCTGGAGCGACGGCCGGGAGATCGGCGCCGCCGACTTCGCCGCCCAGTGGCGCGCCCTGTCCGGCAAGGACTCCGCCTACTGGACCGCCCGCAACGCCGGCTACGACCGCATCGAGAAGATCCAGCGCGGCAAGGACGACCTGGAGGTCAAGGTCACCTTCAGCCGCCCCTACGCCGACTGGAAGTCGCTGTTCGCGCCGCTGTACCCGAAGGACGTCATGGGCACCCCGGACTCCTTCAACGACGGGGCCCGCACGAAGCTGAAGGTCACCGCCGGCCCGTTCGTGGTGAAGAAGGTCGACCGCAAGGCCGACGAGGTCACCCTCACCCGCAACGCCCGCTGGTGGGGCGAGCCGGCCCGGCTCTCCACGATCGTGCTGCGCGAGGTGCCCCGCGACGAACGGATCGCCGCGCTCACCGACGGAACCCTGGACCTGGCGGAGATCGACGCCCCGGCCGCCCGCCGCATCTCCGTCGCCGCCGGCCCGCAGGACACGAGCGGGAGTGCGGGTACGAGCGCGCGGGACAGTGGGGCCGCGGGCGGTACACCCCCGATGGGCCCCCAGGCCGCCGGGTTCGGAGCCGGGCGCTCCGTGGCCGGGGCCCCGCGCTCCCGGGCCGACGAGGAGGTCTCCGCCCGCGAGGAGCAGCGCGAGGCCGCCGCGGAGCTCGCGCGCGAGAAGCGGGCCCTCAGCGGTTTCGAGGTGCGCAAGTCGCTGGAGCCCGTCTACACCCAGCTCGCCCTCAACGGAGCCGAGGGTCCCCTCGCCGACGACCGGGTCCGCCGCGCCGTGGCCCGTGCCCTGGACCGGCGGGACCTGGCGGAAGCGGTTCTGAAGCCGCTCGGCCTGCCCGCCGAGCCCGTCGGGAGCCACCTCGCGCTCTCCGGGCAGGCCGCCTACGCCGACGGCAGCGGCGCCCTCGGCGACCAGAACGCCAAGGAGGCGCGGGCCCTGCTCGCGGACGCCGGCTGGGTACCGGGCGGTCCGGTGAGGAAGGGGGAGAAGAAGGACGAGCAGGCCGCCGGCGGGGAGGGCAGGAAGGCGGAATCGTCCGACGGGGCTTCCGGCAAGGACGAGGACGAGGACACGGACAAGGGCAAGGACACGGACAAGGACTCCGCGAACGGCACTGACGACGGCACGTACATCGTCGGCGAGGACGACGAAGGGGAGGCCGAGGGCGACGAGGGCGACGCCGGGGACGACGGAAACAACGGCGACGACGACCACCTCGCCAAGGACGGCACCCGGAACACGCGGCTGAAGCGGGGCAGCGCCCCCGGCGCCTACGCCCCCCTGGGCACCGCCGCCCCCGCCCAGGCGGAGGACGCCCCGCTCGCCAAGGACGGCAAGGCGCTCACGCTCGACTTCGTGCTCCCCTCCGGCCCCGGCTCGGAGGTCCTCGGCACCGTGGCGGACCGGATCGCCAAGATGCTGGAGCGGGTCGGCATCCGCACGGAGATCACCAAGGTCGACGACGAGAGCTATTTCACGGACCACATCGCCTCCGGTGAGTACGACCTCGCCCTCTACTCCTGGCCCGCGACCGCCTACCCCGCCACCGACGCCCGCCCCGTCTACGCCAAGCCGGTCCCGGCCGCCGACGGTTCGCTGAACGTCGGGCAGAACTACACCCGCGTCGGCACCGACCACGTCGACCAGCTCTTCGACCAGGCCCTCGCGACGCTCGACGACGCGAAGCGCGCCGAGCTGCTCCGCAAGGCGGACGCCCGTATCTGGGCGGCGGCCGGCTCGATCCCCCTCTACCAGCGCCCCCAGCTCACCGCCGCCCGCAAGGACCTGGCCAACGCCGGCGCGTTCGGTTTCCGCACCCCGGTCTACGAGGACATGGGGTACCTGAAGAAGGGAGCGCGAGGCCAGGCCGGGACACCGTGGGGGAAGGCCCCCGAGCCCTTCGCCTCCGGTTCCGCCTCGGAGCGGGACCCGAATCCGGAGTCGGAACCGGAGCCGGACTCGAACCCGGAATCGGAGTCGGAGCCGGATTCCTGATCAGTCCTGATCACCCCACGTAACGGTCCGTGGGGCCGGTCCGGACGAGGAGGGCGAGCCCCCGGTGCCGGAGGCCCGTACCATGGGGGGTGGCCGCGGCGTGTCCAGCCCGGCAGGGCCCGCGCACCGCAGCCGTCTGCGCAGGGCATTCCTCACCATTCCGGGAGTACGCCTTTTATGGCCACGCGCCACGACATCCGCAACGTCGCCATCGTCGCCCACGTCGACCACGGCAAGACCACCATCGTCGACGGCATGCTGAAGCAGGCCGGCGCCTTCGCCGCGCACCAGCTCGACTCGGTCGACGACCGCATGATGGACTCGAACGACCTGGAGCGTGAGAAGGGCATCACGATCCTCGCCAAGAACACGGCGGTGAAGTACCACCCCAAGGACGGCGGGGACCTGATCACGATCAACATCATCGACACCCCCGGCCACGCCGACTTCGGTGGCGAGGTCGAGCGCGGTCTGTCGATGGTCGACGGTGTCGTGCTGCTCGTCGACGCCTCCGAGGGCCCGCTGCCGCAGACCCGCTTCGTGCTGCGCAAGGCGCTCCAGCAGCGGCTGCCGATCATCCTCTGCATCAACAAGACGGACCGTCCGGACGCCCGTATCGACGAGGTGGTCAACGAGACCTACGACCTCTTCCTCGACCTGGACGCCGACGAGGAGCAGATCGAGTTCCCGATCGTCTACGCCTGCGGCCGTGACGGAGTCGCCTCGCTGACCAAGCCGGAGGACGGCACGGTCCCGGCCGACTCGGACTCGCTCGAGCCGTTCTTCTCCACCATCCTGTCGCACATCCCGGCCCCCACCTACGACGAGGGTGCCCCGCTCCAGGCCCACGTCACCAACCTGGACGCCGACAACTTCCTCGGCCGGATCGCGCTGCTGCGCGTGCACCAGGGTGAGCTGAAGAAGGGGCAGACCGTCGCGTGGATGAAGCGCGACGGGACCGTCTCCAACGTGCGCATCTCCGAGCTGATGATGACCGAGGCGCTCACCCGCAAGCCCGCCGAGAAGGCCGGCCCCGGTGACATCTGCGCGGTCGCCGGCATCCCGGAGATCATGATCGGCGAGACCCTGGCCGACCCGGAGACCCCGGTTCCGCTGCCGCTGATCACGGTGGACGAGCCCGCGATCTCCATGACCATCGGCACCAACACCTCGCCGCTGGTCGGCCGCGGCGGCACCGGCAAGGGCGCCGACGCGAAGGCGGCGGTGAAGGACCGCAAGGTCACCGCCCGTCAGGTCAAGGACCGCCTGGACCGCGAGCTCATCGGCAACGTGTCGCTGCGCGTCCTGGAGACCGGCCGTCCCGACGCCTGGGAGGTGCAGGGCCGCGGCGAGCTGGCACTGGCGATCCTGGTCGAGCAGATGCGCCGGGAGGGCTACGAGCTGACCGTCGGCAAGCCGCAGGTCGTCACCCGCGAGATCGACGGCAAGGTGCACGAGCCCGTCGAGCGCATGACGATCGACGTGCCCGAGGAGCACATGGGCGCGGTCACGCAGGTGATGGGCGTCCGCAAGGGCCGGATGGACAACATGTCGAACCACGGCTCCGGCTGGGTGCGTCTGGAGTTCGTGGTGCCCTCGCGCGGTCTGATCGGTTTCCGTACCGAGTTCCTCACGCAGACCCGCGGCACCGGTATCGCGCACTCCATCCACGAGGGCCACGAGCCCTGGTTCGGGCCGCTGCAGACCCGGAACAACGGCTCCCTGGTCGCCGACCGCTCCGGCGCGGTCACCGCGTTCGCGATGACCAACCTGCAGGAGCGCGGCGTGCTGTTCGTCGACCCCGGCACCGAGGTGTACGAGGGCATGATCGTCGGCGAGAACTCCCGCGCCGACGACATGGACGTCAACATCACCAAGGAGAAGAAGCTCACCAACATGCGGTCGTCCTCGGCGGATTCGTTCGAGGCGATCGTCCCGCCGCGCAAGCTGTCGCTGGAGCAGTCCCTGGAGTTCTGCCGCGACGACGAGTGCGTCGAGGTGACCCCGGAGTCGGTCCGTATCCGCAAGGTGAACCTGGACGGCCGCGAGCGCGCCCGCGCCGCGAGCCGCGCCAAGCACGGCTGACACGCCGGCCGGCACCCCGCCCCGCGCACGTGCGCGGGCCCGTACGACACCGGGCACCCCTGCTCTCAGGGGTGCCCGGTGCCGTATACACCCGCGCAGTGCGAGGTCACCGCGCGATGTCATGGCGAAGTGGAGCAAAAGAGGAGGGTAGGGATAACCCTCGATCCGGCCGGGAGATGCTCCTGAAACGGGCGATGCCCACTACCCTTCTCCCGAAGCGGACCGCGGTCGCGGCCGACGTGGCGCGGTTCACGTCCGGAGTGTCACGGTCCGGGGCCGATGCCAACGGCTCTGCCGGCCCGGCGTGCTGAGTGCGCGTCAGCTCCGTGAGGGATCCTGCACGGCGATCGCGCCTCCCGCAACGGCTTTTCCCCCAGCGGCTGTCCGCTATGCGGACGGTTGGCCCCGATAGATGTGTAACAAGTCCGTTTCGCAGGGATCTCTTCCGAAACCCTTTGTCCGGATTTTGGAAGATGTAGGGCCCAGCTGTGATCGAACCGAGACCTCGTGGGTGTGGTTCGGCTCTGTCGCATGGCAGATAGTTAGGCGCGTAGAGCTCGGCCGAACGGGTCACGCGTCGAGGGCGCGGGCTCGCGAGCCAGGGGGCACCTGATGATCTCCGACACCGGCGACGGGCGGTGGACGAAGACGTGTCGAGTGCTCCCCTTTGCGGTGAACCAGTGGATTCATGAGGAGGAACCCATGCGAGGTGCCACAAGCGCCATATGGGTCGCGTCGTCCCCGATGACAGGTGTAGGCCCCGTGGGTACGTTCAGTGCTGTTCCCGCTTGCGCGGCCGAGGCAACGATCCGGCGTCGCGAACTTCCTTGACCGTCCGGTCCGTGACCGGCCGGAGCCGGCCGCGGACCAGGGTTCCCCGGCGGTGGGGTTCACCTCCAGTCGCTGATCCAGTCGCGCGCTTCAATGACGTACGCCGTGCGAAGGCCGTCGGACCGCTTGTGTACCGCCGACGACCTCCAACACCTGTGAAACGGACGAATCATGACGAGTCCAACCGAGATCGAGGGGGCTGTGGCCCCTCCCGTCTTGGACAAAGAGAGCGGGCCGCAGGGCGACGCCCAGGAGCCGAAGAAGCTCGAGGGCCGCAGCCCCGGGCAGCTGATGTGGGCGCGCTTCAAGCGCGACCGCACCGGAGTGGTCTCCGCCTTCGTCGTCCTGTTCTTCTTCGCGATCGCGGCAGCGGCGCCGCTGATCTCGAAGGTGTACGGCAAGGACCCGTACACGCTCTACGGGCAGGAGAACCCGGACCTCCTGGACATGTTCACCATGCCGGCGGCGCCCTTCGGCGGTATCACCGGCGAGTTCTGGTTCGGCATCGAGCCGGGCCTGGGCCGCGACGTGTTCACGCAGCTGCTGTACGGCATTCGCACCTCGCTGTTCACGGCGCTGACCGCGGCGCTGCTGGTCACCCTCATCGGTGTGCTGATCGGTCTCGTCGGAGGCTATTTCGGCGGCAAGGTCGACTACTGGCTCGGCCGGGTGACCGACTTCTTCATGGCCCTGCCCAACCAGCTCTTCTTCGTCGCCGCGATGCCGGTCATCACCACGGTGTTCGTCGCTCCTGACGAGGAGACGCCCACCTACGTGCGGGCCAGCGCGATCATCATCGTGCTCTCGTTCCTGGGCTGGATGAGCATGGCCCGGATCGTCCGCGCGGCCACGCTGTCGCTGCGCGACCGGGAGTTCATCGAGGCGGCGCGCATCTCCGGGGCCTCGCCCTGGCGGATCATCCGCAAGGAACTGCTGCCCAACATCGTCACACCGGTGCTGGTCCAGGCGACCCTCGCACTGCCGTCCCTCATCCTCAGCATCGCCTTCCTCTCCTTCGTGGGCGTCGGATACGTCGAACCCACGCCGGACTGGGGCCGCATGTTCGCCATCGGGGCCGACATCGTCGAACAGGACCCGTACTACATGCTCTTCCCCGGAGTGGCCATGGTGATCTTCATTGTGGCCTTCAACCTCCTCGGTGACTCGGTGCGGGACGCGTTCGATCCCAAGACGGGCCGCTGAGTCCAGGGAGGACTCCTCACCCTTGCCCCGGTCGGCTTCGGTGCCATCCGGCCCGCTTCCGGCCAGCAACAACCACGCTCACTACTCACAGGCAGGTGGATTCGACTCCATGAGCATCTTCCGAAACCGCACCGCTACGGCCGCGATTGTCGCGGTGGCGGCCGGCGCCCTGACCCTCACCGCGTGCGGCGGGGGCGACGGCGGCAGCTCGTCCAAGGACACCAGCAAGCAGAAGGAGGACGCCGCCGCCCAGTCGAAGCCGGTGCAGATCGGTGACGCCGAGGCGTCGACCGGTCCGGCCCCCGAGGTCCCCGGCGCCAAGCCCGGCGGCACCGCGGTCGTCTACCAGGAGTCGGACTTCTCGCACCTGGACCCGGGCCAGATCTACGTCTCGGACGGCAAGCTGCTCAGCCGCCTGATCTACCGCGGCCTGACCCAGTACTCCGAGGACGACAAGGGCAACCTGACCGTCGTGGGCGACCTCGCCACCGACGCGGGCAAGGTCTCCGACGACGGCAAGACCTGGACCTACACCCTCAAGGACGACCTCAAGGACGAGAACGGCGACCCGATCAACTCGGCGGACATCCGCCACTCGATCGAGCGTCTGTACTCCTCCTTCATCACCGACGGCCCGACCTACCTGCAGCAGTGGCTGTCCGGCGCCGGTACCACCTACCGCGACGCCTACAAGGGTCCGTTCGACGGCAAGCACCTGCCCGACGACGTCCTGGAGACGCCGGACGACAAGACGGTCGTCTTCCACTTCAAGGACGCGCAGCCCGACCTTCCGCAGCTGCTGACCATGCCCGGTTACGCGACTGTGTCGGAGGAGTCGGACACCAAGGAGAAGTACGACACCGCCCCGGTCTCCATGGGCCCGTACAAGATCGCCGAGTTCAAGCCGGGCAAGTCCATGAAGCTGGTCAAGAACGACCAGTGGGACCCGAAGTCCGACTCGGTGCGTCACCAGTACGTCGACGGCTTCGACATCTCGATGAACCACGATGACGAGGACCAGACCAAGACCCTGCTCGCCGACCAGGGCGAGGCCAAGAACGCGATGATGTTCACGGGCCAGGTCGCCACCACGCAGCTGCAGAAGGTCGTGGGCGACAAGGAGGTCATGGACAACCGCACGATCCAGGGCTACGCGCCCTACGTGTGGCAGCTCAACTTCAACATGGACCGTGTCAAGGACAAGAAGCTCCGTGACGCGATCACCCTGGCGATCCCCTCCTCCTCGGTCTTCAAGGCCGACGGTGGCGCCTACGGCGGTGAGGTCGCCAACTCGCTGATGTCGCCCACCACCCCGGGCTACGACGAGTCCTACGACCCGTTCAACCGTGCCAAGAAGCCCAACGGTGACATCGCGGCCGCCAAGAAGCTGATCGACGAAGGCGGCTTCGCGGGCAAGAAGCTCGTCTACGCCTACGCCAACAGCCCGGTCCGTCAGCAGCAGTCCGTGCTGATCGCCGACGCGCTGGAGAAGATCGGTCTCGACATCCAGAAGAAGGAGATCGACGCCGCCACCTGGTACGAGCAGATCGGCAAGGTCGACAACGGTCTCGACCTGTACATGACCGGTTGGGGTCAGGACTGGCCGTCCGCGAACACCGTCTTCCCGCCGCTGTACGACGGCACGCAGATCCAGGACGGTGCGTCGAACTACGCGCACATCAACGACGACCACGTCAACTCCGAGATCGCGCGCATCCAGAAGATCACCGACACCGAAGAGGCCACCAAGGCCTGGGCCGAGCTGAACGAGTACATCTCGGACGAGGTCAACCCGGCCGCCCCGATGTACTACACCAAGGTCTTCCAGATCTTCGGCTCGAACATCGGCGGCATCCGCTACAGCTCGGACTCGAGCTACGTGGACGTCACCCGGATCTTCCTGAAGAAGTAGTAGCCGGCTCGTAGGGAAACCGGTGGTGGGCGCGCGGCGGAGCGCCCACCACCGGGGCCCGGATCTCGTCCCGACCGCCCATCCGATTGCCGCCGTCCTGAGAGCAGCCTTCTGCCATGCTTCAATTCCTCATTCGCCGGACATTCGGCGCGGCGCTGATTCTGCTGTTGATCAGTGCGTTCACGTTCTTCATGTTCTTCGCGATCCCGCAGGACCCGGCCCTGCTGGCCTGTGGCAAGAACTGCACCCCGGACGCGCTGGAGATCATCCACAAGAACCTGGGCCTCGACAAGCCGGTCACCGTCCAGTACTGGATCTTCCTCACCGGCATCTTCACCGGTCGGGACTTCGCCGTCGGCCACTGCGACGCCCCCTGCTTCGGCGTCTCCTTCGCCAACAACCAGAACGTCTGGGACACGATCATGGATCGTTTCCCGCTCACCCTCTCGCTGACCGTCGGCGGCCTGGTGGTCTTCCTCATCCTCGGTCTCGGCGCCGGCATGCTGGCCGCCAAGTTCCGCGGCACCTGGCTGGACAAGACCTTCAGCAGCGGTTCGCTGGTCCTCAGCTCGCTGCAGATCTACTTCCTCGGTCCGCTCGTGCTGCTCGCCTTCGTCTACAGCACCGGCTGGCTCGACAAGCCGAAGTACGTGCCGTTCTCCGAGGACCTCGGCGGCTGGTTCATGGGTCTGCTGATCCCCTGGGTCGTCATGGCGACCATCTTCACCGCCAACTACACGCGTATGAGCCGCTCCTCGATGATCGAGCAGCTCCAGGAAGAGCATGTGAAGGCGGCCCGCGCCAAGGGCATGTCGGGCAACTACGTCTTCATGCGCTACGCCTGGCGCGGCTCCCTCATCCCCATCATCACCATCCTCGGCATCGACCTGGCGTCACTCCTGGCGGGCGGCATGGTGACGGAGAAGACCTTCGGTCTGGCCGGTCTCGGCCGGCTCGCACTGGACTCCGTCATCAACAAGGACCTGCCGATGCTGATGGGTGTGATGCTGGTCAGCGCGGCCCTCATCATCCTCTTCAACCTGATCGTGGACGCCCTGTACGCCGTCATCGACCCGCGCGTGCGTCTGTCCTAGGAGAACCACCGTGACCACTCTGACCAAGCCCGACGAGGCCGCGGCCCCCGCCGCGGGGGAAGCCTTCCTCTCGGTGCGTGACCTCAAGGTCCACTTCTCCACCGACGACGGCATCGTCAAGGCGGTGGACGGCCTCTCCTTCGGCCTGGAGCGCGGCAGCACCCTCGGCATCGTGGGCGAGTCCGGCTCCGGCAAGTCGGTGACCAACCTGGCCGTCCTGGGCCTGCACAACCGCAGGAAGACCGCCATCGAGGGGTCGATCAAGCTGGACGGTCAGGAGCTGACCGACGCCAGTGAGAAGCAGCTGGAGACGCTGCGCGGCAAGAAGATGGCGATGATCTTCCAGGACGCGCTCACCGCGCTGTCGCCGTACTACACGGTCGGCCGCCAGATCGCCGAGCCGTTCATGAAGCACACCGGCGCCTCCAAGAAGGACGCCCGGGAGCGCGCCGTCGACCTGCTGGAGAAGGTCGGCATTCCGCACCCGAAGCAGCGGGTCGACGACTACCCGCACCAGTTCTCCGGCGGTATGCGCCAGCGCGCCATGATCGCCATGTCGCTCTCCTGCGACCCCGACCTGCTCATCGCCGACGAGCCGACCACGGCGCTCGACGTGACGGTGCAGGCGCAGATCCTCGACCTGCTCAAGGACCTCCAGCAGGAGTTCGGCTCCGCGATCATCATGATCACCCACGACCTGGGCGTGGTCGGCAACATGGCCGACGACATCCTGGTGATGTACGCCGGCCGTGCCGTCGAGCGCGGCACGGTGCGCGAGGTGCTCAAGAATCCCCAGCACCCGTACACCTGGGGTCTGCTGGGGTCGATGCCGCGGCTCACCTCCGACGTGGACGAGCCGCTGATGCCGATTCCCGGATCGCCGCCGTCGCTGCTCAACCCGCCCACGGGGTGCGCGTTCCACCCGCGATGCGGCTTCACCGACCTGGTTTCCGGCAGCCGTTGCTCCGGCGAGCGTCCTGAGCTCGCTCCGGGGCGCGCGGCAGCCTGCCACCTGACGGTGGAACAGCGGCAGCAGGTGTTCATCGACAAGATTCAGCCCCGGCTGGGCTGAGCTGAAACCGGCGACTGGGGCATCACCATGAGCGACACGACCAAGACGACCACGGCGGTCGCCGACGAGGTCCCGCAGCAGCGGGACGGCGACACCGCACCGCTTCTTCAGGCCAAGGGCCTGAAGAAGCACTTCCCGATCAAGGGCGGCTTCCCGATCCGGCGTACCGTCGGCGCGGTCAAGGCCGTCGACGGCGTCGACTTCGAGGTCTTCCCCGGGGAGAGCCTCGGCCTCGTCGGCGAGTCCGGCTGCGGCAAGTCGACCACCGGCCGGCTGCTGACCCGTCTGTACGAGCCCACCGAGGGCACCATCACGTACAAGGGCCAGGACATCAGCCACGCGAGCCGGGCCAAGCTGGCGCCGATCAGGTCCGAGATCCAGATGATCTTCCAGGACCCGTACACGGCGCTGAACCCGCGCCAGACCGTGGGCACGATCATCGCGGGCCCGATGGAGATCAACGGCATCAACCCGCCCGGCGGCCGCGAGAAGCGGGTCCGGGAGCTCCTGGAGATCGTCGGCCTCAACCCGGAGCACTACAACCGCTTCCCGCACGAGTTCTCCGGCGGCCAGCGCCAGCGCATCGGTGTCGCGCGGGCCGTCGCCCTGGAGCCGAAGCTGATCGTCGCCGACGAGCCGGTCTCGGCCCTCGACGTGTCGATCCAGGCCCAGGTGATCAACCTGCTGCAGAAGGTGCAGCGGGAGATGGGGATCGCGTTCGTCTTCATCGCCCACGACCTGGCGATCGTGCGGCACTTCTCGCAGCGCGTCGCGGTGATGTACCTGGGCAAGATCGTGGAGGTCGCGGACCGCGACTCGCTCTACAACCGGCCCCGGCACCCCTACACGCACGCGCTGCTGTCGGCCGTGCCCGAGGTGGACATCGACGCGGTCAAGCGGGAGCGCATCCGCCTGCAGGGCGACGTGCCCTCGCCGATCTCGCCGCCCTCCGGCTGCCGGTTCCGTACGAGGTGCTGGAAGGCGCAGGACAAGTGCGCGACCGAGGAGCCGCCGCTGGTCCAGATCTCCGGCAGCAGGCCGGGGCACCTGACCGCCTGCCACTTCCCGGAGGAGCCCACCATCGTGGGCCGCGACGAGGACATCGTCATGGACCCGGCGCTCGCGGCCCTGGAGGAGGACATCCACTCCACCGACTCCGCCGTCGAGAAGGCCTGACGTCCGGGCCGCCGCCACGGGTGGCGACCCGACCCGCCGACAGCACCCGGCACCCCGTACAGGGTGCCGGGTGCCGGTCTTCTCCCGCCGCCTCGCGCCTTCTGACACCGCCTCGTGTCATCCCCCGTCATCTCTCCTCCCGTGTGCACCGCCGGACGGGTGCATACGACCGGAGTCGTGCCCGTACGGGCGCCGCGCGTGTGCGTGACACACCCTTTACGCCGATATTGGCGTAAAGCATCGGCGCACCACGGCGCACGTACGAGGAGGCACTCCATGCGCGGAGCGACGCACGCCAAATGGATCGTCTGCGCGGTGGCGGCCGCCCTCACGGCGACGGCCTGCGGGGGCGGGAACGGCGGGGGCGGCAGCGGGGACGCCGGCGCGGTGCTGAGCGCCTCCTGGGGGGACCCGCAGAACCCGTTGGAGCCGGCCAACACCAACGAGGTGCAGGGCGGCAAGGTCCTCGACATGATCTTCCGGGGGCTCAAGCGCTACCACCCGGAGACCGGCGAGGCCCAGGACATGCTCGCCGAGTCCATCGAGACCACGGACTCGCAGAACTTCACCGTCAAGGTCAAGGACGGCTGGACCTTCAGCAACGGCGAGAAGGTCACCGCCGAGTCCTTCGTGGACGCCTGGAACTACGGCGCGAGCCTGCGGAACAACCAGCGCAACGCCTACTTCTTCGGCTACATCGAGGGCTACGACCGGACCCACCCCGAGGACGGCGGCGAGCAGAGCGCCGACACGCTCTCCGGGCTCGAGGTCGTCGACGAACTGACCTTCACCGTCAAGCTCACCCAGAAGTTCTCGACCTTCCCCGACACCCTCGGCTACGCCGCCTTCGCCCCGCTGCCCCGGGCCTTCTTCGACGACCACGACGCCTGGGTCGCCAAGCCGGTCGGCAACGGTCCGTACGCCGTGGACGCGTACACCAAGGGCTCGCAGATGTCCCTGCGGAAGTGGGGGGACTACCCCGGCGACGACGCGGCGCAGAACGGCGGTGTCGACCTCAAGGTCTACACCGACAACAACACCGCCTACACCGACCTCATCGCCGGCAACCTCGACCTCGTCGACGACGTCCCCGCCTCCCAGCTGAGGAACGTCGAGAGCGACCTGGGCGACCGCTACCTCAACACCCCCGCCGGCATCATCCAGACCCTGGCCTTCCCGCACTACGACGAGAACTGGAACAGGTCCGGCTCGGAGAAGGTCCGCAAGGGCCTGTCCATGGCGATCGACCGCGACCAGATCACCGACACCATCTTCGCGAAGACCCGCACCCCCGCCACCGACTGGACCTCCCCGGTCCTCGGCGAGGACGGCGGCTTCCAGGAGGGCCTGTGCGGTGAGGGGTGCGAGTACAAACCCGACGAGGCGAAGCAGCTCATCGAGGAGGGCGGCGGCCTGCCCGGCGGCAGGGTCACCATCACCTACAACGCCGACACCGGCTCCCACAAGGACTGGGTCGACGCCGTCTGCAACTCCGTCAACAACGCGCTGGACGACGAGCGCGCCTGCACCGGCAACCCGGTCGGCACCTTCGCCGACTTCCGCAACCAGATCACCCAGCAGAAGATGAGCGGCCCCTTCCGCGCCGGCTGGCAGATGGACTACCCGCTCATCCAGAACTTCCTCCAGCCGCTCTACTACACCAACGCCTCCTCCAACGACGGCAAGTGGTCCAACAACGACTTCGACGAGTTCGTCGACCAGGCCAACCAGGAGACCGACACCGCCAAGGCCATCGACCTGTTCCAGCAGGCCGAGGAGGTCGTCCGCGACAACATGGCCGCCATCCCGCTGTGGTACCAGAACGGCAGCGCGGGCTGGTCCGAGCGGCTGTCCGACGTGAAGCTCAACCCCTTCAGCGTCCCCGTGTACGACCAGATCAAGGTGAGCTGACCCGCCGTGGGACGCTACGTCGTCCGGCGGCTGCTCCAGATGATCCCGGTGTTCATCGGGGCCACGCTGCTGATCTTCCTGATGGTGAACGTGATGGGCGACCCCATCGCCGGGCTCTGCGGCGAGCGGCGCTGCGACCCGTCGACGGCCGCCCAGCTGGAGAGGGAGTTCGGCCTCGACAAGCCCGTCTGGCAGCAGTACCTGACCTACATGGGGAACCTGTTCACCGGCGACTTCGGCACGGCGTTCAACGGCCAGGAGGTCACCGAGCTGATGGCGACCGCGTTCCCCGTCACCATCCGGCTCACCCTCATCGCGATCCTCTTCGAGATCGTCGTCGGCATCGCCCTCGGCGTGGTCACCGGACTGCGCCGGGGGCGGCCCGTCGACACCGGCGTCCTGCTGCTCACCCTCGTCGTGATCTCCGTCCCCACCTTCGTCACCGGTCTGCTGCTGCAGCTGCTGCTGGGGGTGAAGTGGGGGTGGATCAGGCCGTCGGTGTCCTCCGAGGCCCCGTTCGACGAACTGCTCCTGCCCGGTCTGGTGCTGGCCTCCGTCTCCCTCGCCTACGTCACCCGGCTGACCCGCACCTCCATCGCCGAGAACCGGCGCTCCGACTACGTCCGCACCGCCATCGCCAAGGGGCTGCCCCGGCGCCGGGTGATCACCCGCCACCTGCTGCGCAACTCCCTCATCCCGGTGGTCACCTTCATCGGCGCGGACATCGGCTTCCTCATGGGCGGCGCGATCGTCACCGAGCGGATCTTCAACATCCACGGCGTCGGGTACCAGATCTACCAGGGCATCCTGCGGCAGAACACCCAGACCGTCGTCGGCTTCGTGACCGTCCTCGTGCTGGTCTTCCTGGTCGCCAACCTCGTCGTCGATCTTCTGTACGCTGTTCTCGACCCGAGGATCCGCTATGCCTGAGCCACACTTCGACCCCGACCGCGCCGTCGCGGGGACCGGTATGGGCGGCACCATGGACCTGGGCGTCGACGAGGCCGAGACCCTGGAGAGGGCCCCGGCCGGCCCCGACGGCACCGGCCCGCAGGGCAGACCGCGCTCCCTGTGGTCCGACGCCTGGCGCGACCTGCGCCGCAACCCCGTCTTCATCGTCTCCTCCCTGGTGATCCTCTTCCTGGTCGTCATCTCCCTGTGGCCCTCGCTGATCGCCTCCGGCAGCCCGCTCAAGTGCGACCTCGCCAAGTCCCAGGAGGGCTCCCAGGCAGGTCACCCCTTCGGCTTCAACGGGCAGGGCTGCGACGTCTACACCCGTACCGTCTACGGCGCCCGTACGTCCGTCACCGTCGGCGTCTGCGCCACGCTCGGCGTCGCGGTCCTCGGCAGCGTCCTGGGTACGCTGGCCGGCTTCTTCGGCGGGTTGTGGGACTCGGTCCTGTCCCGGATCACCGACGTCTTCTTCGCCATCCCGGTCGTCCTCGGCGGCCTGGTGCTGCTGTCCGTCATCACCAGCACCACCGTCTGGCCCGTGATCGGCTTCATCGTGCTGCTGGGCTGGCCGCAGCTGTCCCGGATCGCCCGCGGCTCGGTCATCACCGCCAAGCAGAACGACTACGTCCAGGCCGCGCGTGCCCTCGGCGCCTCCAACTCCCGCCTGATGCTCCGGCACATCGCCCCCAACGCCGTCGCCCCGGTCATCGTCGTGGCGACCATCGCGCTCGGTACGTACATCTCGCTGGAGGCGACCCTGTCCTACCTCGGCGTCGGCCTGAAGCCGCCCAGCGTGTCCTGGGGCATCGACATCTCCGCGGCCTCGCCCTACATCCGCAACGCCCCGCACGCGCTGCTGTGGCCCTCCGGCGCCCTCGCGATCACCGTCCTGGCGTTCATCATGCTCGGCGACGCGGTGCGCGACGCCCTCGACCCGAAGCTGAGGTGAGCCGCCGTCATGCTGCTCGAAGTGCGTGACCTGCACGTGGAGTTCCACACCCGGGACGGCGTCGCCAAGGCCGTCAACGGCGTCAGCTACGGCGTCGACGCGGGGGAGACGCTCGCGGTGCTCGGCGAGTCCGGCTCGGGCAAGTCGGTGACCGCACAGGCGATCATGGGCATCCTCGACATGCCGCCCGGCCGGATCACCGGCGGCGAGGTCGTCTTCCGGGGCCGCGACCTCCTCGGCCTCAAGGAGGAGCAGCGCCGCAGGGTCCGGGGCGCCGAGATGGCGATGATCTTCCAGGACGCGCTGTCCTCGCTCAACCCGGTGATCTCCGTGGGCGACCAGCTCGGCGAGATGTTCGTCGTCCACCGGGGCATGTCCAGGAAGGACGCGCGGGCCAGGGCCGTCGAACTGATGGACCGGGTACGCATCCCCGCCGCCCGGGAGCGGGTGCGGCAGTACCCGCACCAGTTCTCCGGCGGCATGCGCCAGCGCATCATGATCGCCATGGCGCTGGCCCTGGAACCGGCCCTGATCATCGCCGACGAACCGACCACCGCCCTCGACGTCACCGTCCAGGCCCAGGTCATGGAACTCCTCGCGGAACTCCAGCGGGAGTACCGCATGGGGCTCATCCTCATCACCCACGACCTCGGCGTGGTCGCCGACGTCGCCGACCGGATCGCCGTCATGTACGCGGGCCGGATCGTCGAGTCGGCCCCCGTGCACGACATCTACAAGGCCCCCGCCCACCCGTACACCCGGGGCCTGCTGGACTCCATCCCGCGCCTCGACCAGAAGGGCCGGGAGCTCTACGCCATCAAGGGACTGCCGCCCAACCTCATGGACATCCCGCCCGGCTGCGCCTTCCACCCCCGCTGCCCGATGGCCCAAGGCGTCTGCCGCACCGACGAGCCGCCGCTGTACGAGGTCTCGGGAACGCGGGGGAGTGCCTGCCACTTCTGGAGGGAGTGCCTCGATGGCTGAGCCGATCCTGGAGGTCTCCGGGCTGGTCAAGCACTACCCGCTGACCCGGGGCGTCCTGATCCGCAAGCAGGTCGGCGCCGTGAAGGCCGTCGACGGGGTCGACTTCACGCTCGGCCGGGGCGAAACCCTGGGCATCGTGGGCGAGTCGGGGTGCGGCAAGTCCACGGTCGCGAAGATGCTGGTCCACCTGGAGAAACCGACGGCCGGCGCGATCCGCTACAAGGGCGAGGACATCACCAGGCTGTCGGGGAAGGCGCTGAAGGCCGTCCGCCGCAACATCCAGATGGTGTTCCAGGACCCGTACACCTCCCTCAACCCCCGGATGACGGTGGGCGACATCATCGGGGAGCCCTTCGACATCCACCCCGAGGTGGCGCCGAAGGGCGACCGGCGGGGGCGGGTGCGGCACCTGCTGGACGTGGTCGGGCTCAACCCGGAGTACATCAACCGGTATCCGCACCAGTTCTCCGGCGGGCAGCGCCAGCGCATCGGCATCGCGCGCGGCCTGGCACTGAACCCCGAGGTGATCGTCGCCGACGAACCGGTCTCCGCGCTGGACGTGTCCGTCCAGGCCCAGGTGATCAACCTGATGGACCGGTTGCAGAGCGAGTTCGACCTGGCGTTCGTCTTCATCGCGCACGACCTGTCGATCGTCCGGCACATCTCCGACCGGGTCGGCGTGATGTACCTGGGCCGGATCGTCGAGATCGGCACCGACACCCAGATCTACGACCACCCGACCCACCCGTACACGCAGGCACTCCTGTCCGCCGTCCCCGTACCGGACCCACAGGCACGGGAGCACCGCGAACGGATCATCCTCACCGGCGACGTCCCCTCCCCCACCGACATCCCCTCCGGCTGCCGCTTCCGCACCCGCTGCTGGAAGGCCCGGGCGCTCTGCGCGCAGGAGGTCCCGCTGCTGGCGGTCCCCGAGGTCTTCCGCCAGGCCGGCGGTCCCGCGGCGCACGACTCGGCGTGCCACTTCGCGGAGGAGAAGCAGGTGGTGCCGTCGGGGGCCCCGGGGGAGCCGCCGACGGGCGGCTGACGGGGACGGCCGGCGCGGCCGTCCCCGTCAGCCGGTCCCTGGGGCCTGTCCGGCGGATCATGCCGAAGACCCGGGGTCCGGCACGCTCGCCTGCGGCGTTGTCGTCGGTTGCCTCCGACTTGATCCGCCGGACAGGCCTAGTCCTCCCCGTCCTCCCCCTCCTTCCGGTGCTGGAGTGCGGTCACCTCCAGTCGTGGCCAGTTTGCGAGGTCGCGCAGCAGTTGCCGGTCGTGGGTCGCGACGACGACGGCGGCGCTCGTGGCGCGGAGCGCGTCGGTCAGCTCGTCGACGAGTGCCGACGACAGGTGGTTGGTCGGCTCGTCGAGCAGGACCAGGCCGGGCCGCCCGGCCAGCGCCAGCGCCAGGTCGAGCCGCCGCTGCTGCCCCTGGGACATCCGCCCGACCGGCGTGCGCAGCGCCTCGGAGTCCAGCAGCCCGAGGGCCCCGAGCGGGACGGCGTCGGCGCCGCGGAGCGCGCCGCGCGCCACCAGCCGTCCGACATGGCGGGCGTGCACCTCGCGGGCGGTGAGCGCGGGGTCCTGCGCGGCGGTCTCCTGGGTGACGCGGACGACCCGCGCCCCCTTCGCCGCCCGCACGTACCCCCGCGTGGGCTCGAGCGCGCCGGCCAGTACGGCGAGCAGCGTGGACTTCCCGGCACCGTTCGGTCCGGTGACGAGCAGCCGGTCACCGCCGTCGAGGGTGAGGTCGACAGGACCGGCCAGCCGTCCGTCGACCGCGACGCCGTGCGCCCGCAGCAGGGGCGCGCCCGGCCGCACCCCCGGGTCCGGCCAGCGCAGCGCGGACGGCGGCTCCGGCACGTCGACGCGGTGCGCGTCCAGGGCGTCCTGCTGCCGGTTCAGGGCCTGCACCACGCCCGGCGCGCGGGACTGCCGCTGGTGCTTGCCGGTGCCCTTGTCCGGGCGCCAACCCGTGGAGAGCCGGTCGCGCGCCCTGGACACGGCGTCCCTCAGCCTCCGGTGCTCGGCCTGCTGCTCCTCGTACTCCTGCTCCCAGCGTTCGCGCTCACGGCGCCGGGCGTCCTGCCATGCGTCGTAGCCGCCGGCGTACGGGCGCGGCTTCCCGTCGCGGGCCGGGTCGAGGTCGAGGAAGCGGTCCGCGACGTCCCGCAGCAGCGCCCGGTCGTGGCTGACGACGGCGAGGGCGCCGGAGTGCTCGCGCAGGCGCCGGGTCAGGAAGTCCAGGCCTTTCGCGTCGAGGTGGTTGGTCGGCTCGTCGAGCAGCAGGATGTCGTGGAGCGCGCCGAGCAGGCAGGCCAGCCGGACCCGGTAGCGCTGCCCGACCGACAGCGCCGCCAGCGGACGGCCGCGGTCGGTGCAGGCGCCGAGGGCTTCGAGGGCGACGTCGACGCGGCGCTCCGCGTCCCACGCGTCGAGCCGGGTGGCGGCGTCGAGCGCGGCGGCGTAGCGGTCGTCGGCGGCGGGGTCGTCGCCCTCGGCCATGGCGAGGGCCGCCCCGTCCAGCGCGCGGAGGGCGGCGAGGGACGGGGCCAGCGCCTCGGAGGTCAGGGTGCCGACGGTCTCGCCGTCCCGCGCGGACAGCTCCTGGCGGGCCAGGCCGACGGTGCCGGCCCGGTGCACGGTGCCCTCGTCGGGGGAGAGCAGCCCGGCCAGGACGTGCAGCAGGGTCGTCTTGCCCCGGCCGTTCTCGCCGACGACGGCGACCCGCGACCGGGCGGAGACGGTGACCGTGACGTCGTTCAGGACACGCCGCGACCCGCGGGTGAGGGTGACGCCCTCGGCACGGAGGTGCGCGCTGCCGCCCGCCGCGGCGGGCGGAAACATGGTTTCAGGGGTGGTCGCAGGGGTGAGGTTCAACGGATGCTCCGCAGCTCGCAGGGGAGCCGGGGGACAGCAGAAGGCGGCCGCCCGGCAGGAACCGGAACGGCGAGCGCTGTGTCAACAGGGAGAAGGCGCCGCCGTCAGCGGCGGAGTCGAACCTTCTGCGACCAGATACCTCGTGCCATGTCGTCCACGGTAACAGCGGCGCCGCCACCGTTCCTCCGGTTTTCCGGGCGGCCGGGACAACCGGGGCGGCTGTACAGCCGGGGCGGCCGGGCAGGGCAACGGGCCGGAGCGACATGGTGCGCCCCGGCCCGTTCACGGCACCCGCACGGCCGTACGCGCAGCAGCCTCGCGTGTCCGTATATCGGTACCGATTCACCGGAGTTGCCTCCGTGTTAACGGAACCCAGCCTCCGGAGCGGCGGATGCGGACGAGGCTTCGGGGGAGTCGGTACCCGTGCCGCCGGCGGCTGGATTCCACGGTCGTCCGTGGACGCGCGTCGCGCAAGGGCCGTCCGCGCGGCGGGAGTCAGGCCCCGGTGGGAGTTCCGGCGGTCGCCGCCTTGGCTAATCTGCACGGGTGACCATCGACCTGACCCTGCTGCCGAGTGTCGCCTATCGCGGGCAGGAGGTCACCGCGCCCCGGCTCCGCGGCCTCCTCGCACTGCTCGCGGGCGACCTGCGCACGGGCTGCAGCACCGAGCGGCTCGTGGCAGGGCTGTGGCCGGAGGAGCTGCCGGAGCGGCCGGGAAAGGCGGTGCAGGTCCTCGTGTCCAGGGCGCGGGCGCAGCTGGGCTCCGACGTCCTCGCGAGCACGCCGACCGGATACCGGCTCACCCTCGCCGAGGACCGGGTCGACAGCTCCGCCCTGCTGCTGCACGCCGCCGCGAGCGCGGACCGGGCCAGGGCCGGGGACCACGCGGGATCGCTGGCCGCGGCCGAGGCCGGGCTCGCGCTGTGGGAGGGCGCCCCTGACGGGACCGGTGACACCGACGACCCCGTAACCGCGCTGCGCACCGAGCGCGCCCCCGTACGCGGCACGCTCGTTCGGGCGAAGGCGCTCGCGCTCGCCCGGCTCGGGAGGCACGCGGAGGCGGCCGGGCCGCTGGCCGTGGCCGCCGCGGAGCATCCGCGCGACGAGGAGGTGCTCGCCGAGCTGCTGCGCGGCCAGGCGGCGACGGCGGGCCCGTCCGCCGCGCTGACGCGGTACGAGGCGTACCGCCGGGAGCTGCGCGAGGCGCTCGGCACGGATCCGGGCGCCGGACTCAAGGCCGTACAGCAGGAGCTGTTGCGCGGCGAGGCGCCCGTGGTCAGGCACGGCGTGCCGCACGAACCGAACCCGCTGCTGGGACGGGACGAGGACATCGCGGCGGTGCAGCGGCTGCTGGGCGCCTTCCGCGCCGTCACCGTCGTCGGCCCCGGCGGCCTCGGCAAGACCCGGCTCGCGTACGCCGTCAGCCGCCGGGCCGAGCAGCGCGTGGTGTACTTCGTGCCGCTCGCCGGCGTCACCGCGGACGCGGACGTGGCCGTGGAGGTGGCCTCCGCGCTCGGCGCGGGCGAGGGACGGTCCGGCGCCATGAGCGGCCACACCCCGGCCGACCTGGTGTCCGGCATCCTCGGCGCGCTCGGCTCCGGGCCCGCTCTGCTGGTCCTCGACAACTGCGAGCAGGTCGTCCGGGGCGCCGCCGACCTCGTCCGGGCCCTGGTCGCGTCCTCGAAGGACCTGAGGGTGCTCGCCACCAGCCGGGCTCCGCTCGGCCTCACCTCGGAGGCGGTGTACGCGCTGCCGGAGCTCGGGCCCGAGACCTCGGCCGAGCTGTTCACGCAGCGGGCCCGGGCCGCCCGGCCCGGCGTGGAGCTGCTGCCGGACGCGGTGGCCGGGCTGTGCCGCCACCTCGACGGGCTGCCGCTCGCCGTGGAGCTGGCCGCGGCGCGGGTGCGGGTCCTTTCGGTGCCGGAGATCGCCCGGCGCCTCGGCGACCGGTTCGCACTCCTTCGCGGCGGGGCGCGGGACGCACCGGAGCGCCACCGCACGCTGCACGCGGTCGTGGAGTGGAGCTGGAACCTGCTCGCGGAGGACGCCAGGGCCGCGCTGCGCACTCTGTCCGTCTTCCCCGGAGGCTTCCTGGGCGAGACGGCGGAGCGGGTGTTGGGCGAGGACGCGCTGACGCTGCTGGAGCAGCTGGCCGGTCAGTCGCTGCTGACCGTCGTCGACACCCCGGTCGGCGTACGGTTCCGGATGCTGGAGACCGTACGGGAGTTCAGCGCGGCCCGGCGCGCGGAGGCGGGCGAGGACGAGGAGGCCGTCGGCCGTTTCCTCGCCTGGGCGCGGGACTTCGGGGTCGCGCACCACGACTGGCTCTTCGGCTCGCAGCCTTCCCCGGGTTCCCGGCTTCGCCCGGACGGCGGAGACCTCGTTGCCACCAGGGAGCGGGTCAGGGCCGAGCAGGACAATCTCGTGCAGGCCCTGCGGCACGCCCTCGTCCGCACGGACGGCCCCACCATCGCCGCTCTCACCGCCGCCCTCGCCGCCCTGTGGTCCACGGACTCCAACTACCTTCGCCTCGTCGCCCTCGCGGAGGACACCGGCCCGCCGCTGTCGCACTACCACCCCGAGCCCGAATACGTCGAAGTCGCCCGCGCCGCAGCGGTGTTGTGCACGGTGAGCCTGTTCATGGGCTACGGCCCGCACGTCGTACGCCAGCTCGTCACCCTCCGGCGGCTCCCCCCGGCCCCGCCGGACACCCTGCTGCGCGCCGTCGCGGCAGTGCTGAGCGCGGTACCCGAGATGCTGCCTCCCGACTACGACGTGCTGCAGGAGCTCTGCGACAGCGGACAGCCGCTGCTCGCCGGTGTCGCCGAGTACGTCGCCACCTACGTCTGGGAGTCGGAGCACGACATCGACCGCGCGCTCGCCTCGGCCCGCCGGACCCTCTGCGCGCTGGCACCGGTCGACAACCCGTTCCTGCGGGTCATGGGTCACACCCGGCTGAGCCGGCTGTGCTTGCAGACGGAGCAGGGCGAGGCCGCGTACGAGCATCTCGAGGCGGCGCTCGAGGTGTTGCCGCGGCTCGGCGACGAGCACGACACCATCGGCGTCCGCTGGGGCCTCGTCCTCGCCTGTCTGCAGCGCGGCGACCCCGACGAGGCCGAGTACTGGCTGCGGCAGGCGGAGGAGGTCGGCATCCAGCAGAAGGGCGACCCCGGCAGCGCCGACCCCGGCGGCCGCGCCGAGATCGCTCTCGCCCGCGGACTGACGGAGGTCGGGCTCGGCCTGTGGCGCGGCGCCGTGGAGGGGGTGACCGAGGCCGGCCCGGCGCACAGCGGCGATCCCTTCCTCGACCGGTGGGCGCTGAAGGTCCAGGCGGTGGCGGTGACGGCACACGCGCATGCCGGCCGTCTCGAGCTGGTCGCGGAGTCGGTCGACCGGCTGCGGCAGGGGCTGCGGGCCATGCTCTCCGGCCCGGCCGGCTCGCTCATGGATCTCCCTGTGTTCGGGACGGTGCTGCACGCCCTCGGCATGGCGGGGCTCGCCTCCGGCGACACCTCGGCCGTACGGATGATGGCGCTGGCCGAACGGCTGCGGGTGCTGCGCGACTACCAGCCGACGATGTCGGCGGACCGCGCCCGCAAGGCGGTCGGGGCCGCCGGGAAGGCCGCCGGGGCGGCGTACGCCGACGCGGTGTCGGAGTTCGCCGCCCTGGAGCGGGACGAGCTGCGGGAGGCGGCCCGCGTCGTCATGGCGGTTACTTCGGGTCGCGGTTGAACAGCGCCGTCGTCCAGCGGTGGCCGAGGGCGGACAGGCCGACGCACCAGGCGATCGCGATCCAGCCGTTGTTGCCGATCCCGGTGCCGAGCAGCAGTCCCCGCAGGGTCTCGATGGCCGGGGTGAAGGGCTGGTACTCGGCGATGGGCCGGAACCAGCCCGGCATCGTGTCGGCCGGGATGAAGGCGCTGGAGACGAGCGGGAGGAGGATCAGCGGCATCGCGCTGTTGCCGGCCGCCTCGGGGTTCGGGCTGGCCATGCCCATGCCGACCGCGATCCAGGTGAGCGCCAGGGCGAACATGGTGAGCAGTCCGAACGCCGCCAGCCACTCCAGGGCCGTGGCGTCGGTGGACCGGAAGCCGATGGCCACGCCGACGGCACCGACGAGGACCACGCTGGCGATGCACTGCAGCACGCTGCCGGCGACGTGCCCGACGATCACGGAGCCGCGGTAGACCGCCATCGTGCGGAAGCGGGCGATGAGGCCCTCGTTCATGTCCATGGAGATGTACACCGCGGCCCCGATCACGGTGCTGCCGATGGTCATCATCAGAATGCCCGGGACGATGTAGGCGATGTACTCCGAGCGGTCGGCGCCGCCGCCACCGATGCCCGCGCTCATCACGTCGCCGAAGATGTAGACGAAGAGCAGCAGCAGCATGATCGGCGTGAGCAGCAGGTTCAGGGTTGCGGACGGGTAGCGCCACGCGTGCAGCAGGTTGCGGCGCAGCATCGTGTTCGAGTCGCGGACGGCGGGGGAGAGGGTGCTCATCGGACGTTCTCCTCGGGCTGGTCGGTGACGTCGGCCGGGCCGGTCAGGGCGAAGAACACGTCGTCGAGGTCGGGGGTGTGCACGGTCAGTTCGTCCGCCTCGATGCCGGCCGCGTCCAGCCGGTCGAGGACGGAGCGCAGTTCGCGCTGGCTGCCGTCGCTGGGGATCTGCAGGGACAGCGACTCGTCGTCCCGTGCGGTCCCGCGCAGCGCGACGGCGGCGGACCGGTATGCGTCCGGGTCGGTGAAGCGCAGCCGGACGTGGCCGCCGGGGACGATCCGCTTCAGCTCGTCGGCGCTGCCCTCGGCGGCGATCCTGCCGTCGTTCAGCACCGCGATGCGGTCGGCGAGTTCGTCGGCCTCCTCCAGGTACTGGGTGGTGAGGAGGACGGTGACGCCGTCGGAGACCAACTCGCGGATGATCTGCCACATGTTGTGGCGGGAGCGCGGGTCGAGGCCGGTGGTCGGTTCGTCGAGGAAGATGATGCGCGGGCCGCCGACCAGGGTCATGGCGAGGTCGAGGCGGCGCTTCATGCCGCCGGAGTAGGTGGAGGCGGGCTTCCTCGCGGCCTCCACCAGGTCGAATCGCTCCAGCAGTTCGGCTGCGATGCGCCGTCCCTCGCGTTTGGGCAGGTGGTGCAGGTCCGCCATCAGGAGCATGTTCTCCTCACCGGTGATCAGCCCGTCGACGGCGGAGAACTGGCCGGTCACCCCGATCGCGGCACGCACGGCCTGCGGGTCGGCGGCCAGGTCGTGGCCGCCGACGCGCAGCTCGCCGGCGTCCGCGGTGACGAGGGTGGAGAGGATCTTCACGGCGGTGGTCTTGCCGGCGCCGTTCGGGCCGAGCAGCGCGAACACGGACCCGGCCGGCACCGCCAGGTCGATGCCGTCGAGGACCGTCCTGTCCCCGTAGGCCTTGCGCAGCCCCTTGGCCGCGATGGCGGGAGAGTGCGATGTTGTTGTCGTCATGCCGCAGAGGTTGCGGCAGGGCGCGTTCAACGCGGTTTCAGGATGCTTTCAGCGCCCTGAAACCGGGCGGCGGAGGGTATGGCCGCTTTACCGCCTCCCCGGTTGCGGCCGATGGCGTCCCGCCGGGTGGTGCAGCCGGTCGACGGACCGGGACCCGCAGGTCACGCCGGGGACTTCGGCCGGCTGGGGCACTCCTGGGGCCCGAGCGGGCCACTTCGTGTGCCGCGCCGACGGGGGAGATCCTCGCGAGCCGGGTACCGGGGGCGAGGCGCATGACCGCTCACACCATCTCGCGGGACGCGGCCTCGCGGCCTCGCGGCCTCGACGCGGCTGCGACGGCGGGAAGGCCTCCTCGGCGGGGGCGCTGCTCCGTGGTCCCACGGCCCGGGGCCGCCGGCGGTCGGGCTCCGCCGGCGGCCCCGGGCCGTGGTGACGGTCGGGCCGTGGTGGTGGTCAGCCGTGCGTCGTCAGACCCAGCGAGCGCCTGAGGAAGTCCAGTTGGAGGCGGAGCAGGTTCTCGGCGACCTCTTCCTGCGGGGTCATGTGCGTGACGCCGGACAGGGGCAGCACCTCGTGGGGCCGGCCGGCCGCGAGGAGGGCCGAGGACAGGCGCAGCGAGTGGGCGACCACGACGTTGTCGTCCGCCAGCCCGTGGATGATCATCATGGGGCGGTGCGGTGCGGTGGCGTCGACCAGGCCCGCGTCGTCGATCACCGAGTTGCGGCGGTAGACCTCCGGCTGCTCGTCCGGGTGGCCGAGGTAGCGCTCCTGGTAGTGGGTGTCGTACAGGCGCAGGTCGGTGACCGGGGCGCCCACCACCGCCGCGTGGAAGACGTCCGGCCGGCGCAGCGCCGCGAGGGCGGCCAGGTAGCCGCCGAAGGACCAGCCCCGGACGGCGACGCGGTCCAGGTCGAGCGGGAAGTCGGAGGCGAGGGCCTGGAGCGCGTCCACCTGGTCCTGGAGGGTGATCGCGGCGATGTCGTCCTTGACGGCCTTCTCCCAGGCGGGGGAGTGGCCGGGGGTGCCGCGGCCGTCGGCGACGATCACCGCGAAGCCCTGGTCGGCGAACCACTGCGAGGTCAGATGGGGGTTGTGCGCGGCCACCACGCGCTGGCCGTGCGGGCCGCCGTAGGGGTCCATGAGGACGGGGAGGGGAGTGTCGCCGTGGTAGTCCGTTGGCATAAGCACGGCGCACGGAATTTTGCGTGCGCCCCCCTGGATGAGCGTCACCCGGGGAGACATACCGGGGTCTTCGGCGTACGAGCGGACAGTCGCCGTCGGTTTCCCGTCACGCAGAACCCGCGCCCGCGTCCCCGGCCGGTCCGGTGTCGCGGACACGAGTACGGTCACGCCCCCGGCGCGTACCGCGGAGTGCACGCCGGGCTCCTGGGAGACGCGCTCCACGCCCAGTTCGTTCACCCGGTAGACGTGCACCTCGCCGATCTCCGGGCCGCCGTCCGCCGCCCCCGGCCTCGAACCCGGCTCAGCTCCCGCCGACGCCGACACCAGCACGTCGCCGTCCGACACGTCCAGTACCGCGCGGATGTGCAACTGCGGTCCGGTCAGTGGGCGTTCGCCGACGGCGAGTCGTCGTGCACCCCCCTCGTCCGTGATCCGGACCAGCTGTCCCGAAGGACTCCAGCACGGCACTCCCGCGAAAAGATCCAGCCAAATTGGATCTTCGTCGGCGTGCACCATCCGGGTCGTCCCGGTGTCCGGGTCCACCGCCAGGAACAGCTGACTGCGCTGGTCGCGCGCCTGTACGAGCAGCAGGGGCGCACCCGCCGCTGACCAGTGCGCATGCGCCATGTACGGGTACCGCGCCCGGTCCCACACGACCTCCGTGCGCGTCCCGTCCAGCCCGATCACGAACAGCCGCACCTCCGCGTTCGCGGTGCCCGCCGCCGGGTACGCCACCCGCTGCGGTTCCCGTCCCGGGTGCGCCGGATCAGAGATCCACCACCGCCTCACCGGCGTGTCGTCCGCGCGCGCCACCAGCAGCCGGTCCGAGTCGGGCGCCCACCAGAAGCCCCGTGAACGTCCCATCTCCTCGGCCGCGACGAACTCCGCCAGACCGTAGGTGACGTTCTCCGTCTCGGGGACGGCCAGCGCGCGGTCGTCCGTCCCCTCGGCGCCCACGACCCGCAGCGCGCCCTGCGCGACGTACGCGACGTGACGCCCGTCGGGTGACGGCCGGGGGTCGATCACCGGTGTGGAAGTGGGCAGTTCACGCGCCGTCCCGGCCCGCAGCTCGGCCGCGAAAAGCCGCCCTGACAAGGAGAAAGAGGCCAACTCGACCTGCGCGTCGGTGGCGTAGCCGACGATGCCGGCGCCTCCCTCGCGGCTGCGTTCGCGCCGCGCCCGCTCCTGGGCCGACAGGTTCTCCGCGGCACCGCCCAACAGGGCGTGCGGGTCGGCCGCCACGCGTTCCCCGCCGTCCCGGGGGTCGAGCACCCACAGCGAATTCGCCCGGTCCGTACCGGAACCCGAGCGCAGGAACACCACCCGGGAACCGTCGGGTGACACGGTGAACGAACGCGGCGCGCCGAGCGTGAAGCGCTGGGTGCGGGCGTGCCGTCGGGGGAAGGAGTCAGCGTCTTTGGTCATGCCATGACCATATTGGCCATGCGCCCCCTTGTGCGGCCGTGCGCCGACCGATGCGCACGTACGGATAGTTATGATCGTTGGCGCATAGTGGGTATGAACCTGCTGGCTGCTGTACGGATTTATCTGCCCCCATATTCCTACCCCCCTGTCGTCCTGGGATCCTTGGAGGTGAGCCGCCGTGGCACTCTCGATTTCGGCGGTAGTGCTGCTGGCGATCATCGTCTTCCTGCTGATCAAGAAGTCGGGCCTCAAGGCGGGGCATGCGGTCGTCTGCATGCTCCTCGGCTTCTACATGGCGTCGTCGACGATCGCGCCCACGATCAGCGAGCTGACGACCAACATCGCGGGGATGATCGGCAGCATCAACTTCTGACCGGCCGGCCCCGCCCGGCCCGGCTCCGGGCTCTTGCCGGGCTGTCGGCGCACCAGGCGGGCCCGGACGGACCCTGGGACGGGCGTGTGAAGGAAGCCGGGCTGCTCGCTGTCACCGGGCTCCTCGTGGTGTGGCTGCTGTGGAGTCTCTGGAATCTCTACCGCATCCCCGTCGGCCTGCGCGACGGATCGTGGCAGCGCCCGCTGTGGTGGGCGCGCCTGTGGTCCCTCGCGCTGCTCGTCGGCTCCGCGGCCTGGCTCCGGGGAGCGCTCAGTGGCGGCCTCGACATCGGCGAAACGTGCGCGTACGCCCACCACCAGACGTACGACAGTGCCTACCGTTCGGCCCATCCCGATGAGTCCCAGAGGCTGTTCCCGTTGCACAACAAGTGCAACGCGGAGTACGACCTGGTGCCGGGATGGGTCAACCCGACCGTGGTGAACTGCGCCGCCTTCGTGCTGCTCGCCACCGCCGTGCTGCTGTGGTTCGGCATCGCGCGTCTCACCCGTGGTGGCGCGTCGCGGACGGCGGCGGAGCGACTCGTGCGTGCCGGCCCCTCGCTCGTTACCCGTCGGTAAGAGATGATGGCGGGCCAGCATCCACGCGTTCAGGGGCGGAGCCGGCGATGACGACTTCCGAGGAACGGACCAGGGTCCACGCCTTCCGGGACGACGCCCTCGGCGACCACGACGCCGTCGGGCTCGCCGAGGCGATCCGGCGGGGAGAGGTGAGCGCGGCCGAGGCCGCCCGCGACGCCGCGGCGCGGGTCAGGGCCGTGGACGCCCGGCTCCACGCCGTCCAGGTGCACGTCGACGTCCCGGACCACGGCTCCGGGCCGGCCGGCGCCCTCACCGGGGTGCCGGCCTTCGTCAAGGACAACACCGACTACCGGGGGCTGCCCACCGGACACGGCAGCGCCGCGTTCGCGCCGAAGGAAGCGCGTCGGCACGCCCCGTTCGCCCGGCAGTTCGTCAGCACCGGCGTCACGGTGCTCGGCAAGACCAGGCTGCCCGAGTTCGGGTTCAGTCCGACCACGGAGTACGAGGACGCCGCGCCCGTGCGCAACCCGTGGCACACGGGCCACTCGGCGGGCGGCTCGTCCGGCGGCAGCGCGGCGCTCGTCGCCGCCGGGGCGGTGCCGATCGCGCACGCCAACGACGGCGGCGGCTCGATCCGGATCCCCGCCGCCTGCTGCGGACTCGTCGGACTGAAGCCCACCCGGGGCCGGATGATCCCGAACACGCAGGGCCGCCAACTGCCGATCGACGTCGTCACCGACGGCGTCGTGAGCCGCTCGGTACGGGACAGCGCCGCGTTCCTCGCCGCCGCCGAGCAGCACTGGCGCAACCCGAAGCTGCCGCCCGTCGGCCTGGTCGAGGGCCCCTCGGAGCGCCGGCTGCGCGTCGGCCTCGTGGTGGACTCGCCGAGCGGGGTCCCCTCCGACGCCGCGACCCGGGCGGCCGTCACACAGACGGCACAGCGGCTGGAGCGGCTCGGCCACACCGTGCAGCCGGTCCAGTTGTCGATCGACCCGCGCTTCACGGAGGACTTCCTCACCTACTGGGGCCTGCTGTCGTTCCTGATCGGCGTCACCGGCAGGACGCTCGGCCCGGACTTCGACCGGCGCCGCATGGACGGCCTCAGCCGGGGCCTGCGCGAGACGTACGTGCGGAACTGGCAGCGCACGCCGGGCGTGGTGCGGAGGCTGAAGCGCACGCGGGAGCCGTACGCGGCGGCGTTCCGCGGACTCGACCTCGTCCTCTCCCCGGTCCTGGCCCACACCACGCCCCCGCTCGGCCACCTCGCCCCGACGGTCCCCTACGCGACCCTGATCGACCGCATCGTCGCGTACGTGGCGTTCACCCCGGTCAACAACGTCGTCGGAACGCCGTCGATCTCGGTCCCGGCCACGAGCACGACGCCGGACGGCCTCCCCGTCGGCGTCATGTTCTCCGGCCGCCCCGGCGCCGAACGGACGCTGCTGGAGCTCGCCTTCGAGCTGGAGGCCGACCAGCCGTTCCGGCGGGTCCAGGACCTCTGACGGGCTCGCCGGGCAGGTGGGGGACGTGAACGGCCGGGAGCGGCGAGGGGCCGCCCGTGTGCGGGTGGTGGAACCGCCGTTGGCAGGTCCTGACGACATGGCCGGCGGGCGACGTTGCCCGGTGTTTTCGTGAGACCACTGTTTCGGCTGGACCGACGCCGGCCGTCTCTCACCAGTGGGCGTCGGGGACGAGGACGACCTTGCCTGTCGTCGCCCGCGTCCGCAGGGCGGCGTGCGCCGCGGCGGCCTGTGACAGGGGGAAGGTCTGGAAGGCGGGCACCAGACTCCCCTCGGCGGCCGCCGTGAGCGCGCGGGCCTCGTCGGCGGGCGCGTCCTGGCCCTCCAGCAGCAGGGCCAGTGCGTCGGTGAAGTGCACGCCGCGCTCCTTCAGTTCCGCCTCGTCGGGGCGGAACTCCTCCCGCGAGGCCGCGCCGATGGTGATGTAGCGCCCTCCCTCGGCCAGCAGCCCGAAGGCGGCCCGTCCCTTGTCGCCCTCGACACCGTCCAGAACGGCCGTGACGCCGCGCCCGCCCAAGGCGTCGCGGACGGTGCCCGCCCAGTCCGGCAGGTTGTAGTCGACGGCGATGTCCGCTCCCAGCTCCCGCACGGCCGCCGTCTTGGCCGGTCCGCCCGCCGCGCCGATGACCGTGGCGCCGAGGCGGTGGGCGAACTGGACGACCAGCCGGCCGATGCCGCCGGCCGCGGAGGTGACCAGGACCACGTCGCCGGAGGTGAGTTCCGCGATGTCGAGCAGGCCGATGGTGGTCGTGCCGGTGACGACCATGGTGGCGGCGGCCTCGTACCCCAGTCCGGCCGGAATCCGGTGCAGGGACGAGACGCCGGCGACGGCGAGCTCGGCGTAGCCCCCCGGCCTGCCGTGTGCGGTCACCACCTTGGCGCCGGTCCAGGCCTCGTCCACATCCGGCCCGACCGACTCGACGACGCCGGCCACCTCTCCCCCGAGGATCGCCGGA
Organism: Streptomyces yamdrokensis; assembly: GCF_053890455.1. Taxonomy (NCBI): domain Bacteria; kingdom Bacillati; phylum Actinomycetota; class Actinomycetes; order Kitasatosporales; family Streptomycetaceae; genus Streptomyces; species Streptomyces yamdrokensis. The sequence continues at coordinate 5,108,882 of NZ_CM132679.1, forward strand.
AGTCCGGGAAGCGGCGGACCGATCTCCAGCCCTTCGCGCATCGCCGTCTCGATCTGGTGGACTCCCGCGGCCCTCACCGAGACGCGGACCTCGCCCGGCCCCGGTACGGGATCGGGCACGGTCTCGTAACGGAGGTTCTCAGCGGGTCCGAACTCGTGCAGCACGACGGCGCGCATGACCGTTCCTTCCGGTAGATCTGCAGAAGAACCCCCACTCTGCGACCTCTACTTCACTTGAGGTCAAGCCTTTCGCGACGGGCGCCTCCCAGCGGTGATGCTCTCCACGCGGCGGCGGGAGCGTCATCGAGCAGCGGCGGTTCACCTGGACGACTTCGTGGCGGCCTGCCGGCTGGGCGAGCCCTTGTCGTCCCGCGTCGAGCCCGAGGACGGGAACGGGCCGTTCAAGAAGTTCGGCTACGAGGACCTGATCGCCCGCGACAAGCGAGTAGGAACGGCCCGTCAGCCCTCGACCGCGTACGGCACGAAGTCGGCCCACGCGGCGGGGGAGAAGGTCAGTCGGCCGCCCTCCACGTCCTTGGAGTCACGGACGTGGAGGGTGCCGGGCTGGATGGCGATCTCTACGCATGAGTCGCCCTCACTGCCGCTGCTGTAGCTGCTCTTGAACCACGCCAGGCCCGAGGTGTCCCCGGACGAGGGCTTGCGGATCATGTCTCCCCCAGCAGTTCTTCGATGAAGACCGTCGACTCACGTGGTGTGAGCGCCTGAGCCCGGATGATGCCATACCGCAGTTCCAGGATACGGAGCTGCCTCAGCTCGGAAACAGGCCGTCCGTTGGCCACCGCTGGGGAGCGGCCGATCGCTGAACCGTCCTCGAACTTGAGCACCTCGATGCCGCCATCCACACTGGCGTGCTCATCGCGGTCCATCGGCATCACTTGCAGCTCAACGTTACGCAACTGCCCCGCCTCAAGCAGGTACTCAAGCTGGTTGCGCAGGACGGTTCTTCCCCCCAGCGGCCGTCGAAGTGTCCACTCCTCCAACACGAAGCTGAGTTCAGGTGCCGGGTCCCGTTCGAAGATTTCCTTGCGGGCCACGCGTGCTGCAATGAACTGCTCCACCTGGTCGGCTGCGTAAGCCGGACGCCGCATCGACAGAAGCGCACGCGCGCACTCCGGGGTCTGCAACAGACCGTGGATGTGAAGCGGGTCGTACAGCTGAAGCTCAACCGCTCGCGCCTCCAACTGCGCCAGATCCCGCACCTTCTTCGGATACCGGACCTTCCTCACGTCCTCCTTCATCGCCGCGATGAGGCCACCGGCGTTGAACACCTCGTCCGCCGTGTCCAGGTACTCGGGCCGGGGGATGCGCTTGCCGCTCTCGATCTTGTAGACCAGATCGGCGCCGTAACCCACCGCCACCGCGAACTCGCCGACCCGCATGCCCGCCGCCTCCCGGCGGAGCCTCAACTGCCGACCCACGGTGGCGACTGCCGCGAGCGCCCAGTCGTCGTCGGGGTCGACCTCCCACCCCGGTTCGTCCGTCCGGTCCGCCTCGGTCGTGACCCGTACCGCCTCGCCGTCCACCGACATGTCGTGCTCCTCCGCTGTGTCGCGCCGTACCGTCACGCGGTGCCGGCGGGGGCCGTTTCGACACTTCGGACAGGGCCGGACAAGCCCTGGACGGTCACCGTACGCAGCAGCGCGATTACTCTCCACGGTACGTCCGGTCGGCCACGCTGAGTGACGTGAATCAGAAAACTCGGGAGATCACCGGGACGGACACCCGACCCGGCCACGAAGTCCGCCACACCACCATGCTGTTGTCGTCCACCCCGCGCGGGGCCCGGCTGGGCCGTCTGCTCGCGGTGGACGCGCTCCGGAGCTGGGGCCTGCCCCACGAGGCGGCGAGCCATGTGGTGGCGGAGCTGGCGGCCAACGCCGCCACGCACGGCCGGCTGCCCGGCCGCAGCTTCCGCCTCACGCTGTACGTCGTCGGCTCCACGCTCCGCATCGAGGTCACCGACACGCGGGCCGACCGGCTGCCCGCGCGGCAGGAGCCCGCCGCGGGGGACGAGTCGGGCCGTGGGCTGCTGCTCGTGGAGGCGCTGGCCGACCGCTGGGGGGTGGTGGAGGGGAGGTTCCCGCGGAAAACCGTGTGGGCGGAGTTGAGCCTTGCGCCACCGGAACACGGCCCCGCCGGTTCCGGTGGCGCTGACGACTGAAGGACAAAGAACGTGGGGGAAAGAACCCCCACCGAACCCCACCCCTCCCGCCCGTGGCCCGCGCTCACTCGGGAGGGTGAACATCCCCGGTCCGGCTGGATTTCGGGGCCCGCCAGGCCCGAGGCTCGGCCCAACGCAGGACCCACACTTCCGCGCACCGGTCGACCCCGCGCCGGCGGAGACCGAGGTCCGCAACTGCGACGGCTGCGACCGAGGCTTCCGCGCCCCCGTCCCGGGCCCCGACCGCTGCCGGGACTGCCGAACCGAGTGCGGGGAAGCCGCCTAGTTGTGTTGCGGCCATGACGTGGGCGGCGGGAGGCCCACGGGGCCGGAGAGCTCATGAAGACCGGGGTGCGGTAGGTGGCGCCGTTGTCGGTGGCCATGCGCACGATCCGGTGGATGCCGTGGGCGGCGAGGAACGCGCGGGCACGGCTGAAGAACGCCACGGTGGTGGCGGCCTTCTCGTCGGGAAAGCAACTCGGTAGGGGCCAGGCGGGAGAACCCGTCGACGGCGGAGTGCGGGTGGACGTACCCGCCCTTGGTGCCGGCGGTCTTCGCGCGCTGGGCGGCCCTGGCCCGTTCGAAGTCACGTCCGTGGGCTCGCCGTCCGTCGCCGTCGGGGATGCGTCCGGCCTTGAGTCTTCGGTGTCCCTCGATGGTCAAGGGGACGTTCGAGTGCGTCATCGGACCACCTCGGCGGTTCGGCTGACCGCGACCACGGCGCGGAAGCGGAGCGCGGTGAGCAGTGTGATCGCGACGAGCAGTCCGCTTGCCCACAGCGGCCCGAGGTTCCCGGCCGTGGTGCTGAGGGTGGTCGCGGCGACGAGGGGCCCGACGACGGCGCCGACGTTGAGTGCCGCCGTCGCATACGAGCCGGCCATGGTGGGAGCTCCCGCGGCCTCGTAGAGGACCCGCGTGATCAGCGTGCTGCCCAGCGCGAACGACAGCGCACCCTGCACGAACACGAGGATGAGCAGGGCGACCGGCTCGTCGGCCAGCACCGCCAGGGCCGGCCAGCCGATGAGCAGCAGTGGACCACCGACTGCGATGACCACACCGGGACGCCGGTCGGACAGCCGGCCGGCGACGGTGACCCCGGCGAAGGAACCGGCACCGAAGAGCACCAGAACGACAGGGATCCACAGCTCGCCCAGTCCGGCGGTGTCGGTCACGACGGGGGCGAGGAAGGTGAAGCTTGCGAAGGTCGCCGCGTTCACCAGCGCGCCGAGCAGCATCACCAGAATCAACGGCGGCCTTGTGAGCTGGGCGAGCTCCGCTCGCAGGACCGGCCCGCCGGCCATCTCTTCCCGCCCACGTCCCGTGGGGATCCCCTTCAGGACGCCGAGAGCCGCGGGCAGGCAGAGTGCGGCGACGGCCCAGAACGTGGACCGCCAGCCGAGCAGTGTGCCGAGTACCGACCCGCCGGGGACACCGGCGATCACGGCCACCGTGGTACCTGACAGCAGCACGGCCAGCGCGCGTCCCTTCCTGTCGGGAGAGACCAGCGTGGCGGCAGCCGTCAGAGCGACCGCAAGGAACCCTGCGTTCGCGAGCGCGGCGACGATCCGGGTGGCGAACAGGACCGGGAAGCTCGTGGTGAGGGCGCCCACGGCGTGGGCTGACGCGAAAGCGAGGATGAAGCCGAGAAGGCTGGAGCGCCTGGGCCAGTCGCGGGCAAGCACGGCCACGAGAGGGGCGCCGACGACCATGCCGATCGCGAAGGCCGGGGTGAGCATGCCTGCTGTCCCGACGGTGACGTCGAGGTCCGAGGCGATGTCCGGCAGGAGACCGGCGAGCATGAACTCCGAGGTGCCCATGGCGAAGACCGCCATGGCAAGCAGGTACAGCGGGAGAGGCATCGAGTGGCTCCGAGGTGAGGAGAGGCACGAGAAGGTCATCTCGTCACCGCGGCCAGCCCCAAGGGCACAGCCGTCCCACCACGGAATGCGGCGCGACGGCAGAGCTACGAGCTCAGTGGTTCAGGGGGCTGACGGCGTGACCGAAAGCCCCCACCTCGTCCGACTCAGGACTCGACATGGCTCGCACGCTACCTGACCGACGCTCGCCGAAGCACCTCGTTTCACCGGCACCGGGCTGTGTCATCAACCTGATCCGGGAGGTGCCGGGGAGGGGGAGGCAGCCCTGACGAAGCCGGGACGCGCCAGTACTGCCGGCTGGTGCGGGCCCGGCAAGCGAGACGGAAGAGGAGTGCGCGAGGAACCGGCGTCTCCGCCTCCTTGACCTTGCGCTTTCACGAAGCGGGCTGTTCGAGGCTTGGTCAGGAACATGAGAAGTACTCCTGACCTGCAACGACAGGACTTGCCGAGGGTCCTGTTGGCTGCGAGGAAAGAAGCACTTCCCAGGTGAAGAAGCGTATCGGGCCGTATCCGCATGTCCGTGTCGAGGGCGGCGGCCGCGGGGTGGTCTCCCGGCCGGGTCCGTACTGCTGGTGGAGACGGTCCGCAAGACCGGCCCTGATCAGGCAGTATCCGCCGCGCTCGCCCCGTGGCGTAAGCAGCGGGCTGCCCACGGTCCCGGCGAGGTCCTCCTGGACGTCGTCCTGGCGGTCGCACTGGGCGGGGACTGCCTCGCGGACGTGGCGATGCTGCGGGCCGAGCCGGCCGTCTTCGGCCCGGTCGCCTCGACGCCGACGGCCCGGCGGCTGCCGGCCGTCGTCGGCGAACGCGTACCGGACCGCCTGCGCTCAGCCCGGGCTCAGGCACGGGAAGTGGCTCGGCTGCAGGCATCCGGGACCCGCTGCGGCGTACCGGCGGCGAAAACCGGTGGGCGCGAAGTGCCCGGCCTGGTCCTGGGCTTCGACGCCACACTGCTTCCGCGCATGGTCGGGACGGGTCATCCGGCGCATACGTTCCTGTGGTTGTGCGTGTCGACGGTCTGCGCGGGCCCTACTCTGGCATCCGGCACGCACATCGAGTCCTCCGGGCCTGGCCTGCCCGTTCGGGCCGGCCGTTTCGCCGTGCCACCTGCTTCCCGCAGTCCGCGGCGGAGCCGGTCGTCCGTCAGCCGCAGAAAGCGCATGCCGTGTTCCGCACCTACCTGTTGCCCGTCGAGGCCGCGATCACCTTGTTCCCGCTCGTCGCCGCGGTGATCCTGGGGCCGGCCGCAGTCCGCGGGTACCGCAGGCGCGGCCGGGCAGGGGGCTGGCCGGTTCTCGTGTTCTACAGCTTCGTTTTCTACCTGCTCGCCGCGCTGCTGCAGACGGTGATGCCGCTGCCCGCCCGCGCAGACGAACACTGCACCTCCGTCCACTACGCCGCAGAACCGCAGTTGGAGCCCTTCGCCTTCCACGCCACGATCTCCTCTGCGGGTGGCGGCAACTGGTCACCCGGCGCGCTGGTACATCTCACCCCTATCTGGACCACGCTGCTCAACGCCGTGCTGCTCCTGCCGCTGGGCATCTATCTCCGTTACTACCTGCGGCAGCGGCTGATCCGTGCGGCGTCCGCGGCTTTCGTCACCTCCCTGTTCTTCGAAACCACCCAGTACACCGGTCTGTGGTTCGTCTACGCCTGCCCCTACCGGCAGTTCAATGTGGACGACCTCATCCTCAACACCGCCGGCGCGGCCCTGGGGTGGATCGCCGCCGGCCCTCTCATCCGCCTGCTGCCCGTCAACGACCCCGACCGTGAACGCCACCGCTACGCAGGGCGCGTCACCCTCACCCGACGGCTCTTCGCCTTCCTCACCGACCTGGCCGGCTGGCTCATCGTCTGGACACTGGCCACCGGTCTGCTCGCCGTCGCCACCTCCTGGCATACCGGTCGGCACTACGCGCTGCCGATCGGCGCCGTCCTCGGGCTGGTCTGGTTCTGGCTGCTGCCGGCCGTCTTCGCGACCACCCCCGGCAAACGGGCCGTGCTCCTGCACCTCACCCAGCCCGACGGCACCCGAGCAGGTCCGCTGCGCCTCACCCTGCGCGCCTGGATCGTGTACTGCCCCCTCGCCCTGGCCTGGACCGCCCTGACCCACCACACCGCGTCGCTCGAGCTCCCCGAACTCGCCGGTCGACTGCTTCCGCACCTCACCCTGCTCGCAGCTGTCCTCATTTGGGGCGGCCCAGGACTGACAGTCCTGCTGCGTCGGGACCAGGGAACCTGGTACGAACGGTGGACCTCCACCGTCAACACAGCCCTCCGCAACCCCCGTCAATCCCCAGTCCCGCCCCCGCGAGAGGCCGCAGGGGCGCGCTCTTCCGATCTCCGCGTTCCCGACGCCGATCACTGACCGCCGCTCCGGCCGCTGGCCGTCGGAAGCAGGGCGCGCCTCCCAGCGGACATCCAGAAGACGAGGGAGCCCGGCTCTGTCCGGGCAGCGCCCGTAGGCCCGGCGCTTCGGGATTGGTGGCGAGTCAGGACCTCGTGGTGATGACGAGGGCGTAGGAGCCGATGCCGGTCAGCGCGGCACCGGGGTGGTGGTCGTTGACGCCGTGCACGGTCAGGACCGCTCCGGTGTCGGTGTCGGTGTCGATGTCCTGGAAGGTGCCCACCGCGGCGCCCTGGTCGGTGAGGATGCGGCGGCCGACCAGGTCCTTGCAGACGGCGGCGGCGGGGGGCGGCGGGGGCGGGCAGGTGTGCGCAGAAGCCGTCCGGATCGGCGGCCGTCGGCCACAACCGCAGCAGGGCCTGTGAGTCGTACTCCGCCGTCCGCGCGAACCGGGCGGCCAGCCCCAGCGCCTCCCCGCCCTCCGGGAACAGGAGGAGGTCCCGGACGGCCCTGCGGGCGCGGGCCGGTGAGGCGTTCCCCCGGTCCAGGAGCGCCCGGTACGGGTCGAGCCGGGACGCCGCGCCGGAGCTGTTCGAAGTCATGGAACGCAACCTAAAGGCGGGGTGGGACAACGCCGTGCCCCCGCCCCGGCCGGGCGCCTCGTAGGCTGGTCCCATGACGGAACTGCCCGCTCGGCGGCTGCTGCTGGTGCACGCCCACCCGGACGACGAGTCGATCAACAACGGGGCCACCATGGCCCGCTACGCCGCCGAGGGCGCGCGGGTGACGCTGGTCACCTGCACGCTCGGTGAGCGGGGCGAGGTCATCCCGCCCGAGCTGGCCCACCTGTCCGGTGCCGCTCTCGGGCAGCACCGGATGGGGGAGCTGACCGGGGCGATGCGCGCCCTCGGTGTCGAGGACTTCCGGCTGCTCGGCGGCGCCGGGCGCTACAGCGACTCCGGGATGACGGGCCTGCCCGACAACGACGACCCCGGCTGCTTCTGGCAGGCCGACGTCGACCAGGCCGCCGGCCTCCTCGCCGAGGTCGTCCTCGAGGTCCGGCCCCAGGTGCTCGTCACGTACGACGAGAACGGCGGCTACGGGCACCCCGACCACATCCAGGCGCACCGCGTCGCCATGCGCGCGGTCGAACTCGCCGCCCGGGACGGCTGGGACATCCCCAAGGTCTACTGGAACCGGGTGCCACGCTCCGTCGCCGAGGCCGCCTTCGCGCGGCTGGACGACGCACTGCCCGGGCTGCCGTTCGACAAGGCGGGCGAGGTCGGTGACGTCCCCGGAGTCGTCGACGACGAACTGGTCACCACCGAGATCGACGGCACCGCGTACGCCGCCGCCAAGGCCGCCGCGATGCGCGCCCACGCCACCCAGATCACCGTGGCCGAGCCGTACGCGCCCTACTTCGTGCTCTCCAACGAACTCGCCCAGCCGCTGTTCACCACCGAGTACTACGAGTTGGTGCGCGGTGCGCGGGCCCTCGGCCGGGAGAGCGACCTGTTCGCCGGGGTCGGGGACAGCACAGGGGGCGGTACGGCCTTTGGGACGGGGGAGGCCTCGTGAGCGGCCGGACGAACGGGGACACGCCGGTGTCGGCGCTGGCCCAGCCGCTGCGGCTGCCCTCCTTCGGGCGAATCGCGGTCTGCGTGGGGCTGTTCCTGCTCGGTGCCGTGGTCGGGGTGGCCGGGGCGCTGGTGCAGCCCGCGTGGTTCCCGGGCGGGCTGCTGCTCGCCCTCGCCGCTGAGGCCGGACTCTGCCTGGGCGGAGCGCTCGCGCTGCGCAGCCGGGCCGGAGCCGCGTCGGCCGCCGGCGGCTGGGTGCTCGCGGCCCTCCTGCTCACCGTCAGCCGGCCGGAAGGCGACTTCCTGTTCGCCGCGGGAGCCGGTTCCTACCTCTTCCTGCTCGGCGGCATCGCCGTCGCTGTGATGTGTGCCACCCTCGCCCCGGGGCGGCAACCGGACGGCGCTCCCGCCCGACTTGGGAAGTGACGCACCCCTTCGCAGCGGTGCGCGCGCGGGGGTCCGGTGCGGATTTCCGCCACGGTCCGGAGATACCGGCCGGATGTGGCCAGTATGGTGGTGCGCGCGCCGTTGAGCCTCCCCGAACTCCCGGCTCCGGCCGGGTTGGGGGAGACCCCCACCGTGAGATCGTGACGGGCGGCGGAGCCAACCAGGAGAACCTGCCTTGAGTCGTGAAACTGACACTCCGTCCAACGGGCCCAACGGGCGCGGCGGAGCCGCATATCCGTCGGGCACCCCGCCCTACGGGATTCCGGCGGTTCCGGGTGAGGCGGCGGCCGCGGGCCGGCCTGCCGAGCAGCGTCCGGACGACCGCAAGACCGAGACCACGCTGACGACCAGAATCCGGATCAACATCCCCGGTTCCCGGCCCATTCCGCCGGTCGTCGTGCGCAAGACCGTCACGGACGGCGAAGGCACGGACGGCACCGACACCCAGGGTGCGGACCGGGACCGTGGCGGGGCCAACGCCCAGGCACCGGCGCCGGGTTCCCCCCGGGCGCCGGGCGCCGGCAACGGAACCGGCCCCGGGGCCGCCGAGTCTCCCGCTCCGGGCGGCCCGCGGGCCGCGCCGCAGCCGTCCGTGCCTCAGCAGGCGGCCCCGCCGGACAAGCCGACCAGCGAGTGGTTCGCGCCCCGCAGGTCCGGTCCGGGCAAGGGTGCCGCGGGCGGCGGCTCCGGCAACGGGGCGGGCCCGGCGGGCGGTTCGGGTCCCGCGGGCGGCCCGAGGGCGCTCGGCGCGGGGCCTTCGGGCCCGCCCGGTGCTCCCGGCGGCGGTGCGCGTCCGGGCGGACGTCCGCCCGGTGTGGGCGGCGGCATGAGCGTGACGGGCGGCAACTCCCGGCCCGGCGGCCCGGGTGGTCCCGGTGGTCCCGGCGGCACGAACGGTTCCGCACCCGCGGGCGGCAACGGCTCCGGGCTCTCCGGCGCGACCGGTGGGCCGGTCGCCCCCGGGCACGGCGGCGGCACCGGTTCCTTCGACGTGACCGAGGCGCTGGCCGGCAACCCGCTCGGCAACGGCGGTACGCGTCCGGGCGACCAGCGCCCGGACGCGGGCGGGAACGGTGGCGGCGAGCCGCGCCTCGACGGCACGCCGTTCTTCACGGACGACGACCTCGGAGCGCGGAACGGCCAGGCGGGGCAGCCCGGCCAGGCGGGCGGGCCCGGTCACCCCGGTCAGTCGCCGTACGGCGGTCAGGACGGTCCCGCTGGTCCTGCCGGTCCGGGTGGTCCTGCCGGTCCGGGTGGTCCTGCCGGTCCGGGTGGTGCTGCCGGTCCGGGTGGTCCGCGCGGTGCCCATGGCGGCCCCCACCCCGGTGGTGGGCTGAGCGACGACACCGCGAGCCTCACCCCGCAGCTCCCCGCCCCCGAACAGGGCACCCCGGGCTACGGAGCCCGCCTCGACAACGTCTCCGGGCAGACCGCCGCCAGCGGTGTCCCGGTCGTCCCGGCGAGCGCCTCCTTCGACGCGCACGACCCCTTCGGCGGCCCCGGCACGCACACGCCGCCCAGGCTGCCCGACCCGGTCACCCCGCCCCCGGCGACCTCCTCGAAGGCGCCGAAGAAGAAGGGCCGCCGCAAGCTCCCCCTGCTCGTCGGCGGCGTGCTCCTGCTCACCGGTGTCGCCTACGGCGCCGGCCTGCTGATGAACCACTCCGCCGTGCCCAAGGGCACCACCGTGCTCGGCGTGGACATCGGCGGCGGCACCCACGACGAGGCCGTGAAGACGCTCGACCAGGCCCTCGCCGACCGGCTGGACAAGCCGCTCGAGCTGACCGTCGGGGACAGGACCGTCGAACTCGAGCCGGACAACGCCGGACTGCAGTTCGACACCGCCGAGACCGTCGGCGCGGCGGCCCGGAGCGACTACAACCCGGTCTCCGTCATCGGCTCGCTCTTCGGCAACAGCCGTGTCGTCGACCCCGTCATCCCCGTCGACGAGGAGAAGCTGCAGGCCGCCCTGGAGTCGGCGGGCGGCTCCGGCAACGACGGCACGATCAGGTTCGAGTCCGGCAGGGCCGTCGCCGTCTACGGCAAGCCCGGTGCGGGGATCGACGCCGACAAGTCGGCCGCGGCGGTCGAGGAGGCGTACCGGACCCAGGTCGAGACCGGCTCCTCGTCCGCGGTGACGGTGCCGACGACCACCCGGGAACCCACGGTGTCCAAGGCCGAGGTCGACCGGATGATGAAGGAGTTCGCCGAGCCCGCGATGTCCGGCCTGGTCACGGTCCAGACCGACACCGGGCAGAGCATCGCCTTCAGCCCGGAGAACTCGCTGTGGAAGTTCCTCGGCGTCAAGGCGCAGGACGGCAAACTGGTCGAGTTCTACGACCGGAAGGCGCTCCAGGAGCTCTACGGGGACGTCTTCGACGGCGTGCTCATCACCCGCGGCAACGGGGAGAAGACCCCCGTCACCGTCGAGGACGTGATCGGCGCCCTGCGCCCGGCGCTCCAGAGCACCAGCGACCGCGTCGCCGTGATCGAGACCGATCCCAGCTGAGGCCGGGCCGGTCCGGCTGAAGCCGGACCGGCCCCGATCCGCCGGCCGAGCCCCGTACGACACCCGTCGTGCGGGGCTCAGGTGTTTCCGCACCGCCGGGAGCAGGCGGATCCGGCCCCGGGCCGTGAGGCGGAACGCGAAGCCCGCGCGGCCCGGCGGTACCTGCCCGGGGTGCGCGCGGCCCTGCGAGAACGGCGCCGTCGGGGCCGGACCGGGTCCTGGCAGCCCCGTCGTTGCCCGCGCGAGGGCGGGCAACGACGGGGCCGTGGTGCGCTCAGTGGGCGACGGCCGCCACGGGCTCCTCGTCGTTCGCCGACCGGGCACGCATGTCCCTCATCTCCTCGGCGCGGCCCTTGATGCCGATGACGGCGACCACGGCACCGACGAGGCACAGGACGCCGGTGACGGTGACGGCGGAGTGCAGGCCGTTGACGAACGCCTGGCCGCTGCCCTCGACGACCGCGGCCCTGATCTGTGCCGGCATGTCGCCGGAGACCGGGGCGATGCCCATCGTGACGGCGTCCTCGGCCTGCTCCAGACCGCGCGCCAGGCCCGTCGGGACCCCCGCGGCGGTCAGCTCACCGAACAGCGAGGAACCGACCTTGCCCGCGATGACGGTGACCAGCACCGACGTGCCGAGCGCACCACCGATCTGCAGCATGGTGGACTGCAGGCCGGAGGCCACACCGCCGTCCTGGACGGGCGCGTTGCCGATGATCGCTGCGGCGGTGGCGGGCAGCACGATGCCGACGCCGAGACCCAGTGCGACGAACGGCGGCCACATCGTGGCGTAGGACGAGTCGAGGCTCCAGGAGAGCATGCCGAACATGGCGGCGCCCGAGAGGACCAGGCCCAGCGGAATCGTGACGCGAGGGCCGAAGCGGGTGGTCAGCTGGGAGCCGACCGGAGAGGCGAACAGTGAGGCGAGCGACAGCGGCAGCGTGCTGACACCGGCCTCGACCGGCGTGTACCCGCGCACGTTCTGCAGGTACAGCATGATGAAGAAGATGCCGCCGAGCAGCACGAAGAAGTTCAGCAGGGTCATGACCGAGCTGGTGGTCAGCGACCGGTCGCGGAACAGGCGCATCGGCAGCAGCGGGTGTTCCTGCCGGGTCTCGTACCAGCCGAAGACGACCAGCAGCGCCAGGCCCAGGACGATGGAGCCGAGGGTCCCGGCCGAGGTCCAGCCCCACGTCTCGCCCTTCACGATGCCGAAGACGAGCGCGACCAGACCCGCGGCCAGCAGGACGACGCCGGGGAGGTCGAAGCGCTGGTGACCGGTGGGGTTCTTCGACTCGGCGAGGACGGCCGCGCTGAACAGCAGCGCGATGACGCCGATCGGCACGTTCAGGTAGAAGACCGACTCCCAGCCGACGTGCTCGACGAGCAGACCGCCGACGATCGGGCCCAGCGAGGTCGACACGGCCGAGACCATGCCCCAGACACCCACCGCGAGGGTGAACTTCCTCGGCGGGAAGACGGCGCGCAGGATGCCCAGGGTGTTGGGCATCAGGATGCCGCCCGCCAGACCCTGCAGGGCACGGAAGACGATGACGCCCTCGATGCTGCCGGCCAGGCCGATGGCGACCGAGGTGACGACGAACCCGCCGATGCCGACGAGGTAGTGGAAACGCCGGCCGAACCGGTCGCCGAGCTTGCCGCCGAGGATCATCGAGGCGGCGAGCGCGATCAGGTAGGAGTTGGTGACCCACTGCAGCTCGGCCGTGTCGGCCTCGAGGTCCCTGCCGATCGCCGGGTTGGCGATGGCGACGACGGAGCCGTCGAGCTGCACCATGAGCAGACCGAACGACACGGCGAACAGCGCGAGCCAGGGATTGGCCCGAAGCCGCTCGAGCCTCGACCGGGCGGCCGTGTCGGGGGCGGAGTGATCCACGGGAGTGGACGCCATGAGGAGAGCCGTTTCTTTCTCGAAGGGGGACGAACGAACCGCACGGCGAAGGGCCGCGGTTCGAGAGCAGGACCGGAGCGCCCGGCCGGTCGGCCGGCCCAGGACAGGGCAGGACAGGACAGGGCAGGGCGGGGCGGGGCGCACGGGGCCGTACACAGGGCTGTCCGGGGAGGACTGCTTCGGAAAAGGGGGAGGGGCGGCGAGGGGGCGGGCGGACGCGCCGGAGGACGGACGGGCGCCTCACCGCTTCATCGCGGGACGCGCGCGAACGCGTGCGCCGCGCGAGGCGGTGACGCCGTCGTCAGAGGGCCGCGGAGTGGAGCTGCCGGGCCAGCGCCTTCAGCGCGCCGAGGGCGGAACCGAGCGCGTCCAGTTCACCGTCGGTGAGGGACAGCATCGCCCGGCCGAGGTGGCTCTCCTCGAGAGCGGCGACCTCGGCGATCCGCTGCCGCGAGACGTCCGTGAGGTGGAGGTGGGCGATCCGCCTGTCGACGTCGTCCTGCCGGCGCTCCAGGTCGCCCCGCTCGGTGAGCTGGGAGACCAGCGCGCTGACGTTGTTCGGCTTCATCAGCAGGGCCTCGGCCGCCTCGCGGACCGTGGTGCCCTCGTTCTGCGCGACGAAGCGCAGCAGCGCGAGCTGCCCCTCGGGCGGCTTCGGGTGCGGGTACTCGCCGGCCACCCGCCGGTCCAGGGCCCGGTGCAGCACGGGGAGGCACGCCGCGAGCTCGGAGCTCACGTGCGCGACGCGCTGTTCGGAGGCATGGCCGGTGGACACCCGTGGATATTAGGTATCCGGTCATATCTATGTCAAGCGAGGTGTGAGGCGGGTCCTTTGGGCACGGCTCACGGGGCTCACGGGGCGGGCCTCAGTTGAGCAGCGCCCGTGCCGCTCGGGCCTCGCCGCGGATCCGGTCCGCCGTCGGCTCGTCCATCGCGGCCACCACGTCGGCGTACGTCTCCAGCTCCTCCGCGCCGGCGAGGAGATCGCCGCGCCGCACCAGCAACCGGGCCCGTTCGTAGCGCAGCTCCGCCGGCCGTGAGGGGAGCAGCAGGGACAGGTCCAGCGCCCACAGCGACACGTCCGACCGCTCCGGGCGGGCCTCGGCCCACGCCCGGATGTTGTTCAGGACGCGCAGCACGACCTCCAGCGGATCGGCCGGCGTCAGCATCGACGGGTCCAGCCGCGCCCCCGTCGCCCCGGCGACCAGCAGCTCCGTGTCCGCCCCGGTCAGCACCCGGCCGCCCTCGAAGGGATCGACGAACACCTGCTGCTCCGCCTTCGCGCCACCCTCCCCAAGGCCGACCACGAAGTGGCCGGGCAGGCCGACCCCGTACACCGGTGCCCCCGCCCGCCGGGCGACCTCCAGCCACACCACCGACAGCAGGATCGGCAGCCCGCGCCGGCGCCGCAGCACCTCGTGCAGCAGCGACGACTCCAGACGCTGGTAGTCGCCCGGGGTGCCGTGGAAGCCGCACCGCTCGCCCAGCAGCTCCCGCAGCGCCGACGCCCACGCGCGCGGGGCGCCGGGCCGGTGGGGGAGACGGCCCGCCAGCGCGTCCAGCTCGATCTGGGCGGCGTCGATGCCCGCCTCGTCCAGCGTGCCGTCCGCCTCCGCGCCGACCAGCAGGCACAGCGTGGCGAGATCCGGCCGCTCGGACCGGGCCTCCTCGGTGAACCGCCGCCGCAGTTCGGCGGAGCGTTCCGGGGGCGGGGGATGGGGGGAGCGCATGACCGGTTCGTGCCCTCTCAGGGCGACCCGTCACCGGCCGGAGCCGACGACCGGGGCGCGCGGTAGTGGTGGTAGGCGTGGTGTGCGGCGAAACCCATTCTGTCGTACAGGGCGCGCGCTCCCGCGTTGTCGACCTCCACCTGGAGCCAGGCGGCCGACGCGCCCTCGTCGAGCGCCCGCCGGGCCAGCGCGGCCATCACGGCGGTCGCGAGCCCACGCCGCCGCAGCGCCGGATCCACCTCGACGGCCGCGAAACCGGCCCACCGCCCGTCCACGACACACCGCCCGATGGCCGCGGGAGCGCCACCCGCGCCCCCGTCGTCCCCGGGCACGGTCGCGAACCACACCGACGGACCGCTGCCCAGCACCTTCAGGGCGACCTCGCCCAGACCCCGGCGCCGGTAGCGCGCCAGCCACGCCTCGTCGGCCTCCCGGGACAGGACGACGTCCACCCCGGCGGACTCCGTGCCGGACGGTGCCGGTCCCAGGTCGGCCACCGGCGCGAGCCCGCCGACCCACAACTCGGCGGTCACCTCCCGCACCCAGCCCCGCCGCTCCAGCTCCGCGCCCAGCGCCTCCTGCGTCCCCTCGGCGCCGGTCGCCGTCTGCACGTAGGCGGGCAGCCCGCGCCCGGCGTACCAGCGGCGCACGGCCGTCAGCGCCTCGTCCAGCTCCGCGCCCGGGTCGCCGAGCGGCAGCACCGAGTTGGCCCGGCGGGTGAACCCGGCCGCAGCCCTCAGCTCCCACGCGCCCAGCGGCTCGCTCTCCACGGGCCGCCACGCCCGCGCGGCGACCCGTGCCAGCTCCTCGTACGAGGCGGCCGGACCGCGCCGGCGGGCCGGTGCGGACGGGACCACCTTGCCCGCGGCCAGCGCGGACTCCCTCACGAGCACGCTCTCGCCGCTCTTTTGAGTGATCCGCAGCACACCGCTGTCCCATGATGTGAGAACTCCGACGGCGTCGGTGAACTTCTCACCCGGGGGACCATGTTCGATCAAGCTCCGTACGGAGACCCGTTTACCCACGTCAGCGGTGGTGATGCGGACCTCGAGACGTCCGGCGGCGGATATTTCCACAGGTCGGTTCACCCCTCCTGTTCGGATCGTGCCCAGGAACGGAGATACTAGGGGCGGGCATCGACGACGCCGCGCTCCCGCGCGCCAGGCGGCGGAGCCTGAGGAGGCCCGCCAGCGCCCTATCGAGGAGGAACGACAGCGTGACCTACGTCATCGCGCAGCCTTGTGTCGACGTGAAGGACAAGGCGTGCATCGAGGAGTGCCCGGTCGACTGCATCTACGAGGGCCAGCGGTCCTTGTACATCCACCCGGACGAATGCGTCGACTGTGGCGCCTGTGAACCGGTCTGCCCGGTCGAGGCCATCTTCTACGAGGACGACACTCCCGAGGAGTGGAAGGACTACTACAAGGCGAACGTCGAGTTCTTCGACGACCTCGGCTCGCCCGGCGGCGCCAGCAAGCTCGGGCTGATCGAGCGCGACCACCCGTTCATCGCCGCGCTGCCGCCGCAGGCGTAAGCATTCGGGCGGCCCCAAAGCGGCCCCCGCCCGCGCCGCCACGGTCCCGTACGGCCTGATCACCCCGATCGGCGCCGCACGGGGCCGAGGCGTTTGCCGCACCAGAAAGTGAGCGAGAACCCGTGTCCGCAGTCTCCGACCGGCTGCCCACCTTCCCCTGGGACAAGCTGGAGCCCTACAAGAAGACGGCCGCCGCGCACCCCGACGGCATCGTCGACCTCTCCGTCGGCACCCCCGTCGACCCGGTCCCCGAGCCGATCCAGAAGGCCCTGATCGCCGCCGCGGACTCCCCGGGCTATCCCACGGTCCGGGGCACCCCGGAACTGCGCGACGCGCTCACCCGCTGGGTGGAGCGCCGCCTGGGCGCCCGTGACATCACCCACGACCACGTGCTGCCGGTCGTCGGCTCCAAGGAACTGGTCGCCTGGCTCCCCACCCAGCTGGGCCTCGGCCCCGGCGACCGGGTGGCGTACCCGCTCCTGGCCTATCCGACGTACGAGGTCGGCGCCCGCCTGGCCCGCGCGGAGTACGAGGCGTACTCGCTGACACCAGGCGCCGACGCGCCGGGCCCGACCGAGCTGGACCCGGCCGGCCTGAAGCTCCTCTGGCTGAACTCCCCGTCCAACCCCACGGGCCAGGTGCTCCCCAGGGCGGAGCTGACCCGTATCGTCGCCTGGGCCCGCGAGCACGGCGTCCTCGTCTTCTCCGACGAGTGCTACCTCGAACTGGGCTGGGACGCCGACCCGGTCTCGGTGCTGCACCCGGACGTCAACGGCGGCTCGTACGACGGCATCGTCGCCGTGCACTCGCTGTCCAAGCGGTCCAACCTCGCGGGCTACCGCGCCGCCTTCCTGGCCGGCGACCCCGCCGTCCTCGGCCCGCTGCTGCAGATCCGCAAGCACGGCGGCATGATGACCTCGGCGCCCACCCAGGCGGCCGTGGTGGCGGCCCTGGGCGACGACGACCACGTCCGCGTCCAGCGCGAGCGCTACACGGCCCGCCGCACCGCCCTGCGGATGGCCCTCCTCGGACACGGCTTCCGCATCGAGCACAGCGAGGGCGGGCTCTACCTGTGGGCCACCCGCGACGAGTCCTGCTGGGACACCGTCGCCCGCCTCGCCGAGCGCGGCATCCTGGTCGCACCGGGCGACTTCTACGGTCCGGCCGGCGAGCGGTTCGTACGCGTCGCCCTCACCGCCACGGACGAGCGGGTACGGGCGGCGGTGGAACGACTGAAGGCGTGACGCGGGGGAGCGGAGACACGAGCGCCGTCGGGGCCCAGGTTCCTCCTGGGCCCCGACGGCGCTCGTGCGGTCCGGGCGGAGCCGGCCGGATCCCCGTGGATCCGGGCGCGTCAGCCGAGCGGCAGCGCGGTGGCCGGGAGGGTCCGGGCGGCCGGCACGCCGTCCAGGCCGACGGCGTCGGCCGGCAGCGCGTCCCCGGCGGCCTGCTCGAGTGCCTGGCCTCCGGCGTTGCCCGCGGTGTCGGTGACGGTGTGCGTCGCGTCGTCCACGGTGCCGGTCGCGCCGGCCTCGTCCAGGACGGTCAGGCCGCCGACGCTCGGGCTGACCGGCAGCTCGGGGGCCGCGACGGCGGAACCGGCCGCACCGACCCCGGCGGCGGCTCCGGCGGCGACGAGCAGCGCGGCACGGGCGATCCGACGGGTCAGGGGGAGGGACATGGTGCTCCTTCGGCGGGAGAGAACGGTGAGACGTCCAGCCGGACCCGGTGATCGGCCTCCGGACTCGGACGCAGTGACTACCGCTCGAAGGGCGGGAAGGTTGCGGTGCGGCGACGTAAAGAGTTGGCAATGCGTCGCATTATCAGCTACGCCGAAAAGCGGACGAACGGTACGCCGTTCGATGGGCTGCCGAATGGTTACAGCGCCCAAGCCCCAAGGGGTGGGCCGAACCGGGGGCCGGCACGCGAAACCCGCTCATCCCGTCAAGGGCCCGACCCCCGGGGCAACCCCTGGGGGCGAGTCATCGGGCAACTGTGCGGGCGGCTGCGCACGGGGCCGCGCGGACTACTGCGCGGTCGTGATCCGGACCGTGTCCGCACCGCCGTCCGCACCGCCGTCCGAGCCCGCGGAGTTCTTGCCGTCCTCGCCGTCCTCGCCGTCCTCGCCGTCCTCGCCGTCGATCGGGCTCCACCGGTCGCCGTCGCCCCCGGCGGTCCACTCCTCCCCCGCGTACGACACCCGCTCGATGTGCAGCGCGGAGGCGTTGGCCACGGCCCAGTGGGCCAGCTGCCAGCCCTGGTCCCTGCCCTTCCGGCCGGGATCCGCCTCGGTGGAGACCGGCAGCGTCATGGTCCGCCCGTCCGAGCCGGTGTCTTTGTCCCCGGGAGCGGAGGAGGAGTCCGCCGGGTCGCCGACCTCGGCACCGGCCGGCTCCAGGGCGTCCCGCCCGAAGTCGCGTGCCAGCGCGTCCCGTACCGCGTCCGCCCCCGCCGCGCGGGTCGCCGCCGGGCGGCCCGCGCAGGTCAGGGTGGCCGCCGAACGGCGGCCGGTGAGAGCGGCGGCCAGCAGGGTGGCGTCCGGCTCGTGCTTGGCGTACGCCTGCGGGAAGCCGCTGAGCTGCACCCGCTGGGCGGCGACGGTGAGCGGCAGCCGGGTGTACCCCGGCACCTCCTCCAGACCGTCGTAGAACTTCCCCGCCGAGTACGCCGGGTCCATGATCTCCTCCGGCGTGCCCCAGCCCTGCGAAGGCCGCTGCTGGAACAGGCCGAGCGAGTCGCGGTCCCCGAAGTCGATGTTGCGCAGCGCCGACTCCTGGAGGGCGGTCGCCAGCGCGATCGTCACGGCCCGCTCGGGCAGGTCGCGCGCGGTGCCCACGGCCGTGATCGTCGCCGCGTTCACCGCCTGCTCGGGCGTGAACTCGTAGGTGGCCCCGTCGCCCTTGGCGGACACGACCCGGCAGCCCGGCCCGCTCGGACCGCCGCCCGTGTCGTACTGGACAGCCAGGTAGCCGGCGACTCCGAGGAGGACCACCAGGGCCGCCCCGAAGCGGAAGAAGCGGCCACGACGCTTGGAAGGAGGCGGTGACTCTGACACGCGTACAAGGTACTGGAGAGTACGAGGCGTGTGTGCCGGGTGTGGACAGTGCGCCCGCACCAGCGCGTTAGGGTCGTCGGCATGGCCGACACCCCGCTTGACCTCACCCTGGACGCGGCGCTCCTGACCGCGCGGCTCGTCGACTTCCCCTCCGTCAGCGGCACGGAGAAGCCGCTCGCGGACGCGGTCGAATCCGCCCTGCGCACCCTGCCGCACCTCACGGTCGACCGGTACGGCAACAACGTCGTGGCCCGTACGAACCTGGGGCGCGAGGAGCGCGTGATCCTCGCCGGTCACATCGACACGGTCCCGATCGCGGACAACGTCCCCTCCCGGCTCGACGAGGACGGCGTGCTGTGGGGCTGCGGAACCTGCGACATGAAGGCGGGCGTGGCCGTCCAGCTGCGCATCGCGGCCACCGTCCCCGCACCCAACCGGGACCTGACCTTCGTCTTCTACGACAACGAGGAGGTCGCCGCGGACCTCAACGGCCTCAAGCACGTCGCCGAGCAGCATCCCGACTGGCTGGAGGGCGACTTCGCGGTTCTCCTCGAGCCCTCCGACGGCCAGGTCGAGGGCGGCTGTCAGGGCACGCTCCGGGTGCTCCTGAGGACCACCGGCGAGCGGGCCCACTCCGCGCGCGGCTGGATGGGCTCCAACGCGATCCACGCGGCGGCCCCCGTCCTCGCCCGCCTCGCCTCCTACGAGCCGCGGTACCCGGTGATCGACGGCCTGGAGTACCGCGAGGGCCTGAACGCGGTGGGCATCTCCGGGGGCGTGGCCGGCAACGTCATCCCCGACGAGTGCGTCGTCGCCGTCAACTTCCGCTACGCCCCCGACCGCTCTCAGGCCGAAGCCCTCGCCCACGTCCGCGAGGTCTTCGCCGACTGCGGCGTGAGCGAGTTCGTCGTCGACGACCACAGCGGCGCGGCCATGCCCGGCCTCTCCCACCCGGCCGCGGCCGCCTTCATCGAGGCGGTGGGCGGCACCCCCCGGCCCAAGTACGGCTGGACGGACGTCTCCCGCTTCTCCGCGCTCGGCGTCCCGGCCGTCAACTACGGTCCCGGCAACCCGCACCTGGCGCACAAGCGGGACGAACGCGTGGAGACCGCGAAGATCATCGCGGGGGAGGAGCGGCTGCGGACCTGGCTGACCGCGTGAGCGCGCCGCCCCGGCAGGGCGTTTGGAACGCTTCTCTGCGGACATGCTGACGTCCCCCAGACGTAACCCGCGTGGATCTACGCTGAAGTGGAACGACCTCTCCTCCGGATCTCGGCATCTCCCGAGCGGGGGAGACCGCAACCGGAGGGAGCACATATGGCTACTGGCAACCCCGAGGGCAAGCAGAGCCCACCGGAGGAGCGGCGGCTGGGTCCGGTGCTCCGCAGGCGGGACCAGGTCCAGGCGAGCACCACGGACCAGCGGCTGCTGGACGGGCGCGCGCCCTCGGACTGGGTGCACACCGACCCCTGGCGGGTGCTGCGGATCCAGTCGGAGTTCATCGAGGGCTTCGGCACCCTCGCCGAACTGCCGCCCGCCATCAGCGTCTTCGGCTCGGCCCGCACCCCGGTGGACTCACCGGAGTACGAGGCCGGCGTCCGACTCGGCCGGGGCCTGGTCGAGGCGGGCTTCGCCGTCATCACCGGCGGCGGCCCCGGGGCCATGGAGTCGGCCAACAAGGGCGCCTGCGACGCCAACGGCATCTCGGTCGGCCTCGGCATCGAACTGCCCTTCGAGCAGGGACTCAACAGCTACGTCGACATCGGCCTGAACTTCCGGTACTTCTTCGTCCGCAAGCTGATGTTCGTCAAGTACTCGCAGGGCTTTGTCGTCCTGCCCGGCGGCCTCGGCACCCTCGACGAACTCTTCGAGGCGCTGACCCTGGTCCAGACGCAGAAGATCACCCAGTTCCCCATCGTCCTGTTCGGCACCGAGTACTGGGGCGGTCTGGTCGACTGGCTGCGCAACACGGTCATCGCCCAGGGCAAGGCAGCCGACAAGGACCTCCTCCTCATCCACGTCACGGACGACGTGGACGAAGCGGTGGCCCTGGTCTCGAAGGAAGCGGGCCGCTGAGGCCCACCTCCTGACCGGCCGGGTGCCGGCGTGGGCGGGCGCGGTCCTTGGGTCATCTCTTGGCCGACCGAGTCGGGTGATGGGTGGGCACAGGCCGGGGCCGGAGGCGGAGCCCCTGGCGGGCACGGGGCGGAGCCCCGTGCCCGGGGTCCGGGGGCGGCGCCGACGAAGTGGGCGTAGGGGCACGACCGTCCCCCGGGGCGGAGCCCTACGCCAGCCCTCGCCGGGCCACCGCCGGCGGGCGATGTCCCGCGATCGACGCCACCATGTCCAGCACCTGCCGCGTCTCCGCCACCTCGTGCACCCGGTACACCCGTGCCCCCAGCCACGCGGACACCGCAGTCGTCGCCAACGTCCCCAGCAGCCGTTCCCTGACCGGCCGGTCCAACGTCTCGCCGACGAAGTCCTTGTTGGACAGCGACACCAGCACCGGCCACCCGGTGGCGACCATCTCGTCCAGCCGCCGCGTCGCCTCGAGACTGTGCCGGGTGTTCTTGCCGAAGTCGTGCCCGGGATCGATCATCACCGACTCCCGCGGCACGCCCAGGGACACCGCACGCTCCGCCAGTCCCAGCGTCCGGTCCAGGATGTCGGCCATCACGTCCTCGTATTCCACCCGGTGCGGCCGGGTCCGCGGCAGTGCGCCTCCCGCGTGGGTGCACACCAGCCCGGCGCCGTGCCGCGCGGCGACCTCCGCGAGCCGCGGATCGACCCCGCCCCACGCGTCGTTCAGTACATCCGCCCCCGCCTCGCACACGGCCTCGCCGACCTCGTGCCGCCAGGTGTCCACACTGATCACGACGTCCGGGAAGCGCCGCCGCACCTCGGCGACGAAACCGACCGTCCGCCGGGCCTCCTCCTCGGCGGACACCTCCTCGCCCGGCCCGGCCTTCACCCCGCCGATGTCGATGATCGCGGCGCCCTCGGCCACCGCCCGCTCCACGCGCGCGAGCGCCGGTTCGTCGCGGAAGGTCGCGCCCCGGTCGTAGAAGGAGTCCGGGGTCCGGTTCACGATCGCCATGATCACCGGCTCGTGCGGTGCGAATTCCCGCCTGCCCAGCCTGAGCATCCCCTGAGACCTCTCCTCGTTCGGTTCCTCGTCGGGTCCGGTCCGCGGCCGTCCCCGGCCGCCTGTGATCCCGACTGTCAGACTCGCATGGCACGATCGGAGCCACACATCCGACTCCGGCCCGATCCGACCCTCCCGATCCAACCCTGGGGACCTCAGCGATGGTTATGTTCCTGTTCCTGGTCGTCGCGCTCGCCGTCGTGGTCGCCGCGGTGACCCTCGCGGTGGTGGGCGGCGGTGAGAGCGGCCCGCTGCCCGACGCGGCCCCCGACCGTCTGAGGGACACCCTGCCGCTGGACCGCCCGGTCAACCGCGCGGACGTGGACGCCCTCCGCTTCCCGCTCGCCGCCCGCGGCTACCGCATGGCCGACGTGGACGACGCGCTGAGCCGCCTCGGCGCCGAACTCGCCGAGCGCGACGCCCGGATCGCCGACATGGAGTCAGCGCTGGCCGGTGCCCGTGCCGTCGCGGCCCACGTCGCCCCGGACGAGCCCGCCGCCCGCCAGGAGGGAGACCAGCCGTGACCGACGGAGCCGCCCTCCCCGGCCCGGACGGCGCCCCGCGCTGCCCCTGGGCCCTGTCCGCCGAGGACTACATCACGTACCACGACGAGGAGTGGGGCCGCCCGGTCCACGGGGACGACGCCCTGTTCGAGCGCCTCAGCCTGGAGGCCTTCCAGTCCGGCCTGTCGTGGATCACGATCCTGCGCCGCCGTCCGGGCTTCCGTACCGCCTTCGCGGGCTTCCGGATCGCGGCCGTCGCGGAGTTCACCGACGCCGACCGGGAGCGTCTGCTCGCCGACGCCGGCATCATCCGCAATCGCGCCAAGATCGACGCGACCCTGGGCAACGCGCGGGTGCTGGCCGGATGGGCGCCGGGCGACCTGGATGCCCTGATCTGGTCGCATGCCCCCGACCCGGCCGGCCGGCCGGCCCCGGTGGCCCTCGCCGACGTCCCCCCGATCACCCCCGAGTCGACGGCGCTGTCCAAGGCCCTGAAGAAGCAGGGCCTGCGCTTCGTCGGCCCGACCACGGCGTACGCGCTGATGCAGGCCTGCGGCCTGGTCGACGACCACCTGAAGGACTGCGTGGCCCGACAGGCCTGAGCGGCGGCGGCGGGCAGACCCGCCGCAGGCCGCCCGGGTCCCCCGCCCCCCGGTCAGCGCCCCTGGTACTTCGGCTTCTCCTTGTTGACGAAGGCCTGCACGGCGATCGTGTGGTCCTCGGAGGCACCCGCCCGGGTCTGGAGCTCGTCCTCCTTCTCCAGGGCCTCCTCCAGGGAGTGGGTGAGCCCGTACGCCACCGACTCCTTCAGCGCCGCGTACGCCACCGTCGGCCCCGCGGCCAGCGCCCGCGCCGTCTTCCGGGCCTCCGCGTGCAACTCGGCGGCCGGGACCAGCCGGTTCGCGATCCCGAGGTCGTACGCCTCCTGGGCCGTGATGCTGCGGGGGAAGAGCAGCAGGTCGGTGGCGCGGCTCGGGCCGACGACCCGCGGCAGCGTCCAGGAGATCCCGGAGTCGGCGGTCAACGCGACCCCCGCGAACGACGTGTTGAACGCCGCCGTGTCCGCGACGATCCGGTAGTCCGCCGCCAGCGCGAAGCCGAATCCCGCCCCGGCCGCGACCCCGTTCACCGCGGCGACCACCGGCTTCGCGGCCCCGGCGAGCGCCTTCACGATCGGGTTGTAGTGCTCGCGCACCGTGCTCATCGTGCGCTCGCCGCCGTCCTCGCGGTCGGCGGCCAGCAGCCCGATGTGCTCCTTGAGGTCCTGCCCGACGCAGAACGCCCGGTCGCCGGCGGCGGTCAGCAGCACGGCCCGTACACCGTCGTCGTCCGCGGCGGCCCGGACCGCGTCCCGGAGCGCGACCTTCGCCGCCACGTTCAGCGCGTTCATCGCCTCCGGGCGGTTCAGCGTGATCGTCGCGAGTCCGTCGCCCACCTCGTAGAGAACGGTGTCGGCCATGGTGTACCCCTCCGCGTCGCGGCTCGTGGACCTACCCGTCAGTACGTCCCTGTGCAGGACAGCATGACGGAGATCGACGGCGGTGGAACGGAGCCCGCATGTGACCTGCGTCAAAGAATTCCGGTGCGTTTTCCGTCGGTGGAGCGGTGCGCGGTGGCGCAGTATCGCAGCCACATCGCCGAATTGAGTGGTTTTGCTCGCGCGCGTTGCCCAAGCGATGCCGACTGATGTTGGTCATCGGGTCCTGAGATGCGGGATAATGGCCTGGAAGCAATGTGTTCGATGCCGGTGGCGTGTGTCCTGCTTCAAGGACCGCAGGTGCCCTTCAGTGGGCCGTCGGCTTAGACGGTTGAGCTGGGTTTCAGGAAGGGGAACGAGCATGGCGGCCATGAAGCCGCGAACGGGTGATGGCCCGCTCGAGGTGACCAAGGAGGGGCGGGGCATCGTCATGCGCGTTCCGCTCGAAGGCGGCGGTCGGCTCGTCGTCGAGCTGACCCCGGATGAGGCCGACGCGCTCGGCGACGCCCTCAAGAAGGTCGTCGGCTGACGCGCAAGCGACCATACCCCTTCAGTCGCCCCGGTGCCGCATGCGGCACCGGGGCGACTGTTTGCACAGGTCAGGGGCAGAGAGGTCCACTGCCCACATCCACGGACGTCCGCTACCGCTTCACCGCGCAGAGCAGCCCGTCACCCACGGGCAGCAGGGACGACACCATCTCCTGACTCTCGCGCAGGGCCCGCACGAGTTCCCGCAGCCGCAGCACCTCGGTGGGCTGCGGGCCGGAGTCCACCGTCCGGCCGTTCGCGAAGACACCTTCGAAGGCGACCAGTCCTCCCGGGCGCAGCAGACGCAACGATTCGGCGAGATAGTCCTGGTACTCGAGCCGGTCGCCGTCGCAGAAGACGAGGTCGTAGCCGGAGTCCGCGAGGCGGGGCAGGACGTCCAGCGCCCGGCCCGGGATGAAGCGGGCCCTGTTGGCGGCGAAGCCCGCCGTACGGAAGGCCTGACGGGCCGACTGCTGGTGCTCCGGTTCCTGGTCGACCGTGGTGAGCACGCCGTCCGGCCGCATACCGTGCAGCAGGTGGATCCCGGAGACGCCGCAGCCGGTGCCGATCTCCGCGACCGCCTTGGCGTCCACGGTGGCCGCGAGCAATCGCAGGGCCGCACCCGTACCGGGCGACACCGCGCGCAGCCCTGCCTCACGGGCCCGGTCCCGGGCCCAGTGCAGCGCCTCGTCCTCGGCGACATAGGCGTCCGCGAACGCCCAGCTCGTCTGCCGGTTGGCGGTAATGACCCTCTCCTGTCCCCGTGGTTGCCTCGGCGTGACTTTATCCGTTGACGCCGGGAACCCACTGATGGGACCGGTCGTTTGAAGGGAAGAGCGAGCGGCGTGTGCCGTGGAGGGGGGTGGGCGAATGAGCGAGGACACCGAGCAAGTGCTGACGCAGGCCCACGAGCCGTGGCAGCCCATGTCAATTTCTCGCAAAACCGCTTATCCGGAGCTAACGGGCGAGGTGGCTATGGTAGGGGCTCCACCGGACACCATCAGAGCCGACAGGGGAGGTGCGGCTGCGCCTATGGATCGGGGGGGAGTGCTGAGGCGCTTCCTCGGATCGGCGGGCAGGCCGAAATCCGTGAACGACACCGCTGCTGACCACAGTCACGCCGCTGACCCGGCCCAGACCGCGAGCTTCTCCACCGACGCGGACGGGCAGGCGTGGACTCCGCCCACGTGGGAGGAGATCGTCAGCATGCACAGCGGCCGGGTCTACCGGCTCGCCTACCGTCTCACCGGTAACCAGCACGACGCGGAGGACCTCACCCAGGAGGTCTTCGTCCGCGTCTTCCGCTCGCTGTCGACGTACACGCCGGGCACCTTCGAGGGCTGGCTGCACCGTATTACCACCAACCTCTTCCTGGACATGGTGCGCCGCAAGCAGCGCATCCGTTTCGACTCGCTGGGCGACGACGCGGCCGAGCGGCTCCCCAGCAAGGAGCCCACACCCCAGCAGATCTTCAACGACACCCACTTCGACGCGGACGTCCAGCAGGCCCTCGACACGCTCGCGCCCGAATTCCGCGCCGCGGTCGTCCTCTGCGACATCGAGGGACTGTCGTACGAGGAGATCGCCGCGACCCTCGGCGTCAAGCTCGGCACGGTCCGGTCCCGGATCCACCGAGGGCGCTCCCAGCTGCGCAAGGCCCTCGCCCATCGCTCGCCCCAGGCACGTGCGGAGCGCCGCTCCTTCATGCCGCGTGTCCCCGCACTGGGGGGAGGGGGCACGAGCACGTGAGCGGTTCATGGCCGAAACCTGCCGAGGGACACCTCGCGGAGCAGCACCTGGGAGACCGCCTTTCCGCCCTGGTGGACGGAGAGCTCGGTCACGACGCGCGTGAGCGCGTACTGGCGCACGTCGCCACCTGCGCGAAGTGCAAGTCGGAGGTGGACGCGCAGCGCCGCCTGAAGAACGTCTTCGCACAAGTCGCGCCCCCACCCCCGTCCGAGAGCTTCCTGGCCCGCCTCCAGGGCCTTCCCGCGGGCGGTGACCTCGGCGGCGGCTCTCCGAAGGCCGGCGGGGGACTGCCGGGCGACCCGCCCGTGCAGCTCGGCGGGATGCCCGGAGCCTTCGGGACCGGCAGGCGCGGCGAGCGGTTCGAGTTCGCCTACGCACCTGCCCGGCGCTCCTCCCCCCTGCTCGCGTCCCCGTCGGGCGTGGACCGGGCGGACCGGGGTTTCCTCGTCCATGACGTCAGCCGGCACGAGCAGGACCGGTCCTCCTCACGCGGAATGCGGTTCGCCGCCGCGGCGGCGGGAGCGGTGTCCCTCGCGGCGATCGCCCTCGGCGGCGTCGTCACCGTCGCCCCCACCGACGCGGAGGTCCGCGGTTCGGGCAACGGCAGCAACGTGACGCCGCTGCGCACCCAGGGCAGTACGGCGGCGACAGCACCCGAGTCCCAGCGACGCCGGAGTGCCGTCCCGCTGCTGGGCCAACTGCAGGGCCAGGGCACGCTGGGCGACACCCCGGCCGCCCCGACCCAGGCGTCCGCGCCGCTGCTCCCCGGGGTGCCACCGCCCGCCCCCCGGCGCCACAGCCCCCTGGCGGTCACCCCCGTCATGGCAGGCGGGGCACCGATGGCACCGCTGACAGCGCCGCTGTCCCTGTCGGAGTGGGAGACGGCCCCGGGGCTCAAGCCGCCCGGCGGCTTCCCCGTCGCCGCCGTCTCGTCGCCCCCCGCCTCCTCCGCGCCCTCCGCCGGCGCGACCGCGGCGCCCGCCCCCGTCGCCTCCTCCCGCACCATCCGCTGACCGGTGCACCGGTCGGTGCACCGACCGCGTCCGCTGCGCACGGGCGTGCGAACCTGATTGAATCCAGGGGCGCGCCCGGGCCCATGCAGCCGGGCGTCGCACCAGGAGAGTTCCTACGCGCAGGCGTACGGAGCCACGGAGTCGACGATCTGCGGCCAGCTGTGGGGAGAGCATGAACGAGGGGAAGCCCCCGAAGGCGAGCCCGTCGGGGGAGCAGGAACAGCCGCCGGCCGAGCCCGGCGGGGACGGGGACTTCGAACTGGAGCGCCCGGCGCCGTCGAGCGGCTCCGACGACTTCGAACTCGCGCGGCCCGCCACGCCCCCGGCCGACACGGGGGACGACTACGAACCGCACCGCCCCCCGAGCGCCACGACGAGGGGGCCCGGCCTGCCGGAGGACGTCGAGCCCGCGGGAACCACCGGGCCGCGTGAGTCCGGCGCGGCCACGGAGCCCGCCGGGTCTGTCGGGTCTGCCGAGGTCGCCGGGCCCAGTGCCCTCGGCGAGCCCGCGGGAACCACCGCGCGGGGTGGGCCCGGCGCGACCGCGGAGCCCGTACGGCCCGCCGGGTCCGCCGTATCCGGTCTCCTCGGAGGCCGGTCCGAGCAGCCCCGGCCGTTGCACGACCCCGACCCCTACAGCACCCCGCCGTACGGTGAGCCGGGGCCCTGGGCGCCCGCACCCCCGGTTCAGCACCCGGCGGCGACTCCCGCGCAGGGCACATCGGTTCCGGCGCCGTCCCCGGAGCCGGGCGCCCTGCCGCACGGCATGCCCGCGCCCGGCGCCCCGGACACGAGCCACCCCGCAACCGCAACCGTGCCCGCGCCCGCGGCCGTGTTCCCGGCCCCGGACGCTCCGGCGGCGGACGACCAGGCGCCGACCGACCCCTGGCGACGTTACGACCCCTGGGCCGCCGCCGCGGCGAGCGCCCCGTTGCAGCAGACCGGGGGCGTGGTCGCCACGGAGGGGCAGCGGCGCAAGCGGGCCAGGAGGACGCTCGTCGGCCTCATGCTGGTGGTCGCGCTCGCCTCCGGCAGCGTCGGCGGGATCGTCGGCTCCCAGCTGGAGCGCAACGGCGGTGTCGGTTCCGTGGAACTCCCGCAGGCCGAGGGCAAGCCCGCCGGACGGGAACCCGGAAGCATCGCCGGGATCGCCGCGCAGGCCCTGCCCAGCGTCGTCACCCTGCACGCCAGCGGGGCGTCGTCGGCGGGCACCGGTACCGGATTCGTGCTCGACGGCCGCGGACACATCCTCACCAACGACCACGTCGTGCAGCCCGCCGGACGCGACGGCGAGATCACCGTGACCTTCCACAGCGGCGACACCACCGAGGCCACGGTCATCGGCCGGGACAGCGGCTACGACCTCGCCGTGGTGAAGGTCAAGGGCGTCAGCGGGCTCGCCCCCCTGCCCCTCGGCAACTCGGACAACGCGCAGGTGGGCGACCCCGTCGTCGCCATCGGCGCCCCCTTCGACCTGGCCGGCACGGTCACCGCCGGCATCATCAGCGCGCGCGAGCGCCCCATCACGGCGGGCGGCGAACAGGGTGACGGCAGCGACGTGTCCTACGTCGACGCCCTGCAGACCGACGCGCCGATCAACCCCGGCAACTCCGGTGGCCCCCTGCTCGACGCCGAGGGCCACGTGATCGGCATCAACTCCGCCATCCGCTCCGCCGACAGCGGCGGCGAGGCCGAGGGCGGCCAGGCCGGTTCCATAGGCCTCGGCTTCGCCATCCCGATCAACCAGGGCAAGCGCGTCGCCGAGGAACTGATCAACACCGGCAGGGCGACCCACCCGGTGATCGGCATCACCCTGGACATGGACTACGCCGGCGACGGTGCCCGCGTCGGCGCCAGGGGCAGCGACGGCGGCCCTCCGGTCAGCGGCGGCGGACCCGGGGACAAGGCCGGGATCAGGGCCGGCGACGTCATCACGAAGGTCGACGGGCAGCGCGTCCACTCCGGTGAGGAACTCATCGTCAAGACCCGCGCCCACCGTCCGGGAGACCGCCTGGAGCTCACCCTGGAACGGGACGGCAAGGAGCGCGAGGTCTCGCTCGTCCTCGGCTCCTCCGGCGGCGACTAGACACAGGACGGCACGGAGCGCGGCAGACACCCGGGCGCGGAGGGCAAGGGAAGGCGAACAGCCGGCGAAGACCGTACGCGTCACGCAGCCGGAGGCCTCGGCACAGTACCGGTCGTACGGGGTGGCCGGGTACCGTGGACCCGGCCCGGACCACGGAAGACCGCACGGACGCACGGACACGTCGACGCACTGGCCACCGAGGGCCGAGGGCCGAGGACATCGCAAGGAGCTTCAGGTGTTCAATGACATAGGACCGCTCGAGCTGGTGACGCTCGTCATCCTCGCCGTGCTCGTCTTCGGTCCGGAAAAGCTCCCCAAGGTCATCCAGGACGTGACCAGGACGATCCGTAAGATCCGTGACTTCTCGGACAGCGCCAAGCAGGACATCCGCGAGGAACTGGGTCCGGAGTTCAAGGACTTCGAGTTCGAGGACCTCAACCCCAAGGCGTTCATCCGCAAGCAGCTGGACAACGACGAGCTGGGGCTCAAGGAGATCCGCAGCGGATTCGACCTGAAGAAGGAGATGACCGAGGTCACGGACGCCGTCCACGGCCGCGACCCCGAGGCCTCCCAGGCCTCCTCGTCTTCCGCCGCCTCCCCCGCGCCCGCCGCGGGCGGTCGCCTCGACATGACGAAGAAGCCCGAGAGGCCGGCCGCCGACGACCGTCCGCCCTTCGACGCGGACGCCACCTGAGCCCCGCCGAGCCCCTGCGTGGCCGTCCGGGCAGGGCCCCCGTACACCCCCGTACGTGACGCGTTTCATACTCCGTCAGGCCCCCGTACGGCCTGAACCGGGTGTCCGCGCGGCCCACGCGCCGGGCGGTTTCCCGGCGCGCGCCCACGAGGTGGCTATGCTGCCCGAGTTGTTGTGCGGTCCGGACGAGTACGCCCGAAGGGGGGCGGGCCGCCCCCGGTCCGACGAGAGCGAGGAGGCGTCCGGGCATGGAGACGACGAGTCGGGCAGTCGCGCAGGCGTCGGCCGCGGAGGGTGGACGACAGGTCCCCTTCGGCCGGCGTACGGTCGACGGCTACCTGAGCGCGCCCTTCCCGTGGTACGGCCTCGACGAGGCGTTCACGGGGCGGCGCTGGCTGATGCAGGTCGGCACCGCGGCCGACGGGGCCGTCGAGCACGGGTCGACCGGGCACGGTGACGAGCCCTCGGTCCGCAGCGAGTACACGGCCCAGACCGGCCAGGACGCGAAGGAGAAGTTCGCGGTCGTCGTGACGGTGGCCGCGAACCCGGTGCGCCGCAGTGCGGACGGCACCGGTCTGATGGAGGCCACCTCGGTGTCCTCCGCCGCCTGGCTGGCCGGAGTGGGGCTGCTGTCGTTCACCTGGCCGGGCCAGATGGACCACTCCCTGCGCGACGACTGGCTGGAGCAGCAGACGGAGACGGCCTGGGTGCTGGCGGACGACCTCGACGGGCCGGACTGGTCGACGCTGTCCCTCCCGGTGGACGGGGTGCCGACGCCGTTCCACTACCGGGAGTCCGAGTTCGGCTGGGTGCTCGCGGGGTCGACGCGGGCGGGCGTGCACGTCGGCGCGTACGGCCGGGGCATGAGCGCGTACGGCCTGGGTTTCGCCGTGGTCGAGGACATCGCCGCCTACGCGGCCGTCTGAGCCGCGGAGCGTACGGCTGTCGTCCCGCACGGGCATCCCCGTACGGATGCCCCCTACGGCGCAGGGCGCCGCCCCGACGGACGGCGCCCTGCGGCACAGCGGACCACGGCGCGTTCACGGCCCCGTACGGGCCCCTGGAGCGCTCAGAACTTGTTCCTCGGCGTGATACCCAGCGCCAGGCCCGCCAGGCCGCGCTGGCGCCCGCCGAGCTTGCCGGCGATCGAGCGCAGCGCCGAACCCGCCGGGGACTCCGGGTCGGTCAGGACGACCGGCCTTCCCTCGTCGCCGCCCTCGCGCAGGCGCACGTCGATGGGGATGGAGCCGAGCACCGGAACGCCTGCCCCCGTGGTGCGGGTCAGCCCGTCGGCCACCGACTGGCCGCCACCGGTACCGAAGACGTCGACCATCTCGCCGCAGTGCGGGCAGGGCAGGCCGGACATGTTCTCGACCACGCCGACGATCTTCTGGTGGGTCTGCACGGCGATGGAGCCCGCCCGCTCGGCCACCTCGGCCGCCGCCTGCTGAGGCGTGGTGACGACCAGGATCTCGGCGTTCGGCACGAGCTGGGCGACGGAGATCGCGATGTCGCCGGTGCCCGGCGGCAGGTCGAGCAGCAGCACGTCCAGGTCGCCCCAGTACACGTCCGCCAGGAACTGCTGCAGCGCGCGGTGCAGCATCGGGCCGCGCCACACCACCGGCGCGTTGCCCGGGGTGAACATGCCGATGGAGATGACCTTCACGCCGTGCGCGGACGGCGGCATGATCATGTTCTCGACCTGGGTCGGACGCCCGTCGGCACCCAGCATGCGCGGCACCGAGTGACCGTAGATGTCGGCGTCCACGACGCCCACCTTCAGGCCGTCGGCCGCCATCGCCGCCGCCAGGTTCACCGTCACCGACGACTTGCCGACCCCGCCCTTGCCGGAGGCGACCGCGTACACCCGGGTCAGGCTGCCCGGCTTGGCGAAGGGCACCTCGCGCTCGGCCTGGCCGCCGCGCAGGGCGTTCGCCAGCTCCTTGCGCTGTTCGTCGCTCATCACGTCCAGCGTGACGTCGACCCGGGTGACGCCTTCGAGCCGGGAGACCGCCTCCGTCACCCGCTGCGTGATCGTGTCCCGCATCGGGCAGCCGGAGACCGTCAGGTACACGGTGACCGCGACCGCCCCGTCCGCACCGATCTCCACCGATTTGACCATCCCGAGTTCGGTGATGGGCCGGTTGATCTCGGGGTCGTTCACCGTCGCCAGTGCCTCGCGCACCGCGTCTTCCGTAGCCATGGTGTCGATGGTACGGCGCCCGGTACGTCCCCCGGTAAGCCCGCTACCGGTCGTCTGCGTCACGTCCCGGAGGCCGTTGTGCCCGCATCGTCGCGATTGTGTCCTGGTGGTCCTGGTGGTCCTGGTGGTCCTGGTGGTCCTGGTGGGCCCGGTGTCCGTTCTGCCGTCCCTCGAGTTCCTTCATCACGTCCTGGAGCTCCGAGCGGATCCAGTCGCGCGTCGCGACCTCCCCGAGCCCGATCCGCAGGGCGGCGATCTCCCGTGTCAGGTACTCGGTGTCCGCGATCACCCGCTCGTCCTGCTTGCGGTCCTGCTCCAGGTTGACCCGGTCGCGGTCGTCCTGCCTGTTCTGCGCGAGCAGGATCAGCGGGGCGGCGTACGAGGCCTGGAGGGACAGCATCAGGGTCAGGAAGATGAACGGGTACTCGTCGAAGCGCAGTTCCTCGGGCGCGGCCACGTTCCACACCAGCCACACGATGATGACGACCGTCATCCAGACGATGAACCGCCCGGTCCCCAGGAACCGCGCGATCCGCTCCGACAGGCGTCCGAAGGCCTCCGGGTCCCACTCGGGCAGCAGCCGGCGCCCGGGCGGGAGCGGCTGGTCCAGCCGGGGCGTACGCGGCCGGTGGCCGGAGGCCGTGGCTCCCGCGGGCTGACGCTGCTCGCGCACGCCGTCGCGCTCAGGTGTCATCGGTCACCACCTCCTCGTCGTCCCTGACGTCCCTGACGTCCCTGCCGTCCGCGTCACCGGTACCGTCCC
Source organism: Streptomyces yamdrokensis (assembly GCF_053890455.1). Taxonomy (NCBI): domain Bacteria; kingdom Bacillati; phylum Actinomycetota; class Actinomycetes; order Kitasatosporales; family Streptomycetaceae; genus Streptomyces; species Streptomyces yamdrokensis. The sequence goes on from NZ_CM132679.1 coordinate 5,142,209, forward strand.
TCCCGTCCGTGCCCCTCGCGCCCTCCGGGCCCCCGGTGTCGTCCGGGCCCCCGGTGTCGTCCGGGCCCCCGGTGTCGTCCGGGACGTCGTCGTCGTTCAGATGGAACTCGGTCTCCCGCCAGTCGTCCGGCAGCATGTGGTCCAGTACGTCGTCCACCGTCACCGCGCCCAGCAGCGCGCCCGTCTCGTCGACCACGGGCGCCGCCACCATGTCGTACGCGGCGAAGAACCCGGCGACCACGGGCAGCGCCGCATCCGGCGCCAGCGACTGCAGATCGTCGTCGATGATCGAGCCGACCAGTGTGTACGGGGGGTCGCGCAGCAGCCGCTGGAAGTGGACCGTGCCCAGGTACTTGCCGGTCGGGGTCTCCTCCGGCGGACGGCACACGTAGATCTGGGCCGCGTGCGCCGGGGACAGGTCCGGGTTGCGGATGCGGGCCAGGGCGTCGGCGACGGTCGCGTCGGGCCTGAGCACGATCGGCTCGGTCGTCATCAGACCGCCCGCGGTGCGCTCCTCGTACGCCATCAGGCGCCGCATGTCGGCCGCGTCACCGGGCTTCATCAGGCTCAGCAGCCGCTCCTTGTCCTCCTCGGGCAGCTCGGAGAGCAGGTCGGCGGCGTCGTCCGGGTCCATGGCCTCCAGGACGTCGGCGGCGCGCTCCTCCTTCAGCTTGCCGAGGATCTCCACCTGGTCGTCCTCGGGCAGCTCCTCCAGCACGTCCGCGAGGCGGTCGTCGTCCAGGGCGGCGGCCACCTCGGCGCGGCGCTTGGCGGAGAGGTGGTGCAGGACGTTGGCCAGGTCGGCGGGACGCAGTTGCTCGAACGTGGCGAGCAGACTCTCGGCGCCCTGCCCCTGCTCCTCCAGGGAGAACCCGGTGACCGTCGACCACTCGACGGTCAGCGTCTCGCCCTTGCCCCGCCGAAACGTTCCCCCCTTCTTGCCCTTGCGGACGAACACCCGGTCGATCTCCCATTCCCGGCGGGCCGGCAGCTGATGCACCGACAGGTCCAGGACGGTGACCTCCTCACCGGTCTCCACCAGCGTCACCCTGCGGTCCAGGAGCTCGCCGAAGACGAGCCGCTCGGTGGGCCGCTGCTCGAAGCGCCGGACGTTGAGCACCCCGGTGGTGATGACCTGGCCGGACTGCACGGCGGTCACCCGGTTCATGGGCAGGAAGATGCGGCGCCGGCTGGGGAGTTCGACCACCAGACCGAGCAGCCTCGGCGGACGCCCGCCCACCCGCAGCATGACGACCAGATCACGCACACGCCCCACCTGGTCACCGGCCGGATCGAAGGTGGCGACGCCGGAGATGTGCGAGACGAAGAACCGGGGGGCGCCCGCTGCCATGGCGGCGGCTCCTTTTCGTACGGGGCGGTGCTGCCGTGCCGCCTTGCCTGTGCTGCGTGCTGCGTGCTGCCTGCTCTGGTCCTGCCGCTTCTCCCCCCGCGGACCGTTCCGATGGTCCGGATGCCCCGTTCAGGCGGCTTCAGGCTAGCCCGTCCCGACCGGCGGTGCTTCGGGAGCCGGTCCGGACGGACTGCCTCCAAAGGGCCGGTGCGGTCCCGGTAATCTGCGGTACGCAGTTCAGGTCCCCCTCAGAGAGGCAGCGCAACCTGTGACTCCGATCTCCCCGGGCCGTTCCCGCACAGCCACGCTGGCGGGTGCCGTGTGCGTGCTGCTCGTGACCGGAACGGCGCTCACGGGATGCTCCTCCGAGGAAGAGGACCCGAACAAGGGCACCAACGGCGTCGGCAGGCTCTCCGCCGCCGAGATCCAGAACAGGACGCGGACGGCCGCCAAGTCGGTCGACACCGTGCGACTGCACGGGAACGTGGTCACCAGCGGGCGTACGTACGCGCTCGACATGCGCCTCAAGCCCGAGGGCGGCATCGGATCGGTCACCGCCGGGGGGCAGACCTTCCGGCTGCTGAAGGTCGACGACGAACTCTTCCTGAAGGCCGACGCCAAGTTCTGGGGCCGGGCGGAGGGCGGGGCCGGCGAGGACGACGCGAAGGGCGAGGGCGGGGGTGCGTCGGACACGGTGGCGGCCGGCAAGCTCGCCGAGAAGTACGTGAAGGTGCCGGAGGGTGACCCGTCGTACAAGAAGTTCATCGGCTTCGCGGACAAGGACGTTCTCCTCGACAGCCTGCTGACCCTGCACGGCGCCCTCGCCACGGACGGCCACCACGAGCAGGACGGCGTCCGCAGCATCCGCGTCACCGGCGACAAGGGCTCCGGCGGCACCCTGGACGTCTCGCTCGAGGGCAAGCCGTACCCACTGCGCATGGTGCGCGCCGGCAAGGCGGGCACCCTCACCTTCTCGGCCTGGGGCGCCGACTTCACCCTGGAGAGGCCGGCCAAGGACGAAACGCTGGATTACGAGGGGCAGCTCCCGACGTCGTAGGAGAACCGGCGCAGCGGCCGGTCAGCGGCGCTTCTTCCGCCCCGCCAGCAGCCGGGGCAGGCCCGCGGGGGCCGGATGCCGGGTCGTCACCGGGGTCGGCAGCGGGGGCTCGGCCAGGGAGCCGTCGGGCAGCGGTGCCGTCGCCCCGGTCGGCTCCAGGCGCAGGACCCGGCACTCACGAGCCCAGCGTTCCGTCATCGCCTCGCCGTCGGGCGCGTTGAGCCGCTTGCCCTTGAGCACGGCGGCCGCCGCCTCCCACTCCTCGGAGCCGGAGGGCAGCTCCACGACCGTCGCGGCCCAGGAGACCAGCCGGCCGCCCTTGTCCTTGCTGCGCACCGTCACCCCGGCCGCCCCGCCGTCCACCAGCCCCGGCAGCGGCTGCTCGCCGGGACCGTCGCCGACCAGGCACATCGCACCCTCGTGCCACACATGCCACAGCGGCCGGGCCGGGACACCGGGTCCCTGGACCCAGACGAGGCCGGACTTCTTGGTGGCCTCCTCGACGAGGGCCCGGTCGAACAGCGCACTGGTCGCACTTGTCATGGGCCCAGCCTATCCAGGGCCGCGGGGCCGGATCCCGGATGCCGGGGCCCGTTCCCGCTGCGGTCCCGGGGCCGGTGTCAGAGCCAGCCGTTGCGCTTCAGCGTGCGGTGGATGCCCAGGCAGAGGGCGACGGTCACACCGAGGACCACCGGATAGCCGTACTTCCAGTGCGTCTCCGGCATGTAGTCGAAGTTCATGCCGTACACCCCGCAGACCATCGTCGGTACGGCGATGATGGCGGCCCACGAGGTGATCTTGCGCATGTCCTCGTTCTGCGCCACGGACGCCTGCGCGAGGTTGGCCTGGAGAATGGAGTTGAGCAGCTCGTCGAAGCCGATCACCTGCTCGTGCACCCGGGCCACGTGGTCGGCGACGTCCCGGAAGTACTTCTGGATCTCCGGGTCGATCAGCCGCATCGGCCGCTCGCTCAGCAGCTGCATGGGCCGCAGCAGCGGCGACACCGCCCGCTTGAACTCCAGCACCTCACGCTTGAGCTGGTAGATCCGTCCGGCGTCGGTGCCGCGCGGGGTGCCTCCCCGGCCCGGCGAGAACACCTCCGTCTCCACCTCGTCGATGTCGTCCTGCACCGCGTCGGTGACCGCGATGTAGCCGTCGACGACGTGGTCGGCGATGGCGTGCAGGACCGCGGAGGGGCCCTTGGCCAGCAGCTCGGGGTCCTCCTGGAGACGGTGCCGCAGACCACGCAGGGAGCCCTGGCCGCCGTGCCGGACGGTGATGAAGAAGTCCCGGCCGGTGAAGCACATCACCTCACCGGTCTCGACGACCTCGCTGCTGGAGTTGAGCCGGTCGTGGTCGAGGTAGTGGATGGTCTTGAAGACCGTGAAGAGCGAGTCGTCGTAACGCTCCAGCTTGGGCCGCTGATGGGCCTGGACGGCGTCCTCCACGGCCAGCGGGTGCAGCCCGAACTCGCGGGCGACGCCGGAGAATTCGTCCTCGGTCGGCTCGTGCAGGCCGATCCACACGAAGCCCGAGTCACGGCGCACCAGGCGCATCGCCTCCTGCGGGGTGAGCGGGCTGTCGGTCTCCACGCGCCGGCCGTCGCGGTAGATGGCGCAGTCGACGACCGCGGTGGCCGTCGCCGGATCACGGGTGGTGTCGTACGGGGAGTTGCTCTCCTTGCGCAGCGAGACACGGGTGGGACGGACCACGGCGCGCAGGTCGCGGATCATCGACATGGCGGGCTCCTTCGCGAAACGGGCAACGAAAGGCGCCGGTGCAACGGGTGGAACCACCCGGAATGAGGACGTCCTGACCAAGAGACGACCCGGCCTCCGGGAAAGCCGGGGCAGGGGATGTTTGGCACGTCCACAAAGCGGGGAGCACCGCATCGTCGCGGTGGCGAGTCTCGTCGCTGATGCAGCTACTGGGGCAGATCAGACGGGACGAAACGAAACGCTCTTCCGATGAAGACGCGATGATGCGAGGTGGCAGCCGGAACGGAGCAGCTACATCAACGGGTGGAAGAGCGGGTGCTACTGCACGGTCGACTTCGGTCCATGCCAGCCCCACCTCCTCCGGCCGGTCCCCCGTGAGGGACGATCCTGACCCCCTGGGGGGATTCCCCCACAGGGGGAGCGTCACAGCGGTACCGGGGCTCCGGCGGACTCTCCCAGTGCCCTGAAAATGCCCTGACGGCCTGGGCGTTGCCTGGGGGCCTACTGCGTGCTGCCCCGAACCTCCGGGCCACACTAGCAGCCGACCGCTGTGTCAAGGCGCCGCTTCGCCTGCCGCCGACGAGTTCTATGCTCGCCGCATGGCAGATGTTCTTCCTCTGGTCGAAGCCCGGTTGCGTACCGCTCTGGGTGAACCGGACGCGCGCGCGGCGGTCACCTTCCTGGGTACGGACCGCGTCGAGGTGCTGCGCTTCCAGGAGGGCGACATCGTGCGCTACGCCACCCTCGGCATGTCCGCGCAGCCCATGGCCGACCCCACGGCGGTGATCGCGGACCCGGTCGCGGGCCCGCGCGCGGAACTCGTGCTGTCGGTACGGACCGGTCTCGCCGACACCGACAAGGTGCTCCGCCCGCTCGCCGTGCTCGCCGCGTCCCCCCAGGTCGAGGGCGTGGTCGTGGCCCCCGGTGCCTCCCTGGACGTCGGTGAACCGCTGTGGCCCGGGGCCCCGTTCACCTCGGTGCTGGTCGCCGAGCCGGGCGGTCTGGTGGAGGACCTGGCGCTCGACGAGCCCATGGAGCCCGTACGGTTCCTGCCGCTGCTGCCCATGACGCCGAACGAGGCCGCCTGGAAGCGGGTGCACGGCGCCCAGGCTCTCCAGGAGCGCTGGCTGACCCGGGAGACGGACCTGAGACACCCCGCCCGCGCCTCCGTCGCGCTGGACTGAACGGCTCCCCGGCGGGGCGGGCGGCCGCTCGCCGGGGTGAGCAAGCTCACCTGTGCCGACCCGTCAACGCCGAGTCGCGACGGCCCGGTTGGCGAGGACCGCGGCGGCCCGGTGCCGGCCGGGAGCACGGTCGGGGGGCGGGTGGGCCGGCCTCGGCCGTGGTGGACGACCGGTTCGGTCCGAACGGGTGATCGTCCTTGACGTGGCGGTGCGAGGGTAGGACCGTGGGGCCTTATGAGGGGCGAACCCAGTTGCCCGAAGTGTGGTGGCCGGGTCAGGGCTCCCGGCCTCTTCTCCGATGCCTGGCAGTGCGATGCGCACGGCATAGTACATCCGGTCCAGCCCGTGATACCGCCGAGCGTCGAGGCTCTCGACGTCGTCGTGCACCGCACCCAGGTGCCGGTGTGGATGCCGTGGCCGCTGCCGGTGGGCTGGCTGTTCAGCGGTGTGGCCAGCGCCGGTGACGACCGCAGCGGCGGCCGTGCCAGCGCCGTCGCGTGCACCGGCCCCGGGCCGCTCGGCGGCATGGGCGAGCTGATCCTGGTGGCCGAGGAACTCGGCGTCGGACTCGGCGCGCGCTACGCGGGAGTCGACGGCCCGGACCCGGGGCCGTACCTGGACGTCGAGAAGCCCGCCGACACCAAGGTGCTGGCCGCCGGCCGCCCGACCCCGCTCTGGCACGTCTCCAAGACGCCGGACGACCGGGCCGTCTTCGCGGGCGAGGCGCTCGGGATGTGGCTGTGGGCGGTGGTGTGGCCCGAGCAGTCCGGGCTCCTGATGTACGACGAACTGGTCCTCACCGACCTGCGGGACGCCGGGGCCGAGGTGGAGCTGGTGCCCTGTGGCGCGCTGTCGCCGCGGCTGATGGAGGCGCCGTGACCCGCGGCGGCGGGAGGGCCGGAGGGGCGCGTCGACGCGGAGTGCGCGGACAGGGGGGAGTGCGCGTGTAGGGGGCGCCGGGCGGGTTCGGGTGTGACGTGGACGTGTGGAAGTGCGGTTATCCTGAAGCGTCCCCGTCCGCCCGTCACCGCTTGGAGCCACGCGTCGTGCGTATCGATCTGCACACCCACTCCACCGCGTCCGACGGTACGGACTCCCCGGCCGAGCTGGTACGAGCGGCGGCCGCCGCCGGTCTCGACGTCGTCGCGCTGACCGATCACGACACCACCCGCGGACACGCCGAGGCCCTCGCCGCACTCCCCGCGGGGCTCACGCTGGTGACCGGCGCCGAGCTCTCCTGCCGCTACGACGGCATCAGCATGCACATGCTGGCCTACCTCTTCGATCCCGAGGAACCGGCGCTGCTCGCCGAGCGCGAGCTGGTCCGGGACGACCGGGTGCCGCGGGCCCGGGGCATGGTCGCCAAGCTGAACGATCTGGGGGTGCCCGTCACCTGGGAGCGGGTCGCGCGGATCGCCGGCGACGGCTCGGTGGGCCGCCCGCACATCGCCACGGCACTCGTCGAGCTGGGTGTGGTGGAGACGGTGAACGACGCGTTCACCCCGCAGTGGCTGGCCGACGGCGGCCGGGCCCACATGACGAAGCACGAGACCGACCCCTTCGAAGCGCTCCGCCTGGTCAAGGGCGCGGGCGGGGTGGCGGTGTTCGCCCACCCGGCCGCGAGCAAGCGCGGCCGGACCGTGCCGGAGTCCGCCATCGCCGAACTGGCCGGGGCCGGTCTCGACGGCATCGAGGTCGACCACATGGACCACGACCCCGACACCCGGGCGCGGCTGCGGGGCCTCGCGAAGGAACTGGGACTGCTCGTGACCGGGTCCAGCGACTACCACGGCAGCCGGAAGAACTGCGTGCCCGGGGAGTTCACCACGGACCCCGAGGTGTACGGCGAGATCACACGCCGTGCGACCGGCGCGTTCCCGGTGCCGGGGGCCGGCGGCGTCTGAGCCGCCCGCCCGTACGCCCTTGGGCTCCGCCCCTCGCAGGGGGCGGCGCCCGCTTTCCTCCCGGGCTTTCCGCTCCTTGAGGCTCCTCGCTCCGGGCCTGCGCATCGAGCGCTTCTGAATACGCGTCCTTCCGGTGCCCCCTGCTCGCGGCTCGCCCACCCCTCCTGACTCCTCTTCACCCCTCTTCCCTCACTCGTTTCACAGCAAGGCAGTCATGTTCGACGTCGCCGTCTTCGGCTCCCTCTTCCTGACCCTCTTCGTCATCATGGATCCCCCCGGGATCACCCCGATCTTCCTGGCCCTGACCGCGGGCCGGCCCGCCAAGGTGCAGAAGCGGATGGCCTTCCAGGCCGTCTGCGTGGCCGGTGGCGTGATCGTCCTGTTCGGGCTGATCGGGCAGCAGATCCTCGACTACCTGCACGTGTCCGTGCCCGCGCTGATGATCGCGGGCGGGCTGCTGCTCCTGCTGATCGCACTCGACCTGCTCACCGGCAAGACCGACGAGCCCCAGCAGACCAAGGACGTCAACGTCGCTCTGGTCCCGCTCGGCATGCCGCTGCTGGCCGGGCCCGGCGCGATCGTGTCGGTCATCCTCGCCGTGCAGAAGGCCGACAGCGGCACGGCCCAGGTGTCGGTGTGGGCGGCGATCCTCGCCATCCACGTCGTGCTGTGGCTGGTGATGCGGTACTCGCTGCTGATCATCAGGGTCATCAAGGACGGCGGGGTGGTCCTGGTGACGCGGCTCGCGGGCATGATGCTCTCCGCGATCGCCGTCCAGCAGATCATCAACGGGGTCACGCAGGTGGTCCAGGGCGGTTGACCGTGCCGACCGCACCGTGTCGACCGCACCGTGCCGGCCGCCCCGTGCCGGCCGCGCCGCGCGGCAGCGCGCGGGACGCGCGAAGCCCCCGTATCCGGCGATGGCGGTACGGGGGCTTCGGAAGGTCGGTGCGGACCCGGCGTCCTGCGTTATGAGGCCGGTGTGCCGGCCGGGCGGATCCACAGGCGCTGCCCGATGGCGGCGGCCTGCTGCACGATGCGGTTGACGGAGGCGGCGTCCACGACGGTGGTGTCCACGGCGGTGCCGTCGATGTCGTCGAGTCGCATGATTTCGAAGCGCAAGGGCTTCTCCCTTCGTCTGGTCATCCTCCTGAAGGAGAACTACTGGGGTGGTCGGCCACGGTCCGAAACGGCCCGTGTTCCATCAGTGCTCAACGAGTTGCCCCCTGCAAACATTCCCTACGCTAAGGAAATTCTTCGATCGACTAAATACTGACGAGTAAGGGTTTCGCGGGAGACCGACCGGGACCGGTTGTGTTCGCACAGTGACCGCCGGGACAATGGAAGCGATGAACGACGACCTGGCGGACCTGAACTCCCGTATCGACCGCACGAACGAGCTGCTCCAGCGCATGCTCGCCGAGGTGGCGAAGACGCCCTCCACGCACGCGATCTTCGTCGACGCGGGCTATCTGTACGCGGCGGCGGGGCGGCTGGTCGCCGGCACGGAGGACCGCCGGGCCTTCGACCTCGACGCCGAGGGGCTCATCGACGCGCTCATCGACCGGGCCCGCACCATCTTCGCGGACAGCAGACTGCTGCGCGTCTACTGGTACGACGGCGCCAGGCGCCGTATCCACACCGCCGAGCAGCAGACCGTCGCCGAGCTCCCCGACGTCAAGGTCCGCCTGGGCAACCTCAACGCCAACAACCAGCAGAAGGGCGTCGACTCCCTGATCCGCTCCGACCTGGAGTCACTGGCCCGGCACCGCGCCATCAGCGACGCGGCCCTGCTGGGCGGCGACGAGGACCTGGTCTCGGCGGTCGAGGCCGCCCAGGGGTACGGCGCCCGGGTCCACCTCTGGGGCATAGAGGCGCCCGAGGGCCGAAACCAGGCCGAGCCCCTGCTCTGGGAGGTCGACAGCCAGCGCACCTTCGACCTCGACTTCTTCAAGCCGTACGTCTCCCGGCGCACGGGCCCCATGTACGAGCCCGCGACGGGCCGGCCCGCCCGCGAGGACGTCCGCTTCGTCGGCGCGCAGATCGCCGCGAAGTGGCTCTCCGAACGCGGGCGGGACTCGCTGGTGGAACTACTGCCGGGCCACCCCTATCTGCCCGGCTCGGTCGACCAGGACCTGCTGGTGGAGGCCGAAGGACTGCTGCAGTACTCCCTGCGAGGCCAGGCCGACCTGCGACGCGCCCTGCGCGACGGCTTCTGGGCCCACCTCCAGGCGCAGTACTAGGCGAGGGGCCCGGGGGCGGTGATGCCGGCGCTGCCGGTGGGGCGGGACTGGAGGCCGTCCCAGAAGTCGGCGAGGGCTTGCGCGGTGGGCTCGGGCCGGTCGACGGCGGGGGAGTGTTCGGCCCCGGCGACGACCGTGCGGTGCGCGTTCAGGCGTACGGCCATGGAGTCGAGGTCCGGCACCGGCCAGGTGTCGTCGTGCGCACCCGACAGCACGTGGAACGGCATGGGTACGGCGGCCAGTTCGGCGACCAGATCCGGCTCCACGCACAACTGCAGCCCCGTAGCAAGTAGTTGAGCGGGGCTGGTGCCCAGCCAGCGGCGGCGCAGATGCTCCTGGCCGCCGATCCCGCGCGCGGGCCCACCGACCTCCTCCGGCGGGCCCAGGGCCAGGACCGCCTCCCAGCACTCCGCCATCGTCATGTGGGAGAGCGCGTCCCGCAGCAGCTTCACGCGCTGCTCCTGGGAGACCGAGATCCGGGCGGGACCGGACGAGATCAGGGTGAGCGAACGGAAGGGGGAGTGGTCCTCGAGCACCGCAGCGCGGGCGATCTGGCCGCCGAGCGAGTGTCCGACCAGATGCAGCGGTACGTCCGCTCCACGCGGAGCGCCGAGCGCCTCCGCCTGCGCGAGCACGTCCCGCGCCAGTTCCGCCCGCGCGTACGCGGACTCGTCGTCCAGGGGCCCGTCCGACTCGTACTGTCCCCGCCCGTCCACGGCGACGCTGCGGTACCCGCGTGCGGCGAGCGGCCCGTGCACCAGCGTGAAGTCCTCCTTGCTCCCCGTGAACCCGGGCAGCGACAGCACGACCCCCTTCGGCTCGAGCCTGTCGGCCGGCGGCACGTCGACGACGGCGAACTCCCCGCGGGCGGTGCGGAGCCGGTACGCCCGAGCGCCGGCCGGCAGCGTGGAGAAGGGAGAGGGAGAGGGGGAGGTGACAACAGGGGAAGGAGAAGGAGGGGGAGCGGGAGCGGGAGCGGGGTGGCTGGTCACGGGGTGAGGGTAGCGGGCGCCGCGGGGCGTGCGGGGTGCCGGGTGACGCCTGCCGGGTGACGCCGACGGCCCGGCCCCACAGGTGTGGGACCGGGCCGTCGGACGGCGCCTCGGGTGCGCGTCAGGCCTCCGTGGACTCCGCGGGGGCCGCCGCAGCGGTCTTGCGGGCGCGGCGGACCCGGGGCTTGGCCTCGGCCGCCTCCGGCTCGGCCTCGGACGCCGCCTGGGCCGGGATACCGGCGGTGTCCGCGGTGGCCTTGCGGGCGCGGCGGCGCGGCTTGGTCTCGGCCGCCTCGACAGCCTCAGCGGTGTCTGCGGCCTTGGCGGCCGCCGTCTTCCGGGTGCGCTTGGGCTTCGCCTCGGCCGTGGCGACCGCCGTGGCTTCCGGCTGCTGCGTGGCGGTGGCCGCCTTACGGGTGCGGCGGACCCGGGGCTTGGCCTCGGTGGCCTCGGCCGTGTCCACAGCCGTCTCCGCCGCCGCAGCGGTCTTGCGGGTGCGCCGGGGCTTGGTCGCCGCGGCTGCCTCCGGCTCGGTCTCGGACGTGGCCTGGGCCGGGATGGGGATACCGGCGGCGGTCGTGGCGGTCTCAGCGGCCTCGGCCGTCGCGGTGGCCTTGCGGGTGCGGCGGCGGGGCTTGGCCTCCGTGCCTTCGGCGGTGTCGAGCACGGCCTCGGCAGCGGCAGCCTCGGGGGCCCTGGCCACGCTCTTGCGGGTGCGGCGAGGCTTGGTCTCCACCGGCTCAGGGGTGGATGCCGCGGTCGCCTCGGCCGTGTCCACCACTACCTCGGCAGCCGAAGGCGCAGTCGCGGCCGCGGACTTGCGGGTCCGGCGGCGGCGCGGCTCGACGGCGGGGGTCTCGGGCTCACCGGACACCGGGGCCGCCCCGGTCGGGGCGGCGCTCTCGGCCGACGGGGCGACGGCGACCGCCACCGCTGCGTCGGCCGCGGTGTCGACGACGGCTGCCGTCTCCGCGGACCTGCGGGAACGGCGGCGGCGCGGCTTCGACGGGACCTCGTTCGACGGGGCCTCGTTCGACGGGGCCTCAAGGACTTCCGGGGTCTTTGGAGCGTGTCCGGTCGTGCCCTCCGCCACCGCGACGGCGGCCTCGGCGGACTCGACCGCGGCGGCCACCGGGGCCGTCGTCGCCTCGGCCCCACCGCGCATACGGCGACGGCGACGCGGGGCGCGGGAAGTCGTGCCGGCCTCCGCCTCACCGGTGCTTTCGCCGGCGCCCCCGACGGCCGGGGACGCCGGCTGCTGCGCCGACTCGCTCAGCGGTGTACCGCCACGCGTGCGGCGACGGCGGCGCGGCGTACGGGCCGGGCGCTCGTGGTCCGCGGACAGGGAGTCGCCCCGGTCGGCCCGCTCGCCCCGGTTGCTGCGGTCGGCCCGCTCGTTGCGGCCACCGCGTCCGCGCGGGCCACCACGGCCGCCCAGCTCGCCCAGGTCCTCCATCTCCTCCGCGTCGAGCCCGGCGCGGACGCGCTCCGAACGCGGCAGGACCCCCTTCGTGCCCTCGGAGATGCCGAGGTCGGTGAACAGGTGCGGGGAGGTGGAGTACGTCTCCGGCGGGTCGCCGAAGCCCAGGTCCAGCGCCTTGTTGATCAGCTGCCAGCGCGGGATGTCGTCCCAGTCGACCAGCGTGATCGCCGTACCCTTCGCCCCCGCGCGGCCGGTACGGCCGATGCGGTGCAGGTACGTCTTCTCGTCCTCGGGGGACTGGTAGTTGATGACGTGCGTGACGCCTTCGACGTCGATGCCGCGGGCGGCGACGTCGGTGCAGACGAGCACGTCCACCTTGCCGTTGCGGAACGCGCGCAGCGCCTGCTCGCGGGCGCCCTGGCCGAGGTCGCCGTGGACCGCGCCGGAGGCGAAGCCTCGCTGCTTGAGCTGGTCGGCGAGGTCGGCGGCGGTGCGCTTGGTGCGGCAGAAGACCATGACCAGGCCCCGGTTGTCCGCCTGGAGTATCCGCGAGACCATCTCGGGCTTGTCCATGTTGTGCGCGCGGTAGATGAACTGCGTGGTGTTCGCGACGGTCGCGCCCGCGTCGTCCGGCGAGGTGGCGCTGATGTGCGTGGGCTGCGACATGTAGCGGCGGGCCAGCCCGATGACCGCGCCCGGCATCGTCGCCGAGAACAGCATGGTCTGGCGGCGGGCCGGAAGCAGGTTGATGATCTTCTCGACGTCGGGCAGGAAGCCCAGGTCGAGCATCTCGTCGGCCTCGTCGAGGACGAGGGCCTTGACGTCCTTCAGGTTCAGCTTCTTCTGCCCGGCCAGGTCGAGCAGGCGGCCCGGGGTGCCGACGATCACGTCGACGCCCTTCTTCAGGGCCTCGACCTGCGGCTCGTAGGCCCGTCCGCCGTAGATCGCGGTGACGCGGACATTGCGCACCTTGCCGGCGGTCAGCAGGTCGTTGGTGACCTGCGTGCACAGCTCGCGGGTGGGGACGACGACGAGCGCCTGCGGCGTGTCCGTGAGGTCCTCGGGCTTCGCGCGGCCCGCCTCCACGTCCGCGGGGACGGTCACGCGCTCGAGGATCGGAAGGCCGAAGCCCAGCGTCTTGCCGGTACCGGTCTTGGCCTGGCCGATGACGTCCGAGCCCGACAGGGCCACGGGGAGCGTCATCTCCTGGATGGGGAAGGGGGTGATGATGCCGACGGCTTCAAGGGCTTCGGCGGTCTCGGGGAGAATCCCGAGCTCTCGGAACGTAGTCAGGGTGCTGCCTCTTCTGTGTGCGCGGTGCGAGGCGAGCGCGGGGGTCGTCTATGGACCATGCCGGGGACGTCGGCTGCCTTACGGGGATGCCGTAGGGCACGGGACCACTGCCGACGCTCTAGCGCTCGTACCGCTGAGGGTCCCTCCGATCGTCGTACGCAATGTGCCGTACGGTCAGGGAGAGCGGTCGGGGCGGAGCCGATCGGGCCTCCGACCGGGCATCCTCATACGTGCGCCCCGTCGACTACGTCAGAGTACTCGGCAGGCGCATTACCACCATACCCCGAATTCGCGCACACGCCATGGCCGATCTGGCCACGTAGTCGTCATCACACGTGTTGACCAGCGCCTTACGGCCCGCGACAAGCGGGCTATTGTGCGGATTATGACGAGCTCTGACATGCCCGACCCTGTCACGGACACCCCCGACACCCCCGCCGCGCCGACCGGCGTCGCCGCCATGGACTGGGCGGTCGCCTCCGCCGACCCGCAGTACCGCGCCGCCATCGTGGACCTGCTCGGCGCGCTCGCGTACGGGGAACTGGCGGCGTTCGAGCGGCTCGCGGACGACGCCAAGCTGGCGCCCACGCTGGAGGACAAGGCGGAGCTGGCGAAGATGGCGTCGGCCGAGTTCCACCACTTCGAGCGGCTGCGCGACCGGCTGGCCGGGATCGGCCAGGAGCCGACCGTCGCGATGGAGCCGTTCGTGGCCGCGTACGAGGGCTTCCACAAGCAGACGGCGCCCTCCGACTGGCTCGAGGGGCTCGTCAAGGCCTACGTCGGCGACTCGATCGCCAGCGACTTCTACCGGGAGGTCGCGGCCAGGCTGGACTCCGACACCCGCGCGCTGGTGCTGGGCGTGCTCGACGACACCGGGCACGGCGGGTTCGCCGTCGAGAAGGTGCGCGCGGCGATCGACGCGGACCCGCGCGTGGGCGGGCGGCTCGCACTGTGGGCGCGGCGGCTGATGGGTGAGGCGCTGTCCCAGTCGCAGCGGGTCGTGGCCGACCGGGACGCGCTGTCGATGATGCTCGTCGGCGGTGTCGCGGACGGATTCGACCTCGCAGAGGTCGGCCGGATGTTCTCCCGGATCACCGAGGCCCACACCAAGCGGATGGCGGCCCTGGGCCTGGCGGCCTGAGAATCGTCCGGCTCCGCCGGGCTCCTGGGCCCCGTGGAGCTCCAGGACAGGAGGTGTCGTGTCGGCGGAACCGGTTTCGGCGGCCGGTCAGGCGGTCGCCGATCGGCCGCGGAGCCCGCCCGCGGGGCGCAGCAGCAGTGACAGCGACGCCACGGAGACGATCGCCGCCCCGAACAGGACCGCCGGCAGGCGGCCCGCGTCCAGCGCGCTGTGCGTGAGGAAGGCGCCGAACAGGGCCCCGGCCACCCCGGTCGACAGGACCAGCGTGCGGGCGGGGAGGCGGTGCGGCAGGCGGCGCGTGGCCGCCCATGCCAGAGCCAGGCCGAGGATCGCTGAACCGAGCGCTTCCAAGAGCATGTTCGGGGTCCCTCCCGCATAGCCGGCCTGCTCACATCGGTCGTAGCCCGTCCTACCCCTGACCTGCGGAATCCAATCCTCCCCTGTAAGGGACCCGGGCCCCGTCCGTGAAGAGCGAAGACGGCGCCGGGCGGCAGGGGGAACGGCGGGGTGCGCAGAGGTGAACGGCACGGGGGAGAAGCCGAACGGAGCAGACGCGCAGAGCGGAGCGCCGGAGCATCCGAAAGGTGCGGAGCGCGGGCATGGAAGGGCCCGGCGGCTCGGGGTGCCGAGCCGCCGGGCCCTTCCATGCCCGCCGGTGTGTCTGCCGGCCGTCGCCTACAGTGCGCCGAAGCCCACCTTGCGCGGGGCCGGCTCGCCGATCTCGACGTATGCGAGACGGTCGGCCGGGACCAGGATCTTGCGGCCGTGCTCGTCCACGAGGCTCAGCAGCTGAGACTTCCCGGCCAGCGCCTCGGCCACCACGCGCTCGACCTCCTCGGCGCTCTGACCGCTCTCCAGAACGATCTCGCGGGGCGCGTGCTGCACGCCGATCTTGACCTCCACGGCTATGTCCCTCCGACGGTCAGTGAAGTGCGCGGCCTTCCGCGCCGTACTCAGCACACATTAGCCCGGTGAGGCGATGTGCACGCTCAGCCCCCGCAACGCCAGGAGCGAACAGCGGACGGGAACAAACGGCCGCCCCCGCCCGCCGGCATCCGCGGCCCGGCGCTGTCAGAACTGCTGCTCGCTGCCGTGCAGCGGGAATCCGGCGATGCCCCGCCAGGCCAGCGAGGTCAGCAGCTGGACCGCCTGGTCGCGCGGCACGCTGCGGTCGCTGTGCAGCCAGGACCGCGCGACCACCTGGGCCAGACCGCCCAGCCCCGAGGCGAGCAGCATCGACTCCTGGCGCGACAGCCCGGTGTCCTCGGCGATGACGTCGCAGATCGCCTCGGCGCAGTCGTTGGTGACCCGGTCGACCCGCTCGCGCACCGCGGGCTCGTTCGTCAGGTCCGACTCGAAGACCAGCCGGAAGGCGCCACCGTCGTCCTCGACGTACGCGAAGTAGGCGTCCATGGTCGCCCGTACGCGCTGCTTGTTGTCGTGCGTCGACGCGAGCGCGTGACGCACCGACTGGATCAGCGACTCGCAGTGCTGGTCCAGCAGCGCCAGATACAGGTCGAGCTTGCCCGGGAAGTGCTGGTAGAGCACCGGCTTGCTGACGCCCGCACGCTCGGCGATGTCGTCCATCGCCGCCGCGTGGTAACCCTGCGCGACGAACACTTCCTGGGCGGCGCCCAGCAGCTGGTTCCGTCGGGCACGGCGCGGCAGGCGTGTGCCCCTCGGGCGCACGGTCTCTGTCTGCTCGATGGCTGTCACGCCGCCTCCCATTGTCGTCCACATGCGGTGTGAGCCGCGCCGTCATCGTACTTTTCGGTAACCGTGCTGTGCGCGGTGAGAGCGCAGGATTTCACGGACCGGACGACGCCGAAAGCCGCATGGACGGTTTCAAAAGCTGCCAGAGAGGGCAAGGCGAGACCTCGTTTCCGCGTGGACCTTTCCCGTGGAGTGGCCCTTCTGCGACCTCCCCGGCTCCCTCGGCGCCGTCACCGGTAGTCGTCCTCGTCGAGGGAGACGACCCTGGCCTGTTCGGCGAGGTCCGCCTCGTTGGCGCGGTCGGTGTCGGCGTCGGTCAGCGGCTCGTCACGGTCCGGGGCGAGGCCCGCGTGCTGCTCGGCCGCGTCGGCCTCCGGCGCCTCGACACCGTACTCCAGGTCTTCGCGGGCGGCGTCGGCTTCCTCGAACGTCTCGGGATCGGTGGGATCTGATGCCATGGCTGGGCTCCCTTCCTGCGAACGTCCCCGCACCGTGCGGGGGTCACATACGAGTGCCCTCGGTTCGAGCCAGGGAGACACCCGATCCGGGCGTCGTGCGATCCGCGACCGGGACGTGACGCCGTGTGCACGCGGCGGGGCCGGCGGGTCTGTGACCGCCGGCACACGAGTCCCGGCGTGATCGTCTCGTAACATTGCGGCATGTCTTCGACCGACCTGCCGTCCGTGCCGCCCACGACCATTCTTTCCGAAGAGGCCGCCGTGAGGGTCGCCGAGGGCGAGCGTCTCAGGTCGGTCGAACTTCCGGGCGTCACCCTGTCCGTGCGGTCGAGGCCGCCCGCGCGCGAAGGACTCCCGCCCGCACTCCACATCCACGGGCTCGGGGGGTCGTCGCAGAACTGGTCCACGCTGATGCCCCTCCTGGACGACATCGTCCACAGCGAGGCCGTCGACCTTCCCGGCTTCGGCAACTCGCCGCCGCCGGACGACGGCAACTACTCGATCTCGGCGCACGCCCGCGCGGTGATCCGTTATCTCGACGCGGCCGGGCGCGGCCCCGCGCACCTCCTGGGCAATTCGCTCGGCGGCGCGGTCGCCACCCGTGTCGCCGCCGTGCGCCCCGATCTCGTCCGGACGCTCACGCTCGTGTCACCGGCCCTTCCCGAACTGCGCGTGCAGCGCACCGCCGTGCCGACGGGACTGCTGGCGGTGCCCGGGGTGGCCCCGCTGTTCACCCGGATCACCCGGGGATGGTCGGCGGAACAGCGCGTCCGCGGCGTCGTGGCGCTCTGCTACGGAGACCCCGGGCAGGTGACACCGGAGGCGTTCCGCCACGCCGTGCAGGAGATGGAACGCCGGCTGCGGCTGCCGTACTTCTGGGATGCCATGGCCCGCTCCGCGCGGGGCCTCGTCAACGCGTACACCCTCGGCGGCCGGCACGGGCTGTGGCGCCAGGCCGAGCGGGTGCTCGCGCCGACCCTGCTGCTGTACGGCGGACGGGACCAGCTCGTCGGCTTCCGGATGGCCGGGCGCGCGGCCCGCGCGTTCCGCGACTCCAGGCTGGTCACCCTGCCCGAAGCGGGGCATGTGGCGATGATGGAATACCCCGAGGCGGTGGCCGCCGCGTTCCGTGAACTCCTCGCGGATGCAACGGATCCGGCGGAGGAGGGGGATACTTTGGAGCCGGGTGCGAAGGGCGCCCCGGGCTCGGCCGCCGGTATCACCGCGGACGGGACCGCCGCCGGCGGGCCAACCGCCGACAACCTGAGGGGCTGAGGCGCGACGTGGGACGCCACAGCCGCCGTGGACCCGCGCCCAAGGGCGACGCCCGCCCGGCGCGGGGTACGACGCCCCCGGGACAGGGGGCGGCCTCCGGCGGAACCGGTGCGTACAGCCCACCCACCCCGCCCGGCCCGTACGGCTCACCCGGGCGGGGAGCGCGGGGTGACGGCATACCCGAGGGGCCCGGAACCCCCGCCCACGGGGCACGGCGGCCACCGGACGGCCGGCTTCCGGACGGGACACCGGCGCGGGGAGTGCCTCGCTTCCCCGACGGCACGCCCGCCCACGGCTTCCCCCGACTGCCCGACGGCACCCCCGCGTACGACGTTCCGCGAGCCGCCCGTGGCGGCGGCCACCCCGAGCAGCGGGAACCCGGCGGCGGCTGGGGAGAGGTGGGGGGACGCGGCGCGGGTGCCCGGTCGGCCGGCCGGGCCGTACCCCTGCCGGGGCAGCGCCAGGCGCCGCCCGAGCAACCGCGCGGGCCACGGGGGCCGCGAGGCCGACAGGGCCCGCGGCAGGACTACCTCGACGCCTTCGGTGAGGGCGACGACGTCCTCACGCCCCGTCCGCCCGCCACGATCCGCCCGGCCTTTGGTGTGGGCCCCGCACACCCCACGGATCCTTGTACCGCCGTCACGGACTGGAGTCCCGCCTCGGCCACGGGGGCCCAGGCCGGTCCCGGCGACACGCCACCCACCGGGGCGCCGGAGCAGGGCAAGGGCGCCAAGGGGCGCGCGTTCACCGGGATCGCGGCCGCCGCCGTCACCACCGTGCTGGCGGTCGTCGTGGCCGGCCAGGTCGCCGACGAGCGCGACGGTTCCGACGGCCTCCAGGCGCAGTCCGCCCCCGAACAGGCGGCGCGCGACGTCCGGGACCCCGGTGTGGGCGGGGGCGCGGGCGACGATCGGGGCACCTCCCCGGGAGCCCCCCGCGCCGAGCCGCTGACGTACGCGCAGAAGATGGACAAGAGGTTCCCGCTCAGCGCCACGGCCGAGGGCTCGGGGAAGTTCGACGCGATCACCGGCATCGCCGAAGGGCCCGGCAAGGGGCAGAAGATCACCTACCGCGTGGACGTGGAGCGGGGACTCGGCCTCGACGGGGCACTCTTCGCCGAGGCGGTGCACAGGACGCTCAACGACGACCGCAGCTGGGCGCACAACGGCGCCCGCACCTTCGAACGCATCCACTCCGGCCGCCCCGACTTCGTCATCACCCTCGCCGGCCCCGCGACGACCGCCGAGTGGTGCGCCAAGTCCGGCCTGGACACCACGGTCGACAACGTGTCCTGCGACTCGGCGTCCACCGAACGCGTGATGATCAACGCGTTCCGCTGGGCGCGGGGTGCCGCGACGTACGGCGACGAACTGCTCGCCTACCGCCAGATGCTGATCAACCACGAGGTCGGCCACCGCCTCGGGTACAACCACGTCACCTGTGACAAGGACGGCGATCTGGCCCCGGTCATGCAGCAGCAGACCAAGTTCCTCGAACACGACGGAATCAGCTGCCGGCCCAACGCCTGGGCGTATCCGAACAGCTGACGGTATCCGACCCCCTAGCGTGACCCAACGCACCCCACACGGGAAAGTTACGACCGTTCACCCCTTCTGATGGTGCGACGGACAACCGTCCATCACGCCACCACCTTGTCCGCATACGTTCGTCCCGCTGCGAGCCGCCGGGTCAACGGCGGCTCCCCATACGGGAGATCGGGGGTGCACTCGTGCGCATCGGACTGCTTACGGAGGGTGGCTATCCGTATGTGAGCGGTGACGCCGGACTCTGGTGCGACCGTCTCGTGCGCGGACTCGGACACCACGAGTTCGACGTCTACGCGTTCAGTCGCAGCCAGGCCCAGGAGGACGACGGCTGGGTGCCGCTGCCGCCGCAGGTCGGCCGGGTGCGTACCGCGCCGCTGTGGACGGCCGAGGACGACGGGGTGGTGTACGGCAGGCGCGCGCGCCGGCGCTTCGCCGAGCACTACGGCGAACTCGTCGCCGTCCTCTGCGCGTCCGGCTCCGCGACGGCGACCCCCGCGGTGGCACCCGACGCGGGCCCCGGGGGCGCCGGAACGACAGGGACGACCCGCACCCAGGCCGAGGCGGACCGTTTCGCCGGGGCGCTGTTCGGTCTCGCCGAACTCGCCCGCGAGGAAGGCGGTCTCACCGCCGCCCTCCGTTCCGAGACCGCCGTACGCGCCCTGGAACGCGCCTGCCGTGCGCCCCGCGTGCTGCCCGCCGTGCGGGAGGCCCGGGTGCCGGACCTGCTGGCCGTGGCCGCGCACCTGCACCAGGCCCTGCGCCCCCTCTCCCTCGACTGGCACGAGGAGGACGGGCTCGGCGCGGTCGACCTGTGCCACGCCGCCTCCGGCGGCACGGCCGCCCTGCCGGGTCTGCTCGCCGGCCACTTCTTCGGCGTCCCCCTGCTGGTGACCGAGTACGGCGTCCGGCTGCGCACGCACTACCTGACCCGGCCGGACTCCTCATCCGCCGTCCGGTCCCTGCTCGCGGCCTTCCACGGCCGGCTCGCCGCCGAAACCTACCGGCGGGCCGCGTTCATCACCCCGGGCAACTCGCACACCCGCCGCTGGCAGGAACGCTGCGGAGCCGACCGGACGAAGGTCCGTACGGTCCATCCCGGCATGGACGCGGCGCCCTTCGCGGAGGCGGGCGAGTCGCCGGAGCGCGCCGACCCGCACACCCTCGTCTGGACCGGCCGGGTGGAACCCGCCAAGGACCTGGTCTCGCTGCTGCACGCGTTCGCCGGGGTCCGTACGGCCGAGCCCTCGGCCCGCCTGCGGATCATCGGCGGCCCGGCGGGCCCCGAGGGCGCCCCCTACCTCGAGCACTGCAGGGACCTGGCCGCGCGGCTCTTCCCGGACGGAGCCGAGGACCCGCACGCCGACGGCGCCGGTCCGGTGTCCTTCGAGGAGATCGGCGGCCCGGGGCTCACCGGCCCCGCCGACGCGTACGCAGCGGGCGCCGTGACCGTCCTGTCCAGCGTCGTCGAAGGCTTCCCCGCCGGACTCGTCGAGGCGATGTTCGCCGGCCGCGCGACGGTGTCCACGGACGTCGGCGCCGTGGTCGAGGTCATCGGCGGCACCGGACTCGTCGTACCCCCGCGCGATCCGCGAGCACTCGCCGAGGCGTGCGTGTCGCTGCTGCGCGACCCCGAGCGGCGCGCGCGCCTCGGTGCCGCCGCGCGCGCCCGCGCGCTCGAACTGTTCACCGTCGAGCAGAACGTCGCCGCGTTCCACGACCTGTACCTGGAGATCGTCGCGCGCACCCCGGTCCGCCACGTCCTCCTGAACGCCACCGGTGATCCCCTGCCCTTCGCCGCTCCCGCCGAGGCCCATGTCCCCGGCCGCTGGGCCGACCTCACCTCCCACCGGCCGTCCCGCACCGTCCCGGCCTGGGCCACGGACACGCCCGTGCGGGCCACCGCCCCGGCTCGGTCCGCGACCACCCCGGTGGCGGACGCGTCGCCCATCCCCGTGACGGAGGCGGCGCGATGACGGGCCTGGACGAACTGGACCGCGAGACCGCGCGGCCCGGCCCCGGCCAGGGCACCGCCGACCCCGTGAAGGCGCTGCTGCACCGCCACCGCGAGCTGTGCGAACGCGCGGTGGATGCCCTGGAGATCGCGGCGGGCCTCGAGGCGCACGGCGTCACCGACCGGACCGCCGCACGCTTCCGGCACCGGGACGTCTTCTCCCTGGCGGAGGAGCTGTACGCCCGCATCCCGCGCGACGGCGACGTCTCCCGCCCCTCCGCCGACAGGGCCGCCCCCGGGCTCCGCGCCGGCTGGGTCCTCCTCACCCTGCTCCCCGGCGCCCTCTGCCTCGCGTCGGTGGCCGCTCTGCGCCTCACCCACGGCCAGACCCGCGTCTACGCCGTCTCCGCGGGAGTCCTCGCCATCGCCCTGGCCATGCGCGCGGCCCTGCGACGCGGCAGGCCCCTCGGCACCACGCCCGCCGCGTCCAGTCCACCCACCACGGGCACGGCGGCCTGGACCTGCTGGCTCGTCGGATACGCCCTCCTGGGTGACGGCCTGCTCCACACCGCGATCACCGGCGGTCCCGACGGCCCGCCCACCGGTGTCACCGGCGGCGGCTGGGCGCTCGCCGTCGCCCCGGCCCTGGCCCTCACCCTGGCCTTCGCCCCCGGGGCCTGGAGCGCCCGGCTGTTCGCCGTACGGGCCCGCCGCAAGGTCGCGGCCAGCCGCGGTCTCGAGGACTTCGCCGACTCCGTGCGCCCCCTGCTGTTCGGCGCCTTCGCCCTGTTCCTGTGCGCCCTGGCCGCGCTCTTCGCCCTCTGCGCCACGGCCCTGGACGAGCCCTTCACCCTCCACGAAGTGCTCACCCTGGGCGCCCTCTTCTTCCTGGCCCGCCTCCTCGCCCTCCACGGCTTCACCCACGCGCCGAAGGTGGTCCTCGTCGCCGCGGCCCTCGCCCAGGGGGCCGTCCTGGCCGTGGTCTTCACGGCCCGCCTGCCCGGCTGCGGGGCGCTGGCCACCCCCGTGGAAACCCTGGTCGCCGCCTGGGACCCCAGCGGCGTCCCCACCCTCATCTGCGGCGCGGCCGCCCTGACCCTTCTGATCCACGCAGCACGCACCCTCACCCGAGCCTCGGCCCACGCCCAGCCGGAGGCCCCACCCCAAGGAGATCCCGCATGATCGCCCGCCCAGCGGCCTCGGTCGTCACAGGAGCCGCCCGATGAGAGTCCTGCTGATCGGAGCAGGCGGCTACCTCGGCCGCTTCGTCGCCGACCGTCTGCTCGCCGACCCGGCCGTCCAGCTCACCGCTCTCGGCCGCGGCGACGACGCCGACGTCCGCTTCGACCTCGCCACCGGCAGCCCCGGTGCGCTCACCCGCTTCCTCGACGCCGTGCACCCCGGCGTCGTGGTCAACTGCGCCGGTACCACCCGCGGCGGAGCCCGCGACCTCACCCGGCACAACACCGTCGCCGTGGCCACCGTCTGCGAGGCCCTGCGCCGCAGCGGCTGCGGCGCCCGGCTCGTGCAGATCGGCTGCAGCGCCGAGTATGGACCCAGCCAGCCCAACTCCTCCACGGCGGAGGACGCCGTCCCCCGCCCCGGCGGTCCGTACGGAGTGAGCAAGCTCGCCGCGACCGAACTCGTCCTCGGCTCCGGCCTGGACGCCGTGGTCCTGCGGGTCTTCTCACCCGCGGGCCCCGGCACCCCCGCCGGTTCGCCGCTCGGCCGCCTCGCCGAGGCCATGCGCCGTGCGATGCAGTCCGGTGACGGCGAACTGAAGCTCGGCGGCCTCGGCGTCCAGCGCGACTTCGTCGACGTCCGGGACGTGGCGCGCGCCGTCCACGCGGCCTCGCTCTCCGCCGCGCAGGGGGTCATCAACATCGGTTCGGGTCGCGCCGTCCGCCTGCGGGACGCTGCCGGGGTGCTCGCCCGGGTGGCCGGATACAGCGGCGTTCTGAACGAGCTCGACGGCTCGCCCGGTGCTCACCTCTCCCACTCCGCGCACGGCGGGCACGGCGGTCACGCGGGGCACACCGCCCACCCCCCGCATCCGAGGCCGGCCATCGGGCACCCCCGCGGCGAGTCCGACCAGCACACGGCCGCGGTCGCGTTCCCCTACCCGGACGGCTGCGGCAGCTGGCAGCAGGCGGACGTGCGCACCGCGCGCGACCGGCTCGGATGGCGGCCCCGGATCAATCTCGAGGAGTCCCTCGCCGACATCTGGATGGAGGCGGCATGCCGCATCTGACCAACCGGAACCACCCGGGCGGTTCGGTCCGCCCCGGCCGGTCGGCCGCCGCGGGCGACAGCAGGCCCGGGGCCGGCAGGGGCACAAGCACCGGCACCGCTGCCCGCACCGGCTTCGGCGTGCCCGGTCTGGCGCATCCTCTCCTCGCTCCGGCCGAATGGAACGCGCTCACCCGCCCGGGAGGCGCGAGCCCCGCTGCACCGGGTCGTCCTGAACGTGGCCGAGGGACCCGGAGCGCGACCCGATCCGAGCTGCCTGGAAGCGGCCGGCCGCCTGCGCAACGCCGGTGTCCGCATTCTGGGCCATCTCGACCCGGCATACGGTCTCCGGGGTTTCGGTGAGCTGGTCTCGGACGACCACCGGTTCATCGACTGGTACCAGGCCGACGGATTCCTCCTGGACCACTGCCCCGCGGACCGCGCCGGGCTCCCCGAGGTCCGGCGCGTGGTCCGTACGCTCCGGGCGATCCATGACGATGCCCACATCGTCCTCGGCCACGGAACCCACCCGCACCCGGGTCACGCGGACATCGCCGACCAGCCGGTCACCTTCTCCGGCCCGTGGCGCGACTACCGCTGGTCACAGGTGGCCGAGTGGACCGCAGTCCATCCGCCCGAGCGTTTCTGCCACTCGGGGGGCCCTTGCACTGTGCCCGCCCGGGTCGCGTGGTCCGGTGCCGCGTCTGGAGGAGGCGCCGCGCATCGCCCGCCGGCAGGGCGCCGCGACTGTCCGGTTCACCGACCACGACGGCAACATCGGCCACTGGGAGCAGCTGCCCGGCTACTGGGACGATGTTGTCTCGCAGGTCGGGATGGGTGTCTCGGAATGAAAAAGGCCATGGCACTGTTGGGGGGAAGAACAACCGTAGTGATTGACCGACCAACGGAGTCCCCGTGTCGTTGCCACCCCTGGTCGAGCCGGCCGCCGAGCTCACCGTAGACGAGGTCCGCAGGTACTCCCGCCACCTGATCATCCCCGACGTGGGGATGGCCGGGCAGAAGCGGCTGAAGAACGCCAAGGTGCTGTTCGTCGGCGCCGGTGGCCTGGGTTCGCCGGGGCTGATGTATCTGGCCGCGGCGGGCGTGGGCACGCTCGGCATCGTGGAGTTCGACGAGGTCGACGAGTCGAACCTGCAGCGACAGATCATCCACAGCCAGGCCGACATCGGCCGGCCCAAGGCCGAGTCCGCGCGCGACACGATCAAGGGCATCAACCCCTACGTGAACGTGGTCCTCCACGAGGAGCGCCTCGAGGCCGACAACGTGATGGGCCTCTTCAGCGACTACGACCTCATCGTCGACGGCACGGACAACTTCGCGACCCGCTACCTGGTCAACGACGCGTGCGTGCTGTTGAACAAGCCCTACGTCTGGGGCTCGATCTACCGCTTCGACGGCCAGGCCTCCGTGTTCTGGTCCGAGCACGGCCCCTGCTACCGCTGCCTCTACCCGGAGCCCCCGCCCCCCGGCATGGTCCCCTCCTGCGCCGAGGGCGGTGTCCTGGGTGTGCTGTGCGCGTCCATCGGCTCCATCCAGGCCAACGAGGCCATCAAGCTCCTCGCCGGTATCGGTGAGCCGCTGGTCGGCCGCCTGATGATCTACGACGCCCTGGAGATGCAGTACCGCCAGGTCAAGGTCCGCAAGGACCCCGACTGCGCGATCTGCGGCGAGAACCCGACCGTCACCGAGCTCATCGACTACGAGGCCTTCTGCGGCGTCGTCTCCGACGAGGCCCAGGCGGCGGCCGCCGGCTCCACGATCACTCCCAAGCAGCTCAAGGAGTGGATCGACGACGGCGAGAACATCGAGATCATCGACGTCCGCGAGCCGAACGAGTTCGAGATCGTCTCCATCCCCGGCGCCCGGCTGATCCCGAAGAACGAGTTCCTCATGGGCAGCGCCCTGGAAAGCCTCCCGCAGGACAAGAAGATCGTCCTGAACTGCAAGACGGGCGTCCGCAGTGCGGAGGTCCTCGCGGTCCTGAAGTCCGCGGGCTTCGCCGACGCCGTCCACGTCGGCGGCGGCGTCGTCGGCTGGGTCAACCAGATCGAGCCGGCCAAGCCGATCTACTGACCGATCCCCGGGGCGCCTGACGCCGGGGTCGCCACCGCGACCCCGGACAGGGCCCCGGTCCCGGGCGTTTTCGGCGAGGGCTTCGCGCACGCACCACGGGTGCGCGAAGCCCCCGCCGTCGTCAAGAGCAGACCTTGCCGTCCTCCGGCACCGTGCCGTCCAGCAGATACGCGTTCACGGTGGAGTCGACGCAGTCGCTCCCACTGCCGTACGCGCCGTGGCCCTCGCCCTTCCAGGTGAGCACGGTTCCCACGCCCTCGCCCAGCTCGTCCGCCATCCGCCGCGCGCCCTCGTACGGGGTGGCGGGGTCGCCGGTGTTGCCGATCACCAGGACCGGCGCGGCACCCGGCGCGCTCACCTCCGGGGTGTCGTGCTGACCGGGGACCGGCCAGTCGTGGCACCAGCCGGCCGTGTCCCAGCCGAGGAACGGGCCGAACACCGGCGACAGCCGCTCGAACTCCGGCAGCAGTTCCTCCGTCTCGGCCGCCGTCATCCGCTGCTTGTCGTCCAGGCACGATATGGCCCGCTGCGAGTGGGTCGTCGTGCCGTACTTCCCCGACGCGTCCCGTTCGTTGTAGCCGTCGGCCAGCGCCAGCAGCTCCGAGCCGTCGCCCTCCTCGGCCGCTTCCAGGGCGCTGGTCAGCACCGGCCAGCTGGTCTGGCTGTACAACGGGAGGACGATGCCGGTCAGTGCCAGCGACTGGGTCAGCTCCCGCCCCTGCGAGGACGTCGGCAGCGGCTCGGCGTCGATCCGGTCCAGCAGCTCCGCTATCTCACGCGACCCCTGCCCGGGGTCCCGGCCGGTGGACTTCAGATAGTTGTCCAGCGCGCGCTGGAAGCCACGGGTCTGGTTTTGGGCGTGCCCCACCGTGTCGGCGGTCGGGTCGACCACCGCGTCGAGAGTGAGCCGCCCCACCTTCTTCGGGAAGAGGTGGGCGTAGACGCCGCCGAGTTCGGTGCCGTAGGAGATCCCGAAGTAGTTGAGCCTGTCGTCGCCCAGAGCCTGCCGGATGCGGTCCATGTCACGAGCGGTGTCGGTGGTCGACACATGGGCCAGCAGCTCGCCGGCCGACTCCCGGCAGCCCTTTCCGAAGTCCGTGGCGTCCGCGAGGTACGCCTGCTTTTCGGACGGGGTGTCCGGGGTGAAGTCCACCGACTCGGCCGCCTCGATCTCCTCGTCGTCCCGGCAGCGGATGCCCTCGCTTGCGGCCACCCCGCGCGGGTCCCAGCTCACCAGGTCGTACCGCTCGCGCAGCTGCGAGGCGGTGGTGGCGTAGGAAGGCATCCCGGACACGCCGGAGCCGCCGGGGCCGCCGAAGTTGAACAGCAGGGATCCGAGGCGGTCGTCCCCCGTGGCCTTCGCCCGGATCAGCGCCAGCCCGATCGTCCTGCCGTCCGGCTCCGACCAGTCGAGCGGTACCTCGAGCGTGCCGCACTGCCATTCCTCACCGGGTGCGGGCGTGTCCCCGGAGGCCTCACAGGGCCCCCAGCCGATCGCCGTCCCGCCGCTCCTGTCCTGGTCGTCCGAGCCGTCGTCGGAGGAGCCGCCGCTGCATCCCGCCGTCAGCAGCGCGGCACAGGCCGCCAGAGCCGTCCACCGTACGAAACGCGTCATGTGCCACATTCCCCTCGCGGGCCGTCCGCACCGTGCGGCGGATGGCGGTCAGGCCATGGTAGGCAGATCCAGCGTTCGTCACGGAAGCCTGTGGATAACCTTCTGACCTGTTGTTTTGTTGAGTTGTTCGGTGTGTGTTCGTCGCTGCCCGCTACAGGGCTTCCTTGCGGGTGAGGTGGTTGAAGGCCAGCCACCCCGGGAGAACCGGCAGCCACAGGGTCAGCAGCCGGAACAACAGGACCGCGGGCGCGGCGACCTCGCTGGGCAGGCCGACCGCGATCAGACCGACCGTCAGGGTCGCCTCGACCGCGCCCACACCACCCGGGGTGGGCGCCGCCGACCCCAGCGCGTTGCCCGCGAGGAAGACCACCGCCACGCCGGCGAGGCTGACCGACGTCGTCCCGTCGCCGAACGCCTGGACGGAGGCGTACAGGCACAGCACGAAGCAGGCGGTCAGCAGCAGCATGCCACCGATGCCGGTGACCAGCTTCTGCGGGCGTTGCAGCACATCGAGCATCCGCGGCACGACACCCGCGAAGAGCGACCGCACGCGCGTGAAGAGGAACTTCCGCAGGAACGGCACCGAGGTCACCACCAGCACCAGCACCGCCACCGTCAGCAGACCCGCGATGACCGTACGGGACGGTGACAGCGAGGGCGTCTTCTCGGTACCGGTGAGATAGCCGAACGCCAGCAGCATCAGGATGTGGCAGCCCAGCCCGAACAGCTGGGACGCGCCGACACTCGCCACCGCGAGCCCCGGCCGCACCCCGGCACGCTGGAGGAACCGGCTGTTCAGGGCGACACCGCCCACCGCCGCCGGGGCGACGATCTTCACGAAGGAACCGGCCACCTGCGCCGCCACCGTCCTGACGTACGGCACCCGCTCCGGCACGAACCCCAGCAGCGCCAGGGCGGCGGCGAAGTAGCTGGCCGCCGAGAACAGCGCGGCTGCCGCCACCCAGCCCCACTGCGCGTTGGAGATCAGTGGCCCGAACTCGATATGGGTGAGCTGCGTCAGCAGGAAGTACCCGCCGATGGCGCCCGCGATGAAACTGATCAGCGTGCGCGGACGCACCCGCTCGAGGCGGACCGGCTCGACCGGCGCCTGTGGCCTGATCCGCAGCACCTCGTGCCGGATCTGCGTGAGCAGGTCCTCCTCGCGTGCCTCCTCCAGCGCCTCGTCGATCGCCCGCTTCTCGGCCCGCTGTTCCGCGCGTACGGCCTTCTTGTCGGGCTTCCCGCCCTCGAGCCGCCCGTCGACCGAGGAGCCCCCAGAGTGATCCGAGGCCTGCTCCGTGCGCAGCAGCTTGGCCTGCCGGGAGGCCTCCAGGACCGCCTCACGTTCGCGCTCCGCCCGCTCCCGGGCGAGCCTGCGCAGCGTCGCGCGCGTGGAGCGGCTCAGCGCGATCGACTGGAGCATCGGCAGGCAGTCCGCCACGGCGTCGGGGCCGAGGACGCTCAGCGCGGAGGCCACCGCGCGTTCGGCGCCCACCCGCAGCCCCAGTGTCACCAGCAGCTGGGAGACGTCCATGCGCAGCAGCACCTCGCCGGCCGCGATCTCCCCGCTCCGCAGATCGGTGAGGATCACCGCGCCGGAACGATCCACCAGGATCGCGTCGCCGACCAGCCTGCGGTGCGCGATCCGGCGGGACTGCAGAGACCGCACCTGATGCCAGGTGCCGTGCAGCAGTTCGTCGGTGATCTCCTCGTCCGGCAGCGAGTCGAGGGTGCGCCCGCCGCTGTGCTCGTAGACGAGCATCACCGCGTCGGGACCCAGCTCGGACATCGCGATCAGCTTCGGCGCGTTGGCACCGGCCGCGATGGCCGCGTACGCCAGCAGTGCCTCCTGCTCGAGTGCCTGGCGCAGGGACTGGAGGCTGCTGCGGGTGGCGAAGCCGCGCAGGGTCAGATTGCGCCACGCGCGGTAGAAGAAGCCCTGTGCCTGCTGCTCGCGGTCGACCACCGTCACGTCCAGCGGCGGGCCGTCCTCCAGGGTGACGAAGTACCGGCGGCCCCGGTCCCCGGTCTCGACGGCCTCCGGCGCCTCCTGGCGGGACGCGCTCACCGGATGGAAGCCGACCGTCCGCAGGCCCGCCATCAGGGTCTGCCCGGTGGGACGCACATTGGGCGAACCGACCGCATAGAGCGTGCCGTACGCGACGGTCCAGCCGAGCAGCACCGTCAGGATGACCGAGAACGGGGTCGTGTACCCGGTGACCAGCATGGAGAAGGCGTCGAGGAGCAGCACGACCCACAGCACCGCGCGCCATCTGGGCCTGCGGGACATGCCGACGGCCGTCATGTAGGCGATGACGGGTGCCAGATAGCCGTGCACCGGATCGGTGAGGGCGTGGACGTCGCCGGGGGAGGGCTGGGTCAGCGCCTCCTGGATCGAGCCGGGGGCCGCCCGCGCGACCCACAGATCGGTGGCGAGTGTCACTCCGTGCGCGAGGACGGCGGCGAGCACACCGTCCGCGATCCGCAGTCCGTCCCGTTTGATCAGCCGTTCGATGGCGAAGGCGACCGGCACCAGGAGGATCGCGATGCTGGAGGCCAGACCGGCGATCTTGATGAGCAGGTCGGGAGCCTGACCGGTGCCCTTGGTGATGTCCTGTTCCAGCCCCGAGGTGGTGCCGTGGGCGAACGCGGCGATCGCCAGCAGCACTCCGATGGCGAACACGCCCACCAGGAGCCGCACGAGATCGGACGGACGGTGCACGCGCGCGGGGAGCAGGGGTTCGTCGCCCTCCACCTCGTCGACGTGCGCCGGATCGGTGCCGTTCCCGCCGTCGGTGCCGTCGGTGCCGTCGGCGTCCGGAGCGGCCTGCTTCCCGGTCCCGGCCGTGCTGGTGCCCGCGTCCTCGGTGCCGGCGTGCTGTGGATCGGCGTCGCGCGGATCGGTGCCCTGGGAGCCGGGGCGGTCGGTACGGCCGGTGTCCGGGCGCGCCGAAGCGTCAGGGGTGCCCGCCTCCCCTGGGTGCGCACCCTGTTCCGTCATGGCCTCGTCTTGATCTCGTATCACCGGTTCACCGCCCGCACGATGGTGGCATGCCGCACCGCCGCACGCGGGTGGCAGGGTCGAGGTGCGGGGTCGCACAGTCTGCCCGACACACGGTTCCCGGGCGAGGCGTACGTACGCCCCGGTGCGCGCGGGATCGCCGGCCGCGTTGTCGGTGGGGTGGTGCAGGATGGGCGGGATGAGCCAGCAGAGCCTTCCGTCCGACACCGCCCCGAAGTGCGCGGGCACCCTGCCCGAGTACGCCGAGCGGGTCCTCGACGCGGCCGAGCGGATCCCGCCGGGCCGCGTCCTGACGTACGGCGACGTGGCCGAATGGCTGGAGGAGGGCGGCCCCCGACAGGTCGGGCGCGTGATGGCGCTCTACGGGGGAGCCGTCCCGTGGTGGAGGGTCGTCCGCGCGGACGGGGCGCTGCTGCCGGGTCACGAGCTGAGGGCCCTCGACCACTACCGCGCGGAGGGCACTCCCCTGAGGGAGGCGGGCCGGGCCGCCGAGCGGCACCTGCCGCGCCTCGACATGAAGCGCGCGCGGTGGGACGGCGGCGGGTCCGCGAAGGACGGCGGCCGGCTTCCGCCCTCGGACGTACCGCCGGGTGACCTGTGATCCGTACGGGGGAGACAGGGCACCTCCGAACCATGACGTACGTTCGTGAGGCAAGTGACACGCGTGCCGCGTGTGCCGGGAGGGAAGAAGTGGAAGCCCTGCTTCCGCACTCTCCGTCGGCGTAGCGTCAACCGCGCGTGTCCCTCGCGACCCCGCGGCCACAGCCCGCCCCACGCGGCGGAACGGCAACCAGCACACCCACCAGGACCGGCGAACCACGTGAGCTCCTCTTTCTCCACCAACGGCCTGTCGCACCCCCAGGTGCGACGGGGGAAGCGTGGCGCTCATCGACTGGTCCGTACCCCGCCGGCCCCCGCATCCCCCCCTCGGTTGGACGTCGCACAGCGCTCCGTGGTTGACCACGGGACCGGACCGATGCTCGTCCTCGCAGGTCCGGGCACCGGGAAGACGACCACACTGGTCGAGTCGGTGGCTGCGCGCATCGCCCGGGGAGGTGACCCCGAACGCATCCTCGTGCTGACGTTCAGCCGCAGGGCGGCGGTCGAGCTGCGCGACCGCATGGCCCTGCGCACCGGAGCCGCGCACGCCCCGCAGGCGACCACGTTCCACTCGCTGTGCTACGCCCTGATCCGCGCGCACCAGGACAGCGACCTCTTCGTCGAGCCCCTGCGACTGCTGTCGGGCCCCGAACAGGACGTCACCGTCCGTGAGCTGCTCGCCGGCCAGGTCGACCTGGAGCGTCTCGGCCTGGCGCATGTGCGCTGGCCGGACGAACTGCGCGCCTGCCTGACCACCCGAGGCTTCGCCGACGAGGTCCGCGCGGTGCTCGCCCGCAGCCGCGAACTGGGCCTCGGCCCCGACGCCCTGGACGCCTTCGCCCGCCGCATCGGTCGCCCCGACTGGCGTGCCGCGTCCGCCTTCCTCGCCGAGTACCTCGACGTCCTCGACCTGCAGGGCGTCCTCGACTACGCCGAACTGGTCCACCGCGCGGTGCTCCTCGCCCGCCGCCCCGAGGCCGCCCGGCAGCTCGCCGCGCGGTACGACGCCGTGTACGTGGACGAGTACCAGGACACCGACCCGGCGCAGGTACGACTGCTGCAGGCGCTGGCCGGCGGCGGCCGCACCCTGGTCGCCCTCGGCGACCCGGACCAGTCGATCTACGCCTTCCGGGGCGCGGACGTGAACGGCATCCTGGACTTCCCCGACGCGTTCCCCCGCGCGGACGGCCGCCCGGCCCCGGTCGAGGTGCTGCGCGTCGCGCGCCGCTCCGGCGCGGCCCTGCTGGCGGCCACCCGCCTGGTCACCCAGCGCATGCCGCTGCCCCGCCTGCCCGCCGAGAAGGTCCGCGCCCACCGGGAGCTCACCCCGGTACGGGGCGGCGGCCGGGCCGAGGTCTACACGTACCCGACCCCCGGCACGGAGCTGGACAACATCGCCGACATCCTGCGCAGGGCCCACCTGGAGGACGGCGTCGCCTGGCGGGACATGGCCGTCCTGGTGCGGGCCGGCTCCCGCACCCTCCCCGTCGTCCGCCGCGCCCTCACCTCGGCGGGCGTCCCGGTGGACGTCGACGGCAACGACCTTCCCCTGCGCCACGAACCGGCGGTGGCCCCGCTGCTCACGGCCCTGCGAGCGGTGGCGACGGCGGCGGCCGGCGGGCCGGGGGCGGAACCGGATGCCTCGGGGCAGGAGAAGGGGCAGGCGCAGGGGCGACGCTGCTGGCTCGACACCGAGACCGCGCTCACCCTGCTCGCCTCTCCTCTCGCCGGCATGGACGCCGCCGACCTGCGACGCCTCGGCCGGGCCCTGCGCGAGGAGGAGCGGGCCGCGGGCAACGCGCTGCCGCCGCCCTCGGACGACCTCCTCGCGCGGGCGCTGGCCGAACCCGAACGGCTGGTCGTGCACGACCCCACGTACGCGCGCGGAGCCCAGCGGCTCGGCACGCTGCTGCGCACGGCACGCGAGCGCCTGGCGAACGGCGGCACCGCCGAGGAGGCGTTGTGGGACCTGTGGAACGGCACCCCGTGGCCGACTCGGCTGGAACGCTCCGCCCGCCGCGGCGGCGCGGCCGGACGCAACGCCGACCGGGACCTCGACGCGGTGTGCGCCCTGTTCGCGACCGCCACCCGCGCGGAGGAACGCACCGGGGGCCGCGGCGCCCTGAACTTCCTGGAGGAGATCGACGCCGAGGACATCGCCGCCGACACCCTCACCCGCCGCGCCGTACGCCCCGACGCCGTACGCCTGATGACCGCGCACCGCGCGAAGGGCCTGGAGTGGCGGCTCGTCGTCGTGGCCGGTGTCCAGGAGGGGCTGTGGCCCGACCTGCGCCGCCGCGGCTCCCTGCTGGAGGCCGACCGCATCGGCCGCGACGGGCTCGCCGAACCGCTCACCCCCGGCGCGCTCCTCGCCGAGGAACGCCGCCTGTTCTACGTCGCCGCCACCCGCGCGCGTGAACGGCTCGTCGTGACGGCCGTGAAGGCCCCCGCCGACGACGGCGACCAGCCCTCCCGCTTCCTGACCGAACTCGGCGTCGAGCCCAAGGACGTCACCGGGCGCCCGCGCCGCCCGCTGTCCGTCGCCGCGCTCGTCGCCGAGCTGCGCGCCACCACCGTCGACCCGCGTGTCTCCGAGCCCCTCAGAGAGGCCGCCGCCCGCCGGCTCGCCCGGCTCGCCGCCCTCGCCGACGAGGACGGCCGCCCCCTGGTGCCGTCCGCGCACCCCTACCGCTGGTGGGGCATGTACGAGCCCACCCGGAGCAAGGTGCCGCTGCGCAGCCGCGACCAGCCCGTCGTGCTCTCCGGCAGCGCCCTCGACCAGCTCGCCAACACCTGCGCCCTGCAGTGGTTCCTCGGCCGGGAGGTGAAGGCCGACGCCCCCGCGACCGCCGCCCAGGGCTTCGGCAACGTGGTGC
This sequence comes from Streptomyces yamdrokensis, assembly GCF_053890455.1. NCBI lineage: Bacteria > Bacillati > Actinomycetota > Actinomycetes > Kitasatosporales > Streptomycetaceae > Streptomyces > Streptomyces yamdrokensis. The sequence continues at coordinate 5,175,895 of NZ_CM132679.1, forward strand.
ACGTCCTCGCCGACGAGGTGGCCTCCGGACACACCCCGGCCGACCTCGCCGTCCTCATGGAACGGCTCGACTCCGTGTGGAACGCGCTCGCCTTCGACGCGCCGTGGAAATCGCAACAGGAGAAGCAGAACGCGCGCGTGGCACTCGAACGTTTCCTGAAGTGGCACGTCATGGACCGCACCGGCCGCACCCCGGTGGCCAGCGAGCACGACTTCGACGTCCGCCTCGAAGCAGGCGACTACGAGGTCCGTGTCCGCGGCCAGATGGACCGCGTCGAGGCGGACGGCGAAGGCCGCGCCTACGTCGTCGACTTCAAGACCGGCAAGCACGCCCCCAGCTCCGCAGAGGTGGCCCGCCACCCCCAGCTCGCCGTCTACCAGCTCGCCGTGCAGGAGGGAGCCGTCGACGAGGTCTTCGACGGTGTCCGTCCCGGGACGGGCGGCGCCGAACTGGTCCAGCTGCGCCAGCCCGCGGCCAAGCGGGACGGCGGAGAGACCCTGCCCAAGGTGCAGGCCCAGGAGTCGCTGGGGGGAGAGGGAGAGCAAGGGGAGTGGGTCGGCGACCTGCTCGCCACGGCCGCCGGCAAGGTCCTCGACGAACGCTTCACCCCGAGCGCGGGCCAGCACTGCGCCCACTGCGCCTTCCGCGCCTCGTGCAGCGCCCGCCCCGAGGGGCGGCACGTGGTCGAGTGAGCGGTCCGGTGCGCCCCGCCGGCCCGGCGGGGCGCACCGGCGACCGGCATGACGCATCACACCACCCGCGCCGACCTGCGGTTCTCCGGACGCTGAGGGGCGGTACGGCCTTCTGCCGGCAACCGCCGCTAACCTCTGCATGTGCATGCACCCATCAGCGATCCCGAGCAGCTCAAGGAGCTCCTCGGGATCCCCTTCACCCCCGAGCAGACGGCCTGTATCGTCGCGCCGCCCGCTCCTCAGGTGATCGTGGCCGGAGCCGGTTCCGGCAAGACGACGGTGATGGCGGCACGCGTGGTGTGGCTGGTCGGCACCGGCCAGGTCGCCCCCGAACAGGTGCTCGGCCTCACCTTCACCAACAAGGCCGCCGGTGAACTCGCCGAACGCGTCCGCAAGGCGCTGATCAAGGCAGGCGTCACCGATCCGGACACCATCGACCCCGACAACCCGCCGGGCGAACCGGTGATCTCCACCTACCACGCCTTCGCGGGCCGCCTCCTGACCGACCACGGGCTGCGCATCGGCCTCGAACCGACCTCCCGGCTCCTCGCCGACGCCACCCGCTACCAGCTCGCCGCGCGGGTGCTGCGCGAGGCCCCCGGCCCGTACCCCGCCCTCACCCGTTCCTTCCCCGACCTGGTCGGGGACCTCCTGACCCTCGACGGCGAACTCTCCGAGCACCTCGTGCGGCCCGAGGACCTGCGCGGCCACGACACCGAGCTGCTGCGCACCCTGGAGAACACCAAACTCACCAACGCCGACCTGCGCAAAGTGCCCGAAGCGGCCGCCGCGCGGCGCGAACTCGCCGACCTCGTCCTGCGCTACCGGGCCGCCAAACGCGAGCGAGACCTGCTCGACTTCGGTGACCAGATCGCCCTCTCGGCGCGACTCGGCCGGATCCCCGAGGTGGGCCGCGTCCTGCGCGACGAGTTCCGCGTGGTCCTCCTCGACGAGTACCAGGACACCTCGGTCGCCCAGCGCGTCCTGCTCGCCGGCCTGTTCGGCGGCGGCACCGGCCACCCGGTGACCGCCGTGGGCGACCCCTGCCAGGCGATCTACGGCTGGCGCGGCGCCTCCGTCGCCAACCTCGACGACTTCCCCGAGCACTTCGCCCGGGCCGACGGCGGCCCCGCCACCCGCCAGTCGCTCAGCGAGAACCGCCGCAGCGGCGGCCGCCTGCTGGACCTCGCCAACGGCCTCGCCGAACCCCTGCGGGCCATGCACGCGGGTGTGGAGGCCCTCCGCCCGGCCCCGGGTGCCGAGCGGGACGGCACCGTGCGCTGCGCCCTGCTGCACACCCACGCCGAGGAACTCGACTGGATCGCCGACTCCATCGCCCACCTCGTACGCACCGGCACGGCGCCCGGCGAGATCGCCGTCCTGTGCCGCACGGCGACCGATTTCGCCGAGATCCAGAGCGTCCTCGTCGCCCGGGACGTCCCCGTCGAGGTCGTCGGCCTGTCCGGGCTGCTGCACCTGCCCGAGATCGCCGACCTGGTCGCCGTCTGCGAGGTCCTCCAGGACCCCGGTGCCAACGCCTCGCTCGTCCGTCTGCTGACCGGCCCGCGCTGGCGCATCGGCCCGCGCGACCTCGCCCTCCTCGGCCGCCGCGCGCGCCTGCTCGTGTCCCACGCGCGCGTGGGCGGCGAGGACGACCCCGACCGCCGTCTCGCCGAGGCCGTCGAGGGGACCGACCCGTCCGAGGTGATCTCGCTCGCCGACGCCCTCGACACGTTCCTGGAAACCCCGCTCGACGGCCACGGGGACGACGACGGCCTGCCCTTCTCGCCGGACGCGCGCGTACGGTTCGCCCGGCTGGCCACCGAACTGCGCGACCTGCGCCGCTCCCTGGCCGACCCGCTGATGGACGTCCTGCACCGCGTCCTAGCCGTCACCGGCCTGGAGATCGAACTGTCGGCGTCCCCGCACGCCCTGGCCGCCCGCCGCCGCGAGACCCTGTCCAACTTCCTCGACATCGCCGCCTCCTTCGCCGCCGGGGACGGCGAGGCGACCCTGCTCGCCTTCCTCGGCTTCCTGCGCACCGCCGCCCAGTACGAGAAGGGCCTCGACAACGCGCTGCCCGGCGGCGAGAACACCGTCAAGGTGCTCACCGCGCACAAGTCCAAGGGCCTGGAGTGGGACGTCGTGGCCGTCCCCGGACTGGTCACCGGCACCTTCCCCAGCGGCCAGGGCCGCGAGAAGTGGACCGCGCAGGGCAAGGTGCTGCCGCACGGGCTGCGCGGCGACGCCGACACCCTGCCCGACATCGAGTCCTGGGACTCCCGCGGCCTGAAGGCCTTCCACGAGGCGATGAAGGAGCACCAGCACACCGAGGAGCTCCGCCTCGGCTACGTCACCTTCACCCGCCCCCGCTCGCTGCTGCTCGGCTCCGGCCACTGGTGGGGGCCCTCGCAGAAGAAACCGCGCGGACCCTCCGCGTTCCTCCAGGCCCTCCACGACCACTGCGCCGCCGGGTACGGCGAGACCGAGGCCTGGGCGGACGAGCCCGCCGAGGACGACGAGAACCCCGCCCTGCAGCGCGCCGGCCAGGACCAGATGTGGCCCCTTCCGCTGGACGACGACGCCCTCGCCCGCCGCCGCGCCGCCGCCGACACCGTCCTGGCCCACCTCGAGAGCCTCGCCGGCCACCCCGACGACCGCCCTGCGGCCGCACACCCCCAGGACACGTACGACGACCCGGACTGGCCCCCGCCCCCGGACGACGAGGAGCTCCCGCCCGACGACGTCGCCCCCTTCGCCGACGACGTGGCCGACGAGGACGACTGGGACTCCTGGACCGCCCACCGCCCCACGGACGGCCTCCCCGCCGACAGCCCGCCCACCGGCCCGCCCGCCGGCAGTCTCCCGGCCGGCCGCCCCGCCGGCCGCCGTCCCACCGTCCCGCACCAGGCGACGGCCCCGGAGCCCGCCGCGCCCCGCCTCACCCCGGAGGAGGCCCGTACCGTCGCCTCCTGGGACCGCGACCTCGACGCCCTCGCCGGCGAACTGCTGCGCGCCCGCGACAGCGTCACCGAGGTCCTGCTGCCCGCGTCGCTCACCGCGTCCCAGCTGCTGCAACTGGCCGCAGACCCGGACGGCTTCGCGCGGGAACTGGCCCGCCCCATGCCCCGCCCGCCGCAGCCCGCCGCCCGCCGCGGCACCCGCTTCCACGCCTGGGTCGAGGCCCGCTTCGAGGAACTGACGCTGCCCCTGCTCGAACCGGACGACCTGCCCGGCAGCGAGGCCGAGATCGCCGACGAGCACGACCTCGCCGCCCTCAAGGACGCCTTCGAGCGCACCGAGTACGCCCACCGCACGCCCTACCGGGTGGAAGCCCCTTTCCAGCTGGAGATCGCCGGCCGGGTCGTCCGCGGCCGCATCGACGCCGTCTACCGGCAGGACGAAAGCGACGCGGGCGGGCACGGCACCGGCGCCGGGACGACGTACGAGATCGTCGACTGGAAGACCGGCCGAGGCCGCACCGCCGACCCGCTCCAGCTCGCCGTCTACCGGCTCGCGTGGGCCGAGCAGCAGGGCGTCCCCCTGGAGTCGGTCACCGCAGCCTTCCTGTACGTACGCACCGGCGAGGTCGTACGCCACGACGCGCTGCCGGACCGCGCGGCCATCGAACGGCTGCTCCTGGAGGAACCCTCCGGAGACCCATCGGGCGATACACCGGGTGATACCCCCGGTGAGATACCGCACTCCGAGGACACCCCCGCGGGCCGATAGGCTCGAGACCATGAGCCAGCCCGTTGACAGTGCCGTCAGCGCCGTCCGTACGTACATCGAACAGCACAGCGCCGCCTTCCTCGACGACCTCACCGAGTGGCTGCGCATCCCCTCGGTGTCGGCCAGCCCCGATCACGCACCCGATGTGCGCCGCAGCGCCGACTGGCTCGCCGCCGCACTCACCGCGACCGGCTTCCCGACCGCCGAGGTCTGGCCGACCCCCGGCGCCCCCGCCGTCTACGCCGAATGGCCCTCCGCCGACCCCGGGGCGCCCACCGTCCTGGTCTACGGCCACCACGACGTGCAGCCCGCCGCCCGCGAGGACGGCTGGCACAGCGAACCCTTCGAACCCGTCGTCCGGGACAACCGGCTGTACGCACGCGGGGCGGCCGACGACAAGGGCCAGGTGTTCTTCCACACCCTCGGAGTCCGGGCCCACCTCGCCACGACCGGCCGTACCACCCCCGCGGTCCACCTGAAACTACTGGTCGAGGGCGAGGAGGAATCCGGCTCACCCCACTTCCGGGCCCTCGTCGAGCGGCACGCGGACCGGCTCGCCGCCGACGTGGTGATCGTCTCCGACACCGGGATGTGGTCCGAGGACACCCCCACCGTGTGCACCGGCATGCGCGGCCTCGCCGAATGCGAGATCCGGCTGCACGGCCCGGACCAGGACATCCACTCCGGCTCCTTCGGCGGCGCGGTGCCCAACCCGGCCACCGCGGTCGCCCGCCTGGTCGCCGCGCTGCACGACGAGCACGCGCACGTGGCGGTCCCCGGCTTCTACGACGGTGTCGTCGAGCTGACCGACCGCGAACGCGAACTCTTCGCCGAGCTGCCCTTCGACGAGCAGGAGTGGCTGCGCGCCGCCTCCTCCCGCGCCACCGGCGGCGAGGCCGGATACAGCACCCTGGAGCGCGTCTGGGCCCGCCCCACCGCCGAGGTCAACGGTATCGGCGGCGGCTACCAGGGCCCCGGCAGCAAGACGATCATCCCGTCCTCCGCCATGGTCAAACTGTCCTTCCGGCTGGTCGCGGGCCAGGACCCCGGCCACGTCGAGAAAGCCGTCCGCGACTGGGTGGCCGGGCAGATCCCTGAGGGCATCCGCTGCGAGATCGTCTTCAGCCCCGCCACCCGCCCGTGCCTGACCCCGTTGGACCACCCGGCCCTCGAGTCCGTGGCCCGCGCCATGGGCCGTGCCTTCGGCACACCCGTCCGCTTCACGCGCGAGGGCGGTTCCGGACCGGCCGCCGACCTCCAGGACGTGCTCGGCGCCCCCGTGCTCTTCCTCGGCATCTCCATCCCGTCCGACGGATGGCACGCCCCCGACGAGAAGGTCGAACTGGATCTGCTCCGCAAGGGTGCCGAAGCCGCCGCACACCTCTGGGACGACCTCGCCGAGCACTGGCGGCGCGTGCCCTGAACGCTCTCAGGCCGTCCGACCCCGGCCGCCCGCGCGGGGCACACTGGAAGCACCCCGCCGCCGCGCGTGCCACCGGGCCCGGTCGCCTCCCGCCGTACGACCCGCCGACCCGACCGCCGACCGCCGACCGCCGATCCCATCCGTTTCACCGGGGGAGTTGGAAGCACCCGTGACCACCTGGACCGACCACACCGCCGACCGTCCCGTGTCGCTCACCGCCCCGAGCGGCATCAACCGCGCCGCCCACCACCGGCTCGACGAAGCGTGGCTCGCGGCGGCCTGGAGCCACCCCTCGACGCGCTGCTTCGTGGTCTCCGGCGGCCAGGTCCTCATCGACGAGACGGCCGACGGCCGCACCGAACTCGTCATGACACCCCCCTTCGAGGCGCCGCTCACCGAAGCACACCGCTACTTCCTGGGCATCGACGAGGACGGCGTCAGCTACTTCGCCCTGCAGAAGGACGCCCTGCCCGGCCGCATGGACGCCTCCGCCCGCCCGGCCGGCCTGCGCGAGGCGGGCCTGCTCCTGTCACCCCGCGACGCGGGCCTGATGGTGCACGCGGTCGCCCTGGAGAACTGGCAGCGTCTGCACCGCTTCTGCTCCCGCTGCGGCGAGCGCACCGTCATCGCCGCGGCCGGCCACATCCGCCGCTGCCCGGCCTGCGGCGCCGAGCACTACCCGCGCACCGACCCCGCGGTGATCATGTCCGTCGTCGACGACCAGGACCGCATCCTGCTCGGCCGCCAGGTCCACTGGCCCGAGGGCCGCTTCTCGACGCTCGCGGGCTTCGTCGAGCCGGGGGAGTCCATCGAGCAGTCGGTACGCCGCGAGGTCCACGAGGAGGTCGGTATCAGCGTCGGCGAGGTCGAGTACGTCGCCAGCCAGCCCTGGCCGTTCCCCTCCAGCCTCATGCTGGGCTTCGTCGCCCGCGCCACCTCCACCGACATCGACGTCGACGGCGACGAGATCCACGAAGCCCGCTGGTTCTCCCGGGACGAACTGGGCGCAGCCTTCGAGTCCGGCGAGATGCTCCCGCCCTACGGCATCTCGATCGCGGCCCGCCTGATCGAGCGCTGGTACGGCAAGCCCCTCCCGACCCGCACCGCTTTCTGACACACGGAAACGGGGTGGGCTCCCTCGGTCGGGGACGCCCACCCCGCTCGGGACGGATCACTCGCTCAGACGCCGACCTTCTGCTTCACCTGCGCCAACGACGGGTTGGTGAGCGTCGAGCCGTCCGCGAAGAGCACGGTGGGAACCGTCTGGTTCCCGCCGTTCGCCTTCTCCACGAAGGCCGCGGAGGCCGGGTCCTGCTCGATGTTGATCTCGGTGTACGCGATGCCCTCGCGGTCCATCTGGCCCTTCAGGCGGCGGCAGTAACCGCACCACGTGGTGCTGTACATCGTCACAGTGCCCGGCATGTCTCTCGCGCTCCTTCGGCGACTCGGGAAGTCCTCGTTGGGAGAGGAACGTACTTGAAAGCGCCGGCATTCCCAGGGTCCGTGGCCCACCCGCCCGTGTGACGCGATGTCTGCGGCGCAAGGGCGTGATGCCCGCCGCATCAGAAGGACGTGATGCCTGCCGCATCAATACGACTGCGAGGGCGCGCCTGTGGACAACAGGCTCAGCCGTCTTTGGCGACCTGGCAGCATGGCTGTGTGACAGCAGCAACGCACTCCCCTCCCTTCCCGCGGGTACCGGACTCGGCCGACGCGGTGCTCGAAGGGCTCGACCCCGAGCAGCGCGAGGTCGCCACCGCCCTGCACGGCCCGGTGTGTGTGCTGGCGGGCGCCGGTACCGGCAAGACCAGGGCGATCACCCACCGGATCGCCTACGGGGTGCGCGCCGGGATCCTCCAGCCCTCCAGCGTGCTCGCCGTCACCTTCACCAACCGCGCCGCCGGGGAGATGCGCGGCCGGCTGCGCCAGCTCGGCGCCGTAGGGGTCCAGGCCCGCACCTTCCACTCGGCGGCGCTCCGCCAGCTCCAGTACTTCTGGCCGAAAGCGGTCGGTGGATCCCTGCCCCGGCTGGTCGACCGCAAGGTCCAGCTCGTCGCCGACGCGGCCGCCGCCTGCCGCATCCGGCTCGACCGGGGCGAGCTGCGGGACGTCACCGCCGAGATCGAGTGGTCCAAGGTCACCCAGACCGTCCCCGCCGAGTACCCGCCCGCCGCTGCCAAGGCCGCGCGGGAGGCGACCCGTGACCCTGCCGAGATCGCCCAGCTCTACGCCGCCTACGAGGACCTCAAGCGGGATCGGGGGGTCATCGACTTCGAGGACGTGCTGCTGCTCACCGTGGCCGTGCTCCAGGACCGTCAGGACATCGCGGAACAGGTCCGCGCCCAGTACCAGCACTTCGTCGTCGACGAGTACCAGGACGTCAGCCCGCTCCAGCAGCGGCTGCTGGAGCTCTGGCTCGGTGACCGGGAGAACCTGTGCGTGGTCGGCGACGCCAGCCAGACGATCTACTCGTTCACGGGCGCGACCCCCGACCACCTGCTCGACTTCCGCACCCGGCATCCCGGTGCCACCGTCGTGAAACTGGTCCGCGACTACCGCTCGACTCCTCAGGTGGTCCGCCTCGCCAACGGTCTGCTCGCCCAGGCACGCGGCCGTGCCGCCGACCACCGGCTGGAACTCGTCTCCCAGCGCGGTCCAGGACCCGACCCCGTCTTCACCGAGTACACCGACGAACCCGCGGAGGCCGAGGGCGCCGCGCGCCGGATCGGCGAACTGATCGGCGCCGGTGCCCGGGCCAGCGAGATCGCCGTGCTGTTCCGCACGAACTCCCAGTCCGAGATCTACGAGCAGGCCCTCGCGGACGCCGGAGTCCCGTACCAGCTGCGGGGCGCCGAGCGGTTCTTCGACCGTCCGGAGGTGCGCAAGGCGAGCAGCGCCCTGCGCGCGGCGGCCCGCTTCGGAGGCAACGACAGCCTCCTCGACGACGTGGTCGACCTGCCCTCCCAGGTGCGCGCCGTGCTGTCGGGCGAAGGCTGGACGGCGCAGCCGCCGGCGGGCTCGGGGGCGGTGCGGGAGCGCTGGGAGTCCTTGGCCGCTCTGGTGAGCCTCGCCCAGGACTTCACCGCCGCGAGCCCCGGGGCCACCCTCACCGATCTCGTCGCCGAGCTCGACGAGCGGGCCGGTGCCCAGCACGCCCCGACCGTGCAGGGCGTCACGCTCGCGTCGCTGCACTCGGCCAAGGGACTCGAGTGGGACGTCGTCTTCCTGGTCGGTGTCGCCGAGGGCATGATGCCGATCACCTACGCGAAGACCGACGAGCAGGTCGAGGAGGAGCGCCGTCTCCTCTATGTGGGTGTCACCCGGGCACGGGAGCGTCTCCATGTCTCATGGTCGCTCGCCCGTTCGCCCGGCGGCCGGGCGAACCGCCGGCCCAGCCGTTTCCTCCACGGGCTGCGTTCCGGCTCGCCCGCCGCGGCCGGCCGGGCCGGCGCGGGAGACGCCGGTGGTGTGGAGCGCGGTGTGCCCGGGCCGGTGGCTGCCTCCGTGACCCCGAGTCCGGGACGCAGGCAGCGCAGCCCCGCCCGCTGCCGGGTCTGCGGACGCACGCTGACGGACGCGGGCGAGATGAAGCTGATGCGCTGTGAGGACTGCCCCTCCGACATGGACGAGGGCGTCTACGAGCGGCTGCACGACTGGCGTGGTGAGCAGGCGCGGCGCAGCGGGCAGCCCGCGTTCTGCGTCTTCACCGACAAGACGTTGATGGCCATCGCCGAGACCGTCCCCGAGGACGCGCCGGGGCTCGCCCGCATCCCCGGTGTGGGCAAGCGCAAGCTGGACCGCTACGGGGCCGACGTACTGGCCATCTGCGCAGGCAGGGACGGAGCGGAGGGCAAGAAACAGGACTGATTCCAACTCGTCGAGAAAATAGTTTGCGCAGGCCCCAGGAATCCCCATAGGTTCTTAGACACGAGAACAGCGGCCTCCTCGGAGGCCCTGATTCCGTGTTGTACTTGCATATCCGTTGGACCGGCTGACCCCGGTTCCCCGATGCGCCGAGAGGAGGCGAGTCCTGTGATCAGTATCAACACCAGCTCCATCGTCAAGATGACCGATCGCTCGGCCGTCTCCCTGTGCATTCTCGGCGCCTCGAACCAGGGCACCGGTCTGTCCGGCGTCCCTGCCGCACGTCCGGCGTCCTCCGTCGCTCCCGTGGGCCTTGCCCTCTGTGAGCGCGATGAGCGACCGATCAAGGCACTGGAAGCGGTAGAGGCACAGGCGAAGGCCTATGCCTTTGCGGCAGCCGGTGCCGGATTCCGGAAGCAGACGACGCAGCACCACCTGATGTGGGCCTTCCGTGGGCCAGAACCCTGGAGTGATCCAGCCTGATTCGCTCAGGCCGGCGCCTTCAGGGCCGCGGAACCCCATCCGGGATCCGCGGCCCTTCTGTTTGTCCCCGAACGGGGACGACGGACCGAAGCGCCTCGGGACAAGAGCAAGAGCCCGGTACCAGCCGCCACCCGGCCCACCGGCCGGAACGACCAGACGAGGAAGACGAACCGTGCAACTCGAAGCGCACGCCCCGTCCGTACCGCCTTCCGACACGATCCCCAAGCCCGGCTCCACGGAGGACCCGACCTTGACTCCGCTCACCGCGCTCACCGCGCTCGACGACGCCATCGAGAACCTCGGCGTACCCGTCCCCTGCCGTTCCTACGACCCGGAGGTCTTCTTCGCCGAGTCGCCGGCGGACGTCGAGTACGCCAAGTCCCTCTGCCGCACCTGCCCGTTGATGGAGGCCTGCCTCGCCGGCGCCAAGGAGCGGCGTGAGCCGTGGGGTGTCTGGGGTGGTGAGCTGTTCGTCCAGGGTGTCGTGGTCGCCCGGAAGCGGCCGCGTGGCCGTCCGCGGAAGAACCCGGTCATGGCATGAACACCCCAGGAACGATCAACCGCCCCCTCACGCACGACCCCCAGAAGCAGGCCCCGATGATGCCGACCGCAGACGAGCCCGCAGGCTCCGCGACCGAAGACTTCACCACCCGTGGTGCGAACGACTCGCGCCAGAACAGGACCCGAGAGATGCAACTCATTCCAGAAGCCCTGGCCCGTGCGCATATGCACGAGCGACTGCAAGAGGCCGAGCGGGAACGCCGGGCCGCACACCTGGTGACCGCTCGCCGGATGCAGCGCCGCGCCGGGCGCGCCTCCCGGCGCGCCCGCCGCGCGCTCGCCATGGCCGTCATGCAGTGACCGACCCGATGATCCGATCCGTCGGATCGAGGTGATCCAGTCTGTCGTGGCTCTTCCCGCGGGGGCCGGTCCGTGCCGAACGGACCGGCCCCCGCGGTACGTTGCACCGAGCACATGGTGCGGTGCGCGCCGTCCGCCGCGGTGTTGTCGTCGCCGGGTGACGAGCCGTCCCGGTGACGGCGCCGGTGACGGCAGGCGCGGACCGCGTCTCTCACGCCTGCGCCGCCGACGCCTCCTCCACCGGCTCGGTCACCCCGTCCTCGGCGGCCACGTCCGAAGGCTTGGCCGCCGTGGGCTTGCCCTCCGTGGCCTTCTTCGCCGTGGGCTTCCCCTTTGTGGGCTTCCGCTTCCCGGACTTCTGCTTCGCGGTCCCCCGGCCGGCAGGCTTCTCCTCCGAGGGCTCCTTCATCAGGACCTCGTCCACCGCCTGTCTCGGCAGCAGTTCCCCGGCTTCCTCTGTTTCCCCTGTCTCCTCCGGTCCCGCTGCCTCCGGATCCGTGTCGTCCACTTCCGCTGCTCGCGCTTCGTCCGTCTCTTGCGGCCCTTCCGGGGCGAACCCCGGGAGCCACTCCCGCAGTTCGTCGCGCAGCCGTACCGTCCCGCCCAGCTGGCACAGCACGCCGATCGTGCTCAGGGTCACCCGGTGGATCAGCAGATACGCCGGGGGAAGGTTGAGCTGCTTGGCCAGCTGGTACGCGGGGGAGCGGGGGTCGCCGATGCGGGCTGCCTGACCGCGCATCCAGCCCCGGGTGAACGTGAACTCCTCCACCTGCGCCGGTTCGATGATCGGCAAGAGATACTCGAGGACCGCGTCGGGATCCAGTTCGATGGTCTCCCTGATGAACCCCTCCGCGCGCAGCATCTCGTGGACGGCCTCCGCCTCGCCGTCCAGCGTCATCCGCAGAGCCGAGCCGATGGGGGCGGGCAGTCCGCCCGGCAGCCGGTCGACCGTGCCGAAGTCCAGCACACCCAGACGCCACTCCTCCTCACCGTCCGGGCCGCAGGGCAGCAGACGGAAGTTGCCCGGATGAGGGTCGGCGTGCAGCAGTCCGGTGCGGGCCGGCCCGGAGAACAGGAAACGGGCGAGGAGCTGGCCGGCCCGGTCGCGCTGTTCCTCCGTGCCGTCCGAGATGATCTCCGACAGCGGTACGCCGTCCATCCACTCGGTGACCAGTACCTGCTCGCACTGGTGGACCACCGCCGGTACGAAGACATCGGGGTCGTCCGCGAACTCCTCGGCGTGGACCCGCTGGGCCTGGGCCTCCAGACCGTAGTCCAGCTCCTCCGCGACCCGGTCCTTCAGCTCCACGATCAGTGGCTTGACATCCATACCGGGGACCAGCGGCCCCAGCAGCCGGGCGAACCGGCTCAACTGGTTCAGGTCGGACAGCAAGGCCTCGCCGGCACCCGGGTACTGCACCTTGACCGCCACTTCACGGCCGTCGTGCCACACCCCACGGTGTACCTGACCGATCGAGGCTGCGGCGGACGGTTTGTCCTCGAACTCGAGGAACAGGTCGGGCCAGTCCTCGCCGAGCCGCTCCTCCAGCACCGCGTGCACGGTCCGGGTCGGCATCGGCGGGGCCGCCTCCTGGAGTTTCGTCAGCGCCGCGCGGTAGGGCCCGGCGACCTCCTCGGGCAGGGCGGACTCGAAGACCGACAGGGCCTGGCCGAACTTCATCGCACCGCCCTTGAGCTCGCCGAGTACCTTGAACAGCTGCTCCGCGGTGCGCTGCTGGACCTCGCGGCCGACGAGCTCCGCGGATTCGCCCACGATCCGCTTGCCGAGCCCCCAGGTCGCCCGTCCGGCGAAGCCGAGCGGGAGCGCGGCCAGCTTGGCGGTCCGGGTGACCGCCTTCCGGGGAAGATCAGACATGAGCCCTCCAAGTCCTTGCCGGCCGCTTCGCGTCCGCCTGACGGCACACCTTCTTCGACGGCCCGTGCATGGCCATTGTCTCGTGCGTCCGGCCGTGCTCGGAGGTGTGCTCCGACTCTGTTTTCGCCGAGTCCTGATCCGCCGCTCCGCACGGACAGCCGGGATGCCCCCCGACCGGCCGCGCACGCCAGCGCAGATCCGGGAGGGAGACCTCCCACCGGGCACCGGCACTGGACGGAACATGGCCGTCCAGGAAGGCGAGCGCATGGGCACCGGCGAGTCCGGCCACGGTCGCGGCCAACAGCAGATCACAGGCTCCCACCCGGCGCTGCTGCCCGGAGCGCCATTGGGCGACCATACGCGGCCACGTCGGATCCCGGTCGGTCCTGTCCTCCTGGAGACAGCCCGCGCATCCTGTCTCACCAGGCAGGACGAACGGGCCGACGACACCGGTCCCCTCCACCACGCCGGCGTGGAGATGGGGTGTTCCCGAGACCATCAGGGTCTCGGTCCCCGCCGGGTCCGGAGTGTGCACGGCGACGTCGTCCCGTGGGGCGACGATCACCAGGGAGAACCCGGGGGCGCCCTCCTCGGGCGGGGACTGAGAGGTCCGGCGCGGAGGCCGGTCCGGTGCGGCCCGGCGCACGGCACGACGGGCCGCCTCGTCCCTGCGGTCGCCGACGGCTTCCGGGGGCAGTCCGCCCGGCGCGACGTCCCAGGGTTCGACCCGGCCGACGTCGCGCACGTCGACCTCACCCACTCCGGCCCCGGACAACAGTGCCGCCAGCGTCGAGCCCACCCGGCCCGCGCCCCTCACCTGCACCCGCGCTCCGCTCCGCGCCGCGAGCCGTCCGAGTGCGTCGCCCGGCGCGGAGGTGGTCAGGGTCAGCGAGGCCAGATCGGGGCGCAGCCGGTCGAGGACCTCCCGCTTCTCGCGCAGTGCGTCGGCGGCCGGGCCGCCGCCCCGGGAGTCGTCGAGGAGCCCGGCCCGGGACAGCCGGGCCACGAGCCGGTCGACATGGCCGTCGGGCAGATCCATCCGCCGGCCCTCCCTGCGCAGATGGTCGAGCCCGCGGGTGCCGTTGAGCAGGTCGAGGAAGCTGCCTGTCGCGGTGTCCACCGGTCCCAGGGTCAACGCGTGCGCGGGCGTCATCCCGAACTGCACGGTGTTGAGGTCGCGCCAGCCGCGCCGGAGTGCCGGTTTCATCATCGGATGCATGTCAGGTCCCCCGTGTGTCTTCGCGTGTCCCTGAATAGATGCCCTCGTACCGCCGTCCGCTCGTGGGCCGGCCGGCGAGTGCCAGCATGCCCTGATCCGAAGTGCCTTGCGACAAGTCATCCACAGAGAAGATGAATGATCGTATAAATCCGTCGCATGGCTGGGGGATCGGACACCGAAGCGTCCCGGAGCCGGGACTTCCCCGTGTGCAGCGGGTAACGTCGGGGCGTGCCCGCCGACCCACTGCACAGTGCCGCAGATCCACAGCGCAGCACGACGAGCCAGCCGACGGGCGGCTCACGGGAGAGCGCGATCGAGGTCCGCAGGAGTCCCCGCCGGCGCAGAACGGTCTCCGCGTACCGCGAGGGCGATCGCACGGTGGTGCTCATCCCCGCCCGGATGTCCGAGGCGGAGGAGCAGCGCTGGGTGAACGTCATGCTCGACAAGCTGGCGGCCCAGGAGAGCAGGAGGGCACTCGGGGACACCGAGCTGGCCGAGCGCGCCGAGCGGCTGTCGGCCCAGTACTTCGACGGGCGGTCCCTGCCCCGCTCCGTACGCTGGGTGACCAACCAGAACACGCGCTGGGGTTCGTGCACGCCGTCCGAGGGCAGCATCCGCCTGTCGCACCGGCTGCAGGGCATGCCCGAGTACGTCGTCGACTACGTCCTCTGCCACGAGCTGGCCCACCTGCTCGTGCCCGGACACGGGCCCGACTTCTGGCGCCTGCTGGAGGCGTATCCGAAGACGGAGCGGGCCCGGGGCTACCTTGAGGGAGTGGTCGCGGCCGAGCGGTTGCCCCACCCGCCGGGGGCCCGCGACGAGTGAATGTCGCCCGAGGTGGGCGCCCCGCAGGGGCAGCCGCGCGTTGTGTACCGGGTCTGTACCGACTACATCGGATGTCCGAGTTTGCGGTTAGCCTGGCGCGACGCACTCACATTCGGGATGGGGGACGGTCGTACGCATGGCCAGGGAATTCCAACGCGGCCACAAGGCCAGGATCAGTGACCTCACCGCGGGCACGGATCTGTACGTAGGCGTGCAGATCTCCGGCCCCGGGCTCGCCTTCGACATCAGCTGCTTCGGTCTCGACGCCGAGGAACGGCTCTCGGACGACCGGTACTTCATCTTCTTCAACCAGCCGAAGTCCCCCGAGGAGTCCCTTCAGCTGCTGGGCCCCCAGGCGGGCGACACGGAGTCCTTCCGAGTGACGCTGGACGCGATCCCCCAGCAGATCAAGAAGCTGTCCTTCACGGCGACGCTCGACGGCACCGGGCAGATGTCCCAGATCGGTCCCGGATACATCCGCATCGTCGCGGGCGGTGAGGAAGTGGCCCGCTACCCCTTCAACGGCTCGGAGTTCTCCACCGAGCGCGCGGTGATGCTGGGTGACTTCTACTTCAAGGACGTGTGGCGGTTCGCCGCCGTCGGCCAGGGCTTCGACGGCGGGCTCGACGCGCTGCTGAAGAACTTCGGCGGCGAGGTGGCCGAGGAGGAGCCCACCGCCCCGCAGCAGCCGCAGCCGCAGGCCGGTGGCGCGGCCCCCGGCTTCGCCCCGCCCGCGTTCGGGGTACCCGGCGACCCCGCACCCGCGCCGCCTCCCGCACCCGTCCCGGCCCCTGCTCCCGCGCCTCAGCCTGCCACGCAGGGGTTCGTCCCTCCCTCCGGCGCCACCCCGCCGCCCTCCGCGCCGTCGGTGCACGCCGCGCAGACGATCGTCGCGCCCTTGCACACTCCGCCCGGCGGTTCCCCCGTGCCGCCACCGCCCCCGGCGCCCGCCTTCGGCCGGCCCGGTCAGCAGCCGCCCGCCCCGAGCGCTCCGCCGCCCCCGGGCTACGGCGCGCAGCCGTACGCACCACAGGCTCCCGCTCCGCCGCAGGGCTACGGCCGGCCGACACCTCCGCCGGGCTACGGCCAGCAGCCCGGACAGATGCCGCCCGGACAGATGCCGCCCGGACAGGTGCCGGGTCAGCAGGCCCCCTACGGGGCGCCGCAGGGAGCGCCCCAGGGAGCGCCGCAGAGCCAGGGTGTGCTCGGCGCGCTCCAGATGTTCAAGGAGACGCCCACCGGGCAGCGCTGGACCGCCCAGAACCCGAAGCTGGTCCGCGCCGACCTCGGCACGGGCGGACAGCCCGTGCTGGCCCGTCAGGGCAGCATGGTGCTCTACCAGGGCAAGGTCGACTTCAGCTACAAGGGCGCCGGGTTCAGCGGCCGGATCGTCGGCAACGCGACCGGCCAGGAGATGCAGCTGATGCGCTGCACGGGCCAGGGCCAGGTGTTCTTCGCCGAGGACGCCACGATGCTGCACCCGATCGAGCTCCAGGGCGACGCCGTGTGCGTCTCCGCCGAGAACGTCCTCGCCTTCGACGAGAGCCTCCAGCACGAGGTCCGCCGCATCGAGGGGCACGGCATCCCCGGCGGCGCGCTGTTCACGATGCAGTTCCAGGGGACCGGCACCATCGTCGTCAAGACGCACGGGGTGCCCGTGGTCCTGCCGGTCACACCCACCACGTTCGCCGACGCCAACGCCGTGGTCGCCTGGTCGGCCGCCTCCCAGGTGATCGTCTCCAGCCAGGTGCGGATGCGCCGCAACTCCTACCCCGGCGACACCGGGGAGAGCGTCAACCTCCAGTTCCGGGGCGCGCCCGGCAACTTCATCGTCGTCCAGCCGTACGAGATCTGAGGGAGCCCGTCATGAACCAGCCACTCGCGGGCTTCGCCCCCGCACCGGTCACCGCGCGCATGGAGAACCACGGCGACCACATGCTCAAGGTCGCCATGCAGACCGGGAACGACCTCCTCGCACGCGTCGGGTCGATGATCGCCTACGAAGGGTTCATCCAGTACGAGCCCAACCCGCCGGCCGTGCGCCAGATCGCCCGGGACTGGGCCACCGGGGAGGGCGCCCCGCTGATGAAGTGCTCCGGCGACGGCCTGCTCTACCTCGCCGACTACGGTGCGAACGTCGTCGTGATCAACCTCAACGGCGAAGGCATCTCCGTCAACGCCACCAACCTCCTCGCCTTCGACGCCGGCCTGACCTGGGGTGTGGAGCGGGTGAAGGGGCTGGCGAAGTTCGCCGGGCAGGGCCTGTGGAACACCAGGATCTCCGGGCAGGGCTGGGTCGCGCTGACCTCCCGGGGCAAGCCGATCGTCGTCGACTGCGGTGGTGGTGACGACGAGACGTACGTCGACCCGGACGCCCTGGTCGCCTGGTCCCCGAACCTCAAGGTGAAGGGCAAGCGCAGCTTCCGGGCACAGTCGCTGATCGGCCGCGGCAGCGGCGAGGCCTACCAGATGGCGTTCTCCGGTCAGGGCATCGTCGTCGTCCAGCCCAGTGAGGACAGCACCGACCGTCTCCGGGTCCGGGGCTGAGGGGGAGCAACCACACCATGCAGAGCCCGCTTTTCGCCTTCAACGACCAGCAGACCCAGGAACGCTGGAGCCTGCAGAACAAGCAGATGCTCCGGGTCGCCCTGGGCGGCCACGACGACATCCTCGCCCGCAAGGGCAGCATGATCGCCTACCAGGGACTCGTCGAGTTCGACGCCGAATACCAGAGCCGTGGCCAGGCGCACAACCGTTCGCGCACGGGCGAGGGGCTGGACCTGATGCGCTGCCACGGGCAGGGCACGGTCTACCTAGCCAACCTCGCCCAGCACATCCATGTCATGGACGTGGACCATGAGGGGCTGACCGTCGACAGCAGCTACGTACTGGCGATGGACTCCTCACTGCACCAGGAGACCGTCGCCGTCGACAGCCTGTACGGCATCTCCGGCTCCGGGAAGTACCAGCTCAACATCACCGGTCAGGGCAAGGTCGCCCTGATGACCTCCGGCATGCCGCTGCTGATGCAGGTGACTCCGGACAAGTACGTCAACTGCGACGCCGACGCGATCGTCGCCTGGTCCACGGGGCTGCGCGTGCAGCTGCAGGCCCAGACACACTCCTCCGGGGTGTGGCGCCGCCGTGGCAGCACCGGCGAGGGCTGGGAGCTCAGCTTCATGGGCAGCGGCTTCGCGCTCGTCCAGCCCAGCGAGCTGCTGCCGCCGCAGAACGCCCGGACCGGTTCCGGCATCGCCGCGCAGTACGGCATGGGACAGCAGGGTGCCCACGGGCAGAACCAGGGCAACGTCTGGAGCTGACCGGCTTTTGGAGACACAACGGTGGGGGCGGTCGCCAGGCGGTCGCCCCTCACCCGTACGCGGAGAACAATCGGGTGCCGGTCTGCCCGTGTGCCGGCCGCCCCCGCAGCTCAGACGCCCAGGCGCGTCCGGGCCGCCTCCAGCAGACGCACGACCGAGGCATCCGCCACCTCCGCCACCTCGTCGTACGGGAACCAGCGCAGGTCGAGCGACTCGTCACTGACGGTGTGCGCGGCATCGGGAGCGGCCACGGCCGCATACTGGACGTCGAGGTGCCAGTGGCAGGGGGACGGGATCGCGTGCCGGTCCAGACGCACCGGCCCGCCCGCCAGGAGGGTCAGCCCCGCGATCCCCGACTCCTCGGTGGCCTCCCGCAGAGCCGCCGCGGCCAGCGACGGGTCACCCGGCTCGCAGTGACCGCCCATCTGCAGCCACATCCGCAGTTTCCGGTGCAGAGTCAGCAGCACCCGGCCGCGCCCGGGGTCGACCACCAGGGCGCTGGCGGTGAGATGGCCCGCATGACAGGCCTTCCACATGCCGTCCGGATGCGCGGCGAGGTGGTCCAGATAGGCCTGGCGAAGCTCCGGCTGGTCCTCGTATCCCTTGAGTACGAGAACCGCGTCGTCGTACAGACTCACCCGGCGCCGTCCCCCCTGCGGTCGCCGCCCCGGCCACCATCGTCCTCGCCGTCGTCGTTCCTGCCCTCGCCGGCGTCCCCGGTGGCGTCCTCGGTGCCCTTGGCGCCCTTGGTGTCCTTGGCGTCCTCGGTGTCCTCGGTGTCCTCGGTGTCCTTGGCGTCGGAGTCTTCGCTCTTGCTCCGCTTGCCGAGGTCGTGCTTGCCCGCCGCCTCGCCGAGCATCTTGTCCAGCTCGGAGAAGTCGACCTGCTCGCGGTGCACGAAGCCGTCCGGGTCGTCCAGGTCGGTGGCCGTCGGCAGCATGTCCGGGTGGGCCCACAGGGCGTCCCGCCCGTCGACACCGCGTGCGTCCGTGAGCGAGGCCCACAGGCGCGAGGCGTCGCGCAGCCGGCGCGGGCGCAGCTCCAGGCCGATCAGCGTGGCGAACGTCTGCTCCGCGGGGCCGCCCGAGGCGCGGCGGCGGCGCAGCGTCTCGCGCAGCGCGTCCGCCGACGACAGGCGGGGCTTCGCCGCCGCGTGCACCACGGCGTCCACCCAGCCCTCGACGAGGGCCAGCGCCGTCTCGAGACGGGCCAGTGCCGTCTTCTGCTGCGGAGTGTCCTCCGGCTGGAACATGCCCTGCTGAAGAGCTTCCTGGAGCTGCTCCGGGTTCTGCGGGTCGAACTGGCCGACCACGTCCTCCAGCTTGGCGGTGTCGACCTTGATCCCACGCGCATAGCCGTCGACCGCGCCGTACAGGTGCGAGCGCAGCCACGGCACATGAGCGAACAGGCGCTGGTGGGCGGCCTCGCGCAGGGCGAGATACAGCCGCACCTCCTCCTGCGGGACGCCCAGGTCCTTGCCGAACGCCGCGATGTTCACCGGCAGCAGCGCGGCCTTGCCGGCCGGGCCGAGCGGCAGACCGATGTCGGTGGAACCGACGACCTCACCGGCCAGCACGCCGACCGCCTGGCCGATCTGCGTACCGAACATGGCGCCGCCCATCGAGCGCATCATGCCGATCAGCGGGCCCGCCATGGCCTGCATCTCCTCCGGCAGCACGTCGCCCATGGCGGCGCCGACGCGCTCGGCGACCGGGTCCACGAGCTCCCGCCACGCCGGAAGCGTCGCCTCGACCCACTCCGCGCGGCTCCAGGCCACCGAAGTAGCCGCACCGGACGGCAGCGAGGTGGCGTCGTCCAGCCACAGGTCGGCCAGCCGGACGGCCTCGTCGACGGCCCTGCGCTCGGCGGGGCCGACGCTCGCGTCCTTGGTGCCGTCGGAGGTGCCCTGGGACACCGTCTGGCGGGCGATCTGCTTGGCCATGTCCCAGTTCACCGGGCCGCCCTCGTAGGAGAGCATCTGCCCGAGCTGCTGGAACGCGGCGCCCAGGTCGTTGGGGTTCAGGGAACCGAACATCGCGGCGAACGGATTGTCCGCGCCGGGCGCGCCGAAGCCACCGGCTCCGGACATGCCGAAACCGAACGGGTTGGCCGGGTCCTGACCACCACCGCTCTGCTGGTCCTTCTTCTTGCCCTCGTCGCCGTCGTCCGGCTCCTCCGGCGGAAGGCCGAATCCGAATGGGGTGTCACTCACGGGATTCCTCGGCTGATAGGGCCGCCGGTTCCTTCCGGCGGCGCGGTTGCCCGACAACACCACCCAGCGTAGACACCTGAGGCGGTTCGAGCCTCGATGCTTCGCCGACAGAAGGCCTGCGGCAGGATGGATGCCACCTGGTACGCATGCTTCGCATACGCTCGTACTGAAGACAACCGCTGGAGACGCCCGGTGAGTTCCCCAGATCCACAGGTTCGCGCAGCGCGAAACCGGTCAACCCGCCCGTCACCCGCGCGCGGGCCCGTCGTCGTGGTCACCGGCGCCGCCTCGGGTGTCGGCGCGCTGCTCACCGAGCGGCTCGCCGCCTCGGAGGAGATCAAGCAGGTCATCGCCATCGACGAGCGCCGCGGCGAGTGCGCCGAGGCACAGTGGCACATCCTGGACGTACGGGACCCCGCCATCGCGGACCGGCTGCGCGGGGCCGACGTCGTGGTCCATCTGGCACTCGACCTCGACCTGGAGACCGACGCCGCCACCCGGACGGCCTACAACGTCCGCGGGACGCAGACCGTGCTGACCGCCGCCGCGGCCGCCGGAGTGCACCGAGTGGTGCTGTGCACCTCGACGATGGTCTACGGAGCGCTCCCGGACAACGAGCTGCCGCTGTCCGAGGACGCGGAACTGAGGGCCACCGCCGAGGCGACGGGCGTGGGCGACCTCCTGGAGATCGAGCGGCTCGCGCGCAGGGCGCCCCGCGCGCACCCCGGACTCAACGTGACGGTGGTGCGGCCGGCCGTGCTCGTGGGTGGCACCGACACCGCGCTGACCAGGTACTTCGAGTCGCCCCGGCTGCTCGTGGTGGCCGGTTCGCGGCCCGCGTGGCAGTTCTGCCATGTCGACGACCTGTGCAGCGCCCTGGAGTACGCCGTCCGGGAGAAGGTCGACGGAGAGCTGGCCGTCGGGTGCGACGGATGGCTGGAGCAGGAGGAGGTCGAGGAGCTCAGCGGGATCCGGCGGATGGAGCTGCCGTCGGCGGTCGCGCTGGGCGCGGCGGCCCGGCTGCACCGGATCGGGCTCACCCCGTCCCCGGCCGGGGACCTGGCGTACACGATGCACCCCTGGGTGGTCAGCGGGAGCCGGCTGCACGACGCCGGGTGGCGGCCCGCCCACACCAACGAGCAGGTGCTGGCCGAGCTCCTGGAGGAGGTCTCCGGCCGGCACACCGTGGTCGGGCGGCGGCTCGGACGCAAGGACGCGACGGCGGCCGGCGCCGCGGGAGCGACGGTGGCGCTGCTGGGCGCGGCGGCAGTGGTGCGGCGGGCGCGGAAGGCCCGACGGCGGATCTGAGCACCACGCGGCACCCGTCGCCGACGGGACGCCGACGGGGTACCGGGGTGCTTTCGCGCTGTCGTGGGCGTGGGGCACGATGGAGGACATGGCATCCACGAACGATCACCCCGGTGAGCAGCCCGCACAGGACCCGATCAAGCTGATCGCGATCCGGGACGCGCCGCTGTCCGTCGACGAGGTCTTCCGGGCCGTCGGTGACGAGGCGGCCGGAGGGACGGCACTGTTCGTGGGGACCGTGCGCAACCACGACGGCGGGACCGATGTCGATGAACTGGGGTACTCGTGCCACCCGAGCGCCGAGGACGAGATGCGGCGGATCGCCGAGAAGGTCGTCGCCGGGTATCCCGTGCGGGCGCTGGCGGCCGTGCACCGGGTGGGGGATCTCAGGGTCGGGGATCTCGCCGTCGTCGTCGGCGTTTCGTGTGCGCACCGGGGCGAGGCCTTCGAGGCCTGCCGGAAGCTGATCGACGACCTCAAGCACGAGGTGCCCATCTGGAAGCACCAGACGTTCTCGGACGGGACCGAGGAGTGGGTCGGCGCGTAGCGGGCCGAGGGCGGGGGATGCCTGCTGAGAGGACACCTCTGAGGGCCGTCCCGCCACCTCCGTTCTCGTGCGCCCGTTCCCCGTTCCACTCCGCTTGCATAACCTCCCCCCGGGCATGAGCGTTGTCACTGTGGATGGTTAATCTGCTGATCAGTCAGTCGCGGACGCTCATGGGGATGGGAGGTCGGCATGGCGGCGCTTGCCTGGTTGCTGATTCCGTTTGTGGCCGCGGTCGGCGCGGGACTGTGGGGCAGTTGGGCCAATCGCACCCGCCGGGTGCGGGGCGACGGCCCCGAACTCATCGGTTACGCCCGGTTCCGCGAGGCCATGGAGAGGCCTCGGCCGGCGGAGGAAGAGGCCCGGCCCTAGAGCCGGAACGGCAGGTCACAGGCGTAGGACAAGGTCAGGGCCGCCCGTCCGGGCGGCCCTGACAGTGCGCTGACAGACCCGTCCCGTACTGTCGGTGCATGCCACGCCGCACCGCGACGATGCTCGCCTCCACCCTCATGCTGATCGTGCTTCTGTGCGTGGGTGTGTTCATCCCCGTGCCGTACTCGGAGATGTCCCCGGGGCCGACGGTGAACACTCTGGGCGATCACGACGGCGACCCGGTGCTGCGGATCGACGGGCGCAAGACGTATCCGACCGACGGCCACCTCAACATGACCACGGTGCGGGTCACGAGCGCTGATTACCGGATGAACATGGTCGAGGCCGTCTACGGCTGGCTCGCGCACGACAACAAGGTCGTGCCGCACGACACGCTCTACCCCGACGGCAAGACGGAGGAGCAGTCCACCCAGGAGAACGCCGAGGAGTTCAGCCAGTCCCAGGAGAGCGCCAAGGTCGCGGCCCTGAAGGAGCTCGACGTCCCGGTGAAGTCCTGGGTGATCGTCTCCACGGTCGTCAAGGGATCGCCCGCCGAGGGCAAGCTGCACGCGGGTGACGTGATCAAGAGCGTCGACGGCAGCGCGGTGCGTGAGCCGGCCGACGTCGCCGAGCTGGTGACCAGGCACAAGCCCGGCGAGGACGTCGGCTTCACGATCGTGCCCGCCAAGGAGCAGGCCGCCGCCGAGAAGGAGAACCGGACGCCGACCGGGACCGAGGAGATCACGATCACCACCGCGGCCTCCGACGACGCCGGGGACGACCGCGCCATTGTCGGGATCGCCGCCGGAATCGACCACACCTTCCCGTTCACCATCGACATCGAGCTCGCCGACGTCGGAGGGCCGAGCGCCGGTCTGATGTTCGCACTCGGCATCTACGACAAGCTCACCCCGGGCAGCCTGACCGGAGGCAAGTTCGTCGCCGGCACCGGCACCATCGACGACGCCGGCAAGGTCGGGCCGATCGGCGGGATCGAGATGAAGACGGTCGGCGCGCGCGCCAAGGGCGCCGAGTACTTCCTCACGCCCGCCGACAACTGCGCGGCCGCCGCCGCGGACGTCCCCGAAGGCCTGACGCTCATCAAGGTGGACACCATCGACGACGCCCTCGGCGCCCTGAAGGACCTCGGCTCCGGCGACGCCGCCGACCTGCCGACGTGCACGGTCTCCTGACCGTGCGGACCGCCCGCCGCGGTTGCTGACGGGCAGGCCCCGGACTACGCCTCGAACGTCGCCGTCAGCGCCTCCGCCAGGCCCGGCACCAGGGCGGAACCGGTGAGGACCTCCGTCGGCGAGTCCTTCTCCCGCAGCCGCAGGGCGGAATCGCGGGAGCCGTCGCGCAGTACCGCGACCGTCATACGGACCTCCTGGCGCTTCGGGTGCTTCGCCACCCACGCGGCCAGCGCGTCCTCGTCCAGATCCTGCGGGACCTGGGCCTCCGCGGACGGAGGCAGCATCAGACGCTCCACGGTCAGGGCGCAGCCGGCCACCGAGTCGGGCCAGGCGACGGTGCCCAGGAACTCGTCCAGTGGCTTGCCCGTTGGAATGGCATCCTGCTCGATCGGAGTGAGGGCGGTCGTCTCCTGCTCGTCGCCCGGACCGAGCCGGTGCGCGAGAGAGGGCTGCTCGGCACGCAGCCGTGCGGTGTCTACGAGGGCGAAGAGCCGGGCGGGCTGGTCCCAGCCGAGGCCGGAGACGTACTCGTCGATCTCGAGCACGGCCCGGGTGAGCGGGCTCGCCGCCATGGGTGTGTTGGACATGGTCACAATCCTCTCTCGTTCAGGCCCGGAATCGGGAACCGAGTAAAGGGTGAGTAAGTTGCATAGGTGTGGGTCCGTGAGCAAAGGGGCCCGCACGCGGTCCACGAACTCGCGGACCTGACGAATCGACAGCGAACTTCGAGGTGCCTACCTTGGCTTTCCAGATGCCGGACCGAGGCGGAGGCCCGACAGGGCCACGGATGAGAGTGGGCCGCCCGTCCCGGCGGGTCCGAACCCTGCTCATGACACTGGGCGTGCTGGCCGTCCTCGGCATGGTGTTCACCATGTTCGCGGGGTTCTGGACCGACTGGCTGTGGTACCGCTCGGTCGACTACTCGTCGGTGTTCACGACGACCCTGTGGACCAAGATCGGACTCTTCTTCGTCTTCGGCCTGCTGATGGCCCTCGCGGTCGGCTTCAACATCTGGCTGGCGCACCGGATGAGGCCGCCGCTGAGCGCCATGTCGATGGAGCAGCAGAACCTCGACCGCTACCGGATGGGCATCGCCCCGTACAAGAAGTGGCTGCTGCTCGGCATCACCGCGCTGCTCGGGCTGATCGCCGGTGCCTCGGCCTCGAGCCAGTGGCGCACCTGGCTGATGTGGGTCAACGGGGTGCCGTTCGGCCAGAAGGACCCGCAGTTCAAGCTCGACGTGGCGTTCTACGCCTTCGACCTGCCCTGGTACCGGTTCATGCTCGGGTTCGGCTTCGCGGCCACCATCCTGTCGCTGATCGCGGCCGCGCTCACCCACTACCTGTACGGCGGTCTGCGGGTCACCAGCCCCGGCGCGCGTGCCACGGCCGCGGCCACCGGCCATCTGTCGGTGCTCCTCGGCGTCTTCGTCGCCCTGAAGGCGGTCGCGTACTGGCTCGACCGGTACGGCCTGGCGGTCAAGTCCAGCGACTTCAAGGCGACCGACAGCTGGACCGGTCTGCGGTACGTCGACGCCAACGCCTATCTGCCGGCGAAGACGATCCTGTTCTGCATCGCCGTCATCTGCGCGCTGCTGTTCTTCGCCACCCTCTGGCGGCGCACCTGGCAGCTGCCCGTGATCGGCTTCGGCCTGATGGTGCTGTCGGCGATCCTCATCGGCGGCCTGTACCCGGCGATCGTGCAGAAGTTCCAGGTCCAGCCGAACGAGCAGGCCAAGGAAGCGCCCTACGTCGAGAAGAACCTCAAGGCGACGCGTGATGCCTACGGCATCGACGACGCCCAGGTCGACGACTACCCGGGAACCAGCCAGACCGAGGACAAGACCGAGCTCCGGGACCAGGTCTCCGACACGGCGAGCATCCGGATCATGGACCCGAACATCGTCTCGCCGACGTTCCAGCAGCTCCAGCAGATCAGGAACTACTACGCGTTCCCGACCAACCTGGACGTGGACCGCTATCCCGACCCCGAGACCGGTGCGGAGCAGGACACCGTCATCGGTCTGCGCGAGATCAACCTGAACGGCATCCCCAAGCGGAACTGGATCAACGACCACTTCCGGTACACCCACGGATACGGTGCCGTCGCGGCCAAGGGCACCAGCGCCGACGCCGGCGGCCGTCCGGAGTTCACCGAGTCCGACCTGCCGTCCAAGGGCGACCTGGGGACGTACGAGCAGCGCGTCTACTACGGCGAGCGGACGACGACGTACTCGATCGTCGGCGGTCCCCAGAAGGAGATCGACTACTCCGACGACAGTGGCGAGAAGACGACCAGCTACAAGGGCGACAGCGGCGTCAACCTCGAGAACCCGGTCAACCGGGCCGCCTACGCCGCCGCGTTCAGCGAGCCGCAGATCCTGTACTCCGGTGCCATCGGAGAGGGGTCGCGGATTCTGTACAACCGCACGCCCAAGGAGCGCGTCGAAGCGGTCGCACCCTGGCTGACCATCGACGGCGACGCCTACCCCGCGGTGGTGGAGGGCCGGATCCAGTGGATCGTGGACGCCTACACGACCACCAACGGCTACCCGTACGCGTCGCGGACGACCCTCGGTGACACGACGGCCGACTCGCTGACCGCCACCAACGACAACCGTGCGGTGGTGGCCCAGGAGAACCAGGTCAACTACATCCGCAACTCGGTGAAGGCGACCGTCGACGCGTACAGCGGCAAGGTCGAGCTCTATCAGTGGGACACCCAGGACCCCGTCCTGAAGACATGGATGAAGGCGTTCCCGGACACGGTCGACCCGAAGAGCGAGATCTCCGACGACCTGATGAGTCATCTGCGGTATCCGCAGGACCTGTTCAAGGTGCAGCGCGAACTGCTGACCCGCTACCACGTGAAGGACGCCACCACGTTCCTCAGCGGCAGCGAGGTGTGGCAGGTGCCGGACGACCCGACGAACAAGACGGGCGACGCGGTACCGCCGTACTACCTGAGCATGAGGATGCCCGACCAGCAGGAACAGGCATTCTCGCTCACCACGACGTTCACTCCGAACGGCCGTGACAACCTCAGCGCGTTCATGGCGGTCGACGCCGAGGCGGGCAGTGAGGGGTACGGCAAGATCAGAGTCCTGAAACTGCCGACGAGCACCACGGCCGCCGGCCCCAAACAGGTCCAGAGCCAGTTCAACTCCCAGCAGGACATCGCGGAGACGATCAGGCTGCTGAGAGGCGGCGACTCCGAAGTGGAGTACGGCAACCTGCTGGCCGTCCCGCTCGACGGCGGACTGCTGTACGTGGAGCCGGTCTACGTGCGCGGTGGCGGACTCAAGTACCCGCTGCTGCGGAAGGTGCTGGTGACCTACGGAGGCCAGACCGCCTTCGAGGACACCCTGGAGCAGGCCCTCGACAAGATCTTCGGAGCGGAGGGCGCGGCCACCGAGCCACCGGAGGACGAGGGAACCGGCGAGGACGAGGGAGCCGGCGAGGAGGAAGGCGCCGAGCCGCCGCCGACGTCCGACAACCCGACGGTCCAGGAGGCCCTGAACGACGCCCAGGAGGCCTTCGAGGCCGGCCAGGAAGCCCTGCAGAAGAACGACTGGGAAGCCTACGGCCAGGCGCAGGAGGACCTCGAGGATGCCTTGCGCAGGGCCGAGGAGGCCCAGTCCGCGGAAGGCCAGGGCGGCTCGGGCGCGTCGGACGGCAGCCCCGGTCCCGACCCGAGCCCGAGCAGTTAGCAAGTCGGCTGGTCAAAGGCCCACCTCGCGCCGTGGTACGGTTGTGCACACAACGGCGCGGGGTGGAGCAGCTCGGTAGCTCGCTGGGCTCATAACCCAGAGGTCGCAGGTTCAAATCCTGTCCCCGCTACTGAAGTCGCGAAGTCGGCGACAGCAAAGGCCCGGATTCCTCAAGGAATCCGGGCCTTTGTGGTGTGCGAACGCATGTGCCGGGAGCGTCTACGGCCGCGCCGACGACGGGAGTTGGCGGATCTGTGTTTCACTTGTCTCTCTGTGGGCATGTCGACAAAACGCTGAAGTGACCTCACTGACTGCGGCATAGCAGGTGTACCCAGGTTGCAGGTGGTGCGACGATGAATGTTATGGGGGACAGGACAACTCTGTTCGAGACAGGGCGTATTGAGCAGCCCTCCCCTCGGGAGGAACCTCGCGACGAGACCGCGGAGGCTGCCGACGAGGCGGCCGAGGAGCTGCGCCGGCGGCTCGCTGCCGAAGCCGGCGACGTCGAGGCGATGAGCGTCCTCGGCGCCATGCTGCTGCGCCGCGGTGACCTTGCCGGAGCCGAACCCCACCTGCGCGCCGCCACCGCCGCGGGCGACCGCGCCGCCGCCAACAACCTGGGCGTCCTTCTGTTCCAGCGCGGCTACCCGGAGGAGGCCGCGGCATGGTGGCGGAACGCGGCCGTCGCCGGCTCGGCCCCGGCTGCGCACGCACTCGGCCGGTACCACCGGGAGCGCGGCGACGAGCCCGCCGCCGAGTACTGGCTGCGCCAGTCCGCCGAGCAGGAGCACGCCCTGGGCGCCTACGCCCTCGCCGA
This sequence comes from Streptomyces yamdrokensis, assembly GCF_053890455.1. Classification (NCBI taxonomy): domain Bacteria; kingdom Bacillati; phylum Actinomycetota; class Actinomycetes; order Kitasatosporales; family Streptomycetaceae; genus Streptomyces; species Streptomyces yamdrokensis. The sequence continues at coordinate 5,204,345 of NZ_CM132679.1, forward strand.
CCTGCTGGAGCACCGCGGGGACGTGGCCGGTGCCGAGCGCTGGATGCGGACGGCCGCCGAGCGGGGACACCGGGAAGCCGCCTACCGGCTGGCGAGGACGCTGGACCGGAAGGCGGCCCGGGAGGCCGACGAGGACACCCTCCCCTTCCTGGAGGAGGCCGAGCAGTGGTACCGGCAGGCCGCCGCGCGGGGACACCGCAGGGCCGCGCTGTACCTCGGCGCGATCCTGGAGAAGCGCGGCGAACTCAAGGAGGCCGGCCGCTGGTACCTGACGTCGGCCAAGGACGGGGAGGCGCGGGCCGCCTGCGCGCTCGCCTTCCTGCTGCGCGACGCCGGCGACACCGAGAACGCCGCGGTGTGGTGGCTGCGCGCCGCCCAGGACGGCGACGGCAACGCCGCCAACGCGCTGGGCGCCCTGCACGCCGAGCGCGGCGAGACCCAGACCGCCGAACGCTGGTACCGGGCCGCGATGGACGCGGGCGACGTCAACGGCGCGTACAACCTCGCGCTGCTCTGCGCCGAGCAGGGCCGGACCGGCCCGGCCGAGCAGTGGTACCGCCGGGCCGCCTACGCCGGACACCGGGAGGCGGCCAACGCGCTGGCGATCCTGCTGCTGACGGCCGGCGACGAGAAGGGGGCGGAGCCCTGGTTCTCCAAGGCCGCGGAGGCGGGCAGCGTGGACGCCGCCTTCAACCTCGGCATCCTGCACGCGGGCCGGGAGGAGGATGCGGCCGCGCTGCGATGGTACGAGCAGGCCGCGGGCGCCGGGCACACGGAGGCCGCGCTCCAGGTCGGCATGGCCCGGCTGCGCGACGGCGACGAGGGCGAGGCGGAGCGGTTCCTGCGGTGCGCGGCGGGCGGCGGCAGCGCCGAGGCCGCCTACCGCCTGGCGGCCGTGCTGGATGCCCGCCGTCCGCCGGAGCCCGCGCACGAACTGGGCGAGCCGGTGAACCGGCGCAGCGAGTGCGAGGAGTGGTACGAGCGTGCCGCCCTGCAGGGCCACCGGCGCGCACAGGTGCGGGTCGGCATGCTCGCCGCGGCCCGTGGCGACGTGGCCGAGGCGGCCCGCTGGTACCGAGAGGCGGCCGAGGCCGGTTCCCGCAACGGCGCGTTCAACCTGGGCCTGCTGCTGGCCCGTGAGGGCAGTGAGCCCGAGGCGGCCGCGTGGTGGGCCCGTGCGGCCGACGCCGGGCACGGGCGTGCCGCCCTGCGGCTCGCCCTGGTCTACGCGCGTCGGGGTGAGCTCGCCGAGGGGCAGCGCTGGGCCGACCGCGCGGCGGCACTGGGCCCGGCGGCGGTCATGGAGCGCGCGATCCGCCTGCGCGACGCCCTCCGGGAGGAACTCTCGGCCTGACACCGCCCGACCGCCCGGCCGGGGGTGGGACGGGCGGACCGTGTCGCCACACCTCGGGGGCGTACAACCGCTGTAGGTTCGGTCGCTCCGTTAGCAGTGGGTCCTGCTGAAACAACGGATTTCGCGTCGCGTCAGCAGTGGGTCGATCGGCTGATCTTTAGCAATCGCGTGGTTCGTCGGGAGAGACCGTTGGACCCGGAGCTGTTCAGTCGGCGGTCTCGATCCTCTGCGGGGCGATGCCCAGGATGAGCTTCTCCAGCGCGTCCTGGGCGGGGCCGAATGCGGCCAGCCAGGTCGCAACCAGGTAGATCTCGCTGTTCTCGTCGATGCCGAGGAAGAATCTGCCCTGATCGAGTTCACCGATAGGGAAGATTGCGCGCCCGATCGTGTGACTCCAGTCGGCGAAGCGGTCCTCCTCGCCGATCAGGTTTTCGGGGTCGAAGTTGAACGGGGTCTTGGCGCAGGTGATGCCGGGGCCGCTGGTCTGGACGTCCAGGCCGCCGAACTCTGTCAGGAAGGCTTCGGCGGCATCGTGCATGCGAACCAAGCCGGTCTTCTCGAGCGCCTTGCGCCAGTCATCGATTGGGGTGCGCCGCCCCGGCCGCCACCCTGCCGCGCGCAGTGTTTCCTCGATCACACCGGTTTTCCGTAGTGACGTCGCCGCCGCATCGACCCATGCCTGGTCCACCGGCACGTTCTCCGGCCAGCCCGGTCGCCAGTCCGCCTGCCACTGGGCGAAGTCCTCACGCAGGAACTTCGGGTCCACCGGCTTGAGTCGTACCTGCGGTCGCTGATCGGCCCACCAGACCTCGAACTCGGCCTCCACTCTTTCGCCCGGCCAGTCTTCTGTGACCGTCGGCAGAAGCAGAACGTCGACGAAACCGCTGACCGGAAGACCGATATCAACGAAGATCCCGATCGCACCCGGGCTCGGGATTGCTGTCACCGTGCCCCGAAACCTTTGCCCGATCCGCAGGCCGCGACGGATCCGAATCCACTCCTCGGCGCTGACCACCCGGCCATCCTGGCATCCCGCTCACGGAGGCAGGAGCCGTGACAAGGAATCGGTGGGTGAGGGCGCCCTGCGGGAGGCAGGATGGGGCGGTGGCTGATCTGCTGTGGGACGACGTCAGGTGGTTCTTCGACCCCGAAGTGATGGGGTCGCTGCCGGACGTGCGGGTGCCCGATTCCTCGGAGACGGACTGGCAGGTCGTCCTCGACCTCGTGGAGGAGCGGGGCTGGGCATTCCAGTACTGCGAGGGCTCGGCAGTGCTGCCGCTGCCCCCGGCAGTAGTCGTGTTGTCGCGTCCGGCCGACGCAGAACAGCCTCGTCTGGAGGTTCGGCCGGTGCCGGACATGTTGGCGATCTTTCGGTTCTATGCAGCGGAGGAGATCGACTTCGACCTTGACCTGCGGGAGATCCAGGGGCAGGAGCGACTCGATGTCCTGTGCGGGTTCCTCGCCGCGATCGGTCGCCGGTTGGGCAAGCCGGTGTGGATGGATTCCGAGGGTGGTGACGGGAGCCGTCCAGCCCTCGGGTTCGACGTCGAGGCGGACCGCGTTGTGATGTTGGTCGAGCCGCCGGTCAGTTGGGGAGAGACCGGACTGCATCCAAGAGGCTGAGCAGGTGCTCTGCTTCGTGGATGAGCGCGGTGCCCGCAGCCGTCGCCACCAGCGGATTCGTGCGCTGGATTAGCGGGATTCCTGCTGTCTTCTCCAAGGCGTTCAGCTGATGCGTGAGTGTTGCCGGCAGCGTTTTGAGGTGTTTGGCGGCCGCGCAGAGGTTCCGTTGGCCGGGGAGCTGGACCAAGCGCCTGAGGCGCTCGACACAGTTGCGGATGTTGCTGATGGCCGCCATCGGCTCGGACAAGGCCGGTGCGTTCAGGAGTAGTGCGAACGGGTTGCTTGTGGTGCTGTTCGGGCGGATCGGGATGCCCCACTTCCTGGCCAGGAGGTTCAGGCGGTGCCTGTCGAGGCCGAACTGATCGGCGATGTCGGGGATGCTCCGGCGTTGGTGAAGGTAAGCGTGTTCCAGTTCCGTGCGGGTGATGTGCCGGCTCAGGGGCTGGGGACGTGGTGAGGCCGGGATTCCGGTTTCTTCCAGGGCATTTTGGACCGTGGCGAGGCTGCATCCGGCCCTGCGTGCGATCAGGCTCTGGTTGAGGGTTCCGCTGGTGTGGGCGGCGCGGAGGCACTCCGGGTCGAGGAGCCCGCGTCGGGGTGTCCGGCGGCCGAGGCCGGGTCCTCCTGGGCTGGGGGGTGGTGCGGAGTTGCCGGTGGCATCGCAGTAGAGCCGGAGGTGTTCTGCGGTCAGATGCAGTGTGTGGGCGATGTCCTCGATGCGAGTGCCCCCTGCCGCCATGGCGGCGAACCCGGCGTTGGAAACTGCGTTCGGGCTGCTGCCCCCCGGCCAGGCCAGTTGCTGGCACCAGTCGTCTGGCGGTTCCCAGAGGACGGGCTCGCCGATCTTGTGGTGAGTGAGGTTGTCGGTGGCTTGGTCGATGAGGAAGGCCCGCATAAGCGGTGGCGTTTTGAAGCGGAACTCGTCGCGGTCATGCAGGACCCTCCCATCGGGACCAAGTAGCGGTGCATCATCGGGATGCCCGGCGCGTAGTCAGGCCACGGCTCACCCTCCTGAACCAGGTCCCGCGAGCCCAGCCGGTAGCCGCAGAGAACCTCCTGAACGTGCTGGAAGCGCTCGGTGACCGCATCCTCCTCGGCCTTGTCGAGTACCCCCAGAGCGACGGCCGTGGACTCCGGCTCTTCCGGCAACTCAACCAGCAGTTCGGTCGTCGGGTCCGCCAGCAGGATGGCCACGTCGACCAGCCTCCACCGCACTCCGGCCGCCCCGGACTGCTGGAGCAGGACCTGGCGGCCCTGCACTTCGGACACGGTGAACGGCTCTCCCTGGAAAATCAGGGCCAGGCCCGCCCGCAACGGAACCGTCCAGTTGCTCATGCCGATCTCCGCAGCACCGAGTCGCCGTCGAGAGGGCGGGTCAGGTCGACCGAGAGCCGCCCGGACCACACCAACGCGAGGACAGCGGGCCGCACGTCCCCGACGGAACGGCCAGCTGCGAGACGCCGCTCGGCGACCGCAAGGGGATCCCCGTCCCGCACCACCTCCCAGGCCCGCGCGATGTCCTCCTCCAGTACGACCCCGGTCCTCCGGTAGGCAGCCAGGAACCGGACGTTCGCCACAGCAGCACCGGATCAGCACCCGACCAGACCTCGTACTGCCAGCCGCGGCCCTCCAGCAGTTCCCGCGGCCAGGCCAGGGCCTCCGCGATCTTCGGATCGAGCAGGCGGTCGGCCGGCTTCACGTTGACCACCCGCACGTTCCCGTCCGCCAGCACCAGTAAGAAGTCCGGCACGTGCAGCCGCCACCGCCCGCCCACCGGTGCCCGAAGCCGGCACGGCTGGGCGTAGATCCAGGCCACCTGCGCGTCGAAGTCCGCCAGCAGCAGCCTGGCCAGCTCCAGCCGGCTCTCATGGACCACCGGGCCGCGCGTCGTCGCCGACGCATACTCCCCGGGATGATGCTTGTGGCCCTTCGCTGACCTGACCCGCCGCCACGGCACGGACCCGTCGAAGCTGCCTCGGCGCAGCTGGCCGAGCTCCACGCTGCAGACCGAGTCGTCCTCGTATCGGATCGAAGCCGTCGCGAGCTCCTGACTGCCGGCTCTGACGCTTGTACGCTTGGTGACCATAGACCGGCCGTAGGAAGCCGATCAGGAACAGAGGCCAGATGATCGGGAAGGGATTTGCCTCCGTCCGCGCCCTTGACGTAATGTTGCGTTCATCGACGCGGGGTGGAGCAGCTCGGTAGCTCGCTGGGCTCATAACCCAGAGGTCGCAGGTTCAAATCCTGTCCCCGCTACTGAAGGCCGAGGGCCGGAATCCGAAAGGGTTCCGGCCCTCGGTGTATGTGCGCATCCGTATGGATCCACGGATCCGCGAATCGCCACGTATCCAGGGACCCCATGACGAAGCCCGGCACCGACGGTGCCGGGCTTCGTCATGGGGTCGGGGAAGGGCGGCGGCGCCGCCGGAACGTTACGCCGTCACGCAGTTCGGGCAGACGCCGCGGTACGTCATCTCGACGCCCGACACCGTGAAGCCGAAGCGCTCCGTGTCGGGGAGGTCGGCCAGCGGGTTGCCGGTCGGGTGCACGTCGCGGATCGCGCCGCACTGTGCGCACACCAGGTGGTGGTGCGGCCGGTGGGCGTTCGGGTCGTAGCGCTTGGCCCGTTTGTCCGTGGAGACTTCCACCACCTCGCCGAGCGTGACCAGCTCGCCCAGCGTGTTGTAGACGGTGGCCCGGGAGATCTCGGGCAGCTTGGTGACAGCTCGGGCATGCACCTCGTCGGCCGTCAGATGGACGTGATCGCCGTCGAGGACCTCGGCCACCACACGACGCTGTGCGGTCATCCGCCAGCCACGCCCGCGCAGTCGTTCCAGAAGGTCGCTCATGAACACCAGCCTAACAGCTGGGCGGACCAGGTCACGAACGAGTGTGACTTTGGAGTCTCACTTGACTTAGACATTGTCTATTGTAAGATCGGAGATGGCTTTAGCCGAGGGACACAGTTGGTTGGAATGACGCAGGAGGCGCACGTGACGCAGGGACCGCTCACTACGGAGGCCGGAGCTCCGGTATCCGACAATCAGAACAGTGAGAGCGCGGGCGTCGGCGGCCCGGTGCTCGTTCAGGACCAGCTGCTTCTGGAGAAGCTGGCCCACTTCAACCGTGAGCGCATTCCGGAGCGCGTGGTGCACGCCCGCGGCGCCGGCGCCTACGGAACCTTCAAGGTCACCGCCGACGTGACGAAGTACACCAGGGCCAAGTTCCTGTCCGAGGTGGGCAAGGAGACGGAGACCTTCGTCCGTTTCTCGACCGTGGCAGGCAATCTGGGCGCTCCGGACGCCGTGCGCGACCCGCGTGGTTTCGCGCTGAAGTTCTACACCGAAGAGGGCAACTACGACCTCGTCGGCAACAACACCCCGGTCTTCTTCATCCGGGACGCCATCAAGTTCCCCGACTTCATCCACACGCAGAAGCGCGACCCGTACACGGGCTCGCAGGAGGCGGACAACGTCTTCGACTTCTGGGGCCTGTCGCCCGAGTCCACCCACCAGGTGACCTGGCTGTTCGGTGACCGCGGCATCCCGGCCTCCTACCGGCACATGGACGGCTTCGGTTCCCACACCTACCAGTGGAACAACGAGGCCGGCGAGGTCTTCTGGGTCAAGTACCACTTCAAGACCGACCAGGGCATCAAGAACCTCACCGCCGAGGAGGCCGAGGTCCTCGCGGGCCGGGACCCCGACTCGCACCAGCGTGACCTGCGTGAGTCCATCGAGCGGGGCGATTTCCCGTCCTGGACCGTGGGCGTGCAGATCATGCCGGCGGCCGAGGCGGCCACGTACCGCTTCAACCCGTTCGACCTGACCAAGGTCTGGCCGCACGCGGACTACCCGGTCATCGAGTTCGGAAAGCTGGAGCTCAACCGCAACCCGGAGAACATCTTCGCCGAGGTCGAGCAGTCCATCTTCAGTCCCGGTCACTTCGTGCCCGGCATCGGTCCGTCCCCGGACAAGATGCTCCAGGGCCGCATCTTCTCCTACGCGGACGCCCACCGGTACCGGGTCGGCATCAACGCCGACCACCTGCCGGTCAACCGCCCGCACGCGACCGAGGCGCGCACCTACTCCCGTGACGGCCACCTGTACGACGGCCGCCACAAGGGTGCGAAGAACTACGAGCCGAACAGCTTCGACGGTCCGGTCCAGATCAACCGTCCGCTGTGGGAGCCCATCGCGGTGACCGGTCTCACCGGCGAGACGGCCACGCCGTCCCACGCCGAGGACGACGACTTCGTGCAGGCCGGCAACCTCTACCGGCTGATGGGCGAGGACGAGAAGGTCCGCCTGGTCGACAACCTGGCGGGCGCCCTCTCCGGGGTCACGCGCGACGACATCGCCGAGCGCGCGGTCAACAACTTCCGCCGGGCGGACGAGGACTTCGGCAAGCGGCTGGAGGCCGCGGTCCAGGCCCTTCGCGGCTGATTCCAGCGCTGGACCGCTTGTCGTGGCGACGGGCCGGACTCCCTCACGGGGAGCCCGGCCCGTTCGGCGTGCCGAGCAGCTCCTGGCCCGTTCGGTCACGCCGGTGTGTGCTGGGCGACCTGTCGTCGTACGGGGCCCAGCAGCGGATGATGTCGCGCACCGAGACGATGCCGGCGGGCTCGCTCCGTTCCAGGACGATCAGATGGCGGAACCCGCCGTGGGTCATGGCGTGGGCGGCGTCCTCGAGCGTCCAGGACGGGTCGGCGAAGACGACGTCGGTGGTGGTGTGGGCGTGGGCGCGCTCGGAGTCCGGGTCCTGTCCCAGCCCCAGCGAGTTGAGGATGTCCCGTTCGGTGAGAATGCCGATGCCGGTGCCGTCGGGGTCGAGGACCACGGCCGCGCCGACGCGGCGGGCGGACATCAGGGTGGCGGCCTGGCGAAGAGTGTGGGCGGGGCCGATGGTGAGGACCACCGTGCTCATGGCGTCACGGACGAGCATGGGATGGAGCCACCTCCTACCGGGAACCGTGCCGTCGGACGCCGGAGCGGTCCGCTGGTTCACGGTTTCACAAGTTCACAAGTGGGCGGGTCCTCAGAGTCGCAGGTGAAGCCGGAGTCAACAAGAGGGCGCGCGCGGCGAGTCGGGGGGCGCGCAGGCCTCGTGCGCGGACCTCGCGCGTGGCCTCGTGCGCGGGCTTCTTACGTCTCCGGACGCCGGCAGCGCTAGTAACGCTGGTTGAGGTAGCCCAGCAGCTCGTCGTGCAGCAGGCCGTTCGAGGCGGCCGCGTTGCCGCTGTGCGGTCCGGGCTGGCCGTCGAGTCCGGTGAAACTGCCACCCGCCTCGGTGACGACGATCGAGGTGGCGGCCATGTCCCAGAGCGACAGCTCGGGCTCGGCGCACATGTCGACCGACCCCTCCGCGACCATCATGTACGGCCAGAAGTCGCCGTACGCGCGCGTCCGCCACACCTCGCGGGTGAGGTCCAGGAAGCCGTCCAGACGCCCCTGCTCCTCCCAGCCGCTGAGCGAGGAGTACGCGAACGAGGCGTCGGCGAGTTTGGACACCCGGGAGACCTGGAGCCGGGAGGCCGAGGTCAGGCTGCGGCCGCTGTACGCGCCGTGGTCCTTCGCCGCCCACCAGCGGCGGCCGAGCGCGGGAGCCGAGACGAGACCGACGACAGGCTGGAAGCCCCCCTCGCCGGCCTCCATCAGGGAGATCAGGGTGGCCCAGACGGGAACACCGCGCACGTAGTTCTTGGTGCCGTCGATCGGGTCGATCACCCAGCGCCGCGGCCCCGTGCCCTCCACCCCGTACTCCTCGCCGAGGACCGCGTCCCTCGGACGGGCACGCTTCAGGTGGCCTCGGACGACGTCCTCCGCGCCCTTGTCCGCCTCGGTCACCGGCGTCATGTCCGGTTTGGTCTCCACCTTGAGGTCGAGGGCCTTGAACCGGTCCATCGTCGCGGCGTCGGCGGCGTCGGCGAGGACATGGGCGAGACGCAGGTCGTCAAGGTAGTCGGGCATGCAACGAACCGTATCTGCCGAGGTGGGGCCGGGGCTACAGGGGGCTTGTGGCCCACGCGCGGGCCGACGGTCCGCACGCGGCGCGGGCATCCGCGCCCCGCGCCCCACGCGAACCCTTGACAGTGCCGGGCGACGCGTCAAATCTGAAGCGCAGAGCCGCTCGCCCGCCCCGAGGGAGGCGATGATGCCTGCAGCGCGGGAATCTCTGCTGGACGCCGCTTACACGGCCCTCGCGCGCCGCCCGTGGTCCGCGGTACGGATGGTGGACGTGGCCGCGACGGCCGGGGTGTCCCGGCAGACGCTCTACAACGAGTTCGGCAGCAAGGACGGACTCGCCAGGGCCCTGGTCCGCAGAGAGGCCGACGGCTACCTCGCCGGCGTCGACCGTGCCCTCACGGTCCACAGCGACCCCCGCGACCGGCTCACCGCGGCGGCCGAGTGGACCGCCGCCGCGGCCCGCCGGAACGCCCTCGTCCGAGCCATGCTCACCGGCTGCTGGAGCGAGCGCCTGCCCTCCCCGGCCCTCTCGCCGGTCCGGTCCGGCTCGGCCGTCCCCGCCCAACGCCGCGCCGACGGTCCGCTGCCCTCGCCCGGGGACCTCGTCGGGCTCGTCCGCGACCGCGCGGTGGCCGTCCTGACCGGCCCCGGCGTGCCCGGGCCGGCCGACGCCGCGGAGCTGACCCGCGCCTGCGAACTGGTGGTGCGCCTCGCCCTGTCCTGCGTCACCGCGCCGCCGCCGGCCGAGGGCGGTGTCGCCGATCTGGTCCGCAGTGCCCTGTACCGTCAGCCGGTGCCGTAGCGCTCCGGCACCGGCGCATCCCCACGTTCACCGGCCGGGAGCGCTCAGTGCGCCGACCCCGACAGCTGCAGCCCGATCACGCCGACGATCACCAAGGTGATCGACACGATCTTCAGCGTCGACACCAGGTCGCCCAGGAAGACCATCCCGTAGATGGCCGTGCCCGCCGCCCCGATCCCCGTCCACACCGCGTACGCGGGCCCGACGTCCAGTTTCTTCAGGGCCATGGTGAGCAGACCGAAGCTGCCCAGCGCGAACACGCAGAAGGCGATCGTCGGCCAGAGCCGTGTGAAGCCGTGGGACAGCTTCAGGCACACGGCGAAACCGGTCTCGAGCACCCCGGCCACCACGACCAGCAGCCACGCCATGTGTCGTCCTCCCGTTGTCCCGACATGCAGTGACCGCTTTCACGTACAGCGACCCGCTTCGCCGGGTTCGAGAGCTTCGGATCCGGCTCGGTGCGATTATGCACTTACCGTCCGCGGGCCATGACAAACACGGGAGGGCCGACGATTCCGCGTCGCGCACCGAGGGGACCCGGCATCTCCAGGCCGCTTCGGGCCGCCCGGGTCAGTCGCCTTCCGTGTGCTCCCGGGCCGCCAGCAGCCGCCGCAGCGAGTACAGCCGCGCCGGGTCCGCGTGTCCCTCGGCGACCCACGCGTCCAGCGCGCAGTCCGGCTCGTCGTGACTGCACGCGCGGGGGCAGCCCTCCGTCCCCGGACCGAGGTCGGGAAAGGCGAGGATGACCCGCGACGGATCGACGTGCGCAAGGCCGAACGACCGCACTCCGGGGGTGTCGACCACCCATCCCTCGGCGCCCGACAGCGGCAGCGCCAGCGCGGACGTCGTCGTATGGCGCCCCCGCCCCGTCACCGCGTTGACATGCCCGGTCGACCGTCGCCGCTCCTGCGGCACCAGCGCGTTCACCAGGGTCGTCTTGCCGACCCCGGAGTGCCCCACGAACGCCGTGATCCGGCCCGCCAGCTGCTCCCGCACCCGGTCGGCCGCCGCACCGCTCTCCAGTTCCGCGCGGCTGGTGACGACGTACGGGATGTCGAGGTCGCCGTACAGCTCCAGCAGTTTGTCCGGTGGAGCGAGGTCCGACTTGGTCAGGACCAGCAGCGGGGTGAGCCCGCCGTCGTACGCCGCGACCAGGCAGCGGTCGATCAGGCGCGGGCGGGGCTCGGGGTCGGCGAGGGCGGTGACGACGGCCAGCTGGTCGGCGTTGGCGACGACGACCCGCTCGTAGGGGTCGTCGTCGTCCGCGGTACGGCGCAGTACCGACGTCCGCTTCCCGATGCGGACGATCCGCGCGAGGGTGTCCTTCTCCCCGGAGAGGTCGCCGACGATCGCGACCCGGTCGCCCACCACCGCCGCCTTGCGGCCCAGCTCACGGGCCTTCATGGCGAGCACGGTCCGGTCCTCGACGAGGCAGGTGAGCCGGCCCCGATCGACGGTGAGGACCATGCCCTCGGCGGCGTCCTCGTGTTTGGGCCGGATGTGGGTGCGCGGCCGGTTGCCCTTGCGGTTCGGGCGGGAGCGGATGTCGTCCTCGTCGGTGTGTTTGCCGTAGCGGCGCATCGTCTGCGGTCCTAGGCCCCGAGCATCCCGGCCCACAGCGCGGGGAAGTCCGGGAGGGTTTTCGCCGTGGTCGCCACGTTCTCGATCTGCACGCCCTCCACTCCGAGGCCGATGATCGCACCGGCGGTGGCCATGCGGTGGTCCTCGTACGTGTGGAAGACGCCGCCGTGCAGCCGGCGCGGGCGGATGTGCAGACCGTCGGCGGTCTCGGTGACGTCGCCGCCGAGCTCGTTGATCTCCTTGGTGAGCGCGGCCAGGCGGTCCGTCTCGTGCAGCCGGAGGTGGGCCACACCACGCAGAGTGGACGGCGTGTCCGCGAGCGCCGCGACGGCCGCGATGCCCGGCGTCAGCTCACCGACCTCGCCGAGGTCCACGTCGATGCCGTGGACCGATCCGGAACCGGTGAACTCCAGCCCCTGCTCGGTCAGCTCGCAGGAACCGCCCATCTCGGTGAAGATCTCCCGCAGCCGGTCACCGGGCTGGGTGGTACGGGCCGGCCAGTCCGGGACGAACACCCGGCCGCCGGTCACCAGCGCCGCCGCCAGGAACGGCTGGGCGTTGGACAGGTCGGGTTCGATGGTGAGATCCCGTCCGAGCAGGGCACCCGGGGTGACCCGCCAGACGTCGGGCTCGCCGCCCGACTCCGGACTGTCCACCTGGGCGCCCACCGCGCGGAGCATGTCGACGGTCATCCGGATGTGCGGCAGGGAGGGAAGCGTGGCGCCGGTGTGCCGGACCTCGACACCCTGGTTGAAACGCGGCGCCGACAGCAGCAGCGCGCTGACGAACTGCGACGACGAGGACGCGTCCACCGACACGGGGCCGCCCTCCAGGGCGCCGCCGCCGTGCACGGTCAGCGGCAGTGCGCCCCGGCCGTCGTCGTCGATCCGGGCACCCAGGTGACGCAGTGCGTCGACGACGCCGTTCAGCGGGCGCTCGTACGACCGCGGGTCGCCGTCGAACCGGACGGGACCGTCGGCCAGGGCGGCCACCGGGGGCAGGAACCGCATCACCGTGCCGGCGTTGCCGACATCGACGGTGGCCGGGCCGCGCAGGCCCGTGGGCAGCACCCGCCAGGCCTCACCGGTGCCGTCGGGGCCCACGCCCTCCTCGATCTCGATCCCCATGGCCCGCAGCGCGCCGGCCATCAGCAGCGTGTCGCGTGAGCGCAGCGGGCGGCGCAGCCAGCCGGGCTCGGAGGCGAGGGCGGCGAGTACGAGAGCACGGTTGGTGACCGACTTCGACCCCGGCACATGGACCGTCGCGTCGACGGATCCGCTCGCGTGCGGGGCGGGCCAGAGGTCGGTGTGCGCGGGATCAGCGGTCATGCGCACCACTTTAGTGGCGGTCCCGGCCACCGGGCGTGCCCGGGACACCCCGGACGGCCGGCCCGGACCGTTGTCCCCCGGGCCGAACCCCTCCACGGGGCGCCCCTCGGTGGAGTACGAGGGGCGCCCCGCGTGGTGGACACCCCTGTTGACGCGCCGGCGACCACCGTCCCCGGGTCACTCCTGCGGCGTCACAGCCCCAGCAGCCACCGCCCACCGCCGAGCAGCGAGCACAGCGACACCGCGTGGAACAGGAGGAACCACAGCCCCGCCGGTGCGTGCGTCAGCCGGGACAACTGGTCCGCGTCCGAGTCGCCCGCGCCGCCGCGTGCCCGCTTGGCCTGGAGCTCGAACGCCGGGCGCACCCCGCCGAGCAGCAGGAACCACACCACGGCGTACGCGAAGGCCGCCTGGACCTGCGGGCCGGCCAGCCAGGAGACGACGACGAACGTGCCACCGGTGAGCAGCACCGTCAGCGCCCCGTAGGCGTTGCGGATCATGACCAGCATCGCCACGAGCAGCACCGTGGCCAGCCACAGCAGCAGCGTGATGCGCCCGGCGCCCAGCAGCGCCGCGCCGCCGAGGCCCAGCAGCGGGGGAGCGGTGTAGCCGGCCGCGGCGGTGAGGATCATGCCGATGCCGGTCGGCTTGCCGCGGCTGACGGTCAGGCCGCTGGTGTCCGAATGGAGGCGTATCCCCGTGAGGGTGCGGCCGGTGAGCAGCGCCACGAGCCCGTGGCCCCCCTCGTGCGCGATGGTGATGGCGTTGCGCGAGAGCCGCCACAGCCCGTGCGGCGTGACCACGACGAGCGCGGCGGCCAGTGTGGCGATCACCACCCACAGGTCCGGGTCGGGCTGGGTGCCGGTGACCTCGTCCCAGAGGGAGGTGAGCGAGGCGGATGCGGTGCTGTCCATGTGGGGCGGGAGCTCCTCGTGGTGGCGCGGAGTCTGGCAGTGTTGCACGTATGTGCGGACGGTATGCAGCGAGTCGCAGGCCCGAGGATCTCGCAGGAGTCTTTGAGATCGATAAGTGGGATCCGCAAGAGGCCCCGGAGCCCGACTACAACGTGGCACCCACCAAAGAGGTCTTCGCCGTGCTCGACCGCGCGGTGAAGGACGCGGACGACCCGAGGCCGGTTCGGCAGCTGCGGAAGCTGAAGTGGGGCCTCGTGCCGTCCTGGGCCAAGACGCCCGAGGGCGCGGCCCGGATGATCAACGCCCGTGCGGAGACCGTCCACGAGAAGCCGTCCTACCGTCGCGCCTTCGCCGCCCGGCGCTGCGTCCTGCCCGCCGACGGCTACTACGAGTGGGTCACCGGCACGCAGGAGCGGGACCTGGAGGCCGAGGGCAAACGCAAGCGCCCGCGCAAGCAGCCGTACTTCGTGACACCGGCCGACGGCTCGGTGTTCGCGATGGCGGGGCTGTACGAGTTCTGGCGGGACCGGACCCTGCCGGACGACCATCCGCGGGCCTGGTGGGCGACGTGCACCGTCATCACCACCGAGGCGGAGACCACGCCGCTCGCGGTGGCGCCGGCGGACGGCCCGAGGACTCTGGCCGACATCCACCCGCGGATGCCGCTGATGCTCACACCGGACCGCTGGGACGCCTGGCTCGACCCCGCCCGCACGGACACCGAGGAGCTGCGCGGGCTTCTCGCGCCACCGCCCTCCGGCCTGATGCGCGCCTTCCCGGTCTCCACCGCGGTCAGCAACGTCCGCAACAACGGCCCGGAGCTGCTGAGGGAACTGGAGGCACCGGAAGAGAGCACACTCTTCTGATGTGATGTCTGTGAAGAACACGAGGAACGCTCCTGCCGCGGTCGGCCCGGCAAAACCGCCGTCGGCCGGGACCGTCGAAACCGTCGGGACCGACGCCGGTCCTGCCCGCATCACCTGGCACTCCGCCCGGCACACCGCGCGTTTCGTCCTCGCGCTGAGTCACGGCGCCGGCGGCGGCATCGAAGCCCGGGACCTGCGGGCCCTGGCCGCCGTGCTGCCCGCGCACGGCACGACGGTGGCGCTGGTGGAGCAGCCCTGGCGGGTGGCGGGCAAGAAGGTGGCCCCCGCGCCGAAGACCCTGGACACCGGTTGGCGCGGCCTCTGGCCCGCGCTGACGAAGCCGGGCCTGCCGGTGATCTCGGGCGGGCGCAGCGCCGGAGCCCGCGTCGCCTGCCGGACCGCCGGTGAACTGGGCGCCCGCGCGGTGCTCGCCCTCGGCTTCCCCCTGCACCCGCCGGGCAGGCCCGAGAAGTCCCGCGCCGACGAGCTGCTCGGGGCCGGGGTGCCCACCCTCGTCGTACAGGGCGGCAACGACCCCTTCGGCAGGCCCGGAGAGTTCCCCGAGGGGACGTACGAACTGGTCGAGGTGGCGCACGGCGATCACGGTCTCGCCGTCCCCGAGCGGGCGGACATCACGCAGGAGGAGGCCCTGGCAGTCGTCACGGACGCTGTCGTGCGGTGGGTCGGCTCCCTGGTGGAGCAGTGAGCGCCGCCCACCCGCACCCGCCCGGGTAAAGCTTCGGGAATGTCCGGACGACCCCCGCTGTTGACGCCGACGTGTCCGCCGGTCCGCCGGCGCAGCCGTCGTAGTCGTAGGAGAGGAAGTCCGCCGCATGGGTTCGACCTTCTGCCCGAGCCGCAAGGGGCGCACCGAGCTGGACTGGACGGTGCTGCACGCGGCCAGGACCGTCCCTCTTCGGGCGGCGGACGGACCGGATCGTCGTCTATCCTCCGATTCGAGTGAGACCGCTTCCGGTCCCACGACAACTCTGGAGGAGGTGGGTCCGGTTCCCGGTACCGACGCAGGGACCGAACACGGCCAGGCGGAGCAGCCCGAGGGCCAGGGCGACAAGCGGGCGGAGTCGACCGCCGAGCGCAGCGCGCGCTTCGAGCGGGACGCGCTCGAGTTCCTCGACCAGATGTACTCGGCCGCCCTGCGCATGACGCGCAACCCGGCGGACGCCGAGGACCTGGTCCAGGAGACGTACGCCAAGGCGTACGCGTCCTTCCACCAGTTCCGCGAGGGCACCAACCTCAAGGCGTGGCTGTACCGGATCCTCACCAACACCTTCATCAACTCGTACCGCAAGAAGCAGCGGGAACCGCAGCGCAGCGGGGCCGAGGAGATCGAGGACTGGCAGATCGCGCGGGCCGCGTCGCACATGTCGACCGGTCTGCGTTCCGCGGAGGCGCAGGCGCTGGACCACCTTCCCGACTCGGACGTCAAGGAAGCGCTCCAGGCGATCCCCGAGGAGTTCCGCATCGCCGTGTATCTCGCGGATGTCGAGGGCTTTGCCTACAAGGAGATCGCCGACATCATGGGCACACCCATCGGTACCGTGATGTCCCGGCTGCACCGCGGCCGCCGTCAGCTGCGCGGCATGCTCGAGGACTACGCGCGCGAGCGTGGACTGGTCCCTGCGGGCGCCGGAGAGTCGAACGAAGCGAAAGGCTCGAGGTCATGAGCTGCGGAGAGCCGCACGAAACGGATTGCAGCGAGATCCTCGATCATCTCTACGAGTTCCTCGACCGTGAGATGCCGGACTCCGACTGCGCAAAATTCGAACACCACTTCGAGGAATGCTCGCCCTGTCTCGAGAAGTACGGGCTCGAGCAGGCGGTGAAGAAGCTGGTCAAGCGGTGCTGCGGGCAGGACGACGTGCCGGGCGACCTGCGTGCCAAGGTCATGGGCCGGATCGACGTGATCCGCTCGGGCCAGACCGTTCCCGATCAGGACGTCACCGTCTCCGAGGCGGCCGCACAGCAGCCCCAGGCCGCTCCGGCGCCGCAGGAGTCCTGAGTCCTTCAGGAACCCCGGCCTCTCCGAGGTCCATTGTTCGAACGCCCGCCGAACGGCCGCCCCGGTAAGCACCTCCGAAAGAGGAGCGACCTCACCCGTACGTGCTAATCCGCGGGCCAGGGGCCCGCGGAGGCGCCGTTCGTCCCCCTAGGCTCCAGACCCTGACAGGCGGCAGGCCGAGCACGGTCGGCACGGTCGGGGGAGGGGTCTGATGGAGGTCTCACCGGCACGGGCCCGCGTGTACCTGGCCGGTGTCGCCGCGGCGGGCCTGCTCTGTCTGCTGCCGGCGGTGCCGTGGTCGCCGCTGCCGGTGTGGGCGGCGTACGGTCCGGACGTCTCCTGGCGGGCCGTCGCGTCGCTCGCCGGGCTGTACGTCTGCTGCGAACGCCTCGTCCGGTCCCGGCAGCTCGGTGCCCCGAACTCCGGCGGCACCTTCCACCCCGTACTGCTCGCCGCGGCCTTTCTGCTGCCGCCGGCCGCCGCGGCGCTGGTCGCGCTGCCCGGCGCGCTGCTCACCCCCGTGGAGCAGCGGCCGTTCCTCGCGCGGCGGATCTGGCGGGCCGGGCAGCTGGCCCTCGCCGTGTGGGCCGCGAGCCGGGCACACCGTGCGGCCGGCGGCCGGGAAACGATCGCGGACGGCGACGTTCCCGCGGCGCTGGGCGCGGCCGGCGCCTCGGTGCTGGTGTTCTGCCTGGTGCTGACGTTGCTGGACCGCGGCATCCTGGTGCTCGTGGGCGGCCTGCCGCTCCGGCCCGGGAGCCGGACGACCTGGCGGACGACGCGGCGCGGGACCCGGCAGGCGACCTGGTGGCGGCTGTTCCTGCGGTCGCTCGCGCCGGTCACCGTGCACGGGCTGGCCGGACTGATGATGGCCCTGCTGTGGCGCAGCACCCACGGGCCCGTGGCCGCGCTGCTCGTGCTGCCGCCGATGTACGTCTCGTGGTGGGCGTTCGCCCAGTACCACCGGGAGCGGGCCGCCCACCAGGCCACGATCCGCGCGCTCGTGCGGGCCGTCGACATCAAGGACGGGTACACACGCGGCCACAGCGAGCGGGTCGGTCAGGCCTCCACGATGATCGCGCGCGAGCTCGGCATGGACGACGAGCGGACCGAGGTGCTGCGCTTCGCCGGCATCCTGCACGACGTCGGCAAGCTCGGGGTGCCCACCCGGCTGCTCACCAAGGACGGGCCGCTGACCCCCGAGGAGCGGCGGGTCATCGAACTGCACCCCGAGTACGGGCACGAGATGGTCCGGGGGATCTCCTTCCTGGGCGAGGCCCGCGCGGCGGTGCTGCACCATCACGAGCGGCTGGACGGCAGTGGTTACCCCTATGGGCTGGCGGGAAGTCAGATCCCGGAGTCCGCGCGCGTGGTGGCGGTCGCCGACGCCTTCGACGCGATGACCTCCAACCGCTCCTACAGCAGGGCGCGGCCGGTGCCCGTGGCGCTGGACGAGCTCCAGCGGTGCGCGGGGGGCCATTTCGACCCGCGGATGGTGGAGGCGCTGGTGCGGGCGATCGGCCGGACCGGCTGGCATCCCGCGGTGACGGCCGAGGACGTCCGACAGCCCTCGGGCCCGCCCGCCCCGCCGGTCGCCGAGCCGGCCGCCGATTCGCCCGGGGCACGCCGGTGACCCCGCGGCCGCACACCCTCGTGCACGCCTGCGCCGCCGCGCTCGCCGTCGGCTGCCTCGGCGCCACCCTGTGGCACGGGGTCGCGGAACGAGGCACCGCCCTCGCCTTCGGCGTACTCGTCGCCGTCGGGGAGCTCACGCGGTACCACGGCCCGCGGCGGCCCCGCGACGGACGGCAGCCCGGTGAGGGAGCGCTGCCGGGCGCCGGAACGCAGCCCCGCGACGGACCGCGGGTCCGTCAGGCCGCGCCGCTCGCCGCCGCCGGGTCACTGGCGTACGCGCTGCTCGGCGAGGCCGGTGGGCGGCCCGGCCACCACGGCGTGGCCCAGGCCGTCGTCGTGGTCCTCGCCGCCTCCCTGCTCGGCAGCGTGCCGCACATCGGTCGCGGGCACGGACCCACCCGCGACCGGCTGGCCCGCCGGACCCTCACCGTCGGGTTCGTCGCCGTGTGTGTCCAGCCCTTGTACGGCAGGGGGACGTTCGACGACTGGGGCGGCCCCGCCTACGCGCTGCTGCTGCTCGTCCTGCTGTCGCTGTCCGCCCTGTGCGACGCCGTGCTCGCCGCCGCTCTGGCCCGTTCCCGCACCGGTTGGCCCTTCCCGCCGGTGCTGCGTGACGAGCTGAGGGCGCTGCCCGGCATCGGGGCCGCCGTCGTCGCGACGGGCGCGGTGATGGCGCTCGGCGTCGCGGCCGTGGGGTTGTGGGCGCTGCCCCTGCTCTCCGTGCCCTTGCTGCTCGCACAGCTGTCCTACCGGCGGTACGCGGCCGTCCGGGCGACCTACCGGCAGACCATCGCCTCCCTCGCGCGGGCCACCGAGATCGCCGGCTGCACCCCGGCCGGGCACGCCCGCAGGGTCGCCGACCTCAGCCGGTCGGTGGGCCGAGACCTGGGGCTGACCGAGCCGGATCTGGTGGTGCTGGAGTACGCGGCCCTGATGCACGACATCGGCCAGCTCAGCCTTGTCGACCCGGTGCCGGCGGGCGCCACCGCCGTCCTGCCGGCCCCGCAACAGCGGCGGATCGCCCTGCTCGGCGGCGCCGTGGTCCGCCAGACCGGGGTGGACCCGAGGGTGGCCGGGATCGTGGAGAGGCAGGCCGAACCGCACTGGGATCAGCCGCTGGCCGCGCGGATCGTCCGGGTGGTGAACGCGTACGACGAGAAGTCCCGGGCAGGAGGCCCCGGCGGGCCGTTGACGGCACTGGAGGAACTGCGCCTCGGCACCGCCGGCGAGTACGCGCCCCAGGTCGTCGAATCCCTGGCCCGGGTGCTGTCCAGGGCCAGGGCGAGGGAGCAGGCGGACGGGTACGACGACGGAGGCGGCCGGTCGTGAGGCAGCGGGAGGCCGCGGAGGCCGCCGGAGGACCGCGGAGGCCGGGATATGAGGATCGGGATGTGAGGACGAGGTGGGGAGCGACGGCGGAAGGGGCGCGAGAACCGGCGTGAGGACAGGCGCCCGACCGCGGCGAGAGCCGCGAACCGGACGGTCTGACCCGGACCGGTCCGGGGTAACCCATGGGTAATGAGCGCCCTTCCGGCCGTACGTGGTTGGATGCGAAGGAGACGGTGTCCGGGGGCTAGGCCGCCCACCGCACGGAACTGGCAGGCGGGAATCGTGAGGATCTTCGGCAAGGGACGGAACAGGCCCTCCGCCTCCTGGCGGCAGGCCACGGACCGCGCGTTCACACTCATCGGCGACGGCCGTTACGAGGACGCGGGCGCGCTGCTCACCCGAGCCGCCGATCTGGAACCCTGGCTGTCGGAGTCCTGGTTCAACCTCGCGCTGCTGCACAAGTTCCGGCACGACTGGGAGCAGGCGCGGGCAGCGGGCCTCAGGGCCGTGGCGCTGCTCGACCGGGACACCGGCGCGCCGGACTGGTGGAACGTCGGCATCGCCGGCACCGCCCTGCAGGACTGGCCGCTGGCCCGCCGTGCCTGGCAGGCCTACGGGCTGAAGGTGCCGGGGAGTCCCACCGACTCCGGTGAGCCGCTCGGCATGGACCTGGGCAGCGCGGCCGTGCGGCTGTCCCCGGAGGGGGAGGCAGAGGTCGTCTGGGGGCGACGGCTCGACCCCGCCCGGATCGAGGTGCTGTCCATTCCGCTGCCGTCCTCCGGCCGTCGCTGGGGCGAGGTCGTCCTGCACGACGGGGTGCCGCACGGCGAGCGGAGCACGGCCGTCGGGCACACCTACCCGGTGTTCGACGAGATCGAGTTGTGGGCGCCCTCGCCGGTGCCCACGTGGGTGGTCCTGCTGGAGGCCGCGAGCGAGGCCGACCGGGACGCCCTGGAGCAGCTGGCCGCGGACGCCGGGTTCGCCGCCGAGGACTGGTCGTCCTCGGTGCGGCTGCTGTGCCGATTGTGCTCGGAGTCCCGGATGCCGTCCGACGAGGGAGAGGGCGAGCATCTCGACCCGCACGACCACAGTGAGCCCGGACACCCCGGACCGCTCGGTCACCGCACCGACGGGCAGTTGTGGGTGCCCGAGCGCGAGTGCGGGCTGGCCGCGCCGGCCTCGCTGGTCCGAGGTCTGCTGGACGGGTGGGTCGCGGACAGCCCGGACTCGCGGGACTGGCGGGACCTCGAAGAGGTCTGCTAGGGCGTTCCCGGGGCCCGTTCACGGGGCGGACCACCGGACCGGTTGTCGGACCGGCCGCGGGTGGGAGCAGGTCGGCGGGACGTCCGTCCGCCGTACCCTGTATCAGCACCACACCCCATGTTTTCCAGGAAGGCGTACGTCGGTCATGGTTCAGCAGGACACCGATCAGCAGCACGCGGGCGTGCTCCCCGTCGACGAGGAGGGGTACGTCATCGACACGGAGGGCTGCGCGGAGCGCGAGGCCGCCTGGGTCGAGCGCGGCACCTCGCGGCCGATCACCGTGGTCGGCAACCCGGTGCTGCACAAGGAGTGCCGGGACGTCACCGACTTCGGCCCGGAATTCCAGCAGCTGGTCGCGGACATGTTCGCCAGCCAGCGCACCGCCGAGGGTGTGGGTCTGGCCGCCAACCAGATCGGTGTCGGCCTGAAGGTCTTCGTCTACGACTGCCCGGACGACGACGGCGCGCGCCACGTCGGCGTGGTCTGCAACCCCGAGCTGGTCGAACTGCCCGCCGAGAAGCGCCGGCTGGACGACTCCAACGAGGGCTGTCTGTCCGTCCCCACGGCGTACGCCCCGCTGGCCCGGCCCGACTACGCCGAGGTGACCGGTCAGGACGAACTGGGCAACCCGGTCAAGGTGCGCGGCACCGGCTACTTCGCACGGTGTTTGCAGCACGAGACGGATCATCTCTACGGTTACCTCTACATCGACCGGCTCTCCAAGCGGGAACGCAAGGACGCGCTGCGGCAGATGGCCGAGAACGAGCCGCGCTACCCCGTGGTCGCCAACGACTGATCTCCCGTCATGCCCGTCGCGTCCGGGCCTCCTCGACCCTCTCGGCCCCTGGTCCACGGAACTCCCTCGCGCACGGCGCCCGGCCCGGCATCCCTGCCGGACCGGGCGCCGTTCGTCTTTCCGGCAGATGTTCGACCTCTCGGGGGACCGGCGGCCCGGAATCAGACACACAAGGGGAGGTTCTCGGCACCCTCGGGTAGTGAAGGAGGCAAATGCGTTCCCAGAACGGTCAGTTGTGGTGCTGAATGGAGGGACAGGGATACGCAACGGCGCGCGCCCGGCACGGGGGACGGGGCGCACGCCGACTGGCGGCTGAGAGGGGATTGTTCGTGCATGCTTTGTCACACGGCACCACATCGAAACCGACCACCATCGCAGTTCCACCGGCGCTGTTCCTCCCGGTGATCGAGGCGGCGTTTCCCCGGCAACTCCATCCGTATTGGCCGAAACTCCAGGAGGAGACCCGTGCGTGGCTGCTCGAAAAGCGGCTCATGCCGGCCGAGAAGGTGGAGGAATATGCCGACGGACTGTGCTACACGGACCTCATGGCGGGCTACTACACCGGCGCCGCCGACGAGGCCCTCCAGGCGATAGCGGACTACAGCGCGTGGTTCTTCGTCTGGGACGACCGGCACGACCGCGACGTCGTGCACGGCCGTTCCGGCGCCTGGCGGCGGCTGAAGGACCACCTGCACACGGCCCTCGACCGTCCCACGGACCACCTGCGTCACGAAGACGCACTGGTGGCCGGGCTCGCGGACGGTGTGCGGCGGCTGTACTCGTTCCTTCCGGACACGTGGAACGTCCGGTTCGCCCGGCACTTCCACACGGTGATCGAGGCGTACGACCGGGAATTCCGCAATCGTACGGAGGGGATCGTACCGACCGTCGAGGAATACCTGGAACTGCGCCGGCTCACCTTCGCCCACTGGATCTGGACCGATCTCCTGGAGCTGAGTGCGGGCTGTGAACTGCCGGACTCCGTACGGAAGAACCCGTCCTATCGGAGGGCGGCCCTGCTGAGTCAGGAATTCGCCGCCTGGTACAACGACCTCTGCTCACTCCCGAAGGAACTGGCGGGCAATGAGGTGCACAATCTCGGAATCAGTCTCATCGCACATGAAGGACTGACTCCCGAAGAGGCGGCCGCCGATGTGAGGCGCCGGGTCGAGGAATGCGTCACCGAATTCATCGACGCCGAACAAGAAGTCCTACGATTCGCCGACGGTCTCGACGACGGCACGGTAGGAGGAAAGGAACGGGGTGTGGCCGTGCGTGCCTGCCTCGAAAACATGCGGAACTGGTTCAGTTCCGTCTACTGGTTCCACCACGAGTCCGGCCGGTACAGGGTCGACAGCTGGGACGACCGGTCCACGCCCCCGTACGTCAACAACGAAGCGGCAGGTGAGAAATGACCGTCGAGTCGGTGACACCCGACGCACCAGACGCATCCGGAGCATCCGCGACGACCGCGGTATCCGCGACGACCGCAGCATCCGACGAGGCGGCCCGGGTGAGGGCCGACGCGACCGGGCCGCGCGTGGCGCCGGTGGCCGGCGGAGGGGTCCCCGGCCTCGGCCACGGCCTCAAACTGGTCCGCGATCCACTGGCCTTCATGTCCCAGCTGCGCGACCACGGCGACATCGTGCGGCTCAGGCTCGGCCCCAAGACCGTGTACGCCGTCACCACGCCCGCTCTCACCGGGGCGCTGGCCCTCAGCACCGACTACATCATCTCCGGCCCCCTGTGGGAGTCGATGGAGGACCTGCTCGGGAAGGAGGGCGTGGCCACGGCCAACGGCCCGCTGCACCGGCGCCAGCGGCGCACCATCCAGCCCGCCTTCCGGCTCGACGCGATCCCCGCCTACGGCCCGGTCATCGAGGAGGAGGCCCACGCGCTGACCGGGCGCTGGGCGCCGGGGGAGCCGGTCGACTGCACCACCGAGGCGTTCCGGGTCGCCGTGCGCATCGCCGCCCGCTGTCTCCTGCGCGGCGGTTACACGGACGAGCGGGCGGACCGGCTGTGCGTCGCGCTCTCCACCGTCTTCCGCGGCATGTACCGGCGGATGGTGCTGCCGCTCGGTCCGCTGTACAAGCTGCCTCTTCCGGCCAATCGCGAATTCAACCGGGCCTTGGCCGATTTGCATCGTGTGGTCGACGAGATCGTCGTCGAGCGCCGTGCATCCGGTCAAAAGCCGGACGATTTGCTGACGGCATTGCTGGAGGCGAAGGACGACAATGGCGACCCGATCGGGGAGCAGGAGATC
Source organism: Streptomyces yamdrokensis (assembly GCF_053890455.1). Classification (NCBI taxonomy): domain Bacteria; kingdom Bacillati; phylum Actinomycetota; class Actinomycetes; order Kitasatosporales; family Streptomycetaceae; genus Streptomyces; species Streptomyces yamdrokensis. Next base: position 5,228,088 of record NZ_CM132679.1, read on the forward strand.
CACGACCAGGTGCTCGCGATACTCACCCCCGGCGGTGAAACGATCGGCTCCACGATCATGTGGTTGCTGCAGGCACTTGCCACGCATCCGGAACACGGTGACAGGATGCGCGACGAGGTTCTCGCCGTTACCGGAGGCCGCCCGGTGGCATTCGAGGACATCCACAAGCTCACGCACACCAACAATGTCGTCGTCGAAGCCATGCGTTTGCGTCCCGCTGTCTGGATATTGACCCGCCGGGCGGTCAGGGATACGGAGCTCGGTGGCTATCGCATTCCGGCCGGGGCGGACATCATCTACAGTCCGTTCGCGATCCAGCGCGATCCGAAGTCGTACGAGCGCAACCTGGAGTTCGACCCGGACCGCTGGCTTCCGGAGCGTGCGAAGGACGTTCCGAAATACGCCATGAGTCCGTTCAGCGTGGGCAACCGCAAGTGTCCGAGCGATCACTTCTCGATGGCTCAGCTCAGCCTGATCGCGGCCGCGCTGGCGACGAAGTTCCGCTTCGAGCACGTGCCCGGCTCGGACGGCACCACCCGCGTGGGCATCACCCTGCGCCCGAACCGGCTGATGCTGAGGCCGGTCGCGCGCTGAACCGTCACAGCCGGCGGAACCGTCACCTCCGGCGGGCGTTCACGCGGCCTCGGGGCCACGGAACGTCCGCCGGTAGGCGTTCGGGGTCGTTCCCACGGCGCGTACGAAGTGGTGGCGCAGCGCGGCCGCGTTGCCGAAGCCCGTACGGCCCGCGACCGCGTCCACCGTCTCGTCGGTCCCCTCCAGCAGACGCTGGGCGAGCAGCACACGCTGGCGCAGGATCCAGCGGTACGGCGTGGTGCCGGTCTCCTGCTGGAAGCGGCGGGCGAAGGTGCGCGGGGACATGAGGGCGCGGGCCGCGAGCTGCTCGACGGTGACCTCCTCGTCGAGATGCCGCTCCATCCACACCAGCACCTCGGCCACGCTGTCGCCGCCGGGCAGCGGCAGCGGGCGCTCGATGTACTGGGCCTGGCCCCCGTCCCGGTGCGGGGGCACCACCATGCGCCGGGCGATCCGGTTGGCGACCCCGGGGCCCTGCTCCTTGCGGACGAGATGCAGACAGGCGTCGATCCCGGCGGCGGTGCCGGCGGAGGTGATCACGGGGTCCTCGTCGACGTAGAGCACATCCGGTTCGACGGTCAGATGGGGGTACTTCCTGGTCAGCGCCTCCGCGTGCCGCCAGTGCGCGGCGGCGCGCCGGCCGTCGAGGAGGCCGGCGGCGGCCAGCACGAACACGCCGGAGCAGACGCTGAGCACCCTGGCCCCCCGGTCCACGCCCCGGCGCAGCGCCTCCAGCAGCTCGGGCGGGAAGTCCCGCGTCTCGTAGCACGACCCGGCGGGTACGGCGATGAGGTCCGCTGCCTCCAGCCGGTCCAGGCCGTGCTCGACCTGGATGGTGAAACCCGTGTTGCTGCGCAGCGAGGGGCCTTCCGCGGAGGCGACCGCGAAGTCGTAGACGGGCAGGCCGTCGTCGCTGCGGTCGACGCCGAAGACCTCACAGACGACGCCGAGTTCGAAGGGGTTCACGTTGTCGAGCAGGACAGCGGCGACGTTGCGGAGCATGGCTCCAGTGTGCCCTGCCGCTGGCAGTAAATCGAGGGTGTGCGGCAGCCCTGCCACTGTTCGGTAAGGAGTGTCAGGCGTGACAGTGGTGTCCATGGATACGACACAGGTGGAAGCACTGATCGGAATGCTGACCGTTCTCGGACTGCTCGTCCCGATGGTCCTCCCCGCCGCCATCGGCATCGCGCACGACCGGAGGATCGACCGGCAGCTGAAGCAGGCCGGGACCGGCCGAGCCGCCGCCGAGCGGCACCACGCCCCCGCACGGGGTGCCACCCCGCGCCGCACCGCACGGGCGGCATGAGACGGGGCGGCACCCGAGCCCGACGGGCTAGAAGTCCTCGTCCAGGTCGACCGCGCCCTCCACGGCGACCTGGTACGCGGACGGACGCCGCTCGAAGAAGTTCGTCAGCTCCTGGACCCCCTGGAGTTCCATGAACGCGAACGGATTGTCCGATCCATACACCGGTTCGAAGCCCAGGCGGGTCAGCCGCTGGTCGGCCACGCACTCCAGGTACTGCCGCATCGACCCGGTGTTCATGCCCGGCAGCCCGTCACCGCACAGGTCCTGCCCGAACTGCAGCTCCGCCTCGACCGCTTCGCGCAGCATGTCCGTCACCTGCTGCCGGAGCTCGTCGTCGAACAGGTCCGGCTCCTCCTCGCGGACGGTGTCGACCACGTCGAAGGCGAAGGACATGTGCATCGTCTCGTCCCGGAACACCCAGTTGGTGCCGGTCGCCAGACCGTGCAGCAGGCCCCGGCTGCGGAACCAGTACACGTAGGCGAACGCCCCGTAGAAGAACAGACCCTCGATGCACGCGGCGAAGCAGATCAGGTTGAGCAGGAAGCGGCGACGGTCGGCCCGCGTCTCCAGCCGGTCCAGCTTCTCCACCGAGTCCATCCACCGGAAGCAGAACTCGGCCTTCTCCCGGATGGACGGAATGTTCTCCACGGCCGCGAACGCGGCCGTCCGGTCCTGGGGGTCGGGCAGATAGGTGTCCAGCAGCGTCAGGTAGAACTGGACGTGCACCGCCTCCTCGAAGAGCTGCCGCGACAGATACAGCCGCGCCTCCGGGGAGTTGATGTGCTTGTAGAGGGTGAGCACGAGGTTGTTGGCCACGATCGAGTCGCCGGTGGCGAAGAACGCCACCAGGCGGCCGATCAGATGCTGTTCCGCGGGGCTCAGTTCCGCGAGGTCGGCGACGTCCGAGTGGAGGTCGACCTCCTCCACGGTCCAGGTGTTCCTGATCGCGTCCCGGTAGCGCTCGTAGAAGTCGGGGTAGCGCATGGGGCGCAGGGTGAGCTCGAAGCCCGGGTCGAGGAGGTTCTGGGTCCGGGTGGCGCCCGTGGTGCTGGTCATTACTGGCAGGCCTCGCAGGACTCGGGGTTCTCGAGGGAGCAGGCGACGGCCTCGGGGCCGGCGGCCGGCTGCCGGACGGGGGCAGGGGCGGGAACGGGGGCGGTGGTGGTCTGCGCCTGGGCCGCGCGGGCGATGCGGGTCGCCGGACGCGAGCGCAGGTAGTACGTGGTCTTCAGACCCCGTTTCCAGGCGTAGGCGTACATCGAGGAGAGCTTGCCGATGGTCGGCGTCTCCATGAACAGGTTCAGCGACTGCGACTGGTCCAGGAACGGGGTGCGGTCGGCGGCCATGTCGATCAGACCGCGCTGCGGGATCTCCCACGCGGTCCGGTACAGCTCGCGCACCTCCTCGGGGATCCAGGGGACCTCCTGCACCGAGCCTCCGGCCTCGCGCAGCGCCTCGCGGGTCCGCGCGTCCCACACGCCCAGCCGCTTCAGATCGTTCACCAGGTACGGGTTGACCTGGAGGAACTCGCCGGACAGCGTCTCGCGCTTGAACAGGTTGGACACCTGCGGCTCGACGCACTCGTACACGCCGGCGATGGACGCGATGGTGGCGGTCGGCGCGATCGCCAGCAGCAGCGCGTTGCGCAGGCCGACGGACGCGATGCGCTCGCGCAGCGCCGACCACCGCTCGGGCCAGGCGAGAGCGGTGTCGTAGTGGTCGGGGTGCAGCACGCCCCGGGCGGTCCGCGTGTGCTCCCAGGCCGGCAGGACACCCTCGCGTTCGGCCAGGTCGGCGGAGGTCTCGTACGCGGCGAGCATGATCCGCTCCGCGATCCGGGTGGAGAGCCGCCGGGCCCCGGGCGAGTCGAAGGGCAGGCGCAGGGCGAAGAAGACGTCCTGGAGGCCCATCACGCCCAGCCCCACCGGGCGCCAGCGCGCGTTGGAGCGGCCCGCCTGCTCGGTCGGGTAGAAGTTGATGTCCACGACCCGGTCGAGGAAGGTGACGGCCGTGCGCACGGTCTCGTCCAGCCGCACCCAGTCCAGGTCACCGGCGTCCCGGTCGACGAGCGCGCCGAGGTTGACCGAGCCCAGGTTGCAGACCGCGGTCTCCCCGTCGCTGGTGACCTCGAGGATCTCCGTGCACAGGTTGGACGAGTGGACGACGTGGCCGGGCTCGGCGGTCTGGTTGGCGGTGCGGTTGGCGGCGTCCTTGAACGTCATCCAGCCGTTGCCGGTCTGGGCGAGGGTCCGCATCATGCGCCCGTACAGCTCCCGCGCGGGGATCGTCCTGCGTGCCAGGCCCGCGGCCTCGGCGGCCCGGTAGGCCGCGTCGAACTCCTCACCCCACAGGTCGACCAGGTGCGGAACGTCGGACGGGGAGAACAGCGACCAGGGCGCGTCGGCGTTCACCCGGCGCATGAATTCGTCCGGCACCCAGTGCGCGAGGTTCAGGTTGTGCGTACGGCGGGCGTCCTCACCGGTGTTGTCGCGCAGCTCCAGGAACTCCTCGACGTCAGAGTGCCAGGTCTCCAGGTAGACCGCCGCCGCGCCCTTGCGCCGGCCGCCCTGGTTCACGGCGGCGACCGAGGCGTCCAGGGTCTTCAGGAACGGGACGATGCCGTTGGAGTGCCCGTTGGTGCCGCGGATCAGTGAACCCCGGGAGCGGACGCGGGAGTAGGAAAGGCCGATGCCGCCGGCGTGCTTGGAGAGGCGGGCCACCTGGTGGTAGCGGTCGTAGAGGGAGTCCAGCTCGTCCTTCGGGGAGTCGAGGAGGTAGCAGGACGACATCTGGGGGTGCCGGGTACCGGAGTTGAACAGGGTGGGGGAGGAGGGAAGGTACTCCAGGCGGCTCATCAGGCCGTACAGCGCGGCGACCTCGTCCACCGGCCGGACGTCCGTGTTCCCGGCGTCCTTCGCGAGGCCGGCGGCGACCCGCAGCAGGAAGTGCTGCGGTGTCTCCACGACCTTGCGGGTCACCGGATGCCGCAGCAGATAGCGGCTGTGCAGGGTGCGCAGCCCGAAGTAGCCGAAGCGGTCGTCGGCCTGCGGGTCGATCAGCGCGTCGAGTCGGTCCGCGTGCCCCAGGACGAACGCGGCGGTCCGGTCCGCGACGAGACCCTCACGGTGACCGGTCGCGATCGACGACGTGAACGACGTGACCCCCTGAGAGGCGGCCTCGGCGCGGATGCCGAGGGTCAGCAGCCGGGCGGCGAGCCGGGAGTGGACGGGGTCCTCGGAAATGAGTCCGGCCGCCGCCTCGGTGGCCAGCTCGCGCAGCTCGGTCTCGTCCGCGTGCGCGGACCGGCCGCGCAGCGCGGCGGCGGCGACCCGGCCGGGGTCGGCGCCCTGGAGGTCTGCGGTCAGCTCGGTCAGGGTCCGCAGCAGCGCGGCACCGGGGCCGTCGCTCACGTCGACCGCTGAAGCAGGATCGGCTGGCGCGATGGTCACGTGGGGCTCTCCCTCGCTCGGCACGGGGCCTCGCAAGGGCAGGGGGCAGCGCACGGGCACGCACACGCGCCACGCGTCCACCGGCCCATTCCACGAGGCCCGGACGTCGGGCACCCGGACCGGACGGCCGGGTGCACTGTCGGCAGGTCCTCGGACTCAAGCCCGTGCGGGCACACGGGAAACGTGAACACGCACAAGTACACCGTTGCGGGACAGTTCCGGATTCGCACCGGATTCCCCTGCGGCGACAGCGAGCATGAGCATACATCTTGTGCCGGGTGCTGTCGGCAGTCCCATATCTTGTGTCCCGGCGGGTATTGCGGCGCAGGGGCGAGCGGCGAGCGGCGAGGGGCGCAGGGGTGTCAGAGCGTCAGCTCATAGGTGAGCAGCGTGATGTCGTCCAGGTGCGGGACAGGGTTCCAGTCCCGCCCGGGAGAGCGGACGAAACCGAGACGCTCGTAGACGCGGTGGGCCGCACGCATCGTCCGCCGGGTCGACAGCACGACCCGTACGCACCCCTCCGTGGCCCGTGCCCGGTCGGCGCAGGCGCGGACGAGGGCCTCCCCGACACCCCGGCGCCGGGCGGCACGGGCGACCGCGAGCATCCGGATCTCCGCCTCGCCGGGCCCGGCGATGTCGGCCATCGGCCCGCCGCGCGGTACGAACGTCACCCCGCCCAGCACTCTCCCCGCGCCGCCCGCCTTTGCCCCGGTCCCCTCCACGGCGACCAGTACCCCGGCGGCCGCGGCCCGCCCGGCGACGTCCCTGAGCTCACCGAGGTACGCGTCGCTCTCCCCGAAGTCGAGCAGCCCGTCGCGCAGATAGGCCTGCGCGGTGATCTCACCGAGCTCCTCGAACTCGTACGGCTCCACCGGCCGGATGACGGTGTCCATGGGGCGAGTGTGCCCCACGGGTACGGCGAGGGGTCACCGGAGACATCCGGCGGCCCCTCGCCGTACCGCGTCAGTGTGTGCCCTCGCCGTACCGCGTCAGTGTGTGCCCTCGGCGGCCGTATCGACCTTGCCGGCCGTGTCCAGGGGCAGCTCGGTGCTGACCCCCGGGTCGCCCGCGTCCGCCGTGTAGTCCTGCGGCCGGGTCTCGTCGACGCCCTCGGGAGCCTTGACCGCCCTCAGGACGAAGGTCAGGGCGATCGTGACCAGAGCGTTGATCACGAAGGCGGTGAGGCCGATGTAGCCGATCTCGCCGATGCCCGGGATCTCCTGCGACGAACCGCCGAAGTGCTTCTGCGTCGGCGAGGCCACCCCGTACGCCGCGACCGTGCCGTAGAGCATGCCGACCGCCCAGCCAGCGAGCAGCGCCCAGCGGTGGAACCAGCGGGTGAACAGGCCGCCCACCAGCGCCGGGAAGGTCTGCAGGATCCAGATGCCGCCGAGGAGCTGGAAGTTGATGGCGACCGTCTTGTCCATGGTGAGGACGAAGGCCAGCGCCCCCACCTTCACAAGGAGCGAGACCACCTTGGAGACTTTGGTCTCCTGCGCCGGCGTCGCGTCCGGTTTGATGAAGTCCCTGTAGATGTTGCGGGTGAACAGGTTCGCGGCCGCGATCGACATGATCGCCGCCGGCACCAGCGCCCCGATGCCGATGGCCGCGAAGGCCACGCCGGCGAACCAGGCCGGGAACATGTTCTCGAACAACTGCGGGATCGCCAGCTGCCCGTTGCTGACATCGACCCCGGCCGCGATCGCCATGAAGCCGAGCAGCGCCAGCAGGCCCAGCATCAGCGAGTAGAGCGGCAGGATCGTGGTGTTGCGGCGGATCACCTCACGGCTGCGCGAGGACAGCGTCGCGGTGATCGAGTGCGGGTACATGAACAGCGCGAGCGCCGAACCCAACGCCAGCGTGGCGTAGGTCCACTGGCCCGCCTCGGCCGGCACCAGCGAACCGCGCGGCGCGCCGGTGGCCGGGTTGGTCTCGCTGTACGCCTCGCTCGCCCTGGCGAAGATGTCGTCGAAGCCGCCCAGTTTGATCGGGATGTAGATGATCGCCACCGCGATCACGAGGTAGATCAGCGTGTCCTTCACGAACGCGATCAGCGCCGGGGCCCGCAGACCCGACGAGTACGTGTACGCCGCCAGCACACCGAAGGCGATCAGCAGCGGCAGGTCCTTGACGAACCAGTTGGTGTCCTCGCCGCCGCCGACGCCCATCACGTCCAGCACGGCCTGGATACCGACCAGCTGGAGCGCGATGTACGGCATCGTCGCCAGGATGCCGGTGAGTGCCACCGCCAGCGACAGCCCCTTCGAGCCGAACCGGCCGCGCACGAAGTCGGACGTCGTCACATAGCCGTGCTTGTGCGACACCGACCACAGCCGGGGCAGGAAGGTGAAGATCAGAGGGTAGACGAGGATGGTGTACGGCACGGCGAAGAAACCCGCCGCGCCCGCCGCGTAGATCGCCGCCGGTACGGCCACGAAGGTGTACGCGGTGTACAGGTCGCCGCCCAGCAGGAACCAGGTGACCCAGGTGCCGAACGACCGTCCGCCCAGGCCCCATTCGTCGAGACTGTGCTCGTTGGCGGCCCTGCGCCAGCGGGCGGCCAGGAAACCCATCGCCGTGACGAGGACGAAGAAGAAGATGAAGACGGCGAGTGCCACGCCGTTCACGCCGTCGTTCATCGCCGCGCACCGCCCTTCGCCGCCGCGCGGACACGCTGGTCACGCTGCCACAGCTTGTAGGCGATCACCGTCAGCGCGGTGGAGACCAGCACCCACAGCATCTGGTACCAGTAGAAGAACGGGATGCCGATGAAGGTGGGGTCGGTCCTCGCGTACGAACCGACCCACAGCATGGCCACGAACGGTGCTGCAAGACAGACGCCGATGACGACGCGCGCGGGCGTCACCACCGGGCCTCTGCTGGAATCTGGGGCTTGTGACATCGAACGACTCCGTCCCCTCGCTGATCGCCTGCGCTGCGTAATGCGCAGGAAATCTAGGTCAGCGCCGGACCGGGGCGGAACCCCTCGCGGGAATTGCGTACTTAAACTCCACGGAAGGCTGACTCAACGGCTCAGTCCTGCGGGCGCTTCAGCCGGGCGACGAACTTGTACCGGTCCCCCCGGTACACCGAGCGCACCCACTCCACCGGCTGCCCGCCCCGGTCCAGCGAGTGCCGGGAGAGCATCAGCATCGGCAGCCCCACGTCGGTGCCGAGCAGGCCGGCCTCGCGCGGGGTGGCCAGGGAGGTCTCGATGGTCTCCTCGGCCTCCGCCAGATGGACGTCGTACACCTCGGCGAGGGCGGTGTAGAGGGACGTGTACTTGACCAGGCTGCGGCGCAGGGCGGGGAAGCGCTTGGCGCTGAGGTGGGTGGTCTCGATGGCCATCGGCTCGCCGTTCGCCATGCGCAGCCGCTCGATGCGCAGCACCCGCCCGCCGGGGGAGATGTCGAGCAGCGAGGCGAGCCCGTCGTCGGCGGTGATGTAGCCGACGTCCAGCAGCTGCGAGGTGGGCTCCAGACCCTGCGCGCGCATGTCCTCGGTGTACGAGGTGAGTTGCAGCGCCTGCGAGACCTTGGGCTTGGCGACGAAGGTGCCCTTGCCCTGGATGCGCTCCAGACGCCCCTCGACCACCAGCTCCTGGAGTGCCTGGCGCACGGTGGTGCGCGAGGTGTCGAACTCCGCCGCCAGGGTGCGCTCGGGCGGGACCGGTGTACCGGGAGGGGCCGTTTCCGTCATGTCGAGCAGATGCTTCTTCAACCGGTAGTACTTGGGCACGCGCGCCGTACGGACCGTAGTCCCGCCCTCGTTCTCCGTACTGCTGACGTCGGTGCTCATGCTCTGCCTTCCCGGCTCCGAGTGCCGAACGACCGACACGCCATCGGCCCCGGCTCACATCGTGGCACGGCCGCGGCCGGGAAGGTTTCCCGTACGCTCCGTGATCCCCCCTGTATACCGCCGGGCCCGGGGTTGGTCTAGTCCACCGCGGCCGCCCGGGATCGCGGCGGTCCCGGAGCTGCGGCGAGGGGTGTCCAGGGGGCTTCGGTCAGATCCCCTGCCAGTCCGGTTTGCCGGCGTAGGTGTGCCGGAAGTAGTCCGCGAGCCTGAGTTCGGTCGCGGCGGCCTCGTCGACGACGACCGTGACGTGCGGGTGCAGCTGCAGCGCGGACGCCGGGCACACCGCGGCCACCGGGCCCTCGACGGTCGCGGCGACCGCGTCCGCCTTGCCCTCGCCGGTGGCGAGCAGGACCAGATGGCGGGCCTCCAGGATGGTGCCGATACCCTGAGTGATGACGTGGTGCGGGACCTGGTCGATGTCGTCGCCGAAGAAGCGCGCGTTGTCCACCCGGGTCTGCTCGGTCAGCGTCTTGATCCGGGTGCGCGAGGCGAGCGAGGAGCACGGCTCGTTGAACCCGATGTGTCCGTCCGTTCCGATGCCGAGCAGCTGCAGGTCGACGCCGCCGGCCGCGGCCAGCGCCCTGTCGTACGCCTCGCACGCGGCCTGTACGTCCTCGGCCGTGCCGTCGGGGCCCATGAAGGCGTCCATGCCGATGCCGAGCGGCTCCAGGACCTCGCGACGGAGCACCGACCGGTAGGACTCGGGGTGATCGGCGGGCAGTCCCACGTACTCGTCGAGCTGGGCGATCCTCGCCCGGGAGGTGTCCACGGCGCCGGAGCGCGCCTGGGCCGCCAGCGCCTCGTAGACGGGCAGGGGCGTCGAGCCGGTGGCCACGCCGAGCAGGGCGTCGGGGGTGCGCCGCAGGAGATCCGCCATGGCCCCGGCGATGAGTGCGCCGCCGGCCTTGGCGTCCGGAACGATGACAACTTCCACGCTGAGCCTGCCGATCTGAGAGGGGACTCGACTGGGACCGGTCCCCGAGGGGCGCGGGACGGCCATGTGGTTTAGACCAATCTCAATCTAACAGAGCGGGGACCCCGCTCTCGGGCGGCCGGGGTGCGGGAGCGAAGGGCGGCGGCACGTCCGGCGGACATCCGCCGCCCGGCCCCTCCTCAGCGTCCCAGGGCGGAACGGTCGCGGCCCGCCGACCGAAATGAGCATGGAATTCCGTTCCCGAGGCACACCCTCGCGGGATAGGGTGCCTGATGGATGCCCGATGTCCGCTTGGCCGTCGCCCCGATAGACCGTTGTCCCGATGCTCACGTGAGCACGTGATCGCGTGATCACTGAAAAAGACAACAACGAACAGCCTCCGACACATGGACACGGGTAGTGGTCTAGTCCACAATGCGTAACAGTGCAGCGCACGCAAGCCTGCCTTCCCCGCACAGGAAGGCGGATCGAGGACCCGGAGCTCTCTGCCCTGACTGCCCCGGATCCTCGTCCCTCGGCCGAACGGGACCGCACACCCCACGGCCGATGTCGCTCCGGGCTGCGGTGCCGGGAGGGCTGAGGGTCCCTCTCAGGCGCCGCGGCCCGCGGGTGTTTCCGGGGGAGGTGCGACGTCCCGGGTACGCTCGCTGACGTGCCCTCCATGAACGAACTCGTACACCAGCACACCGCTCTCGGCGACTTTGATCTCGAGTGGCTCCATCTGCTGGTCTCGGAGTGGCAGCTGCTCTCCGACCTCTCCTTCGCCGACCTGGTCCTGTGGGTCCCCACCCGCGACGGCACCCGCTATGTCTCCGTCGCCCAGATGCGGCCCAACACCGGCCCGACCTCGTACCAGGACGACATGGTCGGTCACCTCGTCCCGCGCGGCCGGCGTCCCATGCTGGACGCGGCCCTGGACGAGGGGCGGATCGTGCGCGAGGGCGACCCGGAGTGGCGCGAGGAGGTCCCGGTCCGCGTCGAGTCCATTCCCGTACGGCGGGAGGGCCGCGTCCTCGGGGTCATCGCGCGCAACACCAACCTGCTCACGGTGCGTACCCCCAGCCGGCTGGAGCTCACCTACCTCCAGAGCGCCTCCGACCTCGCGCAGATGATCGCGGCCGGTTCCTTCCCGTTCGCGAACCAGCAGCTCGACATGGACGCGCTGCCCCGGGTGGGCGACGGACTGATCCGGCTCGACGCCGAGGGGCTCGTCCAGTACGCCTCCCCGAACGCCCTGTCCGCCTACCACCGGATGGGCCTGGCGTCCGACCTGGTCGGCCACCACCTCGGCCGCACCACCGCCGAACTGGCGCCTTCCCGCGGGCCGGTGGACGAGGCGCTGGCCAAGGTCGCCAGCGGCTGGGCGCCGCGCGAGTTCGAGATCGAGGCGCCCGGCGGGGTGATCCAGTTCCGGGCGATCCCGCTCAAGCCGAAGGGCACCCGCATCGGCTCGCTGGTCCTGCTCCGGGACGTCACCGAACTTCGCCGCCGTGAACGGGAGTTGATCACCAAGGACGCGACCATCCGGGAGATCCACCACCGGGTGAAGAACAACCTCCAGACGGTGGCGGCACTGCTGCGCCTCCAGGCCCGGCGAATCGGCTCCGAGCGCGGTCGTGCGGCGCTGGAGGAGGCGGTGCGCCGGGTCGGTTCCATCGCGATCGTGCACGAGACGCTCTCCCAGAACCTGGACGAGCGGGTGGAGTTCGACGAGATCGCCGACCGCGTCCTGGCGATGGTCGCCGAGATCTCGCCGGGCAAGGTCACCGGCCGTCGCACCGGCCGCTTCGGCATACTCGACGCGGAGGTCGCCACCCCGCTGTCCATGGTGCTGACGGAGGTTCTGCAGAACGCCCTGGAGCACGGCTTCCGCGAGGGCGACACGGGCACGGTCGAGGTGGCGGCGGTCCGGGGCGGCACCACCAAGGAGGCCCGCCTGCTGGTCACCGTCCAGGACGACGGCGTCGGCCTGCCCGAGGACTTCGACCCGCACACCGGCGGCAACCTGGGGCTGCACATCGTACGGACCCTGGTCGAGGGTGAGTTGGGCGGCACCTTCGACATGGTCCCGGCCCCGGACGGGGGGACGCGGGTGATCCTGGACGTGCCGGTGGCCGTGGACAAGTGACGGTGAGTGCCGGCGAGCGACGTACGCGATGGCGGTGGGCAGCGAAAAGCCCCGGACGGCCGGCCGTCCGGGGCTCTTGCTTGACTGATGGGTTCCCCTCCGGCTCGAAGTGAGCCGAGAACTCGGGGGAGCACCGGGGAACTGCGTGCTGCGGCTCGGGGGCGGGAGATGCGTACGCGCCGTACGCGCCGCCAAGCTCAGGCTGTCAGCAGGGGTGGGTTGTCAGGCGGAGGCCTGACGGGCCCGGTTGCGGGCGGCGCGGCGCTTCATTGCGCGGCGCTCGTCCTCGCTGAGACCACCCCAGACGCCGGAGTCCTGACCGGACTCGAGTGCCCACTGAAGGCAGCTCTCGATCACCGGGCAGCGACGGCAGACGGCCTTGGCTTCCTCGATCTGCAGCAGCGCAGGACCGGTGTTGCCGATGGGGAAGAAGAGCTCGGGGTCTTCCTCGCGGCAAACGGCGTTGTGACGCCAGTCCATGGCTGCTACCTCTCCTTGGTATGAACTACATGTGCTTGTGAATGTGAACGCTTTCACGAATCCCTCAACAAGGGAAGGGCCGACCGCCAGATTGCCCGGCGTGGTCCTTGGGTTTGAAGAGGGGTTCCGATGATCTGTGGAGGCCGATGTTGCGGGCCGTCCCGATCGCCATGTAGAGACTCGCAAACCTCGGCGGCGGATACAACCCCTTCCGGAAAGTTTTTTTTGATTCATCGGTGTCGACTAGGTCACAGCCGTACTTCCATGGGGTGGATCCTGGCCTAAACGTTCGAGTGAAAGGACTTTAGCGTTTTCCGCTCACACAATCACACGCAGTGCACGGCGAACGCCTGTGAACGTCACGCTGGTTCGCAGTCCGAGGTGGTCGCCGTCCATCTGGAGGGGCAGTGGCACCTTCGAATGCAAGGTGAACTGGGTCAGATCGTGCCCCGCGACCACATGCCGGCCCAGGGGTCCACGCTCGGGGGACGAAGTGAGCAACTGGGTGCCATACCGGGCAACGGCGAGGGTGGAAAGCCGCTTCAGACCGAAGATGTCGAGGCCGGTATCGAACGAGGCCTTAGGTGACGCGTAGATCGGGCGATTGCCGAGAAACGTCCACGGGGAAGCGTTCGAGACTATGGAGAGCACCAGATCGGTGACCGGGTCCTCGCCCGGCTGTTCGAGCGTTATCACACCGCTGCGGCGATGGGGCTCGCCGATCAGCTGACGCACGACCTGACGCATGTACAGCGCGTGAGTGGACTTCCTGCCGCGCTCCCGGTGCTGCTCCACCCGGCCGACCACACCGGCGTCGAAGCCCAGCCCCGCGTTGAAGGTGAACCAGCGGGCCGGCACGCCCTCGTCGTCCGTTCCCGGTGTGCCTGACGTCAGGCCCAGGCCGACGGTGCGTTCGCGGCCCTCGCGCAGTGCGTCCAGGAGGACGCCGGTGGCCTCCACGGGGTGGTTGGGCAGATCCAGGGCGCGGGCGAAGACATTGGTGGAGCCGCCGGGGACCACGGCGAAGCCGGGCAGGTGCTCAGGGTCGGGGCCGGCGTGCAGCAGGCCGTTGACGACCTCGTTGACCGTGCCGTCGCCGCCGAGGGCCACCACCAGGCCGATGTCGTCGCTCTCCGCCGCCTGCCGGCCCAGGTCGCGCGCGTGGCCGCGGTACTCGGTGGTGACCGCCTCCAGCTTCATCTCGCTGGCGAGGGCGTGGATCAGCACATCGCGCGTGCGCGCACTCGTGGTGGTTGCCGCCGGGTTGACCACGAGAAGTGCACGCATGCGATGCAGGGTACCTACTGGGTGGTACCGGGGCCCAGGCCGAGGCGGGGCGGTGAGCGGGATCAAGGGCGGGACCAGGGACGTGATCAGGGACGGGGCCGGGACGAACCGGGACGGAGTCGGGGGCGACGCGGGCGCGGAAGGGGGCGTGAACCTCCGCACGGGGGCGCGCGGGGCGAGGGCTACCCTTCAGGGGTGAGCAGCGAGCAGCCCCCCACCACCGCCCCGGACGCCGCCGGACCCCGCCCGCGCCGCCTGACGTACGCCGCGGGGCTCGCCGCCCTGGAGGGGCTGGCCCTGCTGGCCGGAGGGGTCTGGATGCTGGTCCTCGGGCTCACGGGCGAGCCGGACGACCGGCAGCAGGCCGTCACCGGCGGAGTGACGCTCGCGGTCCTCGCCCTGCTGCCGCTGCTCGCCGCGCGCGGGCTGCTCGGCCGCCGCGGCTGGAGCCGCGGCCCGGCCGTCATCACCCAACTCCTGGCCCTGCCGGTGGCCTACAACCTGCTGCAGTCCGACAGCGCGGCCATCCCGGCGGGAATCGCGCTCGCGGTGGTCGCCGTCACGGCCCTGGTGCTGCTGCTGAACCCCGAGACGACCCGGGCCCTCGGTATCCGGGGGCCCGGGAACGCCGAGAAGTAACATCGGGCGTTCCACGGTCCGGGGCACATATTCACGGTCCGGTCCGCCTCTGGGGGCTCATTCCTCCACGAGCAGCTTCTCCCGCAGCTGGGCCAGCGTGCGGGCCAGCAGCCGGGAGACGTGCATCTGCGAGATCCCGACCTCCTGGGCGATCTGCGACTGGGTCATGTTGCCGAAGAAGCGCAGCAGCAGAATCCGTTTCTCGCGCGGAGGCAGGTCCTCGAGCAGCGGCTTCAGCGACTCGCGGTACTCCACGCCCTCCAGCGCCTCGTCCTCCGCGCCCAGGGTGTCCGCGACCGCCGGGGACTCGTCGTCGGTGTCGGGAACGTCCAGGGACAGCGTGGAGTACGCGTTCGCGGACTCCAGGCCCTCCAGGACCTCCTCCTCCGAGATGGCCAGCTTCTCGGCGAGCTCGTGGACGGTGGGGGAGCGGCCGTGCTGCTGCGAGAGCTCGGCCGTGGCCGTCGTCAGCGCCAGCCGCAGCTCCTGCAGCCTGCGCGGCACGCGTACCGCCCAGCCCTTGTCCCGGAAGTGCCGCTTGATCTCGCCGACGACCGTCGGGGTCGCGTACGTCGAGAACTCGACGCCCCGGTCCGGGTCGAAGCGGTCGACCGACTTGATCAGGCCGATGGTGGCGACCTGCGTCAGGTCGTCCAGCGGCTCCCCGCGGTTGCGGAAGCGGCGCGCGAGATGCTCGACGAGCGGCAGGTGCATGCGGACCAGCCGGTTGCGCAGTTCCGCGTACTCCGGACTGCCGTTCTGCAGCGTGCGCAGCTCGAGGAACAAGGCACGCGCTCCGCTGCGGTCCTGCGGGTCACGCTGTGCGCCGGCGCCGTGCGTCCCGGGGGTGTCCGGGGTCCGCCGGGCGCCCTCTGCGTCCGGCGTCCGCGGCACCTCGCTCTCGGCGTGTCGCTCGTGCTCGTTCATCGTCCCGCCCGTCGCCCTTCCCCGAGCGCTCGCCTCGTCCCCCGCCGTCGGCTTCGCATGCACACGGTCTCCCCCGTGGCCGGGGGGGACGGCGGGCCGGCCGGCCTCGGGCATGCTCCGGGCGGCGGCGTCGTGCTGCCCGGAGCCCGGAGCGCCGGCCACTGCGGAGTCGTCCTCCGGATGCGGCCGGGCCTGTTCCGGGATGGCGTCGATGCCGTCGAGGCCGCCCGGCGTCCGCTCGGCCGGCAGTTCGCGTGTGCCGCGTTCTTCGTCCCGCACCGGCCCGTCCTCGTTCCTCACGCCGGCCCGGGTCCCGCGCCGCGCTGTTTGTAGAGGCTGATCGAAACGGTTTTGTCCTCGTCCACGGCGGAGGAGACCTTGCCCGCGAGAGCGGACAGCACGGTCCACGCGAAGGTGTCGCGCGAAGGCGCGTGACCGTCCGTGGTGGGCGCCGAGACGGTGACCTCGAGCGAGTCGTCGACGAGGCGGAAGACGCAACTGAGCACCGAACCCGGCACGGCCTGCTGAAGCAGGATCGCGCAGGCCTCGTCGACGGCGATGCGCAGGTCCTCGATCTCGTCGAGGGTGAAGTCCAAACGGGCCGCGAGGCCGGCCGTGGCCGTACGCAGCACCGACAGGTAGGCACCCGCGGCCGGCAGCCGGACTTCCACGAAGTCCTGGGTCGCGGGCTCGCCTGCGATCTGGGACACCCTCACCTCCAAGGTGGTACAAGCGTTCAGGATCGGGGTCGCCCCCGGACAACGCGATATGTGGTTCAGCGGTGACGCTACCGCGCCCCGGACAGTCCTGTCCCCGGGACCCCGACCTCGTGCCGTTACTCATAGTAAAGCCATGAATACACTCCGTGGCTAGGGGTCTGCGGGCCCGAACGGGAAGAGCGCGCGCCGCATTGACGTACCCAGACGTCAGACGGTCGAACCGTCCGGTACCGGAGTCCTCCCGGGTCGCGTCGGAAGACACCGGGACGCCCTTGCCCGCGCGCCCCCGCTCACGGGAAGGGACGCCCGGTGACCACGGCCGCGACCGTGCTCCCGCGCGGGAACGCGTTCTCCTCCACCAGGGCGACAAGGGCGTAAAGCAACTTGGCGACATAGACGCGTTCGATGGGTACGCCGTGGCGGTGCTCGAAGTCCGCGGCGAACGCGTCGAGTTCCGGGGGCGTGCGGGCGTAGCCGCCGAAGTGGAAGCGGTCGTCCAGGCTCCAGTCACCGCGCGGGCCACCGAACGCCGCGGCCTGCAGTTCCTGTATCCCGGCGGTCAGGAAGCCGCCCTTGAGCACCGGAACGCCCAACGCGCGCTGGCCGGAGCCGAGTCCGGCGGCCAGTCCGGCGAGCGTCCCGCCGGTGCCGCACGCCACCGCGACCACGTCCGCCCGCCCCGCCAGCTCCTCCCCGAGCGCACGGCAGCCGCGCACGGCGGCGGCGTTGCTGCCGCCCTCGGGGACGACGTAAGCGTCCCGGGCGCCCGCGTCGCGCAGTACGGCGGCGAGTGTCTCCGGCGTGGTCTTGCGGCGGTAGGTCGTCCGGTCGACGAAGTGCAGCCGCATGCCGTCGGCCGCGCACCGGGCCAGCGAGGCGTTGAGGGGCCGGCCGGCGAGTTCCTGGCCGCGCACCACACCGACCGTGGGGAGCCCGAGCAGCCGTCCGGCGGCGGCGGTGGCCCGCAGGTGGTTGGAGTAGGCACCGCCGAAGGTGAGCACCGTCCGTCCGGTCGCCGCCGGCAGATTCGGCGCGAGTTTGCGCCATTTGTTTCCGATCAGCTCCGGGTGGATCAGATCGTCCCGCTTCAGCACCAGCCGGACGCCGCGCCGCTCGAACCGCTCGTCCACGAGGTCCTGCGCCGGCGAGGGCAGCCGGGGGCGCAGACCCGCGGCACCTCCGGAACCGGCGGGGGTGACGAAGGTTACGGAGGCCGGGGCGGTGCGGGCCGCGGCGGCGGAGGAGGCGGGCTCGGGGCCGGAACGGGCGCCTGGCCTCGGGCCGGAAGGAGGGGCGGAGGTTTCCGTGCTGGTCACCGGGCCATTGTCGCCCGGCTGGGAACGCCTGGCACCGGACGGGTCTGGCACCGGACGGGTGAAGTGAGCATGGCTGGATTTCGCCGTTTCCGACCGGGCTCCGGGCGAACGCGTGGTCGATGCGCGCGGTCGGCCCGAACTGTTGCTCGGGGCCGGCGCCCCGTCGCCGGAGCGTCCGGCGGGCCCGGGTTTCCCGGTGCCGGGGGGTGGCCCGCGCCGCCGGCGGCGGACAAGGGCGGTCAGGGACGGGTCGCCCCGAAGACAGCACAGGGCGATCACCGGGTCGCAGATCGCGCAGCCCGGCGACGAGGTGTGGGCGAGGAGGATGATCGGGTCGCCCTTGAGGTGGTGGACGATGTCCCACGCGGTGTGCGGCAGCCGGTCGATGCCGATGAACGTCCACGAATCCAGGCCGCGGAACGCGACGTAGGCCGTCGGCGCGGTGAAGACGAACTCCCAGCAGCCAAGGCCGCCCCGCTGGGGTGGGCGGCGCCCGCGCCGGCGAGCGTGACGGCGTTCGGACGCCGCCGGTGCGGCTCGCGGACGAGGGACATCGACAGGGCGTGGAGAACACCGACGGCTACGTACGGGGGCGACGTACTGCATGGCGGGACCTTCGCCCGGGACGCCGTGGGGTGGCTCACCGTGCTGGGGGCGGGTGCGCGGCACTCACAGGGGACCGGGCGACGGATTCCGACGGATTGCCGCCGGCCCGGTCCCGGCCCTCTCCCTCACGCCGCGTGTGACCGCGCGCGTCACTTGAGCCGGTCGCGGATCCGCTCCCGCATCGACGCCATCGTGAACCCGCGCGGGTCCACCTTTCCGGGCTGCCACTCCAGATGCCCGATCACCGACCGCTCGTTCCAGCCGTGACGGCGGCAGACCGCGGCCGCGGACCTCTCGACGGCCTCCAGTTGCGCCGCGGGCCAGGGATCCTTCCCGTCGCCGAGGTTCTCGCACTCGAAGCCGTAGAAGTACCGGTTGCCGTCGGTGTTCTGCTCGTTGTCCGCGGGCAGCCTCTTCTCCGCGATCACCGCGCGCAGGACGTCGTCGTCGCCCAGGCCGGCGTGGTTGGCGCGACCGTAGCCGACGAGGTGGACCTTGCCGTCCTTGGTGATGACGCCGTGGCACAGCGGTCCCGGCAGCCCCGAGTAGCCCTTGCGGCACAGCTCCACGGTCCGGGCGCTGCCCCGGGTGACCGTGTGATGGATCATCACGCCGTGCATCGGCCCCCACGGGCCCTTGTGGTTGCGGTTGTGGCCGCGCCAGTCGCCGACCTCGACGACCGTGAGACCCTCCGCCTTCAGAGCGCTCAGGAACGCGCTCGCGGACATGGGTGGGGCCATGGCCGCCTCCTTCTCGCGGCGCGACGGCTGCCGGTCGCGGCCGCCTCGTACCGGTGCTTGTACCTGAACGGAGCGAGCGCAACCAACCGCTCGGACCCTGTACGAGCCGATCCGGACAATGTCCGGCCACGGGGCCGCCGCTGAACGGAACCCCCATGAATGCCCACACAGTTGAAGATCCATTCCCGCTCATTCGGGTAATACCGCGGACACGTTCCGTAAGGAAGGCTTTGCCACGGAGACCGGCGCCCGGCACGGATGGGCGCCGGTCACAACTGGGAGGGCAATTCCTTATGTCGGTAGGCGAAGAGGTCCGCACCGAGCAGACCCGGCAGCAGCAGAGTCTCGGAACGGCCGCGGCGCGGAACCTGGCCACCACCACCAAGTCCGTACCGCAGATGCAGGAGATCAGCTCGCGCTGGCTGCTGCGCATGCTGCCCTGGGTGGAGGTGCAGGGCGGTACATACCGGGTGAACCGGCGGCTGACGTACGCCGTCGGCGACGGACGCGTGACGTTCGTGAAGACCGGCGACCGCGTCGAGGTCGTCCCGGCCGAGCTGGGCGAGCTTCCGGCCCTGCGGTCGTACGAGGACGAGGAGGTGCTCTCGGAGCTGGCCTCCCGCTGCCGGCAGCGGGAGATCGAGGCGGGCCAGGTGATCGCCTCGTTCGGCAGTCCGGCCGACGAGGTGTTCCTGCTGGCGCACGGCAGGGTCGAGAAGGTCGGCACCGGCCCCTACGGCGACGACGAGTCCCTCGGAGTCCTCGCCGACGGCGCCTACTTCGGCGACCAGGCGCTGCTGGACGACGGCGCCATCTGGGAGTACACCACCCGCACCCTGACCGCCTGCACCGTGCTCGTGCTGCCGCGTGACGCCGTCCAGCAGGTCGCCGAGCGGGCCGAGACGCTGAGCGAACACCTCCGGCAGCAGCGCTCGGCCCCCAGCAGGCGCACCAACAAGTACGGCGAGCAGGAGATCGACCTCGCGGCCGACCACAGCGGCGAACCCGACATCCCGCACACCTTCGTCGACTACGAGGCCAGGCCCCGCGAGTACGAACTGAGCGTCGCCCAGACCGTGCTGCGCGTCCACTCCCGCGTGGCCGACCTCTACAACCAGCCCATGAACCAGACGGAGCAGCAGATCCGGCTGACCGTGGAGGCGTTGAAGGAGCGTCAGGAGCACGAACTCGTCAACAACCGCGGCTTCGGCCTGCTGCACAACTGCGAGTACGACCAGCGGATCCAGCCGCACGACGGCGTGCCCGCCCCCGACGACCTGGACGAACTACTGAGCAGGCGGCGCGGCACCAAACTGCTCCTCGCCCATCCGCGCGCGATCTCGGCCATCGGCCGCGAGCTCAACAGGCGCGGGCTGGTGCCGGAGACCATCGACATGGCCGGCAACCGCATCCCCACCTGGCGGGGTGTCCCCATCTTCCCGTGCAACAAGATCCCGGTGACCGAGGAACGCACGACCTCCATCATCGCCCTGCGTACCGGTGAGGAGGACCAGGGCGTCATCGGCCTGCGGGCCTCCGGCATCCCCGACGAGATCGAGCCGAGCCTGTCGGTGCGGTTCATGGGTGTCAACGAACAGGCCATCATCAAGTACCTCGTGACGGCCTACTACTCGGCCGCGGTCCTGGTGCCGGACGCGCTCGGCGTCCTGGAGAACGTCGAGATCGGCCGCTGGCGGTGACCTTCCGGGATCTCTCGGCCCGCCCGCCGTGCCCTCGCCCACCCGGACGGGTACACCCTGGGGGCACACGTGCGACACCGGCGGAAGCGCCACCTCCGCCCATCCTCCGAGACGGGTCCAGAGGTGAGTCCATGACCGAACTCAGGACGGGGAGGGAGGACGTGCACCCTCCCGTCGAGCCTCCCGTCGAGGGCCACGAGGCGACGATTCTGCTCGAGCGGGCGCGGGCCGAGGTCGACCCGGTGCTACGGGCCGCCATCGGCTCGCTGCCCGGCCCGCTGCGCCGGATCGCGCGCTACCACTTCGGATGGGAGCACGCGGACGGCACCCCGGCCGCCGGCGGCTCCGGCAAGGCGATCCGCCCCGCACTGGTGCTCGCCACGGCCACGGCCCTCGGCGGCCCCACTGCACGGGCGGCGGCCGTCCGGGCGGCCGCCGCGGTGGAACTGGTCCACAACTTCACGTTGCTGCACGACGACGTGATGGACCGGGACACCACCCGGCGCCACCGGCCCACCGTATGGACCGTGTTCGGCGACGCCGACGCGATCCTCACCGGGGACGCCCTCCATGCCCTCGCCCTGCGACTGCTCGCGGAGGATCCGCACCCGTCGGCTCCGGCCGCGGTGGCCCGGCTCGCGGACTGCGTCGTGGAACTGTGCGCGGGGCAACAGGTGGACACGGCCATGGAAGGACGCGCTCCCGACGAGGTCACTCTCGACGAGACGCTGTCCATGGCCGAGGCGAAAACGGGTGCGCTGCTCGGCTGCGCCTGTGCGCTCGGCGCGCTGTACACGGATGCCGGGACGGCGGACGTGGCGGCACTGGACGCGTTCGGCCGGGAGGCGGGGCTGGCCTTCCAGCTGATCGACGACGTGATCGGCATATGGGGAGACCCGCGGCGTACCGGCAAGCCGGCCGGTGCGGATCTGGCCGCTCGCAAGAAGTCCCTGCCAGTGGTCGCCGCGCTCACCTCCGGCACCCCGGCGGCCTCCGAACTCGCCGCGCTGTACGCGGCCCCGCACGCCGAGGAGGACCTGGAGCACATCGCCCTGGCCGTGGAACGGGCGGGCGGCCGCGACTGGGCGCAGGCCCAGGCTGCCGACCGCATGGCCCGGGTGATGGAGGAACTGGCCCGCGCGGTGCCGGACCCGGAGGCGGCGGGCGGACTGCTGGCCCTCGCCGAGTTCGTGACACGGCGCACCACGTAGGCAGGGCGGCCCAAGAGCGGCTCGGGCCACCGGGCCACCGGTCGCCGTGCGGGACCCATCCGTACGGCGACCGTGGTTCCGGCTCGGCGGGCCCCGCACTCCCCACGGTGTGCGGGGCCCGCCGTCGCCGCCGCGATCCTGTCCTTTCCCTCCCGTCGGGCATCGCCGTCCCGATAGGGTCAACCCCCGCACGAGAGGCGATGGTCGAGGCGAGGGGGCGGGCATGGGTGTGGCGATCCGGACAGCTGGGGACGGGGACCGGGAGCTGCTGGTCCGGCTCCTGGACGAGGCGTTCCAGGACGACCCGGTGAGCGGCTGGGTCTTCCCCGGTGCGGAGTACCGCCGTACGACGCACCACAGGCTGATGGGAGCCTTCACCGACATCGTGCTTGCGGCGGGACGCATCGATGTCACGGAGGACGGCTCGGCGTGCGCGCTGTGGATGTCGGTTCCGGCCGACGACCACGGCGACGGGGACCCGGCGGACGACGAGGGGCCTGCGCAGGTGCGCCAGGCCGTCGACCCGGAGAACGAGCGGGTGGAGATGATCGGCCGGCTGACGGCGGGCGTCCATCCCACCGGGCGGGCCCACGAATACCTGTGGATGATCGGCGTGGCGCCCGGCCGGCAGGGCGAGGGACTCGGCACCGCGCTCATCGGTTCGGTCCTCGACCGCTGCGACCGCGAGGGGCGGCCGGCCTATCTGGAGGCGAGCAGCGTCCGCAGCCGCCTGCTGTACGAACGTCTCGGCTTCGCCCCGGTCGGCGAACCCCTGCCGCTCCCGGACGGCCCCCGCATGTGGCCGATGTGGCGCGAGCCCCGCACCCCGTGACCGGGCGGCGCCCCGCCTGAGTCCGGCCGGGCCTGCGTCCGGCCGGCCCTGCGTCCGGCGGGCCCGACCGAACCCGATCGGGCCGGTTCCCCGTCCCGGCAGGGACGTTCGGCCCTGGCCGCCGGCGTGCCTCCCCGCTTCACTGGCCTCGCAGGGACCGGTCGGCGAGGACTGACAGGGGTGACATGAGCACAGCGGCGCGCGACAACGGGACGGCAGGCGGCCCGGGGCGGACGGCGGGGCGGGGGCAGAGGGATCACGGCGGTCGGGCATGCCGATCTGACCCCGGACACGCTCGCGCTGGTGGAGGCCGCGTCCCGGGAGCGGCTGGAGCAACTGGACCGGCTGGAGGGGCCCGCCGAGCGGGAGCGGTCGGCCGTGGTGCGCTGCGGTGCGGGAGCGCCGCTGGCTTTCGGCCGGGCGGCGAGTGCGTCGGGCCGCCGACTGGTCGTGGTCATCCCCACGTACGACGGCGTCCCCGTCATGCCGCCCCGGCGTGACAGGACGGCCGCCGGTGAACTGCTGAACCTCGCCGAGCAGGCGCGGCTCCTGCCGTACGACCCGAACCACCGGGACTCCTGCGTCGGCGCGGACGAGCGGATGATCGCAGCCGGCGGCCTGCTCCTGGCGGCCTGGGACGGAACCCCGTCCAACGGCAGGGACGCCACCGCCCACTTGGTGACGTACGCCCGCGCCCGGGGCATCCCCGTGCAGGTCGTGTGGCCCACGGGCGCCGAACGCGGGACCGGAGCGGCCCCGCCCGCCGTAGCAGCCGGGCCGCTCGTCAGGGAGCCCGCCGAGCCGCCCGCGCTCCGGTGCGGGACCCCGCGATGACGACGGCCGACGCCCGCTATTCCCGAGCCCGCTCCTCCGCCTCCTCCGGCACGATCGTCGCCACGATCCGGTCCACGAGCCCGTCCGGCACGTCCACCCCGGGCAGTACGCCGTCCAGGACGCCGGGCAGCGTCAGGTGCTCCAGAATCAGCCCGAGCATGGCCAGGTACAGCACCGCCACGGTCTCGTCGCCGCCCGGAAGCCCGGCGGCCCGCTGGAACTCCATGCCCTCCACGAGGCCGCCACGGACCGAGGCGGTGTAGGAGGCGAGCAGCCCGGGACGCCGGGTGGCCTCCAGCCGCATCTCCAGCAGGGCCAGCCAGCCCGTGCGGTCACCGGTCGCACGAGCCATCAGATCGTGCATGAACGCGGTGACGAGCGAGCGGTCCCGCGGCCGGGTCAGCAGCTCGGCGACGACCGCCGGGTCGGGTGCGAGCCGTATGTGCAGCCGGGAGTCGATCTGGCGCAACAGGTCGTCCCGTCCGCCGAAGTAGTTGGAGGCGGTGCCCACCGGCACCCCCGCCCGCGCGTCCACCGCGCGGAACGTCAGCCCTCGGGCCCCTTCGCGGGCGAGCACCTCGACCCCGGCGTCGACCAGGGCCGTGCGGCGTTCAGGGTTGGCGACCATGCGCAATCCCCTTCCTCACTTGTCTCGGTCTCCGGTCCGTGTCCGTAAATCCCTTGCAACCACTGTAAATGAAGTACTACAACTGAAGTGGTTCACGGACGAGGCAGCCCACGGAAAGAGACCGCGTTGCGAAAGCTCACCTATTTCATCGCCTGCTCCATCGACGGCTTCATCGGGGATCCGGAGGGCGACGGGTCGGCGATGACGCGCTTCGTCGACGAGGAGTTCTTCGCGTTCCTCAAGGCGGAGTACCCGGAGACCCTCCCCACCCACGGCCGTCGCCCGCTCGGCATCGACGACCTGCCGAACCGGCGGTTCGACACGATCGTCCAGGGCCGCGCAAGCTATGACATCGCCCTGAAGGAGGGCATCACCAGCCCGTACGCACACCTGCGCGAGTACGTCGCCTCGCGCACGCTGAAGGACTCGCCGGACCCGAACGTCGAGATCATCGCCGACGGTCTGGTGGGCCGGGTCCGGGAGCTGAAGGCCGAGGACGGCGAGCTCGGCATCTACCTGTGCGGGGGCTCCGTGCTCGCCGGTGAACTGCTCGACGAGATCGATGAACTGGTCATCAAGACGTACCCGATCGTGCAGGGCGCCGGCATGCCGATGTTCGGCGCGGGCTTCTCGGTGACGGAGTTCGCCCTCGAGTCGGTGCGTACGTTCAAGAACGGGGTGCTGGTGCGCACGTACGGCAGGGAGCGCTGAACCGGCGCCGGGCCGGTGCCGGGGCTTTCCCGGACGGGAGCGAAGCCGCCACGGCCGAGCCGTTGAGCACCGGGAACGCCGGCAGGGTTCGTACGCGCGTCATGACGACGCGGGCTGTTGACGCGTGGCCGCCGCGCGGGCGGCTTCGCCCCCGCCCGCCGTCGCCGAAGACGCCCGCACCCGGCCGTCAGGACGCCGGGCGGCGGTCTGACGGCCGGGTGCGGGCAGGAGGACCAGGCGACCAAGGAAATCGCAGGTCGAGCAGCATGACCGAAGATCAGGCCTTCTTGGTCTCCCAGAAGATCTTGTCGATCTGGGCGATGTAGTCCAGTGCCTTCTGGCCGGTGGCCGGGTCGGTCGAACCCTTGGCGGCCGACAGGGCCTTCAGGGTGTCGTTGACCAGCTGGTGCAGCTCCGGGTACTTCTCGAAGTGCGGGGGCTTGAAGTAGTCGCTCCACAGGACGGAGACGTGGTGCTTCGCCAGTTCGGCGCGCTGCTCCTTGATGACCGTGGCGCGGGCCTGGAAGTGGGCGTCGTCGTTGCCGGCCATCTTCTCCTGGACGGCCTTCACCGACTCCGCCTCGATGCGGGCCTGGGCCGGGTCGTACACGCCGCAGGGCAGGTCGCAGTGGGCGCTGACCTTGACCTTGGGGGCAAACAGGCGGGAAAGCATGGAGCAATCCTTCCTCGTGATCGTCTTCTCACAGGGGACATTACTCCGTGGAGGAGTGGTTTTCTCGAGTGCCCCCGGGGGCTTAGGACAAAAGTCCGGGGTCAGACTGGGACTGGCGGAGGAAGAACCGGGGAGGTGCCGGGTGATGCCGGAGCTGTCGCAGGACGCCGGGCGGGCGGGAGCGCCGCTGCCCTTCGGGGTGGCCGAGGTGACGGGGCCGTCCATGGTGCCCACGCTGCACCACGGGGACCGGCTCCTGGTGCATTACGGAGCCCCGGTCAGGCCGGGGTGCGTAGTCGTGCTGCGACACCCGTTCCAGCAGGATCTGCTCGTGGTCAAGCGGGCCGCCGAGCGGCGCGAGGGCGGCTGGTGGGTGCTGGGGGACAACCGGTACGCCGGCGGTGACAGCACCGACTACGGGGTGGTGCCCGACGAACTGCTGCTCGGCCGGGTCCGCCTGCGCTACCGGCCGCGCAAACCGGCTCAGCGCTCGCCGCTGGCCGTGCTGGGCTGGGCGCTGTCGGCGGCTCGGCCGGTGTTCTGCGTCCGCTCGGCCTCCAGGCGCTTGCGGGCGCGGTAGGCGGCCACGTTGGCGCGGGTGGCGCAGCGGTCCGAGCAGTAGCGCCGGGAGCGGTTGGTCGAGGTGTCGAGGTAGGCGTTGCGGCAGGGTGGTGCCTCGCACAGGCCGAGGCGGTCCACGCCGTACTCGGTGAGGTGGAAGGCCAGACCCATCGCGGCGATGGCGGCGTATCCGGCGGTCGGGTTGGACGGATGGTCCGCCAGGTGCATGTGCCACAGCGGGCGGCCGTCGTCGTCACGGTGGTCGTGCCCGGAGATCTGCGGGCTCACCGGGAACTCCAGCAGCAGTGAGTTCAGCAGGTCGACGCCCAGGGTCTCGTCGCCCGCGTCCGCCGCCTCGAAGACCGCGCGCAGCCGGGCCCGGACGGAACGGAAGCGGGTCACGTCCGCCTCGGTCGCGCGCCGCGCCGCGGACTGGTTGGCACCGAACAGGTCACGGACGGCGTCCACCGAGGTCAGGGTGTCCGTGCCCCGGGCCGGCTCCTCGGTGTTGACGAGACGCAGGGCGTAGTCCGAGTAATAGGCCAGTTCCACTTGTAGTCCTTACGCGGGAGGTCTATGGTCGTGCCTGCGGTCAAGTAACAGGTGATTGCACTTAAAGGGTATTACGTTTCGCAGATGCGGGAGGGCTGCATGACGGACACGAACGCCAGTGCGACGAAGGCCGGAGTCGCGGCGACAGCGGACTGGCAGGCCTGGCAGAAGAGCTGGGACCGTCAGCAGGAGTGGTACATGCCCGACCGCGAGGAGCGGTTCCGGATCATGCTCGACATGGTGGAGGCCGTCGTCGGTACCTCCCCGCGCGTCCTGGACCTCGCCTGCGGCACGGGGACCGTCACCGCCCGGCTGCTCGCCCGGTTCCCGGACGCCACCAGTACCGGCGTCGACCTGGACCCGGCGCTGCTCACCATCGCCGAGGGCACCTTCGCGGACGACGAGCGGGTCGCCTTCGTCACGGCCGACCTCAAGGACCCCGGCTGGTCCGCCCGGCTTCCCCATGACTCCTACGACGCCGTACTGACCGCGACCGCCCTCCACTGGCTGCACGGCGGCCCCCTCGCGGACCTCTACGGACAGGTCGCGGAGCTGGTCCGCGACGGCGGTCTCTTCATGAACGCGGACCACATGATCGACGAGACGACCCCCCGGATCAACGCGGCCGAGCGCGCCCAGCGCCACGCGCGCATGGATCAGGCCAAGCGCAGCGGTGCCCTCGACTGGGCCGAATGGTGGAAGGCCGCGGCCGAGGACCCCCTCCTGGCCGAGCCCACCGCCCGCCGCTTCGAGATCTACGGCGAGCACGCCGACGGCGACATGCCGTCCGCCGCGTGGCACGCGCGCGTGCTGCGCGAAAAGGGGTTCGCCGAGGCACGTCCGGTGTGGTGCTCGCCCTCGGACACCCTGCTGCTCGCGGTGAAGTGAGCCGGCCGTACGAGGCGCACGGCGGAGGGGCGGTACGGAGACCATCCGTACCGCCCCTTTGTCCTCGCGTGTTCCCGTGGGCCGTCAGAGCACCTTGGACAGGAACGACTTCGTCCGCTCGTGCTGCGGGTCGGTCAGCACGTCCCGCGGGCGGCCGGACTCGACCACCACACCGCCGTCCATGAAGACCAGGCTGTCGCCCACCTCGCGGGCGAAGCCCATCTCGTGGGTGACGACGACCATCGTCATGCCCGACTCGGCCAGATCGCGCATGACGTCGAGGACGTCACCGACCAGCTCCGGGTCGAGGGCCGAGGTCGGCTCGTCGAACAGCATCAGCTTCGGGTCCATGGCGAGCGCCCGCGCGATCGCCACCCGCTGCTGCTGGCCGCCGGAGAGCTGCGAGGGGTAGCCCTCGGCCTTGTCGGCCAGGCCCACGCGCTCCAGCAGCTGCCCCGCCCGCTCCCTGGCCTCCGCCTTGCTCACGCCCTTGACCTGCACCGGCGCCTCCATGACGTTCTCCAGCGCCGTCATGTGAGGGAACAGGTTGAAGCGCTGGAAGACCATGCCGATGTCCCGGCGCTTCAGCGCGACCTCGCTGTCCTTGAGCTCGTACAGCTTGTCGCCCTTCTGGCGGTAGCCGACCAGCTCGCCGTCGACGTACAGACGCCCGGCGTTGATCTTCTCGAGGTGGTTGATACACCTCAGGAAGGTGGACTTGCCGGAGCCGGAGGGGCCGATGAGGCAGAACACCTCACCCGTCCTGACCTCGAGGTCGATGCCCTTGAGGACCTCCACGAGACCGAAGGACTTGTGGACGCCCTCCGCCTTGACCATGGGGACGGAGGAGTTCTTCACCGGTGTGCCCGTCGTGCTCGCCTTCACCTGGTCGGTCATGCCGCGCCTCCCTTCGGGCGGCCGAGGGACAGCATGTTCGCCCTCACCTTCTGCCACGGTGTCGCCGGCAGCTGCCGGGTGGAACCGCGGGCGTAGTAACGCTCCAGGTAGTACTGGCCGACGCTGAAGACCGAGGTCAGCAGCAGGTACCAGGCCGCCGCCAGGAACAGCATCTCCGCGGGGGCACCGGAGGTCTGCCCGATGTCCTGGGCCACCCTGAACAACTCGGAGTACTGGACGATGGACACCAGCGAGGTCGTCTTCAGCATGTTGATGACCTCGTTGCCCGTGGGCGGCACGATGACGCGCATCGCCTGCGGGACGACGATGCGGCGCAGCGTCTTGGTGTGGCTCATGCCCAGCGCGTGCGACGCCTCCGTCTGGCCCTCGTCGACCGAGAGCAGGCCTGCCCGGCAGATCTCCGCCATGTACGCGGCCTCGTTGAGGCCGAGGCCGAGCAGCGCGGTCAGGAACGGGGTCATGAAGTCGGACCACTCGTCCCGGTAGACCGGCCCGAGGCTGATGTACTCGAAGACCAGGCCCAGGTTGAACCAGACCACCAGCTGCACCAGGACCGGGGTGCCGCGGAAGAACCAGATGTAGAACCACGCGATCGCCGAGGTCACCGGGTTCTTCGACAACCGCATGACGGCCAGTACGATGCCGCCGACGATGCCCATGGTCATGGCCAGGACGGTCATCAGGAGCGTCTTGCCCACACCGCTGAGGACGCGGTCGTCGAAGAAGTAGTCCGGGATCGCGTTCCAGTTGATCCTGCCCTGGGAGAAGGCGTAGACGACCGTGCCCAGCAGGGCGAGAGTGATCACGCCGGTGACGTACCGGCCGTAGTGGCGGACCGGGATGGCCTTGATGGCCTCCGGGCCGGCCGGCGGGGTGCCGGCCGGCCCCGTCGTCTTGTCGATGTCAACAGTCACGGGTGTTGCCTTTCAGTGCCGCGAGCCCCGCGGTCACTTGCCGCCGTTGATGACGGCTTCGTCGACGGCGCCTTCCGCGACGCCCCACTTGTCCATGATCTTCTGGTACTCGCCGTTCTCGATCACGGCCTCCAGCGCGGCCTTGAGGGCGTCCCGCAGTTCGGTGTTGGTCTTGGCGACCGCGATGCCGTACGGGGCGGCCTCGACCTGCTCGCCGACCAGCTCGAAGTCCTTGCCGCCGCCGGAGGTCTTCACCGCGTACGCGGCGACCGGGAAGTCGGACGAGCCGGCGTCGGCACCGCCGGCACGCAGACGGGTCTGGGCCTGCTGGTCGTTGTCGAAGGACTCGATGCTGATCTTCTGGCCCGCCGGGCACTTCTCGGCCTCGGCCTTGGCGAGGTCCTCGGAGACGGTGCCGCGCTGCAGCACGATCTTCTTGCCGCACAGGTCGGACCAGGTCTTGATGCCCTGGTCGTCACCCTTCTTGGTGTAGATCGACACACCGGCCGTGAAGTAGTCGACGAAGTCGACGCCCTCGCCGACCTTCTTGCCGGTCTCGGAGTCGATGCCTTCCTGGCGGTCCTTGGTGTCGGTCATCGCGGACATGGCGATGTCGTACCGCTTGGAGCGCAGACCCGTGATCAGGGTGTCGAAGGTGCCGTTCTCGAACTCGAACGTCACGCCGAGCTGCTTGCCCATGGCGTCGGCGAGGTCGGGGTCGATGCCGACCGTTTCGCCGGAGTCGTCCTTGAACTCGACCGGTGCGTACGCGATGTCCGAACCGACCTTGATGACGCCCTTGTCGCGGATCGCCTGCGGCAGCTCGTCGGCCAGCGGGGCGGCGCTGCCGGCCGCGGTGTCTTTGCTGCCCGAGTCGTTGCCGTTGTCCTTGGTCTGGTCACCGCAGCCGGTGACGAGCAGGGTGCCTGCGACCGCGATCGCGCCAACCGCTGCCAGTCGGGACTTGGCGGCGGGGGTACGACGGGTGATACGTGCGGTCATGGTGTTCCTCCGGCGGAAGGGTGGGGTGCCGATGGGGTCGGCCACGGCCGATGGGAATCGGCAGTGCCGCGAGTCGACGGAAGCACACGTCTTCGAGTGTCGCGACTCTGTGTGATTACCGCATCTTGCCATTCGGACTGCGCCGTTCAGTGGGCTCGCCATGTCAAAATCGGATAACAGGTGACGCTCGAACCGCACTGCTCCGCTCCACCATGGCCGGACAGTCTGCTGGTTTACGCCATCGCGGCCGGAAGATCTTCGGTCTTCGATGAGGTAAAGGGCGTTCGGCCGTCGGGTTTGTCGCGGCTCGAGCGCTTGCCGAGTCTTTGTCCAGGCCTTGTCCTGAAATTGGTCGATGGGTCCTGGCGCCCGCATGTGACCTTTGCGTTATGGACTCGTCGCCGGAGGCGTCGGTCCGGTAAGAAGGTGCTTTACACCCCTCATCCGGGGATCAAGGGCGCGTGTGCGGCGCGCCCGTCGTGTCCGAGCCCGACGCATCAACCCACCGGGCCCGGCACGGTCCCGCCCGCTCCTCACCCGGAGCGGCAACCCTCAAACCATGAACGATTAAGGGGTAAAACCAAGTGGCAGCGGAGATTGTCAATCCTCGCAGCGACAGCGAAAGCCGGACCGGTCATGAGGAGCAGGGCGGCGGGGCGGAGCCCCTCGAGTCCTTCGACCCGGCATTCGCGCTGCACCGCGGCGGCAAGATGGCTGTGCAGGCCACCGTGCCGCTCCGCGACAAGGACGACCTGTCCCTGGCGTACACACCCGGCGTCGCGAAGGTGTGCAGCGCGATCGCCGAACAGCCGGACCTCGTCCACGACTACACCTGGAAGTCCTCGGTCGTCGCCGTCGTCACGGACGGCACGGCCGTGCTGGGGCTCGGTGACATCGGCCCCGGGGCCTCCCTCCCCGTGATGGAGGGCAAGGCGATCCTCTTCAAGCAGTTCGGCGGCGTGGACGCGGTTCCGCTCGCCCTGGACTGCACCGACGTGGACGAGATCGTCGAGACCGTGGTCCGGCTCGCCCCGTCCTTCGGCGGCGTGAACCTGGAGGACATCTCGGCGCCCCGGTGCTTCGAGATCGAGCGGCGCCTCCAGGAACTGCTGGACATCCCGGTCTTCCACGACGACCAGCACGGCACCGCGGTCGTGTCGCTGGCGGCGCTGCGGAACGCGGCGCGGCTGAGCGGGCGGTCCCTGGGCGAGCTGCGGGCCGTGATCTCGGGCGCGGGCGCGGCCGGTGTCGCCATCGCGAAGATGCTCGTCGAGGCCGGCATCGGCGATGTCGCGGTGGCCGACCGCAAGGGTGTCGTCGCACGGGACCGCGAGGACCTCACGCCGGTCAAGCGGGAGGTGGCGCAGTTCACCAACAAGGCCGGCCTCTCCGGATCGCTGGAGGACGCGCTCGCCGGGGCCGACGTCTTCATCGGCGTCTCCGGCGGTACGGTGGCGGAGCAGGCGGTGGCGTCGATGGCCGAGGGCGCCTTCGTCTTCGCCATGGCCAACCCCGATCCCGAGGTGCATCCGGAGATCGCCCACAAGTACGCGGCCGTCGTGGCCACCGGGCGGTCGGACTTCCCGAACCAGATCAACAACGTGCTGGCGTTCCCGGGGATCTTCGCCGGGGCACTGCAGGTGCGGGCCTCGCGGATCACCGAGGGGATGAAGCTGGCGGCGGCCGAGGCGCTGGCGGCCGTGGTCGGAGACGATCTCGCCGCCGACTACGTCATCCCGTCCCCGTTCGACGAGCGGGTCGCGCCGGCGGTGACCGCGGCGGTCGCCGCGGCGGCCCGTGCGGAGGGCGTCGCCCGCCGCTGAGGCGCGCGAAGGTGTGCCGGCCCCGCCCACAGATGGGCGGGGCCGGCTCGCTTGTGCGGTCCGAAGCGCGGTGGCAAGAAGGCGTGTCTCACAGCGACGCCTTGTTCCGTCAGGGGGACGGGCGACCTATCGTCAAGGTCATGTTCGCTGTCTACGCCGCCCGAATCGACCGTGACCAGCCGCTTTCCGGTCTGGAGCTGGGGGAGCGCCCGGCCCCCGAGACCCGCCCCGGCTGGAGCACCGTGACCGTGAAGGCCGCCTCCCTCAATCACCATGACCTGTGGTCCCTGCGAGGCGTCGGCCTTTCGGAGGACCGGCTGCCGATGATCCTCGGCTGCGACGCCGCCGGGGTCGACGAGGACGGCAACGAGGTCGTCCTGCACTCCGTGATCGGACAGACCGGCCACGGGGTGGGCCCCAAAGAGCCCCGGTCGATCCTGACGGAGCGTTACCCCGGCACGTTCGCCGAGCAGGTCGCCGTGCCCACCTGGAACGTCCTGCCCAAGCCGAAGGAACTGTCCTTCGAGGAGGCGGCCTGCCTGCCCACGGCCTGGCTGACCGCGTACCGGATGCTGTTCACCAACGCCGGGGTGCGGCCCGGCGACTCCGTACTGGTGCAGGGCGCCGGCGGAGGCGTCGCCACCGCCGCGATCGTGCTCGGCAGGGCCGCGGGACTGCGGGTGTTCGCCACCAGCCGCGACGAGGCGAAGCGGAAGCGGGCCCTGGAGCTGGGCGCCGTGGAGGCGCTGGAGCCCGGGGCGCGGCTGCCGCAGCGGGTCGACGCGGTCGTCGAGACGGTGGGGGCCGCCACCTGGTCCCACTCGGTGAAGTCGCTGCGGCCCGGCGGCACGCTGGTGATCTCCGGCGCCACCAGCGGCGACCGGCCCTCGCACGCCGAGCTGACCCGGATCTTCTTCCTGGAGCTCAAGGTCGTCGGGTCGACGATGGGCGGCAAGGACGAACTGGAGGACCTGCTCGCCTTCTGCGCCGCCGCCGGTGTGCGTCCCGTCATCGACGAGGTGCTGCCCATGGACCGGGCCCGGGAGGGGTTCGAGCGCATGGAGACGGGCGGGCAGTTCGGAAAGATCGTGCTCACTGCTCCGTAGCCGCGCGGCGGTACGCCGACCAGGCCTGCCGCCTCTCGCGGTGGGTGTTCACGGCCGGTCCGGTCTCCGGGCCGGCCGTCGGCGTGTCAACTGGGGTTGACGTGCGCGAGCTTGTCAATGTACGTTGACGCCATGACCGAGGCAACCGATCTTGCCGAGCGGGCGGGTGACCGCGATCCACGGGTCGGCCTGCGGGCCGTCGCCGCGCTGCGCAGGCTGCTGGAGCAGTTGGAGGCCGTGCAGGTGCGCAACGCGCGCGATCGCGGCTGGTCGTGGCAGGAGATCGCCAACGAGCTCGCAGTGAGCAGGCAGGCCGTGCACAAGAAGTACGGGAGGCATTGATGTTCGAGCGGTTCACGAAGGACGCCCGCGCCGTGGTGAAGGGGGCGGCCGAGCAGGCCGAGAGGGCGGGAGCGCGGTATGTCGGCGCCGACCACCTGCTGCTGGCCCTGATCGACCGGGAGGGCAGCCGGGGTTCGTTCGCGCTGGCCGCTCTCGGGCTCGCCGGGCGACGGGACTCGGTGCGGGCCGCGGTGGGGGAGGCGCGCCGGAGGGCCGGGCTGACCCAGGCCGAGACCGACGCGCTGGCCGGGCTCGGCATCGACGTCACGGAGATCGTCGCCAGGGTGGAGAACGTGCACGGCCCGGGAGCCATGTCCCGTGACGGGAGGAGCACCGGCGGGTGGCGCTCGGGGCGCCGGCCCTTCACCCGGGAGGCCAAGGACACCCTGGTGGGCGCCCTGCGTGTCGCCACCGACCGCCGCCACCGCCACATCGGCGACGAACACCTCCTGCTGGCCCTGACCGTCCGCCCCGGCGTCCCGGCAGAGGTCCTCGCGGATCACGGCGTCACGTACCAGTCCCTGGTGAGGGTCCTGTACGGCGACGGGGAGGCCAGGGCGGGCTGAGTGACCGTGGGAGCCGGACGGCCGTCCGGGTGCCTGCACGGGCTCTGCCGAGGACGGGTGGCGGGCGGGCGGGCGTCGCAAAGCCGGCCGGGGGACGCCGGGGCCGAGGACCGCGTGATGCGGGCCGCGTGCGGTCGCGGGCCGGGTGGGACCGGGCCTGCCGGGGGCTCAGGGCTTCGGGGTGTGCAGGAGGGCCCCGATCCGGGCTGCGGCCGTGGACAGGTGGTGGCGGGCTTCGCGGAGCTGGTCCGGGGTGATGCCGTGGTCGCGGGTCGCGTCGCGGATGTCGTCCCGGAAGCGGTCCAGCAGGCGGTCCAGGTCGCGCGCGGGGTCACCGGCGGAGTCCGTGTCGCCCTCGTGCGCCCATGCCGGGGTGTAGTCGGCGGGGAAGTCCTCCGGTGTCCGGGAGTACGACGGTCCGGGCGCCGGGGCGCCGCTCTCCGTGCCGGTGCGGCCGAAGCCGAAGTCCTTGCCGAACTCGCCCACCTCCTTGGCCAGCTCACCCAGGCCCTCGCGCAGGCCCGTCGGCCAGTCGCCCCGTGAGAAGTGGTCCTGCACCTGTTCCTGGACCCGCCGGGCGATGCGCTGCACCTCCTCCTGGGCCTGGGCGGCGGCCCGGTCCTGGGCCTCCTTGGCCTGACGGCGGGCACGCTGCGCCTCGTCGCGGGCGCGGCGGCTCTCGTCCTTCGCGCGCCGGGCCTGTTCCTTCCATTCCTGCTTGGCGCGGCGCATCTCCTCCTTCGCGGCGCGCCAGGCCTCGTTGTCGCCGAGGCCCGTGAAGTCGCCACCGGGGGCGGAGCCGGCCCCGCCCGGTGCCTCCGCGTCACGGCCGCCCTCGCGGGCCTGGCCGGCGGCGGCACGCATCTCGCGGCGCAGGTCGCCCGCCGCACCGCGGACGTCGGCCCGGATCTCGGCGGCCAGCTCGGCGACCGACTCCCGGATCTCCAGCTCCAGGTCGATCAGCTCGCCGCTGCGGCCGGTCAGTTCGGCACGGCCGGCGTCCGTGATCGAGTACACCTTGCGGCCACCCTCGGTGGTGTGGGTGACCAGGCCCTCGGCCTCCAGTTTGGCCAGGCGCGGGTAGACCGTGCCCGCCGACGGCGCGTAGAGCCCCTGGAAGCGCTCCTCGAGCAGACGGATCACCTCGTAGCCGTGGCGCGGGGCCTCGTCCAGCAGCTTCAGCAGATAGAGGCGGAGACGGCCGTGGGCGAAGACGGGGGACATGTCAGAGCACCTTCTTGTCGGTCGGGCCGTCGGTCGGACCGTCGGTCGGGCCATCGGCAGGGCTGCCGGATGCGGCGTCGGAGGAGCCGGGGCCCGGAGCGGGTCCGGAACGGTCCCCCGAGCCGTCCCACGGCTCGCTCTCCTCCTCGTGGTGCGGGCGGCGCAGCAGGGCGATGGAGCCGGAGACGGTGGTGGCCCGCAGCTTGCCGGTGCCCGCGCCCAGCCGGCCGGTTATCTTGTGGGCGCCCCACTGGCCGTGCACCCGCAGGCCGTCGAAGGCGTTGGAGACGGCGCCGCTCGCCGTGTTGGCCTCGACCTCGGCATCCGCCGGATCGGGCAGCCGGATCGCGATCTCGCCGGAAACGCTGGTCAGCCGGATGTCGGTGGGACCGTCGGCAGCGAGGTCCACGATCATGGAGCCGCTGACCGACTCCGCCCGCACGGTGGGCCCGGAGCCGTCGACCACGGTGAGGTCGCCGGAGACGGAGTTGAACCGGAGGTCACCGGTGACGGACTGGGCCTCGACGTTCCCGGACACCGTGTCCGCGCGGACCGGGCCGGCGAGGGCGACCAGGGTCGCGTCGCCCGTGACGCCCTTCACCACGGACGGCCCCTTGACCCCGGAGACGACGGCGGCGGCGCCGACCACCCCCACCTCGACCCGCGTGTGCGCCGGAACGGCCAGGGAGACCACCGCGCTGCGGCGCCAGCCCCTGCGGTCCAGCCACTTGAGGAAGCCCTTCCAGGGAAGGTCCTCGTAGGCCACCGTCAGGACGCCGCCCCGCTGGGTCACCACCAGGGGCGGTCCCTCGATCTCGGAGACCTCCAGCCGGGCGGGACCTTCGTCCGTGCCCACCACGTTCACCGTTCCGTTGACGATGCGGACGTGGAGCTCGGTCACCGGGTCGTCGAAAGTGAGCTTCTCGGGCCCCGGGACGGACCTTTCGGACATGGTGGAACCTCCTGGGCCGGACTGCCGGACTGCCTGAATACCGGAGGGCGAAACAGCGCGACGAGGAGTGCGGTGCATGGGCGCACGCGCATCACCACGCGCCATATCGCGTCTCACGTAATTCACGATATATCGTGGACAGGGAAAGTCAAGGCACTCGTTCCGGTGAGCAGTCGGCACGCTAGAAGGGTGAATTGCCCTACGGTGTGACCATGTCGACGGAACAATCCCAGGTCGCGGGCCGGGCCCGTCCCGTATCGGGAGCCCTGCTGCTGTGCCGCGCGGCTGCCGGATCCGTGGTCCCCGCCGCCCGGCTGCTGAACGAACGCATGCTGCTCGCCCGAGCCGGCGAGGAATGGAGCGTGCTCGTCCCCGAGGGCGGGCCCTGGCGGTCCGGCACGGACCCGGTGGACCGGGTGGTCAACGGCTGGGCCATCGCGCTCACCGTCGGCGTCTCCCGGCCGGTGCTGGCCCTGTGGTGGGACGGAGGGCGGGCCGGGTTCACCCTCGCCACCGGCTTCCGCCGTCCGGTCGGCTACGAGTGGCTGGCCGACGGCACACCGGCCGGCATGGAGGAGGCCATGCGGACCTTCGCGGCCCGGCTCGGCCTCGACCCGGTCCTGGACATGCAGGCCCTGGACGAGCTGACCAAGCCCGATCCCGCCGCCGACGCCTCCGCGCGGCTGAGCGGCGTCCTCGCCCTCCTCACCCGCGCGGGCGTGTGCCTGCCCCCGGAACTCGTCCCCGGCGAGAACGCCGACGGACTGCTCGAAGCGGCCCGGCTCCAGCCGGACACCCGCCGGATCGAAGCCGACGAGAGCAGTGAGAAGGATGAGAGCAGTGAGAAGGACGAGAGCGGCGAGGAGAGCGCGACGGACCGGCCGGACGGCACCACAGGCGCCCGGCACCCCGCACCCCGGCCCTCCCGCACGGGCGGCCCGTCGTCCGCGCCCGTCGTGCCCGCCGCCGTGCCCGTGCCGGCCCTCGTCCAGATGGCCGCGGGCCTGCCGCTGGCCGTCTGGGGCCTACGGCACCGCAGCGGCGGCTGGATCGTAGCGGGGACGCTCCTGCTCGCCCACGGCGCCGTCACGCTGGCCGCCCATACCCTCAC
This sequence comes from Streptomyces yamdrokensis, assembly GCF_053890455.1. Taxonomy (NCBI): domain Bacteria; kingdom Bacillati; phylum Actinomycetota; class Actinomycetes; order Kitasatosporales; family Streptomycetaceae; genus Streptomyces; species Streptomyces yamdrokensis. The sequence goes on from NZ_CM132679.1 coordinate 5,265,619, forward strand.
CCACCCACACGACTGAACCCGCGCGACCAGGGCCTGGCCTACTACTCCTCGTCCTCGTCCTCGTCGTCCAGCCGGGCCAGCCATGTCGCCAGGCGCTCCACCGGCACCTCGAAGTCGGGGTTGAGGTCGACGAACGTCCGCAGCTGCTCGGCGAGCCACTCGAAGGTGACCTCCTCCTCGCCGCGCCGCTTCTCCAGTTCCTCGATGCCACGGTCCGTGAAGTACATGAGGACAAGAATATGTGCGCCCACACGGGCCGGGCCGCACCCCCACAGTGGGGGTGCGGCCCGGTCACGTACGGCCTGCGACCCATGTCGGGGCCGCTCAGGGGTCCGTCAGGCGTCGAACACCTCACGCACCAGCTGCTCCTGCTCGGCCTGGTGCCGCTTCGCGGAACCGACCGCCGGGGACGAGCCGTGCGGGCGCGAGATGCGGCGCAGACGCTCGCCGTGCGGGACGTCGGCGCCGACCGCCAGGTCGAGGTGGTCGATCAGGTTGAGCGCGATGAACGGCCAGGCACCCTGGTTCGCCGGCTCCTCCTGGGTCCACAGGTACTTCTCGGCGTTCGGGTACTTCTTGATCTCCGCCTGGAGCTCGGCACCCGGCAGCGGGTACAGGCGCTCGATGCGCAGGATCGCCGTGTCCGTCACGCCGCGCTTCTTCCGCTCGGCCTCGAGGTCGTAGTAGACCTTGCCGGCGCAGAAGACGACCTTCTTGACCGCGGCCGGGTCGACCGAGTCGTCGCCGATGACCGGGCGGAACTGGCCCGTGGTGAACTCCTCCGCCTTCGAGGCCGCGGCCTTCAGACGCAGCATCGACTTCGGGGTGAAGACGACCAGCGGCTTGTGGTGCGGGTTGTGCACCTGCCACCGCAGGAGGTGGAAGTAGTTCGACGGGAGGGTCGGCATCGCGACCGTCATGTTGTTCTGCGCGCAGAGCTGCAGGAACCGCTCCGGACGGGCCGAGGAGTGGTCCGGCCCCTGGCCCTCGTAGCCGTGCGGCAGGAGCAGGGTCACACCGGAGGTCTGGCTCCACTTCTGCTCGGCCGACGAGATGAACTCGTCCACGACCGTCTGCGCGCCGTTGACGAAGTCGCCGAACTGCGCCTCCCACATCACCAGCGCGTCGGGCCGGGCCAGCGAGTAGCCGTACTCGAAGCCCATCACCGCGTACTCGGACAACAGGGAGTTGTAGACGTTGTACCGGGCCTGCTCCTCGGACAGGTACAGCAGCGGCGTGTGCTCCTCGCCGGTCTCCCGGTTGATGATCACCGCGTGCCGCTGGCCGAAGGTGCCGCGCTGCGAGTCCTGGCCGGACAGCCGGACCGGGACGCCCTCCAGGAGCAGCGAGCCGACCGCGAGGGTCTCGCCCATGCCCCAGTCGATGGTGCCGTCCTCGACCATCGATGCCCGGCGCTGCAGCTGCGGCAGCAGACGCGGGTGGACGGTGATGTGGTCGGGGATGTTGACCTGGGACTCGGCGATCCGCTTGACGACCTCGGAGGTGACCGCCGTGTTCACGGCCACCGGGAACTGGGCCTGCGGCTCCGAGGGCTCGACGGCCGTCGGCTGGGACGCCGCCTCGCGGACCTCGGTGAAGACCTTCTCCAGCTGGCCCTGGTAGTCCTGCAGCGCCTGCTCGGCCTCTTCCAGGGTGATGTCGCCGCGACCGATGAGGGACTCGGTGTACAGCTTGCGCACCGAGCGCTTCTTGTCGATCAGGTCGTACATCAAGGGCTGGGTGAAGGCCGGGTTGTCGGTCTCGTTGTGACCGCGGCGGCGGTAGCAGATGAGGTCGATCACCACGTCCTTGTTGAAGGCCTGGCGGAACTCGAAGGCCAGCCGCGCCACGCGGACGCACGCCTCCGGGTCGTCGCCGTTCACGTGGAAGATCGGGGCCTCGATCATGCGGGCCACGTCCGTCGCGTACATCGACGAGCGCGAGGACTCGGGCGCGGCGGTGAAGCCGACCTGGTTGTTGATGACGACGTGGACCGTGCCGCCGGTGCGGTAGCCGCGCAGCTGGGACATGTTCAGGGTCTCGGCCACCACGCCCTGGCCCGCGAAGGCCGCGTCGCCGTGGATCGCCACCGGCAGGACGGTGAAGTCCGTGCCGCCCTTGTTGATGATGTCCTGCTTGGCGCGCGCGACGCCCTCCAGGACCGGGTCCACCGCCTCCAGGTGGGAGGGGTTGGCGACCAGGGAGACCTTGATCTGCTCGCCGTCGAGACCGGTGAAGGTGCCCTCGGCGCCCAGGTGGTACTTCACGTCGCCGGAGCCGTGCATCGACTTCGGGTCGAGGTTGCCCTCGAACTCGCGGAAGATCTGCGCGTACGACTTGCCCACGACGTTGGCCAGCACGTTCAGCCGGCCGCGGTGGGCCATGCCGACGACGACCTCGTCGAGACGGGACTCGGCGGCCGAGTCCAGCACGGCGTCGAGCAGCGGGATGACGGACTCGCCGCCCTCCAGGGAGAAGCGCTTCTGACCGACGTACTTGGTCTGCAGGAAGGTCTCGAAGGCCTCCGCCGCGTTCAGCCGGCGCAGGATGCGCAGCTGCTCCTCGCGCTCCAGGTTGGAGTGCGAGCGCTCCACGCGGTCCTGGATCCACTTGCGCTGCTTCGGATCCTGGATGTGCATGAACTCGATGCCGGTGGTGCGGCAGTACGAGTCGCGGAGCACGCCGAGGATGTCGCGCAGCTTCATCAGGCTCTTGCCCGAGAAACCGCCGACCGCGAACTCGCGCTCCAGGTCCCACAGGGTGAGCCCGTGCTCGGTGATGTCCAGGTCGGGGTGCTTGCGCTGGCGGTACTCCAGCGGGTCGGTGTCGGCCATGACGTGGCCGCGGACCCGGTAGGAGTGGATCAGTTCGAAGACGCGGGCGGCCTTGGTGACGTCGTCGTCGTGGGACGCGTCGATGTCCTTGAGCCAGCGGACCGGCTCGTAGGGGATGCGCAGCGCCTCGAAGATGTCGTCGTAGAAGCCGTTCTCGCCCAGCAGCAGGTTCGCCACGGCGCGCAGGAACTCGCCGGAGGCGGCGCCCTGGATCACCCGGTGGTCGTAGGTCGACGTGAGCGTCATGACCTTCGAGATGCCGAGCTTGTTCAGGGTGTCCTGGCTGGTGCCCTGGAACTCCGCCGGGTAGTCCATGGAGCCGACGCCCAGGATCACCGACTGGTTCGGCATCAGGCGCGGCACCGAGTGGACGGTGCCGAGGCCGCCGGGGTTGGTCAGCGAGACGGTGACTCCGCTGAAGTCGTCCATCGTCAGCTTGTTGTCGCGGGCGCGACGGACGATGTCCTCGTAGGCCTGCCAGAACTCGAAGAAGTTCAGCGTCTCGGCCTTCTTGATGCCCGCGACGACCAGCTGGCGGTCGCCGTTCGGCTTGACCAGGTCGATGGCGAGGCCGAACTTGACGTGCTCCGGCTTCACCAGGGTGGGCTTGCCGTCCACCTTCGCGTAGTGCCAGTTCATCGACGGCATCGCCTTGATGGCCTGGACCATCGCGTAGCCGATGAGGTGCGTGAAGGAGATCTTCCCGCCGCGGGCACGCTTGAGGTGGTTGTTGATGACGATGCGGTTGTCGAACAGGAGCTTCACCGGGAGTGCGCGCACGGACGTGGCCGTGGGCACCTCCAGGGAGGCGTCCATGTTCTTCGCGACGGCCGCGGACGGGCCGCGCAGCGTCAGCTGCTCGGGGCCCTGCTTGGCCTCGTCGGCGGGCTTCGCCTGGGGGGCCTGGGACTTCTCGGCGGCAGGCTTCTCGGCGGCAGGCTTGGCGGGGGCCGGAGCGGCCTTCGCCGGAGCGGGCGCCGAGGCCTTCGCCGCCGGCTGGGCGGCCGGCGGCGCGGGGGCGGGCTGCGGGGCAGCCGGTGCGGGCGTGGCGGCGGGCTGGGCCGGAGTGACCGGCGCAGCCGTCGTCGTGCCTGCGGTCCCCGATGCCGCGTTGTTCACCGGAGCCGGGCCCTGAGGGGCGCCCGGCTTGTAGTCGGCGAAGAAGTCCCACCAGGCCCGGTCGACCGAGTTCGGGTCCTGGAGGTACTGCTGGTAGATCTCGTCGACGAGCCACTCGTTGGCACCGAAGGCCGCGGCGGGGTTCTTGCCCGCTTGGTCGGTGTCGGTCGAGATGCTCGAGTTACTGGGGGACTGTGGCGACACGGCGTCAACCGCCCTCTTCCGCTTCACAAGATGATGGACAGCGGAAATTAAGGCTACGCCTCCCCGACCGAGAAGGTCAGTCCGGGCCGTTCAACGTCGCGCAAGTCACATCTCGGAGGGTGTTTCGGTGCAGGAAATGGCGGGAAACAAGCGTGGTTCCGCGCTGTCGGGGCGCGTCGGGTACGGGTCGGCCGCGACCCGGCGCGCTCGCCGCACGGGCCTGTGCCTGATCACACGTGTCCGTCAGCGCGAACGTACGTGGATCTTGTGGCTCCGCTCGGCACCCTACGTCAACCTGACGAGGGAGAGGCTCCCGGAAGGGTGATGAGAATGCGGCAGCCCCGCTCGGATTCGGCCACCCCGATGCGTCCGCCGTGGAGATCGACGGCCCAGCGGGCGATCGCCAGGCCGAGACCGGTGCCCCCGTCGCTGCCCGGACCGTGCGGCAGATTGACGCTGCCGCGGTTGAACCGTTCGAAGACACGGTGCCACTCGGTCCGCGGAATGCCGGGCCCCTCGTCCAGGATCTCCAGCTGGAGCGAGTCGGGCTGCGGTCCGGGCCGCGCCTTGACCGTCACCCGGCCGTGCGGCGGGCTGTGCTTGACCGCGTTGTCGATGAGGTTGGCGACGACCTGGTGGATGCGCTCCGGGTCGAGGTGCGCGGTGAGCTCCGGGGGCGAGACGTCGAGACTCAGGTGGACGTCCTTGCGCGTGTGGCCGCCGGATCCGGTGGTCATGCCCGCGCGAGCGGAGGCGACCATGTTGGCCTCCTTGAGCACGCCGGACAGATACGGCCACACCTCGAACCGCTGCCGTCGCAGCGGGACGACCCCGTTGTCCAGACGGGACAGGTCCAGGAGCGTCTCCACGAGACGTCCCAGCCGCTCGGTCTGCTTCAGCGCCGTGCGCATGGTCTCGGGGTCGGCCTCGGTGACGCCGTCGACGATGTTCTCCAGCACCGCGCGCAGACCCGCGATGGGGGTGCGCAGCTCGTGCGAGACGTTGGCCACCAGCTCCTTGCGCTGATGGTCCTGGGCCTCCAGCTCGTCGGCCATGACGTTGATGGTCCGGGCCAGGTCGCCCAGCTCGTCCCAGCGGTTCTCGCGCACCCGGCGGGTGTAGTCGCCGTGCGAGATGGACCGGGCCACCGCGTTCATGTCGTCCAGCGGCGCGGTGAGGGAGTGCGCCACGAACTGCGTGATGAGCAGGGTGGCGATCATCGAGAAGACCGTGATGAAGCGCAGCTCCGTCTTGGTGTGCACCGCGATCATCGACAGCCCGGTGGTGATCAGCACCGAGATGACGACCAGCGCACCCAGCTTGGTCTTGATGGAGAACGGGCGGACACCGCCCCAGGGACCGGGATCCCCGGAGCCTCTCCGTGCGGCCGGCCCGTCGCTCATGGCGTCGGCGTCTCCAGGGCGTAGCCCACGCCGTGCACGGTACGGATGCGCTCGGCGCCGATCTTCCGGCGCAGCGCCTTGATGTGGCTGTCGACGGTCCGGGTGCCGGAGGCGTCCGCCCAGTCCCAGACCTCGGCCAGCAGCTGCTCACGGGAGAGCACCGCGCGGGGCGTGTTCGCCAGGCACACCAGGAGGTCGAACTCGGTGGGCGTCAGATGGACGTCCTCGCTGCGCACCCGCACCCTGCGCTGCGCGTGGTCGATCTCCAGTTCGCCCAGGCGCAGGATGCCGCTGCGCGGGGTGGTGGCCGCCAGGGCCGCCCGCTCCATGCGGCGCAGCAGCACATGCACGCGTGCCGCCAGTTCCCGCATGGAGAACGGCTTGGTCATGTAGTCGTCGGCGCCGACGCCCAGCCCGACCAGCATGTCGGTCTCGTCGTCGCGCGCGGTCAGCATCATCACCGGCACCGGCCGCTGGGCCTGCACGCGCCGGCAGACCTCCAGACCGTCGAAGCCGGGCAGCATGATGTCGAGGATCAGCAGGTCGGGCTGCCAGGCCTCCGCCGTGTCGACGGCGGACGGGCCGTCACCCGCCGTCTGCACCAGGAATCCCTCGGCGCGAAGGCGGGTCGCGATGGCGTCCACGATCGTCGCATCGTCCTCGACCACCAGGACCCGGCGCTGAGCACCCGGGGTGGTCGCCGCCGTGCCGTTGTGGGAGGTGTGTGTCTGCTCCATCGCCCGCCCCTGAAGTGTGCTTCCCGGAATCCGTGGGGTGAATCCGTCTCTGCGCATGACTGCGATTGACGCTTGAATGATCGGCGTCAGTGCAGCAGCGTACGGGGAGTCACCGCGGCTTTGCTATCCAGGGCGGACGCCGAGGTGCACGACGTCAGGTACGCCCCGGGCAACGGGGATCTCTTCGGTACGCACCTGCCTGAACCCGGCATTCCGCAAGGTTCCTTCGAAATTCGCCGACGGCTGCGCGGACCACACCGCGAGCACTCCGTCCGGTCTCAGCACTCTTGCGCAATGCGTGAGTCCGGTGGGGGAGTAGAGCCCCCCGTTGTCCTCGGTGACGGTCCAGTCGGGGCCGTTGTCGATGTCGAGGCACAGCGCGTCGAACGTGTCGGACGTCTCATGGACGTACGCCACCAGATCGGCCTCGACGATCTCCGTGCGCGGGTCGGCGAGGGCGCTCGCGGAGAGCCCGGCCAGGGGGCCCGCGCGGTGCCAGTCGATGACGGCGGGTTCGCGCTCCACCACCGTGATGCGGCCCCAGCGGGGCGCGGCGGCGGCGTGCGCGAGTGAGAAGCCGACGCCGAGTCCGCCGATGAGGACGTGCGGGTCCTGTCGCGGACCGTGCCCCGCGCGGGTGTCGGCGGCGTCGAGCGCGGCCAGGGCCGCGTCGACCAGCCGGCGCTCCGAGCGGCCGTCGGAGGTGTCCATCAGGAAGCACCCGTTCGCGATGATCTGCAGCAGGCTCCCGTGCCGGCGGAGCACCACCTCCCCGTACGGACCCTCGCGGCGGTCCAGGACTTCGGGGACTTCGGGAATGTCGTAGGGGGTGGACATGCGTTCATCCTGACAGTCCTCCCCGTTCGGCGGAGCGCCTCCCGCCGTTTCGCGTCGTCCGAGGCGGATCCGGGCGGTCCCGGACGCGCCCGAGCGGCCCCGGGCGGCACCAAGTGGCTCCGGCCGACCCGCCCCGGGCCGGTGGGTGATCGCTGAGAGCGAACGTGAGGGAGCGCAGTCCGGGAACAATCGGGGGCTCACAAGCATTGAGTCGGCATAACTCAACTTGACTGCCGAAGGGGAGATCATGGCTGCTGAGTCCACACCGCTCGCCCTGCCTGTGCTGCCGCTCGACGACGAGGTCGTGCTGCCCGGAATGGTGGTCCCGCTGGACCTGAGCGATTCCGAGGTGCGCGCCGCGGTGGAGGCCGCCCAGGCCGCCGCCACGTCGGAGACCGGAAAGCCCAGGGTCCTGCTGGTGCCACGCATCGACGGGACCTACGCCGCCACCGGCGTCCTGGGCACGGTCGAGCAGGTCGGCAGGCTGGCCGACGGCGATCCGGGCGCCCTGATCCGGGGCCGGGACCGGGTGCGGATCGGCGCCGGGACGACCGGGCCGGGCGCCGCGCTGTGGGTGGAGGGCACCCGGATCGACGAGACCGTACCGGAGCCTTCCCCGAGTTCTCAGCTCCGTTCGAACAGGGGAGACCCCTATCCCGGCCAGGTGGCCGAGCTGGTCACCGAGTACAAGGCGCTCGCCACCGCCTGGCTGCGCAAGCGCGGCGCCTGGCAGGTCGTCGACCGGGTCCAGGCCATCGACGACGTCTCCGCCCTCGCCGACAACTCCGGATACTCGCCGTTCCTGACCACCGAGCAGAAGGTGGCCCTGCTGGAGGCCGTCGATCCGGTGGCCCGGCTGAAGCTCGCCACCCAGCAGCTGCGCGACCACCTCGCCGAGCAGGACGTCGCCGAGTCCATCGCCAAGGACGTCCAGGACGGCGTCGACAAGCAGCAGCGTGAGTTCCTGCTGCGCCGCCAGCTGGAAGCCGTGCGCAAGGAACTGCGCGAGCTGAACGGCGAACAGGACGGTGAGGAGTCCGACGACTACCGCAGCCGCGTGGAGGCCGCCGACCTGCCGGAGAAGGTGCGCGAGGCCGCGCTCAAGGAGGTCGACAAGCTGGAGCGCTCCTCCGACCAGTCGCCCGAGGGATCGTGGATCCGCACCTGGCTCGACACGGTCCTGGAGATGCCGTGGAGCGAGCGGACCGAGGACGCGTACGACATCCAGGGTGCCCGGGGCGTGCTCGACGCCGAGCACGCCGGCCTGACGGACGTGAAGGAGCGCATCACCGAGTACCTGGCGGTGCGCAAGCGGCGTGCCGAGCGCGGGCTCGGCGTCGTCGGAGGCCGCCGCGGCGGTGCCGTACTCGCCCTCGTGGGCCCGCCCGGCGTCGGCAAGACGAGCCTCGGCGAGTCCGTCGCCCACGCGATGGGCCGCAGGTTCGTCCGGGTCGCCCTCGGCGGCGTCCGCGACGAGGCCGAGATCCGCGGCCACCGGCGTACGTACGTCGGCGCGCTGCCCGGCCGGATCGTGCGGGCGATCAAGGAGGCCGGGTCGATGAACCCGGTGGTGCTGCTCGACGAGATCGACAAGGTGGGCTCCGACTTCCGGGGCGACCCGGCCGCCGCCCTCCTCGAAGTGCTGGACCCGGCGCAGAACCACACCTTCCGCGACCACTACCTGGAGGTCGAGCTGGACCTCTCGGACGTCGTCTTCCTCGCCACCGCCAACGTCCTGGAGGCCGTCCCGGAGGCGCTGGCGGACCGGATGGACATCGTCCGCCTGGACGGCTACACCGAGGACGAGAAGGTCGTCATCGCACGCGACCACCTGCTCCCGCGCCAGCTGGAGCGAGCCGGGCTCGCCACCGACGAGGTCGCCCTCGACGACGGCGCGCTGCGCAAGCTGGCCGGTGAGTACACGCGCGAGGCGGGGGTGCGCACCCTGGAGCGGTCCATCGCGCGGCTGCTGCGCAAGGTCGCGGCCCAGCACGAACTGGGCGAGCGGGAGCTGCCGGTCACCGTCACGGACGGTGACCTGCGCGGACTGCTCGGCCGGCCGCACCACGTGCCCGAGTCCGCCCAGGACCCGGCCGAGCGCCGCACCGCCGTCCCCGGTGTCGCCACCGGACTCGCGGTGACCGGCGCCGGCGGCGACGTCCTCTACGTGGAGGCGTCCCTGGCCGACCCGGAGACGGGCGCCGCCGGACTGACCCTGACCGGACAGCTGGGCGACGTGATGAAGGAGTCGGCGCAGATCGCGCTGAGTTTCCTGCGCTCCCACGGCGCCGAACTGGAGCTTTTGGTCGGTGACCTGAAGGATCGGGGCGTGCACATCCACTTCCCGGCGGGTGCGGTGCCCAAGGACGGCCCCAGTGCCGGTGTCACGATGACCACCGCCCTGGCCTCGCTGCTGTCCGGGCGCCTGGTCCGTACGGACGTGGCCATGACCGGAGAGGTCTCGCTGACCGGGCGGGTGCTGCCGATCGGCGGGGTGAAGCAGAAGCTGCTCGCGGCGCGCCGGGCGGGGATCACCACCGTGATCATCCCCAAGCGCAACGAGCCCGACCTGGACGACGTCCCCGCCGAGGTGCTGGACGGGCTCGACGTCCACGCCGTGACCGACGTCCGCCAGGTCCTGGAACTGGCGCTCTCGCCGGCGACGAACGGCGCGGCGCCAAAGGTGCCGGTGGCGGTGTGACGGCGTCACCGCAGGGGCGGCGGCCCGGGTCCCGTGAGGGAGGTCCGGGCCGCCGCCGCGCGGCAGTGCGAACGACGAGGCCGTGATCGCCGGCCGCCGGGCCGGTCGCGGTGTGCGGCCGCGTCCCACGTCTGCGAAATACTTGCGGAGCCCCAGCGGCGTCGCCACGGGGCGAAAACAGGGACGACAGGGAAGACCGAGGCAGGGACCGACGTGCACGAAGGCGGAAACGGCGATGGCGGGGACACCTCGCTCCAGGCGCCCGACAGCGGTGCCGGCCAGCCCGGATTCCTCGCCCTGGAAAGGGAGTTGACCGTGCTGCTGCGCCGCGCCAGGGCCAGCCAGGGTGAGATGTCCCGAGCGGTCCACCCGGACCTGGAGCCGTCCGCGTACGGGCTGCTCGTGCGGCTGGACGAGTGCGGCAAGCAGCGGGCCACCGAACTCGCCGCCTTCATCGGCGTCGGCAAGGCGACCATGTCGCGCCAGCTGCACGCCCTGGAGGAACTCGGACTCGTCACCCGCGAACCGGACCCCGCCGACGGCCGTGCCTGGCTGGTCGCCCTCACCCCGGAGGGCCGGAGCCGGATGAGCAGGGTCCGCGAGGCCCGTCGGGAGCGCTACGCCCGCGGCCTCGCCGACTGGGACCCGGGCGAGGTCACGGAACTCGCCCGGCTGCTGCACCAGCTGAACCGGGGGATGGAGAAGTAGCGGGGGCTTCGGCCGGCACCCGGAACCCGCGGGGTTCACAACTCCACGTACACGACCGTCGCGTCGTCGTGCGTCTTGCTCCGGCCGAGCACCACCCGTTCCGTGTCCGCCCGCTCCAGAGCCCGGACACGGTCCACCAGCGCCCGCGCCCCCTCCTTGCGGACGAGGGCGAGACAGCCGGGCCAGTCGCCCTCGCCGAATTTCTCGACCCAGCGGGTCGCCCCGTCCGTCAGTGCGGCCAGGGAGCGCACCCCGGCGCGCGGCAGCGTGCCGGTGACCGCGCGCGCCGCGACCGACGGATCGGCCGCCGCGGTGAAGAAGCCGCCCTCCCTGTTCCGCACGGTGGAGTCCACCAGCGCGTCCGTGGCCAGCGCCGAGCGGGGCAGCCGGGCCAGCCGGTCGTCCAGCAGCGCGGTGACCGTGCCGTCGGGGGACTCGACCAGCAGGGCGGAGTCGGAGAGGACCAGGTAGTCGACCGACTCCGGTGACCAGCGCGCCAGCACCACCGTCGCCTGCGGCGTTCGCGGGTGAGAAAGGTCACAGGTCTCGGCGTGCGCCCCGGCGGTGCGGGACACGGCCCGGGACAGCAGGTCCGCCAGGGGGACATCCGGGAGGGAAACGGTCAGTTCGGCGAGCGCCCCGCCGAGCCGCGCGGTGAACCAGGGGACCGCGTGCCGGCAGCCCGTGCCGTCGCGCGGCGGCGTGACCCCGTCCAGTACGACCAGTGAACCGCCCTGCCCGGAGGCCGGAAGCCCGACGCTCGCGAAGTCCTCGTTGGGGCGGCCCGCGTCACCGGGCTCCGAGACAAGTTCCGTACGCATCCGGTCAGTCTGCACGACGCCTCCACAAGGGTTCCAGGAGACCGTCACCGTTGACCGGATGCCGACAGTCATGCAGGTCAGGCGCCGCATTTGGGTGGGATTGCAGCCCTGTGCAAACGCGTGGCGGCGAATCCTGCCACCGGCCGCCGCAGACGTCCAACCGACGTGCCGTGGAGGGCTGCTGCGGGAGGTCGTGTGACTTGCTCCTCAACTCGACTCCGGGGTTCACTCCTTCGAGTGGCGGGTCAGGTGATGCGCGTGCGGTGCCCGTGGGCACTGGGAGGGTCGGGGAGCGACGGGGGCGTCTCGCTGCCCGAGCGCGACCGGCCGTCCGCCAGGGCGTACGCGCTCGACACGGGCAGGGCGCAGACGCCTGTTGACGGAACGTCACCCCGACCCACGGGTACACGAGTCAGGAATGCGAGCACCGGTGCAGAAGACGCGGCCTCGTCGCACAGGCAAGCAGACGCCCCCCACGGAGGACGCTGAGCAGCAGCCCACCGTCGGCAGGGGCCGCCCCACCCACGTGCGCAACCGGCTCATCGTGGCCGTCGCGGTCGTGGCCGCGGCGATCGCCGCCGCCGGGACACCGTCCCTGCTCACCGCCTCCGGGCAGCTGAGCGACTCACAGAACCTGGTGACCCACGCCGAGCTGACCCAGGACGCCCTCGCCCTCGCGCACTCGCTCGCCGACGAGCGGGACGACGTCACGTCCTACGTCGCGGCCGGCCGCGACGAGGACAAGGCGCCCACCGAGCAGCACAGCACCCGCGTCGACCGGCAGGTCGAGGAACTGCGCGCCGGCACCGGTACCCCCGAGGCGCTGCGCGAGGACCTCGACGCCATCGCGGCTCTGCGCAGGGCCGCGCTCACCGGCAAGAGCAGTCCGCTCGAGGCGCACCGGGCGTACTCCACCGCCATCACCCAGCTGCACCGGCTCGCCGAGCAGCTCGCGGAGGAGACCCCGCCCCGGGCCGGTTCCGGCTCCTACGCGCTCGCCGAGCTGGACACCGCCGTCCAGCAGGCCGCCGCCACCCGAGGACTGCTGCTCGCAGCGCTCAACGTGCCGAGCACCACCCAGACGGCGATCGACCCCGTCACCGGTCTGCCCGCCACGTCCACCTCCACGTCGGACGCCGACGCCGAACGGCGCGACGCGCTGACCGCCGCCGCCCTCCAGGCCCGCCTGCGCTCCGACGCCGCGCTCGCCGGCTTCCGCGAGACGGCCCCCAAGGCCCCCCGCGCCTCGTACGACTCCACGGTCACCGGCCCCGAGGTCGACGCCGCCGAGAAGTACCTCGAGAACCTCACCGACGAGCCGACCCTCTCCGACGAGGAACTCTCCACCGACGCCAAGAAGCTGGCGGCCGCGCTCACCGCCCGCGTTGAGGCGATGCGCGGAGTCGAGTCCGCCCTCTTCGACCAGCGCACCAAGGACCTCGCCCAGCTGCGCGACGACGACGTCACCGCGCTGGAGATCCGCGTCGCCCTCCTCGGTGCCCTCATGCTGCTCACGGTCGGCGTCGCCACCGCCATGGCACGCACCCTCACCCGTCCGCTGTCCGTGCTGCGCCGCGGTTCCGCCCGGCTCGCCGGCGCCGAGGACCCCAGCAGCGAGGAACCGGTCGCGTTCACCGGGCGCAACGACGAGTTCGCCCAGGTCGTCCGCTCCGTCAACGCCCTGCACGCGCACGCCGCGCAGCTCGCCGGGCGGATCACCACGCTGGAGGCCGACCGCAAGCACCTCGTCGCGCAGCGGCAGCGGATGGCCGACGCCCGCGAGGAGCTGCGCACCCAGGTCACCGAGTCCGCCACCCACCTGGAGCAGCTGCGCAGCAGCATCGGCGGCACCTTCGTCAGCCTGGCACTGCGCACCCTCGGTCTGGTCGAACGGCAACTCGGTGTCATCGAGGGCCTGGAGGAGCGCGAGGACGACCCGGACCGCCTGGCCACCCTGTTCAAGCTCGACCACTTCGCCACGGTGATGCGCCGGCACAGCGAGAACCTCCTCGTCCTCGCCGGCACCGAACACGTCCAGCACTCGGCCGGGCCGGTGCCGCTCGTCGACGTCGTACGGGCCGCGGTCAGCGAGATCGAGCGCTACGAGCGGGTGCGCATCGCCGCACTGCCGCCGCACGCGCACATCGCCGGGTTCGCCGCGGACGACCTCAGTCATCTGCTCGCCGAACTCCTGGAGAACGCCACCTCGTTCTGCCCGCCCGACCTGCCCGTCGAGGTCTCCGGCTGGCTCCTCGAGAGCGGCGAGGTCATGCTCTCCGTGCAGGACGAGGGCATCGGCATGACCGGGGAGCGGCTGGAGCGGCTCAACGCCCGCCTGTCCGACTTCGACCCTCGGGCGCCCTACGAGCACGAGGGCGAGGACGGCCTCGGGCTCGGCCTGTACGTCGTCGCCCGGCTCGCCCGGCGGCACGGGGTACGGGTGCAGCTGCGGGAGCAGAAGCAGGGCGGCGTCGCCGCGGTCGTGGTCCTGCCCACGGCCCTGCTGGCCGCCGCCACCCCGGGCGCCGTGCCGGCCTCCGGTCCCGTCACCGACGGTTCACCCCGTGTCGCCCTGCCCGGCGCCGACGCGGAGGCCAACTCCAACGTCCTGCACGGCCGTACGGAGGGCGGCGACCCGCTGGTCGCCCTGGCGGAACAGGCGGTACAGCGGCAGGAACCCGAGGCGGGGGAGCCCGAGGCGGGGGAGCCCGAGGCGGGGGAGCCCGAGGCGGGGGAGCCCGAGGCGGGGGAGCAGCCCGCCCCGCAGGGGCCCGTGACGAAGGAATCCGCCGCTGACGAGCCCGCCGGGAAGCCCGCGCGGGACGGTGTCCCGGAGCGGATGGCCGGTGCGGCGGGCGTGTCCGAGGCGACCGGCGTCGGTGAGTCCGCTGCCGTGCCTACAGGGGAGCGGCCTGCGGAGTCCGCGCGGGACGGTGTCCCGGAGCCGGGGACCCGGGCGGCCGGCGTGTCCGAGGCGGGGGGCGCCGTCGACGGAGCCGGCGAGCCCGCGAAGGCGCCCGCGGGGGAACGGGCCGAGGAGTCCGTGCGGGACGGTGTCCCGGAGCCGGGGGCCCGGGTGGCCGGCGCGTCCGAGGCGACCGACGTCGTCCACGGCACCGGTGAGCCCGTGGACGCGACGCACGAGCGGCCCGTCGAGACCACCATGGAGCTGCTGATCCCGGCTCCCGCACAGCCGGCCGACGACCGGTCCGCACGGCCGGCCGCCGAGACCGCCAAACCTGCCGGGACTTCCGGCGCCGACACCCCGGCCGCCCACCCCGGTCACCCGGTCGACGACGCCCCTGCGGCCGTCGACCTCACGGCCGAACCGGAGGCCGCGGCCGTCCCCACGCCCGCGCTGCCGACCAGGCCCGCGCCCGAGTCGGCGCCCGTGAGCGACTCCGCCCCCGCCTCCGGCGCCGAGCACACGCGTGCGACCGACGGCCCGGCGGCGGAGCGAGCGGTGCGGCAGGAGCAGGAACCGGAGCAGGAACCGGAGCAGGAACCGGAGCAGGGGCCGGAGGCGCCGGAACCGGTCACCGACAAGGGCCTGCCCAAGCGCACACCGAAGATCACCGCACCCGTCGGGGCCCCCCGCCAGCGCACCGGCTCGGTGGACGCCGACGCCCTGCGCCGCCGCCTCGGAGGTTTCCGCCGGGGGGCGGAAGCCGGACGCCGGGACGTCGAGGTGGAGATCGCGGAGGAGACGGGACCGCACCGGCCGCCGTCCACCACGGCCGCCGCCCCATCCGAAGAAGCCACGGGGGGCACTGTCGAGGAGGCAACGAGTTGACCGCGCCGAGTACCTTCGGACCGAGCAGTGAAGCCCGCAACCTGCACTGGCTGCTGACCAATCTCGTCGAGGAGGTCCCCGGCATCCTTTCGGTCGCCGTGGTCTCCTCCGACGGCCTGCTGCTGCTCTCCTCGGACCCCGGTCCCGTGACGGCCCGGACGGACTCGCCCGAGGGCGCCCGCACCGCCGGGGCACCCAGGGTGCGGGCCGGCAAGCGCGCCGGCCCGCGCGGCTCCGCCGCCGATCTGGCCACCATCGTCTCCGGCATCGGCAGCCTCACCATCGGCGCCGCCAAGCTGATGGACTACGGCCCGGTCCGGCACACCATGGTGGCGATGGACGAGGGCAGCCTGTTCGTCATGTCGATCAGCGACGGCTCGCTGCTCGGTGTGCACGGCTCCGCGGACTGCGACATGAGCGTGGTGGCGTACCACATGGCCCTGTTCGTGGGCCGGGCCGGTCATGTACTGACCCCCGAACTCCGCAGCGAGCTGCACCGGTCCATGGAGAACAGGTCCCTGGAGAACGAGTCCCCCGGGAGTCCCCGTTGAGCGGTAAGCCCAGGAAGAGCCTTCCGGTCCGCGGCGGTGACCGCAAACCCGCCAGGGTCCGCCCCTACTCGCTCACCGGCGGCCGTACCCGCTTCGGACATGTGCTCCTCGTCGAGACGTTCGTGGCGAGCACCGCCGAACTGGATGCCGCCGAGGAGCGCAGGGAACTGCCGAAGGGCTCGCTGAAGTCGACGGTGATGCCGGAACTGCGGGCCATCGTCGAACTGTGCCGCCGTATGCGAACGGTGGCCGAGATCTCCGCGCTGCTGAAGATGCCGCTCGGTGTGGTCCGCGTGCTTCTGAGCGACCTCGCGGACCAGGGAAAGATCCGTGTCTACGGAACGGGGACCGGCCACGGCACGGGCCGCCCGGACCGCGCGCTGCTGGAAAGGGTGCTGAGTGGACTCCGCCGTCTCTGACGCCGCTCGAGGCGTCACCTCGCTCGTCGAGGACGACGAGCCGTTGCTGCCCTGGCAGACGGACCGTACCCGCGCCCCGGTCGCCACGAAGATAGTGGTGGCCGGTGGTTTCGGCGTCGGCAAGACCACACTGGTCACCACCGTCTCGGAGATCAGGCCTCTGGAGACCGAGGCGCTGATGACCGAGGCGAGCGCCGGGACCGACGACCTCAGCGCCACGCCGGAGAAGCTCACCACCACCGTGGCCCTGGACTTCGGCCGGATCACGCTCGACGACGACCTGGTGCTCTATGTCTTCGGCACCCCCGGTCAGCAGCGGTTCTGGTTCATGTGGGACGACCTGGTGCGCGGCGCGATCGGCGCGGTCGTCATGGCCGACACCCGCCGGCTGAAGGACTGCTTCCCGGCGCTCGACTACTTCGAGAGCTGCGGACTGCCGTACGTCGTCGCGGTCAACCACTTCGACGAGACCGAGCTGTTCGAGCCGGACGACGTGCGGGAGGCGCTCACCATCCCCGCCCACATACCTGTCATGATCATGGACGCGCGGCGCCGGATCTCGGTCATCGAGACCCTCCTGTCCCTGGTGGGTCACGCGCTCGAGGAAACCCCGGAGTAGTCCCAAAGCCCTTGTTCGGCTGCCCGAAGCCCTCGTCCAACCAGGAGAACCCGTATGCGGAAGATACTCGTCGTCGGAGCCGGCCAGTCCGGTCTCCAGCTCGCCCTCGGCCTCCAGTCGCACGGGTACGAGGTCACCCTGATGTCCAACCGGACCGCGGACGAGATCCGCACCGGACGGGTGATGTCGACGCAGTGCATGTTCCACACGGCCCTGCAGCACGAGCGCGATCTCCAGCTGAACTTCTGGGAGTCCCAGGCCCCGAGGATCCAGGGGCTCGGCGTCTCGGTCGCGGCCCCCGGCTCGCACGACCCGGGTCCGACGCGGCGCGCGATCGACTGGCTGGGCAGGCTCGACGGGTTCGCGCAGTCGGTCGACCAGCGGGTGAAGATGGCGGGCTGGATGGAGACGTTCGCCCAGCGCGGCGGCCAGCTGGTCATCCACGGCGCGGCCGTGGGCGACCTGGACTACTTCTCCCGTACGTACGACCTCGTGCTCGTCTCCGCGGGCAAGGGCGAGCTCGTGCAGATGTTCGGCCGGGACGCCTCGCGCTCCCCGTACGCCCAGCCGCAGCGCGCCCTCGCCGTGGCCTACGTCCACGGGCTCGCCCCGCGTCCGGAGCACCCGGACACGGAGGCCGTCCGCTGCAACCTCGTCCCCGGGGTCGGCGAGATGTTCATCATGCCGACGTTCACCACCTCGGGCCGCGCCGACATCCTGTTCTGGGAAGGCATACCCGGCGGCCCGCTGGACGTCTTCAAGGACGTCAAGAACCCGGCGGAGCACCTCTCCCTGACCCTGGAACTCATGGAGAGGTTCCTCCCCTGGGAGTACGCGCGGGCCACCAAGGTCGAACTGACCGACGCCGGCGGCACCCTCGCCGGCCGTTACGCCCCGACCGTCCGCAACCCCGTCGCCACCCTGCCCGGCGGCGGCAAGGTCCTCGGCGTCGCCGACGTGGTCGTGGCCAACGACCCGATCACCGGCCAGGGCTCCAATTCCGCGTCCAAGTGCGCTGCCTCCTACCTCGCCTCCATCGTCGAGCACGGCGAGGCGCCGTTCGACGAGGCGTGGATGCGAGGGGCCTTCGACCGCTACTGGGACACCGCACAGCACGTCACCAAGTGGACCAACGCCATGCTGGCCCCGCCGCCCGAGCACGTCCTCGACGTCCTCGGTGCCGCCGGCGGCCTCCAGCCCGTCGCCGACCGGTTCGCCAACGGCTTCGACAACCCGGCCGACTTCGAGAACTTCTTCTACGACTCCCAGAAGGCCGGCGCCTACCTGGCGGAGGTCTCGGGAGCCGTGGAGGCGTAGGGCAGGCCCTGGCCCCGGGCCCGGTCCCGGTCCGGCGCGTATCCCTCGTCGGGCCCCTCCGTCGCCCCCTCGGGGAGCTCGGGCGGCACATGGTGCCGCAGGGGCTCCCCGTCCGGGTCGGGGCGTACGGCGCCCAGGACCGGGTTGGCCGCGATCGGGGAGACCTTCACCCGCGCGCCGGGCCGGGGCGCCTGCACCACCATGCCGTCGCCGAGGTAGAGGGCGACGTGTGTGGCGTCGGGGAAGTACACGACGAGGTCACCAGGCCGCAGCTCGTCCAGCGGGACCCGGTCCAGCCGCGCCCACTGCTCCTGGCTGGTCCGGGGCACCCGCGTGCCGGCCGCCCCCCACGCCTCGGAGGTCAGCCCCGAGCAGTCGAACGCCTCCGGGCCCTCGGCGCCCCACTCGTACGGCTTCCCGATCTGCTCCACCGCGTACCGCAGGGCCCGGTCGCCCGCGGCGGAGGGCGTGCGCCCGGTAGCGGGGCCGCCCGGGGCGCCGGGAGCGCCTGGCGTGCCGAGGGCGCCGGACGCCATGAACTCCTTCTGGTTCTCGGCCGCTTCGGTCCGCTCCAGCTCCGCGAGGGCGGCCAACCGACCGGGGGTGAGCGAGGCGAGCAGTTCCTCGACCTCGCCGAGCCGCTCGCGCACCGCGGCGCGTTGCCTCCCGCGCCGCTCGGTGAGGGCGAGCTGGTCGTCGAGCGCCTCGCGGGCCCGCCGGGCGAGTGCGTCGGCCCGCTGCTCGCTGCCGGTCAGCCGGCCCACCGTGTCCGCCCGGTTGCGCGCCAGCCGCCCGATCAGGTGCCCCTGGTCGAGCGCGTGCTGAGGATCGCGGGCCAGCAGCAGCCGTACGTACGGGGAGACGCCGGTGCTGCTCTGGTACTGCTGCCGGGCCAGCCGCCCGGCAGCGCCCCGGCTGTCGTGCAGGGAGAGCCGGGCGGCGGCGAGGGCGCGGTCCAGGCGCCGTGTCTCGGCGCGCTGCTTCGCCAGCCGCTCCTCGGTGGCGTTGTAGGCCTCGGTGGCCTTCCCGGCCTCGCGGTACAGCCGCTGAAGGTCCGTCAGCAGTTCCGCGACGGACCGGTCGCCGGGCTGCGCCCCCCCGGTGGACACCTCGGCCCCCGGGGTCTGTGCCGCGGTACTGTCCGGCGGGTCCGCAGCGGCCGTCGCGGGCACCGGTACGAGAACGGTCCCGGCCGCGACCGCCGCCGTGCACACCAGACGCAGAAGCATTCCTGACACGCCATCACCTCCGACGCGGGCGGCTCCTCCGCTCCGCACCGTGAGCATCCGGCGGCCCGGCCGTGCCCGCTCGCCGGGTGTGCGCGGTTCGGCGCAACGGCGTCACCCGTCGGCGTCGTCCGGCTTGCCGCGCGGCGTGGCACCCGGATCGGCGGCCGGACCGCGGGTGCGCCCGGACCACGGCCACCTCGGGCGGTCGGGCGTCGCCGCCCCGTCCGGGTCGTACAGGTACTTCCACCCCTGCGTCAGCCCGAGCCGGCTGCTCCGCCCCCGGGGCACGCGCCGGTAGACCAGCACCGTGGGCGGGCCGCCGTCCGGGGCAGGAACGGGGATGCGGTACGTCTTGGGCGGGTGCCCGGTGATGCCCAGCAGCACGGGCAGGACGCGCCCGTCCATGGGCCCGCCCTCGAAGGGGGTGTCCTGTCTCTTCACGGCACCAGTGTCGGCCATGCCCCCACGCCGGGCGCCCACCGGCCGTCCGTCCGACCGGTCAGCCGTCCACCAGCAGCGTCCGGACGAGGACCCCGGTCTCCGCGTCACGCCGCGCGGTCACCTCCAGGGCGGCCAGGAACTGCTCCACGAGCCAGTCCCGCAGCTCACCGACGGGCAGCGGTCTGTCCTCGTCGAGCCAGATCAGCGAGGCCGCCTCCACGGCGGTGATCCACATCCGGATGGTCATCCGCAGCCGCGGCCCCGGATCGGCGACCCCGAGATGGCTGAGGATGTGCTCGGCGGCGGCCCGGCGCACCCCGTCGACGATGGCGGTCGTACGGGAGGTCTCCACCACGCTCCCGCCCTGCAGCAGCGCGCCGAACCCGGTGCCGTGCCCGTCGGCGAAGGCGAGGTACCGGTCGAGCGCCCGGGACAGCCGGGGCAGCAGCGGGCCCTCGCGGGGCTCGTCGAAGCAGTCCCGCAGCTCGTCGGCGGCGGACCGGAGCGCCGCCTCGTACAGCTGCTGCTTGCCGCCCGGGAAGTACCGGTACACCAGGGGCCGTGACACGCCGGCCGCCTCCGCCACGTCGTCCAGCGACACCTCGTCGGGTGCGCGGTGCGCGAAGAGGGACAGTGCGGCGTCGAGCAGCTGACGGCGCCGCTCCTCGACGCCGAGGCGCCGGTAGGCGGGGGTGGGGGCCGGCGGAGTCATGCTCCGCAGCGTAACCGCCCGCCCCCGGCGGCCGCCCGGGTGTGTGCCGACTTCCCCTGCCCGAGCCCTGTGCCGGCGGTCCGGACGACTTCCACAGCCGCCGTCCGGTCCCGTGCGGCGTGCCGATTGCCGTCGGGGCTGTGCCGGTGTGCGGTTTCGTCGTGTGGCGGCGAGCTGCTCGGTGGGTGCCGGGGCGGCGGTGCTCAGGCCAGCAGCCCGGACGACTTCCACAGCCGCCGCCCGACCCCGCGCAGCACGCCGATGTCGTCCAGGAAGTCGGTGAGCCGCTTCGAGCCCTGCTGCATGATCTCCCGGCGGTGCCCGCTCGCCCTGACCTGGGCGACGGCCTCCCGCTTGTCCAGCCCGACGTTCGTGTAGACCTCCGGGTTGACGAACGCCACCGAGAAGACGCGGGCGAACTCGCCGGAGGTGACCCGGGTGAACTCCTGCGACCACTTCGGCGCGGTCACCATCTGGCGCCGCAGCTCCTCACGGGCGTAGCGCACGTGCCGGGCCTCCTCGACGACGTGGATGCGCGTGACACCCCGTGTCAGCGGCTGGACCCGCTCGTCGGGGAAGGTCAGCCGCTGCATCCAGTCCAGGACCTCCTCGCCGAGCAGCGTCGCGGTGAAGGAGCCGGGCGTGGTGGAGACGGTCTTGAACAGCCGTCCCAGGTGCTGGTGCAGCGGGCTCACCGGGTACCACGGTGTCCCGCCGCGGGTGATCAGCCGCGCGAACATCATCGAGTGCCGGCACTCGTCCTCTATCTCGGTGAGCGCGTACCGCACATGTGCGGTGGTGGCGTCCTTGTCGTAGACGTGCCGCACCAGCAGCTGCATCAGGATCAACTCGAACCAGATGCCGAGCGAGGCGAGCGCCGCCGCCTCGTGCTGCGACAGCCGGATGCGCTGTTCCTCGCTCATCCGCTTCCACAGCGGGGTGCCGTACAGCGAGACCAGCTCCGGCGGCCAGAACCACAGGCCCTCCTCGAAGGGCGCGTCCCAGTCCAGCTCCTCGTCCGGGTCGAAGGAGTGCTTGGCGGAGGCGTCGAGCAGCCGCCGCGCCACCTGCTCCCGGTCCTTGAGCAGGCCCAGCGCGTCGCGCAGCCCGTCGATCGCGTCGGCATCCGTCAGGGGCTGGGTCGTCATGGTGGTCCCACCTCGCGGGCGTTTGGGGTTACCGGCGGTTACCCGACTTATGAGACCGCTTGTCAGCAAGCCCGTCAATCCCTCGTGCGGGCCTTGTTGACAGATGATCTACCTGGCGCGGGTGTCAACGGCGCACGCCCCGGATCACCTCGTGGAGCGGCGAATCGGCGTTCACCCTGGGTAGGCTGACTGTGCCGGTCGGACTCCAGTGCATGGGAGCAACCATGAGCGCCGTACGCGAGCCCGAGTCGGACGACGACTACCAGTGGCCGCGTCCGCCGCAGGACGGCTGGACGGCGGACGACCTCGACAGGCTTCCCAACCTGCCTCCGCACACGGAGCTGATCGACGGGAGCCTTGTCCTGACGAGTCCGCAGACCACCTTCCACATGCGCACGATCCGCCTGCTGGACAATTCGCTCTTCGAGCAGGCGCCGGACGAGTTCGAGGTCTACCGCGAATTCACGGTGACGCTCGGTAAACGAGACCGCCCGGAGCCCGATGTGCTGGTGGCCCGTACCGGTGCCGACACCGGACCCGAACGGACCCGGCTCCTGCCCGGGGAGGTCGTCCTGGCCGTCGAGGTGGTCTCCGAGGACTCGGTGGACCGCGATCGCGAGACCAAGCCCCGTAAATACGCCGCCGCGGGCATCGCGCACTTCTGGCGTGTCGAGGAGAACGACGGCCTCCCCGTCGTCTACGTCTACGAGCTGGACCCGGCGACCAGGTCGTACGTGCCCATGGGTATTTTCCACAACCGCCTCAAGCCCACCGTCCCCTTCCCCGTCGACATCGACCTCACCGCCGTCGGCCGTCGTCGCTAGACCGGGCAGCCCAGCCCGTCCGGCACCTCGCCGGTCACCGGTGTCGGCGCGCCGGGCGGGAACGACGTCCGGAGCGTGAACGCGTGGGGCGTCGGGCCGTGGGCGCGCAGGTGCAGCAGCCGCGCCTCCGCCTCCGCGACCGTGGGGCGGTGGCCCCGCGGGACCCACCACAGGGCCGTCATCGCCTCCCGCACCCGCTCGAAGAACTCCCGCCGCCGCGCCGGCATCTCCCGGTGCCGCCCCTGGTACATGTACGCGGTCAGGGTGTCGGCGTCCCGCCACACCGTCGTGTTCAGGATCAGCCACGCATCGCCGAAGACGGCCACATCGGTGGCGTTCCCCTCCTCGCTCTGCAGCCGCCAGACGAAGCCGTCGGCGGCCTCGGCGTCCGCGTTCACCGGGTCGAGGTTGTCGACGAAGTCCTTCAACTGCGGGGAATCCAACGGGGCCTTGAGCCGGGCGATGTTGACCTGGGCGAGTTCGTACGCGGGGGCGGCTTCCGTCATGGGCCGAACCGTAGGCGCGGAGGGCGGGAATCGGCAGCCCCCGTCTCAGCAGGCGGTCCGCGAGGTGGTCGGCGAGCGATGCCTACGGCCTCAGCACCGCCTCCATCACCGCCCGCGCGATCGGTGCCGCCGTGCCGCCGCCGCTGATCTCCCGGCGGCTGGCCGCCGCGTCCTCCACCACGACGGCCACCGCGACCTTCGCCGCCGCGTCCCCGTCGGCCTGTGCCCAGGACACGAACCAGGCGTACGGCGTACCGGAGTTGCCGATCCCGTGCTGGGCCGTGCCGGTCTTGCCGCCGACCACGGCACCGGGGATCGCGGCGTTCGTGCCCGTGCCCTCCTCCACCACCGCGCGCATCAGCTTTCGCATCCGCAGTGCCGTCGACGGGTACATGGCCCGCCGGGACTGCCCCGGGCCGGCCGTCGCCACCGTGCTGCCGCCCGCCCGGGTCGTCCGCTCCACCAGGTACGGCTCCCGCACGTTCCCGTGGTCGGCGACGGCCGCCGCGACCATCGCCATCTGCAGGGGAGTGGCCCGCGTGTTGTACTGCCCGATCGACGACAGCGCGACCTGCGCCCGGTCCATCGTGGTGTCGAAGGTGCTGCGCGCCACCGGGAACGGCACCCGCAGTCCCTCCTCGTTGAAGCCGAAGCCCTCCGCCGTGGCCGACAGGTCCGCCAGGCCCGTGGCCACCCCCAGCTTGGCGAACACGGTGTTGCAGGACCAGGTGAACGCCTCCCGCACCGAGGCGTCCGCGCAGCCGCGGGACTCGTTCGTCAGCCGTGTCGTCGTCCCCGGCAGGGTGTACGGGTCGGGGGAGTCCGTCGGCTCGTCGAGGTCGGTGACCACACCCGCGTCCAGCGCCGCCGCCGCGGTGACCACCTTGAACGTCGACCCCGGCGGGTACGTCTGCCGCACGGCCCGGTTCAGCATCGGCTTGTCCGGATCGGCGTTCAGCCGGGCCCAGGCCCGCCGCGCCGCCGCCCCGTTCCCGGCCAGCGGCTCCGGGTCGTACGACGGAACGGACACCAGCGCCAGGATCCGCCCGGTCGACGGCTCCACCGCCGCCACCGCGCCCTTGCGCGAGCGCAGTCCCTCGTACGCGGCCCGCTGGGCGGCCGGGTGGATCGTCGTGACGACGTCGCCGCCCGCGTTGCGGGAACGGGTGAAGTCGTTCCACAGCGGCAGCGGCTGGAGCAGCGGGTCGGTGCCCGCCAGCAGCGCGTCCTCCGTGTGCTCCAGCAGGGTCGTCCCGTACTCCTGTGAGGCGAAGCCGGTCACCGGCGCGTACAACGGGCCGTCGGTGTAGGTCCGTTCGTAGCGCAGATGCTCGCCGGTGTCCCGCGAGCCGGTGACCGGGCGGTCGCCGACCAGGATGTCGCCGCGCGGCTGGTGGTAGCGGGCGATGGTGTCACGGCGGTTGGCGGGGTTGTCGTCGTAGGCATCGGCATGCAGCACTTGGACGCGGGTGGCGTTCATCAGCAGGGCGAACAGCAGCAGGGCGCAGAAGACGGCGGCACGCCGGATGTACCGCGTCATGAACCCGTCCCTTCGTTCGCGCCGCCGCACCGGGAGCGCCCGTCCCCCCGACGGCGTGCCGAATCGCTCAGCCGGACCAGCAGCGCCACGATCGCCCAGTTGGTGACCACCGACGAACCTCCCTGTGCCAGGAACGGCATCGCCATCCCGGTCAGCGGGATCAGCCCGGTCACCCCGCCCGCGATCACGAACACCTGGAGCGCCACGATCGCGGCCAGCCCCACGGCGAGCAGCCGGCCGAACGGGTCGCGCAGCGCGAGCCCCGCCCGGTAGCCGCGTTCCACCAGCAGCCCGTACAGCAGGAAGATCGCGGAGAGCCCGGCCAGCCCCAGTTCCTCACCGGCCGTGGCCAGGATGAAGTCGGACTTGACCGCGAAGCCGATGAGGACGGAGTGCCCGAGTCCCAGACCGGTGCCGAGCAGCCCGCCCTCCGCGAAGGCGAACAGGGACTGCGCCAGCTGGTTCGGGCCCTCGCCCGCCTCGATCGAGGCGAACGGTCGCAGCCAGGTCTCGATCCTGCTGTGCACATGGGGTTCCAGCCGGCCGACGGCCACCGCGCCCAGTGAGGCCAGCAGCAGCCCTACGGCGAGCCAGCCGGTGCGGCCGGTGGCGACGTACAACACGACGACGAACAGGCCGAAGAACAGCAGCGACGTGCCGAGATCCCGTTCCAGGACCAGCACGCCCACGCTCACCAGCCACACGGCGACGATCGGCCCGAGCACCCG
This sequence comes from Streptomyces yamdrokensis, assembly GCF_053890455.1. Lineage (NCBI taxonomy): Bacteria > Bacillati > Actinomycetota > Actinomycetes > Kitasatosporales > Streptomycetaceae > Streptomyces > Streptomyces yamdrokensis. The sequence continues at coordinate 5,290,810 of NZ_CM132679.1, forward strand.
CCCTGTGGGCAGTTGCACCCCCCAGAACCGGCGGCCGGCATAGGTGAGCGCGCTCCGGTTCTCCGCCAGGTACGCGGCGAAGAACACCGCGAGCAGCACCTTCGCGAACTCGCCCGGCTGGATGGAGAAGCCGGCGACGCGGATCCAGATCCGGGCCCCGTTCACCGCGGGGAAGAAGATCGGCACCGTGAGAAGGACGAGAGCGGAGACGGCGCACACGCGGGTGAAGCGCCGGAGCACCCGGTGGTCGCGCAGCAGCAGGACGACCGTGATGAACAGCGCCACGCCCAGCGTCGACCACACCAGCTGGGTCGGGGCGGCCTCGTCGCCCGGTGTCTCCAGGTCGAGCCGGTAGATCAGCACCAGGCCGAGCCCGTTGAGCAGGACGGCGATGGGGAGCAGGAGGGGATCGGCCCAGGACGCCCGGAAGCGCACCGCCAGATGCGCGACCAGCGCGAGCACGCCGAGCCCGGCGCCGTAACCGGCGGCGCCGGGCGGGACGGAGCCGTTCCTGGCGTAGCCGACGGCGCAGTAGCCGTACACCGACAGCAGGACGGCCAGGACGATGAGGGCGAGTTCGACGCCACGGCGTCGGGGGAGGGGAGCGGTGGGCGTGGGCGGATCAGCCGTCGCCAGGGAGATTCCGGCCTTGCTCATGTCCGGAACCTACCTACATGTTCCCCTTTGAGTGCTGTGCCCGTCAGCACCAGCGTGGCGCGGGCCCGATGTTGTCGATGTGGCGGGCGGGGCCCCAGGCCCAGGTGCCGTCGGTGAGCAGGTACCAGAGCGGGTTGCCCTGCACGTCGTCCCCGCCGACCTTGCAGTAGATCGAGACGACATCGCCCTTGCGGGCGTACCGGATGACCTTCGAACCGCGGTCCGGCGAGGTGCGCAGGGCGAGCGAATCGGTCGTGACGACACCCTTGTACTCGCCCCGGTTGCCGTGGTTGCCGCCGGCCTGGTGGCCCCCGTCGCCGCCGCCTGCGTTGCCTCCGCCGCTGTTGTTGCCGTGGTCGCCTGCGTTGCCGCCGTTTCCGTTGCCGCCGGCCTGGTGGCCCCCGTCGCCGCCGCCTGCGTTGCCTCCGCCGCTGTTGTTGCCGTGGTCGCCTGCGTTGCCGCCGTTTCCGTTGCCGCCGGCCTGGTGGCCCCCGTCGCCGCCGCCTGCGTTGCCTCCGCCGCTGTTGTTGCCGTGGTCGTTTCCGTCGCCGCCGTCTCCGTTGCCGCCGGCCTGCTGGTCCCAGCCGCCGTTGCCGCCCTGCTGGTGGGAGGAGTCGCCGCCGTCGCCGTTGCCGCCCTGCTGGCTCCAGTCCGACTGGTTGCCGCCGTCGGGAGTGTCGTTCGCGACGGCGGGGGCGACGGCGGCCGCGAGCGCCAGGGTGCCGGCGGCCAGCGTCATGGGCAGACGGCGAAGGAGGGGGGAGCGCGACGAGCGCTGAGCGTGGCGTGACATGAAGTACCTCCATGTGGGAGCGAAAGAGTCGAAGGTGACCAATCGCCACATTAGGAGCAGCCCTTCACCCCCGCCCGCCTTGGTGCGCCATCGGGGACGGCCGTCCGCCTACTCGGCCAGTTCCTCCAGCAGCCGGGCCGTCGTCAGCCCGGCCCGCAGGTAGTCGACGAACAGGTCGTTGTGCAGGGCCCAGCCCGAGCGGCGGGCCCTGATCAGCCGGATCGCCTCCTCGGCGGAGCTGCCCCGGCGCATCAGCGCGTGCGCGACGACCAGTCCCGAGCGGTTGTACCCGTGATAACAGCGGACGAGGACCTTGCGCCCGTCGTCCAGCGCCTCGCACGCCGCCTCGGCGAGCCGGATGACGCCCAGCAGCTGGGTTCCGTCGAGCGGCCCGTCCGGGATCGGCCACACATGGTGCTCGACCCCGGGGTCCGGCCCGTGCCCCGGCAGCCGCAGCAGCGTCTGTACGAGATCGAACTCCTGGCGCACCGAGACGGGCTCCAGCTGCCCGGTCCGGGTCCTGACCTGGTGTCCGCCCATCCACAGACCGGGTGCGATCTCGTCCCACGGAGTGTCCGGTGCCGGTACGTCGGGTTGCTTCCTGCGGGTATGCAACGGCGCCTCCCCGGCATCACCGTCCACGTGCTCCCAAAGGTAGCCGGGTTCTTGCCCCTGGAGCACCCTGCCTGTTCCCATGGAGGACGGGGTGATGGTGCATGAGCGGTCTGCGCGTCGTACCGGCCTGGCGGCACGGCCGGGAGCGGCTGTACGTCTGTCTCCCGGACGGGGGGAACATCGCCTGGTACGACCGTGACGCGGCCAGGGTCCACCTGCTCGGCGAGGACCGTGAGGCGGAGGTGCTCGAAGCGCTCGGCCCCTTCCTCACCGGCCCGGTCTCGGTCGGCCCGCCTCCGGTCCCCACCCCCGCCGAGCTGGCACGACTCGCCCTCCATCCCGACGACGACCTTGCCCCGAACCGCCCTGGCGAGGCCCTCCTGGTCGCGCTCGACCGCGACCCCGGCCCGGCCCGCCGCCTGCGCGCCGACCCGCGCCACCGGGCGCTCGAGGCGGAGCGGGCGGTGGGCGAGGCGCTGGACCGCATGGACGGTCTGGGTGTACGCACCCTGCACTCGATCCCGCTCCCCGGCGGCGACCGCGTCCACCACCTGGCGATCGGCCCCGGTGGGCTGTACGCCGTACACGCCGTGTACGCCCGCAGGCAGCGGGTGACGGTCACCGACCCCCTGGTCGCCGTCGGCCGCCGTGGTGAGCCGCACCCCCTGCTGCGCCGCGTCCGCGCCGACGCCGACCGGGTCTCGTACGCCCTGACCGCCGAGGTCCGCCCGGTGTTCGTCCTGGTCGGAGCGTCGCAGGTGACGGTGAGGCCCCCGCCGCGCGAGGTGCGCGTCCTGACGGACGGCGAGGTGGAGTGCCTGGGCGACCTGGGGGGCGTACTGAAACCGGCGGACGTGGAGGCCCTGCACGCGATGGCGCGGGACCGGAACACGTGGGCCCGGCTCTGAGCGGGGCGGGAGCAGCCGGCCGGGCGGCCCGGACCGACCAGGTCGCGCGTCCCCTGTCGTGGTGCGCCCGGTCGTGACCTGCCGCCCCCGGTTCGGGCCACGCGGGCGTGTCCCGGCCAGGGGGCGTCCGGTGGTGAGTGCCCGCCTTGGACCCATGGGCCCCAGCACAGTCGTCGGCAACGGCGGTCGACGCCGGGGCCTGGGCGTTCCGCTTGCCTGATCGGCTACACCACGTGGGGGACACCACCGCCGACACCAGGCCGGCCGGAGTGGGAGGACCGGAGCCGGGGGCGCCGGTGGCGGGCCCCGGTTCCGACCCTCCGACTTCCCGGCCGCAGACGGCTCCACCCGCCGCAGGCGACTCCACATGACGGAAGACGACCGCACGTGACGGCACGTCACCGCAGGCGACGCCGGCGGCTGCGGCCCGGTGAAAATCCTTTCACCCGTATGGCGGTTGATGGATCCCGGAACCCGTGTTCCGCGTCTTCCTCCAGGGCTGTGCTTCCATGTGCGTGATCTGTTGGACCTGTGTGCATGACGGGGGCAGCCGGTCACACGGCACATTCACGGACACCGGTGGAGGGCATGACCGAGGACGAGTTCGACGCTTTCTACGCGGCCGCGTTCCCCCGTCTGACCGGGCAGCTCTTCGCCTTCACGGGGGACCTGGGCGAGGCTCAGGACGTGGTCCAGGAGGCGTTCGTACGGGCCTGGGACCGGCGCCGCAAACTTCAGGCCGACGGGGCGCCCGAGGCATGGGTGCGCACGGTCGCCATGCGCCTCGCGGTCAGCCGCTGGCGCCGCGCGCGCCGCTGGCTGGAGCTGGTGCGCCATTCCGCGCTGCCGGAAACGACCCCCGGCCCCGGCCCCGAACGAGCCGCGCTGGTCGCCGCGTTGCGCGAACTTCCCGAGGCCCAGCGCATGGCAGTCGTTCTTCACCATCTGTGCGACCTCAGTGTCGAACAGGTAGCCTCCGAGACCGGCGCACCCGTGGGGACGGTCAAGGCCCGGCTGTCCCGGGGGCGGGCGGCACTGGCCAAACAGCTGGCGGTGGACGAGGCCGAGGAGCCGGCCTGGAGGGAGGGCGGCCGTGTCGGATGAACTCGCCACTGCGTTGCGCGAGTTGGCGGAGGCCCATGAGTCCCCGCCGCCCACGCCGGCCGCCGAGGTCCGCACCCGGGCACGACGCCGCTCCCGCCGTCGCCGGACCACCGTCCGCCTGGGCCTGGCGACCTCGGTGGCCGGCATGCTGGCGACGATCGGACTCACCGTGCACGCCGAGGAGCCCGGCCACGACTCGCGGGAGGCCCCTGCCGCCTCGTCCGGCGCCCAGGCGATCGGCACGCCGACGTCCAGCCCCCGGGCACCCGAGGCCGTGGCCGGCACCGCAGAGGCCGTCCTCGACCTGAGCCGCCACACCCTCACGGTCGGCGGCCGCGTCATGCGCGTCAACTCCCACCTCGTCGCCACTGAGCCGCCGCACGACCACCGGCTGACCGTGCGGGCCAAGCACGAGGTCATGCTGCTGCGGAGCGACGCGCGGGCCGGCAACGCCTACGAGGCCAAGGTCCCGTACGTGGTGGAGCTGCGTAACGGCGACGGGGCCCCGGCCTACACGGGCGCCCTCGCCTTCGACACCAGATCCCTCGGCGCCCTCGGCGCCAGGACGAGCTGGCTGGGTCTGAGCGTCGACGACGCGCGATGGTTCTACACCCGCGCCCGGCGGGGCGAACACATCGAGATCACCTCCGCGGCCACCCCGGCCCCGCCGGTGGCGACCACGAACCCCACCGCCGGGGCCGACCCCGGCCCCGGTCCCGGAACCGACCCCGGAACCGGAACCTCCCGCCCACGGACCTGACCCCGCCCGCGGCCCGGGACCACGTCCCCGGATCAGCGGATCACGTCCCGGAGGAACGAGCCCAGGGCGGCGGTGAGTTCGGCGGGCGCGTCCTCCTGGACGAGATGCCCGGCACCGGCGATCGGCTCCCAGCGGGCGTGCGGGATCAGGGCGGCGAGCTCCCGCCCCTTGGCCACCGGGATCCAGGCGTCGTCCTCGCCCCAGCAGATCAGCACCGGGACGTCGATCTCGCCGTACCGCCCCTGGATCTCGTCGGTCCAGCGCTGGTCGGCCTGGGCGATCTGGCGGTAGAAGGCGTCCTGCCCCGGGTGGCCGGCCCACGGCCGTACGAGCCGCTCCAGAACCCCGGGATGCAGTCCGGGGCCGCCGGTGGACCCGATGTACTCCCGTACCAGCGCCTCGTGCAGCCCGCCGGGCAACTGCTCGAAGACGGGGGCGTTCTCCCGGACGAGCCGGAAGAACGGCGACCCCCAGGGAGCCAGCGCGACGGGATCGACCAGGGCGAGCGCCCGGTACGGCACGCCGTGCAGCAGATGCGCCCGCAACGACACGGCCCCGCCGAAATCATGGGCGACGACCACCGGTTCGTCCAGCCCCCAGTGGTCGAGCAGCTCGGCGAAGACCCGTCCCTGAGCGTGGAGGGACACGTCCTGCCCCTCGGCCTTCTCGGACATCCCGTAACCCGGCATGTCCCACACGAACACCTGGTGATCACGGGCCAGCGACCGGGCCACGGCCCGCCAGACGAACGAGGAGAAGGGCGTCCCGTGCAACAACACCACGGGATCCTGCCCGGGTTCGCCCAGGGTCCCCCAGGCCACCTCCCCGGCCGAACCGGAGAACCGCCCGCTCAACCGCCACTGCCACTCGCTCATGTCCACCCGCTTTCGATCCCGGCCGCCCACGGCGCCGCCCGCGGCCCACCCCGGTCGGAGGTGCGCCGCGGCAGTACGCGATGCGTCCTTCGGCAACTCCTCCCAGGAGAACACCGATACCACGCCCGATCCTCCGCAGTCCTTCCCCCACATCCTTCATCCTTGGCCGCCTTGACGTCAGCCCTCGGATGACGAGCACTGGAGGGCCAGGAAGGCGAGCACCGACGGCAGCGCGGCAAGGAACGTGCCCACGAGGACACGACGGCCCGAGGGCCCCGAGGACCTCGGGGTGAATTCCGGGGTCCCGGGGCCGACGCCCTGAACGCCTCGTTTCCGAGTCCTCACCCCGGACTCCGGAATCCGGACTCCGGGGCCCCGCGCCCGCTGCCTCGGGCTCAGGCACCGTCGAGGCCGCGGGCGTGGGCGAAGCGGGCCTGGCCGTCGGCGAGGTCGATCAGCGGTTCGGGATAGCCGAGGCGGGCGCGCCGGTCCTCCGGCAGCCGCCAGGGCTCGTGCACGTACCGGTCCTCCACGTCCGCCAACTCGGGCACCCAGCGCCGTACGTAGGCGCCGCTCGGGTCGTAACGCCTGCCCTGACGCACGGGGTTGAGGACGCGGTTCGGACGGGTGTCGTTACCGGTCCCGGCGACCCACTGCCAGTTGAGCTGGTTGTTGACGAGGTCGCCGTCCACGAGCAGGTCCAGGAAGTGCCGGGCGCCGACCCGCCAGTCCACGTACAGCGTCTTGGTCAGGAAGCTCGCCGCCAGCAGCCGTGCGCGGTTGTGCATCCAGCCCTCATGGATCAGTTGGCGCATCGCCGCGTCGACGACCGGATAGCCGGTACGGCCCTCCCGCCACGCGGCGATGTCCTCGGCCGCCCCGTCCTCGGTCCGCCACCGGTCGCCCCGGGGGCGGTAGTCGCGTACGGACGCCGCGGGCCGGGCCGCCAGCACCTGGTGGTGGAAGTCGCGCCAGCACAACTGGCGCACGAACGCCTCCGCCCCGGCCCCGCCCCGGGCCCTGGCCCGGCGGACGAGCTCCACCGGCGAGAGGGCCCCGAAGTGGAGGTAGGGCGAGAGCCGGGAGGTCGCGTCGCCCGCCAGGTCGTCGTGCCGTTCCCCGTACCCGGACATCCGGGACCGGGCCCACCGGGCGAACCGTTCGCGCCCCGCCGACTCGCCTCCGTCCGGGAGACCGGGCGAGAGGCCGGACAGGCCGTCCCGGGAGGGCAGCGGCTCGCCGCGCACCGTCTCGGGGACCCGCACGACGCGCGGCGCCGGGCAGGTCTCCCGCAGCCGCTCCTGCGACCAGCGGCGGAAGTAGGGGGTGAACACGGCGTAGTGGTCGGACCCGGCGGGCGTCACCGCCCCTGCGGCGACGGCGGTGATCACGGCGTCGTGCACCCGCAGCGCCACCCCGCGCCGCCCGAGGTCCTCCCGCAGCCGCTCCTCGCGCCGCTGGGCGTAGCCGCTGACACCCGCCGCCATGTGGACCTCCGTGGCCCCGCACTCCGCGGCGGCCGCGCCCACCTCCCGGACGCCCGGTCCCGTACGCACGACGAGCCGGCCGCCGCGCCGGCGCAGCGAGGCGTCGAGATCCCGCAGACAGTCGGTGAGGAAGGCGTTGCGGTTGGGCGCGTCGAAGCCGGCCGCGCTGATGCCGGGATCGCGGACGAAGAGCGGTACCACCTCGTCGGCCGCGGCGAGCGCGGCGCGCAGCGGCGGGTGGTCGTGCAGACGCAGATCGGAGGTGAACAGGACGACCGCGACGGTCATGGGGCTGCTCCCGGTCGTACATGAGGCCTTGCTTGCTTTCCCGCCGTCTCTTCGGGCTGTTCCCGGCCCACGGATGCGGAGCCGGGCACGCTGCCGCCGGAATCTCACCCGCGGCGCGGGCGCCGTGCGGGCTCGTGGCTTCTGCGGCGGCCCCTGCGCGCATCGGCCCCGTGCGCGCTCATGCCCTTCTCGGCGGCCTGGGTGATGTTGCGGGCCATGCCTCCGAAGACGACGGAGTGGAACGGGGCGACGGACCACCAGTAGGCATGGCCCGGCAGCCCGCGCGGGTGGAACAGGGCGCGTTGCCGGTAGAGAGTGCGGCCCTCGTCGTCCGTGCCGGCGTACATCTCCAGCCATGCGAGACCCGGCAGGCGCATCTCCGCCCGCAGCCGCAGCAGCCGGCCGGGCTCGATCTCCTCGACCCGCCAGAAGTCCAGCGAGTCACCGACCCGCAGCCGCTCGGCGTCACGCCGCCCGCGCCGCAGGCCCACCCCGCCGACGAACCGGTCCAGCCAGCCCCGCACCGCCCAGGCCAGCGGGAAGGAGTACCAGCCGTTGTCCCCGCCGATGCCCTCGATCACCTTCCACAACGACCCCACGGACGCCTCGACGCGAACCTCGCGCTCTTCGCGGTAGAGACTTCCGCCGGCCCAGTCGGGGTCGGTGGGCAGCGGATCGCTGGGCGCCCCCGGCAGGCTCGCGGACGACCAGCGCGTGGCGACCTGCGCCTCCCGCACCCTTTGCAACGCGAGGGTCAGCGCCTCGTCGAACGGCAGCGGACTGTCCGGTGTGTCGGGCACATGACGGGCGATGTCGTGCTCGTGGCAGACGACCTCGTGGCGCAGCGACTCCGTCAACGGCCGAGCCAGGGAGGCGGGTACGGGGGTGACGAGCCCGACCCAGTGGCTGGACAGCCCCGGGGTGAGGATCGGCACCGGCACGACGAACCGGTGCCGCAGCCCGGCGACGACGGCGTACCGCCGCATCATCTCGCGGTAGGTGAGGACGTCGGGCCCGCCCACGTCGAACGTCCGGTCGACGTCGGCGGGCATGTCGGCCGAGCCCACCAGGTACCGCAGCACATCGCGTACCCCGACCGGCTGGATCCGGGTGTGCACCCAGCTGGGGGTGACCATGACCGGCAGCCGTTCGGTCAGATAGCGCAGCATCTCGAACGACGCCGACCCCGAACCGATGACCATCGCGGCCCGCAGCACGGTGGCGGGCACCGGCCCGTCGAGGAAGATCCGTCCGACCTCGGCGCGGGAGCGCAGGTGCGGTGACAGGGACTGTTCCGGGACACCGCGCGGGGTCAGCCCGCCCAGGTAGACGATGCGCCGTACGCCGGCGGCACGGGCCTGCTCGGCGAAGATCCGGGCGGCCCGCCGGTCGGTCTCCTCGAAGCCGGAGCCGGCCCCGAGGGCGTGCACCAGGTAGTAGGCGACGTCGATCCCGCGCATGGCCGCGGCGACCGAACCGGGGTCGGTGACGTCGCCCCGGACCGGCTCGACGTCACCCGCCCAGGGATGGTCGCGGAGCTTGCCGGGGGAGCGGGCGAGGCACCGGACCCGGTGGCCGGCCCGCAGCAGCTCCGGTACGAGGCGCCCGCCGATGTATCCGGAGGCGCCGGTGACCAGGCAGTGCAGCCGCTCGGCGCCGCTCTCGTCCCGCTGTCCTTCCGAGCCCTCGTCCGCGTCCGTCTCGGTCCCCACGTCCGTCTCCTCCGCGCTCGTCCGCCCACGTGCCCACGTGCCCACGTGCTCCGAGGTTGCCTCCTCTCCTCCGATCATGGCGGCAGCGCGGCGGACGTGCCTGTTCAGCCGGACCGTGAACCGGAGCCGGAAGGGGAACCGGAGCCGGTGCCGGTGCCGGCATCCGCGTCGCCCTCGCGGGCCAGGGCGCTCGGCCACCACGCCCGGGGGCCGATGTCGATCACGAGCGCGGGCACCAGGAGCGAGCGGACCACGAGGGTGTCGAGCAGGACGCCGAAGGCCACGATGAACGCGATCTGGACCAGGAAGGCCAGGGGAATCACCATCAGGGCCGCGAACGTCGCCGCGAGGACGACACCCGCCGAGGTGATGACCCCGCCGGTCGTGGTGAGCCCGCGCAGTACGCCCTGCCGGCTGCCGTGCGTGAGCGCCTCCTCCCGGACCCGGGACATCAGGAAGATGTTGTAGTCGACGCCCAGCGCCACCAGGAACACGAACCCGTACAGGGGTACCGACGCGTCCGTGCCCGAGAAGCCGAGAAGATGCTCGAAGACGAGCGCCGACACCCCGAGCGTCGCCAGGAAGTTGAGCCCGACCGTCGCCACCAGCAGCACCGGCACGAGCAGCGAGCGCAGCAGCAGGACGAGGATCAGCAGGATGACGGCGAGCACGATCGGCACGATCACCGTACGGTCCCGGGCGGCGGTCTCCTGGGTGTCGTACTGCTGCGCCGTGTAGCCGCCGACCAGCGCGTCGGCCCCGGGGACCGCGTGCACGTTGCCGCGGAGCCGTTCGACGGCCTCCTTGGCGGCGTCGCTGTCCGCGCCGTCCTCGAGGGTGGCGGCGATCTCGACCCGGCCGTCGGCGACGAGCGGTTCGCCGCCGGGCCGCCCCGAGGCGGAGACCGGGGCCGCCGAGGCGACGCCCTCGGTCTCCTCGGCCGCGGCCGTCACCTCGGTGGCGCTGCCTGCGTCGGCGATGATGACGGCGGGGTTGCCGGAGCCGCCGGGGAAGTGCTCACCGAGCGTCTCCTGAGCGGTCACCGAGGAGGCGTCGCCCACGAAGATCTCCTCGAACGGCACGCCCTTGGACGACAGGGTGGGGGAGAAGGCCGCGAAGACGGCGAGCACCAGGGCGGTCACCACCCAGGTGGCACGCGGCCGCCGGTCCACGGTCGCGGCGACCCGGTGCCACACTCCGTGCTCCTGCGCGGGGGCGTCCGCGGAGGGCGTGCTCCCGGCCTTCTTCGGGCGGGAGGGCCAGAAGGCGCTGCGCCCCAGCAGGGCCAGCACGGCCGGCAGGAAGGTGAGCGTGGAGAGCACCGCGCACACGATGCCGATGGCGCCGACCGGTCCGAGGGCGCGGTTGTTGGTGAGGTCACTGGCGAGCAGCGCCAGCAGACCGAGCGCCACGGTGGCGGCGCTGGCCGTGATCGCCCCGAACGAACGGCGCACCGCGGCGGCCGCGGCCTCGACCCGGTCCCCGCGCAGAGTGATCTCCTCGCGGAAGCGGGCGGTCAGCAGCAGCGCGTAGTCCGTGGCGGCGCCGATGACGAGGATGGAGAGGATGCCCTGCACCTGGCCGTCGACCCGGACGACGTCCCGGTCGGCCAGCGCGTACACGACCGCGCAGGCGAGCCCGAGGGCGAAGACGGACCCGAGGATGATCAGGAACGGCAGCAGGACGCTCCGGTAGACGAGCAGCAGGATCACCAGCACGGCGGCGAGCGCCACGCCCAGCAGCAGTCCGTCGATTCCCGCGAACGCGTCCGACAGATCGGCCTGGCTCGCCGCCGGTCCCGCGATCTGCGCCGTGGTCCCCGGCACGCTCCCCGCGGCCTGCCGGATCTCCTCCAGGACGAGGGGCAACTCCTCGTCGAGGTCCGGCTTCAGCTGGACGACGGCCTGCAGGGCCTGCTGGTCGTCGGAGACGAGGGCGGGCGACGGAGCACCGGCGATCCCCGGCTGCCCGGCGAGCCCGCCGACGGCCCGGGTGGCCTCTTCCCGCTGTGTCTCGGTGACCGGGCCGTCGTTCCCGCCCCCGTCCCCGTCGGCCGTCCACACGACGATCGCGGGCACCGTCCGCTCCGCCCCGGCCCGCTCGAACGCCTCACCCTCCTCGAGCACCCTGGTCGACTCGGCGCTCCGCGGCAGGAACGAGGCCTGGTCGTTGGTGGCGACCTCGCCCAGCTTGCCCGCGTAGGGGCCGAGCGTGCCGCCCACACCCAGCCAGACGATCAGCAGAACGAGCGGCACCAGCCACCGGCCCCAGATCGGTGTGGTCCTCATTGAATCCCCAAGTGGCATCGGAACGGAAAGGAAGGAAGCGAACCGAACAGATTTAAGTCAACCATCAAGTATCTCAATGGTTGAACAAATATATACTGAACGCATGTCCGGCACCGAGAGCCCCCCGCCCTCCCCTCCCGGGGACGACCCGACGGGGCTGCAGAGCTTCGCGGTCCTGCTGCGCCGGATGAACGCCGAGTTCAACCGCATCGCCCACGAGTTCGCCCAGGCGCAGGGCCTGCACCTCACCGACGTGCAGGCGCTGGTCGCCATCCTGGACGCCGACCCGGCCGACGGACCCATGACACCCGGCAGGCTGCGCGACCAGCTCGACCTCACGTCCGGCGCGGTGACGGCATGCGTCGACCGTCTGGAGAAGGCGGGCCACATCCGCCGCGTACGGGCGCTGGGGGACCGCCGCGTGGTCCACCTGCACTACGAGCAGGCGGCCAGGACCGTCGCGGGCGAGTTCTTCCGTCCCCTGGCCCGGGGCACGGAGGCGGCCCGGGTCCGTTTCACCCAGGACGAACTGATGACGGTGACCCGGTTCCTCACCGAACTCAACCGGGAACTCGTCCTCCTGGGCCGTCACACCTCGTGACGACGGGAAGGGCGCCCCGGCTCCGGGCCTCGCCCGCACGAGAGGCCATGCCCGATCGAGGCGTGCAACCCCACCCCGGTGATCGACCGGACCTACCCGCGGCCGCAAGCCCGGGAACCTGTGCCACACAGCCCCGGTCCCTGTGCGGAATGACGACCGTTACGTTCTCGTCGTTTCCAGTGCGGGAGCCGATCGGCGTCCAGCTCGGTACCCCGGCCTGACCGCACACCCGGGCATCACCGTCCGGATCGGCCCGGCGGCCTTTCCCGCGGCCGCGAGGACCTCCACGCCCGATGAGGGACCGCGCCCAGGGGGGAGGGGGGCTCATTGCGGCGGCCGTTCCCTCTTGTCCAGGGCTGCCAGCCGCGAGGTCTCAGCAGTAATCGTCGCCCCAGGACGCAGATCGTCTGCGGCCGCTGGTCCGCCGAGTGGCCGGGGATGGCCGCCCGGCCACCGTGCCCCGGCCGCTCGTCATCATCGGCGTACCGGCCCTCTACCCGTCCACGCTCCAGGGAAGCGGCGGACGCCTCTTGTCCGAGCCCGACCCCGGCCCCGGGCGGCTGTTCCACATCAGCAGCAGGTCGCGTGCGTGGAACCGCGCCCTCGGATACCACCGCCGTCCGTCCACCGTGTTCGGAAGGGTGTCAGGACGGTCGTCCTTGATCTGCGTCACGCTGCGGCCGTCCACTCCGATCAACCTGGCGAACCCCCCCAGCGTCACCTCACGGTCCAGATCCTCCTCCCTCAGCTCCACCGGATCAGCTCGCCGCGGACGAAACGGTTCCAACTTGACCGGGTCGTACCACGCACTGCCCCCGCCCCCGCCCCTGGCGCTCACCCCGCGGCGAGCACGCTCCGGGGCCGGGAAGCCGGGGTACTGACGCGGCATCACGTGCACCACGTAGCCATGGCTGTAACCCACCTGGGCGGCCCACTCCTTCAACGTCACCCAGCCCCTGTCAGGCTCGACCACGATCCACCCCACTCCCACCCGGAATCCGCGACACACGGCAGCGCACATCAACGTGATACCCACGGCACCTGAACAACCACCAGCCTCGCCGCCGTCACCGGCGTCGGGACCTCCGATCCCGAGGGCGTCGCGGCGCTGTGCGGCGGGCACACCGCAGTGATCAAGACCTGACGGCGTACGCCGAGTGGCCGGTAGCGAACCGGTGCACGATCACGCAGCCGCCGCAACCCCTGGCCGAGGGGGCCGAGAGGGCCGAGGCGTCCGAGTCGGTGCGCCACGTGGCGCGGGGCCACGCCCGCGGCAAAGCCGTGCTCACCGTGGCGCGAGCCTCGAAGGCAACGCCCGAATGAGGTCAGGAGGAGGAACCCCCCGGCTGCGGCGGCCCGACGGGCCCGCTGCCCCGCTCGGCGAGCCCGGCGTGCAGGAGGAGCAGACGGGCCAGGTCACGCGCCTCGTCGGCGGTGAGCGCCGCCCACGTACCCGGTCCGCCCCCCTGGTCCTGGCCCACGTCCAGGGTGACCCTGCTGATGGGCCGGTCCGCGGGCGCGAGCCGCAGGCACCGCACCGCGATCCTGCGCCCGCAGGCCGTCACGAGCGAGGGGTTCTCGGCCGCGGTGGCGGTGGCCAGGTCGCGCCCTGTCGTCGTCGTCATCCGTCTCACACTCCTTTGCGCCGGCCGGCCCGGTAACTCCGGCGGGTGTCCTGTCCGCTGGGCCCGGCAGGTGTCCTGTCCGGGACCTCCGGCGGGACATTACGGTCAGCGCGGCGCGGCGCCGGAATGTTCCCCACCCAGCGCTCTCCGCCGGAGGGACTCCCGTCAGAGCGCTCCCCGCCGGGCCGTGAGCTGCGGAAAGTACGGCGGTAGGTGTCGGGCGGCACACCGACGGTGCGGTTGAAGTGCCGGCGCAGCGTCGCGGCGGTGCCCATGCCGGTGGCCGCCGCGATGGCGTCCACGCTGTCGCCGGTGGTCTCCAGCAACTCCTGGGCCCGCCGGATCCGCTGGGTCAGCAGCCACTGCAGCGGAGTGGTGCCGGTCACCGCCCTGAAGTGACGGCCCAGGTGGCGCGAGCTCATGTTCGCCCGGCGGGCCAGGTCCTCCACGGTCAGCGACCGGTCGAGCCGCTCGAGCACCCAGGGGAACAGCCCGGCCAGCGCGTGGTCGTCCCGGGCGGGCACCGGCGCGGTGACGAACTGGGCCTGGCCGCCCGCCCGGTGCGGGGGCACGACCAGGCGGCGGGCGACCGTGTTGGCGACCGCCGAGCCGTGGTCGAGGCGGACCAGATGCAGGCACAGATCCATCGCGGCGGCCTTGCCCGCAGAGGTGAGCACGCTCCCGTCGTCCACGTAGAGCACGTCCGGATCGACCTCCGCCCCGGGACAACGGGCGGCCAGCGCCCCGGTGTGCGCCCAGTGCGTGGTCGCGCGCCGGCCGTTCAGCAGGCCGGCGGCCGCCAGCACGAACGCACCCGTGCACAGCGAGGCCACCCGCGCACCCGCCTCGTGGGCCGCGCGCACCGCGTCGACCAGCTCGGCGGGCGGGTCCACGTCGACGTCGGCCCATCCGGGGACGATCGAGGACGTCCTCGACGCCGCCCGACGCCGCCACACGATCCGCGACCCCTACGTGTAGGCAAGCGGATGTGATGCACCGTCTCCGCCGTGGACGCGGGAACTCCAGGGCTCGTCGGTGCTCTCGGCGGTGTCGCAGACGAGCACGCGGAAGCTCCTGGCAGGACGGCTTGGACTCGACACCCACCCGTCCACCAGGGGCTTCCCCACCTCCGAAGGCCGTCTGTGACTTCAACGCCCTTGCCCCCATGAGCAGGTCGGCATGAGCGCACCGGCAGAATGACCGGGGAACCAGTCGAGACGACCGTGCCCGGGGCCGGCGTTGCCGAGATCACCTTGGGAGCCCCGGGAGTGGGCGCGGAGACCGGGCTCTGATGCGCGGACGCACGGATGGCGGGCGGCCTGGTCGTGGTGGCCGGGTTACGCGGGGCGGGAGGGGGCGCGGGCCTCGGACGCGCCGGGGGTGGGGGTGCCGTCCGTGGTGCCGGTGTCCGGGCCGGGGGTGCTGCCGGGGCCGGGAGTGTTCTCGGGGCCGGTGTCCCCAGCGGTGTGCGGCCCTTCCGCGGAAGGGGGCGGGGTGGTGGGGCGTTGGGCGTGCAGTTCGTCGCGGAGGCGGCGGACCTCTTCCGTGAGGGCGGATATCTCGCTGGTCGTCTGGGCCTCGTTGGCGCGGAGTTCGGAGAACCGGTCCATGAACCAGGACGCGAGGGTCGCGGTGACGAGACCCGCGAGCGCGATGCCGCCGACCATCAGGGCGATGGCGACCAGGCGTCCCTCGGTCGTCGTGGGGTAGAGGTCGCCGTAACCGACGGTGGTGACCGTGGTCAGCGACCACCACAGGGCGTCGCCGAACGTCGTGATCGAGGCGTCCGGGTTGCGCCGCTCGACGTCCAGGATCGTCAGGCTGGAGAGGAACAGCAGCAGAGCCGTGCAGGCCGCCACGTAGGTGCCCAGACGCAGCCGGACCCGGCCCAGGGTGGAGGCGTTGCGGCGCACCACCATGAACACGAGGGTCACCAGCCGCAGGGGGCGCAGCGGCGGCAGGACCAGGGTCGCCAGGTCGAACAGCCGCACCTTGAGGAACTGCCACCGGCTGCCGGCCACGGCGAAGCGCAGAACGAACTCGACGGCCAGCAGTGCCCAGATGGCGAGGGTCACGGTTTCGGCGGCGTCACGCCAGGCGCGGGGCAGCTCCGGGTCGAGGATCGGCACCGCGTAGGCCGTGAGGTAGACCAGCGCGAGGCCGATGAGCCAGCCGCCGGTGCGCTGCTCCCAGCGCCGAAGCCGTTGGTCCCTGAGGGCAGGTGTGGCAGACATGGCACGCCATTGTGGCATTGGACCCGATACGACGCTCACGGCGGCATGCGCCCCGGCCCCGGAGGGACGGCGAAGGGGCCCGGCAGCGCGGGCGGGACGAAGCGAGGCTGTGATCCGCATGTGACCGCGGCCACGTAAGGTCCCTTGAGCCACGGTGACTTGTGGTGACAGCAAGCGAACACGGGGGCGGGAGATGGAATACCGGCGCGCGGTGATACCGGCGGTGGCGGGCGGGCTGATGGTGACGCTGCTCCTGTGGTGGGCGGGAGCGAGCGCCGACGCGTTGCGCCTGGAGGGCGCCGCCGACGTTCTCGGCTACGAGACCGTCGCACGCCTCCAGGGCTGGCTGTTGCCCTGGGCGTACGAACCCTCCGGCGGGACCACGGGCGGCTCCTTCGACGGGACCGGCGCTTCCCGTTATCTCGGCCTGCACCACACGGCGATCCAGATCCGCTTCGCCGCCGTATTCGTCCTCTACGCGGCCGGAGCGCTCCTCCTGCTCCGGCGGCTTCCTGCGGAGCGCGGCCGGACGTGGGCCGCTCGCTCGCGGAAGTCCTGGGTGGCTGTGTTCCCCACCCGGGAGAGGTTCTGCCCGAACTCGGCGAGATAGCTGACGCACCGGGCCGACTTGAGCTGTTCCCCCAGGTCAAGCGCATCGAGGGCCACGCGGCACGCCTCTTCGACGTCTCCGGCTCGTAGGTGGGCGTCGGCGAGGAGCATGGTCGCGAAGAAGTCGCTCCGCACGTGGCTGCCGCTCATGGCGTTCTCGGCGTGGGCGACGGCCTGGCGGGCACTGTTGACGTCGCGGAAGCAGTGGGCGGCCTCGGCGGCAAGCTCGGCTTCGTCGAAGTAGCTGATCCACTCCGGCTCATCGTCCGTGTTCCGGCTCTCCAACGCTTTCGTGGCCGCGGTCAAGGCGGCCTCGCAGGCCCGGACGTCGCAGGTCCGGGCAAGGGCGCGGGCTTCCATGGCGTGGAACTGGGCGCGTAGCGTCGGCGTGGCCACGGGAGAGATCCCCATGAGTGCGGCGCGGGCGAGCGTGGCGGCCTGCGTGTAGCGACCGAGGAACGTCGCCTGGTGGCTCATGGCCGACAGGATGCTTCCTGCGAGCCGGCGGTCGTTGGCGTCCT
The DNA here is from genome assembly GCF_053890455.1 of Streptomyces yamdrokensis. NCBI lineage: Bacteria > Bacillati > Actinomycetota > Actinomycetes > Kitasatosporales > Streptomycetaceae > Streptomyces > Streptomyces yamdrokensis. The sequence continues at coordinate 5,307,887 of NZ_CM132679.1, forward strand.
GGGCCAGCCGCAGAGCCTGGAGGAAGTACCGCTGCGCCAAGCCGTGACGGCAGGCGTCGTACGACATCCAACCGGCGAGGAGCGTCGCTTCCGCCACGGTGGAGAACAGGGCACGGCCGACCTGCTCGGTGTACTTCCCGTGCAGGAGCGGCGTCACTTCGGTGCTGAGGTACTGGATGGCCGCATGCCTCGCATGGTCGCCGCCGAAACGGTCGTCCAGCTCGGCGAACATGTCCGCGGTGGTCTTGACGGCGGCCACGTCCCCGAGACCGACGCGCGTACCAGCCTGGCGCTGCCTTGGAATCGCCGGCTCGGGCGCCACCAGCCACCGGAGAGACGCTTCGTTCCAGGCGGGCTCGGACGGCTCGGCCTGCAGAAGGGGTTCGTACTGGTTGAGATCGGCACGCCACAGCCGACCGACTGCTTCGATCGCGTCATCGGGACTCGCCGGATAGCTGACATCCATGAGCGACGCGTCCCGGCCGCTCTCGTGGGGCAGACCGAGAGCAACGAGGTGCCTGGCCGGACCTCATGCCGAGGAATCGAGGGCACTGCGAACTCGCGGGATGTCACACACTGGCTGTCCGCAACGGCTTCGGCGGCACGTCCATGTGCTGGTGCAGGAGCTGGTACTCGTTGTCGCCGCTGAAGACGGGCTGCCCGGCCAAGAGTTCGTGCAGCACGCAGCCGAGCGCGTAGAAGTCGCTGAGCGGTGTGATCTGCGTGCCGTCGATCTGTTCGGGCGGCATGTAGCGGCTGGTGCCGATCCGGTGCCGGTGGCCGTGAGCCGGGTGACGTCCGTGCGCAGCAGCTTCGCGATGCCGAAATCCAGCACCCTGACCGTGCCGTCCGCGGCGATCAGGACGTTGTCCGGCTTCAGGCCGCGGTGCACGACCGGGATGGTGTCGGCGTACGACAGCACCGTGCAGATCTGCGCGGCGATCGACGCGGCCCAGCTCACCGGGAGCTCCACCGCCGTTCCGTGTCCGTGAGCATTCTGCGCAGGGAGATCCCGCGCACGTACTCCATCACCAGGTACAGCCCGTCGTGCGGCGCCTCGTCCAGCACCGCGTCGAACACCTGCGGCACCCCGTGATGCCCGATCCGTGCGGTGACGCGCGCCTCGCGTTCGAAGCGGCGGGTGAACTCCCTCGCCTGCGCGGGCGACGCGACGACGTCAGGCCGGATGAGCTTGACCGCGATCTCCCGGTCCAGGACGACGTCGTAGCCGCGCCAGACCGTGCCCATACCACCGGACTCGATCTCCTCGATCAGCTCGTAGCGGGCCTGCTCGCCGATTCTCCTTGCGTGCGCAACGCGTTGCGCCCCCATCGTCCTGATGCCGCGTCAGCCGACCGCTGTACACGGTACCGACTGGCGGCGGGACGCGTGGCGGGTCCTACAGCAGGTGGTCGGCCTTGCCGGCCTTGATGTCGGTGATGAGGGTGCGCAAGGCTTCGAGGGAGTCGGTGAGGTAGTGGTCCTCTTGGCCGTCGACGGTTATGTAGCCGTTGCCGTCGGCGTCGGTGCCGAGGCGGAAGCAGGAGCTTCCTTCGGCGCAGAACGGGCTTTCCCAGGTGATGTCGGGCATGGTTACTCCTCACAGTTGGCGTGCGATGTCACGAATGAAGTCGCGGGACCGCTCTGGCGGCAGAGCCAGACCTTCCAACAGATCGAGTTGTGCCCGGTATTTCGCCAACTGCCCCTCGGAGTGGAGAAAGGTGGGTCCGTGGGAGCTGTCCACCTGCACTGTATCGAGCTGCGGGGCGGGCCCTTCGACGTAGACGACGGTCTGCCCCGCTCCAGGAAAGGCGCCGTGAGTGAAGGGGAGGACGAGCACGGTGACGTTGTCCCGCTCAGAGACATCCAGTAGGTACTCCAACTGGGCGCGGGCCACGTCGGTCCCGCCGAACTGCATCCGGAGCGCGGCTTCATGGATGACGGCGACGTAAGGGGCCGCCCTGTCGCCGGTGATCACCTGCTGGCGTTCCGCGCGCAGCGCGAGCCGCAGAGCAACCTCGTGCTCGGGCAGGGCAGGAACTGCGGCCCGGAAGATGGCCATCGCCTGTTCCGATGTCTGGAGCATGCCGGGTACATGCACGGTGTTGGCGCCGCGCATGCGCACGGCGTTGCTTTCTGTTTCCGCGATGTCCAGCAAGCCTTGGGGCAGGATGCCTCGGTAGCGTTCCCACCAGCCTGTACTCACCTGGGCCATCTCGACGAGCGCCTCGACGTACGCCTCGTCGGTCACATCGCAGTTGCAGGCCAGTGTGCGCAGGCGCTCGGCGCTGATACCCCGGACTCCTGACTCGATGTTGGAGATCTTGCCTCGGTCCACACCCAGTAGGCCCGCCGCGAACTCTGCGGACATGCCTGCCACGGTACGGATACGCCGCAGCTCGCTTCCCAGACGCTTCTGCCGTTCCGTGGGGGTCGTTCTCGGGGGCATGGGGTTCCTTCCATCCGGCGGGGGCCGCTCGGTCGCAGTCGGAGGCGCCCTACCTCTCCGTGGTGAATTCCCTCGAGTGCGTGGAAAATTTACCACCACTTGCTCTACTGTCAGTATCGAGCAAGTTACACACCGCAACACCGGAAGCGCACCGCGCGAGCCTGCCCGCCTGCCCTGGGACGGGTATGCCCGCGACCGGGGCGGTAGGCCACCGGCGACCTCAAACCCCTCACACAGCAGTGGAGTTCGCCATGCCCGAGATCCCCCTCGTACCAGTCCACTGGCGCTTTCCCGCCCACCCCACCTCTGTATGGCGGGCCCGGCACGCAGTCGCCGAATCGCTGCCGTATGTCCTTCGCCCCCACCTCGGCGACGACCTCGGCCTGTTGACCTCCGAGCTGGTCACCAACGCCATCCGCCACGGCGCCTGCCGGGAGGACGACGACCTCATCGAACTTGTCCTGTGGCCCGCCGACGGGCACTACTGGCTCGCCGTCTCCGACCCGGGTACGGGCAAGCCGGCACTGGCCCACCCGGACACGGACTCCGAGAACGGCCGGGGTCTGATCCTCGTCGACAGCCTCGCCACCGCCTGGACCGTCCGGCCCCGCCCCACGCGCGGAACGTCCGTGATCGCGGGTCTCTCTTTCCGCCAGGACGGTTGACGGGGTGGAGTCGGCCGCCGGAGGGTTGGAGGCAGGGCGTGTGGGTCAGGCCGCCTCGTCGTCGATGTTCTCCTCCCAGCGGGTCATCCGCCGAGCCGCCCGGCGCGCACTCTGGTCGAGCGACTGCTTGAAGCTGTCGTCGTGGCTGAAGTACTGCCGTCCCATGTCGGCGATGGTGCCGATGTGCTTGGCCATCTTGTCCTCGAAGACCTCGTCGAAGACAAGCCCGAAGTTCTCCTCGTCGTGGCAGACGGTTGAGCAGGTGGCAGCCGTAGAGGCAGAGGCATGCGAGGTCGGCGTCGCGGTAGGGGACGATCTGGAAGAGCCCACCCGGATGATGGATGTGCCGGTGGCTGCGGCGTTGACGTTCTGCTCCGCTGCGAGGAACCCGGCCAGGAACCACGGGTCGAGCCCACACCGGTCCGGGCGGAAGGGCAGCAGGTGGGGCCGAGGAGGCAGCCTGCCTCGTCCGGCTCGACGACCCGGGCCGCGGCCGGGCGTCCCACGCGGAGGATCTCTGTGAGCAGCACGTCATTTTCCTGGGCCAGGGGGAGGGCGACGCCGGTGGGAAGGTCCGCTTCGGTTCCGGAGGCGGGCCGGTTCTCGAAGACGTCGGCAGCCGTGGACGCGCCCCGGCCCAGACCCGGGTGCTCAACGCACGCAGTCAGACCTTGATCGCTGTGATGCGCCCGCCGCACAGCGCTGCGACGTCCTCAGGATCGGAGGTGAGGACCGTGACGGGGCCGGGCGCGGTGAGGGCGGTGGCGCCGAGCATGGCGTCGATGGCGTGCTTGTGGCCGTGCAGGCCGGCGTCGGCGAGGAGTGCGGCGGCGTGCCGGGCGATCGACTCGGTGACCGGTTCGACGACGAGGCGGGAAAGGGTCCACTCCAGCGCCGGGCGGTTGATCCGGGGATGGACCACTTCCACGAGGGTGGCTGCCGAAGTGATCACACGCAGGTCATCGGTGCGGGCCAGGGCGAGCCACCCGGTCACCGTTCGGTCTCGCAGGACGGCCTTGGCCAGCCCTTCGCTGTCAAGGACCAGGGTGCCGCCGGGGGTGGCGGGAGAGCGGGTCACGCGGCGCTCGCTCCGCCCTGCGTCTGCTCGCGGCGTGCCTGGTGGAGCTGGTCGCGGAGCGACTGGATCTCCTCGTCCGTGACAGGCCCGTGCTCGGCTTCGGCAACCTGAATGATCTCGTTGAGGTTGTCCCGTTCGATCTGACGGGCGACGGCCGCGGCCACGTAGGCGGACAGGCCGGAGGGGCCGCTGCGGGCCTTGGCGGCTTCGGCGATGTCGCGCGGCATGGTGATCGAGTACTTGCCGGTAGGGTCACTCATGCCATCAATCCTACTCTTTATCCTCCCTGTCGTTCGGTAGCGCACGGTCGCCGGTGAACGGGCCCGGCGCTCGCCGGCCCACTTCGATGTCCCGGACGCCCCGGCGATCGAGTGTCGGAACCCTCGAAGGGGCCTTCCGCGAAGGATCGCCAATTTCCCTGGGTCCACGCGCAGAACGGGCATGGAGAGGGGGACGCGATGCGCCCCCCTCACATCCTCGGCCGGCGCGGGCAGGATGCAGTTGTGGTGAACGCAGGGGGCAGGGGAGCCGGCCACGCATACGTGTGTGGCTGTGGACGGACGACGAAGGTGAGCCCCAGGTGGCCCTGCATCCTGCGGCTGGGGCGAAAGCCAGGTTCATCGCGCCACCACGGAACGTCACGTATGTCCTGGAGCCATTGGCCCGATGCCGCGGTGCTGTACGTGAGCTCACGGGCTTGGACGATGCGGAAGAGGCCCGCGTGGCTCTCAGGGAGCAACCCGACATCGAGCGGCATGCGAAGGCTGAGGAAGACGCAGCTTCCTGGCGATCGGAGCCGTTGCCGGAGAGGCCTGCTTCGAAGGGGAAGGGCGTCCGTATCAGGACGGTATCCGGCGGGCTGCCGACCTTGGGGCGGCGGCGTCGCTGAGATGGGTGGAGCCTCAGTGGCCCGGTCGAGCGCCACTGCAACTCCGGGGCGCCGGTTCGGCAAGCGGCTGCTTCCGGCGGCATCCGCCCGCACATACGCGAAGACCCCGTCCTCAGCGAAAGCGCTGATGGCGGGGTCTTTGGGCACCTCGTGCAAGGTGCCCCCGGCAGGATTCGAACCTGCGCACACGGCTCCGGAGGCCCTGTTAGCTCGCGACATAACAGCAGTTCAGAGGCTTGTGGGGACCTCGAAGGGGCCGCCCCGTCCACGAATAGGCCGTGCGTCGCCGGGATGCCTACCTACTCCAGCAGGATCTCCTCCGGCCGACGGTTGGTGACCGCGGTCTCGCGGACCCGCAGTATGTGCTCGATGCAGGCTTCGAGGTCTCCACCGTGATCGTCCCTGGCCATTCCCCTGAGCTCCCGCGTCAGGTCCAGTCCGTTGACCAGAACGATCGGGTACTGGTCCTCGACCATCTCGGTCTGCGCCGGCACGGAGTAGGCCCCGGTCGTGACGTAGACACCGATCCAGCCGCGGCGGAGACGAGCCACGACACGAGCGATCTGGTCGGCGGACACGACGTGGTCGAGTCGGACGCACTTCGCCTGTCCGAGGACGACGAGGCTCGTGCCGGCCAGTCCGCTGCCGATGTCGAGCCTGCCTACGAAGTCAGCCCCTCCATCGCCGGACCGCTGGGTCAGCCACCCTTCGACGTAGCTGTTCCCTGCGCCCCGCAGAACTCGCGCTGCGACCGCGGAGGCAACAGCCTCGAAGTCGTGCTTGCGTCCGTCAAAGTACTTGTAGATCAGCTCCAGATCCTTGGACTCGGCCGTTCCCGCCTTCGGCCGCTGCTCGGGCACCTTGGTCACCTTGGCCCGCGCAACACGCCGGCGGAGCCGCGGAAGCTCCGAACTGCCGTTCTTGACCCACTCCCGCCACGCCCGCGGAGCCAGTTCAAGCGTCTCTGCGTCGCTCAGGTCCTTGTTCCTGCGTGAGTGAATCCACTCCCAAGAGACCTTGTCGTCCTCGTCGGTGAGGTCGAACAGGGCGATGTCGTACACGTAGTTGGTGAACGTGGTGTGGTCACTGCCGCCCCACTGCACCAGCCGCTCGGCCCGCTCGATGATGCCCAGCCCACAGAACTCGACGTGCCCCTTCACCTTCCCGCTGCGCGACACCGCTCGGAACAGCAACAAGGGGACGGCGCCGGCGCGCTCATCGGGCGTGTGCCCCTGGTGCCCAGCGAAGGCATTCAGCAGAGCGGCGTTCCCGATGGTCTTCCCCGGGGCGACCGTGGTGCTGGCCTTGTGATCGCCGAAGTAGCGAACGTGCCCGTTGTCCATGTCGAACACGTCGTGCCAGGGCGTCTGCTCGGTACCAGCCTTCCAAGGGCTCGACCGTACTAGGATCACCGGCCGCCTCTCCCCACCCGGAGTGCGCACCTTCGCCATGCCGTTGATGCCAGCCTCGAGCAAGGCCCGTGGAAGATCGGGGGAGTGGGTGACGTGGTGGAAGTTGGGGTACCCCTCCAGCTCCGCTGGCTTCGGGTCCTTCCCCGTGGCGTACCGATAGACCTGACCAACACGCAACTGACCACCCATGCGTCCCCCTCGGCAGCAGCGATGTGACGATCTTCGACACGGTAATGGCTACCACTGACAAGAGCGCAGCCACGGCACCCTCCGGAGCGAACCAGTAGGTGAGAGACTTCCTGACCTGCGCGTTCCTGGGTCACCCTGGTAGCCGACCTGTCATCGTCGGTCGCCACCGGTCACCCCTGAGCCCCCTCGCACGGTCCAGGGACAGCCCAGCGTCACCGCCCGGCAGGCCGTACCGGTAGGCCCTCACTCCTCGTCACTGCGTCCCGAACCAATCCGGTGGGCTCGTGCTCCAACCCACTGCCGCCTTCGAGTATGGGAAGCGAACAAAGGCTGCGATGGTCGCCAAACGCGGCGCCCCTCGTTCGATCTCATCCCAGCGGACTGGGCCGAACCGGTGGTGCCCTCCACCGCCCACGCGATAGCTTGATCGATCTGAATCAGCACGTTCCATGACGAACGGGGAATCCATGAGCACCGTCGCGCCTCAGCTGGAGATTCGATTTCGAGGCCGAGTTATCGAGCATCTCGGCATTGACATGTATCAGTCGCCAGTGGCGGCAATCGCGGAGCTGGTTTCTAATTCATGGGACGCAGACTCTCGAAGCGTCGATATCACTCTGCCGGCGAAGATTGGACCTGCCTCCGAGATCGTAATTGCAGACACCGGCGAGGGAATGACGCTCGCCCAGTGTCAGGGGCGCTACCTGAACGTTGGATACGATCGACGAAAGGATCGAGGTAACGACAGGACGCCCGAGGGTCGCCCGATGATGGGGCGGAAGGGTATCGGAAAGTTCGCGGGATTCGGAATTGCGAGATTCGTGACCGTGGAAACGGTCAGCAAGGAAACTGGCGAGCGAACAGTCTTCCGTCTCGACGCGACGCAGTTGATCGAGGATGCCGATTCCTACGCCGAAAGCCAGCCTTTGGCGGTCGAGGTACTGGAGTACTCGGAACCAGCCGACGGGCGAAAAGGCGACCACGGCACCACTATCACTCTGAGTGATCTGTCGTTGAAGGTCACGCCCAATGCCGCCCAATTCAGAACTAGTATGGCTCGCAGGTTCCTCTTGCTGGAACGCGCAGACGAGTTCCACGTCAACGTAAATGGCGAGCCTATCTCGGACTCTGAGGATGTCGAGAGGATAGAGTTTTCGTTTCCGAGCGACTACACGGATGACCAGTTGCCGGAAGGAGTGGTTATTGAGGATGGCTGGGGCCTGGAGACCCTTCCGGATGGTCATAAGGTTCGCTGGAAGTTTGTCTTTTATAAAGAACCGATCGGCGAAGAAGAGCTGACGGGTATTTCCGTCTTTAGTCATCACAAGCTCGCCCAGCGGCCGTTCCTCTTCAATCTCAGCGGTGGCTTCGGTGGTCAACAGGGGACGAGTTATCTTTCCGGGCGTGTAGAAGCAGACTTTCTCGACGAGCAGAAGCGGGACCTGATTTCCACTGAACGGCAGCGAGTAAATTGGGAGATGGAGGCATCTCAGCCTCTGTTGGAGTGGGGGAAAGCCCGAGTCAAGTCGCTTCTGCGTATCTGGCAGGGCCTACGGTCCAAGGCCAAGGTTGACGCGATGCGTAAGCGAATGACGCCCTTCTCCGTAAGGCTTGGCAAGCTGGAAAAGCCTGAGCGGAAAATTGTGGAGAAGGCGCTGACCTCAATTGCCCGCATCTCTTCGCTGAATGATGAGCAATTTGCGGATCTCGCGGAAGCCATGCTTACAGCTTGGGAGGGTGGCCGGCTTCGAGGGCTCATTGATGATCTATCTGAGGCTGACACCATGGATGCCGAGGTGCTGGTGAAGATCCTGGCGGAATCGCGCGTCATGAGCGCGCTTCATGCGGCCGAGCGCGTCAAGAGTCAGCTGAATCTGATTACTGGGCTGGAAGAGAGAATTAAGAATCGTGAGCTTGAAAACGAGGTGCGGGACTATATTGCAGAGAATCCCTGGCTTGTCTCACCTCGATGGGAGACTTTCAGGGTAGAAAAGAGCGTAAAAGCGCTCGTGGATGAGGTGGCAAAGGAAGCGTACGGGGAGTACTGGAACGCCCGGATGGACCTGGTTCTTTCGTCCGGAAACCAGCTTCTAGTCGTCGAGTTCATGCGCCCCGGCTTGAAGGTGGATTGGGATCACCTGAACCGGTACGAACGCTATGTGTACAAGCTTCAACATGCGACGCTGGCGCGGTATTCGGATTTTCGGTCGGTGTCCGGACTGCTGGTCGCGGATAAGATCGAGAAGGCGACGGACGTTCTCTCCAAGATCGATGACATGCGGCCTCGCGAAATGGACGCCATGGATTGGGCGGGACTGCTCGGGCGGGCAAAGAAGCAATGGGAGGACTACTTCGACATCCTCTTTTCGCGAGCTCCGGGGGATGTGCGTATGCAGTCTCTTGCGAACAGGTCGACAGACGGTACGAGTTAGCCAAAGCCCTTCATAGCGCATCGATATCGCCGACCGCCAGCATGTCTGAACATTTCGAGTAGAGGCGCTCTAGACGCAATCTGCTAGGACCTTGAGATGTACTCGGTGTTGGATTATGGCGGCGGTGCCATGGCGGCCGACCTCGCCTAACAGGTAACAGGCACCCCGCGCTCCCATCCCGTCTGCCGTCGACCCACACACCGTGGAGCGGACGTGGTTCAGGGCGTCAAGGTGGAGCGCGCCACCGTACGAACGACCTTGACGCCCTGGGCCGCGTCTGCTCGGCTCTGCCTGGGTCGATGGCAGGCGGGATGGGAGCCTTTCCCCTGCACCACACTCGGCCGGCGCTCGCGAACGGCGCCACCGCCATCTCGGAGCCTGAGCGCCCCCGCCGGAGGCATGTCCTTGACCCGCGGGTGCCTTCCTGTCTTCTGTCCGCTGCACGTAGCGCGCCGCCGGGCGGGGCCGCCGCTGGCGAAGACAGAGCGGCGGCCCCGCCGACAAGGCGGCGCGCGCCCGCGCCGTGCGCGGGCCTTGATGAAGTAGAGAAAGTCTTACCGCACCGATGATCAGCATCGGTCCCGATCGTGGCCTGTCGGCTCTCCGCTCTGCTCGGCTACCGTTCCATGCATGCCTTCTGCACTGGACACGTCCAAGGGAGCGGCCGAACTCGCTGAGTCCCTGCTTCCTCCGCTCGGGAACCGCTGGCTGCACACTCAGGCCGTGGCCGCTCGGGCGCGGGAAGCTTCCGCGGCTGTGTCCGAGGCTGACCAGGACCTCCTCGTCGCTGCCGCGTGGCTGCATGACATCGGGTACGCACCCGAGCTGCGGGACACCGGCTTCCATCCCCTCGACGGCGCCCGGTACCTCGAATCGCTGGGTGCGCCGGCGCGCCTGGTGCGGCTGGTCGCTCATCACTCTGGAGCCGTGTACGAGGCGGAACAACGCGGGCTCTCGGCAGAGCTGGCCCTCTACGAGCGGGAGGATTCGCCGGTCCTGGATGCCCTCATCCTGGCCGACATGACGACCGGCCCCGCGGGACAGTCCTTCGACTTTGACACCCGGATTGACGAGATCCTCGTCCGCTACGAACCGGGCAGTGAGGTGCACAACGCGATCAGCAAGGCACGGCCGTACCTTCAGGGCGCTGTCGAGCGGACCCTCGACCGCATGGCGCGTCAGCCGATGTAGGGCTCTGCCCTGTCAGCCAGGCCGTGTTCGATCCGCATGCGCATCGACGGGTGGATGTTCAGCTCGTCCAGCTTGCCCGGGGCGACGAAGGCGACTTCCTTGCTCTCGCTGCTCGTCCGCAGCCGGCCGCCGGTGATGCGGGCGTGGAAGCAGATGGAGAACTGCTGGCGGACCTCGCCGTCGTCGTACGCCATGACGTGCCCAGGGTTGGTGTAGATGCCGACGAGGCCGGTCACCTCCACGTCGAAGCCGGTCTCTTCCTTCGTCTCGCGTACCGCCGCGTCCGGGGCTGACTCGCCCAGGTCGATGCCGCCGCCGGGCAGGGCCCAGAGGTCGTTGTCGGTCTTGTGGATCAGCAGGACGTCTCCCGCCTCGTTGCGCGCCACGGCGGTCACGGAGGGGACGAGGCTGTTCGCCTTCGGAGCGTTCGGATCGTTGAAGTAGTCAACACGGGCCATGTGTTCAGCGTCGCACGCCTCGGACCTGCTACGCCGCCCGGCCCCGCTCCCACGCGTAGTCGAAGCTCCGCATGTAGTGCCGGAAGGTCCGCGCTCCAGGGAGGTACCGGAAGTGCATCACCGGGTTCTGCCCGGCGGGGGCTCCGAGGACGTGAGGGTTCACGAGAACGTCCTCGTCGAAACGGTAGATCGAGTTGTAAAGAATCGTTTCGTGCAACCGGACTTCCACCCCGGGCGTCGACATGGCGGGCTCGAGGTAGCGACGGGTGATCCGGGCACGTGCGGCCAGGTCGTCGCCGATGCCCTCCTCTTCGCCTCGCTGGCGGACCGCTGCGGAGTCGGGGTCTCCGAGCAGGATGCGGACCTGGGCGCCGGCCTTCGCCTTCTCGGCCAACAGCTCCGGCAGATCGGGATGGCCGTCGAAGAGGAAGAGGCCTGCGTAGACGAGGATGTCGAGCTGATCCGTCGCCTTCTCGATGAGCGATGACCACAGTGGTGCGGGCACTGCGCCACGGTGCGGGTAGTACGTGATCAGCTCGGATGTGCTGGCCTTCTCCGCCTGCTTCTCCACCGTGGGCCAGAGATAGACCTCATCGACTCCGAGGAAGCTCGCTGCCTTCCAGCGGTGCCCGCGGTGAGGAGTGCGGCTGGTGGTGATCCACCGCTCGACGCTCTTGGGATCCACTCCGACGTGCTCGGCAACAGACTGGATCGTCTCGCCCTTCGCTGAAATCGCCGCGCGCAGACGCTCGTTCGCCATGGCGTGCCCTTCACTGGGACCGATGGGGACGTTTTGACGGTAGCTCAGACGTCCCCAAACGTCCATACGGACGGTGATGCGTCCACCCCCTCTCACGGTCTCCTGATCTCACCGACGGGATGTCGGTCAACGCCTCACTGCTACAGGAGACAAGACGATGCGTCAGATTCCCGTGGACACCGCCAACGCGACCGTGATGGTCGCCAAGGCCCCGCAGCCCAAGGTGAAGGACCGCCGCACCGGTGAGATCGCCCTCGACAAGGACGGCATCACGCTGATGGTCGTGGAGGTCATGTTCTCCACGCCCGACGAGGTGGAGATCCTCAAGCTCACCGTTCCGCAGCCCGGCGTCTCCGAGGACCTGGCCATGGGCACTCCGGTGGTCCTGACCGGCCTGGTCGCCTCGCCGTGGGAGAACGAGTTCAACGGCCAGAAGCGGCACGGGATCGCCTTCCGCGCGGTCGCGGTCACCTCGCTCACCGCCGGTGCCTCGCAGCCGAAGGCGGCCTGAGCCATGACGTGGCTGTTAGTCGCCCTGGTGCCGGTCGTTGCCGCTGCGGGTCTCCTGCGGTGGCGGCGCCCCGCCTGGTACTGGCTGACCTTCGGGGTCACCCTCGCGGTTCTGCGGGTCCTGGTCCGCTACGGCTCGGTCATGGACGCCTGCGGCCTGACCGTCCCGGCCCCGCGCTGGCGCCTGACCGTGGCGCGGGTGACCAACCGGCCGATCCCCGGTCCTCGGGCCCCGCGCATCCTGCGTCTTCGGGTGACCCGGACCGGCCTGGTGCTGCGGCTCAAGCTCCGGCCCGGTCAGGACGCCTTCGACGTCGCTGCATCGTGTGACCGGCTGCGCCACTCCTTCGCCCTGTACGGGGTCACCTCCCGTGAGCTGCGCTCGGGTGTGGTCGAGGTGCGGATGACCGGCTACGACGTGCTCAAGCGGGTGCAGATGCCGGCCCTGGTCGACACCCGGCCGATGCGGGTCCCGGTCGCCCTGCGCGAGGACGGGGCCGTGCACTACCGCGACTACCGCACGGTGCCGCATGCGCTCACCCTGGGCGCCACGGAGTCCGGCAAGTCCGTCTACCAGCGCAACCTGGTCGCCGCGCTCGCCCCGCAACACGTCGCCCTGGTCGGCATCGACTGCAAGCAAGGCGTGGAACTGTTCCCGCTGGCCCGCCGCTTCTCCGCGCTCGCCGACAACCCCGACACCGCCGCCGAACTCCTCGACGCGCTGGTCTCCCACATGCAGGACGTCTACCGGCTCATCCGGGCCGAGCAGCGGATCACCGCGGACGTGCCGGATGCCGAGATCGCCGCCGACATCTGGGACCTGCCCGAGGACCTGCGGCCGGTGCCGGTGGTGGTCCTGGTCGACGAGGTCGCCGAACTCGCCCTGTACGCCAGCAAGGAGGAGGAAAAACGGCGGGACCGCATCATCACCGCCCTGGCCCGGCTCGCCCAACTCGGCCGTGCCGCCGGCATCTACCTGGAGATCTGCGGGCAGCGCTTCGGCTCCGAACTCGGCAGGGGCATCACCATGCTCCGCGCCCAGCTCACCGGCCGCACCGCCCACCGCGTCAACGACGAGAGCAGCGCGAACATGGCCTTCGGCGACATCGCCCCGGATGCCGTGCTGGCCGCGATCCAGATCCCCACCGACACCCCCGGCGTCGCCGTCACCGGTGACTTGTCCGGCGGTTGGGCCCGGATCCGTGCCCCGCACACCTCGCTGCGCCAGGCCGTGAACACCTGCAACCGGCATGCCGACCTGACCCCGGACCTGCCCGCCCTCGCGCCGTTCCGGCCTGCCCTCGGCACCCTCGCCCCGGTTCCGGCCCCGGCCGTCGAGTCGGCCCCGGCCGCCGCCTGACCCCTGCTCGGGAGGTTCCTCATGCCCGCCGCGAAGAAGCCCACCACCCACCGCACGACCACACCGAAGCCGAAGCCCGCGAAGTGCCCCGACTGCGACGGCAAGGGCGAGATCGCCGAAACCGTCCGCGTCGGCGCTCGCAAGGGCCGCGCCACCGACAACCACCAGACCGCGCTGTGCCTCACCTGTTGGGGCACCGGCCACGCCGCCGACTGAGTCAGGAAGGACACGCCTCATGCCCCGCTCCGCCCTGCGCGTGGACGCCGTCTTGGTCCAGGCCGTCATCGCCGGTGCCCTGTCCTTCGCCCACCTGCACGACCTGGCCGCCGCCGCGGGACAGGACGGCTGGAAAGCCTGGGCCTACCCGGTCAGCGTGGATCTGCTGCTGGTCGCCGCCTGGCGTCGGCTGCGTACCGATGGGCCGTCCCGGCTGGCCTGGTGCTGGTTCCTCATCGCCCTGGTCGCCTCGCTCGGCGCGAACGTGGCCACCGCCGGACTCCTCGACCTGACCGAGGTCCCGGCCTGGCTGCGCATCCTGGTCGCCGCCTGGCCCGCCCTGGCCTTCATGGGCGGCACCCTCCTCGCCCACTCCTCCACGGATACCTCCCCGGCTCCGCCGGCACCCACCACACCGGACCCGGACCCCGTGCCCGAGGTGGAACCGGAGCCGCCCGCCGTCGCCGACCCGGACCTCACCCCGGTGCCGGTGGTTGCCGCCGATGACGCCCCGGCCCTCCCGGCCGCCGACCCGGCTCCCACTCCGCCAGCGGTTCCGGTCCCGGCCGCGCTGGTGGACCACGCCCGCAAGGTCGCCGCCGACCACGAGTCCCGGACCGGAGCCCGGATCGACACCGACACCCTGCGCGCCCGTCTCGGTGTCCCGCCGCACCTGGCCGATGCCATCGCCGCCCAACTCGCCTGACCCGGAAGGCAGACAACTCATGACCCGTGACCCGGCCGACCTGACCGCCGCTGACCACCTTGACGCCGCCCGCGAGATGACCGCCGCCGACCGGCCCTTCCTCGCCCACCTGCTCGCCGAGGAGGCCGCCCGCCGCACCCCCGACCCGGCCACCGCCGCCGGGATCCGCGCCTCCTTCCCCGACCCGAACACGACCCGAGAGGAGACCGACTGACATGCCCGCCCGTGACTTCTTCCACTCCGTGATGCGGATCGGCCCGGTGCAGATCGGCACCCACCGCGACCGCCACGGCCAGACCAAGCACGCCGCCGTCTGCGCCAACGACGGCTGCGGCTGGTCCGCCGACTACTCCAGCCAGTCCGCCGCCCAGCTCGCCGCCCGCACCCACCGCTGCAAGGTCCGCTAGGAGGCCACCCATGGATGTCCCGCTCTGGTTCGCCCTGCTCTGCGTCGGAGTCCTCGGCGTCAAGCTCGTCCACCCGCCCTGGTGGCTGATCGCCGTGCTCCTCCTCGGCGGCTACCTCCTCGCCGACAGCCTGCTCGCCCCGGTCATCGACACCGCCGTCAAGTAACCGCCGAAAGGAGATCCGCTGATGTTCCGGCCCAAGCCCCCGACCATGCCCCAGCCCACCGGCCGCCTCACCCCGCCCGCGGTCGTCGTCCAGCCGACCACCATCACCCCCGGCACCTCGGTCCCGCCGCCGGCCCCGATCGCCCCGGTGCCGTTCCGCCCGACGGTTCAGCTCACGCCCGGTACCGCGCTCGCCCTGGTCGGCGGCGGCACCGCCGTGGTCCTGGTCATCGGCGCGGTCCTGGTCTCCATGCTCCTCGCGGTCGCCGTCACCGGCGTCTCCGTCGCCGTGGTCGCCGTCGTCCTGCGGCTGCTCGTCAACGACCTGCACAAGGGACGGTGAGCCGTGGAAACCCTGATCGCCGCCGCCTTACCGGCGCTCGGCTGGGCCGTCCACGGCGGCCTCCTGGTCCGCCGACTGGCCACCGCCCGCCGCGACCCGCTGACCGGCCTGCA
Source organism: Streptomyces yamdrokensis (assembly GCF_053890455.1). Classification (NCBI taxonomy): domain Bacteria; kingdom Bacillati; phylum Actinomycetota; class Actinomycetes; order Kitasatosporales; family Streptomycetaceae; genus Streptomyces; species Streptomyces yamdrokensis. The sequence continues at coordinate 5,323,230 of NZ_CM132679.1, forward strand.
CACCCGCGCCGGCTGGACCACCCGCGCCGAGCACCTGCTCACCCGGCACCCGGCCGCGCTGGTCGTCCTGATCGACCTGGACGACTTCAAGAGCATCAACGACACGCACGGCCATGGTGCCGGGGACGCCGTCCTCACCGCGACCGCCCGCCGACTGCGGGACTGGAGCGGCCGTCACGGCGTCGCCGCCCGCCTCGGCGGGGACGAGTTCGCGGTCATCGTCACCGACCCCGCCCACACATTGGGGGCGAGCGCGCTGCACACCGCCCTGTGTCGGCCCGTCGCCCACGACGGACACCTGCTGCCGGTCTCCGCCTCGGTCGGCCTCTGCCACCGCACCGACCTGCCCGTCCCGGCCCTCACCGACGCGCTGTCCGCGGCCGACGCAGCAATGTACGCGGCCAAGGGCCACGGCAGGCGCAACGTCCACAACTGACCAACCCCCGGAGCGGCCTCAACCGCCAAGTCTCCGCCGCTCCGGGGGCCCACCCATCCAGATCCAACGGACCCGAAAGGGAACCCCCATGATGCCCCAGCGCACCCGGACCACACGCGTCTGCCGCGACTGCGACGGCTTCCCCATCGTCGCCATCACCACCGGCACCCGCCACACCGACGGCACCCGCACCACCCTCCGCACCGCCTGCCCGACCTGCTGGGGCACCGGCACCACTCACCCCGCCGCCCTCGTCCGGGCCGGGAGGTGATCGCCATGGTGCTCCCGCGCATACTCGACCTGTTCTCCTGCGCCGGCGGGGCCGCCATGGGCTACCACCGGGCCGGATTCGCGGTCGACGGCTGCGACATCGCCGACCGCCCCCGCTACCCCTTCGCCTACCACCGGGGCGACGCCCTTACCTACCTCACCCACCTGATCCACTCGGGCGCCATCGACCGGTACACCCTCGTGCACGCCTCCCCGCCCTGCCAGGCCGGCTGCGCCCTGACCGTGGGCACCAACGCCTCTCAGAGCTGGGGCGGCACCCACACCGACCACGTCGCCGCCACCCGCGACCTCCTCAACGCCTCGGGCCTGCCGTACGTGATCGAGCAGCCCAACGGCCGCGCACAGATCCGCAAGGACCTGTCCCTGTGCGGGGAGATGTTCGGACTCGGCGTGCTGCGGCACCGCAACTTCGAACTCGGCCGCTGGGCCACCCCCCGGCCGTCTCACCCCCGGCACCGGGGCTACGTGCGCGGCCACCGCCACGGCGTCCACCGCACCGGCCCCTACGTCGCCGCCTACGGCAACGGCGGCGGCAAGGCCACCGTCCCCGAGATGCAGACCGCCATGGACATCACCTGGACCGACGTCCGCGAGGAACTGACCGAGGCGATCCCGCCCGCCTACACCCAGTGGATCGGCACCGCCTTCCTGACCGCCCGGCAGGAGGTGTTCGCGTGACCGACACCGCCACCGCGGCGGGCCTGGACCCGGTCACCCTCGGCGATCTGCTGCGGGTGGCCGGGTCCCCCGGCTTTGACCGCTGGCAAGACCAGATCCGACGTACCGGCGGCTGCGCCGACCCCATCCACCTGACCGGCTGGACCCTGACCAAGGACAAGACCACCGGCCAGACCCTGCACCACTACACCACCGAACACGAGCCCGGCGGACGGCTCCGCGTCGCCTGCGGCAACCGCCGCGCCTCCCGCTGCCCCGCCTGCGCCTGGACCTATGCGGGCGACACCTATCACCTGATCCGCGCGGGCCTGGCCGGGGACGCCCGCCACGGCATCCCCGCCACCGTCCGCAACCGCCCGCGCGTGTTCGCCACCCTCACCGCGCCCTCGTTCGGCCCGGTCCACAACCGGCCCGACCGCGGCGCCTGCCGCTGCGGCGCCCGCCACGCCCCGGACGCACCCGAACTGGGCACCGCCCTCGACCCGGCGACGTACGACTACGCGGGCGCCGTCCTCTTCAACAACCACGCCGGGCAGCTCTGGCAGCGCTTCACCAACCGGCTCCGCCGCGAGATCGCCGCCCGCGCCGGCCTCACCCAACGCGAGCTCAAAGAGTGCGCCCGGCTCTCCTTCGGCAAGGTCGCCGAGTTCCAGAAACGCGGTGCCCTGCACTTTCATGCCGTGATCCGCCTCGACGGACCCGACGGCCCGGACACCGCTCCGCCGTCCTGGGCGACGGTCGACCTTCTCGCCGACGCGATCCGCGTCGCCGCCGCGCACTCCTACACCTCGGTCTCCGTCCCCGCGGTCGCCGACCAACCCGCCCGGACCTTCCGGTGGGGCGCCCAGCTTGACGTGCGCCCGGTGAAGGCGTTCGGGGACGGCTCGGACATCACCGAACAGGCGGTCGCCTCCTACGTCGCCAAGTACGCCACCAAGGCGGCCGAGAACACCGGCACCCTGGACCGCCGCATCGGGGAACTCGCCGAACTCGACCGCCACGGCGTCCCCGATCACACCCGCCGCCTGATCACCGCATGCCGCGACCTCGACCCGCTCTATCCCGACCGGCGGCTGTGGGCGTGGGCGCACATGCTCGGCTTCCGCGGCCACTTCTCCTCCAAGTCCCGCCGCTACTCCACCACCCTCGGCGCCCTCCGCCAGACCCGCGCCGACTACCGCGCCGCGCAGGATGCCGCCGCCTTCCGCCTGGACGACCGCGAGCCGGAGACCGTCCTTGTCCTGACCGATTGGCAGTACGCCGGACACGGCCACACCCCCGGCGAGTCCGCCCTCGCCGCCACCATCGCCCGCGATCTCCAACTCAACCGCCAAACCGCCCGCGAAGAACTCGCAGCCCTGGAAGGAGTCTGACGTGAAAGACGAGCTGATGACCGTCCCGCAGATCCTTGATGAGCTTGGGGGAGTCTCCCGGCGGACGTTCTACCGATGGCGTGAGCTCGGGCAGGGGCCAGCTGCGTTCAAGCTCCCCAATGGAGAGTTGCGAGTGTGGCGGAGCGACTTCCGGACCTGGCTGCGGCAGCTGGAGACCGCCGCGTGAAATCTCTCGACGTAAAGGTCTGGAGCGTCCGTAAGCGGGACACAAAGACGCCGTCCTACGGAGTGCGCTGGTCAGTGGCCAGCAACGTCTTCTCCGAGTCTTTCCGAACCAAGGCCCTCGCCGACCACTACCGCACCAAGCTCATGCGTGCGATGCGTGATGGCGAGGAATTCGACATGGGGACCGGTCTTCCGGCATCGATGGAAGAGACGAAGTCGGCCGTGTCTTGGTACGCCTTCGCACTGCGATACCTCGCCATGAAGTGGCCGCATGCTGCCCCCAACACGCGCGACGGCGTTAACGAATCGCTTACCAGCGTGACCATGCAGCTTCTCGGTGAGCGTCCCGGCCGGCCGTCTGACGAGACGATCCGCAAAACACTCCGCAATTGGGCTTTCGTACTGCCGGCGCCGAACGACCGCGAGGTTCCGGACGACGTGCGGAACGTTCTTCATTGGGTGTCCAAGGCGTCTCGGCCGCTCGCTGATCTCTCCGAGCCTGCCACGGCTCGCGCAGTGCTCGACTCTCTGAAACTCAAGCTCGACGGAACAGCCGCAGCAGCGGAAACCGTGCGGCGTAAGCGCCGGACCCTCGTCAATGCTGCGAACTACGCAGTCGACCTGGGGGAGCTGCGGGAGAACCCGATCACGGCCGTTCGCTGGCAGAAACCGAAGGTGTCCAACCAGGTTGATCCGCGGGTGGTTGTTAATCCGGAGCAGGCTCGGAACCTCTTGGCGGCCGTCTCCTACGTCGGCGGGTACCGGCGTGCTCGTGGCCGTCGACTCGTGGGTCTGTTCGCCGCTATGTACTTCGGTGGGCTCCGGCCAGCGGAAGCGGTCGGCCTCGTCGAGACTGATCTGAATCTCCCCGAACACGGCTGGGGCTCAGCACTGCTCCACCGGACCCGTCCCTCCGTCGGTAAGCAGTGGACCGATTCGGGGGAGACCCATGACGACCGCGGGCTGAAGAACCGACCGACCGAGGACGTCAGGCGTGTGCCCATCCCGCCGCATCTCGTTGCCGTGCTCCGCGAGCACCTGGCCACGTTCGGCACGGTGGACGACGGGCGGCTGTTCTTCAGCGAGAAGGGCGCGGTCGTCCCGTCCTCGACCTACTACCGCGTGTGGCAGGAGGCCCGGCTCCTCGCGCTTCCGCCGGCCGTCGCGGCCTCGCCGCTCGCGAGTCGGCCGTACGACCTTCGGCACTCGGCGCTGTCGACGTGGCTCAACGCGGGCGTCGACCCGACCGAGGTGGCCGAGCGGGCCGGCAACAGCGTTGAGGTCCTGCTCACCCGCTACGCGAAGTGCCTCGATGGGCGGCAGGACGTCGCCAACCGGCGCATCGAGGATCTGCTCCGCGAGTACGACTGACACATCCTGACCGCGTCCGAGGCCCCTGGCATCCGTCCAGGGGCCTCGTCGTTTTCAGGGGCTCACCTGGGACAACACTTCAAGATCCCGTCCACGCCTCGTCCACAGACCCCGACATGCGCCCGCTCAGAGCGGCATACGGCTGCACATACGCGAAGACCCCGTCCTCAGCGAAAGCGCTGATGGCGGGGTCTTTGGGCACCTCATGCAAGGTGCCCCCGGCAGGATTCGAACCTGCGCACACGGCTCCGGAGGCCGTTGCTCTATCCCCTGAGCTACGGGGGCGTGTCGGTCGCGGTGATCGCTTCGACGGGTAGAACAGTACCAGTTCCGGCGGGGTGGTCATGAACCCGTTTTCCGCGGCGCGGGGGAGGGGCGAGGTCACCCTGTGCGTTCGAGGGGCCACCCCTGGGGGTGGAAGTGGGGAAAGCGCGGACGCGGTGGCCGGTCCCGACCTACTCTCGAGTTGTGCCAGGGGCGTCGCGCCGGGTGCTTGTTGTGGACGACAACAAGGTCATCCGGCAGTTGATCAGGGTCAATCTCGAGCTTGAGGGCTTCGAGGTCGTGACCGCGGCCGATGGTGCCGAGTGTCTGGAAGTCGTTCATCAGGTGCGGCCCGACCTGGTCACCCTCGATGTCGTCATGCCGCGCCTCGACGGGCTGAGGACCGCGGCCCGGCTGCGTTCCGACCCCCGGACCCGGGACCTCCCGCTCGCCATCATCAGTGCCTGTACCCAGTACGAGGTCGAGAGCGGGCTTGATGTCGGCGTCGACGTCTTCCTCGCCAAGCCCTTCGAGCCCGCTGAACTCGTGCGGGTGGCCTGGCGGTTGGTCGAGCGGCGGAGGCGGGGGGCCAGGGGGAGCGGTGGCGGGACGGGCAACGGCGGTGGCCTCGGGGGTGCCGAGCGGGCCACCGGGCACGCTCCCGGGTAGTCGCGCCGCCCGGTTCGTCCGTGCGGGCGTCCACATCGCGGGACCCCGGCCGAGTCGGCTCGCCTCTCCACCCCCCTCCTCCCCTACCCTTGTCCCGTGACCCCCGTCGAGCTCTCCCGCACCGTGCTGCGCGCGGTGCGTCGTGCTGTCGACGACGGGGAGCTGGGCGTGGCCGTGCCCGAGCGGGTCGTCGTCGCGCCGCCGGGACCCGGGGGGTGCGGGGAGTACGCCACCAACGTCGCCCTTCAGCTGGCCCGGCCGGCCGGCCGGACGCCGCAGCACGTCGCCGGGGTTCTTCGGGACCGTCTCCTTCGCGCCGAGGGCATCGGCGATGTCGTCATCACCGGACCCGGGTTCCTCAACATCAGCCTGCGGGGGGCCGACGCGTCCGTCGCCCTCGTGGCGGAGATCCTCGGCGCGGATGACACCCCTTACGGGCATCTCCCCGAGAGGAGCCGGGAGCCTGTGCTGCTGCGTGGCGCGGCCGACGTGCGTGCCTTCGTGCACCTCGACGCGCTGGCCCGGATCCTGCGGGCCCAGGGGTATCCCGTACGGGTCGGCTTCGACGTCCCGCCCGCCCCCGAGTGGGGCGCCGTGCTCGGCGTGGACGGCGGCATCGGGTACGAGCAGAGCGACGGTGCCCGGGACGGCTGCCCTCCGATCCACGTCCGCCCCCTTCCCGCCCCCGCCGATCCGCTGCCACTGGGCCGGGATGCCGCGCGGTGGGCGTTGCTGCGTCCCGCGGCGCACGACCGGCCGCGGATCGGTGGCGAGCACCTGGAGCAGAGGGAGAGCAACCCCCTCTTCCGGGTGCGGTACGCCCACGCCCGCACCCGTGCCCTCGTGCGCAACGCCGCCGACCTGGGTTTTCGCCCCGCCCCCGGCCCCGTCGGCGTGAACGGAACCCGGCCGCTGCTCACCGCCCTCGCCGACCACCCCCGCGTCCTCGCGGCCGCCGCACGGCACCGCGCTCCCGACCGGCTCGCCCGGCATCTCGTCACCGTCGCCGATGCGACGCAGCCCCTGCTCCCCGCCGTGCTGCCGCTCGGCGCGGAGAAACCCTCGGCCGTCCACCGCGCCCGGCTCGCGCTCGCCGAAGCCGCCGGGACGGTGCTCGCCGACGGCCTGTCCCTGCTCGGCATCGACGCCCCCGACCATCTCTGAGAGAGCACGCGAAGAATGAGCCGTTCCGCACACCCCGCCGGGCCCCGTCACGCCGACGTCCTGCCCGAGGGGCACTACTCCGCACCGCCCGCCGACCTCAACGCCCTGGACCCCAAGGTGTGGGCGCAGACCGTCAGCCGTGACGCCGACGGTGCGCTCACCGTCGGCGGGGTCCCCGTCACACGGCTCGCCGAGGAGTTCGGCACCCCCGCCTACATCCTCGACGAGGCCGACTTCCGGGCCCGCGCGCAGGCCTGGCGCACCGCCTTCGGGGACGACGCCGACGTGTTCTACGCGGGCAAGGCGTTCCTCTCCCGGGCCGTCGTGCGGTGGCTCCACGAGGAAGGGCTGAACCTCGACGTCTGCTCCGGCGGGGAGCTGGCCGCCGCCCTGTCCGCCGGCATGCCCGCCGACCGGATCGCCTTCCACGGCAACAACAAGTCCGTGGCCGAGATCACCCGGGCCGTCGAGGCCGGGGTCGGGCGGATCGTGCTCGACTCCTTCCAGGAGATCGTCCGGGTCGCGCACATCGCGCAGTCGCGCGGCAGGCGGCAGCGGGTGCAGATCCGTATCACCGTCGGCGTCGAGGCGCACACGCACGAGTTCATCGCCACCGCGCACGAGGACCAGAAGTTCGGGATCCCGCTGGCCGGCGGGCAGGCCGCCGAGGCCGTGCGGCGGGCGCTCCAGCTGGACGGTCTCGAGGTCATCGGGATCCACTCGCACATCGGGTCGCAGATCTTCGACATGTCCGGGTTCGAGGTCGCGGCCCACCGGGTCGTCGGGCTGCTCAAGGAGATCAGGGACGAGCACGGGGTCGAGCTGCCCGAGATCGACCTCGGCGGCGGCCTCGGCATCGCCTACACCAGCGACGACGACCCCCGTGAGCCGCACGAGATCGCCAAGGCGCTGACCGAGATCGTCACCCGCGAGTGCGAGTCCGCCGGTCTCGCCACCCCCCGCATCTCCGTCGAACCCGGGCGGGCCATCGTCGGGCCGACGGCCTTCACCGTGTACGAGGTCGGCACCATCAAGCCGCTCGACGGGCTGCGCACGTACGTCTCCGTCGACGGCGGGATGTCGGACAACATCCGCACCGCGCTGTACGACGCCGAGTACAGCGTCGCCCTCGTCTCCCGCACCTCCGACGCCGAGCCGATGCTCTGCCGGGTCGTCGGCAAGCACTGCGAGAGCGGTGACATCGTGGTGCGCGACGCCTTCCTGCCGGGGGACCTGGCGCCGGGCGACCTGATCGCCGTACCGGCCACCGGGGCGTACTGCCGGTCGATGGCGAGCAACTACAACCACGTGCTCCGCCCGCCCGTCGTCGCCGTCGCGAACGGTGAGGCGCGGGCGATCGTCCGGCGCGAGACCGAGGACGACCTCCTCCGCCTCGACGTCGGGTGAGGGGAAACGCCGGAGACGGAGAAGGAAGCAGAGAAGGAGCGGCGGAAGATCTTCGGTTCTTCCTGCTTCCCGATGGAATTGATGTCTCACGATCCGGACAAAGGGAAGAATCCTCCGTCCGGTGAGTGAGACTGGTGCAACCTAGACGGTAATCAGGAAACGAGGTCGGATGATGCGTACGCGTCCGCTGAAGGTGGCGCTGCTGGGCTGTGGAGTGGTCGGCTCAGAGGTGGCGCGCATCATGACGACGCAGGCCGCCGACCTCGCCGCCCGCATCGGAGCCCCGGTGGAGCTCGCCGGGGTCGCCGTGCGGCGCCCGGACAAGGTGCGCGAGGGCATCGCCCCGGAGCTCGTCACCACCGACGCCACCGCCCTGGTCAAACGGGGCGATCTCGACGTCGTCGTCGAGGTCATCGGCGGGATCGAGCCGGCGCGGACGCTGATCACCGCCGCGTTCGAGCACGGCGCGTCCGTCGTCTCCGCGAACAAGGCGCTGCTCGCCCAGGACGGTGCCGCCCTGCACGCCGTCGCCGAGGAGCACGGCAAGGACCTCTACTACGAGGCCGCCGTCGCCGGCGCCATTCCGCTGATCCGGCCGCTGCGCGAGTCGCTCGCCGGCGACAAGGTCAACCGGGTGCTCGGCATCGTCAACGGGACGACGAACTTCATCCTCGACGCCATGGACACCACCGGCGCCGGCTACCAGGAGGCGCTCGACGAGGCCACCGCGCTCGGGTACGCCGAGGCCGACCCGACCGCCGACGTCGAGGGCTTCGACGCCGCCGCCAAGGCCGCCATCCTCGCCGGGATCGCCTTCCACACGCGCGTGCGCCTCGACGACGTGCACCGTGAGGGGATGACCGAGGTCACCGCCGCCGACTTCGTCTCGGCGCGGGAGATGGGCTGCACCATCAAGCTGCTGGCCATCTGCGAGCGGGCCGCGGACGGTGGATCCGTCACCGCGCGGGTGCATCCGGCGATGATCCCGCTCACCCACCCCCTGGCCTCCGTGCGCGGCGCGTACAACGCCGTGTTCGTGGAGTCGGACGCCTCCGGGCAGCTGATGTTCTACGGGCCCGGCGCCGGCGGGGCGCCCACCGCCTCCGCCGTCCTCGGCGACCTCGTCGCCGTCTGCCGCAACCGGCTCGGCGGGACCACCGGACCGGGCGAGTCCGCCTACGCGGCGCTGCCCGTCTCCCCGATGGGCGAGGTCGTCACGCGTTACCACATCAGCCTCGACGTGGCCGACAAACCGGGTGTGCTCGCCCAGGTCGCGACCGTGTTCGCCGAGCACGGTGTCTCGATCGACACGGTTCGCCAGCAGGGCAAGGACGGGGAGGCCTCCCTCGTCGTCGTCACCCACCGTGCGTCCGACGCGGCCCTCGGCGGCACCGTCGACGTATTGCGCAAGCTCGACACCGTGCGTGGTGTCGCCAGCATCATGCGGGTTGAAGGAGAGTAAGCAGCAATGACCCACCAGTGGCGCGGAATCATCGAGGAGTACCGGGACCGGCTGCCGGTCGCCGACACCACGCCGGTCGTGACGCTCCGTGAGGGCGGCACGCCGCTCGTGCCCGCCCAGGTGCTCTCCGAGCGCACGGGCTGCGAGGTCCACCTCAAGGTCGAGGGCGCGAACCCGACCGGGTCCTTCAAGGACCGGGGCATGACCATGGCCATCTCCAAGGCCAAGGAGGAGGGCGCGCAGGCCGTCATCTGCGCCTCCACCGGCAACACGTCCGCCTCCGCCGCCGCCTACGCGGTGCGTGCCCGGATGGTCTCCGCCGTGCTCGTGCCCCAGGGCAAGATCGCGCTCGGCAAGATGGGCCAGGCCCTGGTGCACGGCGCGAAGATCCTCCAGGTCGACGGAAACTTCGACGACTGCCTCACCCTCGCCCGCGCGCTCAGCGACAACTACCCGGTGGCGTTGGTCAATTCGGTCAACCCGGTGCGTATCGAGGGCCAGAAGACGGCTGCCTTCGAGATCGTGGACATGCTGGGCGACGCCCCCGACATCCACGTCCTGCCGGTGGGCAACGCGGGCAACATCACCGCCTACTGGAAGGGCTACCGCGAGTACGCCGACGACGGCGTCTCCGCCCGTAGGCCCCGGATGTGGGGATTCCAGGCCTCCGGCAGCGCCCCGATCGTGCGCGGCGAGGTCGTCAAGGACCCGGCGACGATCGCCACCGCCATCCGGATCGGCAACCCCGCCTCGTGGCAGTACGCGCTGGCCGCGCGGGACGAGTCCGGAGGCCTCATCGACGAGGTGACGGACCGTGAGATCCTGCGCGCCTACCGGCTGTTGGCCGCGCAGGAGGGCGTCTTCGTCGAGCCCGCGTCCGCCGCGTCGGTCGCCGGTCTGCTGAAGGCCGCCGAGCAGGGCAAGGTCGACCCGGGCCAGCGCATCGTGTGCACCGTCACGGGCAACGGCCTGAAGGACCCGGACTGGGCCGTCGCCGGGGCACCGCAGCCGGTCACCGTCCCGGTCGACGCCGCGACGGCCGCCGAGCGGCTCGGACTGGCCTGACCGCCGCGACCGGAAGGCCCGGGGTGTCGCGCCCCGGGCCTTTTGGCCACCCGCCCCGGACGTTCCGTGCCCGGCGGTGGCAGCATGCGCGGGCAGGACGGGCGTAAGAAGGCGCTTGTCCGGGGAAGTTCCCCATAAGGGGGGCACAGAGGGCTTACGACACGCATCGTGCGCCTCCCATGCGCCCTGTGTCGACACAGAACCTTCCTTCGATAGGCTGTACTCAACCCACCCGCCGCATATGCCGCGGTCCCGCGTCGTCTCCGTGGTCCGGACCACGGCCCGGAGGAGTCCGGAGGGGTTCGGGAAGCGGCCGGCCACCCTGGTCGGCGGCGGTCCCAGGGGTTTTGTACGTCATCGAATGTCATTCGACAGTTCGACAGGCCGGCAGTCTTCGACTGTCACCGTCACCAGCTCAAGGAGAGTCATCGAGCGATGGCCGGTCCCGCGTTCCGCGCCGCCGCCGTCCGGGTGCGCGTCCCCGCCACCAGCGCCAATCTCGGTCCGGGCTTCGACGCCCTCGGCCTCGCGCTGGGCCTCTACGACGACGTGGTCGTCCGGGTGGCCGACGCCGGGCTGCACATCGACATCGCCGGTGAGGGCGGTGAAACCCTTCCCCGCGACGAGAGCCACCTGCTCGTACGCTCCCTGCGCACCGCCTTCGACCTGCTCGGCGGACAGCCGCGCGGCCTGGAGATCGTCTGCGCCAACCGCATTCCGCACGGCCGGGGCCTCGGCTCCTCCTCCGCCGCCATCTGCGCCGGGATCGTCGCAGCCCGCGCCGTGACCATAGGCGCCGAGGCCAGGCTCGACGACACCGCGCTGCTCGAACTCGCCACCGAGATCGAGGGGCACCCCGACAACGTCGCGGCCTGCCTGCTGGGCGGCTTCACCCTTTCCTGGATGGAGAGCGGCGCGGCCCGCGCGATCAGGATGGAGCCCGCCGAGTCCGTCGTGCCGGTGGTGTTCGTACCCGGCAAACCCGTCCTCACCGAGACCGCGCGCGGCCTGCTGCCGCGCACCGTGCCGCATGTCGACGCCGCCGCCAACGCGGGCCGTGCCGCCCTGCTCGTCGAGGCTCTGACCAGGCGTCCCGAACTGCTGCTGCCCGCCACCGAGGACCGTCTGCACCAGGATTACCGCGCTCCCGCCATGCCCGAGAGCGCGGCGCTGGTCGAGCGGCTGCGCGCGGACGGCGTCCCCGCGGTGATCTCCGGCGCGGGCCCCACCGTCATGGCGCTGGCCGACGCGGAAACCGCCGGAAAGGTCGAAGCACTGGCCGGCAACGACTGGGCCGCCAACCGGCTCAGCCTCGATCCGCAGGGAGCGAGCGTGCTTCCGCTCGCCACCTGACACACGGTTGCCGGACAAGGAGAGGGGGAATGTTTGTTGGATCCGGTAGTGTTAACCTCAAGTCTGCACCCGCACTCCACCATGGCGAGGTGCCTCGTGTCCCCGCTCGGGACAGACACTCTTCCGGGAGCCCCCCAAGCCCAACTGTGTTCTCTGCTTCGTACGCGGGCAGTACGTCGTACGCGGACACCGAACGGCCCACCGGTGGGGGTACCCCCTCTGGGGGAGCTCCGGAATCGGTGCGACCACGCCACGTGACACTGGATGCCACGGCTCGGGAAGCGCCATCACCAGATATCTCTTCCGCCGTCCAGGCGGACCACCGCCCCGGCACGGTTCGCACAGCAAGGACCGAAGCCGGACAGCACAACCGGTCGCCGAGCCAGACAGGCCGACGTCCGCTCCAGGGAAGGACCCTTCGTGAGCGACACCACCGATCTGATGGGCGCACGTGTCGAGGAGACCGCTGCCGCGCCCGCCACGGACGCCTCCGCGCCTGCCAGCGGTGCCGGCTCCCGGCGGCGCCGGGGTACCGGCCTCGAAGGCATGGTGCTGGCCGAGCTTCAGCAGGTCGCATCCGGCCTCGGCATCAGGGGCACCGCGCGTATGCGCAAGAGCCAGCTGATCGAGGTCATCAAGGAAGCGCAGGCGTCGGGCGGTTCCGCCGCGCCGAAGAGCGAGGCTCCGGCCGAGGCGGCGGAGACCAAGCCCAAGCGCCGCGCCACCTCCAGGACCCGTACGGGCGACACCGCCCAGAAGAAGTCCGCTGCCGAGGCCCCCGCCGAACAGGCCACCGCCCAGCAGCAGATCGACATTCCCGGCCAGCCCTCCCCGAAGGCCTCCGCCGCGGCCGAGCAGGCTCCGGCCGAGCAGGCCCCCGTCACGCGTCGCCGTCGAGCCACCGCGGACGCGGGCGCTCCGGTCGCCGCGGCCGAGCAGGCTCCCGCCGAGGCGAAGAGCGACGCGAAGGCCGAGGGCCAGGCGCAGTCGCAGCAGTCCCCGTCGCAGGGCGATGCCAAGTCCGACGGCGACGGCGGTGACGGCCGCCGCCGTGACCGCCGCGAACGCGGCCGTGACCGCGGTGACCGTGCTGAGCGCGGCGACCGTGGCGACCGTGCTGAGCGCGGCGACCGTGCTGACCGTGGCGACCGTGCTGAGCGCGGCGACCGCGGTGACCGCCGGGGCAAGGGCGACGACCAGCAGCAGAACCAGGGCGGCCAGGGCCGTCAGCAGAACCAGCAGCAGGGCGGCGGCCGTCAGGACGACGGTTACGACGACGACGGAGGCGGCCGTCGCGGCCGTCGCGGCCGCTACCGCGACCGCCGTGGCCGCCGTGGCCGCGACGAGATGACCTCCGAGCCGCAGCTCACCGAGGACGACGTCCTGATCCCGGTCGCGGGCATCCTCGACATCCTCGACAACTACGCGTTCATCCGGACCTCCGGCTACCTGCCCGGCCCGAACGACGTGTACGTCTCCCTCGCCCAGGTCCGCAAGAACGGCCTGCGCAAGGGCGACCACCTCACCGGCGCGGTGCGCCAGCCGAAGGAGGGCGAGCGGCGCGAGAAGTTCAACGCGCTGGTCCGCCTCGACTCCGTCAACGGCATGGCGCCCGAACACGGCCGCGGCCGACCGGAGTTCAACAAGCTCACCCCGCTCTACCCGCAGGACCGCCTCCGCCTGGAGACCGACCCCGGCGTCCTCACCACGCGGATCATCGACCTCGTGTCGCCGATCGGCAAGGGCCAGCGCGGCCTGATCGTGGCCCCGCCGAAGACCGGCAAGACCATGATCATGCAGGCGGTCGCCAACGCGATCACGCACAACAACCCCGAGTGCCACCTGATGGTCGTCCTCGTCGACGAGCGTCCGGAAGAGGTCACCGACATGCAGCGGTCGGTGAAGGGCGAGGTCATCTCCTCGACCTTCGACCGCCCGGCCGAGGACCACACCACGGTCGCCGAGCTCGCCATCGAGCGCGCCAAGCGTCTGGTGGAGCTGGGTCACGACGTCGTCGTGCTGCTCGACTCGATCACACGTCTGGGCCGTGCGTACAACCTCGCCGCCCCGGCCTCCGGCCGCATCCTGTCCGGTGGTGTCGACTCGACGGCGCTGTACCCGCCGAAGCGCTTCTTCGGTGCGGCCCGCAACATCGAGGACGGCGGCTCGCTGACCATCCTCGCCACCGCCCTGGTGGACACCGGGTCCCGCATGGACGAGGTGATCTTCGAGGAGTTCAAGGGCACCGGCAACATGGAGCTCAAGCTCGACCGGAAGCTCGCCGACAAGCGCATCTTCCCCGCGGTGGACGTCGACGCGTCCGGCACCCGCAAGGAGGAGATCCTGCTCGGCAGCGACGAGCTGGCCGTCACCTGGAAGCTCCGCCGGGTGCTGCACGCGCTCGACTCGCAGCAGGCGATCGAGCTGCTTCTCGACAAGATGAAGCAGACGAAGTCGAACGGCGAGTTCCTGCTGCAGATCCAGAAGACGACGCCGGCGCCCGGCAACGGCGACTGACGTTCGCCGTTCGCCCCGCCCGTCCCACCACAAGGGCCGCTTCCCGGACATCCGGGGCGCGGCCCTCGTGGTTGCGGACGCGTCCGCGGACGTGGTTTTGGGGCCGGTTCCGGTATGGCCGCAGGGGGTACCCGGGCGGACGGGAGCTGCCTATGTCTGCCGAGAGCACGCACCGGACCGACGGCCCCCGGCCCGGGGACCGGGGCCGCGGGTGGCGGCGGGGCACGAGGGCCGTGGCGTGGACCGCGGCCGTCGTCGTCGCCCTCGGCGGCGCCGGCCTCGGATACGTGTACGTCACGCTCGACGGCAACCTCAGGAGCGTCGACATCGACCGGATGCTCGGCGCGGACCGGCCCGAGAAGGCCGACGACGGCTCCGAGAACATCCTCGTCCTCGGCTCCGACACCCGCTCCGGCGGCAACGGGAAACTCGGCGGCGGCACCGACAACGGCACGGCCCGCTCCGACACCGCGATGATCGTGCACGTCCACGAGGGACGGGACGAGGCCTCCGCGGTGTCCGTCCCGCGGGACACCCTCGTCGACCGCCCCGGGTGCACCGGCGCCGAGGGCGACAGGCACCCCGCCGCGGACGGAGTGATGTTCAACTCCGCGTACGCCACGGGCGGGGCCGCCTGCGCCGTCAAGACCGTCGAGTCGATGACCGGTCTGCGCATGGACCACTACCTGGAGGTGGACTTCGGCGGCTTCCGGGAGCTCGTCGACGAGCTGGGCGGGGTCGAGATCACCACCACCGAGGACATCGACGACCCCGACAGCCACCTGCGTCTCGCCGCCGGCACCCACCGGCTCGACGGCGCGCAGGCCCTCGGCCTGGTCCGCACCCGGCACGGCGTGGGCGACGGCTCCGACCTCGGCCGCATCCAGCTCCAGCAGGCCTTCGTCAGGGCCCTGGTCCAGCAGGTGAACGACGTCGGCCTCCTCACCGACCCCGGGAAGCTCCACGACCTCGCCGACACCGCCACCAGGGCCCTCACCACCGACTCCGGCCTGGGCTCGGTGAACTCCCTGATGTCCTTCGCCGGCGGCCTGCGCGACATCGACCCCGCCGGCCTGCGCATGGTGACCATGCCGGTGCGGTACGACCCCGCCGACCCCGACCGCCTCGTGCCCGAGCCGGCGAAGGCACGGCTGGTCTGGGACGCCCTGAGGAACGACGAGCCGGTCCCGCGGGCGGCCACGGACGACACGGCCACCGGTGAGGCCGAGGACGTCGTGGGCGCCCCGTGAGGACCGTGACCGTCGAAGGACCCCCGGAGCCGGCGCCACCGCCCCGGGAACAAATGGCGGCGGCCCCCGGTTTTGGGGGATGGCGCCAGTCCTGGCAGACTGGTACGTCGGCTCCGGTTCACGCTCCCGCATCCCGCGGCTGCGACCCGGCGCCCTCCCGAACCTAGGAGTCACCTTGAAGCGCGACATCCACCCCGCGTACGTCGAGACGCAGGTCAGCTGCACCTGCGGCGCGTCGTTCACCACCCGCAGCACCATCGAGTCCGGCACCGTCCGGGCCGAGGTCTGCTCCGAATGCCACCCGTTCTACACGGGTAAGCAGAAGATCCTCGACACCGGTGGCCGTGTGGCCCGCTTCGAGGCCCGCTTCGGCAAGGCCGCCGGCTCCAAGAAGTAGCGAGCCCCATTTCGCCGGTCCACGGCCGCGCCCCCGCCCGGGGCAGGCCGGGACCGGCGTTTTTGGTCCGCCCCTTCACCCACGTACCAGCAGGAGCCCAAGATGTTCGAGGCCGTCGAGGAACTCGTCGCCGAGCACGCCCACCTGGAGACGAAGCTCGCCGACCCGTCGGTCCACGCCGACCAGGCCAACGCGCGCACGCTGAACAAGCGCTACGCCGAACTCACCCCGATCGTCACCACGTACCGCACCTGGAAGCAGACGGGTGACGACATCGGGACCGCGCGTGAACTGGCCGCGGACGACCCGGACTTCGCCGCCGAGCTGAAGGACCTGGAGAAGCAGCGCGAGGAGCTCACCGAGAAGCTCCGCCTGCTGCTGGTCCCGCGCGACCCCAGCGACGACAAGGACGTCATCCTCGAGGTCAAGGCGGGCGCGGGCGGCGACGAGTCCGCCCTGTTCGCCGGTGACCTGCTGCGCATGTACCTGCGGTACGCGGAGCGCGTGGGCTGGAAGACCGAGATCATCGACGCCACCGAGTCCGAGCTGGGCGGTTACAAGGACGTCCAGGTCGCCGTGAAGGCCCGCGGGGGAGGCGGGGCATCCGAGCCCGGCCGGGGCGTGTGGGCCCGGCTGAAGTACGAGGGCGGTGTGCACCGCGTGCAGCGGGTGCCGGCCACCGAGTCGCAGGGCCGTATCCACACCTCCGCGGCGGGCGTCCTGGTGACACCCGAGGCGGAGGAGGTCGACGTCGAGATCAACCCGAACGACCTGCGGATCGACGTCTACCGCTCCTCGGGACCCGGCGGGCAGTCCGTCAACACCACCGACTCCGCCGTGCGCATCACGCACCTGCCGACCGGAGTCGTCGCCTCCTGCCAGAACGAGAAGAGCCAGCTGCAGAACAAGGAGCAGGCGATGCGTATCCTGCGCTCCAGGCTGCTCGCGGCGGCGCAGGAGGAGGCGGAGAAGGAGGCCGCGGACGCCCGGCGCAGCCAGGTCCGCACCGTCGACCGCTCCGAGAAGATCCGCACCTACAACTACCCGGAGAACCGCATCTCGGACCACCGCGTCGGGTTCAAGGCGTACAACCTGGACCAGGTCCTGGACGGCGATCTGGACGCGATGATCCAGGCCTGTGTCGACGCCGACTCGGCCGCCAAGCTCGCCGCGGCATGAGGCCGGCCCACCGGGCCTGAGTACCGGGCCCGGCACCGGGCCGCCGCACCGGCCGTAACAAGAACTTCCGGAGGATGAGCGTGCAGCAACATAGTGGGGGGCGACCCCCAAGCCCCCGCAGCGTGCTGCTCGCGGAGGTGGCCCAGGCGACCCAGCGGCTCGCCGACGCAGGCGTGCCCTCGCCGCGCACCGACGCGGAGGAGCTCGCCGCGTTCGTGCACGGCGTCAAACGCGGCGCACTGCACACCGTCAAGGACGCCGACTTCGACGCCCGCTACTGGGAGGTCGTCGCCCGCCGCGAGGCGCGCGAACCGCTCCAGCACATCACCGGGCACGCCTACTTCCGCTACCTCGAACTCCAGGTGGGGCCCGGGGTGTTCGTGCCGCGCCCGGAGACCGAGTCGGTCGTCGGCTGGGCCATAGACGCGGTACGGGCCATGGACGTCGTCGAGCCGTGCATCGTCGACCTGTGCACCGGCTCGGGCGCCATCGCGCTCGCCCTCGCCCAGGAGGTGCCGCGCTCCCGCGTGTACGCCGTGGAGCTGTCCGAGGACGCCCTCGTGTGGACCCGCAAGAACATGGAGGGCTCGCGCGTCGAGCTGCGCCAGGGAAACGCCCTGACGGCCTTCCCGGACCTCGACGGCCAGGTCGACCTCGTGGTCTCCAACCCGCCGTACATCCCGCTCACCGAATGGGAGTACGTCGCCCCCGAGGCGCGTGACCACGACCCCGGTCTGGCGTTGTTCTCCGGCGAGGACGGCCTCGACCTCATCCGCGGTCTGGAACGTACCGCGTACCGCCTGCTGCGCCCCGGCGGAGTGGTCGTCGTCGAGCACGCCGACACCCAGGGCGGCCAGGTCCCGTGGATCTTCGCCGAGGACCGCGGCTGGACCGACGCCGCCGACCACCCCGACCTGAACAACCGGCCCCGGTTCGCCACCGCCCGCAAGGCGCTGCCGTGACCGTCCGCCAGACTTCGACCACCCCCAGCCGCATGTGCACGAGGAGGCCCGCCAGATGGCTCGGCGATACGACACCAACGACGCGACCGACCGCGCGACCGGTCTGCGTGAAGCCGCGTCCGCAGTCCGTCGTGGCGAGCTCGTGGTGCTGCCGACGGACACCGTCTACGGCATCGGCGCCGACGCGTTCACCGGCGAGGCCGTCGCCGACCTCCTGGAGGCCAAGGGGCGCGGCCGCAACATGCCCACGCCCGTCCTCATCGGCTCCCCGAACACCCTGCACGGCCTGGTCACGGACTTCTCCGAGCTGGCCTGGGAACTGGTCGACGCGTTCTGGCCGGGCGCGCTGACCCTGGTCGCCCGGCACCAGCCGTCCCTCCAGTGGGACCTCGGTGACACCCGCGGCACGGTCGCCGTCCGCATGCCGCTGCACCCGGTCGCCATCGAGCTGCTCACCGAGGTCGGCCCGATGGCCGTCTCCTCGGCCAACCTGACGGGGCACCCCGCGCCGGAGAACTGCGACGCGGCCCAGGAGATGCTCGGCGACTCCGTCTCCGTCTACCTCGACGGCGGGCCCACCCCGGGCATCGTCCCCTCGTCGATCGTCGACGTCACGCGCCCCGTGCCCGTGCTGCTGCGCGAAGGCGCCATCTCGCCGGAGGAGCTGCGCAAAGTGGTACCCGACCTCGAGGTGGCGAATTGACGGCCCCCGAGTCGGGGCGTGGCATAGGCAACCGGGAACGCAGCGCGGAGGAGACGACCACCTTCGGGTTTCCGCGCGACACCTTCCGCATCCTCCACGTCAGCACCGGAAACGTCTGCCGCTCGCCCATCACCGAGCGGCTGACCCGGCATTTCGTGAGCCAGCGGCTGGGCATCCTGGGCGGCGGGCTGATCGTGGAGAGCGCGGGCACCTGGGGTCACGAGGGCGCGCCGATGGAGTCCCACGCGGAGACCGTGCTGGCCGACTTCGGCGCGGACGCCTCCGGCTTCACCGGCCGTGAACTGCTGGACGACCACGTGATCCGCGCCGACCTGGTGCTGACCGCCACCCGCGACCACCGCGCCCAGGTCATCTCCATGGGCCACTCGGCGGGCCTGCGCACCTTCACGCTGAAGGAGTTCACCCGCCTGGTGAACGCGATCGACCCGGCGACCCTGCCCCCACTGGACGAGGGCCTGGTCATGCGCGCCCGCGCCCTGGTCCGCGCCGCCGCCGCGCTGCGCGGGTGGCTGCTGGCCCCGACCGCCGAGGCTGACGAGGTCTACGACCCCTACGGCGGGCCCCTGCCGTTCTTCCGCTCCATCGGCGACGAGATACACCAGGCCCTGGACCCGGTCGTCACCGCCCTCACCGGCGTCCCGACCCGGGCCTGACCGCTCCGCCCGGGCCCGTCCGACCGCCGGCGCGGGCCGTCCGGGCGTCTGCTCCGGCCGCCGACGTGCCCCGTACGAGCCGCCGGGGGCGCGCCCCCGGCGTCCCGGGCGTGAGCGGGTCGTGAGCGGGGGAGCGAGGACGCTGTCCCCCGGTGGCGTGCCCGGGGGTTCCCGGGGGCACGGCAGCCGAGCGGGGCGGGGGTGGCGGGCCTACATTGGTCGTACGTCAGTTTCGACGTCCGGGAGCGCACCATGACGGTCACCCACGCCCTCGGGGGCGGGTTCGGGGTGCTGCGCCGGCAGGACCCCGAAGTCGCGGGGATCCTGTACGCCGAGCGCGAGCGGCAGGCGACCACCCTCCAGCTGATCGCCGCCGAGAACTTCGCCTCGCCCGCCGTGCTGGCCGCCCTCGGCTCACCGCTCGCCAACAAGTACGCCGAGGGATACCCGGGCGCCCGCCACCACGGCGGCTGCGAGATCGCCGACGTCGCCGAACGCCTCGCCGTCGAGCGGGCCAAGGCACTCTTCGGCGCCGACCACGCCAACGTCCAGGCCCACTCCGGATCGTCGGCCGTGCTGGCCGCCTACGCCGCCCTGCTGCGCCCCGGGGACACCGTCCTCGCCCTCGGCCTGGCCCACGGCGGCCACCTCACCCACGGCTCGCCCGCGAACTTCTCCGGCCGCTGGTTCGACTTCGTCGGCTACGGCGTGGACGCCGAGACCGGCCTGATCGACCACGCCCAGGTCCGCACCCTGGCCCGCACCCATCGGCCCAAGGCGATCGTCTGCGGCTCCATCGCCTACCCCCGCCACGTCGACCACGCCTTCTTCCGCGAGGTCGCCGACGAGGTGGGCGCCTACCTGATCGCCGACGCCGCGCACCCCATCGGGCTCGTCGCCGGGGGAGCGGCGCCCAGTCCGGTCCCGTACGCGGACATCGTCTGCGCGACCACGCACAAGGTGCTGCGCGGGCCGCGCGGCGGCATGATCCTCTGCGGCGCGGAGCTGGCCGAACGGGTCGACCGCGCGGTCTTCCCCTTCACCCAGGGCGGGGCCCAGATGCACACCGTCGCCGCCAAGGCGGTCGCCTTCGGGGAGGCGGCGACCCCGGCCTTCGCCGCGTACACCCACCGGGTCGTCGCCAACGCGCGGGCCCTCGCCCGGGGTCTGGCCGACGAGGGGCTGATCGTCACCACCGGCGGCACGGACACCCACCTGATCACCGCCGACCCGGCCCCGCTCGGCGTCGACGGGCGCGGGGCCCGCGGCCGGCTCGCGGCGGCCGGAATCGTCCTGGACTGCTGTGCCCTGCCGCACGCCGACGTCCGCGGGCTGCGCCTGGGCACCGCGGCGGTGACCACGCAGGGCATGGGGGAGCGGGAGATGGCGCTGATCGCAGGGCTGCTGGCGAGCGTCCTGCGCGGTGGCACCGAGCCGGCGCGGGCCCGCGCGGACGTACACGAACTGACCGCCGCCTTTCCGCCACATCCCGGCTGAGATGTGTCACCGGGCCGGGCACGCGCACCCGTACAGGCGCCGATACGGGTGCGGCGAACCCGGGTGCGGGGCCGTGCGCACCGCTGTGCACGGACAGACGTGCAACCATCGTCGCTACCCGGAAGTCCTCACCCGTATGCGTGCCTCGCTAGGGTGTGAGGCTGTGATGGCCAGCGAGACCTGTGGGGAAGCCCGTGCGTGAATACCTGCTGACGCTCTGCATCACGGCCGCGGTGACGTATCTGCTGACAGGGCCGGTACGGAAGTTCGCGATCGTGGCGGGAGCGATGCCGGAGATCCGGGCACGCGACGTGCACCGGGAGCCCACCCCCCGGCTCGGCGGGATCGCCATGTTCTTCGGACTGTGCGCGGGCCTGCTGGTCGCCGACCATCTCACCAACCTCAGCCAGCTCTTCGAGGAGTCCAACGAACCACGGGCACTGCTCTCCGGAGCGGCGCTGATCTGGCTGATCGGTGTGCTGGACGACAAGTTCGAGATCGACGCCCTGATCAAGCTGGGCGGGCAGATGATCGCCGCCGGCGTGATGGTCATGCAGGGTCTGACGATCCTGTGGCTGCCCATCCCCGGTGTCGGCTCGGTCGCGCTCACCCAGTGGCAGGGCACCCTGCTCACCGTCGCCCTGGTCGTCATCACCATCAACGCGGTCAACTTCGTCGACGGCCTGGACGGCCTCGCGGCCGGCATGGTGTGCATCGCGGGGGCGGCGTTCTTCCTGTACGCGTACCGCATCTGGTACTCGTACGGCATCGAGGCGGCCGCCCCGGCGACGCTGTTCGCGGCGATCCTGATGGGCATGTGCCTGGGCTTCCTGCCGCACAACATGCATCCCGCGCGGATCTTCATGGGCGACTCCGGCTCCATGCTGATCGGTCTGGTCCTCGCCGCCGGTGCGATCTCCATCACAGGCCAGGTCGACCCCGACGCCCTGAACCTGTACGCGGGAGGGGAGAAGGAGGCCGTGCACCAGACGGTGCCGGTCTACATCCCGCTGCTGCTGCCGCTGACGATCATCGCGGTGCCGGCCGCCGACCTGATCCTGGCCATCGTGCGCCGCACCTGGCGCGGCCAGTCCCCGTTCGCGGCGGACCGGGGCCACCTGCACCACCGCCTGCTGGAGATCGGCCACTCGCACAGCAGGGCGGTGCTGATCATGTACTTCTGGTCGGCGCTGATCGCCTTCGGCGCGCTCGCCTACTCGGTCAACTCGGCATCCATGTGGATCGTGCTCAGCGTGGTCATCCTGAGCGCCCTCGGTCTGCTGCTGCTCCTGCTGCCCCGGTTCACCCCGCGCGCGCCCATGTGGGCCCAGCACGTCGTCCCGCCGCGCTACCGCCGTCGCCGGTCCCGGGCGGCCGCGCCCGCCCCGCAGGGGGCGGGGGAGAGGGCCCCGGGCGCCCCGGCGGGCACGGAGCCGGACGAGGACGACCAGGCCGCCGCAGCCGACCACCGTGCCCCGGTGACCGCCGGTGTCCTGGGGGGCAACGGCGCGACCGCCCTGGGCCACCACGCGCACCCGGGCGACCGGGGGGAGGCCGCGCGTTCCCGCTGAGGCGGCATGGCACACATCACGGTCAAGGTAAGAATCCGACTAGAGCATTGCCAAGTCGTGGGGCGGTGATGGGGGACTCTTGGGGGGATGAAGCCCCCCAATATCAGGCAAGACGACCCCTCGCACCTCCAGGAGCGCAGGCTCACCCGCACGTGTGACCTCTCGTACGGCCATTAGGTAAAGACTGCATCAAATAGTTTGTGATACCGTTCACGAGTCTCGCCGGGGAGAGCCGGAGAACCGCAGTACGACGGTTCGCCGACGGAGGGAAATCGCACTCCGTCCGCGGGACTACGCTCGTCCCTGACGACATCCCTTGCCCCCTGCTCAAAGCGGAGTTCCGCCATGCCGTCCAACGACGTCCGGATCCTGATTCAGGCTGCCGTACCCACCGCCGCCGTCGGTGCCGTCGCGGTCGCGGTCGGTGCTGCCGTCGAAGGCGGCCAGGGAGCGATCGGAGCGGTCATCGGAGCGGCGCTCGTGATCCTGCTCATGGGGACGGGGCTGTACGTCCTCCAGTGGATCGCCAGGTCGATCCCGCACCTGTTCCAGGCCATGGGCATGATGATGTACCTGACGCAGATCCTGCTGATCTTCGTCTTCATCGCGCTCTTCAAGGACACGACGCTCTTCCACCCCCAGGCCTTCGCGCTCTCCCTGCTCGTCTCCACCCTCACCTGGGTCGCGGCGCAGGCGCGCGCCACCATGAAGGCCAAGACCTATTACGTGGACCCCGAACCGGCGGCGGCCGGCAACACGGCCGAGGTGAAGGAAGCTTCGGGGCGCCGGCCGTGAGACGTAGGGCCGGGATAAGGGCGCATGACAGACCCTGCTATGGTCCGGTGCCAACTGCGGCATCGCGGGCGCGGGCATCCATGCTGACGCCTGACACATCGCGAGGCGAGATGCCCCACAGCCGCCCTCACATCCGTAACACCAGTCCCGTGCCGATCCGCGGCTCCGTGCCGCGCCGACACCACGAGGTTGCCGAATCAATGCGCCACGCTGAAGGAGCCCGCGGTGAGTGCTGACCCGACACAGGTGCTCGCCTTCGAGACCGACTGCCACATCTTCGACGGCTGTGGCTTCCCGTCTCCCGGGCTGCACTCGTTCCTGTACGAGCCCATGTGGGGCGACGGCGACAGCAACCTGTACTTCAACAAGCCCATGCTGCTGGCGCTGGTCGGCTCGATCATCATCGTCGGCTTCTTCTGGGCTGCTTTCCGCAGGCCCAAGGTCGTTCCCGGCAAGCTCCAGATGGTCGGCGAGGCCGGCTACGACTTCGTCCGCCGCAACGTCGTCTACGAGACGCTGGGCAAGCGCGAGGGCGAGAAGTACGTACCGCTCGTCGTCTCACTGTTCTTCTTCGTCT
Source organism: Streptomyces yamdrokensis (assembly GCF_053890455.1). NCBI lineage: Bacteria > Bacillati > Actinomycetota > Actinomycetes > Kitasatosporales > Streptomycetaceae > Streptomyces > Streptomyces yamdrokensis. The sequence goes on from NZ_CM132679.1 coordinate 5,347,071, forward strand.
GGATGATGAACCTCTGGTCGATCGTTCCGCTCGCCCAGTTCCCGGTGACGTCGATCATCGCGTACCCGCTGGCGCTGGCGCTGATCGTCTACGCCGTGTGGGTCTCGCTGACCTTCAAGCGGCACGGTTTCGTCGGCGCCCTGAAGAACTTCACCGGCTACGACAAGTCGCTCGGTGCCGCGCTGCCGGTCGTCATGCTGATCGAGGCCTTCTCGAACCTGCTCGTGCGGCCCTTCACCCACGCCGTGCGACTCTTCGCGAACATGTTCGCGGGCCACATCCTGCTGGTGCTGTTCACCATCGCCAGCTGGTACCTGCTGAACGGCATCGGGATCGCCTACGCCAGCGTCTCCTTCGTGATGGTCCTGGTGATGACCGGCTTCGAGCTGTTCATCCAGGCCCTGCAGGCGTACGTCTTCGTCCTGCTGACCTGTACCTACATCCAGGGCGCGCTCGCCGAGCAGCACTGAGCGTCCCGCACCACCCTCATTCGTCCGGTGGCCCACCCCCACCGGCCCGTGAAGAAAAGGAAGAACCGGAATGTCCCAGACCCTGGCCGCCGTCAGCGGCTCGATCGCTTCCATCGGTTACGGCATCGCCGCCTTCGGTCCCGGCATCGGCGTCGGCATCATCTTCGGCAAGGGCACCGAGGCCCTCGCCCGTCAGCCCGAGGCCGCCGGTCTCATCCGCTCCAACCAGATCCTCGGCTTCGCCTTCTGTGAGGCGCTCGCCCTCATCGGCCTGGTCATGCCGTTCGTCTACGGCACGTGATCAGCTGATCCGCGACCGTTTCACCAGACGAAAGGCACTCTGATATGAGCCAACTGCTTCATATCGCGGCCGAGGAGGCGCAGAACCCCCTCGTTCCGCCGATTCCCGAGCTCGTCATCGGCCTGCTCGCCTTCGTCATCGTCTTCGGTTTCCTCGCCAAGATGCTCCTCCCGAACATCAACAAGGTTCTGGAGGAGCGCCGCGAGTCCATCGAGGGCGGTATCGAGAAGGCCGAGGCCGCTCAGACCGAGGCCCAGAGCGTCCTTGAGCAGTACAAGGCTCAGCTCGCCGAAGCCCGGCACGAGGCCGCGCGCCTGCGCCAGGAGGCGCAGGAGCAGGGCGCCACGCTCATCGCCGAGATGCGCGCGGAAGGCCAGCGGCAGCGCGAGGAGATCATCGCCGCCGGTCACTCGCAGATCGCGGCCGACCGCAAGGCCGCCGCGTCCGTGCTGCGCCAGGACGTGGGCAAGCTCGCCACCGACCTGGCCGGCAAGCTCGTCGGCGAGTCCCTCGAGGACCACGCCCGGCAGAGCCGTGTGATCGACCGGTTCCTCGACGACCTCGACCAGAAGGCCGAGGCCGCACGATGAACGGAGCGAGCCGCGAGGCCCTGGCAGCCGCACGTGAGCGTCTCGACGCGCTGACGGACTCCACGTCCGTGGACGCCGGCTCGCTCGCCGAAGAGCTGGCCGCCGTCACCGCGCTCCTCCACCGCGAGGTGTCGCTGCGCCGGGTCCTCACCGACCCGGCGCAGGACGGCGAGACCAAGGCGGACCTGGTCCGGCGCCTGCTCGGATCCCAGGTCAGCGGCACTGCCGCCGACCTGGTCTCCGGCATGGTGCGCTCCCGCTGGTCGCAGCCCCGCGACCTGGTGGACGCGCTGGAGGAGCTGGCCGACCTCGCCGACCTCACCGCCGCGCAGCAGGCCGGCACGCTCGACGACGTCGAGGACGAGCTGTTCCGGTTCGGCCGGATCCTCTCCGCGAACAACGACCTGCGCGCCGCGCTGACCGACCGCAAGGCCACCGCCCCGGCCAAGAGCGAGCTGCTGAGCAGCCTGCTCGGACGCAGGGCGAACGCGGCCACCGCACGTCTGGTGACGCGTCTGGTCTCCGCGCCGCGTGGACGTAGCCTGGAAGCGGGACTCCAGTCCCTGTCCAAGCTCGCCGCCGACCGTCGCAACCGCATGGTGGCCGTCGTCACCTCGGCGGTGCCGCTGAGCGACCCGCAGAAGCAGCGCCTCGGCGCCGCCCTCGCGAAGCTCTACGGCCGCACCATGCACCTGAACCTCGACGTCGACCCCGCGGTCGTCGGCGGGATGCGGGTACAGGTCGGCGACGAGATCATCAACGGCTCCCTCGCGGACCGGCTGGAGGACGCGAGCCGCCGGCTGGCGGGCTAGCGCCGACGCGGCCCCCGCGCACCACGCGGCGGACGCGGCAACTGAACACGTAGTACGTACCTACGGCCCTGGTTGGGCCGTGCAGAGGATTCACCTCTTTCCGGGGGGAGTCCCCGACTCGTGGAATACCCCCAAAGTGAAACTTCGGGCCCAACAAGGAGAGCAGGGAACTCAGATGGCGGAGCTCACGATCCGGCCGGAGGAGATCCGGGACGCACTGGAGAACTTCGTCCAGTCGTACAAGCCGGACGCGGCCTCGCGCGAGGAAGTCGGCACGGTCACCGTCGCCGGCGACGGTATCGCCAAGATCGAGGGTCTTCCCTCGGCCATGGCCAACGAGCTGCTGAAGTTCGAGGACGGCTCCCTCGGCCTCGCCCTCAACCTCGAGGAGCGCGAGATCGGTGCCGTCGTCCTCGGTGAGTTCAGCGGCATCGAAGAGGGCCAGCCGGTCACCCGTACCGGCGAGGTCCTGTCCGTCGCCGTGGGCGAGGGCTACCTCGGCCGCGTGGTCGACCCGCTCGGCAACCCGATCGACGGCCTCGGCGAGATCGAGACCGAGGGCCGCCGCGCCCTCGAACTGCAGGCCCCCACGGTCATGCAGCGCAAGTCGGTGCACGAGCCGATGGAGACGGGCTACAAGGCCGTCGACGCCATGACCCCGGTCGGCCGCGGCCAGCGTCAGCTGATCATCGGCGACCGCGGCACGGGCAAGACCGCGCTGGCCGTGGACACGATCATCAACCAGCGTGACAACTGGCGCACGGGCGACGCGAACAAGCAGGTTCGCTGCATCTACGTCGCCATCGGCCAGAAGGGCTCCACCATCGCGTCGGTCCGCCGCGCGCTGGAGGAGAACGGCGCCCTGGAGTACACGACCATCGTCGCCGCCCCGGCGTCCGACCCGGCCGGCTTCAAGTACCTGGCGCCGTACACCGGTTCGGCCATCGGCCAGCAGTGGATGTACGAGGGCAAGCACGTCCTCATCATCTTCGACGACCTGTCGAAGCAGGCCGACGCCTACCGCGCCGTCTCCCTGCTGCTGCGCCGCCCGCCGGGCCGCGAGGCCTACCCGGGCGACGTCTTCTACCTGCACTCCCGTCTGCTGGAGCGCTGCGCCAAGCTCTCCGACGAGATGGGCGCCGGCTCGATGACCGGTCTGCCGATCGTCGAGACCAAGGCCAACGACGTGTCGGCGTTCATCCCGACCAACGTCATCTCCATCACCGACGGCCAGTGCTTCCTGGAGTCCGACCTGTTCAACGCCGGTCAGCGCCCGGCCCTGAACGTCGGTATCTCGGTCTCCCGCGTCGGTGGCTCCGCCCAGCACAAGGCGATGAAGCAGGTCTCCGGCCGGCTGCGCGTGGACCTCGCCCAGTTCCGTGAGCTGGAGGCGTTCGCCGCCTTCGGTTCCGACCTGGACGCCGCGTCGAAGGCGCAGCTGGAGCGCGGTCAGCGCATGGTCGAGCTGCTGAAGCAGGACCAGTACCAGCCGATGTCCACCGAGGACCAGGTCGTCTCCGTCTGGGCCGGCACCACCGGCAGGATGGACGAGGTGCCGGTCGCCGACATCCGCCGCTTCGAGAAGGAGCTGCTGGAGTACCTGCACCGCAGTGAGCAGGGCCTCATGACCTCCATCCGCGAGGGCGGCAAGATGTCGGACGACACCCTCCAGGCCGTGGGCGACGCGGTCGCGGCCTTCAAGAAGCAGTTCGAGACGAGCGACGGCAAGTTGCTCGGCGAGGACGCTCCGGCCGCTGCCGCCAAGTGACGTCCAAGGAAGGGACCTGACTCATGGGAGCCCAGCTCCGGGTCTACAAGCGTCGCATCCGATCCGTCACCGCGACCAAGAAGATCACCAAGGCGATGGAGATGATCGCCGCCTCGCGCGTCGTCAAGGCGCAGCGCAAGGTGCGGTCCTCCTCGCCGTACGCCCAGGAACTGACCCGTGCGGTCACGGCGGTCGGCACCGGTTCGGACGCCAAGCACCCGCTGACGACGGAGGCGGAGAACCCGACCCGTGCCGCGGTCCTGCTCCTCACGAGCGACCGCGGTCTGGCCGGCGCCTTCAACTCCAACGCCATCAAGGCGGCGGAGCAGCTGACCGAGCGCCTCGAGCGCGAGGGCCAGGAGGTCGACACGTACATCGTCGGCCGCCGCGGGCTCGCGCACTACAACTTCCGCGAGCGCACGGTCGCGGAGTCGTTCACGGGCTTCACCGACGAGCCCTCGTACGCGGACGCCAAGAAGGTCGCGGCGCCGCTCATCGAGGCCATCGAGAAGGACACGGCGGACGGCGGCGTGGACGAACTCCACATCGTCTACACCGAGTTCGTCTCGATGATGACGCAGACCGCGCTCGGCTCCCGGCTGCTTCCGCTGCGCCTCGAAGAGGTCGTCGAGGCGTCGTCCACCAAGGACGAGATCCTTCCGCTCTACGACTTCGAGCCGTCGGCGGAGGACGTCCTCGACGCCCTGCTGCCGCGCTACGTGGAGAGCCGTATCTACAACGCGCTGCTCCAGTCGGCCGCTTCGAAGCACGCCGCCACGCGGCGCGCGATGAAGTCGGCCACCGACAACGCGGGCGAGCTGATCAACACGCTCTCCCGTCTTGCCAACGCGGCCCGCCAGGCCGAAATCACCCAGGAAATCAGCGAGATCGTCGGTGGCGCAGGCGCTCTGGCCGACGCAAACGCGGGGAGTGACAATTAATGACCACCACTGTTGAGACCGCGACGGCCACGGGCCGAGTCGCCCGGGTCATCGGCCCGGTCGTCGACGTGGAGTTCCCCGTCGACGCGATGCCGGAGATCTACAACGCCCTGCACGTCGAGGTCGCCGACCCGGCGAACGCGGGCGAGCTGAAGACGCTGACCCTCGAGGTCGCCCAGCACCTGGGCGGCGGCCTGGTCCGCACCATCTCGATGCAGCCCACCGACGGCCTGGTCCGTCAGGCCGTGGTGACCGACACGGGTTCGGCGATCTCCGTCCCCGTCGGCGACTTCACCAAGGGCAAGGTGTTCAACACCCTCGGTGAGGTGCTGAACAGCGACGAGTCCTACACGGGCGAGCGCTGGCCGATCCACCGCAAGGCGCCGAACTTCGACGAGCTCGAGTCGAAGACCGAGATGTTCGAGACCGGCGTCAAGGTCATCGACCTGCTCACCCCGTACGTCAAGGGCGGCAAGATCGGTCTGTTCGGCGGTGCCGGCGTCGGCAAGACGGTGCTCATCCAGGAGATGATCTACCGCGTCGCCAACAACCACGACGGTGTCTCGGTGTTCGCCGGTGTCGGTGAGCGCACCCGTGAGGGCAACGACCTCATCGACGAGATGAGCGAGTCGGGCGTCATCGACAAGACCGCGCTGGTCTTCGGTCAGATGGACGAGCCGCCGGGCACCCGTCTGCGCGTCGCGCTGGCCGGCCTCACCATGGCCGAGTACTTCCGTGACGTCCAGAAGCAGGACGTGCTGTTCTTCATCGACAACATCTTCCGCTTCACGCAGGCCGGTTCCGAGGTGTCGACCCTGCTCGGCCGCATGCCCTCCGCGGTGGGCTACCAGCCGAACCTGGCCGACGAGATGGGTCTCCTCCAGGAGCGCATCACCTCGACCCGCGGTCACTCGATCACCTCGATGCAGGCGATCTACGTCCCCGCGGACGACCTGACCGACCCGGCCCCGGCCACCACCTTCGCCCACCTCGACGCGACGACGGTTCTCTCCCGTCCGATCTCCGAGAAGGGCATCTACCCGGCCGTGGACCCGCTGGACTCCACGTCCCGCATCCTGGACCCGCGCTACATCGCGCAGGACCACTACGACGCGGCCATGCGGGTGAAGAACATCCTGCAGAAGTACAAGGACCTGCAGGACATCATCGCGATCCTCGGTATCGACGAGCTCGGCGAGGAGGACAAGCTCGCCGTCCACCGTGCCCGTCGTGTGGAGCGCTTCCTGTCCCAGAACACCCACGTCGCCAAGCAGTTCACCGGCGTGGACGGTTCGGACGTGCCGCTGGACGAGTCGATCGCCGCGTTCAACGCGATCTGCGACGGCGAGTACGACCACTTCCCGGAGCAGGCGTTCTTCATGTGCGGCGGCATCGAGGACCTGAAGAACAACGCGAAGGAGCTGGGCGTCTCCTGAGCCGAGCGCTCGACTGAGAGGGGGGCGGGCGCCGTCCCGCCCCCCGATCCACGCCCACTAGACTTGTAACCAACACCCGGCGGACCTGCCGGGTGGTGACCCGAGGAGCCATCTTGGCTGCTGAGCTGCACGTCGCGCTGGTCGCGGCCGACCGAGAGGTCTGGTCCGGCGAGGCCACCCTGGTCGTCGCGCGCACCACGTCCGGCGACATCGGCGTCATGCCCGGTCACCAGCCGCTGCTGGGTGTGCTGGAGTCGGGCCCGGTGACCATCCGTACGAACGACGGCGGGACGGTCGTCGCCGCGGTGCACGGAGGTTTCCTCTCGTTCGCCGACGACAAGCTGTCGGTGCTGGCGGAGATCGCGGAGCTGTCGCACGAGATCGACGTCCAGCGTGCCGAGCGGGCGCTCGGCCGTGCGAAGTCGGAGGCCGACGCCGCTGCGGAGCGTCGCGCGGACGTTCGGCTGCGGGCCGCTACGACGGACCGCTGAACGACCGGGGTGCCCGAGGCGCCTTCCGGGCCGTTTAGGCTCTGAGGGAGCCGTACGATGACGTCACTCAGCCGCGGCTGGGACCGGAGTGATCCGGACCCGGTCGCGGCTGAGGCAGATCTGGATGATTTTTCCGTTCCGTTACCTAGGAGACGAGGAGGTCGGTGTCGATGGTCCTCGCTCTGACTGTGTGCGGAAGTGTCGTGGCGCTCGTGGTGGTGGGCCTCTTCGTCTTCGGTCTGCGCCGCCGCCTCATCCAGCGTTCCGGCGGAACCTTCGACTGCAGCCTGCGCTGGGACGCCCCCGAACCGGGTGACTCCGGCGGCAAGGGCTGGGCGTACGGGGTGGCCCGCTACAACGGGGACCGGGTGGAGTGGTTCCGGGTCTTCTCCTACGCCCCGCGCCCGCGCCGTGTCCTGGAGCGCTCGGCGATCGAGGTGGCCGGCCGCCGGGTGCCCGAGGGCGAGGAGGAACTGGCCCTGCTCTCGGACGCGGTGATCCTCGCCTGCCTGCACCGGGGCAGGCGGCTGGAGCTCGCGATGAGCGACGACGCGTTGACCGGCTTCCTCGCCTGGCTGGAGGCGGCCCCGCCCGGCCAGCGGGTGAACGTCGCGTAGAGCGACGTTCAGGGCCCCGCTGGGTGGGGGTCCCCCCGGCAGCGGAGCTGTTGGGGGAGGGTGAACGTCGCGTAGAGCGACGTTCAGGGCCCCGCTGGGTGGGGGTCCCCCCGGCAGCGGAGCTGTTGGGGGAGGGTGAACGTCGCGTAGCCGGGCGCTCACACGCAGGTGCTCCCCCGGACGAGGTCCGGGGGAGCACCTTTGTCGTGCGGGGATCTGCGGACCCGCGGTCTACTTCAGGCCGCTGTCGATGGCGGTCGCCAGCTCGCCATTGGCGGTGTCACCGCTGAACTCCCAGAAGAACGCACCGCCCAGGCCCTGGTCCTTGGCCCAGTCCATCTTGCCGTCGATGGTGGCGGGGGTGTCGTAGGACCACCAGTTGCCGCCGCAGTGGGCGTAGGCCGTGCCGGCGATGGTGCCGGTGGCCGGACAGCTGTTCTTGAGGATCTTGTAGTCCTCGATGCCGGCCTCGTAGGTGCCGGGCGCCGGGCCGGTGGCCGCGCCGCCGGGGGCGGCCTGCGTGACGCCGGTCCAGCCGCGGCCGTAGAAGCCGATGCCGAGCAGCAGCTTGCTCGCCGGGACGCCCTTCGCCTTCAGTTTGGAGATCGCGGCCGCGGAGTTGAAACCGTCCTGCGGGATGCCGTTGTACGAGGTCAGCGGCGAGTGGGGGGCCGTGGGGCCGTCCTTGTCGAAGGCGCCGAAGTAGTCGTACGTCATCACGTTGTACCAGTCGAGGTACTGGGCTGCGCCGCCGTAGTCGGCCGCGTCGATCTTGCCGCCCGAGGAGCCGTCCGCGGTGATCGCGGCGGTGACCAGGTAGTCCCGGCCGAACTCGGCGCGCAGGGCCCGGGAGAGGTTCGTGAACGCCGCCGGACCGCTGGTGTCGCAGGTGAGACCGCAGGCGTTCGGGTACTCCCAGTCGATGTCGATGCCGTCGAAGACATCGGCCCAGCGCGGGTCCTCCACGACCTGCTTGCAGGAGGCGGCGAACGCGGCCGGGTTCTGTGCGGCCTGGCCGAAGCCGCCGGAGTAGGTCCAGCCGCCGAAGGAGTACAGCACCTTGATGTGCGGGTACTTCGCCTTCAGCTGGCGCAGCTGGTTGAAGTTGCCGCGCAGCGGCTGGTCCCAGGTGTCGGCGGTGCCGCTGACGGACTGGTCCGCGGTGTAGGCCTTGTCGGTGGCGGCGTAGGCGTCGTCGAGCTTGCACTGGCCGCCCACGACGTTGCCGAACGCGTAGTTGATGTGCGTGATCTTCTCGGCCGAACCGGACGTCACCAGGTTCTTGACGTGGTAGTTGCGGCCGTAGACGCCCCACTCGGTGAAGTAGCCGAGCTTGACCTTGTCGCCGGGGGGCGGCGGCTCGGTGGTCCCGCCGGTGGTGCGGACCTTCACCGAGCCGCTGACCGGGCCGGTCTGGTCGGCGGTGTCACGGGCCTGCACGCTGTACGAGTAGTCGGTGCCCTTGCTGAGGCCGCTGTCCGTGTACGAGGTGCCGGTCACGGTGGCGACCTTGGCACCGCCGCGCAGGACGTCGTAGTTCTTGACGCCCTTGTCGTCGGTGGCCGCGGACCAGGACAGCTTCACCGAGGTGTCGGTGACGCCGGAGGCCGAGGGGGTGCCGGGCGCGGAGGGCGCCGCGTCGCCGGGGACGGAGGTGCCGTCACAGCTGCCGCCGTTGAGCTTGCAGCCGGCGGGGGAGCCGGTGCCGGAGCCGTTGAAGCCGAAGCTGATGGAGGCGCCGGGGGCGAGGGTGCCGTTCCAGGACTTGTTCTTGGCGCTCCAGTGGTTGCCCGAGGACGTCACGTCGGCGTCCCAGGCGGAGGTGACGGAGGTGCCGGAGGGGAAGTCCCACTCGACGGTCCAGGAGCTGAGGGCGGTGGTGCCGGTGTTCTTCACCGTCCACTTGCCCTCGAAGCCGGAGCCCCAGTCCTGGGTCTTGGCGTAGGTGGCGGTGGCGGACGTCGCTGCCTGGGCGGGACTCGCGAGGGCGACGAGGGCGGAGAAGGGGAGGAGCAGGGTCGCGAACCCTGCCACGGCTCTGTGTCCGAAGCGCATGCTGCGCCTCCTTTGTGAGGCCGGATGTCGTCGTGGGCATGACTGAGCCATCACACCCGCGGTGCCGTGAGGATAGAAAGGTCTGGACCACGGGTCAATAGGTCTGGACCACTAGACCGTCATGTCCGGTGGACGCCCAACTCCTGTGCGAGCACCGCCGCCTGCACCCGGCTGCGCAGGCCCAGCTTCCCCAGCAGGCGGCTGACGTGCGTCTTCACCGTGGCCTCCGCCATGTCGAGACACCCGGCGACATCGGCGTTGGACAGGCCCTCGCCGAGACAGGCCAGCACCTCCCGCTCACGCCGGGTGAGGGAGTCCAGCACCGCCGGATCGGCCGTGGCCGCGCGGGCGGGCTTCGCCGCGAACTCGGCGATCAGCCGCCGGGTGACGGCCGGAGCGACGATCCCCTCCCCGCGCGCCACCGTGCGCACGGCCGCGATGAGGTCCTTCGCCTCCGTGTTCTTCAGCAGGAATCCCGAGGCCCCGGCCCGCAGCGCCCCGAAGACGTACTCGTCGAGATCGAAGGTGGTCAGCACCAGCACGTCGGCGAGCTCCTCCGCGACCACCTGCCGGGTGGCCGACACCCCGTCCAGGCGCGGCATCTGGACGTCCATCAGCACCACGTCCGGCCGCAGTTCACGGGCGAGGGCCACCGCCTGCTCGCCGTCCGCCGCCTCCCCCGCCACCTCGATGCCGGGCGCGCTGCGCAGGATCAGCACCAGTCCGGCGCGGACGGCCGACTGGTCCTCGGCGACCAGGACGCGGATCATTCGGTCCCTCCTCGTGGGTTGGGCGCGGGGGTGGTGGCCGTGGCACCGGCGGGGGTGCCGGTGAGGGGCAGGGAGGCGTGCACGACCCAGATCCCGGGGTGCGCGGAGCCGCCGGCGTTCTCCGGGCCGGCCTCGAAGGTGCCGTGCAGCAGGGCGATCCGCTCCCGCATCCCCACCAGACCGGCCCCGGAGCCCGGGGCGCGCGGGGCGTCCCGGCCGCCGTACGGGCTGACCACGCGGATGTCCAGGGCGCCGGCCTCGTGGCACAGCCGCACGGTGACCGGCCCCTGGTCGGCGTGCTTCAGCGCGTTGGTCAGCGACTCCTGCACGATCCTGTACGCGGCGAGCTCCACCGGCGGCGGGACGTCACCGTGCGCGGCGTCGGGCAGGGGATCGAGGGTGACGTCCAGGCCGTTGGTGCGGGCCCCCTCCACCAGGGCGCCGAGACCGTCGAGGGTCGGGGTGGCGGCCGGCTCCCGGTCGTCGTGGTGGCGCAGGATGCCGATGAGACGGCGCATCTCGGCCAGTCCCTGGACACTGTTCTCCCGGATCACGGTGAGCGCCTCCCGGGAGGCGGCCTCGTCGTCCAGGGAGAGCGCGGCCGTGGAGTGAATGGCGATCGCGGACAGGTGGTTGGCGACCATGTCGTGCAACTCCCGTGCCATCCGGGAGCGTTCCGCGGTCACCGCCTGGGTGCGGTCCATCTCGGCCAGCAGCGCGGTCTGCTCGGCGCGCAGCCGGGCGGCCTCGGCGGCCTCGCGGTGGTTGCGCACGATCAGCCCGGTCGACGCGGGCGTGAACGCGACGACGCCGACGGCCACGCCGACCAGCAGTGCCTCGGGCACCCGCCACAGCGCGTACGGCACCAGCGCCCCCGCGACCGTGAGCAGCGCGGTGATCCGCGGGAGAAGGCGGGCGGTGGCGGGGGTGCCGTACAGGACGGCGGCGTACATCAGGTCGGTGTACATGATGATCGTGGCCAGGCTGCCCCGGGTGAGACCGTCGGCGAGCAGCGCGGCCGTGCCGGTGAGCAGCGCGGTGCGCGGGGCGCTGCGGCGCAGCAGCTCGCAGCCGGCGATCACGACGAGCGGGACCAGGAGCGGCCACCGGCCGTCGAAGACCACGTAGGCCTCGTCGGCGGACCGCATGCCCAGCCCTATGCCCCACAGCAGCAGCCCGCCGAGCAGTCCGGCGAGCGACGCCCACACGTCGAAGCGGTGGGGCCGGGGGAGTCGTGGGGCCATGACTCCATCCAACACGCTGCGCACGGCCGTCGCCTGATGCCCGAGAACGTTCCTCGGGGCCGCTGGACTGCATCTTTCGATGTACAGGCGGTTCGTCAGCGGCGACGACGCCGGCGGCCGGTGCGCACGGGAGCCTGAAAGGGCGACCGAGAGGAGCCAACCGTGATCGTCGCCCTGATCGCCGCCTGTGAGATCGGTTTCTGGGTGCTGCTGGCCGCCGGGCTGGCCTTCCGCTACCTGCTGAGAATGCCGCGCACCGGACTGGCGCTGCTGCTGTGCGAGCCGCTGCTGGAGGTCGTCCTGCTGGTCGCCACCGCGGTCGACCTCAGGAACGGCGCCGAGCCGGGCTGGGCGCACGGCCTGGCCGCGCTGTACATCGGCTACACCGTGGGGCACGGCCACCGCACCGTGAAGTGGCTGGACGGTCACGCCGCCCACCGCTTCGGCGGCGCCCCGAAGCCGGCCGGACCACCGCGCCACGGCACGGCCCGCGCCCGGTACGAGACGAAGCTGTGGCTGGGCACGGTGGCGGGCGCCGCCGTGGCGCTCGCGCTGCTCCAGCTCGCCGTCTGGTACGTCGGCGACGCGGGCCGTACCGGCACGCTGGAGGACTGGCGCGTCGCCGCCCTGCGCATCACCGCGATCCACGGCCTGGTGGCCCTGGCCTACTGGGTCTGGCCGAAGAAGGACCCGGCGGGCGGGCCCCGGGCCGGGACGGACCTCGACAAGGAGCGTGTGGGCCGGTGACCCGGGCGTCCAGGAATCTCCTCGTGGGGGCCGCCGTGCTGGTGGCGGGCCTGGGACTGCGGCTGTTCGCCGGGGGAGCGGACCTGCCGCTGGTCACCCCCGCCAAGGTGGGGGTGGTGATGATGTGCGTCGGCGGGGCGGAGGTCCTGCTGGGCCTGTACCGGGCCGCGCGGACCGCGGCCGGGCCCCGGTAGGGCGTGCTGCGGGAGCGGCGTCGTCCGCCCGGAGGGCGGGGCCCGCGGCGTCCGGTGCGGTGCATCGCAGGGCGGAGGGCCGTCCGCGTACCGGGTGTACGCGGACGGCCCCCACAACACGGCGAGGTGCCGTGCCGGACGCCGCGGGCCGGACGGGACTCCCGGAACACGCCCTGGGGCTCAGCGCTCCCCGCCCGGCACCCACAGCACGTCGCCGGTCTCCTTGTTGGCGATGCGCGCCAGGATGAACAGGAGGTCGGAGAGGCGGTTGAGATAGGTGGCGGTGAGGGCGTTCATCGTGTCGCCGTGCGCCTCCAGCGCGGCCCACGTGGAGCGCTCCGCGCGGCGGACCACCGTGCACGCCTGGTGGAGCAGGGCGGCGCCCGCCGTCCCGCCCGGCAGGATGAAGGAGCGGAGCTTCTCCAGCTGCTCGTTGAAGCGGTCGCAGTCCGCCTCCAGCCGGTCCACGTAGAACTGTTCGACCCGCAGCGGCGGGTACTCCGGGTTCTCCACGACCGGCGTCGACAGGTCGGCGCCCACGTCGAACAGGTCGTTCTGGACGCGGGTGAGGACCGCGACGACCTCCGCCTCCAGGCCGCCCAGGGCGATCGCCGCACCGATCACCGCGTTCGCCTCGTTGGCGTCGGCGTAGGCGGAGATCCGCAGATCGGTCTTGGGGACCCGGCTCATGTCGCCCAGGTTCGTGGTGCCCCTGTCACCGGTCCTGGTGTAGATGCGCGTCAGATTGACCATGCGGCCAAGCCTAGTTGCGCCCGGGCGCGGCGGGCACGGCGGGCGGGTCCGCACCGGGGACCGCCCGCCGCGCGGCGCCGGGGCGTCGGGTGCCGGGGCGCCGGACCGGTCCGTCAGATGCCGCAGGTGGGGGCCGACCAGTACGGCGACGGGTCGTGGGCCACGTGGACGTGGTCGTTGTGGCCGGCGTAGCCGGGGCCGAGGATCTCCGAGAAGCCGTGGGTCCTGCTCTGCCTGGCGAGGGTGCAGAAGCCCGGGGAGCCGACCAGGTCGGCCGCGTCTCCGTAGAGGTGACGGCTGGTCGAGGAGCCGCCGACCGCGTTGTTGCAGGCGTAGGACCGGAAGCCGCTGGAGATGTTGATCGGCACGTCACCGAGCCGGCGCCGCATGGCCTCCAGCTTCCACATGGTCTTCAGGGCGTTCGCCCTGGCGGTGGCCGCCGGGACCGCGCCGCCCGACCAGGTGGAGTTGCACCTGTTGAGTTCGGCGTAGGTGAAGTGGACCGGCGTGCAGTCGGAGTCCTGGAGCGCGTAGATCCTGCTGAAGGTCGCCGGTCCGGCCACGCCGTCCGCGGCCAGCCCGTAGGCCGCCTGGAACTTCTTGACGGCGGCGGCGGTGCGGGCGCCGTACCGGCCGTCGTAGGAGAGCTGTTCGCCCGAGGTCACCCAGCCCGCGACCCGGATCTGCAGCTGGGTCACATCGTTGCCGGAGGAGCCCTGGGACAGCGTGCGGTTCCAGGTGTAGCAGTCGTCGGCGTGCGCCGTGCCCGCGGTGGCACTCACACCGAGGACCGTGCCAGACATGACCATGACAAGAGAGAAGAGGGTTCGTGCCGCGCGTCCGAGCATGGTGGCCTCCCGACCGTCGGTCGCTGGATGGGGCGGTGCCGTCGGCCGGACGGCGACCGTCGGCCAGCGTGCGCCACACCGCTACGCGCGTCAACAACGTGCCGGTGAATGAACGGAGTTGGCCTCGGGGTGATCCGGTGAGCGATCCTTGCCGTCCGTCACCGGCCAAGAGCCCCGCCGGAGTCGGGGACGGTACGGTCCTCGGGCGTGATCGGCGTCTCACGGCGTGAGACGTGACACGCATTACTAACCCCTCACACATCCGCTCGCGGACGCTAATGTCCGCGAGTGACAGACATGAACAGTGCGTGAGCGTTTCGAAGGGGAGTCGCACAGTGGCACGGAAGCTCGCCGTCATCGGGGCCGGCCTCATGGGGTCCGGAATCGCCCAGGTCTCCGCCCAGGCGGGCTGGGACGTCGTGCTGCGCGACGTCACCGACGAGGCGCTCGCGCGAGGCACCGACGGGATCAAGTCGTCGTACGACAGGTTCGTGAGCAAGGGCAGACTCGAGGCCCACGACGCCGACGCGGCCCTCGCCCGGATCACCGCGACCACCGACCTGGACGCCTGCGCCGACGCGGACGTCGTGGTCGAGGCGGTCTTCGAGAAGCTCGAGGTCAAGCACGAGATCTTCAGTGCCCTGGACGGGATCGTGCGCGACGACACCGTCCTCGCCTCCAACACCTCCGCCATCCCGATCACCAAGATCGCGGCGGCGACGCGGCGCCCGGAGCGGGTCGTCGGCGTCCACTTCTTCTCGCCGGTGCCGATGATGCAGCTGTGCGAACTGGTCCGCGGCTACAAGACCAGCGACGAAGCCCTCGCCACCGCGCGGGAGTTCGCCGAGTCCGTCGGCAAGACCTGCATCGTCGTCAACCGCGATGTGGCCGGCTTCGTGACCACCCGCCTCATCTCCGCCCTCGTCGTCGAGGCCGCGAAGCTGTACGAGTCGGGTGTGGCGAGCGCCGAGGACATCGACCTGGCCTGCAAACTGGGCTTCGGCCACGCCATGGGACCGCTGGCCACCGCCGACCTGACCGGCGTGGACATCCTGCTGCACGCCACCGGCAACATCTACACCGAGTCCCAGGACGAGAAGTTCGCCGCTCCCGAACTGATGCGCCGGATGGTTGACGCCGGTGACATCGGCCGGAAGAGCGGGCAGGGCTTCTACACGTACTGATCGACCCGAACCCCCGGCCCGGTCACACGCCGGGGTGAATTCGGTATCGGTTCGCTTACGCGGGGCAACCTCTGCAGGCTCCACGCAGTCAGAGGTTGCATCACCGTCATGACCGAACTGCGGAGACACGAGACGCACGCACCGGGGAGCGCATATGCACATCAGGGGCGACCACGCCGAGCTGGTCGTCGGGGGCCGCCTCGACGTCCGCAGCGCGGCGGACGCCCGTACGGCCCTGCACGCGGCCGTCGACGACGGAGTCGGCGACCTGCTGCTGGACCTGTCCGAACTGGACTCCTGGGACGCCACCGGACTCGGCGTGATCATGGGAGCCCACCGGCGGGCCGGCCGCTGCGGCCGACGCCTGGTGCTGCGCGACGTACCGCCGCAGATGCAGCGCCTGTTGGTGGCCACCCGGCTGCACCGGATCCTGGCGATCGAAGGAGGCATCGGGGTGGACACGCTGCCCCGTGTATGAGGTGCGGGACAGGACCGGCCGGACCGGACCGGAGGGACGGGCGGACCCGGGCCGACCTCGGCCAACGGTGTGACGCACGCACAATCCTCACGAGACCGTGACGTCTCGGACCGCCCGGCACCCCGGGCTGTCGTGGATACTGAGCGAAGGTTTAGGGTTCGGCTACCCGCCGCCTTGCAACCCTCGAGCGGGACCGGACCAGAAGCGACAGCGCGGTGTGCAGCGACACCGGGAGTCCGACGACAGGACCCAGGCACACAACGCTTTTGGGGGGCTAGGACCTATGGACCCGAACAATCCGGGACCCGAGGAGTACGGTCGCGACGGCGACGGGCACGCGCCCCGCCAGCGCCCGCCCAGGGATCCCCTCGCATCCGAAATCGGACAGCACGCGCCCGCACTCGCGCGCACGGTGCAGCTCGTCTCCGGCGACTACCTGCTCACCGTCAATCCCGTCGACGGCAGCGAGATAGAGCCCTGCCCGCCCGCCGAGCGGCCCGCCCGTCCGGTGAAGCTGACGGAGGCCGAGCGTGCCGGGACCGCCCGTGCCGCGAAGCCGCCCGTCCCGCCGGGGCCCGCCCAGGCCGAGCTGCCGCTGCTGGCCCGCCGGGACGAGCGCGAGAAGCTGGTCCGGCTGCTCGCCCGCGGCCGCTCCGTGCTCCTCACCGGGCCCGCGGGCTCCGGCCGCACCCGGCTGCTCGACACCGTCGCCGAGGACTGCGCGGACCTCGCCCCCGACGGCGTCATCCGCATCAACGGCCACCGCCGCAGCGCCGACGACCTGCTGTACGACCTCTTCTACGCCGTCCACGGCGCGCCCCTGCACCGCCCCGGCCGGGACGAGCTGGCCGACTGCCTGCGGGAGGTCGGCGCGGTCGTCGTCCTCGACGACCTCGGGTTCGGCGGGGCGGCCCTGGACGAACTGCTGGACGCCACCCCCGAGTGCGCCTTCCTGCTCGGCGCCACACCGGACGTGCCCGCCCCGTCCGCCGACTCCGGTGTCGAGGAGATCGCCCTCGAGGGCCTCGACCGCGCGGCCGGGCTGGAACTGCTGGAGCACGCCGTCGGCCGGCGCCTCACCGAGGACGAGTCGAACTGGGCCGGTGACCTCTGGTTCGAGTCCGAGGGTCTGCCGCTGCGCTTCGTCCAGGCCGGCGCCCTGCTGCGGCAGCGCGACCGGCTGCGCGCCGGGACCAGCGCCGTCGACGAGTTCGGTGTCTTCGAGGACACCCCGCCCGAGGACCTGCCCGAGGGGGCCGTCGAGGGCGAGGAGATCCCGCTGCCCTCGCTCGGCGAGGCCGCCGCCCCCGCCCCGCTGCTGGCCTCCCGGCTCAGCACCTCCGCCCGCGCCACCCTGAGGTTCGCCGTCGCGCTCGGCGGTGAACTCCCGCACCGGGCACACCTGCCCGCGCTGGTCGGCGACACCCACGCCGACGCCGCGCTCGGTGAACTGGCCGCGTGCGGACTGGTCTCCGCCGTCGGCTCCCACTACCGGCTCGCCGCCGGTGTACCGGCCCAGCTGGAGGCCGCCGGGTACACCGACGAGTCCGAGGCGCAGGCCCGTACCGCCGCCCAGCACTACGCCTGGTGGACCGGGCACCCCTCGGTCACCCCCGAGCGGGTCTGCGCCGAGGCCGACGCCGTGCTCGCCGCGCTCGGCCTGCTGTCGCCGCTCGGCTCGTCCGGTGGCGAGGGCGAGCCCAGCACCGCCGTGCAGCTCGCCCGCTCCGCCGCACCCGCGTTCGCCGCGGGCCTGCACTGGAGCGCCTGGGAGCGGGCGCTGCGGGCCGGGGCGGAGGCCGCCCGGCTCGCCGGGAACGTGGCGGAGGAGGCCTACTTCCACCACGAGCTCGGCATCCACGCCCTGTGCACCGATGATCTCGACCGTGCCCGCGCCGAGCTGGAAACCTCCATCGGCCTGCGCGGCGCCCTCGCCGACAAGCGCGGCACCGTCGCCGGACGCCGCGCGCTGGCCCTGGTCGCCGACCGCTCCGGCATCCCGATGACGCCGACCGCGGGGGAGGAGGTGCCCGACGCCCACTACGAGGAGTCGGTGTCGCCGCCCCGCGGGGTGCCGACGGCCTTTCCGGAGCTCCAGCCGCCTGCCGACACCGGGCTGATCGTCCACCGCGCCGCGCCCGTGCCCGGGCCCGCGCCCGCCTACAAGACGGCAGGCGGCCTGAAGGGCATGGCCAGGCGCAACCTGGTGGCGGCCGGCGCGGGCGCGCTGCTCGTGGCCGTGCTGGGCACGGTGGTCACCCTCGGAGCCACCTCGGAGAACGACGCGGGCACTCCGTCGGAGAACGTCGGCGTCAACCCGTCCGCGAGCCAGGGCGTCGACGACGGCAGCCTGGGCGCCGACCCGCGTGCCGACGAGAACGGCGACACCGGTGACGCCACCAGCCGGCCGACCGATCCCGGCCCGGACGGCACCCTCGGCACCTCGGACGACCCGACGCCGACGGCCACCGGGTCGGGTGAGCCCTCGGACGACCCGAGCGGCACGGAGGAACCGGACGATCCGACCACCGGCACGAGTCCGTCGAAGTCCCCCGGGCCGTCGGGGCCGTCCGGCGAGCCGTCGGACTCCGAGGACCCGCCGGATCCCACCGGGGACCCGTCCCCGGATCCGTCCGAGGAGGAGCCCGAAGAACCGACCGAAGAACCGACCGACGACGATCCGACGGAGGAGCCCCCGCCGCCCGAGACGTCCAACTCGGCGAGCGGCCCGGCACCCTCCACCCCGGCCGGGACGGAGTCGGAGGCGAGCAGCTCGGCGAGCGCCCCGCAGAGCGGCGACGCGGGCACGCCCAGCAGCTCCGGGACGACGGTGATCTGACGGACGTCACCACGCGACGAAGGGCCGGACCCCTCTCCTGGAACCCGAGGGGAGGAATCCGGCCCTTTGCATATGCCGTGGTGACGTGACGGGGTCGCCGCGGCGCCGGACACCGCGGCGACGGTCAGAACAGACGCAGCTTGTCGTCCTCGATGCCCCGCATCGCGTCGTAGTCGAGGACCTGGCAGCCGATGCCCCGGTCGGTGGCGAGCACCCGGGCCTGCGGCTTGATCTCCTGGGCGGCGAACACACCGCGCACCGGGGCGAGATGCGGATCGCGGTTCAACAGCTCCAGATAGCGCGTGAGTTGCTCCACGCCGTCGATCTCACCGCGTCGCTTGATCTCCACCGCGACCGTCTGTCCCCCGGCGTCGCGGCAGAGGATGTCGACCGGGCCGATGGCGGTCATGTACTCGCGGCGGATGAGGGTGTAGCCCTCGCCGAGCGTTTCGATGCGGTCCGCCAGCAACTCCTGGAGG
The DNA here is from genome assembly GCF_053890455.1 of Streptomyces yamdrokensis. Taxonomy (NCBI): domain Bacteria; kingdom Bacillati; phylum Actinomycetota; class Actinomycetes; order Kitasatosporales; family Streptomycetaceae; genus Streptomyces; species Streptomyces yamdrokensis. Next base: position 5,366,088 of record NZ_CM132679.1, read on the forward strand.
TGCGCTTCCACACCGTCCTTGATCAGGCCGGGATCGACACCCAGTTCGTGCGAGGAGTCGTGCAGGACCTCCTCCATCGTGATGATGAGTTTCTCGCCCGCCTTGTTGACGACGGTCCAGACCCCCTCCTCGTCGCCGGTGCCCTCCTTGAGGGCACAGGGCGGCGACATCCAGTTCAAGGGCTTGTAGGCCCGGTCGTCGGCGTGGATGGACACGCTGCCGTCCGCCTTGACCAGGATCAGACGGGGTGCCGAGGGCAGGTGCGCGGTGAGCCGCCCGGCGTAGTCCACGGAGCAGCGGGCAATGACGAGACGCATGGTCGGCAACGCTACTCGACGGGCCGGGGTCGAGGCGATTCGCCCTCACGGGCACCCCGCCGGCGCACCCGCGCACAGCACCGCGGCAGGCCCCGCACAGCCCTCGCACAGCACGTGCCACCGACTTCCAGGAGCCCCTCCGGGCCCACACGGCCCGTCCTGTATCTCCTGGAAAACGCGTGTTCGCCGATGGCCGATTACCGGCCCACAGGAAGTCCCGCATCCGGGGATTCGCCTGGTGCGGTCACGGTCCGTTGCTTACGGTATTGAACGGGAGGTCGCGAAGTATGTACACAGCGTGTCGAAATTTGCGAGCTCCCTTATCTGTCAGGCAACCCCCGCCCTGCGGGGGTGCGAGAGGAGAACCCATGTCGCTCGACGTCTCACCGGCCCTACTCGAACAGGCCGAGCGAGGCGAGGTCGACGAAGCTGACTTCGTCGACTGCGTCCGGACCTCCCTGCCCTACGCATGGGAGATGATCAGTTCCCTGGTGGCCCAGCTGAAGGTCGACGGCGGAGAGTTCGCCGACAACCAGACGCCCCCGCCGGACGAGCAGGCGCGCGGCCAGCTGTTGCGTGCGCTCGCGAGTGACGCGATACGCGGCGCGCTGCAGCGGCACTTCGGTGTCCGGCTGGCCTTCCAGAACTGCCACCGGGTGGCCGTGTTCCCGCTGGACTCCTCGGTCGACGAGAGGCTGGCCAAGTTCACCTCGGTCCGCGGACAACTGCTGAACCAGTCACCGGAACTGCGCGACTGCTGACGCACCACGTCGGTCGCTTGCCGCTCCGTACGCGGAGGCGCGGTTTCTGTACCGGAGCGGCAAGTCACCATCGGACCCCCCGGCTCGTTCAGGGCCTGTCGGCGAGTTGGGGGATCACCTCGCGGCCGAGCCGCCGCACGGTCTCCTCGGTCGCCGCGAGGTCGCCGGACCCCTCGACGAGCAGCGCGAACCGGGAGATGCCGGTCCGCTCCCCGGTCGCGGCGAGCCGGTCCGCGCACAGCCGCGGGGTGCCCACCGGGTGCAGCCCGCAGAGCAGTTCGGTGTAGGCCAGCGGGTCACGCATCCGCCGCCGGCGGCCGTCCACCGTGACATGGGCCCCGAGCCCCTGCCGCAGCCAGCCCGGCATCGCCTTCAGCAGCGCCTCCGTCGCGTCGGTGCGCCGGTCGGCGATCTGGCAGACACCGGCCGACACGTGGGACGCCCGGCGGATCTCCGGCGCAGGCCGTCCGCACGTGCGCGCGTGCCGTGTCCACAGGGCGACCATCTCGGCCTTCTCCTCGTCCCCGACGTGCATGCCGAGCAGCATCGGCAGCCCGCGCTCGGCGGCGAGCCGCACGCTCGCCGGGGAGGTGCAGGCGACCACGACCTCGGGGCCTGCGGCCTCGGTGAGGGCTTCCGACGGGCGTGGCACGACGGGTACTTCACGGAAGCGGTAGCGCTCGCCGTCGGCCGCGACGGACGGTTCGCGCAGCCAGCGCATCAGCAGGTCGAGTGATTCCGGGAACCCCTGTTCGTACGCCCTCAGGCCGGCGCCGAACACCTCCAGGTCGACCCACGGCCCGCCGCGCCCGACGCCCAGGGAGAACCGGCCGCCGCTGGCGACGTGCAGCAGCGCGGCCTGCTCGCCGAGCGCCACCGGGTGGACGGTGGGCAGCACGCTCACCGCCGTACCGACACGGATGCGGCGGGTGCGGCCGAGCAGTAACGCCGCCAGGGTGATCGCCGACGGACAGGTGCCGTACGGCACGAAGTGGTGCTCGCCCAGCCAGACCGCGTCCAGCCCCGCCTCCTCCGCCAGTTCGGCGGAACGGACCGCTCGGTGCAGCGCCTCCCCTTCGCCCTGCCCGGGGAACTGGGCGCCCAACACGAAACTTCCAACGCGCATCGCTTTCCTGCTTCCTTGGCTCCGACGCGGAGCTCCCCCGCAGGGCATAACCGTCCGACACGTGCCGAGGACACGGCCGGGAGGGGGAATCTACGGATTGTCTACAGAATGGGCGGTCCGGGAGCCGGTGTTGCGCCACCGGGAAGTGAGGCTTGTGATGATTGGTTCCGTACGCGTACCCGGCTCCGCCCCGCGTAGGCTTGATGCGGTCCCTGCATCCTGTACAGCCCCCCCCCCGTGAGGTGTCCCGTGTCCCCGCGTCGCAACCGAGCCAAGGGAGCCGGTTCGTCCGGCAGGAGCGCCGAGGCCGACCGGTCCGGGCGCTACGGCGGCTGGCAGTCCGCCGAGAGCTGGCGGGGCGAGGAGTGGAACGTACGGCATGTGGCGGGGTCCAGCGCCCAGGGCAAGGCGTACCGCTGCCCCGGCTGCGACCAGTTGATCCCGGACGGGGTGCCGCACGTGGTGGCCTGGCCGGACCACTCGGGGGTCGACGAACGCCGGCACTGGCACAAGTCCTGCTGGAACGCCAGGGACCGCCGCACCACGCGGGTGCAGCGGTCCCGTAACGCGCCGAGGTTCTGAGGCCTCCGAACCCCTAGACGTCCCGCCTTCCGAGGAGGGCGAGGGCGGCGCCGAACGTCACGGCCGTGAGCCCGAGCATGATCCACAGCGGGTCCCAGCCGGACGGGCCGGACGCGCTGAGGGAGTTGGCGTAGAAGATGCTCAGCTGGTTCGGGATGGAGTACTCGAACAGCGCGGTGCGCACGCCCTCCAGCGACGAGGCGAACATGAACATCGCGATCACCAGCGGGGCGAGCACGGCGCCGATCATGAGGGTGATGGCGCCAGCCGAGTGCCGGACGATCGAGCCGACGGCCAGCGAGAGCGTGCCGAGCAGCGCGATGTAGAACGAGATGCCGACGGTGGCCTTCAGCCACTCGCCCCCGGTGGGCTGGTCCGCGTTGTTGCCCTCCAGCATGGCCACGTGCAGGAACGCGACGATCGTCGCGGACACCAGCGTGACCACGAAGGCGATCAGGAAGAACACCAGGGCCTTCGCCGCGAGCACCCGGCCGCGCGAGGGACAGGCCACCATGGTGGTGCGGATCATGCCGGTGCCGTACTCCGAGGCGGTGGTCAGCACGCCCAGCGTGATGATGCACATGATGCCCAGGAGCAGGCCGAAGAAGCCCATGGAGAGCGCGTTCTGACCACCGAGGTCCGGCTCGGTGCTCGCCACCACCACACCGGTCAGCAGGCCGATGCCGACGACGAGGAGCACGAACACGCCCAGCGTCCACATCGTGGAGCGCACCGACTTGATCTTCGTCCACTCGGAGGCGAGCGCATGTCCGAAGTGGGTGCGCACCACCGGGATCGGCGAGGTGTAGCCGGGGTACGGGGATCCGGGCGCAGCCGTCTGCCATGCGGGCGCGGCCTGCTGCGTCGGGGGCTGGGGCGTGCTCATCGGGCGTCCTCGGGCTTGGTCACGTCGGAGCCGGCCGGGCCGGCCGGGGCAGCGGGGGCGGCCTGCGACGCGGCCGGAGCGGCGGCCGGCGCGGCCGACGGGGGAGCGGGCGGGGCGGTCACCGGAGCGGCGCCCCTGCCGGGCTGCGGGACGGGCCGGGCGTACGGGTTGGCCACCGGTGCGGCCGGGGCCGCCGCGGGGCCGGCCGGAGTGCCGTACGGGCCCGCGGGGGTCTGCGGTGCGCCCGGCGCCGCCGCGAACCGCTGACCGCCCTGCTGGGGCGGCGGCGGGGCGTACCAGCCGGGCTGGCCCTGACCCGGCACCGGCAGTGGCGGCTGCGCGCCCGGCGGGAGGGGCTCCTGGAGCCCCTCCTTCTGGTCGGTGGTCGAGCGGTAGTCGACCGCGCCCTGCGTCATCCGCATGTACGCCTCCTCCAGCGAGGCCTGGTGCGGGGACAGCTCCCACAGCCGTACGCCGGCCTCGTGGGCGATGTCGCTCAGGCGGGGCAGCGGCAGTCCCGTCACCCGCAGCGCGCCGTCCTGCTCGGGCAGTACGTGGCCGCCCGCCTCGGTGAGCGCGGCGGACAGCTTCTCGCGCTGCTGCGGCTCGGTGTCCGGGGTGCGCACCCGGGCGAAGTCGGCGGAGTTCGCGGAGATGAAGTCCCCCACGCTCATGTCGGACAGCAACTGCCCCCGACCGATCACGATGAGGTGGTCGGCGGTCACCGCCATCTCGCTCATCAGGTGGGAGGAGACGAAGACCGTACGGCCCTCCGCGGCGAGCGTCTTCATCAGGGTGCGCACCCAGAGGATGCCCTCGGGGTCGAGGCCGTTGACCGGCTCGTCGAAGAGCAGCACCTGGGGGTCGCCGAGCAGCGCGGCGGCGATGCCCAGCCGCTGGCCCATGCCCAGGGAGAAGCCCTTGGAACGCCGTCGCGCCACCTCGTGCAGCCCGACCACGCCCAGTACCTCGTCGACGCGGCGGGCCGGGATGCCGGACAGCTGGGCCAGGCTCAGCAGGTGGCTGCGGGCGGACCGGCCGCCGTGCACCGCCTTGGCGTCCAGCAGGGCGCCGACCTGCCGGGCGGCGTTGGGCAGCCTGCGGTAGGGATAGCCGCCGATCGTGACATGGCCCGCGGTGGGGTTGTCGAGACCGAGGATCATCCGCATCGTCGTCGACTTGCCCGAGCCGTTGGGTCCGAGGAAGCCGGTGACGGCGCCGGGCCGCACCTGGAAGGAAAGGTTGTACACAGCGGTTTTGTCGCCGTACCGCTTGGTCAGGCCGACTGCCTCGATCATGCTCCGCCCCATCGAGAGGTTCAGGACAACGAGGGCGCACACCCCCGTAAGGGTTAGGAGGATATCGAGAGGCTGACGGTTCCGCTCAAGGCGAGGTAAAAACAGGCCCGCCCCTTCGCGTCCTCTGCGCCTTTCCTCCGCGTCCCCTCCGCGTCCTCTACGCGTCACGCCTCCTCAGCAGCAGATAGCCGCCGGCGAGCGCCGCGACCACCCACAGCACCATGATGCCGAGCCCGCCCCAGGGCCCGTACGGGGTGTCGTCGCCGAGCGGTGTGACCACCTGCATGATCCTGCTGCCGGCCTGGTCCGGCAGGAACCGGCCGACCTTCTCCGTCGCGGGGACGTTGCCCAGGATGTTGGAGATCAGGAAGAAGAACGGCATCAGGATGCCCAGTGACAGCATCGGGGAGCGCAGCATCGTGGCGACGCCCATCGAGAACATCGCGATCAGCGTCATGTACAGGCCGCCGCCGATCACGGCCCGCAGCACGCCCTCGTCGCCCAGGGACGCCTTGTGCTCGCCGAGCATCGCCTGCCCGAGGAAGAAGGCGGCGAAGCTGGTGGCCATGCTCACGACGAGCGCGAGCGCGGTCGCCACGCCGAGCTTGCCGGCCAGGAAGCTCCCCCGCTGCGGCACGGCCGCCAGCGAGGTGCGGATCATGCCGGTGCTGTACTCGTTCGACACCACCAGCACCCCGAACACGATCATCGCGAGCTGACCGAGACTCATCCCCGCGAAGCTGGTGAGCGTCGGGTCGAAGGAGAGCCGGTCCCGGGCGTTCATGGTGTCGAACCCGTTCGCCGACAGGGCCGAGATCAGCACGCCGAGCGCGATGGTGACGACCACCGCCAGGGAGAGCGTCCACACGGTGGACGCCACCGACCGGATCTTGGTCCACTCGGACCGGATGACCTGCGCCGCCGCCATGCTCAGCCCCTCTTCCAGCCGTCGCCCCACTGCTGTCCGTCGCCCCACTGCCGCGGGGAGGCGGGCGCGTCGGAGTGCGCGTGGTACTCCACCGACTCCGCGGTCAACCGCATGAACGCCTCCTCCAGGGAGGCCCGCTGCGGGCTCAGCTCGTGCAGCACCAGCTGGTGCCGGGCCGCCAGCTCCCCGATCCGCTCCGCCCCGGCGCCGTCCACCTCCAGCGCCCCGCCGCTCTCCACGGCCGTGAGGCCGGCCTCGTGCAGCACGTCCAGCAGCCGCTCCCGCTGCGGGGAGCGGATCCGGACGTACGCGCGGGAGTTGCGCGCGATGAAATCGGCCATGGAGGTGTCGGCGAGCAGCCGGCCCTGCCCGATGACGACGAGGTGGTCGGCGGTCAGTGCCATCTCGCTCATCAGGTGGGAGGAGACGAAGACCGTACGGCCCTGCGCGGCGAGCGTCTTCATCAGGGTGCGGATCCAGTGGATGCCCTCGGGGTCGAGCCCGTTGACCGGTTCGTCGAACATCAGGATGCGCGGATCGCCGAGCAGCGCGCCGGCGATGCCGAGCCGCTGGCCCATGCCGAGCGAGAACCCCTTGGCCTTCTTCCCCGCCACCGACGACAGCCCCACCGTGTCCAGCACCTCGTGCACCCGCTGCCGGGGGATGCCGTTGCTCTGGGCGAGGCACAGCAGGTGGTCGAAGGCGCTGCGGCCGCCGTGCACGGCCTTGGCGTCGAGCAGGGCGCCGATGTACTTCAACGGATCCCTGAGCCCGTCGTAGTGCCTGCCGTCGATCCGGACGTCACCGGCGGTGGGCCGGTCCAGGCCCAGCATCATCCGCATGGTGGTGGACTTGCCCGCGCCGTTGGGACCGAGGAAGCCCGTGACGATGCCCGGTCCGACGGTGAACGTCAGGTTGTTGACCGCGACCTTCTCGCCGTACCGCTTGGTCAGCCCCACGAGTTCGATCATGCGGCAACGCTAGAACGGGACGAAGCCCTCTGCCACCTCAGTGGCAGAGGGCTTCGCCGATGTTCAGCCACGGTGTTCCGGTCGGTGACCGGAACCGCTGGTTACCGCGTCTGCTGGGCCGGGACCCCGCGGGAGGCGGGCTCCTCCTCGGCCGGCGAACCGGCCGCGGCCACCGCGGCGCCCGTGAGCGTCGCCAGCATCTCGCGGACGTTGGTCAGCTGGGCGTTGATGGAGTCGCGGCGGTTGGTCAGCGCCGCGAGCTCCCGCTCGGATTCCGAACGGATCCGGTCGGCCTTGGCGTTGGCGTCGGCCACGATGTCCTCGGCCTGGCGCTGGGCGGTCTCCACCGTCTGGCGGGCCCGGCGCTCGGCGTCCGTACGCAGCTTCTCGGCCTCCAGGCGCAGCTGCTCCGCCCGGTGCTCGATCTCGGCCAGACGCTTCTCGGCCTTGGCCTGACGCGACGCCAGGTCGCGCTCGGACTGCTCGCGGCGCTTGGCGAGGTTCGTCTCGAAGTCGGCGGCGGCCTGCGCGGCCTTCGCGCGGGTCTCCTCGAAGAGGGCGTCCGCCTCCTCGCGCTTGGACTGGGCGTCCTTCTGGGCGTCCGACCGCAGCTGCGCGGCCTCGCTCTGCGCCTTCTCGATGATCCGGGTGCCGTCGTCCTCGGCCTTGGCCTTGCGCTCGGCGGAGTACGACTCCGCGTCGTTGCGCACCTGCTGGGCGGCGGACTCGGCGAGCTCGCGGTGCTGCTCGGACGCGCGCCGAGCCTCCTCGCGGAGGTCCTTCGCCTCCTCCTCGGCCAGGCGCAGGATCTTCTCCACCCGCGCGCCGAGCCCCGCGTACGACGGCTCGGCGTCGGTGACCTGGGCCTGGGCGTTCTGCGTCTCGAGGTGGAGCTCTTCGATGCGCTTTTCCAGAGCGGTGATGCGGGCGAGAGCGCTGTCACGGTCGGAGACGAGCTTGGAGATTCGTTCGTCCACCTGAGCGCGGTCGTATCCACGCCGCACAAGCTCGAAGCCGTAGGGGGAAGTGTCGCTCATGGGGTTCCTGTCGAATGAGACCGGTGAGGTGATAGGGGGAATCCTAGGGGCCGAAGCGCTGTGTCATCGAGCGGATGCACGTTTGATACGGAGAATGACACCCCTTTTGAGTGGCTGACCCCCGGAGCGCTTGCCAAGTTCATGCTCAAACCCCCTTACTGGCAGGGGATTTGACCTGGCAGTAAGGGATTTCACTCACCCTCGAAGGATTTTGCCCGGTTGGTGGCGGGAAGTCCTAACCGTCCGAAGACTTGCTCCGCTGGCCGGGCGTACCGGCCGCCGCGGCCGCCTTGACCCCGTTGTCCTTGCCGCCGCCGGGCGCCTCGAACGACTCCAGCGCCTCCAGGACGTCCTGCACGCGCGAGATCTCGACGTTGATGTCCTCGCGCCGCCGCACCAGGACCTCCAGCTCGCGCCTGCCCTCCTCGACCGTGGCCCGCGCCTCGCGGACCGCCTCGGCCTTCAGCTCCTCGGCCTCCCTGACCAGCGCGGCCTTCTTCTGCTCGGCCTCCTTCAGGAGACCCTCGGCCTTCTTCACCGCGGCGATACGCACCTTGCCCGCCTCGGAGTTGGCCTCGGACACGAGCTCCTTGGCCTTCGCCTGCGCCTTGGCCAGCTGCTCCTCGGACGCCTTGATCAGCGCGTCGCAGCGGTCGCCGGTGGACTTCATCGTCTCGGACGCCTCACGGCGGGCCCGCTCGTGCAACTCCTCGATCTCCCTGGTGATCCGGTCCCGCAGCTCCTCGGCCCGCTCCCTGATCCGGGTCGCGTCCCGGCGGGCCCCGATCAGCAGCTCGTCCGCGTCCGTACGGGACTTCTCCACCCGGGTGTTGCCCTCGATCGTCGCCTCGGAGACGAGCCGGCCGGCCTCGGCGCGGGCGGCGCCGACCATCGAGTCGGCCTGGGCCTCCGCGTCCGCCGTGGTCTTCTGCGCCTGCTGCTGCGCCTCGGCGAGCAGCTTGTCCGCCTCGGCGGCGGTCTCCGTGATGAGGGTGTCGACCTGCTCGGCCGCCTCCGAACGCCGCTTGTTGGCGTCCTTGCGGGCCTCGTCGAGGGTGCGCTCGGCCTCCTCGCGCGCGGACGTCACCAACAGGTCCGCCTCCCGCTCCGCGTCGGCCTTGAGCCGCGCGGACTCGCCGCGGACCCGCTCCGCGTGCTGCTGCGCCGAACCGGCCGTCTGGGACGCCTCGGCCCGCAGCCGCTCCGCGTCGCCGGACGCGTCCGCGATCAGCTTCTCGGCCTTGGCCACCGACTCCGTGCGCAGCCGGTCGGTCTCCGCGATCGTCTCCGCGGTGAGCCGCTCCGCCTCGCCGCGCGCCTCCGTGATCAGGGTGTCCACCTGGGCCGCCGCGTCCGAACGGATCCGGTTGGCGTCCTTGCGGGCCTCGGCGCGGGTGCGCGCGGCGGTCTGCTCGGCCTCGGCGACCGCGTCCGACGCCTCCGTACGCATCCGCCGGGTCTGCTCGGAGACCTCCGAACGGACCCGGTCCGCCTCGGTGATCGCATCGGAGACCGTGCGCTCGGCGAGCGCCTTGGCGGCCTCCGTCTCCTCCTGCGCCTCGCGCCGCAGCCGGGCCGCGTCCTCGCCGGCCCGCTCCCGCTCCGCGTAGGCGTCGGCCCGGACCCGCTCAGACTCCTCCTGCGCCTCGCGTCGCGCGCGGTCCGCCGCGTGCTCGGCGGCCTGGCGCAGCCCGGTGATCTCGTCCTGCGCCTGCTCGTGCAGCCCCGCGACCGAGTCCCGTACCTGCTGGGCGTGCTGCTCGGCCGCCGACACCATCTCGGTGGCGCGCCGGTCGGCCTCCTCGACCAGCCGTACGGCCTCGGCCTGCGCCTCCTCCACCCGCTTGCGGGCCGACGCCAGCAGCTCCTCGCTCTGCTCCCGGGCCCGCTCGCGCTCCTGGTCGGCCTCCGTGCGGGCCGCGCCCAGCAGCTCCTCCGCCTCGCGCCGGCGCCGGGCGGCCTCCTCCTGCGCGCCGGCCAGCGTCTCCTGCGCCTCCGCGCCGAGCCGCTCGGCGGCGGCCAGGGCCTCGGCCCGCATCCGGTCTGCGCTGTCCTGCGCCTCGGACTTCAGCCGCTCCGCCTCCGCCGCGGCTTCCGACCGCAGCCGCACGGCCACGGACTCGCCCTCCGCGCGGGAGGCCGACGCGTCCGCGGCCGCCTCGTCGCGCAGCCGCTCCGCCTCCGCCTCCGCCTGCCGGCGCAGCGCACGGCCCCGCTCCGCCGCCTCGGCGCGCAGCCGCTCGGCCTCGTCCGCCGCCTCCCGGCGGATACGGGCCGCCTCCTCGCGGGCGTCGCTCAGCGCCTGCTCGGCCGAGGCGAGCCGCTCCTCGGCCTCCGTGTGCAGCCGGGTCAGCTCCTCGGCGGCCTCCGCGCGGCGCGCGGTGACGGCCCGCTCGGCCTCCTCGTGGACCTCGCGCGCGACCCGCTCGGCGTCCTCCTTGAGCGCGTCGGCCTGCTCGACGGCGTCCGCGCGGTGCCGCTCCGCCTCCATGCGGGTGCGGTCCAGGGTCTCCTCGGCCTGCCGGCGCAGCGCCGTGGCGCGCTCTATGGCCTCGGTACGGACCTTCTCGCTGTCCGTCTGCGCGGTGGAACGCAGCTCGTCGGCGTCCGCCTTCGCCTTGGCCAGCAGCTCCTCGGCGGACCGGGCGGCCTCCTCGATCTGCGACACGGCCTGCTTACGGGCCTCCGCGCGGATCTTCTCGCCCTCGGCGACCGCGTCGGCGCGCAGGTGCTCGGCCTCGCCGCGCAGCCGGCGGGCCTCCTCCTGGAGCTCGACCGTCTTGGCCCGGTACTCCTTGGTGTCGTCCTTCGCCGCACCCTTGAGCTGCGTGGCGATGTCGTGTGCCTCGGCGCGCAGCCGGTCCGCCTCCGCCTCGGCCTCACCACGGATCCGCGCGGCCTCCTCGGCCGCCTCCCTGGTGGTCCGCTTGGCTTCCTCCGACGCCTTGTTGAGCACGTCCTCGGCGGTCCGGGCCGCCTTCGACAACTGGGTGGCGCTCTCCTCGGCGGTGAGCGTACGGGCCCTCTCGGAGGCCTCCGCGACGATCTTCTCCGCCTCCGCGCGGGCGTCCGCGACGATCTGCTCGGCGTCCGCCTTGGTGGTCTCGGCCTCCTTGGTGGCCTCGGTGACCAGCCGGGCGACCTGCTCCTTGGCCGTACGCGTACGGGTCTCGTTGGCGGACTCGGCGGAGGCCAGCGCCTTCGACGCGGCCTCCTTCGCCTCGGCGAGCACCTTGTCCGCCTCGGCGCGGGCCGTGCGCAGAGCCTCCTCGGCGTCCGCCATGCGCTGCTCGGCGGCCCTGGCGAGTTCCTGGGCCTCGCGGCGGGCGGACTCCGACTCGCTGGCCGTCGACGTCCGCAGCTGCTCGGCGTGGTCGGTGGCCTCCTGCGCCTGCGTGGAGGCGGCGCTCAGCAGCCGCTCGGCCTCCGCGCGGGCCCGGCGCAGCGTCTGGTCGGCCTCCGTGCGGGCGGCCTCGGCCTCGCTGCGCAGCCGGTGACGGGCCTCGGCGGTCACCCGTTCGGCCTCCGCGCGGGCTGCGGCCAGGGCCTGCTCGGCCTCCGCGCGGGACTCGTCGAGGAGCCGGCGGGCCTGCTGCTCGGAACGGGCCCGGACCTGCTCGGCCCACGCCACGTTCTCGTTGACGTGCGACTCGACGGTCTGCCTGCGCTCCGCCAGCTCCTGGTCGAGCTGCTGGCGCCGGGTCACGGCCTCCTGGTGCAGCTCGGACTGGAGCCGGGCCGCCTGCTCGGCGTGCTCCTGGAGGATCCGCTGGGTCTGCGCACGGACCTGGCTCAGCTCGCGTTCGGCGTCCGCGCGGAGCTGGTCGGCCTGCACCTGCGCGTTGCGCAGCATCTGCTCGGCCTGGTAGCCGATGTCACCGCCCTCGTAGGCGGGCCGGGACATGATGGTGCGCCGCGCCTCGTGCAGCTTGGCACGCAGCACCTCGACCTGGTAGCCGAGGTCGTCGGCGTGCTGGATCGCCTTTTCCCGCTCGGTCTTCAGCCGCTTCATCTCGGCTTCGAACCGAGAGAGGTGGTCGACGTCAGCCGCCGGATCTCGCTCCTGGCTCTCGTAGCCCCGCACTGCGCGGTCCCATCCGTCCCCTGGTCGCAACTCTGGCCGAGTCCCGTCCGTCCGACGAACGGGACTCCCGGGGAATGGTGTCAGATCAACGGAGGAACATGCGCTGCTGCCCCCGCGCTCGCCCCCCGAAACCCGGACCCCGGTACGTCCTGCTGTCAGGACCGGCGACGCTCACCCGAACGGAGGCAGTCGTCGCCTTGCTGACGGCAGGACCCGATCGCCCTGGATCGAGCGGCGACCGCACCCAACCCTACCGGCCCTTATGTACGTGGGTCAGTGCTCAGGTGACTCAACTGGCGCCGAAGTGACCAGTTCTGTCAGTACGCCATGACAGTCCTTGGGGTGCAGGAAGGTGATTCGTGACCCCATGGAGCCGCGTCGGGGCTCTTCGTACAGCACACGTACCCCCTTGTCCTTGATCGCGGTGGCCTCGGCGTCGACGTCCGCCGTGCCGAAGGCGATGTGGTGGACTCCCTCGCCGTTCTTCGCGAGCCACTTCGCGACGGTGGAGTCCTCCCGGGTCGGCTCCAGCAGCTGGAGGTAGGACGCGCCTCCGTCCGAGGTCTCGTTGATCTTCAGCATGGCCTCGCGCACCCCCTGCTCCTCGTTGACCTCGGAGTGGAACACCTCGAAGCCGTAGGTGGCCCGGTAGAACTCCACGGTCGCGTCGAGGTCGTGGCAGGCGATTCCGATGTGGTCGATTCGCGTCAGCATGGATTCAGTGGAACGGTCCCCAGGCGGTTACGCAACGTGCGCGCGATCACACCGACGGCCCGATGACGGGGCCGACCGCGGATCAGTACATTCGAAGTAAACCCTCGTTCACTCCTCGGCTGTGCAGCCGGAAGGGGATCGCAGCTCATGGCTTCTGCATCTTCCGAAACTTCCGCACCATCCGCCTCGTCCGCGGCGAACGGCACGACGTCCGTCATCGTCGCGGGCGCCCGGACCCCGATGGGCCGGTTGCTCGGCTCGCTCAAGTCCTTCTCGGGAGCCGACCTCGGCGGCTTCGCGATCAAGGCCGCCCTCGACCGTGCGGGGATCGGCGGCGACCAGGTCCAGTACGTGATCATGGGGCAGGTGCTCCAGGCCGGGGCAGGGCAGATCCCGGCACGCCAGGCCGCCGCCAAGGCCGGCATCCCGATGAACGTCCCGGCGCTCACCGTCAACAAGGTGTGCCTGTCCGGCCTCGACGCGATCGCGCTGGCCGACCAGCTGATCCGGGCCGGCGAGTTCGACGTGGTCGTCGCCGGCGGCCAGGAGTCCATGACCAACGCCCCGCACCTGCTGCCGAAGTCCCGGGAGGGCTTCAAGTACGGCGCGGTCCAGATGATCGACGCCATGGCGTACGACGGTCTGACCGACTCCTTCGAGAACGTCGCCATGGGCGAGTCCACCGAGAAGCACAACACCCGCCTCGGCATCGGCCGCCCGGAGCAGGACGAGATCGCCGCCCTGTCCCACCAGCGGGCCGCCGCAGCACAGAAGAACGGCATCTTCGAGGCGGAGATCACTCCCGTCGAGATCCCGCAGCGCAAGGGCGACCCGGTCCTCTTCAGCCAGGACGAGGGCATCCGCGCCGACACCACCGCCGAGTCGCTGGGCAAGCTGCGCCCCGCCTTCGCCAAGGACGGCACGATCACCGCCGGTTCCTCCTCCCAGATCTCGGACGGTGCGGCGGCCGTGGTCGTGATGAGCAAGGCCAGGGCGCAGGAGCTCGGCCTCGAGTGGATCGCCGAGATCGGTGCCCACGGCAACGTGGCGGGACCCGACAACTCCCTGCAGTCGCAGCCGTCCAACGCGATCGCCCACGCCCTCGGGAAGGAGGGCCTCGAGGTGTCCGACCTGGACCTCGTCGAGATCAACGAGGCTTTCGCGGCGGTGGCCGTGCAGTCAATGAAGGACCTCGGCGTGTCCACGGAAAAGGTGAACGTCAACGGCGGCGCCATCGCCCTGGGGCACCCGATCGGGATGTCCGGTGCCCGTCTGGTGCTGCACCTGGCGCTGGAACTGAAGCGGCGCGGCGGCGGCGTCGGCGCGGCGGCGCTGTGCGGCGGCGGCGGGCAGGGTGACGCGCTGATCGTGCGGGTACCCAAGGCCTGAGCGAACCGATCGTCTCTTTCGTCCGTAGGTCTTGACGGGTCTTACTTGTGAACGGAGCAGTGATGCAGGACGTCTCCACTCTGGTGGCACGGGCCAGGGAGGGCGCGCCGCGCGCCGTGGCCCGGCTGATCTCCCTGGTGGAGGGGGCGTCCCCGCAGCTGAGGGAGGTCATGGCGGCCCTGGCGCCGCTGACCGGCAACGCGTACGTGGTCGGTCTGACCGGTTCGCCGGGCGTCGGCAAGTCGACGTCCACCTCGGCGCTGGTGAGCGCGTACCGCAGACAGGGCAAGCGGGTCGGCGTCCTGGCCGTCGACCCGTCCTCGCCGTTCTCCGGCGGCGCGCTGCTCGGCGACCGGGTCCGGATGTCGGAGCACGCCTCCGATCCCGGCGTCTACATCCGTTCCATGGCGACCCGCGGTCACCTGGGCGGCCTCGCCTGGTCCGCGCCGCAGGCCATCCGCGTCCTGGACGCGGCCGGCTGCGACGTGGTCCTGGTGGAGACGGTCGGCGTAGGCCAGTCGGAGGTGGAGATCGCCTCCCAGGCCGACACGTCGGTGGTACTCCTCGCCCCCGGCATGGGCGACGGGATCCAGGCGGCCAAGGCCGGAATCCTGGAGATCGGCGACGTCTACGTCGTCAACAAGGCCGACCGCGACGGCGCCGACGCCACCGCCCGCGAGCTGAACCACATGCTGGGCCTCGGCGAGGCCCGCGCCCCCGGTGACTGGCGGCCCCCGATCGTCAAGACCGTCGCCTCGCGCGGGGAGGGCGTCGACGAGGTCGTCGAGGCCCTGGAGAAGCACCGCGCGTGGATGGAGGAGCACGGGGTCCTGGCGGAGCGCCGGCTGGCCCGCGCGGCCCGCGAGGTCGAGACGATCGCCGTCACGACCCTGCGGGAGCGCATCGGCGACCTGCACGGCGACCGCCGCCTGGGCGCGCTGGCGGAACGGATCCTCGGCGGCGAGCTGGATCCGTACCGCGCGGCGGACGAACTGGTGGCGGGGCTGACGCGGGGCTGACGCGGGGCTGAGGCGGGGCAGGGCCGGCAGGAACGCACGGGCAGGGCGGTGCGGGCGCATTCGCCCGCACCGCCCTGTTCACGTGGCAGGTTCACAGACCCGCCCGGAACTCCGCTCAGTGGTCGTCGCGGTCGTCGTCGCCACGGTCGTCGTTGTCGTCCGAGTTGTCGTCGTCCGCGGTGACCTTGCCGCTGTTCGGGTCGACCAGCCACTCCCGGTCGTCCCCGCCGGCGGTGACCGTCCCGGCCTCCCAGCCCTTGGTGTCGTCGTCCAGGTCCACCGAGGTCACGGCACCCTCGGCGGCAGCCGCCCTCGCGGCCTCCTCGGCCGTCACCGACGTGCCCTTCAGCGCGGCGCGCGCCTCGGCGGTGTCGTCGTCATCGTCACCGTCGTCGTCCCGCTCCGAGCCCAGGACCTTGCCGCTGCCCGGGTCGATCCACACGCTGTGCCAGGTGTCGCCGCCGCCGAGGATGTCGACCTCCCAGGCCGCCTTGCCGCGGTGGTCGTCGTCATCGTCGTCGTCCATCTCGACGGAGACCGCGGTGCCCGACCGGTGCTTCAGCGCGGCGGCGACGGCCTCGGCCGCGGTCACGTCGGCGGAGAGCGCCCGGGAGTCGTCGTCCAGGTCGTCAGGGGCGTCGCGGTCGTCACGGTCGTCACGGTCTTCGTCAGCGTCGCCGTCGCTCCGGTCGTCGGCCCGGCCGTCGTCGTCCGATCCCCGCGTCTTTGCCTGGTTCGTGGTCGTCGGCTCGTCGTCACCCGAGACCGCGATGGCCGTCGCGGTGCCTCCGCCGACCAGTGCCGCGGCGGTGACGACGGCGATCACGATGTTGCGCTTCATGTGGGTTCCTCCCCAGTCGCTGCGTTTTCGACGTTCTCAATCTCGCCGATCGATGCTGAGAGGAACCTGAAACCGCCTGAAGTGATCTTCAGGTTCGCTCTGCGACCCTTGTGCGCATGCGCCCACCCGTCGCCCACCACCACCCCGCCGGAGGCGCTTCGCGCCGCACCTCCCGATTGTTGATCGTGGAGGACGAGAAGCGGCTGGCCCTGTCCCTCGCGAAGGGTCTGGCCGCCGAGGGATACGCCGTGGACGTCGTCCACGACGGACGGGAGGGCCTGCACCGGGTCACGGAGGGCGCGTACGACCTGGTGATCCTCGACATCATGCTGCCCGGTCTCAACGGCTACCGCGTCTGCGCCGCCCTGCGCGCCGCCGGACACGAGGTGCCGATCCTGATGCTCACCGCCAAGGACGGCGAGTACGACGAGGCCGAGGGCCTGGACACCGGCGCCGACGACTACCTCACCAAGCCGTTCTCCTACGTGGTCCTCGTCGCCCGGGTGAAGGCGCTGCTGCGCCGCCGGGGACAGGGCGCCGGGACCTCGTCGCTGCACGTGCTCGGAGACCTGAAGGTGGACACCGCCGCCCGCCGGGTCTTCCTGGCCGAGGACGAGGTGACGCTCACCGCCAAGGAGTTCTCCGTGCTCGAGCAGCTGGTGCTGCGGGCCGGCGAGGTCGTGTCCAAGCCGGAGATCCTGGAGCACGTCTGGGACTTCGCCTACGAGGGCGACCCGAACATCGTCGAGGTCTACGTCAGCGCCCTGCGCCGCAAGCTGCGCGCCGGGCTGATCCGGACCGTGCGCGGTGCCGGGTACCGGCTGGAGACCGCGCCGTGACCCGCCTGTTCGGCTCGGTCCGCTCCCGGGCGACGCTCGGAGCCACCCTCGTGGTCCTGGTGGCCCTCGTCGTCACCGGTGCCGCGGTCCTGCAGGCGCTGCGCTCCAACCTGACCGCCGAGGCGGGCACCCAGGCGGAGCGCACGGCGCGGGCGGTCGCCGCCGAACTCGCCGCGCGGACCCCGTACGACCAGCTGTCCGGGCTGGACAGCGAGACCGGGCCCGTACAGGTCGTCGACGAGGACGGGAACCTCGTCGCGGCCACCGAGGACCTGCGGAGGATCACCGGCACGACCACCGACCAGGTCGAGCCCCGCCCGTCGTCCTCCCCTTCGCCCTCCGCGTCGGCGCCCCCCTCGCCGTCGGCTCCGGCCCGCGACGACGATGACGACGACGATGACGACGACGATTCCGACGACGACGATTCCGACGGCGACGGCGACGACACCGAGGCCCCGCGGAGCCCTGTCGCCTCGGAGGACTCCGGAGAGTCCGGACCCTCCCTCGCCCCCGGCGAGACCGGCCGGCAGACCACCTTCAGCAGCGGCGCCGCGACCATGGACGGGGACACCGCGGACTACCGCTTCGCGGCCGTGGACGTGCGGACCCACGAGCGGGGCCTGCTCACCGTCTACGCGGGCGCCCCGCTGGCCGCCGAACACAGCGCCGTACGCACCGCGCTGACCGTCATGCTGATCGGCTTCCCGCTGCTGGCGGCACTGGTCGCCGGGATGACCTGGACGGTCACCGGGCGTGCCCTGCGTCCGGTCGCCGGTATCCGCGAGGAAATGGCCGCGATCACCGCGTCCGAGGACCTCACGCGCCGGGTCCCGGAACCGGCGACCCACGACGAGATCGCCCGGCTCGCCCGCACCACCAACGAGACGCTCACGGCCCTGGAGACGTCCGTGGAGCGTCAGCGGCGGTTCGTCGCCGACGCCTCGCACGAGCTGCGCAGCCCGATCGCCTCCCTGCGCACCCAGCTGGAGGTCGCCGCGGCGCACCCCGAACTCCTCGACCTGGACGGCGCCGTCGAGGACACCGTGCGGCTCCAGCACCTCGCCGCCGACCTGCTGCTGCTCGCCCGCCTTGACGCGGGGGAGCGGCCCGTCGACGCGCGGGTCGACCTGGCCGCGCTGGCCCGGGAGGAGGCGGCGGGACGCACGGGGGTGACCGTGGACGTGGAGCCGGGGGAGCCGGCGGAGGTGGCCGGGTCGCGGGGACAGCTGGCCCGGGTGCTCGGCAACCTGCTCGACAACGGACGCAGGCACGCCCGCGAGAGGGTCTCGGTGACCGTGCGGCGGGAGGGCGACCGGGCGGTGCTCGGGGTCGCCGACGACGGCGACGGGGTGGCCGAGGCCGACCGGGAGCGGATCTTCGAGCGGTTCGTCCGGCTGGACGCCGCCCGCAGCCGCGACGACGGCGGGGCCGGTCTGGGCCTCGCCATCGCGCGGGACGTCGCCGTACGGCACGGCGGGACGCTCACGGCGGGCGCGGCGCCCTCGGGCGGAGCCCTGTTCGAACTCCGTCTGCCGCTCGTCTGACAGGACCGGAGCGGGCCGGGCCCGGCCGGGTGGGACATCACCCGGCCGGATCACCGGGTCACCGGATCACCGGATCACCGGGCCGGCCGGGTCAGAAACGCCCGCGCTCTCCGCGCAGGTGCTCGGCAATGGGTTTCAGGGCTTTGTCCAGCTCGCCGAGGGTCTCGGGGGAGAGCAGGTCGATGAAGTGCCGGCGGACCGACGCCACGTGATGCGGCGCGACCTTCTGCATGGTCTCCATGCCGAGGTCGGTGAGGACGGCGAAGAGACCGCGCCGGTCGGACTCGCAGTTCTCCCGCCGGACCAGGTCCGCGTTCTCCATACGGGTGACCTGGTGCGAGAGGCGGCTCTTGGACTGGAGGGTGGCGGCGGCGAGGTCGCTCATCCGCATCCGGCGGTCCTCCGACTCGGAGAGGTTCACCAGGATCTCGTAGTCGTTCATTGTCAGGCCGAAGGGCTGCAGATCCTTTTCGAGCTGGTACGTCAACAGCCTGTTGACCTCCAGGTGGGTGCGCCAGGCGCACTGCTCCGCATTGGTCAGCCAGCGCGTGGCCGTCTCGGTCTCCATGAATGAAGTCTACCTAAAAAGTTGAAAGGCGAACTAATGAGGGTTTTTCTGTGACGGTGACGGCGTGCACGCGTTCGATGTCACACTCCGCAGACTACCGCTCACAGCCCGAAGCGACGCTGGAGGTCTCCCAGCTGTCCGGGAAGGCGCGGTGCCCCCGCGCCCTGCCCGTGCGTTCCGGGCGCCCCGCCGCCGGGCACTCCCGGCTGCTGCGGGGTGACCCCCGTGGCCTGCTCCGGCATCAGCGACTCGGACGACTGCAGCAGTACGGTGCCGGCCCCCGCGAACTCGAACTGGTGCTCCTCGCCGGAGGCCCCGCCGAGGCCCGTCAGTGCACGTAGACCACCCATGACGCCGGTCATGTACCCGTGGTCGTAGTGGTGGCACGGGGAGGGGCAGTCCGCCCACCCGACCAGCGCCTGCGGATCCACCCGGAGCGGGGGTTCCATGAACACCACCGGGCCGTTGGACGCGGCCACGAACTTTCCGGTTCCGATGAGCGTCAGGAAACCCGGCACGATCGACTGCTTCAGCGACAGACTTGGCTGAAAAGCGAGCAGATTGCCCGAGCGAATGGTCAGGTTGCCGTCCTCGAGGTCGTACGAATTCACGTCGAACGCCCGGTCGGCGAGGAGCATCCTGCCCGAGCCCTCCGCCACGACCCAGTCACTCGCGTGCAGAGGCGAATGGAACGACGTACGGACAATCCGGTCGAGCCGGCCGTGCCCGATGCCGTTGAACTCGATCGTGCCGTAGTAGGCGATCATCTTCCCCTTCTGCAGGAACCACTGGCTCCCCGCGAGCTCCACGCAGAAGGTGTAGTGATCGACGTTGTCGTCGGCCGGCAGCGTCGTCGGGTCGAAGACCGTCACGCCCGGCTGCGGGCCCGCGCCCGGGGCTCCGTACGTACTCAAAGCTTCTCCTCCGAGGCCTGGACGAACACCGAGCCGCTGCCGCTGAGCTCCAGTTGGAATGCCTCGCCGGAACCCCGCCCCACCATGTCCCGCCAGCCGAGCGCGGTGGACAGCTTGTTGCGGACGTCGCCGTGATGGGCGACGTAGGCCTGCGGGTCGACGTGGATCGGGCGCTGCGGCGTGATCGGGATCTCGATCACGCCCCCGTGCGCCATGACCGCCACGGAGCCGTGTCCCTTGAGCGTGGTGGTGAACAGGCCCTGACCGGAGACCTGGCCCCGGACCATGCCCATCACCCCGCCCTGCGACCCCAGGAACATCGTGCCCTGCTCCAGCGTGCCCTCGAACGCCAGCAGGCGGTCCGCCTCGACGTACAGGGTGTCCCCGGAGAGGTCGATCACCTGGATGTGGTGGCCGCCGTGCCCGAACAGGACCGTGCCGTCGCCCTCGACGGTCATCAGGGGCGTGTCCTCGCCCGCCACCCGCCGGCCGATCATCGAGCGGAGCCCGCCCTGGCCGCCCGTCGTGCTGGGGGTGAAGCCGACCTCGCCCCGGTAGGCGAGCATCGCGCCCCGCTGGCTGAACAGCCGCCGGCCGGGCACCACGGTCGCCTCGACGACCTTCGAGTTGATCTCCCGGAAGGGCATGTCAGACGTCCCCCGCGATCGTGTTCCGCTCGCTGGGCTGGACGTACACCAGTCCGTCGCCCTCGAACCGCATCTGGAACGCCTCGCCGCCGCCCTCCCCGAGCAGCGTGCGGAACGTCACCCCGGACTGGAGGGACTGGCGAAGACTCCCCTGGTGGGCCACGTACGCGCCGGGGTCGACGGTCAGCGGGTACTGCGGGGCGACCCGGAGCACCACCGCGGGGCCGTCCGACATGATCGCCGCCTGCCCGTGGCCCTCCACGGTGGTCGTGAACAGCCCGTTGCCCTGCGAGGCACCGCGCAGGCCGGTGAAACCCGTCCCCGTGCGCAGGCCGCCGTCGGTCGCCAGCAGGTTGCTCGACTCCACGTAGAGCGTGTCCCCCCGAAGGCCGACCAGGTTGATCTCGGCGGCCCGGTCCGCGAACCAGCAGACCCCGCGCCCCTTCACCTCCATCACCGTCATCTGCTCGCCGGTCAGCCGCCGGGTCACCATCCCCCGGATGCCGTCCCCGCCGCCGCTGAGCTTCCTGAACGCCATGTCGCCGTCGTACGCGACCATCGAGCCGTTCTTCGCCTTCACGGCGTCCCCGGTCATCTCGACGGCGAGCACCTTGCTGCTCTGAAGTCGGAACATCGCCACGTGTGTGACGGTAACCGCAGCCCCGCCCCCGGAACAGGTCCTGTCGGGGGACATGCACCCTGAAGATTCCCCCAGGGGGCCCCAGGGACCGCCCTGCGTCGAACCCGGCCCCCCTCCATCGATCGCGGACGGTGTTTGCCACAATGGGCGGGCGCTTGTGCATGCGTTCACAAACCGTCAGGCACAGGACACCGGGCCGCCGGGCCCGGTACGACCCGTAGACACCGCTGTCTCTCCCACCGAAGGTGATCCGTGGACCTCAAGACCGCCAGTGCCCTCCGCCGCCTCCGCCTGGTATCGGGCCCCGAGGCGATCTCGTTCCTGCTGCTGCTCGTGGCCTCGGTCCTGAAGCGGACCACGGAGTTCAACGCCGTTCCGGCGCTGGGCGCGATCCACGGATTCCTCTTCGTCGTGTACGTGCTCTTCTGGGCCGATGCCTGGAACCGCGCCAAGTGGACGCTGAAGACCGCCGCCTTCTACTTCCTGATGTCGGTCCTGCCCACCGGCGGCTTCTTCGCCGAGCGCCGGCTCAAGCGCGAGGCCGAGGACGCGGTGATCGCCTCCCGCGCCCGTACGGAAGGCACGGAAGGGGTCGTGAGCGCGTGATCGTCGCCTTCTCCGTGACACCCCTCGGCGTGGGCGAGGACGTGGGGGAGTACGTCGCCGACGCCGTGCGGGTGGTCCGCGAGTCCGGACTGCCGAACCGCACCGACGCCATGTTCACCTCGGTCGAGGGCGACTGGGACCAGGTGATGGACGTCGTGAAGCGCGCCGTGGCCGCCGTCGAGGCACGCGCCCCGCGGGTCTCCCTGGTCCTCAAGGCGGACATCCGCCCCGGGGTCGAGGACGGCCTGACCTCCAAGGTCGACACCGTCGAGCGGCACCTGGGCCGGGACGCGGCCGGGAGCGCGTAGTACGGCGAGGGGTGCGGGGCGTCAACGGGGCCCCGCACCTCACGCGCGCCCCGCCGTGCGGCGCAGGTGATGGCGTACCGCGCGGTGGGCGACCGGGCCGAGGCCGTCCAGGGCGGCGACGAGGGCCCCGAGCTGCTCCAGGGCGTCCAGGGCCGCGCCCGCCCCCGCCGGGTCCACCCCCTCGTACAGCTCGAGGCCCACGAAGGCCGCCGCCACCGCGCGGGCGAGCCCGCCCGAGTCGGTGAACTCGCCGAACGGGGTCCTGGGCAGCACCCGTTCGAGGACCTTCTCGATCTCCACGATCCACAGGTCGAGCCCCGCCGACGTCGCCGCCTTCAGGCTGTCGTGGGTCTGTGCACCGGCCAGCAGCTGCCCGAGCAGGGTCACCTGGCCCGCGGCGCGCTCCTCGTCGTGCATCTTTCGGCCGAAGGCGAGGAGTTCCGTGAGGGAGCCGACCTCCGCGAGGCGGGCGCGGTAGCGGGCCACCCGCTGCTCGGCCCCGTGCCGGCAGGCGGCGGAGAGCAGTTCGTCCACCGAGCCGAAATGGTAGAAGACCAGCGCCTGGTTGACCCCGGCCGTCGCCGCGATCGCCCGGGCCGAGGCCTTGGCGATGCCCTGTTCGGCGAGCGTGCGCAGGGCGCCCTCCAGCAGCTTCGTCCTGGTGCTCCCGGCGGGGCTCACGCGCGCGGCTCCTCACGGACCGGCCGCAGGCCGGGGCGCACCCCGCACGCCCGGATGTCGCGGTAGAGGGCGGTGAAGGAACCCGCGTAGCCGAAGAGCGGTCCGAAGCGGCGGTTGGTGACGTCGACCCGGATGCGGAAGCGGCCGGCGCGTTCGTCGTAGGACTCGCGCACCTGGGCGGTCGCGCCGACGAGCTCGGGCACGCGCACGTCCACCGGCCCTTCCCGGAAGCGGTGGTCGCCCGAGCGGATCAGCAGGGAACCATCGGGTTCCGCGCGAAAGCGGAGGTCGGTGGCGAGATGCTGGTGGGTGCCGAGGTAGTCGACGATGCGGTCGCCCCGGGGGCCCAGCACCATCTGGGCGTCGAAACGGCGGGGGCGGCCGGACAGCTGGAAGGTGCGCACGAAGCTCACCGTCTCACGGCCGAAACCGTCGGTGTACGGCACGTTCTCGATGGTGAAGGGGACGTGCCGGCCCTGGCGGGGGACCAGGATGTTCCGGGCCGCGCCGAGCGCCAGGAACGGCTTCACGAAGGCGCCGCCGTGCCAGACGCGGTCCATCACCCCGTGACCCGTACAGGCCTCGCCGCTCGCCAGGCCGACGGAGAAGCGGCGTCGCAGCTCGGGGTGGAGGCGGTCGAAGTCGGCGCCCATCACGGTGCGGAAGATCGAGGTCATCGCGGGGTCTCCAGCGTGCGCAGCAGCCGGGGCGGGCGGACCGGGGCCGGCGGGGTGCGCAGACAGCGGCGGGCGGCCGGGGTGCGGGCCGACGGCGGGACGAGGAACGCGGCGGCGATCGCCGCCATGGGGAGCAGCGGGGACAGGAGGGCTCCCGCGGAGCCGGGCAGGGCGACCGGCTCCAGGGCGAGGACGGTGCCGGCGACGGTGGTCACCGCCGCCCGGAGCGTCAGTTCCGTCAGCCAGTTGCGGCGGGCGCGCTCGGGGGCGACCCCGTGCTCCAGCCAGATCCGGAGCCGGTCGAAGGACCAGGCCGTCGCCCAGCCCATCAGGGGCCGCAGCACCAGCCGGTCCGCGAGCGCGCCCGCGGCACCCCAGCGGGGCCGGTAGTCGTACCCGGTGAGGAAGCGCACGCCGGCGCCGGTCCCGTCCGGGACGTAACGCCAGTAGCCGCTGCCGTCCGCGAGCGGGGAGAGCGGGTGCGGGCACGAGAAGCGGAGCGCGGAGGTGCGGGTGCCGTCGGGGCGTTCCTTCTCACCGGCCGAGACGCCGGTGCCGGCGATGGTGAGGAAGGGCAGCACGCGCGTGGCGTAGCGGAAGTGCGAGGAGCCGCCCCCGGCGTGCGGGAGGCGACGGATCTCGGTGAAGCGCAGGTCCCAGCGCTGGTGCTCGGCCGGGTCCTGGGTGCGCGCCCACAGCTCGTCGAAATCCGCGCGGACGCGCGTCTCCATGTACAGCCTCATGCCGACCCCCTGTCAGCAGCATGTTTGAGCGAATGCTCAAAAGCTGCGATGGGCAGCGTACGTCGTTTTGAGCGAACGCTCAACGATGAGGTGTCGCGCAGGTCCCGATCGAAGGGCGAGACGGGGCTGACCGGCATGTGACCGGCCGGTAGGGTCTGCTGCGTGCCGAAGCCGCTCAGTCTCTCGTTCGATCCCATCGCCCGTGCCGACGAACTCTGGAAGCAGCGCTGGGGAAGTGTGCCGGCCATGGCCGCGATCACCTCGGTCATGCGCGCCCACCAGATCCTGCTGGCCGAGGTCGACGCGGTCGTCAAGCCGTACGGGCTCACCTTCGCGCGGTACGAGGCGCTGGTGCTGCTGACCTTCTCGAAGTCCGGCGAGCTGCCGATGTCCAAGATCGGCGAGCGGCTCATGGTGCACCCCACGTCCGTGACGAACACCGTGGACCGGCTGGTGCGGTCGGGTCTGGTCGCCAAGCGCCCCAACCCCAACGACGGCCGCGGCACCCTCGCGAGCATCACCGGCAAGGGCCGTGAGGTCGTCGAGGCGGCCACCGCCGACCTGATGGCGATGGACTTCGGCCTCGGTGCCTACGACGCCGCGGAGTGCACGGAACTGTTCGCGATGCTCCGTCCGCTGCGCCTCGCCGCCGGGGACTTCGAGGAGAAGTGAGCGACGGCACCCCGGACCCGGTCCGGGATCCGCCGGAACGGGCCGTTACGCTCGACGCCATGAAGCGAAGCGTGCTGACCCGCTACCGGGTCATGGCCTATGTCACCGGTGTTCTGCTTGTTCTGCTGACCTTCGGCATGATCGGCAAGTACGCGCTCGACATGGACGGCGCGGCCGACTTCACGCAGGTCGTCAGCATCGCCCACGGCTGGCTGTACATCCTGTACCTGGTCTTCGCCTTCGACCTCGGCTCCAAGCTGAAGTGGCCGGTCAAGAAGCAGATCTGGGTGCTGCTGGCCGGAACCGTCCCGACCGCCGCGTTCTTCGTCGAGCGCCGGATCTCCCGCGAGCTGGAGCCGGCGTCCGCCGCCGACGCGCCCGCGCCCGCCGAGGCGTAGTCACCGGGCGTCACGACCGGGCGTCGCGAAGGCTCCCGGCCCCGCGTCCTCACCGGGTCATGCCGCCGCACGGAGCAGCGTGCGGCGGTCAGCCATCGACATTTACTAGGACGTCCTAGTAAATTCGAGGGTATGGATGCTGACGCCATCGAGGAGGGCCGCCGTCGCTGGCAGGCCCGGTACGACGCCGCACGCAAGCGCGACGCGGACTTCACCACGCTCTCCGGCGACCCCGTGGAGCCGGTGTACGGGCCCCGGCCCGGGGACGCCTACGAGGGGTTCGAGCGGATCGGCTGGCCCGGTGAGTACCCCTTCACCCGCGGCCTGTACCCGACCGGCTACCGGGGGCGTACCTGGACGATCCGGCAGTTCGCCGGGTTCGGGAACGCCGAGCAGACCAACGAGCGCTACCGGATGATCCTGAGCAACGGCGGCGGCGGGCTGTCCGTCGCCTTCGACATGCCCACGCTCATGGGCCGCGACTCCGACGACCCGCGCTCCCTGGGCGAGGTCGGGCACTGCGGGGTGGCCATCGACTCGGCCGCCGACATGGAGGTCCTGTTCAAGGACATCCCACTCGGGGACGTGACGACCTCGATGACGATCAGCGGGCCGGCCGTGCCCGTCTTCTGCATGTACCTCGTCGCCGCCGAGCGCCAGGGCGTGGATCCCGCCGTGCTCAACGGCACGCTGCAGACGGACATCTTCAAGGAGTACATCGCCCAGAAGGAGTGGCTCTTCACGCCCGAGCCGCATCTGCGCCTCATCGGCGACCTGATGGAGTACTGCGCGGCCGGCATCCCCGCCTACAAGCCGCTCTCCGTCTCCGGCTACCACATCCGCGAGGCCGGTTCCACGGCCGCCCAGGAGCTGGCGTACACGCTGGCGGACGGCTTCGGGTACGTGGAGCTGGGGCTCAGCCGCGGGCTCGACGTGGACGTGTTCGCCCCCGGCCTGTCCTTCTTCTTCGACGCGCACCTCGACTTCTTCGAGGAGATCGCCAAGTTCCGCGCCGCACGCCGCATCTGGGCCCGCTGGATGCGGGACGTGTACGGCGCGAAGAGCGAGAAGGCGCAGTGGCTGCGGTTCCACACCCAGACCGCGGGCGTCTCGCTGACCGCCCAGCAGCCGTACAACAACGTCGTGCGCACCGCCGTCGAGGCGCTGGCCGCCGTGCTCGGCGGGACCAACTCCCTGCACACCAACGCCCTGGACGAGACGCTCGCGCTGCCCAGCGAACAGGCGGCCGAGATCGCCCTGCGCACCCAGCAGGTGCTCATGGAGGAGACCGGCGTCGCAGGCGTGGCCGACCCGCTCGGCGGTTCCTGGTTCGTCGAACAGCTGACGGACCGGATCGAGGCCGACGCGGAGAAGATCTTCGAGCAGATCAGGGAGCGCGGCCTGCGCGCCCACCCCGACGGGCAGCACCCGATCGGCCCCATCACCTCCGGCATCCTGCGCGGCATCGAGGACGGCTGGTTCACCGGCGAGATCGCCGAGTCGGCGTTCCGCTACCAGCAGTCCTTGGAGAAGGGGGACAAGAACGTCGTCGGCGTCAACGTCCACACCGGCTCGGTCACCGGCGACCTGGAGATCCTGCGGGTCAGCCACGAGGTGGAACGCGAACAGGTCCGCACCCTGACCGGGCGCAGGGCCGCCCGCGACGACGCGGCGGTACGCGGCGCCCTGGCCGGCATGCTCGACGCGGCCCGCTCCGGCGCCAACATGATCGAACCGATGCTGGACGCCGTACGCGCGGAAGCCACCCTCGGCGAGATCTGCGACGTGCTGCGTGAGGAGTGGGGGGTGTACACCGAGCCCGCGGGCTTCTGACCGGCCCCCGGCCGTCCGGCCGGACCGGCGGCAGGGACGGCCGGACGGCAGGGCAGCGGGTGGCCGGGCCAGCCGTACGGCGGGATGACGCACGGGCCCGGTCCGGCCGTGGGGCGTTCCGCAGCGGGGCCCTCCCGCTACGGGCCGGTGGCGGCAGTGACGAGGCCCGACAGCAGGACCCGGGTGAAGTCGCGGATCCACTCCTCGTCCACCGGCCGGCCGCTGACCAGCGTGCGGTGGACCACCGTGCCGGCCACCATGTCGAAGATCAGGCCCACCGTGCGGGCCGCCTCCCGCGGGTCCGGCTCCGGCGGCAGCTCGCCCCGGTCCTGGGCGCGGGCCCGGCCGGTGTGGACCAGGCGCTTCTGCCGTTCGACGATCGAGACGCGGATGCGTTCGCGCAGGGCCTCGTCGAGGGTGGACTCCGCGACCACCGCCATCAGTCCGCCTCCGGCCTCCGGGCGGGACAGCAGGGCCGCGAACTGGAGCACCACGCCCTCGATGTCCGCGGCGAGGCTGCCGCGGTCGGGGAGCTCGAGTTCGTCGAAGAGTTCGGCGACCGCGTCCACGACCAGTTCGTGCTTGCCCGCCCAGCGCCGGTAGAGGGTCGTCTTGGCGACCCCCGCGCGGCTCGCCACATCCCCCAGGGTGAGCCCGGACCACCCCAGCTCGACCAGGGCCTCCCGCGTGGCGGCCAGGATCGCGGAGTCGGCGGCGGCGCTGCGCGGGCGGCCGGTGCGGCCGGTGGGCGTGCGGGTGTGCATCGCACGACCATAACCGCGGTTTCCGTGCGGATCCGTGCGGGTACGGCCGTGAGGGAGATCACCGGGGTGTGCTGTTCCGTGCACTCCGCGTCGTATTACGCTACGACCCGTAGCGAAAGCGTGGTCGCCCGGTCGGGCCCACACGCTCGAGCGACGACCACCGGCGTGGGGTGGGGACCCGGCGCCCGACAGTACGGAGCCCGACGGTACGTCCGGGCGCCGGCGCCCGGACGTACCGGCTTCCGGGCGCTTTTCACAGACACGCGGGGTACGGGGGAGGATAGGCGCATGCAGCCACGGAACATGTCCATGAGCGGGGTCGTCGACCTCGCCGCGGTGAAGGCGGCCCAAGAGGCCAAGACGAAGGCGGAGCAGACCCGCGCGGAAGCGGTCCGGCAGGGTGGCGGGGGCGCCGTCTCCCCTGCCGACCTCGTCATCGACGTCGACGAGGCCGGCTTCGAGAGCGAGATCCTGCAGCGGTCGGCCGAGGTCCCGGTCGTCATCGACTTCTGGGCCGAGTGGTGCGAGCCCTGCAAGCAGCTGAGTCCCGTCCTGGAGCGCCTCGCCGTCGAGTACAACGGGCGCTTCCTGCTCGCCAAGATCGACGTCGACGCCAACCAGATGCTGATGCAGCAGTTCGGGATCCAGGGCATCCCGGCGGTCTTCGCGGTGGTCGCCGGACAGGCGCTGCCGCTCTTCCAGGGGGCCGCCGACGAGGCGCAGATCCGTCAGACCCTGGACCAGCTGGTGCAGGTCTCCGAGGAGCGGTTCGGTCTGACCGGGCTCACCGTCGACCCCGACGCCGTGCCCGGGGGCAGCCCCGCGGCCTCGGACGCCGAGGAGCCCGTCGGTCCGTACGACGCCCAGCTGGAGGCCGCGGTGCGGGCGCTGGACGCCGGTGACCTGGGCGGCGCGATCCAGGCGTACAAGAACGTGCTCGGCGACGACCCGGGCAACCCGGAGGCCCAGTTGGGCCTCGCCCAGGCCGAACTGCTCCAGCGGGTGCAGGGCCTGGACCCGCAGCAGGTGCGCGCGGACGCCGCAGGCAGGCCCAAGGACGTCGAGGCGCAGATCACCGCCGCGGACCTGGACCTGGTGGGCGGCCATGTGGAGGACGCCTTCGGCCGGCTCATCGACACGGTGGGGCGTACCGCGGGCGACGACCGCAATGCCGTACGCGTACGACTGCTGGAGCTGTTCGAGGTGGTCGGCGCCGAGGACCCGCGGGTCGTCGCGGCGCGTCGGGCGCTGGCACGCGCCCTGTTCTAGAGCGGGGCGTGCACCTGGTTTCCGGCCGCCCGAAGGCGGTTTCCGGAGAAGTGATGCTCGAGTGAAGGAATGGCCGACGAGGGTCGATGCGGCCGCGTTTTACCGAAACTTGGTAATCGCGGCCGCTGTTACTGCGAGTAAGTCGCCTCCGTGGATCTGTCGCGTTCCATCCGTCGATCAACCGCTTTGCGGTCCCTCCCCGGGGCACCGAGGGTCGCCGCCCGGTGTCGGCGTGTCGCCCCTCGGCCATCCGGCCGTTACTGGCAAGTAATGAACCCCCTTGTGCGGGCGGCGAGAATGCACCACGATCGGCGACGCTCGGTCCATTGCCCGTATCCCGACACCCGGTCGGGACGCGGGCGCCCTGGGTCCCCACCGGGCAGAACCGGTGGCAGTGGAGCCGGTTCTCGGACAGGGGGGTCTTCGCCCGCTCGGCGAAGCCTGTCCAGCAGGTTGTGCGTGATGCGTGTCAGGCGCGACCAGTGGTTGTCGCTCGGGGGTGATCGCCGGTGATTCGGACGCCTAGTGCGCTGCCGAGCGCGGCGCTCCCCTTCCCGAGGACGTAGCACTTCTCCCATCCCTGCCCGGCCGTCCGCCCACTGGCGGTGCGTCGGAGCAGGAGATGTACGTCCGAGAAGGAGGAAATATGGAGTCCCAGGTGCGTGGCGGGACCAGATGGAAGCGGTTCGCCGTGGTCATGGTGCCCAGCGTGGTCGCCACGGCCGCGGTGGGTGTCGGCCTGGCGCAGGGTGCCCTCGCGGCGTCGTTCAGCGTCTCCGGTCAGCAGTTCAAGGTGACGGCTCAGCATCTTGAGGGATGGGGTTTCGCCCAGTACGGCGGTATCGACACCGTCTACACGTCGACCAAGGGTGACAAGCAGACGCAGGTCCCGGTGGCGATCTCGTCGTTCGACACGGCCGAGATCACCAAGATGTGCCAGTCCGTCAAGACGGAGATTCCCGTCATAGGGAAGACGGTCTACCTCCGTCTGGAGGCGGGTCCGAACGAGAAGAACAAGGTCGAGGCCAAGAACCTCTACATCGACATCGCTCAGCTCGACGCCGACGCGACCTTCACCAACATCGACATCGGTGTCGCGATCAACGACAAGAGTCGTGGCCCCGCGGTGAAGGAAGGCGAGAACGTCCTGCCGGGCGGTTTCGCCCAGCAGGCGGAGAAGGCCGACCTCTACGGCGTCAAGCAGACGGCGTGGGCGACCACGGCAGGGACGTTCAAGCTCAGCGGTCTGAAGATGCGTCTGGGCGCGGACCCCAAGATGGAGTGCTACTGACGGTCTCCGCTCCGGAGCCGTCCTCGGCCGGCTGAGCGGCCGAGTGGGGGCGGGGAAGCGCTCGCTTCTCCGCCCCGCACACCCAGCCCGGTACCTCGTGTCCGGGTGTTTGCACAGACTCAGACTTTCCGGCTTCTCCACCCCCAGGCCGAGCCGGTATGTACCTTCACCGGACCAGGGAGCTGTTTTCCATGAGTGCCGAGACTCCGGTCCAGAGCGCCGGGACCTTCACCCGGCTGCGTCTGCGATTCCGTGACTGGCGGGGCCACCGGCCGTTCTGGGCGGGCCTGTTCACCCTGCTCGGCGGGGTGCCCATCGCCTACTTCCCCTACGCCACGCTGAAGCTGGGCCACATGTCGCTCGCCATGGCGACGACCGCCGGCGCGGGCTCCCTGATCATCGGTGTCCTGCTGATCACGCTGGGGCTGACCATGTGGTTCCAGCAGGCCACCCGCATCTTCGCCGGTGTGGCGTCGATCCTTCTGGCCCTGGTGTCCCTGGTGGTCTCCAACATAGGCGGCTTCGTCGTCGGCTTCCTGCTCGCGCTGGTCGGCGGTGCGCTGGCTCTCTCCTGGGTGCCGGACAAGCCGCAGGCCGAGGCGGGCGGGCGCTGGAGGTTCCCCGGCGGGCCCTTTGGGAACGGCGCACGGAAGGACACCCCCGAGGGCGCTCCCGAGGGCACCGGGACGGAGCAGCCGCATCCTCCGTACGGGACCGGCGGCGGGACCGGCGGGCCCGGGGAGGCGGACGGCGCCCGGATCGAGGACCACGACAGGGGGCACCGTGTCGGCTGACGAGACCCTGGACCGGAGCGCTGCCGCGGCTCCGGCTCCGGCTCCGGCTCCGGAGAGAAGGGGGCCGCGCCACGCGGCCCCCAGGAAGCCGCTGTTCACCAGGTTCCACATGCCCGCCGGGAAGGCGATAGCCCTCGCGGCGATGCCGACCGCGGTCCTCATGGGCATGGGGTTCACACCGACGCTGGCCCAGGCCGACGAGCAGCAGCCGCTCTCGAACAGCCTGACCGCCGACGAGTACAAGGCCTGCGTGGCGGCCCTGGAGGACGCCGAGGACGGCGCGTCCTCCTCGCCCGGCCCGTCGGCGTCGGCGAGTGACACGGCCTCCCCGGACGACGTGGAGCCCGCCACGGAGCCGAGCCCCTCGGCCTCCGCCGAGGGGGACGCGGCCGAGGATCCCGGCGCGGACCCGGACGCGGGCAAGGGTGACGCGGACAAGGGTGACGCGGACAAGGGCACGGACGACGACCCGTCCTCTTCGCCGGATTCAGGTTCCGACGACAAGGACGGGACGGCGCCCGCCGGCTCCGGGCCCTCCGGCGACCGGGCCGAGGAGCCCGGGCCGTCCCCCTCGGAGACCGAGCGCAACGCTCTGGAGAAGCTCGGCGACTCCCTCACCGACCTCCTGACCCCGAAGGACAGGAAGACCGACGAGGAGACCGTGAGCCCCGCCCCCTCGGCCTCCGCGTCCGCCGAGGGCGGGACGGACACGGCGGAGGAGTCCGCCGGGGAGGCGGCCGGGAAGGCCACCGACGCCGCGGAGGACGCCGCAGGGGAAGCGGCCGACCCGGCGGACGAGGCGGCCTCGACGGGGGAGGACGTCGCCGCCGAGGCCGGGGAGGCCACCGCGACCCCCGGGGCCACCGCCTCGCCGAGCCCCAGTCCCAGCCCCTCCGAGAGCGCCACGACCGACGCCGAGGACTGCCCGGTCGCCACCGACGCCGAGGGCGGGGTCGACAACAGGATCCTGCTGCCCGAGGACCCGTGGTTCCTGAACGCCAGCTCGCTGCTGCTGAAGGGCGCCGACTACCAGGGCATCGTCGAGGTGCGCACCGCGAGCGGCAAGATCAAGAAGGTCCTGAAGTACGTCGTCTCCGACGGCACCGACATCGGGGACCTGCACCAGACCGTCGAGGACAAGCAGTCCGGCAGGACCCACCACGTGCGGGCGGCCAAGGGGTCGATGTCCACCATCCGCGACGGCGACACCGTGATGTACACGGAGTCCATCTCCGGCAAGCTGCTCGGGCTGATCCCGGTCACCTTCGACCCAAAGAACCCGCCGCCGCTCAACATCCCGCTGATCTACTTCACGGATGTGACGGTGCAGCAGGCCGGCCAGTTCGGCGGGACCCTGCACATCCCCGGGTTGCGTCAGTACGCCGACTGAACCCCCGCCCGAGCACCCGACGGACCACTTTGGGAGCCGCGGGGAAACACCGAGGGCGCCCCCTGCCACAGGGGGCGCCCTCGGTGCCCTGCACGCGCTGCGCGCCGGCCGGGTCAGCTGGTGGCGCCGCCCATGTGGTGGACGCGGACCATGTTGGTGGTGCCGGGGACGCCGGGAGGCGAGCCGGCGGTGATCACGACGATGTCGCCCTCGTCGAAGCGGTTCAGCCGGACCAGCTCCTGCTGGACCAGGTCGATCATCTCGTCGGTGCTGTTCACGAACGGCACGACGTGCGACTCCACGCCCCAGCTGAGTGCGAGCTGGTTGCGGGTGGACTCGTCCGTGGTGAACGCCAGGATCGGCTGGCTCGCGCGGTAGCGGGACAACCGGCGCGCGGTGTCGCCGGACTGGGTGAAGGCCACCAGGCCCCTGCCGCCGAGGAAGTCGGCGATCTCGGCGGCGGCACGGGCCACCGAGCCGCCCTGGGTGCGCGGCTTCTTGCCGGGCACCAGCGGCTGCAGGCCCTTGGACAGCAGCTCCTGCTCGGCCGCCTGGACGATCTTCGACATCGTCCGCACGGTCTCGATCGGGTACGCGCCCACGCTCGACTCGGCCGACAGCATGACCGCGTCCGCGCCGTCCAGGATCGCGTTGGCCACGTCGGAGGCCTCGGCGCGGGTCGGACGGGAGTTGGTGATCATCGACTCCATCATCTGGGTCGCCACGATCACCGGCTTCGCGTTGCGCCGGCACAGCTCGATCAGGCGCTTCTGCACCATGGGGACCCGCTCGAGCGGGTACTCGACGGCGAGGTCGCCGCGGGCGACCATCACGCCGTCGAACGCCATCACGACGTCCTCCATGTTCTCCACCGCCTGCGGCTTCTCCACCTTGGCGATGACGGGCACCCGGCGGCCCTCCTCGTCCATCACGCGGTGGACGTCGCCGACGTCCTTCGCGTCCCGGACGAAGGACAGGGCGACCAGGTCGCAGCCCATGCGCAGCGCGAACCGCAGGTCCTCGATGTCCTTCTCGGACAGCGCGGGCACGTTCACGGCCGTGCCGGGCAGGTTGATGCCCTTGTGGTCGGAGATGACACCGCCCTCGATGACGATCGTCCTGACCCGGCTGCCCTCGACGTCCAGCACCTTCAGCTCGACGTTGCCGTCGTTGATCAGCACCTGGTCGCCGCGGGACACGTCACCGGGCAGGCCCTTGTAGGTCGTCCCGCAGATCGTCCGGTCGCCCGGGACGTCCTCGGTGGTGATGGTGAACTCGTCACCGCGCACCAGCTCGACGGGCCCCTCGGCGAAGGTCTCCAGGCGGATCTTCGGGCCCTGGAGGTCGGCGAGGACGCCGATGGCCCTGCCCGTCTCCTTGGCGGCGGCACGGACCCTCTCGTACCTGCCCTGGTGCTCGGCGTGCGAGCCGTGGCTGAAGTTGAAGCGGGCCACGTTCATGCCGGCTTCGATCAGGGCGACGAGCTGCTCGTGGGAGTCGACCGCGGGGCCGAGAGTACAGACGATTTTGGAACGGCGCATGGGGCGATCCTAACGGTTTGTTTCGCTCCGGAATATTCCGTCTGGCGGAAGGTACACATGAGACGGTTGCCGCTCAGTTGTCCTTTCCGGCCAGCGCGTAGGTCTGGGTGGCGATCTCCATTTCCTCGTCCGTCGGTACCACGGCGACCGCGACCCGCGCGCCCTCGGGCGAGACCAGCCGCGGCCCGTCGCCGCGCGCGCCGTTGCGCCCGGCGTCGATCTCCAGGCCCAGCCCGGCCAGGCCCGCCACGGCCGCTTCCCGCACCTCGGCGGCGTTCTCGCCGACCCCGGCGGTGAAGACCACCGCGTCCACCCGGCCGAGAACGGCGTAATAGGCGCCGATGTACTTCTTCAGACGGTGAATGTAGATGTCGAACGCGAGCTTCGCCTGTTCGTCGCCCGCGTCGACCCGGCGGCGGATCTCCCGCATGTCGTTGTCGCCGCACAGGCCGACCAGACCGCTCTTCTTGTTGAGAAGAGTGTCGATCTCGTCGACGGACATGTCGCCAACGCGCGTCAAATGGAAGATGACGGCCGGGTCCACGTCTCCCGACCGGGTACCCATCACCAGCCCCTCCAAGGGCGTCAGCCCCATCGAGGTGTCCACGCACTTCCCGCCCCGCACCGCCGAGGCGGACGCGCCGTTGCCCAGGTGCAGCACGATGACGTTCACGTCCTCGGGCGCCTTGCCGAGCAGCCGGGCCGTCCGGCGGGACACGTACGCGTGCGAGGTGCCGTGGAAGCCGTAGCGGCGGATCCGGTGCTCGTCGGCGGTCGCCACGTCGATCGCGTAGCGGGCGGCCGACTCCGGCATCGTGGTGTGGAAGGCGGTGTCGAAGACGGCGACCTGCGGCAGGTCCGGGCGCAGCGCCGCCGCGGTGCGGATGCCGGTCAGGTTGGCCGGGTTGTGCAGCGGGGCGACCGGGATGAGCCGCTCGATCTCGGCGAGCACCGCGTCGTCGACGACCGTCGGCTTTGTGAAGTGCATCCCGCCGTGCACCACCCGGTGTCCGATCGCGGCCAGTTCGGGGGAGTCGAGACCCAGCCCGTCGGCGGCCAGCTCCTCTGCCATCGCCTTCAGGGCGGCCTCGTGGTCCGCGACCGGGCCGGTCCGCTCCCTGGGCTCCCCGCCCGACGCCGACGGCGTGTGCCGGACCATCGAGGTCCGCTCGCCGATCCGCTCGACCAGGCCGGACGCGAGCCGGCCGTGGTCCCTCATGTCCAGCAGCTGGTACTTCACCGACGAGGAACCGGAGTTGAGGACGAGGACACGGGTACTCACTGGGCGGCTGCCTTCTCGCTCGGGGCCGGGGCAAAGGGCCCGGCGGGGGACTGGGCCTGGATGGCCGTGATGGCGACGGTGTTCACGATGTCCTGGACGAGGGCGCCCCGGGACAGGTCGTTGACCGGCTTGCGCAGGCCCTGGAGCACCGGTCCGACCGCCACCGCGCCGGCCGAGCGCTGCACGGCCTTGTAGGTGTTGTTGCCGGTGTTCAGGTCGGGGAAGATCAGCACGGTCGCCTGCCCGGCCACCTCGGAGTCCGGCAGCTTGGTCGCCGCGACCGACGGCTCCACGGCCGCGTCGTACTGGATCGGCCCCTCGACCCGCAGGTCGGGGCGGCGTGCGCGCACCAGCTCGGTCGCCTCGCGCACCTTGTCGACGTCGGCGCCGGAGCCGGAGGTACCCGTCGAGTACGACAGCATCGCGATCCGCGGCTCCACCCCGAACCGCGCTGCCGTGACCGCCGACTGCACGGCGATGTCGGCGAGCTGCTCGGCGTCCGGGTCGGGGTTGACCGCGCAGTCGCCGTAGACCAGGACCCGGTCGGCCAGGCACATGAAGAACACGGAGGAGACGATGGAGGCGTCCTCCCTGGTCTTGATGATCTCGAAGGCCGGGCGGATGGTCGCGGCCGTGGAGTGCACCGAGCCGGACACCATGCCGTCGGCGAGCCCCTCCTGCACCATCAGCGTGCCGAAGTAGTTCACGTCCGAGACGACGTCGTAGGCCAGTTCGAGGCTGACGCCCCGGTGGGCGCGCAGGGCGGCGTACTTCTCGGCGAAGGCGTCGCGCAGTTCGGACGCGGCCGGATCGATCAGCCGGGTGTCGCCGAGGGCGATGCCGAGGTCGGCGGCGTGCTTGCGGATGCGGTCGACCGGCCCGAGCAGGGTGAGGTCGCACACGCCCCGGCGCATCAGCACCTCGGCCGCGCGCAGCACCCGCTCCTCGTCGCCCTCGGGCAGGACGACCCGCCTGAGGTCGGAGCGGGCCTGTTCGAGCAGCTTGTGCTCGAACATCATCGGCGTCACCCGGTCGCTGCTGGGCGCGGAGACCCGCCGGGTGAGTTCGACGGTGTCGGCGTACCGCTCGAAGAGGCCGAGCGCGGTCTCCGCCTTGCGCGGGGTGGCCGCGTTCAGCTTCCCCTCCAGGGAGAACAGCTGCTCGGCGGTGGGGAAGCTGTTGCCGGGCACCGACAGCACCGGGGTGCCGGGGGCGAGCCGGGCGGCGAGGGTGAGGATGCGGTCGCCGGGCACCTCGTCCAGGGTGAGCAGCACGCCGGCTATCGGCGGGGTGCCGGCGCTGTGCGCGGCCAGCGTGCCGACGACCAGATCGGCGCGGTCGCCCGGGGTGATGACCAGGCAGCCGGGGGTCAGGGCCGCGAGGAGGTTGGGCAGCATGGCGCCGCCGAAGACGAAGTCCAGGGCGTCGCGGGCCAGTCCGGAGTCGTCGCCGAGCACCACCTTCGCGCCGAGGGTGTGGGCGACCTGGGCCACCGTGGGGGCGGCGAGCGCGGGTTCGTCGGGCACGACGTAGCAGGGCACGGGCAGCCGGGAGGCGAGCCGCCCGGCGAGCTCGTCGCGGTCCTCGCGGGCGACCCGGTTGACCACCATGGCGAGCACGTCGCAACCCAGGGTCCGGTAGGCGCGGTAGGCGTTGCGGGTCTCGTCGCGCACCGACTCGGAGGTCTGCCTCCGGCCGCCCACGACCGGGATCACCGAGGCGCCGAACTCGTTGGCCAGGCGGGCGTTCAGGGACAGCTCGTCGGGGAACTGGGTGTCGGCGTAGTCGGTGCCGAGGACGAGGACGACGTCGTACTCGCGGGCGACCAGGAGGAACCGGTCGACCAGCGTCGACACCAGTTCGTCGGTGCCGCGTTCGGCCTGGAGGGCGGACGCCTTCTGGTAGTCCATGCCGTAGACGGTCGCCGGGTCCTGGGTGAGCCGGTAGCGGGCGCGCAGCAGTTCGAAGAGGCGGTCCGGGCCCTCGTGCACCAGAGGACGGAAGACGCCCACCCGGTCGACCTGCCGGGTCAGGAGTTCCATCACTCCCAGTTCGACGACCTGGCGGCCGTCGCCACGGTCGATTCCGGTGACGTACACACTGCGGGTCACGCGTGCTCCGTTTCGTCGGGGTCTCGCGGTGCTTCGGGCCCTGCGGACCGGGGCCTTCGGCGCCGGCCGACACCCGCCCGCCGGGGCGCGCGGATCCTCCTCGACAGTACCTCCGCCGCTGGTCGGGGCGCCCGCCCGAGGGGTGGGGGGTGCGGCGGGGGCGGCCTGGGCGCGTCCCGGGGAGCCGGAAGGGGACGGAGCCCGCCCGGCGGGCCGGGCCGACGGCAGCGGACTGCGGCGCCCCCGGAGCGGGTGAGCGGGTCCGGTGCGGCACGGCCCCCGTCCGGGTCACGCGGGGTCCGAGGCCCGGGCCTCGCTGCTTGGGCCGCCCGGTCCGCTGCCCCGGACGAAAGACCCCCGGACGGGACACGCGGCCGGGCCGGGCGGCTTCGGCGGGGCCCGGAAGGGAGGCGGACGCCGTCGGCCGATCCGGCGGGCCGGGGGCACGAGTCCGTCGGCCGTGACACTTTCCGGGAACGTGTCACGGTTGCGGCCGGAGTGCCCGGCACCGCCGGTAACGGCTCGCGGGGCCCGGGCGCCGGGCCGAATCGACCGACAACAGCATCGGGAGCCGGCCCGGGCCGGGGGCATGAGACGGGGCGGGGGCGGCAGGGTGACCGGCACCGGGAATCGGCGGGGAATCGGCGGGGAATCGGCACCCGGGGACGGACGGGGCCGCAGTGCGCCGGGCGGCATGGAAGAATCGGAGACGGCTCAGCGGTATCCCAGCGACCAGGAGACGACTGCACGATGCGTATCGGAGTTCTCACCGCAGGCGGCGACTGCCCCGGCCTGAACGCAGTGATCCGGTCGGTCGTGCACCGAGCGGTCGACAACTACGGCGACGAGGTGATCGGCTTCGAGGACGGCTACGCGGGCCTGCTCGACGGCCGCTACCGCACCCTCGACCTCGACGCGGTCAGCGGCATCCTGGCCCGCGGCGGCACCATACTCGGCTCCTCACGCCTGGAGCGCGACCGGCTCCGCGAGGCCTGCGAGAACGCCTCGGACATGATCCGCGACTTCGGCATCGACGCGCTCATCCCGATCGGCGGCGAGGGCACGCTCACCGCGGCGCACATGCTGTCGGAGGCGGGCCTGCCGGTGGTCGGCGTCCCGAAGACGATCGACAACGACATCTCCTCCACCGACCGCACCTTCGGTTTCGACACCGCCGTCGGCGTCGCCACCGAGGCGATGGACCGGCTGAAGACCACCGCCGAGTCCCACCAGCGGGTCATGGTCGTCGAGGTCATGGGCCGGCACGCGGGCTGGATCGCCCTGGAGTCCGGCATGGCGGCCGGCGCCCACGGCATCTGCCTGCCCGAACGGGCCTTCGACCCGGCCCGGCTGGTGAAGATGGTCGAGGAACGTTTCGCCCGCGGCAAGAAGTTCGCGGTGATCTGCGTCGCCGAGGGCGCCCACCCCGCCGACGGCGCCATGGACTACGGCAAGGGCAAGATCGACAAGTTCGGCCACGAGCGCTTCCAGGGCATCGGCACGGCACTGGCCCACGAGCTGGAGCAGCGCCTCGGCAAGGAGGCCAGGCCGGTCATCCTCGGCCACATCCAGCGCGGCGGGACCCCGACCGCGTACGACAGGGTGCTCGCCACGCGCTTCGGATGGCACGCGGTGGAGGCCGCGCACCAGGAGCGGTTCGGCCGGATGACGGCGCTGCGCGGCACGGACATCGTGATGGTGCCGCTGGCGGAGGCCGTCACCGAGCTGAAGACGGTCTCGAAGGACCGGATGGACGAGGCCGAGTCGGTCTACTGAGGGGACCCGGGCCGCCGGGGCTCCGGCGCGGACCCGCCCGCGCCGTCTCCCGTCCGTGTCGCCCGGCGGTGACGGGATGCGTCACCCGGCGTTGATCCGGAGGGTGTGGATCGGTTTCTCGCCGGAGCCGGAGCCGGAACCGGAACCGAGGGCGGGGCGCCCGGTTGCGCTCGGCACCGCCGCCGAGGACACCGGACCGCGCGGGCGCGCGGGCCGTACATTCCGGTTCCCTCCTGCCCCCGGCTCAGGAGGGGGACGCCAGCCACCGGTACTGCAGTTCCGGCCGGCCCACGGTGCCGTACTGGGGGCGACGGGCCGCGCGGCCCGCGTCGACCAGGTGTTCCAGGTAGCGGCGGGCCGTGATGCGGGAGATGCCGACGGCCTCCGCGACGCCGCTGGCCGTCAGGCCCTCGCCGGCGTCGCGCAGGACCAGGGTCACGCGTTCCAGGGTGGGCGCGCTCAGGCCCTTGGGCAGGGCGGCCGGCCCGGGAGCGCGCAGGGCGGCCAGCGCGCGGTCCACCTCGTCCTGGCCGCTGGCCTCGCCCACCGACGCCCGGAACTCGGCGTACCGCACCAGACGGTCCCGCAGTGTCGCGAAGGTGAACGGTTTCAGCACGTACTGGACGACGCCGAGGGACACGCCCTCGCGCACCACCGCCAGGTCCCGCGCCGAGGTCACCGCGACGACGTCCGCGTGGTGCCCGGCGGCCCGGAGGGAACGGGCCAGCTGGAGTCCGTGCACGTCGGGCAGGTGCAGGTCGAGGAGGAGCAGGTCGACGGGGGTGCGCTCCAGCACCCGGCGTGCCTCGGCACCCGTCGCCGCCTTGCCGACGGCGACGAACCCCGGCACCCGGCCGACGTACATCACGTGGGCGTCGGCGGCGACGGGGTCGTCCTCCACCACCAGGACACGGATGGGCCGCGCGCCGCTCATGCCGTGCCTTTGGAGGCACGGCCGGCGCCGGCACCGGCGCCCGCCGTCGGAGCCCGCAGCGGGAGGCGTGCCTCGAAGCGGGCGCCGCCGTCCTTTGCCGACGTCACCGTCAGCGTGCCGCCGTGGCGGCTCACCGCCTGCCGTACCAGCGCCAGGCCCAGCCCCCGGCCGCCCGGCCCGGACGGCTTGGTCGTGAAGCCCCGCTGGAAGACGGCCTCGGTGTGGTCCGGGTCCACGCCCGGACCGGTGTCGGACACCCGCAGGATCAGCTCCGCGCCGGCGTCGGTGAGGGCGGTGACCGTCACCCGGGGATTCATGCCGCCCAGCGCGGCGTCCACCGCGTTGTCGATCAGGTTGCCCAGGATGGTGACCAGGTCCCGGGCCGGCAGGGTGTCCGGCAGCAGCCCGTCGTCCAGCCGGCTGTCCGGGGTGACCACCAGCTCCACACCCCGCTCGTTGGCCTGGGCGGTCTTGCCCAGCAGCAGCGCCGCGAGGACCGGTTCGCCCACCGCCGCCACCACCTGGTCGGTGAGCGCCTGGGCCAGTTCCAGCTCGGCGGTCGCGAAGTCCACCGCCTCCTCGGCCCGGCCCAGCTCGATCAGCGAGACGACGGTGTGCAGCCGGTTCGCCGCCTCGTGCGCCTGCGAGCGCAGCGCCTGTGTGAAGCCGCGCTCCGAGTCCAGCTCGCCCATCAGCGACTGGAGCTCGGTCACATCGCGCAGGGTCACCACGGTTCCGCGCTGCTCACCGCCGGACACCGGCGAGGTGTTCACCACCAGCACCCGGTCCGCCGTCAGATGCACCTCGTCGACCCGCGGAGCAGAGGCGAGCAGCGCGCCCGTCAACGGTGCCGGAAGGCCGAGGTC
This sequence comes from Streptomyces yamdrokensis, assembly GCF_053890455.1. Lineage (NCBI taxonomy): Bacteria > Bacillati > Actinomycetota > Actinomycetes > Kitasatosporales > Streptomycetaceae > Streptomyces > Streptomyces yamdrokensis. Next base: position 5,407,129 of record NZ_CM132679.1, read on the forward strand.
CGCGACCGGTCTGCCCACCACGTCCTCCTTCGGTCCCACGCCCAGCAGCTCCCGGCCGCCGTCGTTGATCAACGCCACCCTGTACTGCCCGTCCAGCATCAGAAGCCCCTCGCGCACGGCGTGCAGCGCGGCCTGATGGTAGTCGTGCATGCGGCTGAGCTCGGACGCGTTCATCCCGTGGGTGTGCCGGCGCAGCCGGGCGTTGATCACGTACGTGCCGACCGCGCCGAGCCCCAGGGCGGCGGCCGCGGCCGCGAGCAGGGCGGTCAGCTGGCCCTGCGCGCGCTGGCTGATCTCCTCGACCCGGATCCCCGCGCTGACCAGGCCGACGATCCGGTCCCCGGCCAGGACCGGGGTGACCGCGCGGACGGACGGGCCGAGGGTGCCGGTGTACGTCTCGGTGAAGGTGTGACCCTCGAGGGCGGCGGCGGTGTGGCCGCGGAACGGCAGGCCGATCTGGTCCGGGTCGGGATGGGTCCAGCGGATGCCCCGCGGGTTCATGATCGTGACGAAGTCGATGTCGGTGTCGCGCACCACCGCCAGCGCGTACGGCTGGAGCGTCGCCGAGGGGTCGGCCGTACGGATCGACTCCCGCACCGAGGGCGAGTCCGCGACGGACAGGGCCACCGCCGTGGCCTGGCGGCCCGCCGCATCCTCCGCCTGGCTGCGGTCTCCGACGTAGCTGAACAACGCGTATCCCACCACGAGTACCGCTATCAGCACCGCCTGCATGGCGAAGAGCTGGGCCGCGAGGCTGCGGGGTTTCGGAAGGGCGATGCGCATCCCGTCAGTGTGCATCCCCGTGCGGGCGCGAACTCAATGAACGTAAGGGTGACCGCGCTCACAAGGCAGGACATAGTCACGGCAGTCCCCACCCCCCGACCCCATCCCCACCCCATCCCCCGGACGTGAGCCGCACGCCGGTGATGCCGACGACGTCGTCAAGGAGGCCGCCGTGACCAGCACAGCCGATACGGCACCTGCCGCTCCCCCAGTGAAGCGGGACCGCACGCACTATCTCTACATCGCGGTGATCATCGCGGTCGCCCTCGGTATCACCGTCGGCCTGCTGGCACCCGGCTTCGCGGTCGAGCTGAAGCCGATCGGCACCGGGTTCGTGAACCTGATCAAGATGATGATCTCGCCGATCATCTTCTGCACGATCGTGCTGGGCATCGGCTCCGTGCGGAAGGCCGCCAAGGTCGGTGCCGTCGGCGGCATCGCCATGGGCTACTTCCTGGTGATGTCCCTGGTCGCGCTCGGCATCGGCCTGGTCGTCGGCAACATCCTGGACCCGGGGACGGGTCTCGCGGTCACCGACGCGGTCAAGGAGACGGGCCAGGCCCAGGTCGACGCGGAGGCCAAGTCCACCACCGACTTCCTGCTCGGCATCATCCCGACCACGATCGTGTCCGCCTTCACCCAGGGCGAGGTCCTGCAGACCCTGCTGGTCGCCCTGCTGTGCGGCTTCGCGCTGCAGGCCATGGGCAAGGCCGGCCAGCCGGTCCTGCGTGGCATCGAGCACATCCAGCGGCTGGTCTTCCGGGTCCTCGCCATGATCATGTGGGCCGCCCCGGTCGGTGCCTTCGGCGCCATGGCCGCGGTCACCGGAGCCTCGGGCGTGGACGCGCTGAAGAGCCTCGCGGTGCTGATGCTCGGCTTCTACATCACCTGCGTGCTGTTCATCTTCGTGGTGCTCGGCGCGATGGTGCGGATCGTCGCGGGGCTGAACGTCTGGTCGCTGTTCAAGTACCTGGGCCGTGAGTTCCTGCTGATCCTGTCCACCTCCTCGTCCGAGTCGGCGCTGCCCCGGCTCATCGCCAAGATGGAGCACCTGGGCGTCAGCAAGCCGGTCGTCGGTATCACCGTCCCCACCGGCTACTCCTTCAACCTCGACGGCACCATGATCTACATGACCATGGCCTCGCTGTTCATCGCCGACGCCCTGGGCACGCCGATGTCGGTCGGCGAGCAGATCCCGCTGCTGCTCTTCCTGCTGGTCGCCTCCAAGGGTGCCGCCGGTGTCTCCGGTGCCGGCCTCGCGACGCTGGCCGGTGGTCTGCAGTCGCACAAGCCGGCCCTGGTGGACGGCATCGGCCTCATCGTCGGCATCGACCGCCTGATGAGCGAGGCCCGCGCCCTGACCAACTTCGCGGGCAACGCGGTCGCCACGGTGCTGATCGGCACCTGGACCAAGGAGATCGACAAGGAGCGGGTCGGGCAGGTCCTCTCCGGCAACCTCCCCTTCGACGAGGCCACCCTGCTCGACGAGCATGACAACGACGGCCCCGCCGGCCCCGCCGGCCCCGCCGACCACGCCGGGGCCCCCGCACCGGGCGGCGAGAAGGAACTCGCCAAGGCCTGACACACAGGCTTCCGCCTGCCGCACCGGGGCCGGCGCCCCAGTGCTCCCCCGCCGCCGAGCGGCCGGACTCCCTCCCCCGTGAGCCCGGCCGCTCGGCCCTTTTGCGTTCCGGGTCCCGGCCAAAACCCTGATTCGTCCCGTCCCGTCTTGCCCTGACGCCGACGTCAAGGCTTACGTTCACCGGTATGCGAATCGGCGAGCTGGCCGCACGCGCCGGGACCACCACGCGGACGCTGCGGTACTACGAATCACGGGGGCTGCTGCCCGCGCGGCGTACGGGCAACAACCACCGGACGTACGACGAGAGCGACCTGAAGCTGCTGCGGCAGATCCGGACGCTGCAGGACTTCGGGTTCGAGCTGGAGGAGACCCGGCCCTTCGTGGAGTGTCTGCGGGCCGGGCACCCGAAGGGCGACGCGTGCCCCGCCTCGCTCGCGGTCTACCGGCGCAAGCTGGACGAACTCGACGCGCTCATCGGCGAGCTGCGGGCCGTACGGGCGAGCGTCGGGGAACAGCTGGCGCGGGCGGAGAGGGCGCGCGACGGACTGGCGGCCGAAGCCGCGGTTCCGGGAGGTCCGAAACCGGTGTGCGAACTGGGAGGGCACAGGTGAGCAGGGCGAAAGGCGTGAGGGAAGTGACCGACGCGGACTTCGCGGCGGAGGTGATCGAATCGTCGCTGCCGGTGCTGGTGGAGTTCACCGCCGACTGGTGTCCGCCGTGCCGGCAGATGGCACCGGTACTGAGCGCGCTGGCCGTCGAGGAGAGCGAGCGGCTGAAGGTCGTCCAGCTGAACGTGGACGCCAACCCGGACACCACCAACGCGTACGGGGTGCTGTCGATGCCGACGTTCATGGTGTTCCGGGGCGGTGAGCCGCTGCGGTCGATGGTGGGCGCCAGGCCCAAGCGGCGGCTGCTCGAGGAACTGGGCGAGGTGATCTGAGCCGGCACCGGCGCCGTAAGAAGAAACCCCCGGGTAATTGCGCCCGGGGGTTTCTTCTGCGTATATTCGTTGACTCGCGACTTCAATGGAATTGAGTCGCAAAGAAGTTCAGTGAGCATAGTATATCCGGGCGGGAGTGGAATTGTCAAACAGCGAATATCCGGACCATGAATTCCGGCAGGAACAGGAATTCATCGACGGACTGTACGCACGCGTGGACGCCCTGCGCGGTGACACCGAGGTGTCCCTCACGGACGCGCTCGGGCAGGGCGACACGCCCATGCAGGCCAGGCTGGAGCGGGACATCCTCGTCGCCGAGCGGTCCGGGCTGCTCGCGGCGCTGAACGCGGTGGACGGTTCGCTGTGCTTCGGCCGGATCGACCTCTCCTCGGGCGACACCCACCACATCGGCCGGATCGGCCTGCGCGCCGACGATGCCGAGCGCACTCCCGTCCTCGTCGACTGGCGCGCCGACGTCGCCCGCCCCTTCTACCTGGCCACCGGTCACACCCCGATGGGGCTGAGGCGCCGGCGGCACATCACCTCCGAGGGGCGCACGGTCACCGCCCTGCACGACGAGATCCTCGACCTCGGCGACGAGACCCGTACCGGCCACGAGGACCCGACCGGCGACGCCGTGCTGCTCGCCGCGCTCGACTCCGCGCGCACGGGCCGCATGGGCGACATCGTCCGCACCATCCAGGCGGACCAGGACCGCATCATCCGTGCCCCGCACCGCGGTGTCCTGGTGGTCGAGGGCGGCCCGGGTACCGGCAAGACCGCCGTCGCCCTGCACCGCGCGGCCTACCTCCTCTACGAGCACCGCGAGCTGCTGGCCCGCCGCGCCGTGCTGATCGTCGGCCCCAACCCGGCGTTCCTCGGCTACATCGGAGAGGTGCTGCCCAGCCTGGGTGAGACCGGCGTGCTCCTCGCGACCGTCGGTGAGCTGTTCCCCGGCGTGAAGACCACCCGGGCGGACACCCCCGAGGCCGCCGCCGTGAAGGGCCGGGCCGCCATGGCGGACGTCCTCGCGGAGGTCGTCCGCAGCCGGCAGGCGCTGCCCGACCCGGTGATCACCATCGAGCACGACCGCGAGATCCTGATGCTGGACGACGGCCTGGTGCGGGTCGCCCGCGAACGCACCCGCGCCGCCAAGCTGCCGCACAACGCTTCCCGCGAGTACTTCGAGGGCCACATCCTCAACGCGCTCACCGACATGGTCGCCGAACGCATCGGCACCGACCCGTACGACGGCACCAACCTGCTCGACCCCAGCGACATCACCCAGATCCGCGACGAACTCGCCGAGAACCCCGACGTGTGGTCCGCCGTCGACCAGTTGTGGCCCCGGATCACCCCGCAGCGGCTGATCGCCGACTTCCTCGCCGCACCCGAGGGCTTCCTCCCCGCCCAGGACGCCGCCTCGATACGCCGCCCGGTGACCCGGCACTGGACCGTCGCCGACGTGCCGCTGCTCGACGAGGCCGCCGAACTTCTCGGCGAGGACGACCGGTTGGTGCGCGAGCGGGCCGACCGGGAGCGGCGGACGCAGATCGCGTACGCCCAGGGCGTCCTGGACGTGTCGTACGCCTCGCGGACCTTCGAGTTCGACGACAAGGAGGACGGCGACCCCGAATCCTCCGAGGTGCTGTCCGCGCACGACATCATCGACGCCGAACGCTTCGCCGAGCGGCACGAGGAGGAGGACCACCGCAGCGCCGCCGAACGGGCCGCCGCCGACCGCACCTGGGCGTTCGGGCACATCATCGTCGACGAGGCGCAGGAACTGTCGCCGATGGCCTGGCGGCTGCTCATGCGGCGCAGCCCGACCCGCTCTATGACCCTGGTCGGCGACCCGGCGCAGACCGCGGAGGCGGCCGGGGTCGGCTCCTGGGCGGACATCCTCGCCCCGTACGTGGAGGACCGCTGGGAGCACACCCGGCTCGGCGTCAACTACCGCACCCCGGCCGAGATCATGGACGTCGCGGCGGCCGTGGTCCGTGCCGAGCACCCCGGCTTCGAGCCGCCCGGCTCGGTCCGCTCCACCGGCGTGCGCCCCTGGGCCCGCGCCACCGACGACCTGCCCGGAGCCGTCGCCGGAGCCGTCGCCGAGGCCGTCGCGGAGCTCGGCGGGCCCCGGGGCGGCCGACTCGCCGTCATCGCCCCGCGCGACCTGCACCGTGCCCTGGCCGCCCGTCTCGACGGGGTGACGGCGGGCGCCGAGCCCGACCTGACGCAGGAGGTCGTGCTGCTCGACCCGCGGCAGGCCAAGGGCCTGGAGTTCGACTCCGTCCTCGTGGTCGAACCGGGGCGCTACGGCACCAGCGACCTGTACGTGGCGCTGACCCGCGCCACCCAGCGGCTCGGTGTCCTGCACACCGGGCCGCTGCCGAAACCGCTGGCGGACACGCTGGCATGACACAGGCCCGGCAGGAGGGCCCGGCGACGGCCGGGCCGGTCAGGCCGGGCGCAGCCAGACCGTGGCCAGGGGCGGCAGGATCAGCCGGACGCTCGCCGGGAAGCCGTGCCGGCCCTGCGGCTCCGGCTTGACCGGGCCCGGGTTGGCGACGTCGCCGCCACCGTAGCGGCCCGCGTCGGTGTTCAGGACCTCGTGCCAGGCGGGCACGTCGTCCGGGACGCCGATGAGGTAGTCGTGCCGGACCACGGGGGCGAAGTGGGACACCGCGAGCAGCGGGGTGCCGTCCCGGTCGTACCGCAGGAACGCGAGCACGTTGTCCTCGGCCGCGTCCCCGGCCACCCACCGGAACCCGGCGGGCTCGGTGTCCCGCTGCCACAGCGCCGGGGTGTGCCCGTACACGGTGTTCAGGTCGCGCACCAGGTCGCGCACCCCGCGGTGGTCGGCCTCGGCGCCGTACGCCGGGTCCAGCAGCCACCAGTCCGGGCCGTGCTGCTCGGACCACTCGGCGCCCTGTGCGAACTCCTGCCCCATGAAAAGCAGTTGCTTGCCGGGGTGGGCCCACATGAAGCCGAGGTAGGCGCGCAGGCCGGCGCGCTGCTGCCACCAGTCGCCGGGCATCTTCGAGACCAGTGACCGCTTGCCGTGCACGACCTCGTCGTGCGAGATCGGCAGCACGTAGTTCTCGCTGTAGGCGTACACCATCGAGAACGTCATCCCGTGGTGGTGGTACCTGCGGTGCACCGGCTCGTGGCTCATGTACTCCAGCGAGTCGTGCATCCAGCCCATGTTCCACTTCAGCCCGAAGCCGAGTCCGCCGAAACCGCTCGGGCCCTCGTGGTGGGTGGCCCGGGTGACGCCGTCCCAGGCCGTGGACTCCTCCGCGACCGTCACCACACCGGGCACCCTGCGGTACACGGTCGCGTTCATCTCCTGGAGGAAGGCCACCGCGTCCAGGTTCTCCCGGCCGCCGCGCTCGTTCGGCTGCCACTGGCCGGGCTCGCGCGAGTAGTCGAGGTACAGCATCGAGGCGACGGCGTCCACGCGCAGCCCGTCGATGTGGAACTCCTCGCACCAGTAAAGGGCGTTGGCCACCAGGAAGTTGCGCACCTCGCGCCGCCCGAAGTCGAACTCCAGGGTCCCCCAGTCGGGATGGGCCGCCCGCAGCGGGTCCGCGTGCTCGTACAACGGCCGGCCGTCGAACTCGGCCAGCGCCCACTCGTCACGCGGGAAGTGCGCCGGAACCCAGTCCATCAGCACCCCGATCCCCGCCCGGTGCAGGGCGTCGACCAGGTACTTGAAGTCGTCCGGGGTGCCGAGGCGGGCCGTGGGCGCGTAGAAACCGGTGACCTGATAGCCCCAGGAGCCGCCGAAGGGATGCTCGGCGACCGGCATCAACTCGACGTGCGTGAACCCCAGGTCCTTCACGTACGCGGGGAGCTGATCCGCGAGTCGGCGGTACGTCAGGCCAGGTCGCCAGGAGGGCAGATGGACCTCGTACACCGAGAGCGGCGCCTCGTGCGCGGGCACGTGGGCGCGGCGCTCCAGCCACTCGGCGTCACCCCACGCGTACCGCGACGACGTGACGATCGACGAGGTGGCCGGCGGGACCTCCGTACGCCGTGCCATCGGGTCGGCGCGCAGGGTCCTCGAACCGTCGGGCCGGGTGATGTCGAACTTGTACAGCTCACCCTCGGCGACCCCCGGCACGAACAGTTCCCACACCCCGGACGAGCCCAGCGACCGCATGGGGTGCCCGGTACCGTCCCAGAAGTTGAAGCCGCCCGCCACCCGCACCCCGCGCGCGTTCGGCGCCCACACCGCGAACCGGGTGCCCCGCACACCCTGGTGGGTCATGGGATGTGCGCCGAGCACCGTCCACAGCTCCTCGTGCCGCCCCTCGCCGATCAGGTGCAGATCGAGTTCGCCGAGCGAGGGCAGCAGCCGGTACGCGTCCTCGGCCTCCCGCACCGTCCCCTCGTACGCCACGAGCAGCCGGTACGCCGGGACCTCCCGCAGCGGCAGCAGTGCCGAGAAGAACCCGCTCCCGTCGTCGTGCAGCTCGACGGTGAGGTCCCCAAAGACCACGGTCACGGCCAGGGCGTACGGCTTGAACACCCGGAAGACGACCCCGCCCGGCACCGGATGCCCGCCCAGCACCGCGTGCGGGTCGTGGTGCGTGCCGTCCAGCAGCCGCTCCCGGTCGTCGGTGCCCAGAGCGGGGGAGACCGCGAGCTCCGCATCCGGCGGGGCGAGCCGGCCGTCCGCCGGGTCCGTGCCGGAGGCCGCCACCCGCACGGCCCCGGCCTTCTTCACCCTGCCCTGCTTCGCAGCGCCCTTCGTCGTCGTGGCCTCGCTCGCCGCGCTCTTCTTCCCGGCACCCTTCTTCGAACCGCCCTTCTGGGACATCGCCTTGGCTGCCGGGGGCTTCTTCTTCCGCGCGGACGCCGGCGGCTCGGTGGGCCGCTGTTCGGCCGGCTGCTCCGGATGCGAACCGCTGGACTCGGGGCGGGGGGTCACGGGCGGGGCCTCCTGAGGGAAGGACGGGTGGGTCAGGTCTGGTCGGCGCCGGCGAGCCTGCGCACCGCCGCCATCGGGACCGGGAGCCACTGAGGGCGGTGCCTGGCCTCGTACAGCACCTCGTAGACGGCCTTGTCCGTCTCGTACGCGCGCAGCATCACGGGATCGGCGCGCGGGTCCCTGCCCGCCGCTTCCGCGTAGCCGGAGCAGTAGGCCGCCCGGCAGTGCTCGGCCCAGTCCGGCTGCGGCGGGTCCGCGAAGCGGGCCGCGTAGTCGAAGGAGCGCAGCATGCCGGCCACGTCCCGGACCACGGGCTGCGGCATCCGCCGCTCGGCGAGCGGGCGGGCCGGTTCGCCCTCGAAGTCGATCAGCGACCACTCCCCCCCACTGCCGGAAGCGTGCGAGGGGCCCCCGGCGGGGGACCGCAGGCACTGGCCGAGATGCAGATCGCCGTGCACCCGCTGGGCGGTCCAGGTCTGCCCCTCGGCGGCCAGGCCGTCCAGCGCGGTGTACGCCGAGCCGAGACCGGCCGCGTACGGCCGCAGCGCGGGCACCGCCCGGACGGCCGCCGCCAGCCGCTCGGCCATGCCGGCGACCATGATCCGCAGCCGGCTGCGGCCCAGGGTGACCGTGGGCAGCGCGCGGGCCAGCGCGGTGTGCACCTCGGCGGTGGCCCGCCCCAGCGCGCGCGCCTCGGCGACGAAGTCCTCGCCCTTGGCGAGCTCCCGCAGCGCCAGCTCCCAGCCGTCCGTCGCGCCCTGGACGAACGGCTGGAGCACACCCAGCACATGCGGTTCGCCGGAGTCGGCCGGGTCGGGGTCCGCGACCAGCCACGCCGTGGGCGGAGGCACCCGCGGGCAGCCCTCGCGGGCCAGCGCCAGCGGCAGCTCCAGATCGGGGTTGGTCCCGGGCACGATCCGGCGCAGCAGCTTCAGGATGAACGTGTCTCCGTAGACGACGGACGAGTTCGACTGCTCGACCGTCATCAGGCGCGGCACCAGACCGGGCCGGATCTCCTGCCCCGGGTCCCGCTCGCAGCGCAGGACGCCGATCCGGGCCCGGGTGCGCAGGGCCTCCAGGAGCAGTTCGGCGGGCCGGGTGTCGTGCAGGGCCTCGTAGACCGTCCGTCCGGCGAGCGGGCCTTGGCTCACGTGCCCGATCAGCGCGCCCGCCAGCCGGGGCGGCAGCGCCTCGCGCACACCGATCAGCAGCTGGTAGCAGTCACCGGGGTGGGCGGTGCCGCCGTCGGGGACGGGCGAACCGGGCGGGACGGACGGGTCGGGCTGGTGGGCGCGGACGAGCAGGTGGTACAGGCCCAGCCGGGCGGTGGGCGGCAGCAGCTCGGTGGCCGCGACCAGGGTGAACCCGGTGACCGGCCGCCCCTTGCCCGCGAACCAGCGCTGTCGCGGCAGCCATTCCCTGAGCAGTGGATCCAGTGACACAAGGAGGCCTGGCGGGGGTGCGACCGTACGTATGACGGCTTCCGACATTTCAGTCGCGTCCTTTCCCCGGGATCGTCGGGGTGTTACTGATGCGTGCCCCGGGCGGGGCGGGAGAAACCGCCCCACCCCGGGTTCCCCGTGTGCTACGCGGCGGCCCCGCGCAGGCGGAACCAGTAGAAGCCGTGGCCTCCGAGGGTCAGCAGGTACGGCAGTGCTCCCACCGCGGGGAAGCGCACCCCGCCGAACAGTTCGACCGGGTGGCGGCCCTCGAAGGCGCTCAGGTCGAGTTCGGTGGGCTGGGCGAAGCGGGAGAAGTTGTTGACGCAGAGCACCAGGTCGTCCTCGTGCTCCCGGAGGAAGGCGAGGACGGCGGGGTTGGAGGAGGGGAGTTCGGTGTAGGTGCCGAGACCGAAGGCGGGGTTCTGCTTGCGGATCTCGATCATCCGGCGGGTCCAGTGCAGCAGCGAGGACGGCGAGGCCATGGACGCCTCGACGTTGGTGACCTGGTAGCCGTATACCGGGTCCATGATCGTGGGCAGGAACAGCCGTCCGGGGTCGGAGGAGGAGAAGCCGGCGTTGCGGTCGGGGGTCCACTGCATGGGGGTGCGGACGGCGTCGCGGTCGCCGAGCCAGATGTTGTCGCCCATGGCGATCTCGTCGCCGTAGTAGAGGATCGGCGAGCCGGGCAGGGACAGCAGCAGGGCGTTGAAGAGTTCGATCTGGTTGCGGTCGTTGTCCAGGAGCGGGGCGAGGCGGCGGCGGATGCCGATGTTGGCGCGCATGCGGGGGTCCTTGGCGTACTCGGCCCACATGTAGTCGCGTTCCTCGTCGGTGACCATCTCCAGGGTCAGCTCGTCGTGGTTGCGCAGGAAGATGCCCCACTGGCAGCCCGAGGGGATGGCGGGGGTCTTGGCGAGGATCTCGGAGACGGGGTGGCGGGACTCGCGGCGTACGGCCATGAAGATGCGGGGCATGACCGGGAAGTGGAAGGCCATGTGGCATTCGTCGCCGCCGACGGCGTAGTCGCCGAAGTAGTCGACCACGTCCTCCGGCCACTGGTTCGCCTCGGCGAGGACCACGGTGTCCGGATACTGCGCGTCGATCTCCTTGCGCACCCGCCTGAGGAAGGCGTGCGTGGCGGGCAGGTTCTCGCAGTTGGTGCCCTCCTCCTGGTAGAGGTACGGCACCGCGTCCAGCCGGAAACCGTCGATGCCCAGGTCCAGCCAGAACTTCAGCGCGGAGATCATCTCCTCCTGCACGGCCGGGTTCTCGTAGTTCAGATCCGGCTGGTGCGAGAAGAAGCGGTGCCAGTAGTACTGCCCGCGGACCGTGTCGTACGTCCAGTTGGAGGCCTCGGTGTCGACGAAGATGATCCGCGCGTCCTGGTACTGCTTGTCGTCGTCCGCCCAGACGTAGTAGTCGCCGTAGGGGCCGTCCGGGTTCCGGCGGGACTCCTGGAACCACGGGTGCTGGTCGCTGGTGTGGTTCATGACGAAGTCGATGATCACACGCATGCCCCGCTGGTGGGCGGCGTCCGCGAACTCCACGAAGTCGGCGAGGTCGCCGAAGTCGGGCAGGACGGCGGTGTAGTCGGCGACGTCGTAACCGCCGTCACGCAGCGGCGACTTGAAGAAGGGAGGCAGCCAGAGGCAGTCGACGCCGAGCCACTGCAGGTAGTCGAGCCTGGCGGTCAGTCCCTTCAGGTCGCCGATGCCGTCGCCGTCGCTGTCCTGGAAGGAGCGGACCAGGACCTCGTAGAAGACGGCTCGTTTGAACCAGTCCGGGTCGCGGTCCTGTGCCGGTGTGTCCTCGAAGGTGTCCGGTACGGGCTCGTTGACGATCATGATGCGGGTGACCCTCCGATCTGCGGGGTGGACGGTCGCAGAACCGTGCCGTGCTCATCGGGGGACGCGGCGTCGGCGGCCGTCGCCGCGCGGCCCGAGGATTGCGGGCCGACGACGAACACATGTGCTCCGCCCGGCCCGAGACGCACATAGTTGGCCCTGCCCCAGTGGTAGGTCTCGCCGGTGAGCTCGTCGCGCACCGGCACCGACTCGTGCCAGTCCAGGCCGAGTTGCGGCATGTCCAACGAGACCGTGGCCTCCTGGGTGTGGTGGGGGTCGAGATTGACGACCACGAGAACCGTGTTCGCACCCTGCCGCTTCGAGTACGCGATGACCGGGTCCTGGTCCGCCTGGTGGAAGTGGAGACCGCGCAGCCGGCGAAGGGCCGCGTTCTGTCGCCGGATGGTGTTGAGGCGGGTGATGAGGGGGGTGATGGTGCGGCCCGTCTGTTCGGCGGTGTCCCAGTCGCGGGGGGTGAGCTGGTACTTCTCGGAGTGGAGGTACTCCTCGCTGCCGTCGTGCAGGGGGGTGTTCTCGCAGAGTTCGTAGCCGCTGTAGATGCCCCAGGTGGGGGAGAGGGTGGCGGCGAGGACGGCGCGGGCCTCGAAGGCGGGCCGGCCGCCGTGCTGGAGGTAGGCGTGCAGGATGTCGGGGGTGTTGGCGAAGAGGTTGGGCCGCATGTAGGAGGCGGTGTCCTGCGAGAGTTCGGTGAGGTGGTCGGTCAGTTCCTGTTTGGTGGTGCGCCAGGTGAAGTAGGTGTAGGACTGCTGGAAGCCGACGGCGGCGAGGGTGCGCATCATCGCGGGGCGGGTGAAGGCCTCGGCCAGGAAGATGACGTCGGGGTCGGTGCGGTTGACGTCGGCGATGACGCGTTCCCAGAACACCACCGGTTTGGTGTGCGGGTTGTCGACGCGGAAGATCCGCACCCCCGCTGCCATCCAGTGGCGCAGGACGCGGCAGGTCTCGGTGACCAGGCCGTCCATGTCCGCGTCGAAGGCGAGCGGGTAGATGTCCTGGTACTTCTTCGGCGGGTTCTCCGCGTGGGCGATGGTGTTGTCGGGGCGGTGGTGGAACCACTGGGGGTGTTTGTGGACCCAGGGGTGGTCGGGGGAGCACTGGAGGGCGAAGTCCAGGGCGATCTCCAGGTCGTGGCGGGCGGCCTGCCCGACGAACCAGGTGAAGTCCTCCAGGGTGCCCAGTCGGGGGTGGACGGCGTCGTGGCCGCCCTCGGGGGAGCCGATGGCCCAGGGGACGCCGACGTCGTGGGGGCCGGCGTGGAGGGTGTTGTCGGGGCCCTTGCGGAAGGTGGTGCCGATGGGGTGGATCGGGGGGAGGTAGACGACGTCGAAGCCCATCGCGGCGATCGCGGGCAGCCGGCGGGCGGCGGTGCGGAAGGTGCCGTGCGGTTCGTCCGCGGTGCCCTCGGAGCGGGGGAAGAACTCGTACCAGGAGCCGAACAGGGCGCGCTCGCGCTCCACCAGCAGCGGCAGTGGCTCACTGCCGGTGACCAGCTCCCGCAGCGGATACCGGGCCAGCACCGCGTCCACCCCCGGCGTCAGCCCCGCCGCCAGCCGGGACGACGCCGGACGCCGCTCGTCGCGCAGCGCGTCCGCGGCGGCGAGGAGCACGGCCCGGCGGTCCGGTTCCGGGACCCCGGCCGCCGCCTTCTCGTACAGCCGGGCGCCCTCCTCCAGCACCAGGTCGGTGTCCATGCCCGCCGGGATCTTGATCCGCGCGTGGCGCCGCCAGGTGGTGACCGGATCGCTCCACGCCTCCACGGTGTACGTCCAGTGCCCCGTCCCCCCTGCGGTGACGGTCGCCCCCCACCGGTCGGTGCCGGGCGCCAGCTCCCGCATCGGCGTGAACGGGCCCGGCAGGCCCTCGGGGTCGGTCAGGACGACATTGGCGGCCACCGCGTCGTGCCCCTCACGGAACACGGTCGCCGACACCTCGAACGACTCCCCGACGACCGCCTTCGCCGGCCGGAGCCCCTCGCGGACCTTCGGCCGGACGTCGAGGACGGGGATACGGCCCACGGAGGTGGCGGGGGTGGCGGGGCCGAGGGAGGAGGGCTCGGGCGCCGGCGTCGGTGAGGGCGGCAGAGTTGTGCCCCCGTTGCCCGGCCGTACCGGGGAGGTCCCGGAACCGCGCTTCGCGGACGGCCGTGGCGGGCCGGGTTTCGGGGCCGTTCCGGGGCCCGGCCGCGCCGGTGTCCCGGAACCGGGCGCCGCGGGTGTCCTTACGGCGTCGGGCTGTGGAGGAGGGGATGACGAAGGGTGCTTGGCGGGCATGACCGCTCCTGTCCGCGTCAACGTGGGTGGGCGGATGACTGTGGGGAGGTGGGTCCTGCGTGGTCCTGCGTGGTCCTTGCGTGGTCCTGCGCGATCCTGCGTGACGTACCGTGATGCCCCGTCGTGTCCCGTGGTGCACGGCGGTGCTCCTGAGGGGTGTACCGCAGAAGCCTTCCCACCCTGTTCGGGTGGGCAATCCGGCGCTTTGTTAACTACTCGCGCGTATGTCGACACACAAGACCGGCCTCGCCGTGCAGGGCGCAACCGGTCCTCGACGGACCCGCTCCCACGCCGTCGCCCGTTCCCCCGCCGACGCCGTCGGCGGTCGGGGCGCGGGGCCGGGAAACGCCGCACCAGGGCGCCGGTGTCCGCAACAGCCGGTTCGGCGACCCGAGTCCGCGGCCGCCGAACTTTCCGGCCGTCGCCCCCTCGACCAGGGCTTTCGTCACCTGCGCCGGAGCCGCCCGCCGGTGCCCGGCGAGATACAGCGCCGCCGCGCCCGCCGCGTGCGGGGACGCCATCGACGTACCCGAGGCGGTGACCCGCCCGGTGTCGCGCGCGGCGGACGCCGACGTGACGGCGGCCCCGGGGGCGAACAGACCCACGGCCGAGCCGTGGTTCGAAAAGGCCGGTTCCTTGTCCTGCCGGCCGGTCGCGCCCACCGTGATCGCCTGTTCGACCCCCGCCGGCGAGTACAGCGCGGCCGGCCCGCCCCCGTTGCCCGCGGCGACCGTGTAGCTGACGCCGGACGCGATGGAGGCGCGGACGGCGGCGTTCAGCGCCATGGTCGGAGTTCCCCTCCTCGACTCGGCGTGCGGCGCCGCGGGCCGGGGTGCACCCGGCGCGGGCCGGCACGCCACCGTGGCAGCGTCTCGTGCGGAACGAAGCACCACAAGGACGCCTGCGGGCAGGGAACCGGCCATATCCGCCGCGCGGCGAATCGTTCGGGTGGGGGTGCGCCGGTGCCGGGTTGTCCGACTTCCCCCGTGGATACCGTTTCCGCCGGTAGTGTCGTACGGGACGACCGGACGCACACTGCTGTCCCTTTGCACCGCGACTCGCGCCGAGGTGGAATTTGAAGGCGATCCGTCGATTCACCGTCCGACCCGTTCTCCCCGACCCCCTCCGGCCCCTCAGCGACCTGGCCCGCAACCTGCGCTGGTCCTGGCACACGCCGACCGGCGACCTCTTCCAGTCCGTCGACCCCGAACGCTGGGCCGCCTGCGGCCGCGACCCCGTACGGCTGCTGGGCGGCGTGGGACCCGAGCGGCTCGCCGAGCTGGCCGGCGACCGCGCGTTCCTGGACCGCCTCGACGCGGCCGCGGACGACCTGCACACGTACATGACCGGCGACCGCTGGTACCAGACCCAGTCCGGCACTCGGTCGCGGAGCGACCAACTGCCCGACGCCATCGCCTACTTCTCCCCGGAGTTCGGCATCACGGCCGCCCTGCCGCAGTACTCCGGCGGGCTCGGCATCCTCGCCGGCGACCACCTCAAGGCCGCCAGCGACCTCGGCGTCCCGCTGATCGGCGTCGGCCTGCTCTACCGGCACGGCTACTTCCGCCAGACCCTGTCCCGGGACGGCTGGCAGCAGGAGCACTACCCCGTCCTCGACCCCAACGAACTGCCCCTCGTCCAGCTCGAGGAACCCGACGGCAGGCACACCCTGGTGAGCCTCGCGCTGCCCGGGGGCCGGTCGCTGCGCGCCCGGATCTGGCTGGCCCAGGTGGGCAGGATCCCGCTGCTCCTGCTCGACTCCGACGTCGAGGAGAACGACCCGGGCGCCCGCGGCGTCACCGACCGGCTCTACGGCGGCGGCAGCGAGCACCGGCTGCTCCAGGAGATGCTGCTCGGCATAGGGGGTGTTCGGGCGGTGCGCGCGTACTGCGGGCTCACCGGGCACGCACCGCCGGAGGTGTTCCACACCAACGAGGGCCACGCCGGCTTCCTCGGTCTGGAGCGCATCGCCGAACTGGGCGCCGAAGGGCTGGAGTTCGACGCCGCCCTGGAGGTCGTCCGGGCCGGGACCGTGTTCACCACGCACACCCCCGTACCGGCCGGCATCGACCGCTTCGACCGCGCTCTGGTCGCCCGCCACTTCGGCCCCGACACCGAACTGCCGGGCATCGACGTCGACCGTGTCCTCGGGCTCGGCACGGAGACGTACCCCGGCGGCGAGCCCGGCCTGTTCAACATGGCCGTGATGGGCCTGCGCCTCGCGCAGCGCGCCAACGGCGTGTCCCTGCTGCACGGCAGCGTCAGCCGCGGGATGTTCGCCGGGCTGTGGCCCGGGTTCGACCCCGAGGAGGTGCCCATCACCTCCGTCACCAACGGGGTGCACGCGCCCACCTGGGTCGCCCCCGAGGTGTTCCGGCTCGGCGCCCGGCAGATCGGCGCGGAGCGGGCCGAGGAGGCGCTGGCCGTCGGCGGCTCGGACCGCTGGGACTCGGTCGCCGACATCCCGGACGAGGACATCTGGGAGCTGCGCCGGTCCCTGCGCGCCCTGCTGGTGATGGAGGTGCGGGAGCGGCTGCGCGCCTCCTGGCGGCAGCGCGGCGCGGGGACGGCGGAGCTGGGCTGGATCGACCGGGTGCTCGACCCGGACGTGCTGACCATCGGGTTCGCCCGGCGGGTCCCCTCGTACAAGCGGCTGACGCTGATGCTGCAGGACCAGGGCCGGCTGACGAACCTGCTGCTGCACCCCGAGCGGCCGGTGCAGATCGTGGTCGCGGGCAAGGCGCACCCGGCGGACGAGGGCGGCAAGCGGCTCATCCAGGAACTGGTCCGGTTCGCCGACGACCCGCGCGTCCGGCACCGGATCGTGTTCCTGCCCGACTACGGCATGGCGATGGCGCAGAAGCTCTACCCGGGCTGCGACATCTGGCTGAACAACCCGCTGCGTCCGCTGGAGGCGTGCGGCACCAGCGGCATGAAGGCCGCGCTCAACGGCTGTCTCAACCTCTCGGTGCTGGACGGCTGGTGGGACGAGTGGTTCCAGCCCGACTTCGGCTGGGCCATCCCCACCGCGGACGGGGTGGATGGGGGCACCTCCACGCTTTCGGCGGTGGGGGACGACCCGGACCGGCGCGACGCCATGGAGGCCGCCGCGCTCTACGACCTGCTGGAGCAGCGGATCACCCCGCGCTTCTACGAGCGGGGCGAGAGCGGACTGCCGGACCGGTGGCTGGAGATGGTCCGGCGCACCCTGAGCCTGCTCGGCCCGAAGGTGCTGGCCGGCCGCATGGTCCGCGAGTACGTCGAGCGCCTGTACGCGCCCGCCGCCGGCAGCCACCGCGCGATGGATCCGGACGCCGCGCGGGACCTCGCCCGGTGGAAGGCCCGGGTGCGCGCCGCCTGGCACGAGGTGAGCGTCGACCACGTCGAGGCGTCGGAGACGCCGGGCACCGCGGAACTCGGCACCACGCTCGGGCTGCGGGTGCGCGTGGGCCTCGGCGACCTCGGCCCGGACGACGTCGAGGTCCAGGCCGTCTCCGGGCGGGTGGACGAGGAGGACCGCATCGCCGACGCGACCCCCGTGCCGCTGAAGCCGGTGGGCGCCGCCGACCTGGAGGGCCGCTGGGTGTACGAGGGCCCGCTCTGCCTGGACCGCACCGGACCGTTCGGCTACACGGTCCGTATCCTGCCCAGCCACCGGTTGCTGGCGCAGGGCACGGAACTGGGCCTGGTCGCGGTCCCCCCGGAGGGGGTCCTGGGGGCGGCGGGGCTGCTGATGAGGTGAGGCGGAGCGAGTGAGCAGGTGAGGACGAAGGGTCTCGAGGAGTTCTCAGAACTCCTCGAGACCCTTCGTCGCGAGGCGGCGCAGCACCGTGCCGCAGCGGCGGGCCCAGGCCTGCTGCAGGCCGCGGCCGGCCGGGCCGGCCGCCCGCGCGTACCACCTGGCCGGCCTGCTGAACGCCGAGACGGTCAGCCACACCGTCCCGTCACCGGTGCGGTCCACGACGAAGGCCTCCTCGCCGCACTCCGGATGACCGGGCAGCGTGCCGTACGCCCAGCCGGCTCTGCGGTGCTCCTCCACCGTCCAGACCACCCGGCAGGGCGCCCGGACCACTCCGGCGAGCGTGACGGTGACGTCGACACCGGGCGCCGCGCGGTCGGCGGTGGTGTCGAACCCGACCCCCAGGGCCCGGTGCAGCTCCCAGGACAGGACCGCCTCCGCGCCCTGGCGGAAGACCGTCTCGCCCTCGCCGAGGCGGGTGCGGACGTGCAGGGGATGGAATCCGGGAGGGCAGAAACCCGGTTCACGGGTCGCGCCGACGTGGTCGTGGGTGAAGTCCGCCGAAGACATGGGACCCAAGAGTAGGGCGGAGCCCGGAGCCGTCGACGGCGGGGCGCCGCCCCGGAGGCCCGGCCTCCGGGGCGGCGCCCCGTTCCGCGGGCTGCCCGCGGCGGCCTACGGGAAGGTGAGTCCCCAGCTGTTGATGTGGCCGGTGTCCCGGGCGGCCTGGTCCTGCACCCTCAGCCGCCAGGTGCCGTTGGCGGTCTCGGAGGAGGCGTCGACCGTGTAGGTCTCGTTGACGTTGTCCGCGGAGTCGCCGGAGCTGCGGCTCTTGAGGCGGTACGCCGTCCCGTCCGGGGCCAGCAGGTCGACGACGAGGTCACCACGCCAGGTGTGCACGATGTCGACCGGGACCCGGAGGTTGGACGGAGCGTTGCCCGCCCGGCCGGTCACGGTGACCGACGAGGTGACCGCCGCGCCGTTGTCCGGGATGGACACGTCGGTGGTGTTCTCGAAGGTGGTGCCGCCCCCGCCGCCACCGGAGCGCGCGCCGACGTTGACGCCGGCCCAGGCGTCCTGCACCGCCCTGTACTCGGCGCTGTCCGTGCCGTACAGCTCACCGGTGGCCGCGAGGGTGCCGGTGCGGGCGCCCGCGTAGTTGGTGGTCGAGGTGAACTTGGTGGTCAGCGCGCGGAACCAGATCTTCTCCGCCTTGGCGCGGCCGATGCCGGTGACCGGCAGGCCGTCCGAGGTGGGCGAGTCGTAGCTGACGCCGTTGACGGTCCTGGTGCCGCTGCCCTCGCTCAGCAGGTAGAAGAAGTGGTTCGCGGGGCCCGAGGAGTAGTGCACGTCGATCGAGCCGATCCCGGAGTACCAGGCGTCCTTGGACGCGCCGTCCCGGCTCGGCCTGTCCATGTAGCGCAACGGGGTGCCGTCGCCGTTGATGTCGATCTCCTCGCCGATGAGGTAGTCACCGACGTCGGAGGAGTTGGCCGCGTAGAACTCGACGGTCGCGCCGAAGATGTCGCTGGTCGCCTCGTTGAGGCCGCCGGACTCGCCGCTGTATACCAGGCCCGCCGTGTTCGAGGTGAGACCGTGGGTCATCTCGTGCGCGGCGACGTCGATCGAGGTCAGCGGGTTGGCGTTGCCCGATCCGTCGCCGTAGGTCATGCAGAAGCAGCTGTCCGACCAGAAGGCGTTGACGTAGTTGTTGCCGTAGTGGACCCGGGAGTAGGCGCCCACGCCGTCCCCGCGGATGCCGCTGCGGCCGTGCACGTTCTTGTAGTAGTCCCAGGTCAGTGCGGCCCCGTAGTGGGCGTCGGCGGCCGCCGACTCCGGGTTCGACGGGCTGCCGTTGCCCCACACGTCGTCGGAGCCGGAGAACAGGGTGCCGGTGCCGGAGGTGCCGCGGTTGAGGTTGTACGTCCTGTGTCCGCCGCGCGCGCCGTCGGTGAGGTTGTACGTCGACCCGGACCGGGTGGAGGTCAGGTCGACGGTGCCGCTGTAGACGGTGTGACCGGTGGCGTTCCGGACGGCCTGCCACTCGTAGAGCTTCTCGCCCGTGGTGGCGTCGGTGACGACGTGCAGTTCCTGCGGGGTGCCGTCGTGCTGGAGTCCGCCGACGACCGTCTCGTACGCCACCGTGGGGGTGCCGCTCGCCGCCCAGACCACCTTGCGCGGGGCGCGGTCCACCTCGGGGCTCTTGGCGTCCTCGGCCTTCGCGGCGGACAGCGCCTGCTGCTTCGCCTCGGCGGTGGACACCGTGGCCGTGGTCGTGGCGGGCTTCACCGCGGCACGGGTGGCCTTGACGACGGATTCGGCCGCGCCGGGCCTCTCGCCCCGCACGACCAGGTCGCCGCCGAGGACGGGCAGGCCGTCGTAGGTGCGCTCGTAGCGGACGTGGACGGTGCCGTCGCGGTCCTCGAGGACGTCACGGACGACGAGCTTCTCCTTCGCGCCCAGACCGAGGTCCTCGGCGGTGTCCGCCTTGGTGGCGTTCGCCTCGCGGATCAGTTCGGCGCGCTGGGCGGGGGTGAGCGGGACCGACTCCGCGGCGGGCTTCGGCCGGGCCGCAGGTGCGGCCTCCGGGGCCGCGGTGGCACTGCCGGCCTGCACGGCCGTGGCCACCAGGGCGGCGACCCCGGCGAGGGCGACCGCCGCGGTGCGGCGGTGCGTGGGGCGGAGGCTGGCGTGGGGGGTGCGTCTGTGGGAGGACCTGCTTCTCAACACTGACTCCTTCTGCACGGCCACGGGTTGTGCGGCCAGGGGAGACCGGCCGGCTGGTGAGCAGGCCGGGCAGAACAGGGCGGTACGCGGTACCACGTGCTGTTGTGCGGGAGCGACGGCCGGGGCACGACGGTGCGGTGGCGCTGTGGGGTTGTCGTGCAGGGGCCGTGGGAAGAGTGGCAGGTGACCGCGGTTTCTGTCAGGGGCGCGTCAGAAACTTGGCCGGAAACCGTCCGTTGTCCGGGAGTTCGGGTTCGATTAACGGAGCGTTTCCCACGTGTGGCCGGAGGCGGGACGGGGCGCTCGGATCCTCGAATCGCCGGCCTCGTGCCGACGGCGCGTCACCGGCTCAGGACCCTCTAGGCGCCCTCGGTGTAGCCCCAGGCGCGGGCCAGTTCGCGCAGGCGGGGCGGGAGTTCGGTGTCCGGGGCGGCCGGGCGGGCGGCGTGGATGCGGCCGGACCTGATGGTGTCGGACCAGTCGCCCAGCTGGGGGCGGAAGGCGCCGTGGTCCTTGCTGCCGTAGTCGAGCATGCCGGGCTCCCAGGGCACGCCGAGGTGGTCGCACACGCCCCGGGTCACCCGCTCCGGCGCGGTGGTGAGGTCCTCGTAGGTGATCACGTGGGCGTCGGGGTCGTGCCGCGCCTCCTCCAGCTTCTCGGCGTAGCCGAGGACCTCGGCGCGGATGGCCGCGTGGTCCGGGTCGGTGCGGCGGGCGGTCAGGGAGGCGACGACGGCTCCCGGGTGGCGCAGCAGGACGATGCGGCGGGCGTCGGGCCAGCATCGGTGCAGCCGGGGCCAGACGAGGGTGTTGGGCGGGGTCTTGTCGACGATGACGTCCTTGCCGCTGCGGGTCAGTTCCAGGTGCAGCACCCGGTCCCACAGGAGGTGTTCGAGTTCTTCCCGGTCCAGTTGCAGGGCCCGCATGGCGTCCACGCTGAAGGAGCGGGACAACCGGACGTGCAGGGTGCGCAGGTGCATCTCGTGCGGGGCGCGGATCCGGCTGTGGCTGTTCAGCAGCACACGCAGCAGCGTCGATCCGGAGCGTACCGAGGACAGCACGAACACCGGGGACTCCACCAGACGTGGCGCGGGCGGGGCCACGTACGGGGCCGCCGCGGGCCGGGGAGCCGGCACCGCGTCGAGGCGGCGGCGCGGCGGGCTGACGGCCTGCGCCATCAGCTTCCCCCGACGCCTCAGTCCCTTGCCGATCGCGGAGATCCGTGGGTCCTTCACCGTGCCACCTCTTTCTCGCCGTGTGCTGGCCGCAGTCCAGGGGCGGCAGACGAACGTGAGGTGTCCGGGAGGCGACGCACCGGGGCGGCCGGTCCGCACACACCGGCCGCCACCAGGCGTTTGGGCCCTTCCTTAATTCTTCATGGGAAGACTTCGGCCGGAGGGCACGGCACGGCCGGGGCGTCCCGTGGTCACGCCTTCCACTTCTCCCAGGACATGTTCCAGCCGTTGAGACCGTTGTCCGGGGCGATGGTGGCGTCGTTGGAGTTCTTCACGACGACCACGTCACCGATCATGGAGTTCTCGAAGAACCAGGAACCCGGGGCCTTCTTGTCCCAGCCGCCGCGGGTGTCGCGCAGGCCGATGCAGCCGTGGCTGGCGTTGTAGTTGCCGAAGGCGTCGCCGCCCCAGTAGTTGCCGTGGATGAAGGTGCCGGACGTGCTCAGGCGCATGGCGTGCGGGACGTCCTTGATGTCGTACTCACCGCCGAACCCGACCGTCTCGCCGTTCATCCGGGTGACCTCGAGCCGCTCGGTGATGACCATTTGACCGTTCCACGTGTCGGTGCCGGGGGCACCGGTGGTGACCGGGATCGTCTTGACGACCTTGCCGTCCCGTTCGACCTTCATGGTGAGTTTTTTGGCGTCGACGACGGAGACCTGGCTGCGGCCGACGGTGAAGGAGACGGTCTTGGCCTGCTCGCCGTAGACGCCGGGGCGGCCCTCGACGCCGTCGAGGTTGAGGCCGACGGTGACCTCGGTCCCGGCCTTCCAGTACTCCTCGGGCCGGAAGTCGAGGCGGTCGTTGCCGAACCAGTGGCCCTCGACCTCGACGGCCGGCTCGGTCTTGATACTGATGGCCTTCTCGACGTCCTCGGGGTTGGTGATGCCCCGGGTGAAGCGGAGCGAGAACGGCATTCCGACGCCGACCTCGGAGCCGTCCTCGGGGGTGAAGGTGCCGACGAAGGTGTTCTCGGGGGTCAGCGTGGTGAAACTGGAGTCCTCGGCGGCGGTGCGGCCGGCGGAGTCCTCGGCGACCGCGTGCACGGTGTACCTGGTGGAGGCGGCCAGGTGGGTCGACGGCGTCCAGCGGGCGCCGTCGCCGGATATCTTCCCGTCGATCCTCCCGCCGTCCGGGTCCTTGACGACCACCTCGGTCAGTTTGCCCTCGGCCGCGTCGACCTTGAGTGCTCCGCTGGTCCTCACCGACTCGGCGCCGTCCTCGGGCGCTATGCCGATGACCGCTTCGGACTGCTTGCTCACCGCCGCGGTGGAGTCCTTGGGCCTGTCGTCCTGCGAGCCGGATCCGGCGCCCGGGCCGGTCCCCCCGCCGCCGCACGCGGTGACCGCCAGCATCACCCCGAGTGCCAGCGCGGCGAGCTTCCTGCCGCCGCGCCTGCGCGCGTCAACCGACGCCCCCGATATCGGCCCCACGTTCACTTGTTTCTCCCCTCGGCGGGCCTGGCCCGGCCCGCGCCCCCGCACGCCCCTCGCGCGCTTCGGCGCATAGTAACCACAGGCCAGGAGGGTTGGACGCGGCTGGTGTGTCACCGTTCCGTTCCAACTTTCACCCTCCGGGGGCGCACAACCGGAGCGTCCTTTCGGCCGTCCGCGCGCAGGGAGGCGGCCCCAGGGCGTCACTCAGGGGCCGTGCCGGGGTCGTACCAAGGTCATGCCGGGGCCATGCAGGAGTCATGCAGGAGTCATGCAGGGGTTGCGTCGAGGGCCGTGCAAGCCGTGCCGGGGCACGCCGGGGTTCACCTCACGGCACTGCCCTTCGTCCACTTCTCCCAACTCATGTTCCAGCCGCCGAGGCCGTTGTCCGGGGCGACCGTCCGGTCCTTGCTGTTGACCACCTCGACGACGTCGCCGACGAGGCTGCGGTCGAAGAACCAGCCCGCGGGAGTGCTCGCGCCGCCGCCCTTCACATCCCGCAGACCGACGCACCCGTGGCTGACGTTGGTGTCGCCGAAGACGTCGTTCTCGGCCCAGTAGTTGCCGTGCAGGAAGGTGCCGGAGTCGGTCAGGCGGATGGCGTGCGGGACGTCGGGGATGTCGTACTCGCCGCCGAAGCCGACCGTGCGGCTGTCCATCCGGGTGACCTCGAGCATCTCGGTGATCACCATCTTCCCGTTGTACGTGGGGGTCTTGGGCGCCCCGGCGGTGACCGGCACCGTGGCGAGCACCTCGCCGTCCCGGCGCACCTCCATCGTGTGCCGGGACGCGTCGACCACCGAGACCTGGCCGCGGCCGACGGTGAACGAGAACGTGCGGTGCTGGAGCCCGTAGACGCCGGGCGCGCCCTCGACGTCCCGCAGGTCCAGTTCGACGGTGACCTCGGTGCCGGGCTTCCAGTACTTCTCGGGGCGGAAGTCGAGGCGTTCCCTGCCGAACCAGTGCGGGCGGATGTCGACGGCCGGGCGGGAGGTGACGCGGACGGCGCGTTCGACCGCCGCGCGGTCGGCGATCTCGCGGTTGAACGCCAGGGAGACGATCATCCCCGTGCCGACGACGGAACGGTCGTCCGGGGCGACGTAGCCGATGAAGCGCTGCTCGGGGACGTACGTGGTGAAGGTGGTGTGACGGGCCGAGCGGCGCCCGTCGTCGTCCAGGGCGACGGCGTCGACCGTGTACTTCGCGGCCAGCGCCAGCCGTTCGTCGTCGGGCTCCCAGCTCTGCCCGTCGGCGGAGATCCGGCCGGGGACCGGGGACTCCCGCGCGTCCTGGGACCGGACGACCCTGACCGACTCCAGCCGGCCCTCGGACGCCCGCACCCGCAGCACCTGGCCGGGGCGCACCTCCTTGCTGGCGTCGGCGGGCACGACCCGGATCACCTCCTCGGGTCCCGGGGGGCCGAACGCCCCCGCGACGGGGCCGTCCGAGGTACAGCCGACGGCCCCGGCCAGCAATCCTGCCCATGTCACTGCGGCGGCCAGTGCGGCCCTCGCGCGCCGTGCGCGCCCTTGTACGTGGCTCACGCGCTGCCCAACGACGGTGTGCGCCGTGGGGAAACGACCATGCCTCCCCTCGGGGGAGGACCCGCCCTCGCCCGGCCCCGCACCCCGCACCCCGGACCCCGGGCTCCACAGGAACGGGCCCCGGCGCCCCGCGGGGATACGCGTGTGCGCCCCCGCTCCGGGGGCCACGCGAGGGTACGCCCCGGGAAACGTCGGGGTGCGCCCTCACGTTCCCCGGGGAAACGTGAGTGCACGGCACGCTCTGGGCAGAACTGAGGGGAGGACGACGCGCCGGGGAGCCGCGGCCGGAGCCGAGGAACGCCCAGGGGACTGGGCGGCCGCACTCCCCTGCCCGCCGTCGTCCCACGATGAGCCGCGGGAGGCTGACAGGTGTCCAGCGCAGCCGAGCAGGAGGCGGTGGCCGGGCGGGAGGCGGTGACCGGGGACCGGGGCACCGGCGACGGGCGCCCGGCCACCGCCGTGAACGGCGTACGGGCGACCGCGCCGCCGCCGGTGACGGTGCCCGTGCGGCCCGGCCCGCCGGCCCCGTTGGGCGCCCGCTTCCGGCCCGGTCCGGACGGGGCGGCGGGGACCGGCTTCGCGCTGTGGGCACAGGGCGCCGAGGGCGTCGAGCTGTGCCTGTTCGACGAGCGGGGCGGGGAGAGCCGTGCCCGGCTCACCGAGCTGACGGACGGGGTCTGGCACGGCTTCGTGCCGGGCGTCCTGCCCGGCACGCGCTACGGCTACCGGGTGCACGGCCGCTGGGACCCGTGGACCGGTGCCCGCTGGAACCCGGCGAAGCTGCTGCTCGACCCGTACGCCCGCGCGGTGGACGGCGACTACGGCACGTCCGGCCTGCCGCCCCAGGTGTACGGGCATGTCCGGGACTGGCCGGAGCAACAGGTCGCGGACACCGTGCGCGACGACCGGGACTCCGCCCCGTACGTGCCGAAGGGGGTCGTCGTCCACGACGACGACGACTGGTCCGACGACCGCCGGCCCGGGACGCCGTGGGCGGACACGGTCCTGTACGAGCTGCACGTCAAGGGGTTCACGCAGCGGCACCCGGACATCCCCGGGGAACTGCGCGGCACGTACGCGGGGCTGGCCCATCCCGCCGCGATCGACCATCTGGTGCGGCTCGGGGTGACGGCCGTGGAACTGCTGCCGGTGCACCAGTTCGCGCACGAGGACCATCTGCTGCGGCGGGGGCTGCGCAACCACTGGGGCTACAACTCCGTCGGCTGGTTCGCCCCGCACGCCGGTTACGCGGCCTTCGGGACGGGCGGACAGCAGGTCGGCGAGTTCAAGCGGATGGTGCGCGCGCTGCACGCGGCGGGCATCGAGGTCGTCCTCGACGTGGTCTACAACCACACCGCCGAGGCGAACGAACTGGGCCCCACCCTGTCCCTGAAGGGCATCGACAACCGCGGTCACTACCGGCTCCGGGCCGATGCCCGCCGGTACGCCGACTACACCGGCTGCGGCAACACCCTGGACGTCGTCCAGCCGCACGTACTGCGCCTGGTCACGGACTCGCTGCGCTACTGGGTGACCGAGATGGGCGTCGACGGCTTCCGCTTCGACCTGGCGGCGGCGCTGGCCCGCACCGCGGACGGGGACGACGTCGACATGCGCGTCCCGTTCCTCTCGGTGATCGCCCAGGATCCGGTGCTGCGCGGGGTGAAACTGATCGCCGAGCCGTGGGACGTGGGTCCCGGCGGCTACCGGGTGGGGGAGTTCCCGCCGCTGTGGTCGGAGTGGAACGACCGGTACCGCGACGCCGTACGGGACTTCTGGCGGCCCGGCGCCGCGGGCCTGCGGGAGATCGGCTACCGGCTCTCCGGTTCGAGCGACCTGTACGACCGGGGCGGGCGGCGCCCGTACGCCTCGGTCAACTTCGTCACCGCGCACGACGGGTTCACCCTGCGCGACCTCGTGTCGTACGAACGCAAGCACAACGAGGCCAACGGCGAGGGCAACCGGGACGGCACCGACGACAACCGCTCCTGGAACTGCGGCGCCGAGGGCGAGACCGACGACCCTGGCATCCTGGCCCTGCGCCGGCGACAACTGCGCAACCTGCTGACCACCCTGCTGCTCTCGACGGGTGTGCCGATGCTGGTCGCGGGTGACGAGATGGGGCGCACCCAGCGCGGCAACAACAACGCCTACTGCCAGGACAACGAGACCGGCTGGGTGGACTGGGAACTGCTGGACCGGCCGGACTGGCAGGCCCTGTTCGACCTCACGTCCCGGCTGACCGCCCTGCGCCGCCGCCATCCGGTGCTGCGCCGCCGCACCTTCTACTCCGGACACGCGCACAGTGCCGACGGCCTGCGGGACCTGGCCTGGTTCACCGCGCGGGGCACGGAGATGACCGAGGAGGACTGGTACGCGCCCACCGCCACCCTCGGCATGTACCTCTCCGGCCGGGACATCCCCGACCGGGACGAGCACGGGGAGCGCGTCCTCGACGACAGCTTCCTCGCCGTCCTCCACGCCGGCGACGAGCCGGCGGACGTCCGCCTCCCGGGCCCGCCGTGGGCCGAGCGCTACGAGGTCCTCGTCGACACCGGCCGGGAGGACCAGGAGTCCCCACCGGCCACGCCCCACCCAGCGGACACGACGATCACAGTCGCGGGACGGACGGTGCTGCTGCTGCGCGTGGCCGGGTGACGTGCCGCACCCCGGCCGGACACCGGTCCGCTGCGCAGCCCGTGCCCGTGCCCGTGCCCGTGCCGTGCCCGGGTGGGCCTCGGCACGGTCCTTGACGCCGGGTTCGGCGTCAAGGTGGGTGAGGCGGGTCTTCACGGTCGCCCCGCCGGTGAGGGGTTCGCGGGCGGTCTCGCGGCGGGAGATGCCCCCGGCGGCCGGGGCAAGGACCTCGCGCTCCCGCGCGGGCAGGGGCGCGGACCGGGGGTTCGGCGGCGGGCGCGCGCACCGCGGACCGGGGACGTCGACGACGGGCACGGCATCAGGCCTCCCGGCGGGCGGGGGCCCGCACCTCGGCCGTCCCGCTCGGGACGCGCCGGCCGATCGGCCGATGGAGTGATACGGCTCCCGCGTCCTGCGCGTCCGGCCGGCCCGAGCCGCAGGTCGTAGGTCCGAAGGCCGAGCGCGGTACGGCCAAAACTCGGTGGGCAGGGTCGGTGGCGATCCGTAGGCTCGCTGCCGATGGCCACCACACTCCCGCCCCCGCCCCCGCCCCTCGAAACGCGCGAAGCGTCCTCCACGGTCCGTACGTTGTTGCGTCTGTGGCCGTATGTGAGGCCCGTGCGGGCGCGGTTGCTGACCGCCGCCGTCATCGCGATCCTCGCCTCGTGCATCGGCCTGGTCATCCCGCTGGTCCTGAAGTGGATGGTGGACGGCCCGATCGCCGACCGGGATCCGGCGGGTGTGTGGCTCGGCGCGCTGTACCTGCTGCTGCTCGGGCTCGCGGAGGCGCTGCTGTTCGGGCTCCGGCGGTGGCTGGTGGCGCGTCCGCTGGCGGGCGTCGAGGCGGGGATGCGGGCGGGCCTGTACCGGCGTCTGCAGCGGCTGCCGGTGGCGTTCCACGACCGGTGGCCGTCGGGGCAGTTGCTGTCCCGGGGGACCACGGATCTGATGCTGGTGCGCATGTTCCTGGCCTTCCCGCTGACGTTTCTCCTGGTCAACGGGGTGACGATCCTCGTCGGCGTGATCATCATGCTGGTCCAGGACTGGGCTCTGGGACTGGTCGTCCTGATTCCCGTCGTGCCGGTGGTGGTCACCTGCCTGATCTTCGAGAAGCGGTACTCCAGGGCGTCGCGGCTCGGGCAGGACCAGGTCGGCGATCTGACGACGGTCGTCGAGGAGAGCGTGCTCGGCATCCGCGTCATCAAGGGGTTCGGACGGCACCGCAGCCAGGCCCGGGTGTTCCGGAAGCTGTCCGAGGATCTGCGCGGGACGGAACTGCGCAAGGCCCGG
Organism: Streptomyces yamdrokensis; assembly: GCF_053890455.1. Lineage (NCBI taxonomy): Bacteria > Bacillati > Actinomycetota > Actinomycetes > Kitasatosporales > Streptomycetaceae > Streptomyces > Streptomyces yamdrokensis. Next base: position 5,435,552 of record NZ_CM132679.1, read on the forward strand.
CTGCTCGGCGCCATCATGAGCGTCATCGTGACGTTCCCGGAACTGGCCATCGGCACGACCCTGGTGCTGGGGACCATGCGGGTGGCCGACGGGGACCTGTCCGCGGGCACCCTGGTGGCGTTCCTGTCGACGGCCCTGGCGCTGCGCTGGCCCGTGGACTCGATCGGCTTCCTGCTGGCGATGAGCCAGGAGGCGGCGACCGCGACCGAGCGGTACTTCGAGGTGATGGACACCGAGGAGGAGGAGCCGGGCCCCCACGGCGCACGGACGCCGGCCGCCCCCGCGGGCGACGACGGGCTGCGCTTCCACGAGGTCACCTTCCGCTACCCCGACGCCCCTTTTGGGTCCCCGCCCGTCCTGGACCGGGTCGACCTGCACATCCGTCCGGGCGAGTCGATGGCCCTGGTCGGCGCGACCGGCAGCGGCAAGACCACGCTCACCGCCCTGGTCCCCCGGCTGCACGAGGCGACCTCGGGGCGGATCACCCTCGACGGCACGGACATCACCGCGCTGTCCCGCGAGGAGCTGCGGTGCAGGGTCTCCGTCGCGTTCGAGGAACCGACCCTGTTCTCGGCCGCGGTGGCGGAGAACGTGCTGATGGGTGCCGGGGCCGCCGCGGGGAAGGACGAGCTGGAGCGGGCGCTGGGCGTGGCGCAGGCCGACTTCGTGCACGCGCTGCCGCAGGGCACCGACACCCAGGTCGGCGAGCAGGGGCTGAGCCTGTCCGGCGGGCAGCGACAGCGTCTCGCGCTGGCCCGCGCGGTGGTCGGCCGGCCCGACTTCCTGGTGCTGGACGACCCGCTGTCCGCGCTCGACGTGCACACGGAGGCCGCGGTCGAGGCGGCCCTGCGCCGGGTGCTCGCGGACACCACGGCCCTGATCGTGGCGCACCGCCCGTCCACGGTCCTGCTGGCCGACCGCGTCGCCCTGCTCTCCGGCGGCCGGATCACGGCGGTCGGCACCCACCACGAACTGCTGCGCACCAACGCCGAGTACGCCCGCCTGATGGCCGGCGACCCGGTGGGACAGAAGGAGGAGCAGCGATGACGGCGGCCCCCACCACGCCCGTCCGCGACGGGGACGACAAGAACGACAAGGACGGCGAACCGTCGGTTCCGGCGGCCGGCGACCCCTTCGACCGGGACGTCCTGCCCACCCCGCCGGGAGCCAGCGGTGTCCTGCTGCGCTCCCTGCTGGCACCGATGCCCGGCCGGGTCGCCCTGACGGCGCTTCTGCTGCTGCTCCAGCAGGCGGCGGTGCAGGCGGGCCCGCTGCTGGTGGCGTACGCGATCGACCGGGGCGTACCCGCGTTCCGGTCCGCCGACCACGGGCCGCTGATCGCGGTGGCGGTGGGCTATCTGCTGTGCGCGGCCTCGGGCGGCGTGCTGCAGTACGCGTTCATCGCCGCCGCCGCCCGGGTCAGCCAGGACGTGCTGCTGGATCTGCGCGGCCGCATCTTCCGGCACGCGCAGGCGCTCAGCGTCGACTTCCACGAGCGCTACACCTCGGGCCGGCTCATCTCCCGCTCCACCACGGACGTCGAGTCGCTGCGGGAACTGCTGGAGGAGGGCCTGCAGGAGCTGGTGACGGTCCTCGTGTCCTGCGTCTACATCGCGGTGCTGCTGCTCTGGCTGGACCTCGGGCTCGGCGCGGTGGCGGTGGCGTCCTTCGTCCCGCTGTACGCACTCGTACGGTCCTACCGGCGGCGGGTCTTCGAGGTGTACCGGCAGCGGTCCACGGCGATCGCCGCGGTGATCGTGAAGTTCGTCGAGACGATGAACGGCATCCGTCCGGTGCGCGCCTTCCGCCGCGAGTCCGCCAACGACGACGCGTTCCGGGAGCTGAACCGGCGGCACGAGCGGGCCAACGGCGACGCGCTCCTCGAGATGGCCCGCTATGTGGTCGGCTCCCGGGTGACCGCCAACACCACGGTCGCGCTGGCCGTCCTGTGGGGCGCCCACCGGGTGGCGGAGGGGACGCTCGCGCTCGGTGTGCTGGCGGCGGCGGTGCTGTATCTGCGGCGGCTGTACGACCCGATCGACCGGCTGGGCATGTTCCTGAACGCGTACCAGTCGGCGGCGGCCTCACTGGAGAAGATCGCCGGTCTGCTGGCGCAGGTCCCGTCCGTGCCGGAGCCCGCGGCGCCCCGCGAGCTGCCGGAGCCGCGGTCGGAGCACCCCGGCCGCGAGGTCGTCTTCGACGGCGTCCGCTTCGCGTACCGCACCGGCGGCGAGGTGCTGCCCCGCTTCGACCTCACCCTCCCCGCCGGGCAGACCGTCGCCGTGGTCGGCTCGACCGGTGCCGGCAAGTCGACACTGGCCAAGCTGCTCGCCCGTTTCTACGACCCCACCGAAGGCCGGGTCCTGCTCGACGACGTCGACCTGCGCGACCTGCCGGGGCCCGAGCTGCGGCGCGGTGTGGTCATGGTGACGCAGGAGGCGTTCCTGTTCTCCGGCACGGTGGCCGACAACATCGCCCTCGGCCGCCCGGAGGCCGGCCGCGCGGAGATCGAGCAGGCGGCGAAGGAGATCGGCGCGCACGACTTCATCACCTCCCTCCCGGACGGCTACGACACCGACGTACGCAAACGCGGCGGCCGCATCTCGGCCGGCCAGCGCCAACTCGTAGCTTTCGCAAGGGCGTTGCTGGCCGATCCCGCCGTACTGATCCTGGACGAGGCGACCAGCTCACTGGACATCCCCGGCGAGCGCGCGGTGCAGCGCGCGATGGCGACGGTGCTGAAGGGCCGTACGGCGGTCGTCATCGCCCACCGCCTGTCCACCGTGGAGATCGCGGACCGCGTCCTGGTGATGGAACACGGCCGCATCGTGGAGGACGGCCCCCCGGCCGAACTCGTCGCGGGCACAGGCCGCTTCGCGGACCTGCACCGGGCGTGGCGGGACAGCCTGGCGTAACGCGCGAGCGGTTCCGGTGCGAGGTACGGCACCGGGGCCGTTGTCGTCGGTCGCCGTGCCGTGTCTGCCGGAGGGGGCGGCCCCGGGCCCTCGGCCGGGTGTGATGGACCGCACCGGGCCGGTTGCCGTTAGTCGCCGTTAACCTGCTGCCATGACCGTACATCTCGAAGTCGCCGAGGGCGTCGGCACGCTGCGCCTGGACCGCCCGCCCATGAACGCGCTGGACGTCGCCACGCAGGACCGGCTGAAGGAACTCGCCGAGGAGATCGCACGCCGCGACGACGTGCGTGCCGTGGTGATCCACGGCGGGGAGAAGGTGTTCGCGGCGGGCGCGGACATCAAGGAGATGCAGGCGATGGACCACACCGCGATGGTCCTGCGCGCCCGCGCCCTGCAGGACTCCTTCACCGCCGTGGCCCGCATCCCCAAGCCGGTGGTGGCCGCGGTGACCGGCTACGCGCTCGGCGGGGGCTGCGAACTCGCGCTCTGCGCGGACTTCCGCATCGCCGGGGAGAACGCCAAGCTGGGCCAGCCCGAGATCCTGCTCGGACTGATTCCGGGGGCCGGCGGCACCCAGCGTCTGGCCCGCCTCATCGGCCCGTCCAGGGCCAAGGACCTCATCTTCACGGGCCGTCAGGTGAGGGCCGACGAGGCGCTGGCGCTGGGTCTGGTGGACCGGGTGGTGCCCGCCGCCGAGGTCTACGAGCAGGCGCACGCGTGGGCCGCGAAACTCGCGAAGGGTCCCGCGATCGCCCTGCGCGCGGCCAAGGAGGCGGTCGACGCCGGTCTGGAGACCGACATCGACACCGGCCTCACCGTCGAACGCACCTGGTTCGCGGCCCTGTTCGCCACCGAGGACCGCGAGCGGGGGATGCGCAGCTTCGTGGAGGACGGCCCCGGCAAGGCGAGGTTCCTGTGAACCCTCCTACGGGGTCTTGCGGTTGACGCGATGTCTGATCCGAGTCCCTCGATGGGGTGGTTTATGGGTGCCTTGACGCACCCTTAAGCCTGTCGTGTCGAGGGATCCTGTCGATTGCCGCACAGCGAGCCGTCTCCGCAGGCCGAGCGGACCGTCGGCACCTTCTAAGTGTCAGGGGCATATGCCGCCGGGCTGTCCCGCGGTGGGGCGTACGGGGGGCGCATTCCGCCGGAACGGCCCCGGACGCCCCGTCGGACGTCCATGATGGGGGCATGGCGGGGCTGGATGGCAGGGAACAGCCGCGGGGAGACGGACGTGCGACCGCGTCGCGCTGGTCGCCGACGGTCGAGGACGAACACGCCCAGAAAGTACTGGAGTTGTTCGGCGATCCGTCACAGGCGGAGGTCCCGCTGCCGTCCCGTCCGGAGTCCGCGGCCACCGCCCGCCGGCTCACCCAGGTCGTGGTCCTGCGCCACTGGGGCCTCGGGGCGGCGATCACCGAGGACGCAGTCCTCCTCGTCTCCGAGCTCGTCGGCAACGCGGTGCGCCACACCGGCGCCCGCGTCTTCGGCCTCCGGCTGCGCCGTCGCCCCCGCTGGATCCGAGTCGAGGTCCGCGACCCGTCCCGCGGCCTGCCCTGCCTCATGCCGGTCCAGGAACTCGACGTCAGCGGCCGTGGCCTCTTCCTCGTCGACGCCCTTGCCGACCGCTGGGGCGTCGACCTCCTGCCCCGGGGCAAGACGACCTGGTTCGACATGCGCATCACCGACGGCTGAGCCGAAGCACCGGCAGCGGAGCGGGAGTTCCGGCAGGGGAGCGGGAGCGTCGGCCGCCGGGCTCTCAGGGGTCCTTGCACTGTGAGCGCCCGATGAGGTCGCGTGGTCCGGTGCCGGGGGTACCGCCCACGCCTTTCAGGCAGTGGGGGAGCATCGCGAGGCGCCACAGAGCCCTGGTGGCGGAGCCACCAGGGCTCTGTGGCAACGCGGCGAGGCGCGGTGCCGGGCCGCGCGACCCGGGCGGGCATGGTGCAAGGACCCCTCAGGCGCTGCCCACTCCTCCAGGACGGCGCGGTCGGGGAAACCGGCGACATCGGTGTCCACGGGGTCGTCGGTGTACTGGTGAAAGCGCCATGGCGCCTTGATGCGTGGAAATGTCAACTTCTGACCGTCGAAGGTTTGCGACTGGTGCGATCTCACACGCCACAACGTCCTCTTGGAGTCCCTCAGATGTCTTCTCCTCGCCATGTATTGATCATCTGGTACGAGTGAACTACCCGCAGGCGACGTGCGTTGGCGCGTCGACGACCCGGGGCGCGGTCGCTCCGGGCGCTGCGCAGAACCCGTTGGGGGTTTGGTCCGGTGGGAGTCTCAGTGAGCCATGGGGCCGCGAACGCACTGCTCCTTCGTGTGCAGGGGCCGCTGGAGGTGAGGGACACCGACGGTCCCGTCGACGTCGGTCCTCCGCGGCGCTGCCTGCTTCTGCCGCGGTTGCTCCTGGAAGCCGGCCGGCCCGTTCTCCCCATTCGGCTGCCTGTCGGCCCGCCCGGCCCGGCAGTCCGGCGACAAGGTGTGGCCACGTCCGACGCCGTTGACCACGGGTGGCTTACGTGCCACGCGCGGGGGACGAGGCCCTGATGAAAGGAGCCACGTGTTGACGACTGGCGGTGCGCTGCGTACGCGCGCCGAATGGCATGCTTCCCGGACGGAGAACCTCTGCACCCGCGGGGCGCGCTTCGTCACCGGCCCGGACATCGCCCGCATCTCCCGGGCCCTCGCCCTGGAGCCCTGGCATGTCACGCAGACCGCGCCCGCGACCGCCGACGATCCGACCGGGATCGTCACGGACGGCGGCCGGCGCCGGGTGAACCTCCGCCTCGCGAACGGCTCGCACGGCTGCGTCTTCCTGCTGCGCACCTCCGGTGGCCTCGGCCACTGCGGACTCGGTGACCTCGCTCCCGTCTCGTGCCGGGCGTACCCCGCCCACCTGGGGGACGGCACCGCCCCGGCCCCGGCGGCGGATGCCGAGCAGACCGGTGCCACGACGTCCGGTGCCACGCCGCCCGGCGGGCCCCGGCGGTGGACCGAGAAAGACCTCGACCAGAAGCTGCTGGCGGAGGTCAGGAACGACTGGACGGCGGACCGCGACCACTGGTTCGAGGTCGTCAAGCGGTGGAACGCCCTGGCCGCCGAGTACGAAGGCGCCAAGCCGGCCGACGACGAACCAGGCATCCGCGACTTCCAGCGCTACCTCCTGGAGGCGTACGCCGCCCGCGAGGCGGGCACGGCCTGGCCCGGGGAGGCGACGTCGTGAACGGAAGCGGAGTCAATGTCGCCGGATGCGCCACCTGCACGGGCGACTGCTGCCGGAGGTACAAGGTGGGCGTCACCGCCGCCGACATGCGCAGGGTCGCCGCCGGAACCGCGCTGCACCCCGAGGAGTTCATCACCCTGCTCAAGGACGACACGGGATTCAAGCTGGTTCCCGAGGGGCCGACCCTCGACCTCTATCTCGTGCGCAGGCCGGAGACCGGCGGCTGCGTGTTCCTGATGGAGATCGACTCGGGCAAGGCCCGCTGCGGTGTCTACGCCCACCGCCCCCTGGTGTGCAGCAACTTCCCGACCACCCTCGAACGGGGCGCGGTCGGCATCCGACAGGACACCGTCTGCGGACCGGACTCGTGGAATCTCGCCGCCATGGAACTGACCACGTACCGGCGTGACCTCGAACGCAACCGGGAGGCATGGGCGGAGCACCGGCGCCTGACCCGGAAGTGGAACGCCGCCGTGGAGCGGGGCAAGCGGGAGCGCACCGCCCGGGAGCTCTACGACTTCCTGCTCGGCCCCGACCGGACCGGCCGATGAGACCGCAGAGAAACGAGCGGCTGGACGAGCGGCTGGACGAACGGCTGAGCGAACCTCGCGGTGTCCGGCGCGACGACCTGGCCGGGCCCGGCGGGCCGGAGGCCCCCTCCGCACCGCTCGACCGGCTCCTCGCCGCCTCCGTCGCCCGGCGGTTCTACCTCGGCAACCAGTCGAAGGTGGAGATCGCCAAGGAGTTCGACATCAGCCGCTTCAAGGTGGCCCGCCTCCTGGACGCGGCGGTGGCCCACGACATCGTGCGGATCGACATCACCGTCCCGGCCGAGATCGACGCCCAGCTCGGGCAGGCACTGGCGGAGCGGTTCGGACTCCGGCACGCCGTCGTCGTCGACCTGACGGACGGCGAGGACGAGGAGGGTGGCGGGGCGCGCCCGGCGGGCCGGCACCGGGTCAGCCGCTGGCTCGGCACGGCGGCGGCCCAACTGCTCTCGGAGACCGCCGAGGAGGGCGACGTCATCGGGCTGGACGGCAGCCCCGAGGTGGACGCGCTCAGCGAGGCGGTCAACCGGCTGCCGACGTGCGACGTCGTCCAGCTGACCGGAGTGCACGGACCGGACCTCGCCCGCGATCCCGCGGTCGCGGCGGTCCGCCGCACCGCCGCGGCCGGTGGCGGCCCCGCCTTCCCCCTCTACACCCCCTTCGCCCTGCCGGACGCCGCGACCGCGGCGGTCCTCAGGAGCCAGCCGGCCATCGCCGGAACGGTGCACCGCTTCGGCCGGATCACCCGGGCCGTCTTCGGCATCGGCGCGTGGGGTCCCGGCCTGTCGACGATGTACGACGCCCTGGGCGACGCGGAACGCGAGACGTACCGGGCGTCCGGCGCGTGCGCGGATGTGGCCGGCCACGTCCTCGACGCGTCCGGCGAGGTGATCCACACGGAGCTGGGCGCCCGCATGATCTGCGCGAGTGCCGCCGAACTCCGTGCCGTGCCCGAGCTGATCGGCGTCTCGGGCGGTGCGCGGAGCGCCGAGGCGATCCGCGCCGTCCTGAAGGCCGGCCTGCTCACCTCGGTCGTCACCGACACGACGACCGCCCGCCGTCTGCTGGGGCACGACGGCACGGACGACACGGCGCGGACGGTCTCGTCGTCCCGAACCACCGAATGAGGACAGCAATGACCCAGCAGGGCACCGGGAGTGCCGTCGCCGTGAGCGGGCCGACGGCGTCGGAGGGCACGGGCACGGGCGGGGGCCCGGACGGGGGCACGGGCACGGGCACGGGCGCGGAGCTTCCGCCCGTGCCCGACGACATCCGTGAGGCCGGCCGGCTCGCCCCGGACCACTGGCTGGGGGTCGTCGACCCGATGTGGTCCGGTCGGGAGCGGCCGCCACAGTGGGCGATGCCCGGCCGCTGGCGGTCCGACCCCGACGGCGAGATCGTCGAGTGGGAGGAGAACCCCGACTACCGGCCGTCCCCCCTCGCGCTCGGCTGGCCCGAACCGGAGGACGAGGTGGACCACGCCGTCCAGCTCGCCTCGACCGGCTACGGGCCCGGCGAGGCGGTGACGGCCGCGCTCGTGGGCCGTGAGGTCGCCGTGCTGACCGGACCGGACGGCGGTCCGCTGAGCGCCGCGACCCCGGAGAAAACCCCCGTCGTACCGGTGTTCACCTCGCCCGCGTTCCTGCACACCGCGGGGCGCCTGGCCTTCGAACTCGTCGGCGTCGCCGACCTCGTGTCGCGGATTCCCGAGGGGCACGCGCTCTATCTGAACCCCTCGGCCGCGGTGGGCATGCTGCTGGACGTCGACGCCGTACGCGACGCGGTCCGATCGGGCACGGAGGACGGAGCGGACGTACGCGAGTCGTCCGGAGAGCGGCAGAACGGTGTGCGGCAGCGGACCGCGCGGGTGCTGACCGAGGCCGTTCACCCGGTACGGGGGACGGACGCGTGAGCCGCTGGTCGTCCGTCGTCCCGCGCCGCGGCGGCAGGTCCGGTACGGGGCGCGGAACCCGGCGTCCCGCCGCCGAGCCGCACGGCGGCGCCAAAGACCAGGGGGCCGTCGGTGCCCCGCCCGTCGAGGACGTCGACGGCGTCCTGCTGGTCCGCTCGGTCGACGACGACTCCTTCCCGCTGGACACCCTGCTCGAAGTGGCGGGCGCCGTCGGCACGGAGGAGGACGTCGTCACGGTGATCGTCGGCTCCGCCGCCGGAGGCGGACCCGCCGGTGCCGAGCACTGGGCGCGGCTCGGCGCCCTGCTGGACACCCTTCGCTCGCAGGGCACCGACCGGGTCCGGCTCGTCATGCCCGGCGCCGGGGACGACCGGCCCGAGCGGCCCAGCGTCGCCCGCCGGATCGCCGACGCCTGGGAACTGGAGGTCATCGCCCCGGACGGGACCGTACTGGTCACCCCCGGCGGCGTGCTCTTCGTCCACGGCACCGCCCGCCCCGGACCCGGATGGTGGCGGTTCGCGCCCGGTGTGGCACCCCGCAGGCTGGGCCCGCGCGCCCCCGCGCCCGCCTGGCAGGAGGCGCTGGGCCGGGTGCCCGTGCGCACCACCGGCGGCTGCGTGGTGGACCGGATACCGGCGGGCGTGGTGATCCGCCCGGCGGAGGCCCCCGGCCCGGCCCCCGACGACCTGTGCTTCGCGGTGCCCGTCGACTTCGAACGTCCCACGGTCCTGGTCGGCGCCCCGCAGGCGGAGGACGTCGCGGCCGACGAGGTGGCTGCCGTCCTCGCGACCCTGCCCGTGGCCCAGCGCTCCCGTGTCCGGCTCGCGCCGGGCGGCCGGCGCGACCTGCTGCGGCTCGGCCAGTCCGTCGCCGACCTGCTGGGAGCCGAGATCGAGGTGCTCACCGGCCTGCCGCTGATCGCCGACCACGCACCGCCCGGAGCGGACCCCCGGCCGACCCTGGTAGGACGGGACGGCAGGCCGAGCTGGCAGCCGTTCGTGTCCGCGGTGGTCTGCGGGCCCACCGACGCCGAGGGCCGTACGCCCGCTCCCCGGCCGGTGGCCACCCACATGCCCGACTGGATCCTCGGCGGCACCGAACCGGGGACCGTACGGCTGACGGACCGCTGGCAGGCCACCGTCACCCGGGCCGGACTCGCCCTGTGGGCACAGGACGGCCCGCGTCCCGGGCCGGTGGGCCCGGCCGTGGACCCGGAGGTGTGCGCCATCGAACTGGGCATGCCGGGGCAGCCGTTGGACGGCTCCCTGCTGCCCGCACTGTCCCGGCTGTTGCGCGGTCTCGGCGCCGACACCCGGGCGCGGACCACCCTGCTGGTGCGCGGCCGGCTCGTGGGCGGTGACGGCGAACTGCGCCGGCTGGCCGCCGAACACGGCGTGCCGGGCATCCGCTACGTCACCGCCGCACGCCGCACGGGTGCCGGTACCGCGGCCCGCCGCCCCGGTACGGCCGAGGCCGGTGCGCCCGCCGGGGCGCCCGGGGAACGTGCCTCTGTCGCGGCGGCGGCACCCCCGCCGGACCTCCGGCTCACCTCCCTGCCGGCACCGCCGCCGGCCGGACGCCGGCCCGGGACCGGGACGGAGAGCGGCCAAGTGGCAACAGCCGCAGCGGCCGCCGCTTCGACCGTGGCTCCGGCGAGCGGCAGGCCGCCCGGCCGCCCCGCCGCCAAGTCGTCGCGCGCGCCCGAGGGCCCACGGGTGGGCGGGGGCACGGGTCGTTCCGGTGGCACTCCTGGACGTACGACGCCGGAAACCGGCCCGAACGGCGACACCGGGACCGGAACGGCAGAAGCTGACAGCAAGTCGGTCGTCCCGTCCGGTGGTTCGGAGGCCGGTGACGGTGGGGTCCGCGGTGGTGGCGGGTCCGGATCGGTGGCGGGTCCGGGTGACCGCGGGGCGTCCGTGGCCGGCGCGGCGCCGGACACCGGGACCGGCGGGGATGTCGGGGTTCTGTCCGGGGGGCGGGTGTCGGAGGTCGAGCCGGCTGTCCCGTCCGGTGGTTCGGAGGCCGGTGACGGTGGGGTCCGCGGTGGTGGCGGGTCCGGATCGGTGGCGGGTCCGGGTGACCGCGGGGCGTCCGTGGCCGGCGCGGCGTCGGACACCGGGACCGGCGGGAGTACTGGGGCCCTGACCGGAGAGCCGGCGCCGGAGGCCAAGCCAACTGTCCCGTCCGTTGGTTCAAGCCCCGGGGGCGTGCCTGGACCTGGACCTGCGGCTGGGCCAAAGGCCCGTACGGCGTCCCGGGCCGGTGCGGCGGCGGACGCCGGTTCCGGCAGCGGTGCCGGGAGGGAAGGGCCGGGGGACGACGCCAAGACGGCAGTCCCGTCCGGTGGTTCACCGACCGGTGCGGGGGCCCGTACGGCGTCGGAACCCGAGGCCGGTGACGGCAGCCGGACCGTACCCCCAGGGCTCGACGCCGAGGGCACGGACACGGACACGGGCACGGACACCGGCACGGGCACGGACACCGGCACGGGTGCGGACACCGGCGAGGCATCGCACGGCGCCCGAACCGGTCGCAGGGCGCCGCGAGCCGAGGCGCGGCCGGCGACCGGGACCGGGATCCCCGGCACCCCGGCCCCGCAGGCCGCCCCGATGCCGGGTACCGCGTCTGCCCCCGCCACCCCGAGGCCCTCGCCCCGCCAAGCGCGTTCCGCGCACCTCCCCTTCGTCCCCGGGCATGTCAGCGGGGCCGCCGAGCGGGCCGCGTTCCGGGAGTTCGCGGCGGGGGCCTGGGAAGCGCACGCCGCCGCGGTCTCCCGGCTGCTCACCCGGATGCCCGCGCTGCGCGGCCACGAACTGGAGGCCGCGCGGATCGATCTCGTCGCGGCGCACGCCTACCTCACCACCGAGGAGGGGCCGTTGCACCCTCGCGAGCTGATCCGGGACCTGCACTCCGGCGAGGGGCGCCTGCTGCCCTACGCCGGCTGCCTGGCGTCCGCCCTGCGGCGGCTGCCCTCCTATCGCGGAGTGGCACTGCGCGGCGGGGACCCCGCCGGGCCCGAGCCCGGGGTCGGCACGCTGCTGCAGGACCCCGGCCCGGTCAGCGCGCTGGCCGGAACCCCGGCTCTCCCCGCCGGGGCCGCCGTACGGTACGCGATCTGGTCCGTCACCGGCCGCAAGGTACGGCAACTGATCGACCGGCCCACCGGGTCCGCGCAGACGAACGAAGAGATCGTCTTCGTGCCGGGGACCGGCTTCCGGGTGCTGGGGGTACGGACCGTGCCCGCAGGCCCCTCGGTGGTGCTCCTCCGTGAGCTCCCCGGGAACGCGACCGCCTACATGGACGGGTCGGAGGAACTGAGCGGACTGGACCTGAAGGCGCTCGCGCACCTCGAGGAGGCGCTCTCCAAGGAGAACCGCGTCGGCGGGGGCCGGGGCTGGCCGGAGCGCTGCACCGGGCCCGTGGGCCAGGACGGGTAGCGACGGGCGAGGGTGACGCGGGGGGAAGCGCTCCGCCCGGTCAGCCCGCGGCCCGGGCAGCCCAAGGACAGAGAGCACCACCGATCACGTACACAGTCCAAGGAGAATGATGACAAGCAGCCAGAACCGGTCGTCCCCGGACGGGCCGGAGCGAGAACCCCAGGCCACGGGCGGTTCTTCCGTCCGCCGGGCGGTGTCCCTGGGCCCGGCCGCGGCCGACCCGGGCGCGATGCTGGTGCCCGCCGCACGGCCGTCCGCCGCCCCGGCGAGCGGTACGGGCGCCAATGAGAGAAACGAAAGCGACAAGAGCGAGGCGCCACCCGCGCAGTCCGCCGCGGTGGGCGCCACGAGCGCCACGGGCGCCACGGCCGCAGAACCGGCCACGACGGCCGCCCCCTCCTCCTCCACCACCGCGACGACCGCGGTCACGGCGGCCACCGCCGGCCCGGCCGCCGCGCTCGGCGCGCAGCCGCAGGCGCAGGCACGCGCGCAGGCGGCCCCGGAGGCCGAGGGTTCGGCGCGCGGCATGGCGGCAGCCGGTGGCGCGGCGGGCGCCGCCGGTGCGGCTGCCGCGGGCGGGGCGGGTGAACCGCCGTCCGGCAAACCGAAGAAGCCGCTGCTCGCCGCCGCCGGTATCGCCGGCGCCGTCCTGCTCGCCGTGCCGCTGCTGATCTGGGCCACGGACGACGGCAAGACGAAGAAGGACAGTGTGGAGGTGGCCGCAGGCTCCGACACCCTGCTCGACGAGGAGCCTCTGGACGTGCCGAAGGGCGCGTACGCCCCGGCCGAGCCCTCGCCGGAGCCGTCGGCCGAGAAGTCCACGGCCAAGCCGACCCCCGTCGTCAAGGCCCCCGTGCCGGTGCTGACGTCGGCGCCGCCCCGTGAGCCGGTCGAGAAGAAGGAGACGGAGAAGAAGCAGACGGAGAAGAAGGCGGAGACGGCCAAGACGGCGGAGGCCGAGAAGGTCGAGGAGAACCCGCCGCCCAAGCTCCCGGCGAACACCGCCGGGGCCGCCGTCCAGCGTCTCGCCGCGTCGAACCCGGGCCGGCACATCTGCTACCGCGCCTATGTCAAGGACACCGGCTGGCAGAGCCCGCGGTGCGACGGAGCCGTCGCGGGCGGCACGGGCAAGGGCATCAAGGCCCTGAACATCGCGGTGTCGGGGACCAAGGGCATGTCCGCCAACGAGTTCATCCAGAAGGACGGATGGACGACCAAGTGGGAGAGCGCGGCCAACGGTATCGGCCTGGTCCTGGGAAGCTCCAGGCAGAGCGCGCCGAACCTCAGCGGCTTCGCCATCGACGTCGGCGGGGGCCACGTCTGCCAGAACCACCGCGTCGGCGGGCACGACTGGGGAGGCCTGGCGTGCGACACGGTCGACCCGTGGGTCTTCGGCGGATCGACGGAGCCGCACCTCTGGCTGGAATCCGTCCGCTTCACCGTGTGAGCGGGGGGTGAGGGGTCCGACAGGCAGACGAACGCCCGCCGGTATGTTCCTCCGGCGGGCGTTCGCCCTCACCGCGCGGCCTGGCGCGGCCTCACAGGGCGGCCCGCTGCCGCCGCGTGGGCGGCAGGTCCTCGGGCAGCAGCGTGGTGAGGTCGGCGAGGCTGGGCGACTGGAGTCCGCCCAGCCGGCGGGCCTGGCTGGTCATCATGGACTCCAGCAGCTGCCGGGCGAGCCGGGCGTTGCCGAAGGACCGGTCGCGCGGTATGGCGTCCACATGGGCGCGCAGTGCCGCGAGGGTGTCGTCGGCGCACTCGTACCCGGAGGAGGCCGCGTGCCGGGACACGATGGTGACCAGTTCGTCCGTGCTGTAGTCCTCGAACTGCACATACTTGGAGAACCGCGAGGTCAGACCGGGGTTGGAGGCGAGGAAGCGCTCCATCTCCTCGGTGTACCCGGCGACCACGACCACGATCTCGTCGCGGTGGTCCTCCATCAGTTTCAGCAGGGTGTCGACGGCTTCGCGGCCGAAGTCGTTGGAGGAGCCCTCCGGGGTGAGGGTGTAGGCCTCGTCGATGAACAGCACGCCGCCCAGCGCGCCCGTGAAGACCTCCTTGGTGCGGGCCGCGGTGTGGCCGACGTACTGGCCGACCAGGTCCGCCCGCGCCACCTCCACCAGGGAGGCGCGGGGGAGCACCCCCAGCGAGTGCAGGAGCCTGGCGTAGAGCCGGGCGACGGTGGTCTTGCCGGTGCCGGGCGGCCCGCTGAAGACCAGGTGGTTGCTGATCCGGGGGGCGGGCAGCCCCGCCGCGATCCTCTGCCGGGCGTTGGACAGCAGGCTCACCAGATCGGTGACCTCCCGCTTCACGGCGCCGAGGCCCACCATGGCGTCGAGTTCGGCCATCGGGTCGACCACGTCGTCCCCGGCCTGTCCCGTGCCGCCGTCGCCTCCGACGGCCGCGGCCTCCTCGTCCCCGACGTCCTGCGGCAGCAGCAGCGTCAGGTCGTTCTCGGCCGGGTCCGTCATCGCCGCGAGGCGGAACGCCTGCCGGTCCACCATGTCCTCGAACACCCCTCGGGCCGCACGGCCGTTGCCGAAGGAAGCGTCGCGCGTCATCGCCTCGAAGCGTACGGCCAGGGCCTGACGGGTCAGCGGCCCGAGCTCGAACTGGTGCTGGGCGCACATGGACTCGGTGATGGTCACCAGCTCGTCCACCGCGTAGTTGTCGAATTCGATGGTGCGGGTGAAGCGGGAGGCGAGACCCGGGTTGGCGGACAGGAACGACTCCATCTGCTCGGAGTATCCGGCCGCCACCACGACCACGTCGTCGCGGTGGTCCTCCATCAGTTTCAGCAGGGTGTCGACGGCTTCGCGGCCGAAGTCGTTGGAGGAGCCCTCCGGGGTGAGGGTGTAGGCCTCGTCGATGAACAGCACGCCGCCCAGCGCGCTGGTGAACGCCTCGGTGGTCTTGATGGCCGTACCGCCGATGATCTGGGCGACGAGATCGGCGCGGGCGACCTCCACCAGGTGACCGCTGCGCAGTACGCCGAGGTCCGCCAGGATGCTGCCGTAGAGGCGGGCGACGGTGGTCTTGCCGGTGCCGGGCGGCCCGGCGAAGATCAGATGCCGGCTCATCGACGGCACCGGCATGCCGAGCCGGCGGCGGCGCTCAGCGAGCTGGTTCAGGTTGACCAGCGTGTTCACCTGGTGCTTGACGTTGTCCAGGCCGATGAGCGCCTCCAGTTCGGCCAGCGGACTCTGCGGCCCCGACTCCTTGCCGGAGCCGCCCGCGCCGCCGTCCTCGCCGTGCAGGTCGGCGCTCTCGCCCCAGCTGTCCGCCAGACCGTTGTCCGCGCTGGTCAGCTGGTCGACCGAGAGCCGCTCGCTCGCACGGCTCTGGCGCAGACCCGCGCCGCGGTTGTCGCGCACCACGCACCGGGTGACGTCCACCGGCTCGGCGCTGTCGATCCGTACGCCGTCGCCCGTGCTGCCGACGACCTCGCAGCCGGTGAGCGCGGCCCGGCCGCCGCGCGCCACCTGGATGCCGTGGGCCTTCGCACCGCTCACCCGGACCCGCTCCAGGGTGATCTCCGCGCCGTCCCGTACGGTGATGCCCGCGTCGGCGCTGTCGTTGACCTCGCAGTCCCGCAGGACGCCCCGGCCGCGTTCGCCGACGACGACACCCGAGCGGGCGGCGGAGTTCAGCACGGTGTCGCTGACCTCGGGGTCGGAGTCGTCGTCGATGCTCAGGCCGCAGCCGCCCGCGGACTCGACCTCGCAGTGCTCCAGCCGCCCGCGGCCGTCGTCGGTGATCTCGATGCCGTGGCCGCCCGCCCCGACCACCCGGGCCCGGCGCAGCAGGGGGTTGGCGGCGGAACGCACCGCGATGCCGACGCCCGCCGCGTCCAGCACCTCCAGGCGGTCGAACTCGGCCGTGGAGTCGTCCGCGAGGAGCACCGCCCCGCCGGTGTCGGCGCAGTCGCTCACCACGGTGTCCCGCAGCAGCGGCGAACTGCCCTCGACCACACGGATCGCGGCCTCCGTGGAACTGTGGAACGCGCAGCCCTCCAGGGTGCCGCGCGAGCGGTCCAGGACGAGCAGTCCGCTGTTCTTGGTGCGCCGGGTGACGCACCGGGCCAGCAGCGGGTCGGCCCCGCCGGAGACGACGACGGCGCTCTGCGCGATGGACTCGAAGGTCGTCTCCTCGATCTCCGGCCGGGACATGCTCGACACCAGCAGACCCACCGAGGTGTGGTGGACGGTGCACCGCAGCACCCGGGTCGAGCTGTGGCCCTCCAGGGCGATGGCCGGTTTGTCGGTGCCGGAGATGTCGCAGCCCTCCACGGTGCCCCTGGCCTCACCACTGGCGAGGACGCCGTTGGCCCGCGCGCCCCGGATACGGCAGTCGCGCACCAGCGGCGAGGCCGTCTCGCCGATGACCACCGCGGACGTGCCGAAGTTCTCGAAGACACAGTCCTCGACGATGCTTTCGCTCTCCGAGGAGTCGACGAGCCCCGCGCCGCCCGGATTGCCGATCCGGCAGCCGCGGGCGGCCAGCGAGCCCTTGCCGCGCACCAGCAGTGCCGTCCAGCCCGCGCCGGTCACCGTGCAGCCGTCGAGGGCGGCCTGGCCGGCCGGTACGTCGACGACCGCCGCCTCCTTGTCGCGGCCCCGGATGGTGAGACCGCTGAGCATCACGGCGTCGGCCATGAGGCTGACGGCGGTGCCGCTCCGCGGGCAGAGTTCCACCGTGCCCGGCTCGCCCTCGCCGACGATCGTCACCCGGTTGCGGATGACCAGGTTCTCGGCATAGCGGCCGGGACGGACCCGGATCACCGCCCCGGTGCGCGCCTGGGCCAGTGCCTCACCGATCGTCCGGTAGCCGTCCGACCGTTCCGGGTCGACCGTGAGTATTTGCCGTGCCACGCGCCTCGAACCTCCTTGTGTTGCCGCGACTTCGACTCGCCGCGCCCGGGGCCTGTCCGGCGGATCAGGCCGTGGGCGCGGCGTGCGCCCAAGCGTGTCATGTGCATATCATGCACTTCATGCGGAATGTCATGAAATACCGGTGTGCTCGTCTCGCGCCGGCGATCGCCGTCGCCATCGCCGGCGTCCTGCCGGTCACCTGTGGGACCGCCCTCGCCGCACCGGCCGCGCCCCACGCGTCCGGCGCCCCGTCGGCGACCTCCGGCGACGACCCGGGGACCACCCTGCTGCCCCCGCTGCCCGTCCGGCTCGGCGAGGGCAACCCCTGCACCGGGGAGTCGGACGAGACGGCCACCAGGGCGGCGTGGTCGCAGACCACACTCGGGCTGTCGCGGGCCCAGCGGATCACCCGCGGCGGCGGGGTGACCGTCGCGGTGGTCGACACCGGTGTCGCCCCCGGCGTCCCCGGCCTGTCCGGGCGGGTGACGGCCGTCGGCGGCGCCGGCAAGGACTGCGTGGGCCACGGCACCTTCGCCGCCGGCCTCATCGCCGCCGCGCCCCGGACGGGCAGCGGCATCACCGGCGTCGCCCCCGAGGCCCGGATCCTCGCCCTGCAGGGCACCGACGACCGCGGCGTGCCCTCGGCGGAACGCGTCGCGCTCGGCATCCGCGAAGCCGCGGACCGCGGCGCGAAGGTCATCTACGTCGGCCAGGCGCTGCGCACCGGGCGGGCCGAGCTGACCGAGGCCGTCGCCCACGCCACCCGGCGCGACGCGCTGGTCGTCGCCCCCGCCGCCCCGGACGCCGTGACCCGCGAGGAACGCGGCCCCGACGGGGAGATGCCCGAGGGGCCGTACTGGCCGGCCGCCGTGCCGGACGTGCTGGCCGTCGTGGACTTCGGGTCGGGCGGCGTACGGCAGAAGAACGCCCCGCCCGCCCACGAACCCGACCTGGCCGCACCCGGCAGCGGCATGGTCAGCGTCGGTCCCGAAGGCACGGGCCACTACATCGGCTCCGGCGCCTCGCTGGCCGCGGCGGGCACCGCGGGCGCCGCCGCCCTCGTCCGCGCCTACCGGCCCGAACTGACCGCACACGAGGTCTCCCGGCAGATCCTCGCCGCCGCCTACCCGTCGGACACCCCCCGGCTCGATCCGTACGCCGCCCTGACCGTCGTCCCGGACCGGAACACGGCGTCCCCGGCCGCACCGGTCCCGGCCCACATGCCGGCCCCGGCCGACCCGGCCCCCCACCGGCGCTCCCTCACCGTCGCCGCGGCGGGCCTGGCGCTCGTCCTCCTCCTCGCGGCCGCCGCCGCGGTCGTCCCCCGGGGCCGGGCCCGCGGCTGGGCCCCGCCGGGCCCCCGCACCCGCGACACCCCCGCGGGCCGGTAGCCCGCCCCGGTTCCCGGCTCCGGTGTCCTCGACACCGGGCCGGGACCAAAGGCCCGGTCGTACCGTGCCCGGGGCGGGGGCCGGACGGCGGACGCCGAAGCACACCCGGAGCCGCGAACCCGCCCCCGGGCACGACGGCGCCCCGGGGACGGTACGGCCGGTGACGTGGTCGCTCGCCGCCGGCGCCCCGGTGTCCCCCGTCCCGCCCCCCGCCCACGCCACAGCCCCGGCCGCCGGCCGGAGCCGGGAACCCGGGCGGGCACGGGCGGGACGGTGTACGGGGCGGGGAGGGGGCATCAGCTGGGGTTCTCCACCAGGGCGGTCTGGATCTGGACGGTCTTGCGGCGGGCTATGCGCACCGCGCGGCCGGGGATCAGTTCGCGGCCCTTCACGCTGCCGAAGAGGTAGCCCTCGCTGGGCGGGCAGGACATCAGCAGGCCGGGCGTGTTGACCTCCTGCAGCCGGCGCAGCAGCGACTCGTTGAGGCCGCGCCCGGCGCCCGCGGAGGAGCGCGCCACGATCAGGTGCAGGCCGACCTCGTGGCCGAGCGCGAGATGGTCCAGCAGCGGGGCGAACGGCTGCGACATGGGACCGCTGCCGACCATGTCGTAGTCGTCGACCAGGATGAACAGCCGCGGCCCCTGCCACCAGTCGCACAGCCGCATCCGCGACGGCGCGATGTCCTCGCCGGGCACCCGCTGCCGTACCGCCCTGGCCGCCCCGTCCACGAGGTCCTTCAGCATGTCCGTGGAGACCGCGTGGCCGAGCCGGTAGCGCTCCGGGACGCTCTCCACCAGCTCCCGCCGGTAGTCCACCGTCATGATGCGGGCCTCGGAGGGGGTGTACCGCTCGGTGATGCCCCGGGCGATCACCCGCAGCAGGTTCGTCTTGCCGGACTCGCTGTCGCCCACCACGATCATGTGCGGGTTCTCGGTGAAGTCGTGCCACACCGGTGCGAGTTCGTTCTCGTCCAGGCCGATGGCGATGCGCAGACCCTGATCGCCCTGTGGCTCGGGCAGCTCCTCGACGGGCAGCGTGGCCGGCAGCATCCGTACCCGGGGGGCGGCCGGTCCCGGCCAGTTCTCGCTGATCGCCGAGACCAGCCCCGCGACCCCGTCGGCGAGGTCGTCGGCGTCCTCGACCCCGTCGACGCGCGGCAGCGCCGACAGATAGTGCAGCTTGTCGGAGGTCAGGCCCCGCCCCGGGCTGCGCGGAATCGTCCCCGCCTTGCGGGAGTCGATCTGCGAGTCCATCGGGTCGCCCATCCGCAGCTCCAGCCGTGTACCGGTCTGGTCGCGCACCGAGGACGACAGCTCCACCCAGCGGGCGGTGGTGATCAGCAGATGGACGCCGTAGTTGAGCCCGCGGGCGGCCAGCGCGTTGAAGGTGGGAATGTGCCGGTCGAAGTCCTGGCGCACGGTCGACCAGCCGTCGATGACCAGGAAGACGTCCCCGTGCGGCTCGTCCGGGAACTCGCCCGCCGCCCGCCGCTTGCGGTACGTGGGCATGGAGTCGATGCCGTGCTCCAGGAAGAACCGCTCCCGCCTGCTGAGCAGCGTGCTCACCTCGGAGATCGTCCGGCCCACCCGCTCGGCGTCCACGCGCGCGGCCACCCCGCTCATGTGCGGCAGCCCGTCCAGCGCCGCGAGCGTGCCGCCGCCGAAGTCCAGGCAGTAGAACTGCACTTCGCGCGGGGTGTGGGTGAGTGCGAGACCGGTGATGAGCGTCCGCAGCAGGGTGCTCTTGCCGCTCTGCGGGCCACCGGCGATGGCCACATGACCGCCGGCCGCCGACAGGTCCACCGTCAGCAGATCGCGCAGCTGGTCGAACGGCCGGTCCACCACGCCCACCGGCACGGTGAGCCGGCCCCGCAGCGGCCAGTCGGCCGTCGTCAGGCCGTAGCGCGCGTCCGGCGCCAGCGGAGGCAGGATCTGGTCGAGGGTGGCCGGAGCGTCCAGCGGCGGCAGCCACACCTGATGGGCGGGCGGCCCCGAACCGCGCAGCCGGTCCAGCGCCACCGACAGCAGCGTCTCGCCGCTCTCCGCGTCACCGCCCTCCCCCTCGGGACCCTCCGCCTCTTCCTCCTCGCCGGGCCCACCCGCGAGATCAGGGTCGGCGGGCGCACGCGGCACCACCCACTGAGCCGTCCACGGCACCACCTGACGGGCCACCTGAGCCTGCACGAGGGCACGCCGCCGCCGGTACGGACCGGAGACGTACGCGGCACGGAACCGGGTCAGCGCGTCGACACCGCTCTTGAGGAAACCGGCGCCCGGCTGCGCGGGCAGCTCGTACGCGTCCGGCACCCCCAGCACACCCCGGCTCTCCATCGCGGAGAAGGTCCGCAGACCGATCCGGTACGACAGATGGCTCTCCAGCTGGTGCATACGGCCCTCGTCCAGCCGCTGCGAGGCCAGCAGCAGGTGCACCCCGAGGCTGCGCCCGAGACGGCCGATCATCACGAACAGTTCCATGAAGTCACGATGCGCGGACAGCAGTTCGCTGAACTCGTCGACCACCACGAACAGGCTCGGCAGCGGCTGCAACGGCACCCCGGACTGGCGCGCCTTCTCGTACTCCAGGGCGGAGGTGTAGTTGCCGGCCGCCCGCAGCAGCTCCTGGCGGCGGATCAGCTCACCGTGCAGGGCGTCCTGCATCCGGGCGACCAGCGACACCTCGTCCGCGAGGTTGGTGATGACCGCGGAGGTGTGCGGAAGCTCGTCCAGACCGAGGAAGGTGGCGCCGCCCTTGAAGTCGACGAGGACGAAGTTCAGCGTCTCGGACGAGTTCGTCAGCGCCAGCGACAGCACGAGGGTGCGCAGCAGCTCGCTCTTGCCGGAACCGGTGGCGCCGATGAGCATGCCGTGCGGACCCGTACCGCCCTGCGCGGACTCCTTGATGTCCAGCTCCACCGGCCGGCCCTCGCCGCTGACCGCGATCGGCACCCGCAGCCGGGCACTGCCCGTGTACCGCTCCCACAGCGTGGCCGGCTCGTGCCGGTGCAGATCGGGGATGTTCAGCAGTGAGGTCAGCTCGACGTTGTCGGAGAACGGCTTCGAGTCGTCGCCGCCCATGCTCATCCGGTACGGCGCGAGCAGCCGGGCCAGCGCCCGCGCCCCGACCGGCCCCAGCCGGTCGGGCCTGCCGAGCACCGTCGACTGCTCCTTGCGGTCCCGGTCGGTGCGTACCAGCGCGACGCCGTTCTCCTCCACCTCGAGCCGCAGCGTGGTCCGCCCGGGCTTCCAGGCCAGGGCCCCGGACAGGTCGAGCACCACCGCGTTGCGGAACCCGTGCCCGTCGAACCGGTGGCCCGCGGGCACCGTGCACCCGTCGATCACGATCACCGTGTACGGCTCCTCGCGCCCCGGCACCGCGTCCGGGTCGGCGCCGGGCCGCTCGTGGAACTCGGCGCCGAGCAGGCCCTCCAGCTCGTTGAACGCCGAGGCGATCATGCGGGTCGGCCCGGCGCCGTCCTCCTCGTGCCGGTGCAGACTGTGCGGGAGCCACTTCGCCCACTCCCACTCAAAGCGCCGTTCGTCCGAGACGCACAGCGCGATCCACAGGTCGTCGGGGGAGTGGAACACCGCCAGCTGCGCGAGCAGGGAACGCGTCAGGGCCCGTACGTGCTCCTCCTCGCCCCGCAGCAGCACCTTCGACCAGGCCCGCAGGTAGATCGCGATGGGCTGGTCCCGCACCGTCGAGTAGGCGCGGGTGAAGCTGCGCAGCGCGTGCGCGGACAGCGGCTCCAGGTCCTCCACGGGCTTCGTCGACAGCGGCGTCAGCTTCATCGCCAGGCGCTGGTCGCCGACGCCCATCCGGACCTCCGCGAAGTCCTCGTCGGACGCCCGCCGTTCCCACAGCCGGGTGCTGCGCACCAGCGACGACAGCGCGTCGGGCTCGGGGTGGCGCCAGGCCAGGGCACGCTGCTGGTCGACGATGGACGTCCGCACCTTGCGCCGGGTCTGGCGCAGGTAGCGCAGGTAGTCGCGGCGCTCGCCCTTCATCCGCTGCTTGCGCTCGCCGTTGCGGCGCATGACCTGACCGAGCATCATGCCGGCGGACGCGATCACCATCACGCCGAGCGCGATGTAGATGAACCCGCCACTGGACCGGCTCATGCCGGGCCGCATGAACATCAGCATCATGGAGACCGACATCAGCGCCATCGGCAAGTATGTCCATACCGCGGAACTGTCCGGCACGACTTCCGGAAGGGTCGGCGGTTCCTGAAGACTCAGCTCCCCCGACGGCAATTCCGGTCCTCTGCGGCGTGCCGGCCTGCGGAACAGGATCACGCTCAACGAATGGCCTCCTCAATGATCTCGGAACAATTCCGCGGTAACGGCACGGGATTGTCCGGTGTCGCCTGCGCACCCGCCGACAGGGAAATACGCCCCGGTGAAGTCTCTTCCCGGGGCCGCTCCGAAGTCCGGCGAGGTGCGGTGGGGATGAGACTTCGGAGCACAATGCGTCACAGTCCCGCGCCGTGGCTGCGGGAAAATTTCCGCAGGGTTCCCGGACGCTGAATTCTTGACCGGTGTTGCGAAAAGGCCCGGCCTGCCGTCAAACTCGTCGGCGCGTGCCCCGTCCGACGTCCTGTCGCGATCGAGCGACCGACCGGTGTGCCCGCTGACACCTTCCAGCCACCGCGCAATCCGTGGCCCGCCAGAAAGCGTGAACCCGAACCCATGACGGACACTGCCCATGACTGACATCCAGGCGGCAAGCCTGTGCCGCGTCACCGTACGTGCTCCGGCCAGGACCGTCGACCTGGCCGTGCCCTCCGACGTCCCCGTCGCCGATCTGCTGCCCACAGTGATCGGTTACGGAGGGGACGACCTGGAGGAAGCAGGCCTGGAGCACGGTGGTTGGGTACTGCAACGTCTCGGCGGCCCACCGCTCGACCCAGAGAGTACCTTGGACTCCCTCGGTCTGCGGGACGGCGAGGAGCTTTATCTCCGGCCCCGCGCCGAGGCGTTGCCCGAAGTGCACCTCGACGACCTGGTCGACGGCATCTCGGGCACCATGCAGCAACGCCCGCACGGCTGGAGCCCCGAGGCCGGCCGGCGGCTCCTGCTCGGCCTGGCCGTGGTCACCCTCGCCCTCGGCATGGTGCTGCTCGCCCTGCCGGGGACCGAGGGCTGGATCCGGGCCGTCGCCGCCGGCGCGGCCGGACTGCTGCTGCTCGCCGGCGCCGGCTCCGCGACCCGTGCCGTCGGCGACGCCGGAGCCGGCTCGGCGCTCGGCCTCATGGTCGGCCCCTACTTCGCCCTGGCGGGCTGGCTGCTGCCCGGCGGCGACCTGGGCGGAACCGACGGCGAAGCCGTCCTGGGCGCACGCCTGCTGGCGGCGTCGGCGGCCGGCGGCGCGGGAGCGGTGCTCGCCCTCGCGGCGGTCGGCGTGTACCCGGCGCTGTTCATCGGCGTGGCCTGCGTCGCCGCGGCCGGAGCGCTCGGCGCCACCCTGATCACCCTGAACCTGGCGCCGGACCAGGCCGCCGGGGTGGTCGCCGTCGTGGTCGTCCTGTTCGGCGGGTTCGTTCCCTCGCTCTCGTTCCGGCTCTCCGGCATGAGGATGCCGCCACTGCCCACCAACGTCCAGCAACTGCAGCAGGGCATCGACCCGTACCCCGCCTCCGACGTCGAGGCGCGGTCCATGCTGGCCGACGACTGGATGACCGCCTTCTACGGCGCCATCGGCCTCATCTGCCTGCCCTGCCTGGTGGCGCTCGCCGCCGACCCCGGCCTCGCCGAGATCCTCACCGTGGTCGCCCTCTCGCTCCTGCTGCTGCTGCACAGCAGGGGGCTCGGCAACGTCTGGCAGCGTCTCGCGCTGACCACCGCCGGCGCCTGGGGCGTGGTCCTGCTGCTGTCCGTCTCCGCCCGCTCCCTCGGCCCGACGGACCGGCTCACCCTGACGGCCGGCCTGATGGGCCTCGCGGCCGCCCTCGCCATCACCTCGTGGACCGTTCCCGGCCGGCGGCTCGTCCCGTACTGGGGGCGCGCGGCCGAACTGCTGCACTCACTCGCCGCCATCAGCATCCTGCCGCTGACGCTCTGGTCCATGGGCGTCTACGGCCGGCTCCGCGGCATCAACGGCTGAACCCGGGAGAACGGCGAGCATGCACAGCAAACGGGACCAAGTACAGGCGCACCTCTTCATCATGGGGAGGCTGGCCTCGGCCATGCTGCGCGCCGAGCCCGACGACCCGGAGAGTCCTCTGGGCCGGACCAACCGCGGCGCCGCGATCGGCGTGGTCATCGCCGTGCTGGTGTGCGCCGGGGCCTTCGTCTTCGGCCTCATCCAGCCCGGCGGAAACAACTCCTGGCGCTCCGGCGAGAACCTGGTCGTCGACAAGCAGACCGGCGCGCGCTACCTGTACCTCGACGGGCGGCTGCGCCCGGTCCGCAACTACGCCTCGGCCCGGCTGATCGCCGGCGGCGACCTCGGCGTCACCACGGTCGGCACGTCCTCACTGGCCGGCACCCCGCACGGCACCCCCGTCGGCATACCCGACGGTCCCGAGGCACTGCCGGGCACCGGCGACCTGGACCGTACGCCGTGGCTGGTCTGCTCGGGCGTCCGCCCGAGGTCGACCGACGTCGTCACGGCCACCACGACCCTCGCCCTGGGCACCGACACACCGCACGACGTCCCCGGCGCACGGCAACTGGGCGAGCGGGAAGGCCTGCTGGTCACCGGGCCGGGCGACGCCACCTACCTGCTGTGGCAGGGCAGCCGGCTCCGCCTGGACGAGCGGGCGAACGCGGCCGAGGCCCTCGGCTATGGAAGCGTCACCCCGCGTCCTGTCTCCGCCGCCTTCCTCGACTCCTTCCCGCAGGGGCCCGACCTGTCCCCGGCCGACGTGCCGGGCCAGGGCGGGAAGGGGCCCGAACTGGCAGGCCGCGCCACCAGGATCGGGCAGCTGTTCCGGGTCGACGTACCCGGCTCGGCCCCCCGCTACCACCTGCTGGCCGAGGAAGGCCTGGTACCGCTCACGGCCACCGGCGCGACCCTCCTGCTGGGCGACCCGCAGACCCGTGAGAAGGCCTACGGCGGCGGCGCCGTGACCGTGGCGACGCTCGGCGCGGACACGCTGACCGAGCATCTCGCCCCGGACTCCGCGAGCGCCGCGGTGAACGCGGCGAAACTGCCCGAGACCCCGCCGACGGCGGTCGTGGTCGGCTCCGGCTCCGCCGCCTGCGCGGCCGTCGACTCCACGGACGGCGGCATCCGGGTCGGCACGTCCGTGCTGCCAGAGAACGCGCTGCCCGAGCCCGTCCAGCCGCCCGCAGCCGAGGTCGTACCGGCCTGCCTGAAGGTCGATTCCATCGCGGTACGAGCAGGGAAGGGTGCGCTGGTACGGGCGTTGAGCGCGAGCGGCAGCGCCATGGGCGACACCACGTACCTGGTGACGGACACGGGCGTGAAGTACCGGCTGCTGTCCCAGGAGGGCGTCGAGGCGCTGGGCTACGAGGGCGTCGAGGAGCGGACCATGCCGTCCCCGATGCTGGCCATGCTGCCCAGCGGCCCCGACCTCACCCCCGAGGCGGCCTCCTCGGGCGAGGCCCGGGTGACGCTGCGCTGCCCGCGGGACCGGGGGACGAGCGGGGACCAGCGGGAGCAATCCGGCCCGGGGTAAGTCATCCGACAGGGAAAATCTTGGATTCGGGGATGTCACCTCGTGTTAAACCGGACGACCGGCGGTGCCGCGGGGAAGAAGGTGATGCCCGATCTGTCCGGCCCCTGTCGCATCGCTGCTCAGGTGAGCGCCGCGAATTCTCCATACCTGCTCAATCGAGCGCCGGAAACCGGGATATGAGGGTGTCTTGGGCGCCCCGGAGGAAATTGCCAAACAACTTGTGGCGCGCATAGCATTTGGCCGCCCCATGACCCGGCGAACCACCTGGTGATCGCAGGGACACCCTGTCTGCCCACGGGGTGAGGTGGGATCCACAGGTCGGTGAAATTCACCGAAAGGGAGTTCTCTCATGGCCATGCAGCAGTCCGAAGAACAGGCGACCCGCAACGGGATCATGGCACTGGAACAGGCCTTCACCGGTGTCCAGCGCTGCCAGCAGGACGTCCAGTCCACCTCGCACACCCTCGCCGCCAATTACGGCGGCGCGGACGGCGGCAAGTACAAGTCGCTGCTCGAGCAGTGGGACAGCCACGTCGACACCATCCTGATCAACCTCGACCGGATGGTCGACGAGCTCAACACCACCCTCACGGAGCACGGCCTGGTGCAGGGCTCCTCGAGCGAGATCATCGACCAGGAGTACTCGCGCTCCACCGCCGTGTTCGACGAGCTCAACGGCACCAACACCTCCGGCAACTGACGTCCCCGGCCGGCAGGGCCACCCGTCCCGCCACCGGCGTCGGCGCGTGCACCCGACGGCGCCTGCCCGCGCCTGCCCACCGCCACACGCCGGCCGCCGCCCCACGGCAACGCCCCGCACACGCTCAGGGCGATCACCGCCCGGCGGCCACGGTCCCGCCCACAGACCGTGCCGCGCACATCTTCCATAACCCGCGGTTCCCGCGGCGAATCGAGGAATTCCGATGGACTTCTCCGACGGTTACATCTACGTCGACTACAACCACGCCGAAGGCGCGGCGGACGACATGGTCAGCCAGTCGAAGGCGATCATGAGCATCCTGGCCAACCTCGAGATGGAGCTGGCCGAGCTCAGGAACAGCTGGATCGGTGACGACCGGGAGGTGTACAGCGAGGTCCAGGCGAAGTGGGACAACGCTGTCGAGAACATCAAGAACCTGCTGGCCAACCACTCCCACCTGCTCACCGACATCTCCAACAACTACCGCTACACGGAGCAGAACCTGTCGCAGCGGTGGAGCGAAATCCGCATCGGCGGCCGCTGACCACTGCCGGTGACGGAAGGGTGATGACGTGGCCGTCACGGTCCTTGACAGCGAATTCCTGAGACAGTTCATCAACAACCAGATCACTGACTTCAGGAAGACGCTGGAGAACATCCTCAAAGACGACGCGCACGCCGGCCCGGCGATCTCGTACATCGCGGACGCCATCTCGACCACCACGATCGAGGCCGCGAAGCCTCTCGTCATCGGGCTCATGGCCGGAGAGAGCAGCTCGGTCGGCGGGGGTGCCCTGAACGGGGTCATCCAGAAGGGCGCGGGCGAGGTCGAGCGGATTCTCGAGGCGCAGGGAGTCCTCTTCGAGGACCTCGAGGAGGCGTTGTGGGACACCATCGACCAACTGGCCAAGAGTCAGGGCAAGAACCTCGAGAACATCACAGCGGACGAGTTCATGGACATCTTCGAGGACGTCGACAGCGACTTCGACAATCCGGGTGCCCCCGACGAGGACTGACCGGGTCGTCGGACATCAGGTGACCCAGGGCGCTTCGACGCACACCCGGTAGTTCTCCTCCCCACCACCTCGCGGAGCTCGGCGATGGCCAACCCCGAAGACAACAACAACGACAACTGGAAAAAGGCAGTTGACATGCTCACCGGCTACATCCTGCCGGAGCGGAGCACGTTGTTCGAGAATCTGAAGGGCAACGACGACATCCCGTTGATCCACGTCCGGCTGGACAAGGAGGGCGGGCCGGAGTATTCGTCCGGGTTCCTTTCCCCCAGTGGCTGGAAGACCAAGAACACCGACTACACCCTCCCGTTCTACCGTTCCAGCGGTGACGACGCGGAGGTGTCCGAGGGCAGCTACCTCTACCGGTACCGGGCGTACATCACCTTTCTCGGTTCGGGCCAGGCCTGGCCGCCGAGCGGTGACGACATCATCCCGGGCTACACGAAGACCAGCGAGGTCCTGAAGGACAAGGGCGGCTGGAACAAGGAGGGGGAGAAACTCGACTGGGACACCAATCCCCTGGTCCAGTACCTCTACGGCTCCAGGGACGCCCTCTCGCAGCTGACCATGTGGCCCTACTCCACCCACGGGTACACGAACCGTGACATCAAGGTGGACGACGCCAACTACGTCGACCTGCGGTCCTTCACGGAGACAGCCAAGGCGTTCGACCGGGTCGTCGCGTTCTTCGAGGACAGCTCCCTCACCATCGGCAAGTGGGACACCGAGGACATCGGAGAGGGCAGCGACTCCTGGGACGGCACCTCGGCCGCCATTTTCAAGGAGCTCATCCACAAACTGGCACGGAACTACGAGGGGTACGCGGACCAGCTCAACGGTGACGGCGGTGGAGGCACCGCCGTCACCGTCGACGGTGAGACGGTGACGTCCGAGCCGGCCCGCGCCCTCGCCGAGGCCCAGCAGATCATCCTCACCCAGGCGCAGAACCTCTACGACGCCTGGGAGGCGTGGAAGGCCGAGAGCAATCCGCAGCGCTGGCTCTACGACATGCTCGAGGAGGCCCGGCTGACGCTCTTCGACACCCAGTACGACAAGACCGACATCGAGACGGTGAGCTCAAGCTCCGGGATGTACACGTCCTGGCACAACTACGTGGTGGCGACGGCCGGCTTCCAGAACGACATCGTCATCGAGGGCAAGTCGTACGGCAGGCCGAGCGAGATGTCGACGTGGAAGGCGATCGGCGACGAGGCGGTGCGCCGATGGGAGCAGTCGGTGCAGGACTGGCTCAGCACGGCGGGCGCCACGGCCATTGTTGAAATCCATAAAGCGTTCAAAACAGCTCAAGACGCATTTGACACCAGCATAACCGACAGGGACAGCAGGCCCCTTTCGGAGATCTCCGCGAAAGCGGAAGCGGACGCCGAGAAGAAGAAGGCGAAAGAAGAGGCTGACGCCGCCAAGGCGCTGGCCGACAAGGAGAAGGCGGACCTCAAGGCGGAGCGGGACGCCGAGAAGGCCGCGCTGGAGAAGGAGAAGGCGGAGGCCAAGGCGCTGGCCGACAAGGAGAAGGCCGACGCCAAGGCGGAGCGGGACGCCGAGAAGGCCGCGCTGGAGAAGGAGAAGGCGGAGGCCAAGGCGCTGGCCGACAAGGAGAAGGCCGACGCCAAGGCCGAGCAGGAGGCCGCCAAGGAAGAGGCCGCCAAGGAGAAGGCGGAGGCCAAGGCCGAGGCGGACAAGGAGAAGGCCGACGCCAAGGCCGAGCAGGAGGCCGCCAAGGAAGAGGCCGCCAAGGAGAAGGCGGACGCCAAGGCGGAGGCGGCGCAGGAGAAGGCGGACGCCAAGGCGGAGCAGGAGGCGGCCAAGGCGGAGGCGGACAAGGAGAAGGCCGACGCCAAGGCCGAGCAGGAGGCCGCCAAGGAAGAGGCCGCCAAGGAGAAGGCCCAGGCCAAGGCGGAAGCCGCCGAGCAGCAGGCCTTCGTCCTCGCGCAGAACCAGAAGGCGCAGGACGAGGCGAAGAAGGAACGCGAACGGGCCCAGGCCCAGAACGACGCCGACCGCGCCGAGGCCAAGGCCGAGCAGGAGGCCGCCAAGGCCGAGGCGGTCGCCGAGAAGGAAGCCGCCAAGGAGGAGCAGGCCCGGGCGAAGGCCGAGGCCGAGAAGGAGCAGGAGGCGGCCAAGGCGGAGGCGGCGCAGGAGAAGGCGGCGGCGAAGGCCGAGCAGGAAGCGGCCAAGGAAGAGGCCGCGAAGGAGAAGGCCGCCGCCAAGGCCGAACAGGAAGCCGCCAGGGCCGAGGCCGAGAAGGAGCAGGAGGCCGCCAAGGCCGAGGCGGTCGCCGAGAAGGAAGCCGCCAAGGAGGAGCAGGCCCGGGCGAAGGCCGAGGCCGAGAAGGAGCAGGAGGCGGCCAAGGCGGAGGCGGCGCAGGAGAAGGCGGCGGCGAAGGCCGAGCAGGAAGCGGCCAAGGAAGAGGCCGCGAAGGAGAAGGCCGCCGCCAAGGCCGAACAGGATGCGGCCAGGGCCGAGTACGAGCAGGACAGGGAAACCGCCCGGCAGGAGCAGGTCGACGCCAGGGCCGATGCCGAGGCCCAGCAGGAGCAGGCCCGCCGCGAGGCCGTGGTCGAGAAGCAGCAGGCCAGGCTGGAGGCCGAACAGGCCAAGGCCGAGGCGCAGGCCGACTACGAGGAGCAGAAGGCCGAGGCCCGCGCCGAGCGCGAGGCCGCCGTACGGGAGGCCGACCGTCAGGAGGAGGCGGCCAGGCAGGAGTACGAGCGGGAGAAGGCCGCCGCCGAGGAACAGCGGGACCAGGCGCGGGAAGAGGCCGAGCAGGAGCGGGCGCAGGCACGCCAGGAGTACGAGCGCGAGATAGCCGCCGGCACCGACGAGGCCCGTGCCCGGCAGGAGTACGACGACCGGATCGCGGAGATCGACGCCGCCGAACGGGAAGCCGTCGAACGGGCCGATGCCGCCGAGGCCGACGCCAGGAGCGAGTACGAGCGGGAGAAGGCCGCCGCCCAGGAGGAACGGGACCAGGCGCGCATCGAGGCGGAACAGGCGAGGAAGGACGCCAGGGCCGAGTACGACGAGCGCATGGGCGACATCCAGGCCGAGTACGACCGGATCAACGCCGGCGACAAGAACATCGACGAGCTGATCCGCCAGCGCATCGCGGACCTCCCCGAGCCTCCCGACCTCTCCGCCTACAACTCCGGCGGCACGCCCGCCGGATCGGCCGGATCGGCCGGATCGGCGTACTCCTCCGTCTTCGCCGACAACCTCTACAACCAGGACGACCTCTCCTCGGCGCTGGGACGCCCGCAGAGCGGTGACGGCCTGGCGGCCGCCGCCGCGGACGGGACCGGCACGGGAGCGGGATCGCCGGGGATGTACCCGCCGATGACGCGGGGCGCCGGCGGCGGCGAGGCCGGCGGGAACTCCGGCGAACGCGTCAGGAACGTCATCGAGCCGGGCGCCGCCCGGTCCGGCAGGGTGGCGGCCAACACGCCGACCGTCGACGACGAGGAACACCGCGTCGTGTCCAAGGGCACGCAGACCAGCAGCAGCATGCCCTTCATGCCACCCATGGGAGGCATGGGCGGGGCGGGCGAAGGCAGGCCGCAGACGGAGAGCGGCGACAGGGAACGCACCACCTGGCTCGCCGAGGACGAGGACGTCTGGGGCACCGACGAAGGGGGAGCGCCCCAGGCACTGGGGCGCTGACGGGGAGGAGACCGAGTTGAGTCAGTCGATGGAAGACCGTGTGGCCCAGGCGATGGCCCACCTCAAGGCGGCGGAGGAGGCCGCGGCTTCGGCGCGCGCCGAACTGGACGCCGCGTCGGTCACCGCGCGTTCGGCGGACCGGTCGGTCCGGGTCTGTGTCGGGGCGAAGGGCGAACTGACCAGCCTGGAGTTCCTCGACGGCAAGTACCGGACCATGCCCGCCCCGCAGCTGTCCGCGGCGGTGCTGGAGGCCGCCAACGCGGCGCGGGCCGAGATGGCCCGCCGGGTCGTCGAGACGCTCGACCCGCTCACCCGGATGACCTCGCGGGGCGCCGCACCCGAGCGGATGGGCGTCGACTGGGAGTCGGTCTTCGGCTCGCTGCTCAGCGAGACCTCCGTGACGGAGGGCCGGCCGACCGCGATGAGCCGGCTCCGCGACGAGATCGTCGAGGACGAGGAGGAACCCGCGACCCCGCCCGGGACCCGCGGCACGAACGACCGACGGCAGGAGGGGAGGTAGTCATGGCCGGCAACTACTCCGCCGACATCCAGGCGATCCTGGCAGGTTCCAAGCACCTGGCCGACGCCGTCCGCTACGGCGACGAGATGCTGCCCCGGTTCGAGACCGGCTACGCCGTGTACTCGGGCTGGTGGGGCGAGGAGGGCGGCGACGACGAGTTCGCCAACGCCGTCGGTGAGCAGGTCCGAAAGGAACAGGAGCAGGTGTCGGCCACGGTCACGGCCATCACCGGCGGGTTCCTGGCCCTGGTCGACGCGGTCGCCGCGGAGGCCGAGCACGTGCAGCGGCCGCAGACCCAGGCGCTGGACGACATCGAGGCGCAGGGCTCGGAGAGCGAAACCAGGCGCTGAATGGCGATCATGTTCCCGCCCGGTCTGCGGGAGTTCATCGAGGTCTGGGTGGGCGCGAACGTCGCGACCGGCAACGAGGACCTGGGCTTCGCCAGCCGCAATCCCTACCGGCGGTTGGCGGACGACGTCCGTGACCTGTCCGACGCGATGAAGGGAGCGATCTCCACCGCCGGGAACTCGCTGCCGCCGCGGATCGCCGACGAGTTCGTCGCCGCGATGAAGCTGTTCGTCGACGACAACGGCCAGAACCACCTGCAGAAGTTCTCCGACGAGCTCCGGGACATCGGTTCGCGGCAGGTGGACCGCTCGATGAAGCTCTCCGAGGCCAAGTACCAGATCCTCCTCGAGTTCATCCTGATGAACATCGAGCTGGCCCTGATCGCCGCGCTGTCCGTCTTCACCGGCGGGACCTCGCTCACCGAGATCGCCATCGCCAAGGCGCGCACCGCGCTCACCATCCTGCTGCTCCTCCAGCGGCTGGGACGAGCCGTCCCCACGCCGCTGTCGGTCCTGCTCGAGGCGATCCAGGAGGCGTTCGTCACGTTCGCCGCGCAGCTGATCTCCATGACCGCGCCGGACGACCCGGACCGCCGGCGCAAGGAGTTCGACTGGACGGAGATCGGGCAGTCGGCGGTCGCCGGCGCGTTCGCGGGACTCTTCGGGGGCCTGTTCTCCCAGTTCAGCGCGCCGATCGTGCGCAACATCTTCAAGAACAACCACACGTGGAAGGAAGTGTTCGACCTTCCGCTCAGCTTCGTCAACGAAGGCCAGGCGGAAACCTTCGCGGGGGCCTTCACCAACCTCATATTCCTGGGCACGTTCACGCTCAACCCCGCGACGTTCGTGAGCGCGGGCCTCAGCGGACTCCTCTTCGAAGCCGCCTCCACCGGCGCCGAGTACGGCGGCAAGTGGATGTACGACAAGTTCTTCCACAAGCCCGACTTCGGCCTCGACGACATCAACCACCTGACGAACGGCGGAGGCGGGGGCGGGGGCGGGGACAGGAACGGCTATCGCGACCGGTACGGAAATTCCTACGGGGACACGT
The DNA here is from genome assembly GCF_053890455.1 of Streptomyces yamdrokensis. Taxonomy (NCBI): domain Bacteria; kingdom Bacillati; phylum Actinomycetota; class Actinomycetes; order Kitasatosporales; family Streptomycetaceae; genus Streptomyces; species Streptomyces yamdrokensis. Next base: position 5,468,812 of record NZ_CM132679.1, read on the forward strand.
ACGAAACCACCTACGGGGACAGTGGCAACAACGCGTATGGGAAAACCTACCTGGACACCTACGAGGACGGGATCCATGAGCGGACCGAGGGCCCCTACAAGCCCTCGCTGTCCAATGCCGACCCGAACCCGGTCCCGTTGCCCCGCCCCGGGACGGTCTCCACCGCCGGCACCTGGGACGACCCGTACACGCCGCCCCGCTCCGTCACCTACGACGACGACACCTCCTCCCTCGGCGACGTCAGCGATATCAGCGACATCCCGACGGTCTCCTCCCTCACGGACTACGGCTCCGACCACGGCGGTCCCTTCGATGGCGCCCCTTACGGGCAGCCCGTGGCGGCCAACGGGAACACCGGCACGCAGCCCGGGCCGGGAGCACCGGGTGCGGGCAAACCGTCGTCCACGAACACCTCCTCGGACGCGTCCACGAACGCCTACGACGACTCCGCCGTGGACGGCCTCGAGACCACGGCCCCGGACTCCGTCATCGGCCGGAACACCCTGCCGACGCCGGCGAACGTGGACACCGACACCGTCTTCTCCACCCTCAACCCCCCTGTGGACACCGGCCCGGGGGCCGACGGGACCGCCGGCACGAACAACGGCCCGGGGAACATCCCGTCCACCGTCGGCTCCTCCGCCCCGGGGCTGCCGTCGACCCAGACGGGCGGCAACACCTCCGTACCGGACGGCACCGAACGCCGGCAGCCGGCGGACGACGACACGACGACACCGTTCGCCGAGGACGTGGACACGGACGACGTCCGTACCCCCCGCGCCACGGGCGACACCGGCGGCACCCGGGACGTCTCCAGGGCGCCCGACACGTCAGGGACCCCCGAGACCCGGTCCGCCCCGGAACGCCAACGGCCGGCGGACGACGACACGACGACACCGTTCGCCGAGGACGTGGACACGGACGACGTCCGTACCCCCCGCGCCACGGGCGACACCGGCGGCACCCGGGACGTCTCCAGGGCGCCCGACACGTCAGGGACCCCCGAGACCCGGTCCGCCCCGGAACGCCAACGGCCGGCGGACGACGACACGACGACACCGTTCGCCGAGGACGTGGACACGGACGACGTCCGTACCCCCCGCGCCACGGGCGACACCGGCGGCACCCGGGACGTCTCCAGGGCGCCCGACACGTCAGGGACCCCCGAGACCCGGTCCGCCCCGGAACGCCAACGGCCGGCGGACGACGACACGACGACACCGCTCGCCGACGACGCGGACGACACCGAGAACTCCGCCGACGTCTCCAGGAACCCGGAGACGTCCCGGATCCCCGACACCCGGGTCACGCCCGACCAGCAGGACCGGGCCACCCCGCAGCCGGATCCACAGCCGGACCCGCGGACGAATCCCCTCGCACCCCCGGTCGGCACGCTCCTCGGCGGTTCGCCCGCCGCCGCGCCCGCCGCCGCGCCCGTCACCGCGCCCGTCACCGCCGCGACGCCCACCCCGTCGGCCACCGCCTCCCCGGCCCCCGTCCCACCGAACGCCACCCCGCAGCAACGGCCCCAGACCACCCCGTCCGGTGAGCACGTCACCACCTCCACGGGCACCGACGCCGTCACCACCGACGACCCGGCGGCCACCGTCACCCCGGACGGCACCCGTGTCCCCTCGTCCGAGGGGGCCGAGCGGTCCGGCCCGCCCCCCACGGCGCCGGAGACCGAGGCCACGTCCGACGTCCCGCCGCCCTACCGGCCCGTACGGACCGAGTCCGGGGAACTGCCGGCCGCCGCCTCCCTGGTGGAACCGGCCCCGGCCGTCGCCGGCGAGGTGTCCTCCGTACCGCCCGTCGTCACCGACGGGACGCCGCTCAGCTCCCGGGCACCGGCCGAGATCCCGGCCGGGCCCTCTTCCGTACCCGGCTCCCCGGACTCGATCGACATGATCATGGACTGGGAGGACGGCGACGCGTCCATGACCGACTCGCCCGAGCCGTCCCCGGCCACCGACGACCTCGACCACCGGCTGCTGACGGGTGTGTTCGGCCCCGGCGTCGAGACCAACCGGATCTACCCCGCCCTCCGCGACACCCTCACGCACCTCGACCGGCTCCGGCAGGCCGACCCCGCGCTGCGCGACGGACCGCTCGACCTGGACGCCCTGACCCGCCGGGTGCTGCTCCTGGACACCGCCGCTGCGGTGACCGACGCGCAGCGCAGCGAGCTGTTCCGGGTGGCGATGGACCCGGCGGTTGAGTCGGCGGGCGGCCTGGCCGCCCTGGCGGCGTTCCACCTCCAGCTCCGGGGGGTGCTGTCACCCACCCGTACGATGACCGCACCGGGCGGGGGCGTCCGGGGCCGCAACTGGACGAACGGCGTGATCCCCGACCTGGATCTCGCCCATGTCGGCAAGGTGGTCCGCCAGGCCGACGGCAGTCTGGCGCGCGGCGACGTGGGCACCGCGCCATGGCACCGCCCCGGTGAGCCGGAACCGTACGTCGTGATGACGGAGGGCGACCACCGACGGGTCGTCGTACGCGGCTTCGACGGAGCCCCGCGCCAGGTACCGATCGACGTGTTCGCCGAACTGCTCGCCCTCGACCCCGCGTTGAGCGGGCTCCCCCCGGACGTCCCCGTGGTGCTGCTCGTCCCCGACGCCGGTGCGCGGGGTCTGGATCTGCCCCGCAGGGCGGCGGACCGTACCGGCAGGGAGGTCTGGTCGGCCAACGGCACGGTGAAGGTGTCGCCCCAGCAGGACCCGGCCCTGCCGCACGTCGTCTCCCTGCAGTTCGGGGAAGGGCTGCCGCGCGCCCACTGGATCCGCAGTACCCCCGGTCAGGTGCTCGACCCGGCGGAGTACGGGAACGCGCCGGCCTGGGAGCGCGAGGTGCGGTCCCACAGTGTCGTCACCGACCGGGGCACCACCACCGGCAGGGGGGTGTTCGATGACTCCGAGGCTCCGCGCCGGATCGAGGCGCTGCGGCTCGCGACGGAGTCGACGGAGCTGTGGCACTACAACCCGGTCACCGGGGAGTCCGCCAAGGACGACGCGCCCGTACCGTTCGCCGGCAAGCCGATGTACGTCTTCAGCGCACACGGCCGGCCCGGCGCGACCCGGGTACCGACCATGACGGACCCGCGCCACCACACCCGGCAGCGGGAGACCGGCGGGATGCTCAAGCGGCGTCCGAGCCTGGCGCAGCTCCCCAAGGACCACGGCGTGCTGATGGAGGCGTGCTCCAGCGCGAAGCCGCCCGGTGTGGTCCGCACCCGCAGGGGCATCGACGACACCTTCGTCCCCGACCCGCTGGCGGTCGTCAGCGAGAGCCAGCACGTCGCCAACGAGACCGGGCGCACCACCTACGGCGGCACCCACATGGTCAGCTTCGCGGTGCTGCCGGACGGGAAGTTCGTGCACCGCCTCTACACGGACTCGCGGGGCCGGCGCGGCGCGTGGGTGGAGCACCGCCCTGAGCCCTTCGGAGCCGACCTCGACGACCGCGCCCGCGCGGCGGGCCTGCACACGGACCCCTCACAGCCGGTGTCCGACGCGACCCGTGAACAGGTTCTGCGGCTGGTCCGCGCGCTGCGCCTGACCTTCGGCGCGGCGATCGAGGACGACAGCCGGTACGGGGAACTCCTCGCCGGCATCGGCGCGCTGGAGAGCATGCGCGCAGCCGACCCGGCGCTGCGCGACCTCGGCCCGTTCTCCATGGACCTGTTCGAACGCGCGGCCCACGCGGACCAGCAGGGCGACGTGGCGGGCGCCCCTGCCTCCGACGCCTACCGGGACCTGCTCACCCGGGCAGCCGACGCCGTGAGCCGCCGACCGGACATCACGCTCACCGGCTTCGTCTCCCTGCCCCACGTGACGGCCGCGGCGCGGCGGCTGGGCGGACTGTCCGACCCGGAGCTGGACACCGAGGCCGCCCGCGTCCTGCGTCTCGGCGACGGCCCGGCGGCCGTCGGACAGCCCGAGCGGGCCCGGCTGTTCTGGGCGAGCGTGAAGGCCCTGGAGTGGGAGAGCCGGACCCCCGACCCGGACGCCCTGACCGGCAGGGTCCTGCATCTGGACCGGCCGGACCCGGCCCGGCGGCCCGAGCTGCTCGGCCTGGTCGCGCAGGCGGCGGCCGTCGGCGTCGACGTGGACAACCCGACCGAACTGGGCGCGTTCCACCTGGAGACGCTGGGTGCCCTCGCGCCCCGGACGCAACTGCTCGACCTCAACGGCGTGCCGACCGGACGACGCTGGTCCCCGTCCGCGCCCGACGCGACCACGGCTACGACCACGGCCACCGACCGCGTCGTCGTCGCCGCCCCCAAGCAGGGCGGCGGTTACCAGGCCGTGGGCCAGGAACGCCCGCCGTGGAGCACTCCCGACAGGTCACCGGCCTACCTGGTGTGGGCCGGAGGCGGCCGGGACCACCTCCTCATGAACCTGCCCGGCGGCTTCCGCGGCAGGGTGCCCTACGACGAGGTCGCCGAGCTGCTGGCACGCGACCCGGTGCTCAACACCCGCCCGCAGGACACGGACGTCGTCCTGGCCGTACCGAAGGCCGCCCCTGCGACACAGGCGGGTCCGGCGACGCCCGCCGGGCCGGCCGGCAGCGGCACCCCGGACACCGACCCCCGGGCCGTCGTCAGCGCCGGCACCGGTCGTGCCGTATGGGCCTCGCAGGGCAGTGTGAGCCTGGCCCCGGCCGGGCCGTCACGGCCGTACATCCCCTCCCTCCTGCCCAGCGCGCCGGGGCGTCCCGCGGCAGCCGACTGGGCGGCCGTCCGCCCCGGCGGCACCGGAGCGGACGACATCACGTTCGCGGCCGAGGACGAGACCGAGGCTCCGGGCGAGCCGCCCTCGTCCACGGAGCCGGACCTGACGGTGGCCCTCGTCCCGAAGCCCACCGAGTCGGACCCGCCCCCCGCGGACCACCCGCGCCTCGACCGTGCCATGGCGCCCCCGCCCGCACGCCGCGCCCCGGTCCGGTTCGAGGACGGCAGGCGGATGCCCGAGTACGTCGACGACCTCCAGGCACTGCTGCCACCGGGGCTGACCGCCGCCGAGCTCGGACAACTCCTCGCCAACCCGAGTACGTTCGGCCAGAGCACGGTCGTCCTGCGGGGCTTCGAACAGGCACTGGACGCGATCGACGGCGAGCTGCGGCGCAGGCCGGACGCCCGGCCCGGCAAGGGCGCCACGCAGCTGCTGAGCGACATCCGTCAGACGCTCCGGGACAAGCCGAAAACGCTGGCGGACGGAGACGGGCGTCCGTTCCCCTACCTCAACGCGGACGGAAAGGTCCGGGTCCTGTACGTCAGGGCGCGTCACTACGGCAACTGGGCCCCGTTCGACGACGGCATCGGTGACGCCTCGAAGATCGACAGCATGCACCGGGGCGCCGCGACGTTCGGGTTCACCAAGAACATGCAGGCCAACTCCCAGTACGGCCTGGGCGGGCCGATCGGCCCGGCGGGCACCGCGGCGTTCGGCGGCTTCGGCCGTCTCGCCCTGCGGTTCGGCTTCATCAACAAGGTCGGCTACACGCTGGCCGACCAGCGCATGAACCAGATGGAGACCCGGACGCTGGACAAGTCACGGTCGTTCCTGGACGACGTGTACTACGAGATGCGCGTCACCGACGCCACCGGCCGGGTCGTCACGGGCACCGACACCGACCCGGCCGCCCCGGCCCGGTTCGCCTTCGGCCTCCGCAACGGGCTCGCGGTCCGCCTGCCCGACAGCGTGACGAAGATGCCGAAGCCGGGCCGCATCCCCCGGTCGATCGACCTGGACCGCAACTCCCAGTACCGCCTCGTCCGTACCGAGGGGTTCGGCCCGGTCGCGGCGATCCGCGACTGGGCTGCCGGACAGATCGGAGCCCTGCCCGGCAGCTCGGCCTACACCGAGCTGGACGTCTTCTTCTCGGGCGACAGCTTCCAACGGCACGGCGGCACGATGGCGCGCGGCCGCGTCACCACCCCGCCGCTGTTCGCCGACGACAAGAAGAAGTCACCGCTGGGCGTCTTCGTGGTGGAGGAACTGATCCCCCGGGCGGCGGTGCTCGTCGGGGAGACCGACCAGGCCGAGATGCGGGACATCAACACCTCGACGGTCCGCAACGAGCGCAGCCGGGCCACGGGCAGAAGCCTGCTGCTGCAAGCCGTCGCCGGACCGGCCTTCAACTTCCTCGACCCCGGCACGGCCCCCTTCGACCTGCGGCTCCAGGCCGGGCCGAGTGCCCAGTACTCGTACGCGAAGACCTGGTCGGTCGGACTCGGCGGGGCCGGCACCCTCAAGTCGGCCGGACAGGTGAAGGGTCCCAAGACCGCCCTGTACCTGGTCGTGAAGTCCGTGCGGGTCCGTCGGGCCGGCGACAACGCACCGCCGACGCGGTTCCTCACCTGGAGCCTGGACCGGATGACCAGCTCCGAGGCACGGCGGCTGGCCGGATGGGACGACGGGACCTCACTCGCCCTGCGCCACGGCGGCGCCCCGCCGTTCGTCCCGGCCTATCTGACCGTGGACCGCCCGCGCACCCTGGGCATGCACCGGGTGAAGGAGTTCACCTTCGACGACGGCCTGCGCACCCGTGTCGCACCGGACACGGCGGACGGCGTCGGCCGCACCCTGCTGGACGCGTTCGCCGACGGCGTGGTGGACGCCATCGCGCATCTGCGCCAAGGGCTGGTGGTGCCCCTCGACCAGCTGCTGCCGCCGAACCTGCCGAAGGGCTGGCGCGCCCGCTTGGACGACCTGCTCACGCGCAGGCCGGACCGGGTGCTCGACGAGGCCCGGCGCCTGCCCGTGCCGCCTCAGTGGACCGATCCCGTCAAGTACCGGATCGCGCTCCAGAACACCCTGCAGGTCCTCGGTGTGCTGTCCCAGCAGAACGTCACCGCGAACCTGGAGGCGCTGACCACGGTCGGCCTGCCGGTCAGACTCACGGACCCCGACTCCGTCGGACAGACCTACTACACCCTCCGGGTGCACGGGACGCTGACCGGGCGACGGTACGAGGGCAAGGACGTCGACGAGGGAATGCGCTTCAGCGCACAGGGCATCGACCGGCTCGACGGCCAGGCAAGCGCGAAACGAGGCGTGGACCTGGGCTTCGAAGGCACCTTCTCGGGACGCGACAACAACGCCGACGACGCGGGGCTCCCCCGGAACACGCTCGGGCTGACCCTGGGCGCGCGCAGGGGATGGCAGTGGGAGGCGGAGACCGCCTTCGGCTCGACGGTCACCAACGAGCCGATGTCGGTGAGCAACCAGCCCACCCACCTGTACCGCTACGACATGTCCCTCACCGCGACCCTGGGCGGCTACTGGCGGCCCCGCGGCCTGATCCGCGGCCTCGGCCTCGGGCTGCCGGGACTGCTGGTCCTGGACGAGCCGGTCAACGTGCTCTTCGGCCGGACGGCGCTGGGCCACCTGAGGGGCGGCGGTCCGATGACCGGTCAGGTGCTCATCGGTGTCCCCGTCCAGCACACCCCCGACGCGGACCCGTACGCGGACGGGGCGCTCAACCCCTATCTGTCCGACGAGCCCGCCCCCGCCCCCATGGCCACCGAGCGGGCTCACGCCCTGGCGAGGGGCGACCTCGTGCTGCCCGCCGGCACCGGCGAAGGGCAGCCCGCCGGACGGCTCGCCGGCCGCGGGGCGGAGCGGTTCAGGGAGTTCCAGCAGCACCCGTTCGTGATCGTGAACATGGTGCTGTCACCCACGCTGGTCGCGGAGGTGAACCGGGTCCTGAAGGAGGCGTCGGGCAGCGCCTGGCAACTGGTGAAGGAGGGCGCCCCCACCCGGGAGGCGATCGTCCGCACCTTCACCCCCCAGTACCTCGCGGCGAGCTTCGACCAGAGTTCGGGGCCGCTGGGCCTGGTGGGCAGCGGCCTGCTGGGCAAGGGGCCGTACGGTGAGCTGTGGGGGACCTATCGGTACGCGACGACGGTCGGGGACCTGCACGCCCTCACGCCGTCGATGTCCATGGACACCGAGATGACGCTCGGCGGCACCCGGCAGGCGGCCGGCAAGACCAGCAACAGCACGAGCTTCGTCTTCGGCGGCCAGCTGATCTACTCCGTCGCCCAGAATCCGGGGCACGGCCTCATGGGCGCGTACGGAATCGTCGCCAACCCCGTCTCGACGTCCCGCGCGCACAGTGTCAGCGTCGTCCGGACGGTCGTCGCGGACATGAACCGCAAGGGCTTCACCCACCAGGTGCTGGTGGCCGGCGACGTACACCACTGGTTCGCGCTGGTCTCCAGCCGGCTGGGGGCGGGCCGGATCGGGACGGCCGCGGCGGTCAGTGCCCTCGTACCCCGCTCACTGGCCGGAGCGGCGGGGACGGAGCTGACGAGCCCGGGCGGCCTGCTGGGGCACCTGCCGGAGAAGAGCGCGCACCGGATGGGGCTGCTCGACGACGGCATGGGCGAGGTCCCCCGCTACACGCGGCAGCTCTGGACGCCGCAGCCCTGGCTGCGCGGCGCCGCCTTCGGCACGTACGCGGTGAACGCGCTGGATCCCACCGACGTGCTGCTCGCGTTCGACAAGCGGATCCGGGAGCTGGGGCTCGACGACGAGGACCGGGAGAGGGTCCGGCAGCTGGTGACGGCCCGTGCCACGCGGGCCCTGAAGGGTGAGATGACGACCACCGGCCCGTCGACGCTGGTCACCGCCGGAGGCTGGGGCTGGGGCAGTGTGCGGATCGGCAGCCGGCGGGTGCGGGCACGGGTCGAGCTGATCCCCGGGACACCCGTGTTCGACGGGCTCGACCACAGCGCGGAGCTGGAGGAGAACCGGCGGGCCATCGAGACCGCCCAGGAGAACTCGGAGGCCTCTTCCGGGGCGGACGTGGGCCTTCTGACCAGCCAGCTGGTGTACACCGGCAACGCACAGGTCGTGGCAGCCGGACCGACGTACACCGAGGGCGGCTCCCATCGGAAGGCGGTCGCGTCGAGTCACGCGGTCACCACCGTCACGATCTACCGGGCGGCGTCCACCGAACCGCATGCGGAGATCGTCACCCCGTACCGCATGCGGATCACCCTGGAGGCCGACGACACCCCCAACACCGGCGCCCCGGCCGAGGAGGGACGGCCGGAGAGGGAGACCACGGCCCTCGACCGTTTCCGGGGCCACCTGCAGATCATCGAGGAGGACGCCGTCGGCGAGCTGCGCGAACACGTGCCGCTCAGCCTGATGGAGCCGGTGACGCCCCCGACGAAGACACCCGGGACGGACGGGACCGGGGCCACCCCGTCCGGCACCTCCACAGCCCCCCGGCTGCTGCCCGCACCCGACCCGACGGCCGACCCCGCCCTGGCCGAGGCGCCCCGGCCGGCCTCCCTTCCCAAGGCGGGAGAGGACGTACTGGTCCGGGACGGGGAAGGCGTCATGCGGTCGTTCACCTTCCCCGAGAACGGCATGCACCCCCGCGGGATCATCGGCATCGAGAACATCCGCATCGCGGGCGACCTCCTCCTCACGAAGGCGTACGACGTCGGCTTCTCCCTCCGCGCCCTCGAGGCCGAGGAGGGCCCCGGCGCCGACGCCCTCACCGGACTCCTGCGCAAGACCAGGGAGACCGGCCTGACCCGGCTGGGCACCGGCTCCGCGCAGGCGCTGGAGGACGGCACCAGCTCCACGGCGCTCACCGCGTTCTACCCGCGCACCACCGAGCCGGACGGCTACCAGGTGGCGGGGCTGACCGAGAAGTCCCTCGTGGGCACCGACACCGGCCGGCTGACCCTGCGCTCGACACCCGACTTCAGCCGCGCGCTGCTGCTGACGGTCGCCGACGGCAAGAAGCTGGAGGTGCTCAGGCGGTACGGGGAGAACGCCGGCACGTCCTCGGCCGGCGAACACAGCCAGACCGGGGCCCTCGGCGGCGGCTTCCTGTACGACTCGCCCAACAACGCGGGTCTCAACCAGATCGGACTCTTCGGCCCCGGCCCCAACGACCTCGACGGCGACGGGATGCCGGTCGGAGACGACCACCTGACCTCGCGCAACCTCAAGCCCAAGACGGACCGGTCCTTCCTGTTCGCCGTCCCGGCCACCTGGCTCAGCGTCGGCGACGTGCACCGGAGCGTCGTGGACTCCAAGCTCGCGAACAGGATCCGGGGCGGGACCTTCGGCAGCAAGGCCCGGTCGGGTCCGCAGGCGATGGAGTCCGAGACGTACGTCGTCACCTGGGTCCGGGAGGACATCGCCCGTGAGCTGAAGCTCGTCACCGACGCGAACTTCCCCGAACAGGTCAAAAAGGCATGGGACGCGGTCGGCAGTGCGAGCAAGGCGTGGGTCGACGCCGACAAGGCCTACTGGAAGAAGCGGCGCGCCTCAGCCGGCCTGCGCGCGGACCTCGACGCCGCGCAGACCGCCCTCGACAGAGCCGCCGGGATCGCCCGCGCGGCAGCGCGCCCGGTCGACCTCGCCCGGGCCGACGTCGATACGGCGGACACCGCCCTGCGGCAGGCCGAGGACGACGCGCGCCGGGACCACGGCACCGCGGACGCGACCGTGGCCGCCGCGCAGGCCGAAGTCGACGCCCTCGCCGAGAACGAGTACGGCGCCGAACCCGAACACGACGGCTGGGCGGACCTCCTGCGGGACGAACAGGACGCCGCCCTGGTCCGCCTGGCCGACGCGACAGCCGCCGCCGGGAGACTGCGGGAGGCGGCCGGTCTGCGGCTCGAAGCCGCGCGTACCGCGAAGGCCGCGGCCGACGAGCGGCTCGACACGGCTCTGCTGTCCGCGGCAGCGCCCGGCCGGAGCCTCCACGACGCCACCGTGCGCCGGGACACGGCAAGCGACGCCTTCGACGCCCGGCGCGACGAGCTGGACGCGCTCAGGGACGCGGCGGAGAAGGCCGCGGCGGAGTACCACCGGGTACGGGCCGGGGCGGACCAGCTCACCCGCTGGCACCGCCTCGCGGCCACCGAGGAGGGCCGCAAGGAGCTGGACGGTCTCGCCGAGCCGCCCGCGGTGACCCACCAGGCCCCGCCCAAGGCGTCCAAGGCGTCGCCCCCGGCCCCGCCCCGTTACACCAGGACCGGTACGGGAGCGGACACCGTCCTCACGTCTCCCGCGCAGGAGACGTACACGCTCCACGACGTGCCGAGGGACGGCGAGGCCTTCTTCCGCGCGCTCGCCCACGGCCTCGAACGCGCCGCCCCGGGACTGCTGTCCGCGCAGGGCATCGACCCCGCCGATCCGCGGGCGACGGCCGAACTGCGCCGGAGGATGGCCACCTGGCTCACCGACCACGCCGACGAGGACCTGCTGGCCGCCGTGGCCCCGGACGCCACCGACTCCTTCAGCGCGGACGAGATCGCCGCGGCGGGCCTGGACCTCGCAGCGGACACCCCTGCCCGCCGTGAGTTCGACGCCCTCGGCGGTCTCGTCCCGCACGCTGTCGATCTGGCACCCGGGGTACGGGCCGAACTGGCGGTCGCCCAGCTCCTCCGCCCGGGTGACGCCACGTCCGAGGCCGGCTGGAACCACTCCGCGGCGGACCTGCTCCCGCTGCTCGCCGCACGGACCTTCGGCGTGCGCGTCACGGTGGTCCGCAGTGACGGCGGCTTCCAGGACTTCACCCCCGGGCACCCGACGGGAGAGGAGAACCTGCGGGGACTCGTCGAGACATCCGGACACACCGGCGCACACGTGGTGCTGAGCCTCGACGACCGCCACTACCAACTGGCGCTGCCGGCCGGACGGACACCGCCGGCGGACACGCCGTCCCCGGACACCCGGCAGCCTGTGCCCCCCGCGGACACCGTGGCGCCGCCCGTGCCCCCCGCGGACACCGTCACTCCGCCCGTTCCGCCCGTTCCGCCCGAAACCCCGAAGACGGAAGGTGCGAAGACGGAAGGTGCGAAGACGGAAGGCACGAAGACGGAAGGCACGAAGACGGAAGGCGAGGGATCGAAGGTCCCGCCGTCGGACGTTCAGGATCAGGAGGACGGCAAGAAGGGCTCCGGGCCGACGACGACCGACAGCCTCGGTGCGAGGGGCCGCCGCGTACGGGTGCCCGCCACGGGCGAGTGCCTCCTCTACTCCTTCATGGCCGGCGACCCCGTGCACATCCGGAGCCGTCTGCACGGCCTCGCCTCCACCGACCGCGCCGCGTACGACTGGCTCGGGCAGACCGACGCGGTACATGATGAACTGCGTCGCCAGGCCGCGATCCACTCCACGACCGGCATGGACCCGGCCGGCCCGTCACAGGCCGTGCTCCAGGCCATGCGGTCCCTCGTGGAGGACCACGTGATCCGCAGCGAGGGGCGGCTGCATCCGCAGATCGTCGGACAGTTCCGGCAGACGGTCGCCGACGCGTTCGCGGCACGCGTCCAGGGAATGAACCGGGCAGAGATGCTCGCCCGGCTCGCCCACCACGGCGTCCAGCACGTCCCCGTACCGGAGGCCCTCGATCCCGCCGAACTGCTGAGGCGGTACGTCGACGCCCGCATGGCGTCACAACCCGCCGCCCCGGGCGTCTCCCCGCAGGACGCCCGGGCCGTCCAGGAGGCGGACGCCGAGAACCTGAGCCCGCGCCGGATGTTCGAGCATCTCGAGCAGCACGGTCTGCTGCCGACACCCGACGACCTCGACGACGACGCACTGCGCCGCCTGCTCCCCACGGTCTATTCGCAGAGCGCCGCGCCGCTGGACGACCGGGAACTGCCCCTGCTCCTGGACGCCGTCGTCAACTGGGAGCAGCGCTGGGGGACACCGGAGGGAGAGATCTTCCTGCCCCTCCTGGCGCACGCGTTCGACCTGCGGGTCGACGTGGTGCGGTCGTTCCCGTCCGGTGTCCGGCGGGTCAGCGACGTGGGACCCGATGACGCCCTGCGGCGGACGGAGGTCTACTACAACGGCACCAACCACTACGAGGGCAGCGACGCCGTACCCCGCGACCGGTTCGGCGCCCCGGTCCTGCCGAAGCGGGTCAAGGACGAGGAACGCGACCAGGACGGCGACGTACGGCTGAACCCCCTGTGGGTGCCGCTGGACGAGGTGGATCCGAACCTGGTGATCACCGGGAACCGGGACGCGGTGTGGCTGTACACGGTCACCGATGACGGGCGGGTGATCCTGGGCACGGAGAGTCTGAGCGGGATCGTCACCCAGGAGCAGTTCGACGCGCTGCTGGCGGGCATGCGGGAGCGGGACCCCGGTCTGACGGCCCAGGCACTGCGCGAGGCGCTGGACGGGCTGGGCCACACCGGCATCGCCGCCGGGTTCGTCGCCGAGGACGAGACCGGGGCCGGGGCCGGACGGACGATGCCGGGGCGCAGCCGGGTGTCCGGCGAGTTCCGCTGGAGCGAGAAGCTGCGTTCCTGGGTGGTGAACGACAAGTCGGGCCGCTACATGAGCGACCAGGTCAGGCCGGGCCTGGTCGCCGAGGAAGCCGCCGACTGGCTGGCCAACGTGGCGGCCCTGTTCAGCGACCGGCTGGGTGTCGTCGTCCGGACCGACCAGGTCAAGACCGCCACGACCGCCCCGCCCCCGCCGTCGGCACCCCCGCCCCCGCCGTCGGCACCCCCGCCTCCGCCGTCGGCCCCCACCGCCACCCCGGCCGGCCGCGGTGTCCCGGGCCCCCTGGAGGGGGCTGGGGCGGGCACGCCGTCCGGTGACGACACCGGCAAACTGGACGTCGCGCGCCGGGTCGGTGCCGTGCTGCACGGCCTCGGCCACCCGGTGGTGCTGGCCGGAGCCGCCCGCGGCCGGGTGCAGTTCGGCCGGTCCCGGCCGCTGGGCGCCGTGGAGTTCCAGCTGCCCGCGGCCGCCCTGCCCGCCGTCGCCGGGATACGCCGGGCGCTGGAGCGGGAGATGCCCGGAGCGTCGGTGCGGGTCCGGCCCGTCACGGGCGGCGGCCGTGTTCTCGACCTGTCGGTGAACGGCGTCGACATCACGGTCACGGCGGTGGACCGGCCGGCCTCCGGCACGGTCACGGTCGACGGTTTCACCGTGCCGGCGCCCGCGGACTCCCTGGCCGACGCCGCCCTCGCCCTGGCCACCGGGACCGACCCCGAACTGCGCGGACGCGACCTCCTCGACCTGCTGTGGGCGTTTCACCACACCCCTGCCGACAGCCCTCGTACGGTCACGCCGGTGCTCGCGCGCGAGGACGCCTACCGTTCCGCGCGGCCCGTCGGCGCCGCCCCCTCCCTCGTCGTACGGCTCAGCGAACTGCTCGACTCCGCAGCCCTGGACCCCGATGCCCTCGCCCGCCACGAACAGACGTGGCGCGCCCTCGGCGTCACCGACGCCGACCTGCCCGCGCTGCGCGCCGAGCTGACCGCGCTGGCCGACGGGCTGCGGGTCCGTCCGGAGGTGGCCGCGGACCCGGTCCGGGCGCTCGCCGCGCGGCTGCCCGGCCTGTCCACCGCCGACCGCGACGCGACGCTGGCGTCGCTGCCGCCCGCGGACCGTGAGCGGCTGGCCGGTGATCCCGTGCTCGTCGATGCCTTGCGTGCCGGGCTCGCCCCGGCCGAGTTCGCCCCGGTCGCGGCGCGCCTCATGACGCAGGTGCCCGACGGGGTCGAACAGCCCGTCTCCGCCGGTGACCGGGCCCGTGCCCAGGTCGCCCGACTGCTGCGGGACCCCGACGTCGCGGCGCGGCTGCTCAAGGGCGGTTCGCGGGTCGTGGTGGTGCCCAGGAGCGAGGCCCTGACCTCCCTGGACGCCTTCCGTTTCCTGCGGGGCGCCGTCACCGGCGACGGCCGCCCCTGGGACGACGTCCGCGGTGTCGGCACGCGCACCGCGGCCGTCACCGAGGAGAACCTGCTCGGCGAGCGCACCACCGTCGGCACCGGCATGACCGCCTATCCCGACGGCTACTCGACCACCCTGCACGAATTCGCCCACACCCTTCACCTGCACGGTCTGGACGCCGTCGACCGGCAGCGCATCACCAACACCTTCCGCACCACCACACGGGCCGGCGAGGCGGGCAACTGGCCCGACGGCCCCCTCCACGGCTACGACGCCGACGGCCGCCGCAGCGCCCCCAACTACAGCAGCCGTAACGAGCTCGAGTTCTTCGCCCAGCTCACCAACGTCTACCTCATGGCCAACGGCGGCAGCGACCCCTACACCGGGCTGCCCCGCAACAACGCCGGCCCGGAGTGGGTGCGCACCCGCCAGCCCGCCCTGTACCCCCTGTTGCGCCGGTTGTACGGCGAGGGCCCCCGGACGGCGCCCCGCCACCCGCGCAGCGTCGAACCGGCCCGTCCCCGCGGGTCGCGCCCCGCGGACGTCAACCCCGTCGAGGCCACCGACGTGGAGAACGAGGCACTGGCCCGTGCCCGTGCGCTGTGGGACGTCGCCGAGGGCGACCCGGGTGACGGCGGTGACTCCTACGTGGCCGTCCGCGCCCTGTGGGACGGCACCACCGGCGCGCACGCGCCGCAGCCGCACACTCCCGCCCCGTTGCCGCTGCCCACTTTGGTGCCGGAGGCACGGTCCGCCGCCGCACCGCCGCCCACCGACAGCGCGGTCCAGCAGCGTCTCCAGGAACTGTGGGCACTCGTCGACGCCACCTTCGGCTCCCAGCCGCTCCCGCCGGAGCTGCGCGACGGGCTGTTCAACTCGCTGCGCGTGATCGAGGCGGTGCGCGCCGGGCACCCCCGCTTCGGCGCCGACCTGGACCTCGACGGCATCACCCGGATGCTGTTGCACCTGGCGCCGGACGAACCGGTGGACGCGGCCCGGCACTACGACGCCCTCACCCTCGTGAGCAGTGCCCATCGCCGGGGCCGGAGCGGCAGCCTGGACGCCATCGCCGCTTACGGGCTGACCCGGCAGGGTTACCCGGAGCAGTCCGTGCTCAGCGGGGACGACGGCGCGCCGCACGGCAGGAACTGGACCGGACGTCCCGGTGTCCACCTGCACATGGACGTGGTCGCCGATCCCCGGGGCGTCCACCCCGCGCCCTGGAGGCCCGCCGCTTACGCGGCGGTGGCCGAACGGAACGCCGAGGGAGCGATGACGGCGGACGGACGGCCGGTGTCGGACGAGGAGTTCGCCGAACTGGTGCTGCACGACCCCGAGCGGCAGCCGAACGTGCCCGTGGTGCTCCTGATCGGGGAGGAGGACGGCCGCAACGAGGCCCTCGCACGGGTGATCGCCGACCGCACCGGCACCCGCGTCTGGTTCACCTACGGCGACCTGCGACTGGAAAGGGCCCCGGACGGCCGCCGGGTTCCGGTCCTGGCCCCGCCGGTCTCCGGGAGCGACCCGGCGGGGGCCTGGATCCCCGCCGACCCGGGACTGGTCCCGGACGACCCGGCGGCCACCGTCAGGGCCGCGAACGGCGCTGTCTTCCCCGACGCCGACGTCCACTCGTACCCGCTGGTCACGGTCGACGGGCAGACGCTGACCGGGCGGGCGTTCCTCAACGCGCACGACATGGCGATGCGGGAGGAGGCCCTGCGGGTGGTGTCCGCCATCCAGCACCACACCAACGAAGTGGAAGGGCTGCCCGGTGTGTACGCCGGGCGGCGGGGCGGCCTGCTGCCCCTGCCGCGGGGCCTGGCCGACTCCTACGTCGTCGTCGGCCACGGCGACAGCGGACGCACCACCGTGCCCCGCCGCAGCACCCGCGCCAACCAGGCGGTCCATCCCCGGCATCTGGGCCGGATGCTGGCACGGCGCAGGAGCCTGCGGGCGCTGTCTCCCGAGCAGCCGGTGTGGTTGCTGTTCTGCGAGCTGTCCATGACGCGCGCCGAC
Organism: Streptomyces yamdrokensis; assembly: GCF_053890455.1. Classification (NCBI taxonomy): domain Bacteria; kingdom Bacillati; phylum Actinomycetota; class Actinomycetes; order Kitasatosporales; family Streptomycetaceae; genus Streptomyces; species Streptomyces yamdrokensis. Next base: position 5,485,509 of record NZ_CM132679.1, read on the forward strand.
CAGGACCTGCTCACCCATCCCACCTCCGCCCAGTACGTCGCCAACGAGACCCGCCGCACCGTCTTCACCGTGGACCGGCAGATCTCGCCGAGCGAGGCCGAGGGCGGCCTGCCGCCGCGCCTGATCGTGTACGACGACCCCGACAATCCCACGGGCCACATCGAGGAGTTCCTTCCCGAGCCCGGGACCGACGCCCTCGACGCGCTCGCCGACCTGGGCGGACTGCCCGACCGGCTGCCGGACCGCGCCGACCGCGCCCGGCACTGGGTGCGGGCCCTGCGGCAGACCCACGGCGTGCACATCGACTCCGACCCGGACCGCGAGGCGGAGTTCCACGAGCTGATCGAGGGCTTCGGTGCCCTGGAAAGGCTGAGCTTCCAGGCGGCCGGCAACGCCGGCCCCGGCCTGCTCACCTGGAGCGGGCTCCGGCACGTCGTCGGCCGGCACGCCGCCCGGCAGGGCTGGGACCGGTCGCTGACCGCAGGCTCCCTGGCACACCTGCTGCACGCCGCACGCGCCGGCCGGCTGCGGCCCTCCGACGCCGTGGGGCCCACCGCCCCCGCCGCGCCGCCGACCTCCACCGACGCCCCGGCCCCGACGGACACGGTGGCGCGGCCGACCGCTCCGGGGGCGCTGTCGGACACCGTCCCCGAGCTCGGCCCCGACGACGAGGCCCAAAGCGTGGCGGTGTCGGACGACGACGGGCCCGCCGAGCCCGCCCCGACGCCTTCCCCGTCCCGCACCCGGGTCGCCTTCGAGCACCGCCACCGGGACATCACCGATCCGGTCCAGCGCCGGCAACTCGCCGAGCTGGCCGAGGAGATCGTGGTGTCCGGCCTGAGGGACCTCGGGGCCGGCCTCCGGCTCCCCGGGATCACGGTCACCGGTTACAGCAACGGCCCGCGCTTCGCGCTGTCCGGCGGTGCCGTCGAGCACGCCGGGACGGTCGGCCGGCAGCGGGCGGACGCCGTGCGCGACCTCCTCCTCGAGGAGATCCGGCGCCAGCTGGAACTCAACGAGCGGGCCGTGCGCGACGTCGCGGAAGTACGGGGCGGCACGGTCCGGGCCGAGGACTTCCCGATCACCACGGAGAGCGGCGGCCGGGACATCGGTGGCGTCGGCCCGATCGACGGCGCCACCGGGCGGGCGGCACGGCGGCAGGCGGTCATCACGGTCGACCGTTCCCCCCTGTCGGAGGCCGTCGCCCGGCTGGCGGAACTGAGTCCGGAGGACTTCGGCGAGGCGGACTACTTCACCGGCCCGGACAGGCTCGCCAGGAACCTGCTGCACCTCGACGACAACCCCGGGGACGACCCCGACTCGGACAGCGACTCGGACAGCGACTCGGACAGTGACTCGGACGGCGACTCGGACGGCGGGTCCGCGGACTCCGCTCCCGTACCGGTGCGCTTCGACGTCGACGCTCTGTCGAACCGCGTGCGCAGGCTGTACGAGCTGGTGGACGAGGCGATGGCGGCCGGCCGGGCGACCAGCCGGGCGTCGCTGACCGCGTACCACCTGGGCAAGCAGGGCCTGCTGTCCGACGCCACCCGCCTGACCGCACCGGACGGCACCCCGCTGGGCCGGAACTGGACGGGCCGGCCCGCCCGGGACGTGGACGTCTCCTCGTACGACGTGGTGGACGGAGGGAGCAGGGACTCCCAGCCCTCGCCGTGGGCACGCCGGCCCGGTGCTCCCCTCCCGTACGTGATCGGGACGAAGGACGGTGACCACACGAAGGTCGGGCTGTCCCTGCCGGACGGCAGCAAGCGGTGGAAGCTGTCGTCGGAGGAGTTCGCCGAGCTGCTGGCGCTGGACGAGGAACTGGCGAGTCGTGAGGACGGCGCCGAGGTGGTGCTCGTCTCGCAGAACGCCGGCGCCATGGGACTGGATCTGCCGCGCAGGGCCGCGGCCCGGTCCGGCAGGACGCTGTGGTCGCACAGCGGCGAGGTCGCCCTCAAGCCGCACCCCGGCACCGGCCGCCACCGCATCGAGGTGGCCGACGACCGGGTCTTCGAAAGCGGGCCGCTGGGCGAGTGGATCGGCAGCGGGCCCGACGACCTGGGCCCGGACGAGGAACGGCCGGGGCCCGGGGAAGGCGTCCTGCACACGATCGAGGGGAGGACCCTCGAGGACGGGAAGGTCATGTCCTTCACCCTCACCGACGAGGGCCGGCCCGTCGGCCGTGCCGTGCTCAACGGCGCCGACCTGCTCCAGTTCGAGCCGTTGCTGCAGACAATGACCCGGTCGACGGAGTGGTCCGTCTACGACCCGCTCACCAGTGAACCGGTCGGAGACCCCCGGCCGGTTCCCTGGAAGGGCCGGAAGCCCTACTTCTTCCTGGTCCACGGCCTGCCGGGCCAGACCCTCATGGTCAATGAATTCCAGGGCAACGTTCCGGTCCGGGGCTCTGAAACCGGTGGCTTCCTCCGGCGGCGCCGAAGCGTGGCACGACTGGACCGGGACACCCCCATCGTGTTCCTGTCCTGCTGGGGGAGCGGACCGGAGGGACACACCGCCGCAGCCCTGAAGCGGAGCCGCCCGTTCGTCCCCGACCCGCTCTCCGCCTCGTCGGCGGCCCAGGGCGTCTCCAACGTGACGCGGCGCGACGTCTACGCCCCCGAGAGGGAGCACTGGAGTCGCCACGCGAACGGGAAACTGCACCACCACGGGATCCCCACCACGCCGGCGAACGACCCGGTGGACATGGTGAAGCTGCGACCCGAGCCGACCCCGGACGAACTCGACGCCCTGGCCGCTCTGGCCGGCCTGGAGACGTCCCCCGACTTCACCCGGGCCATGGCCCGGGACACGGCGCTGCGGCTGGTCCGCGCCCTCCGGATGACGTTCGGCGTCGATGTGGAGCACGACAGGGACGACCCGGCCGGCACCTACCGCCGGCTCCTGCGCGGTATCGGCGCCCTGGAAGTCATGCGCCGCGGGGACGAGAACCTGCGGGGACACGGTGAGCTGACGCTCGACCTGCTCGACCGGGTCACCCGCGCGCACCACGGCCTGACGACCACCCCCGGCACCCGGCCCGCGCCGCCGGAGCCCGCCGACGTACGGACGATGCTCGAGGCCGCGTCGGCGCGGCTGTCCACCGACCCCCGGTCCGCGCTGCCCGACTTCGTCTCCCTGCCCTCCGTGGACCGGGCCCGCGAACTGATCGAAGAGCACGATCCTGACCAGTGGGCCCGTTCGGTGCTGGGTCTGCGCACGTCGGCGCAGGTCACCGAGGCCCACCGGCAGAACGCGCTGTGGGCCACGGTCAAGGCCGTGGAGAGCGTGGAGAACCATCCCGACCCCGACGCCCTGACGACGAAGGCGCTCCACCTGGGCGGCACCGGCGAGGACCCGCGGGACGAGGCCCTGCGGGCGGACCTGCTCCGGATGGCGGCCACGGCGGCGGCCCTCGGCCGTGACACCTACGATCCCACGGCGCTCGCCGCGTACGACCTCGAACGCAACGGCGCGCTGGACGACCGCACCCTCATCACCTCCGTGAACGGCACGGGCGTCGGCCGCAGTTGGACGGGGAAGCCCGCCCCGAGCCACTTGTGGGCGGACCGCTACGTGATCTCACCCGACGGCGGCCTGAGCAACGGCCGAGGGACCCTGGCGCCCTGGTACAGGAAGGGCGCCGGGAAGAGCGCCCATCCCGGCGGATACGTACTGGACATGAACGGCACCACCCCGGGACAGGTGGACGTGCCCTGGCCGGACGGCGCCACCCGCCCGGTGCCCTACGAGGAGATCGCCGAACTGCTCTCCCACGATCCCGTCCTGGCACAGCTGGACCGGGACGTCGTGGTCGTCCCCGTCGGGACGGGGGCAGGCGGTACCGGCCTGGCCGAGGCGCTCGCCGCCCGGACGGGGGCCGCCCGGACGGTGTGGCTGCCGACGCGGCCCCTGTGGGTCCTCGACCGGCGGCCGGCGGTGAACGAGAGCCTCCTCGTGATGACCTCGCCCCAGGACGACGCGGCACCCTGGTCGCGGATCCGTCCGCCCGAGTTGCCCGGACAGTCCGCCGGATCCGCTTCCGGCGCCGTCATCACGCTCGCCGGAACCGCCCCCGACGCCGCCGCGGCGGACGGCGACACCCCGCCACGGCTCGACCGCGACGCAGGCACGAAGGCGGTGGGGACCGCGCCCCCGCTCGACGAGATCCTCCCCGGGACCGGGACCGGGGCCGACATCGGCACCGACGCCGGCATGGGGTACGTGCCCGTCGTCCCTCGCGACACTGCCCAGCGCCAGTGGGTCGCCAGGCAGCTGACGGCCGATGACCTGCCCGGCGATCCGCCGCGGTTCGAGGGTGCCGACACCGTCGGCCCGGCCGACCTGAGGGCCGTGGGCGTCGGGATGACTCCCGGCATGGAGGTCGAGGCACAACTCGGTGGAGGCCTGCGGGGCAGCGGACTGGCACCGCTCGACCAGGTGCGGCTGCTGATGGTACGGCCCGGCCCGTGGCCGGACGCGCTCGAGGCCATCGCGGCCACGGTGTCGCGGCGGATCTGGCGGTCGGCGTTCACGGACTTCGAGAGCGCGTTCCCGGCCGAGGGCCCGGACACGAACGCCGTCCGGGCCTGGGACACGGCCGTCGGGCTGGTACTGCCGCGCGAGGCGCACTCCGTGCTCGCGGATTCCCGGTACGCCGGGGAGGAGTTCCGCGACGCGGTGCGGCGGATCGCCGACCTCCTGGCCGCGGGGAGGGCGGACCTCCGGGCGGCGACGCGCCTCGCCGCCCGGCTCCGGAGCGATCTCGGACTGCCGCCCCTCGGGACGGGTGGTCCGGGTGCCCGGTGGACGAAGCAGGCGGACGAGTGACGAGCGACGAGTGGAGCGACGAATGACGGTCACGTGTGTCGGGAGAGTGCGTGCGGGTGAATGAGACCGGAGGGCGGAGTGCCGCAGCGATGCCCGCGCCCCCCGAGGACATCGTGGAGGCCGCACGGCTTGCGCCGGAACACTGGATCAGCATGGTCGACCCCGGCTGGCACGGCGAGGGCGTGCCGCCCGACTGGGCCGTGGTCGGCCGCTGGCGCACGGGAACGACCGGCGAGATCGAGGAGTGGGAGGACAACGAGGCACACCGCCCCTCCCCGGAATCGCTCGGCTGGCCCGAGGCCACCGACGGGGTCGACGAGGCCCTCCAGCTCGCCGTCACCGGTTACGGACCGGCCGAGGACGTACTGCGGGCCCTGGCCCCCGCCGAGGTGGCGGTGCTGACCCTGCCGGACGGAACACCGGTGACCGCCGCCGTGGAGGACGGCAGGCTCGTGGTCCCGGTCTTCACCGCCGCGCCCCACCTCGACACCGTGGGCGGCTTCGCCTTCGAACTCGTCGCCGTCGCGGACCTCCTGGACCGCTTGCCGTCCGGCCACGCGCTGTACGTCAACCCGCCCAGCCCCGCGGGCACCGTGCTGGAGCCCGGTCCGCTCGCGGAGACGATCGGGAGCAGGACACGGCCGGCCGGAGCCGAGCCGGATCCGGCCGGTGCGGGACGAACCTGACGACCGGCGGGCAGGTACGAAGGCATCGGCGCGGACGGCCACGCGGGCTCCCGGACGGCGGTCCCGGTCCTTGCCGGGCCGCGCCTCACCGACCCGTCCGGCCGGCCCGTCTCACCCGTCGCACCAGCCGTGGGTCTTGCCGAACTGCAGCAGCCCGCGACGCGCCTGGAGGATCTGTTCGCCGGTCAGTGTGGGCGCGGCGGACAGCAGGACCTCCGTGACCTCCTGGAGGTACTCCTCGGCGGTGAGCACGTCGCACAGTGAGTCGTCGCCGTCCGGATGGCGGCCCACCCCGGCGGAGGACACCGGGCCGGGCCCCTGGGCCAGCCGCACGCCCGAGGCCTTCAGCCCCCGGTCGCCCTCCTCGATCTCGAACTCCACGGTGACTCCGGGACGCAGCTGATGCTCCGGAATCCGCACGTCGTTGACGTGGAGGAAGACATCCTCCCCGCCGTGCTCCGGAGCGATGAACCCGTAACCCCGTACGGCGTCGAACCGCACCACACGACCAGCGACCATTGTTTCCAACCCCCAACAGAACACCGGACCCCGCGCCCGGACCCCATGCCCGGAACGGAACCCGACCAGCCAGGACAACATACGCCGTCCGTCGTGCCCCGTCCCCTCAGCACTCGATGATGTTCACCGCCAGCCCGCCCCGCGCGGTCTCCTTGTACTTGACGGACATGTCGGCGCCGGTGTCCTTCATGGTCTTGATGACCTTGTCCAGGGACACCTTGTGCGACCCGTCGCCGCGCATCGCCATCCGTGCCGCGGTGACCGCCTTCACCGCGGCCATGCCGTTGCGCTCGATGCACGGGATCTGGACCAGGCCGCCGACCGGGTCACAGGTCAGGCCGAGGTTGTGCTCCATGCCGATCTCGGCGGCGTTCTCGACCTGTTCCGGCGAGCCGCCCATCACCTCGGCGAGGGCGCCCGCCGCCATCGAGCAGGCGGAGCCGACCTCGCCCTGGCAGCCGACCTCGGCGCCGGAGATGGACGCGTTCTCCTTGAACAGCATGCCGATCGCACCGGCCGCCAGCAGGAAGCGGACCACGCCCTCCTCGTCGGCACCGGGGACGAAGTTGACGTAGTAGTGCAGGACGGCGGGGATGATGCCGGCCGCGCCGTTGGTCGGTGCGGTGACGACCCGGCCGCCGCCGGCGTTCTCCTCGTTCACGGCCATCGCGTAGAGCGTGATCCACTCCATGGCGAGGGCCTTCGGGTCGCCCTCCGCGCGCAGCTTGCGTGCCGTGTTCGCGGAACGCCGGCGCACCTTCAGGCCGCCCGGCAGGATGCCCTCGCGGGACATGCCGCGCGCCACGCACGCCTGCATCACCCGCCAGATCTCCAGCAGCCCCTCGCGGACCTCCTCCTCGCTCCGCCAGGCGCGCTCGTTCTCCAGCATCAGCGCGGAGATGGACAGGCCCGTCTCCCGGGTCAGGCGCAGCAGCTCGTCACCCGTGCGGAACGGGTACTTCAGGACCGTGTCGTTGAGCTTGATGCGGTCCGCGCCCACCGCCTCCTCGTCGACGACGAAGCCGCCGCCCACCGAGTAGTACGTCTTCGACAGCACCTCGGCGCCGGACGCGTCGTAGGCCCACAGGGTCATGCCGTTCGCGTGGTACGGGAGCGTCTTGCGGCGGTGCAGTACGAGGTCGTCGTCGAAGGAGAACGCGATCTCGTGGTCGCCGAGGAGGCGGATCCGGCCGCCGTCCTTGATCTTCTCCACCCGTTCGTCAGCCGTCTCCACGTCCACCGTGCGGGGCGAGGCGCCCTCCAGGCCGAGCAGCACCGCCTTGGGCGTGCCGTGGCCGTGTCCGGTGGCGCCGAGCGAGCCGTACAGCTCCGCGCGGACCGAGGCGACCGGGTCCAGCAGCTCCTCGTTGCGCAGCCGCCGGGCGAACATGCGGGCAGCCCGCATCGGGCCGACCGTGTGCGAGCTGGACGGCCCGATACCGATCGAGAACAGGTCGAAGACCGAGAGGGCCACGGGAGGACTCCTAGGGGTTCGGCGGACGCCGCTGTCCGCCGGGCAGGGGGTGGACCGAAGGTGAGGTCGGAGAGGGACCGGAGAGGGGATGTCGCGTGTGCGGTGCATGGTGCGGGGCACCGCGCTCACTGACCCAGTGTGCGCGGCGCCCCGGACGTCCGTACGAATGAAAGCGTACGAAATTACTGCAGACCGGGATACAGCGGGTGCTTCTCGGCGAGAGCCGTGACCCGCGCCCGGAGCGCCTCGACGTCGTAGGACGGCTTCAGCGCCTCGGCGATCACGTCCGCGACCTCCGCGAAGTCCTCGGCCGTGAAGCCGCGGGTGGCCAGGGCGGGCGTACCGATCCGCAGACCCGAGGTGACCATCGGCGGCCGCGGGTCGTTCGGGATCGCGTTGCGGTTGACGGTGATGCCGACCTCGTGGAGCCGGTCCTCGGCCTGCTGTCCGTCCAGCTCGGAGTCGCGCAGGTCGACCAGGACCAGGTGCACGTCCGTACCGCCGGACAGCACGTCCACGCCCACGGCCTTGACGTCGTCCCGGACCAGGCGCTCGGCCAGGACGCGGGAGCCCTCCAGGGTGCGGCGCTGGCGGTCCTTGAACTCCTCGGACGCCGCGACCTTGAAGGCGACCGCCTTCGCCGCGACCACATGCTCCAGCGGACCGCCCTGCTGGCCGGGGAAGACCGCGGAGTTGATCTTCTTGGCCAGCTCGGCCGTGGAGAGGATCACGCCGCCGCGCGGGCCGCCGAGCGTCTTGTGCGTGGTCGTGGTGACGACGTGGGCGTGCGGGACCGGGTTCGGGTGCAGGCCCGCCGCGACCAGACCGGCGAAGTGCGCCATGTCGACCATCAGGTACGCGCCGACCTCGTCCGCGATCCGGCGGAACTCGGCGAAGTCCAGCTGCCGCGGGTACGCCGACCAGCCGGCGACGATCAGCTTCGGCCTGCTCTCCTTGGCCAGCCGCTCGACCTCGGCCATGTCGACCCGGCCGTCGTCGCCGACGTGGTAGGCCACGACGTCGTAGAGCTTGCCGGAGAAATTGATCTTCATGCCGTGGGTCAGGTGCCCGCCGTGCGCGAGGTTCAGGCCCATGATCGTGTCACCGGGCTTGAGCAGCGCGAACATCGCGGCGGCGTTGGCCTGGGCGCCCGAGTGCGGCTGCACGTTGGCGTGCTCGGCGCCGAACAGCTCCTTGACCCGGTCGATGGCGATCTGCTCGATCACGTCGACGTGCTCGCAGCCGCCGTAGTAGCGGCGGCCGGGGTAGCCCTCGGCGTACTTGTTGGTGAGGACCGTGCCCTGGGCCTCCATGACCGCGACCGGGGCGAAGTTCTCCGAGGCGATCATCTCGAGGGTGGACTGCTGGCGGTGCAGCTCGGCGTCGACCGCGGCGGCGACGTCGGGGTCGAGCTCGTGCAGCGGGGTGTTCAGAAGCGACATGCGGCTACGGCCTCCTCAGCCCTGGATGAAGGCGTCGTACTCGGCGGCGGAGAGAAGGTCGGCCGGCTCCTCGCCGGTCCGCACCCTGAACAGCCAGCCGCCCTCGAAGGGGGCCGAGTTCACCAGCGACGGGTCGTTCACCACGTCCTCGTTGATCTCGGTGACCTCGCCGGTGACCGGGCAGTACAGGTCGCTGACCGACTTGGTCGACTCCAGTTCGCCGCAGGTCTCGCCCGCGGTCACGGTGTCACCGACCTCGGGAAGCTGGACGAACACGACGTCGCCGAGCGCGTTGGCCGCGTGCTCGGTGATGCCGACCGTCGACACACCGTCCTCGGTGGCCGACAGCCACTCGTGTTCCTTGCTGTAACGCAGCTGCTGGGGGTTGCTCATGATCTGGATTCTCCTGTGGGCGGGGGATGTGCTGATGAGTCGGACACTACGGCGACCTGCGCCGTCGTACGGCACCCTGTACCGCCGTACCCCGACGTGCGAAAGCCCGGAAGGCCGCGCCGGGACCGTCTACGAAGGTGTCACTTCTGCCGCTTGTAGAACGGCAGTGCCACGACCTCGTACGGCTCGTGGCTGCCGCGGACGTCCACGCCGACGCCCTCCGTGCCCGGCGTCGCGTGCGCCACGTCGACGTACGCCATCGCGATCGGCCGGCCCAGCGTCGGGGAGGGCGCGCCGGAGGTGACCTCGCCGATCACCTCACCGCCGGCGACCACCGCGTACCCGGCGCGCGGGACCCTGCGGCCCTCGGCGACCAGGCCGACCAGGGCGCGGGGCGGGGTCCGCTCGGCGCGGGCGGCGGCCTCGGTCAGGGCGGCGCGGCCCACGAAGTCACCCTCCTTCTCGAACTTCACCACCCGGCCGAACCCGGCGTCGAACGGCGTCAGGGAGGTGCTCAGCTCGTTGCCGTACAGCGGCATGCCCGCCTCCAGCCGCAGCGTGTCCCGGCAGGACAGCCCGCACGGGACCAGCCCTGCGCCCTCACCCGCCTCGGTCAGCGCCTGCCACAGCCCGACCGCGTGCTCCGGCTTCACGAACAGCTCGAAGCCGTCCTCGCCGGTGTAGCCGGTACGGGCGATCAGCGCGGGAACGCCCGCGACCGTGCCGGGCAGCCCGGCGTAGTACTTCAGGTTGTCGAGGTCGGCGTCGGTGAGGGACTGGAGGATGCCGGGGGACTCGGGGCCCTGCACCGCGAGCAGCGCGTACGCGTCGCGGTCGTCACGGACCTCGGCGTCGAAGCCGGCCGACCGCTCCACCAGCGCGTCCAGCACCACCTGGGCGTTGGAGGCGTTCGCGACCACCATGTAGTGAGGAGAACCGGCGTGAGGGGAACCGGCCCCGGTGTCCTCGAGCCGGTAGACGATCAGGTCGTCCAGGATGCCGCCGTCCTCACGGCAGATCATGGTGTAGCGGGCGCGGCCGGGTTTGACGGTCCCGATGTTGCCGACCAGCGCGTGGTCCAGGACCTGCGTCGCCTGCGGGCCGGTGACGGTGATCTCGCCCATGTGGGAGAGGTCGAAGAGACCGGCCCTCGTGCGCACGGCGTTGTGCTCGTCGCGTTCGGAGCCGTAGCGCAGGGGCATGTCCCAGCCGGCGAAATCGGTCATCGTGGCGCCGAGCGAACGATGCAGGGCGTCCAGTGCGGTCCGGCGGGGTTCGGTACTGCTCATCGGTCGGTCTCCCAGGGCAGGACGGGCGAGGTCGTTCCTCCCCATCTGTCATCGGAACCTGAGAGGTTCGCCATGACCGCCCGCGCAGGGGACGACCACGGTTTGCACCTTGGGTGGAGCCGCCGGTGAACACGCGCGGCGGCCCGCTTTTCAGATGTGCCTCGCCCACGCGGTAACGGTGCCTGAGAGATTCAAGGGAGGGACTTGCTCCTTCGGCGCCCCGACGGCAACGGTGCCGGGGACTCTCCCGCGCGGATTCGAACGGCCGGTATGCAGTTGGCGCGCTCATCATTGCACGCATCGCCGGGCCGCGGCAGGGGGACCCTTCTGAGAGGAAGCGCAGGGTGCCCGGGTGTTCACGGACGGCTGTGACAGGTCTGTATCGGGAAAGGGAAGGAATCCGGAAGCCCTCGGCGTTACCGTCTCTTTACACTCGGCGGGGAAATGGTCCGGTACCTGGTCACAGGGTCGGACCGCCCCCAGGGGAGGACTTACGGTGAACAAGGCCACGGCGTACGCCACCACCACGGGCGTCACGCTGCCCGAGCAGCAGGCCCCCTCGGCCAGGGACGCCTGCGCCACCCTGCCCGCGCCGGTCGTCCGCGACCTGCGCGAGCGTGCCGGCCGCAGCCCGCACGCCCTGCTCTTCGGCCCCCGCGACCTCGTCGTGGTCACCGGACTGCCCGGCAGCGGCAAGTCCACCCTCATGCGGCGCGCGGCGCGCGGCACCCGCATCGACTCGCAGGACACCCGGGACCGCTGGGACCGCGCCGCGCCGCGCCTCCTGCCGTACGCGGTGTACCGGCCCCTGGTCCGCCTCGCCCACTACGCCGGACTGCGGCGCGCCCTGCGCACCGGCGAGGGCGTCGTCGTCCACGACTGCGGCACGCAGGCCTGGGTGCGCCGCTGGCTGGCCCGCGAGGCCCGCCGCAGGGGCGCGGTCCTGCACCTGCTGCTGCTCGACGTCCCCCCGGAGCAGGCCCTGGACGGCCAGCGCGAGCGCGGTCGCGGGGTCTCCCGGTACGCCTTCCGGCGCCACCGCACCGCCATCGACCGGCTGCTGACGTCCGTGGCGCGCGGCGACCTGCCCGCGGGCTGCGGATCGGCGGTCCTGGCCGACCGCGACGCGGCGGACGCGCTGCACCGCATCGAGTTCACGGACTGATCACGGGCCGGTGGCGCCACGGGCGGCCGGCCTGCCGGTGGACGGGCCGCACGCCGGGGTGCGGCAGCGGTTAGCCTTTCCAGCCACAGCAGTGGTTCCAGGCAGGCGGTAGGCAGATGGACTTCCCGGCGGGCTTCTCCGCGGACTTCCCGGCACAGACTCACCCCCACCCGCACGGCGGATGGCCAGGCAACGAGCTGGAGGAGGCGCTCTCCGCCTCCCTCGGCGTCCCCTCGGCCGACGGCCGGATCATCGAGGTGCTGGGCCGCAGCTACCTGTGGATACCGCTGCCCAACGGCGGCGGACCGGACAGCGGCCCGCTGGACCTGCCCACGACGGAGATCGACGGCCAGGCGTACGTACCGGTCTTCAGCTCCGAGGAACAGTTCCGTCAGGTCGTCGGCACCCACATGTCGTTCACCGTCGCGCCCGCGGTGGAGTTCGCGCGCGGTCTGCCGCCGCAGGCCGGGATCGCCGTGAATCCCGGGGGAGTGGTCGGCATCCCGCTGCCGCCCCCCGCGGTCGCCGCCCTGTGCCGCGCCGGACGCGGCCCGCTGGACGGCCCCGCGAGCGGCGGCCGGGTCAAGCTGTTCGAACCCGACTGGCAGGACGACCCGGTGGACTTCCTCGCCGCCGCCTCCGCGGAGTTCGAGGCCCTCGGCGTCGTCACCACCGCCCGCCGCTGCCTCGCCGAGATCGAGACGGCCGAACCGGTGCTGTTCGTCGGCGTCGAGCTGGCCCCCGCCGAACTGTCCCGGACGGAGGGCGACCTGAGGGCCGCGCCGATGGACGCGCTGGGCCGCGCGCTGGGCCGCGAGCCGGTGAGGTGGCCCGTCAACCTCGTCCTTCTGGACGTGGCCCAGGACCCGGTCGGCCAGTGGATGCGCGACCGCGTCCGCCCCTTCTGCCAATGGCAGCGCTGAGGGGGCGCGGTGCTGCCGGGGGCCGGTCGCGCACCGGCGGAGCTCCCCGGCGCCGTCAGGCGCTTAAGCTAGGTTCATTGGCTCGGGCGAGGGTGTTGTACGGGTGGTACGGAGGGGCGATACAAAGTGAGCGCTGGCACCGCGGCGGCCGGGCAGGTCGAGCACATGCTGCGCCAGGTGACACCCGGGCGTTACGACGCCTATGAGGCGTTGCTGCGCGCGCTCGCGACACCCTCCTCCGGTCACGTCTGGATGCTGCTGTGGCACGGCCAGGCCGGCTCCCCGGACGCCCAGTACGGGAACATGGAGGTCGACGGCCTCGGTTACGCGCCCTGCGTGACCTCCGCCCAGGAGCTGTCCGCCAGTGGCTGGAACCGGTCCTACGAGGTCGTCGACGGCGTCGAGGCCGCCCGTGCCCTCTACCCCGACCGCTACGGACTCTGGCTCAATCCGCACGCCCCGGGCGGCGGCCTCGGCATCCCCTGGCTGGATCTGCGCCGGCTCGCCACCGGGCTGGACCGGCAGCCCGCCGGGCCCCTGCGGCTGTCCGAACCCGCCATCGAGATCCCGCAGTTCTACGCCCTGATAGCGCAGAACGCGCACCGCACCCCCGCCGTCCGCTCGCTGCGCCGAGCCTGGGTGCAGCCGTCGCTCGGCGCCCCGTACCTCGCCGTCGGCCTGGACGTGTACGACACGTCGCCGCCGGCCGTGGACGCGGTGCGCGCGATGATGCGGCAGTCCCTCGGCGCGGTCCCGGACGGGCTTTTGGTGTCGACCGTCGCGATGTCCGACGAACACGACCCGGTCGCGATGTGGCTGCGCGCCAACGCCCGCCCGTTCTACGACCGAGAGGCGCACGGCGCCGCCGCCTCTCCCGGCTACCCGCCCGCGCGTTAGCACCCGCTCGGCCCGGTTGGAGAGATACCGCCAGTCACCTCCGACCTGATCCGCCGGTCGGGCCCCGGCGCTGACCGGGGCGTATGCGTGAGAGGCAGGTCCGGAAGGACCCGGCCGCACACCCCTGTGCTGACTCAGCGTGACGGTGCCCGCGGGATGGACGCACCTGCCGGCGAAGGGCGGCGGCTCCGCCCTCGGGTGCTGATTTCACGTCAGATTTTCGGCCATGTGCACTCAGCTATGACCAGTCAACCGCCTGTCACCTGCGGTTTCACCCGTTCTTCACGCCGCCTGACGCTTTTTTCGAGGCTACTGACGATGCGTCAGATGTGTCCGAACGGTTAATTCATGACGGGGGGACGCCTGAAGAGTCCCTTATGTCAACTGTTCAGATCTCAGCTAGGTATCACCGCTATCCGGACTGTTCTCGACTCGCTGTGAACGTCTGTAGTGTTCGGCCGGTCAAGATGCATCCACATAGCGGACCCGGAGTGGCCCCAATATGCGCATACCCAAGTCCCGAGCCGCTCGGGCGATCACGGCCGCGGTGGCGGTCGGTCTGATCGCCACGGGCTGCTCCAGCGAACGGGACAGTGACAACGAGAGCGGCGGCGAGAAGGACACCTTCGTCTTCGCCGGCGCCGGTGACCCGGGCTCCCTCGATCCTGCCCTGGCCAGCGACGGTGAAACCTTCCGTGTGACGCGGCAGGCCTTCGAGGCGCTTCTGGAGCACGAGTCGGGCGGCAGCGAGCTCGTCGGCGGCCTCGCCGAGAAGTGGTCGAGCAACGACAAGGGCACCGTCTGGACCTTCGACCTCCGCAAGGACGTCAAGTTCCACGACGGCGAGGCGTTCAACGCCGAGGCCGTCTGCGCCAACTACGACCACTGGTTCAACTGGACGGGCACCTACCAGTCCAGCGCGGTCTCGTACTACTGGCAGTCCATCATGGGCGGCTTCGCGAAGAACGAGGACAAGGAAACGCCCGAGGCGAACTACAAGTCCTGCACCGCGAAGGACGAGAACACCGCCGTCATCGAGGTCAAGGAGCCCTCCGCCAACCTCCCCGGCGGCTTCTCCCTCCAGGCCCTGGCGATCCACTCGCCGAAGGCCCTCGAGGCGTACAAGAAGCAGGACGCCTCCGCCAAGGGCGACGCCATCACGTACCCCAAGTACAGCCAGGAGGCCGGCACGGTCGCCGGTACCGGCCCGTACAAGATCACGAAGTGGAACAAGGGCAACAAGGAAGTCTCCCTTGAGCGCTTCGACGGCTACTGGGGCGACAAGGCCAAGATCAAGAACCTGGTCTTCCGCACCATCGACACCGAAGAGGGCCGCCGTCAGGCGCTCCAGGCCGGTGACATCGACGGTTACGACCTCGTCGCTCCGGCGGACGTCAAGACCCTCGAGGACGAGGGCTACGGCGTCCCGACCCGTGGCGTCTTCAACCTCTTCTACGTGGGCATGAGCCAGGAGGCCAACCCCGCGCTGAAGGAGAAGGAAGTCCGCCAGGCCATCGCGCAGTCGATCGACCGGGAGAACCTGGTCAAGACCCAGCTGCCCGAGGGCGGCAAGGTCGCCGACCAGTTCATGCCCGAGACGGTCGAGGGCTACTCCAAGGACGTCGAGCAGTACCCGTACGACACCGCCGAGGCCAAGAAGCTCCTCAAGAAGGCCGGTCAGGAGAAGCTGAAGGTCGACTTCTGCTACCCGACCGAGGTCACCCGCCCGTACATGCCTGCCCCGCAGGACCTGTTCGAGCTGATGAAGGCCGACCTGGAGAAGTCCGGCATCACCGTCACGCCGAAGGCGATGAAGTGGGCCCCGGACTACCTGGACGCCACCGAGTCGGGCTCCTGCGACCTGCACATGCTCGGCTGGACCGGTGACTTCAACGACGGCTTCAACTTCATCGGCACCTGGTTCTCCGGGTACGACAAGCAGTGGGGCTTCAAGAACAAGAAGGTCTTCGAGGCCGTGAACGAGGGCTCGACCCTCGGCAACCACGACGAGCGCGTGGCCGCGTACAAGAAGGCCAACGAGGTCATCATGGACTACCTGCCCGGTGTCCCGGTCTCGTCCTCCCCGCCGGCCATCGCCTTCGCCAAGAACGTGAACCCGCCGAACGTCTCCCCGCTGACGCAGGAGATCTTCGCCGAGACCTCGTTCAAGTAGGCGAGCAGTAACCACCCAAGCACACTGGGTCCGCCCGGCCGTCGCAACTCGGCGGCCGGGCGGGTCCGTTCATGTCACACATCACGTAAGAAAGGGGCATGCGGGGTGCTGCGTCTCGTCGTACGAAGACTGCTCCAGCTCATACCCACGCTGCTCGGCCTGTCGGTTCTGCTCTTCCTGTGGCTCGACCGGCTGCCCGGCGGACCCGCCTCAGCGATCCTGGGGGAAAAGGCCACCGAGGCCGAAGTGGCGCGCATCAACCGCGCGCTCGGACTGGACCAGCCCGTCTATGTCCAGTACTGGCGCTTCCTCAAGCGCATCGCCGAACTCGACCTGGGCACCTCCACCCAGACCGGACAGCCGGTGTGGGACGAGTTCGTCCTGCGCTTCCCCGCCACCGTGGAGCTGTCCCTCCTGGCGATCATCATCGCCGTGGCCGTCGGTATCCCGCTCGGCTACTTCGCCGCCCGCAACCGCGGCGGCTGGCTCGACGTCACCGCCGTCTCCGGGTCGCTCATCGGCATCTGCATCCCGGTCTTCTTCCTGGCCCTGATCCTCAAGCAGATCTTCGCCGTCGAGCTGGGGATCTTCCCCAGCTACGGGCGCCTGGACACCGGCATCAACGCCACGAACGTCACCGGATTCGCCGTCCTCGACGGCGTCCTGACCGGGGAACTCGACGCGTCCTGGGACGCGATCATGCACCTGGTCCTGCCCTCCGTCGCGCTGGCCTCCATCCCGCTCGCCGTCATCGTGCGCATGACCCGCGCCAGCGTCCTCGAGGTCCAGGACGAGGACTACGTCCGCACCGCCGAGGCCAAGGGCCTCAAGCGGAGCGTCGTGCGCGGCCGCCACGTGCTGCGCAACGCGATGCTCCCCGTGGTGACCGCGGTCGGCCTGCTCACCGGCTCCCTGCTGTCCGGGGCGGTCCTGACCGAGTCGGTGTTCTCCTTCGGAGGCATCGGTTCCTTCATCCGGACCGCGATCGACGGCCGCGACTACCCCGTGCTCGTCGGGTTCATCATGTTCATCGCGCTGGTGTACGTCCTGATCAACCTGCTGGTGGACGTGGCGTACAGCCTCATCGACCCGAGAGTGCGGGTGCACTGACGTGAGCGTCGCCACCAAGACCGACAAGATCCAGCGCCTCGCGGAACTGACCGCGACCAAGGAGACCAGCTCCGGCGCCAGCCTGTGGCGGGAAGCCTTCCGCCGGCTCAAGCGCAGCAAGATGGCGATCATCGGCGCCGTCGTCATCGCCCTGTTCGTCCTCGTCGCGATCGTCGGGCCCTACCTCACCCCGTACTCCCCGACGGCCCAGACCTGGCGGGGCGAGGTCTTCCCCAACCGGGGCGAGTTCGTAGGCCCCCGCGGCGACAACTGGTTCGGGCTCGACCACCTCGGCCGGGACATGTTCTCCCGCATGCTGGTCGGCGCCCGCCAGACGCTGCTCGTCGGTGTCGTCTCCACGTTCATCGGCCTGACCGTCGGCTTCCTGATCGGCGGCGTCTCCGGAGCCGCCGCCACCCTCGGCGGTGATGCCGGAAAGCGGATCGACTCCGTCATCATGCGCTTCATCGACATGATGCTGGCGCTGCCCTCGCTGCTGCTGGCCGTGTCCGTGGCCGCCGTCATGGGGCAGTCGCTGACCACCGTGATGATCGCCGTGGGTGTCGTCCAGATTCCGGTGTTCGCCCGGCTGCTGCGCGGCTCCATGCTGGCGCAGGGCGGCGCGGACTACGTGCTCGCGGCCAAGTCCCTGGGTGTGCGCAAGCGGCGCATCGTGGTCTCGCAGATCATCCCCAACTCGCTCAGCCCGGTGATCGTGCAGGCCACGCTCTCCCTGGCCACCGCGATCATCGAGGCCGCAGCCCTGTCCTACCTGGGCCTGGGCAACCCCGACCCGGCCATCCCCGAGTGGGGCGTCATGCTCGCCCAGGCGCAGCGCTTCTTCGACAACGCGCCGATGATGGCGGTCTACCCCGCCGTCGGCATCATCATCACCGCCCTCGGCTTCACCCTCCTCGGCGAGGCCATGCGGGAAGCCCTCGACCCGAAGCTGAGGGGCTGAACCACCATGTCTCTGCTCACTGTCGACGAACTGACCGTCACCTTCGGCGGCCGCGGCCGCAAGGAGTCCCGGGCGGTCGACGGCGTCTCCTTCTCGGTCGACCAGGGCCAGGTCGTGGGCCTGGTCGGCGAGTCCGGCTGCGGAAAGTCCGTCACCTCCCTGGCTCTGATGGGCCTGTTGCCCCACAAGGGCGTCACGGTCGGCGGCCGTGCCGAATTCGACGGCACGGACCTGTTCACCATGAGCCCGTCCGCCCGCCGCGACCTGCGCGGCAGCAGGATGGCGATGATCTTCCAGGACCCGCTGTCCTCGCTCAACCCGGTCGTGCCGATCGGCGTGCAGGTCACCGAGATCCTGGAGCGTCACCGCGGGATGAAGGGGGAGGCCGCCCGCAAGGAGGCCGCCCACCTGCTGGACCGGGTCGGCATCCCCGACCCGGACCGGCGGCTCAAGGAGTACCCGCACCAGCTCTCCGGCGGTATGCGCCAGCGCGCGCTGATCGCCATGGCGGTGGCCTGCGCCCCGAGCCTGCTCATCGCCGACGAGCCCACCACGGCCCTCGACGTGACGATCCAGGCCCAGATCCTGGAACTGCTCAAGGAACTCGTGGACCAGGAGGGCACCGCCCTGCTGATGATCACCCACGACCTCGGGGTGGTCGCAGGCCTCTGCGACGAGGTCAACGTGCTCTACGCGGGCAAGGCCGTGGAGTCCGCCGGGCGCCGCGAGCTGTTCGCCCACCCCACCCACCCCTACACGCACGGACTGCTGGGCTCCATCCCGCGCCTGGACGCCCCCCGGGGCGAGTCCCTCAAGCCCATCCGCGGCTCCATCAACGACCGTGTCGCCTGGGCCGACGGCTGTGCCTTCGCGCCGCGCTGCGACCGGTACGAGATGGGCTGCCTGACCGGCACCCCGCGGCTCGCCGAGCCGCGTGCCGCCGGTCACCAGGTGCGGTGCGTCAACCCCGTACTCGACGACGCGAAGGCCGAGGAGGTCCCCGCATGAGCCTGCTCGAACTGGACGGCGTCAAGGTCCACTTCCCCATCAAGAAGGGCGTGCTGTTCGACCGTACGGTCGGGCACGTCTACGCGGTGGACGGGGTGTCCCTGAAGGTCGAGGCCGGCGAGACCTACGGTCTGGTCGGCGAGTCCGGCTGCGGCAAGACCACCCTCGGGCGGTCGGTGCTGCGGCTGGTGGACATCACCGAGGGGTCGGTCGTCCTGGACGGCACCGACCTGGCGAAGCTGCCGAGCGAGGAGATGCGCCGCTTCCGGCGCCGGCTCCAGATGGTCTTCCAGGACCCGCTGGGCTCGCTCAACCCCCGGCAGAACATCGAGTCGATCCTGTCCGAGGGCATGGTCGCCCACGGCATCGGCAAGAACCAGGAGGAGCGCCGCGAGAAGATCAAGGCGATCCTGGAGCGGGTCGGCCTGCCCTCCAACGCGCTGGCCCGCTACCCGCACGAGTTCTCCGGCGGCCAGCGCCAGCGCATCGGCATCGCCCGCGCGCTGGTCCTCGAGCCGGACGTGATCATCTGCGACGAGCCGGTCTCCGCGCTCGACGTGTCGATCCAGGCCCAGGTCGTCAACCTGCTGGAGGAACTCCAGGAGGAACTCGGCCTGACCTACCTGGTGATCGCCCACGACCTCGCGGTCGTCCGGCACATCTCCGACGTCATCGGCGTGATGTACCTGGGCTCGCTGGTCGAGGAGGCGCCGAGCGACACGCTCTACGCCGAGCCCAAGCACCCGTACACCAAGGCCCTGATGTCGGCCGTGCCGGTGCCGGACCCGGAGGTGGAGGACCGCCGCGAGCGCATCCTGCTCACCGGTGACCTGCCCTCCCCGGCGAACCCGCCCACCGGCTGCCGCTTCCACACCCGCTGCCCCTGGGCCCAGGCGGAGCGGTGCGCGACCGAGCGGCCGGAACTGCGGGACGTCGGCGGCGGTCACCGGGTGGCCTGCCACTACACCGCCGAGATCGCGTCGGGAGAGCTGACGCGGACCCGGCCGACGGGCATCGAGGCCGTCACGGAGACCGAGGACGTGGTGGCGGAGCGGGCCGAGGGCGAAGCGGAGGTTCCCGCCGCGCTCCTGCCGGCCGACTCGACGACCAAGCCGGACGCCGCGGTGGTCAAGGAGAAGGTGCCCGCAGTGGCCGAGGTGCCGAGCGACCCGCCGGCCGACGCCGTCGCGAAGGGCCACGACGCCACGGGGCCGGACGCGTCCGGCAAGGGTCCGGCCGGGACCGACTGACGGACCGCCGTACTTCCCGGGTTCCCGGAGCACCGGACGGGGCGGAACCGTCCGGTGCTCCGGGAACCCTTCGGGGCGTCGTCCGGTGCCCGCCCGGACCGGTTCGCACCTCCACGGACAGTACGTTCGTCTCACCCCTCGCCTTGTTTTGTAAGGCGAGGGGTTCCTGCCGGGTAAGAATGTACGGGTGCTTCAGCAACTCTTCAGCCCGTCCCTCCTGCACACGCTCGACCTGATCGGCATCTTCGTCTTCGCGATCTCGGGCGCCCTGCTGGCCGTGCGCAAGAACCTCGATGTCTTCGGCATCGCCGTACTCGCGGAGGTCACCGCCCTCGGCGGCGGTCTCTTCCGCGACGTGGTCATCGGCGCGGTGCCGCCCGCCGCCTTCACGGACCTGGGGTACTTCGTCACCCCGCTGTTCGCCGTGGTGCTGGTCTTCTTCCTCCACCCGCACGTGGAGCGCATCCAGAACGCCGTCAACTTCTTCGACGCTGCCGGGCTCGGCCTGTTCTGCGTCGTCGGCACCACCAAGGCGTACGACTACGGGCTCGGCCTGACCGCCTCCGCCTGCATGGGTCTCGCCACCGCGGTGGGCGGGGGTGTACTGCGGGACGTGCTCGCCAACGAGGTGCCCTCGCTGCTGCGCTGGGACCGCGATCTCTACGCGGTGCCGGCGCTCGTCGGCGCCACCATGGTCGCGCTGTGCATCCGGTTCGACACGCTGAACGCGCTCACCGGCACCCTCGCCGTGATCACGGCGTTCGTGCTGCGGCTGCTGGCGCTGCGGTACCACTGGCGGGCGCCCCGCGCGTGGCAGCGGCGCTCGACGGTCCGCGAGGAGGAGTAGGCGAGGAGGAGCGGACGAGGGGGAGAGGCGGGAGAAAGCTACCGCTTAGTAGGTCACTCTTGTACTGTTCATCCATGCCAGAAGCAGCCTCCGCCGCGGCCGTTCGGGCCACCATCGGCGACAGTGAGTTCGATCGCGACACCGCGGTCGTCCCCCGCGAACCGGGCGTCTACGACGCCGATCTCTCCGCCGGCTGGACGATCATCAGCGCCGTCAACGGCGGCTATCTGCTGGCCGTCCTGGGCCGCGCCCTCGCCGACGCGCTGCCGCACCCGGACCCGTTCACCCTCACCGCGCACTACCTGACCGCCTCCCAGCCGGGCCCGGCGGTCGTCCGCACCCAGACCGTACGCACCGGACGCACCCTCTCGACCGGGCAGGCGTCCCTCTTCCAGACGGACGACCGGGGCCGTGAGGTCGAGCGCATCCGTCTCCTGGCGTCCTACGGCGACCTGGACACCCTCCCCGACGACGTCCGTACGTCGGCCGAGCCGCCCGGGATGCCGCCCATGGACCAGTGCTTCGGCGCCGGGGACGGCCCGGCCCCCGTCGAGGGCAGCTCCGCCATCATGGACCGGCTGATGCTCAAGCTCGACCCGTCGACCCTCGGCTGGGCCCTCGGGAAGCCCTCCGGCAAGGGGGAGATGCGCGCCTGGTTCGGGCTCGCCGACGGCCGGGACCACGACCCGCTCTCGCTGCTCCTCGCGGTGGACGCGCTGCCTCCCACCGCCTTCGAGCTCGGGATCAAGGGCTGGGTCCCCACGGTCGAGCTGACGGTGCACGTCCGCTCCCGCCCGGCACCCGGCCCGCTGCGGGTGTCGATCACCACCCGCAACCTCGCCGGCGGCTTCCTCGAGGAGGACGCCGAGGTCTGGGACAGCTCCGGCCGCCTGGTGGCCCAGTCCCGTCAGCTCGCCCGGGTACGCCTGGGCTGAGCGGTCCTGGGCGGTCCTGCGCCGTCCTTCGCGGTGCGGCCGGCGCGTCAGCCGGCCGTACCGTCGCCCTTCGTTCCGCCGCCGGGAGTGCCGTCACCGGCCCTGCCTCCGTCGGCCGGGCGGTCCAGCCAGTGCAGACGGCCGATGCCGATCAGCCGCAGCCGACGGGCCGCCATCAGTGCCACGTGCTCCCGCGTCCGCGACCGCTCGCGTCCCCCGGGCGCCGTCGCCGGTACCGATGCCGGTGCCTCCAGGAGAAGGCATCCCGTGGCGATCATCTGGTCGACGTAGAGCTGGGCCAGCATCAGCAGGTCGTCCTCGCTCCAGCCCGCGGACACCGGGTCCCCGGCCAGTGCCTTCGCGACCTCCTCGGTGAACCGGGCGAGCTGCTCGCGTATCGCCTCCCGGACCGCCTGCACCCCGCCGTGCCGCTCGCGGACGATGAACCGCATGTGCGCCGGGTGCCGGTCCACATGCCCGGCGATCAGTTCCACGGCGCGCGTGATGCGCTCCTCGGCGTCACCGCTCGTGGCCATCACCGTCCCGATCAACGGGTGCAGGCTTTCGAGCGCCTCCCCGACCAGTGCCACGCCCAGATCCTCGATCGAGCGGAAGTGCCGGTAGAAGGCGGTCGGGGCGATCCCCGCGGCCCGGGTGACCTCGCGCAGGCCCAGGCTGCCGAGGCCCTGTTCCTCGAGCAGCCCCAGTGCCGCGTCGAGGAGCGTCCGCCGGGTCCTCTGCTTCTGGGCCTGCCGGGTGCCGAGGGCGTGACTCATGCCATGCAGTCAACAACCGTTCTCCAAAATCGCAAAGCGCGACGGCGGGTGCCGAGTGTTTGGACCACAGAGTCAGTGAACACTCGTACCTGCAGATGCTCACCGAACCCCGAACCCCGAACCCCGAACCCCGAAGCCTGGAGGGCCCGACTCATGCTGTTCCTCGCCGCGCTTCTGCTGATGGGCGTCGTCCTGGGCACCGTGGCCCACGTGCCGCCGGCCGTCTCCGCGGCCGGGGGCGCCGTCATCGCCGTCTGGCTCGCCGTCTTCGCCCTGCGCGAGCGCCGCGCCCGCATCCGCCGGGAGGGCTGACCACCGTGTACCTCACCTCCCGGGCCCCCCACCGAACCGCTGTCCAGGACGCCGACGGCATGGCGGTCGCGTCCTTCGTCCTGGGGCTGCTGGGCCTGCTCGTCCTCAACGTCGTTCTCGGTCCGATCGCCATCGTGCTGGCGGGCCTCGCCCTGCGGCGGGGCACGACCCGGCGCGCACGCGCCTGCCTGGGCCTCGGCCTGGGCATCGCCGACCTGCTGGTCCTGCTGGCGTTGATGCGGATGAACGACACGATCTCCTGGAGCTTCTGAGCGGGCGTGGTATCCGGCCGACCGCGCCCCGAGGCCACCGGACGGGGCCCGTAGAATCGGCCCCACCATGGCTTACCTCGACCACGCCGCGACCACCCCGATGCTTCCCGAGGCGGTCGAGGCACTCACCGCGCACCTCGGCGTCACCGGCAACGCCTCCTCCCTCCACGCGGCCGGCCGGCGGGCCCGCCGGAGTGTCGAGGAGGCCCGCGAAGCCCTCGCCGAAGCCCTCGGGGCACGCCCCAGCGAGGTGGTCTTCACCTCGGGCGGCACCGAGGCCGACAACCTCGCCGTGAAGGGCCTGTACTGGGCCCGCCGAGACGCCGAGCCGGCCCGCACCCGGGTCCTCGCCAGCCCCGTCGAGCACCATGCCGTCCTGGACGCCGTCCACTGGCTCGGCGAGCACGAGGGCGCCACCGTCGAGTACCTGCCGGTCGACCCGCACGGCCGGGTCCACCCGGACGCCCTGCGGGAGGCGATCGCCAGGAACCCCGACGACGTGGCCCTGGCCACGGTGATGTGGGCCAACAACGAGATCGGGACGATTCTGCCGGTCCGCGAACTGGCCGAGGCCGCCGCCGAGTCCGGTGTCCCGCTGCACTCCGACGCCGTCCAGGCCTTCGGCCAGGTGCCGGTGGACTTCGCCGCCTCGGGGCTCGCCGCGATGACCGTCTCGGGCCACAAGATCGGCGGTCCGTACGGCATCGGAGCACTGGTCCTGGGCCGCGAGCACACCCCCGTACCCGTGCTGCACGGCGGCGGTCAGGAGCGGCACGTGCGCTCCGGCACGCTCGACGTGCCCGCGGTCGCCTCCTTCGCGGTGGCCGGCCGGCTCGCCGCCCGGCAGCGGGAGTGGTTCGCCCGCGAGATCGGCGCGCTCCGCGACGAACTGGTCGCCGCGGTCCGCGAGGCCGTCCCGGACGCCGTCCTCGGCGGCGACCCCGCGCCCGGGGGACGGCTCCCGGCCAACGCCCACTTCACGTTCCCCGGCTGCGAGGGCGACTCCCTGCTGCTCCTGCTCGACGCCCAGGGCATCGAGTGCTCCACCGGCTCCGCCTGCACCGCCGGTGTCGCCCAGCCCAGCCACGTTCTCCTGGCCACCGGCACCGACCCGGACCTGGCCCGCGGCACCCTCCGCTTCTCCCTCGGCCACACCTCCACCCGCGCCGACGTCGAGGCCCTGGCGAAGGCCATCGGCCCGGCGGTGGAACGCGCCCGCCGGGCGGGCTTGACGTAACCGCCGACGGGCCGGTCGGGACCGTCGGCAGGCCGGACGGGACCACCGACGGGCTTGGCGCCACCACCGCCGGCCCCGGCACGGCCGCCGACGAGCCGGCCAGGAACGCCGGTGGCCCGGCGGACGGGACCGCCGGGCCTCAGGCCCGTGCCGTACGCGCCCGGCGGACCAGCTTCATGTAGCGGTCCCAGTCCCAGTGCGGACCCGGGTCGGTGTGGTCGGTGCCCGGCACCTCGATGTGGCCGATGATGTGCTCCCGGTCGACCGGGATGTCGTAGCGGGCGCAGATCCGGGCCGTGAGCCGGGCCGAGGCCTCGTACATCTCGTCCGTGAGGTCCTGCGGCCGGTCCACGAACCCCTCGTGCTCGATGCCGACACTGCGCTCGTTGTAGTCGCGGTTTCCCGCGTGGTAGGCCACGTCCAGCTCGCGGATCATCTGCGCGACGCGTCCGTCCTGGCCGACGATGTAGTGCGTCGCCGCCTGGTGCCCGGGGTCCTGGAAGGCCCGCACCGCGCTGTCGAAACTGCCCTGGGTGACATGCACGATCACCATGTCTATGCCGAAGTCGTCGGGCCGGTCCGCGCGCCGCCAGTTGGCGTCCGAGGCCGCCACCCAGTGCGCGCCCGCGAAGTCGACGACACCGGCCTCACGGGGCTTCTCGACCCCGGGCACCCTCCACCACAGGCGGCCCAGCTCGTCCCGCGCCAGCACGGCCGTACCCGCGGCGGCGGTCACACCGCCGACGATCAGGGCCCGCCGGCCGATGCGACGGTCCCCGTCCCCGGCGACCCGGTCCTTGGAAGCTCTTCTTTCCCCCATGCGGTCTACAACGGATACCCGGTGGTTCCGGTTCCCGTGCCCCGTACCCTGGAGGCGTTATGACTGAGACCCCGCAGCCCTCCCGTCCCCTTCGCGTCCTGGCCGCCATGTCCGGCGGCGTCGACTCCGCCGTGGCCGCGGCCCGTGCCGCCGAAGCGGGACACGACGTGACCGGCGTCCACCTCGCGCTCTCCGCGAACCCCCAGTCCTTCCGCACGGGCGCGCGGGGCTGCTGCACCATCGAGGACTCGCGCGACGCCCGCCGCGCCGCCGACGTCATCGGCATCCCGTTCTACGTGTGGGACCTCGCCGACCGCTTCCGCGAGGACGTCGTGGAGAACTTCGTCGCCGAGTACGAGGCCGGCCGCACCCCCAACCCGTGCCTGCGCTGCAACGAGAAGATCAAGTTCGCCGCGCTGCTCGACAAGGCCCTGGCCCTCGGCTTCGACGCCGTGGCCACCGGCCACTACGCGCGCGTGGTCACCCTGTCCGACGGCACGCGCGAACTGCACCGCGCCTCCGACATGGCCAAGGACCAGTCGTACGTCCTCGGCGTGCTGGACGACCGGCAGCTCGCCCACGCGATGTTCCCGCTCGGCGACACGGTCACCACCAAGGACGAGATCCGCGCGGAGGCCGAGCGCAGGGGACTGGCGGTGGCCAAGAAGCCCGACTCGCACGACATCTGCTTCATCGCCGACGGCGACACCCAGGGCTTCCTCGCGAACCGGCTGGGCCGCGCCGAGGGCGACATCGTCGACGAGTCCGGCGCCAAGGTCGGCACGCACGAGGGCGCCCACGGCTTCACCATCGGCCAGCGCAAGGGCCTGCGCATCGGCACCCCCGCCCCCGACGGCAAGCCCCGCTACGTCCTCGACATCTCCCCGGTGACCAACACGGTCACCGTCGGTCCCGCGGACTCCCTCGACGTCGGCGCGCTCACCGCGATCGAGCCCCGCTGGTGCGGCACCGCCCCGGCCGGCCCCGGCACCTACACCGCCCAGCTCCGCGCCCACGGCGAGGAGACCGAGGTCACCGCCGAACTCGTCGACGGCACCCTGGAGGTCTCCTTCAAGGAGCCGGTCCGGGGAGTGGCACCCGGCCAGGCCGTCGTCCTCTACGCGGGCACCCGGGTCGTCGGCTCGGCGACGATCGCGTCGACCTCCCGCACGACGAGGACCCCCACGACGGTCTGACCCGGGCGCGGCCCTGCCGGACCGGACGCGCGATTGTCACGGTGGCGCGGGAAACTCGTGGACGAGTTCGATCCCACCCACGATGTGGGAGTCGAACTCGTCCAGTTCCCCGGCCGGAACCCGCAGTTCGAGGATGGTCCGCCCGCCCGCCCGCCGGACGGGATACCGGGCGAGGAACTCCGATTCGACCTCGAAGCGGGTGACGAACCCGGCACCGTCGTGCTTCACGTTCCAGTCCCGGGCGATCCTGATCGCGTGGTCCTCGTCGAGCACGGGACAGAAGACCGGCTGCTCGGGCAGCCGGGGCGGCCAGGCCCGCCATCCCGACTCCCGGACCAGCTCCAGCTCCTCGGGCCCGGTCGGACGCCACAGGGTCGTCGTCGTTCGCCGGCTGGTCATGTGAATCGCTTCCCGAACGCCGGAGTCCACGGAAACCACTGACCGGAAGACCGCACCGTACCGACCCACCGATCCCGCTTCCACGCCGTTTCCGTGTCCTGAAAGGACTTCGGGGGAAGGTGCCGGTGATGTCCGGCCGCGGGTGGCCGCCGTTGCACCGCCGTCGTGACCGGCGCTTGGCGGCCACCCGCTGGTTGGCCGGCACGCTTCAGGCGGCACTCCCCGCGACGGGGCGGCGCGCGTGCTCGTCCGGAGTCAGCCCTGGTCCTCCGACGAGGGGTAGATCCGCCACAGCTGGGAGAGGTTCGGCCCGCCCCACATGCGGGTCAGGCCCACCAGCCGGTCGTTGCCCTGGAGGTGGTCCGCGATGGCCAGGGCGTAGCGCGGGTGCACGACCGAGACCATGTAGAAGTCGTTGCCCCGCTCTGCGTGGGAGACCAGCCGCCAGTGCTGGCTGAGGCTGTCCGTGCGTTCTCGAAGGGTCACGGTGTCGGGCGGGTTGGCCCCTGCGGTGAGGCAGCGGTGGTTGGCGTACGACTCGACGCGCACGGTACCGTCGGCGTTCTGCCGCAGGAACCACCGGTGCGAGTTGTTGTCCTTGGCGAACGGGTCCTGTGCCCAGGTCTGGGTGTGGTTGCCGACACCGTCGTGCCAGTCGTTGCACATGAAGTAGGTGCCGGTGACGTGGTGGGTCATCGTCACCGATCCGCCCGCGAGCAGTACGAGGTCAGTCAAGTCAGTGCTCCTCAGCCTCGAGAGTTTTTCATCGGAGAGGGCTCCCCTGAAACTCAGCGTAGGCAGCCGGCTGTTGCCCCACAGCGCAGTGACCGGCCGTTTCGCCAGGTCAGAGCCTGTCTGGAAGATCTCGAACGGGTGGACGGCGCTACTCGAACCACCTGACCGAGCGTCACCCACATGTCGCGCACGCGGCGCAACGGTGTGGCGGCGCACTGCCGGCTTCGAACGGTCGGGGTGAACGCCGCGCGGCAGGCGAGAGCGGCAGGAACGAGAAACCGACAGCCGTCTTGACGAGGCGGCTGTCTCATTCCGTCGTTCACGACGACGGACAGCGCCGCCCACCGCCGAAGTGCCCTCCGAAGCCGTGCAAACGCTGCTCCTCGACACCTGCAAGGATCCCTGAGGGCAACTGTGGGCGCTGGCCGGGCCGCCGCTGCCCCCCGGCCGGAGAAGTCGCCGGGCCCGCGGCCGGTACCGGGCCGGCTGTGCCCGCAGGGCGTCCTGTACGTGCTCCACAACGACATGGCCTGACAACTGCTGCCCCCGGGACTGGGGTCCGGCTTCGGACGGACCTGCTGGTGATGCCTGGGCCCGGAGTCTTCGGCCCACTGCACCGCGTTCCCCGTACCGCTGGCGGGCGGGGTGGACGAGGAGCGGGGCCGAGGGCCGCTGGTCCTGGAACTGCCGGCCGACGACTGGGGCGGATGCCAACCCGGGAGGCGGTGTCCGGGGTGGGTGGCAAGAGCATCTGGTTCGAGCCGGTGCTCGACGGAGGTGACCAGCCGTCAGGCGGCTGCGGGTCAGGCGGCGAGCACGGGCAGACCGGGCAGCCCGGTCTGCCCGTGCTCGCCGCCTGGCGGCGGCGCCACCGGCCCGTTCGGTCCTCCGTCACAGGGCATGGCGGAGGACCGGGGCGCCGTGGCCCGGCCTCGTCACGTCCTCATGACGTGAAGAAATCCGCCAACACCGGTGCCAGGACGTCCGGCTCCACCATGTGGGTCTGTCCCGCCAGGGTGCGGCAGGTGCCGTGGGGGACGGTGTCCGCGATGGCCCGGGCGGCCTCGCGCATCCAGGCCGGGCTCGCGTCGCCCGCGATGGACAGCACCGGCACGGGGACCGACGCCAGCAGTTTCACCGGGACGCCGCCGTCGCCCATGACCGCGTCGTCGTGGGCGAGGCTCGGCGCGATCGTCTCCATCCCGGCCCACAGGGGGGAGTGACGGGCGCCCTCGATCACCGCCTCGCCCAGTCCGGTGAGGCGGAGGAAGAGTTCCACCGCGTCCCCGCGGCGCCCCTCACCCAGTGCCTCCGTCAGGCGCTCGGTGTACCGCGCGCGCTCCCTCAGATCCCCCTCGGACATCGCGTACGGCGTCTCGTACACGGCGACGTGCCGCACCGGCAGACCGCTCGCCGCCGCGCGCAGCGCCAGCGCGCCGCCGGAGGAGACACCGTACAGCGAGGCCTGTCCGCCCACCGCCTCGATCAGCGCCGCCAGGTCCTCGACCTCGCGTTCCACCGCGTACGGGGCCGTGTCCCCGCTCGCACCGCGGCCCCGGCGGTCGTACACGACGACCCGGAACCGCTCCGAGAGCGGCGCGGCCAGCGGTGCCACCGTAGCGCCCGTCGACATCGCGCCGCTGACGAGGACGACCACGGAACCCCGTCCGGCGCTCTCGTGGGCGATGTGGGTGCCGTCACGCGAAACGATGTTCTTGTCCATGTCTCCGCAGACTGCCGCACCGCGGCCCGATCATCGGTGAGGCGGGCCGCGCGTCCGACGATCGCAACCCTTCTATCCGGTCATCGGAGTTCCGCTTCCCCGTGGACCTCCACGTCGTAGAAGCACAGGTGGTCCCTGATGCCGGCGACGTCCGGCTTCGGGTCCGGGTACGCCCACACGAGATCGGGCGAGCCCGGCCGTGACCAGTAGGACGCGGTGCCCTTGAAGGGGCAGTGGGTGCGGGTGTCGGACGGGGTCAGCAGGTCGAGCCGTACGTCCCCGGGCGGGAGGTAGTACCGCGGGGGACAGCCCGTCTCGCGCAGGACCAGCGCCTGGTCGCTCTCGGCCAGGACCTCCCCGCCGTGCACCACACGCACGTGCCGTTCGCTTTGTTCGACGGTGATGCGATGTCCTGCGGTCATGGTCCACACTCCTCGGTCGGCCGGGTCAGGGGGCGTCCGGGCCGGCCGGGAAGGCCGGACGCCGGCCGGCCCGGACGCCGGACGGTGCAGCGCTCGCCGAAGGCGAATTCTTCCCTCTCGTGCCGGCCGGGCCGGCCGGACGCCGGCCGGCCCGGACGCCGGACGGTGCAGCGCTCGCCGAAGGCGAATTCTTCCCTCTGGTGCCGGACGGGCCCGTACCCTGGGCCGGTGAACATCTGTGTCTTCCTCTCCGCCGCCGATCTCGACGAGCGCTACACGCGCCCCGCGCGGGAGTTCGCCGAACTGCTCGGCAAGGGCGGCCACACCCTGGTGTGGGGCGGTTCCGACACCGGCCTGATGAAGGTCGTCGCCGACGGCGTGCAGGAGGCGGGCGGCCGGCTCCTCGGTGTCTCCGTGGAGTTCCTGGCGGCGAGGGCACGCCGGGGCGCCGACGAGATGGTGATCGCCCCCGGCCTGGCGGAGCGCAAACGGCTGCTCCTGGAGAAGGCCGACGCGGTGGTGGTCATGGTGGGCGGTACCGGCACGCTCGACGAGGCCACCGAGATCCTGGAACTGAAGAAGCACGGGCACACGGACAAGCCCGTGGTCCTGCTGAACACCGCGGGTTTCTACGACGGGCTCAAGACCCAGTTCCGGCGGATGGAGGACGAGGGCTTCCTGCCCCGCGCCCTCACCGACCTGGTGTTCTTCGCCGAGGAGCCCGTCGGGGCGCTGGCGTACCTGGAGGAGAGCCGGGGCATCGAGTGAGCCGTGCGTGATGCGAGCATGGCGGGCATGCCTACACATGTGATCACCGGAGCCGGTTCCGGCATCGGCGCGGCCGTCGCCCGCCGGCTGCACACGCGCGGCGACGACCTCGTCCTGCACGCGCGGTCGGCGGGACGGGCGAAGGAACTGGCGGCCGGGTTCCCCGGCGCGCGGACCCTCGTCGGCGACCTGGCCGACCCCGACAGGCTCAGCTGGGCCTTCTCCCACCAGTCCCTCCCGGACCGGGTGGACTCCCTGCTGCACATCGCCGGCGTCGTCGACCTCGGCGGGGTCGGCGAGCTGACGCCGAAGGCCTGGCGGCACCAGCTCGACGTCAACCTCGTCGCCCCCGCCGAACTCACCCGGCACTTCCTGCCCCAGCTGCGCGCGAGCCGCGGACACGTGGTCTTCGTCAACTCCGGCGCCGGCCTGAACGCCCACGCCCTGTGGGGTGCCTACGCGGCCTCCAAGCACGGTCTGAAGGCCCTCGCCGACTCCCTGCGCGAGGAGGAGCACGCGGGCGGCGTCCGCGTCACCTCGGTCTACCCCGGCCGCACCGCCAGTCCCATGCAGGCCAAGGTCCACCAGCAGGAGGGCAAGGACTACGACGCCGACAGGTGGATCGACCCCGAGTCGGTCGCCACGACCATCGTCATGGCCCTCGATCTGCCCCGGGACGCGGAGGTCAACGACCTGACCGTGCGGCCGGGGCCGGGGGCCGGGGGCTGACCCACGGGCGTACGGCCGGGTGCTCCGGGGACACCGTCCCGCCGGGCGCGGACTGCTGCCCGCCCGCCCTTTGGCCGGGCGCGGGACCGTCTGTGCCGCCGGGCGCGCGCTCCCCGCGGCCCGGCCGGGACACCGGCCCCGCCGCCCGTTCCGTACGCTTCTCCGGTGAGCGATAACAGTCAGTTCAGGTTCGGGGCCGCGACCGGGGTCGGGTCCATGCCGGGCGGGGACGCCCGCGAGGCCGTCAAGACCGTCACCGGAAGCTTCGAGGACTTCCCCTTCCTGCCCGAACTGCCCGCCCGGGGACCCGGCGCGGACATGATCGGACGGACCGCCGGGATGCTCGTCGAGCTGTACGCACGCGTGGAGCCCAGCGGCTGGAGGCTCGGGGACCGGCCCGGACGCGACACCAGGCGGGCCCGCTCCTGGCTCGGCGAGGACCTCGACGCGCTGGAGGAGTACACCCAGGGGTACGAGGGCCCGCTGAAGGTGCAGGCCGTCGGCCCCTGGACGCTCGCCGCCCAGCTGGAGCTGCGCAACGGCGAGGTGGCCCTCTCCGACCCCGGCGCCTGCCGGGACCTGGCCGCCTCGCTCGCCGAAGGGCTGCGCCTGCACCTCGCCGAGGTGGGCCGGCGCGTGCCCGGCGCACGGCTCGTCCTCCAGCTCGACGAGCCCTCCCTCACCGACGTCCTGCACGGCCGGGTGCGCAGCGCCAGCGGCTACCGCACCCACCGCGCGGTGGACCGTCAGCTCGTCGAGTCCGGGCTGAGGGACGTGTTCGCCGTGCACGACGGCGGCCCGGTCGTGGTCCACTCGTGCGCGCCCGACGTGCCGTTCGCCCTGCTGCGGAGGGCTGGCGCGCAGGCGGTCTCCTTCGACTTCTCGCTCCTCACCGAAGGTGACGACGACACGATCGGGGAGGCGGTCGAGAGCGGCGCCCGGCTGTTCACCGGTGTCGTGCCGGGCACGGACGGCCCGTTGTCGGACCCTGCCGGTAGCGTCATGGGTGTCAGAACGCTGTGGCGCAGGCTGGGGCTGCGACCGGGCCTTCTCGCGGAGGCGGTCACGGTCACCCCGGCGTGCGGACTCGCGGGGGCGTCCCCGGAGTACGCGCGCACCGCCTACGCGCACTGCGTCCGGGCGGCGAGATCCCTCGCGGACGACCCAGAGTGACGGAAGGACACACGGTGGCGGGTGACCAGCAGGCGGAGACGACGAGCGTGCCGGCCGAGGCACGGGAGCAGCACGCCCGGCTCGCCGAGCAGATCGAGGAGCACCGCTTCCGGTACTACGTGAACGACGCGCCCGTCGTCAGCGACGCCGAGTTCGACCGGCTGCTGCGCGAACTGGAGGCGCTGGAGGAGCGGTTCTTGGAGCTGCGCACCCCCGACTCCCCGACCCAGAAGGTCGCCGGGGCGTACGCGACGGAGTTCACGTCCGTCCAGCACCGCTCCCGCATGCTCTCCCTCGACAACACCTTCAACGACGACGACCTCGCCGCCTGGGCCGAGCGCATCCACCGGGAGCTGGGCGAGCAGGAGTTCCACTTCCTGTGCGAGCTGAAGGTCGACGGCCTCGCGGTGAACCTCACCTACGAGCACGGGCGCCTGGTCCGCGCGGCGACCCGTGGTGACGGCCGCACCGGCGAGGACATCACGCCCAACGTGCGGACGATCACCGAGATCCCGGACCGCCTGAAGGGTGACGAGGTGCCCGACCTCGTGGAGATCCGCGGCGAGGTCTTCTTCCCGATGGAGGAGTTCCAGGGCCTCAACGCCCGCCTGGTGGAGGCCGGCGACAAGCCCTTCGCCAACCCGCGCAACGCGGCGGCCGGTTCGCTGCGTCAGAAGGACCCGCGCGTCACCGCCACCCGCCCGCTGCACATGGTCGTCCACGGCATCGGCGCCCTGGAGGGCTTCGAGGGCCTCGCCCGCCTCTCCGAGGCGTACGACCTGCTGAAGACCTGGGGCCTGCCCACCTCCGCGCACAACCGCGTGGTCGACGGCCTCGCCGGCGTACGGGAGTTCATCGCGTACTACGGCGAGAACCGGCACTCCGTGGCGCACGAGATCGACGGCGCGGTGATCAAGCTCGACGAGATCCCGCTCCAGGGCCGCCTCGGCTCCACCTCGCGCGCACCGCGCTGGGCCATCGCGTACAAGTACGCGCCCGAGGAGGTCAACACCACACTGGTCAACATCCGCGTGGGCGTGGGCCGTACGGGCAGGGTCACGCCGTACGCGCAGGTCGAGCCGGTCACCGTGGCCGGCTCCGAGGTGGAGTTCGCCACGCTGCACAACCAGGACGTGGTCAAGGCCAAGGGCGTCCTCATCGGGGACACGGTGGTGCTGCGCAAGGCGGGTGACGTCATCCCGGAGATCCTCGGGCCGGTCGCCGACCTGCGGGACGGCAGTGAGCGCGCCTTCGTGATGCCGGCCGAGTGCCCGGAGTGCGGTACGCCGCTGCGGCCGATGAAGGAGGGCGACGTCGACCTGCGCTGCCCCAACGCCCGTACCTGCCCCGCCCAGTTGCGGGAGCGCCTGTTCTATCTCGCGGGCCGCAAGGCGCTGGACATCGAGCACTTCGGCTATGTCGCCGCCGCCGCGCTCACCGGGCCCCTCGAGCCGGCCGACCCGCCGCTGAAGGACGAGGGCGACCTCTTCGACCTCACCGTCGAGCAGCTGCTGCCCATCAGGGCGTACGTCCTCGACCAGGACAGCGGTCTGCCCAAGCGGGACCCGAAGACGGGCGAGGAGAAGACGGCCACCGTCTTCGCCAACCAGGAGGGCGAACCGCGCAAGAACGCGGTCGCGATGCTGGCGAACATCGCGGCGGCCAAGGAGCGGCCGCTCGCCCGGGTCCTCACCGGTCTGTCGATCCGGCACGTCGGCCCGGTCGCGTCGGAGGCGCTGGCCCGGGAGTTCCGGTCCATCGACCGGATCGAGCAGGCCACCGAGGAGGAACTGGCCGCCACCGAGGGCGTCGGCGGCATCATCGCCGCCTCCGTCAAGCAGTGGTTCGCCGAGGAGTGGCACCGCGAGATCATCCGCAAGTGGCGGGCGGCCGGGGTCCGCATGGAGGACGAGGGGGCCGGCGAGGAGGAGGGCCCGCGTCCGCTCGAGGGACTGACGGTCGTGGTGACCGGCACCCTGGAGCGCTTCACCCGGGACGGCGCGAAGGAGGCGCTGCAGACCCGGGGAGCGAAGGTGACCGGTTCGGTCTCGAAGAAGACGTCCTTCGTCGTCGTCGGCGACAACCCGGGGTCGAAGTACGACAAGGCGATGCAGCTCAAGGTGCCGGTCCTGGACGAGGAGGGCTTCACCGTCCTGCTCGACGAAGGGCCACAGGCCGCGGCCGACGCGGCGCTGCCCGTCGAGGAGCAGTCCGGGGAACAGCCCGCAAAGTAGTGGGGGAGCGGTCGGGGGGCAGTCGGGAAGCAGCGGGGGAAGGTCACCCGATCGGCGCATACCAGATGGATACGGGTGGCTGGGGCGCATTCGGGCAACCGTCGGCGACCGGTGCCCCAAAAGCCTTCTGCGGCCTACTGTTGGGAGGTGCGCCCGCCGTGCCCAGCTGCGGCCGGGGCATCCCTGTGTTCGTGGTGGCACCGTGGAAGGGCTTTCTATCACGCAGCCGCCGGGGGTTGTCAGGCATCGAGCCGTGTGGCGTGGGCGCCGCCGGCTGTGAGAGGGACGGGAATGGAACCCACCGAGAGCGTCGCCCCGGGCTCACGGCTGCGCCTGGGTGTGCGCCGCATGGCGGCCGCACGGCGGCGCGGACGTGGGGCAGGGCGGCCCGCGGGGCCTGTGGGCGCACCAGGGCGTCCCGGGGCGCGCACCGCGGACGCGCGCCCCGAAGGGGTGAGCGGCACCGGACAGCGGGCCGCGGGGCGGCCGGCCGGCCGGCCGGGCACCGGACGGGGCCCCGAAGCGCCCTCGCTCGCCACCGGACTGTCGGCGGACGGCCCCGGGCTGTCCGAAGCGCACGCGGAACGGCACCTCTCCTGGCCCGCGTTGCCCACCGCGGTCGTCTCGGCCGCCGCGTTCGTGCTCGGCGCCGGCGTCCTCGGAGCGTTCACCGGCGGTCACGCGCTCTTCCCGTCCGGCCGCGTCGGCTGGTCCCTGGCCGTACTGACCGGGATCGTCGTCGGCCACCTGGTGATGCTGGGCCGCTCCCGCTGGTGGGGCGGCACCGGCTCGGGCGCCGCCGTCACCCTCGCCGTGCTGCTGCTCTACGGCTGGGTCCCGGCAGGCATGGTCAGCCTCACCGTGGTCGTGCTGGTCGGCATGGCCCGGCGGGGCCGCTGGCGGCACGGCATCCTGCACGGCGCGGTGGACCTGCTCGGCATCGGCGCCGGCGCGCTGGTGCTGGCCCTGCTCGGATCCGTACCGTCCGTCGAGTCCCCGGCGACCCCCGACACCTGGGGGCTGCACACGGCCTTCGAGGTGGTGCTCGTCGCCGCCGCGTATCTCGTGGTCACCCGCGCCCTCCACTGGTACCTGCACGTCCCGCGGGGCGGACTGCCCACGGTCGCCCGCACCGCCCTGGTCAGACAGGGCCTGGTCGCGGTGGCGCTGCTCGGCATAGCGCCGCTGATCTGCGTGGTCGCCGACGCCCGGCCGGTCGTCCTGCCGCTGTTCGCCATCCCGTTGATCGCGCTCGACTCCACGCTGTGGATGGCCAGGGCCCGCGCGGAGGAGCAGTTGCGCGATCCGCTGACCGGACTGCCCAACCGCCAGTGGCTCCTCGAGCGCATCTGGACCGCGCTGGACGACGCCGAGCGCGCCGGCGCCCGCGCCACCCTCATGCTGATCGACCTCGACCGGTTCCGGTCGGTCAACGACACGCTCGGTCACCTCGCGGGTGACCGGCTGCTGCTGCAGATCGCCGACCGGCTGAGGCTGGCCCTGCCGCGCGGGGCGGAGGCCGCGCGGCTCGGTGGCGACGAGTTCGCCGTCTTACTGCCGGTCGCCGACTCCATCACGTCGGCGACCCGGGTCGCCCGCGGCCTGGTGTCCGCCCTCAGCTCGCCGCTCGACCTCGACGGCCTCACCCTCGTGCTGGAGGCCAGCGCGGGCGTCGCCGTCTTCCCCGACCACGCCCTCGACGCGGAGGGCCTGCTGCGGCGCGCGGACGTGGCGATGTACCAGGCCAAACGGGACCGCACGGGCGTCGAGGTCTACGAGTCCAAGCGGGACTCCAACACCCCCGACCGACTGGGACTCCTGGGCGACCTGCGCCGGGCCCTGGACGCGCGCGAGGTCCAGCTCCACTACCAGCCCAAGGTCCGCTTCGACGGACAGGTCGCGGGCCTGGAGGCCCTGGTCCGCTGGGTGCACCCGGAGCGCGGCAGGGTGCCGCCGGACGAGTTCATAGCCATCGCCGAGTCCTCCGGCCTGATGCCGCAGCTCACCGACTACGTGCTGGAGACCGCCCTCGGGCAGGTCGCCCGCTGGCGTGCCCAGGGACTGTTCGCGCCGGTCGCGGTCAACGTCTCCCCGCGCGACGTCCACAGCCCCGGCTTCGCCGGCTCCGTCGCGGCGCGACTGGCCCGGCACGGGGTTCCGGCGGGAGCACTCCAGCTCGAGATCACCGAGAACGTCCTCCTGGAGGACCCGCAGCGCGCCGCCGACACCCTCAACGGACTGACCGGGCACGGCGTGAAGATGTCCCTCGACGACTTCGGCACCGGCTACTCCTCCCTCGTGCACCTGCGGCGGCTGCCCGTCAGCGAGCTGAAGATCGACCGCTCGTTCGTGGCCAGGCTGGCCGTCGACACCGAGGACGCCGAGATCGTGCGCTGCACCGTCGACCTCGCCCACTCGCTCGGACTGCTCGTCGTCGCCGAGGGCGTCGAGGACGACGAGACCTGGGAACGCCTGCGCGACCTCGGCTGCGACGCCGTCCAGGGCTGGCTGGTCGCGGCCGCGATGCCGCCCGACGAAACCACGGCCTGGCTCCTCGCCCGCGGCTCCCGCGGCTGGCAGCGCCCGGCGGCCGCCCTCCCCGCGGCAGCCGCCGACGACTTTGGCCGCCCGGTCTGACACCGGGTCCGTCGCGGGGCCGGACGTCGGCCCTGGCACTGGCCCCGTCGTGGGGCCGGCCACCGGCTTCGCACCAGCCACGCTGTGGGTCCGGGGTCCGGGTGGCGGCACCGTTTTCGGGGGCGCGGGGAAACCGTTTCACGGGTACGGGGCGGCGACCCATAGGATTGGGGCCTGTCGTCACCTTCCCGCCAGTCGCGCCACACCCGGCCGCCCGGGACACGACGGCAGGTCCTAGCCCGAACCGCACACTCACCCAGAGGAACGCTGCATGCCTGGCATCACGCGCGAGGAGGTCGCCCACCTCGCCCGGCTGGCGCGTCTGGAGCTGAAGCCCGAAGAGCTCGACCACTTCGCAGGCCAGCTCGACGACATCATCGGCGCGGTGGCCCGCGTCAGCGAGGTCGCCGACCAAGACGTACCGCCGACCTCGCACCCGCTCCCGCTGACGAACGTCATGCGCCCGGACGAGGTCCGTCCCTCGCTCACCCCCGCGCAGGCGCTCTCCGGCGCCCCGGCCCAGGAGCAGCAGCGTTTCAAGGTGCCGCAGATCCTGGGGGAGGACTGAATCCCATGACGGACATCATCAGGCTCACGGCCGCCGAGACCGCCGCGAGGATCGCCTCCGGCGAACTCACCGCCGTCCAGGTCACCGAGGCACACCTGGCCCGGATCGAGGCCGTCGACGAGAAGGTGCACGCCTTCCTGCACGTCGACCGCGAGGGCGCCCTCGCCCAGGCCCGCGCCGTCGACGAGAAGCGCGCCAAGGGCGAGAAGCTCGGCCCGCTGGCCGGCGTCCCCCTCGCGCTCAAGGACATCTTCACCACCGAGGGCATCCCGACCACCGTCGGCTCCAAGCTCCTCGAGGGCTGGATCCCGCCGTACGACGCGACGCTCACCAAGCGGCTCAAGGCCGCCGACGTCGTCATCCTCGGCAAGACCAACATGGACGAGTTCGCCATGGGGTCCTCGACCGAGAACAGCGCCTACGGACCGACCGGCAACCCCTGGGACCTCACCAAGATCCCCGGCGGCTCCGGCGGCGGGTCGAGCGCCGCGCTCGCCTCCTTCCAGGCCCCCCTCGCCATCGGCACCGACACCGGCGGCTCCATCCGCCAGCCGGCCTCCGTCACCGGCACGGTCGGCGTGAAGCCGACCTACGGCGCGGTCTCCCGCTACGGCATGGTGGCGTTCTCCTCCTCCCTCGACCAGGGCGGCCCCTGCGCCCGCACGGTCCTGGACGCGGCCCTGCTGCACGAGGTCATCGCCGGGCACGACCCGCTCGACTCCACCTCCATCGACGCCCCGGTCCCGCCGGTCGTCGAGGCCGCCCGCAACGGCTCGGTCACCGGCATGCGGGTCGGCGTGGTCAGGCAGTTCCGCGGCGAGGGCTACCAGGCCGGCGTCATCCAGCGGTTCGACGAGACCGTCGCCCTGCTGAAGGACCTCGGCGCCGAGATCGTCGAGCTGGACTGCCCGTCCTTCGACCTCGCGCTCTCGGCGTACTACCTGATCGCGCCGTCCGAGTGCTCCTCCAACCTCGCCCGCTTCGACGGCCTGCGTTACGGCCTGCGGACCGGTGACGACGGTACGCACTCCGCCGAGGAGGTCACCTCGCTGACCCGCGAGGCCGGCTTCGGCCCCGAGGTCAAGCGCCGTATCATGCTCGGCACCTACGCCCTCAGCTCCGGCTACTACGACGCCTACTACGGCAGCGCCCAGAAGGTCCGTACGCTGATCAAGCAGGACTTCGACACGGCGTTCGAACAGGTCGACGTGATCGTCTCCCCGACGACGCCCACCACCGCCTTCGCGATCGGCGAGCGCGCCGACGACCCGATGGCGATGTACCTCGCCGACCTGTGCACCATCCCGACCAACCTGGCGGGCAACGCGGCCATGTCGCTGCCCTGCGGCCTCGCGCCCGAGGACAACCTGCCGGTCGGACTGCAGATCATCGCCCCGGTCATGAAGGACGACCGCCTCTACAAGGTGGGCGCAGCCGTCGAGGCGGCCTTCGTGGAAAAGTGGGGCCACCCGCTGATCGAGGAGGCTCCGTCGCTGTGAGTGCACTGACCAAGGCCAAGGGTTTCAAGAAGTCCAAGTCCGGCACGTATCTGGCCATGGCCGGTACCGCGTTCAGCGCGTTCGGTGTCGCCAAGCGTGTCAAGAAGGCGCGGCACGAGAAGGACACCCTGGTCCTGATCGACGCCACCGTGTCCGCTGTCGCGATCGTCACCGGCCTCGCCATCCTGTACCGCGAGCTGAAGCGGCTGGGCGACGACGACGTCCTGCTGGGCTGAGAGGGAAGTTACACCGTGACCACCACGACCGACCTGGTGTCGTACGAGGACGCGCTGGCGTCGTACGACCCCGTCATGGGCCTCGAGGTCCATGTCGAACTCGGCACCAGGACCAAGATGTTCTGCGGCTGCTCGACCACGCTCGGCGCCGACCCGAACACCCAGACCTGCCCCACCTGCCTCGGCATGCCGGGCGCGCTCCCGGTCGTCAACGCGACCGGGGTCGAGTCCGCCGTCAAGATCGGTCTCGCGCTGAACTGCGAGATCGCCGAGTGGTGCCGCTTCGCCCGGAAGAACTACTTCTATCCGGACATGCCGAAGAACTTCCAGACCTCCCAGTACGACGAGCCGATCGCCTTCAACGGCTACCTCGACGTGCAGCTGGAGGACGGCGAGACCTTCCGCGTGGACATCGAGCGCGCCCACATGGAGGAGGACACCGGCAAGTCGACGCACGTCGGCGGCGCCACCGGCCGTATCCACGGCGCGTCCCACTCCCTGCTCGACTACAACCGGGCCGGCATCCCGCTCATCGAGATCGTCACCAAGCCGATCGAGGGAGCGGGCGAGCGAGCCCCCGAGGTCGCCCGCGCCTACGTGCGTGAACTGCGCGAGCTCATCCGGGCGCTCGGCGTGTCCGAGGCCCGGATGGAGATGGGGCAGATGCGCTGTGACGTCAACCTGTCGCTGCGCCCGCACGGCCGGGAGAAGTTCGGAACCCGCTCGGAGACGAAGAACGTCAACTCGCTGCGGTCCGTGGAGCGCGCGGCCCGCTTCGAGATCCAGCGGCACGCCGCCGTGCTGAACGACGGCGGGACGATCATCCAGGAGACCCGGCACTTCCACGAGGACACGGGGTCGACGACCTCCGGCCGCGTGAAGGAGGAGGCCGAGGACTACCGTTACTTCCCGGAGCCCGACCTGGTCCCCGTCGCCCCGTCCCGCGAGTGGGTCGAGGAACTGCGCGCCGGGCTGCCCGAGCTGCCGCTGGTGCGCCGCAGCCGGCTCCGCGAGGAGTGGGGGATCTCCGGCACCGACATGCAGGCGATCCTCAACGCCGGTGCGCTGGACCCGATCGTCGCCACGATCGGGGCCGGCGCGGACGCGGCCTCCGCCCGCAAGTGGTGGATGGGCGAACTCGCCCGCAGCGCCAACGAGTCGGGCAAGGCGCTCGACGAGCTGACGATCACGCCGGAGCAGGTCGCCCGGGTCGCCGAGCTGGTGACCTCCGGCGACCTGAACGACAAGCTGGCCCGCCAGGTCATCCTGGGCGTCCTCGCCGGTGAGGGCACGCCGGACGAGGTCGTCGAGAAGCGCGGTTTGAAGGTCGTCTCCGACGACGGCGCGCTCACCGCCGCCGTGGAGGAGGCCATCGCCTCCAACCCGGGCGTCGCGGACAAGATCCGGGGCGGCAAGGTGGCGGCGGTCGGCGCGCTGGTCGGCGCGGTCATGAAGGCCACCCGCGGCCAGGCGGACGCGGCCCGTGTCAAGGAGCTGATCCTGGAGAAACTGGGCGTCGCCGAGGGCTGATCCTCAGGCGCCGCTCGGGAACGGAAGAGGGGGACGCACCGGGTTCGACGCGTCCCCCTCCTTCATGCGGCCGGCTCCCGTACGGGGCCGGCGCTCCGGGCGGTCAGCGCCGCACGTCCCACGCGGTCAGGGCCGCCGCCCCACCACGCGGGCGAAGCCCAGCACGCGGCCCTCGTCCACGCGCAGCATCCGCGCGCTCTCGCGGCTCGACCGCACGTGGAACTCCTCCGTGCTCTCCTCGGCGACGACGTCGCACCAGAGCAGCCAGTCCCGCCAGCCGTCCGGCTGCCAGTCGGCCGCCTCGACCTCCACGGCCCCGCTGCGGGTCCAGTGGCGCCGCCACCACCCGGGCGTGTGGAAGCACCAGAACGCGGGGTCCCAGAAGGGCTTCAGGTGCTCCGGCGGCTCGCTGCCCTCGATCTCCTCGCGCATCGCCGGGACGACGACACCGATCCGCCCGCCCGGCTTCAGCAGCCGGGCCAGCGACGGCAGATACAGATCGTCGGTGCCGAAGTACTGGTACGCGTCGATGGAGACGATCGCGTCGAAGCTCTCGTCGCCGAAGGGCAGGTCGTGCGCCTCGGCGAGGACCGGCAGTACCCGCTCGGCGACGCCCGCCCCGGCGATACGGCGCGCGTTCTCCCCGGGCCCGATCCACAGGTCGGCCGCGGTGACCTGGACGTCGTACTCCCTGGCCAGGAAGACGGACGTCATGGCGCGTCCGCAGCCCAGGTCGAGCACGCGGGCGCCGGGGCGCAGGGTGTCGAGGCCGAGGGCCGGGGCGAGCCACTCCAGGAGCCACAGCGCGTGCGGGCCCATTTGGTTCTCGACGGTCCAGCGGGCGTCGTAGGCGGCGCTGCGCGGGTAGCGGGGCAGGGTCAGGCGGTCAGTGAGGTCGTCTTGCGAAGGGGTGCTCGATGTGATGTCCGACATCGGTGAAAGGACTCCTCGGGTCCGTGCGGGAAGAAGGGTTCGCGTCGGAGATCGGGCGGACCGTCATCAAAGCACCTGCTTCGGCCGGGGCGGCGGGATGCCGCGGAGCATCGGACCGACGGACGCTAGCAGGCGCCCAGGCCCCCCGCATCCCGGTTTCCGGGCATGGGGCGCTACGCTCCCGCGCCATGAGTGGACGCACTGATTCCGACCTGCCCCCGGACACTCACGCCGAAGACGCCGAAGACGCCGAAGACGCCGAGCAGGGCGCAGAGGCCCTTCGGGCCGCCCGGCGGGCCCGGTGGGCCGCGGTCGGTACCGGGACCGTACTCGGCCTGGCCGGGGCGGCAGCGGCGCTGCTCCGCCTCACCGGCTCCACCCCGGCCCTCGTGCCGCTGGCCTACGCCTGCGGCGCCGGCGCCTGCGCGCTCGCCGCCGTCCTGGGCTCGCGCGGACGGACCCGCAGGGCGCTGTGGCTGCTGATCGTGGGGCTGATGGTGATGGCGCTGGGGGATCAGTTCGACTGACCTGCGAACTGTGAACAAGGACACGAACGCCGCAATGGATCATTCATGGCTGGAAGAGTGCACTTCATTGCTCATGCGTTCTTTGCGGGCTGTTCGGTCACGCGTGACTGTTCCCGGCCAAAGATGCACATACCGTCACTCTGGGAGCACGATTCGTGGCAGCCCTCGCACGCTGGTGTGTCCGACGCCGTCTGATCACCGTTCTGCTGTGGCTCCTCGCCCTCGGCGGGGTCGCGGCGGGAGCCTTCGCGACCCAGAACGCGTACTCGAACGACTACGAGGTGCCCGGCACCGAGTCCGGGCACGCCACCGAACTGCTGCGCGAGGGCTTCCCGGCCCTGTCGGGCGACAGCGACACCGTGGTCTGGCACACACCGTCCGGCAGCGTCCGGGACTCCGACGTCGAACAGAGCATGACCCGCACCCTGGACCGGATGGCGGATCTGCCCGGCATCGCCGCCGTGGCCGGCCCGTACGGGGCCGACGGCACCGGAGGGATCAGCGCGGACGGCCGCACCGCCTACGCCACCGTCACCTACGACGACCCGGCCAAGGACATCGACGAGGGCGAGGCGGCGGCCGTGCTCGACGCGGCCGGGGCCGCACGGGCCGACGGACTCCAGGTGGAACTGGGCGGCAGCGCCGCCGCGCTGACCGGGGCACCGGAGGGGCACCTCGCGGAGACCGTCGGAGTGGCCGTCGCCGCCGTCGTCCTCTTCCTCGCCTTCGGCTCGCTCGCCGCCTCGCTGCTGCCCATCGCCACGGCGCTGGTCGGCGTCGGCACCGCCTATGCCTCGATCGTGCTGCTCGGGCACGTCATGACCGTCGCCGACTTCGCGCCCATGCTGGGCATGCTGATCGGCCTCGGCGTCGGCATCGACTACGCGCTGTTCATCGTGACCAGGCACCGGCGCGGACTCAAGCGCGGGCTGTCCGTGGCCGAGGCCGCCACCGACGCCGTCGCCACCACCGGACGCGCGGTCGTGTTCGCGGGGGCCACCGTGTGCATCGCCCTGCTGGGCATGCTGATCCTCCGGCTGAACTTCCTCAACGGCGTCGCCGTCGCGGCCTCGCTCACCGTGGTGCTGGCCGTCGCCGCCTCGGTCACCCTGCTGCCCGCGCTGCTGTCGCTCATCGGCATGCGCGCCCTCAGCCGCCGCGAACGGCGCCGACTGGCCGAGACCGGCCCGCAGCCCGAACCGCCGACCGGCTTCGCCGCACGCTGGGCGGCGTTCGTGGAACGCAGGCCCAAGCTGCTCGGGGCGCTCGCCCTGGCCGTCATGGCGGTGCTCGCGCTGCCCACCGGGTCCCTCCATCTCGGCACCTCCGACCAGGGCAACGACCCGAAGACCTCCACCACCCGCCAGGCCTACGACCTCCTCGCCGACGGCTTCGGGCCCGGTGTGAACGGCCCCCTCACCCTCGTGACCGAGGTCGACGGCGCTGCCGACCGGCTCGCCCTGGACACGCTCGGCCCCGCCCTGCGCGAGACCGAGGGCGTCGCGAACGTCGGGCCGGTGGTCCACAGCGCCGACGGCGGTACCGCGTACCTCACCGTCGTACCGGAGTCCTCACCGCAGTCGAAGCGGACCAGCGACCTCGTCGACCGGCTGCGCGAGGACGTGCTGCCGCGCGCCGAGGCCGGAACCGCCCTCGACGTGCGGGTCGGCGGTATGACGGCCGGCTACGACGACTTCGCCGAGGTCATCGTCGACAAGCTGCCCCTGTTCGTCGGAGTCGTCGTCGGCCTGGGCTGCCTGCTGCTCCTGCTCGCCTTCCGGTCCGTCGTCATCCCGCTCAAGGCCGCCGCGATGAACGTGGCCGCCGTCGCCGCCGCCTTCGGCGTGGTCGTGGCGATCTTCCAGTGGGGCTGGGGCAGTGAACTGCTGGGCCTCGGCAGCGGGGGCCCCATAGAACCCTTCCTGCCCGTGATCATGGTGTCGGTCCTCTTCGGACTCTCCATGGACTACCAGGTCTTCCTGGTCAGCCGGATGTACGAGGAATGGCTGGAGACCGGGGACAACCGGCGCGCGGTACGGGTCGGCCTCGCCGAGACCGGCCGGGTGATCAACTCCGCGGCCGTGATCATGATCTCGGTCTTCCTCGCCTTCGTCCTGACCGGCGACCGCGTCATAGCGATGTTCGGCATCGCGCTCGCCGCCGCCGTCGCCCTCGACGCCTTCGTGCTGCGCACCCTGCTCGTCCCCGCGCTCATGCATCTGCT
Organism: Streptomyces yamdrokensis; assembly: GCF_053890455.1. NCBI lineage: Bacteria > Bacillati > Actinomycetota > Actinomycetes > Kitasatosporales > Streptomycetaceae > Streptomyces > Streptomyces yamdrokensis. The sequence continues at coordinate 5,530,361 of NZ_CM132679.1, forward strand.
CGGCGGCGCCAACTGGTGGCTGCCCGCCCGGCTGGACCGGATCCTGCCGCGGATCAGCATCGAGCCGCCGGAGAGCCGCGCCGCCCATGAGAGGCTGGCCGCCGCCACCGACACCGGGGTGGAGGACGTGTTCACCAGGGAGGAACGGCAGACGGATGTACGCGATACGACTGGGTGACGACGGAGCCGAACTGCGTCCCCTGGAGCCCTGGCACGCGGAGGAGTTCCTCGCCCACCTGGAGCGGGGCCGGGAATTCATCAACCGGTACGTCCCCTTCGGCTCCAAGGCCGTCGACGTGCCCACCGCGCGGGAGGCCCTCCAGCGGTACGCCGACTTCCGCGCCGCCGACACGGCCGCGCTGCACGGCCTGTGGCTGGACGGCACGCTCGTGGGCGGGGTGCTCACGCTGAACTTCGACGCCGCAGGCGGCACCTGCGAGGTCGGCTGCTGGCTGGAGCCGGCCGCCACCGGCCGCGGGCTCGTCACGCGCGCCATGCGGGTGCTGATCGACTGGGTGATCGAGCAGCGGGGCATCCACCGCGTGGAGTGGGTCGCCGCCGCCGGCAACGAGCCCAGCCTCAACACGGCCCGCCGGCTCGGCATGACCCGGGACGGGGTACGGCGCGCGGCCCACCTCCACCACGGAGTACGGCACGACCTGGAGGTGTGGTCGGTGCTGGCTCCCGAGTGGCGGACGGCGCGCGCGGCGCACAGCGATCATTAAGGGACTTCTCAGAGAGCGTCCGTACGGTGCGCCCCATGGGAACCAAGACCGAGACCGAGAAAGCGGCCAAGGCCGAGGACAACAGCGCGGACACCGGCGCGGACGGGAGCGGGACCGAGACTGGGGCCGGGGCGGTCGCTGCCGCGGACACGGTCGACGGCGGCACCACGGAGCCGGAGACGGAGCCGGAGACGGAGCCGGAGACGGAGCCGGGGACGGAGCCGGAAGCGGTCTCGGAGCCGGAGGCCCGGGGCGCCACCGGGGTCGGGCAGGGCGCCGCGGCCGTCGTCTCCGCCGGACTCGGCGTCGTCTCGCTCACCGGCAGCTGGCTCGGCACGGTGGCAGCCGCCCGCGAGACCCTGGTCGGCCAGCTGGAGACCGCCGCGGACTCGACCGTCGCCGTCCAGATCAAGGAGGTCTACGGCGACGCCTGGCAGACCAGCGCGCTGTGGGGCGGCCTGTTCGCGCTCACCGCGCTGATCGTGGGCGTGGCGGTGCTCGTCCGGCCCGCGTTCGGGACGCCCGGCGCCGCGCAGACGCCCTGGATCAAGTCGGTCGCCTGGGCCGGTGTCGCATTCGGCGCCATCGGACTGCTGTTCGCCGTACTCAAGTACACCGACGTCCTGCTGGGGCTGCCCGCCGCGGGTTGAGCCGTCGCGGGTCCCCGGCAGGCACCGGGGCCTTCGGACGGTTCCTGCAGCAGTCCCAAAGGGGCCCTGGTCCGGCCACGAGCACCTCATGGCCGGACCGGGGCCCCTCACCCGTGTCCAAGGGGTCCTTGCGCTGTGCCCGCCCGGGTCGCGTGGTCCGGCACCGCACCTCGCCGCGTTGCCGAAAAGCCCTGGTAGCTCCGTTACGAGGGCTCTGTGGCGCCTTGCGGCGCACGGCACCGGACCACGCGGCCGCATCGGACGCTCATAGCGCAAGGAACTCCTAAGGGGTCCTTGCGGCCGCCGAAGATGCGGAATTCTCCCGATGCGGCGGTCCTGCCCGGGAGACGAGGGTGGAGGCATCGCGGAAAGCGACGCCGGACACCGACTCCCAGAGGGAACACACCGTGTACGAGTACGAGATCGCCAAGTACCGCTCCGCCGACCTCATCCGCCGGGCCGACGACGAGCGCAGGGCGCCGAGTACGAGAGCCATAGCCGCCGCCCACGCCGCCACCGGTTCGCCCGAGCCGTATGAGCCCCGCCGGGGCGAGTGACAGCAGCGGGACGAGCGGAACCGGCTCGAACCGACCCGGGAGGACGCCGGCGACGCCGGTCCCGGACGCGGGCCGACAGACCTCGCGTCCGGAAAGGTCGTCGTACGCCCGTCACCGGACCACCCCGAACCGGCACCGGACGGCCGTCCCCGGCTCACCTGGGCCTCAGCTCACCTGGACCTCCAGGATGCGGTCGTCCTCGCCGCCCGGGTCGCCGCGGCCGTCCGTGTTGCTGGTGACCAGCCACAGCCTGTCGTCGCCCGCCGCCGCCACCGTGCGCAGCCGCCCGTACTCGCCCTCCAGGAAGGCCTGCGGGTCCGCCGAGGTCTCCGTGCCCCTGAGCGGGATCCGCCACAGGCGCTCCCCGCGCAGGCCCGCCATCCAGATCGACCCCTTTGCGTACGCGATGCCGCTGGGGGAGGCCTCGTCCGTGCTCCACTGGGCGATCGGATCGTGGAAGCCGCCCTCGTCGGACGTGCCCTCCGCCTCGGGCCAGCCGTAGTTGTCGCCGGGCTCGATCGCGTTCAGCTCGTCCCAGGTGTTCTGGCCGAACTCCGAAGCGAACAGCCGCTGCCTGGAGTCCCAGGCGAGGCCCTGCACATTGCGGTGGCCCAGCGAGTACACGGCGGAGTCGGGGAGCGGGTTGCCCGGCGCCGGCTCACCCTCCGGGGTCAGCCGCAGGATCTTGCCGCCCAGCGACTTCTCGTCCTGGGAGAGGCCGGTGTCGCCGCTCTCGCCCGTGCCCACGTACAGCATCCGGTCCGGGCCGAACGCGATCCGGCCGCCGTTGTGGACCACACCCTTGGGGATGCCGCGCAGCACCGTGTCCGGCGCGCCCAGCCGCTCGCCCTCGGGCTTGCCCTCGTCGTAGATCATGCGGACGACGCGATTGTCCGAGGCCGAGGTGAAGTAGGCGTAGACCATGCGGTCCGAGGCGTAGTCGGGAGAGAGCGCGATGCCGAGCAGACCGCCCTCGCCGGACGGCGACACCCCGGGCACCTCGCCCAGCTCGGAGGTCTCGCCCGTCTCGGCGTCGACCCGGCTGATCGTGGCATCGTCACGCGACGACACCAGCAGATCGCCGTCGGCCAGGGGCGCGAGCCCCCAGGGGGAGCGCAGGTCCGTACCGACCGTACGGAGCACCTTCGCCGAGCCCTTCGAGGGCGGTGTCTCCTCGGCGCCGCTCTCCGGGGAGGCCGACCGCCCCGCCGTACCGCCCGGGGAGGAGCTGTCGTCTGCGCCCGGCGACCCCCCGTCGTCGGAGGAACAGCCGGCCGTCAGCAGGAGCACGGCGGTGGCCAGCACGGCCGTAACTGCTCGATGGTGCACGATGTCGTCCCTTCGACGCGGCGGGTTCTCCCTGTCATACACCGCCCGCGCCCCACAAGTTCCCGATCACGGGAGACCGAACCACCGCTCACCGTCCGGCCCCGGCCCGGACCCCGCGATTTCGGCCCGGCGGTCCAGGGCCCCGGGGCCTGCTCCCACGGCTACGGCCCGAGGACCCGCCCCCTTCCGGAGCCCGCCCGTCACGATCGACCCGACCGGTTGCGCCCCGGGTTCCGGTCCCACGGACCCGGCCCGGCGACCCTCGCCTCCCGGTCCCGGTCCCGGTCCCGCGCCGGCGGCCCGAGTGCCCGTGACCTCCGGTCCCGCTCCCGCGGGCCTCCGTCTCAGTCCCACGACCCCTGGGCCGCGGGCAGGTCCGCGATCTCCGCCAGGTCGGCCTCCGCCAGCCGCAGGTCCGCCGCCCCCGCGTTCTCGGCGACCCACCGCTCCCGCTTGGTACCCGGCAGCGGGATCACCTGCCGGCCCTGGGCCAGTACCCAGGCCAGAGCCACCTGCGCCGGGGTGACATCCTCGCCGTGCCGGCGGGCGACCCGGCGCAGGCCGGCCACGATCGGCTGGTTCGCGGCCATCATCTCGGCGGTGAAACGGGGATGCCGGGCCCGCAGATCGTCCGCCTCGAAACCCCCACCGGGCGTCAGCGTGCCGGTCAGGAAGCCGTTGCCCAGCGGCATCGCGGCCAGGAAACCCACACCGCGCGCCGCGCACCACGGCAGCAGTGCCTCCCGCGCCTCCGGCGACCACACCGACAGCTCCGCCTCCACGGCGCTCACCGGGAACACCTGCTGCACCCGCTCCAGTTGCCGGACCGTCGCGTCGTGCAGCCGGGCCCCCGGCCGCCGCGCGGACCGCGCACCGACCGCGCAGAGCCCCAACGCCCTTACCTTTCCGGCCCGTACGAGCTCCGCCATCGCGCCCCAGGTCTCCTCGACGGGGACCTCCGGATCCGTCCGGTGCAGCTGGTACAGGTCGATGACGTCGGTCTGCAACCGGCGCAACGAGGCGTCGCAGGCCCTTCTCACGTACCCGGGGCGGCCGTTGGCCACGATGTGCTGATCGCCCACCAGCAGCCCCACCTTCGTCGACACGAAGGCGTCACCGCGCCGCTCCTTCAACACCCGCCCCAGCAACAGTTCGTTGGTGAACGGGCCGTACATGTCGGCCGTGTCCAGCAGTGTCGACCCCAGGTCCAGTGCCCGGTGCACCGCCCTGAGCGAGTCCTCGCCGCGCTGCCGCGAGGTGCTGTAGGCCCAGCTCATCGGCATGCACCCGAGTCCGACGGCCCCCACCGCGAGCGCCGCCGCGCCGATCGTCCTGCGCTCCACCTGGTCGTGACCCTCCCTATCCCGGACCCCAACCTAACCTCTGGCGCCGCGGGCCCCTGACGTAGCCTCCGCTGCATGACTGCTGACGTGTGGCTTCCCATCCCGCCGGACGAGATCGAGGGCCTTCCGAAGGGGCCGGGGTACCAGTTCTGGGACGGCGCGAAGGAGTACCCGGCGGACCCGGCCGACTGCGCGTTCTACGTCGTGCCGTACATGAAGCCCGGTGACGTCGGGGTGCGCCCGTTGCCGCTGATGAGCTCGGTCGAGGTCGTGCAGACCCTGTCCGCCGGCGTCGACCACGTCCAGCCGGGCCTGCGCCACGTGGGCCCCGGCGTACGGCTGTGCAACGCGCGCGGCGTGCACGAGGCGAGCACGGCGGAGCTGGCGCTCGCCCTGATCCTCGCCTCGCTGCGCGGCCTGCCCGACTTCGTGCGGGCGCAGGACAAGGGGGAGTGGCTCGGCGGATTCCGGCCCGCGCTCGCCGACCGGAACGTGCTCATCGTGGGCTACGGAGCCATCGGCGCGGCCATCGAGGACCGGCTCGTTCCGTTCGAGCTCGCGCGGGTGGCGCGCGTCGCGCGCTCCGCACGCACCACGGCGCGCGGCCCGGTGCATCCGTTCACCGAACTGCCCGCGCTGCTGCCCGAGGCGGACGTCGTCGTTCTCTCCACCCCGCTCACGGAGGCCACCCACCACCTCGTGGACGCCGGCTTCCTCGCCCGGATGAAGGACGGCGCGCTGCTGGTCAACGTGGCCCGGGGACCCGTCGTCGACACCTCGGCGCTGCTCACCGAGGTGTCGACCGGCCGTATCACCGCGGCCCTCGACGTGACCGATCCCGAACCGCTCCCTTCGGAGCATCCCCTGTGGCGGACGCCGGGCGTCCTCATCAGCCCGCACGTCGGCGGACCCACCTCCGCGTTCCGGCCACGCGCCGAGCGGCTGCTGGTGGACCAGTTGAACCGGTTCTTGAACCGAAAAGAGCTTCGGAACGTGATCCTGGTGACGGGGGCGGCAGACCTGTAGTCCACTTCGAGTACCGTCCGCGTTTTTCCGGGTGCGGTGGGTACTCATATATCAAGTGATCGTTACAGAGCGTAGAGAAGCTATGTCCCTGAGTGACGATACTGGTGTATCGTCCCGACAGGGCAGCGCCGCTGACCGATCGGCGCGGGGGATCGACATTGCAGACTGTGAGGGGGGCGACGGGCGATGCACGGCCTATGGACAAGCGATCCGACGCGATTGAGCCGCCGTCGGCGACCCAGGCGCACGACCGCGCGCAGCCGGGATCACCGCAGCGGTCACCGTACCCGCGCTCACCCCACCCGCAGCGGCGACCGTCCCGGGAGGGGCCGGTGAGTGCGCCGGCCGCCACGACCACGCTCGACGGAGCGGTGCGGGCGCACCCCGACCCGGAAGCGCTGCTGCCCGGCCCGCCCGCCGTGGCCCGTCGTCAGGGACTGCTGCCGCAGCTCGCCCTCGCCGTCGTCTGCGCGGCCTACGCGATCGGGGCGGCCTTCGGCTGGGGGTCGGACCGACTCGCACTGATCATGGGTGATTTCGGACTGAGCGCCGCGGCGGCCGCGGCCGCCGTGTCCTGCGTCCTGTACGCGCGCGGCCCCCGCATCCGCTTCCGGCCCGCCTGGCTGCTGTTCGGCATCTCCTCCGCCATGGCCTCCCTCGGCAATCTCGTCTGGGGGTGGTACGAGGTGGTCCTCGGGCTCCCCGTGCCCAGCCCCAGCTACGCCGACCTGTTCTTCCTGTGCTTCGCGCCGCCCGCCATCGTGGGGCTGCTGGTGCTCGCCAAACGGCCGGTGACCAAGGCCGGCTGGGTCTGCCTGGGCCTGGACGCCTGGCTGATCGGCGGCTCCCTGCTCACGCTCGCGTGGAGCCTCGCGCTCGCCCGGACCGCGCAGGCCGGGGGCGAGGACGTGGCGCACACCGCGCTGTCCCTGGCGTATCCGCTGCTCGACATCGCCCTGGTCAGTATGGTGCTGGCGCTGCACTTCCGGCGGTCGGCGGTCAACCGCTCCGCGGTCAACACCGCGATCGGCGCGCTCGCGCTCACCGTGATGTGCGACGCCCTGTTCACCTCCCCGCTGCTGCACGACACCTACCGCTCGGGGCAACTGCTCGACGCGGGCTGGTTCGCCGGTTCGCTGCTCCTGGCGTACGCGCCCTGGACCCGTCCTCGGGGCGGCCGGCCCGAGGACGGGGGGCACACGCGCGTGGTGCGCGAGCACCTGCCCGGACCGCGCGGCGGACCGCTCTCCCGGGCGAACGGGCACCGGGCCGCCCACGATCCGGGTCACCACACGATCCACGACGCGGCCTACGACCCGGTCCACCACCCGTACCCCCACCACCCGTACCCCCACCACCGAAACCTCCGGCATCCGGCCGCCCCCGGAGGGGACCGCGGGCGGTATCCGGTCTCCCGGCCCATCGCCGGCTCCCTCGGCGCGCTCGCGCCGTACCTCGCCGCCGCGGTGTGCACCCTGGGGATCCTCTACACCGTCCTCAACGGCCGCAGCGTCGACCGCGTGGTCCTGCTCACCGGCGGCACCGTGGTGCTCGCGCTCGTCGTCCGCCAGGGCATCATGCTGCTGGACAACATCACCCTCACCCAGGAACTGGCCCACAAGGAGAACCACTTCCGCTCCCTGGTGCAGGGATCCAGCGACGTCATCATGATCGCCGCGCCGAGCGGCATCCTCCGCTACGTCTCCCCGGCCGCCGCCGGCGTGTACGGCCGCCCCGCGGAGGACCTGGTGGGGACGGAGCTGGCGCAGCTCATCCACCCCGAGGACCTGGACTGCGTCGTGCACGAGGTACGCCGGTTCCTCGCCGCCGGCCCGGCCGAGGAGCCCACCACGCGCATCGAGTGCCGGTTCCGCTCCGGCGACGACGGCTGGCTGAACGTGGAATCGACCGTCAACCGGCACCACGGCGGCCTCATCTTCAACAGCCGGGACGTCACCGAGCGCGTGCGGCTCCAGGCACAGCTCCAGCACAACGCCGAGCACGACCCGCTCACCGACCTGCCCAACCGCTCCCTGTTCACCCGGCGCGTCCAGCAGGCACTGTCCGGCCGCCGGGCCTCCGACCGGGGCGCCGCCCTCAGGGGCACGGCCGTGCTCTTCATCGACCTCGACGGCTTCAAGGCCGTCAACGACACCATCGGCCACCAGGCCGGCGACGAACTGCTGATCCACGCGGCCCGCAGACTCCGGGACGCGGTCCGCAAGGGCGACACCGCCTCCCGGCTGGGCGGCGACGAGTTCGCCGCCCTGATCGTGGGCGACGGCGCCCGCGACCGGGAGGCCCGCGAGCGGCACATCCTGGAGCTCGCCGACCGCCTCAGGGTGACCCTCTCCCAGCCCTACCTCATCGACGGCAACGATGTCCGGGTCAACGCCTCCATCGGTGTCGCCTTCGCCGAACCCGCTCTCGGCGCGGGCGAGTTGCTGCGCAACGCGGACCTCGCCATGTACCGGGCCAAGGCCGGCGGCAAGGGCCGGGTGGAGCTGTACCGGCCGCAGATGCAGCAGGACGTCGTCCGCCGGGCGGAGCTGGCCACCCGGCTGCGCGCCGCGCTGCACGACGGCGAGTTCGCGCTGCTGCACCAGCCTGTGGTGTCCCTCCAGGACGGCAGGATCACCTCGGTCTGCGCCCAGGCGCGCTGGCGTTCCTCGCAGGGCGTGCTCTTCACCCCCGCGGAGTTCCTGCGCGTCGCCGAGGACAGCGAGAAGACCTCCGAGCTGGGCCGCTGGCTGCTCGAGGAGGCCGTGGAGCAGGCCGCCGAGCGGCAGGCGACCGGCGTGGCGGTGCCCGTGGCGGTCCGGGTGGGCGCCCGCCGGCTCCTCGACCGCTCGCTGCCGCTCGGCTCCATCGAAGCCCTGCTCACCCGGCACGGACTGCCCTTCGGCTCGCTGGTCGTCGAGGTGGCCGAGACCGATCCGCGGATCTCCCTGGACGAGCTGGAGCGCCGGCTGACCGCGCTCAAGCGGGTCGGCGTCCGGATCGCCCTGGACGGCTTCGGCAGCAACTGCGCGGCGATCACCGCTCTCAGACGCCTCCCCGTCGACGTACTGAAACTCGACCGCAGCCTGGTCGAGGGCGTGGTCGAGTCCGCGCGGCTGCACAAGATCACCAGTGGGCTGCTGCGGATCGCCGGGGACCTGGGCATGCAGTCCGTGGCCGACGGGGTGGACCTGCCCGAGCAGGTCGTCGCCCTGCGCGCGATGGGGTGCACGCACGGTCAGGGCATGGCCTTCTCCGGGCCGCTGGACGAGTACCGGCTGCGCAGAGCACTGGGCGCAGGCCACTGTCCGGTGCCGCAAGGACCGGCCGAACCCGTGTACGCGGGCGGCGGTTCCGGCGGTTCCGGTGGCTCGGGAGGGTATGCGTCGGGGGTCGCCTCGGTGCTCCGTACCGGTGCGGTCCTGCGCTCACATGATGAGACTCCCGTCCCACCCACTTGACAGTCGGTGCGCGCCGGGGGGAAGGTCAGTGCCATGCGCACCCGAATTCTCGTACTTGGACAGCGCGTCGGCCGACGCTGAGCATCGCCTGCTCAACGCTCCCGCCCGACGCGCTCCCCTCGCTTGCCTCATGGCACGAGGGGTTTTTTGTTGCACCAGCACCTGTCGCACCGTCCACGCACACCGCGCGAACCTCGCGAAAACCCTCAGCATCGAGAAGAGAAGCCGATGACCGAGCAGGCCACCGGGGCCCACCCGCAGCCGCGGCCCCGATCCGGAGGACAGCAGTCCGCCCCCGAGAGCGTCACGGGCGCGCAGTCCCTCATCCGCTCGCTCGAGGAGGTCGGCGCCGACACGGTATTCGGCATTCCCGGCGGTGCGATCCTTCCCGCCTACGACCCGCTGATGGACTCCACCCGGGTGCGCCACGTCCTGGTCCGGCACGAGCAGGGCGCGGGCCACGCGGCCACCGGCTACGCGCAGGCCACCGGCAAGGTCGGCGTCTGCATGGCGACCTCGGGTCCCGGCGCCACCAACCTGGTCACCCCGATCGCCGACGCGCACATGGACTCCGTGCCGCTGGTCGCGATCACCGGCCAGGTCGCCTCCAAGGCGATCGGCACGGACGCCTTCCAGGAGGCGGACATCGTCGGCATCACCATGCCGATCACCAAGCACAACTTCCTGGTCACCAAGGCCGAGGACATCCCGCGGGTGATCGCCGAGGCCTTCCACATCGCCGCCACCGGCCGTCCCGGCCCGGTGCTCGTGGACATCGCCAAGGACGCCCTCCAGGCGCGGACCACCTTCTCCTGGCCGCCCACCATGGACCTGCCCGGCTACCGGCCCGTCACCAAGCCGCACGCCAAGCAGATCCGCGAGGCCGCCAAGCTCATCACCTCCGCGAAGCGGCCGGTCCTCTACGTCGGCGGCGGCGTCCTCAAGGCCCACGCCACGGCCGAGCTGAAGGTCCTCGCGGAACTCACCGGGGCTCCCGTCACCACCACCCTGATGGGGCTCGGCGCATTCCCCGACAGCCACCCGCTGCACGTGGGAATGCCGGGCATGCACGGTGCGGTCACCGCCGTCACCGCGCTGCAGAAGGCCGACCTGATCGTCGCCCTCGGAGCCCGCTTCGACGACCGCGTCACCGGCAAGCTGGACAGCTTCGCCCCGTACGCCAAGATCGTCCACGCCGACATCGACCCGGCCGAGATCGGCAAGAACCGCGCCGCCGACGTGCCGATCGTCGGCGACGCCCGCGAGGTCCTCGCCGACCTCGTCCTGGCCGTCCAGAAGGAGCACGCCGAGGGCAACCGCGGCGACTACACCGCCTGGTGGAAGGACCTGAGCCGCTGGCGCGACACCTACCCCCTGGGCTACGACCAGCCCGAGGACGGTTCGCTCTCCCCGCAGCAGGTCATCGAGCGCATCGGACAGCTGGCGCCCGAGGACACGATCTTCGCCGCCGGTGTCGGCCAGCACCAGATGTGGGCGGCCCACTTCATCCAGTACGAGAAGCCCGCCACCTGGCTGAACTCCGGTGGCGCCGGAACCATGGGCTACGCCGTCCCGGCGGCCATGGGAGCCAAGGCCGGACAGCCAGGCCGGGCCGTCTGGGCGATCGACGGCGACGGCTGCTTCCAGATGACCAACCAGGAACTCACCACCTGCGCCCTGAACAACATCCCGATCAAGGTCGCCATCATCAACAACGGCGCCCTCGGGATGGTCCGCCAGTGGCAGACCCTGTTCTACAACCAGCGCTACTCCAACACCGTGCTGCACTCCGGCCCCATCGGGGCGGGCCGTGCCCCCACCGATCTGGGCAGCGGCTCGGCGGTGGGCCCCGGCACCGAGCGGAGCGCCGGCACCCGCGTCCCCGACTTCGTCAAGCTGTCGGAGGCCATGGGCTGCTACGCGATCCGCTGCGAGGACCCGGCGGACCTCGACAAGGTCATCGAGGAGGCGAACTCGATCAACGACCGCCCGGTCGTCGTGGACTTCATCGTCCACCAGGACGCCATGGTGTGGCCGATGGTCGCCGCCGGCACCTCCAACGACGAGATCATGGCCGCCCGCGACGTCCGTCCCGACTTCGGCGACAACGAAGACGACTGAGCCAGGAAGAGCGAAGAGGAAACACGACATGTCCAAGCACACGCTCTCCGTGCTGGTGGAGAACACCCCCGGCATCCTGGCCCGGATCGCCGCACTGTTCTCCCGCCGCGGTTTCAACATCGACTCGCTCGCGGTCGGCGTCACCGAGCACCCCGACATCTCCCGCATCACCATCGTGGTGAGCGTCGACGAGTTCCCGCTGGAGCAGGTGACCAAGCAGCTCAACAAGCTCGTCAACGTGCTGAAGATCGTCGAGCTCGAACCCGGCCAGGCCGTCCAGCGCGAACTCGTTCTGGTGAAGGTGCGCGCCGACAACGAGACGCGTTCCCAGATCGTCGAGATCGTCCAGCTCTTCCGGGCCAAGACCGTGGACGTCTCCCCGGAGGCCGTGACCATCGAGGCCACCGGCAGCAGCGACAAGCTGTCCGCCATGCTGAAGATGCTGGAACCGTTCGGCATCAAGGAACTGGTCCAGTCCGGAACGATCGCGATCGGACGCGGTGCCCGTTCGATCACCGACCGATCGCTGCGTGCGCTCGACCGGTCGGCTTAGGACGGAAGCGGGCGGTCGGCGACACCCCGGCCGCCCGTATTCCGAGACTCCGAACCTTCCCCTCTTCCCACCGTCATACGGTGGGACGCGACACCCGCACACAAGGAGAGAACCCAAAGTGGCCGAGCTGTTCTACGACGCCGACGCCGACCTGTCCATCATCCAGGGCCGCAAGGTCGCGGTCATCGGTTACGGCAGCCAGGGCCACGCCCACGCCCTGTCGCTGCGCGACTCCGGCGTCGACGTGCGCGTCGGTCTGCACGAGGGCTCGAAGTCCAGGGCCAAGGCCGAGGAGCAGGGCCTGCGTGTGGTGAGCCCGTCCGAGGCCGCCGCCGAGGCGGACGTCATCATGATCCTCGTCCCGGACCCGATCCAGGCCCAGGTCTACGAGGAGCACATCAAGGACAACCTGAAGGACGGCGACGCCCTGTTCTTCGGCCACGGCCTGAACATCCGCTACGGCTTCATCAAGCCCCCGGCCGGCGTGGACGTCTGCATGGTCGCCCCGAAGGGCCCGGGCCACCTGGTGCGCCGTCAGTACGAGGAGGGCCGCGGCGTTCCCTGCATCGCCGCCGTCGAGCAGGACGCCACGGGAGGCGGCTTCGCGCTGGCCCTGTCGTACGCGAAGGGCATCGGCGGCACCCGCGCCGGCGTCATCAAGACGACCTTCACCGAGGAGACCGAGACCGACCTGTTCGGTGAGCAGGCCGTCCTCTGCGGTGGCACCGCGGCGCTGGTCAAGGCGGGCTTCGAGACCCTGACCGAGGCCGGCTACCAGCCGGAGATCGCCTACTTCGAGTGCCTGCACGAGCTGAAGCTGATCGTCGACCTCATGTACGAGGGCGGCCTGGAGAAGATGCGCTGGTCGATCTCCGAGACCGCCGAGTGGGGCGACTACGTCACCGGCCCGCGGATCATCACCGACGCCACCAAGGCCGAGATGAAGAAGGTCCTCGCCGAGATCCAGGACGGCACCTTCGCGCAGCAGTGGATGGACGAGTACCACGGCGGTCTGAAGAAGTACAACGAGTACAAGAAGCAGGACAGCGAGCACCTGCTGGAGACCACCGGCAAGGAGCTGCGCAAGCTCATGAGCTGGGTCGACGAAGAGGCGTGAGCCGCACGGCCGGGAGCCGGAGCGACGCGTTCCGGCCCCCGGCCGAACCCGGGGTAACGTCGGTGGTACGGCGTTGTCCGTCCCGTCCTGCCACGGACGGGTGATCCTTTTGAAGCGGCGTAAGACGACGCCCTCGGCGCCACTAGACTGCTGCACTACATACGCGTCAGGCCCACAGCGTCGTGCGTCTTCCACGCGGCTAGCACTTCTTCACCGCATGCGGCCGTCGGGACGGCCGTCCGCATTGGACATGTGAGGACTCACGTGAGCTCGAAACCTGTCGTACTCATCGCCGAAGAACTGTCGCCCGCGACCGTGGACGCGCTCGGCCCGGACTTCGAGATCCGCCACTGCAACGGGGCGGACCGCGCCGAACTGCTGCCGGCCATCGCCGAGGTGGACGCGATCCTGATCCGCTCGGCCACCAAGGTCGACGCCGAGGCCATCGCCGCCGCGAAGAAGCTCAAGGTCGTCGCGCGGGCCGGCGTCGGCCTGGACAACGTCGACGTCTCCGCCGCCACCAAGGCCGGCGTGATGGTGGTCAACGCGCCCACCTCGAACATCGTGACCGCCGCGGAACTCGCGTGCGGTCTGATCATCGCCACCGCGCGCAACATCCCGCAGGCCAACGCCGCGTTGAAGAACCACGAGTGGAAGCGCAGCAAGTACACGGGCGTCGAGCTCGCCGAGAAGACCCTCGGAGTCGTGGGTCTGGGGCGGATCGGCGCCCTCGTCGCGCAGCGCATGTCCGCCTTCGGCATGAAGGTCGTCGCCTACGACCCCTACGTGCAGCCCGCGCGGGCCGCGCAGATGGGCGTCAAGGTGCTGTCGCTGGACGAGCTGCTCGAGGTCTCCGACTTCATCACCGTCCACCTGCCCAAGACCCCCGAGACGCTCGGCCTGATCGGCGACGAGGCGCTGCGCAAGGTCAAGCCGAGCGTGCGCGTCATCAACGCCGCGCGCGGCGGCATCGTCGACGAGGAGGCGCTGTACGCGGCGCTCAAGGAGGGCCGCGTCGCCGGCGCCGGCCTGGACGTGTACGCGAAGGAGCCCTGCACGGACTCCCCGCTCTTCGAGTTCGACCAGGTCGTCTGCACCCCGCACCTCGGCGCGTCCACCGACGAGGCCCAGGAGAAGGCGGGCATCGCCGTCGCCCGCTCGGTGCGCCTCGCGCTCGCCGGCGAGCTGGTCCCGGACGCGGTGAACGTGCAGGGCGGCGTCATCGCCGAGGACGTCAAGCCGGGCCTGCCGCTGGCCGAGCGCCTCGGCCGGATCTTCACGGCGCTGGCCGGCGAGGTCGCCGTCCGTCTCGACGTCGAGGTGTACGGCGAGATCACCCAGCACGACGTGAAGGTGCTCGAACTCTCCGCGCTCAAGGGCGTCTTCGAGGACGTCGTCGACGAGACGGTGTCCTACGTGAACGCGCCGCTGTTCGCCCAGGAGCGGGGTGTCGAGGTCCGGCTGACCACCAGTTCCGAGTCCGCCGACCACCGCAACGTCATCACGGTGCGCGGCACCCTGGCCGACGGCGAGGAGATCGCGGTCTCCGGCACGCTGGCCGGTCACAAGAACGTGCAGAAGATCGTCGCGGTCGGCGAGTACGACGTGGACCTCGCGCTCGCGGACCACATGGCCGTGCTGCGCTACGAGGACCGCCCCGGTGTCGTCGGCACCGTGGGCCGGGTCTTCGGCGAGGCCGGCATCAACATCGCCGGCATGCAGGTCGCGCGCGCCGCGGCCGGCGGCGAGGCCCTCGCCGTCCTGACCGTCGACGACACGGTGCCCTCCGCGGTCCTGGCCGAGCTCGCGGCGGAGATCGGTGCCACGTCGGCCCGCTCGGTGGAACTGGTCTGAGACCACCGTCCCCGGGAGCTCCGCTCCCGGGCCCCCGTTCGGTCCGAAAGGCGCCGGGCCTGTCCGGCACATCCCCGCGCACCGGCGACGTCCGGCACGACCTTTCCCCAGCCCTGCGAGCAGGGCCCCCGGCGGTGTTGTCCTCGGCGGCCGGCCCCCCCCCACGCTCCACTGCGCTCGTGCGGGAGGGGCCTCACCGCCTCCGCCGGACCGGCTCCAAGCCGGGCCGGCTCTAAACGGCGGCTTTCTCCGCCTCCGCGGTGGTCTCCTCCCGCACGGGGACTCTCCGCAGCGTCACGGCCGCCAGCACCGCCCCCGCCGCGAGGATGCCCGCCGCCGCGACCGCCGCCGTCTGCATCCCCTGGACGAACGCCTCCCGGGCCGCCGCCGCCAGGGCGTCCCCCGCGCGCCCCGGCAGCCGGTCGGCCACGGCCAGCGCGCCGCCCAGCGTCTCGCGGGCCGCCGCCGGGGCCGTCTCGGGGACGTCGTGGCGGTAGACGGCGGTACCGATGGAGCCGAGGACCGCCATGCCCAGTGCGCCGCCGAACTCCGCGCCCGTCTCCATCAGGGAGGAGGCCGAACCCGCCCGTTCCACCGGGGCGGTGCCCAGCGCGAGATCCGTGATCTGGGACACCACCATGGTGACCCCCGAGGCGAGGACCCCGCAGCCGACCAGCACCAGCACCAGCGTGTCCGTGCCCACGAACATCAGTGGTACGAAGCCGCACGCAGCGGTGGCGAAGCCCGCCGTCACCACGTGGACGCGTTCGACACCCCGCCGCACCAGACGGGCCGCGAACGGGGCCGCGAAGCCGACGGGCACCGAGGGCACCAGCGCCCACAGGGCCGCCTCCATCGCGCTCATGCCGAGCACCGACTGCAGGTACTGCGTGGTGAAGAACGCCGAACCCATCATCCCGAACAACGTGACGACGTTGAGGGCTACGGCCGGGGCGAAGCCGCGGCCGCGGAACAGGGCCGGGGAGATCATCGGCGAGAGGGACGTCCGCTGCCGGTGGACGAAGAGGACCGCGAAGAGCAGACCCACGGTCACCGACACGACGTACTGGACGTTCCAGCCCTTGGACGGGATCTCCTTGAGGCCGTAGACGACCGGGAGCACGGCGGCCATCGACAGCGGGATGCTCGGCCAGTCGAAGCGGCCGGGTCCGGGGTCCTTCGACTCGGGCAGCAGGATCGGGCCGAGGACGAGCAGCAGGGCCATCGCCGGCAGGTTGACCAGGAAGACCGAACCCCACCAGAAGAACTCCACCAGCACGCCGCTCAGCACGGAGCCGAGCGCCACACCGGCGGTCATCACGGCGGACCAGATCGCGATGGCCTGCGCCCGTTGTCCGGCGTCGGTGAAGAGCGAGCGAACCAGTGCCAGCGTCGAGGGCATCAGGGTCGCACCGCCGATGCCCAGGACCGCGCGGGCGGCGATCAGGGTCTCGGCGCTGTTCGCGTACGCCGCCGCCAGGGAGGCGGCGCCGAACGCCACCGCGCCGATCAGCAGGAGTCTGCGGCGGCCGATCCGGTCGCCCACGGAGCCCATCGTCATCAGCAGGCCGGCCAGGACGAAGCCGTAGATGTCGAAGATCCACAGCTGCTGGGTGCCGCTCGGCGCCAGATCCGCGGTGATCTCCGGGATAGCGAAGTAGAGGACGGAGACGTCCATCGAGACCAGCAGCAGCGGAAGCATCAGCACGGCGAGCGCGGTCCATTCGCGGCGGCCGGCCAGAGCGGTCGGGAAGGCACCCGGCGGGTGGTTGGTCATCATGCCGGTGACTGTACGCATGTTTTATACGCTCGTCTATGACGTTCGTATAAAACATCTGTATGGGACGTTTGTATGGGCCGAGAGTAGGGTGTCGTCATGGGACACCGCGAAGATCTGCTCGAGGGCGCCAAGCGCTGTCTGTTGCAGAAGGGGTTCATGCACACCACGGCGCGCGACATCGTCAAGGAGTCGGGCACCAACCTGGCGTCCATCGGCTACCACTACGGCTCGAAGGACGCCCTGCTCGCGCAGGCATACGTCGAACTGGTGGAGGACATGTCCGTCGCCTTCGACGGCGGCACGGAGGGCGGGCCCGGCGGTGAGCCCGGCGGTGAGCCCGGCTCGCTGGAGCGGTTCACCGACGTGTGGTCGAACATCATCGGCACCATGCGCGGCCCCGGCTCGCTGTGGCGGCTCAGCATGGAGATCGTGGCCATGGGCGACGACATGCCCGAAGTGCGGGACCACCTGGCCCGAGCCCAGCGGGAGGGCGCGCGCGGCCTGGTCACGCTCTTCATGGGCGGCCGTGAGGAGGACGTCCCGAAGGAGACCGTGGACACGCTCGGCGGCTTCTACGTCACGCTGTTGATGGGGCTGATGGTCCAGTGGTCGTTCGACCGGGAGAACGCACCCGACGCCGACCGGCTCACCGAGGGCCTGCGCCAGGTGCTCGAGGCCGCCGGACGGCGCTGACGCGTCTTTCGGTCCTCACAGGCGGTGCGCCTTCAGCGCCATGTGCAGCAGCAGCCGGTCCTCGCCGTCGTCCAGGTCCAGGCCCGTGATCTGTTCGATCCGGGACAGGCGGTAGTACAGGGTCTGGCGGTGGATGCCCAGCCCGGCGGCCGTGCGGCCGGCCTGGCCCGCATGGTCGAGGTAGGTCTCGGCGGTCCGGGCGAGTTCCCGGTGCACCGGGAGGAGCAGGGGGCCGACGGCGGGGTCGGGGGCGGCCCGACGGGGCAGCGCGGTCAGGAGCCGGTAGGGGCCGATCGACGACCAGCGGGCGACCGGGCCCAGGCGGGGCTCGGCCAGGGCCGCGCGGGCCGCCGCCGACGCCTCGCCCCAGGCGGTGGACAGTCCGACGAGGCCGGAGCGGGGCGTGGCGATCCCGGCGGCCGAGGCGGTCGCCCCCGGCGCGGCGGACCGGTGTCCGGGACCGCTCGCGCGGGTTCGCTCGAGCAGCCGGCCGGCGGCCGTCGTCGCCGGGGTCAGCACGTCCGGGGCGCGCAGCCGCAACAGCAGGACCAGCGACACGTCCGAGGCGCCCCACGGCAGGGTGCACAGGGCCGTGGCACCCGGCACCGTACGCACCGACGGGGCGTCCTCGGGGCCGGCGGAGGGCCACGGGGCCACGCACACCAGCGTGTACGGTCCTTCGGCGCGGCCGCCCAGGGCGGAGCGGAGCTCGGCGACCGCGAGGTCACGCTGTCCGTCGCGCTCCGCGCCGAGCACCGCCCGCAGCTCGCGGGTCAGATCGGCACCGTGCTGCGCCTCGTCGGCGAGCAGCGCCCCGATCCGGGCGGTCACCCCCATCGCCGCGCCCAGCTGCTCCCCGGAGGGGCCCGGCTCGTAGTCGAGCAGCCAGACATAGCCGAGGACGACGCCCCGATGACGTACCGGCAGACAGACGCGGCCCCGGTGCACACCCGCCTTTGGAGTGCGCGGGATACGGACCGGGCCCGTCGCGCGGGTGATGCCGAACCCCTCGAACCAGGCCCGGACGGCGGCCGTCGAACGGCGGGTGAGGATCGAGCGGGTGCGCACCGGGTCGAGGGCGGACGGATCGAGCTCGCCCTCGCTGTCGTACGCGCCGAAGGCGAGCAGCTCGAAGTCACGGTTCTCCAGGGTCGCCGGAGCGCCGAGCAGCTCCGAGATCTCGTCCACCAGCTCCTGGTAGTCATCCCTGTGTTCCGACGTCACCCCGGCATTGTCCCGTAGAACCGCGCCGCCTTCATACATCTGTCTGAGATCGGTGGTACGGATGCGTGACAGCTGTCGATGGCCCACGATCGGATGGATCCCTAGGTTTCACGGTGGTTCTCCGTGCCGTACCCGAAGCGACGGGTCACGGCCATTTCGCAGCTTGTGGAGGTGCCCCGTGCTGGGTCCCGTGATTCTCGCCGCCTCGCGCAGCGACCGGATGCGTCGCCTCGTCTCGGCGGCCCCGGTGACCAAGCAGGTCGTCGACCGCTTCATCCCCGGTGAGACCGTGGACGAGGTCCTGCCCGTCATCGAGGAGCTCACCGGCAACGGCCTGGAGCTGACGATGGACGTCGTCGGCGAGGACATCACCACCCCCGAGCAGGCCACCGCCGCGCGTGACGCCTACCTGGAGCTCATCGGCCGGCTCGGCCCGCTGGAGCTCGGCACCCGCGCCGAGATGTCGGTGAAGCTGTCGATGTTCGGCCAGGCGCTCCCCGGCGGTCACGAACTCGCGCTCGCCAACGTCCGTCCGGTCGTCGAGGCCGCCGCCGCGACCGGCACCACGGTCACCCTCGACGCCGAGGACCACACCACCCTCGACTCGATGTTCGCCATCCACGACGAGCTGCGCAGGGACTTCCCGCAGACCGGCTGCGTCATCCAGGCCTACCTCTTCCGCACGGAGGAGGACGCGCGCCGCCTCGCCGCGAACGGCAGTCGCGTACGGTTGGTGAAGGGCGCCTACAAGGAGCCCGCCGAGGTCGCCCACCAGTACAAGCACGAGATCGACAAGGCGTACGTGCGCATCCTGCGGACGCTGATGGAGGGCGAGGGCTACCCGATGATCGGGTCCCACGACCCGCGCCTGATCTCCATCACCCAGGAACTGGCCCGCACCGCCGGCCGCAAGCTCGACGAGTACGAGTTCCAGATGCTCTACGGCATCCGCGGCGAGGAACACCTGCGGCTGGCCGCCGAAGGCCACCGCATGCGCGTCTACACGGCCTACGGCACCGACTGGTACGGCTACTTCATGCGCCGTCTGGCGGAGAAGCCGGCGAACCTGCGCTTCTTCCTGCGCTCGATGGTCAGCAAGGGCTGAGCCCGAGCACCACCGCTCAAGCACTCACCGCTCAAGTCAAGGAGTACGGAAACCATGGACGCCGTGACCCAGGTCCCCACGCCCGTCAACGAGCCGGTGCACGGCTACGCCCCCGGCTCGCCCGAACGCGCCCGGCTGGAGGCCAAGCTCAAGGAACTGGCCGACAATCCCGTCGACCTGCCCTGCACCATCGGCGGCGAGAAGCGGATGGGCGGCGGCGAGCGGTTCGACGTCGTGCAGCCGCACAACCACAAGGCGCGCCTGGGCACCTACGCCAACGCCACCCAGCAGGACGCCCAGGACGCGATCGACGCCGCCCTGGCCGCCGCCCCGGCCTGGCGCGCGATGTCCTTCGACGACCGGGCCGCGATCATCCTGCGCGCCGCCGAACTGCTGTCCGGCCCCTGGCGCGAGACCATCGCCGCCTCCACCATGCTCGGCCAGTCCAAGACCGCGCAGCAGGCCGAGATCGACAGCCCCTGCGAGCTGATCGACTTCTGGCGGTTCAACGTCCACTACGCGCGCGGCATCCTCGCCGAGCAGCCGCCGGCCAACTCGCCGGGCGTGTGGAACCGCATGGACCACCGCCCGCTGGAGGGCTTCGTCTACGCGATCACACCGTTCAACTTCAGCGCCATCGCCGCCAACCTGCCCACCGCGCCCGCGCTGATGGGCAACGTCGTGCTGTGGAAGCCGTCCCCGACCCAGACCCACGCCGCCGTGCTGCTGATGCGGCTGCTGGAGGAGGCCGGGCTGCCCAAGGGCGTCATCAACCTCGTCACCGGCGACGGCATCGAGGTCTCCAAGGTCGCCCTCGAGCACCGCGACCTCGCGGGCATCCACTTCACCGGCTCGACCAAGACCTTCCAGCACCTGTGGAAGACGGTCGGCAACAACATCGAGAAGTACCGCACCTACCCGCGCCTGGTCGGCGAGACCGGTGGCAAGGACTTCCTGGTCGCCCACCCGAGCGCCGACCGCGCCGTGCTCAAGACCGCCCTGACCCGCGGCGCCTTCGAGTACCAGGGCCAGAAGTGCTCCGCCACCTCGCGCGCGTACATCCCGGCGTCGATCTGGAACGACGGCTTCAAGGAGGAGTTCGCCGCCGAGGTCGACTACCTCACCATGGGCGACGTCACCGACCTGTCGAACTTCATCGGCGCCGTCATCGACGAGCGGTCCTTCGCCAAGAACAAGGCCGCCATCGACCGGGCCAAGGGGGACCCGTCCTGCACCATCGTCGCGGGCGGTTCCTACGACGACTCGGTCGGCTACTTCGTCCGCCCGACCGTCGTCGAGTGCTCCGACCCGGAGAACGAGGTCTTCCGTACCGAGTACTTCGGCCCGTTCCTCGCCGTCCACGTCTACGACGACAGCGCGGCCGACGCGTACGACGCGATGCTGACCCAGATGGAGTCGGTGTCCGACTACGCGCTGACCGGCTCGGTCGTCTCGGGCGACCGCGCGGCGGCGGCGTACACGATGGAGAAGCTGCGCTACGCGGCGGGCAACTTCTACATCAACGACAAGTCGACCGGCGCCGTCGTCGGCCAGCAGCCCTTCGGCGGCGGCCGTGCCTCGGGCACCAACGACAAGGCCGGCGCCCCGCAGAACCTGATGCGCTGGACGCTGACCCGCGCCATCAAGGAGACGCTGGTCCCGCCGACCGACTACGCGTACCCGCACATGGGCTGACGCCCCCCGGCACCGGGCGCCCCCCCGTACCGCTGCCGCAGCCCCGTCGGACGGGCCAGGTCGTACAGGCCTGGCCCGTCCGACGTTTTCGCAGGTCGCCGCGGTGTGACCGGGGCCGCCGTCTCAGATAGTAGGAAGTCCGAGTAATTGTGCAGACAGATGCGCCGGGCCCCCTTATTTTTGTAGGAGCCGAACGTCTCGCTCGATCAAGCGAACGGCGGTAGCGAGCCGGGCCCCGTGCAGGCAACCCCTGCGGCCCCCGCTCCCCGCCCCCTCCGGTGACGCGTTTCCCCCGCTGTGCCCCCGCGCATTCCCGGCTTGTCGAAGGAGTCGATTCCCCATGGCCGAGACCACTGTCCGCCGTCGTGTCCGCCACGCCGCCCCCGCGAGCGAGTCCGACCGCAAGAACGCCGCCGCCGCCCTCCAGCGCGCCCTCGACCGCCGCGACAACGGCGGCTCGACCGGCCACTGAGCCGCGCCGGGCCGCACTGCACCGCACCGCGGCTTCCTCCCCCGTGGATGTCCGCATCCCGGACAGTCCGTGTCAGAGCATGGGACGAGGAGTAGGGTGCCCGCATGTCTCGCAGCATCAATCTCGCAGTGATCCCCGGTGACGGCATCGGCCAGGAAGTGGTGGCCGAAGGCCTGAAGGTGCTCTCCGCCGTCCTCCCGCAGGACGTGAAGCTGGAGACCAAGGAGTACGACTTCGGCGCCCAGCGCTATCACGCCACCGGTGAGACCCTCACCGACGCCGACCTCGACGCGCTGAAGCGGCACGACGCCATCCTGCTCGGCGCCATCGGCGACCCGAGCGTCCCCTCCGGCGTCCTGGAGCGGGGCTTCCTGCTGAAGCTCCGCTTCGCCTTCGACCACCATGTGAACCTGCGGCCGTCGAAGCTCCTGCCGGGTGTGGCCACACCGCTCGCGGGGCAGCCGGAGATCGACTTCGTCGTCGTCCGCGAGGGCACCGAGGGCCCCTACACCGGCAACGGCGGCACCATCCGCAAGGGCACCGAGCACGAGGTCGCCACCGAGGTCTCCGTGAACACGGCCTTCGGTGTCGAGCGCGTCGTCCGCGACGCCTTCGCCCGCGCCCAGGCCCGCCCCCGCAAGAAGCTCACCCTGGTCCACAAGAACAACGTGCTGACCTTCGCCGGCCACCTGTGGACGAACGTCTTCGACAAGGTGGCCGAGGAGTACCCCGAGGTCACCACCGACTACATCCACGTCGACGCCGCGACGATCTACCTCGTCACCCAGCCCGAGCGCTTCGACGTGATCGTCACCGACAACCTCTTCGGCGACATCATCACCGACCTCGCCGCAGCCGTCTCCGGCGGCATCGGCGTCGCCGCCAGCGGGAACATCAACCCGTCCGGCGCGTTCCCGTCCATGTTCGAGCCCGTGCACGGCTCGGCACCGGACATCGCGGGCCAGGGCAAGGCCGACCCCAGCGCCACGGTCCTGTCCGTCGCCCTCCTCCTGCGCCACCTCGGCCACGACGCCGAGGCCGCCCGTATCGAGGACGCCGTCTCCGCCGACCTCGCGGAGCGCGGCGGCCTGCCCGCACGCAGCACCTCCGAGATCGGCGACGCGCTCGCCGTACGCGTAGCCGGCTGACCTGGCGCGCACACTCGACACCGCTCGAAGCCGCCGGTCGCGACCACCCGGCGGCTTCCGCATGTCCCCGCCGGGTGTCACCATCGACCACCGGGCCGCATTCACCCCGTATTTCCTCCGCCGCCGCCTCCGGGCGATAATCGAACGCGGAGCCGCGGATTGAGGGAATGCTCGGACGTCCTGCCACTGGCCACCGGCCGTACGGGCGTGAGCGCGGCCCGTCACTACAACCGGTGAAGGACACCCACTCATGACCACGCCCACGATCGAGCTCAAGCCCTCCGCCCACCCCCTCTCGGACACCGAGCGGGAGGCGATCCTGGCGGATCCGGGGTTCGGCCGCCACTTCACCGATCACATGGTGACGATCAAGTGGACCGAGGGCCGGGGCTGGCACGACGGGCAGCTCGTCCCGTACGCGCCGATCCCCCTCGACCCGGCGACCCACGTCCTGCACTACGCGCAGGAGATCTTCGAGGGCCTGAAGGCCTACCGCAGGCCCGACGGGTCCGTCGCCACCTTCCGTCCCGAGAAGAACGCCGAGCGGTTCCAGCGTTCCGCCCGCCGCCTCGCGATGCCCGAGCTGCCGGTGGAGACGTTCATCGCGGCGTGCGACGCCCTGGTCGGGCAGGACAAGGCCTGGGTGCCGGCGCACGGCGGCGAGGAATCCCTCTACCTGCGCCCGTTCATGATCGCGACCGAGGTCGGCCTGGGCGTGAGGCCCGCCAACGAGTACCTGTTCCTGGTGATCGCCTCTCCGGCCGGCGCCTACTTCCCCGGAGGTGTGCGGCCGGTCTCCATCTGGGTCTCGGAGGACCGGGTG
This sequence comes from Streptomyces yamdrokensis, assembly GCF_053890455.1. Taxonomy (NCBI): domain Bacteria; kingdom Bacillati; phylum Actinomycetota; class Actinomycetes; order Kitasatosporales; family Streptomycetaceae; genus Streptomyces; species Streptomyces yamdrokensis. Next base: position 5,554,037 of record NZ_CM132679.1, read on the forward strand.
CGCGCCGTCCCCGGCGGCATGGGCGACGCCAAGACGGGCGGCAACTACGCGGCCTCCCTGCTCGCCCAGGCCGAGGCCGCCGCCAAGGGCTGCGACCAGGTCTGCTACCTCGACGCCGTGGAGCACTCCTGGGTCGAGGAGCTCGGCGGCATGAACCTGTACTTCGTCTACGGGGACAGGATCGTCACCCCCGAGCTCAGTGGCTCCATCCTGGAGGGCGTCACCCGTGACACGCTGCTGAGCGTCGCCCGCGACCTCGGTTACGAGGCCGTCGAGGAGCGGGTCTCGGTCGAGCAGTGGCAGCGCGACACCGAGAACGGCACCCTCACCGAGGTCTTCGCCTGCGGCACCGCGGCCGTCATCACGCCCGTCGGCACCGTCAAGCGGGCCGGTGGCGAGTGGCAGCAGAGCGGCGGCGAGCCCGGCGAGGTCACCCTGCGCCTGCGCCAGGCCCTGCTCGACATCCAGCGCGGCACGGCCGAGGACAAGCACGGCTGGATGCACCCGCTGGGCTAGAAGACTCATGAAGATCTTGGTGAGTCTTCCAGCCCCTGGGCACCCGCCGGACCGCGCACCGCGGCGGTCCGGCGGGTGCGCGGTCCGGGCCGGCCGCAGCGGTCCCGGCTCCACCGGCCCCGATACCCCGCTCCCGCCTCCCCGGCCGCCGCGGACCGGACACCCAGCGCCCGCATCCTGAGACGGACGGTGATCGCGGGACCGCTCTGTGCCAGACTTCCCCCCGTGCTCTCGTTCGCCACGATTATTGGCAGCAGGCGCGCCGGTCCGCAGTGACCGCACGTACGACAACGTACGGGCGGACACCGTCGTCCTCGACCCGCGCGCAGACCTCTCGCACCCGCGAGAGGTTTTTCTGTTTCCTGGCCCACCTCAAGCCGGGGACCGGGCGCGAGGGAGCATGGGGGGCGGTGGAACCGGTCATTCCGGTAGACCGAGATCCAACATCAGGAGCCTTCAGACCATGACCGCAACCAGCGAGCCCGACGACTCGTTCCACGTCTTCGACACCACCCTGCGCGACGGCGCCCAGCGTGAGGGCATCAACCTCACCGTCGCCGACAAGCTGGCCATCGCACGGCACCTGGACGACTTCGGCGTGGGTTTCATCGAGGGCGGCTGGCCCGGCGCGAACCCGCGCGACACCGAGTTCTTCGCCCGTGCCCAGCAGGAGATCGACTTCCGGCACGCCCAGCTGGTCGCCTTCGGCGCCACCCGCCGCGCCGGCACCACCGCCGCAAAGGACCCGCAGGTCAGAGCGCTCCTCGCCTCCGGCGCGCAGATCATCACGCTGGTCGCCAAGTCCCACGACCGCCATGTCGAACTGGCCCTGCGCACCACTCTGGACGAGAACCTGGCGATGGTCCGCGACACCGTGGCCTTCCTCAAGGCGCAGGGGCGCCGGGTGTTCGTCGACTGCGAGCACTTCTTCGACGGCTACCGCGCCAATCCCGAGTACGCCAAGTCCGTCGTCCGCGCCGCCTCCGAGGCCGGCGCGGACGTCGTCGTCCTGTGCGACACCAACGGCGGCATGCTCCCCGCCCAGATCCAGGCCGTCGTCTCCACGGTGCTCGCCGACACCGGCGCCCGGCTCGGCATCCACGCCCAGGACGACACCGGGTGCGCGGTCGCCAACACCCTCGCCGCCGTCGACGCGGGCGCCACCCACGTGCAGTGCACGGCCAACGGCTACGGCGAGCGCGTCGGCAACGCCAACCTGTTCCCGGTGGTGGCCGCGCTGGAGCTCAAGTACGACCGGCAGGTCCTGCCCGAGGGCCGGCTGAGGGAGATGACGCGCATCTCGCACGCCATCGCCGAGGTGGTCAACCTGACCCCCTCCACCCACCAGCCCTACGTGGGCGTCTCCGCCTTCGCCCACAAGGCCGGCCTGCACGCCTCCGCGATCAAGGTCGACCCCGACCTGTACCAGCACATCGATCCCGAGCAGGTCGGCAACGGCATGCGGATGCTGGTGTCCGACATGGCCGGCCGCGCCTCCATCGAGCTCAAGGGCAAGGAGCTCGGCATCGACCTCGGAGACGACCGCGAACTGGTCGGCCGGGTCGTGGAGCGGGTCAAGGAACGCGAGCTCAAGGGCTACACCTACGAGGCCGCTGACGCGAGCTTCGAGCTCCTGCTGCGCGCGGAGGCCGAGGGCAGGCCGCTGAAGTACTTCGACGTCGAGTCCTGGCGCGCCATCGTCGAGGACCGCCCCGACGGCACCCATGCCAACGAGGCCACGGTGAAGCTGTGGGCCAAGAGCGAGCGCATCGTCGCCACCGCGGAGGGCAACGGCCCGGTCAACGCCCTGGACCGGTCCCTGCGCGTCGCCCTGGAGCGGATCTACCCGCAGCTCGCCAAACTGGAGCTCGTCGACTACAAGGTCCGCATCCTCGAGGGCAAGCACGGTACCCAGTCCACCACCCGGGTCCTGATCTCCACGTCCGACGGCGCGGGGGAGTGGTCGACGGTGGGCGTCGCGGACAACGTCATCGCCGCGTCCTGGCAGGCCCTGGAGGACGCGTACACGTACGGCCTGCTGCGCGCCGGGGTCGAACCGGCGTCCTGACACGACGGGTCCGGCCCGGCGGGGACGGTCCGTGGCGGTGTGCGGTGTGCGGTGCCGCGTGGTGACGCGCGGTGCTGCGAGGGTCGCGCGGGCCGTGCGGGAAATCCCTGCCGGGCCGGATGTCCGTTTCCGGCCCGGTTCGGGTAGCTTCGAACATATGAAGGACGCGCTGACGCGTACCCTCGTACGCCTGCTGATCGTGCCGGTGGCCGCCGTTCTGGCGGTCCTGATGGCCGGGGCGCCGGGTGCGCACGCGGCCACCGACCTCTCGACCGTGGCCCAGGCCCTGCGCGAGAGTCCCGTCTACGTCGATCCCGAGGCGACCGGCATCCTGTCCGAGTCGGACGCCGAGGCCCTCGCGGCCAAGATCGAGGACGCGGACAAACCCGTCTTCGTCGCGGTTCTCCCGGCCGGATACCCCGCCGAGAACCTTTTCCGGAACCTGCGTACCGAGACCGGGATCACCGGACTGTACGGCGTCCGCCTCGGTGACGAGTTCGACGCGCGCGCCGACAGCGGCGTGCTGAGCCGTCAGGGCGTGGGGAACCTGGTCACCTCCGCGCAGGGCGCGGGCGACGCCAAGGCCCAGCTGAACGACTTCGTCGACGACGCCCTGCGCAACATCGGCGGCTCGGCGCCCGCCTCCTGGAACGAGGGCGGCGGCGAGGTGCCGGTCGGCGGGCTGATCGCCGTCGGCGCGGTGGTGGCGGTGGGCGGCGCGGGCGCGTACACCGTGGTCCGCCGCAACCGCAGGCGCCACGAGGAGGAGCAGCGGGCCGCGCTGGAGAAGCTGCGGGTGGTGGTCGACGAGGACATCACCGCGTTCGGCGAGGAACTCGACCGGCTCGACTTCCACCCCGGCGAGCCCGGCGCCGACGACGCCATGCGCGCGGACTACGAGCGCGCGCTGGACTCCTACGAACTGTCCAAGCAGCTGATGGACGGGGCGGGCAGGCCAAAGGACGTCCGGGCGGTCACCCAGGCCGTGCAGGACGGCCGCTTCGCGCTGGCCGTGCTCGCCGCACGCCGTGAGGGCCGGCCGCTGCCGGAGCGCCGTCCGCCCTGCTTCTTCGACCCGCGTCACGGCCCGTCGGTCGCGGACGCCCGCTGGACGCCGCAGAGCGGCACCGCGCGGGAGGTCCCGGTGTGCGCCGCGGACCGGGACCGCCTGGCCGACGGACTGGAGCCGGTGGCCCGCGAGGTCGACACCGACTCCGGCCGCCGCCCCTACTGGGAGGCGGGCCCGGCCTACGGTCCCTGGGCCGGCGGCTACTTCGGCGGTGGCATGCTGCCGGGTCTGCTCGTCGGCACGATGCTCGGCAGCATGATGGCGAGCCCCGCCTACGGTGCCGACTACGGCGGCGGCTACGGCGACTTCGGTGGGTACGGCGGTGGAGACGTCTCCGGCGCCGACTTCGACAGCGGGGACTTCACCGGCGGTTTCGGCGGGGGAGACTTCGGCGGTGGCGGTGGCTTCGGCGGCGGGGACTTCGGCGGAGGTTTCTGACGCGGACGGCGGCGTGGGACTGATCGCGGCGCCGTGGGCGGGCCGGTGGAGGTGGGGCCGCGCTTCCCGGCTCCTCCGGCACGGGGGCAAACGTGCGCGCGGCCGGGGAGAGCGGGTGGTCCAGGCACGCCTGTGGTGGGGGTGCGCCACCTGGTCGACCGGGGGCGGCGGCACGAGGTCGCGCCTCGCCTGCACGCCGGGCGGGCTCGACGGCTTGCGGTGGGCGGGGTGGAGTGGTGCACGCGGTGGGAGCGGGTTCAGGGCCGGGCGTCATGGCCCGGCAGGCGCCGGCCCGGACGCCGTATCCGGCTCCGGGCCACTGCCGTTCTGAACCCAGGTGCTCCCGAGGGGGCGGCGAAGCTCACGCCTGCTTGATCGCCGAGATGTCGAAGTTCAGCTTGATCTTGTCGGAGACCAGGACGCCGCCCGTCTCCAGGGTCGCGTTCCAGGTCAGGCCCCACTCGGAGCGCAGGATCTCCGCCTTGCCCTCGAAGCCGACGCGCTCGTTGCCGAAGGGGTCCTTCGCGGCACCGTTGAACTCGAGGTGGATGGTCAGCGGCCGGGTGGTGCCCAGGATGGTCAGGTCACCGGTGATGCGGTAGTCGTCGCCGCCGAGGGCCTCCGCCTCGGTGGTGCGGAAGGTCATCGTCGGGAACTCGTCCGTCTTGAAGAAGTCCGCGCTCTTCAGGTGGCCGTCACGGTCGGCGTTGCCCGTCTCGATGCTGTCCATCACCACGTCGACGGTGGCCGTGGAGTTGGACGGGTCGGTGCCGTCGAGGTGCAGCGTGCCGGTGAAGTCCTGGAAGCCGCCCTTGACGTTGGTGACCATGGCGTGCCGGGCGACGAAGCCGAACGTGCTGTGCGCGGGGTCGATCGTGTACTCGCCGGTCAGCGCGGCCAGGTCCGGGTTCACCGCGGTGGTGGTCGCGGTGGCTGTGTCGTCGTCCTTGCGGCCGAAGATGCCCATGGTGTTCCTCCTGAGAGATCACGTTGAATGTTCAACTAACTCGACAGGGTCCACCGTAGAGCCATTCTCTTCAAGTTTCAACATCTTCCGCGAGAGTGTCGCGATGGAACCGCCGGATGGCGCGGTACTCGCCGGTCATGCCCTCGGCGGCGGTCTTGGTGGAGCTGCTGCGGCGCGACACGTCGGGCGGCCGGGTCGGAAGTGCCGGGAGCGCTTCACGCGGAGCGCCTGCCGCCTCCCGGAGCGCCTGCCCGGGGACTCCCGCGGTATGCCACTCGACCTGACCGTCCACTTCCCCGGTGAGCGCGAGCGGAACGGGCCTCTGTCCCCGCGCGTCCGGTTCGTCATGCCCCGGCCGGTGCTCGCTCGGCGGCCGTGCGGCCGGCCGGCGGCGCGGAGGACGTCTGCGACCTCGCGCCGTACCACCCGCGTCGCGCGGCTCTGCTGCCCCGGCGCGACGCCCGGTGCCCGGCCCACAGCCTCGCTCGCCGTCTCCGGCAGCGGGGCCACCGCCGGTTCCCCTCTCCCCGGACACCGCGTCGACCGCGCCCTTTGCCTGTGCGGGAACCTCCTCGGCGCCGAACGGGACACTGCGCCCGCCGGGGAACACGAAGCAGCCCGGCACCTCCCGCTTCACCCGCGCGGCCGGTACGAGCGCCTCGGGAATGTTCGCCGGATGGTTCAGGGAGACGCCGAGAGCCTCAGGGCGGAACGACCGCACCTCGTCGCGCAGCCGGTTGTGGCCGGGCATCTGGAGGTCGAGGACCCGGACCTCGCGACCGGCCGCACGGGCGGCACCTCCACCCGCTCCAGGCCGAGTGGTTCGAGCCGGACGGACCGGGTGCGCAAGGACGTCCCCTTCGTGTCGGACAGGCCGGCCGCGTGCCCGCCCGTACGCCCGGCCGGCCGCATCCCGCGGCACGCAGGAGTGATCCTGCGGCGCGGCGTACCAACCGCCGGGCGCCGGGGCACCGCCCGCTGACGGGGAACGGCGCGCGTCAAAACCGGCCGGGCGGACGGACTCTTGCACTGGCGAGGTGCACCGCGGTGGGGGTGTCCTGGATGACGACGACCCGCAGCGACAGCACATGGGAGACCGACTTGTGACCACCACCGGCTCCGGTTTTGCCTACGACCCCCCGGCGGACCTCGCACGCGGCGCCGCCCCTGCCTCCGCCCCGGCGGCGGAGCGCGGCCACGGGCCGCCGCCACGCACGGACCGGCACGTCGCCCTCGTCACCGGCGCGTCCTCGGGCATCGGCGCGGCCACCGCGCGGCGCTTCGCCGCCGAGGACTGGCAGCTGCTGCTCAGCGGCCAGGACCGGCGACGGCTGGAGGAGACGGCGTCCGGCACCTCGGCGGTCCTCCTGCCCGCCGACCTCGCCGCGCCAAAGGGCGCGAAAATGCTGGCGGAGGCCGCACTGCGGGAGACCGGACGGATCGACGTGCTGGTCGCGGGGGCGGGCATCGGCTGGGCGGGGCCGTTCCTGACCATGCCGCACACCGACATCGACCGGGTACTGTTCCTGGACCTCAACGCGACGCTGCACCTCGTACGGGAGGTGCTGCCCTCCATGGTGGCGGCCGGCAGCGGCCGGGTGGTGCTCGTCGGCTCGGTGGCCGGCGCCGTGGGCGTACGGGAGGAGGCGGTGTACTCCGCCGCCAAGGCCGGACTCGCCGCCTTCGCCGAGGCGCTCCGGCAGGAACTGCGCGGGACGGGCGTGGGGGTGACGCTCGTCGTGCCCGGCCCCGTCGAGACGGGTTTCTTCGCCCGCCGCGGCAGGCCGTACCATCGTTCGCTCCCGCGCCCCACCTCGCCCGGCCGGGTCGCGGGCGCGGTCTGGGACGCCGTCTGCCAGGGCCGTGACGACGCCTACATCCCCACCTGGCTCACCCTCCCGCCCCGGGTACGCGCCCTCGCTCCCGGTCTCTACCGCAGACTCCTGAACCGCTTCGGCTGAGCCGCGGCCGCGTGTCACTCCCGTGGGGGTAGGAGCCGTCGATGAATGTGAGGCGACTCTCAGGTGGCGCCTTTGTGTGACCCCTACAAGCCGAAAGTCCTCTGAGCAGTCGGAATGGCTGCATTCCGGCATGGTTCTGTCCGGTGCTACCAGGAAAACACCCCGGAGACTGTGAGGAGTCGACGGCTGGCATTTCCGGTTGGGCTTCGTAAGGTCGCAGCATGACCGTTTTGGATGACGCACCGGGTGAGCCGACCGACGCGCGCGGACGCGTTGCCGAACTGCACGAGATCCGTGCGCAGGCACTGGCCGGCCCGAGTGAGAAGGCGACCCGGGCGCAGCACGCCAAGGGCAAGCTGACCGCCCGGGAGCGCATCGAACTGCTGCTGGACCCGGGCTCCTTCCGTGAGGTCGAGCAGCTGCGCCGGCACCGGGCGAGCGGATTCGGTCTGGAGGAGAAGAAGCCGTACACGGACGGTGTGATCACCGGCTGGGGCACGGTGGAGGGCCGCACGGTCTTCGTCTACGCCCACGACTTCCGGATCTTCGGCGGCGCGCTGGGCGAGGCCCACGCCACGAAGATCCACAAGATCATGGACATGGCCATCGCGGCGGGCGCGCCGCTGGTCTCCCTCAACGACGGTGCGGGCGCCCGGATCCAGGAGGGCGTCTCGGCGCTCGCCGGCTACGGCGGCATCTTCCAGCGCAACACCAAGGCGTCCGGTGTCATCCCGCAGATCAGCGTGATGCTCGGCCCGTGCGCGGGCGGCGCGGCCTACAGCCCCGCCCTCACCGACTTCGTGTTCATGGTCCGCGAGACGTCGCAGATGTTCATCACCGGGCCGGAGGTCGTCAAGGCGGTCACCGGCGAGGAGATCAGCCAGAACGGCCTGGGCGGCGCGGACGTGCACGCCGAGACCAGCGGCGTCTGCCACTTCGCCTACGACGACGAGGAGACGTGCATCGCCGAGGTGCGCTACCTCCTCTCGCTGCTCCCGCAGAACAACCGCGAGAACCCCCCGAGGGCCGAGAACGGCGACGCGGCCGAGCGTCGCAGCGAGGTCCTGCTGGACCTGGTCCCGGCCGACGGCAACCGTCCGTACGACATGACCAAGGTCATCGAGGAGATCGTCGACGACGGCGAGTACCTCGAGGTCCACGAGCGCTGGGCGCGGAACATCGTCTGCGCGCTGGCCCGGATGGACGGCCAGGTCGTCGGCATCGTCGCCAACCAGCCCCAGGCGCTGGCCGGCGTGCTGGACATCGAGGCGTCCGAGAAGGCCGCCCGCTTCGTCCAGATGTGCGACGCCTTCAACATCCCGATCCTCACCTTCCTGGACGTCCCCGGCTTCCTCCCGGGTGTCGACCAGGAGCACGGCGGCATCATCCGCCACGGCGCCAAGCTCCTCTACGCCTACTGCAACGCGACGGTCCCCAGGATCTCGCTGATCCTGCGCAAGGCGTACGGCGGCGCCTACATCGTCATGGACAGCCAGTCCATCGGCGCCGACCTCACCTACGCCTGGCCCACCAACGAGATCGCCGTGATGGGAGCGGAGGGTGCGGCCAACGTCATCTTCCGCCGTCAGATCGCCGACGCCCAGGACCCGGACGCCATGCGGGCACGTATGGTCAAGGAGTACAAGTCCGAGCTGATGCACCCCTATTACGCGGCCGAACGCGGTCTGGTCGACGACGTCATCGACCCCGCCGAGACCCGCGAGGTGCTGATCCGCTCCCTGGCGATGCTGCAGACCAAGCACGCCGACCTGCCCTCCCGCAAGCACGGCAACCCGCCGCAGTAGACGGCCGGCCGGCCGAAGCCAATCCGCCCCGGTAACCCGGCGGACCCGTCGCGGCAACCCCGCGGACCTCTCTCCCAGGGAGACTGACACCCATGAGCACACCTGACATCCGCGTCGAGAAGGGCCACGCCGGACCCGAGGAAGTCGCCGCCATCACCGCGATCCTCCTCGCCCGCGCCGCCGCCCGCCCCGTCCACGACGCCCCGGCCCACCCCGGCCGCGCCAGGGCCGGCTGGCGCCGCCTCGAGCGCGAGCCCGGCTTCCGCGCCCCGCACAGCTGGCGCTGAGCCCGCAAGTACGCCCTGCAGGGGGCCCGCCCGCCCGGGCGGGCCCCCTGCCGCGTCCGCCCACCGCGGGGCCGCACCACGACACGGCGAGGCCCCCTCCGGACCGGAGGGGGCCTCGCCGTGTCCGCCGGCCGTACGGCCCGGCCGCCCCGCTACCGCAGGCGTGCCATGAGGGCGTGCTCGACCAGAGTGATCAGCGCGCTCTTGGCGTCCGAGCGGTGCCGGGCGTCGGTGGTGATGATCGGGGCGTCGGGCCCGATCTGCAGCGCCTCACGCACCTCGTCCGGGTTGTACGGCTGCTGTCCGTCGAAGCCGTTGAGGGCGATGACGAACGGAAGTCCGCTGTTCTCGAAGTAGTCGACGGCCGGGAAGCAATCGGCGAGCCTCCGCGTGTCGACGAGCACGATCGCGCCGATCGCGCCGCGCACCAGGTCGTCCCACATGAACCAGAAGCGGTCCTGGCCGGGTGTACCGAAGAGGTACAGGATCAGGTCCTGGTCCAGGGTGATACGGCCGAAGTCCATGGCCACCGTCGTGGTGGTCTTGTCCCCGGTGTGGGTGAGGTCGTCGATGCCCGCCGAAGCGGACGTCATCACGGCCTCGGTACGCAGCGGGTTGATCTCCGAGACAGCGCCGACGAACGTGGTCTTGCCCACGCCGAAGCCGCCCGCCACCACGATCTTCGCGGATGTGGTGGAGCGGGAAGGACCGCCGCTAGAGCTTGCGAAGTCCACTGAGCACCCTTTCGAGCAATGTCACGTCTGGCTGGCCGCCGGCGCTCTCGTCGCCGCCGGGCTGATGGATGGCGACCAGTCCTGCCTCCGCCAAGTCGGCGACGAGAATCCTGGCCACACCGAGAGGAATGGTCAGCAGGGCCGAGATCTCGGCCACCGACTTGATCTCCCGGCAGAGGTGGCAGATCCGCTGATGCTCGGGCAACTGGCCCTGCATCTGGTGCGGCTGCGCGGTGGTGTGCACCAGCGCCTCGATGGCGAGCTGGTACCGCGGCCTGGTGCGGCCGCCCGTCATCGCGTACGGGCGCACCAGGGGGCTGTTCGACGTCCCGGCGGGCGCCGGCTCGGGGGTGCGGCGCTGCGGCTGCACGGGCTGGGTGTGCGGCACATGCGGCTGCTCGTACGGCGAAGGGCCGGGGCCCTGCGGCGCGTACGGCTGGCCGTGGTTCGGCGAAGAGGGGTAGCCGTACCGGTTCCGGGAACCGTCGTCGTGCCCCTGCGCGGGGTCGTACGACCAGTTGCCCGTAGACGATCCGCCTGGTGGTGTAGCCACTTTCTCCTCCTCCGACTGTGCCTGGCATCCATCACGTGGAAGCCGCGTCCCAAGACCTTACGGCCACGGGACGCGAAACCGCACCGTCCGTTTGTCAGTTGAGCAGGCTCCCCTGAAGCTCAGCGCGGAGGTCCGGGGTCAGGACCGTACCGGCACGATCGACCAGGAGGGCCATTTCGTACCCGATGAGACCGATGTCCGCATCGGGATGTGCGAGAACGGCGAGCGAGGAACCGTCGGAAATGGACATGAGGAACAGGAACCCCCGTTCCATCTCCACAACCGTCTGGTTCACGCTGCCACCCTCGAAGATCCGGGAGGCGCCTGCCGTCAGCGACGTCAGCCCGGAGGCCACGGCCGCGAGCTGGTCCGCGCGGTCGCGGGGAAATCCTTCGGACATCGCCAGAAGGAGTCCGTCGGCGGAGACCACCACCGTGTGGGACACCCCCGGGGTGTTGTCCACGAAGTTGGTGATCAACCAGTTCAGGTTCTGTGCCGCCTGGCTCATCGGGCTCACACTAACGCTCCTGGTTGTAGGTGCTGTCAGGACCACTGCGGTGATTCCCAGTGGCCTGGCCGTTCGTTTCACTGTTTGCGCTGCGGCCTCGCTGGACGCCGCGCCGCAGGTTGCTCAGCCGGCCCCGGACATCCTCCGGGGCGCGGGAGACCTGGGGGCCTCCCTGAGGAGTGGTCTCGGCGGCGCCCTCGACCAGGTTGGCCTTGGGGACCCGCCGCGGCAGCCCGGATGAGGTCACCCCGCCCGCCTTGGGCCTCCGCAGGGAGGACGCCTGCTGCCAGCGCTCGTCGTTCGCCGAACGCCAGGAGCTGTCGCCGTCGCCCTGCTGGGCCGGAGCCGAGGTGGCGGCGGGAGCCGGAGCCGTGGGCTCCTGGTGCGCACGCCGCTTGTCACCGGCGCCGCCCGTGGAGGCCCCACGGCGCGGAAGCCCGGCGTCGGTCAGCTCCTGGGAGGCGGAGTGGGCCGGACCCGGACGGTCGAAGCCTACGCTGTCCTGCGCCGTCGCGTCAGCGGCCGGTGCGGACTCCGCCTCCGGGGACGCCGCGGGGTACTGCGCCGGGTAGCCGTTCTGGTAGCCGTCCTGCTGCGGCCAGTCGTCCTGCGGACGCTGCTCACCGAAGGCCGGGGACGCCCCGGGGCCGGCCTGGCCGTCCGTCGTGCGATCGTCCTGGACCGGCTCCGCGTAGGAGCCGTCCGGGTAACCGCCGTTCGAGGAGAAGGAGTCGTTCTGCGGCAGGCGGGCGCCCGGCGCGTAGTACGACTCGTCGTACGCCTGTTGCTGCTGTGCCTCGTACTGCGTCTGCTGCCCGTTGCCGTACGTCTGCTGGTCGAAACCGGCGGGCTCCTGCTCGGGGTAACCGGCCGGTGCGCCCTCGAAGTTCTGGGAGCCGGTGGCGCTCTGGACGTCGCCGTAACCCTGCGGCGCGGCGGAGAACCCGTCGGGGTAGGCGGCCTGTTCGGAGCCGTCCCGCTCGCCGGGTGCCTGCGGGCCGGACGGTACGGGCGGCTCGCTCTGCGGGTCCAGGGCCGCCCGGCGCTCCTCGCGCATCCGGGAACGGCCGACCGGGCCCAGGTCGCGGATGTCGTCCGGGGCCTCGTAGCGGCTGTCGTCGAAGCCGAGCTCCGCCGCCGTGCGCATCGGCTGCTGCTGCTGTTGCCGGCTGAAGTCCTCGCCCGGGTAGGCGTTCTGCTCCGGGATGATCTGGGAGACCGTGAACTCGTCGGGGGCGGGCTGCGTCTCGCCACCACCGCCATGGGTGATCGCGTCCGGCAGCATGACCAGCGAAGTCGTACCGGCCTGCTCGCCCGAGGGGCGCAGCTGGACCCGGATGCCGTGCCGGTCGGACAGCCGGCCGACCACGAACAGACCCATGCGCTGCGAGATCGCGACGTCCACGGTCGGCGGGTTGGCCAGCTTGTGGTTGATGTCCGCGAAGTCCTCGGCGGTCAGGCCGATGCCCTTGTCGTGGATCTCGATCATCACGCGGCCGTCGGGAAGACGGGTCGCGGTGACACGGACCTTGGTCTGGGGTGAGGAGAACGTGGTGGCGTTCTCAAGGAGCTCGGCCAGCAGGTGCACGAGGTCGGTCACCGCACGGCCGTGGATCTCGGCCTCGGGGACGCCGGACAGCTCGATGCGCTCGTACTGCTCCACCTCGGAGGAGGCGGCACGCAGCACGTCGACCAGCGGAACCGGCTGGTCCCAGCGGCGGCCCGGCTCCTCACCGGCGAGGACCAGCAGGTTCTCGCCGTTGCGGCGCATACGGGTGGCCAGGTGGTCCAGCTTGAAGAGGTGCTCCAGCTGGTCCGGGTCGGCCTCGTTGTTCTCCAGACCGGTGATCAGGGTCAGCTGGCCCTCGATCAGCGACTGGTTGCGGCGCGAGAGGTTGGTGAAGATCGCGTTGATGTTGCCCCGCAGCAGAGCCTGCTCGGAGGCGAGCCGTACGGCCTCGCGGTGGACCTGGTCGAAGGCGCGGGCGACCTCGCCGATCTCGTCCGTGGAGTTGATCGGGATCGGGGCGACCCGGGTGTCGACCCGGCCGGGGTCGGTACGGGAGAGCTGGTCGACCAGCATCGGCAGCCGCTGCTCGGCGATGCCGAAGGCGGCGTTGCGCAGCTGACGCATGGAGCGGCTCATCTGGCGGGCCACCATGCCGGCCAGGACGAACGCGGCGAGCAGGGCGATCACGACGGCGCCGCCGGTGACGAAGGCGTCGCGCTGCGCGTCACTGGCGATGGCGGCCGCGTCCTCCACCGCGGTGTCGGCGAGGTCCGCCTCGATCTCACGGTAGCCGTCGAACTTGAGGGTGTTGACCGCCCAGTAGTTCTCGGCGGTGATGCCGCGGCCGGCCATCTCGGTGCGGGCGGCCGGGTCCGTGGTGTTGAGCCGCGCGACCTCGGTGATCAGCGTGACCGGGTTCTCGGGCGGCGGCACGTAGTCCGGGTTCGAGGCGGAGTTCTCCCTGGCCAGGGCCGCAGCCTCGGCCTCGATGTCCTTACGGGTCTGCGCCAGGTTGTCGGCGTCGGCCTCGGTGCCACCGCCCATGTACTCCTGGACGGCGATGCCCTCGAGGTAGGCGTAGGACGAGAGCGCGACGCGCTGGCTGGCGAGCTGACTGTCGGTGGGGCCGGGCTTCACCAGCAGATGCGTACCGATGGACCGCTGCAGCGATACCGCCGCCTTGGACAGCGAGATCGCGTAGACCGTACGGCCGTAACTGGTGATGTTGCCGGTGCCCAGACCGAGTTCGTTGGCGAACTGCATCAGGGGGTTGGCCACCCGGACGTAGCCCTCCTCGGTCTCCACCCCTTTGAGCTCGGAGGTGTACGCGGCCTCGCGCAGCTGCGTCAGCCCGGGCTCGGCCTCGCGCAGCAGCTCCAGCCGGCGCTGCAGGCCCGGCTTGTCCGGCATGGACTGGGCCGCCACGTCGAAGTCGTCGGCGGCCTGGTCCGTCGCGGCGCGCGCCTTGACGACGGTCGGGTCGTCCTGGCCCTCGCCCCGCAGCAGCGGAGCCGCGGTGAGGTCACGCTCCAGATAGAGGGCGTCGGCGTAGGTGAGGGAGGCCCGCACCAGACGGGCGGTGTTCTCCGCGTCCTCGGCCTCCTGCCAGGTGTCGATCGAGCCCTTCACCTGGAAGCCGCCCATGACGAGGCCGACCAGCACGGGTATGAGCAGGATCGCGTTCAGCCTGGTGGCCACCCGCCAGTTGCGGGGGGAGAGGCGGCCGCCGCTCGGGGCGGGCACGGCCGTCGGTTCCGTGTCGCGCACGGGGGCCGCTGTGCGCGGCGGCGGGGTGAAGTTGCCCCTGGCCGACGGCTCGGGACTTCGCGTGCTTCGCCTCACTCGACCAACAACCTCTCAGCGGGTCGGCACCAACGTTGTGCCGCAGTGTCTCAGAGCCCGGCGGGCCAACGACTGCTGAGTGCGTCTTTGACCAATGGGCAGTTCAGGCATTCCAGCATGCCGACCAGTTCTCTTCCAAACAGCGGAAGGGAAGGTTCCGGCGTGATGTAAGCCGCAGATAAAACGGTCAAAAAGAGTGAGCCCCGCCAAATGACGGGGCGGTCGTGCGCACAGCGGTACGGCTCGAACGCGTCGCGTGGCGACCTCGGCCGATTCCTCTGCCGAAACGTTATGAACACCGGGGCCGGCTGTGTCCTTGGACACGGCCGGCCCCGACGCGTCTACGACAACTGCCGTATACGGGCGCTGCCGCGTTATCGCAGGCGTGCCATGAGGGCGTGCTCGACCAGAGTGATCAGCGCGCTCTTGGCGTCCGAGCGGTGCCGGGCGTCGGTGGTGATGATCGGAGTGTCGGGGCCGATCTGCAGGGCCTCGCGCACCTCTTCCGGCTGGTAGGGCTGCTGTCCGTCGAAGCCGTTGAGGGCGACGACGAACGGAAGTCCGCTGTTCTCGAAGTAGTCCACCGCCGGGAAGCAGTCGGCCAGCCGGCGGGTGTCCACCAGGACGACCGCGCCGATCGCGCCGCGCACCAGGTCGTCCCACATGAACCAGAAGCGGTCCTGGCCGGGTGTACCGAAGAGGTACAGGATCAGGTCCTGGTCCAGGGTGATACGGCCGAAGTCCATGGCCACCGTCGTGGTGGTCTTGCCCCCGGTGTGGGTGAGATCGTCGATGCCCGCCGAAGCGGACGTCATCACGGCCTCGGTACGCAACGGGTTGATCTCCGACACGGCACCGACGAACGTGGTCTTGCCCACGCCGAAGCCGCCCGCCACCACGATCTTCGCGGAGGTGGTGGAACGGCTTTCGGAGACCGTCCCGCCGCTAGAGCTTGCGAAGTCCACTGAGCACCCTTTCGAGCAGTGTCACGTCCGGTGCGCCGGTGGTCTCGTCGCCGCCCGGCTGGTGGATGGCGACGAGACCCGCCTCCGCGAGGTCCGCCACCAGGATCCGGGCCACGCCCAGCGGCATGTTCAGGAGCGCCGAGACCTCGGCGACCGACTTCACCTCACGGGTCAGATGGCAGATGCGCTGGTGCTCCGGGAGGAGCCCCATGAGCGCTGCCGGATCGGCCGTCGTACTGATCAGTGCCTCGATGGCGAGCTGATAGCGCGGCCGGGTCCGGCCACCGGTCATCGCGTAGGGACGTACCAGTGGCTGGTCGCCCTCGTCCTCGTACGGCTCCGCGTACGGATCATGAGAGGCGGTGGGCGGGGTCATGGATCCTCCGGGCGGGACAGCAAGTCGGTCGGTCAAGCCGTCTGACGAGGCCGGTGGGGGGAATGTGGCGGCCGGACGGTGATTTGGTGAGACGGGTGGTGCCGGGGCCGATCAGTGGAGCAGACTTCCCTGTAGCTCAGCCCGCAGGTCCGGGGTGAGGACCGCTCCCGCACGGTCGACCAGGAGTGCCATCTCGTAGCCGACGAGGCCGATGTCGCAGTCGGGGTGAGCGAGGACGGCCAGGGACGAACCGTCCGAGACGGACATGAGGAAGAGGAAACCCCGCTCCATCTCGACGACCGTCTGTGCGACGTCGCCGCCTTCGAAGATGCGGGAGGCGCCGGCGGTCAGGGAGGTCAGTCCCGATGCCACGGCCGCGAGCTGGTCCGCGCGATCGCGCGGGAAGCCCTCGGACAGCGCCAGGAGGAGTCCGTCGGCGGACACGACGACGGTGTGGGACACCCCGGGGGTGTTGTCCACGAAGTTGGTGATCAACCAGTTGAGATTCTGTGCCGCCTGGCTCATCGGGCTCAACTAACGCTCCTGCTGGTGAGTGGGTCGGGGGAAGCTGCCGGTCTGGGTGGACGAACCGGCCTGACGACCCTGTGCGATACCTCGACGGAGATTGGTCAGCCGGCCGCGCACGTCATCGGGCGCACGGGAGACCTGCGGACCGCTCTGGTGGGACTGCTGCTGAGCCGTGCCCGGGACGAGGTTCGCCTTGGGCACCCGGCGTGGCAGACCGGAGGTGGTGACGCCACCCGCGGCCGGCTGCCGGACGCGTTCGGCCTGCCGGACCAGCTCGTCGTTGGGCGAGCTGCGCCAGGTGGCTGCAACGGACCGCTGCGGACCGGTCGGCCCCTGCGGCTGCTGCGATGGCTGCTGTTGCGGCTGCTGCTGTTGCTGCGGCTGCTGGGCCGGAGCCGGGGGATTGCCCTGCTCCTCCCGGGCACCGTGGAACCAGTTGGTCTCCAGGGTGTCGTACAGGGGGGTGCGCCCGTCGCCGGGACCGGACGCCGGAGGCAGTGCCCAGGCGTCGCTCTGCCCGCGGCCGTTGTCGGGCCGCTGCGGGGCGGCGGCCCCCTGCCCCTGCTGGGGGCGGTCGGGCCGCTGCTGCGGTGCCGCAGGACGCTGGTTGCCGTAGCCGGCCCCCTGCGTCCCGTTCGTCTGCGGACGCTCGAACTGGCCGGTGGAGGCCGGATCCGCGAGGTTCGGGCGCTCCGGGGCGGGGTAGCGCGCGGGAGCGCCGTCGCCCTGCTGGGCCGGGTACTGACCGGTGGAACCGTTGTCGTACGAGCCGTCGCCGTAGGCCCCGGTGTCGTAGGCCCCGGTGTCGTAGCCCTGCTGGCCCGGGAACTGACCGGTGTGGGACGGGTTCTGTCCGTTGCCCTGGCCGTTGTAGCGGTCCGCCGGGGCGCCGTAGAGGTCACCGCGGACGAACTGGCCCGGGTCCTGGGCATCGTTCGCACCGGGCCGGCCGTACTGGCCGGTGTGCTGCGGGGCGTCGCCACCGGGAGCGCCGTGACGGGGGGCGCCGGAGCCCTGCCGGTCGTCGAACCGGGGCATCTCGGCCGTCGCACCGGCGCCGTGCTGGTCGTCGAACCGCGGCATGGCGTTCGTCCGGGCGGCGTCCGGCTCGTCGTGGCCGCGCGGAGCGTCCAGCGGAGCCCGGGGCACCGGCGGCTGGGCGTTCTCGTCGCTCCAGCTGGGCACCCGCGGCTGCTGGTCGCCGCCGGGCAGCTCGGCGCGCGGGCCGTTGTCGCGGGGCGGCAACTGCGGACGACGGCCCCGCTCGGCGTTGCCGTTGCTCCGCTGCTGGGGCACGTCGCCCCGGCCGCCGCCGAACATGTCCTGGCCCTGTGCACCGCCCTGCTCCGGGGACTGCATCCCCTGCGGGGCGCCCGGAGCCTGGCCGCCGTAGCCGGCACCCGCGCCGGCCGGGGCCGGTCGGCCCTGCGACGGAGCGCCGCCCTGCTCGAACAGCGACGGAGCGGACGACCTGCCCTGCTGGCCACGCGCCCCTCCCGGGGCACCCGGCCGGCCCTGGCCGTCCCGTCCGGGCAGCGCGGCCCGCGGACCCTGGCCGGCGGCGAGCCGGCCACCGCCGGACGCACCGGCACCGAGGGCACCGCCGCCGGACTGACCGCCACCGGCGGCCCGGCGGGCCGCCGCGGCACCGGCCGCGGCCTGCGCGGCGGCGGGACCGCCGGCACTCGGCTGACCGGGCTTGCCCTGGGGCTTCTTGCCGCCCTGCGCGACATCGACGGGCAGCATGACCAGCGCGGTCGTACCACCGGAGTCGGACGGGCGGAGCTGGATGCGGATGCCGTGTCGCTGCGACAGCCGGCCGACCACGAACAGACCCATGCGGCGGGAGACGGAGACGTCCACGGTGGGCGGCGAGGCGAGCCGCTCGTTGATCGCCGCCAGGTCCTCCGGCGACAGACCGATACCGGTGTCGTGGATCTCGATCAGCACACGGCCGTCGGGCAGCGCGTGACCGGTGACCTTGACCTTGGTCTGCGGGGAGGAGAACGACGTCGCGTTCTCCAGCAGCTCGGCGAGCAGGTGGACGAGGTCGTTGACGACCCGGCCGGCCACTTCGGTGCCCGGCACGGAGGCCAGTTCGATGCGCTCGTACTGCTCCACCTCGGAGGCGGCGGCACGGAGCACGTCGACCAGCGGGACCGGGCGGGTCCACCGTCGTCCGGGCTCCTCACCCGCGAGGACCAGCAGGTTCTCACCGTTGCGGCGCATACGGGTGGCGAGGTGGTCCAGCTTGAACAGCGAGGACAGCTGGTCCGGGTCGGCCTCGCGGGACTCCAGTTCGGAGATCAGCGACAGCTGGCGCTGGATCAGACCCTGGGAGCGGCGCGAGAGGTTGGTGAACATCGCGTTGACGTTGCCCCGCAGCAGGGCCTGCTCGGCGGCGAGGCGGACCGCCTCGCGGTGCACGTCGTCGAAGGCCGCGGCCACACGGCCGATCTCGTCCCGGGAGTGCACACCGACCGACTCCACGGACGTGTCGACGTCCTGCGGGTCGGTCTCGGACAGCTGCTTGACCAGCTCGGGCAGACGTTCCTGGGCGACCTTGGTCGCGGTGTCCTCGAGGCGGCGCAGCGAGCGGATCATGGAGCGGGCCACGACGAAGGCGCCGACCAGCGAGACACCGAGCACGATCAGGATCAGCGCACCGGAGATGATCGCGTCGCGCTCGGTGGCGCTGCGCAGCTCACGGGCCTTCTGTTCCATCTCCTCGAGCAGCGTGTGCTCGACGTTCTTCATCTGCTGGAGCTTGGTGGAGCTGTCGTCCAGCCAGTCCCGGTAGGACCGCTTGTCCATCGACTCCAGGCCGCTGGCCGACGCCAGGGCCCGGCCCGCGTACTTGTCGGTGGCCTGGATGGTGGCGTTGCCGTCCTCGATGGGCAGCAGCAGCTCGGTGGCCGAGTCCTCGCCGTAGATGCTCTTGAAGCTGCGCACCTCGGACTTCTGGCTCTCCAGCGCCGACTCGGCGTAGAGCCGGTCGTTCTCGGCGAGGTCGCCGAAGCTGGTGTTGTTGGCGGGCAGGGCCGCCGCGAGGACCGCGCGCTGGATCGACGCGTACTCCTTGGCGGCGGAGAAGGCCCCCAGGGCGCGTGTGCGCTGGATCATCTCGGAGTTGCTGGTCGCCTCGGCCATGTCCTGGGAGAGGCCGATCAGGTTCTCGATCAGACGGTGGTACGCCTCGACGGTCTGGGTGGAGTTGCCCTCCGACACATAGGCCGTGTTGCGGATCTTCTCGAGGTCGCCCAGGTCGCCGGCGAGCTGGACAAGGTTGTCGCGGACACCGGTGAGATTGCCGTCCCGGCTGGCGTTGTTGATCTCCTCGGAGCTGTCGAGGAAGTTCTTCCGGGCACGGTCGGTCTTCTCGCGGTGGCCCTTGACCCCGAAGTCGGTGGCCTTGCCGCCGTGCGCCAGCGGGCCGGCCGACTGGTCGCGCTCCTCCTGGAGCGCGGCGGCGAGCTCGGTGGCCTGCTGGGTCATGTCGGTCAGCAGCTTCATGTTGTCGAGCTGCTGGATGTCGTCCATCGACTGGTTGATACGCAGGGCGCCCAGCGAGGTGGCCGCGACCACCGGGAGCGCGAGCAGCGACACCAGTCGGGTGGAGATCCGCCAGTTGCGCAGGGCTATGCGCGGCCCCGGGCCGGTGGAGCTCTTCGGAGGCTTCGAGGGAGCCGGGGGAGCACCCTCCGGTCCCGCGGACCTGGCGCCGGGGCGTTCGCCGCCTTCACCGTTCACCGCCGGGCCCTGGTTCTGGTTCTGGGCGTGCTGGGGCGAGGAGCCGGCGGGCATGGGGCCATTCCCGCCGTGCTCCGGCTCCGCCGAAGCGCTGCCATCCCTCTTGAAACGTCCCTGCACTAGCGTCGCAACCTCTGGACCAGGCGCCCCTCCGCGTGAACGGAACGGGACACGGTGTCGGCGTCATAGGGGCGCCCTGAATACGCCCCCGTGGTGGTCGTGAGTGACCGGCGCGGGTTCCCCCTTGGCTCACCGCCACGATGGCGCGTTCGTGCGCCCCCTGTGCGCCGGATCGGAATCTGCGGCGGTCGCTGGAATTCCAGCACAGTGCGGGATCTCCCAACAAGGCCCACGGGGTATGCAGTGACTTACATGACACCGCGTGAGGGAGAGGTGACCCCCCGTGGGAAATGATCTCGAACAAAGGGGGTGAAGAGGGGTGATTGCGCCGAGTGGATCCGGGGTCGATCCGGTGTCCCAGTCGCGATGATCAGGAGCGGAATGACTGCTTCAGGCGCCCAATGTCCGTTTCACTCACGCGGGAAAGCGGCCCGGATTGTGTGATTTGCCCCCCAATTCGTGAGCAAACTCACACGTCCGTGATGGTCTCCCGTGGCGGTCGATGGGAAACGCATGTCTAGCCTGACGCTTTACAGAGATGGCAAACAGACAACCCGCGCCCGAGGGGCGGTCCCCGGACCCCGCCGGACGCCCGTGAACAGGACAGGGCCGAGTAAACAGTGAAGACGACGATGTTCCACAAGATCGCCAACCCGCGACGCACGACGCTGGCCCACCTCGACGGCGCCGCCGAACTGCAGACGCCGGTCCAGCAGGAGCACACCGTCGAGCTCCCGGCCCAGACCGCCAACCCCAGGCGCACCATCCTCATGGAGATGCCGACCGCGGCCGGCGCCGCGAGCTAGTCCCCCCTTCCGGCCTTCCGGTACCGGCACCGACTGGTACGGGCACCGGCCCCGGAACACTCAAAGGCCCCGGAGACATTCCGAGCGGCCAAAGAGGCCCCGCGGCGTCCCCTCCCCAGGGGGCGCCGCTCCGTGCTGCACGCGGGTGATGCGCGAGGCACGCGCCCCCTGCCGCGTTAGCCTGGGGCGTCAGACTCCAGCCAGTTCAGTCAAGGTCAAGGGGCCAAGAATCCCGTGCGCATCGCCAGATTCTCCATCGACGGGAACGTCGCCTTCGGCGCGGTCGAGGGCGACCAGCAGGACGAGCTCGTCCTGGACATCATCAAGGGCATCCCGTTCACGGACTTCGAACTCTCCGGTACGAAGGTCCCGGTGAGCAAGGTCAGGCTGCTGCCCCCGGTGCTTCCCAACAAGGTGGTGGCCTTCGGCCGCAACTACGCCGAACACGCGAGGGAGATGGGTGGCGAGGCGCCCGACGCCCCGTTCGCCTTCTTCAAGCCCGCCACCTCGGTGATCGGCCCCGGCGACCAGATCCAGTACCCCTCCTTCTCCGAGGAGGTGCACCACGAGGCCGAACTGGCCGTGGTGATCGGCCGGCTCTGCCGCGAGGTCCCGCGCGAGCGCGTCAAGGACGTGATCTTCGGCTACACCTGCGCCAACGACGTCACCGCCCGCGACGTCCAGCGGCGCGAGAAGCAGTGGGCGCGCGCCAAGGGCTTCGACACCTCCTGCCCCCTCGGCCCCTGGGTGGAGACGGACCTGGACATCGCCGCCGCCGGCGACCTCACCGTCCAGCTCACGGTCAACGGCGAACAGCGCCAGCTCGGCCGCACCAGCGAGATGATCCACTCCATCGAGGATCTGATCGTCAACATCTCCGAGGCGATGACGCTCCTCCCCGGCGACGTGATCCTCACGGGCACCCCGGCCGGCGTCGGCCCCCTCAACGTCGGCGACGAGGTCGCCGTCACCATCGAAGGCATCGGCACTCTCACCAACAAGGTTGTCAAGCGTGGCTAGCGCATCAGGCTCCCCTTCCCCCGTACGCGTCCGTTTCTGCCCGTCGCCCACCGGCAACCCCCACGTGGGCCTGGTCCGTACCGCCCTGTTCAACTGGGCGTTCGCCAAGCACCACCAGGGCACACTGGTCTTCCGCATCGAGGACACCGACGCGGCCCGCGACTCCGAGGAGTCGTACGACCAGCTGCTCGAGGCGATGCGCTGGCTCGGCTTCGACTGGGACGAGGGCCCCGAGACCGGCGGCCCGCACGCGCCGTACCGCCAGTCGCAGCGCATGGACATCTACCGGGACGTCGCCGACAAACTCCTGGCCGCCGGTCACGCCTACCGCTGCTACTGCTCCCAGGAGGAGCTGGACACCCGCCGCGAGGCCGCCCGCGCCGCCGGCAGGCCCTCCGGCTACGACGGCCACTGCCGTGAGCTGACCGACGCCCGGGTCGAGGAGTACAAGGCCCAGGGCCGCGAGCCGATCGTCCGCTTCCGGATGCCCGACGAGACGATCACCTTCACCGACCTGGTCCGCGGCGAGCTGACCTTCACCCCGGAGAACGTCCCGGACTACGGCATCGTGCGCGCCAACGGCGCCCCGCTGTACACCCTGGTCAACCCGGTCGACGACGCGCTGATGGACATCACCCACGTCCTGCGCGGCGAGGACCTGCTCTCCTCCACCCCCCGCCAGGTCGCCCTGTACAAGGCGCTGACCGAGCTGGGCATCGCGAAGCGGACCCCGGCCTTCGGCCACCTGCCCTACGTCATGGGCGAGGGCAACAAGAAGCTCTCCAAGCGCGACCCCCAGTCCTCGCTCAACCTCTACCGCGAGCGCGGCTTCCTCCCCGAGGGCCTGCTCAACTACCTCTCCCTGCTCGGCTGGTCGCTCTCCGCCGACCAGGACGTCTTCACGGTCGAGGAGATGGTCGCGGCCTTCGACGTCACCGACGTCAACCCCAACCCGGCCCGCTTCGACCTCAAGAAGTGCGAGGCGATCAACGCCGACCACATCCGCATGCTCGACGTGAAGGACTTCACCGAGCGCTGCCGCCCCTGGCTGAAGGCCCCCGTCGCCCCCTGGGCCCCGGAGGCCTTCGACGAGGCCAAGTGGCAGGCCGTCGCCCCGCACGCGCAGACCCGCCTCAAGGTCCTCTCCGAGATCACCGACAACGTCGACTTCCTGTTCCTGCCGGAGCCGGTCTTCGACGAGGTCTCCTGGACCAAGGCGATGAAGGAGGGCTCCGACGCCCTGCTGCGCACCGCCCGCGAGAAGCTGGACGCGGCCGACTGGACGTCGGCCGAGTCCCTGAAGGAGGCCGTCCTGGCCGCCGGCGAGGCCCACGGCCTCAAGCTCGGCAAGGCGCAGGCCCCGGTCCGCGTCGCCGTCACCGGCCGCACGGTCGGCCTGCCCCTCTTCGAGTCCCTCGAGGTCCTGGGCAGGGAGCAGACCCTGACCCGCATCGACGCGGCCCTGGCGAAGCTCGACGCGTAGTCCCGTCCCGGCCGAGGGGCGGCACCCGGAAGTACGGGGTGCCGCCCCTCGGCCGTTGTGGGTACCGTCGGTTGCATGGCGATCCGAGCAGTTGTCTGGGACGTGGACGACACCCTCTTCGACTACACCTCCGCCGACCGCGAAGGCATGCGGGCACATCTCCTCGCCGAGGAGCTGCTCGCCGGGCACGCCTCCGTGGAGGAGGCGTTGCTGCGCTGGCGGGAGGTGACCGATCTCCAGTGGGCCCGGTTCGCCGCGGGCGAGGTCGACTTCGAGACCCAGCGGCGCGACCGTACCCGGGTCTTCCTGGGGCGCGAGCTGAGCGACGACGAGGCCGACGACTGGTTCCGGCGCTACCTGGTGCACTACGAGTCCGCCTGGTCCCTCTTCCCGGACGTCCTGCCGGTCCTCGACGCGCTCGCCGACAGTCACCGGCACGCCGTGCTGTCCAACTCCAGCCTGCACGTCCAGGACCCCAAGCTGCGTGCCCTGGGCGTCCACGACCGTTTCGAGGCCATCCTGTGCGCCGCCGAGCTGGGTGTCTCCAAGCCCGAGGCCGGCGCGTTCCTGGCGGCCTGCGAGGCCCTGGCGCTGCCGCCCGACCAGGTCGCGTACGTCGGCGACCATCCCGAGATCGACGGCCGGGGCGCCGCGGAGGCCGGGCTGCTGTCGGTGTGGATCGACCGGGGCGGGGCGTACGCGACCGCCGAACCGCCCGTGGGCCCGCGCCGGATCGTCTCCCTCGGCGAACTCCCCGCGCTCCTCCGCGCGGATACCCGTTTTGGAGCCCCGACCGGCATCGGGTAATGTTCTTCCTGCGTCGAGGGGGCCCGGGCCGGAAGGTTGAAGCCCTCAAGCGCACAGCTAGAACAAGAACCCTCCGGGGCTTGCGTTCCAGTGGCCTATGGTGTAATTGGCAGCACGACTGATTCTGGTTCAGTTAGTCTTGGTTCGAGTCCAGGTAGGCCAGCTCGCAGAGCTCATCTGCAAAGTGCGGATCTCATCCGCGAGCCCCCGTTGTGTAGCGGCCTAGCACGCTGCCCTCTCAAGGCAGTAGCGCCGGTTCGAATCCGGTCGGGGGTACAGATCCTTCCCGCGAGGGCAGCAGGGTAGCTCCCACTGCTCACGATGCAGGATCGCTAGGGCCCCCGTTGTGTAGCGGCCTAGCACGCCGCCCTCTCAAGGCGGTAGCGCCGGTTCGAATCCGGTCGGGGGTACTGAACTGGTCTAAACCATCATTGGTCTATGGTGTAATTGGCAGCACGACTGATTCTGGTTCAGTTAGTCTTGGTTCGAGTCCAGGTAGACCAGCTCGGACCTGCGGAAACGCAGTGTCCACGCCCCCGTTGTGTAGCGGCCTAGCACGCCGCCCTCTCAAGGCGGTAGCGCCGGTTCGAATCCGGTCGGGGGTACAGAGAGGAAAGCCCTCCACTTCGGTGGGGGGCTTTCCTCATGTCCGTACGTCCGTCCATGCCCCGGATCCGGAGAAGGGCCTGCCGCGGCGTTGAGGCGGGCCCTTCTCCCGGAAGGCGGGCGGGGTCAGGTGCGGCGCAGTGCCTCGGAGAGGCGGGTCGCGGAGTCGATGACGGCCTGGGCGTGCATCCGGCCCGGGTGGCGGCTCAGGCGCTCGATGGGCCCCGACACGGAGACGGCGGCCACCACGCGGTTGGACGGGCCGCGCACCGGTGCGGAGACCGAGGCCACGCCGGGCTCGCGCTCCCCGATCGACTGCGCCCAGCCGCGGCGCCGGACACCCGACAGGGCCGTCGCCGTGAAACGGGCGCCCTGCAGGCCGCGGTGCAGGCGTTCCGGCTCCTCCCAGGCCATCAGGATCTGCGCGGAGGAGCCGGCCTTCATCGTGAGCGTGGAGCCCACCGGGACCGTGTCCCGCAGACCGGACAGGCGCTCCGCCGCGGCGACGCAGATACGCATGTCGCCCTGGCGGCGGTAGAGCTGGGCGCTCTCGCCGGTGACATCGCGCAGGTGCGTGAGTACGGGGCCCGCCGTGGCGAGCAGCCGGTCTTCGCCGGCCGCCGCGGCCAGCTCGGCCATGCGCGGGCCGAGAATGAACCTGCCCTGCATGTCGCGCGCCACCAGCCGGTGGTGTTCCAGGGCCACGGCCAGGCGGTGGGCCGTGGGTCGTGCCAGTCCGGTGGCACCGACCAACCCCGCGAGGGTGGCCGGACCGGACTCCAGAGCGCTCAGGACAAGGGCTGCCTTGTCCAGAACGCCGACGCCGCTACTGTTGTCCATGAAACGATACTCGCGTCTCACTCTGTGAAACGCAAGTTCAATTTTCCGTGGGACGCGCCACTCTGGACGTACACAGTTCATCAACACCACGGCCCGTGAATCACCGGGCCGGGCGGCGACGCCCCGGAATCAGGGGTGGGGGTGCCGCCTCCTCACGGAATCTCTAGTTGGGCCGGCGCACCTTTGGCCGGCCGGAGGGAAAGCGATGGGTAGGACACTCGCGGAGAAGGTCTGGGACGACCATGTCGTCCGGCGCGCCGAGGGCGAGCCCGACCTCCTCTTCATCGATCTGCACCTGCTGCACGAGGTGACCAGCCCCCAGGCCTTCGACGGCCTCCGCAAGGGCGGCCGCACGGTGCGCCGTCTCGACCTCACCATCGCGACCGAGGACCACAACACGCCGACCCTCGACATCGACAAGCCCATCGCCGACCCGGTCTCCAGGGTCCAGCTGGAGACGCTGCGGGCGAACTGCGCCGAGTTCGGCGTCCGGCTGCACTCGCTGGGCGACGTCGAGCAGGGCGTCGTGCACGTCGTCGGTCCCCAGCTGGGCCTGACCCAGCCCGGCATGACCGTGGTCTGCGGAGACTCGCACACCTCGACGCACGGCGCGTTCGGCGGACTGGCCTTCGGTATCGGAACCTCCCAGGTCGAGCACGTCCTCGCCACCCAGACGCTGCCGATGGCCCGCCCGAAGACCATGGCGATCACCGTCGACGGCGAACTGCCCGACGGCGTCACGGCCAAGGACCTGATCCTCGCGGTCATCGCGCGCATCGGCACCGGCGGCGGACAGGGCTACATCCTGGAGTACCGCGGCGAGGCCATCGAGAAGCTCTCGATGGAGGCCCGCATGACCATCTGCAACATGTCGATCGAGGCCGGCGCCCGCGCGGGCATGATCGCCCCCGACGAGACGACGTTCGCCTACCTCGAGGGCCGCCCGCACGCCCCGCAGGGCGAGGACTGGGACGCGGCCGTCGCCTACTGGAAGACACTGCGCACCGACGACGACGCAGAGTTCGACGCCGAGGTCGTCATCGACGCCTCCCGGCTGTCCCCGTTCGTCACCTGGGGCACCAACCCGGGCCAGGGCGCGCCGCTGTCGGCGGCGGTCCCCGACCCCGCTTCGTACGAAGACGCCTCGGAGCGACTGGCCGCCGAAAAGGCTCTGGAGTACATGGGGTTGGAGGCCGGTCAGCCCCTGGGTTCCATCAGCGTCGACACCGTCTTCGTAGGGTCCTGCACCAACGGGCGGATCGAGGACCTGCGCGTCGCCGCGGACATCGTCAAGGGCCGCAAAGTCGCCGACGGGGTACGGATGCTGGTCGTCCCGGGCTCCGCGCGGGTCGGTCTGCAGGCCGTCTCCGAGGGACTGGACGTGGTCTTCAAGGAGGCCGGCGCCGAATGGCGGCACGCGGGCTGTTCCATGTGCCTGGGCATGAACCCCGACCAGCTCGCCCCCGGTGAGCGCTGCGCGTCCACCTCCAACCGCAACTTCGAGGGCCGGCAGGGCAAGGGGGGCCGTACCCATCTGGTGTCCCCGCAGGTCGCCGCCGCCACCGCGGTCCTCGGCCACCTGGCCTCCCCGGCCGACCTCGCCGCCGACACCCGTACGCCCGCTGGAGTCCGATAGCCATGGAAGCATTCACCACGCACACCGGCCGGGCCGTCCCGCTGCGCCGCAGCAACGTCGACACCGACCAGATCATCCCCGCCCACTGGCTCAAGAAGGTGACGCGGGACGGGTTCGAGGACGGGTTGTTCGAGGCCTGGCGCAAGGATCCGGAGTTCGTGCTCAACCGTCCCGAGCGCGAGGGGGCCACGGTCCTGGTCGCCGGCCCCGACTTCGGCACCGGCTCCTCCCGTGAGCACGCCGTCTGGGCACTGCAGAACTACGGCTTCAAGACCGTGATCTCCTCCCGCTTCGCCGACATCTTCCGCGGCAACTCGCTGAAGAACGGCCTGCTCACCGTCGTCATCGAGCAGAAGATCGTGGACGCGCTCTGGGAGCTCACCGAGCGGGACCCCGCGGCCGAGATCACCGTCGACCTCGAGGCCCGCGAGGTGCGCGCCGAGGGGATCACCGCAGCCTTCGAGCTCGACGAGAACTCCCGTTGGCGGCTGCTGAACGGGCTCGACGACATCTCCATCACCCTCCAGAACGAGGCGGACATCGCCACGTACGAGGCGAGGCGTCCGTCGTTCAAGCCGCGGACGCTCACGGCGCAGGGCGGCTGACGCTCCGCGGCGCGCAGCCCGGGCGGCAGGTCGACTTTCAGCCACGCCCACCCCCTTCCGTACCCCCGATCGGTCCGATCGGGGGTACGGCCGTGTCTGCACCCGTTCGGACCTGCGCGCCCTCTTGAGGCCTGGCAACTTCCCACGTTATGAAGGTGGTTGCCGGGGTACACGTGTCACGTGCGTGTGACCTCGGAATGTGCTCGGACCGCCGTCCGAGGTGGCAGTTGCCCCCTGCGCAGGCGACAACTCGCCCCAGATGGCACAATCTGTGCATGGAACGCGACGGCCAACTCGAGCTCTACGCGGCGGTCGCGGTCCGGCTCAAAGAAGCGCATGCAAGAGTGCGCGCACTGCAAGTACCGGAGGGCGTACGGATGGCGCTGGCCCGGAAGCTGCTGGTCATTACGGCCGCGGCCAAGCACGATCTCGCCTCTGCGGCAAAGCGGCTGGAGCGGTTCATCGAGGACCTCGACGAGGGTCGATTTCCCGAAGAGGAACGCTGAACCGCTCGAGACGGCCGAGCTCGTTGCGGCACAAGGGTGATAAGCCCGTTTCGTGTTTGATTTGCGGTATATATCTGCCTAACGTGCGAAAACGCTTGAACGGATTCGTTCGGGCGATGTCTCCGAAGGGGAAGACGTGAACAAGGCGCAGCTCGTAGAAGCGATTGCCGACAAGATGGGCGGCCGGCAGCAGGCCGCCGATGCCGTCGACGCGGTCCTGGACGCCGTCGTCCGTGCTGTGGTCGCGGGTGACCGGGTCTCGGTCACCGGCTTCGGTTCGTTCGAGAAGGTCGACCGCCCGGCCCGCTACGCCCGTAACCCCCAGACCGGCGAGCGGGTTCGGGTCAAGAAGACGTCGGTGCCGCGTTTCCGTGCGGGCCAGGGTTTCAAGGACCTGGTGAGCGGCTCGAAGAAGCTGCCGCGCGGTGGTGAGGTCGCCGTCAAGAAGGCGCCCAAGGGCAGCCTGTCCGGCGGGGCTTCCGCGACGGTGAAGAAGGCCGCCGCGAAGAAGAGCGCCGCCAAGAAGGCGACGGCGAAGCGGGCCGCGGGGAAGACGGCCGCCGCGAAGAAGACCACCGCGAAGAAGACGACCGGCAAGAAGACCGCCGGCGCGTCCGCGGCGACCGCCAAGACCTCCGCCGCGAAGAAGACGACCGCCAAGAAGTCCCCGGCGAAGAAGGCGACGGCCACGAAGGCGCCCGCCAAGAAGTCGACCGCACGCAAGACCACCGCCAAGAAGACCACCGCACGCAAGAAGTAGCGGCGGCGAAACGGTATTCACGCGCCGGGCCGGACTCCGTCACGGAGTCCGGCCCGCGGTGTGCCGGCGCACACCCGAAACGTCGCCCGGACGTGGGCGGTGGTCAGAACGTCTGGAGCGTCACCAGGGTGATCCGCCGGGCCTCGCCCTCGCCCCGGGTCTCGATGCGCACGCGCTGTCCCGGACGCAGCAGCCTCAGGCCTCCCGCGTCGAACGCCGGCGCGTCGAAGGGCACCGGCGTGCCGTCGTCCAGCAGCACCTGGCCGCTTCGGCTCTCGGGGTCGTAGGTGTACGCGGTCGCCTGCATGCCCGCAGCCTACTGCTCCGCGATCAGCAGCCGCGCGGCGGCGGCCGCCGTGCGGGGTCCCACCCCCAGCGCCAGCGCCGCCCGGAGATCGTCCCCCGTGTCCACGTCCTGCCGTACGGAATCCACCGCGTCGAGGCGCAGTTCGACGGCTCCCCACGCGCGGTGCCGGGCCCGGGAACCGGGGCCGAAGGACGGCCGCAGTTCCTCCGTCGCCGCCGCTGCGAGCAGCGTCGTGCCGACGCCCGCGGTATCGGGAAGGAACGCGCGCGGGAACGCGGCCGCATCCTCCAGCACGCGCGCCAGTTCGACCGGGCGCAGCGCCGGGAGGTCGGCGTTGAGGGCCGCCACGGGACCCGCGTGCCGCACGGTCCGCACGGTGGTGGCCGCGTGGGCGAGGGCCGCGTTCAGGCCGCTGCCCGGCTCGTCGGTGACGATGCCCGCACCCAGCGCGGCAAGTTCGCGCCCGGCCAGGGCGTCGTCCGTGACAACCACCACGTCCCGCACCGCGCGGCATGCCAGGGCGGCCGCCACCGTGTCCTGTGCGAAGGCGAGCGCGAGCCCCGGACGCAGGGCGTCGTCCGCGGTGTCGGAGAGCCTGCTCTTGGCCTCGGCCAGCGGTTTCAGGGGTACCACCAGGGTCCACTGCACGCGTGTTACATCCCTCTCTTGTCGTCGTCATTGTCCCCCGCGGCACCCGGAGGCAGGGGTGCCGGGGCGTACGGTGTTCTCGACAGACCGGCGGCCCGGGGCGACACTTGTGCGGCCCGCCCGGCCCTCGGGCCCAGGACTTAGAGGAAAGGTGTTCCTGTGCCGCGCCGCAGAATCGGCTTCGCGTACCGCTTCGCCGCGGTGATCTGCAAACCTCCGTTGGTGGTTCTGCTCAAGCGGGACTGGCGCGGAATGGAGAACATTCCGGCCCAAGGTGGATTTATCACTGCGGTAAATCACAATTCGCACATAGACCCCGTCGCCTATGGGCACTTTCAGTACAACACCGGTCGTGTCCCGCGATTCCTGGCGAAGAGCGGTCTTTTCAGCAAGGGATTCGTCGGTGCCATGATGCGCGGCACCGGGCAGATCCCCGTCTATCGCGAGAGCACGGACGCGCTCAGCGCCTTCCGGGCCGCGATCGACGCCGTGGAGCGCGGAGAGTGCGTCGCCTTCTATCCCGAGGGCACCCTCACCCGCGACCCGGACGGCTGGCCCATGACCGGCAAGACCGGTGCCGCGCGGGTCGCCCTGCAGACCAGGTGCCCCGTCGTCCCGGTCGCGCAGTGGGGCGCCAACGAGATACTGCCGCCGTACGGCTCCAGGCCCCACCTCTTCCCGCGCAAGACGCACCGCGTGCTGGCCGGCCCGCCGGTCGACCTGGACCGTTTCTACGGCCGGGAGATGACCCCCGAGCTGCTCAAGGAGGCGACCGAGGCCATCATGGCCGCGGTGACCCGCCAGCTGGAGGAGATCCGCGGCGAGAAGGCCCCCGAGGAGCCCTACGATCCGCAGCGTGAACGCGTCGAGCAGCGCCGCAGGACCCGGGCCCAGACCCGGCGCACGGGCCACGCCGGTCCGTCCGGGCACGGACCGGCGGAACACCGGCACCAGGAACGGCAGAACGAACAGCGGTGGCCCGGGGAACGTGCCGCCGCGTGGGAAGAGGGGCTGAACACGTGAGCAAGCCGGTCAAGGCGGCCGTCTTCGGCACCGGATCGTGGGGGACGGCCTTCGGCATGGTGCTCGCCGACGCCGGATGCGACGTGGTGCTGTGGGCGCGGCGCCCCGGACTCGTCGACGCGGTCAACTCCACCCGCACCAACCCCGACTACCTGCCCGGAGTCGAACTCCCGGCGAACCTGCGGGCCACCACGGACGCCGCCGAGGCCGCGCGCGACGCCGACTTCACCGTCCTCGCGATCCCCTCCCAGACGCTGCGCGACAACCTCGCCGGATGGAAGCCGCTGCTCGCCCCGGACACGGTCCTGGTGTCGTTGATGAAAGGCGTCGAACTCGGCTCCGCCATGCGGATGAGTGAGGTGATCGAGGACGTCGCCGGGGTCGGCGCCGACCGGATCGCGGTGGTCACCGGCCCCAACCTCGCCCGGGAGATCGCCGCCCGGATGCCGGCCGCCGCCGTCGTCGCCTGCACCGACGCGACCGTCGCCCAGCGGCTCCAGGCCGCCTGCCACACGCCGTACTTCCGCCCGTACACCAACACCGACGTCGTCGGCTGCGAACTGGGCGGCGCCGTGAAGAACGTGATCGGGCTGGCCGTCGGCATCGCGGACGGCATGGGGCTCGGTGACAACGCCAAGGGCTCGCTCATCACCCGCGGGCTCGCCGAGACCACCCGGCTCGGGGTCGCACTCGGCGCGGACCCGCTGACCTTCGCCGGACTCGCGGGCCTCGGCGACCTGGTGGCCACCTGCTCCTCACCCCTGTCGCGCAACCACACCTTCGGCACCAACCTCGGCAAGGGCATGACCCTTCAGGAGACCGTCGCGGTCACCAGACAGACCGCCGAGGGCGTCAAGTCCTGCGAGTCGGTGCTGGATCTCGCCCGCCGGCACGGCGTCGACATGCCGCTCACCGAGACGGTCGTCGGCATCGTGCACGAGGGCAAGCCCCCGGTGGTCGCCCTCAAGGAGCTGATGTCGCGCAGCGCCAAGCCGGAACGACACTGAGCGACGACGGAGCAACCGGGGGAGCAACGGGGGAGCGCCCTCGGCACCGCCTTGCGCGACAGCCCTCCGTCTGCCGCACCGTGGGCGCTGTATCAGGGATACGGCCACCGGGTACTCTCATCGCCATATGAGCACCCAGAACCTCCCCCAGAGCCCCGAGCAGCCGCCTCGCAAGCCGCGTGTGGCCGTTGTGTTCGGCGGGCGCAGCTCCGAACACGGGATCTCCGTGGTCACCGCCGGCGCCGTCCTCAAGGCCATCGACCGGACGAAGTACGACGTCCTGCCGATCGGTATCACCCGGGACGGCCGCTGGGCACTCACCGCCGACGAGCCGGACCGCATGGCCATCGTCGACCGGCGCCAGCCCAGCGTGGACCAGCTCACCGACGCGGCCGAGGGCGCGGTGGTGCTCCCCCTCGACCCCTCGAACCGGGAAGTCGTCTACAGCGAGCCCGGCTCGGTACCGAAGGCGCTCGGTGAGGTCGACGTCGTCTTCCCCGTGCTGCACGGCCCCTACGGTGAGGACGGCACCCTGCAGGGACTCCTGGAGCTCTCCGGCGTCCCCTACGTGGGCTCCGGGGTGCTGGCCTCCGCCGTCGGGCAGGACAAGGAGTACATGAAGCGGGTGTTCACCTCCTTCGGGCTCGAGGTCGGCCCGTACGTGGTGATCCGGCCCCGCGAGTGGGAGAACGACGAGTCCGCCGCCCGCAGGAGGATCGTCGACTTCGCCGGTGAACACGGCTGGCCGCTGTTCGTGAAGCCCGCGCGGGCGGGCTCCTCGATCGGCATCACCAAGGTCGACGGCCTCGCCGGTCTGGACGAGGCGATCACCGAGGCCCAGCGGCACGACCCGAAGATCCTGGTGGAGGCCACCCTGCGCGGCCGCGAGATCGAATGCGGGGTGCTGGAGTTCGAGGACGGCCCGCGTGCCTCGGTGCCCGCCGAGATCCCCCCGCCCGACGCACACGCCTACTACGACTTCGAGGCCAAGTACATCGACTCCACGCCCGGCGTGGTGCCCGCACCGCTGACCGGCGAGGAGACCGCCGAGGTACGCCGGCTGGCGGTGGAGGCGTTCGAGGCGGCGGGCTGCGAAGGGCTGGTGCGCGCGGACTTCTTCCTCACCGAGGACGGCAGGTTCGTCATCAACGAGATCAACACGATGCCCGGCTTCACGCCCATCTCGATGTACCCGAAGATGTGGGAGGCCACCGGCATCGAGTACCCCGAGCTGGTGGACCGGCTGGTGCAGGCGGCGCTGCGCCGGCGGACCGGACTGCGCTGAGGCGCACGGCCAAAAGGCCGTGCGGCCGGGGCCGGGAGACCGGGTGCCAGTGCCGCAACAGGCAACGTCCGCCCCGTCGCGACGCCCGGCACGCACTCTCGCCGCACCGGACACAAGCCCAAGTACGTCCAGTACGAGGGTGTGCGCCCGGCACGCCGGGAGCACGCACCGGACGCCGCTCCTTGACGGGCAGACGTTGCCTGCCGCGGCACTAGGAGGCGATCCCTTCGGGGATCGCCTCCTTGAGGGCGGGGGCGAGATCGATCAGTACGCCCGTGCTGTCGCGTCCGTCGGTCACCCTGACCTCGACATAGGCCTCACGGCTCGCGGTCGTGAAGCGGTGTGTCCCGTCGTCCTGCTGCTCCATGAGCCAGTTGACGCCGTCGACGCCGCCCGCCATCGCCTCCGGGTCGTTGCCGCCCGCCACTTTGGGATCCGCCATCTTCGGCGGTTGACCGACACCGCACCGCAGTATGATCGCCTCGCCGCCCCAGCCCGCGGTCAGCGCGGACGCGGGTTCGGGATCGTCGCGATTCTCGCCGTCCACCTTCGCCGGCAGGACCTCGTCCAGGTTCTGGCACAGCTTGGTGACCTTCGCGTCCGGGCCGGGAACCGCCGCCGACGCGCTGTCGTCTGCTGAGGAGCAACCCGCGGCGGTGATCAGCAGGGCGAGAGCGGGAAGGACGGCGTGGCGGTGACGGAAGGAGCTCACCGCCACAGGGTAGACGGGGGCTACAGATGGACGACCGGGCAGGTCAGGGTACGGGTGATGCCGTCCACCTGCTGCACCTTCGCGACCACCATGCGACCCAGGTCGTCGACGGTGTCGGCTTGGGCGCGCACGATGACGTCATAGGGTCCGGTCACGTCCTCGGCCTGGACGACTCCAGGGATCTTGCCGATCAGGTCGGCGACGGTCGACGCCTTGCCGACCTCCGTCTGGATCAGGATGTACGCCTGTACCACGGAACCTCCAGGGCGGCCACGAGGATCATGTGGGGAAAAGGAACGCCACGGTATCGCGTCACCGCTCGTCGCGGGGAGACCTGCGACAACCGGGTCCGGCGCGCCGGGGTACGGACTGGACACAAGGCGACGGTCACTTCGACCGTAGCGAGGGCAGACACGACTCGCGACCGGGAACAGAACCGGGAACGGACCGGGACAGAAGGGGAGCTGGGGACATGAAGGGCACGGTTGGTGAGCTCGGGGAGTTCGGGCTCATCAGGGAGCTCACCTCCCGCCTCACCACCACCCCGGCGGTCCGGATCGGCCCGGGCGACGACGCCGCCGTGGTCGCCGCACCCGACCGCAGGGTCGTGGCCAGCAGTGACGTCCTGCTCGAGGGCAGGCACTTCCGCCGCGACTGGTCCACCGCCTACGACGTCGGCCGCAAGGCCGCCGCGCAGAACCTCGCGGACATCGCCGCCATGGGCGCCGTGCCGACCGCGCTGCTGCTCGCGCTGGTCGTCCCGGCCGAACTGCCGGTGACCTGGCCCTCCGAGCTGATGGACGGCCTGCGCGACGAGTGCCAGGTGGCGGGCGCCGCGGTGGTCGGCGGAGACGTGGTGCGCGGCGACACGATCATGGTCGCGATCACCGCGCTCGGTGACCTGCGCAACCAGGAGCCGGTGACCCGGGGCGGCGCGCAGCCCGGCGACCTCGTCGCGGTGACCGGCTGGCTCGGCTGGTCCGCGGCCGGGTTCGCGGTGCTCTCGCGCGGTTTCCGCTCGCCGCGCGCCTTCGTCGAGGCGCACCGCCGGCCCGAACCGCCCTACCACGCGGGCCCCGCGGCGGCCGGGCTGGGCGCGACCGCGATGTGCGACGTGAGCGACGGACTGATCGCCGACCTCGGGCACATCGCCGAGGCCAGCAAGGTCCGCATCGACATCCGCTCCGGGGCGGTCGACATCCCCTCCCAGATGAACGACATCGGGCAGGCCGTCGGCGTCGACCCCATGCAGTGGGTGCTGACCGGGGGCGAGGACCACGCGATCGTGGCCACCTTCCCGCCGGACGTGAAACTGCCCGCCCGCTGGAAGGTGATAGGCGAGGTCCTCAACCCCTCGGCGCTGCCCCAGGTGACGGTCGACGGGGCACCCTGGACCGCTCAGGGCGGCTGGGACCACTTCGCGGACATCGAGTCATGAGCGCGGGGAACGTGGAGGGGGTCCGAGGCGCCGGGGCCGCGCCGCCGCGGGTGCTGACGGTCGCCGGCTCGGACTCCGGCGGGGGAGCGGGGATCCAGGCCGACCTGAAGACGATGCTCGCGCTGGGCACCCACGGCATGAGCGTGATCACCGCGGTCACCGCGCAGAACTCCCTCGGCGTGCAGGGTGCCTGGCCGCTGCCGGTGGAGGCGGTACGGGCCCAGTACCGCAGTGTCGTCGACGACATCGGGGTCCAGGCCGTCAAGACCGGCATGCTCGCCTCCGCCGAACTCGTCGAGGCGGTGGCCGGCCTGCTCGCCGGGAGCCGGGTGCCGGTGGTCGTCGACCCCGTGGGGGTCTCCAAGCACGGGGACGCGCTGCTGGCGTCCTCCGCGCTCGACTCCGTGCGCACGAAGCTGCTGCCGGTCGCGACCGTGGCCACGCCGAACCTGGACGAAGTGACCCAGCTCACCGGTGTCCGGGCGCAGTCGGAACGGGACTTCCGCCGGGCCGCGGAAGCGGTGCTGGCGTTCGGGCCGCGGTGGGTCGTGATCAAGGGCGGCCATCTCGCCGGGGACCCGGGCGACGCCGTCGACCTCCTCACGGACGGTTCACAGGAGCACTGGCTGCGCGCCCCGAGGTACGACAACCGGCACACCCACGGCACGGGCTGCACCCTCGCCTCGGCGATCGCCGCGCAGCTGGCCAAGGGACAGTCGGTGCCGGAGGCGGTGACGGCCGCCAAGGAGTACGTCACGGGGGCGATCGCGGCCGGGTTCGGGCTGGGCGCCGGGATCGGGCCGGTGGACCACGGATGGGCGCTCGGGCGCAGGGCCGGCGTCGGATCCGGGACCGGCCCTGCGCCCGACGGGTGCTGAGGCCCGACTCAGGGCCGGGAAAGCCGGCACGGGCATGGCAAGAAGCCGGTCCACCCAGGGTGGACCGGCTCAGTGCGGTGAACCAGCTGTGGCCGCGCGCTCAGCGAGAGCGTCAGCGCGAGACCTTGCCGGCCTTGATGCACGAGGTGCAAGCGTTCACGCGCTTCGGCGTCCCGCCCACCACGGTACGCACACGCTGGATGTTCGGGTTCCAGCGACGGGGCGTACGGCGGTGCGAGTGCGAGATGTTGTTGCCGAAGCCCGGCCCCTTGCCACAGACGTCGCAGTTGGCAGCCACGGGTCACTCCAAAGACTTCAGATGCACTTACGGTTGATCCCGGCATGCCGGGATCAGGAACGTCGGAACTCGAGGAGCTCTTGGGAATCTGAGTGGCTCTGCCAGGGAGAGGCCCGATTCGGATCGGGCAACCGGAGCAGCATACAACGGGTGAACCAGGAGAACGAAACCGGCATGGCAGCTCAGGGGCCCGCCCGGCCCGCTTCCGCCGACCCGCCCCCCGAGGTCTACGCTGCGTGCCACGTCCAGCAGCTCAAGGAGGCGCAGGTGGCGCAGGTGCCGCAGACATTCTTCGATGCTCTCGCGGTGCGTGCCTGGTGCGGACTCGCGCTCGACGCCCTGGGGCGCGCGCGTGAGGAGATCGACGCGATCAACGTCTACCCCGTGGCGGACGGCGACACCGGGACGAATCTCTATCTGACGGTCGAGTCCGCGGCCACGGCCGTCGAGGCGGTGTTCGCGGGGTACGAGGCGGACGGGCCCGAGGGACCCACGCTGGCGGACGCGGCCCGCGCGATGGCGCACGGGGCACTGATCGGCGCCCGCGGCAACTCCGGGACGATCCTGGCGCAGCTGCTGCGCGGAATGGCACAGGTGCTGGCCGGGGAGGCGGCCCACGCCGACGGCCAGGGGCTGGGGCGCGCCCTGCGGACCGCGGCCGACTCCGCGCGCCGGGCCGTGGCCCGTCCCGTCGAAGGCACCGTGCTCACCGTCGCCACGGCCGCCGCGGACGCGGCCGGCGGTGCGGAGGGCGACTGCGGGCAGGTGGCGCGGGCGGCCTACGACGGCGCCCGCACGGCCCTCGCCGCGACCCCGGGCCAGCTGGCGGTGCTCCGGCGCGCTGGTGTGGTGGACGCGGGAGGCAGGGGGCTGGTGGCGGTGCTGGCGGCCCTGGTGGAGACGTTCACGGGAGAGACGCCGAGAGGGACCGGGCCCGGGACGTACGGGAGCGGGACCGGAACGCACGCGCGGGCGGGGCACGACGAGAACGCCGGAACCACGTCTCCTGCCGGGTGCGCCGACGGCGGGGGAGCGGCGGAGGTGACGGCCACCGGGCCCGCCTTCGAGGTGATCTACCTCCTGGAGGCCGAGGACGCGGCCGTGGAGCGGTTGCGGCAGCGGCTCGACGGCCTCGGGGACTCACTCGTCGTGGTCGGCGGCGACGGACTGTGGAACGTCCACGTCCACGTCGACGACGCCGGAGCCGCCGTGGAGGCGGGGGTGGAGGCAGGGCGCCCGCACCGTATCCGGATCACGCACTTCGGCGCCGGTGACGCCCACGCCCCCGGTGCCGGCCGTCCGCCCGTGGAGCGCGTCGCGCGGGCCGTGGTGGCCGTGGTGCCCGGCGAAGGGCTGGCCGGCCTGTACACCGAGGCCGGGGCGACCACGGTGCTGGCCCGCCCCGGGGAGCCGCCCGCGAGCGGCGAGCTGGTCGACGCCGTGCGTCGGGCCCACGCGCACGAGGTGGTGCTGCTGCCCAACGACGCCGAGCTGCGCCACACCGCCGCCGCGGCGGCCGAACAGGCCCGCGCCGACGGGCTCAGGGTGGCCCTCATCCCCACCCGTTCCGCGGTCCAGGGCATCGCGGCGCTCGCGGTGCACGAGCCGGAGCGCCGCTTCGACGAGGACGTGGTGGCGATGACCTCGGCGGCGGGCGCGACCCGGTACGCCGAGATCACCGTCGCCGAACGGCAGTCCTGGACCATGGCGGGCATCTGCCAGGCCGGTGACGTCCTCGGCCTCGTCGACGGCGACGTGGCCGTGATCGGCGACGACGTCACCGCCACCGCCGCCGCCGTCCTGGACCGCATGCTCGCCGCCGGCGGCGAGATGGTCACCCTGGTCCTCGGCGACGAGACCCCGTACACCGTCGCCACCCACCTGGAGACCCACGTCCGCGAGGGTTACCTGGCCGTCGACACGGTCCTCTACCAGGGCGGCAGACAGGGTGCCCTGCTTCTCATCGGGGTGGAGTGAGGACGGGTCCCTCAGCGGGCGGCCGGAGCCGTGTCCTCGCCGGCTCCGCGCCCCGGCCGCCGGCGGCAGACGCCCGCGGCAGACGCCTGCGGTTGCCGGGCCGGGTACGCGCGGGAGACCGCTGCCACGGCAGTCCTGTTCAGTCCGGTTCCCGGACGTCCCGGTCACCGGATCCGCCGTGGTGCACCCGGCCACGACCCGTCGCCTCCGGTCCGGGTCCGGCGGGCACGTCCGCCGGGGGAGCGCCCGGCGGACGTCGCCGCGCGGCTCCGCGACACCGGGACGGGACGCCGGGGACGGTGCGACCGGGCCGCGGTCGGGGTGTTCCGCCGGCCCGACCGGCCGGACGACGTGGCGGGAGACAGTCGGGCGTCGCCGTCGCTGCCCCGTCCCGCACCGGACCGCCCCGCCCCGCCCCGGGCCGGCGGTGGGCCCGGCCGCGTGCGGAGGGGTTTCAGGGGCGGTCGGGCCCGCGCGGTCGTTGTGCGGTGGGCTCAGCTCTCCGCCGTGCCCCGCTCCTCCGCCGCCTCTTTCCCCGTGACGGTGTTCACCAGGTGTTCCGCCTGGGCGCGCAGGGTCCGGGCCGCCTCGTCCTCCTCGGGGGCGTTCCCGTGGGCGGTCAGGACGGCACGCGCGCGTGCCGTCGCGGCGGCGGGACGGCCCAGGTCGGCCTCCAGCCGGGCCGCGGCCAGTTCGGCCCGGGAACGGTCCTCAAGGGTGTCCGGGCCCAGCGGGGCGAACGCGGCGATCGCCCGGTCCAGCGCGGCCACCGCCTCCTCGAGCAGGGCCTTCCCGTCGTCGTCAGCGGTCCCGCCGCCCGCCGTCCGCACCAGCAGGTCCGCGAACTGCCGGTGGGTGTGGCCGAGCTCGGCGGTGAGCTGCACGCGGGTCTCGTCGTCCGGGGCCGCGGCCACCGCAGCCCCGCACTCCTCGACCGCCTCCGCCATCAGCGCGCGTGCCCCGTCGGGGCCGGCCTCCGCACCCAGCAGGAGCCACGCGCGGGCGCGCAACGAGCGCACCAGGCCGGGGACGTCGCCGACCGCGCGCCACAGCTCGCCCGCACGGTCGAAGGCCCGCTCCGCCTCCTCGGACAGGCCCGCCCGCTCCAGGCTGGCCGCGGCCAGATGGGCCAGCGTCGCGTGGTCCTGCTGCTCCGGCCAGTGCCGGGCGATCTCGGCGGCCTGCAACCGCCGCTCGGCGGCGGACCGGTGCTCGCCCAGCTCACCGAGGCAGTCCCCGAGCCACCACAGCGTCTGGACGACCGCCCCGTCCCCGTGCGTATCGGCCGTCACGTCGGGCAGGACGGACTCCAGCACCTCGGCCGCCTCGGCCCACCGTCCGAGCCGCAGCAGGAAACCGCCGAGCTGATGCCGCGCCCAGGCGCCCAGCGTCGCCCCCTCGCCCGCCTCGTCGGCCCAGTGCGCCGCCTCCAGGGCGTGGTCCGCGGCCTGAGCCACCCGCCCCAGCCCGCCGGTCACCTCGGCGAGCTGCAGATACAGCTGCGCCCGCCCGGCCGGCTCCAGATACGGCCCGCCGTGCTCCAGAGCCGCCCGCAGCGCCCGTTCGGCGCCGTCGACGTCACCGAGATGGTGGGCGAGCTGCGCCAGCCGGGCCTCGTACTCCACCGCGAACCACGGCAGCCCCGCCGCGACGAACGCCTCGGCGGCCCGCCCGGACAGCTCCGCGGCACTCTCCACGTCCCCGGAGCGCCCCGCCAGCTCGCCGAGCAACGCCTGCGCCTCGGCGGCCCGCGCGGCGAGCCGTACGTCCTCGCCGGTGTGCCCCTCCACGAACGCCGACACCGCGCGTACGGCGGTCACGGCCTCCTCCAGGACGGCGTCCTCACGGTCCTCACCGGCGGCGTGCACCCGCCGGGTCAGGATCCGCGCCCGCGCCATCAGTACCGACGCCGTCTGCCGCAGGCCCGTACCGCCGGCGGCGTACAACGCGAGGATCTCCTCGTGCGGTCCGGCCACCGCCGCCAGCGCCTCGTCCACCCGACCCGCCAGCGCATGGACGTACGCCGCACGCGCGCGTGCCGCCAGGGCCTCCCCGGGGTCGCCCGCCTGCGCGTACAGCTCGGCGGCCCGCTCGAAGAGACCGGTGGCCCCGGGGCCGAGGGCCATCGCCTCGTGGTCGGCGATCTCCGCACGGTCACGGGGCTCCAGGGTGACGTCGTTCCCCGCCGCCTCGGCCTCCTGCGCGGCGCGCGCCACCGCCGCCCACGCCTCCACGGCGTGCGGCCGCAGGGTGTCCGACATCCGCCGCGCCTCGACAAGCAGCGCGGACAGGGCGGGCAGTGCGGAGTCGCCAAAGGACTCCGTGCCGGCTGCCGCCGACGTCTCGGCGCCCGGCGTCACCGGCCGTACCGGGCGCTCGTACGGCCGTACCGGGGACGTGCCCGGCCGTACGCCGAGCGGCAGCCGGTCCACCAGCGGGCGGCGCGCCATCCGCGCGCGGGCCCGCTCGCTGACGTACTCCGTGCCGTTGCGCTCGTCGAAACGGGCCGCCAGAGCCAGCGCCCGGGCCCGCGCGTGCGGGGCCAGTTCCGCGGCGGTCCAGGTCCGCCCGGCCGGCCCGGCGACCTGGCTGCCGCCCAGGCCGAGCTCCGTCAGCCGGTCCATGAGCAGCGTCACCACGCTCAGGAACTCCAGCTTGCTGCGCGGATGCCCCTCGTCGGTGAAGTAGGCGGGCCGCTCCGCGAGCAGTTCGAGGGCGCGCGCCTCGTTGCCGCTCAGCGCACAGAACTCCACATGGTCCGCGTACGCGCCGCGCATGCTCTCCATGGGCCGGACCAGCCGGAAACCGCGCAGATGGTGGGCGCGCGCCTCGTCCACGCGGCCCAGCCGCAGCAGCGACAGCAGGGAGGACGCCAGGACCGTGTGCGGTTCGTGGGCGCAGGTGAACTCGCCCTCCAGGACCGGCCGCCACAGCCCGAGAGCCTCCGCGTCCCGCCCGTTGTGCGCCTGCCACCAGCCCTGCCCGTGCAGCTCGCACGCATGACAGTCGGCCATGGTGTCCCGGTCGGCGGCCAGCCACGCGGCGTACGCCCGCTCGGCCCGCGGCATGTCCCCCACGTGTGCGGCCACGCTGAACTCGGCGCTGCGCACCGCTCGTTCGGAATGGCCGGCCAGTCGGTAGCGGTGCTCCATCTCGCCGAGCCACTTCTCGATCGCGGTGAGCGGGATGTGCGGCTGGTCGAGCATGCCGGCCGACATCCACTTGAAGACCCAGTGCAGCGAATGCGTCTCGTACGCGTCGAAGTCCTCGGGGCGTTCGTCCCACATGCGCAGCAGCCGCGCGAAGGGGACGAACATCTTCCCCTTCTCCGAGCTGTAGTTGTAGACCTTCAGCTGGTGCCCGAGCGCCTCGATCACGGCGAGCGGGATGTCCAGCTTCTCGGCCTCGAGCAGCAGGTGCTCCGCACGCGCGTTGCGGGCCGGTCCCTCCGGCTGCTCGGAGTTCTCGCCCATCGCACGGCGCAGGGAATCGAAATCGGTGATCGAGCTCATCGGCCGGAGCCCCCCGTGGAGTCGTCGTGGGTGGCCCACTCCAGCAGGCCGAGGAACGCGCGGTTGAGCAGCGCGGAGTCGGCCGGCCGCAGCTGCCGCTGCGCCATGAGCAGCGCCTGCCCGTACAGGGACTCGACGGCGGTGCCGATGAGTTCGGTATCGCCCAGCGAACCGATGCGCCGCACCAGCGGGTTGAGATGGTTGAGCACCAGACGCGCCCGCGGGGCGCTGCCTCGCAGCGAGCCGAGAATGCCCGCCCACAGGTCGTCGGCCCCCGACTCCGCCTCGGCACGCGCCTGTTCGTGCCGGGACTCCCGGTCGTCCAGGTGCAGCGCGGGCACCGACAGCGGGTGGAACGCGCGCAGGACCACGTCGCAGCCCAGTGGATCCAGCCTGGCCCGCGCGGCGGCCAGGAAGCCCGACAGGGCCAGTTCCCCGGCCGGGTCCACCGCGTCCAGGTGGGCGGTGACCGTGTCCGCGTCCAGCTCGGCGACCACGGTGCCCGGCCGCACCGCCGGCAGCGCCTCGACCAGCTCGCTGTCGTACGTGTAACCGCCGTTGACCACGCCGATGCCCTGCGCGGACGCGATCGGCGCGACCTGCCGGTACTCCTCGACCGTGCGGGTGAAGTGCACCACCGGGTGCCGCTGCGCGAACTCCTCCAGGGACAGCCGCCCGTCCGTCGTCTCGAACGGCAGCCAGGGCAGCATCGTGCGCAGCATCTCCCGGTCGTGCCGTGCGAGCGCCTTCACACCCAGGTGGTGCACCGACAGGAACGCCGCAAGGCGCTCCGGGTCACCGGCGGCCAGCCCGGTCAGCCAGCCGCGGATCCGTTCGCCCAGCGCCTCGCGGACCCCGGCGAGCGTCTCGTCCTCGTACAGCGACTCGCGCGAGGCCGTGGGCCGCAGGCTGTCCGTGTCCAGGACGCAGCGCACGAAGAACGCCCAGTCGGGCAGCAGCTGTTCGGCCCGCTCGGTCAGCAGCATGCCCTTCAGGTGCACGCGGTGCCCCGCGCGCCGGGCCGGGCTGACCGCCGACGGCAGCACGTACGCCACTCCGCGCACCCCGGCCAGCGGCACGTCCAGGTCGACGGAGTCCAGCGGGGTGAATCCGAACAGGTCGTGACAGTGCCGGGCCAGCGCCACCCTGCGGGCGGCGGGGCCCGGGTACGCGCGGTCCCAGGGCGCGGGCAGCTCGGTGACCGCCTCCTCGCCCACCCGTACGTCGTACGGCAGCAGCGAGCCGAAGTCCCGGGCCAGCGAGAGCACCCGCTCCTCGGCCAGCCACTCGGCGGACCCGGTCCGCGCCACCAGGTGCACGGTGGTGCCCGGCTCGGGCCGCGCCTCGTCGGGCAGCGTCCGCACGGTGTACGAACCGTCGTCGCGCGCGGTCCACTCCACGGGCGGCGCCTCCGGGATCCGCGCACTGCGGCTGACGACGCGGATCCGCTCGGCCACCACGAAGCA
The DNA here is from genome assembly GCF_053890455.1 of Streptomyces yamdrokensis. Taxonomy (NCBI): domain Bacteria; kingdom Bacillati; phylum Actinomycetota; class Actinomycetes; order Kitasatosporales; family Streptomycetaceae; genus Streptomyces; species Streptomyces yamdrokensis. Next base: position 5,597,654 of record NZ_CM132679.1, read on the forward strand.
GGCGAGCAGCCCGATGCCGAACTGCCCGAGGAAGTCGGAGCGGGCCTCCTGCAGTCCCTCGGCGCGCTTGGAGCTGCGCCCGATGGTGGCGAGCAGGTTGTGCACGTCCGCCTCTGTGAGGCCGACGCCGGTGTCCTCCACCCGCAGCCCGCCCGCCTCCACGGACAGCCGCACGTGTGCCGGGGCGTCCGGGTCCTCGGCGCGGCGGGCGGTGATGGCGTCCACCGCGTTCTGCAGCAGCTCGCGCAGATAGACCTTGGGACTGGAGTAGAGGTGGTGGGAGAGCAGGTCCACCAGGCCGCGGAGGTCGACCTGGAACGTATGGGGCGGCTGAGGTGAGCCGGATGGCTGAGAGATCTGGGAGTCCATCGTCACGGCGCCGGTGGGGGCTCTTGACGGCGCGGGGTCGGGCGGTCCCGGTGAGGCGGTGACCGCGGGGATGGCCGGGGCGTTGGCGCGTCATCCTAGAGCCCGGAAGACTCCGCTGACCAGGGAATTCCCGATCTGTTGGAAGGCGTCGAGGCACAGGTGTTCCCGCTTTGTCAGTGCGGTGGTGTGCAATGGATCCCGTGCCCGCACTGCAAGAACCGCTGCAAGAACCGTCGCGAGAACCACTGCAACAGCCGCTGAAGTCGGTGCTCGGTCCGCCCACCGCGAAGGTGATGGCCGAGCACCTCGGCCTGCACACGGTCGGCGACCTCCTCCACCACTACCCCCGCAGATACGAGGAGCGCGGCCAGCTCACCCATCTCGCCGACCTCCCCATGGACGAGCACGTCACCGTGGTCGCCCAGGTCGCCGACGCGCGGCTGCACACCTTCGCCTCCGCCAAGGCCCCGCGCGGCAAGGGCCAGCGCCTCGAGGTCACCATCACGGACGGCAGCGGCAGGCTCCAACTGGTCTTCTTCGGACACGGTGTCCACAAGCCGCACAAGGAACTCCTGCCGGGCACCCGCGCGATGTTCGCCGGCAAGGTCTCCGTCTTCAACCGCCGCCTCCAACTCGCCCATCCCGCGTACGAGCTGCTGCGGGGAGACCCGGAGGAGAGCGTCGAGACCTGGGCCGGCTCACTCATCCCGATCTACCCCGCCACCGCCAAACTGGAGTCCTGGAAGATCGGCAAGGCGCTCCAGACCGTCCTTCCCCGCGCTCAGGACGCCGTGGACCCCCTCCCCGGACCACTGCGCGAGGGAAGAGGTCTGGTCCCGCTCCCCGAGGCCCTGCTCAAGATCCACCGCCCGCACACCAGGGCCGACATCGAGGACGCCCGCGCCCGCCTCAAATGGGACGAGGCCTTCGTCCTCCAGGTCGCCCTCGCCCGACGCCGCCACGCCGACGGCCTGCTCCCCGCCGTCGCCCGCAGGCCGCGGCCCGACGGCCTGCTCGCCGCCTTCGACGACCGGCTCCCCTTCACGCTCACCGACGGCCAGCGGAAGGTCTCAGAGGAGATCTTCGACGACCTCGGCACCGAACACCCGATGCACCGGCTGCTCCAGGGCGAGGTCGGCAGCGGAAAGACCCTGGTCGCCCTGCGCGCCATGCTCGCCGTCGTCGACGCCGGGGGACAGGCGGCCATGCTGGCGCCCACCGAGGTGCTCGCCCAGCAGCACCACCGCTCGGTCACCGAGATGATGGGCGAGCTGGCCGAGGGCGGCATGCTGGGCGGGGCGGAGAACGCCACCAAAGTCGTGCTGCTCACCGGCTCCATGGGCGCGGCCGCCCGCCGTCAGGCCCTGCTCGACCTGGTCACCGGCGAGGCCGGCCTCGTCATCGGCACGCACGCGCTGATCGAGGACAAGGTCCAGTTCCACGACCTGGGCCTGGTCGTCGTCGACGAGCAGCACCGGTTCGGCGTCGAACAGCGCGACGCCCTGCGCGGCAAGGGCAAACAGCCCCCGCACCTGCTCGTCATGACCGCCACGCCCATCCCGCGCACCGTCGCGATGACGGTCTTCGGCGACCTGGAGACCTCCGTCCTCGACCAGCTCCCGGCAGGCCGCTCACCCATCGCCAGCCATGTCGTCCCGGCCGCCGACAAACCCCACTTCCTGGCCCGCGCCTGGGAACGGGTCCGCGAGGAGGTCGGCAACGGCCACCAGGCGTACGTGGTCTGCCCGCGCATCGGGGACGAGGAGGACGACCCGGGGAAGGCCGGGAAGAAGAAGCCCGGGTCTCCCGGGGACGACGCCGAGAAGCGTCCGCCGCTCGCCGTCCTCGACGTCGCCGACCACCTGGCGAAGGGCCCGCTGAGCGGCCTGCGCGTGGAGGTCCTGCACGGCAGGATGCAGCCGGACGACAAGGACGCCGTCATGCGCCGGTTCGCCGCCGGCGAGACCGATGTCCTGGTCGCCACCACCGTCATCGAGGTCGGTGTCAACGTCCCCAACGCCACCGTCATGGTGATCACGGACGCGGACCGCTTCGGGGTCTCCCAGCTCCACCAGCTGCGCGGCCGGGTCGGCCGAGGCTCGGCCCCAGGCCTGTGCCTGCTCGTCACCGAGATGCCCGAGGCGAGCCCGGCCCGGCAGCGGCTCGGCGCGGTCGCCGGCACCCTCGACGGCTTCGAGCTCTCCCGCCTCGACCTCGAACAGCGCCGCGAGGGCGACGTCCTGGGCCAGGCCCAGTCGGGCACCCGCTCCAGCCTGCGCATGCTCGCCGTCATCGACGACGAGGAGATCATCGCCGAGGCCCGTGAGGAGGCCACCGCGGTCGTCGCCACCGACCCCGAGCTGGCGAGCCTGCCGGGACTGCGTACCGCGCTCGCGGCCCTGCTGGACGACGAGAGGGAGCAGTACCTGGAAAAGGGCTGACAGACTGGGCCGGCCGGCCTCCGGACACCGGTCGGCACCGGCAGAACCAAGGACGACCGACGACCGACGACCGACGACAAGGACGAGGACATGACCCGCGTGATCGCCGGCCGGGCCGGCGGACGCCGCCTGGGCGTACCGCCGGGCAACGGCACCCGCCCCACCTCCGACCGGGCGCGCGAAGGCCTGTTCTCCACCTGGCAGGCCCTCCTCGGCGGTCCGCTGCACGGCGAGCGCGTCCTCGACCTGTACGCCGGTTCCGGTGCCGTCGGCCTGGAGGCCCTGTCCCGGGGAGCGGGACACTCCCTCCTCGTCGAGTCCGACGCCCGGGCCGTGCGCACCGTCCGGGACAACGTCAAGGCACTCGGACTGCCCGGCGCCGAGGTCAGACCGGGCAAGGCGGAACAGGTCATCCGCACGCCCCCGCCGGCCGAGCCGTACGACGTCGTCTTCCTCGACCCCCCGTACGCCGTCTCCGACGACGATCTCCGCGAGATCCTGCTCACACTCCGTACCGGGGGCTGGCTCGCCGACGAGGCCCTCGTCACCGTGGAGCGCAGCACCAGAGGCGGGGAGTTCGCGTGGCCGCCCGGCTTCGAAGCGCTCCGCTCCCGTCGTTACGGCGAGGGAACGTTTTGGTACGGTCGCGCCGCCGCTCCGTGCGAAGACGCACGATGACCGGACCGGAGAGCGAGGGATCACCAGTGCGCCGCGCCGTCTGCCCCGGGTCGTTCGACCCGATCACCAACGGACATCTCGACATCATCGCCCGAGCCTCGAGTCTCTACGACGAGGTCTACGTCGCGGTGATGATCAACCAGTCCAAGAAGGGCCTCTTCGAGGTCGAGGAGCGGATCGACCTGATCGGCCGGGTCACCGCCGAGTACGGGAACGTCCGGGTCGAGGCCTTCCACGGCCTGCTCGTCGACTTCTGCAAGCAGCGCGACATCCCCGCGATCGTCAAGGGCCTGCGCGCGGTCAGCGACTTCGACTACGAGCTGCAGATGGCCCAGATGAACAACGGCCTCTCGGGTGTGGAGACCCTCTTCATCCCCACCAACCCCACCTACAGCTTCCTGTCGTCCTCCTTGGTCAAGGAGGTCGCCACCTGGGGCGGCGACGTCTCCCACCTGGTGCCCCCGGAGGTCCTCTCCGCCCTCTCCGAGCGCCTCCGCAAGGACTGAGAGCGCCTGAGTGCCGCCCGCGCGCAATCCGGTCGCGCGACGGTACCGGGCGGGCCCGGGTCCCGGGGAGCGGGCCGGCCTCCGGGTAATTCGCCGGGCGGTGTTCCCCACCCGCCTCAGGGTCGTACAGTCGTTGCGTCCGTCTCCAACACAGCTGTAGAGAGTGGCGAGCACACGGTGGACGTGCAGAAGAAGCTGGACGAGATCGTCGACCTGGTCTCCGGGGCCCGGTCGATGCCCATGTCGGCCTCGTGCGTGGTCAATCGCGCCGAACTGCTCTCGATGCTCGAAGAGGTGCGCGCGGCGCTGCCCGACTCCCTCGCCCAGGCCCAGGAACTCATCGGCGGCCGTGAGCAGATGGTCGAGCAGGCCCGCCAGGAGGCCGAGCGGATCATCGAGGGCGCGCACGCCGAGCGCGGCTCCCTGGTCTCCGGCACCGAGGTCGCCCGCCGCTCCCAGTCCGAGGCCGACCGGATTCTCACCGAGGCCCGCCGGGAGGCCGAAGAGGTCCGTGCGGAGGCCGACGACTACGTCGACTCCAAGCTCGCCAACTTCGAGGTCGTCCTCACCAAGACCCTCGGCTCCGTCGGCCGTGGCCGCGAGAAGCTGCTCGGCACCGGCCCCGGGCTCGACGAGCAGGGCTACGAGGACGAGGACGCCCCCGAGCGCAGCCACGACCCGGAGACCCTGCGCCGCAGTGCCGACGAATACGTCGACGTCAAGCTCGGCGCCTTCGAGGCGGTCCTCGCCAAGACCCTGGAGGCGGTCGGCCGGGGCCGCCAGACCCTGCACGGCCGGATCGCCAGCGACGACCTGGGCGCCCTCTCCGAGGACATGACGACGGTCCAGCACTCCAGCGACGCCGACTACCTCGCCGACCTCGTGGCCATGGCGGACGCCCCGGCCCGGCGGCCCGCCCGGCCCCGGCAGGCCGTGCCCGACCAGCCCCGGCAGGCTCCGCCGGCCGCGCAGCAGGACTACGCCCAGCAGCAACAGGCGTACGGCTACGAGCAGCAGAACCAGCAGCCCGATCCGTACGGCGGCTACCAGCAGCAGTACGGCGGGGAGCAGGACCCGTACGGCTATCCGCAGCAGGCCGACCCGTACGCCGCCTACCAGGGTTACGGGACGCCGCAGCAGCCGGCCTACGACCCCGGCCAGGGCCGGCAGGACTACGCCCCGCAGCAGCAGAACCCGGCCGCCCTCGACGAGACCAGTCTCTTCGACACCAGCATGATCAGCGCCGAGCAGCTGCGGGCCTACGAACAGGGCCGCGGCAACGGCTGACCGCCCGGCCACGGTCCGGCCGGCGCCGCCCGGCACCCGCTCCCACGGCTGTCACCGGCCCGGATTGGGACGAGAGCCGAAGGTCCAGTATCCTGGCTCATCGGTCGTGTGTGCGCTGCGCTGACTTCGTAGACGTCCGCGATCCACGCTGCCCGGGACACAAGGGGGCAGCGTATCCCCGAGTTCGAAGATCGAAAGCAGGAATGGCTCTGAACGCCCGTCTCGACCACCGCAATCCCCTCGTGTTCGACACGCACGAGCTGGGACGGAGGCCGGGCGCGCAGCAGCGCCTGACCCGCTCGATCGAGGCGCCCGGGGACCTCGGGATCCAGGGAGTCATCGGAGTGCCGGAAGGCGCCCCGGTGGAACTCGAACTCCGGCTCGAGTCGGTCATGGAAGGTGTGCTCGTCACCGGCACCGCCCGTGCGACGGCCGAGGGGGAGTGCGTAAGGTGTCTGGAGCCGCTCGAGCAGGAGCTCGTCGCGGAGTACCAGGAGATGTTCTCGTACCCTGACGCCGACGACCGGGGCCGCGTGAAGGCGGAACCGGGCGACGACGCCGAGGACGACGAGGACAGGCTTTTCCTCGAGGACGGCATGTTCGACCTCGAGACCGTGCTGCGCGATGCGGTGGTGCTCGCACTGCCGATGCAGCCGGTGTGCCAGGACGACTGCCCCGGCCTGTGCTCCGAATGCGGAGCCCGGCTCGCGGACGACCCGGACCACCACCACGACGCCGTCGACATCCGTTGGGCGGCACTGCAGGGACTCGCCGGTTCACTCGAAGATGGCGAGAAGGACGAGATGAGCGGCGCCGAACCGGGCGTCGACGAGAAGCAGGAGAAGTAGCCGTGGCTGTTCCGAAGCGGAAGATGTCGCGCAGCAACACGCGCCACCGCCGGTCGCAGTGGAAGGCTGCGGTCCCCACCCTGGTTGCGTGCGAGCGCTGCCACGAGCCCAAGCAGCAGCACATCGCGTGCCCGTCTTGCGGCACCTACAACAAGCGCCAGGTCCTCGAGGTCTGAGCGGCTGGTGAGAGGCACTGTGTCCACGCCCAAGAAGCAGTCGCCCCGTGTGAGCGGGAGCGAATCGGCGGACAACAACCAGGCCTCGTCCCACACGCTTCTGGAAGGGCGGCTCGGCTACCGGCTCGAGTCCGCCCTTCTGGTGCGTGCGCTGACCCACCGTTCCTACGCGTACGAGAACGGCGGTCTGCCGACGAACGAGCGGCTGGAGTTCCTCGGGGACTCCGTGCTCGGCCTCGTCGTCACGGACACGCTGTACCGCACCCACCCCGACCTGCCCGAAGGCCAGCTGGCCAAGCTGCGGGCCGCGGTGGTCAACTCGCGTGCGCTGGCGGAGGTGGGCCGCGGGCTCGACCTCGGTTCCTTCATCCGGCTCGGTCGCGGTGAAGAGGGCACAGGTGGCCGGGACAAGGCGTCCATCCTCGCCGACACCCTCGAAGCGGTGATCGGCGCGGTCTATCTCGACCAGGGACTCGACTCGGCGGCGGAGCTGGTGCACCGCCTGTTCGACCCGTTGATCGAGAAGTCCTCCAACCTCGGTGCCGGCCTGGACTGGAAGACCAGTCTCCAGGAGCTCACCGCGACCGAAGGACTCGGCGTGCCCGAGTACCTGGTCACGGAGACCGGCCCCGACCACGAGAAGACCTTCACTGCTGCCGCCCGCGTCGGAGGCGTCTCGTACGGCACCGGCACCGGCCGCAGCAAGAAGGAGGCGGAGCAGCAGGCCGCCGAGTCCGCCTGGCGGTCCATCCGGGCCGCGGCGGACGAACGCGCCGAAGCGGCTGCCGTCGTCGAAGCAGCCGGCCCGGCCGTGGAGGCGAGCGCGGGGACAGGTGCGGAGACGATCGCCGAGCCTGCCGCCGACACGTCGTCGGCCTCCGCCTGACGATCCGTACGTACGCGCACCCGCGCACATGTCCGCGGATCACGCGGCACCCGCGAGCGTCGGGGTGCCCGCGACACACGCAGAGCGCGACCCGAGCGCCCGCCCCGGGAGGGGACGGGCACTCGGGTCGCGGTCGTGGGGACCGGTCCCCGGAGGGGAAAAGGAACCATGCCCGAGCTGCCCGAGGTCGAGGTCGTACGGCGCGGACTGGAGCGGTGGGTCGCCCACCGGACCGTCGCCGGGGCCGAGGTGCTGCACCCGCGCGCGGTGCGCCGCCACCTCGCCGGCGCCGACGACTTCGCGAACCGGCTGAAGGGCCACCGCCTCGGCGTTCCCAGCCGCCGCGGCAAGTACCTGTGGCTGCCCTTCGAGGACGCGGACCAGTCGGTCCTGGCCCACCTCGGAATGAGCGGCCAGCTGCTGGTCCAGCCGCACACCGCCGCCGACGAGAAGCACCTGCGTGTCCGCGTCCGCTTCACCGACACGTGGACGTCAGCCGCTGCCGCGGCGGGCGACACCGAGCTCCGCTTCGTCGACCAGCGCACCTTCGGCGGGCTCTCGCTGCACGACAACACCCCCGACGGGCTGCCCGACGTCATCGCGCACATCGCCCGCGACCCGCTCGACCCGCTCTTCGACGACGAGGCCTTCCACCGGGCGCTGCGCCGCAAGCGCACCACGATCAAGCGGGCCCTGCTCGACCAGTCCCTGATCAGCGGAGTGGGCAACATCTACGCGGACGAGGCGCTGTGGCGGGCCCGCATCCACTACGAGCACCCCACGCAGACCTTCACCCGCCCGCGCTCCCAGCTCCTCCTGGACCACGTCCGGGACGTGATGAACGCCGCCCTCGCGGTGGGCGGCACCAGCTTCGACAGCCTGTACGTCAACGTCAACGGGGAATCGGGCTACTTCGACCGCTCCCTGGACGCCTACGGCCGGGAGGGCCTGCCCTGCCGCCGCTGCGGTACGCCGATGCGCCGACGGCCCTGGATGAACCGGTCCAGCCACTTCTGCCCGAAGTGTCAGCGGGCTCCGCGCCTCTCGTCGTAGCGCTCGCGGGCCTGGAGCACGTCGTCCATCCTGCCCTCCAGGAAATGGATGAGGGACAGCACCCGCCGTGCCGCCTCATGGCCCAGCGGGGTGAGTTCGTAGTCCACCCGGGGCGGATTGGTCGGCTGGGCCTCGCGGTGCACCAGGCCGTCGCGCTCCAGCGCGTGCAGCGTCTGGGAGAGCATCTTCTCGCTCACGCCGTCCACACGGCGGCGCAACTCGTTGAAGCGCAGCGATCCCCCGCACAGCGCCCCGAGCGTCAACGCGCCCCAGCGCCCCGTCACATGCTCCAGTGTGCCGCGCGACGGGCACCCCTTGGCGAACACGTCGTAGGGGAGCCGCTGCGCCGCCGGGTCCTCCGGGTGCGGCCGCGTGGTGGTCATGTCTTCAGCGTACTTCGGTGCAGCGCTTACCAGCAGGTCGCACTCACCACACGACAGCGCCGGGAAGGCCGTGTGAAGAAGTGCGAGGGAACCCGGACGGCGGCCCGGGAACATCCCGGGCCGCCGTCCGGATTCCGTGCGCGTACTGCTGCGGCCCTCTGGTGGGTGGACTGGTGGGTGAACCTCTAGTAGCCGAAGTTCTGGGTCCACCACGGGCCGCCGGAGCCGAAGTGCACGCCCACGCCCAGTGTCTTGAAGTCGCAGTTCAGGATGTTCGCCTTGTGGCCGGGGCTGTTCATCCAGGCTTCCATGACGGCCGCGGCGGTGGCCTGGCCGCGGGCGATGTTCTCGCCGCCGAGGTCGGATATCCCGGCCGCCGACGCCCGGTCCCACGGTGTGTCGCCGTCGGGGTCGGTGTGGTCGAAGAAGCCGCGGTCGGCCATGTCCTTGCTGAACGCCGTGGCCAGACCGGTCAGCGCACTGTTCGCGGCCACCGGGCTGCAGCCCACCTTGGCCCGCTCCTGGTTGACCAGCCGGAGCACCTGGGCTCCGACGGCGGCCTCCTCGGAGACGGCCACCGGGCTGCCGGGCGCCTCCTTCTCCGGCTGCGGAGAGGTCCTGCGCTCCGGAGCCGTCGTCTTCTCGGACACCTCCTCGCCCGGTGTCGTCGAAGGCTTCTCCCTCTCCTCCGCAGCTTCGGCTTCGGCGGGGGCCTTCTTCTCCGGAGTCTTCGTATCCTTCTCGTCCGAAGGGTCCGAGGAGTCCGACGCCGAGGGCGCGGGGGAGGCGGCGCGGTCGGAGTCGCGGCTCGCGGGTTCGCCGGCGTCGCGGCTCGGGCTCTCGAGGCTGCCCGAGGTGCCACCCAGTTCGCCGGGCGTGTTGGTCGGGGTGCCCGCGGCCTCCACGCTGTCGCCGGGGGTGCGGTCGCCGCCCAACTTGTAGTTCTCGAGGCCGGGCACCACACCCGTGGCCACCGCGACCGTGCCGAGGGCCACCGCGGCGGACACCCCGAGCAGGCCGGTGCGGACCGGGGTCGCGGCCTTCTTCTTCCGACGCCGTCCCCCCGCGTGCCGGTCGCTCTCGCCGGGCGTGAAGCCGTCGTCCGGGGAGCCGCTCTGCGGAAGGTCCCCGCGCCAAAGGCCGTCACTCGCGAACACGGCCGTGTCGGCGGACCCGAAGCGGTCCGGGCCCGCGGAGAAGCGGTCGTCCCGGTGGCCGTACCCCTGGTGGTTCTCCCGGTGGGCGCCTCCAAAGAAGCCACCCTGCGTGAAGTCCCCCGAGTAGCCGTCTTCGGGAGCGTTCTCCGTCGCGAAGAGGTAGGCCTCGCTCCTCGCAGCCGTCTCGGCGTACGCCTCCGGGTTCAGATAAGGGGCGATGCCCATGGTCGGAGCGTCTTCGGCGTGAGCACCCAGCGAGCCGTGGCCTCCGCCGTGCAGGTCGTCGTGCTGAGTGACCCCCGTGGTGGCGCGGCCCGTGGCGGCGCGGCCGGCGGCGGAGCGTCGGTGGCGTCCCATGTTCTGGCCTTCCTCGTCCTGGCGGTCGGTCGACTCGTCCTCGCGTTCAACACAAAACTCACACCATTGAGTGAGTTTCATATGAGATTCATTCGATCGGGACGGTACCGCATGCCGCCAGGGGAGGGAGTGTCCCGAGTGACATTGTCCGGTTAGGTTGCAGTCATGAGCGAGGATGTGCGACTGGTCGCCTGGGTGCGGGGGCGTGTCCAAGGTGTGGGTTTCCGCTGGTTCACGCGGGCCAAGGCGCTGGAGATCGGCGGCGTGAGTGGCTTTGCTCTCAATCTGGCGGACGGGCGCGTCCAGGTGGTCGCGGAGGGTTCCCGCGAGCACTGTGACGGACTGCTCGACTGGCTCCAGAATGGCGACACGCCCGGGCGCGTGGACGGCGTCACCGAGATCTGGGACACACCTCGCGGCGGATACGACGGCTTCGCCATCCGCTGAGCCCTCCCCGCCAGAAGGCCCCCCGGGGTGCCGGCCGGCCGCCGCGGCCGGCATCCCGGCGCGGAAAAGTCCTGGTGATTGCCAAGGCCCGGGGTGCCGTGGGAGGCTCCCCGGCACCGACGGCCGCCACGCCGAGAGGGCCCGCCAAAAGCGCCGCGAGGCCGTCCGGTGGCCGTGTGCGCCGGGTCATCGGCCGATACGGCGTGTGATCGTGTTGACCGTCAAACTTTTTGGTGAGACGCTGAAAGTCCCCGCGCACCTTAGCTGTTTGGCATGGCTGAACGGCAGCACAACTGCAGGTCTGCCAGGCATCGCGGGTGCTCATCCCTCACGACCCACACCGCACAGGTCGGTCACGCATTGTGGAGGACCATTCATCATGGCAAAGGCGCTTCTCGGTTACGTCGGCGGCTCCGACCCGCGACTCCTCGCCGAGATGCGACGGCTCCAGCAGCGCGTCCAGGACCTGGAATCCGAACTCGTACGGATCCAGGCGGAGAACGACGAGCTCGCGGCTGCCGCTTCTCACGACAGGATCATGGAGAGCGTTGACGCACGGCAGGCGGAGCCTGCGCTGACCTGATCACTGCACCGCTCCACCACGGCACGCAGTGGTCGGTCGGTTCGCCCGTCACCACCGCCACGCTGTCAGAAGTGCAAGGGACGCTCCGGCGTCCCTTCTTTCTTTCCTCCGCACCCCCGTGCCGGCCGGATCCCCGGGATCCTTGCCCCGCGCATCCTTTCACCGTCTTTAACGTTTGATGTGCCCTGCGTGTTCATCCGTGAAACCGCCGGTTCATGGAGGGGGACATCCCGGGCAGGTAGAGTCCGGCGGCGTGCACCTCAAGGCCCTGACCCTCCGCGGCTTCAAGTCGTTCGCCTCGGCGACCACGCTCCGGTTCGAACCGGGGATCACGTGCGTCGTCGGACCGAACGGCTCGGGCAAGTCCAACGTCGTGGACGCGCTCAGCTGGGTCATGGGCGAGCAGGGCGCCAAGTCGCTGCGCGGCGGCAAGATGGAGGACGTCATCTTCGCCGGCACCACCGGCCGTCCGCCGCTCGGCCGGGCGGAGGTGTCCCTGACCATCGACAACTCCGACGGGGTCCTGCCCATCGAGTACGCCGAGGTCACCATCACGCGGATCATGTTCCGCAACGGCGGCAGCGAGTACCAGATCAACGGCGACACCTGCCGCCTCCTCGACATCCAGGAACTGCTCTCCGACTCCGGCATCGGCCGTGAGATGCACGTCATCGTCGGCCAGGGCCAGCTGGACTCCGTCCTGCACGCCGACCCGACGGGCCGCCGCGCCTTCATCGAGGAGGCCGCGGGCGTCCTCAAGCACCGCAAGCGCAAGGAGAAGGCGCTGCGCAAGCTGGACGCGATGCGGGCCAACCTCGCCCGCGTGCAGGACCTCACCGACGAACTGCGGCGCCAGCTCAAACCCCTGGGCCGCCAGGCGGCGGTCGCCCGGCGGGCCGCCGTCATCCAGGCCGACCTGCGCGATGTCCGCCTGCGCCTCCTCGCCGACGACCTCGTACACCTGCGCGAGGCCCTCACGGCGGAGATCGCCGACGAGGCCGCCCTCAAGGAGCGCAAGGACACCGCCGAGCAGGAACTGCGCAAGGCCCTCCAACGCGAGGCGGTCCTCGAGGACGAGGTCCGGCGCCTCACCCCGAGCCTGCGGAACGCCCAGCAGACCTGGTACGAGCTCTCCCAGCTCGCCGAGCGGGTGCGCGGCACCGTCTCGCTCGCCGACGCGCGCGTGAAGAGCGCCACCTCCGCGCCCCCGGAGGAGCGCCGCGGACGTGACCCCGAGGACCTGGAACGCGAGGCCGCCCGGGTCCGCGAACAGGAGGCCGAGCTGGAGGCCGCCCTCGAAGCCGCCGAACGCGCCCTGGAGGACACGGTCGCCCACCGCGCCGAGCTGGAACGCGACCTCGCCCAGGAGGAACGGCGCCTGAAGGACGCCGCCCGCACCATCGCCGACCGGCGCGAGGAACTCGCCCGCCTCACCGGAAAGGTGGGCGCCGCCCGCTCGCGCGCCGCGGCGGCCCAGGCCGAGATCGAGCGCCTGGCGGCCGCCCGGGACGAGGCCCGGGAACGGGCCGCCGCCGCCCAGGAGGAGTACGAGACCCTGCGGGCCGAGGTCGACGGCCTCGACGCCGGCGACGCGGACCTCGCCGGACAGCACGACGCGGCCAGGCAACGGCTCGCCGAGGCCGACACCGCCCTCACCGCCGCCCGCGAGGCGGCCACCGCCGCCGAACGCGAGCGCGCCGCGACCCGGGCCCGTCACGAGGCCCTGGCCCTGGGTCTGCGCCGCAAGGACGGCACCGGTGCGCTGCTCGCGGCCCAGGACAGGCCGACCGGACTGCTCGGCCCCGCCGCCGAACTGCTCACCGTCGCCCCGGGCCACGAGACCGCCCTCGCCGCCGCCTTCGGAGCCGCCGCCGACGCCCTCGCCGTGGCCGGCCCCTCCGCCGCCGCCGAGGCGATCCGCCTGCTGCGCGCACAGGACGCGGGCCGTGCCGCCCTGCTCCTCGCCACCGGCCCGAACGCGGTGCGTACCGGCGTACCCGACGGCCCGCCCGAGCCGCTCACCGGCGTGTCCGACGGACCGCGGTACGCCGCCGATCTGGTGCGCGGGCCCGCCGAACTGCTGCCCGCCGTACGCCGGCTGCTGCGCGGGATCGTCGTCGTCGGCACCCTGGAGGACGCCGAGGAACTGGTGTGCGAGCGGCCCGAGCTGACCGCCGTGACCGCCGAGGGCGACCTGCTGGGCGCGCACTTCGCGCACGGCGGCTCGGCGGGCGCTCCGAGCCTGCTGGAGGTGCAGGCCTCCGTGGACGAGGCCGCCGCCGAGCTGGAGGAGCTCGCCGTGCGGTGCGAGGAGCTGGCCCGGGCCCAGCACACGGCGACCGGGGAACGCGGGCGGTGCGCCGCCCTCGTCGAGGAACTGGGGGAGCGGCGCCGGGCGGCCGAGCGGGAGAAGTCCTCCGTGGCCCAGCAGCTCGGCCGGCTCGCCGGGCAGGCCCGTGGGGCCGCCGGGGAGGCGGAGCGGTCCGCCGCCGCGGCGGACCGGTCGCAGGAGGCCCTCGACAAGGCGCTCGACGACGTGGAGGAACTCGCCGAACGGCTCGCCGTCGCCGAGGAGATGCCGTTCGACGAGGAGCCCGACACCTCCGTGCGCGACCGGCTCGCCGCAGACGGGGCCAACGCCCGCCAGACCGAGATGGAGGCCCGCCTCCAGGTGCGCACGCACGAGGAGCGCGTCAAGGGGCTCGCAGGGCGGGCCGACTCCCTGGACCGTGCCGCCCGTACGGAACGCGAGGCACGCGCGCGTGCCGAGCAGCGGCGGGCCCGGCTGCGGCACGAGGCTGCCGTCGCCGGGTCCGTCGCCGCCGGTGCCCGGCACCTGCTCGCGCACGTCGAGGTGTCCCTCGCGCGTGCCGACGAGGAGCGCACCGCCGCCGAGGCGGCGAAGGCCCGCAGCGAGCAGGGGCTCGCCCGCGCGCGGACCGAGGGGCGCGACCTGAAGGCCGACCTCGACAAGCTGACGGACTCGGTGCACCGGGGTGAAGTGCTCGGCGCCGAGAAGCGGCTGCGGATGGAACAGCTGGAGACCAAGGCCCTGGAGGAGCTGGGTGTCGAACCCGCCCACCTCGTGGCCGAGTACGGCCCGCACCAGCCGGTACCGGCGGCAGCGCCCGCCGAGGCCGGGCCGGGTGGACAGTCCCCCGACGCGGGCGGTCCGGGCGGTTTGGGCGACGGGCAGCCCGGTGGCTCCGACGTCTTGGGTGGCGGCCCCGCAGAGGGACGGCAGCCGCGGGACGGGGCCACCCGCCCCTTCGTCCGTGCCGAGCAGGAGAAGCGGCTGAAGGCCGCCGAGCGGGCCTACCAGCAGCTCGGCAAGGTGAACCCGCTCGCCCTGGAGGAGTTCGCCGCGCTGGAGGAACGCCACCAGTTCCTCGGCGAGCAGCTGGAGGACCTGAAGAAGACCCGCGCGGATCTGCTCCAGGTCGTCAAGGAGGTCGACGAACGCGTCGAGCAGGTCTTCAGCGAGGCCTACCGGGACACCGCCAGGGAGTTCGAGGGAGTCTTCTCGCGGCTGTTCCCCGGCGGCGAGGGGCGGCTGGTGCTGACCGACCCCGACAACATGCTCACCACGGGCGTGGACGTCGAGGCGCGTCCGCCGGGCAAGAAGGTCAAGCGGCTGTCACTGCTCTCGGGCGGGGAACGGTCGCTGACCGCGGTGGCGCTGCTGGTGTCGATCTTCAAGGCGCGGCCGAGCCCGTTCTACGTCATGGACGAGGTCGAGGCCGCGCTCGACGACACCAACCTCCAGCGGCTCATCCGGCTCATGCAGGAGCTGCAGGAGGCCTCGCAGCTGATCGTGATCACGCACCAGAAGCGCACCATGGAGGTCGCCGACGCGCTCTACGGCGTCTCCATGCAGGGCGACGGTGTGTCCAAGGTCATCAGCCAGCGCCTCCGCCAGGCATCCTGACCGCCTCTTGAACCCGTTGACTTCACATTTTGAACTCAATCCTGCCGTACGTGTGCGGGCATTGCGTGAAATCTCTGTCTGATTCCCCACTCATCCCTCCTCTTGACTTCGGAACTTGAAGGCATAGTCTCGTCGGCGTCGCATTTACCTTCAGGTACCTTCAGGTGGACCTCGAAGGGCTGAACCCCCCACCCGGCGATGCTGCCGGTGGCCCGAGGAGTTACACGTGACCAGCTCAGTGCAGGCACAGAAGTCAGGAGCCGGTACGGCTCACCCCGATCATCTCGGGCACGTCGTCTTCATCGCGGCGTCGGCCGCCATGGGCGGTTTCCTCTTCGGCTACGACAGTTCCGTGATCAACGGCGCCGTCGAGGCCATCCGCGACCGCTACGACGTCGGTTCGGCCGCTCTCGCCCAGGTCATCGCGATCGCGCTGATCGGCTGCGCCATCGGTGCCGCCACCGCCGGCCGTGTGGCCGACCGCATCGGCCGCATCCGGTGCATGCAGATCGCCGCGGTCCTGTTCACCGTCAGCGCCGTCGGCTCCGCCGTCCCCTTCTCCCTCTACGACCTCGCCTTCTGGCGGGTCGTCGGCGGCATAGCCATCGGCATGGCCTCCGTCATCGGCCCGGCCTACATCGCCGAGGTCGCCCCGCCCGCCTACCGCGGTCGGCTCGGCTCCTTCCAGCAGGCCGCGATCGTCATCGGCATCGCAGTGTCGCAGCTGGTCAACTGGGGCATCCTGAACGCGGCCGGCGGAGACCAGCGCGGCGAACTGCTGGGCCTGGAGGCCTGGCAGCTCATGCTCGGCGTCATGGTCGTCCCGGCCGTCCTCTACGGACTGCTCTCCTTCGCCATCCCCGAGTCCCCGCGCTACCTGATCTCCGTCGGCAAGCACGAGCGCGCCCGGAAGATCCTCGAAGAGGTCGAGGGCCGGGAGGTCGACCTGGACGCGCGCGTCACCGAGATCGAGTCGGCGATGCACAGCGAGGAGAAGTCCCGCTTCAAGGACCTGCTCGGCGGCAGCTTCTTCTTCAAGCCCATCGTCTGGGTCGGTATCGGCCTCTCGGTCTTCCAGCAGTTCGTCGGCATCAACGTCGCGTTCTACTACTCCTCGACGCTGTGGCAGTCGGTCGGCGTCGACCCGACGGACTCGTTCCTCTACTCCTTCACCACGTCGATCATCAACATCGTCGGCACCGTCATCGCGATGATCTTCGTCGACCGCATCGGCCGCAGGCCGCTCGCCATCATCGGCTCCGTCGGCATGGTGATCGGCCTCGCCCTGGAGGCCTGGGCGTTCTCGTTCGACCTCGTCGACGGCAAGCTCCCCGCCACCCAGGGCTGGGTCGCACTGGTCGCCGCCCACGTGTTCGTCCTCTTCTTCGCCCTGTCGTGGGGTGTGGTCGTCTGGGTCATGCTCGGCGAGATGTTCCCCAACCGGATCCGCGCCGCCGCCCTGGGCGTGGCCGCCGCCGCGCAGTGGATCGCCAACTGGGCCATCACCGCGAGCTTCCCGTCACTGGCCGACTGGAACCTGTCGGTGACCTACGTGATCTACACCCTGTTCGCCGCGCTCTCCATCCCGTTCGTCCTCAAGTTCGTCAAGGAGACGAAGGGCAAGGCCCTGGAGGAAATGGGCTGACCGCGGCCGCAGGGCCGATGCCGGCGGGTCCCCCTCGGGCCGGCCCGCCCCCGGACCGAGGAGAAGGGTTCAAGTCCCCGCTGCCCCTCTCCTCGTACACCCGCCGCCCCGGTCCGGACCCCGTCCGGACCGGGGCGGCGGTGTGCCGTGCCGCCTCCGGCACCTCGTTCCGGAGGGAGACGTACGACCTCGGCGGGCGTGACCTCGTCTTCTCCGCTGTGCGCCGGGCGGGCTGTGGAGGACGGACCGCGACCGGCGCGGCGTCAGATCATCGGGCCGCGGGCGCCCGACGGAACGGGGCGCGTCGCACGGGCCGCCATCGGCACGGCAGGGGTGCCCATGGCTGATACTGGGGCTGTTATGGACATCGTCATCCTTGCTGTAGTCATCGCCGTGGTAGTGGTCGGCGCGCTCGGCGGGCTCATCGTCGGCAGCCGCCGCAAGAAGCAGCTGCCCCCGCCGCCACCCGCCGCCCCCGACATCACCGCCCCACCGGCCGAGCCGCACGTCGGCGACGAGGCCGAGACGCCGCGGGAGGAACCGCGGCGCACCGTAGAGGAGGTTGATCTTCCGGACGGCTCCGCCCCGGTCATCGTCGAGGAGCCGCCCGCCGAGGCGCCCGCGATCGAGATCCCGGAGCCCACCGCAGGCCGGCTCATCCGGCTGCGTGCCCGTCTCTCCCGTTCGCAGAACGCGCTCGGCAAAGGCCTGCTCACCCTGCTGTCCCGCGAGCACCTCGACGAGGACACCTGGGAGGAGGTCGAGGACACACTGCTCACCGCCGACGTCGGCGTACAGCCCACCCTGGAACTGGTCGAGCGGCTGCGTGAGCGCGTGAAGGTGCTCGGCACGCGCACCCCCGCCGAGCTGCGCGGACTGCTCCGCGAGGAACTGATCGCCCTGGTCGACCCCGGCATGGACCGCACCGTGCACACCGAGAACGAGACCGGCGGTCCGGGCATCGTGATGGTCGTCGGGGTCAACGGCACCGGCAAGACCACCACCACCGGCAAGCTCGCCCGGGTCCTGGTCGCCGACGGCAACACCGTCGTCCTCGGCGCCGCCGACACCTTCCGCGCCGCCGCCGCCGACCAGCTCGAGACCTGGGGCGAGCGGGTCGGCGCCCACACCGTGCGCGGCCCGGAGGCCGGCGACCCTGCCTCCGTCGCGTTCGACGCGGTCAAGGAGGGCAAGGAGATGGCCGCGGACGTCGTGCTCATCGACACCGCCGGCCGGCTGCACACCAAGACCGGCCTCATGGACGAGCTCGGCAAGGTCAAGCGGGTCGTGGAGAAGCACGCCCCGCTGGACGAGGTGCTGCTCGTGCTCGACGCCACCACCGGCCAGAACGGCCTGGTCCAGGCCCGGGTCTTCGCCGAGGTCGTCGACATCACCGGCATCGTGCTCACCAAGCTCGACGGTACGGCCAAGGGCGGCATCGTGGTCGCCGTCCAGCGCGAACTGGGCGTTCCGGTCAAGCTGATCGGTCTCGGCGAGGGCGCGGACGACCTGGCGCCGTTCGAGCCGGACGCGTTCGTGGACGCGCTGATCGGGGAGTGAGACCCCGGGGCGGCCGGAGCGGGCCGTCATGGAAACGCGAAGAAGCGCCCGCTTCCGGAACCCGGGAACGGGCGCTTCGTCATGCAGGCACGTTGGCCCACGCCTGCGACCGGTGCACCACGTAGGCCAGCGTGCCCAGCATCAGGCGGGCCTCCGGCGGCCGGAGTGCCGAGTCGAGGGCGGGGGAGCGCAGCCAGCGCACCGGGCCGAGGCCGCCCCGGTCGGACGACGGCGCCGTGATGTGCGTACCGGGCCCGAGGCCGCGCAGGTCGAGGGCGGCCGGGTCGTCCCAGCCCATGCGGTAGAGCAGCTCGGGCAGCGCGGTGGCGGCGCCGGGGGCGACGAAGAACTGGGCCCTGCTGTCCGGGGTGGCGGCGACGGGGCCGACGGGCAGGCCCATGCGCTCGAGCCGGGCCAGGGCGCGGCACCCGGCGGGTTCCGCCACCTCGATCACGTCGAACGCCCGCCCGACCGGCAGCATCATCGCGGCGCCCGGGTACTCGGCCCAGATCTCCGACACGTCGTCCGGCGGGGCCCCGGCGGGGATCTCCGGCGCGAAATCCAGCGGATGCGCGCCCGGTGCCCGGCACCCCGCCCGGCCGCAGGAGCAGGCACCGGCGGCGGCACGGGCGCCCGGCACCACGTCCCAGCCCCACAGCCCGGTGTACTCCGCCACGGCGGTGCCTTTGGACCCGCGACCCCGGCGGCGCGAGCCGGACCGGATGTCACGGATACCCCGGCTGATACCGATCGTGAAGCCCATGCCCCCTCCAACGGGTCCGACGCACCGTCGGTTACGCAACGGGCGCGACTCGTGACTCCCTGTATCTCGACTTCCCGGTGCGGCCCTGCTCAGTCGGCGCTCGGAAGCGCCCGGGGTGGTGTGCGCGATGCAGCGCGCCCTCGAGTGCACCGCCGCACCACTTTTGGCTGTCGCATGTCAAGTGAAGCGCGAGCCGGCCACCGTGAGTTCATTCGATGGGGTGGCGAATGGTGGCGATTCCGGGTTCGCCATGGCTGGACGCGTGATCGTGGGGCTACGTTGTGTGCACGGCTTCTCGGGGCGCATGCGCTCATGGGTATGCCGGAGGCAACTCGGCATACCGTTCGAAGGGTGGGAACCGCCGGACGGCGGTCCCGACGACCGGCATTCTGATAGGGCTTGGCGCACTCAGCGGCAAGTGGTTTTCAGGGATGGGGGCGTTCCAGTGAGCGGCAACGGCGGTGGCGGGACGAACGCTGCGAGCAGTCAGAAGCGTCCGAACGAGCTGCTCGCCTCATGGTTCGTCCGCAGCGGCTGGTCCAAGGGCGAGCTCGCCCGCCAGGTCAACCGCGGAGCCCGCCGGCTGGGCGCCAACCACATCTCCACCGACACCTCGCGCGTGCGCCGCTGGCTGGACGGCGAGAATCCGCGCGAGCCCATCCCCCGGATCCTCTCCGAGCTGTTCTCCGAGCGTTTCGGCGTCGTCGTGTCCGTGGAGGACCTGGGCCTGCGCACCGCCCGGTCCTCGCCCTCCGTCACCGGCGTCGACCTGCCCTGGACCGGCCCGCAGACCGTGGCCCTGCTCAGCGAGTTCTCGCGCAGCGACCTGATGCTCGCGCGGCGCGGTTTCCTCGGGAGTTCGCTGGCCCTCTCCGCGGGCCCGTCCCTGATCGAGCCCATGCAGCGCTGGCTCGTCCCCTCGCCGTCCGCGGCGCAGTCCCGCCCGGAGCCCGAGCCGGTCTCCGCCGGCCGCGCGCGCGGCCGGCTGTCCCAGCCGGAGCTGGACCTGCTGGAGACCACCACCGTGATGTTCCGGCAGTGGGACGCCCAGTGCGGCGGCGGCCTGCGCCGCAAGGCGGTCGTCGGGCAGCTCCACGAGGTGACGGACCTGCTCCAGGAATCCCAGCCCGACCCGGTCCGGCGGCGCCTGTTCAAGGTCGCCGCCGAGCTCGCCGAACTGGCCGGCTGGATGTCGTACGACGTCGGGCTGCAGCCCACCGCGCAGAAGTACCACGTCCTCGCCCTGCACGCGGCGAAGGAGGCCGGGGACCGGCCGCTCGGCTCGTACATCCTGTCGAATCTGAGCCGTCAGATGATCCACCTCGGCCGGCCCGAGGACGCCCTGGAGCTCATCCATCTCGCGCAGTACGGCAGTCGTGACTGCGCGAGCCCCCGCACCCAGTCGATGCTGTATGCGATGGAGGCCCGCGCCTTCGCCAACATGGGCCAGCCCGGCCGGTGCAAGCGCGCGGTCAGGATGGCCGAGGACACCTTCGCCGAGGCCGACGAGTGGGACGAGCCGGACCCCGACTGGATCCGCTTCTTCTCCGAGGCCGAGCTGTACGGCGAGAACTCCCACTCCTTCCGCGACCTCGCCTACGTGGCGGGCCGCAGCCCCACGTACGCCTCGCTCGCCGAGCCGCTGATGCAACGGGCCGTCGAACTGTTCGCCGCGGAGGCCGACCGGCACCAGCGGTCGTACGCCCTCAACCTGATCGGCATGGCCACCGTCCACCTGCTCCAGCGCGAGCCCGAGCAGGGCGCGGTTCTCGCCACCGACGCCATCAAGGCGGCCAAGAAGGTCCGCTCCGAGCGCGTCAACACTCGTATCCGAAAGACGGTCGCCACGGCCGTCCGCGACTTCGGTGACCGGGCCGAGGTCGTCGACCTCACCGAGCGGCTCGCCATCGAACTGCCGGAGACCGCCGAAGCGGTCTGACACCCGGGAATCCCGCAGATCCCCGGGAAAACCCAGAGCCCCGGCCGCGGCCGGCCCTCCCGAACTGCCCGACTCGGCTCCCCCGTGCCAGGTCATCGGAAGGCCCGCCGCGGCCGGTTCTGTTTTTTGCGCCCAGGACCTGTGCCGGCGCCGCTCTCGCGGATGTGGTGCTCGCCGTCGTGGTTCCTCGATTGATGGTTGCGGTGTCCTGTGGCGAAGATTGCGCCACGATAACGATCGGCGCTCACCGCATCCGGCAGTTCATCGACGCGTAACACGCCGGGTGCCTTCGTCACGGCGGCGAAACAGCGAGGGGCCTCCACCGAAACGGCGCTGCGCGAATCTCTTGGCGCAGAACCGGCCCGCCCCTCACAACCCGCTCAGGCTTCGCCCGCACGGGGCCGTACCAACGACGAGGAGACGCCGATGGCACCAGCCATCACCCTTGCCGCAGAAGCGCCCACGCTCTCTGCCGCCAACACAGGGTTCATGCTCATCTGTTCCGCTCTGGTGATGCTCATGACGCCAGGCCTGGCCTTCTTCTACGGAGGCATGGTCCGGGTCAAGAGCACCCTGAACATGCTGATGATGAGCTTCATCAGCCTGGGAATCGTCACCGTCCTGTGGGTGCTGTACGGCTTCTCCATGGCGTTCGGCACCGACTCCGCCGGTCTCGTCGGCTGGAACTCCGACTGGGTCGGCCTCAGCGACATCGGCCTGACCGAACTCTGGGACGGTTACACCATCCCCGTCTTCGTTTTCCTGGTCTTCCAGCTGATGTTCGCCGTCCTCACGCCCGCCCTGATCAGCGGCGCGCTCGCGGACCGCGTGAAGTTCACCGCGTGGGCGCTGTTCGTCGCCCTGTGGGCCACCATCGTCTACTTCCCGGTCGCGCACTGGGTCTGGGGCTCCGGGGGCTGGGCCTTCGAGCTGGGCGTCATCGACTTCGCCGGCGGTACGGCCGTCCACATCAACGCGGGTGCCGCCGCACTCGGTGTCATCCTGGTGATCGGCAAGCGGGTCGGCTTCAAGAAGGACCCGATGCGCCCGCACAGCCTGCCGCTGGTCATGCTCGGCGCCGCGCTGCTGTGGTTCGGCTGGTTCGGCTTCAACGCCGGTTCCTGGCTCGGCAACGACGACGGCGTCGGCGCGCTGATGTTCGTCAACACCCAGGTCGCCACCGCCGCCGCAGTACTCGGCTGGCTCGCCTACGAGAAGATCCGCCACGGTGCCTTCACCACGCTCGGTGCCGCCTCCGGCGCGGTCTCGGGCCTCGTCGCCATCACCCCGGCCGGCGGAGCGGTCACCCCGCTCGGCGCGATCGCCGTCGGCGCCATCGCCGGTGTGCTGTGCGCCATGGCCGTCGGTCTGAAGTACAAGTTCGGCTACGACGACTCCCTGGACGTCGTCGGCGTCCACCTCGTCGGCGGCATCCTCGGCTCCCTCCTCGTCGGCTTCTTCGCCAGCGGCAAGGGCCAGTCCGAGGTCGAGGGCCTCTTCTACGGCGGCGGCCTCGACCAGTTCTGGAAGCAGTGCGCCGGTGTCTTCGGTGTCCTCGCCTACTCCCTGGTCGTCTCCGCGGTCCTCGCCCTCCTCCTCGACAAGACGATGGGTATGCGAGTCTCCGAGGACGACGAGGTGGCCGGCATCGACCAGGTCGAGCACGCCGAGACCGCGTACGACTACAGCGGTGCCGGCGGCGGCGCCGGCCGCAGCACCGCCACCCCGCCCGCAGCCCGGGCCGAGAGCAAGAAGGTGGACGCATGAAGCTCATCACCGCCGTCGTCAAGCCGCACCGGCTCGACGAGATCAAGGAGGCCCTGCAGGCCTTCGGGGTACACGGCCTGACGGTCACCGAGGCCAGCGGCTACGGCCGCCAGCGCGGCCACACCGAGGTCTACCGCGGTGCCGAGTACACCGTCGACCTGGTCCCCAAGATCCGCATCGAGGTGCTGGCCGAGGACGACGACGCCGAACAGCTCATCGACGTCGTCGTCAAGGCGGCCCGCACCGGCAAGATCGGTGACGGCAAGGTCTGGTCGATCCCGGTCGACACGGCCGTAAGGGTCCGGACCGGCGAGCGCGGCCCGGAAGCGCTCTGAGGAAGACCGACGGAACAGGAGTCGCCGGGTGACGAGCACCGACACACACAACGAGACACAGGACTCGGGACCCAGCGGCTACGCGGCGGCCCGGCTGCGCCTCCTCACCGAGGGGACGCGGTCCGGGCCGCCGCGCCGTGCCGCCCTCGCCCGGCTCACGGACGACTGGCTCACCGCACTGTTCACCGCGGGGACCGAACGGTTGCGCGGTGCCTCCCTGATCGCGGTCGGCGGCTACGGGCGCGGCGAACTGTCCCCGCGCAGCGACCTCGACCTGCTCCTGCTGCACGACGGCAGCGACCCCAAGGCCGTCGCCGCCCTCGCCGACCGGCTCTGGTACCCCGTCTGGGACCTCGGCATCGCCCTCGACCACTCCGTACGCACCCCGGCCGAGGCCCGCCGCACCGCCGGCGAGGACCTCAAGGTCCAGCTGGGCCTCCTGGACGCCCGGCACATCGCCGGAGACCTCGGCCTCACCGCCGCTCTGCGCACCACCCTCCTGGCCGACTGGCGCAACCAGGCACCCAAACGCCTACCCGAACTCCAGGAACTCTGCGCCGAACGCGCCGAACGCCACGGCGAGCTGCAGTACCTCCTGGAACCCGACCTCAAGGAGGCCCGCGGCGGGCTGCGCGACGCCACCGTCCTCCGTGCCGTCGCCGCCTCCTGGCTCGCCGACGCCCCGCGGGAAGGCCTCGCCGACGCCCGCCGCCGGCTCCTCGACGTACGGGACGCGCTGCACCTGACGACCGGCCGTGCCACCGACCGGCTCGCCCTCCAGGAACAGGACCAGGTCGCCGCCGAACTCGGCCTGCTCGACGCCGACACCCTGCTGCGCCAGGTGTACGAGGACGCCCGGGGCATCGCGTACGCCGGTGACGTCACCTGGCGCGAAGTCGGCCGGGTACTGCGCTCCCGGGCCGTGCGACCGCGGCTGCGCGCCATACTCGGCGGCGGAAAGCAGAACGCCGAGCGCTCGCCGCTCGCCGAGGGCGTCGTCGAGCAGGACGGCGAGGCGGTCCTCGCCCGCGCAGCCCGCCCCGAACGCGACCCCGTGCTCCCCCTGCGCGCCGCGGCCGCCGCAGCGCAGGCGGGACTCCCGCTGTCGCTCCACGCCGTCCGGCGCCTCGCCGCCACGGTGCGTCCGCTGCCCACCCCCTGGCCCGCCGAGGCCCGCGAACAACTGGTGACCCTGCTCGGCTCCGGCCGCCCCACCGTCGACGTCTGGGAAGCACTGGAGGCGGAAGGCCTGATCACACGGCTGCTGCCGGACTGGGAGCGGGTCCGCTGCCGCCCGCAGCGCAACGCCGTGCACCTGTGGACCGTCGACCGGCACCTCATTGAGACGGCGGTCCGCGCCTCCGCCTTCACCCGGCGCGTGCACCGCCCCGACCTGCTCCTGGTCGCCGCGCTGCTGCACGACATCGGCAAGGGCTGGCCCGGCGACCACTCCGTGGCCGGCGAGACCATCGCCTCGGACATGGCCGCGCGGATCGGCTTCGACCGCGCCGACGCGGGCGTCCTCGCCACTCTCGTACGCCACCACCTGCTGCTCGTCGAGACGGCCACCCGCCGCGACCTCGACGACCCGGCCACGGTGCGCGCGGTCGCCGACGCGGTCGGCACCCAGGGCACCCTGGAACTGCTGCACGCCCTGACCGAGGCGGACGCGCTGGCCACCGGACCGGCGGCCTGGTCGTCCTGGCGCGCCTCACTCGTCGCCGACCTGGTCAAACGCGTCTCGGCGCTCCTCGCCGGGGACCCGCCGGAAGAACCCGGGGCCACCGCGCCCACCGCCGAGCAGGAACGGCTCGCCCTCGAGGCGATCGCCACCGGCGGCCCGGTGCTGTCCCTGCGCGCCCAGGCCGAACCGCCGGCCGGGCCGCAGACGGAGACACCGGCCGGACCGGAGCGGGCGGGCGAGCCGGAACCCCTCGGCGTGGAGCTGCTGATCGCGGTACCCGACCAGGCGGGCGTGCTCCCCGCGGTCGCCGGGGTGCTGGCCCTGCACCGCCTGACCGTCCGCACCGCCGAACTGCGCACCCTCGACCTGCCGGAGGGCGTCGAGGGCTCCGTCCTGCTGCTCGACTGGCGGGTCGCCGCCGAGTACGGCTCGCTGCCCCAGGCCGCCCGCCTGCGCGCCGACCTCGTCCGGGCCCTGGACGGCACCCTGAACATCGCCGGCCGCCTCGCCGAACGCGACGCCGCCTACCCGCGCCGCCGGGGGGTGGTCCCACCCCCGGCCCGGGTGACGGTCGCCCCGGCCGCGTCCCGTCTGGCCACGGTGATCGAGGTCCGCGCGCAGGACGCACCGGGGCTGCTGTTCCGGATCGGGCGGGCACTGGAGGACGCGGGGGTGCGGGTGCGGAGCGCGCATGCGAGCACGCTGGGCGCGAACGCGGTCGACGCCTTCTACGTGACGCAAGCGCTGGGTGTGCCTTTGCCGGGTGGAGAGGCGGAGGCGCTCGCGGGGAAACTGGAGGAGGTTTTGCGGGCGTGACCTTTCGGTCATGTCATGTGTTTACCGGATGTGCTCCCCGCTGACGCGGGGGTGATCCGGCGACCGGCAACCGTTCGGAGAGGGTGTCCAGCCCCTCCCCGTCGACGCGAGGGTCCGTCCCCGTCCACTGACTGCAGCGGGCGGGGGCGATTTGCCTGCCGGGCCGGATACCCTGGAGGGCAGCCCAGCTCCGCCCCCGACTCCGAGGACCGACGCCGCCGTGTTCGATACTCTCTCCGACCGCCTCAGCCTGACCTTCAAAAACCTCCGCGGAAAAGGCCGGCTGAGCGAAGCGGACATCGACGCCACGGCGCGCGACATCCGTATCGCCCTCCTCGAGGCGGACGTGGCCCTGCCGGTCGTCCGGGCGTTCATCAAGAGCGTCAAGGAGCGGGCGCTCGGCGCCGAGGTCTCCAAGGCCCTCAACCCCGCACAACAGTTCGTCAAGATCGTCAATGACGAACTGACCGCCATTCTCGGCGGCGAGACCCGTCGTCTGCGGTTCGCCAAGCAGCCGCCGACCGTGATCATGCTCGCCGGTCTGCAGGGTGCCGGTAAGACCACCCTCGCGGGCAAGCTCGGCCACTGGCTCAAGGCACAGGGCCACTCACCGCTCCTGGTCGCCTGCGACCTCCAGCGTCCCAACGCCGTCAACCAGCTCAGCGTCGTCGCCGAGCGCGCCGGTGTCGCCGTCTACGCGCCCGAGCCGGGCAACGGCGTGGGCGACCCGGTGAAGGTCGCCAAGGACTCGATCGAGTTCGCCAAGTCCAAGGTCCACGACATCGTCATCGTGGACACCGCCGGCCGCCTGGGTATCGACCAGGAGATGATGCAGCAGGCCGCGGACATCAGGGACGTCGTCCATCCTGATGAAATCCTGTTCGTCGTCGACGCGATGATCGGCCAGGACGCCGTCAACACCGCCGAGGCCTTCCGCGACGGCGTCGGCTTCGACGGCGTGGTGCTCTCCAAGCTCGACGGTGACGCCCGCGGTGGTGCGGCCCTGTCGATCGCCTCGGTGACCGGCAAGCCGATCATGTTCGCGTCGAACGGTGAGAAGCTCGACGAGTTCGACGCCTTCCACCCCGACCGGATGGCCTCCCGCATCCTCGACATGGGTGACCTGCTCACCCTGATCGAGCAGGCGGAGAAGACGTTCAGCCAGGACGAGGCCGAGAAAATGGCCTCCAAGCTGGCGTCGAAGAAGGGCCAGGACTTCACCCTGGACGACTTCCTGGCCCAGATGGAGCAGGTCAGGAAGATGGGCAGCATCTCCAAGCTGCTCGGCATGCTGCCCGGCATGGGGCAGATCAAGGACCAGATCAACAACCTCGACGAGCGGGACGTCGACCGCACGGCCGCGATCATCAAGTCGATGACCCCGGCCGAGCGTCAGGACGCGTCGATCATCAACGGCTCCCGCCGCGCCCGTATCGCCAAGGGCTCCGGCGTCGAGGTCAGCGCCGTGAAGTCCCTTGTGGAGCGGTTTTTCGAGGCCCGCAAGATGATGTCCCGCATGGCCCAGGGCGGTGGCATGCCGGGGATGCCCGGGATGCCGGGCATGGGCGGCGGTCCCGGCCGGACGAAGAAGAAGCAGAAGCAGGCCAAGGGCAAGCAGCGCTCCGGCAACCCGATGAAGCGCAAGCAGCAGGAGGAAGAGGAGGCCCAGCGCCGCGCCGCCGCGGCCGAGGGGGGCAACGCCTTCGGGCTGCCGCAGCAGGGCGGCAAGGACTTCGAACTGCCGGACGAGTTCAAGAAGTTCATGGGCTGACGAACGGTTCGGGCCGTTCGCCCGGCTGTGTCACGGGGGCACCCCTTGCCGGGGCGCCCCCGTCCCGTATCGGCCTCGGGCGGGCGGAGCCGTGGGAGCCGCGGGGTCAGGGTGTGCGGGCGATCAGGTACCGGAAGACGTTCGGCATCCACACGGTCCTGTCCTGCCGCTCGTACGGATGCAGTGCCTCGGCGAGTTCCTTGTCCACCTGTACCTGGTCCGTCGCCGTGACCGCCGGGTCGAACAGCCCCGTCGACAGCAGGCCCCGTACGGCGCTGTCCACGTCGGCGTATCCGAAGGGGCAGGCCACCCGCCCCGAGCCGTCCGGCCTGAGACCCGCCCGCCGGGCGACGTCCTCCAGGTCGTCGCGGTGCGCGGGGCGCCAGGTGCCCGTACCTCGCAGCGGCTCCGCCAGCCGGGTGGCCACCCTGAGCACGGACGCCGTGGCGCA
The DNA here is from genome assembly GCF_053890455.1 of Streptomyces yamdrokensis. NCBI lineage: Bacteria > Bacillati > Actinomycetota > Actinomycetes > Kitasatosporales > Streptomycetaceae > Streptomyces > Streptomyces yamdrokensis. Next base: position 5,625,484 of record NZ_CM132679.1, read on the forward strand.
GCGCTCCGGCGGGCCCCAGCCGGCGAGCACCACGGCCGCTCCGCGACCGGCGAGCGGGACCGCCTCGGCGAGCTGTTCGCTCAGCCCCTCCGCGTCGCCCGCCAGGTGTCCGATCGGTTCGAAGGCGGTCACCACGGTGTACGCGGGGCCGTCCCCGTCCGCTGTGTCCGTGCCGGCCGTGTCCTCGGGTGAGCCGTCCACGATCCGGGCGTCCGCGCGCGTGCGCGCGTCCCGCCCTGCGGGCAGCAGCCGCTCGCGTGCGAGGGTCAGCCGGTCCGGCGAGGTGTCGACGCCGGTGACCGCGGCGCCCCGGGAGGCCGCCATCAGCAGGGCGAGCCCCGAACCGCAGCCGAGGCCGAGCAGCCGTGTCCCAAAGCCCACGTCCAATCGCTCGTAGACGGCCTCGTAGAGCGGTACGAGCATCCTCTCCTGTATCTCGGACCAGTCACGCGCGCGTGCCCGCCGGTCCACGCGCGGGCCGTGCCCTGTGCGAGGAAGGTGCTGCCGCACGAGCGTAGGTGTCATAGGTGAGCGCCCCAATCAGCCGAGAGTTCCCGCGCCGCCCGATCGCCTCGCCCCCGCGCGGCGCGCTCTTAGTACCCCCGTCATGCCAGGAAACTCCGCCCTCGCCCCGGCGTCCAGTGGAACGGGGCGGCGGCTTGGGAGTCGCTCGTGCCAGTGGCAAGAATTCACATTCCGGTAATCCGGGGGAGACCGGATGGTTCCGGCCAAGGTCCGCAAACCGGTGATCGCGGACAGGGTCGGAGCAGGCGGTGACGGTGGAGGCGGGCCGGTGTCGGACGCCGCCGGCAAAGGAGGTAACGTCGCGACCGTGGCACTCGCCCGGGGAACCGGGCCGGTGCGGGACCGCTCTGTCGCGAGGGCGGCCGAAACGCCCCTTGCGCATTCGTGGGCCACGGGAGCACCGGCGCACGGACGCTGTGTACGCGCCGGACCGGGGGATCGTATACGTCAGCCTACGCACCACCTTGAGGTGAGCTGCGAGGCTTCTCCGCAGATCAGCGCACCCGCCCTCGTCGGGGCGCATGAGCGCATACTGACGGGTAAGGGCAAATTATTTGGGATGCCCCGGAATCGGAACACAGGGGCACCCAGGCTCGTTGTCATTACGTGAGCACGACACAGACACCACCTGTACTCGCCGCAGAACTGGCGCAGGCGTGGGCCGACATTCAGCGGCACCACCCCGAGCTGCCCGATCTTGCCGCGCCCGAGTCCCTGATCGGGGAGTCGTCGTCCGCGTGCGGTCACGAGCTCTCCTTCGAGCGACTGCTGCACGAGGCGGTCCACGGCGTCGCCGCCGCACGCGGCGTACGCGACACTTCCCGCGCGGGTCGCTACCACAACCGCAGATTCCTCGCGATCGCAGAGGAACTGGGCCTGGACCACCCCGACGAGCCGCATCCCAGCAGCGGCTTCTCGCTGGTCTCCCTCACGCCGGAGGCGAAGCGCCGCTACCGTCCGACGACCGAGCGCCTCCAGCGAGCCCTGAAGGCGCACTCCGCCGCGACCGCGGGCGACACCGCCCGCAGCTTCCGTGGTCCGGCGGCACGGCACGGCTCGTCCGGCGGTGGTGTGCGCGTCAAAGCCGTCTGCGACTGCGGCCGCAATGTGCGCGTCGTCCCGTCGGTCCTGGCGCAGGCCCCCATCGTCTGCGGCGGCTGCGGCAAGCCGTTCCGGATCCCCGAGGGGGTGGCAGCGGCCGCGAGCTGACGGTGACCCGGCATCTCGTGGGTGTCGGACGCACGTCAGACGCGTGGATGTCGTCCACGCGCGCATGCACGGCAGTCGCGCCGGGTGCCGGCGAGGTGTGCCCCGGTGCGACGGCCCGCGGTGCCCCCACGGTCCCGGGTGCCCCGCGGGGTGTGGCACAATGGCTAGCTGTACTCGACAGTCGCACAGGAACCCTCTCTCCTCCGGCTGACGCGTCCATCGGGCACTCGGGTACCGCAACCCCACGCGGCCGTCTCGCCGTGCCCAACCACGTCAAAATCCAGGAGAACCCACTCCCGTGGCAGTCAAGATCAAGCTGAAGCGTCTGGGCAAGATCCGTTCGCCTCACTACCGCATCGTCGTCGCCGACTCCCGTACCCGCCGTGACGGCCGGGCCATCGAGGAGATCGGCAAGTACCACCCGACGTACAACCCGTCGGTGATGGAGGTCGACGCTGAGCGTGTGGCGTACTGGCTCGGTGTCGGCGCCCAGCCGACCGAGCCCGTGCTCGCCATTCTGAAGAAGACCGGCGACTGGCAGAAGTTCAAGGGCGAGCCCGCCCCGGCTCCGCTGCTGCAGCAGGCCGAGCAGTCCGCCCGCCCGTCGTTCGAGGCGCTCGGCGGCGAGGACGAGGGCAAGGGTGAGGCCATCACTCAGAAGAAGAAGGCTGAGAAGAAGGACGAGGCCCCGGCCGAGTCCTCTTCGTCTGCGTCGACCGAGGCCTGAGCATGCTCGAGGACGCTCTCGAGCACCTCGTGAAGGGCATCGTCGACCATCCTGACGATGTGCAGGTCGCCTCGCGCGACCTGCGCCGCGGGCGTGTGCTCGAGGTCCGGGTCCACCCGGACGACCTCGGCAAGGTGATCGGCCGCAACGGCCGCACCGCACGCGCTCTGCGCACCGTCGTGGGCGCCATCGGCGGCCGCGGTGTCCGGGTCGACCTCGTCGACGTGGACCACGTCCGCTGACGCTCAGCGCAACCGGCTCGGGCCGGGGAGGGCCTCAGGGCCGTCCCCGGCCCGTCGTCGTACGACAGGAGAACAAGCACAGTGCAGTTGGTAGTCGCTCGCATCGGCCGTGCCCACGGCGTCAAGGGCGAGGTCACCGTGGAGGTCCGCACCGACGAGCCGGAACTGAGGCTCGGACCCGGTGCAGTCCTGGCCACCGATCCGGCCTCCGCCGGACCGCTCACCATCGAGACCGGCCGGGTGCACAGCGGCCGGCTCCTGCTGCGCTTCGAGGGCGTCCGTGACCGCACCGGCGCCGAAGCGCTGCGCAACACCCTCCTCATCGCCGAGGTCGATCCGGACGAGCGGCCCGAGGACGAGGACGAGTACTACGACCACCAGCTGATCGACCTCGACGTCGTCACCCGGGACGGGCAGCCGGTGGGCCGGATCACCGAGATCTCCCATCTGCCGACGCAGGACCTCTTCGTGGTGGAGCGGCCCGACGGCAGCGAGGTGCTCGTGCCGTTCGTGGAGCAGATCGTCACCGGGATCGACCTCGAGGAACAGCGCGCGGTCATCGACCCGCCGCCGGGTCTCATCGACGACCGGGACGAAGTCGCTGACGGACACAGCGCCTCCTCGCGGGACGAGGCGTGATGCGGCTCGACGTCGTCACCATCTTCCCCGAGTACCTCGAACCGCTGAACGTCTCCCTCGTCGGCAAGGCGCGCGCGCGTGGACAGCTGGACGTCCAGGTGCACGACCTCCGTTCCTGGACCCGTGACCGGCACAACACCGTCGACGACACCCCGTACGGCGGCGGCCCCGGCATGGTCATGAAGACCGAGCCGTGGGGCGGGGCTCTCGACGAGATCCTGGCGGACGGTTACGAGACCGGCGCGCACGCGCCCGCCCTGATCGTCCCCACCCCCAGCGGCCGCCCCTTCACCCAGGAACTCGCCGTCCGCCTCTCCGAGCGCCCCTGGCTGATCTTCACACCGGCCCGCTACGAGGGAATCGACCGGCGCGTCGTCGACGAGTACGCGACCCGCATGCCGGTGTACGAGGTCTCCATCGGCGACTACGTCCTGGCCGGCGGCGAGGCGGCCGTCCTCGTCGTCACCGAGGCAGTGGCCCGGCTGCTGCCCGGTGTCCTGGGCAACGCCGAGTCCCACCGGGACGACTCCTTCGCCCCGGGCGCCATGGCAGGCCTCCTGGAAGGCCCCGTCCTCACCAAGCCACCGGTCTGGCGCGGCCGGGGAGTCCCCGAGGTGCTGCTCAGCGGCCACCACGGGAAGATCGCCCGCTGGCGGCGCGACGAGGCCCTGAGGCGCACCACGGCCAACCGGCCCGACCTCATCGAGCGCTGCGGGCCCGAGGCCTTCGACAAGAAGGACCGGGAGATGCTCTCCATCCTGGGCTGGGAGCCGGACCCGGCAGGGGAGCCGTACGGCAGATTTTGGCGCAGGACCGGCGGCGTGGAACAATAGGCCGCTGTTGTGCGTCGTCCGGCGTGCGCCCCTGCCGCAGGGGGACATGACGCCCGCTTCGAACCGCACACCCCGATCCGAACTTCTATCGCCGCTGATGACCTGCGGCATCAGCGAAGAAAGCAGACGAAATGTCTCACCTGCTCGACTCCGTCGACTCCGCGTCGCTGCGCGACGACGTCCCGGGCTTCCGCCCCGGCGACACCGTCAACGTCCACGTGCGCGTCATCGAGGGCAGCCGCTCCCGTGTGCAGCAGTTCAAGGGCGTCGTGATCCGCCGCCAGGGTGCCGGCGTGCGCGAGACCTTCACGGTCCGCAAGGTCTCCTTCTCCGTCGGCGTCGAGCGCACCTTCCCGGTGCACACCCCGATCGTCGAGAAGATCGAGCTCGTCACCAGGGGCGACGTCCGCCGCGCCAAGCTGTACTACCTGCGTGAGCTGCGCGGCAAGGCCGCGAAGATCAAGGAGAAGCGCGAGAACTGAGCGCTTTTCCGAGGTGAGCGCGGGGCCGGATAACATCTGGCCTCGATGGACACCGAAGCACAGCCGACGGAGCGCGACCGCTCCTCCCACCCGGCCGGACCCGAGGACACCTCGGGGGCCCCGGGCCCGGAGGGGCGGTCGCGTTCCTCGTTGGCAGGGCACCTCCTGGGACGGCTTCCCGGGGGGCGGATCACCGCGGCCCTGCTCCTCGTGCTGCTCCTGCCGGCGCTGGGCACCTTCGTGGCCCGGCCGTTCCAGATCCCCAGCGGATCGATGGAACCCTCGTTGAGGGCCGGAGACCGCGTTCTCGTACTCAAGTTGGCATACCGTTTCGGTGCCGGACCGCGGCGCGGCGACGTGGTTGTGTTCGACGGCACCGGGTATTTCGGGGACGCCGACTACATCAAGCGCGTTGCCGGGGTGGGTGGGGACCACGTGGTCTGCTGCGACAAGGAGGGGAGGATCCGGGTGAACGGCCGGTCGGTCGACGAGTCGGGATTCCTGTTCCCCGGCGAGAGCGCCTCCACGGTGCCCTTCGACCTCGTCGTTCCCGAGGGACGCCTGTTCGTCCTCGGGGACCACCGCGGGGCCTCCAGCGACTCCCGTGACCGTCTCGGTTCGCCCGGTGGCGGCATGATCCCGGTGAGCAGGGTGATCGGCCGCGCCGACTGGATCGTCCAGCCCTTCGGCCGCGCCACCCGGTTGCACCGCCCCGATGCCTACGCGCGCGTGCCGGCCCCGGAGCCGACGGCGCAGGCGGACGCGGAGCACCCGGGGGAGGGGGCCCATGGGTAACCGCGGCAAACCCCGCGGCGTCCCGGCGAGCGCCGCGGACAACCTGCTGCCCACCGGCGCCCGCCGCGCGGTGAGCGCGGCGAGCGGCCGCAGCCGGGCCGACCGGCGCAAGCTCCAGCGGAAGGTCAAACGGCGCCGCCGGCAGGGCGCGGTCAAGGAGGTACCGCTGCTCATCGGAGTCGCCCTCCTGATAGCGCTGGTGCTGAAGACGTTCCTCGTCCAGGCCTTCGTCATCCCGTCCGGCTCCATGGAGCAGACCATCCAGGTCGGCGACCGTGTCCTGGTGGACAAGCTGACCCCGTGGTTCGGCTCCAAGCCGCAGCGCGGGGACGTCGTCGTCTTCAAGGACCCCGGCGGCTGGCTGCAGGACGAGCAGCCCACCCCCCAGGAGGAGGACCCGGTCGGCATCAAGCAGGTCAAGACCGGACTCACCTTCATCGGCCTGCTGCCCTCGGAGAACGAGAAGGACCTCATCAAGCGGGTCGTGGGGGTCGGCGGTGACCAGGTCCAGTGCTGTGACACACAGGGGCGGGTCACCGTCAACGGCGTGCCTCTGGAGGAGAGTGACTACCTCTTCCCCGGGAACGCCCCGTCCACCACGCCGTTCGACGTCACCGTGCCCCAGGGGCGGCTGTGGGTGATGGGCGACCACCGGTCCAACTCCGCCGACTCCCGGGCTCACCAGGACACCGACTACGGCGGCACCGTCTCCGAGGAACAGGTGGTGGGACGGGCCGTGGTCATCGCCTGGCCGTTCGGTCACTGGAACACGCTGGACGAACCGACGACCTACGCCTCCGTGTCGGACTCGACGCCCGGGTCGACCGCTGCCGCCCAGCTGTCGCATAGGGTTGCCCCGGATGATTCGAACGGAATGATCCAGCTCCCGAGCCCTGCGGAACTCCCGCTCGTTATGGGAGTGGTGGGCCTGCGCCGCGTATGGGGCAGGCGGCGGCACAGAGTGAGGAGCTGGCGTGGGGGATGTGGCGGTTGGCGCACGGTCCGGAGCCGACGGCGAGGAGCACCGCGGGCGCCCCGCGGGACCCTACGTCCCGGTCGGGAGCGGCGCCGCGACCTCCGGGAGTGACTCCCCGGCGGCAGGAGAGGAAAGAGTGGCGGAAGACCGGTCGGAGCGCGGTGGCCGGGGGCCGGACGAGCCGCCCCGCGAACAGAAGAAGCCACGCTCCTTCTGGAAGGAGCTGCCCATCCTGGTCGGTATCGCCCTGGTTCTGGCGCTGCTGATCAAGACGTTCCTGCTGCAGGCGTTCTCCATTCCGTCGGACTCGATGCAGAACACCCTTCAACAGGGGGACCGCGTCCTGGTCGACAAGCTCACCCCCTGGTTCGGCTCCGAGCCCGAGCGCGGCGAGGTCGTGGTCTTCCACGACCCGGACAACTGGCTGGCGGGCGAGCCCACGCCCGAACCCAACGTGTTGCAGACGTTCCTCAGCTGGATCGGCCTGATGCCGTCCGCTGAGGAGAAGGACCTGATCAAGCGGGTCGTCGGGGTCGGCGGCGACGTCGTCGAGTGCAAGGGAACCGGCCCGCTGACGGTCAACGGCGTCGCCCTGAACGAGGCGGACTACGTCTACCCGGGCAACACCCCGTGCAGCCAGGACGACCAGGGCGGCCAGTTCAAGGTCGAGGTTCCCGACGGCAGGATCTGGGTCATGGGCGACCACCGGCAGAACTCCCGGGACTCGCGCTACAACCGGGCCGACAAGAACGACGGCATGGTTCCGGTGAGTGAGGTCGTCGGCCGTGCCGTCGTCATCGCCTGGCCGGTCGGCCGCTGGGACATGCTCGAGGTCCCGGACACCTTCGACCAGCCGGCGCTGGACACGCAGGCATCGGCATCCGCGGCGCTGACGGTGGCGCCCCAGGGGCTCGCGCTCGTGGGCGCGGTGCCGCTGGTGCTGTGGCGGCGCGGGTGGGACCGCCGCCGCGAGAACGGGCCCAAGGCCTGAGCGCTGCGGGCGGCCGCCCGAAGGAGGGGCTGACCCGCTCCGGTACTGCCGGGTAGGGTGCCGCCCATGACTGGGCAGAGCGCGACACGTACGGCTTCTCGCGGCGGCAGCGGCGGTGCGGGCCGGAGCCCGGCGGGAAGCCGGACCGGGGAGCGACTGTCCTCACTGGCCGTGGCGCTGGGTCTGGTGCTGTTCCTCGGCGGGTTCGTCTGGGGAGCGCTGGTGTACCTGCCGTACACCGTGCCCACCCCCTCGATGGCGCCGACGATCGGTGCCGGGGACCGGGTACTGGCCCAGCGCGTCGACGGCGGTGACGTCCGCCGCGGCGACGTCGTGGTCTTCAAGGACGAGAGCTGGGCGGACGTACCGGTCGTCAAACGGGTGGTCGCCGTCGGCGGGGACACCGTCTCCACCGGGCAGGACGGCAGGCTGAGGGTCAACGGCACGGAGATCGACGAGCCGTACCTCTCCGCGGACGAGGCGGCCGGACTCAACGCCTTCCCGGAGGTGACCGTGCCGAAGGGCCGCCTGTTCCTGCTCGGTGACGAGCGCAGCGGTTCCCTGGACTCGACCTCCCATCTCACCGACACCGCGAACGGCACCGTCTCCCGCGAGGCGGTCGAGGCCCGGGTCGACGCGGTGGTCTGGCCGATGGACGGCATGCTGCAGGCTCCGACCGGCTTCGAGAAGCTCGGCGAACTCTCCTCACCGGGGCCGCTGCCGACGGCCCTCGCCCTGGTCGTCGGCGGTGCCGTGCTCATTCTCGGCGGGGCCGCGTACGGCCCGCTCGCCGCGCTGGCCGGCGCCTCCCGGGCCCCTCGTGCGGACGCGGGAACGGAGGCGAACGGTGTCCGCTGAGACGGCCCACGCCGCCGGGGGCTCCTACGAGGGCGAGGGCGAGGTCGAAGACGGGGGCGGGCTGCGCAGGGTCGCCCGTGTCGTCCTGCTCGACCCGAGGGACCGCATCCTGCTGCTGCACGGGCATGAGCCGGACGACCCCGCCGACGACTGGTGGTTCACGCCGGGCGGCGGGGTGGAGGGCGACGAGAGCCGTGAACAGGCGGCGCTGCGGGAGCTCGCCGAGGAGACCGGCATCACGGAGGTGGAGCTCGGGCCCGTGCTGTGGCGGCGGACGTGCTCCTTCCCGTTCGCGGGCCGCCGCTGGGACCAGGACGAGTGGTACTACCTCGCTCGCACCACCGGAAGGGTCACCGGGGCCAGGGCGCTGACCGAGCTCGAGCGGCGCAGCGTCACCGGAGCACGCTGGTGGACGTGTCCGGAACTGGCTCGGGCCCGTGAGACGGTGTACCCGACGAGACTCGCCGAGCTGCTGCGCACCCTGCTCGACGAGGGTCCCCCGGCCGGGCCCCTCACCCTGGCCACCGAGACCGTCTAGGACAGGACCTGGGTGCGGGCCCCGGGGGCCCGTCCGGCGGGTCGGGCCGGTTCGGGGACGGGGGCCCCCGGGACTGGCGCACAATGGTGGGATCGCACAGGTAAAGGGGAACATGCCATGAGCGCCGAGGACCTCGAGAAGTACGAGACCGAGATGGAGCTGAAGCTCTACCGGGAGTACCGCGACGTCGTCGGTCTGTTCAAATACGTGATCGAGACCGAGCGCCGCTTCTATCTGACCAACGACTACGAGATGCAGGTGCACTCGGTTCAGGGCGAGGTGTTCTTCGAGGTGTCCATGGCGGATGCCTGGGTCTGGGACATGTACCGGCCGGCCAGGTTCGTGAAGCAGGTACGTGTCCTGACATTCAAGGACGTGAACATCGAGGAGCTCAACAAGAGCGACCTGGAGCTCCCGGGCGGGTGACGGAGGTCTCCACAACCGCCGGGTTGTCCACCAAGATCCACTTCGGATGGCCGGCCGGGTGACGGTGGGCGCCGGAGGTGGTGCCGACATGAACCCACGACAGCAGGCACGCAGCGCACTCGGCAGGTACGGCGAGGCGCTGGCCGCACGGCGGCTGGCGCAGGCCGGAATGACGGTCCTGGAGCGCAACTGGCGTTGCGGCAGGACCGGCGAGATCGACATCGTGGCCAGGGACGGCGACGCCCTCGTCGTCTGCGAGGTCAAGACCCGCAGGGCCGGGTCCTTCCAGCACCCCATGGAGGCGGTCACCCCCGCCAAGGCGGCCCGTCTGCGGGGCCTGGCGCAACGCTGGCTCCAGGAGCACGGGGGAGCACCGCCCGGCGGCGTCCGCATCGACCTGGTCGGCGTCCTGCTGCCGGAGCGTGGCGCGCCCCGGGTCGAGCATGTCCGGGGGGTGGCCTGAGGTGGGGTTCGCCCGTACGTGCTCGGTGGCGCTGGTCGGCGTCGAGGGCGTGGTCGTGGAGGTCCAGGCCGACCTCGAACCGGGAGTGTCGGCGTTCACGCTGGTGGGGCTGCCGGACAAGAGCCTGACGGAGAGCCGCGACCGGGTCAGGGCCGCGGTCGTCAACTCCGGGGAGGAATGGCCCCAGAGGAAACTCACCGTGGGGCTCAGCCCGGCATCGGTGCCGAAGGCCGGCAGCGGCTTCGACCTGGCCGTCGCCAGCGCCGTCCTGGGCGCCGCCGAGCGGATCGACCCGCGGGTGCTCGCCGATCTCGTGATGATCGGCGAGCTGGGCCTGGACGGCAGGGTGCGGCCCGTCCGGGGCACGCTGCCCGCGGTCGTCGCGGCGGCCGACGCCGGATACGAACAGGTCGTGGTGCCCGAGTGTGCCGCCGCCGAGGCCGCGCTGGTGCCGGGCGTCTCCGTCCTGGGTGTCCGCAGCCTGCGCCAGCTGATCGCCCTGCTCACCGACGAGCCGGTGCCCGAGGAGGAACCAGGCGGCCGGGGGCGGCCCGACCCGCTCCTGGCCGGACTGCGGGTACCCGGTACCGGCGCGGCCACCGGTATGCACAGCGCCGGCGCGGCCCACTGCGACACCGGCCACGACCTCGCGGACGTCGTCGGCCAGCTCCCGGCCCGGACCGGGGTGGAGGTGGCGGCGGCCGGCGGCCACCACCTGTTCCTCGAGGGACCGCCCGGCGCGGGCAAGACCATGCTTGCGGAACGGCTGCCCTCGCTCCTGCCGCCGCTCGACCGGCAGGCGTCCCTGGAGGTCACCGCCGTGCACTCGGTGGCCGGCCTGCTGCCCCCGGACAAGCCCCTGATCGACACCGCCCCCTATTGCGCCCCGCACCACTCGGCCACCATGCAGGCGCTCGTCGGCGGCGGCCCCGGCATCGCCCGTCCCGGAGCCGTGTCGCTCGCACACCGAGGCGTACTTTTCCTGGATGAAACGCCGGAATTCGGAAGCCATGCCCTGGATGCCCTGCGCCAGCCGCTGGAGGCCGGGCACGTCGTCATCGCGCGCAGCTCGGGCGTCGTGCGCTTCCCGGCGAGGTTCCTCATGGTGCTCGCCGCCAACCCCTGTCCCTGCGGCCGCTTCTCACCGAAGGACAGCCTGTGCGAGTGCCCGCCCTCGTCGATCCGCCGCTACCAGGCCCGGCTGTCCGGCCCGCTGCTGGACCGGGTCGACCTGCGGGTCGAGGCCGAGCGGGTCACCCGCGCCGAACTGACCGCCGACGGAGCCCGCGGCGAGTCCACCGCCACGGTCGCCGACCGGGTGCGCGCGGCCCGGGAACGCGCCGCGAGGCGGTTCGCGGGCACCCCGTGGCGCACCAACAGCGACATCCCCGGACGGGACCTGCGCAACCGTTGGCACGCGGCCCCCGGCGCGATGGAGGACGCCGAGCGGTGCCTGGAGCGCGGTGTGCTCAGCGCGCGCGGACTCGACCGGGTGCTGCGGGTCGCGTGGACGGTAGCCGACCTGGTCGGCCGCGACCGGCCCGACGCCAGGGACGTCGCCCTCGCGCTGCACCTGCGTACCGGCGTCCCGCGCGGGGTGCCCATGACGATCGGGGCGCTGGCATGAGCGGCGCCGCCGGGCCCGCGGACCGCGAACTCCTCGCCCGGGTCTTTCTCACGCGGGTCCTCGAACCCGGCGACGAGACCGGCGGGCGGTGGGTGCGGGAGCTGGGTGCGCGGGAGGTGGTGACGCGGCTGCGGGCGAGGGCCGAGCCGTTGACGGGGGCGAGTGGCCGTCGCTGGGCAGGACTGCTGGCGCGGGCCGAGCAGACCGACCCGGGCCGGGACCTCGCCGTCGCGCGGAACGCCGGGGTGCGGTTCGTGTACCCCGGGACGGCCGAATGGCCCCGGCAGCTCGACGACCTGGGGGACGGCCGGCCTCTCGGGCTGTGGGTACGCGGCCCCGCCGACCTGCGGATGTGGGCGCTGCGCTCGGTCGCCGTCGTCGGCGCCCGCGCCTGCACCGAGTACGGCGCCCACATGGCCGCCACCCTCGCCGCCGAGCTCGCCGAGCGCGGCTGGGTCGTGGTCTCCGGCGGTGCCTACGGGGTCGACGGCGCCGCACACCGCGGCGCGCTCGGCTCGGCCGGCGCCACCGTCGCCGTACTCGCCTGCGGCGTCGACCGGCCCTACCCGCGCGGACACACCGGGCTGATCACCAGGATCGCGGAACAAGGACTGGTCATCGGAGAGCTGCCGCCCGGCGATCACCCGACTCCGAGCAGGTTCATCCTGCGCAACCGGGTCATCGCCGCGCTCACCCGGGGCACCGTGGTCGTCGAGGCCGCGCACCGCAGCGGCTCCCTGGTGACCGCCAGGGCGGCCGGGCGCCTCGGACGTCACACCATGGGAGTACCGGGGCCGGCCACCAGTGGGCGCTCGGCCGGGGTGCACGAACTGCTGCGGCAGGGCGCGGTACTGGTCACCGATGCCGCGGAGATCGTCGAACTGGTCGGGGACATGGGCGAACTGGCCCCCGAACGGCGCGGGCCGGTACTGCCCCGGGACCTGCTGGAACCCGCCGCCCACCAGGTCCTCGACGCGCTGCCCGCGCACGGGTCGGCCCTCGCCGACGGGATCGCGCGCGACGCACGGACCACCCGGGACGACGCGATCGCGAGACTGTACGAACTGCGCGCACTCGGGTACGTCGAACGGCACGGTGACGGCTGGAAGTTGACACGCCAGGCGGTGATTCCGCTCGACAACGGTTCCGGCGTTCTCTGACGGAGGGTGTTCGGCCGTCCGGGGGAACGGCTACACCCCTTGGAAAACAAGCCAGTTGGGGCACCCGGGTGATCACTCAGAGCTACGGGAATCACCCGGCGGGGTGGCGTGCGGGACACGCTCGCACCCGCCCCGACCTCACTTCTTCGCACACCGCGACCCCGCAGTCACGCTACGCTCACAAGCGTCCCCGCACGGAACGACGGCATGGAGGGAAGCCCCGCGGACGACGACCGCAGGCGATACGGGCAGGCAGCACAGGCAGGCGGCTCGGCATCAGACAGACAGCTCACCCAGGCAGCACCAGTCCACTGCAGAACGGCACAAGGCGACGAATGCCCCAGCACACCTCCGGGTCCGACCGGGCGGCGATCCCCCCAGCCGCCCGTGACGGTGGCAGCGTGCGGCCGCCCGCTCCCTCGACACTCGACGAGCTGTGGCGGTCGTACAAGGCGACGGGCGACGAGCGGCTGCGGGAGCAGCTGATCCTGCACTACTCGCCGCTGGTGAAGTATGTCGCCGGCCGGGTCAGCGTGGGGCTGCCGCCCAATGTCGACCAGGCGGACTTCGTCTCCTCCGGAGTGTTCGGGCTGATCGACGCGATCGAGAAGTTCGACGTCGACCGGGAGATCAAGTTCGAGACCTACGCGATCACCCGCATCAGGGGCGCGATGATCGACGAACTGCGGGCCCTGGACTGGATTCCGCGCTCGGTGCGGCAGAAGGCGCGCAATGTCGAGCGGGCGTACGCGACGCTGGAGGCGCGGCTCAGGCGTACGCCGACGGAGAGCGAGGTCGCCGGCGAGATGGGCATCGCCGTGGACGAACTGCACGCGGTTTTCAGCCAGCTGTCGCTCGCCAACGTCGTCGCCCTGGAGGAGCTGCTGCATGCCGGGGGGGACGGCGGCGACCGGCTCAGCCTGATGGACACGCTGGAGGACACCACCGCCGACAACCCGGTGGAAGTGGCCGAGGACCGGGAGCTGCGACGGTTCCTGGCCCGGGCGATCAACACACTCCCGGAGCGGGAGAAGACCGTGGTCACGCTCTACTACTACGAAGGGCTCACCCTGGCCGAGATCGGCCATGTGCTGGGGGTCACCGAGAGCAGGGTCAGCCAGATCCACACCAAGTCCGTTCTCCAGCTCAGGGCGAAGCTGGCGGGCTTCCGGGGCTGAGCCGGCCGCCGGCCCTCCGCCGGGTAGGCCCGTCCGGCCTGCGGTTTCGGCCGAGGGACTCCCGCCCCGCGCGGTGCGTCCGTAAAGTGGTGGCGTGCCAAGGATTCGAGCGGCCTCCGTGGCCGAGCACCGGTCGATGCAACGCGCCGCCCTGCTGGACGCGGCACGCTCCCTGCTGTCCGAGGGAGGTACGGAGGCGCTGACCTTCCCCGCCCTCGCCGAGCGCACGGGCCTGGCGCGCTCCTCCGTGTACGAGTACTTCCGGTCCCGGGCGGCCGTCGTCGAGGAGCTGTGCGAGGTCGACTTCCCGGTCTGGGCGACCGAGGTGGAGACGGCCATGGCCGCGGCCGACGGCGCCGAGGCCAGGATCGAGGCGTACGTCCGCAAGCAGCTGGAACTGGTCGGGGACCGGCGTCACCGGGCCGTGGTGGCGATCTCCGCGAGCGAACTCGACGCGGGCGCCCGGGAGAAGATCCGCGCGGCCCACGGCGGCCTCATCGCGATGATCGTCGAGGCCCTGGGCGAACTGGGCCACGACCAGCCCCGGCTCGCCGCGATGCTGCTCCAGGGCGTGGTCGACGCGGCGGTGCGCCGCATCGAACTCGGCGCCGCCGAACACCCGGAGACGATCACGGAAGCCGCGGTCGCCATGACCCTGCGCGGCATCCAGCCCTGACGACCCGGAGCCCCGGCCCCCGGAGCCCGGACACTTCGACGCCGGACGTCCGGTGCTCCGGCGCGTGACGGCTGCCGTCCCGCCGCGCAGGTCCCGGCTGTTCCCGGCTGTTCCCGGCGCATTCACGGGGTGGCGTGAACCCCCGTCGCCCAGCCCGGCCCAGCCTGCCCCGCCCTCCCGCGCCCTGCCGCTCACTCCGGCACCGGCAGGCCGAGGACCGGGAGGAGTCTCGGCGGGCCGGTGCGCAGGAGCCAGGGCGGGAGCAGGGCGAGCGGGTCGAGGTAGACGTCCGCTCTGAGCAGGCCCCAGTGCAGGCAGGGAGCCGTGCAGTGCGGGCTCCTCGCCGGGTCCGTCGCCGCCACCGCCCCGACCACCTCGCCCGGTGCCACCTCGGCCCCCTTCTCCACCGACGGGCGGACCGGCTCGTAGGTCGTACGCAGTGGCGGTGTCCCCGTACCCGACAGCTCCACCGAGACGACACCCCGTCCGGCCACCCGGCCGGCGAAGGAGACCCGGCCCGCTGCGACCGCCCGCACCGGCGCGCCCGGCGCCGCCGCCAGGTCCACTCCCCGGTGCCCGCGCCCGTATGGAGTCTCCGGCGGTTCCCAGCCCCGCAGCACCCGGGGCCGTACCCCCACGGGCCACACCCGTCCGACGGCCGGCACCCCGGCATCGGCCCGAGCGGTCTCCCGGGCCGAAGCCGCGAGCTTCGGCGGCAGCGATGACGGCGGCGGGGACGACAGGACCGCCGGCGTCAGGACCAGCAGGACGGCCAGACGCGCCCACGCCCTCGGAAACCGGCACACGGACCGGCACACGGACCGCCGCACGGACTGGCTCACGAATCGGCTCACTCGCATGCGGGAAAGCCTCCACGGAATCCGTGATCACGGCCCGGACCTGTGGACCGTCACCAGGTTGTGGACAACGGCGTCACCCGGTGCCCCGCGGGTCCCGTACAATTCTGGTGGCGTCCCGGGTCACCGGGTCGACTTCGCACGCCCCGACATCAGGACCGGTCACGACCGCTCCCGGTGTCAGCGCCCCTCGGTCCTTCGTGGCAACGGCGCGTCGTGGGCGTCAGGCGCGGGAGCCGCCGGCTTCCGCGGCACAACCGAGAAAATCAAGGAGATACGGCCATGGCCGTCGTCACGATGCGGGAGCTGCTGGAGAGCGGCGTCCACTTCGGTCACCAGACCCGTCGTTGGAACCCGAAGATGAAGCGCTTCATCTTCACGGAGCGCAACGGCATCTACATCATCGACCTGCTCCAGTCGCTGTCGTACATCGACCGCGCCTACGAGTTCGTCAAGGAGACCGTCGCCCACGGCGGCACGGTCATGTTCGTCGGTACGAAGAAGCAGGCGCAGGAGGCCATCGCGGAGCAGGCCACCCGCGTCGGCATGCCGTACGTCAACCAGCGCTGGCTGGGCGGCATGCTCACCAACTTCTCGACCGTCTACAAGCGTCTGCAGCGCCTCAAGGAGCTCGAGCAGATCGACTTCGAGGACGTGGCCGCCTCCGGCCTCACCAAGAAGGAGCTGCTGGTCCTCTCCCGCGAGAAGGCCAAGCTGGAGAAGACCCTCGGCGGTATCCGCGAGATGCAGAAGGTGCCCAGCGCCGTCTGGATCGTGGACACCAAGAAGGAGCACATCGCGGTCGGTGAGGCCCGGAAGCTCAACATCCCGGTCGTCGCCATCCTCGACACCAACTGCGACCCCGACGAGGTCGACTACAAGATCCCGGGCAACGACGACGCGATCCGCTCCGTCACCCTGCTCACCCGCGTGATCGCCGACGCGGTCGCCGAGGGCCTCATCTCCCGCTCCGGTGTCGCCACCGAGGGCAAGGGCGAGAAGGCCGCGAGCGAGCCCCTCGCCGAGTGGGAGCGCGACCTGCTCGAGGGTGAGAAGAAGGCCGACGAGGCCCCGGCCGCCGCCGAGGCCGAGGCCGAGAAGCCCGCCGAGGCCCCCGAGGCGGAGGCCCCCGCGGCCGAGGCCCCGGCCGCCGAGGCCGAGAAGCCGGCGGAGGAGGCCCCCGAGGCCGACGCCGCTCCGGCCCCCGAGGCCGACCAGGCCTGACCTGCCCGTCCGGGCTGATGACGGCGGGAGCGGGTGACATGAAGTCCGCTCCCGCCGTTCACCCGTAGGTGCGCGGTGTGTCACGGTCCTCCAGCTCACTGAGGACCGAAGACCCCGCAGATCTCCGATTCTCCAGACTTCGAGGAAGACTCACAGACTCATGGCGAACTACACCGCCGCCGACGTCAAGAAGCTCCGGGAGCTCACCGGCGCCGGCATGATGGACTGCAAGAAGGCGCTGGACGAGGCCGAGGGCAACGTCGAGAAGGCCGTCGAGGCGCTCCGTATCAAGGGCCAGAAGGGCGTCGCCAAGCGCGAGGGCCGCTCCGCCGAGAACGGCGCCGTGGTCTCGATCATCGCCGACGACAACTCCTCCGGCGTCCTCGTCGAGCTGAAGTGCGAGACGGACTTCGTCGCCAAGGGCGAGAAGTTCCAGGCCGTGGCCACCGCCATCGCCGAGCACGTCACCAAGTCCTCCCCGGCCGACATCGAGGCGCTCCTCGCCTCCGAGATCGAGGCCGGCAAGACCGTCCAGGCGTACGTCGACGAGGCCAACGCCAACCTGGGCGAGAAGATCGTCCTGGACCGCTTCGCCCAGTTCACCGACGGCTACGTGACGGCGTACATGCACCGCACGATGCCCGACCTGCCCCCGCAGATCGGTGTTCTCGTCGAACTCGACAAGCCCAACGCCGAGGTCGCCAAGGGCGTCGCCCAGCACATCGCCGCCTTCGCGCCGAAGTACCTCTCCAAGGAGGACGTGCCGGCCGAGGTCGTCGAGACCGAGCGCCGCGTCGCCGAGGAGACCACCCGCGCGGAGGGCAAGCCCGAGGCCGCCCTGCCGAAGATCGTCGAGGGCCGCCTCAACGGCTTCTTCAAGGACGCCACGCTGCTGGGCCAGCCCTACGCGCTGGACAACAAGAAGTCCGTTCAGAAGGTTCTCGACGAGGCCGGTGTCACCCTGAAGCGCTTCACGCGCATCAAGGTCGGCATCTGAGTCCGTACCGCGACGGGCGCGCGACCCCTATAGGGTCGTCAGCAGTCGTTCGGACACGCCGTCACGCACGCGCGCGTGCCGGACGACAGCAGATCTGACGAGGAGGCCATTGCCGCATGGGATGCGTCGTACACCCCACCGGCAGTGGCCTCCTTCGTATGTGCAACAGGTGAAAGAGGCGGGATCCGCGATGACCAAGGCTGAGAAGAGCGACGACGGCACCGTGCACGGACGGTTTCTGCTGAAGCTGTCCGGAGAGGCCTTCTCCGGCGGTGGGGGCCTGGGCGTCGACCCCGACGTGGTGCACGCCATCGCACGCGAGATCGCGGCGGTCGTCCGTGACGGCGCGCAGATCGCCATCGTCATCGGCGGCGGCAACTTCTTCCGAGGCGCGGAACTCCAGCAGCGCGGCATGGACCGGGCCCGTTCGGACTACATGGGCATGCTCGGCACCGTGATGAACTGCCTCGCGCTCCAGGACTTCCTGGAGAAGGTGGGCGTGGACTGCAGGGTCCAGACCGCCATCACCATGGGCCAGGTCGCCGAGCCCTACATTCCTCTGCGGGCCGTGCGGCACCTGGAGAAGGGCCGCGTGGTCATCTTCGGCGCCGGCATGGGCATGCCGTACTTCTCCACCGACACCACCGCCGCCCAGCGCGCCCTGGAGATCGACGCCGAGGCACTGCTGATGGGCAAGAACGGTGTGGACGGGGTCTACGACTCCGACCCGAAGACCAACCCCGACGCGGTGAAGTTCGACCACCTCGGATACGGCGAGGTCATCACGCGTGATCTGAAGGTCGCCGACGCCACGGCCGTCACCCTGTGCCGCGACAACAAGCTCCCCATCGTCGTCTTCGAACTGCTGGCGGAGGGCAATATCGCGCGCGCCGTCAAGGGTGAGAAGATCGGCACGTTGGTGGGTGACCCGATGGACCGGAAGTGACCGGACCACAAGCACCCGTCCGAGGGGCGACACCCCCGGGGGACGGACGGGGCGGACCGGGCCGGGGGATGGACAATGTCCCACCGGTCGGGAACCGTGCAGGAACAAGACGCGACGCAGCCGGTCGTTGCCCCGACAGGGAACCGCGGCCGGGCCTACTCAAGACACGCAGGAGCAAGTGGTGATCGAAGAGACCCTCCTCGAAGCCGAGGAGAAGATGGAGAAGGCCGTCGTGGTCGCCAAGGAGGACTTCGCCGCGATCCGCACCGGCCGTGCGCACCCGGCGATGTTCAACAAGATCGTGGCCGACTACTACGGTGCGCCGACGCCGATCAACCAGCTGGCCTCGTTCTCCGTGCCCGAGCCGCGCATGGCCGTGGTGACGCCGTTCGACAAGAGCGCGCTGCGCAACATCGAGCAGGCCATCCGGGACTCCGACCTGGGAGTCAACCCGAGCAACGACGGCAACATCATCCGCGTGGTGTTCCCCGAACTGACCGAGGAGCGCCGCCGCGACTACATCAAGGTGGCCAAGGCCAAGGCCGAGGACGCCAAGGTCTCCATCCGTTCCGTGCGCCGCAAGGCCAAGGACGCCATCGACAAGATGATCAAGGATGGCGAGGTCGGCGAGGACGAGGGACGCCGTGCGGAGAAGGAGCTCGACGACACCACCGCGAAGTACGTCGCCCAGGTGGACGAGCTCCTGAAGCACAAGGAAGCGGAACTCCTCGAGGTCTGATGAACGACTCCTCCTGGGAGGCGCCGCCACAGGCCGGGTACTGGGGGCCGCCCGACCGGGGGCCCGTCCAGGAAGCCGTCCCGGCGGGCCCCCCGTACGATGCGCACTACGCGCAGCAGACTCGCCCCATGCCCATCGTGCCCGGCGCACCTGAACACGGCGGTGACCAGGACGTGGAACAGGGGGCTGCTCGGCTGAGCGGCCCCCTGTTCCGAGACGAGACGACGCGGGCGCGTCCCCACCCCGGGGAGATGCCGCACCATCCGCAGAATCCGGAGTCCATGTCCGACGCCCCGCAGCCGGTGCCCCCACCGCGGAAGAAGACCGCGGGGCGTGATCTGGGTGCCGCGATAGGCGTCGGCGTCGGGCTCTGTGCGCTGGTCGCCGTCTCGCTGTTCATCGTGAAGGCCGTCTTCGTCGGCGTTGTCGCCGTGGCCATAGTGGTGGGACTGCGGGAGCTGACGAAGCGGCTCGAGGAGCGCAAGGGCATCGAGGCACCGTTCGTGCCGCTCGCTGTCGGCGGGGCGGCCATGATCGTCTCCGGGTACGTCTGGGGCAGCGACGGCGCCTGGATGGCCGTGGCGCTCACCGCGCTGGCGGTGCTGGTCTGGCGGATGGCCCAGCCGCCCGAGAACTACCTCAGGGATGTCACGGCGGGGGTCTTCGCCGCGTTCTACGTGCCGTTCCTGGCGACCTTCGTGTCGATGATGCTGGCCGCGGACGACGGACCCTGGCGGGTGCTGACGTTCATAGTGATCACGGTCGTCGCCGACACCGGTGCGTACGCCGTCGGCTGGCGTTTCGGCACGCACAAGCTCGCCCCGCGCATCAGCCCCGGCAAGACCCGCGAGGGCCTGCTGGGCGCGGTCGGGTTCGCCATGGCGGCGGGCGCACTGTGCATGCAGTTCCTGATCGACGACGGCACCTGGTGGCAGGGGCTGCTGCTCGGCCTGGCTGTCTCGGTCAGCGCCACCCTCGGTGACCTGGGTGAATCCATGATCAAGCGGGACCTCGGCATCAAGGACATGGGCACACTGCTGCCGGGTCACGGCGGCATCATGGACCGGCTGGACTCGCTGTTGCCCACGGCGCCGGTGGTGTGGTTGCTGTTGGTGGTGTTCGTCGGGTCGGGGTGAGGGAGGGGCACGGTGCCGCGCGGCGGTAGCCGCAGATGGGTACGGTATGGACCGGCTGGACTCGCTGTTGCCCACGGCGCCGGTGGTGTGGTTGCTGTTGGTGATCTTCGTCGGCTCGGGTTGACAGCCATCAGGTACGCTGGAAGGGCCTGCGGCACTGGCTGCGGGCCCTTTTCGCACATCCCCGCCGTTGCGGGGATGTCCCGACGGTACGGCCATGCCGGAGCCAGGAGACCTGAGCCCTCCCCGCCGATGCGGGTGCCGTAGGACCCGTCGTCATGAGGAGTTGCCCGACCGTGGCCCGTCCTGCTCCCGGTGAGCTCGCCTTCGTCGCCCCCCGCGGAGCGAAGAAGCCGCCGCGGCACCTTGCCGACCTCACGCCCGCCGAGCGCAAGGAGGCGGTCGCAGCGGCCGGTGAGAAGCCGTTCCGGGCGAAGCAGCTCTCGCAGCACTACTTCGCGCGGTACGCGCACGATCCTGAGCAGTGGACCGACATTCCCGCCGGTTCCCGGTCCAAGCTGCAGGAGGTGCTGCTTCCGGAGCTGATGTCGGTGGTCCGGCACCTGTCCACCGACCAGGGCACCACCCGCAAGACGCTGTGGAAGCTGTTCGACGGGACGCTCGTCGAGTCGGTGCTCATGCGCTACCCGGACAGGGTGACGATGTGCATCAGCTCGCAGGCGGGCTGCGGCATGAACTGCCCGTTCTGCGCGACCGGGCAGGCCGGTCTCGACCGGAACCTGTCCACCGCGGAGATCGTGCACCAGATCGTGGACGGGATGCGGTCGCTGCGGGACGGGGAGGTCCCCGGTGGGCCGGCGCGGCTGAGCAACATCGTCTTCATGGGGATGGGCGAGCCGCTCGCCAACTACAACCGGGTCGTCGGCGCCATTCGCCGCCTGACCGACCCCGAGCCGGACGGTCTCGGGCTGTCCCAGCGCGGGATCACCGTGTCGACGGTCGGACTCGTGCCGGCGATCAACCGGTTCTCCGACGAGGGCTTCAAGTGCCGCCTCGCCATCTCCCTGCACGCGCCCGACGACGAACTGCGCGACACCCTCGTCCCCGTGAACACGCGGTGGAACGTGCGCGAGGTCCTGGACTCCGGGTTCGAGTACGCGGCCAGGTCCGGGCGGCGGCTGTCCATCGAGTACGCGCTGATCCGGGACATCAACGACCAGGCGTGGCGCGGTGACCGGCTCGGGCGGCTGCTGAAGGGCAGGCCCGTGCACGTCAACCTCATCCCGCTCAACCCGACGCCCGGCTCCAAATGGACCGCCTCGCGGCCCGAGGACGAGAAGGCGTTCATGGACGCGATCGCCTCGCACGGTGTGCCGGTGACGATCCGGGACACCCGTGGACAGGAGATCGACGGGGCCTGCGGTCAGCTCGCCGCGAGCGAGCGGTAACCTGACCGGCACAGGAACGACAACTGCATACCGGGCCATCACACGTTCATATTCCGACAGGGGAGCGCCACAGCGCTGAGAGTGCGGCACCGGCCGCAGACCCTCCGAACCTCGCCCAGGTCATTCTGGGTAGGGAGATCGGTCATCACTCGAGCTGTTGCGCCCTGCCCGGGACACCTGCGGGGGTCCCGGGCAGGGCCGCGTCTCTTCCTGGTCACCCCCAGGAGGAAATACCGGTGAACATCACCAAGAAGGTCACGAGCCTGGCCGTCGGGCTGGGTCTGGTCACGCTGTCCGCCTGCGGTTCTTCGTCCGACGGGTCGGACGGCTCCGGCGGCGACGGCCAAAGCGGCGGCGGCGGTTCGAAGACCGTCACGCTCGTCAGCCACGACTCGTGGGCCGCGTCCGAGGAGGTCGTCGCCGCCTTCGAGAAGGAGACCGGCTACCGGCTGAGGGTGCTGAAGGACGGCGACGCCGGACAGGCCGTCAACAAGGCGATCCTGACCAAGGACAACCCCCAGGGCGACGTCTTCTTCGGCGTCGACAACACCCTGCTGTCCCGAGCCCTCGACAACGAACTGTTCCAGCCGTACGAGGTGAGGGACTCCGACGCCGTCCTTCCCGAGTACCGGGCCGACGAGGACGAGCACCGGGTCACACCCGTCGACACCGGTGACGTCTGTGTCAACTACGACAAGGCGTGGTTCGAAAAGCGCGACCTGGACCCGCCGCGGAGCTTCGACGACCTGACCGAGCCCGAGTACAAGGACCTGCTCGTCACGTCGAACGCCTCCACCTCCTCGCCCGGCCTCGGCTTCGTCCTCGGCACCGCCGCCAGGTACGGCGACGAGAACTGGCAGGACTACTGGAAGAAGCTCAAGGACAACGGCGTGAAGGTGGTCGACGGCTGGGAGCAGGCCTACAACGAGGAGTTCTCCGGCTCGGCCGGAGGCAAGCAGGCGGGGGGAGACCGGCCGCTGGTGGTGTCCTACGCCTCCTCGCCGCCCGCCGAGGTGATCTACGCCGACCCGAGGCCGAAGACCGCGCCCACCGGTGTCGCCGACGGCACCTGCTTCCGCCAGGTGGAGTACGCGGGGCTGCTGAGCAACGCGCGAAACCCCGAGGGCGGCAAGGCGTTGCTCGACTTCCTGGTCAGCAAGCCGTTCCAGGACGACATGCCGCTCAACATGTTCGTCTACCCGGTGCGGGAGGCCGCCCAGGTGCCCGAGGAGTTCGCGAAGTTCGGACCGCAGGCCGAGAACCCCGAGACCATGGACCCGGCGAAGATCGCCGACCACCGCGACCAGTGGATCAAGTCGTGGACCTCGCTCGTACTGAAGTGAGCAGGGCCGAAGTGGGCAGGGCCGAAGCGAGCCGGTCCGCGGCGGGGCGGCGCGGGACCGCGGCGCGGCTCGGCCTGATGGCAGTGCCCGTCGCGTTCTTCGCCGTCTTCTTCGCCTACCCCGTCGCCGCGATCGTCGCGCGCGGCCTGAAGGCCGACGGGATCTGGCAGCTCGGGCGGATCGGGGAGGTGCTGGCGCAGTCCGACGTCCGGCAGGTGCTGTGGTTCACCACCTGGCAGGCGCTGGTCTCCACCGCTCTCACCCTCCTGATCGCCCTGCCCGGCGCGTACGTCTTCGCCCGCTTCGACTTCCCCGGCAAGCAGCTGCTGCGGGCCGTGGCCACCGTCCCGTTCGTGCTGCCGACGGTCGTCGTCGGTACGGCGTTCATGGCGCTCGTGGGGCGCGGAGGGCTTCTCGACGAGCTGTGGGGTCTGCGGCTGGACACCACCGTGTGGGCGATCCTGCTCGCGCACGTCTTCTTCAACTACGCCGTCGTCGTACGGACCGTCGGCGGGCTGTGGGGGCAGCTCGACCCGCGGCAGGAGGAGGCCGCGCGGATGCTCGGCGCCTCCCGGCTCACGGCCTGGCGGACCGTCACGCTGCCCGCGCTGGCCCCGGCCGTGGCCGCCGCCGCGCTGATGGTCTTCCTGTTCACCTTCACCTCGTTCGGTGTGGTGCAGATCCTCGGCGGACCCACCTTCGCCACCCTCGAGGTGGAGATCTACCGGCAGACGTCGGAGATCTTCGACCTGTCCACCGCCGCCGTTCTGACCATGATCCAGTTCGCCGCGGTGGGCGCGATCCTCGCCCTGCACGCCTGGACCGTACGGCGGCGGGAGGCCGCGCTGCGGCTGGTGGACGCCTCCCGGACCGCGCGCCGGCCGCACGGCGCCGGGCAGTGGGCGCTGCTCGCAGGGGTCGTCGCCACCGTCGCCGTGCTGCTGCTCCTGCCGCTCGCCGTGCTGGTGGAACGGTCCTTCGGCGACGCCGGCCTCGGCCACTACCGGGCGCTGACCCGCGACGACGGGGGTGTGTTCCTGGTCGCGCCGATCGCGGCGGTCGGCAACTCCCTGCGGTACGCGGCCCTGGCCACCGTCATCGCCGTCGCGGTCGGCACCCTGGCGTCCGTCGCGCTCACCCGGCGGGACGCGGGACGCCTGGTGCGGGGCTTCGACGCCCTGCTGATGCTGCCGCTCGGAGTGTCCGCGGTGACCGTCGGCTTCGGGTTCCTGATCGCCCTCGACGAGCCGCCGCTGGACCTGCGTTCCTCCTGGATCCTGGTGCCGCTCGCACAGGCGCTGGTCGGTGTCCCCTTCGTCGTGCGGACCATGCTGCCCGTGCTGCGGGCCGTGGACGTGCGGCTGCGGGAGGCGGCGGCGGTGCTCGGGGCGTCACCGTGGCGGGTGTGGCGGGAGGTGGACCTGCCGATGGTGCGGCGGGCCGTACTCGTCGCGGCCGGGTTCGCCTTCGCGGTGTCGCTGGGGGAGTTCGGGGCGACGGTGTTCATCGCGCGGCCGGACAACCCGACGCTTCCGGTGGCCGTGGCACGACTGCTGGGCCGGCCGGGGGAACTCAACTACGGGCAGGCGATGGCTCTGTCGACGATTCTGATGATCGTGTGCGCGGTGGCGCTGCTGCTCCTCGAGCGGCTGCGGACCGACCGGTCCGGGGAGTTCTAGATGCTGTTGGGTCTCGAGGATGTCACCGTCCGCTTCGGCGGGCGGGCGGTGCTGGACGCCGTGGATCTCCAGGTCGCCGAGCACGAGATCGTCTGCGTGCTCGGGCCGAGCGGCAGCGGCAAGTCCACGCTGCTGCGGGCGGTGGCCGGGCTGCAGCCCCTCGACGCGGGGCGGATCTCGCTCGCCGGGCGCGATCAGGCGGGCGTGCCCGCACACCGGCGCGAGGTCGGACTGATGTTCCAGGACCACCAGCTGTTCCCGCAGCGGGACGTGGGCGGCAACGTGGCCTTCGGGCTGCGGATGCGCGGTGCGTCCCGCAGCGAACAGGCCGACGGAGTAAAGGAGTTGCTGGACCTCGTCGGACTGCCCGGGGCGGCCGGGCGGGCGGTGGCGGCCCTGTCCGGCGGCGAGCAGCAGCGCGTGGCCCTCGCCCGCGCGCTGGCGCCCAGCCCGCGGCTGCTGATGCTCGACGAGCCGCTCGGCCAGCTCGACCGGTCGCTGAGGGAACGCCTCGTCGTCGAACTCCGGGAGCTGTTCGGCCGGCTGGGCACCACCGTGCTCGCCGTGACGCACGACCAGGGCGAGGCGTTCGCCCTGGCCGACCGGGTCGTGGTGATGCGGGACGGGCGGATCGCCCAGTCCGGTACACCACTCGAGGTGTGGCAGCGCCCGGCCGACGCGTTCGTGGCCCGCTTCCTCGGCTTCGAGAACGTGGCAGAGGCGACGATCGCCGCGGACGTCGCGGTGACGCCCTGGGGCAAGGTCCCGGTGCAGGCAGACGCCCCGCAGGGCACCCGCACCCTGCTGGTCCGGCCCGCCGGCGTCCGTCTGGTCCCGGACGGGGCGGGTCTGCGCTGCACCGTGGCCGCGCGCACCTTCCGCGGCACCCATGTCGCCGTCCGCCTCCAGCCGAAGGACGCGCCCGTTCTCGAGGCGGCCTGTGCGCTGAGGACGGCACCGGAGGTCGGGGACGAGGTCGGGGTGGAGTTCGACGCGGACGAAATCGTGGTGCTCGGGTAAGGGGTCCTGCCTAGGGTGAGGAGCATGACACCACTCACGCATGATCGCTACTGTGACGAAATCGCCGACCAGGTAGGCCGGTTGCGGTCCGTGGTGACCTCGGGGGCCGATCTGGACAGCAGGGTGCCCACCACCCCGGAGTGGTCGCTGGAACAGCTTGTCCGGCATACCGGCGGCTCCCTGCGCTGGGCGGCGCTGATGGTGCGCACCCGGGCCGGGGAGGAGATTCCCGAGGAGCGGGTGCCGGGATTCGACGGGCCCGGTGTGCGGGGCGAACCCGCCGCGCTGGACGGGTGGCTGGCCGAGTCCGGAGACCTGCTCGTCGAGGCGCTGCGGGAGGCCGGGCCGGACGCCGAGGTGTGGAGCTGGGCGGAGATCTGCAACGCCGGGTTCTGGGCCCGCCGCATGACGCACGAGATGACCGTCCACCGTGCGGACGCCACCCTGGCCGCCGGGCTGCCCTACGAGGTCGCGCCCGATGCCGCCGCCGACGCGATCGACGAGTGGCTGGAGATCGTGCGGTGGGCGCAGCGGACGCTGCCGGAGGACCCGGCGCGCGAACTGCGCGGTCCGCACCAAAGGAGCATCCATCTGCACGCCACCGACACCGGCCCGGAGACGAACGCCGAATGGTGCATCGAGCTCACCGAGGACGGTGTCTCCTGGCACCGCGGCCACGAGAAGGCCACCGTCGCCCTCCGCGGCCCGCTCACCTCCGTGCTCCTCGCCTTCTACCGCCGGCTGCCGCTCGACGCACCGGAGGTGGAGGTGCTCGGCGACCGGGAGCTGCTGGAGTTCTGGCTGGCACGGGCGACGTTCGGGTGACGGAAGCGGGCGAGGTTCGGGCGAGGTGAACCACCGGGAGAGACGAGGGCCCCGCGCACAGTGACGGCCCGCCCCCACCGGGGACGGGCCGTCACGTCATGTCTTCGGGGCGTCAGCTGTCGCTGTTCGCCCCGCGACGGCGCATGCCGAAGAAGACCGCACCGCCACCGACGGCGACCAGGGCCGCCGCGATACCGGCGATCAGGCCGGTGTTGGAGTCGGCGCCGGTTTCGGCGAGGTTCGACTCACCGACGGCGGGCGACGGAGCGTTGTCCGAGGTGTCCGCCGGGGCGGTGGTCTCGGGCTCCGACTCCGACGGAGCCGGGGTACCTGGCTCGTCCTCGTCCTCGGGCGGGGTCGAGGCGGAGTCCGACGGCGCCGGAGCGGGCTCCGACGGAGCCGGGGGCTCCTCCTCCTCCTCCTCCTTGCAGGCCGTGGCCGGGGTGGTCAGGTTCGGCTTGATGTCCTCGTCCACGTAGGGCTCGGCCTTGACGTGGATGCGGTACTCGGCGCCTGGCTGCCAGTCCTCCTCGAAGGTGATGGTCACACCCTCGCGGGAACCCTTGACGACCTGCTCGCCGATCTTCTTCTCGTCGGCACCGTTGTTCTCCAGGAACACGGTGACGGTCGCGGGAACGCCCGCCGGGTCGACGTCGGTGACGGTGATGACGCCCTTGTCACCGACACACTTCGCCTCGGCCGAGAACTCGTTGATGTTGCACGCGGCCGCGCTGCCGGCGAGGCCGATGGTCAGTGCGGCCGACGCGGAGACGACACCGAGGGCGCGTACGGTGCGCGCGACGTTACGGCGCGAGGCCGTACGGCGTGATACGGACAGAACTGTCACGTTTGTCCTTACGGGATACGCAAATGCGGGGGGTGGGAGGAGTGCTGATGAAGTATCAGTACTCCCATGAGGCTCCCAGGTCTATAAGCGCCGCATAAGTAGTGTCAACGCATATGCCGATAGCAGGCCATCGTTTTACTGATTCGTTAACTCCCAAGGCGTTTCAACACCTTGGGAGCCTTCCCGGTGGGCCCCCGCCCCGGCCGCAGGTCTTCTCTCAGCCCTCCAGCGCGGACGGGTCCATCCACACGACCTCCCAGGTGTGGCCGTCCAGGTCGTCGAAGGCGCGGCCGTACATGAAGCCCTCGTCCTGGGTCTCGCGGCTGACCGACCCGCCTGCCGCGAGGGCCCTCTCGACCAGCTCGTCGACCTTCGCGCGGCTCTCGGAACTCAGGGCCAGCAGCACCTCGCTGGTCTTCGTGGGGTCGGCGATCTCCTTCTTCGTGAACTCCGCGTAGCGCTGCTTGGTGTGCAGCATCGCGACGATGGTCTCGCCGATCACGACGGAGACGGTGTTCTCGTCGCTGAACTGTTCGTTGATCTCGTAGCCGAGCGCCGTGAAGAACTTCTTCGAGGCCTCGAGGTCGTTGGTGGCCAGGTTCACGAAGATCATCTGCTGCGTCATGATGCTGCCTCTCCCGTGGGGGTCCGCCGGCCCCGTCCCGGTCCCGAGCGGTGCCGTGCCGTTCGAGGGGTAGACCGGGGGCGGGTACGGAACTCATCGCCCCGCGGAGGTTTTCCTCAGGGCTCTGGTGGCGTGTGGTGCGCGGTCTCAGAGGGCCAGGGGCAGGGTCGACAGCTCGGCCACGATCACGGTCAGCGGTCCGAACAGGGCGAGGAGCGCGCCGGCCCTGAGAGCCGCGGCCCGACGTGGTGTCGAGGTGGGAGCCCCCAGGCGCAGCAGCGCGGCCGTGGTACCGGCGTGCGCCTGCTTGGCCTCGACGGCCGCCGTCAGCAGTGTCGCCACGGTGCAGCCGGTCACCAGCAGTACCCCGAGCAGGGTGAGCGGGCCGGGCGACAGGCCGTCGTCGTAGTACAGCGAGCCCATGGCGTACGCGCCCGACAGCACGGCGCAGACCACACCCAGCGGGCGGCCGATCCTGGTGGCCTCCGTCATGAGGACCCGTCCGGCCAGCAGCCGCAGGGCACCCGGGCGGACCGACTGCAGCAGCCGGCCGCACAGATGGGTGAGACCGGGACCGGCCAGCGCGAGGCCGACGGCGGCCAGTACCAGACCGGCCAGTGCGCCGGGCCGGTCGCCGGGCGCGGTGCCGGTGCCGGTGCGGCTCGCGTAGGCCTCCACGGCCAGCCCCACGGCCAGCACCGCGATGCCCCAGGGCAGACCGGACGGTGCCGTGCCGGCGCCGGGCGACGGGGCCGCGGCGGCCGACGCGGGGCCGCCGTACGCGCCCTGCGACCGCCCGGAATCCTTCCCCGGAAGATCCACCCGCACCCGATCCTGCTGTGCCTGTGCCTGTGCCTGCTCCGGCGCCGCCTGCTGGGAGGTGGCCGGTCTGCGGCCGTGGGCCGCCGGCTCCAGGTGTGCGCCGAAGCGTCCGTACGCGCCGAACGTCTCCCGCGCCGTGGTGGCACGGTACGCGCCGAAGCGGCCGTACACCGTCCGCTCCGTACGGGACGGGCCCGCCGCCCGCTCGCGCGGACGCAGCGCCGTCGCCACCGCCACCGAGGCACTCACCGGCACCAGCGCCAGCAGCGTCAGGGCCGCCGGAAGCGGCAGCGGCCGACCGGCGGCCAGGAAGTCGGTGCCGGCGCCGTCGAAGGGCATGCCGGTGAGGTCGCCGCGCAGGTGGAGGAAGACGAACAGGGCGGTCATCGACCCCAGCGTGCAGGCCAGGGCCGTGGTCGTCGCGGAGATCGCCATCAGCCGTGCGGGACCGAGGCCGAGCGCCGAGAGTCCGGACCGGGGCCGGGTCCCCGGGTCGGTGCGGGCCACCGCGACCGCGAAGTACACCGTGGCCGCCAGCGGGGCCGCGCACCAGGCCAGCCGGAGCAGCGAGACGGACGGCGCGCCGGGGTGGCCGATCGCGTGACCGAGGGCGCACAGCAGCAGAAAGCCCGTACCCGCCGAGGCCGCCGCGACCAGGAGACGGCGCAGCTGGACGGCCGGACGGGCACCTCGGGTCAGACGGAGAGCGAGCACGCCGCCCGGCCCTCCGTCTCGGCGGTCCCGGAGACCGGAGGCAGATGTACGGTGCGCACCCGGCGCCCGTCGAGCAGTGAGACCGTGCGGTCGGCGAGGGCCGCGGTCTCCGCGTCGGCGGTGGCGAGGAGCACCGTGATGCCGTGTGAACGGGCCGCCGTGGTCAGTGTGCGCAGGACGTGCCGCCGGTCGGCGCGGTGCAGCGGGGCGGTCGGCTCGTCGGCGAACAGCACCGAGGGAGCCGGGGCGAGGGCGCGGGCGATGCAGACCCGCTGCCGCTCCGCGTGCACCAGCTCCGCCGGCCGCTTGCGGGCCTTGTCACCGATGTCGAGGCGCTCCAGCCACTCCAGGGCCGTCGCCCTGGCCCGGCGGCGAGCGGTGCCGCGCAGCATCAGGGGAAGAGCGGTGTTCTCCCAGACGTTCAGTTCGGGGACGAGGACCGGCGCCGGGTCGATCCAGCCGAAGCGCTCCCGGCGCAGCCGCTCACGGGCGGCCGGGCGCATGGTGTGCACGGGCACGCTGTTGTACCAGACCTCGCCGTCCGCCACGGAGGCCAGTCCGGACAGGCATCGCAGCAGGGTCGTCTTGCCGCTGCCGCGCGGGCCGCCGACGGCGAGGATCTCGCCCTCCCCGACGCCGAGCGAGACCCCGCTCAGCCCGGGCGAGCCGTCGTCGTGCCGGAAGTGCAGGGCGCGTGCCCAGAGCACGTCGTTGTCCGGTGGGGCCACCATGGCGTACACCTCGGTTCGGATCAGAAATGCCGTGCGAGATTCGTGAATCCCCCATGCGGGGGAACGAAAGCAGAGCCGATCGGTCACTGGGCACGCTAGGCAGCGCACGGCGGGACGCCGGACAGCACGCGGCCCCGGACCGCCGTTTCTCACTCGAACGGGCGGCGCCGGGGCCGTATGCGATCATCCCAACCGAAGATCACAGCGGGAGATCACGGCTGAGGACCGTGAGGACCGCGGTGCCGGGTCACAGCTTCGTCCATGCCTCCGAGAGGGTGGCGCGCAGGATCTGCTCGATCTCGTCGAAGGTCTCCTGGTCGGAGATCAGCGGCGGGGCGAGCTGGACCACCGGGTCGCCGCGGTCGTCGGCACGGCAGTACAGGCCGTTCTCGTACAGCTTCTTGGACAGGAAGCCGTACAGGACCCGCTCGGTCTCGTCGTCGTCGAAGGACTCCTTGGTGTGCTTGTCCTTGACCAGTTCGATGCCGTAGAAGAAGCCGTTGCCGCGGACGTCGCCGACGATCGGCAGGTCGTGCAGCTTCTCGAGCGTCGCGCGGAAGGCCCCCTCGTGGTCCAGCACGTGCTGGTTGAGCCCCTCGCGCTCGAAGAGGTCGAGGTTGGCGACGCCCACCGCGGCCGAGACGGGGTGGCCGCCGAAGGTGTAGCCGTGCAGGAAGGTGTTGTCGCCCTTGTAGAACGGCTCGGCGAGGCGGTCGGAGACGATGCACGCGCCGATGGGGGAGTAGCCGGACGTCATGCCCTTGGCACAGGTGATCATGTCCGGGACGTAGCCGAACTTGTCGCACGCGAACGTCGTGCCCAGGCGGCCGAAGGCGCAGATGACCTCGTCGGAGACGAGCAGCACGTCGTACTGGTCGCAGATCTCGCGGACCCGCTGGAAGTAGCCGGGCGGCGGCGGGAAGCAGCCGCCCGCGTTCTGCACCGGCTCCAGGAAGACCGCGGCGACCGTGTCCGGGCCCTCGAAGAGGATCTGCTGCTCGATCTGGTCGGCGGCCCAGCGGCCGAACGCCTCCGGGTCGTCGCCGTGGATCGGGGCGCGGTAGATGTTGGTGTTCGGCACCTTGTGGGCACCCGGCACCAAGGGCTCGAACGGGGCCTTCAGGGCCGGCAGGCCGGTGATCGACAGGGCACCCTGCGGGGTGCCGTGATAGGCCACCGCACGGGAGATGACCTTGTACTTGGTCGGCTTGCCGGTCAGCTTGAAGTACTGCTTGGCGAGCTTCCAGGCGGTCTCCACCGCCTCGCCGCCGCCGGTCGTGAAGAAGACCTTGTTCAGGTCGCCCGGCGCCTCGTGGGCGAGCCGCTCCGCCAGCTCGACGGCCCTGGGGTGGGCGTAGGACCACACCGGGAAGAACGACAGCTCCTGCGCCTGCTTGAAGGCGGCCTCGGCGAGCTCGACCCTGCCGTGCCCCGCCTGGACGACGAACAGCCCGGCGAGACCGTCGAGGTACCGCTTGCCCCTGTCGTCGTAGATGTGGGTGCCCTCGCCGCGGACGATGGTGGGCACGGGGGAGTTCTCGTACGAGGACATGCGGGTGAAGTGCATCCACAGGTGGTCGTACGCGGTCCGGCTGAGGTCCTTGGGGCTGTCGGTGCTCACGATTATCGGGTTCCCCACATGTAGGTCTGCTTCTTGAGCTTGAGGTAGACGAAACTCTCGGTGGCGCGCACACCGGGCACGGCCCGGATGCGCTTGTTGATGACCTCGAGAAGGTGGTCGTCGTCCTCGCAGACGATCTCGACCATGAGGTCGAAGGAGCCCGCGGTCATCACCACGTACTCGCACTCGTCCATGGCGCTCAGCGCGTCCGCCACGGACTCCACGTCCCCCTCGACGCCGACGCCGACCATCGCCTGCCGGCGGAAGCCCACCGTGAGCGGGTCCGTGACGGCGACGATCTGCATCACGCCCTGGTCGAGCAGCTTCTGGACGCGCTGGCGCACGGCCGCCTCCGAGAGGCCGACGGCCTTGCCGATGGCGGCGTAGGGCCTGCGGCCGTCCTCCTGGAGCTGCTCGATGATGGCGAGGGAGACGGCGTCCAGGTGGGGACCGCCGCCGTTCCTGGACTCGCGGGAGTCCCTGGGTTCTGCGCTTCGACTGGCCACATGGTCACTGTGCACGACGTCTCGGTTGTTTCGCAAGGCGCATTCGATGAAATCCGTTGTCGCAAGGGTTAATGTCTGCGGATTTCGCAGACTCGGGGCGGGTGGGGGTGTTGAATGCGTCAGAGGTCCGTCTAGGGTGGTGTCTCAGAGGTTGGACACCTCCGACACCCACGAGGAACACCGGGAGGACCTGCAGTGAGCACCGAGCTGCGACGTCTGCGCAACTACATCGGCGGTGCGTTCCGTGACGCCGCCGACGGACGGACCACCGAGGTGGTCAACCCCGTGACCGGCGAGGCGTACGCGACCGCGCCGCTGTCCGGACAGGCGGATGTGGACGCCGCGATGGCGGCCGCCGCCGAGGCCTTCCCCGGCTGGCGCGACACCACGCCGGCCGAGCGGCAGAAGGCCCTGCTGAAGGTGGCGGACGCCATCGAGGAGCGCGCCGAGGAACTCGTCGCGGCCGAGGTGGAGAACACGGGCAAGCCCATCGGGCTGACCCGCACCGAGGAGATCCCGCCGATGGTCGACCAGATCCGCTTCTTCGCGGGCGCGGCGCGGATGCTGGAGGGCCGCTCGGCCGGTGAGTACATGGAGGGCCTGACCTCCATCGTGCGCCGTGAGCCGGTCGGCGTCTGCGCCCAGGTCGCCCCCTGGAACTACCCGATGATGATGGCCGTGTGGAAGTTCGCCCCGGCGATCGCGGCGGGCAACACGGTCGTCCTCAAGCCCTCGGACACCACCCCGGCCTCCACCGTCCTGCTCGCCGAGATCCTCGGCTCGGTCCTGCCCACGGGCGTCTTCAACGTCGTCTGCGGCGACCGGGACACCGGCCGCACGATGGTCGAGCACGAGACCCCGGCGATGGCGTCCATCACCGGTTCGGTGCGGGCCGGCATGCAGGTCGCCGAGTCCGCGTCCAAGGACCTCAAGCGCGTCCACCTGGAGCTGGGCGGCAAGGCGCCGGTCGTCGTCTTCGAGGACACCGACATCGCCAAGGCCGTCGAGGACATCTCCGTCGCCGGCTTCTTCAACGCGGGCCAGGACTGCACGGCGGCCACACGCGTCCTCGTCCACGAGTCGATCCACGACGAGTTCGTCACCGCGCTCGCCAAGGCCGCCGCCGACACGAAGACGGGCGCCCCCGACGACGAGGACGTCCTCTTCGGCCCGCTCAACAGCGCCGGTCAGCTGGCCCAGGTCCAGGGCTTCCTCGACCGGCTGCCCGCGCACGCGCGCGTGGAGGCCGGCGGGCAGCGCGTCGGCGACAAGGGCTACTTCTTCGCGC
The DNA here is from genome assembly GCF_053890455.1 of Streptomyces yamdrokensis. NCBI lineage: Bacteria > Bacillati > Actinomycetota > Actinomycetes > Kitasatosporales > Streptomycetaceae > Streptomyces > Streptomyces yamdrokensis. The sequence continues at coordinate 5,659,158 of NZ_CM132679.1, forward strand.
CGACCGTCGTCTCGGGCCTGAAGCAGGACGACGAGATCGTCCAGAAGGAGGTCTTCGGCCCGGTCATCACCGTCCAGACCTTCACCGACGAGGACCAGGCCGTCGCGTACGCCAACGGCGTCGAGTACGCGCTGGCCTCCTCGGTGTGGACCAGGGACCACTCCCGCGCGATGCGCATGTCCAAGAAGCTCGACTTCGGCTGCGTGTGGATCAACACCCACATCCCGCTGGTCGCGGAGATGCCGCACGGCGGCTTCAAGAAGTCCGGTTACGGCAAGGACCTGTCCGCCTACGGGTTCGACGACTACACGCGCATCAAGCACGTGATGACGTCGCTGGACGCGTAACCGCTTTGCCGGGCCGGCCGGACGAGGTCCTGAGCGCGACGAGGGGCCCGGTCCTCCGGAGGCCGCGGGCCGTCCGCAGCCGGTCCCGCAGTTCCCCGCGCCCCTTGAGGGTGCGGGGAACCTTCTCGTGAGGGGTGGTGCGGCGGGAAGGGCGACTCGCCGAGGGGCGGGCCCGTGGACGGGCCCGTCACGCACGGGCTGTTCGCGGTCCGGGCGGTGCGCGACCCAAAGGCGCCGGAGATCCGGCCGGACCGGCCGCGGCGCAATGTGCCCGAGGCGCGCGAGCGGTTCCGGAAGGGCCGGAGGGGACGCGGCAGCAGGCCGGGACCGTCGACCACCGTGAATTCGGCACTGCGATGGGGGTGATGGCGGTGGCCGTCCCGGCCGGCGTGGTCACCGGGCCGACGGGCGTGGTCGCGACGGTGGAGTGTCTGGTGCCCGAGGGACGGTGGGGGGCCGTTCCATCGGGCGGTACCGGCCCTTTGGTGCGGCCGGAGTCCACCGGCCACGGGCCGCGGAAGGTGGCGCGTTGTCGCCGTTGACCGGGTTGTCCCGCTCATGACACGGTCGGGCCGTCCCCGGCGGGACCGGCCGGGGCAGGACGACGGGAGGGGACGACCGATGACGGCAGTGGGTCACAGCAGGGCGAGACGGCGAGGGCTGAGGGCCTGCGGCGTGGTGACGGCGGCACTGGTCGCTGTGACGGTCGCGGGGCCGGTGGCGATCGCGGCCGGGGGACCGTCGGCCACCGCGCCGGCCCCGGTGGCGGCGAGCGCGCTGAGCGATCCGACTCCCGAGGAGCAGCAGCAGCTCAGGGAAGTGGCCGGCGCGATCTGGACCCCTCAGCTGGCCGCCGGATGGAACATGAACGCCGAGGTGGCCGACGTGCTGTCCACGGCCACCGGGGAGATCCTCCGATGCAGTGAGGCGTTCTCCCTCGTGCCGCGCCCGCCGGGCTTCGTCCCGGGGCTCGGCTACCTCGTCAATTACTGGAAGAACCTGCGCGACTACTTCCTGGCCGTGAAGGACAACCGCACCTACCGCGCCTGTGTGGTGACGACTGCGGCCAATTACCGCTCGGCGATCGAGATGGCCTCCATGGGCATCTGAGCCGTACCGGGACCGGGCCCCCTCGCCGGTCGGCTACCGCCGCGGTGACGGGGACCCGGCGCTCGCGCCCTGCGCGGGCCCGCGCAGCGCGCACAGGACGTCGATGCGGTTGGTGGTGATCGAGTCGGCGCCCAGCGCCAGCAGGCGGCGCATGGAGCGGCGGGTGTCCGGGGTCCACACGGAGAGCAGGCAGCCGTCCGCGTGGACCCGGTCGGCGAGGGCCCGGTCGACCAGGCCGAAGCGGTAGTTCAGCCAACGCGGCCGGACCGCCTCCAGGACGCCGGCGCGCGGCGGTGCCGACGACGTGACGGTGAGGGCGATCTCGGCCGACGGGTCCGCCGCGCGCACGGCGAGCATCGGGGCGGCGCCCGCGCAGTAGCAGACGCGCTCCCGGGCGCCGTGCTCCCGTACGGCGTCCACGATCCGGCGCACCACCCGGGGGCCGGGATCGCCCGGCAGGTCCAGCATGACCCTGGCGCCCTCGGTCGCCGACAGCGCGTCCGGCAGCGTGGGCACACCGCCGCCGGTCAGGCCGCGCACCTCTTCCCAGGACAGCGACCGCAGCGGGCGGTCGTGCTCCCAGAGCCGCTTCAGCGTCTCGTCGTGCAGCAGGACCGGTACGCCGTCCCGGGTGAGGCGTACGTCGAACTCGACCGCGTCCGCCCCCTTGTGGAGCGCGGAACGCAGCGAGGCGAGCGTGTTCTCGCGGACGTGGTACGGGTCGCCGCGGTGGGCCACGGCGGTCACGTGGTGCATGGCGGTCCTTCGCGGGCTCGGCTCATGGGGCGGCTGGTCCACGGCGGCGGAGAACGGTTTCACCGCAGCGGTCGGGAGGCGAGCCAGGACGTGGTGTACGCGTCGATCTCGGCGGCCAGCCGTGTCTTGCCCGGCTCGTCCAGGAACGAGGCCTCCACCGCGTTCTTCGCCAGTGCCGCCAGGCCCCGTTCGTCGAGGCCCAGCAGCCGTGCGGCGATCGCGTACTCGGTGTTCAGGTCGGTGCCGAACATCGGCGGGTCGTCGGAGTTGACGGTGACCAGCACACCGGCGCGGACGAACTCCCCGATCGGGTGCTCGTCGAGGCTGGCGACCGCGCGGGTGGCGATGTTGGAGGTGGGGCACACCTCCAGCGCGATGCGCCGCTCGGCGAGATGCGCGAGCAGTTCGGGGTCCTGTACGGCGCTGGTGCCGTGCCCGATCCGCTCCGCGCGCAGGTCGACCAGGGCGTCCCACACCGTCCCGGGGCCGGTGGTCTCACCGGCGTGCGGTACCGAGCGCAGGCCCGCGGCGATGGCCCGGTCGAAGTACGGCTTGAACTGCGGCCGGGGCACCCCGATCTCGGGTCCGCCCAGACCGAAGGAGACCAGGCCCTCCGGGCGCAGCCGGTCGTCGGTGGCGAGCCGCGTGGTCTCCTCGGCGGACTCCAGGCCGGCCTCGCCGGGGATGTCGAAGCACCAGCGCAGCACGGTCCCGAACTCCGACTCGGCCGCCTTGCGGGCGTCCTCTATCGCCTCCATGAACGCCCGCGCGTCGATCCCGCGACGGGTCGACGAGAACGGGGTGATCGTCAGCTCGGCGTACCGCACCTGCTGCCGGGCCAGCTCACGCGCCACCTCGTAGGTGAGCAGCCGGACGTCCTCCGGCGTGCGGACCAGGTCGACGACGGACAGGTACACGTCGATGAAGTGGGCGAAGTCCGTGAAGGTGAAGTAGTCCGCGAGCGCCTCGGGATCGACGGGGACCCTGGAGTCGGGATGGCGGGCGGCCAGCTCCGAGACGATGCGGGGGGAGGCGGAACCGATGTGGTGCACGTGCAGTTCGGCCTTGGGCAGTCCGGCGATGAAGTCGTGCGGGCCGCTGCCCGCCGCCTCGGCGGACGCGGCGAGGCGTTCGGTCATGGTCCCTCCCAAAAACGGCGTCCCCGGCCGGGGTGCGGCTGTGGCGGGACGCGGGTGATCGGCTGATCGGTGGATCGGGAGTCATCGTAGGCCGGGCGCGCACGGGGCGGCGTCGGGCCGTACCATGACGGGACGTTCGACGGAGGGGGTCCAGCGCATGTCCGACGACGCGCAGGCGCCGGAAGCGCGGGGGAACCCGGCGGGCGGCACTCCGCCCCGGGACCCGCACGCTCATGACGACGTCTGGGCGGCACCCGCCGACAGCGGGGCCGCGCAGGCCCAGCCGCCCCAGAGTCCGCCACGGGAAGTGTCGCCGCCCGAGCTGACCCGGCTGGACCTCGGCGGCCGCGGCGCGTCCGGTCCGTCGGGCTCCGCCGAAGCCACCGACCCGTTCGCGCTCCCGGAGTTCGACCCTCCGGCTTTTGCCCCGGGGACACCCGGCGCGGCCGGCGCGCCCCCGGCCTCCGGCACCCCGTCCGCTCCCTCGACGCCTTCCGTGCACAACCAGCGGACGGTCACGTCCTTCCCCGCGGCGAGTGCCCCGGCCGCACCTTCGGCCACGCCGCCCGCCCAGCCCTGGGCGGGCCCCGCCGGTCCCTCGGGCCCTTCCACCCCGTCCGCTCCCGCGCCGCCCGCGCCCGCCGGTTTTGGAGCCACGGCCTCCAACCCCTTCGCGCCCCCGGCCGCCGAGCCGGTCCCGCCGCCGCCCATCGCCCCCGGCGGTCCCGGCCAGGTGCCGTACGGCTACCCGGGCGGCCACGGGAGCGGGCACCAGGGCGGATACGCCCACCCGGCCGCACAGCCGCCCGGCCACGCCGGTGCTCCCGCCTACGGCGGCATGCCCGACCAGGGTCACCACGGCTGGACCGGCATGCCTTTGCAGCCGGCCAACGGCATGGGCGTCACAGGACTCGTGCTCGGGATCATCTCGGCCTGCGTCTTCTGCCTCTGGCCGCTGGCCGTCGCGCTCGGCGTCCTGGCCGTGATCTTCAGTGCCCTCGGCCGGGGCAAGGCGGCCCGCGGCGAGGCCACGAACCCGGGCCACGCCCTGGCAGGCCTCATCTGCGGCGGGGCCGGCATCGTGCTGGGCGGCGGCTTCGGCCTCCTCGTCGCCCTGCTCTGAGCGCTCCGGCCCCGCGTCGGGGAACCTCGCCCCACGGTGCCCTGACGCGCCGTTCGGGCCCTGGCCCGGACGGGGTGGTGGCCACCGGGCCGTCCGGACGGCACCGACCGAACCGGAGTGCACCAGGGAGCACCAGGGTGACCCGTGCCGCGGCACGGGTCACCCTGCCCCGTTGTTCTCCCGGAGATGCGCGCGGGCCCGCATGAGGGCGAAGCCCAGGAGGTTCGGGCCGCGCCACCGGGCGGGATCCGAGGCCCTCTCGTCGCCGGCCGGGAGGCCGATGCCCCAGACGCGGTCCCTGGGGCTCGCCTCGACCAGGACGCGGGCGCCCGTGTTCAGCAGGAAGGCGCGCAGGTCCGCGTGGGCCGCGAACTTGTGCGTGCTGCCCTCGACGACGACGCGGAACCGCTCGCGCCGCCAGGTCGCCTCGTCGAAGTCCCGGACGAGCCGGCCCTCCTTCTTCGCGTCGGCGGGGTGCTGCGCGGCCAGGATCCTCCGTTCCGCCTCCGGGTCGGCGAATATCCGGGCCTTGGCCGCCATCATCCAGTGCTCGGCGGTCGCGTAGGTCACGCCGTCCACCGTGAACGGCGACGGCCACCACTGGCTCAGGCAGCCCGCCCCGATCCGGCCGTCGGGCAGCGGCCGGTGCCCCCAGAAGTGCAGGTACTTGACCCGCTTCCCGGCCGCCAGTGCCTCGATCAGGGCCTCACGGGAACCGGTCGCCCCCGCTCCCACCGCAGTCCCGGGCACAGCCCCGTCCCCCGCCGTTCCCGTCTCCGTGTTCATCCCCATGCGCGCGAGTTTCGCAGGCGGCACCGACAACCAGCCTGCCTTTTCCGTGGTGCCCAGAAGCCCTGTCGACAGATTTCGTTGCTTAACCAAATGGAAACAACGGAATCACTTGTTGGCATCGCATACCTCTGCCAGGATCGGCACTCAAATCGAGCCGGCGCCACGCCACCCCCTCGGTGAAAACGGAGGAGAGCGACATGCAGCACCCGGGCAAGGCCACCCCGGAACGGTTCCCGGCCCGGGAACGGTTCGCCGACGGGGCGCAGTTCGTCGCGGGCCGCCTGGCGAGGGGCACCTCGGGCCGTACGCACACGGTCGTCGACCCGGCCACCGGCGAGGACGTGTGCACCTACGACCTCGCCGGCACCGACGACGTGGACGCGGCCGTCGCCGCCGCGCGGGAGGCGTTCGGGGCGTGGGCCGGTGCCACCCCGGGCGAGCGGTCCGACGCGATGCACCGGTTCGCCGCCGTGGTCGCCGAGCGTGCCGAGGACTTCGCCCGCGCCGAGTCCCTGCAGTGCGGCAAGCCCCTGAAACTGAGCCGGGAGTTCGACGTCCCCGGGAGCATCGACAACATCGCCTTCTTCGCAGGCGCCGCCCGGCACCTGACGGGTCAGTCGGCCGGTGAGTACTCCGGCGACCACACCTCCTACGTGCGCCGCGAGCCCATCGGGGTGGTCGGCTCCGTCGCGCCCTGGAACTACCCCCTCCAGATGGCCGCGTGGAAGATCCTCCCGGCGATCGCCGCGGGCAACACGATCGTCCTCAAGCCCGCCGAGATCACCCCACTGACCTCGCTCCTCTTCGCCCGGGCGGCCACCGACGCAGGCATCCCGGACGGCGTGATCAACATCGTCACCGGCACCGGTCAGGAGGCGGGCGAGCACCTCGTCGGCCATCCCGACGTGGCCATGACCTCCTTCACCGGCTCCACCGCCGTGGGCAAGCGGGTCGCCGCCGTCGCCACCGCCACCGTCAAGCGCGTCCACCTCGAACTCGGCGGCAAGGCGCCCTTCGTGGTCTTCGACGACGCCGACCTCGGCGCCGCCGTCAACGGCGCGGTCGCGGGCGCGCTCATCAACACCGGCCAGGACTGCACGGCCGCCACACGCGCGTATGTGCAGCGGTCCCTCTACGAGGAGTTCGTGGAACGCACCGCCGCACTGATGGAGACCGTGCGGCTCGGCGACCCCTTCGCCGCCGGGACCGACCTCGGCCCGCTGGTCTCGCACGCGCAGCGCGAGAGGGTGGCCGGCTTCGTCGACCGGGCGCGCGCCTACGCGCGCGTCGTGACCGGCGGCGAGGCCCCGGGCGGGGAACTCGCAGCCGGCGCCTACTACCGGCCCACGCTGATCGCGGACGCCCCGCAGGACAGCGAGGCGGTGCAGGCCGAGATCTTCGGACCGGTGCTGGTGGTCCTGCCCTTCGACACCGACGACGAGGGCATCGCGCTCGCCAACGACACGCCGTACGGACTCGCCGCCTCGGCCTGGAGCCGGGACGTGTACCGCACCGGCCGTGCCACGCGCGAGATCAGGGCCGGATGCGTGTGGATCAACGACCACATCCCGATCATCAGCGAGATGCCGCACGGCGGCTACCGGGCGTCCGGCTTCGGCAAGGACATGTCCGCGTACTCGTTCGAGGAGTACACCCAGCTCAAGCACGTCATGTTCGACAACACCGCGGTGGTCCGCAAGGACTGGCACCGCACGATCTTCGGGGACCGATAGCAGCCGGCCGTCCGACCCGCGGCCCCTCTCCCGAAAGGCACCACGCGTATGGAGCAGTACGAGCCCGACCGCCTCTCCCCGGCCCGGGTGGCCGCCGTGCGGCGCGGCTTCCGAGGCGGCGGGGCGGCCCTGTCGCGCAGGTCCCTGCTGCGCGCCTCCGCGGGCGGTGCGCTCGCGGCCGGCGGAATAGGGGCGCTGAGTGCCTGCGGCATCCCTCCGGCGGGCAACACCCGGGGCGGCGTACCGGCCGAGGACCACTCGAAGAAGGAGAAACGTGTCGCCTTCTCCAACTGGACCGAGTACATGGACGTCGACGACGGCGGGCGCCGGCACCCCACGCTGGACGCGTTCACCGAACGGACCGGCATCGAGGTCGCGTACACCGAGGACATCAACGACAACACCGAGTTCTTCGGCAAGATCAAGCCGCAGCTCGCCGCCGGCCAGGACACGGGCCGCGACATCATCGTCCTCACCGACTGGCTGGCCGCCCGCCTGATACGCCTGGGCTGGGTGCAGAAACTGGACCCGTCCAACCTGCCGCACGCCTACGCCAACCTGTCGCCGCAGTTCCGCAGCCCCGACTGGGACCCGGGCCGCGCCTACTCCTACCCCTGGCAGGGCATCGCCGCCGTCATCGCCTACAACAAGAAGGCGCTCGACGGCGTCGAGGTGAAGACCCTCTCCGACCTGCTGGACAACCCGAGGCTCAAGGGGCGCGTCGGCCTCCTCACCGAGATGCGCGACACCATGGGGCTGACCCTGCTCGACATGGACAAGGACCCGGGGAAGTTCACCGCCGACGACTACGACGCGGGGATCGCCCGGCTCCAGAAGGCCGTCGACAAGGGGCAGGTCCGCCGCTTCACCGGCAACGACTACACCTCCGACCTCAACAAGGGCGACTTCGCGGCCTGCGTGGCCTGGGCCGGGGACGTCGTCCAGCTGAAGGCGGACAACCCGGACATCGACTTCCTGGTCCCGGACAGCGGCTACATGACGTCCAGCGACAACCTGATGATCCCGAACAGGGCCCGGCACAAGACCAACGCCGAGCGGCTCATCGACTACTACTTCGAGCCGCGGCCGGCCGCCGAACTCGCCGCCTACATCAACTTCGTCTGTCCGGTCGAAGGCGTGCGGGACGAGCTCGCGAAGATCGACGAGGACGCGGCGAACAACCCGCTGATCCTCCCCGACCAGGCCATGCAGGCCAAGTCCCGTGCCTTCCGCTCCCTGAGCACCGAGGAAGAGACGGCATTCGAAACGAAGTTCGCGAAGCTCACGGGGGCGTGACGAGATGAAGACGACCAACGACACGGCCGCCCACGGCGGGGACGTCCGCCTCACCGGCCTGAGCAAGACCTACGGCGCGTTCACCGCCGTCCACCCCCTCGACCTGACCGTGCCCGAGGGCTCCTTCTTCGCCCTGCTCGGCGCGTCCGGCTGCGGCAAGACCACCACCCTCAGAATGATCGCCGGCCTGGAGGAACCCACCGCCGGTGCCGTCCACCTCGGCGACCAGGACGTCACCGCGCTCCCGCCGTACAAGCGGCCGGTGAACACCGTCTTCCAGTCCTACGCCCTCTTCCCGCACCTCGACATCTTCGAGAACGTCGCCTTCGGTCTGCGCCGGCGCGGCATCAAGAGCGTGAAGAAGCAGGTCGGGGAGATGCTGGAGCTCGTCCAGCTCGGCGAGCAGGCCCGCAGGAAGCCGCACCAGCTCTCCGGCGGCCAGCAGCAGCGCGTCGCCGTGGCCCGCGCCCTGATCAACCATCCGAAGGTGCTGCTGCTCGACGAGCCGCTCGGCGCCCTCGACCTGAAACTGCGCCGCAGGATGCAGCTGGAGCTCAAACGCATCCAGACCGAGGTCGGCATCACCTTCGTGCATGTCACGCACGACCAGGAGGAGGCCATGACCATGGCCGACACGGTCGCCGTGATGAACGCCGGCCGCGTCGAGCAGCTCGGCACGCCCACCGAGCTGTACGAGAACCCGCGCACCACGTTCGTCGCCGACTTCCTCGGCACGTCCAACTTCATCGAGGCCGACGTCGACACCAGGTCGGGCGACGACATCGTGCTGAAGGCGGGCGACGGCAAGCTCGTCCTCCCCGCGGCACGCAACAGCGGCCCCACGGCGGCCGGCGGCAAGGTGCTGCTCGGGGTGCGCCCTGAGAAGATCTCCCTCGTCCACGCCGACGACGCCGGACGCATACCCGGGGGCCGCAACCGGATCACCGGCCGGATCTCCGACTCCAGCTACCTCGGCGTCTCCACCCAGTTCGTCGTCGACAGCCCGGTCTGCACCGCGTTCGAGGTCTACGTCCAGAACATCGACCGCGACGACCGGCTGGTGCCCGGCGCCGAGGTCGTCCTGCACTGGAACCCGGCGCACACCTTCGGTCTCGACGCCGCCCAGTCCCTGCTCGCGGGGACAGCGGGCTCCGCCGGTGCTCGGACCGTCGAGGAGGAGGCCGCCTGATGGCCACCGTCGCCCAGTCACCGCCGCCCCGGTCATCGCCGCCCCTGGTGCCGGCCCCGCAGGCGAGACCGCCGCGCAAGCGGGGCCGCCGGACGCCGTACCTGCTTCTGCTGCCCGGTCTGCTGTGGCTGTTCGTCTTCTTCGCGCTGCCGGTGGTCTACCAGGCCTCCACCTCCGTCCAGACGGGCTCCCTGGAGGAGGGCTACGAGGTCACCTGGCACTTCGCCACCTACTGGGACGCGCTGTCCGAGTACTGGCCGCAGTTCGTCCGCTCGGTGCTCTACGCGGCCTCCGCGACCGTGCTGTGCCTGGTGCTCGGCTACCCGCTGGCGTATCTGATCGCCTTTCGGGCGGGACGCTGGCGGAACCTGATCATGGTCCTGGTGATCGCGCCGTTCTTCGCGAGCTTCCTGATCCGTACCCTCGCCTGGAAGACGATCCTCGCCGACAGCGGCCCCGTGGTCGAGATCCTGAACACGCTGCACGTCCTGGACGTCACCTCCTGGCTCGGCTGGACCGCCGGCGACCGGGTGCTGGCCACACCGCTCGCCGTCGTCTGCGGTCTGACGTACAACTTCCTGCCGTTCATGGTCCTGCCGCTCTACACCTCCCTCGAGCGCATCGACCCCCGGCTGCACGAGGCGGCGAACGACCTGTACGCCAAGCCCTCGACCACCTTCCGCAGGGTCACGCTCCCGCTGTCGATGCCCGGCGTCGTCTCCGGCACGCTGCTGACCTTCATCCCGGCCACCGGCGACTACATCAACGCGGACCTGCTCGGCTCCACCGACACCCGCATGATCGGCAACGTGATCCAGACGCAGTTCCTGCGCATCCTGGACTACCCGACGGCCGCGGCGCTCTCCTTCATCCTGATGGCCGCGATCCTCTTCGCCGTCACGTTCTACATCCGCAAGTCCGGCACGGAGGATCTGGTGTAAATGGCCTTCGTCAACTGGCTCAGGCGCCGTCTCGTCGTCATCGCGGGACTGCTGACGCTCGCGTATCTGCTGCTGCCGGTCGTGGTGGTGGCCGTGTTCTCCCTCAACAAGCCCAAGGGTCGCTTCAACTACGAGTGGCAGGAGTTCTCCACCGACGCCTGGAAGGACCCGTGCGGGGTCTCCGGCCTGTGCGGCTCGCTGTCGCTCAGCCTCCGGATCGCCCTGTGGGCGACCCTCGGCGCCACCGTGCTCGGCGCCATGATCGCCTTCGCGCTCGTCCGCTACCGCTTCCGTGCCCGTTCCACCGTGAACTCGCTGGTCTTCCTGCCGATGGCGATGCCCGAGGTGGTCATGGCGGCGTCGCTGCTGACCCTGTTCCTCAACATGGGTGTCCAGCTCGGCTTCTGGACGATCCTCATCGCCCACGTCATGTTCTGCCTCAGCTTCGTCGTGGTCGCCGTCAAGGCGCGCGTGATGTCGATGGACCCGCGCCTCGAGCAGGCCGCCCAGGACCTGTACGCCGGCCCGGTCCAGACGTTCCTGCGGGTCACCCTGCCGATCGCCGCCCCCGGCATCGCGGCGGGCGCGCTCCTCGCCTTCGCCCTGTCCTTCGACGACTTCATCATCACCAACTTCAACTCGGGGTCCACCGTCACCTTCCCGATGTTCGTCTGGGGTTCCGCGCAGCGCGGAACCCCGGTACAGATCAACGTCGTCGGTACGGCCATGTTCGTCCTCGCCGTGCTGCTGGTGCTGGTCTCCATGGCCGTCGGCAACCGCCGCAAGCGGCAGAAGGCGTAGGGGGCCGGGACCATGAGCCGTTGGACGAAATCCCTCGCCGACGCCCGTCCGTCCGCGTACTGGCTGGACGACCCCGGCCGGCCGGAACCCCGGCCCGCCCTCACCGGCGCCGAGAGCTGCGACCTGCTGGTGGTGGGCGGCGGATACAGCGGACTGTGGACGGCGCTGATCGCCAAGGAACGCGACCCGGGGCGGGACGTCGTCCTGGTGGAGGGACGCGAGGTGGGCTGGGCGGCCTCGGGCCGCAACGGCGGATTCTGTGCCGCCTCCCTCACCCACGGTCTGTCCAACGGCCTGACCCGCTGGCCGGACGAGATCCACGAACTGGAGCGGCTGGGCGCCCGCAATCTCGACGCCATCGAGGAGACGGTCGCCCGCCACGCCATCGACTGCGACTTCGAACGCACCGGCGAGCTCGACGTCGCCACCGCGCCCCACCAGGCACGCGAACTGCGCGACCGGTACCGGGAAATCGACCGCCGGGGCCTCGCGGAGGGGGTGGAGTTCCTGGACACGGACGAGGTCCGCGCCCAGGTCGACTCGCCCACCTTCCTGGCCGGCCTCTGGGACCGCAGGGGCGTGGCCATGCTCCACCCGGCGAAACTCGCCTGGGGGCTCAAGCGGGCCTGCCTCGGCCTCGGCGTCCGCGTGTACGAGCACACCCCCGCCCTCACCCTGCGCTCCCACGGCGCCGGACTGGCCGTGCGCACCCCCTACGGGCAGATCCGCGCCCGCACCGCCGCCCTCGGCACCAACGTCTTCCCCAGCCTGGTCAAACGGGCCCGCGCCTACACCGTTCCGGTCTACGACTACGCCCTGATGACCGAGCCGCTCACCGCCGCCCGGCTGGCGTCCGTCGGCTGGCGCAACCGGCAGGGACTCGGCGACAGCGCCAACCGGTTCCACTACTTCCGGCTGACCGCCGACCACCGCATCCTGTGGGGCGGTTACGACGCGGTCTACCCGTACGGCGGGCGGGTGCGCGCCGAGTACGACGACCGGCCGGAGACCTACGCGAGGCTCGCCGAGCACTTCTTCACCTGCTTCCCGCAGCTGGAGGGCGTCCGCTTCACCCACGCATGGGGCGGCGCGATCGACACCTGCTCCCGCTTCTCGGCGTTCTACGGCACCGCCCACCGGGGCAGGGCCGCCTACGCGGCCGGCTTCACGGGGCTCGGCGTCGGCGCCACCCGCTTCGGCGCCGAGGTGATGCTGGACCTGCTGTCGGGGGAGCGCACCGAGCGCACGGAACTGGAGATGGTGCGCAGGAAGCCGCTGCCGTTCCCGCCCGAGCCCTTCGCCTGGACCGGCATCGCGCTCACCAAGTGGTCGCTGGCGCACGCCGACACGCACGACGGACACCGGAACCTGTGGCTGCGGACGATGGACAGGATGGGACTGGGCTTCGACAGCTGAGAACGATCCCCGGCAACCGGCAACCGGCAACCGGCAACCGGAATCCGGGTCCCGGCGACCGCGGCCGGTTCTCGGCAGTGGGGACCGAATTCCGCCGGGTGTGATCCGTTTCACTCCAGAGAGGTGCCGGAACCCGCGTAATGCCCGGCGGAAAGCCTCCTCTCCCCCTCGTGACGCTTTCTTCCCGCGTCCACGACAGAGAGGCAGGCGTTTGTGATGACAGGGACGAAGTCGGCGGTCGAGTGGCTCTCCTCCGTCGCGCCCGATCCCGAGACGTGCCGCCGGGAGTGGGAGCGCGACCCGCACGGGGTGGTGCTGCTGCCGGCCGGCAAGGCGTGGGACGTGCTGATCCTGCCGTGCGCGCTCGGCCACCCCACGCTCGACGTGCTCGCCCGCGTCCTCGACCGGCCCGGTCCGGTGCTGGTCGACTTCGGTGACGCGCGGATGGGATTCCTCGTGCCGCCGGGCACCGCGGCCCGCTGGGTCGGCACCGGTGTCCGTACGTCGGGGAACGGCACCTGGATCGTGGTGCCGCATCCGGGCCGCTCGTCGGCCGGCGGGACGCGCTGGCTGTTCCCACCGGACGGGTCGGGCACGCTCACCGATCCGGTCCTGCTCGAACTGGCCATGCACGAGGCTGCGGCGGGGCTCGCCGAGCGGGGGAAGGCGTAGCGGACGACAGGACGGATCGGTGGCGGAGGTCCCGACCACCTGTTCGGCCTGGACCGGCTGAAGGCGCTCCGGCCCTCGCCCGCCCCCCGCTGTTCCCCCCCAGCCGGGAGCGGTCGTGGATCGCCGCAGACCGTTCGGGCCGTGCGGGTTTCTCGCCGTGCTCGTCGACGTGGCTCTCGCCGCGTCCGGTATCTCGTCGGCCGCCCGTGCGGCCGACGCGGACCTCGTCAACGCGGACCTCGTCAACGCGGACCTCGTCAAAAGGGCGAGAGCCCGCGAGGACGCCCGCAGGCAGAACCTGTGGCGCGGCCCGTGCGACGTACGGCGGCCCGGACCCGACAGGCCGAAGGAGAGGTCCAGCGGCCCTTCGACCGCTACTCCGGCCGAGCGGCCGGCTGCCGGTCAGCGGCCCGGACGGCTGCTCCGGCCGACAGCCACAGGCAGATCAGCAGGACCGCCCCCAGACACCAACCGGCCGCCACGTCCAGCGGCCAGTGGTAGCCCCGGCGCACCAGCCCGTAGGAGGCACCGGCGACCAGAGCGGCACAGAGCAGCAGGAACGCGCGGCGGACCGCCGGCGAGCGCAGCAGCGGGAGGAGGAGCAGGACCGCCGCACCGTACGCCACGACGGCGGTGGCGGTGTGGCCGGACGGGTAGTAGCCGACGGCCGGGGGCACGGCCGGGGTGCCGGGTCGGTCGGTCCACTCCTTCAGGGGCACGACGAGCACCGGCACCAGAGACATCGCCACCGCTCCGGCGGCGGGCGGCAGCCACCAGCGGTCCCGGCCCACGACACGCCCCCGCCACGCGACGTACACCAGGGCGGCCGCGAGGAGGGGCACGGCCACCTCGGTGTTGCCGAGGTCGGCGAGCACTTCGGAGGCCGTGTCCGGCTCGACGAGCGCCCTGCTCAGCCGTTCGTCCAGGTCCACCAGGGGGCCGTCGGTGACGACCTGCCAGGTGATCAGGGCGAAGAGGAGAACGGGAGGTCCGAACAGCAGCATGGTGCACAGCGTCGCATGTGCGGGCTCACGGCCGTTCGCAGCGGGAGTGCGGTGCGGGGCATGCCGAAGGGCCAGTGCAAGGGGGGGTGAGCACTGGCCCTTCGGGGAACGGCCTGCCGCGCGTGACGCGTGGACAGCCGTCCGGACCGGAACACCGCGCGCCCCGGGGGGTTTGGGGCGAGCGGCCGTCCGATCGTGAGGAGACCCGGAACCTGGGGGCTCCGGTTGTGTGCGCGAGGGCACGACCAGGTCGAAGCTGGGGAAGGCCTCGGCCCGTACCGCTCACAGTCACCTGTGGGCGGGTGTCTCTCTTGTCCCGGTAGAACCTACGGCAGGGGGTGGACCCGCGACAGGGCCAACCGGATCCTGTCATCCACCCCGCACACGTTCTTCACACGCTCCGCCACTCACGCCCCGGTGGTGGATGCCGGAGCGGCTCACCCGCTTCGTCGGCGGCTCAGATGTGCACGAATGCCTGTTCAGACGCGTGCGAACGCCTGCTCGAGGATGTCCAGGCCCTCGTGCAGCAGGTCCTCGCCGATGACCAGCGGCGGCAGGAAGCGCAGCACGTTGCCGTAGGTGCCACAGGTCAGGACCAGCAGACCCTCCTGCTGGCAGGCCTTGGCCAGCGCGGCCGTCGTCTCCGCGTTCGGCTCCTTGGTCGTGCGGTCCTTGACGAGCTCGATGGCCATCATGGCGCCGCGGCCGCGGATGTCGCCGATGACGTCGAACTTCTCGGCCATCGCGGTCAGCCGGGTCCTCATGACCGCCTCGATCGCCTTGGCCTTCCCGTTGAGGTCCAGCTCCTTCATCGTCTCGATGGCGCCGAGCGCGCCCGCGCAGGCCACCGGGTTGCCGCCGTAGGTGCCGCCGAGACCGCCGGAGTGGGCCGCGTCCATGATCTCGGCGCGTCCGGTCACGGCGGAGAGCGGGAGCCCGCCGGCGATTCCCTTGGCGGTGGTGATCAGGTCCGGGACGATGCCCTCGTCCTCGCAGGCGAACCACTGGCCGGTGCGGCAGAATCCGGACTGGATCTCGTCGGCGACGAACACGATGCCGTTGTCCGAGGCGAACTTGCCGATCGCGGGCAGGAAGCCCTTCGCCGGCTCGATGAAGCCGCCCTCGCCGAGCACCGGTTCGATGACGATCGCGGCCACGTTCCCGGCGCCGACCTGCTTGGAGATCTGGTCGATGGCCTGGGCGGCGGCCTCGGGGCCGGCGTTGTCGGCGCCGGTCGGCCAGCGGTAGCCGTAGGCGACGGGGACGCGGTACACCTCGGGCGCGAACGGGCCGAAGCCGTGCTTGTAGGGCATGTTCTTCGCGGTGAGTGCCATGGTGAGGTTGGTGCGGCCGTGGTAGCCGTGGTCGAACACCACGACCGCCTGCCGCTTGGTGTGGGCCCGCGCGATCTTGACGGCGTTCTCGACGGCCTCGGCGCCGCTGTTGAAGAGGGCCGACTTCTTGGCGTGGTCGCCCGGGGTCAGTTCGGCGAGCGCCTCGGCCACGGCCACGTACCCCTCGTACGGCGTGACCATGAAACAGGTGTGCGTGAAGTCGGCGAGCTGGGCGGTGGCACGGCGTACGACGGCCTCGGCGGAGGCGCCGACCGAGGTCACCGCGATGCCCGAGCCGAAGTCGATCAGCCGGTTGCCGTCGACGTCCTCGATGATCCCGCCGTCCGCACGCGCGGCGAACACGGGCAGCACGGAGCCCACGCCCTGTGCGACCGCGGCGGTACGGCGGGCCTGCAGTTCCCGCGACTTCGGGCCCGGGATGGCGGTGACGACGCGGCGCTCCTGCGGAAGTGCGGTCATGAGGGGCTCCTGGGGGGTGAAACGGACACGTGTCTTCCTTTCTCGCAGGCTAGGGCGGGGAAGAGAGGCTGGGCATGCTCCATGTGGGCGTTGTCCGGGGGGCCGGGTTGTCCGGTGTGGACATAGCGGGGGGACGGAGGGTGGAGAGAGGGCGACGGAGGGCGGGAGAGAGGGAGGCGGAGGGGGCGGTGGAGGTGACGGCGGCCCGGGACCCGGCGGGCATGCGCCGCGCGGAGCCGGACGGGAACCGCGCGGGATCCGGGGCACGCTCGGCACCGTACGAAGCGCCCTCGTGGCCCGGACCGGCCGGGTGAACGGTGAACTCGCCCTGCGGGGGCGTTAGATTGGCTCGCTGATGGTGAACGGCGCGGCAGCTCAGGGGGCAAGGGCGATGGACAGCGACGGGACGCAGGACACGCGGGGTACGCACGCGAACCCGGTGCCGCGCCCTGCCGGGCCACCGGAGGTGCCCTCGGCGCCCCCGAGGCCGGTCAGGGCACCGGACATGCCGCCCCTGCCGGACGGGTCGGCGTTCCTGACCTGGCTGCGCACCCCCCGCCCCGAGGCGCTGCCCGGCGTATGGCGGTTCGGACACCGGCCCCGGCCGATG
Source organism: Streptomyces yamdrokensis (assembly GCF_053890455.1). Classification (NCBI taxonomy): domain Bacteria; kingdom Bacillati; phylum Actinomycetota; class Actinomycetes; order Kitasatosporales; family Streptomycetaceae; genus Streptomyces; species Streptomyces yamdrokensis. The sequence continues at coordinate 5,675,901 of NZ_CM132679.1, forward strand.
GAGGAACCGGTACAGATCGCGACCCGGGAACTGCTCAGCGGAGCACTCATCGCCCTGCTCGTGGGGTGGTTGATCTGGTCACTGCTGGCGAACGGCTACCTGGGCGGCTGGTGGCTTCTTCCCCTGGAGCTGTTCACTCCGGATTCGTGGCGCACCAGCGACGACCAGATCGTCAACCTCATCGTCTGGGACGGCTACACCCTGCTCGTCGTGTTCGCGATCATGATCGGGGTGGGGAGGCTGGGCCGCTGGGGAGAGGTCTGGCGCCGTTTCGGGGCACCCCGACTGCGACGCCCCGAGCCGAAGGAGCCGCAGTCGACCCCCGAGGACGACCCCGCCACCTGGCCCGCGCTGCGTGCCGCCGGCGCCGCCGACGCGGCGGACCGGCTCGCCGCCGACGCGCGCGCCGGGCTGATGCGGGACGTCGACCACGCCCGGATCAGCCGTGCCTGGCAGGGGGTACGCAGCGGCCGGAACCCCCTCGCCGCCTTCACCGGCGCCGTGCTCGGCCACGGTGCCGCCGCCTGCCCTCACCCCTCCGGCGCCCGCGACCTGCCCGCCCGGCAGGCCCGGCACGACCTGGTCACCGGTCAGGTACGGCTCGGCACCACCGCCGACGACGCCCGCAACCCGTACGCCTACCGGGGCACCGGCCTCGCCCTCGGCCCCGAGCTGCTCGGTACCTCCCTGGTCGCGGTCGGACCGGCCGGCTCCGGCAAGACCAGTGCCGTCGTCCGGCCGATCGCCGAGTCGCTGTGCCTGCACGCGCTCGCCGGACGCGCCGCCGTGGTCGTCGTCGGTGCCGCCGGCGTGGCAGCCGGTCCGGCCGACGCGTACGACGTCGTGGTGCGGATCGGCAACCCCGACTCCGTGTACGACCTCGACCTGTACGGCGGGACCACCGACCCCGACGAGGCCGCCGCGGTCCTCGCCGAGGCGCTGGTCGGCGACCTGGCCGACCCGCACCCCGGCAACGACAGCCGGCGCGCCACCACCGTCCTCGCCCAACTGCTCGGCCCCTTCCACGCGGTGCACGGCCGTTTCCCCTCCGTCCCCGAGCTGCGCGGCCTGCTCGACGGCTCGCCCGGCCCGCTGGCCGAGCTGCGCCGGGGCCTGACGGAGACGGGGCAGCAGTCGCTGCTGCGCGAACTCGACGCGCGGGAAAGGCAGATGGCGCACCCCGGCGACGTCGGCGGGGTGCTCGCCGACCGGGTGGCGCTGCTCGACCGGCCGGCCTTCGCGACGTTCTTCAAAAGCAGGGGCTTCGACACCTCCGGGCAGTCCCGGCCGTTCACCCTCAAGGCGCTGGACCATCCCGTACGGGTCCGCGTCGACCTGCCCGCGCGGGGCCACGCCGACGCCTCGCGGGTACTGGCGCGGCTCGTCCTCGCCCAGTTCACGGCGAGCGTGACGGAGCGCGAGGACCGGTCCCTGTTCGCCTGCCTGGTGCTGGACGACGCGACCGGTGTCATCACCCCCGAGGCCGTACGCGGCATCCAGCGGCTGCGGTCGGCGAACGCCGGAGCCGTGCTCACCCTGCGCACCCTGGACGACGTGGCGCGGCCGCTGCGCGGTCCCCTGCTCGGAACCGTCGGATGCAGGATGGCGCTGGCCGGGCTCACCCCGTGGGACGGGCAGGACTTCGCCGAGGTCTGGGGCAAGGAGTGGACCGAGGCACGGGACGTCACCGACCGGCAGATCATCGCGGAGAGCCCGGCGGGCAAGGCCTGGCACGCCGTGCGGCGGGCCATCACCGGCAAGGCGCCCACCGCGCGGGCGGTCACCGTACGGCAGGTCGAGCGGGAGCGGTGGTCCGCGTCCGAACTCGCGCACGCGATGCCGGCCGGGCACGCGGTGCTGTCCCTGACCGACGTCCGGGGCGAGCACGCGCCGCCGCTGCTGGTCGACCTGCGGGGCTGAGAAGCCCACCGGGAGCGAGCGGGGCACATGTGGTGACGCGGTGTGCATACGTTGAGGCAGAATTGACAAGGGTCGTTCATACGCGACGGCCAAAACGTCAGACCGCTCACCGACCCGGATACCCGACCGACCGTTCCCGTAGCCGATCTGAAGGCGCCATGCCCCTGACGCTCGCTTCGCTCGCCCACCACTCCGCGCTCAAGCTGACCGTGCGCGCGGGCGAGGACGGCCTCGACGTACCGGTCCGCTGGGCGCACGCCAGTGAGCTGGCCGACCCCGTGCCGTACATGGAGGGCGGTGAGCTGCTGCTCATCACCGCGCTCAAGCTGGACGCGCAGGACGCGGAGGCGATGCGCCGCTATGTGAAGCGGCTGGTGGACGCGGGGGTCGTCGGCCTCGGGTTCGCCGTCGGCGTCCACTACGAGGACATCCCCGAGGCACTGGTCGACGCCGCGCGGCAGGAGGGTCTGCCGCTCCTCGAGGTGCCGCGCCGTACTCCCTTCCTCGCGATCAGCAAGGCAGTCTCCGCCGCCGTCGCAGCCGACCAGTACCGCGCGGTGACCGCGGGGTTCGCGGCCCAGCGGGAGCTGACCCGGCAAGGGCTGACCGGCGGCCCCGAGGGCCTGCTGGCCGCGCTCGCCACCCAGATCGACGGATGGGCCGCGCTGTACGACGCCTCGGGCGCCGTCGTCGCCACGGCACCGGACTGGGCGGGCCGGCGCGCCGCACGGCTCATAGCCGACGTACGGCGGCTGCGGGAGCGGTCGGCGCCCGCCTCGTCGGTCGTCGCCGGACCGGAGGACGACGACCGGGTCGAACTGCACTCCCTCGGCACCGGCCGGCGCCCCCGTGCCGCGCTCGCCGTCGGGACGGCCGCCACGCTCGGCACCGCCGAGCGGTACGCCGTCCACTCCGCCATCGCGCTGCTCACCCTGACCACGGAGCGCTCCCGCTCCCTGCACGCCGCCGAGCAGCGGATCGGGGCCGCCGTCCTGCGCATGCTGCTCGCCGGGGAGCCGGACCACGCCCGCGCGGTGGCCGGACACCTGTACGGCGGTCTCCTGGACGCGCCCTTCAGGGTCGTCGTGGCCGAGACGGGCACGGCGCCCGCCGCCCGCGCCCAGGGCGACCCGAACGGCGACGCCCTCGGCGCGCTCGCGGAAGCCGTGGAGTCCGCCGCCGCCCGCTCCGGCGAGGCGGTCCTGGTCGTGCCGGAGGGAGAGCGACTGGTGGTGCTGGCCGCCGACGGCGGCGCGGCCGTGGCTGCGTGCCGCGACCACGCGGCCGCCCTGGAGGCCGCGCGCGGTGCCGGGGGCGCCCACGAGCCCTTCGCGGGCGTCGGCGAGGACGAACTGGTCGTGGGCCTGTCCGCACCGGTCGGTCCCATCGCCGCCTCCGCCGCCTACAAGCAGGCCGGACAGGCGCTGTCGGTGGCCAGGAGGCGGGGGCGGGTGCTGGTGGAGCACGAGCAGATGGCCGCCGGGTCCGTGGTGCCGCTGCTCGCGGACGACGCGGTCCGCGCCTTCGCCGACGGACTGCTGCGGCCCCTGAACGAACACGACGCGACCGGGCGCGGTGACCTCGTCGCCTCCCTGCGCGCCTGGCTCTCCCGGCACGGGCAGTGGGACGCCGCGGCCGCCGACCTAGGTGTGCACCGCCACACCCTCCGCTACCGCATGCGCCGCGTCGAGGAGATCCTCGGCCGCTCCCTGGACGACCCGGACGTCCGCATGGAGCTGTGGCTGGCGCTGAAGGCGACGTCGTCCGACTGACGGCCGCGACGGCGCGACGGACTGCCTTCCTGCCTTCCTGCTTTCCTGCCGACCGCCGACCGCCGACCGCCGGCCGATCTGCCAAAGCGGCGCGCACCGGGAAGCGACTGCTACGACTCGGACAAGCGTCACGTCGCCGGCGCGCCCCTACGGTGGACGCAACAGGCCACGTACACCCCCAACGCGGAAGGGCCGGATCACTCATGCCCCAGAAAGACATGGCGGCCACCCACCCCTTCTGGCTCGCGGGCCGACAGGCCACCGGCGAGGCCGCCTTCGACGTCACCTCTCCGTGGGACGGTCGGGTCGTCGGCACGGTGAGCGAGCCCACCGACGCCCAGGTCGAGGAGGCCGTGGCCGCCGCGTACGCCGTACGGGACGAGTTCGCGGCCACCCCCGCCCATGTCCGCGCGGCCGCTCTCGACCACGTCGGCCGACGGCTCGCCGAGCGCGCCGAGGACATCGCCCGGCTGATCTCCGCCGAGAACGGCAAGCCGGTCAAGTGGGCGCGCGGCGAGGTCGGCCGGGCCGTGTCCGTGTTCCGGTTCGCCGCCGAGGAGGCACGCCGGTTCAACGGCGGCGAGGGCCAGCGGCTCGACACCGACCCCGGCGGCCAGGGACGGCTCGCCCTCACGCGGCGGTTCCCCAAGGGCGTCGTCCTGGGCATCGCGCCGTTCAACTTCCCGCTGAACCTGTGCGCCCACAAGATCGCCCCGGCCATCGCCGCCGGCGTCCCCATCGTCCTCAAGCCCGCTCCGGCGACCCCGCTGTCCGGGCTGCTCATCGGCGAACTGCTCGCCGAGACCGAGCTGCCGGCCGGCTCCTGGAGCATCCTCCCGGTCCCGAACGACCGCATGCCCGCCCTGGTGCAGGACGAGCGGCTGCCGGTGATCTCCTTCACCGGCTCCGAGAAGGTCGGCTACGCGATCATGGACTCGGTGCCGCGCAAGCACTGCACCCTGGAGCTCGGCGGCAACGGCGCGGCCGTCGTCCTCGCCGACTGGGCGAGTGACGAGGACCTGGACCGCGCCGCGCAGCGCATCGCCACCTTCTCCAACTACCAGGGCGGCCAGTCCTGCATCTCCGTGCAGCGGGTCATCGCGGACGCCTCCGTGTACGACAGGCTGCTGCCGCGCATCGTCGCCGCCGTGGAGACCCAGGTCACCGGCGACCCGGCCGACGACGCGACCGACGTCGGCCCGCTGGTCAGCCGGGACGCCGCCGAGCGGGTCGAGGCATGGGTCCAGGAGGCCGTCGAGGCCGGCGCCGCCGTCCTCACCGGGGGCAAGCGCGACGGCGCCTCCTACGCGCCGACCGTGCTCGCCGACGTACCGGCCGGGGTGACGATCGCCCGCGAGGAGGTCTTCGGTCCCGTCCTGACGGTGACGAAGGTGGACGGCGAGGAAGCGGCCTTCACCGCAGTCAACGACTCCAAGTACGGCCTCCAGGCAGGGGTGTTCACCCACGACCTCCAGGCCGCCTTCCGGGCCCACCGAGCCCTGGAGGTCGGCGGGGTCGTCATCGGCGACGTGCCCTCCTACCGCGCCGACCAGATGCCGTACGGCGGTGCCAAGCAGTCCGGTGTGGGCCGCGAGGGCGTGAGGTTCGCGATGGACGACTACACCTACGAGCGGGTGATGGTCCTGACCGGCCTCGCCCTCTGAGGCGGACGGCGGGTTCCTGACGCCGCCGGAAGGGGCCCGGCACCGATGCCTTCCGGTGCCGGGCCCCTTCCTTTCGGCGCCGGCGGCCACCTCTTCGTGCCTCTCAGCCAAAGAAGCCGACCCGGGCGAGCCGCAGCGCGCCGCGCAGCCTCAGGCGCACCTCGTGCACGCCGGCGGTGGCCCCGGGGGCCTCGGCGCGAGCGAGGGGCGCCTCGAGGGTGACGTAGTCGTACGGGCCCGGCGACGGGGCCGACGGGGACAGCGTGGCGAGCACGGGGCCGTCGTCGAGGGAGACCTCGACGCTGCCCCCGCCGGACACCTCGACGGTCACCTCCGTAGCCCCCTCTCCGAAGTCGCAGCGCCAAAAGACGAGTTCACCCTCCTGCCCGGCCGCCGGCGTCACCGCGTCGCCCGACTCCCTGGTCCGGTCGACGATCTCGGTACCGCTCTGCTCGTCGAAGCCGGCCGCGTCCAGGCCGTGTTCGAGAACCGCGCGGGGGACGGAGGGCTCGCCGTCGAGGGTGACGGTGGTCCACTGCCGGACGTCCATGCTGGACGCGCCGGCCAGCAGCTCGTACCGGCCCGGCTCCACCCGCCACCGGCCCACCGCCACGTCCCAGAACGCGAAGGCGGACAGGGGGAGTTCGAAGACGACCTCGGCCGTCTCGCCGGGCGTGAGGGTCAGCCGCCGGTGAGCCACCAGCTCGCGCAGCGGACGCGGCACCGACGGGTCCACGGCCCGCGTGTAGAGCTGGGCCACCTCGTCGGCCGGGACGGCACCGGTGTTGGTGACCGTGAACGACACCCGCACCGTCCGCTCCTCGACGCGAGCCGTCAACTCGCCGTAGGCGAAAGCCGCGTACGACAGACCGTGCCCGAAGGGGAACAGCGGAGTGCCCCCGAAGTACAGGTAGGTCTGACGGGAGCCGATCACGTCGTAGTCCAGCAGGCCGGGCAGATCGGCGTCGTCGGCGTACCAGGTCTGCGGAAGCCGGCCGGCGGGGGAGACGTCACCGGCGAGCACCCGGGCCAGTGCGGTGCCCGCGGCCTGCCCGCCGTGCGCGGTCCAGAGCACCGCCGGCAGGTCCGTCGGATCGACCGCGTACGGGTAGGCGGAGACCAGCGCCAGCACGGTGTTCGGGTTGGCGGCGCGGGCCGCGCGCAGCAGCAGCTCCTGCTGGGCGGGCAGCCGGAGCGTCGTCCGGTCCTCGGTCTCCCGGCCGTTGATGTGCGGGTCGTTGCCGGCCACCACCACGACCACGTCGGCCTGCGCCGCGGCCCGCGCCACCGCCTCCTCGCCGTTCTCGGTGACGATCAGCTCGAAGACCTCGGGGGCCGACGCGGCGGCGGGGCTCTCCCCGGTGGTGACCTCTTCCGGGTTCTCGGCGTTCTCGGCGTGCTCGGTGTGCTCCGCGGCAACCTTCACACCGTCGGCGGCGACCTGCACATGGCGTCCTGTTCCCACGTGCCTGAGGAGGTGACCGCCGCCGTGCGGTTCCAGCCGGAACGTCTCCTGCACGACCCAGCCACCCGGCTGGTCGGCGGAGGCGCGGAGGTAGCCGTCCTCGGCGACCGACAGATACCGGCCGTCCGGGGCACGCAGGGTCAGCACGCCCCCACCCCAGTCGACCAGGGCGAATTCGGTGCCCTTCGGCCCGGCGGTGAGCGGGGCCAGGTCGGTCCGGCCCGCGAGCAGCGCCGGGTCCAGCGCGCCCTCGGCGCCACGCACCTCGTCGGGGCTGTCGGGCGCGGGCGGGACGTGCAGGAAGGCGCCGGCGGAGGTCCTCAGCAGGACGCGGTCCACGCCCTCCGTGAACTCCACCCGCTCGGCACCGAACCGCTCGTAGAGCCCCTCCAGGGGAGTGGAGCGGTGGATGAGGGTGCCGCTGTACCAGTCGAGTTTGCACTCGTCGGCGAGCAGGCCGACCACGGCGACACGGGCGGGGGCCGGGGCCAGGGGCAGCAGACCGTCGTTCTTCAGCAGGACGACCGCCTGCTCGGCGGCCTCCTGCGCCAGCGCCCGGTGCTCCGGGGTGTCGAAGGCGTGCTCGTCGGCGCTCCCCTCTGCCCGCGGGACACCGTCGTTCCCGCCGTTCCCGCTGTTCCCGTACGGGTCCTCACCCGGGTCGAACTCGCCGAGCCAAAAGCGCACCGAGAGCTGCCGGCGGACGGCGCCGTCGATCTCGGCCTCCGTCAGCAGACCCTGCCGCAGGGCCGCTTCGAGGCGCCCCACGATGACCGAGCTGTCCGTGCCGTGGTCCGTGAAACTGTCCACCCCGGCCCGCAGCGAGGCCGCGACGGCCTCCTCGTGGGTGTCGAAGTAGTGCTCGGAATCGACCAGGTTGGACGGTGCGCCGGCGTCCGAGCAGACCAGCAGCTCCTCCTCCGTCCAGGTGCGCAACTGCTCGCGCAGATACGGCGAGACATGGTTCGGGCGGCCGTTGACCAGGTTGTACGCGGGCATCACCCCGGCCACCGCGCCCGCCTCGACGGCGTCGCGGAAGGCGCGCAGATCGTACTCGTGCAGCACGCGCGGGCGGACCGAGCTGGAGGCGGTGTCCCGGGCCGTCTCGTTGTTGTGCGCGAGCCAGTGCTTGAGCACCGGGGCCGTGCGCCAGTACACCGGATGATCACCGCGCAGACCGCGGGTGTAGGCGGTGGCGATCGCCGAGGTGAGCCGGGGGTCCTCCGAGTAGCCCTCCTCGTTGCGGCCCCACAGGGGATGGCGCAGCAGATTGACGGTCGGCGCCCACACGTTGAGGCCGACCCGCTCGTCCCGGGCGCGCATCGAACGGGTCTCCCGGGACACCGCCTCGCCGACCCGGCGCACCAGCTCGGGGTTCCAGGTCGCCCCCAGCCCGACGGCCTGAGGGAACACCGTCGCCGGACCCATCCAGGCCACGCCGTGCAGCGCCTCCTGGCCGGTGCGGAAGGCGGCGATGCCGAGCCGTTCGACAGCGGGCGTGAACTGGTGCAGAGCTCCGATCTTCTCCTCGAGGGTGAGCCGCGACAGAAGGTCGTCGATGCGCTTCGCGAACGGCAGGTGCGGATCGCGGAAAGGCGGCGTGGGCGGCGTTGGTGCGGTCACGTGGACATCCCCTTGCGGTGGAGCGGCGAGGCGCTTTCGAAGCGCTTCGATGCTCATTCCGAGCAGGGGTGGGTGTCAAGGACATGAGTGCGACGGATCGGACACCGCGGGCAATCTCACGGACATTCCGTGAGGAGTGCGCGCGCATGGTGATCGCACAGTTCCTCGGCACACCTCGGAGGAATCTTGTAAGCAACTCTTGTGCGCCCCTGGGTGTTCACTTAACCTCGCAGCAACATCGAAGCGCTTCGACTGCGGGGCCGCCTCCCCGGCACGTTCCCTGAGAACGACCGCTTCGGCTCAGCCAGTACCAGTGAAGACACCGCAGCCGACGGCCACCGCCGGGTGTCCTGGTGTGCCATGAAGGGTTGACGCAATGACGCCGAACGCCTCCACCTCCTCCGGTCCCAGCCGGAGAAGCTTCCTCGCCTCCACGGCGGTCGCCACCGCAGCGGTGGCGGGGGGAATGCCGTTGCTCGCCGCGTGCGGCGGGTCCGACGGAGGTTCGCGGGAGGGCACCACCTCGGGCAAGGACGCCAAGAAGCTGCTGCCGACGTACGTGGCCAGCAACGTGGTCACCCCCGACATCCCCAGCAAGAACGGTTCGGCGGTCGGCTTCACCAGCAAGCTCGACCTCGCGGGCCTGAAGACGTCGGTGCCCGAGAAGCTCGGCAAGGGCAGCAAGATCACCGTCATGTCGCCGTTCTGGGGCTCCCCGCCCAAGGGCGGCAACGCCTACTACACGGCGATGAACGACCTCATCGGCGTCGACGTGGTCTGGCAGAACCAGGACGGCAACACCTACGACCAGAAGCTCGGCGCGGTCCTCGCCTCCAGCGACGTGCCCGACGTGGTCGTCGTGCCCGGCTGGAACATGACGGGCAAGATCCCCAGCGCCATCATCGGCAAGTTCGCCGACCTCGGCCCGTACCTCTCCGGCGACGCGGTGAAGGACTACCCGAACCTCGCGGCGATCCCCACCGACGCCTGGCAGCGGTCCATCTTCGGCGGCAAGCTGCGCGGCCTGCCCATGCCCTCCTCGTACGTCACCGGCATCGTGCCGCTCTACCGCCAGGACATCTTCGAGGAGGAGGGGTACGAGGTCCCCCGCTCCTGCGACGACTTCATGGCACTGGCCAAGGACGCCACCAACGCCAAGGCCAAGCGCTGGGCCTGCCTGGACATGAAGTGGACCGCCTTCAACGCCTTCGGCGTGCTCTCCGGCGAGGAGAAGTCGCTCGGCTGGAACCAGGTCGACGGCAAGCTGCTCTACCGCATCGAGACCGACGAGTACCTCGAGGCCCTGGAGTGGACGCGCAAGCTGTTCGCCGCCGGTGTCGTGCACCCCGACGCCGAGCTGGGCAAGAGCAACGCCAGCGACCCCGGGCCCAAGTTCGCCGCCGGCGAGTTCCTGATCTACAACCAGGACTCCTCGCAGTGGTGGAGCCGCACCGCCGAACAGGCCACCCAGAACCCGGATTTCAAGATCTGGGGCATGGACATCTTCGGTCACGACGGCGGCGACCCCACCCTGTGGGCCAAGAACCCGGCCGGCATCTTCGCCTTCGTCAACAAGAAGGCGTCCCAGGCCGTGATCCGTGACGTGCTGGCCGTCGCCAACGTCACCGCCGCGCCGTACGGCACCAAGGAGTACATGCTCACCAACTACGGCGTGGAGGGCACCCACTACACCGTCAAGGACGGTGTGCCCACCAAGAACGACCAGGGCAACATCGATGTGATGAACGCCTACGTGATGGTCGCCAGCCCCGCCGCGACCATCGCCCACCCCGACTTCCCCGAGGTCGCCAAGGGCCAGGTCGAATGGCAGCAGCGGATGGGCGCGTTCACCAGGAAGTCGGCCTTCTACGGCATGCAGATCACCGAGCCCACCCGCTACACCAACCTCTCCAACGACTTCGAGCAGCTGGAGGACGACGTCATCCGGGGCCGCAAGAAGATCGGTGACGTACAGCAGGCCGTCTCCGACTGGAAGAGCAAGGGCGGGAACGAACTGCGCGACTGGTACCAGAAGATCCTCGACGAGAACGGTTCGGCGGCCGGCTGACCCGGGACCGAGGCAAGGAGAACCGCCGTGTCGCACAGCACGGTGCCTCGGAGCAAGGCCGAGGCCACGAAGCCGGTCGAGAAGCCGGCGGCGTCCCCCGGCGCCGCCGGCCCCCCGGACGCACCGCGCCGGACAAAGCGCGGCAAACTGAGCCTGCGGCTCAGATACCGACGCGACCGCGTCCTGCTGCTGATGACCCTGCCCGCCGTGGCACTGGTCCTGGTCTTCAACTACCTGCCGATCCTCGGCAACGTCGTCGCCTTCCAGGACTACGACCCCTACATCAGCGACAACGGCGTCGTCTCGATGCTGAACAGTCCGATGGTGGGGCTGGAGAACTTCCAGCGGATCCTCGAGGACTCGGCGTTCTGGAACGCCCTGAAGAACACCCTGGTGCTCTTCTTCCTCCAGCTCGTGCTGTTCTTCCCGATCCCGATCCTGCTCGCGCTGCTCATCAACAGCGTGGTCAGGCCCCGGGTGCGGGCGGTCGCGCAGGCCATCCTGTACCTGCCGCACTTCTTCTCCTGGGTGCTGGTCGTCGCCGTCTTCCAGCAGATGTTCGGCGGTGCGGGAATCTTCTCGCAGCTCCTGCGCGAGAACGGCCACGACGGCCTGGGGGTCATGACCAACCCCGACACCTTCATGTTCCTGCTCACCGCGCAGAGCGTGTGGAAGGACGCCGGGTGGGGGATCATCGTCTTCCTCGCCGCCCTGGCCTCGGTCAGCCCCGACCTGTACGAGGCCGCCGCCATGGACGGCGCCGGACGCTGGCGCCGGATGTGGCACGTCACCCTGCCCGCGCTGCGGCCCGTGATCGCGCTGCTGCTCGTCCTGCGGGTGGGCGACGCGCTCACCGTCGGCTTCGAACAGATCCTGCTGCAACGCGACGCCGTCGGACCGGGGGCGTCTGAGGTCCTCGACACCTTCGTGTGGTGGAACGGCGTGCGCAACCAGGACTTCGGCTACGCGGCCGCCGCCGGCCTCATCAAGGGCGTGGTCAGTCTCGGACTGGTCCTCGCCGCGAACAAGGTGGCCCATCTCATGGGCGAGCAGGGGGTGTACAAGAAGTGACCGCCGTGACCGACGAACCCACGACGCACAAGGTCCGGGGCTGGGCCGCCCCGCCCCGCCCGGTGTGGGAGGAGGCGCCCACCAGGGCCGGGCTCGCGGGCAAGGGCATCGTCCTGGCCCTCGCCTGCCTGGCGGTCGTCTTCCCGCTGTGGATCGTGATCGTCACCAGCCTGTCCACCCGCAGGGCCATCGACGAGGCCGGCGGCCTGGTGATGGTGCCCAAGGACATCACCTTCATCGCCTACCAGGAACTGCTCAGCGGCGGCCAGGTCACCAGGGCCGCCCTGGTCAGCATCGGCGTCACGCTGGTCGGCACCGTGTTCTCGATGACCGTGTCCGTGCTCTGCGCCTACGGTCTGTCGCGTACCGACTCGCTGGGGCACCGCTGGGTCCTGATGACGCTGCTGGCGACCATGTTCTTCAGCGCCGGCCTCATCCCGACGTACCTGCTGGTGCAGACCCTCGGCCTGACCGACAGCTACCTCGCGCTGATCCTCCCCAGCGCCATCAGCGTCTTCAACATCCTGGTCCTGCGCGGCTTCTTCATGAACATCTCGCAGGAACTCACCGACAGCGCCCGCATCGACGGGGCGGGCGACTTCCGCATCCTGTGGCAGATCGTGATGCCGCTGTCCCGTGCGGTGATCGCGGTCATCACGCTCTTCTACGCCGTCGGCTACTGGAGCGCCTGGTTCAACGCCTCGCTGTACCTCAACGACCAGAACATGCTGCCCCTGCAGAACGTCATGATCCAGCTCGTCCAGAAACAGGAGGCCCCCGTCGGCCTCGGCCAGGCCATCAAGACCGGTGAACTGTCGGGGCTGGCCGTCCAGATGGCCGTCATGGTCATGGCTCTGCTCCCCGTCGCCGTGCTGTCCCCCTTCGTCCAGAAGCACTTCAAGAAGGGCATGCTCACGGGCGCCGTGAAGGGCTGACGGGAGAGGAGCCCCGGCGATCCGCCGCGGCCCCCCGCCGGTCCTCCCACCCCACTTCCCACCATCCGCCGAACGAGGTAGGCCAGGTCATGCACGCGTCCCGCACATCCCGTACGTTCCCCACCCGCCGGGGGCGTGCCTGATGCCCGGACTGAGCGACGTCACCCGCGGGCGCATCCTCTACGGCGGTGACTACAACCCCGAGCAGTGGCCCGAGGAGACCTGGCACGAGGACGTCCGCCTGATGCGGCAGGCCGGCGTCAACTCCGTGACGCTGGGCGTCTTCTCATGGGCGAAGCTCGAACCCCGCCCGGGGGAGCGGGACTTCGGCTGGCTGGACCGGATCATGGACCTGATGCACGAGGCCGGCATCGGCGTCGTCCTCGCCACCCCGACCGCCTCGCCGCCGCCCTGGATGGGGCACCTGCACCCGGACACCCTGCCCCGCGACGAGGAGGGCCGCACCGAGTGGTGGGGCGGCAGGCAGCACTTCTCCCACTCCAGCGCCACCTACCGCCGTTACGCCGCCGCCGTCACCGAGGACCTGGCCGCCCGCTACGCCGGCCATCCGGCCCTCACCATGTGGCACATCAACAACGAGTACTGCACCTACGACTGGGGGGACGAGGCAGCCGCCCGCTTCCGCGACTGGCTGCGCGACCGCCACGGCACCCTCGACGCCCTCAACACCGCCTGGGGCACCGCCTTCTGGAGCCAGGGCTACGGCGACTGGGCCGAGGTCATGCCACCCCGCCACCCGCACTACCTGAAGAACCCCACCCAGGTGCTGGACTTCAAACGGTTCACCTCCGACATGCTCCTGGAGTGCTACACCGCCGAACGCGACATCGTCCGCCGGCACACCCCGCACCTCCCGGTCACCACCAACTTCATGCCGCTGTGGGCGGGGCAGGACGCCTGGCGCTGGGCGGAGGAGGAGGACGTCGTCTCCGTCGACCTCTACCCCGACCCGCGCGACCCCTTCGGTGCCCAGGAGGGCGCCCTGATCCAGGACATGACGCGCTCCCAGGCGCGCGGCCCCTGGATGCTCATGGAGCAGGCGGCCGGACCGGTCAACTGGCGCGGCGTGAACCACCCCAAGCCCCGCGGCCTCAACCGCCTGTGGTCCCTGCAGGCCGTGGCACGCGGCGCGGACGCCGTCTGCTACTTCCAGTGGCGCCAGTCCCGGCAGGGCGCGGAGAAGTTCCACTCCGGGATGGTGAGCCACGCCGGCGAGCAGGGCCGTACGTACCAGGAGGTCAGGCAGCTCGGCGGCGACCTGGCGCGGATCGCCCCGTACGTCACCGGCGCGCACAGCACCGCCCGCGTCGCCGTACTGCACGACTGGCACTCCTGGTGGGCCGGCGACCAGGACGCCCGGCCGTCCCACGAGGTCGACCACCCCGGCATGCTGCGCGCCTGGCACCGCGCCCTGTGGCAGGCCCATCTCACCACCGACTTCGCCCACCCCGAACACGACCTGTCCGCCTACCCGCTGGTCGTCGTCCCGCAGCTCTACCTGCTCACGGACGCGGCCGTCGACAACCTCCTCGCCTACGTACGCGGTGGCGGCACCCTGGTCTGCGGCTTCCTGACCGGCGTCGCCGACGAGGACGACCGGGTGCGGCCCGGCGGCATGGACGCCCGGCTGCGGGACCTCTTCGGCATCCGCACCCTGCACGAGTGGTGGCCGCTGGACGCGGGGGAGACCGTCGCCTGCGAGGGCTTCCACGGCACCCTGTGGTCCGAGGAGCTGGAGGCCGACGGCACCGCCGACGCGACGACCCCCTACAAGGGCGGCGAACTCGACGGCCTGCCCGCCGTCCTGCGCAAGGGCCGCGCCTGGTACGTCTCGACGCTCCCGGAACCCGGGGCGCTGCGCGACCTGCTCACCCGGATCGCCGCCGGCGCGGGCGTACGGCCGGTGCTCGACGGGCTCCCCGACCAGGTGGAGGCGGTACGCCGGGGGGACCTGCTGTTCCTGCTCAACCACGGCCGCGGACCGGTCGCCGTCGACCTGCCGGGCGCCCACCACGACCTGCTCACCGGCACCGACGTCACCGACCGGGTCGCCCTCGGCCGCCACGGCGCGGCGGTGCTCCGCCCATGAACGTGCCCATGAACGCGCCTGTGAACGAGCCCGCGAACCACACCGAACCCGTTCACGGGACCTGGGAACCGAGGCCCGCCGCCCGCTGGGAGGACGCGTTCCTGAGCGGCAACGGCCATCACGGCACCCTTGCGTCCGGTGACCCGGACGACGAACGGGTCGTCGTCACCCACCACACCCTGGTCCGTCCGGTCGGCGCCGACGAGGACCGGCTGCCGCCCCGGCTGGCCGGGGAGCTGCCCGCCCTCCAGGACCGGTTGCTCGCCGGGAACACGGACGCCGCCGAGACCTTCACCGACGGCCGCCCGCTCCAGTGGGTCCGGCCCTTCCACCCGGCCTTCCGGATACGCCTGCGCCGGCCCGACGGCGCCCGGGACGAGACCGGCGCCCCGCAGTTCCACCGCCGCGCCGTCGACTTCCGTACCGGCGTGGCGGAGGCCACCCGCGCCGACCGGACCGGCCGCGTCTTCGTCTCCCGCGCCGACGACGTGATCGTCCAGTACGTCACCGGGCAGGACCTCACCCTCGACATCCGTCTGGACCACCGGCTCGCCGGCGCCCCGGCCACGCTCGGTGTCGGACACGGCGCCGTCCTCACCGCCGAGGGCGCCCTGCTGAGCCTGCGCGCCCGCTACCCGGGCAGCGACCTCGCGTACACCGGCGTCACCCTGGTCGCCGTCACCGGCGGCACGACGACACTCGCCCTGCCGGGCGTGCGGGTCACGGGCGCGCGGTCCGTACTCCTGCTCACCCGGGTACGCCGGCACACCGGGGAGACGGACGTGGCCGGCGAGGGCCGCGCACTCCGTGCCCTGCTCACGGACGGCCGCGGCGGCGACGAGGGCGGCCGCGAGAGCGATGGCGTGCCGGCAGGGCCCGGCTCCCCCGCCGAGGCGTACGACGCCCTCCTCGCCCGCCATCTGTCCCTCCACCGCACCGCCTACGACCGCGTCACCCTCGACCTGGCCGCCGACCCGGCCGAACGCGCCCTGCCGGGATCGGAACTGCTGGTCCGGCCGCGCAGCGCGGCCCTGCTCGAGCGCCTCTTCGCGGCCGGCCGCTACCACCTGCTGTCCTCCGGCGGTCTCTTCCCGCCCCGCCTCACCGGCCTGTGGACCGGCGACTGGGACACCGCCTGGTCCGGCGCCTTCACCAACGACGCCAACCTCAACCTCCAGACCGCCTCCGCCGCGGCGGCGGCCCTCCCCGAGGTCACCGAGGCGCTGGCGTCACTCGTCCAGCGCCAGCTCCCCGACTGGCGGGACAACGCCCGCGAGGTCTTCGGCGCCCGGGGGGTGGTCGCGCCCGCCCACTCCGACGGCGAGTCCGGGCACAGCTACCACTTCAACCGCGAGTACCCGCTGCACCTGTGGACAGCGGGCGCCGACTGGCTCCTCGGGCCGCTCGTCGACCACGACGACACCCGCGGCGAGCACGATTCCCGCACCACCGCCGCCCTCGCCGAGGTCGCCCTGTTCTACGAGGACTTCCTCACTCGCACCGACGAGGAGGGCCGCCTTGTCGTCGTCCCCTCCTACTCGCCGGAGAACCGCCCCGCGAACGCCGGCTGGGGCACCGTGAACGCGGCCATGGACCTCTCCGCCGCCCGGCACGCGCTGAGCACCGCCGCCGACCGCCACCCCGAGCACGCCGACCGCTGGCGGGCCCTCGCCGACCGGCTCCCGCCGCACCGGGTCAACGCCGACGGCGCCCTCGCCGAATGGGCCCGGCCCGGCCTCGAGGACTCCTACGACCACCGCCACCTCAGCCACCTCTACGCCGTCTGGCCGCTGCACGAGATCACCCCGTACGACACCCCGGACCTGGCGGCCGCCGCCCACCGCGCCCTCGAACTGCGCGGCCCCGAGAACGACTCCGCGCACGGTCATCTGCACCACGCCCTGATC
Source organism: Streptomyces yamdrokensis (assembly GCF_053890455.1). Lineage (NCBI taxonomy): Bacteria > Bacillati > Actinomycetota > Actinomycetes > Kitasatosporales > Streptomycetaceae > Streptomyces > Streptomyces yamdrokensis. Next base: position 5,692,436 of record NZ_CM132679.1, read on the forward strand.
GCCGCCCGCCTCCGCGACGCCGAACGGGTCGCGGGCGCCCTCGGCCGGGTCCTCGACGGCGACTTCTTCCACGCCTCCCTGATGAGCGCGCACTACCCCCACCGCGACGTCTACAACGCCGATGCCGCCCACACCCTCCCGGCCGTGCTGATCGAGGCGCTCGTGCAGTCCACCCCCGGCCGGCTGGTCCTGCTGCCCGCCCCGCCCGCCGAGTACCCGCGCGGGGCGCTGCACGGCGTACGGACCCGCTTCGGCGCCGCTCTCGACCTCACCTGGGCCCCGGACGGCGCCACCGCGGTCCTGCGCCCCACCCGCACCGTCCGCATCGAACTGAGGACTTCCGAAGGCGTCGAGCCGCTCGACCTCGTCGCCCACGAAGACCGCGTCCTCACCCTGAAGGCGCGGTGACACCGGCGCAATCCCCCCACCCATGGAAGGACATTTCATGGCACCAGGCATCACGAGCAGGATCGGCAGGGTCCTGGCGGCGCCCGCCCTCGCGCTCGGCATCACCGTGGGCACGGCCTCCGCCCCCGCCCACGCCGCGATCTGGAGCTCCTGCGACCAGTGGGGCAACACCACCCTGAACGGCTACATCCTCTACAACAACATCTGGGGCTCCGGCGCCGGCAGCCAGTGCGTCTGGGCCAACTCCGGCACCAACTGGGGCGCGTGGGCCAACCACCCGAACACCGGCGGCATCAAGTCGTATCCGAACGCCAAGAAGGTGGTCAACAAGTCCATCGACTCGCTCGGTTCGCTCACCAGCAGCTACAACGTGACCGTCCCGTCCGCGGGCGCGTACAACACGTCGTACGACATCTGGGACACGGACCACGACTACGAGATCATGCTCTGGGTCAACCACCACGGTGCCGTCGGCCCGCTCGGCAGCCCGCAGGGCACGGTGAGCCTCGGCGGCCACACCTGGAACGTCCACAAGGGCGACAACGGCGCCAACCAGGTCTTCTCGTTCCTGCGTACGTCCGACTCGAACTCCGGGACCGTCGACATCCTGCCGATCCTCGACTGGATCAAGGACACCAAGGGCTGGATGGGCAACGAGACCATCGGCGACGTGCAGTTCGGCTACGAGATCACCTCGTCGTCCGGTGGTCTGGACTTCCGCACCGACAACCTCACCGTCAGCAGCAGTTGACCCCTGCCTCCGCCCGGCGGGCGGCCGGGCCGGCCACCGGGCGGAGGAGCGGGAACGAGGCGGTGGGAGTGCCCCTGCCCGGCGGCGGAGGCGCGCGGGTCACGCGCGGGCGGGTGCCGGGCCCGAGCTCGCCCGGACCGTCAGCTCGGGCGCGATCAGCACGACCTCGTCCTCACCCCGGCCGTCGAGCTTGGCGACCAGGTGCTCCACGGCGTACCGGCCCATCTCCTGCGCGGGGATGGCGACCGACGTCAGTCGCACCGACGCCTGGACGGCGACCTGTTCGGGGCAGACCGCGACCACCGAGACGTCCTCCGGCACGGCCCGCCCCTGCTGCCGCAGCAGGGCGAGCAGCGGTTCCACCGCCGACTCGTTCTGCACGACGAACCCGGTGGTGCCCGGACGCTCGTCGAGGATCCGGGCGAGCGTCACGGCCATCGCGTCGTACCCGCCCTCACACGGCCGGTGCAGCAGGCGTACACCCAGCTCCCTTGCCTCGGAGCGCAGTCCGTCCAGGGTGCGCTCGGCGAAGCCGGTGTGCCGTTCGTACACCGCGGGGGCCTCGCCGATGACGGCGATGTCGCGGTGCCCCAGCTTCGCCAGATGCTCCACACAGAGCGCGCCGGTGGCCCGGAAGTCGAGATCGACGCAGGTCAGTCCGGAGGCGTCGGCGGGCAGTCCGATCAGCACCGCCGGCTGGTCCGCCCGTACGGCGGGCCGTGCTCCACCGGGGGTGCCCGGGGTGTCCCCGCCGCGCAGAAGCGGCAGCCGCTCGTCCTCGAGTTCGACGTCCATCAGGATCATCCCGTCGGCGAGTCCGCTGCCCGCGACGCGGCGCACCGCATCGGGACCCTCCTCGCCGGTGAGCAGCAGGACGTCGTACCCGTGGGTGCGGGCCGTGGTGGCCACGGCGATGGCGATCTCCATCATCACGGGTACGTACATGTCCGTCCGCAGCGGGACCATCAGCGCGATGACGTTGGACCTGCTGCTGGCCAGGGCGCGGGCCCCCGCGTTCGGGTGGTACCCGAGCTTCTGGATGCTCTCCTCGACCCGCTGCCGGGTGTTCGCGGAGATGGACCGCTTGCCGCTGAGGACATAACTCACCGTGCTCGCCGAGACTCCGGCGTGCTGGGCGACCTCGGCGAGGGTGACCATCCAGCTCTCCAATTGTTGTGAAGCGCTTCGACAGTGCGCCAGGACGATGAGACGGGCGAGGTGGCCCGATCGGTTACTCGACCCTAATACCAGCACGGGTGCGTGTCCATACGACTGTCGAAGCGCTTCGACGGCTGGACTGCGGTCCCGTGTCCGGGACTTCGCGGACCGGATGCGAACCGGGCTCCGTGTCCCCAGGTTGCCACGAGCGCGCCGCCGTGACCCCGGGAGGGCCCGGCCGGAAGGTCACGGCGGGTCGGCCGAACGGGTGCACGAAGGGTGGCGGGGCGGCTGCGAATCGGGTAGATACGTACGGGTAACGGCAGTCGGTGACGTAATCCCCGAGATCGCGCAAAACGATACCGGGGGCCGGTGCCGAGCCGTCACGCAGTCCGCACACCCTCCGACCTTCCGATACGCGGCGAGGTGAGCCTCATGTCCGCAACACCCGGGACACCCCGGCCTCCGTCCCGACCCACCGTCACCGAACGCGAGGCCCGCCAGGTCGCCGAGGCCGCCCGGGAACAGGACTGGCGCAAGCCCAGCTTCGCCAGGGAACTGTTCCTCGGCCGCTTCCGGCTCGACCTCGTCCACCCCCACCCCCTCCCGGCCCACGAGGACGCCGAACGCGGCGAGGAGTTCCTCGCCAAACTCCGCGACTTCTGTGAGACCCGGATCGACGGCGCCCTGATCGACCGCGAGGCGCGCATCCCCGACGAGGTGGTCACCGGCCTCAAGGAGCTCGGCGCCTTCGGCATGAAGATCGACACCAAGTACGGCGGCCTCGGCCTGACGCAGGTCTACTACAACAAGGCCCTGGCCCTCGTCGGCTCCGCCAGCCCCGCGATCGGCGCCCTGCTCTCCGCCCACCAGTCGATCGGCGTCCCGCAGCCGCTGAAGATGTTCGGCAGCCAGGAACAGAAGGACACCTTCCTGCCGCGCTGCGCCCGCACCGACATCTCGGCCTTCCTGCTCACCGAGCCCGACGTCGGCTCCGACCCGGCACGGCTCGCGACCACCGCCGTCCCGGACGAGGGGGGGTCCTACGTCCTCGACGGCGTGAAGCTGTGGACGACCAACGGTGTGGTCGCCGACCTCCTCGTCGTCATGGCCCGTGTGCCGAAGTCCGAGGGCCACCGGGGCGGCATCACCGCGTTCGTCGTGGAAGCGGACTCCGAGGGCGTCACCGTCGAGAACCGCAACGCCTTCATGGGCCTGCGCGGCCTGGAGAACGGCGTCACCCGCTTCCACCGCGTCCGGGTCCCCGCCGCCCACCGCATCGGCGAGGAGGGGCAGGGCCTGAAGATCGCGCTCACCACACTGAACACCGGACGGCTGTCCCTGCCCGCGATGTGCGTCGGCGCCGGAAAGTGGTGCCTGAAGATCGCCCGCGAATGGTCGGCGGCCCGCGAACAGTGGGGCAAACCGGTGGCCCTGCACGAGGCGGTCGGTTCGAAGATCGCGTTCATCGCGGCGACCACCTTCGCCCTGGAGGCCGTACTCGACCTGTCCTCCCAGATGGCCGACGAGAACCGCAACGACATCCGCATCGAGGCCGCCCTCGCCAAGCTGTACGGCTCGGAGATGGCCTGGCTGATGGCCGACGAACTGGTCCAGATCCGCGGCGGACGCGGCTTCGAGACGGCCGACTCCCTCCGGGAGCGCGGCGAGCGGGCGGTCCCCGCCGAGCAGATCCTGCGCGACCTGCGCATCAACCGCATCTTCGAGGGCTCCACCGAGATCATGCACCTGCTGATCGCGCGGGAGGCCGTCGACGCCCACCTGTCCGTCGCCGGCGACCTCATCGACCCCGAGAAGACCCTGGGCGACAAGGCGAGGGCGGGGGCGAACGCGGGTGTCTTCTACGCGAAGTGGCTGCCCAGGCTCGTCGCGGGTCCCGGACAGCTCCCCGGCACCTACGGAGAGTTCAAGCACGGGGTCGACCTCTCCCCGCACCTGCGGTACGTCGAGCGCACCTCCCGCAGACTCGCCCGCTCCACCTTCTACGCCATGTCCCGCTGGCAGGGCCGGATGGAGACCAAGCAGGGCTTCCTGGGCCGGATCGTCGACATCGGCGCCGAACTGTTCGCGATGAGCGCCGCCTGCGTCCGCGCCGAACTCCTGCGCACCCGCGGCGAGAACGGCCGCGAGGCCTACCAGCTCGCCGACGCCTTCTGCCGCCAGTCCCGCATCCGCGTCGAGGAGTTCTTCGACCGGCTGTGGACCAACACCGACGACATCGACCGCAAGGTCGTCAAGGGTGTGCTCTCCGGCACCTACATGTGGCTGGAGCAGGGCGTCGTCGATCCCTCGGGCGACGGCCCCTGGATCGCGGACGCCGCGCCCGGCCCGAGCACCCACGAGAACAGGCACCGGCCGATCCGCTGACGCGCGGGCTGCCGGGGCGGGGCCCCGGCAGCGCCCACGACCGGACACAATGGTGCCCATGACCGACGCTCCAGCTCCGCTCGCCGACCCGCACCTGGTGTACGACCCCGTGGCGGGGGACGGCCCCAAGGACGTGGTGATCCTCGGCTCCACCGGGTCGATCGGCACCCAGGCCATCGATCTCGTACTGCGCAACCCCGACCGCTTCCGCGTCACCGGCCTGTCCGCCAACGGCGGCCGCGTCGCGCTCCTCGCCGAGCAGGCCCACCGGCTGCGGGTGCGCACGGTCGCCGTCGCCCGCGAGGACGTTGTCGGCGCGCTGCGCGAAGCCCTGAGCGCGTGGTACGGCGCGGGGGAGCCGCTGCCCGAGATCCTGGCCGGAGCGGACGCGGCCACGCGGCTCGCCGCCTCCGACTGCCACACCGTCCTCAACGGCATCACCGGCTCCATCGGGCTGGCCCCCACCCTCGCCGCCCTGGAGGCGGGCCGCACCCTCGCGCTCGCCAACAAGGAGTCGCTGATCGTCGGCGGCCCGCTGGTCAAGGCGCTGGCCGAGCCCGGCCAGATCATCCCGGTCGACTCCGAGCACGCCGCGCTGTTCCAGGCGCTGGCCGCCGGAACCCGCGCGGATGTCCGAAAGCTCGTCGTCACCGCCTCCGGCGGCCCCTTCCGCGGCCGTACCAGGGACGAACTGGCGGACGTCACCGTCGAGGACGCCCTCGCCCACCCCACCTGGGCCATGGGCCCGGTGATCACCATCAACTCCGCGACCCTCGTCAACAAGGGCCTCGAAGTCATCGAGGCGCACCTGCTGTACGACATTCCCTTCGACCGCATTGAGGTCGTCGTCCACCCGCAGTCGTATGTCCACTCGATGGTTGAGTTCACGGACGGATCGACACTGGCCCAGGCGACGCCCCCCGACATGCGCGGGCCCATCGCCATCGGCCTCGGCTGGCCCGAGAGGGTCCCCGACGCCGCCCCGGTCTTCGACTGGAGCAAGGCGTCCACCTGGGAGTTCCACCCCCTCGACAACGAGGCCTTCCCCTCGGTGAACCTCGCCCGGCACGTCGGCGGGCTCGCGGGAACCGCCCCGGCGGTGTTCAATGCGGCGAACGAGGAGTGCGTGGAGGCGTTCCGCGCCGGCGTGCTGCCGTTCAACGGGATCATGGACACGGTCACCCGGGTGGTCGAGGAGCACGGAACCCCCCGACCGGGAACCTCTTTGACGGTGCCGGACGTCCTCGAAGCGGAGACCTGGGCGCGAGCGAGGGCCCGGGAACTGACAGCCCGTACGGCGAGCGCGGAGGCGCGTGCATGACGACCCTGATGTTCATCCTCGGCATAGTGGTCTTCGCGGTCGGCCTGCTGTTCTCGATCGCCTGGCACGAGCTGGGACACCTGTCCACGGCCAAGATGTTCGGCATCCGGGTGCCCCAGTACATGGTCGGCTTCGGCCCGACCCTCTGGTCCCGGCACAGGGGCGAGACCGAGTACGGCGTCAAGGCGATCCCGTTCGGCGGCTACATCCGCATGATCGGCATGTTCCCGCCCGGCGCGGACGGACGCCTGGAGGCCCGCTCCACCTCGCCGTGGCGCGGCATGATCGAGGACGCGCGCTCCGCCGCCTTCGAGGAACTGCGGCCCGGCGACGAGAAGCGCCTGTTCTACACACGCAAGCCCTGGAAACGGGTCGTCGTGATGTTCGCGGGCCCCTTCATGAACCTGATCCTCGCGGTCGTGCTGTTCCTCACCGTGCTGATGGGCTTCGGCATCCAGCAGCAGACCACCACCGTCAGCTCGGTCTCCCCCTGCGTCATCTCGCAGAGCGAGAACCGCGACGAGTGCGAGAAGTCCGACCCCCGGTCCCCGGCCGCCGCGGCCGGCATGGAGGCGGGCGACAGGATCGTCGCGTTCGACGGCGTCAGGACCGAGGACTGGGGCACGCTCTCCGACCTCATCCGCGACAGCGCCGGCAGGGCCGTGCCGATCGTCGTCGACCGCGACGGCCAGGAGGTCACCCTCCAGGCGGAGATCGCCACCAACCTGGTCGCCAAGAAGGACTCCAACGGGCTCTACGTCGAGGGCGAGTACGTCAAGGCCGGCTTCCTCGGCTTCAGCGCGGCCACCGGTGTCGTCAAGCAGGACTTCGGCGACTCCGTGGTCTGGATGACCGACCGGGTCGGTGACGCGGTCGACTCCCTCGTCGCCCTGCCGTCCAAGGTGCCCGCCCTGTGGGACGCCGCCTTCGGCGACGGCCCGCGCGAGCAGGACTCCCCGATGGGCGTCGTCGGAGCGGCCCGGGTCGGCGGCGAGATCGCCACGCTCGACATCCCGGCCTCGCAGCAGATGGCCATGTTCGTGATGCTGCTCGCGGGCTTCAACCTCTCCCTGTTCCTGTTCAACATGCTCCCGCTGCTGCCCCTCGACGGCGGGCACATCGCGGGCGCCCTGTGGGAGTCGCTGCGCCGCAACCTCGCCAGGGTGCTGCGCCGTCCCGACCCGGGCCCGTTCGACGTGGCGAAACTGATGCCGGTGGCCTACGTGGTGGCCGGGATCTTCGTCTGCTTCACCCTCCTCGTCCTCGTCGCGGACGTGGTGAACCCGATACGGATCTCGTAGGGCCCGTCCGGAACGCATCCGCCGGACACCTGCCGTTCACGATGGCCTGGAACCGTTTCGTTCCGGGCCATCGTCCTTTGGGTGGGTTTACGGCCGGGATGTGCCGGGGCCGATGGCGGTGCCGTAATCTCGGAGCCCGGAGCCCGCTGCTCACCGGGAGCCGGACCTTGATCCACGACTTGGGGTTGCACAGCAGATGACTGCGATTTCTCTCGGCATGCCGTCCGTTCCGACCACGCTCGCCCCGCGACGCAAGAGCCGGCAGATCCAGGTCGGGTCGGTGGCGGTGGGCGGGGACGCGCCGGTGTCGGTGCAGTCGATGACGACGACGCGCACGTCGGACATCGGGGCGACGTTGCAGCAGATCGCGGAGCTGACGGCGTCGGGGTGCCAGATCGTGCGGGTGGCGTGTCCGACGCAGGACGACGCGGACGCGCTGGCGACGATCGCGCGCAAGTCGCAGATCCCGGTGATCGCCGACATCCACTTCCAGCCGAAGTACGTGTTCGCGGCGATCGAGGCGGGCTGTGCGGCGGTGCGGGTCAACCCGGGCAACATCAAGCAGTTCGACGACAAGGTCAGGGAGATCGCGAAGGCGGCCAAGGACCACGGCACGCCGATCCGGATCGGGGTGAACGCGGGATCGCTGGACCGGCGGCTGCTGCAGAAGTACGGCAGGGCGACGCCGGAGGCGCTGGCGGAGTCGGCGCTGTGGGAGGCCTCGCTGTTCGAGGAGCACGGTTTCAGGGACATCAAGATCTCGGTCAAGCACAACGACCCGGTCGTGATGGTGGAGGCCTACCGGCAGCTCGCCGCGCAGTGCGACTACCCGCTGCACCTGGGGGTCACCGAGGCGGGCCCGGCCTTCCAGGGCACGATCAAGTCGGCGGTGGCCTTCGGGGCGCTGCTGTCCCAGGGCATCGGGGACACGATCAGGGTCTCGCTGTCGGCGCCGCCGGCGGAGGAGGTCAAGGTGGGCCTGCAGATCCTGGAGTCGCTGAACCTGAAGCAGCGCGGCCTGGAGATCGTCTCGTGTCCGTCCTGCGGGCGTGCCCAGGTCGACGTGTACAAGCTCGCGGACGAGGTCACGGCCGGTCTGGAGGGCATGGAGGTTCCGCTGCGGGTGGCGGTGATGGGCTGTGTGGTCAACGGTCCGGGGGAGGCCCGCGAGGCCGACCTGGGTGTGGCCTCGGGCAACGGCAAGGGGCAGATCTTCGTGAAGGGCGAGGTCATCAAGACCGTCCCGGAGTCGAAGATCGTGGAGACCCTCATCGAGGAAGCCATGAAGATCGCCGAACAGATGGAGGCCGACGGCGTGACCTCCGGCGAACCCCGGATCTCGGTCGCCGGCTGACGAAGTCCGTCAGCCCGCCACCCGTCGGCCCGCCACCCGTCGGGCCGCCTCGCCCCAGGCCCGCCAGGCCGGTCCGCCCGCCCGGGCCGACCGGCCCCTTGGCGCTTCCTGCCCGGGAAACCCCGGGCAGGACCGTTTCTCTCCCGCGAGTCGGCAGCACACAAATGCGGCGGGTACAGTGCGGAAACCAGCAGACCCAAGTGTGTGAGGCCCCCGCACGTGTTGACGCAGACCACCTCCCGGGTCCTCGAACCGAGCGACCTGGACGCCGCCCTCGCCATCCTCGACCGCGAGCCCGTGACGAACGCCTTCGTGGCATCCCGGGTGCAGGTCGCCGGCCTGGACCCGTGGCGCCTCGGTGGCGAGATGTGGGGCTGGTACGAGGGTGGCATGCTCACCTCCCTGTGCTACGCGGGCGCCAACCTGGTCCCCATCTGCGCCACCCCCCGGGCCGTCCGAGCCTTCGCCGACCGCGCCCGCCGGGCCGGCCGCCGCTGCTCCTCCGTCGTCGGCCCCGCGACGCCCACCGCCGCACTGTGGCGGCTCCTCGAACCCCAGTGGGGCCCCGCCCGCGAGGTCCGCGCCCACCAGCCCCTGATGGTCACCGACCGCCTGCCCGACGACATCGCCCCGGACCCCTACGTCCGCCGCGTCCGCAAGGACGAGATGGAAAAAATCATGCCGGCCTGCGTGGCGATGTTCACCGAGGAGGTCGGGATCTCCCCGCTGGCCGGTGACGGCGGCCTGCTCTACCAGGCCCGGGTCGCCGAACTCGTCGGTGCCGGACGCTCCTTCGCCCGCTTCGACGCCGACGGCAGGGTCGTCTTCAAGGCCGAGATCGGTGCCGCCACCGACCGCACCTGCCAGATCCAGGGCGTATGGGTGGCACCCGGACACCGGGGCAAGGGGGTCGCCGCCCCCGGCATGGCGGCCGTACTCCGCTACGCCCTCGCGGACGTCGCCCCCGTGGCGAGCCTCTACGTCAACGACTTCAACACCGCCGCGCGCCGGACCTACCGGCGGGTGGGGTTCCGGGAGGTCGGCGAGTTCATGAGCATCCTGTTCTGACCGACCCCACAGTCTCCCACCGCCCCCTGTAGTCTCCCCGGCATGCTGCGCTTTCCCGGTCACGGGCACCCCCACCCCGACGACGTCGTGATCGGCCCCCTCGACCTCACCGCCCACGTCGACGAGGCACTGGCGGTCCAGGCGAAGGCGTTCGGCCTCGGCCCCGACGAGGTGGCCGTCCGCCGGCAGATCGTGCTGCGCCACATGACCCTGCCGGGCGCCAGAGCCTTCGGAGCCACCGTCAACGGTCGTCTCGTCGGCTTCGTCTACGGCATGCCCAACGACCGCGCCCACTGGTGGTCCACGGTCGTCGAGCCCCATCTGCGCGCCCGGGACCACGACGACTGGCTCGACGGCTCCTTCGTCATCACCGAACTCCACGTCCACCCGCGTTACCAGAAGCACGGCATCGGCCGCTCCCTGATCACCACGATCACCGACGGCGCCGAGGAACCCCGTTCGATCCTCTCCGCCATCGACATCGAGAGCCCCGCCCGCCGCCTGTACCGCTCCCTCGGCTACGACGACCTCGCCCGCCGAGTCCACTTCCCCAGCGCGCCCAAGCCGTACGCCGTGATGGGCGCCCCCTTGCCACTCCTTCGCCGATAACGGATTTCCGCCGCCCGGTCCCGCCCGGCTAACCTCCTGTCATCACCCAGACGCAGCAGGAGTACGAGAATCATGGCGAACGCACCGGTCCAGCGCATGTCCCAGTTGATGGCGAAGACGCTGCGCGACGACCCGGCGGACGCCGAGGTCCTCAGCCACAAGCTGCTCGTCCGAGCCGGCTACGTACGCCGGACCGCCGCCGGCATCTGGAGCTGGCTGCCCCTCGGCAAGAAGGTCCTCGCCAACGTCGAACGCGTCGTCCGCGAGGAGATGGACGCCATCGGAGCCCAGGAAGTGCTGCTCCCCGCCATCCTGCCGCGTGAGCCCTACGAGGAGACCGGCCGCTGGGAGGAGTACGGCCCCGAGCTGTTCCGCCTCCAGGACCGCAGGGGCGGCGACTACCTCCTCGGCCCCACCCACGAGGAGATCTTCACCCTCCTGGTGAAGGACCAGGCGTCCTCCTACAAGGACCTGCCGGTGACCCTCTACCAGATCCAGAGCAAGTACCGTGACGAGGCCCGCCCCCGCGCGGGCATCCTGCGCGGCCGCGAGTTCCTGATGAAGGACTCCTACTCCTTCGACCTCGACGACGAGGGCCTGGGGCAGTCGTACGGTCTGCACCGCCAGGCGTATCAGCGGATCTTCGAGCGCCTCGGCCTCGACTACCGCATCTGCGCCGCCACCGCCGGCGCCATGGGCGGCTCCAAGTCCGAGGAGTTCCTCGCCCCCGCCGAGGCCGGCGAGGACACCTTCGCGGACTGCCCGAACTGCGACTTCGCCGCGAACACCGAGGCGATCTCCTACGAGCTGAAGCCCGTCGACGGTTCCGCCGTACCGGCCGCCGAGGAGATCCCGACGCCCGGCACCCCCACCATCGAGACCCTCGCCGCCTCGCTCGGCGTCCCCGCCTCGGCCACGCTGAAGAACCTGCTGGTCAAGGTCGACGGCGAGATCGTCGCCGTGGGCGTCCCCGGCGACCGGGAGGTCGACCTGGGCAAGGTCGAGGCGCACTTCGCGCCGGCCGCCGTCGAACTGGTCACCGCCGAGGACTTCGTCGGCCGCCCCGACCTGGTGCGTGGCTACGTCGGTCCGCAGGGCCTGGAGAAGGTCCGCTACATCGCCGACCCGCGGGTGGCACCCGGCACCGCCTGGATCACCGGGGCCAACAAGGCCGACACCCACGCCAAGAACGTGGTCGCCGGCCGTGACTTCGAGGTCGACGCGTACGTGGACGTCGTGGTGGTCGACGAGGGCGACCCCTGCCCCCGGTGCGGCACCGGGCTCCGGCTCGACCGCGCCATCGAGATCGGCCACATCTTCCAGCTGGGCCGCAAGTACGCCGACGCCCTCAAGCTCGACGTCCTCGGCCCGCAGGGCAAGCCCGTCCGCGTCACCATGGGCTCCTACGGCATCGGCGTCTCCCGCGCGGTGGCGGCCCTGGCCGAACAGACCGCCGACGACAAGGGCCTGTGCTGGTCCAAGGAGGTCGCCCCGGCCGACGTCCACGTGGTCGCCGCCGGCAAGGCCCTGCAGACCGAGCTCGCCCTCGACGTCTCCGGCCGGCTCGCCGCCGCCGGCGTCCGCGTCCTGGTCGACGACCGCGCGGGTGTCTCACCGGGCGTGAAGTTCACCGACTCCGAGCTGATCGGCGTCCCGCAGATCCTGGTCGCCGGCCGCCGCTCCGCCGAGGGCATCCTCGAACTGAAGGACCGCCGCACCGGCGAACGCGAGGAACTCACGGTGGCCGAGGCGATCACCCGCCTCACGGCCTGACCACCCCACCACCAGGAGCCCGCGCGGAACCGTCCTTCGCGCGGGCTCCGGCGATCCCGGTCGGCACCCGCGGCCCGGCCGCCGTCGCACCGGCGAACGCGAGGCACTCATCGTGGGCGAGGCCCCGGCTCGTTCCGTGGCCACGCCCTCACCGTGAACGGGGCCGGAGCCGGTCTGCGTACTCCGGGAGGATTCCGCGTCGTGAGTGCCGCCGGGGGCCGGACCGTACGCCGTGGCTCACCGCGTGGTCCCGTCCCGGCGGACGGGAGGAACACCAGCACCGTGAACGGGACCGGAGCCCGTACGAGACGTTCCCCGAGCGGGCTCCCGGCGGCCCCGCGCGCTGTCAGAGCCAGCTCGCGAACTCCAGGAGCAGCTCCGCGTCCCGGTCGCGGCCGACGCGCCGGGCGCGTACACCGGACTCCACCGCGCGGAACAGGGTCCAGCCGCGCAGACGCTCCTGGTCGATCTCCAGGGACTCCGCCAGGCGCTTCACCCGGCGGCGGGTCGTCGCCGCGCCGGACGGCTGGGCGACCAGGTCCTCCACCCGGTCGCGGACCAGCCGGGCCAGGTCGAAGGCGCGCTCCCCGACCACCGGGTCCGGGCCCACCGCCAGCCACGGCATCCGCTCGGCGGAGAGCACCTTGCTCTGCCGGAAGGTGCCGTGCAGCAACCGGTGCTCGGGCGGCCCGGCCAGCAGTTCCTCGCGGGCCGTCAGCGCCGCCGAGACCAGCGGCGCCACCTCCGGGTCGCCGGTGGCGCCCGCCCGCATGGCCCCGGCCTGCCGGCCGGTCCGCTCGGCCACCGTCTCGAAGACGTGAGCGGTGTCCCCGGCGGGCGGCTCCACCCACAGCCGCCGCAGCGTCCCGGCGGCCTCGAGCAGCGCCTTCGCCTCCGGCAGGGACCGCACCGAGACATCCGGATGCAGCCGCTCCAGCAGCAGCGCCCCGTCCGCGGCGAAGGGCTCCAGCAACCGGACGGCACCCAGGCCGTTCCAATGGGCCAGCGCGGCCCGCTCGCTCTTCGGCCGGGCCCGCGCCGGGGCCAGCTTCAGCACGGCGGGCAGGTCGTCGGTGGTCCGCACCAGCACCACCAGACTGCTGCGTCCCCCCGGCACCTGCACCCGTTCCACGGTCAGCCCGCGCAGTGCGACGGCCTCGCGCGCCGCCCCGGGCAGCTTCTCCAGCCAGTCCCCACCGCCGTCGGGAGCCGTCTCACCCAGTGCCCTCACCAGACGCTGCGGCGGTTCGAAGACCATGCGCGAGTCGTTCCCTTCGTACCCTTCGTGCTGCGCGCGGCACCTGCCGCCGTCCGCTCCCGCACGCCCTCGCGTGCGGTCATGTCACACCGCCGGAGCCGAGGGAGCCCCCGAGGACGGGTCGGCCCGCTCGGCGAGCCCAGGGAAGGCTACGCTCTCCCCGCCCCAGCGCACCGCCCGCACCGCGGTCTCCCGCAGCGCCTCGGCCGCCGCACGGCGCCGCTCGCCCCCGCTCGCGCGCACCAGGTCCGCGTACACCCCTGCCACCCGGTTCTCCAGCTCCGTCGCGAGCCGCACGGCCGCGGGCGAGTCCGGCACCTGGAACGGCAGCGCGTACCCCGCGGCCGCCGCCACGGGGTCGGCGCCGGTGTCCTTCACCTCGCGGACCAGCGCGTCCCGGCGCGCGCGGTGCGCGTCGTACGCCGCGCGCGCGTCCGTACGCCGATCGTCGGCGATCAGCCCGCCGACGACCCCGTAGCCGTACACCGCCGCGTGCTCCGCAGCCAGGGCGCCCTGCAGCGCCCGCAGTTCCCGGTCCTCGGCCTCGCTCACCCGTCAGCCCTCCGTCAGCAGGAACACGTGCGCGGCCCCGGCCGCCGCCACCGACGCCAGCAGCCTGGCCAGCTCGGCCGGCGCGTCCAGCAACGCCTCCAGGCGCCGGTCGGCGATCTCCCGCTCGGCGGCGGCGAGCCCGGCGAGGGCGTCCTTCTCCTTCGCGGGTACCGGCGCCGGTACCGGTGACGAGGCGGACGGCCCCGCCCCCGTGGGCACCGACGACTCGGGCGGGGCCGACGCCGTACCCGCCGCGGTCTCGAAACTCTCGAAGGCCTTCGCGTGCCGCACGGCGTCCTCGCGCAGCGGCCCCAGCCGCCGGGCGAGCCCGGCGTGCGCCGCGATCACGGCGTCGTACCGCTCGGCCAGCTCCCTGCTGTCGCGCGCCGCACGCACGCGTGCCCGCTCGCCGGCCGGGGGACGGCTACCGGCGGTGGGGCCGGGATCCTCGGCGGCGGAACAGCCCGCCGCGAACAGGGCCGCCGGGGCGACGGCGAGCAGGCTCCTTCTGCGCGGTCCCGTACGGGCGCGCGGAGCGTGGGGGAACGGCACGGCAGACGTCCTCGGGGGCTCGTACGGAACGTGGCGACGGAAGTGGGACCCACAGGCGCTGCCGCCGTACTCCCGTCTGCCGGGCGACGGCAGGGACCGGTCCCGTGATCACGGTACCCGTGCATCTCCCCGACGGCGCTCAGCGGCACCCTCCGTGACCGGGTGGACGGCATCACCCCCCGCGACCGGATACCCTTTGACCAGACACGCGCCCCACACCACAACAGCACACGCGGCCGAGGAGTCACCCGGATGAGCAGCACCCAGAGCGAGAGGCTCCGAGAACTTCTGGAACCGCTCGTCAGCTCGCAGGGCCTCGATCTCGAGGAGATCGCCGTGGACGCGGTCGGCCGCAAGAGGGTGCTGCGCGTGGTCGTGGACTCGGACACCGGCGCGGATCTGGACCGGATCGCCGATGTGAGCCGCGCGCTCTCGGCGAAGCTCGACGAGACCGACGCGATGGGCAGCGGAGAGTACACCCTCGAGGTCGGCACCCCGGGCGCCGAGCGTCCCCTCACCGAGCACCGGCACTACGTGCGTGCCACGGGCCGCCTGGTGGGCTTCCGGCTGACGACGGGCGACGAACTGACCGCCCGGATCCTGCGGACCGACGACGAAGGCCTCGACCTCGAGGTGCCCGGCGTCAAGGGCCGCAAGCCCACCGCGCGCCGGCTCGCCTTCGAGGAGATCGGCAGGGCGCGCGTCCAGGTCGAGTTCAACCGCAAGGACGACAAGCCCGCCGCGCACGACGCGCACGACACCAACGACGAGACGGAAGAGGAGGCGTAACCGTGGACATCGACATGAGTGCCCTTCGGCTCTTGGTACGGGAGAAGGAGATCTCCTTCGACCTGCTGGTCGAGGCAATCGAATCGGCCCTCCTCATCGCCTACCACCGCACCGAGGGAAGCCGCCGCCACGCGCGTGTGAAACTCGACCGGGAGACCGGACATGTGACGGTGTGGGCGAAGGAGGACCCCCAGGACCTCGACGAGGGCCAGGAGGCCCGGGAGTTCGACGACACCCCGTCCGACTTCGGCCGCATCGCCGCCACCACGGCCAAGCAGGTCATCCTGCAGCGCCTGCGCGACGCCGAGGACGACGCGACGCTGGGCGAGTACGCCGGCCGTGAGGGCGACATCGTCACCGGTGTGGTCCAGCAGGGCCGCGACCCGAAGAACGTCCTGGTCGACATCGGCAAGCTGGAGGCCATCCTGCCGGTGCAGGAGCAGGTGCCCGGTGAGACCTACACGCACGGGCTGCGGCTGCGCAGCTACGTCGTCCGGGTGGCGAAGGGCGTGCGTGGCCCGTCCGTCACCCTCTCGCGCACACATCCCAATCTGGTGAAGAAACTCTTCGCCCTGGAGGTGCCGGAGATCGCCGACGGCTCGGTGGAGATCGCCGCCATCGCCCGCGAGGCCGGCCACCGTACGAAGATCGCCGTCCACTCCACCCGGTCCGGGCTGAACGCCAAGGGCGCGTGCATCGGCCCCATGGGCGGCCGCGTACGCAACGTGATGGGCGAGCTGAACGGCGAGAAGATCGACATCGTCGACTGGTCGGACGACCCGGCCGAGATGGTGGCCAACGCGCTCTCCCCGGCCCGCGTCACCAAGGTGGAGGTCGTGGACCTGGCGGCCCGGTCCGCCCGGGTGACCGTGCCGGACTACCAGTTGTCCCTGGCGATCGGCAAGGAGGGGCAGAACGCCCGCCTGGCCGCCCGCCTGACCGGCTGGCGGATCGACATCCGGCCGGACACGGAGCAGTCCGGGGAATAGATCCAAGCCGCCGTTGGCTGAGATCACGACAGTCTCACGCGCGGCACGTGTTCGATGCTTGCCCCATGGGGGTGAGGTCGGTCCGGGGAGGTAGACTTAGGAGTGTCTGGCCGGACACCTACCCGCGCGCGCCCAGAGCGCACCTGCGTGGGCTGCCGGGAGCGAGCGGTCAAGAACGAACTGCTGCGGATCGTGGCGATCGAGGATGTGTGTGTCCCCGATCCACGCGGTACGCTGCCCGGTCGGGGCGCGTACGTACACCCCGCCCCGGTCTGTCTCGACCAGGCGGTACGCCGAAAGGCGTTTCCGCGGGCGCTCCGCGTCCCGGGACCGCTCGACGTAAAGGCGTTGCGCCACTACGTCGAGCAGGCACAGGGTTGCGACAGCAACCCGTAGGAAGACATGCCGTGCGGAACCCCCCGTGCGGTCTGGTACCTCGCGAGTCGAAAGCAGGTCGAGATTGCGATGAGCACTCGATGAGTACGCGATGAGTACGCCCATGAACTAGCGACGGTCCGGACGCAACCCGGACCTCAGAGGAGCGAAGTGGCTAAGGTCCGGGTCTACGAACTCGCCAAGGAGTTCGGTGTCGAGAGCAAGGTCGTCATGGCCAAGCTCCAGGAGCTCGGTGAATTCGTCCGTTCGGCGTCTTCGACGATCGAAGCGCCCGTAGTACGCAAGCTGACCGACGCGTTCCAGCAGGGCGGGGGCAACGGCAAGTCCGGTGCCAAGCCCGGCGCGCCCAGGAAGGCCGCGCCCAGGCCCGCGCCGTCCCCGGCGCAGGCACGTCCGGCAGCACCGCGGCCGCCGGCCGCACCCAAGCCCGCCGCGGCCCAGCAGCCCGCGGCCCCGTCGGAGCCCGCTCCGGTGACCCCCGCCGGCTCGCGCCCGACCCCGGGCCCGCGCCCCGCGCCGCGTCCGGCTCCGGCGGCCCCGGAGTTCCAGGCCCCGCCGGCCGCCGCTCAGGCCCCGTCTCCGGCTCCGGCCGGACCGAAGCCCGGCGCGCGTCCCGGTGCCCCCAAGCCCGGCGGTCGTCCCGCCGGCCAGGGTGGTCAGGGCAGCCAGGGCGGCCAGGGTGGTCAGGGCGGCCGTCCGGCCGGTCAGGGCCAGCGTCCCGGTGGCGGCGGTCAGCGTCCGGGTGGACGCCCGGCCGGCCCGCGTCCGGGTAACAATCCCTTCACCTCCGGTGGTTCCACCGGTATGGCCCGCCCGCAGTCGCCCCGCCCGCAGGGCGCGCGTCCCGGCGGTCCCGGTGCCCCCGGCGGCGGCCCCCGTCCCCAGGCCCCCGGCGGCCAGAGCGGCGGCGGTCCGCGTCCGCAGGCTCCGGGCGGGCAGCGTCCCTCCCCGGGCTCGATGCCCCGTCCGCAGGGTGGCGGTCCCCGTCCCGGTGGCGGCGGCCCCGGCGGTCCGCGTCCCAACCCCGGTATGATGCCGCAGCGTCCGGCTGCCGGTCCCCGTCCCGGTGGCGGTCCCGGCGGTGGCCGTGGTCCGGCCGGTGCCGGTCGTCCCGGCGGCGGTCGTCCCGGTGGCGGCGGCTTCGCCGGTCGCCCGGCCGGCCCGGGTGGCGGCGGTCGTCCCGGTGGCGGCGGCGGTTTCGCCGGTCGTCCCGGTGGCGGCGGCTTCGGTGGCGGCGGTGGCCGTCCCGGTTTCGGTGGCCGTCCCGGCGGTCCCGGTGGCCGTGGTGGCACGCAGGGCGCCTTCGGCCGTCCCGGCGGCCCGGCCCGTCGTGGCCGCAAGTCGAAGCGGCAGAGGCGCCAGGAGTACGAGGCCATGCAGGCCCCGTCGGTCGGCGGCGTGATGCTGCCTCGCGGCAACGGCGAGAGCATTCGCCTGTCGCGCGGTGCCTCGCTCACCGACTTCGCGGAGAAGATCAACGCCAACCCGGCGTCGCTCGTCGCGGTCATGATGAACCTCGGCGAGATGGTCACCGCGACCCAGTCCGTCTCCGACGAGACGCTCCACCTCCTTGCCGGCGAGATGAACTACACGGTTCAGATCGTCAGCCCGGAGGAGGAGGACCGTGAGCTGCTCGAGTCCTTCGACCTGGAGTTCGGCGAGGACGAGGGCGGCGAGGAGGACCTGGTGGTCCGTCCGCCGGTCGTCACCGTCATGGGTCACGTCGACCACGGCAAGACCCGCCTCCTCGACGCCATCCGCAAGACGAACGTCATCGCGGGCGAGGCCGGCGGCATCACCCAGCACATCGGTGCCTACCAGGTCGCGACCGAGGTCAACGAGGAAGAGCGCAGGATCACCTTCATCGACACCCCGGGTCACGAGGCGTTCACCGCCATGCGTGCCCGTGGTGCGCGGTCGACCGACATCGCGATCCTGGTCGTCGCGGCCAACGACGGCGTCATGCCGCAGACCATCGAGGCGCTCAACCACGCCAAGGCGGCCGAGGTCCCGATCGTCGTCGCGGTCAACAAGATCGACGTCGAGGGTGCCGACCCGACCAAGGTGCGCGGTCAGCTGACCGAATTCGGTCTGGTGGCCGAGGAGTACGGCGGCGACACCATGTTCGTCGACATCTCCGCCAAGCAGGGTCTGCACATCGACAGCCTCCTGGAGGCCGTCGTCCTCACCGCCGACGCCTCGCTCGACCTGCGGGCCAACCCGACGCAGGACGCGCAGGGCATCTCGATCGAGTCCCGGCTCGACCGCGGCCGCGGTGCCGTGGCGACCGTCCTCGTGCAGCGAGGCACCCTGCGGGTCGGCGACACGATGGTGGTGGGCGACGCCTACGGCCGCGTGCGCGCCATGCTCGACGACAACGGCAACAACGTCGCCGAGGCCGGCCCGTCGACGCCGGTCCAGGTCCTGGGCCTGACCAACGTCCCGGGTGCGGGCGACAACTTCATCGTCGTCGACGAGGACCGTACGGCCCGTCAGATCGCCGAGAAGCGTGCCGCCCGTGAGCGCAACGCCGCGTTCGCCAAGCGCACGCGCCGCGTGTCGCTGGAGGACCTGGACAAGGTGCTCAAGGCCGGCGAGATCCAGCAGCTGAACCTGATCATCAAGGGTGACGCGTCCGGATCGGTCGAGGCCCTCGAGTCCTCGCTGCTCCAGCTGGACGTCGGCGAAGAGGTCGACATCCGCGTCCTGCACCGCGGCGTCGGTGCGGTCACGGAGTCCGACATCGACCTGGCGATGGGCTCGGACGCCATCGTGATCGGCTTCAACGTGCGCGCCGCCGGGCGGGCACAGCAGATGGCCGAGCGCGAAGGCGTGGATGTCCGGTACTACTCGGTCATCTACCAGGCGATCGAGGAGATCGAGGCGGCCCTCAAGGGCATGCTCAAGCCGGAGTACGAAGAGGTCGAGCTCGGCACGGCGGAGATCCGCGAGGTCTTCCGCTCGTCCAAGCTGGGCAACATCGCGGGTGTTCTCATCCGCTCCGGCGAGGTCAAGCGCAACACCAAGGCGCGCCTCCTCCGCGACGGCAAGGTCATCGCGGAGAGCCTCAACATCGTCGGTCTGCGCCGCTTCAAGGACGACGTCACCGAGATCCGGGAAGGCTTCGAGGGCGGTATCAACCTCGGAAACTTCAACGACATCAAGGTCGACGACGTCATCGCGACCTACGAGATGCGCGAGAAGCCGCGGGCGTAACACCCCACGGTGTGTGCCGGCCGGCGGGACCCCTGTCCCGCCGGCCGGCTCGTGCGTCCGGGGCCGGCGGACCGGTCGGCGGAGCGTAATATCCGTCGATCGGCACGCCCCTTCGATGTACGGTTCTGATGTCCCCGCCCACAACGGACGGCGGGGGCATCGATCCCGTACCGGCGGGTGAACCGGTTGTACATGTATGTGGGGACGCTGTCCTTCGACCTCCTCCTCGGCGACGTCAGGTCGCTGAAGGAGAAGCGCTCCGTCGTCCGCCCGATCGTCGCCGAGCTCCAGCGGAAGTACGCGGTGAGCGCGGCCGAGGTGGATCACATGGATCTTCACCGCAGGGCCGTCATCGGCCTGGCGGTGGTGTCCGGCGACGCGGCGCACCTGACCGACGTACTGGACCGGTGCGAGCGGCTGGTCGCCGGGCGCCCCGAGGTGGAGCTGCTGTCCGTCAGGCGGCGCTTCCACGGCGAGGACGACTGACGAATCCAGCCCCGGGAACGCGGGGCTTTGACAACGCGGACAGGAAAGAACGGGAGACGGACCAGTGGCCGACAACGCGCGGGCGAAAAGGCTGGCGGACCTCATCCGGGAGGTGGTGGCCCAGAAGCTGCAGCGCGGGATCAAGGACCCGCGGCTCGGCACGCACGTCACCATCACGGACACCCGGGTCACGGGTGACCTGCGGGAGGCGACCGTCTTCTACACGGTGTACGGGGACGACGAGGAGCGCGATGCCGCCGCGGCGGGCCTGGAGAGCGCCAAGGGCGTCCTGCGCTCCGAGGTGGGCCGGGCGGCGGGCGTGAAGTTCACGCCGACCCTGGAGTTCGTCATGGACGCGCTCCCGGACACCGCGCGCAACATCGAGGACCTCCTCGACAAGGCGCGCCAGTCCGACGCCAAGGTACGGGAGGCGTCCGCGGGCGCCACGTACGCGGGCGGGGCCGACCCGTACCGCAAGCCCGAGGACCCCGAGAACCCCGAGGACGACGAGACGGACGACACCGCCGGATGACCCAGAAGCACACCACGCCCGACGGCCTTGTCATCGTCGACAAGCCGTCGGGCTTCACTTCGCACGACGTGGTCGCCAAGATGCGCGGCATCGCCCGGACCCGCCGCGTCGGCCACGCCGGAACCCTCGACCCGATGGCGACGGGCGTCCTCGTCCTCGGCATCGAGCGGGCCACCAAGCTCCTCGGTCACCTCGCGCTGACCGAGAAGGAGTACCTGGGCACCATCCGGCTCGGGCAGGACACCCTCACGGACGATGCCGAGGGCGGGATCACCTCGTCCACGGACGCCTCCAAGGTCACCCGGGAGGACGTCGACGCCGGAGTGGCCAAGCTGACCGGCGCCATCATGCAGGTGCCGTCCAAGGTCAGCGCCATCAAGATCGACGGCGTGCGTTCCTACAAGCGGGCCCGTGAGGGCGAGGAGTTCGACATCCCGGCCCGGCCGGTCACCGTCTCCTCGTTCACCGTCCACGACGTCCGCCCGGCCGTCGCGGAGGACGGTACGCCGGTGCTCGACCTGGTCGTCTCCGTCGTCTGCTCCTCCGGTACGTACATCCGCGCCCTCGCCCGCGACCTGGGCGCGGACCTGGGCGTCGGCGGTCACCTCACGGTGCTGCGCAGGACCCGCGTAGGCCCGTACGGACTGGACACGGCCCGCACCCTCGACCAGCTCCAGCAGGAACTGACCGTGCTGCCGATCGCCGAGGCCGCCACGGCGGCCTTCCCCCGCTGGGACGTCGACGTCCGGCGTGCCCGGCTGCTCACCAACGGCGTGCGCCTGGAGATGCCCGAGGAGTACGCGGGCGCCGGCCCGGTCGCCGTCTTCGACCCCGAGGGCACCTTCCTCGCCCTCGTCGAGGAACACCGGGGCAAGGCCAAGAGCCTGGCGGTCTTCGGCTGACGGGCGGGGTCGAGGGGCGCCGGACGGCCCGGCCGTCCGGCGCCGCCGGGTCCGCCCGTGGAGCGGCGTCACGGGGATCGCATGCCGCCGCTCCACGGTCCCCCCTCGGTTCCCCCACCTCCAGAGTGTCCACTTGGGGCTTCCCGTTCACCCGTAAGTGCAGGCGCTCGGAGTGAACGAGGGAGTGGAAGGGGGCGCGTTTGCCGAGGGCGCTGTTCTGCTGATCATCCGGCCCTACTGTCGAGGCCGAGGCAGTCGACAGCACGGCACGAAGGCACGGCATGAAGGTTCGACGATGACGTCGCGCGATCCGTCCCGTCACGAGCGGGGCCCGCTCCACGACCCGGCCGGCCGGGGCCCGGGGGAGACCCCTCCGGCGCGGCGGGAGCCGCCGCCCGCCGATGTCCTCGTCCGTGTTCAGGACCTCGCCGGCCGCCCGCGCGGTCTCGCCTTCCCCGCCGACCACCGCGGCACGCTGATCACCAGCCACGAGGCAGTCGACGGCCTTTCCGGCCTCGTCCTGCACGCCCCCGGCGACCGCCGCCGCGTCGTGGGTGCCGACGCCGTCATCCCGCTGCCCGGGCTCGGCCTCGCGCTCCTGCATGCCGAAGGGCTCGGCGTCGACCCGCTGCCCGTCACCGCGCGGGACCGCGTCGACAGCGGCACCTACGTGCGGATCGCCGCCGGTTGCTGGCGCGAGGCACGCGTACTCGGCGCGACCACCGTGACGTACACCGCCACCGGGCGCCGCCACACCCTCGACGACGCGCTGGAGCTCGCCATCGGCACCACCGGCCGCGACGCGCTGCGCACCGGTGGCGGAGCGGCCGGCGGCCCGGTGCTCGACGCCGCCACCGGCGCCGTACTCGGCGTCCTCGGCACCGCGCTCCGCGCAGGCGGCCGTGACGGCGGCTTCGCCGTGCCGCTCCGCCCCGCCCCGGGCCCCCTCGCCGCGCTGCTCGCCGAGAACGCGGCGACGGTCCCGGCGTACGGCACCGACCTCAACCTCGCCGGCGTGCTGGAACTCACGGCCACCTCGGTCGGGCAGGACGGCCCGTCGGGCGCCCTCGGCCCCGGAGACGTCGTTCCGGTGGAACGGACGGCCACCACCGCCGAGTTCACCGCGTTCGAGCACGGTCCGGCCGCGGTCCTCGGCCTGGTCGGACCGCCCGGCAGCGGCCGTACGACGGAGCTCGCGGCACTCGCCGCACGCCGTCACCGCGCCGGCGGCCCCACGCTGTGGCTGCGCGGCGCCGATCTGCGGGAGGACGACCTCTCCGTCGCCGACGCGGCCCGGCGGGCGCTCGACCGGGCCGCCCGCATCGTCGCCGCGTCCCGCACCCCGTTCCCGGCCGGGCCCGAAAGTCTCGGCGACACCGGCCCGGCGCGCCTCGCCGACCTGGCCCGCGGCGCCGGCCGTCCTCTGCTGCTCCTCCTCGACGGCCCCGAGGAGATGCCGCCCGTCCTGGCCGGCCGCCTCGCCCAGTGGACCGACGGGACGGCACGGTGGCTGGGGCGGACCGGGGCGCGCCTGGTGGTGGGGTGCCGCGCGGAGTACTGGGAGAGCGCGGGCGCGCTCCTCCCGGCGGAGCTGCTGCACCGGCACCGGGGCGAGTCCCCGGGCGGGCCCACCGCCGAGGGTCTTCCCGCGTGCGTGCGGCTCGGCGACCTGACCGCCGACGAGGCCATCGAGGCACGGGCCCGCTACGGCATCCCGGAGGGCTCCCCGGCCGACACCCGGCACCCGCTGACGCTCCGGCTGCTCGCCGAGGTCAGGGCCGCCCTCGCCGACGCCCCGGACGCGCCGGACGCCCGCGCGGACCGCCACGACGTCCTCTCCGCCCACCTGGACCTGATGTGCCTGCGCGTGGCCGTACGCCTCGCCGCCGGGAGCGGGCTGCGCGGCACCGCAGTACGCCGGCTGGCCGCCAGGGTCTCCGGGCAGGTGCACGCGGCCGCCCGTCGCAGCCTCGGCCCCGGGCAGGGCGAACTGGACCGGGCGGCGTTCGAGGCGGTGTTCCCCTGGGGGCCCGCCCCGGCCGCTCTGGGCGGCGGCACCGGCTGGGCCTCCGCCGTACTCGCCGAGGGCCTCCTCGTCCCGGCCGGGACCGGCTACCGCTTCGCCCATGAGGAACTCGCCGACTGGCTCCAGGGCACCCACCTGGACCTGGACGGAGCCCTGCGCGCCCTGGTCCACGGTGACCCCGGCCTCGCCCCCGACCCCGACAGCGTGCCCGTTCCGCACCACCGCGTCGGCCCCGTCGTGCAGGCCATGCTGCTGCTCGCCCGGCAGCACGGCACCGGCCCCCTCGCCTCCCGGCTCGCCGGCCTGGTGCACGCCCTCGACGCCGGCACCGGCTCCTGGTGGGCCGTCCGGCTGCTGACCGAGACCCTCGCGCGCGTGCCCGACGCCACTCCCTACACAGGGGTGCTGCGGCTGCTGGCCGACCGGATCGTGGCCTGGCGGCAGCAGCGCCGGCCGGTGCCCGGCGAGCTGGGCCCGGCCTTCTGGACCGCTCTTCCCCTGTCCCTGGAGACCGGCTTCGAGCTGCTGCGCGGTCTCGTCCACGCCGACGGGCCCCCGCACGAGACCGGCCCCCGCTTCCTGGACGCGGCCTCCCGTCTGTTCAGCGCCGACCCCGTCGCCGTACTCCCGCACCTCGTCCGGTGGTTCGGGGACGAACGGCCGCTGCCCGCCACCCCGCACGCGACGGCCGCGACGGCGGCACAAGCACTGCTGCACACCCATCGGCACCGCGCCCCGGACGCCCTGACCGAGGCGCTCGCCGACAGCCCGCACCGGCGGGCCGGACAACTGCTCGGTGCGCTCGCCGAGGAGACCCCCTCGGTGGTGTGCCGGGCCGTCGACCGCTGGGCCCGCGACGAGCGCCCCGCCCGCCGCGAGGCAGCGGTGACGTACGGGCTGCTGGCCGCACCGCACGCCCGCGACGAGGCCGACCGCACCCTGCTGCGGTACGCGGCCCTCGCCCTGCTCGTACGCACCGGGGACCGCACGCTCGACGGCGGCGCCCTCGCCCTGCTCGTCCAGGACCCGAGCACCGGGAACCGTCACCTCGCGCGGGCCCTTGAGCACTTCGCGGCCGGTGACCCGTACGTTCCGCCGAGCGCGCTGGCCGGCGCCCTCGCCACCCATCCGGAGGCCGTCCTCGACGCCTTCCGCGCGAGGCTCGCCCGGACGCAGGCGGGCGGAACACCGGACACTCCCGCCGATGCGCCCGTTTCCACCGAAGCGGATGCCTGTGCGACCGCCCATGTGCACGCCGACGCCGACGCCGACACGCCCGGCCTGTCCCTCCGTGTCGCCGCACTGGTGGGTGCGGCGGTGGAGCGGCGGCCGGACCTCGCGGGGCAGCTGGCCGCGTACGCGGACCGGCGCCTGGACCAGGAGCCGGCCGACCGCGACGTACTCCTGCCCCTGCTCACCGGCCTGCTGGACGCCGGTCCGCAACCGCTGCGGGCCGCTCTCGCCGGTGCTCTCGCCGAGCCCGGCACCCCCGCCTCGCGCCCCCTGCGCCGCGCACTGCTGGACCCGCTCCTCACCCGCGACGACGACCCCGGCGTACTGGCGGCGGTGCTGGGCGCCGCCGCCCGCCATGCCGACGGCCCCCGCCACACCGGCGACCCCGCGCGCGAGCTCGTCCACCACACCGGCCTGCTCCTCGTCCGCACCCCCGACGGCGCAGCCCGCTTCGACCACGTCCTGGCCGACCTGGGGCGGCACGTCCCGGGCTTCGCCGCCGTCCTGGCCCACTGGCTGGCGGACGCGCCCCAGGAATGGGCGGGCGTGGTCGGCCCCGGCACCCGGCGGGTGATCGAGACCCGGGCGGGAGTGGGCGTCCCCGCCTGAGCCGCGACGGGGAGTGCACGGCGTCACAGTGCCGGAGCGCCGATACCGATGCGAGCCGACTGCGGTCGGCATGGCACCCTTAGACCTGCGCAGGAGAAGTCCACGGATTCGGCCCGACGAGGTTTCGACAAGGAGCAGGCAGTGCAGCGCTGGCGTGGCTTGGAGGACATCCCCCAGGACTGGGGGCGCAGCGTCGTCACCATCGGTTCCTACGATGGAGTCCACCGTGGGCACCAGCTGATCATCAGGCATGCCGTGGACCGCGCCCGCGAGCTGGACGCCCCCGCGGTCGTCGTCACCTTCGACCCGCACCCCAGCGAGGTGGTCCGCCCCGGCAGCCACCCGCCGCTGATCGCCCCGCACCACCGCCGCGCCGAACTCATGGCCGAACTGGGAGTGGACGCGGTCCTGATCCTCCCCTTCACCACGGAGTTCTCGAAGCTGTCGCCGGCCGAGTTCGTGGGGAAGGTCCTGGTCGACAAGCTGCACGCCAGGGCGGTCGTCGAGGGTCCCAACTTCCGCTTCGGCCACCGGGCCGCGGGCACCGTGGACTTCCTCGCCGAACAGGGCAAGGTCTACGACTTCGAGGTCGAGGTGGTGGATCTGTACGTCAGCGGTGAGGCGGGCGACGGCGAGCCGTTCTCCTCCACGCTCACCCGCCGCCTGATCGCCGAGGGCGAGGTCGAGGGCGCCGCCGAGATCCTGGGCCGTCCGCACCGGGTGGAGGGCGTGGTCGTCAGCGGCGCCCGGCGCGGTCGCGAACTGGGCTTCCCCACGGCCAACGTCGAGACGCTCCCGCACACCGCGATCCCGGCCGACGGCGTCTACGCGGGCTGGCTGCACGCCCAGGGCGAGGCCATGCCGGCGGCGATCTCCGTCGGCACCAACCCCCAGTTCGACGGCACCGAGCGCACGGTCGAGGCGTACGCCATCGACCGCGTCGGCCTGGAACTCTACGGTCTCCACGTGGCCGTCGACTTCCTCGTCTTCGTCCGCGGCCAGGCGAAGTTCGACTCGCTCGAGGCGCTGATGGAACAGATGGCCGCGGACGTCAGGCGCTGCAAGGAACTGGTGGCAGCGGCCGAGAGGCCGTAGACAGGCGCGGCAGAGGGTGAGGAGCACCTTGGTGGTGCGCCGCTCGTCCATGGCCTTGTAAGCCTCTGCTGCCTGGCCCAGGGGGAGGGTGAGGTCGAAGACCTTGCCGGGGTTGATCCTGCGGTCCCGGATGAGCTGGATCAGCTCGGGCAGGAACCGGCGCACCGGGGCGGGGCCGCCCTCCACGCGGATGCCGGCGAAGCCCAGGCGCCCGCCCGGCCGGGCGGGCGCCGATCGCCTGCATCGTGGACCCGTGGGTCCGACGGCCTCGACCACCGAGTGCGCCCCGAGCCCGCCCGTGAGTTCCTTGGTCTTCGCCACACCGGCGTCGCCGCGCTCTTCGACGATGCCGGTCGCACCGTAGAAGCGGGCCGACAACAGGACCGGCCCCTCGAAAGGGGCCGGTCGGCCGGCATGCGGGGCAGTTACTGCTGCGGAGGCGGTGCTTGCGCAGGCGGAGTCTGCCCGCCGCCGGGCTGAGCGTGCTGGTCCGTCCCGTCCGGCTGCGGATAGCCGTAACCGGGCGGCTGGGGGTACGGCCGGCCCGGAGCGGCCTGCGGATATCCCTGGCCGGGCTGTGCCGGAGGCTGACCGTGACCCGGCTGCGGGTAAGGCTGTCCCGGGGGCGGGGCGTACGGCAGGCCGGGCTGCGGCTGCTGGGGGTGGTGCGGCGGCTGGTGAGGGTGCGGGGCCTGCTGGCCGGCGTAGGGCTGACCCGGGGCGTACTGGCCCGGCAGCGGCGGGGCGGCGACCGGCGGCGGGTTGCCGTCGGAGGTCCACAGGCCGTGCGACTGCTGGTGCCGGACGAAGTCCTCGGCAACCATCGACGCGAGGTGGAAGTACGACTCCCGCACCTTCGGCCGCATCATGTCCAGGTCGACCTCCGCACCGGCGGCCAGATGCTCGTCGAACGGTACGACGATCACGCCGCGGCACCGCGTCTGGAAGTGCGAGACGATGTCGTCGACCTTGATCATCTTGCCGGTCTCGCGCACACCCGAGATGACCGTGAGTGACCGCGACACGAGATCCGCGTATCCATGGGCCGACAGCCAGTCCAACGTCGTACTGGCGCTGCTCGCACCGTCCACGGACGGCGTCGAGATGATGATGAGCTGATCGGCCAGATCCAGCACCCCGCGCATGGCGCTGTAGAGCAGACCCGTACCGGAGTCCGTGAGGATGATCGGGTACTGCTTGCCCAGGACGTCGATCGCCCGCCGGTAGTCCTCGTCGTTGAACGTCGTCGAGACGGCGGGGTCCACGTCGTTGGCGATGATCTCCAGACCGGAGGGCGCCTGCGAGGTGAACCGCCGGATGTCCATGTACGAGTGGAGGTGCGGGATCGCCTGCACCAGGTCACGGATGGTGGCCCCGGTCTCCCGCCGCACCCGGCGGCCGAGCGTACCGGCGTCGGGGTTGGCGTCGATCGCGAGGATCTTGTCCTGCCGCTCACTGGCGAGGGTGGCCCCGAGCGCGGTGGTCGTGGTCGTCTTGCCCACGCCGCCCTTGAGACTGATCACGGCGATCCGGTAGCAGGACAGCACCGGAGTACGGATCAGCTCCAGCTTCCGCTGCCGCTCGGCCTCCTCCTTCTTGCCGCCCAGCTTGAACCGCGACCCGCCCGCCGCGGAACGGCTGCTCTTGGCCTTCTGCTTGCGGCTGTTGAGCAGCCGGTCCGACGAGAGTTCCACGGCCGCGGTGTAACCGAGCGGTGCGGCACCGGGGTTGGTCGGCTGCCGCTGGTCGTGCTGGATGGGCTGCGGCCAGGCGGCCCCGGCACGCGGATCGACGGGCGGCTGCGGCGGCCGGCCGGCCTGCTGGGGCTGCGGAGCATGGGGCTGCTGGAGGGGGAACCCCTGCTGGGCGGCCTGCGGTTGCTGGGGCTGGGCCTGCGGGGGCACACCGGGTTGCTGGGGCTGGGCCTGCGGGGGCACACCGGGTTGCTGGGGCTGGGCCTGCGGGGGCACTGGCTGCTGTGGAAAGCCGTAACCGCCCGGCTGGGCCGGGAGGGCCGGGGAGGCAGGAGCGGGGCCGGCGGGCGGGAAGCCGTAACCGGCCTGGGGGCCGGGGAGGGGAGCGCCCGGCTGGGGGAAGCCGTATCCGGCAGGCGGAGCGGCTTGCTGCACCGGCGGCTGCGGCTGGAACGGAGGCTGCTGCGGCTGTTGTGCGGACGGGGCGGGTGCCTGGTGCGGCTGTTGTGCGGACGGGGCGGGTGCCTGGTGCGGCGGTGTCGGTCCGCCCGGTGTGTTCCAGGCGGCGGGCGCGGGCTGCGGCGGCTGCGGCTGGAACGGAGGCTGCGGCTGCTGGGCGGACACGCCCGCGTCCACGTCCGCCGGCTGCGCCGGCGCCGGGACGACCGGTGCCGGGGGCGCTGCGGGAACCTGCGGCGACTGCGCCGGCCACTGGCTCGCCGGCGCCGGCGCGGCGGGGTACGACGGGGGAGGCACGACCGGCGGTGCCGGGGGAGTCCAGACCTCCGAGGCCGAGGTGCCGGACGCGGCAGGCACGGAGTCCTCGGGCCCGCCGAGGGCGCCGGACGCGGAACCTGCCGGTTCGTCCACCGGTTCGTCGTCCACCGGCTTCGCGTCCTCGGGTTCGGCAACCGCCGGAACGGTCGTCGGGGGCACCGCGTCCTCGAGTGCGGGCGCGTCCGCCTCGGCCGTGGTCTCCGTCTCGGGCTTCTCGGACTTCGCCTCCGCCCCCGACTTGTGCTCGTCGCTCTCGTCGCGCTCTTCGCCGTCAGCGAACTCCACGGACGGCTCGGCGATGTCGGTGCCGTCGTTCTCGACGTCGCCCTTTGGCTCGCCCGTGTCTTTGGTGCGCCCGCCGTTGTTGGTCGGTTCCTGGTCATCGGCGGGGTCCTGCCACGTATCCGGCTCCGCGTCCGCCTGGGACCCGGCGGGCCCGACGGCGGCTTCGGCTCCGGCCTCACGGTCCTGGATCTCCTGCTTCAGCGCGGCGGCGGAGAAGCGGATGGTGGCACCGCTCTCGAGGTCACCGCTGCCGGAGTCCCGGTCGGACCCGCCGACCGGAGGTTCCGGCAGAGCCGCAGGCGAAACCGGGCCCGGATCCGGCGTGGGCGCCGACGACGGCCCCGGCGTCGGCTCGAACCCGCTGTCCACCGGAAGCCGCGGGACGGCACCCGGCCCCCCGGACGGCGGAGCGGGTGGTGTGAAAGGCGCTCCCGGCGCGGGAGCCGGCGGAGCAAAAGGAGCACCCGGCGCGGGAGCGGGCGCGGGCGGGGTGAAGGGCGCTCCCGGTGCCGGTGCCGGAGGAAGGGACGAAGGCCCCGAAGCGCCGACCGCGTGCGGCGGCGGAGTCAACCCGGGCAACGGCGGAACGGGCCTCGGGGAAGAGGAGGACGAGGCATCGGCCCCCGGCCCTGCCTGTCCCGACCTCGACCCCGGCTCCGAACTCCCCGAAGCGTTCTGCGTGTACCAGGCCGGCGGCGCGTAGTCGATGGTGAACTCGCCCGTCGCCTCGACGGCGGACTCCGCATCGGGCTGGTCATCGCCGGGTGTTGCCCAGCCCCCGCGGATCCCGTCCCGATCGCTGCCCACAGTTCCTCCTGGTCTGGTCGAGCACCCTTGTGCCGTCGTGCCGTGCTGGGGGCAACCACCTGCAGTGGTCCGAACTGGCCCTGTATGAGGACGACATCGTCCGAACCGGCCTCCCCCGGGCCTGGGACGCCGGTACCCGGTTCGCTGGTTCTGGCGTCGCGTCGGGTACCAGCCTAATCACCGGCAGCCCCGCCCGGTCAGCCCTGCCCACCCTCAGTCAGTGCCACCCACAACACCCGTCGCTGTCAAGGGGCGTACACATTCGCTGCACAAACGAAAGAAACCGCCCATGAAAGAAGAATCATGGGCGGTCACCTCATCCGGACCGGCCCGGAGCACCGGCCCGGAGCACCGGCCCGGAGCACCGGCCCGGGCCCGAACCGCTCGGGCTGCCAGGCGCCTTGGACTACTCGGCGGCCTCGGCCACCGTCCCGCCGGTGCCCGCTCCGCCGGCCCCCGGCGCCGGTTCCAGGTCGAACTCGCCGTCCCGTGCGCCGAGCACGAACGCGTGCCACTCCGCCTCCGTGTACCGCAGAACCGTGTCCGGGTCGAGGGACGACCGCATGGCCACCGCGCCGTCGGGCAGGTAGGCGATCTCGACCCGCTCCTCGTGCTCCTCGGTGCCCGGCGCGCTGTGCCACTCGACGCCGGAGATGTCGAGGGCGTAGAGCTCGTTCTTCTCCCGCTCCTTGCGTGCCTTGATCTCCTCAGCCGTCTCCGCCATGTCGCAGCGACCCCTTCCCGACATATGACTGGTCCGATGGACTGGTACGAGCGCTCACATTAGTGGCACCCCGCGCCCCACCTGGGCGGTTCCACGGACCGTGGTAAAGGGGCCCGCCGCCGACTGGTACCCTGGACGACGGCCGTATGCGTACGCACCCTCGGGGTCCCGCTCCGAAGGCCGCGCCCTGCGGATCCCGCCTTCCGAGTCATGGAAGATCCCCCGAGGAGAAGACCGGGGGCGCTCGGTGGCCAGTCACAGACCATGAGGAGTACGCGTGTCGCTCGACGCCGCTACGAAGAACCAGATCATCGCCGACTTCCGGACCAAGGAAGGTGACACCGGCTCCCCCGAGGTCCAGGTCGCTCTCCTGTCCCGTCGGATCTCCGACCTGACGGAGCACCTCAAGACCCACAAGCACGACCACCACTCCCGTCGTGGTCTGCTCATCCTGGTCGGTCAGCGCCGCCGGCTGCTGCAGTACCTCGCCAAGAAGGACATCCAGCGCTTCCGTGCGCTGGTCGACCGCCTGGGCATCCGCCGTGGTGCGGCGGGCGCCAAGTAAGACGCCGTGACGGGAGCGGTTCCCCTGAGGAAAGGGGGCCGCTCCCTTTGCTGTACGTGCGGAGTGTCACCACGTCTTTGTAATGTGGTAGCACAACACGGGAACAAGAACACCGATTCGCTGTGACGACCGGTACCGCACCAGGTCGCGGCCGTCACCGGCACCACCCCGACGTCCCCCGGACGTCCCGACGTACGAGGGAAGCGCACCTCGCCGCCGCCGGTCCTCGGTAGTGGCCCCCGGGCGAATGAACCCGGGAGCTTCGATCGAAGACCGGCCCGCACCAGACGGCGCGCTTCTCCACCCCGTCCCCCCGCCACACGGGCGAGGCGGGACAAAAGACGACAAGTAACGGAGAACCCACTGGTGGAGAACGAGACCCACTACGCCGAAGCCGTCATCGACAACGGCTCCTTCGGTACCCGCACCATCCGCTTCGAGACGGGCCGCCTCGCCCGGCAGGCCGCCGGTTCCGCCGTGGCCTACCTGGACGACGACACCATGGTGCTGTCGGCCACCTCGGCCTCGAAGAACCCCAAGGACCAGCTCGACTTCTTCCCCCTCACGGTGGACGTCGAGGAGCGGATGTACGCGGCCGGCAAGATCCCCGGCTCCTTCTTCCGCCGGGAGGGCCGGCCCTCCGAGGACGCGATCCTCACCTGCCGCCTCATCGACCGCCCGCTGCGCCCGTCCTTCAAGAAGGGCCTGCGCAACGAGATCCAGGTCGTCGCCACGATCATGGCGCTCAACCCCGACCACCTGTACGACGTCGTGGCGATCAACGCCGCCTCCGCGTCCACGCAGCTGGCCGGTCTGCCCTTCTCCGGCCCGATCGGCGGCGTCCGCGTCGCGCTGATCAGCGGCCAGTGGGTCGCGTTCCCGACCCACACCGAGCTCGAGGACGCCGTCTTCGACATGGTCGTCGCGGGCCGCGTCCTGGAGGACGGCGACGTCGCGATCATGATGGTCGAGGCCGAGGCCACCGACCAGACCGTCAAGCTCGTCGAGGGCGGTGCCGAGGCCCCCACGGAGGAGGTCGTCGCCGCCGGTCTCGAGGCCGCGAAGCCCTTCATCAAGGTCCTCTGCAAGGCCCAGGCCGACCTCGCCGCGAAGGCCGCCAAGCCGACCGGCGAGTTCCCGGTCTTCCTGGACTACCAGGACGACATCATGGAGGCGCTGACCGGCGCCGTCCGCCCCGAGCTCTCCCAGGCGCTCACCATCGCGGGCAAGCAGGAGCGCGAGGCCGAGCTCGACCGCGTCAAGCAGCTCGCCGCCGAGAAGCTCCTGCCGGAGTTCGAGGGCCGCGAGAAGGAGATCTCCGCCGCGTACCGCTCGCTGACCAAGTCCCTGGTCCGTGAGCGCGTCATCAAGGAGAAGAAGCGCATCGACGGCCGCGGTGTCACCGACATCCGCACCCTGGCCGCCGAGGTCGAGGCCATCCCGCGGGTGCACGGCTCCGCGCTGTTCGAGCGTGGCGAGACCCAGATCCTGGGCGTCACCACCCTCAACATGCTCCGCATGGAGCAGCAGCTGGACACCCTCTCCCCGGTGACCCGCAAGCGCTACATGCACAACTACAACTTCCCGCCGTACTCCGTCGGCGAGACCGGCCGCGTGGGCTCCCCCAAGCGCCGCGAGATCGGCCACGGTGCCCTCGCCGAGCGCGCCATCGTGCCGGTGCTCCCGACCCGCGAGGAGTTCCCCTACGCGATCCGTCAGGTGTCCGAGGCCCTCGGCTCCAACGGCTCGACGTCCATGGGCTCGGTCTGCGCCTCCACCATGTCGCTGCTGAACGCCGGTGTGCCGCTCAAGGCCCCCGTCGCCGGTATCGCCATGGGCCTGATCTCCCAGGAGATCAACGGCGAGACGCACTACGTCGCCCTCACCGACATCCTCGGTGCGGAGGACGCCTTCGGTGACATGGACTTCAAGGTCGCCGGCACCAAGGAGTTCGTGACCGCCCTCCAGCTCGACACCAAGCTGGACGGCATCCCCGCCTCCGTCCTGGCCGCCGCCCTCAAGCAGGCCCGTGACGCCCGCCTCCACATCCTCGACGTGATGATGGAAGCGATCGACACCCCGGACGAGATGTCCCCGAACGCGCCGCGGATCATCACCGTGAAGATCCCCGTCGACAAGATCGGTGAGGTCATCGGCCCCAAGGGCAAGATGATCAACCAGATCCAGGAGGACACCGGCGCCGACATCACGATCGAGGACGACGGCACCATCTACATCGGTGCCGCCCAGGGCTCGCAGGCCGAGGCCGCCCGCGCCACGATCAACAGCATCGCCAACCCGACCATGCCGGAGGTCGGCGAGCGCTACCTGGGCACCGTCGTGAAGACGACCACCTTCGGTGCGTTCGTCTCCCTGATGCCCGGCAAGGACGGACTGCTGCACATCTCGCAGATCCGCAAGCTCGCCGGTGGCAAGCGCGTGGAGAACGTCGAGGACGTGCTCGGCGTGGGCGCCAAGGTCCAGGTCGAGATCGCCGAGATCGACTCCCGCGGCAAGCTCTCCCTCGTCCCCGTGATCGAGGGCGAGGACGACGACAAGAAGGCCGACACCGACCAGTGACGTCCCACGGCTCCAAGGCGACGGCCCGCACCTCTCCCAAGGCGCGGGCCGTCGCCCGTACCCAAAGCCTCATCCAGGGCGAGAACGGCATCGGTGCCGTCCGCAGGACCACCCTCCCCGGGGGCCTGCGCGTCGTCACCGAGACCCTGCCCTCGGTCCGCTCGGCGACCTTCGGTATCTGGGCGCACGTCGGCTCCCGCGACGAGACGCCCGCGCTGAACGGCGCCACCCACTATCTGGAGCACCTGCTCTTCAAGGGCACGCACCGCAGGTCAGCCCTGGACATCTCCGCCGCCATCGACGCCGTCGGCGGCGAGATGAACGCGTTCACGGCCAAGGAGTACACGTGCTACTACGCACGGGTGCTCGACACCGACCTGCCGCTCGCCATCGACGTGGTCTGCGACATGCTGACCGGCTCCCGCATCCTCGAGGAGGACGTCGACGTCGAGCGCGGCGCGATCCTCGAGGAGATCGCGATGACCGAGGACGACCCGGGCGACGGTGTCCACGACCTGTTCGCGCACACCATGTTCGGCGACAACCCGCTGGGCCGTCCCGTCCTCGGAACGGTCGACACGGTCAACGCCCTCACCGCCGACCGCATCCGCCGCTTCTACAAGAAGCACTACGACCCGACCCACCTCGTGGTCGCATGCGCCGGCAACATCGACCACGACGTCGTCGTACGCCAGGTCCAGGCCGCCTTCGAGGCAGCCGGCGCCCTCAAGGACCCGGACGCCCAGCCGATCGCCCCGCGCGGCGGACGGCGCACCCTGCGCACCGCGGGCCGCGTCGAGGTGGTCGACCGGAGGACCGAGCAGGCGCACATCCTCCTCGGGATGCCCGGCCTGTCCCGCACCGACGAGCGCCGGTGGGCCCTCGGCGTGCTCAACACCGCCCTCGGCGGTGGCATGTCCTCCCGTCTGTTCCAGGAGGTCCGGGAGAAGCGCGGCCTGGCCTACAGCGTCTACTCGTACACCTCCGGCTTCGCCGACTGCGGCCTCTTCGGCGTGTACGCCGGATGCAGGCCGTCCCAGGTGCACGACGTACTGAAGATCTGCCGCGACGAACTCGACCAGGTCGCCGAGCACGGCCTGCCCGAGGACGAGATACGGCGCGCCATCGGCCAGCTCCAGGGCTCCACCGTCCTCGGCCTGGAGGACACCGGCGCGCTGATGAACCGTATCGGCAAGAGCGAACTGTGCTGGGGCGAGCAGATGTCGGTCGACGACATGCTGGCCCGGATAGCCTCGGTCACCATGGACGATGTCCGCGCGGTCGCCCGTGACGTCCTGGGACAGCGGCCCTCGCTGTCGGTCATCGGCCCGCTCAAGGACAAGCAGGCGGCCCGGCTGCACGACACGGTCGCCTGACCGGCCGGCCCAGATCCCACGGTTTCGACCTCTCCGGTAAGGAAGCAAGGAAGATGAGCAAGCTGCGTGTGGCGGTCCTCGGAGCAAAGGGCCGCATCGGCTCCGAGGCGGTACGGGCCGTCGAGGCCGCCGACGACATGGAACTGGTGGCCGCGCTCGGCCGGGGCGACCGGCTGGAGACCCTCGCCGAGGCCGGCGCCCAGGTCGCCGTCGAGCTCACCACCCCCGCCTCGGTCATGGGCAACCTCGACTTCTGCGTACGCCACGGAATCCACGCGGTCGTCGGTACCACCGGCTGGACCGACGACCGCCTCGCGCAGCTGACGGGCCTGCTCGACCAGTCGCCGGAGACGGGTGTGCTCATCGCACCGAACTTCTCCATCGGCGCCGTGCTGACCATGAAGTTCGCGCAGATCGCCGCCCCGTACTTCGAGTCCGTCGAGGTCGTGGAACTGCACCACCCCAACAAGGTGGACGCCCCAAGCGGCACCGCCACCCGCACCGCCCAGCTCATCGCCGAGGCCCGCCGCAAGGCCGGCAGCGCCCCCGCCCCGGACGCCACGGTCACCGCCCTGGACGGTGCCCGCGGCGCCGACGTGGACGGCGTCCCGGTGCACGCCGTCCGGTTGCGCGGCCTGCTGGCCCACCAGGAGGTCCTGCTCGGCGCCGAGGGCGAGACCCTCACCGTCCGCCACGACTCCCTGCACCACAGCAGCTTCATGCCGGGCATCCTGCTCGGCGCCCGCCGCGTGGTGACCACTCCCGGCCTGACCTTCGGCCTGGAACACTTCCTCGACCTGAACTGAGCCCGAGCCGACCTCATGCGCGCGAAGATCTCCTACGCCATCACGGCAGCCGTCCTTGTCGTCTACTTCGTCCTGGTCGGCAGCCGCGGTGTGCTCCTCGTCCAGGCCGGAACGCCCCTCACCGTCGTTTTCGGCGTGGCGGTGCTCATCCTGCCGGTCATCGGCGTGTGGTTCCTGTGGAAGAACACCGAGTTCGTCCGCAACGCCAACCGGCTCGCCGCCGAGCTCGACGCCCAGGGCGGACTGCCCGTGGACGAGCTCAGACGCCTGCCCAGCGGCCGTGTCGACCGCGACTCGGCCGACGAGGTCTTCGCCCGGCGCAAGGCCGAGACGGAGGACGCCCCCGACGACTGGCGCAGCTGGTTCCGGCTCGCCGTCGCCTACCACGACGCCCGGGACACCCCGCGCGCACGCAAGGCGATGCAACGCGCGATCGCCCTGCGCAGGACGGCCCCCTGACGCGGGGCGACCGCGGCAGGGCAAGAACGAGCCGGGGCCCGGCCCGCGTGTGCGGGCCGGGCCCCGGCTCGTCCGTGTGTGCGGCGGTTCGGTCCCGCTCACTCCCGCCGGTACTCGTCGGACCAGACCTCCACCGAGTCGGCCGCCCGGTCGAAGGCCGCTCCGCGCCCCAGGAAGTCGGCGTTGTGCGAGGTCAGCAGCGGCGGCAGGGTCTCCGCCGACCGTCCCCGCCGGACGAGCAGCAGCGCCTGCCCCTGCACCGTCCGCGGCAGCCCCAGCCAGCGCACCGGCTGCTGCACCGTGCGTACCGCGACGACCTGGTCCCACGGCGTCGTACGGGTGGTCAACGGGCCCACCTGCCGCAGCCCGTGGGCACTCACCCACGTGCCCATGCGCAGCGACCGCAGGGCGGCGACGATGCCGACCAGTGCGATCCCGAAGACCACACCGGCCGACGACAGTGATGCCGTGACCGCGATGATCACCGCCGAGAACAGTACGAACGAGGCGAGCAGCAGCAGTATCGCCGCCGCCCCCACCCGCCACGGACCCGGCCGGTACGGGCGCCGCCAGCGGTCACGGTCGTCGTACGGCAGCGCGACATCGTCAGCCGTCTCGAAGGCGCGATCGGCCGTCAGGAAGGGCAGGGGCACGGCTGGGTCCTCACTCGATCCATGCGTGGGCAGTGCCCGGTGAGGCTACCGATCTGTGGTGACCCTCACCACCCTGGGGGTCCGGTTGGAGCCGCCCCTGCGCCCTCCGTGCGGTTCGACGCCCGTCCGTGTCCGGTCAGTGTTTGTCGGACGCCTCTGACTGCCCGGTCCCCGTGGCCGACTGGTCCGTGGACAAGGCGGGCATCCCGATCACGAGGGAACCCACCAGCCCGGCGACGACGCAGACCCCCAGCAGCCAGCGCCCCGCCAGCTCACCGGCGGAAGCCCGCTCGCGAGGCGGGGGCGTGACATTGCTGCGGAACCTCTCGGTATGGGCAAGGAAGGCGAACGGCACGGGTTCCCGTCGACCGAACATCAGTGGTGCTTCTCCCCTCGGACCTCGAACGAATCACTCTCACCGACACAAACGAGCGACATCGGCAGAAGGTGCCCAGACAGGGAAAATCCGTCCCGCACGGCCCTCCTCCCGCTGTGACGGGTGCCCCGTAGAGTGGTCGTCGAACTGCAGCCGTGTGACCGGAAGGACCCTCTTGACCTCCGCCGACGATCCCCAGCCGTCAACGCCCGATGACGTCACCTTGCGGAGTGACGTCACCGTCGAACTGGTGAAGTCCAGTGCCTCGGACTCCGATGTCCTGTTCGCCGCCCGCGTCTCGACGCTGGGCGAGCAGTCCATCGGGGAACTGGAGAAGGACCCGGAGCGGTCCAAGGGACTGATCAACTACCTGATGCGGGACCGGCACGGCAGCCCGTTCGAGCACAACTCCCTGACGTTCCTCGTCAGTGCCCCGATCTTCGTGTTCCGCGAGTTCATGCGTCACCGGGTCGGCTGGTGCCTGCCGGGCGACGCCAGGATCCGCGTCGGCACCAGCAAGAACGGCAAGACCAAGCGCATCGCGGACATCCACCGGGACTGGAAGATCGGTGTGCCCGACTCGATGGGGCGCACGCGCAGACTGAAGTCCTGTCAGAACCTCCTGGCCGACACCATCGACCTGGAGACCGGGCTGGCGGAGAAGGCGCGCATGGTCGACGTCTTCGAGTCCGGCGTGAAGCCGATCATCAAGGTCTCGACAACCCACGGCAAGGTTCTGCGTTGCACCGCGGACCACCGTGTATGGACGCCGGAAGGCTGGGTCCGCGCCGGCGACCTGCGCGTCGGCGACCGGGTCGGGCGGCTCGGCCGGGTGGGGGTCGGCGAGCGGGCCGGAATCCCGAAGCGCCTGCGCGAGGGGATCCAGATCTGGACCACCGAGCAGCGAGCCGATCTCATCGCGCCCATGGACCTCTGCTACCTCTGCGAGGAGAAGTTTGAGGCGAAGGACCTGGAGCTGGACCACGTCGTCCCCGTGGACGCCGACCTGACCAAGTCGCTCGACGTCTCGAACCTGCGACCGGCCTGCAAGTCGTGTCACCAGCGGAAGACCAGCGGCGAGGGCGTGCCGATCGGAGTGCGCCGCCGCGCCCTCCAGAACGGTGTGCGCTGGGAGGGCGTCGTCTCCGTCGACGCTGACGGGGAGGAGATGACCTACGACATCTCCATGCCGCCGCCGCACCACAACTTCATCGCGGACGGCTTTGTCGTACACAATTCGTACAACGAGGAGTCCGGGCGCTATCGCGAGCTCCAGCCGGTCTTCTACGTCCCCGGCGAGGACCGCAAGCTGGTCCAGCAGGGCCGCCCCGGCAAGTACGAGTTCGTCGACGGCACCCCCGAGCAGTACAAGGCTGTCACCGACGCCATGGAGGAGTCCTACCGGCAGTCGTACGCCGCGTACCAGGAGATGCTGGCGGCAGGCATCGCCCGCGAGGTCGCCCGCGCCACCCTCCCGGTCGGCCTCTTCTCCTCGATGTACGCCACGTGCAACGCCCGCTCGCTGATGCACTTCCTCGGCCTGCGCACCCAGCACGAACTGGCGAAGGTCCCGTCCTTCCCGCAGCGGGAGATCGAGATGGTCGGCGAAAAGATGGAGGCCGAATGGGCCCGGCTCATGCCGCTCACCCACGCCGCCTTCAACGCCAACGGACGCGTGGCCCCGTAGCCCCAGGTACGGGGCCTGAACCCCGGCCGGGCACACACGTACGGTCGGCCCTCCGAGGTGTCCGGATTGCGATATTTCCACTAGTTCATCTAGCCTGATCAAACGGGCCCGGCACTGCCTGAACCCCCGAGCAGGCAGTGCCGGGCCCCCCTTTTGCCCCCACTTGTCGCCTCCCCCGAGGGCAGACCCCGCCCCGAGCAGCGAGTAGCGTGTAACCCATGGCTCCGACCTCCACTCCGCAGACCCCCTTCGGGAGGGTCCTCACCGCCATGGTCACGCCTTTCACGGCGGACGGCGCACTCGACCTCGACGGCGCCCAGCGGCTCGCCACCCACCTGGTGGACGCAGGCAACGACGGCCTGATCATCAACGGCACCACCGGTGAGTCCCCCACCACCAGCAACGCGGAGAAAGCGGACCTCGTACGGGCGGTCCTGGAGGCGGTCGGAGACCGCGCGCACGTGGTGGCCGGGGTCGGCACCAACGACACCCGTCACAGCATCGAACTGGCCCGCACCGCGGAGCGCACCGGCGCACACGGCCTGCTGATCGTCACCCCGTACTACAACAAGCCTCCGCAGGAAGGCCTGTACCAGCACTTCACGGCCATCGCCGACACCACCGGGCTGCCGGTCATGCTCTACGACATTCCCGGCCGCAGCGGTGTCCCGATCAACACGGAGACGCTCGTCCGTCTGGCCGAGCACCCGCGGATCGTCGCCAACAAGGACGCCAAGGGCGACCTCGGCCGCGCCAGCTGGGCCATCGCCCGCTCGCGCCTCGCCTGGTACTCCGGTGACGACATGCTGAACCTGCCGCTGCTCTCCGTGGGCGCCGTCGGCTTCGTCTCGGTCGTCGGCCACCTCGTCACGCCCGAGCTGTGTGCCCTGATCGAGGCGTACACCTCGGGGGACGTCCAGAAGGCCACCGAGATCCACCAGAAGCTGCTTCCCGTCTACACGGGTATGTTCCGTACCCAGGGCGTGATGACAGCCAAGGCGGCGCTCGCCCTGCAGGGCCTGCCCGCCGGCCCCCTGCGCGCCCCCATGGCCGCGTGCACGCCGGAAGAGATCGAGCAGCTCAAGATCGACCTTGCCGCCGGCGGGGTACAGCTCTGACAACAGACTTCGCGCGACCGCTCGCGCAACCTGACTCCACAACTGAATAAGCGGCGGGCCACCGGTCCCCGCGCACCACCACGACAACTGCTTCTGCACGAACGTCACGCTCGCCACGTGCCCCACCGGGACGTGGCGTGCGTGGTGAGGAGAGTCTTTTGAGCCATCCGCACCCTGAACTCGGCCCGCCGCCGCCGCTCCCCGCGAACGGCCTGCGCGTCACCCCACTCGGCGGTCTCGGCGAGATCGGCCGCAACATGACGGTCTTCGAGCACGGAGGCCGCCTGCTCGTCGTCGACTGCGGTGTGCTCTTCCCCGAGGAGGAGCAGCCCGGGATCGACCTGATCCTTCCGGACTTCTCGTCCATCCGGAACCGCCTCGACGACATCGAGGGCATCGTCCTCACCCATGGCCACGAGGACCACATCGGCGGCGTCCCCTTCCTGCTCCGCGAGAAGCCGGACATCCCGCTGATCGGCTCCAAGCTGACCCTCGCCCTCATCGAGGCGAAGCTCCAGGAGCACCGCATCCGTCCGTACACCCTGGAGGTGGCGGAGGGGCACCGCGAGCGCATCGGACCGTTCGACTGCGAGTTCGTCGCGGTCAACCACTCGATCCCCGACGCTCTCGCCGTGGCCATCCGCACGCCCGCGGGCATGGCGGTCCACACCGGCGACTTCAAAATGGACCAGCTCCCCCTGGACAACCGCCTCACCGATCTCCACGCGTTCGCCCGGCTCAGCGAGGAAGGCATCGACCTCCTCCTGTCCGACTCGACGAACGCCGAGGTCCCGGGCTTCGTCCCGCCCGAGCGCGACATCTCCAACGCCCTGCGCCAGGTCTTCGCCGGCGCCCGCAAGCGGATCATCGTGGCGAGCTTCGCCAGCCACGTCCACCGCATCCAGCAGATCCTGGACGCGGCGCACGAGTACGGCCGCCGGGTCGCCTTCGTCGGCCGCTCCATGGTCCGCAACATGGGCATCGCCCGCGATCTCGGCTATCTCAAGGTTCCGCCGGGCCTCGTCGTCGACGTGAAGACACTGGACGACCTGCCGGACAGCGAAGTGGTCCTGGTGTGCACGGGCTCACAGGGCGAACCCATGGCCGCCCTGTCCCGGATGGCCAACCGCGACCACCAGATCCGCATCGTCCAGGGCGACACGGTGATCCTGGCGTCGTCGCTCATCCCCGGCAACGAGAACGCGGTCTACCGCGTCATCAACGGCCTGACCCGCTGGGGAGCCAACGTCGTCCACAAGGGCAACGCCAAGGTGCACGTCTCGGGCCACGCCTCCGCCGGTGAACTGCTGTACTTCTACAACATCTGCCGCCCGCGGAACCTGATGCCGGTGCACGGCGAATGGCGCCATCTCCGGGCCAACGCCGAGCTGGGCGCGCTGACCGGTGTCCCGCACGACCGCATCGTCATCGCCGAGGACGGAGTCGTCGTCGACCTGATCGACGGCAGGGCGAAGATCGCCGGCAAGGTCCAGGCCGGGTACGTCTACGTCGACGGCCTCTCCGTCGGTGATGTCCGCGAGCCGGCCCTGAAGGACCGCAGGATCCTCGGCGACGAGGGCATCATCTCGGTCTTCGTGGTGCTCGACTCGTCCACCGGAAAGATCACCGGTGGCCCGCACATCCAGGCGCGCGGCTCCGGGATCGAGGACTCGGCCTTCAGCGCCGTGCTGCCGAAGATCACGGAGGTCCTGGAGCGATCCGCCCAGGACGGCGTCGTCGAACCGCACCAGATGCAGCAGCTCGTTCGCCGCACACTGGGCAAATGGGTCTCCGACACCTACCGGCGTCGGCCGATGATCCTGCCTGTGGTCGTGGAGGTCTGACGACCCGTAGGGCAGTCCGTACAGCAGAACTGGGAGCGGGGCACCTCGATTTGCATCGGGGCGCCCCGCTCCAGTACGTTTACAGCTCTCCCCGACCGGGAACCCGACTGCTTCGAGCATCGGATCCAGTCCCCGGAGGGGCGGGAAATCCGACTCAGAATATCTGATAAAGTCGGAGCCGCCGGAAAGGGAAACGCGGAAGCGGGAACCCGGAAGGCGAAACCCCGAGGAAATCGGATCGGAAAGATCTGGTAGAGTCGGGGACACGAAATACCGAAGGGAAGCGCCCGGAGGAAAGCCCGAGAGGGTGAGTACAAAGGAAGCGTCCGTTCCTTGAGAACTCAACAGCGTGCCAAAAATCAACGCCAGATATGTTGATACCCCGTCTCCGGCCGTTCGGCCGGGACGAGGTTCCTTTGAAGGAAAACACAGCGAGGACGCTGTGAACGGCCGGGCCTATTCCGCCCGACCGTTCCGCTCTCGTGATGTGTCGACCCGCAGTCCTTAATCGGACGCAGCCGGGAAAGCATTCACGGAGAGTTTGATCCTGGCTCAGGACGAACGCTGGCGGCGTGCTTAACACATGCAAGTCGAACGATGAACCACTTCGGTGGGGATTAGTGGCGAACGGGTGAGTAACACGTGGGCAATCTGCCCTTCACTCTGGGACAAGCCCTGGAAACGGGGTCTAATACCGGATAACACTTCCACTCGCATGGGTGGGGGTTAAAAGCTCCGGCGGTGAGGGATGAGCCCGCGGCCTATCAGCTTGTTGGTGAGGTAATGGCTCACCAAGGCGACGACGGGTAGCCGGCCTGAGAGGGCGACCGGCCACACTGGGACTGAGACACGGCCCAGACTCCTACGGGAGGCAGCAGTGGGGAATATTGCACAATGGGCGAAAGCCTGATGCAGCGACGCCGCGTGAGGGATGACGGCCTTCGGGTTGTAAACCTCTTTCAGCAGGGAAGAAGCGAAAGTGACGGTACCTGCAGAAGAAGCGCCGGCTAACTACGTGCCAGCAGCCGCGGTAATACGTAGGGCGCGAGCGTTGTCCGGAATTATTGGGCGTAAAGAGCTCGTAGGCGGCTTGTCGCGTCGATTGTGAAAGCCCGGGGCTTAACCCCGGGTCTGCAGTCGATACGGGCAGGCTAGAGTGTGGTAGGGGAGATCGGAATTCCTGGTGTAGCGGTGAAATGCGCAGATATCAGGAGGAACACCGGTGGCGAAGGCGGATCTCTGGGCCATTACTGACGCTGAGGAGCGAAAGCGTGGGGAGCGAACAGGATTAGATACCCTGGTAGTCCACGCCGTAAACGGTGGGAACTAGGTGTTGGCGACATTCCACGTCGTCGGTGCCGCAGCTAACGCATTAAGTTCCCCGCCTGGGGAGTACGGCCGCAAGGCTAAAACTCAAAGGAATTGACGGGGGCCCGCACAAGCAGCGGAGCATGTGGCTTAATTCGACGCAACGCGAAGAACCTTACCAAGGCTTGACATACACCGGAAAGCATTAGAGATAGTGCCCCCCTTGTGGTCGGTGTACAGGTGGTGCATGGCTGTCGTCAGCTCGTGTCGTGAGATGTTGGGTTAAGTCCCGCAACGAGCGCAACCCTTGTCCCGTGTTGCCAGCAAGCCCCTTCGGGGGTGTTGGGGACTCACGGGAGACCGCCGGGGTCAACTCGGAGGAAGGTGGGGACGACGTCAAGTCATCATGCCCCTTATGTCTTGGGCT
This sequence comes from Streptomyces yamdrokensis, assembly GCF_053890455.1. Lineage (NCBI taxonomy): Bacteria > Bacillati > Actinomycetota > Actinomycetes > Kitasatosporales > Streptomycetaceae > Streptomyces > Streptomyces yamdrokensis. Next base: position 5,736,688 of record NZ_CM132679.1, read on the forward strand.
GCACACGTGCTACAATGGCCGGTACAATGAGCTGCGATACCGTGAGGTGGAGCGAATCTCAAAAAGCCGGTCTCAGTTCGGATTGGGGTCTGCAACTCGACCCCATGAAGTCGGAGTTGCTAGTAATCGCAGATCAGCATTGCTGCGGTGAATACGTTCCCGGGCCTTGTACACACCGCCCGTCACGTCACGAAAGTCGGTAACACCCGAAGCCGGTGGCCCAACCCCCTTGTGGGGAGGGAGCTGTCGAAGGTGGGACTGGCGATTGGGACGAAGTCGTAACAAGGTAGCCGTACCGGAAGGTGCGGCTGGATCACCTCCTTTCTAAGGAGCACTTCTAGGCTGCCAGGCTTGCCTGGTGGTCCAGGGGCCAGTACATCGGCGCATGTCCGATGCTGGTTGCTCATGGGTGGAACGTTGATTATTCGGCACTCTTGATCGTCTTCTTCTTCCAGTACTGCCCGCACGGGTGTGGAACGTCGGGGGAGGCGGCGGGGAGTGCCGGGCACGCTGTTGGGTGTCTGAGGGCACGGCCGTAAGGTCTGTCTTCGGGATGCCGACCCCAGTGAACTCCGGTTGTTGCCGGGGGTGATGGGTGGTTGGTCGTTGTTTGAGAACTGCACAGTGGACGCGAGCATCTGTGGCCAAGTTTTTAAGGGCGCACGGTGGATGCCTTGGCACCAGGAACCGATGAAGGACGTGGGAGGCCACGATAGGCCCCGGGGAGTCGTCAACCAGGCTTTGATCCGGGGGTGTCCGAATGGGGAAACCCGGCAGTCGTCATGGGCTGTCACCCATACCTGAACACATAGGGTATGTGGAGGGAACGCGGGGAAGTGAAACATCTCAGTACCCGCAGGAAGAGAAAACAACCGTGATTCCGGGAGTAGTGGCGAGCGAAACCGGATGAGGCCAAACCGTATGTGTGTGAGACCCGGCAGGGGTTGCGCATGCGGGGTTGTGGGATCTCTCTTTCACGGTCTGCCGGCCGTGGGACGAGTCAGAAACCGTTGATGTAGGCGAAGGACATGCGAAAGGTCCGGCGTAGAGGGTAAGACCCCCGTAGTCGAAACATCAGCGGCTCGTTTGAGAGACACCCAAGTAGCACGGGGCCCGAGAAATCCCGTGTGAATCTGGCGGGACCACCCGCTAAGCCTAAATATTCCCTGGTGACCGATAGCGGATAGTACCGTGAGGGAATGGTGAAAAGTACCGCGGGAGCGGAGTGAAATAGTACCTGAAACCGTGTGCCTACAAGCCGTGGGAGCGTCGCGCAAGGACTTGTCCTTGCGTCGTGACTGCGTGCCTTTTGAAGAATGAGCCTGCGAGTTTGCGGTGTGTTGCGAGGTTAACCCGAGTGGGGAAGCCGTAGCGAAAGCGAGTCCGAACAGGGCGTTTCAGTAGCATGCTCAAGACCCGAAGCGGAGTGATCTAGCCATGGGCAGGTTGAAGCGGAGGTAAGACTTCGTGGAGGACCGAACCCACCAGGGTTGAAAACCTGGGGGATGACCTGTGGTTAGGGGTGAAAGGCCAATCAAACTCCGTGATAGCTGGTTCTCCCCGAAATGCATTTAGGTGCAGCGTCGTGTGTTTCTTGCCGGAGGTAGAGCACTGGATAGGCGATGGGCCCTACCGGGTTACTGACCTTAGCCAAACTCCGAATGCCGGTAAGTGAGAGCGCGGCAGTGAGACTGTGGGGGATAAGCTCCATGGTCGAGAGGGAAACAGCCCAGAGCATCGACTAAGGCCCCCAAGCGTACGCTAAGTGGGAAAGGATGTGGAGTCGCACAGACAACCAGGAGGTTGGCTTAGAAGCAGCCACCCTTGAAAGAGTGCGTAATAGCTCACTGGTCTAGTGATTCCGCGCCGACAATGTAGCGGGGCTCAAGCGTACCGCCGAAGTCGTGTCATTCATACAACAGGGCCAACGCCCGTATGGATGGGTAGGGGAGCGTCGTGTGCCGGGTGAAGCAGCCGCGGAAGCGAGTTGTGGACGGTTCACGAGTGAGAATGCAGGCATGAGTAGCGATACACACGTGAGAAACGTGTGCGCCGATTGACTAAGGGTTCCTGGGTCAAGCTGATCTGCCCAGGGTAAGTCGGGACCTAAGGCGAGGCCGACAGGCGTAGTCGATGGATAACCGGTTGATATTCCGGTACCCGCTGTGAAGCGTCAAACATCGAGCATCGTGATGCTAAGGCCGTGAAGCCGTTCCGGACCCTTCGGGGAATGGAAAGTGGTGGAGCCGCCGGCCCAAGCGGTTAGTAGGTGAGTGATGGGGTGACGCAGGAAGGTAGTCCAGCCCGGGCGGTGGTTGTCCCGGGGTAAGGGTGTAGCCCGTCATCCAGGTAAATCCGGATGGCATGTGGGTGAGACCTGATGCCGAGCCGATTGTGGTGAAGTGGATGATCCTATGCTGTCGAGAAAAGCCTCTAGCGAGTTTCATGGCGGCCCGTACCCTAAACCGACTCAGGTGGTCAGGTAGAGAATACCGAGGCGTTCGGGTGAACTATGGTTAAGGAACTCGGCAAAATGCCCCCGTAACTTCGGGAGAAGGGGGGCCATGTCCGGTGATGGGGTTTTCCCTCTGAGCTGGGTGTGGCCGCAGAGACCAGCGAGAAGCGACTGTTTACTAAAAACACAGGTCCGTGCGAAGCCGTAAGGCGATGTATACGGACTGACGCCTGCCCGGTGCTGGAACGTTAAGGGGACCGGTTAGTCACTCTTCGGGGTGGCGAAGCTGAGAACTTAAGCGCCAGTAAACGGCGGTGGTAACTATAACCATCCTAAGGTAGCGAAATTCCTTGTCGGGTAAGTTCCGACCTGCACGAATGGCGTAACGACTTCTCGACTGTCTCAACCATAGGCCCGGTGAAATTGCACTACGAGTAAAGATGCTCGTTTCGCGCAGCAGGACGGAAAGACCCCGGGACCTTTACTACAGTTTGATATTGGTGTTCGGTTCGGCTTGTGTAGGATAGCTGGGAGACTTTGAAGCTGCCACGCCAGTGGTGGTGGAGTCGTCGTTGAAATACCAGTCTGGTCGTGCTGGATGTCTAACCTGGGTCCGTGATCCGGATCAGGGACAGTGTCTGATGGGTAGTTTAACTGGGGCGGTTGCCTCCTAAAGAGTAACGGAGGCGCCCAAAGGTTCCCTCAGCCTGGTTGGTAATCAGGTGTTGAGTGTAAGTGCACAAGGGAGCTTGACTGTGAGACCGACGGGTCGAGCAGGGACGAAAGTCGGGACTAGTGATCCGGCGGTGGCTTGTGGAAGCGCCGTCGCTCAACGGATAAAAGGTACCCCGGGGATAACAGGCTGATCTTCCCCAAGAGTCCATATCGACGGGATGGTTTGGCACCTCGATGTCGGCTCGTCGCATCCTGGGGCTGGAGTCGGTCCCAAGGGTTGGGCTGTTCGCCCATTAAAGCGGTACGCGAGCTGGGTTTAGAACGTCGTGAGACAGTTCGGTCCCTATCCGCTGTGCGCGTAGGAGTCTTGAGAAGGGCTGTCCCTAGTACGAGAGGACCGGGACGGACGAACCTCTGGTGTGCCAGTTGTCCTGCCAAGGGCATGGCTGGTTGGCTACGTTCGGGAGGGATAACCGCTGAAAGCATCTAAGCGGGAAGCCTGCTTCGAGATGAGGACTCCCACCTCTATAAGAGGGTAAGGCTCCCAGTAGACGACTGGGTTGATAGGCCGGATATGGAAGCACGGCAACGTGTGGAGTTGACCGGTACTAATAGGCCGAGGGCTTGTCCTCAGTTGCTCGCGTCCACTGTGTTGGTTCTGAAACCACGAACAACCCCGCACCCGTCCCCGGACGGTGTGTGGTGCGGTTGGATTGATTGTTTCATAGTGTTTCGGTGGTCATAGCGTAGGGGAAACGCCCGGTTACATTCCGAACCCGGAAGCTAAGCCTTACCGCGCCGATGGTACTGCAGGGGGGACCCTGTGGGAGAGTAGGACGCCGCCGAACAATCTTTGACAGGGTTGGACCCCGAACTTCGGTTCGGGGTCCAACCCTTTTTCGTTCTGCGTCACTTGAAGTTCACGTTGCGCGACGAGCATCCATCCCATGGGTACTGCTGCACTGCTCAGGGCCGCTGGTGTCGGAATCGGTGACGAGGTGGTCGTGTCCGCCTTCGGGAACGTGGAAGTTGCCGAGGCCGTCACTCTCGCGGGCGCGTTGCCGGTGTTCGCCGAGATAGATCCGGTGACCTACTGCCTCGCGCCGGCCGCTGTGGAAGCGGCCATCACCTCGCGCACGGCGGCCGTTGTCGCCGTGCACCGTTTCGGCAGGCACGCCGACATGGCGCGGTTGCACGCGCTCGGACAACGGCACGGTCTGCTGGTGCTGGAGCACGGGGAGTCCGAAGCTCCGTACGAAGAGGTCGCCCGGCGCAGGGAGCGGGCCGCCTACCTCGACGCGAAGCTGCGGGGTGTGGGGACGCCCGACGGAGGCGACGGGCACACCTATCAGCAGTACGTCGTGCGGGTGCCCGGCAATGGACGACCTGACCGGGACGCCTTCGCACGAGCCGTGCGGGCCAAGGGAGTCGAGTGCAGGGTGCCGGTGAAGACGCCTGTGCACCGGTTGCCGGGGTTCCGGCGGTGCGTGTCTCTGCCCGAGACCGAACGGGCCGCCGACGTGACGCTCGCTCTGCCCGTGGACGCCTCGTTGACCAAGCGGGACATGCAGCGCGTGGCGTCGGCGTGCAATGCGCTGGGCGGACTGCTGCAGCCGGCTGTCTGAACCGCGGTCGCGGACCGGTGGTTGGGAGCACGGGGCTGCTCAGGGTATGATCTATTCCGTTGCCGGGCGGGAGACCGCGAAAAGCAACAGGCCCCTATAGCTCAGTCGGTAGAGCGTCTCCATGGTAAGGAGAAGGTCAACGGTTCGATTCCGTTTGGGGGCTCCGACAGAAAGGCCCCGCCCTCCCGGGCGGGGCCTTTCTCATGTCCTGATCCGATCCAGCTCAGTTCTGGTGGAGCTCCGGGAGGCGCATGGTGAGGATCGCCATGTCGTCGGAAGGGGCGTCGGAGGCGAAGCGTTCCACCGCGCGCATGATGCGGGCGGCGACCGCGCCGGCGGTCAGGCCCGTGCAGGTCGTCAGAACGTCGGCGAGTCCGTCGTCGCCCAGCATGCGCGGGCCTTCACGGCGCTCGGTGACACCATCGGTGACGCACAGCAGGACATCGCCCGGATCGAGCGTGACCGTCTGTTCGTACAGTTCCAGGTCTTCCAGGACGCCCAGGAGGGGCTGCGGGTCGGCGGCCGGTTCGACGGTGCCGTTCTGGCGCAGGCGCAGTGGCAACGGGTGGCCGGCGCACACCACCTTCAGCTCCGCGCTGCCGTCCTCCTGAGGGCGCAGTTCGCCGTAGAGCAGGGTGAGGAAGCGGCTGCGGGCGCCCTCGTCGAGGATGGCGGAGTTCAGGCGCTCGAGGACCGCAGGGCCACTGAGGCCCTCACGGGCGAGCAGCCGGAGCGCGTGCCGGGCGAGGCCGGTGACGGCCGCGGCGTTCGGGCCCGTACCGCAGACGTCGCCGATGGCGAAGCCGTAGGCGCCGTCGCTGATCGGGAAGAGATCGTAGAAGTCGCCGCCGACCTCGTTGCCCTCGCCGGCCGCGCGGTAGATGACCTCCACCTCGACGCCCTCGATCGTCGGCAGCTCGGGGGGTAGGAGACTGCGCTGGAGGGACTGGCTGATGGCCGTGCGCTCGGAGTAGAGGCGGGCGTTGTCCAGGGCGAGGGCGGCCCTGCGGGAGAGGTCCTCGGCGAGTTCGAGGATCTCCTGGCGGAAGTGTTCGTCGGTCGGCTTGCCGAGCGTCAGCATGCCGATGACGCGGTTACGGGCGACCAGCGGGAGGACCACCGTCTCGCCGCCGACCGCGGAGGCCGTGGTGAGGTTGGGGCCGATGCCGGGAGTGACCCGGGTGTCCGGGCTGCCGCTCAGCCCCAGACTGCGCATGGACGTGCGCAGGGCCGCCTGATGGGCCACCTCGCCGGGCGTCGACCAGACGCGGGCGCCGGGGGTGGGGACCGGATCGGGCGGGGCGATCTTCGAGAGCAGGGACTTGATGCCGTCGATGAGATCCTCGTCCTCGTGCAGCACGTAGGAGAGGTACGGCTCGGAGGCCTGGTCGGCGATCGTGTAGACGGCGCACCAGGTGGCCAGGGTGGGAACGGTCATCTGGGCCATGAGGGCCAGGGTCTGGTCGCGGTCCAGGGTGCCGGCCAGCAGGTCGGACGCCTCGACGAGGAAGCTCAGCGAACCCCGGCGCAGTCGCTCCAGCTCTCCCAGACGGGCCGACTCGACGGCCAGGGCGATGCGGTCGGCGGCGAACTGGAGGCGTAGCGCCTCCTCGTTGGAGTACCGGCCCGCTCCCTCCGCGGCGACGCCGAGGGAGCCCGTCAGACGGCCCTCGACCTTCAGTGGGACGGTGACGACCGAGCGCATGCCGGTGCCGTTGAGGAGCGGGACCGCGCCGGGCAGGGCGGCGAGGTCCTCGTGGACGGCCGGCATACGGGCGGAGCCGTAACGGCCGGAGCCGGCTTCCACCGGAACGCGGGCGAAGCGCTGACGGGCAGAGGGCAGGCCGGTGGAAGCACGTACCTCGAGTTCCGTCTCGTCGTCGGTGGCGAGGAGCAGGAAGGCGGAGTCGCCGTCGAGCATGTCGCGGGCGCGTTCCACCGTGCGCTGGAGGAGGCCGTCGAGGTCGTCCGGGGCGGGCGAGCCGATGAACACCTCGAAGGGGTCGATGTTCTGGCTCTCGGAGGAGGCGCCCGAGTCGGAGGGGACGCGCGACGGGGTCTGCAGTACCGCCCGTTCGTGGTCCCTGACGAGGAGGCACACGGTTGACGGATCGCCGTCCGTGTCGCGGACGCGCAGGTGCGAGGCGTAGACGGGGATCACCCGGCCGGTGGTGTCCCTTATGCCGTAGCTGCCTTCCCAGCGGGAGAGCTGGAGCGCCTCCGCGATGCCGGTGCCGGTGCCGGGGGTGTGCGGCCAGGCCGCGAGATCGGTGAGGGGCTTGCCGACGACCTGGTCGGCCGTGTAGCCGAAGAGTTCCTCCGCGTCCTCGTTCCAGGAAGAGATCGCGCCGATGCGGTCGATCTGCACAACGGCGACGCGGACCCGGGTGTCGGCGATCGGGAGGAGTTCGGACGGCAGCGCCGGTCCGGCCGAGCGCGCGCCCACCGGGCGGTCGGGGACGTCGAGTTGGAACCAGACGGTCTTGTGGGCAGGGGTGTACTCGACGCCCCATCGGCCGGCCAGGGCCGCGCAGAGCTGGAGGCCGCGTCCGCCCTCGCGGTCGGGGCCGCCCATGTCGGCGGCCGGGCCCCGGAGCGGGACCTCACGTTCCGGATACCGGTCGGTCACCTCGATTCGTACGCCGTCGTCGCAGCGCAGGCACAGCAGGTCGGCCCAGGTGCTGGTGTGGATCACGGCGTTGGTCACGAGCTCACTGGTGAGGACCACGGCGTCGTCGACGATGTCGGCGAACCCCCATCCCTGGAGGGTGTCGCGGACGAAGGAGCGGGCACTCGCGACCGAGCGCCCGACGGGCTCGAAGCTGGCGGCCGCACGCGCGGTGATCACAGAACTCCTCGACCGGTTCTCGACGGGCATGGTTCCATGGCCGACCGGCTCGCGCCGCTGGTGCGGCAGACCGCTCGTCGGCCGAGGGTCCGGGGGCTGTTCCCCCGGGATCAGTCCGGTGGTCATGTGTGCGGCCGCCCTCCGATGCCCGCTCGTCTCCGTGCCACCGCCCAGACCGGACGGACCGGTGTGGCTGGACAGCCGGATGCAAGGTTACTTACCTTCGCGGTCCGAGCGGATGCCGGTCTGCTGTGTTTCCGTCGGGAGGTGTCCGACGGCCGGTGGCTGTGCGGACGGTGTGCGAAGCTGCCGAACTGTTATGGCCCGGTCCGGTGGGGTGAAACACTGGGCAGGCAGGCTGTCGCGAAGGCCCGGACGGACGGGCGGCGGCCCGGGTAGCGCCCTGGTAGGCAGGGCAGGTATCGCAGTAGTACACGCATATGCACGAGTAAGCAGAGCGAGCACAAGCAGTCAGCAGTCACAGGTACGCCCGTGCGGTGGTACCCGAGCACAGCAGTAACGGTCGACCCCTGCGGGAGGGACACAGTGGAGTCTGGCGCAGCGACGCGGGGCACGAACACGCGCGCGAAAGGCGGACAGTCCCCTAGTAGGCAGGGCAGGTCCCGGGGCGGGACCACCGCGGTGGACACCGCGGCCCTGAACCGCCTCATGGTCGCCCTGGTGGCGATGCGGGACGGCAACTTCCGCAAACGGCTCACGGTGTCCGGCGACGGCGTGATGGCGGAGATCGCGGCGGTCTTCAACGAGGTGGCCGACCGCAATCTCCATCTGACGGGCGAGCTGGCGCGGGTGCGGCGCATGGTGGGGCGCGAGGGGAAACTCACCGAGCGCCTGGAGGCGGGGGCCTGTGAGGGCTCCTGGTCCGCCGCGATCGACAATTCGAACGCGCTGGTGGACGATCTGGTACGGCCCGTCTCCGAGGTCAGCCGGGTGCTGTCGGCGGTGGCCGACGGCGATCTGTCGCCGCGGATGGAGCTGCGGGCGCAGCTGGGCGGGGGCGACGGCCAGGGACAGCCGCTGCGCGGCGAGTTCCTGAAGGTCGGGCGCACCGTCAACAATCTGGTCGACCAGTTGTCGACCTTCACCGACGAGGTCACGCGGGTGGCCAGCGAGGTCGGTACCGAGGGCAAACTGGGCGGTCAGGCCAGGGTACGGGGCATGTCCGGTTCGTGGAAGGACCTCACGGACTCGGTCAACACCATGGCGGAACGGCTGACGGCGCAGGTGCGCGACATCGCGCTGGTGACGACGGCGGTCGCCCGGGGCGATCTGTCCCGCAAGGTCACCGTGCATGTCGAAGGCGAGATGCTGGAGCTGAAGAACACCGTCAACACGATGGTGGACCAGCTCTCGGCGTTCTCCTCCGAGGTCACCCGCGTCGCACGCGAGGTGGGCACCGAGGGTGCGCTGGGCGGACAGGCGCAGGTGTCCGGTGTGGACGGCGTGTGGAAGGAGCTCACCGACTCCGTCAACACCATGGCCGGGAACCTGACGGCCCAGGTGCGCGGGATCGCGGAGGTGACGACCGCGGTCGCCAACGGCGACCTGTCACGGAAGGTGACCGTTCCGGCGCGGGGCGAGGTCGCTCAGCTCGCCGAGACGATCAACCAGATGACCGAGACACTGAAGATCTTCGCGGACGAGGTCACCCGGGTCGCCAACGAGGTCGGGGCCGAGGGACAACTGGGCGGTCAGGCGAACGTGCCGGGAGCCGCCGGTACCTGGAAGGACCTGACGGACTCCGTCAACACGGTGTTCCGGAACCTGACGACGCAGGTGCGGGACATCGCCGCGGTGACGACGGCGGTGGCCAACGGCGACCTGTCGCAGAAGGTCACCGTGGACGTGGCCGGCGAGATGCTGGAGCTGAAGAACACCGTCAACACGATGGTCGACCAGCTGTCCGCCTTCGGCGCCGAGGTCACCCGCGTAGCGCGCGAGATCGGGGTCGAGGGTGAGCTGGGCGGCCAGGCGCAGGTGCCGGGTGCCGCCGGTACGTGGAAGGACCTCACCGACTCCGTCAACACCGCGTTCCGCAACCTCACCGGTCAGGTGAGGAACATCGCCCAGGTGACGACGGCGGTGGCCAACGGCGACCTGTCGCAGAAGGTCACCGTCGACGTGTCCGGCGAGATGCTCCAGCTGAAGAACACCGTCAACACGATGGTGGACCAGCTGTCGAGCTTCGCCGACCAGGTCACACGCATGGCCCGGGACGTGGGCACGGAGGGACGGCTGGGCGGTCAGGCCCGGGTGGACGGAGTGTCGGGCACCTGGAAGGAGCTCACCGACTCCGTCAACTCGATGGCGTCCAACCTGACCGGTCAGGTGAGGAACATCGCCCAGGTGACGACGGCGGTCGCCCGGGGCGACCTGTCGCAGAAGATCGACGTGGACGCGCGCGGGGAGATCCTCGAGCTGAAGAACACGATCAACACGATGGTGGACCAGCTGTCGAGCTTCGCCGACCAGGTCACGCGGGTGGCCCGTGAGGTGGGTACGGAGGGCCGGCTCGGGGGCCAGGCGCAGGTGCCCGGCGTCGCCGGTGTGTGGCGCGACCTCACCGACTCGGTCAACGGGATGGCCGGCAACCTCACCGCGCAGGTGCGCAACATCGCCCAGGTGGCGACGGCGGTGGCCCGGGGCGACCTGTCGCAGAAGATCACCGTGGACGCGCGCGGGGAGATCCTCGAGCTGAAGAACACGCTGAACACGATGGTGGACCAGCTGTCGTCGTTCGCCGAGGAGGTCACGCGGGTGGCCCGCGAGGTGGGCACGGAGGGCATTCTCGGCGGTCAGGCCGAGGTGCAGGGTGTCTCCGGCACCTGGAAGGACCTCACCCAGTCGGTGAACGGCATGGCGAACAACCTGACCCTCCAGGTGCGCAACATCGCCGAGGTCACCACCGCGGTCGCGAAGGGCGATCTGTCGAAGAAGATCACCGTCGACGCCAAGGGCGAGATCCTCGAACTCGTCACCACGGTCAACACGATGGTGGACCAGCTGTCGTCGTTCGCCGAGCAGGTGACCCGGGTGGCCCGCGAGGTGGGCACCGAGGGCATCCTGGGCGGCCAGGCGCACGTGCCCGGGGTCACGGGCATCTGGAAGGACCTGAGTGACAACGTCAACCTGATGGCCAAGAACCTGACCACGCAGGTGCGCAACATCTCCCAGGTGTCCGCCGCGGTCGCCAGCGGCGACCTCACCCGGCAGGTCACCATCGAGGCGCGCGGCGAGTTGGCGCAGCTCGCCGACACCATCAACATCATGGTGAAGACACTGAGTTCGTTCGCCGAGCAGGTCACCAAGGTGGCCCGTGAGGTGGGTACGGACGGCATCCTCGGCGGTCAGGCGCACGTACCGGGCGTGGCCGGTACGTGGAAGGACCTCACCGAGTCCGTGAACCGGATGGCGTCCAACCTGACCGGTCAGGTGCGCAACATCGCCATGGTGACGACGGCCATCGCCAAGGGTGACCTGACGAAGAAGATCGACATCGACGCGCGCGGGGAGATCCTCGAGCTGAAGACCACCATCAACACGATGGTCGACCAGCTGTCGTCGTTCGCCGAGGAGGTCACGCGCGTGGCCCGCGAGGTGGGTACGGAGGGCCAGCTCGGCGGACAGGCCCGAGTGCGTGACGTCGACGGCACCTGGCGGGACCTGACCGAGTCCGTGAACGAGATGGCGGGGAACCTGACCCGGCAGGTGCGTGCCATCGCGGGCGTGGCGACCGCGGTGGCACGCGGCGATCTGAACCTGAAGATCGACGTGGACGCGTCCGGAGAGATCCAGGAACTGCAGGACTACGTCAACAAGATGATCGCCAACCTGCGCGACACCACGATCGCCAACAAGGAGCAGGACTGGCTGAAGGGCAATCTGGCCCGTATCTCCGCGCTGATGCAGGGCCGTCGGGACCTGGAGGACGTGGCCTCGCTGATCATGAGCGAGCTGACGCCCGTGGTCTCCGCGCAGCACGGCGCGTTCTTCCTCTCGATGCCCCTGGCCGACGGGGAGGACGTGAATGTCGCCGACGACGACCAGTACGAGCTGCGCATGCTCGGTTCGTACGGCTACTCGCTGGGCTCGATGCCGACGTCGTTCCGTCCCGGTGAGGGGCTCATCGGGACGGCCGCCATGGAGAAGCGCACGATCCTGGTGGAGAACGCGCCCAGCGGCTACCTGAAGATCTCCTCGGGTCTCGGGGAGGCGCCGCCCGCACAGGTGATCGTGCTTCCGGTGCTGTTCGAGGGGACCGTGCTGGGCGTCATCGAGCTGGCCTCGTTCACTCCGTTCACGCACATCCAGAAGGACTTCCTCAACCAGATCGCCGAGATGATCGCGACGAGCGTCAACACCATCTCGGTGAACACCAAGACGGAGCTGCTGCTGGCGCAGTCACAGGAGCTGACCGAGCAACTCCAGGAGCGTTCGGCCGAGCTGGAGCAGCGGCAGAAGGCACTCCAGGCGTCCAACGCCGAACTGGAGGAAAAGGCCGAGCTGCTGGCCCAGCAGAACCGCGACATCGAGGTGAAGAACACCGAGATCGAGGAGGCGCGGCAGGTCCTGGAGGAGCGCGCCGAGCAGCTCGCGGTCTCCATGCGCTACAAGAGCGAGTTCCTGGCCAACATGTCGCACGAGCTGCGCACCCCGCTCAACTCGCTGCTGATCCTGGCCAAACTCCTCGCCGACAACGCCGACGGGAATCTCTCCCCGAAGCAGGTCGAGTTCGCCGAGACCATCCACGGCGCCGGCTCCGACCTGCTGCAGCTGATCAACGACATCCTCGACCTGTCGAAGGTCGAGGCGGGCAAGATGGACGTCTCCCCGACGCGCATCGCGCTCGTCCAGCTCGTGGACTATGTGGAGGCCACCTTCCGGCCACTGACCGCGGAGAAGGGCCTGGACCTGTCGGTGCGGGTCTCCCCGGAGCTTCAGGCCACGCTGCACACCGACGAGCAGCGACTGCTGCAGGTGCTGCGCAACCTGCTGTCCAACGCGGTGAAGTTCACCGACTCCGGGTCCGTCGAGCTGGTCATCCGACCGGCTCGTGACGACGTCCCACAGGCCATCAGGGAGCAACTGCTGGAGGCCGGTTCGCTGACCGACCCGGACGCCGACCTGATCGCTTTCTCGGTGTCCGACACGGGCATCGGGATCGCCGCCAGCAAGATGCGGGTGATCTTCGAGGCGTTCAAGCAGGCGGACGGCACGACCAGCCGCAAGTACGGAGGTACGGGGCTCGGGCTGTCCATCTCCCGGGAGATCGCCCAGCTGCTCGGCGGTGAGATCCACGCGCAGAGCGAGCCGGGCCGCGGCTCGACCTTCACGCTGTATCTCCCGCTGCAACCGAGCGAGTTGCCGCCGCACGGCTACCAGCAGTCCATGCCCGCCCTGGAGGGCGGCCCCGCCGCGTCGGCCGGTTCCTCCGGCGCGGGGGTGGAGGCACCGGCCGAGGTGACGTCCTACCGGGAGACCCCGAACGGTCCTGCCGCGCTGTTCCGGCGGCGCCGCAGGCCCCTGCCCGAACTGGAGCAGCGGCCCGCGCGGCAGCAGCCGGAGCAGTGGCCGACGACGCCGGGCACGGAGCTGGAACAGGATCAGGCGCCCCGGTCGCAGCGAGGTATCCGGTTCGGCGGGCAGAAGGTGCTCATCGTCGACGACGACATCCGCAATGTGTTCGCGCTGACCAGCGTCCTCGAACAGCACGGCCTTTCCGTGCTGTACGCGGAGAACGGCCGCGAGGGCATCGAGGTGCTGGAGCAGCACGACGACGTGGCGGTCGTCCTGATGGACATCATGATGCCCGAGATGGACGGATACGCGACGACGACGGCGATCCGCCGGATGCCGCAGTTCGCGGGGCTTCCGATCATCGCGCTCACCGCGAAGGCGATGAAGGGGGACCGGGAGAAGGCGATCGAGTCGGGAGCCTCCGACTACGTGACGAAGCCGGTCGACCCCGATCACCTGCTGTCGGTGATGCAGCAGTGGATGCGGGGCGTGTGACCGTGGCGCCCCGAGGGAGGGGGCGTGAGGAAGGTGGCCCGGGCCGTGCGATGGTGGAGGGGAGCTTCGCCGTTCATGCGGAGTTGCTGACCCGGTGTGCGCGAAGTCGTGTAGAAGTACGGGATTCGGGGAACCTTCTGGTCTCACTCCGCGTTTCTGCTACGTGCACAGTGACATCACGGTGACAGGGTGTGTCGACGGGCGGGGTGCGGCTACGATGACCGGCACAAGGACGGGCGGCGCAAGGGAGCCGTCCCCTGGGTCGGCACCCGCCGGTGTCCACCCAGGACCTGCGGACAGGGGAGGCCCCAAGCCGGGGCGAGGAGGGCGGGCCATGGTGCAGAAGGCCAAGATCCTCCTGGTCGATGACCGGCCGGAGAATCTGCTGGCGCTGGAGGCGATCCTCTCGGCGCTCGATCAGACGCTGGTACGGGCATCGTCCGGGGAAGAAGCACTCAAGGCGCTGCTCACGGACGACTTCGCGGTCATCCTGCTGGATGTCCAGATGCCGGGGATGGACGGCTTCGAGACCGCGGCGCACATCAAACGGCGGGAACGGACGCGGGACATCCCGATCATTTTTCTCACCGCGATCAACCACGGCCCGCACCACACGTTCCGCGGGTACGCGGCGGGTGCGGTCGACTACATCTCCAAGCCGTTCGACCCGTGGGTGCTGCGCGCGAAGGTCTCGGTCTTCGTCGAGCTGTACATGAAGAACTGTCAGCTGAGGGAACAGGCGGCTTTGCTGCGGCTCCAGTTGGAGGGCGACGAGAAGGACGCCGGGGAGCCGAAGGAGTCCGCCGGCCTGCTCGCCGAACTCTCCGCGCGGCTGGCGGCCGTCGAGGAACAGGCCGAGGCCCTGTCCAAGCAGCTCAACGACGAATCCACCGACGCGGCCGCGGTGGCCACGGCGGCCCATCTGGAGCGCAAGCTCACGGGGTTGCGGCGGGCGCTGGACGCGCTGGAACCGGGCACGGGCAGCGCGTCGCCGATGCCGTCGCAGAACTGACCGACGGCGTACGGGCCTTACGGCTCATCCGGCACGGTCCCGGACCGTGGGGTCTGTCCGGTGGATCGTGCCAAAGGTGTGAGGGCCGGCACCGCCCTCTCAGGCTTCTCGAGCAGGGCTGCCCCAGCGGCGTTGTCACCACCCGCCCCCGCTCCGCCCAACCGGACGGATGCCGCCGGTCACCCCCGACTCGACCCGCCGGACAGGCCCTTCCCGTGTCAGTCCGGCGCCTCCGCGGAAGCGACACGAACGGGTGAAGCGGCCGGCACGCGTGTCCACTGGCGTCTCCACCGGTAACCTCACCCCCATGGCCTCACGTTCCTCCGCAGCCAAGAAGCCACCCGCGAAGAAGGCGGCTGCTTCCGCGAAGGCTCCGGCGAAGAGGGCCGCTGCCAAGAAGCCGCCCCCGAAGAAGGCTCCTGCCAGGAAGCCCGCGGTGAGGAAGCCCGCGCCCAAACCGGCTCCCAGCCCGACCGGCGGCGTCTACCGGCTCGTGCGCGCCCTGTGGCTGGGTCTGGCGCACGCGGTCGGGGCGGTTTTCCGGGGCATGGGGCAGGGCGCCAGGAACCTCGACCCCGCCCACCGCAAGGACGGTCTCGCGCTGCTCCTGCTCGGCATCGGATTCATCGTCGCCGCGGGCACCTGGGCCGATCTCGAGGGGCCCGTCGGCGACCTCGTGGAGATCCTGGTCACCGGCGCGTTCGGCCGGCTCGACCTGCTGGTGCCGATCCTGGTCGCGGCCGTCGCGATGCGCTTCATCCGGCACCCGGAGAAACCGGAGGCCAACGGCCGCATCGTGATCGGTCTGTCGGCGCTCCTCATCGGTGTGCTCGGCCAGATCCACATCGCCTGCGGCTCGCCCGCCCGCAGCGAGGGCGTGCACGCCATAAGGGACGCCGGAGGACTCATCGGCTGGGGCGCGGCCACGCCGCTGTCGTACACCATGACCGATGTGCTCGCCGTGCCCCTGCTGGTGCTGCTCACCGTCTTCGGTCTGCTGGTCGTCACGGCCACTCCGGTCAACGCCGTTCCGCAGCGACTGCGGCTGCTCGGTACCAGGCTGGGACTCGTTCACGAGCATGAGCCGGAGGAGTTCGGCGAGGACGACGAGCGCTACGACGAGCAGTGGCGCGAGGCGCTGCCCGCGAGCAGCCGGGGCCGCCGACGGGAGCCCCAGGAGTACGACCCCGACCTCGCGGAGCGGGAGGGGCTGTCCCGGCGCCGTGGCCGGCCGCGCAGGTCCGCGGTGCCTCAGCCCGACACGAACCGGCAGATGGACGCCGTGGACGTGGCCGCCGCGGCCGCCGCCTCGCTCGACGGCGCCGTCCTGCACGGGATGCCGCCCTCACCGGTCGTCGCCGACCTGACCCAGGGCGTGCGCGTGGGCGACCGCGAGCCGACCCCCCCGACGCCGGTGCCGGCCGCCCGCCCCCAGCAGGACCAGCAGGACAGCTCGCGGCAGGAGAGGCCGAGGCCGGGCGTCAGGCAGAACGCGCCGAAGCAGGGCGGACCGGCCGAGCAGGACCGGAAGCAGGCGGAGTCCGGTGTCCCGGACCTCACCAAGACCCCGTCCGCGCCCCGCGAACTCCCCTCGCGCGCGGAGCAGCTCCGGCTGTCCGGTGACATCACCTACTCCCTGCCGGCCCTCGACCTGCTCACGCGCGGTGGCCCCGGCAAGGCGCGCAGCGCCGCCAACGACGCCGTCGTCGCCTCGCTCACCACCGTCTTCACCGAGTTCAAGGTCGACGCCCGCGTCACCGGCTTCACGCGCGGGCCCACGGTCACCCGCTACGAGGTGGAACTGGGTCCGGCCGTGAAGGTCGAGCGGATCACCGCACTGACGAAGAACATCGCGTACGCCGTCGCCAGCCCCGACGTACGCATCATCAGCCCCATCCCCGGCAAGTCCGCCGTCGGCATCGAGATCCCGAACACCGACCGGGAGATGGTCAATCTCGGAGACGTGCTGCGGCTCGCGGAGTCCGCCGAGGACGACGACCCGATGCTGGTCGCCTTCGGCAAGGACGTCGAGGGCGGATACGTCATGCACTCGTTGGCGAAGATGCCGCACATACTGGTCGCCGGTGCCACCGGCTCCGGCAAGTCGTCCTGCATCAACTGCCTGATCACGTCGGTCATGATGCGGGCGACGCCGGAGGACGTCCGGATGATCCTGGTCGACCCCAAGCGCGTGGAGCTGACGGCGTACGAGGGCATCCCGCACCTGATCACGCCGATCATCACCAACCCCAAGCGGGCTGCCGAGGCCCTCCAGTGGGTCGTCCGCGAGATGGACCTCCGCTACGACGACCTGGCCGCCTACGGCTACCGGCACATCGACGACTTCAACCGCGCGGTGCGCGAGGGCAGGGCCAAGCCGCCCGAGGGCAGTGAGCGCGAACTCCAGCCGTACCCGTACCTGTTGGTCATCGTCGACGAGCTGGCCGACCTGATGATGGTCGCCCCGCGGGACGTCGAGGACGCCATCGTGCGGATCACGCAGCTCGCGCGGGCGGCCGGCATCCACCTGGTGCTCGCCACACAGCGGCCCTCGGTCGACGTCGTCACCGGTCTGATCAAGGCGAACGTGCCGTCCCGGCTCGCGTTCGCCACCTCGTCCCTCGCGGACTCCCGGGTCATCCTCGACCAGCCCGGTGCCGAGAAGCTGATCGGCAAGGGGGACGGTCTCTTCCTGCCGATGGGGGCGAACAAACCGACCCGTATGCAGGGCGCGTTCGTGACCGAGGAGGAGATCGCCGGCGTCGTCCAGCACTGCAAGGACCAGATGACGCCCGTCTTCCGGGACGACGTCGTCGTCGGGACCAAGCAGAAGAAGGAGATCGACGAGGACATCGGCGACGACCTCGACCTGCTGTGCCAGGCGGCCGAACTGGTCGTCTCCACCCAGTTCGGGTCGACGTCCATGCTCCAGCGCAAGCTGCGCGTGGGCTTCGCGAAGGCGGGCCGGCTCATGGACCTCATGGAGTCCCGGAGCATCGTCGGACCGAGCGAGGGTTCGAAGGCACGCGACGTTCTTGTGAAGGCTGACGAGCTGGATGGCGTGCTCGCCGTGATCCGGGGGGAGTCCGAGGGGTAGGCAGTCGGGACACGGCCGTCGCTCCGGTGCACCCGGATGGCCGATCGTGACCCATCCGTGAGGGATCAGCGCGCAACCGTTTCCCCCGGTCGCACGTCAAGTTGAGGGAAACGACGAAAAGCAGTGCCGCCATCGGCGTGCCGGGCCATTCCGATGGCGTACAGAGTCCTGTCGCCCGGTTGCCCCACCCTTCTGTCACCCCCCTAGACTGAACCTCCAGCACAGGTGGCTACACGCTCGAAAGGCGCCCCCGTGTCCATCGGCAACTCTCCTGAAGACGAGCGTCCGTTCGACGACGTACCCGACGTGTCCGACGACGTCTCCGAGGAAGTCCGTCCCTCCGTCGGACGTGCGCTGAAGCAGGCGCGCATCGACGCCGGCCTCACCGTCGACGACGTCACCACCGCCACCCGGGTCCGTATCGCCATCGTGCACGCCATCGAGGCGGACGACTTCGAGCCCTGTGGCGGCGACGTCTACGCTCGCGGCCACATCCGGACCCTGGCCCGGGCCGTGCACATCGACCCCGCCCCGCTGATCGCCCGGTACGACGCCGAGCACGGTGGCCGTCCGGCGCCCACCCCGGCCGCCCCTCTCTTCGAGGCGGAGCGCATCCGTCCCGAGCGGCGCGGTCCCAACTGGACCGCCGCCATGGTCGCCGCGATCGTCGTCGTCATCGGCTTCGTCGGATTCACGATGGTCAACGGCGGCGGCGACGGCGACGAGGAGAACGTCGCCGACGGTGCCGCCACCGCGAGCGCGTCCGAATCATCCACCCCCAAGTCCGAGAAGCCCGCCGCCCCCGAGCCGGACCCCTCCGACAGCGCCATCGCGGCCGCTCCGCAGGACAAGGTGGTCGTCAAGGTGAGCGCCCCCGACGGGCGCAGCTGGATCTCCGCCAAGGACCACAGCGGCCGGCTGCTCTTCGACGGACTGCTCAAGCAGGGCGACTCCAAGACCTTCGAGGACGGCACGAAGATCAACCTGGTGCTCGGTGACGCCGGTGCGATCGACCTCTTCGTCAACGGCAAGAAGATCGAGGACGACTGGCAGCCGGGCGCCGTGGAGCGTCTGACCTACACCAAGGGCGACCCGCAGGCCGGATAGCGGTCCGGTATCCGGAAGGGCGCTTCGTCGACGGGGCGGGCCGGGACCGGCCAACCCCGTCGACGTGGGGTGCCGACGGAACGAAGTAGTCTTGAGCCCATGCCTGATCGCCGCACCGTCGCACTCGTCACCCTTGGCTGCGCCCGTAACGAGGTGGACTCGGAGGAGCTCGCAGGCCGTTTGGAGGCGGACGGCTGGCAGCTCGTGGAGGATGCCGAGGACGCGGACGTCGCCGTCGTGAACACCTGCGGTTTCGTCGAAGCCGCCAAGAAGGACTCCGTCGACGCCCTCCTGGAGGCCAACGACCTCAAGGGCCACGGGAGAACGCAGGCCGTGGTGGCGGTGGGCTGCATGGCCGAGCGGTACGGCAAGGAACTCGCCGAGGCGCTTCCCGAGGCCGACGGCGTGCTCGGCTTCGACGACTACACCGACATCTCGGACCGCCTCCAGACCATTCTGAACGGCGGCATCCACGCCTCCCACACCCCGCGTGACCGGCGCAAGCTGCTGCCGATCAGCCCCGCCGAGCGGCAGGAGTCCGCCGCGTCCGTCGCGCTCCCGGGGCATGGCCCGGTGGACCTGCCCGAGGGCCTGGCCCCGGCCTCCGGACCCCGCGCGCCCCTCCGGCGCCGGCTGGAGGGCACCCCGGTCGCCTCGGTGAAGCTCGCCTCCGGCTGTGACCGGCGCTGCTCCTTCTGCGCCATCCCCTCCTTCCGCGGTTCCTTCATCTCGCGCCGTCCCAGCGACGTGCTGGGCGAGACGCGCTGGCTGGCCGAGCAGGGCGTGAAGGAGGTCATGCTGGTCTCCGAGAACAACACCTCCTACGGCAAGGACCTCGGCGACATCCGTCTCCTGGAGTCCCTGCTGCCCGAACTCGCCGGGGTCGACGGCATCGAGCGGGTCCGCGTCAGCTACCTCCAGCCCGCCGAGATGCGCCCCGGCCTGATCGACGTGCTGACCTCCACCCCCGGGGTCGTCCCGTACTTCGACCTGTCCTTCCAGCACTCCGCGCCCGACGTGCTGCGCGCGATGCGCCGCTTCGGCGACACCGACCGCTTCCTGGAGCTCCTCGACACCATCCGGAGCAAGGCGCCCGAGGCCGGCGTGCGCTCCAACTTCATCGTCGGCTTCCCCGGCGAGTCCGCGGCCGACCTCGCCGAGCTCGAACGGTTCCTGACCCACGCGCGGCTGGACGCCATCGGCGTCTTCGGCTACTCCGACGAGGAGGGGACCGAGGCGGCGACATACGAGCACAAGCTGGACCAGGACGTCGTCGACGAGCGGCTGGCCCGGGTCTCCCGGATGGCAGAGGAGCTGGTCTCGCAGCGCGCCGAGGAGCGGGTCGGCGAGACCGTGCGCGTGCTGGTGGAATCCGTCGGCGAGGAAGAGGGCGTGTACGGCCGCGCGGCGCACCAGGCCCCCGAGACCGACGGCCAGGTGCTGCTCACGAGCGGCACGGGTCTGCGTCCGGGTCGTATGGTCGAGGCGAAGGTCGTCGGCACGGAAGGTGTCGACCTGGTGGCCGAGCCGCTGTTCCAGGGTTCGCCCGCGCTGAGCGAGGAGGCGGGCAGATGACGGGTGTCCCGGCATCGGCGGCGGGAGGCTCCTCCGGCGCGAGGAGGGCGGCGGCGAGTCCGGCCGGTCGTCCGAGGCCCGGCGGGACTCCGGGCGGTGAGGCCTCCTGGGCCCGTACCCCGGCCTCCGCAAGCGCCACCGGCAGTACCGCGGACAGTGCCCCGGTCAAGGGCGGCACGTCGAACAGTGATTCCCACGACGTTCCGGGCGGCGCGGGGCACGACGGCGCCGGGCGTGACGACGACGGACACCCGGCGCGGGGCAGGAAGATCGCGGCGGCGGCCGTCGACCAGGCCAGTGTCTGGAACATCGCCAACCTGCTCACCATGCTCCGGCTGGTACTCGTCCCGGGCTTCGTCGCACTGATGCTGGCCGACGGGGGATACGACCCCGCCTGGCGCTCGTTCGCCTGGGCCGCCTTCGCCGTCGCCATGATCACCGATCTGTTCGACGGTCATCTGGCGCGCACCTACAACCTTGTGACCGACTTCGGGAAGATCGCCGACCCCATCGCCGACAAGGCGATCATGGGAGCGGCGCTGATCTGTCTCTCCGTGCTGGGCGATCTCCCCTGGTGGGTCACCGGAATCATCCTCGGCCGGGAACTCGGCATCACGCTCCTGCGTTTTCTGGTCATTCGCTACGGCGTGATCCCGGCGAGCCGTGGCGGCAAGCTGAAGACCCTCACCCAGGGCGTGGCCGTCGGCATGTACGTGCTGGCGCTGACGGGATGGCTGGCGACCCTGCGGTTCTGGGTGATGGCCGCGGCCGTCGTGCTCACGGTCGCGACCGGTCTCGACTACGTGAGACAGGCCATTGTGCTGCGTCGGCAGGGAATCATGGAGCGGAAGGCCGCGTTGGAGGAGACGCGGTCGTGAGGTCTCCGGCCACCGAAGTGGTGCGACTACTCACGGTGAAGGGCATGACGCTTGCTGTCGCGGAATCCCTGACCGGCGGCCTGGTGGCGGCGGAGATCACCTCCGTCCCCGGGGCGTCCAGGGCCTTCCGGGGCTCGGTCACGGCCTACGCCACCGAACTCAAGCGGGAACTGCTCGGCGTCGACGCCACCCTGCTGGCGCGGAGCGGAGCGGTGGATCCGCAGGTGGCGGCGGAGATGGCGGCCGGTGTCCGCAAGGCGCTGGGTGCCGACTGGGGAATCGCGACCACGGGTGTCGCCGGCCCTGAGCCCCAGGACGGGCAGCCCGTCGGGACCGTCTACGTGGCCGTGGACGGGCCGTCGGAGCCGGCTTCGGGTTCTGCCGGTGGCGGAAAAGTGGAGCGCCTGCGGTTGAACGGCGGCCGGGCGGAAATTCGTATGGAGAGTGTACGGAGCGTACTCGCACTGCTTCTTGAGGAGCTTGCGGGCGAACAGACCGGGGATGAGCGGACACAGGATACGGAACGGAACGGGGGGTATTGATGTTTACAGCCCAGAGTGAACACGACATCGCTCCCCGCACGGCCGCGGCGCAAGGCGGTACGGTGGGGCGAGAAGGATCCCGATACACGGCCCGAGGAGGGAGCCACCGATGATTCTGCTCCGTCGCCTGCTGGGTGACGTGCTGCGTCGGCAGCGCCAGCGCCAGGGCCGTACTCTGCGCGAAGTCTCCTCGTCCGCCCGAGTCTCACTCGGCTATCTCTCCGAGGTGGAGCGGGGGCAGAAGGAGGCTTCCTCCGAGCTGCTCTCCGCGATCTGCGACGCGCTGGACGTACGGATGTCCGAGCTCATGCGGGAAGTGAGCGACGAACTCGCCCTCGCCGAGCTGGCCCGGTCGGCTGCAGCGACCCCCAGCGAACCCGTACCCACGCCGGTTCGCCCGATGCTGGGTTCCGTCTCGGTGGCCGGTGTGCCACCGGAACGGGTGACCATCAAGGCGCCCGCCGAAGCGGTGGACGTCGTCGCCGCCTGACGCGGTGTGACAGTGTGACAGGCCCCGGTCGGGGCTCTTCCGGGAGATCCGGAGGGGCGTCGCCGGGGTTTTCGCTTGCCCGCGCTCCGGGGGCAAGCTTCTTCCGCTCTCCGCGCGTGTGTGCGTTTGCCGGTCCGAGGCGTGACCGCCATGGTTGAGGGAACGAGGGACCATGCGGGGGATCAGCCACGGAGGTGCGGATGTACGTCGTGAAGAGCCCATTGTCCGACGAGGACCTGAAGACCGTTTCCGAGGCGCTCCAGGGAGCCCTTGTCGACCTGGTGGACCTCAGCCTGGTGTCGAAGCAGATTCACTGGAACGTGGTCGGGCAGCGCTTCCGTTCCGTGCACCTGCAGCTCGACGAGGTGGTGACCCTCGCGCGGACGCACGCCGACACCGTGGCGGAGCGCGCCGCGGCGCTGGGCGTCTCACCCGACGGGCGCGCCGCGACGGTGGCCGTCGGCAGCGGCATCGGGGTGACACCCGAGGGCTGGGTCGACGACACGGCCGCGGTGGGTGCCCTGGTGGACGCGCTGGGCGCGGTGATCGCGCGGATGCGTGAACGGGTCGGCGCGACCGGCGAGGCGGACCCGGTGAGCCAGGACGTCCTCATCGCGGTGACGGCGGATCTCGAGAAGCAGCACTGGATGTTCCAGGCCGAGAACGGGTGACGTGGCCCCGGGCGCTGCCCTGAGCGGCAGTGGGCCGGGCCGGGCCGGGCGGGAGCGCGGCACGCGAGGCTTGCGGAACGCGCGGAGTCCGAGGGACGCGTGGGAGCGCCGGTGCGGCGACCGACGAGGGGCGTGATGCGTCCGTGTGCCGTCGGTGCGCCCTGGTCGCCCGGATGAACCGCCTCATAGCCTCCGGCCGGAGGTGGAGGCGATGAGGGCGCGAGCGGTTCGCTGGGGTGCTCGAGGCGCTGTGCTGGGGCTCGGGGCCCTGTGGTGGTGGGCCGTGACGAGGCTGCTGCTCGTGCCCGACGCCGGAGTGCCGACGGCGGCACTCGCGGCCGGTGGCTGGGGACTGAGTCTGCTTCCGGTGCACTGCATGCCGAAGGGCCGGGCAGAAGGCGCCCTTGCGGACGGGCGCTGGCGGCGGGTCTGGACCCGGAGAGCGGGAGACGACACCTCGGCCGCGGGCATCGCGGCCGGAGACGGCTCGCCGCCCGCCCCCTCGCCGGGAACCACTTCGTCCGGGGATGTCACCAAGACAGCGCCACACCTCCCTTCGGGCGGAGAATCCGGCCCGTGGTGAAGGCCGATGCGTCGGGGCCGATGCCGCCGCGCCGGTGGCACCGGGGAGGAAGGGGTGCGGGCGGTGAGGTGGTTGTACGGCGCCGATGCCAGGGGGGAACGCACGAGGGAACCTGATGGGGCGTCGGTTGCCGGGTCGAGTCGCCGGTTCAGGAGCCGCGGGCCGGACCCTGCTGGCAGACGGGGCACCAGTAGGTGGGGCGGTCGCGGGAGCCGTCGCCCTGGTCGGCCCGGCGGATGAGGGTGCGACAGCGCAGGCAGGGGCGGGCCACGCGGCCGTAGACGAACAGGTTCTGGTCGCGGCGGCCCGTGGTACTGCGGACAGGGCGGTCGCGGTTGTGCTCCAGCAGCTTCCTGGCGAGTTTGGGCAGCTGCGCGGTGCGTTCGGCGGGCAGGTCGCCGAGGGGGAGCCAGGGCGTGACGCCGAGCAGGAAGCAGAGCTCGCTCTTGTACACGTTGCCGATACCGGCGAGGTTGCGCTGGTCGAGGAGGGCCTCGCCGAGCGGGCGGGCCGGGTCGCGGAGCAGGTTGGCCAGTGCCAGGGCGGAGTCCCAGTCCGGGCCGAGGAGGTCGGGGCCGAGGTGGCCGACCACGCGCTCCTCGTCCGTGGTGCGCAGGAGTTCGAGGACGGGCAGGCGGTAGCCGACGGCGGTGCGGTCGGCGTTGCCCAGGATCGCGCGGATCTGATGGGTGGGGCCGCCGCTCCAGCGCCGCCCGTTCGCGTAGACCTGCCAGGAGCCGTCCATCCGCAGGTGCGAGTGCAGGGTCAGACCGCCCTCGACGCGGGTGAGGAGGTGCTTGCCTCGCGGTGTGACGTCCAGGACGGTGCGGCCGGTGAGGTCGGCCGTGGCGAACCGGGGCACCCGGAGGTCGCTGCGGGTCAGTACCGTGCCCGCGAGGGCGCTGTGCAGCCGCTTCGCGGCCTGCAGGACGGTATCTCCTTCGGGCATGGGTCAAGGGTGGCACGTCGTCCTGCGGTGGCCGGGGAGCGCGTGGCCGGGTGGGCCGCAGGGGCTGTCCGGCCGGGGTGGGCCGGGTTCGGCCTCCTCCGCGAGGAGGAGACCGGCTCGAGGAAGACCCCTCCCGGTCCGGGCACGGGCCCCTCCCGCTCGAGTGGACCCGAGCGCGGGGAGTGCGTGCCCCACTCCGTTCGCCCGGAATGATCCGCCGGACAGACCGAGCAGACCGGAGTGGGGCCGTGGGCGGCCGGCAGGACCGGGTCAGGCGCGAAGGCGCAGACCTCTGGGGGTGGCGACGAAGCCCGCGGCCTCCAGGAGCGCCCCGAGCGGGGAGGTCAGGGCCGGGTCGCCGTTGACCCGCTCCACGGTGACCGTGCCCAGGGAGCCTGCGCGGGCGGCTCCGGCCAGGGCCTCCGCCGCGGCAGGGAGACGGGGGTCGTCGGCGGGTTCGCCGTCAGGGTCGGCGGGCCAGGCGAGCACCGTCTTGCCGCCGCGCTCCACGTAGAGCGTCAGCTCACCGTCCACGAGGACCACCAGCGAGCCCGCCTTGCGCCCCGGCTTGTGTCCGGCGCCCGTCGGGGGCTCGGGCCAGCCCAGGGCGGCGCCGTACGCGTTCGCCGGGTCGGCGGCGGCCAGGACCACGGCCCGCAGGGCGCGTCCAGGGCCGGTGCGCCGGCCCGCGAACGGGTCGTACGACGGGCGGCGTGCCCCTTGCTGCCAGGACCCGGGAGCCTGCGCGGCGAGGTCGCGCGGGGAGACGTAGTCGCCCGGCGACGACCGCGGGTACGGCGCCCGGTCGCCGCCGTCCGGGAGGTGCGGGGGGCCGTCGTGGCCGGGGACGGACCCGAAAGAGCCGTCGGCGGAATCGACGGGCGGAGCGAAACCGTGGAGAGCGAGGGGATCGGTGCCACCACCGAGGGCGGCGCCCTCGAACGGGTCGTCCGGGCCGGGCCCGGGCAGGGTGTCGCCCCGCTCGCGGGCATTGGCCGCCGCGCGGAGGCGGTCCACGGCGCCGTCCATGGCGAACTGGGCGGCCCCCAGCCCTTCCACCACATAGCCGCGACGGGCCTGCCCGGTCTCCTCGAAGGCCGACAGCACGCGGTAGACCGCGGAGAAACCGCCTTCGACGCCCTCCGCGGCGACCGCGCCCCGGGTGACCACGCCGTGACGGTCGAGCAGGGTGCGGGCCAGCGCGTGGGCGCGGACCGTGGGATCGGTCTCCCGGTCCGGCAGCAGCGACCAGCGACCGGCCACCGTCGGAGGGCCGGTACGGGAGGCACCGCGGGCGGCTGCCGCGAGCGAGCCGTACCGCCCGCGCGGGGCCGGGCGCTTCGCGCGGTGGGCGGTGGAGCCCGCGGTGCGGCCCGAGCCCAGCAGCGAGCGCATGGGGGCGAGCGTGTCGTTGGTCAGCCGGCCGGACCAGGCCAGGTCCCAGACGGCGTCGGCCAGCTGGGGATCGGTGGCCTCCGGGTGGGTGGTGGCGCGGACCTGGTCGGCGATCTGGCGGAAGAACAGCCCGTAGCCGCCGGAGAGGGCCTCGAGGACCGACTGGTGCAGGGCGGTCGTCTCCAGGGGGTGCGGTGGCGGCAGCAGCAGGGAGGCCGCGTCCGCGAGGTGGAGGGAGACCCAGCCGTCCTTGCCCGGGAGGGAACCGGCACCCGCCCACATCACCTCGCCGGTGGCCGTGAGCTCGTCCAGCATCGCCGGGGCGTAGTGCGTCACCCGGGAGGGCAGGACCAGCTTCTCCAGGGCGGACGCGGGCACGGCCGCACCCTGCAACTGCTCGATCGCCCGCACCAGACCGTCGACGCCGCGCAGCGTGTGCCCCTTGCCGATGTGCTGCCACTGGGGGAGGAACTGGGCGAGCGCGGCCGGCGGCACCGGTTCCAGCTCGTGCCGCAGGGCCGCCAGGGAACGGCGGCGCAGCCGGCGCAGCACGGCCGCGTCGCACCACTCCTGGCCGATCCCGGCCGGGTGGAACTCGCCCTGGACGATCCTGCCCGCCGCAGAGAGCCGCTGCAGGGCGCCCTCGGTGACCGCCACGCCCAGTCCGAAGCGGGCCGCGGCCGTGGCCGACGTGAACGGGCCGTGGGTGCGCGCATACCGCGCGAGCAGGTCGCCGAGCGGGTCCTTGACCGGTTCGGTGAACGCTTCCGGCACGCCGACCGGCAGCGCCGTGCCCAGCGCGTCGCGCAGCCGCCCGGCGTCCTCGACCGCCGCCCAGTGCTCGGTTCCGGCGACGCGGACCCGGATCGCGCGGCGTGCCGAGGCCAGGTCCACCGCCCACCGCGACTCGGCGCCCCGCTCCGCCAGCTCGGCCCCGGTGAGCGGGCCGAGCACGCGCAGCAGATCGGCCACGCCCTCCGCGTCCTTGACCCGCCGGTCCTCGGTGAGCCACTGCAGCTCACGCTCCAGCTCGGTCAGCACCTCGGCGTCGAGCAGCTCGCGCAGCTCCGCCCGGCCGAGCAGTTCGGCCAGCAGCCGCGAGTCCAGCGACAGGGCCGCCGCGCGGCGCTCGGCGAGCGGGGAGTCGCCCTCGTACAGGAACTGGGCGACGTACCCGAACAGCAGCGAGCGGGCGAAAGGAGACGGCTCGGGGGTGGTGACCTCGACGACCCGCACCTTGCGGGACTCCAGGTCGCCCATCAGCTCGACGAGCCCGGGGACGTCGAAGACGTCCTGGAGACATTCGCGGACCGCCTCCAGGACGATCGGGAACGAGCCGAACTCGCCCGCCACCTGGAGCAGCTGGGACGCGCGCTGACGCTGCTGCCACAGCGGGGTGCGCTTGCCGGGGGTGCGGCGTGGCAGTAGCAGCGCGCGGGCGGCGCACTCGCGGAAGCGGGATGCGAACAGCGCCGAGCCGCCCACCTGGTCGGTGACGACCTGGTCGACCTCCCCCTTGTCGAAGAGGACGTCCGCCGCTCCCAGGGGCGCCTGGTCCGTGTCGTACTCGGTGCCCGCGCGCACCGGTTCCTGGTCGAGCAGGTCCAGGCCCATCAGGTCGGCGTCCGGCAGGCGCAGCACGATGCCGTCGTCGGCGTGCATCACCTGGGCGTCCATGCCGTACCGCTCGGAGAGACGCGCACCGAGCGCGAGCGCCCACGGGGCGTGCACCTGGGCGCCGAACGGGGAGTGCACGACGACCCGCCAGTCGCCGAGATCGTCGCGGAAGCGCTCCACGACGATCGTGCGGTCGTCCGGGACGTGGCCGCAGGCCTGGCGCTGTTCGTCGAGGTAGGACAGCACATTGTCCGCGGCCCAGGCGTCGAGCCCGGCGGCGAGGAGCCGGGGACGCGCCTCCTTCGGGGACAGCGAGCCGACCTCGCGCAGGAAGGCGCCCACCGCGCGGCCCAGTTCCAGCGGGCGGCCCAGCTGGTCCCCCTTCCAGAACGGGAGCCGGCCCGCCGCGCCCGGAGCCGGGGAAACCAGCACCCGGTCGCGTGTGATGTCCTCGATGCGCCAGGAACTGGTGCCGAGGGTGAACACATCGCCGACGCGGGACTCGTAGACCATCTCCTCGTCGAGCTCGCCGACCCGTCCGCCGCCCTTCTTGGGGTCGGAGCCCGCGAGGAACACTCCGAACAGTCCCCGGTCGGGGATGGTGCCCCCGGAGGTGACGGCGAGCCGTTGTGCCCCCGGGCGGCCGGTGACCTCGCCCGTGACCCGGTCCCACACCACGCGCGGGCGCAGCTCCGCGAACGCGTCGGAGGGATAGCGTCCGGCGAGCATGTCCAGTACGGCCGTGAAGGCCGACTCGGGCAGTGAGGCGAAGGGCGCGGCCCGGCGGACCATCGCAAGCAGGTCGTCGAACTGCCAGGTGTCCATGGCCGTCATGGCGACGATCTGCTGGGCCAGGACGTCCAGCGGGTTCGTGGGAACGCGCAGCGACTCGATGGAGCCCGTCCGCATCCGCTCGGTGACCACGGCGGCCTGCACGAGGTCGCCCCGGTACTTCGGGAACACCACACCCGTGGAGACCGCTCCCACCTGATGCCCCGCGCGGCCGACCCGCTGGAGCCCCGAGGCCACGGAGGGCGGCGACTCCACCTGGATCACCAGGTCGACCGCGCCCATGTCGATACCCAGCTCGAGGCTGGAGGTGGCCACCACCGCGGGCAGCCGGCCCGCCTTGAGGTCCTCCTCGACCTGGGCGCGCTGCTCCTTGGACACCGAGCCGTGGTGCGCGCGGGCGATGACGGCGGGTGCGCCCCGGGCGGCTCCGGAGCCGCCCATCAGCTCGGCGGGGGAGTGGTGCTCGTCCAGGGGCTCGCCGGTGGCCCGCTCGTGGGCGATCTCGTTGAGCCGGTTGCACAGGCGCTCCGCGAGGCGGCGGGAGTTCGCGAACACGATCGTCGAACGGTGGGACTGGACCAGGTCGGCGATCCGCTCCTCGACGTGCGGCCAGATCGAAGGGCGCTCCGCGCCCCCCGCCCCGTCCGAGCCGTCCGCGACCGGAGAGCCGCCCAGCTCCCCCAGGTCCTCGACCGGGACCACGACGGACAGGTCGAACTCCTTGCCCGAATCCGGCTGGACGATCTCCACCTTGCCGCGCGGGGACAGGAAACGGGCGATCTCGTCGACCGGACGGACCGTCGCCGACAGGCCGATACGGCGGGCCGGCCGGGGCAGCAGTTCGTCCAGCCGCTCCAGGGACAGCCCCAGATGTGCCCCGCGCTTGGTACCGGCGACCGCGTGCACCTCGTCCAGGATCACCGTCTCGATGCCCGTCAGCGCGTCGCGCGCGGCCGACGTCAGCATCAGGAACAGGGACTCGGGGGTGGTGATCAGGATGTCCGGCGGGCGGGTGGCCAGGGCCCGGCGCTCGGCGGGCGGGGTGTCGCCGGAGCGGATCCCGACCTTCACCTCGGGCTCGGGCAGCCCCAGGCGCACGGACTCCTGGCGGATGCCGGTCAGCGGGCTGCGCAGATTGCGCTCGACATCGACGGCCAGGGCCTTGAGCGGGGAGACGTACAGGACGCGGCAGCGCTTGTGGTGGTCCGCGGGTGGAGGCGCGGCGGCCAGCTGGTCCAGGGCCGCGAGGAAGGCGGCCAGCGTCTTGCCGGAGCCGGTGGGGGCGACCACCAGCACGTCCGAACCCTCCCGGAGGGCACGCCACGCGCCCGCCTGGGCCGCGGTGGGCGCGGAGAACGCCCCCGTGAACCAGCCGCGGGTCGCGGCGGAGAAGCCGTCCAGAGCCGGGTGCGGAGTACTGACCATGCGTCCATCCTGCACCCGGGCACTGACAACGGGGCTGAGCCGGGCGGACGCCCGGCCCCGGCGTGCGTGGCCCCGGGATCCGGCAGGGAGCGCTGTCCGGAGCGCGCGACAATGGCCGCATGGCGGAGACGGGCACGGAGCGCGCGCGGCACTGGCGGTACGCCGAGCTGCCCGGCGTCGACCTGCTCCGGGCCCGCTACGTCCGCAAGACGTTCGTGCGGCACACCCACGAGAACTTCGTCATCGCCGCCATCGCCGACGGGGTGGAGATCTTCCGCCACGGCGGGGCCGACCAGTACGCCGGCGCCGGAACGCTCGCGCTGGTGAACCCGGACACCCCGCACACCGGACGGGCGGGGGTGCCCGAGGGATGGCGGTACGGCGCGCTCTACCCGCCGCCCGAGGCGGTCGCGGCCATCGCCGCCGAGACCACCACCCTGCGCGGCACCCCGGGGTTCGTGGCACCGGTGCTCGACGACCCGTACGCCGTCCGCCTGGTGCACCAGGTGCTGCGGGCCACCGACGAGGGCAACGCGCTCGCCGCCGACACCCTGCTGAGGGTGGCCGTGACCCGGCTGCTCCGGCTGAACGGCGGCCCGCTGCCCCGGCGCCGGGTGCGCACGGCCGGTGCCCGGACCGCCGCACGCGCGCGCGTGCGGCTCGAGGAACGGATGGCCGCGCCGCCGACGCTGGAGCAACTCGCCGACGAGCTCGGCACCAGCCCGTTCGCACTGCTGCGGGCCTTCCGCGACACCTATGGGATGCCGCCGCACGCCTGGCTCACCGACGCACGGGTACGGCGGGCGCGCCGGCTCCTCGACGCGGGCACGCCGCCGTCGGAGGCCGCCGTCGCCGTCGGGTTCACCGACCAGCCGCACCTGAACCGGCACTTCGGCCGGATCGTCGGGGTTCCGCCGGGCGCCTACCAGCGCGAGCGCAAGAACGTACAAGACGCGGGGAGCGCGCTCCACGTACCGTCCGGAGCGTGGCAGCAGAACAACGGACAGCACTCGCGGAGGCACGCGACGGGGGCACCCCGGGAGGGAAACCGGACGGCGCCGTCGTCCGGGACGCCCTGGGGGTCGGGATCGCCGTCGGACTCTCCGGATTCGCCTTCGGGGTGACCTCGGCCGGCAGCGGACTCACGCTGCTGCAGACCTGTGCGCTCAGCCTGCTGGTGTTCACCGGCGCATCCCAGTTCGCCCTGGTGGGGGCGCTGGCGGCCGGGGGAAGTCCGTTCACGGCCGCCGCCGGAGCGTTCTTCCTGGGCGTGCGGAACGCCTTCTACGGATTGCGCCTGTCCCAGCTGCTGGCACTCCCGCGCGCGGCGCGGCCGTTCGCGGCCCAGTGGGTCATCGACGAGACGGCCGCGGTCTCCCTCGCCCAGCCCACCCGGCGCAGCGCCCGGATCGGCTTCCTGGTCACCGGGCTCAGCCTGTACGTCCTGTGGAACCTCACCACCCTGCTCGGCGCGCTGGGCGCCGAGGCCATCGGGGACACCGACGCCTGGGGCCTGGACGCGGCCGGCCCCGCGGTCTTCCTGGCCCTGCTCGCGCCGATGCTGCGGAGCGGCACCGAGCGGCTGGTCGCCGGGCTCGCCGTCCTGCTGGGACTCGGCCTGCTGCCGGTCCTGCCCGCCGGTGTGCCGGTCCTGGCGGCCGCGCTCGCGGCGCCGGCCGTCCTGTGGGCACAGGGCCGCCGCAGCGGCACACCGCGCGGTGACGCACCGGAGCAGGGTGGCGCGCCGGCGCGCGGTGACGTACCGGAGGAGGACCGTTGAACATCTGGATCGCGATCGGCGTGACCGCCCTCGGCTGCTACGCCGTCAAGCTGGCCGGACTCCTGGTGCCCGCCGGCGCCCTCGAACGGCCGCTCGTCCGGCGCCTCGCCGCGCTGCTGCCCGTCGCCCTGCTCGCCGCCCTGACCGCCCAGCAGACCTTCGCCGACGGCCGGACGCCCGTGCTGGATGCGCGGGCGGTGGGGCTCGCGGCCGCCGCCGTCGCGCTGGTGCTGCGCGCTCCGTTCCTGGTCGTCGTCGGGGCGGCCGTGGCGGTGACGGCGGGGGTCCGGGCCCTCGGCGGGTGAGACGGCACCGGATGGCCGGGCGGTGCCGGGCCGGCGGACGGTCGCGCGGCCGTACGCGGTGAGCGCGCAGCGCGTCGACGGCCGTCACCGGGCGGGCCCGAGGGCGGGATACTGGGGGCATGCGGTTGACGGTCTTCTGGGAGCGGATGGCGGAGCACTTCGGTACGGGCTCCGCCGACACCTTCGCGAGCGATCACGTCATGTCGGAACTCGGCGGGCGCACCGTGCACGAGGCGCTGGGGGCCGGCTGGGCAGCCAAGGACGTCTGGCAGGTGGTCTGCGCGGTGATGGAGGTCCCCCGGGAAAAGCGCTGATCGTCACAGAGACCGCCGGAGAGCAGACGGCTGCCGGTGGTGTGGGCGAGACTTGGCCCGTGGCACCCACTGAAGAGACCGGGCAGGCAGCCCAGCACCCCTCCGCGCCAGGCACGCCGCCGCCCCCCGGCCTTCCGGCGGGCGACGCGGCTTTGACGCCGGACTCCCGCATGCCGCGCTGGCTGCCGCGCGCCATGGTGCTCGCGCTCACGCTGATCGCCCTGTTCCAGCTGGGCAGCTGGGCCTTCCACGAGCTCACCGGTCTGCTGATCAACATTCTCATCGCGTTCTTCCTGGCGCTCGCCGTCGAACCCGCGGTGAGCTGGATGGCCGCGCGCGGGGTGCGCCGGGGGCTGGGCACCTTCCTGGTCTTCCTGGGCGTGCTGATCGCGGCGGCGGGTTTCGTCACACTGCTCGGATCCATGCTGGCGGGGCAGATCATAAAGATCGTCGAGGACTTCCCGGAGTACCTCGACTCCGTCATCAACTGGATCAACACGCACTTCCACACCGAGCTGCGGCGGGTGGACATCCAGGAGGGACTGCTCCGCTCCGACTGGCTGCGCAACTACGTGCAGAACAGCGCCACCGGTGTCCTGGACGTCTCCACGCAGGTCCTCGGGGGCCTCTTCCAGCTGCTGACCATCGGGCTGTTCTCGTTCTACTTCGCCGCCGACGGCCCGCGGCTGCGCCGCACCATCTGCTCCGTACTGCCGCCCGCGCGGCAGGCCGAGGTACTGCGCGCGTGGGAGATCGCCGTGAACAAGACCGGCGGCTACCTGTACTCGCGCGGGCTGATGGCACTGGTCTCCGGTACGGCCCACTACGTGCTGCTGGAGATTCTCGAGGTGCCCTACGCGCCCGTGCTCGCCGTGTGGGTGGGCCTGGTGTCGCAGTTCATCCCCACCATCGGCACGTACCTCGCGGGCGCCCTGCCCATGCTGATCGCCTTCGCGGTCGACCCCTGGTACGCGCTGTGGTTGCTGATCTTCGTGGTGATCTACCAGCAGTTCGAGAACTACGTGCTGCAGCCCAAGCTGACCTCGAAAACCGTCGACATCCACCCGGCGGTCGCCTTCGGCTCGGTCGTCATGGGCACGGCCCTGCTCGGCGCCGTCGGCGCGCTGATCGCCATTCCCGCGGTCGCCACCCTCCAGGCGTTCATGGGCGCCTACGTGAAGCGCTACGACGTCACCGACGACCCCCGCGTGCACGGCCACCGCGGGGCGGCCCCCGGCGGGGGCGGTTCCGCGGAGCGGCGGACCCTCCTCGTCCGCGCCCGGCACCTCTGGGACCGCCGACCGGCCTCGGCGCGCCTGGGGGCCGAGGACTCCTGAACGTCGCGGACCCCGGGAGCGGCTCCGGCCGGCGGTGTGGACCGTCGGCCGGAGCCGTTGCCGGAGAGTTGACGACTCGTGAGGGTGCCGGGTGGCGCGCTTGACACGAAAATCGAACATCTATTCTTATGGGTGTGCCGGTGAAGCCCGAAGGTGGGCGATTTGATCCGGTTGGGCCCGGAATGGGATCCGGTTGTCCACAGGCTGGAGGTGCGTCGGGGCGCGTTGTCAGTGGCAGGCGCTAGCGTCATTGACGTGAAGCGATCGACTCAAGCAAATCGGGTGGAACCCATGGCAGGAACCGACCGCGAGAAGGCGCTCGACGCCGCACTCGCACAAATTGAACGGCAATTCGGCAAGGGCGCGGTCATGCGCATGGGTGACCGGTCGAAGGAGCCCATCGAGGTCATCCCGACCGGGTCGACCGCGCTCGACGTGGCCCTCGGCGTCGGCGGCCTGCCGCGCGGCCGCGTCATCGAGGTCTACGGCCCCGAGTCCTCGGGCAAGACGACCCTGACCCTGCACGCGGTGGCGAACGCGCAGAAGGCCGGCGGCCAGGTCGCGTTCGTGGACGCGGAGCACGCTCTCGACCCCGAGTACGCGCAGAAGCTCGGCGTCGACATCGACAACCTGATCCTGTCCCAGCCGGACAACGGCGAGCAGGCGCTGGAGATCGTGGACATGCTGGTCCGCTCCGGAGCCCTCGACCTCATCGTGATCGACTCCGTCGCGGCGCTCGTGCCGCGCGCGGAGATCGAGGGTGAGATGGGCGACAGCCACGTGGGTCTGCAGGCGCGTCTGATGAGCCAGGCGCTGCGGAAGATCACCAGCGCGCTCAACCAGTCCAAGACCACCGCGATCTTCATCAACCAGCTCCGCGAGAAGATCGGCGTGATGTTCGGTTCGCCGGAGACCACGACCGGTGGCCGGGCACTGAAGTTCTATGCCTCGGTGCGTCTGGACATCCGCCGGATCGAGACGCTGAAGGACGGCACGGACGCGGTCGGCAACCGCACCCGTGTCAAGGTGGTCAAGAACAAGGTGGCGCCGCCCTTCAAGCAGGCCGAGTTCGACATCCTCTACGGCCACGGCATCAGCCGCGAGGGCGGCCTGATCGACATGGGAGTGGAGCACGGCTTCGTCCGCAAGGCCGGCGCCTGGTACACGTACGAGGGCGACCAGCTCGGCCAGGGCAAGGAGAACTCCCGCAACTTCCTCAAGGACAACCCCGACCTCGCCAACGAGATCGAGAAGAAGATCCTGAAGAAGCTGGGCGTCGGCGTGCAGCCCGAGGAGCCGGCCGAGGAGAAGAGCGCGGACGCCGCCGGCACCGCCGCTCCGGCCGAGGCGGCCGCGACTCCGGCTCTGGCCTCGGCTTCAGCGGCCAAGACCACCAAGTCCAAGGCCGCCGCGGCCAAGAGCTGACCCGTGACCAGACGAACCGACTGGGCCGACTACGAGTTCGCCGCTTCCGGCGCCCCACGGGGGGCGGGCGCCGGGAGCGGCGACGATCCGGCCGCGCGCGGTGACGAGGCACACGGGGACGCCGGCGGTGGGGAGGACGGCTTCTTCGACGACCTCTCCGGTGAGGACGCGGGTGGGACCCGGCGCCGGGGCGGCGCCGGGTCGCGTCGCGCAGAGGGCTCACGGGGGAGCGGCTCGCGTGACGGCGGGCCGCGTGGTGGGCCGCGCGGTGGGCGCGGACGCCGCCGGGCTTTCGGCGAGGCGGCCGCGGCGGACGGGGACGACTCCTCCTCACCGAGGGCCGAGCGGGATGAATCTGCGGGGGACCCGGTCGAGCGGGCGCGGGCGATCTGTCTGCGCCTGCTCACCGGAACCCCGCGCACCAGGAAACAGCTCGCCGACGCCCTGCGTAAACGGGAGATCCCGGAGGAGGCCGCAGAGGAGGTGCTGTCCCGGTTCGAAGAGGTCGGACTGATCGACGACAGCGCTTTCGCGGACGCCTGGGTCGAGTCCCGGCACCGGGGCCGGGGCCTGGCACGGCGCGCCCTCGCCCAGGAGCTGCGGACCAAGGGCGTCGACTCCACGCTGATCGACTCGGCCGTCTCCCAGCTCGACTCCGAACAGGAAGAGGCCACCGCGCGCGAGCTCGTCGCCCGCAAGCTGCGCTCCACCCGCGGACTCGACCGCGACAAGCGGATCCGCCGCCTCGCGGGCATGCTCGCCCGCAAGGGCTACCCCGAGGGCCTCGCCCTGCGCGTGGTCCGGCAGGCGTTGCAGGAGGAGGGCGAGGACACGGAATTCCTGGAGGACGGCGGGTACTGAGAGCCCGTGCCCACGTCCGTACCGGCAACCCCGCCGCTCGCCAGGCATGGAAGCCGCCGATCAGGTCGGTGGCCCGGTGGAGCCCCAGCCGGTGCAGGAACTCCGCGGCCAGGCTGGAGGCGTAGCCCCCGTCGCAGATCACGACGACGCGCAGGTCGTGCCGGGACACGCGGGCCGCGATGCGACGCCGGATCATCCGCGCCGCACGATCCGTGACAGCACTCCCACTCGGTCCCCGCGCCGGATCCCGGCGCGGCGAAACCTCAGCGCGACCCGGCGCCGGTGCCGGCGTTGGCCTCTGCTCCCGTCCGGGCTCCTGCTTCCGCCTCTGACCCGGTGTCCGTCCCGGTGGCTCCCGCCGCCGTCCCCGCCTCCGCCGAAGCCGGTCCGCCGACCGCCGCCTCGGCCGCCGTGTACAGGGACTCGGGACGGACCCCGCCCAGCGCCGTGACCAGGTGCCCGTCGGGGCGTACCAGCAGCACGGTGTGGGCCGCCGCCCCCGGATAGCTCTCCGCGACCAGCAGCTCGGCCGGGTGCGGGAGCGACGCCACCGCCGACGCGAGCCGGGGCATGATCCCGGCGGACACCCAGTGCCTGCGCTCCCACACCCCGGTGCCCGGCGCGATCAGCACCACCAGCAGCGCCCCCCACCCCAGCCGGTCCCGCAGCCGGACGAAGGTGCCGTCCTCCGCCGTGACCCGCACATCGGTGACCGGCGCCCCGACCGGCGTGTCCACGGGGACCTCGCCCTCGAGGAGCGGGGGCGTCAGGGGCGAGTCGGCGTGCACGCCCGGCGCGCCCAGCGTCCCCTGCCCCAGATGCCCCTCCACCAGGAGCGTGTCATGACCGCGGGCGGCGCCGGGCATGTAGGAACGCAGGCCGCCGCCGCCCCGTACCAGCGGCAACGCCTGGTCGGCGGCGCGCAGCCGGGCGGCGACGATCGCCCGCCGCTCCGTCTGGTAGCTGTCCAGCAGCGCTTCGTGCGGACCGTGGTGCCAGGCCAGGGCCAGCTTCCAGGCGAGGTTGTCCGCGTCGCGGAGCCCTTCGTCGAGCCCGTGCGTGCCCAGGGTGCCGAGCAGATGCGCGGCGTCCCCGGCGAGGAACACACGGCCGGACCGCCAGCGCCGGGCGAGCCGGTGGTGGACGGTGTGGACCCCGGTGTCGAGCAGCTCGTACGGAGGTGTCGGGCCTTCGGCCCAGCCGGCCAGGGTCTCGCGGACCCGGGCGAGGAGCAGCTCGGGGGTGACCAGTTCCTTGCCCGGTGGCATCAGCCAGTCCAGCCGCCACACGCCGTCCGGCAGCGGGCGCGCGCTGATCTCCCCGGCGAAGGGACCGGAGGTGCGCCACGAGGGCATCCGGTGCAGCAAGGCTTCCTGGGGCCAGGGAAGTTCCGTACGCAGCGCGGCCACGGCGTGACGTTCCACCGCCGTGCGGCCGGGGAAACGGATGTCCTGGAGCTTGCGCACGGTGGAGCGGGGGCCGTCGCAGCCGACCAGATAGCTGCCGCGCCACCAGGTGCCCCTGGTGCCGCGGGTGTGCGCGGTGACGCCGGAGGGCTCCTGTTCCAGGGAGTCCAGACGGCTGTCCACGACGACCTCGACGAGCCGCTCGCCGGCGAGAGCCGCGCGCAGGGCGCCGGTCAGGACGTGCTGGGCGATGTGCACAGGTCCGGGCTCGGCGTCGTCGAAGGCGATCTCGTGTGTCACCTGCTTGCGCCGCATCGACCGCCATCCGGCCCAGGGCGAACCGGCGTGGGTGAGCGGCGCACCGGTCAGTCGTTCCACGAGTTCCGTGGTGTCCTCGCGCAGCACCACGGAGCGCGCGGGACGCGGTTCGTCCGTGCCCGGTCCCTCGTCGAGGACCACGCACGGCACCTCCTGACGCGCCAGCGCCAGGGCGAGCGTGAGCCCCACGGGCCCCGCTCCGACGATGATCACCGGGTCCACGGCGCGACGCCCCCTGCTCGAAGTGACGTCCGGAGGGACGAGGAGGAACAGGAAGATGGAGCAGGGTGCACGATCACAGAACGTATGCAACCTATTGCCGGTGCTTGCGTCAAGTGACCGAAGGCCGGTGGCGATCATGAAGTGGGGCGGGGCTCGTCACATCACTTGACTGCTCATCACATGGGGCCGGTCCGTACCGCTCGTTCGCACCGGTGGCGCGGACCGGCCCCCGACACGACTGTGGCCCGCCGGGCAACGGCGGGCCACAGTCATGATGTACGGCAGGCGCACGGCGGGGCGTGCGTCAGGCGATGCCGCCCCCGCCCGCCTTGTGGGTGCCCCCGACCTCGGCCGCGTTGAGGTCCTCGACGTCGTCGGCGCCGAGGACCGCGCCCGTGCCGCGCTTGCTGCGGCGCAGCCGTGCCTCCAGCCAGGAGGCGAAGGAGGTGAGGAGGAAGTTCAGGAGGATGAAGATGACCGCCACGACGATGAAGCTCGGGATGACGTTGGCGTAGTTGGCCGCGAGCGTGCCGCGCGCGTTCAGCAGCTCGGTGAAGCCGAGCAGCACGCCACCCAGCGCGGTGTCCTTCACGATGACGACGAGCTGGCTGACGATGGCCGGCAGCATCGCGGTGACAGCCTGCGGCAGCAGGATGTTCTTCATCGTCTGGCCCTTGCGCAGTCCGATGGCGTAACCCGCCTCGGACTGACCCTTGGGGAGAGAGAGGATGCCTGCCCGGACGATCTCGGCGAGCACCGAGGCGTTGTAGAGCACCAGACCGGTGACGACCGCGTACAGCGGGCGGTCGGCGCTGGAGATGTCCGTGGAGCGGACGTAGACCTCGTTGGCGAACAGCATCAGCAGCAGCACCGGGATGGCCCGGAAGAACTCGACCACGACGCCGGCGGGAACCCGTACCCAGCGGTGGTCTGAGAGGCGGGCGATGCCGAGGACCGCGCCCAGGGGAAGGGCGATGATCATGGCGAGCGCGGCGGCCTTGAGGGTGTTGCCCAGGCCGGGCAGCAGATACGTCGTCCAGGCCGGGGACTCGGTGAACGGCTTCCACAGGGCCCACTCCAGCTGGCCCTTGTCGTTCATCGTCCGGTAGACCCACCACAGGACGAGGGCCAGGACGGCGACGAACACGACCGAGAAGATGACATTGCGCCGCTTGGCCCGGGGGCCGGGGGCGTCGTACAGAACGGAGGTCACCGCTTCACCGCCAGTCGCTTGCTCAGCCAGCCGAGGAACAGGCCGGTGGGCAGGGTCAGTACCACGAATCCGAAGGCGAAGACCGCGCCGATGAGCAGCGTCTGCGCCTCGTTCTCGATCATTTCCTTCATCAGCAGAGCGGCCTCCGCCACACCGATCGCGGCCGCCACCGTCGTGTTCTTGGTCAGCGCGATCAGCACGTTCGCGAGCGGCCCGATGACCGAGCGGAACGCCTGCGGCAGCACGATCAGGCCGAGGACCTGCGAGAAGTTCAGGCCGATGGCGCGGGCCGCCTCGGCCTGCCCGACGGGCACGGTGTTGATGCCGGAGCGCAGTGCCTCACAGACGAAGGCCGCGGTGTAGGCGGCCAGACCGAGCACCGCGAGACGGAAGGCCTGGAGGTCGAAGTCCTCGGGCGCGCCCATGGTCATGCGGAAGATGTCGGCGAGGCCGAGCGAGGTGAAGACGATGATGACCGTCAGGGGGATGTTCCGGACGATGTTCACGTAGGCGGTGCCGAACCCTCGCATCAGCGGGACGGGGCTGACCCGCATCGCCGCGAGCAGGGTGCCCCAGACCAGGGCGCCGACGCCCGAGAACACGGTGAGCTGCACCGTCATCCAGAAGGCGCCCAACAAGGTTGGATCGTCATAGTCAGAAATGAAGTCGAACACGATCTCCCGCGCTTCCGGGTGTGTGGCGTACGTGGCGGACGCGGCGCGCCGCCGTCCTGATCGCGACGGACGGCGGCGCGCCTCAGAAACCCCGCGTTACTACTGGACGGCCAGGGGGCCTACTGAACGATGTCGCCGATCTTCGGCGCCGGCTCGTTCTTGTACTCGGCCGGACCGAAGTTCGCCTCGACCGCCTCGTCCCAGGCCTTGTCGCCGACCATCTTCTCCAGCGCGTCGTTGATCTTGTTCACGGTCTCGGTGTCGCCCTTCTTGACGCCGATGCCGTAGTTCTCGTTGCTCAGGTTCAGACCGGCGAGCTTGAACTGGCCCTTGTACTGCTCCTGCGAGGCGAAGCCGGCGAGGATCGAGTCGTCGGTGGTCACCGCGTCGACGGCGCCGCTCTGCAGGCCGGCGATGCACTCCGAGTAGGTGCCGTACTCCCTCAGCTGCGCCTTCGGGGCGAACTCCTTGCTGACGTTCTGTGCCGAGGTCGAGCCGGTCACGGAACACAGCTTCTTGTCGTTCAGGTCCGTGGCGTCGGTGATGTCCGAGTCCGCCTTCACCAGCAGGTCCTGGTGGGCCAGCAGGTACGGGCCGGCGAAGTCGACCTTCTCCTCGCGCTCGTCTGTGATGGAGTAGGTCGCCGCGATGAACTTCACGTCCCCGCGCGCGAGGGCGTTCTCGCGGTCGGCGCTCTTGGTCTCGACCCACTCGATCTGGTCGGCCTCGTAGCCGAGCTCCTTGGCGACATAGGTCGCCACGTCCACGTCGAAGCCGGTGAAGGAGCCGTCCGGCGTCTTCAGGCCGAGACCGGGCTGGTCGTACTTGATGCCGACCTTGATCTTTTCGCCGCCCCCGGAGGCGGAGGACGAACCGCTGTCGCCGCTGTCCTCGCCGCCGCACGCGGTGGCGGTCAGGGCGAGGGCGAATACGGCGGCCGAGGCGGCGGTGACCTTGCGGAGCTTCATGGTGCACATCCTTTTGACTGGTGAGGTGATGCGGCCCGTTTCAGGGGTGGGGCGATGCGGCCCCGGCCATCCGGTGACGCACGTCGTCCGAGCGCCGGGCGCAGGACGTCAGTGGTGCAGGATCTTCGACAGGAAGTCCTTGGCACGGTCGCTGCGCGGGTTGCTGAAGAACTGGTCCGGCGTCGCCTGTTCGACGATGCGGCCGTCCGCCATGAACACCACGCGGTTGGCGGCCGAGCGGGCGAATCCCATCTCGTGGGTCACGACGATCATGGTCATGCCGTCGCGGGCGAGCTGCTGCATGACCTCCAGGACCTCGTTGATCATCTCCGGGTCGAGCGCCGACGTCGGCTCGTCGAAGAGCATGACCTTGGGCTCCATCGCCAGGGCCCGCGCGATGGCGACGCGCTGCTGCTGGCCGCCGGAGAGCTGCGCGGGATACTTGTCGGCCTGCGAGCTCACGCCGACCCGGTCGAGCAGGGCACGGGCCCGCTCCTCGGCGGCCTTCTTGTCCTTCTTGCGGACCTTGACCTGGCCCAGCGTCACGTTCTCGAGCACGGTCTTGTGCGCGAAGAGGTTGAAGGACTGGAAGACCATCCCCACGTCGGCCCGCAACCGGGCGAGCTCCTTGCCCTCGTTCGGCAGGGGCTTGTCGTCGATCGTGATCGACCCGTCGTCGATCGTCTCCAGCCGGTTGATGGCGCGGCACAGGGTGGACTTACCGGACCCGGAGGGCCCGATGACGACGACGACTTCGCCGCGGGCGATCGTCAGGTCGATGTCCTGGAGTACGTGCAACGCGCCAAAATGCTTGTTGACGCTCTTCAGGACGACCAGATCGCCGGTCGCGGCCACATCTTCCTTGGCCACCGATACTTCGGTCATCGCTCTCAGGCTCCGTCCTCCTCGGTTTGGGAGGACATTAGTAATCCTTCAGACGTGCGTCATCACATCTGAGGGGAATCTGAGCATCACGATCCGGTAGCAATAGGACACGTGTCGTAGCACTTGTGAGCAGGGCTCATTCCGGCCGGGTAACGGTACCGAAGAGCAACCGGAACCCTCTTGACGCCGCCCCCGTTCATCGGCGTCACTGCAGGGTGCGCACGCGCGTGCACCCGTTTTTCTACACACTCGAATCGTACGGCCGATGAACCGAAGGGGGACCGGATGAGACTGCTTCTCGTCGAGGACGACAACCACGTCGCCGCCGCCCTGTCGGCCGTCCTGGCGCGGCACGGCTTCGACGTCACCCATGCGCGCAACGGCGAGGAGGCTCTCCAGGCGCTCGTCCCCGACCCCGACCGTTTCGGTGTCGTCCTCCTCGACCTGGGCCTGCCCGACCAGGACGGCTACGAGGTGTGCGGCAAGATCCGCAAACGCACCGGCACCCCGGTGATCATGGTCACCGCCCGCGCCGACGTGCGCTCCCGCATCCACGGCCTCAACCTCGGCGCCGACGACTACGTGGTCAAGCCCTACGACACCGGCGAACTGCTCGCCCGGATCCACGCCGTCAGCCGGCGCACCGTCCAGGAGGACGTCCCCGGCAGCGGCGAGGGGGAGCTGCGGATCGGCTCCGTGCGCATCGAGCTGCCGACCCGGCAGGTCAGCGTGAACGGTGCGGTCGTCCCGCTGACCCGCAAGGAGTTCGATCTGCTGGCCCTGCTCGCCCAGCGCCCCGGGGTCGTCTTCCGCCGCGAGCAGATCATCAGCGAGGTGTGGCGGACCAGCTGGGAGGGAACCGGGCGCACTCTGGAGGTGCACGTCGCCTCCCTGCGCTCCAAGCTGCGCATGCCGGCCCTGATCGAGACCGTGCGCGGGGTCGGCTACCGGCTCGTCGAGCCCGCGGCCTAGGGCGGGCCTGACCGGGTGCACACACGTCTGCTGCCGCTGCTCATCGTCCTGATGGCGGCCGTCCTGCTCGCCCTCGGCGTCCCGCTCGCGGTCAGCCTGGCGGGCGCGCAGCAGCAGCAGGTCATCGTCGACCGGATCGACGACACCGCGCGCTTCGCGGCCCTCGCCCAGTTCGTCACCGAACCCGCCGCCCCCGCCACCGGAGACGTCAACGAGCGCCGGGAGGCCCTCAGCAGCGAGCTCCACAGCTACTACGAGGTGTACGGCATCCGGGCCGGCGTCTTCCACCGCAACGACGTCCCGATGGCGCACGCCCCGGACGACTGGTACCTGCCCGGCACGGGGGAGGTGCGCGACGCCTTCCAGGAGTCGCTGCTCAGCCGCCGCAGCCACGATCCCGAGCAGGTGTGGCCCTGGGAGCGGCGCAGCCTCGTGGTGGCCTCGCCGGTCATCCGGGACGGCGACGTCGTCGCCGTCGTCGTCACCGACTCGCCCACCGGGCAGATGCGGTCCCGCATCCTGCGGGGCTGGCTGTTCATCGCGGCGGGCGAGGCGGCCGCGATGCTGCTGGCCGTCGGCGCGGCCCTGCGGCTGGCCGGCTGGGTGCTCAAGCCCGTACGGGTCCTGGACGCCACCACCCACGACATCGCCACCGGGCGGCTGAAGTCCAGGGTCGCGGTGGCCGGCGGACCGCCGGAGCTGAGGAGGCTCGCCCGGTCGTTCAACGAGATGGCGGACAACGTCGAAAGCGTGCTGGAGCAGCAGCGTGCCTTCGTCGCCGACGCCTCGCACCAGCTGCGCAACCCGCTCTCGGCGCTGCTGCTGCGCATCGAACTCCTCGCCCTTGAGCTGCCCGAGGGCAACGCGGAGATCGCCTCGGTCCAGGCCGAGGGCAGGCGTCTGGCACAGGTCCTGGACGACCTGCTCGACCTGGCGCTGGCCGAGCACCTCGAGGCCCAGCTCCAGATCACCGACATCGGCGCCCTGGCCGCCGAACGCGTGGCGGCGTGGTCGCCCACCGCCGAGGCCAAGGGCGTCCTGCTGACCGGGGACTGCCCGCCGACCACGGCATGGGCCGACCCGGTCGCCCTGTCCAGCGCGCTGGACGCGGTCATCGACAACGCGGTGAAGTTCACGCCCGAGGACCGGACCGTCGAGGTGGCCGTCGCCTCCAACGGGGGCACCTCCACCGTCGTCGTCATCGACCAGGGCCCCGGTCTGACCGACGAGGAGCTGGCCCGCGTCGGCGACCGCTTCTGGCGCAGCTCCCGGCACCAGAACATCAAGGGCTCCGGCCTCGGACTGTCCATCTCCCGCGCCCTGCTCACCGCGGGCGGCGGCTCGATCGCGTACGACCGGAAC
This sequence comes from Streptomyces yamdrokensis, assembly GCF_053890455.1. Lineage (NCBI taxonomy): Bacteria > Bacillati > Actinomycetota > Actinomycetes > Kitasatosporales > Streptomycetaceae > Streptomyces > Streptomyces yamdrokensis. Next base: position 5,780,499 of record NZ_CM132679.1, read on the forward strand.
GAGCCGCACGGGCTGAGAGTGACGGTGACGGTGCCCAGGAGCGCCCCCACGGGTGGAACGACGGTTCAGGGCTTGACGGACCGGTAGTACCGGCGCGCGCCGTCGTGCAGCCGGAGCGGATCGGTGTAGATCGCGGTGCGTACGTCGACGAGCTGGGCGGAGTGCACATGTGCCCCGATGTTGTCCCGGCTCTTGAGCACGATCCGGGTCAGCCACTCGGTGAGCCGTGGGTCCATGTCCGCCCGTGTGATCAGCAGATTGGACACGGCCATCGTCGGGATGGTCGAGCCGTGCTGGCTGCCGGGGTAGGCGGACTCCGGCATGTTGGTGGCACGGTAGTAGCGCGTGGCGCCACCCTGCTCGTGCAGCTCGGCGACCAGATCGGCCGTGATCGGCACGAACCGGAGGCCTGCGTCCTCGGACAGCGTACGCAGGCCGTCGGTGGGCAGCCCGCCCGACCAGAAGAACGCGTCGAGTCCCTTCCCGAGCCGCCCGGGGCCCGAGTCGATGCCGTCCGCGGAGGGTCTGATGTCCTTCTCCGGGTCGATGCCGGCCGCTCTGAGCACCCGGTTGGCGATGAGCCGCACACCCGACTTGGGCGGCCCTATGGCGACCCTCTTGCCCCGCAGGTCGGCGACGGAGCGGACGTCCGAGCCGGGCGGGACCACGAGCTGCACGTAGTCGTCGTAGAGACGGGCGACCCCGCGCAGTTCACCGGCTCCCGGCCGGCCGTCCAGCTTGTACGTCTCCACCGCGTCGGCGGCGGCGATCGCGAAGTCCGCCTGCCCGGTCGCCACCCGCCGCACGTTCTCCTGCGAACCGTCGCTCGTCCTCAGCCGCACCTCGAGGTCGGGCATGTGCGCGCCGAGCGACGTGTGCAGAAGCTCCCCGTACTTCTGGTAGACCCCCGCGTGCGTTCCCGTACTCAGCGTGACCGACCCGCGCGGCGGATCCTCGCTCCAGGGCGTCAGCCACCACAGCAGCAGCCCGAGCGCCACGAGGCCGGCGACCGCGCCCCGCAGGACCCGGCGCCTGCCGATACGGGACAGCGCGATGGACATGTGTGCGATCCTGCCAGCCCGTGCGCTCTTCTGACCAGGCCGGGAGAGCGCCGGAGATGGTCGCGGCAGGCTCTGGAGTCCCGTCATGAGTGCTTCGCCCGCCGACCTCGTACGTGAGTTCCACCGTGCCTTCGGGCTGGACGAGCGTGAGACACCGACCGAGGTCCCGCCGGAACTCGCCGCCCACCGCGGTGAACTGCTCGCCGAGGAGGCCGCCGAGGCCGCCGAGGTGGCGGTGCACGGCCCCTCGACCGGCTCGTGCACGAACTCGCCGACGTCGCCCACGTCGCCTACGGCACGGCGCTCGTTCACGGCATCGACCTCGACGCGGTGATCTCCGAGATCCACCGCGCCGACATGAGCAAGCGCGGCCCCGGCGGCGAGATCGCCCGCCGCTTCGACGGCAGGGTCCTCAAGGGGAGCACCACGAGGCACCGGACGTGTCCCGGGTGCTGCGCCGGCAGGGGTGGAGAGCGGGTGCGGAGTCCCGGGCGGCCGACTGAGCGGAGCCCTGCCGAGTGGAGCCCCTGGCCGGCGCCCCGGGCGGAGGCCGGTCGTGGGCGGAGTCCCGGGGGTGTCGTGTCGACCGCCTACCCTGTAGGGCATGAGCAGCATCGACCGGAGCCAGTCAGTGGGCGGTACACGCACCTATGAAGTACGCACCTACGGGTGCCAGATGAACGTCCACGACTCCGAGCGATTGTCCGGGCTGCTGGAGGACGCGGGTTACGTCCGCGCCCCCGGGGACGCCGACGGCGACGCCGACGTCGTCGTGTTCAACACCTGCGCCGTGCGCGAGAACGCCGACAACAAGCTCTACGGCAACCTCGGCCACCTCGCCCCCAGGAAGGCACAGCGCCCCGGCATGCAGATCGCGGTCGGCGGCTGTCTCGCGCAGAAGGACCGCGACACCATCGTGAAGCGCGCCCCCTGGGTGGACGTCGTCTTCGGCACGCACAACATCGGCAAGCTGCCTGTCCTCCTGGAGCGCGCCCGCGTCCGGGAGGAGGCGCAGGTCGAGATCGCCGAGTCCCTGGAGGCCTTCCCGTCCACGCTGCCGACCCGCCGCGAGAGCGCCTACGCGGCCTGGGTGTCCATCTCCGTCGGCTGCAACAACACCTGCACCTTCTGCATCGTCCCCGCGCTGCGCGGCAAGGAGAAGGACCGGCGCCCCGGCGACGTCCTCGCCGAGATCGAGGCCCTGGTCGCCGAGGGAGTCTCGGAGATCACCCTGCTCGGCCAGAACGTCAACGCGTACGGCTCCGACATCGGTGACCGGGAGGCGTTCAGCAAGCTGCTGCGGGCCTGCGGGAAGGTCGAGGGCCTGGAGCGCGTCCGCTTCACCTCCCCGCACCCGCGCGACTTCACCGACGACGTCATCGCCGCCATGGCCGAGACGCCCAACGTGATGCCGCAGCTCCACATGCCGCTCCAGTCCGGCTCGGACACGGTCCTCAAGGCGATGCGCCGCTCGTACCGGCAGGAGCGCTACCTCGGCATCATCGAGAAGGTCCGCGCCGCCATCCCGCACGCGGCGATCAGCACCGACATCATCGTGGGCTTCCCCGGCGAGACCGAGGAGGACTTCGAGCAGACCCTGCACGTCGTGCGCGAAGCCCGCTTCGCCCAGGCCTTCACCTTCCAGTACTCCAAGCGTCCGGGCACCCCGGCCGCCGACATGGACGGCCAGATCCCCAAGAAGGTCGTCCAGGAGCGCTACGAGCGGCTCGTCGCCCTCCAGGAGGAGATCTCCTGGGAGGAGAACAAGAAGCAGGTCGGCCGCACCCTGGAGCTGATGGTCGCCGAGGGCGAGGGTCGCAAGGACGGCGCCACCCACCGTCTCTCCGGCCGTGCCCCGGACAGCCGCCTGGTGCACTTCACCAAGCCGGAGCAGGACGTCCGTCCCGGCGACGTCGTCACCGTCGAGATCACGTACGCGGCGCCCCACCACCTCCTCGCCGAGGGCCCGGCCCCCGACGTGCGCCGCACACGCGCGGGCGACGCCTGGGAGAGGCGCAACGCGCAGAAGGCGGCGCAGCCCACGGGCGTGATGCTCGGCCTGCCGAAGATCGGCGCCCCCGAGCCGCTCCCCGCCGTGGCGAGCGGCTGCGGCTGCGACTGAGACCGGCCTGCCGACGAGTCACGGGCATGCGGTGTCCCGGCTGAGCAGGCTGCGGCGGTGGACGTGGCGGCGGGGCGGCCCGCGAGGGTTACGCTGCCGATCATGATGGTCGCCGCCGCAGTCTGTCCCTGTCCGCCGCTGCTCGTGCCCGAGGTCGCCACAGGCGCCGCCCCCGAGCTGGACGCCGCGCGGGCCGCGTGCTCGGACGCGGTCGGTGTGCTCGCCGCCGCCCGGCCCGACCTCCTGGTGGTCGTCGGTCCGGCGCCGGACGGCGTGGAAGCCGAGCGTTACCCGGAGGGCAGCACGGGGTCCTTCCGCGGCTTCGGGTCCGGTCTCGGCGTACGGCTCGGAGCGGACCGCGACACGGCGACCGGCCGTGAGCTGCCCGCCGCACTCGCGGTGGGCGCCTGGTTGCTGGAGGGGACAGGGTGGGCGGGCGCACCCGTCGAAGGACTCGGAGTGGGGGAGTCCCTCGCGGCCGAGCGGTGCCTCGACGAGGGACGGGACATCGCCACCCGCGCGGAGCGGGTCGCGCTGCTGGTCATGGGTGACGGCAGCGCCTGCCGCACGCTCAAGGCGCCGGGCTACCTCGACGAGCGGGCGGCGCCCTTCGACGCGGAGGCCGCGCGGGCACTGGGAGCGGCCGACACGGCGGCCCTACGGGCGCTGGGCAGCGACCTGGCACACGTACTCAAGGCGTCCGGCCGGGCACCCTGGCAGGTCCTGGCGGGCGCGGCCGAAGCCGGGGAACCCGTCCTTCGGGGCACACTGCTGTACGAGGACGCTCCGTACGGGGTGGGCTACATCGTGGCCACCTGGTCCTGACAGCCGGCTTCGCCGGATGCCGGACCCTGCGCGGGGCGGCCTGGAACGGCCGTCCGGAACGACCGTCGGCCGGGAACGCCCGATGCCCGTCGGTGCTCCCGGCCGTGTGCCGGTGCGTCACTCAGTGAGCGGGCGGCGGCCCCGCCGGGGGAGTGGTGTCACCCGCGCCCGGGCCGGGGTCGTTCTTGTGGGCGAGCCGGTCCATGGCGTCCTTGGCCTTGCCGGTGCCCTTCTGGATCCTGTCGCTGTACTTGCCCTTGGTCCGCTCGTCGGCGGTCTTCGCGGCCTTGTCCAGCCCGTGCTGGATCCTGCCCTCGTGCTGCTGCGCGAGGTCCGAGACCTTGTCCTTGGCAGGCCCCAGCCTGGCCTTCATGTTGTCCAGGAGACCCATGGTCCACCTTTCCTCGCGGTGCGGTTCATGTGCACTCGTGCCATACGGGGTATGTGCGGGATCCATGTGAGCTCATATGCGAAAACGCCCATACCCACTCCATACGGTACCCGCGCGGATACGGTCCCGCCCTGCCGCGTGGTGCTCCGGTGGCCGAAATCCGATCATGGGAGAGGGGCGCCGTCCGGCGCGACACGCAACTCGATGGAGGGTCGGCCGTGAGGTTTGCGAGACTGGACCGGTGAGCAGCGCACCCCCCGCCCCCCGGGTCATCGCCGTCGTCGGCCCCACCGCAGCCGGAAAGTCCGATCTGGGCGTATTCCTGGCCCGAGAGCTCGGTGGTGAGGTCGTCAACGCCGACTCCATGCAGCTCTACCGGGGAATGGACATCGGCACCGCCAAACTGACGCCCGAGGAGCGCGGGGGAGTCCCCCACCACCTCCTGGACATCTGGGACGTGACCGTCACCGCGTCCGTCGCCGAGTACCAGCGCCTCGCCCGGGAGCGGATCGACGCGCTGCTCGCCGCGGGACGCTGGCCCGTCCTGGTCGGGGGCTCCGGCCTCTACGTCCGCGGAGCCGTCGATCATCTCGAGTTCCCGGGCACCGACCCCGACGTGCGGTCACGCCTGGAGGGCGAGCTCACCCTGCGCGGATCCGGCGCGCTGCACGCACGCCTCGCCGCCGCCGACCCCGAGGCCGCGCGGGCCATTCTGCCGAGCAACGGCCGCCGTATCGTCCGGGCGCTCGAAGTGATCGAGATCACCGGCCTGCCCTTCACGGCCAACCTCCCCGGCCACGACTCGGTTTACGACACCCTCCAGATCGGTGTCGACGTGGCCCGCCCCGAGCTGGACGAGAGGATCGCCGGCCGGGTCGACCGGATGTGGGACGCGGGTCTCGTGGACGAAGTGCGCGCACTGGAGGCGCAGGGGTTGCGCGAGGGGCGTACGGCCTCGCGTGCGCTCGGCTACCAGCAGGTGCTCGCCGCGCTCACCGGAGAGTGCACCCTAAAGGACGCGCGGGTCGAGACCGTCCGTGCCACCAAACGCTTCGCGCGCCGTCAGGATTCATGGTTCAGGCGCGACCCGCGCGTGCATTGGTTGAGTGGGGCCGCGGCGGACCTGACGGAACTTCCGCAGCTCGCGCTGTCGCTGGTCGAACGACCGGTTACAGCCTGATCACGTCATGGCATCGGGACGCCCAGGCCGTCATCCGGGCCTCCGGCGCCGTGCCATCATCGAGCTTCGATCGACCAGTGAAGTCCAAGTTGGGAGGGCGCGTGGCGATGGAGGCCGGCCCTCGCGACACCGCACACGGCACCGAACACCTCACCACCGAGCGGGGTGCACCGGAGCAGGACCCTGACCGTCTCAGCCCTGACGGGCCGGACGAGACACAGGGTCAGGTGACCGACGACGGTCCCGAGCCGGACGAGATGTTCGCGGGCGGCGACGAGGTCGAGGTCGAGCTGCGTCCGCAGCGTCGGCTGCGCATCTGGCAGCTCGCGCCCATCGTCGGCCTGGCCGCGGTCGGTTCCCTGATGTTCGCGTTCCCGCTCGCCTTCGACTTCGGCGACAGCGGCGCCGTGATCGCCATGCTGGGCCTGCTGATCTGCTCCTGCGCGGCCGGCTGGGGCATGATGGCCGCCCGCAGGGTGGGGTACACCTGGCCCGGCCTGCCGGCCCGGAGCTCCGGTCGCAGACCCGACTGGCGGGTCGTGGCCGCCTACGCCGTGCTGGTCGCCGCGGTGGTGGCCCTGGCCGTCTGGCGGGTCGCCCGCCTCCGCTGAGGCCCGCCGCCCCTCCGCCGGCCCCTCTCACGCGGACCCCCGCGCAGAGCGGTGGCCGGGACGCGGTGCCGCGGTCACCCCGTACGATCGAAAGATGAGTACGCGGATCGCCTTCCTCAAGGGACACGGCACCGAGAACGACTTCGTGATCGTCCCGGACCCCGAGAACGCCGTCGACCTGCCCCCCGCCTCCGTCGCGGCCCTCTGCGACCGACGCGCGGGCATCGGTGGTGACGGACTGCTGCACGTGGTGCGGTCCGCGGCACACCCCGAGGCGCGGCACATGGCGGCCGAGGCCGAGTGGTTCATGGACTACCGCAACGGCGACGGTTCGGTCGCCGAGATGTGCGGCAACGGCGTGCGTGTGTTCGCGCGCTACCTCCAGCGTGCGGGACATGTGGCCGAGGGCGACATCGCGGTCGCCACGCGCGGGGGCGTGAAAGCGGTGCACATCGCCAAGACCCCGTCCGGCAGCGGCTCCGCCGCGGGTGACATCACCGTCGGCATGGGCCGGGCGCTGCTGCCCGACGACGGTGTCACCGTGAGCGTCGGCGGGCGCGGCTGGCCCGCGCGGAACGTGAACATGGGCAACCCGCACGCCGTGGCCTTCGTGGACGACCTCGACCACGCCGGCGACCTGTCCACCGCGCCCCCGTTCAGCCCGGCCTCGGTCTATCCGGACGGCGTCAACGTCGAGTTCGTGGTCGACCGCGGCCCGCGACACGTGGCGCTGCGCGTCCACGAGCGGGGCGCCGGCGAGACCCGCTCGTGCGGCACGGGCGCCTGCGCGGCCGCCGTGGCCGCGGCCCGCCGGGACGGCGCCGACCCGCGGAGCACCGGAACCCCGGTGACGTACACGGTGGACGTGCCCGGCGGCACCCTGGTGATCACGGAACGGCCCGACGGGGAGATCGAGATGACCGGGCCGGCGGTGATCGTCGCCGAGGGGGTGATCGAGAGCGAGTGGCTGGAGAACCTGCCCCGCTGAACCCTGTACCGGCTCGGTATCCAAGAGCCGCGCGGTCCGGCCGCCCGCATGGGTGGGGTGCGGGGCCCGGCCGGGCTTCGGGAGCACGGCACGCCGCCGACCCCGTGGCGTGAAATCGCCGCTGTGACGGTCTTCGCTCGATGGGGTGATCCGTTTCACGCTCCGCGAGAGGCGGTCGGTCGCGCATGCTGGGCTCGGTAGCATCAAGCACCGGCCCGGACGGGGGACGAACACCGTCTCCTCAGCCCGAGTCCGCCCTGGGCACACGTCCGCCGGTCAACGCAGCCGGAGGTGCCCATTGAATGCGGAGGCCGCGAAACCTGCGACCCCAGGTCCTGTGACACCGGGGTCCGTGACCTCAGGTCATGTCACGCCCACAGGGACACGCAGGAAGGCCCGCTCCCGGCTCGACCTGCGCCGGCTGGGCCGCGCCGCCCTCCTCGGCCCCACCTCCCGCGACCGGCTTCCCGACGCCATCGGCCATGTCGTCGACGCCCACCGCGCCCACCATCCCGACGCCGATCTGGATCCCCTGCGCCGCGCCTACCTCCTGGCCGAGTCCTCGCACCGGGGACAGATGCGCAAGAGCGGCGAGCCGTACATCACCCACCCGCTCGCCGTGACCCTCATCCTCGCCGAACTCGGTGCCGAGACCACCACCTTGACCGCCTCCCTGCTCCACGACACCGTCGAGGACACGGATGTGACGCTCGAGCAGGTACGCGAGCAGTTCGGCGAGGAGGTGTGCTACCTCGTCGACGGCGTCACCAAGCTGGAGAAGGTCGACTACGGTGCCGCGGCCGAGCCCGAGACCTTCCGCAAGATGCTCGTCGCCACCGGAAACGACGTCCGCGTGATGTCGATCAAACTCGCCGACCGGCTGCACAACATGCGCACCCTCGGGGTGATGCGCCCCGAGAAGCAGGAACGCATCGCCAAGGTGACCCGGGACGTCCTCATCCCGCTCGCCGAACGGCTCGGCGTCCAGGCGCTCAAGACGGAACTCGAGGACCTGGTCTTCGCGATCCTGCGTCCCGAGGAGAACGAACACACGCGTGAGCTGATCCTCCGCAACGCCTCCCGCGCGAACGACCCGCTCGCCGAGGTCGCCGACGAGGTGCGCAAGGTGCTGCGCGAGGCGGACCTCGCCGCCGAGGTCCTCATCCGTCCCCGTCACTTCGTCTCCGTGCACCGCGTGTCCCGCAAACGCGGCCGGCTCCGCGGTGCAGACTTCGGCCGCGTGCTGGTGCTGGTGAACGAGGACGCCGACTGCTACGGCGTCCTGGGCGAGCTGCACACCTGCATGACGCCCGTCGTCTCGGAGTTCAAGGACTTCATCGCCGTACCCAAGTTCAACCTGTACCAGTCGCTGCACACCGCCGTCGCGCGCGACGACGGCCAGGTCGTCGAAGTCCTCATCCGCACGCACCAGATGCACAAGGTCGCCGAGGCCGGTGTCGTCGCTCTCGGCAACCCCTACGCCGCCCCGGCCGAGGAACAGTCGACGAGCGACGGCGAACGCGTCGACCCGACCCGGCCCGGCTGGCTCTCCCGGCTCCTCGAGTGGCAGCGCGGCGCGCCCGACCCCGACACGTTCTGGTCCACGCTGCGCGAGGACCTCGCCCAGGACCGCGAGATCACCGTGTTCCGCCCCGACGGCGGCACGATCGGCCTGCCCGAGGGCGCGACCTGTGTGGACGCCGCGTACGCGCAGTACGGCGAGGACGCGCACGCGTGCATCGGCGCCCGGGTCAACGGCCGTCTGGCGACGCTGAGCACCGTGCTGAGGGACGGGGACACCGTCCAGCTCCTGATGGGCCAGGACCCCGCGTCCGAGCCCTCCAGGGAATGGCTGGAGCACGCCCACACCCCGGCCGCCCGGATCGCCATTCAGCGATGGCTGACCGCTCACCCCGCCGATCCCGCCGGTCCGGCCGGGGACGACCGCGCCGGGTCCGAGGCGGCACAGCATGCTCTCCGCCCTGCCACGGGCGAGCCCGCGGCGGGGCACGCTCTCGAGGCGGCGCCCGGTTCCCCCGGCAGTGCCCAGGTCCTGGCCGACCGGCCCGGCGCGACGGTACGGCTCGCCGGCTGCTGTACGCCCGTGCCGCCCGACGAGGTGACCGGCTTCGCCGTGCGCGGGGGAGCGGTCACGGTGCACCGCGTCGAGTGCGCCGCCGTGGCCGGTATGAAGGGCGCGGGGCGCGCGGAGGTCGGCGTGCGCTGGGGGGAGGGCGCCGAGTGCCGGGTCACCCTGGTCGCCGAATCGTTCGTCCGCCCCCATCTGCTCGCCGACCTCACCGAGGCCATGGCGGTGGAAGGCGCCGAGATCGTCTCCGCGACCGTCGAGCCACCGACCCACCAGCAGGTGCGGCACACCTACACCGTGCAGCTGCCGGACGCCGCCCACCTGCCCACCCTCATGCGCGCGATGCGCAAGGTGGCGGGCGTGTACGACGTGAGCCGGGCCAAACCGCAGACCCAGGGCACCTGACCGCGGGCCGCGCCGGGCGCCGCGGGCGCCGCCCGGCCGGACACCCTGTCGGCGGCCTGCTCGGCCACCGGTCCACCCGATCGGGTGGACCGGGAGCGCGCCGCCGAAACCACGCACGCGCGCGCTGATAGCCGTGGGCCCATGCTCCTCACCCCTCACGGTCCCGCTGCCCCGGAACCCGCTTTTGAACATCCCGCCCCGCACGGCCCGGCCCTTGGCCGTCAGGCCGTTTCCGTCGAGGGGCAGACCGCCCCCGTCCCGGCCGCCCGCAGGCCGGTCCCCCGCGGCCGCCGCCGGCGGACGTCCGCGGCGCTGCTCGCGTCGGCCGTCTGCGTCTGCCTCCTCGCCGCGAGCGCCCCCGCCACGCCGCTGGGCATCGGCGACCGTCTCTTCCCGTATCTGGGCAACCCCGGGTACGACGTGACGTCGTACCACCTCGCCCTCAGCTACCCCGGCACCAACGACACACCGCTCCAGGCCACCACCACGGTCCGCGCCCGGACGACCACGGACCTGGAACGGATCAACCTCGACTTCGCCCACGGCACGGTCCACTCGGTCGAGGTCGACGGAGCACCCGCCACCTTCACCACCGCCGGTGAGGATCTCGTGATCACACCCGTCGGCGGACTGGACGCCGGCGAACGGACCCGTATCGCCGTGCGCCACACCAGCGATCCGGTGGCCGCCGAGGGCCGTGACGGCGGCTGGGTGCGCACCGCGGACGGCCTCGCCATGGCCAACCAGGCCGACGCCGCGCACCTGGTCTTCCCGTGCAACGACCACCCGTCCGACAAGGCCTTCTTCACCTTCCGCATCACCGCACCCGACGGTCACACGGCCGTCGCCAACGGTCTGCCGATCCACGTCGACCGCACCCGCGCGGCGACGACGACCTGGACATACCGCACCCGGCACCCCATGGCCACCGAACTCGCCCAGGTGTCCATCGGCCGCTCCACGGTCCTGCGCCGCACCGGCCCGCACGGGCTGCCGCTGCGCGACGTCGTCCCCACGGCCCACCGCGAACAGCTCGAACCGTGGCTGTCGAGGACCCCCGCCCAGATCGCCTGGATGGAGGCCAGGGTCGGCCGCTACCCCTTCGAGACGTACGGTCTGCTCATGGCCGACGTCTCCACCGGCTTCGCACTCGAGACACAGACGCTGTCCCTCTTCGAGCGGGACCTCTTCACCGATCCGGCCCACCCCGCGTGGTACGTCGAGTCGATCATGGTGCACGAGCTGGCCCACCAGTGGTTCGGCAACAGCGTCAGCCCCCGCACCTGGTCCGACCTGTGGCTCAACGAGGGCCACGCCACCTGGTACGAGGCGCTGTACGCGCAGGAGCGGGCCGGCCGGTCCCTCGAGACCCGGATGAAGGCCGCCTACGAGGCCTCCGACCGCCGGCGTGCGGAGGACGGACCGCCCGCCACCCCCAAGGCCCCCCGGCCCGGCCGGAAGACCAGCATCTTCCGGCCGATCGTCTACGACGGTGCCGCGCTCGTGCTGTACGCCCTGCGCGAGGAGATCGGCCGCGCCGCGTTCGAACGCCTGGAACGGCGTTGGGTGACCCGGCACCGGGACGGCACGGCCTCCACCGCCGACTTCGTCAAGCTCGCCTCCGACACCGCGGGACGGGACCTGACCGGATTCCTGGACGCCTGGCTCCACGACGCGAAGACCCCACCGATGCCCGGCCACCCGGACTGGAAGTCCGCGGCCCACAAGCACGCGGAACGCTCCGCCCCGACCGGGCGTCGAACAGGCGTGAACCGGGAACAAACACGGTGACGAGACGTGCCGTGCCGTGCCACCATCATCAGGACGCCACGGCGCGGGGCACGGGAATCTCCCGACGGGCCCGTGCGTTGTGAAGGATGACGGGCGTACCCGTCATCCTCTGCGAATTCCCATCGACGTATCGACGTAAGGACCCAATGACCTCCTCTTCTTCCCCTTCCCAGGACACCAAGCGCCTCGCGCAGACCTACCCCGAGGGCCTCCGGGCCGATGCCCTGATGGAAGCGGACGTCGCCTGGAGCCTCGAGATCGACGGAGAGCGGGACGGCGACCAGCTCGACCGCTCCGAGCGTGCGGCCCTGCGCCGCGTCGCCGGCCTCTCCACCGAGCTCGAGGACGTCACCGAGGTCGAGTACCGGCAGCTCCGCCTGGAGCGCGTCGTACTCGTCGGCGTGTGGACGTCGGGAACCGTGCAAGATGCGGAGAACTCCCTCGCGGAGCTCGCCGCCCTGGCGGAGACGGCGGGCGCCCTCGTGCTCGACGGCGTGACCCAGCGCCGCGACAAGCCCGACGCGGCGACCTTCATCGGCTCCGGCAAGGCCGAGGAGCTGCGTGACATCGTGCTCGACACGGGCGCCGACACGGTCATCTGCGACGGAGAACTGAGCCCCGGCCAGCTGATCCACCTCGAGGACGTCGTCAAGGTCAAGGTCATCGACCGTACGGCCCTGATCCTGGACATCTTCGCCCAGCACGCCAAGTCCCGGGAGGGCAAGGCGCAGGTCGCGCTCGCGCAGATGCAGTACATGCTGCCGAGGCTGCGCGGCTGGGGTCAGTCGCTGTCCCGGCAGATGGGCGGCGGCAAGGGCGGCGGGCTCGCCACCCGTGGTCCCGGTGAGACCAAGATCGAGACCGACCGGCGCCGGATCCGCGAAAAGATGGCGAAGATGCGCCGGGAGATCGCGGAGATGAAGACCGGCCGCGACATCAAGCGCCAGGAGCGCCGGCGCAACAAGGTGCCGTCCGTCGCCATCGCGGGCTACACCAACGCCGGCAAGTCCTCGCTGCTCAACCGCCTGACGGGCGCGGGCGTGCTGGTCGAGAACGCCCTGTTCGCGACACTCGACCCGACCGTGCGCCGGGCCGAGACACCGGGCGGACGGCTCTACACGCTGACCGACACGGTCGGCTTCGTCCGGCACCTGCCGCACCACCTGGTCGAGGCGTTCCGCTCCACGATGGAGGAGGTCGGCGACGCCGACCTGATCCTGCACGTGGTGGACGGTTCGCATCCCGTCCCGGAGGAGCAGCTGGCCGCCGTGCGCGAGGTGATCAGGGACGTCGGCGCCACCGGCGTACCCGAGATCGTCGTGATCAACAAGGCCGACGCGGCCGACCCGCTGACGCTCCAGCGGTTGCTGCGGGAGGAGAAGCGGTCCATCGCGGTCTCGGCCCGCACCGGCCGGGGCATCGACGAGCTGCTCGCCCTCCTCGACAACGAGCTGCCCCGGCCGGCCGTGGAGATCGAGGCACTCGTGCCGTACACCCAGGGCAAGCTGGTGGCCCGCGCGCACAACGAGGGCGAGGTGGTCTCCGAGGAGCACACCGCGGAGGGCACCCTGCTCAAGGTGCGGGTGCACGAGGAACTGGCGGCGGAGTTCACGCCGTACCTGCCCACGTCGGCCGCCGGCTGAGTCCGCGGCCCACGGCAACGCCGACGGCCCGCCCCCTGCTGGTGACAGGGGGCGGGCCGTCGGCGTGTGCGGATCACCGACCGCCGTGATCACCGACCGCTCCGATCACATACCGTCATGATCACTGGCCGCCATGGGTCCTGCTCATGTTCCGGTACAGCGCCTCGGCGTCCCGGCCCAGATGCGGGCCCGCCAGCCAGGTGTTGTCGGTCGGGCCGATCGACGTGTTCGACACCAGCACGGTCTCGCCGTTCACCACCCGGAACCAGCCGCCGCCGGACGAACCACCGGTCATGGTGCAGCCGATGCGGTGCATCGTGGGCAGATCCGGGGCAAGGGAGAACCGGCCCGGAGTGTCCAGGCACTTGAACATCTGCAGACCGTCGTAGGGCGGCGCCGCCGGGTAGCCCCAGGCACCCGTCCGGCCCGCCTCGGCCGCGGGCGGGGCCGAGAAGTCCACGTCCAGGGCGGTACCGACCGTTTCCTCGAGGGACTTGGCGCCCTGCTCCGGCTTCACGTGCAGGAGCGCGTAGTCGTACGGCGCCCCGGCGCCGCCGGTCTGCGCTCCGCCCTCGATCCAGCCGGTGGAGGTCGAGGCCCAGTCCGCCCACCAGTTGCCGTACGGGGCGATCTCCGAGGAATTCGTGTTGCCCAGCTCCACCGCGGGCTTGCCGAGGTCGTTGTACGCGGGGACGAAGACGATGTTGCGGTACCAGCCACCGTCGCCACCGGCGTGCACGCAGTGACCGGCGGTCCAGACGAGGTTGGACCTGCCCGGGTGGTTCACGTCCTTGACGACCGTGCCGGAGCAGACGCTCGGGCCTTCGGGGGAGTCGAAGAAGACCTTGCCGACCGGGGCCGCGTTCTCGTGGTAGGGCGTCTGTTCGGCTTGTGCCTCCACCGGGGCCGGCTCCGGATCGCTGACGCCCTGGGCCGCGCTCGCGTCCTTGGCCGAGAGGGTCTTGTCGGCCTCCTCGGCGGAACGCATCCGCTCCGGCTTCCACAGACCCTCGATCACCGGGTTGACGTAGTCCTTGGCGTCACTGAGCCACTCGTCCTTGTCCCAGTCCCGCCAGCCGCCGTCCCTCCACCTGTCGGCATCGATCCCGTGTTCCTCGAGCCGGTCCGCGATGTCGGCCGGGACCCGGACCCCGTCGGTCTCGCTGCCCGCGGCCTGCGAGGTGCCGGAACCGGACTTCTTCGCGTCGGCCCTGTCGTCGGAACCACCGCACGCGGTCGCGGTGAGCGCCAGGGCGACGACGAGCCCGGTGGCGGCGAGAGCTCTGCGACGGCCGCGCCGGCGCGAAGCGGACATACCTGTGGAACGCATGGTGCGGCGACCCCCCGGTGCTGTGATCGAACGTCCTGCTGCTGTCCGTCGCCGGAGCGGCCCCGGGTCACCGGCCGGCGAACTTGTCGCTGACCGCGTCGTACACGCCCTTGGCCTCGTCGCCCAGCCGCGGGCCGGCCAGCCAGCCCGAAGTCACCGGGCCGATGGAGGTGTTGGACACCAGCGCCGGCCGGCCGTCGGAGCCCTCCGCGACCCAGCCGCCACCGGACGAACCGGCGGTCATACTGCATCCGATGCGGTACATCGTCGGGTCGGAGGCACTGAGCGAGAGCCGGCCCGGCTGGTCCTCGCAGCTGAACAGCGTCTGGCCGTCGTACGGCGCGCCGGCCGGGTAACCGGTCGCGGTCACGCTCTTCACGTCGGGCGCGGCGGGAGCCCGGAAGTCCACCGGCAGCGCCGAACCGACCGTCTCCTCCAACGACCTGCCGTCACCGCCCTTCTCCGGCGTCACATGAATGACGGCGAAGTCGTACGAGGCGCCGTCACCGCCGGTCGCACCGCCCTGCTCGATCCACTGGTCGGAGGTCTGCGCCCAGTCACCCCACCAGACGCCGTACGGAGCGACCTCCTCCTCGGCGGCGCCCTCGAGCTCGCCGGCCGGCCTGCCCGCGTCGTTGTACGACGGAACGAATGCGATGTTGCGGTACCAGCCGCCCTTCTTGCCGGCGTGCACGCAGTGTCCGGCCGTCCACACCATGTTGGACTTGCCCGGGTTGGCGGGGTCCTGCACCACGGTCGCGGAGCACACCATCGTGCCCTCGGGGGAGTCGAAGAACACCTTGCCCGCCGTGGGAGCGTTGTCGTGGTACGACGGCGGCACGGCCTGCGCCTGCACCGGCTCCGGCGTCGGATCCGTCACGCCCTGGTCACCGGAGATGTCGCTCTCGTCGACCTCCGGGTCCGGCTGCTCGGCGTCCCGCATGCGGTCCGGGTCCCAGAGGTCCTCGATGATCGGGTTGATGTAGTCGTTGGCCTCGCGCAGCCAGTCGTCCTTGTCCCAGTTCTTCCAGTCGCCGTTCCGCCACTTGTCGACATCGATCCCGTGCTCCTTGAGCCGGTCCGCGATGTCGCTCGGGATCCGGATCTTGCCGTCCCCGGCCGCGGCGGTCGCGGAGGCCTCGCCGCCCGCCGTGTCGCCCCCCGAACCGCAGGCGGTCGCGGTGAGCGCGAGCACCGAGGCGAGTGCGACGGCGGTCAGCACGGGGGAGGTTCCGCGGCGCGCCCTCCCCGCTCGGCGACCGGTGGACGACGGCCGTATGGATCGCATGATCTGACTCCCCCTGATGTGGACGAACTTGGTGCTTCGGCCGTGCTCGCATCGCGGACCCGAACGGAGTCCGGACCCGTCGCACGACCACCGGGAACGGCACCACACACTATGCGTTCGCTGTGGTGGACAACCGCCGGAACGGCAACGGTTTCGCTACGAGCTTCCGGCCTGGACATTCGCCGGAGAACGGCCGATGCGACGCCTTCCCGACTCCCTGCCGGCGCCTTGCGCCCGAGGGCGCACATCCGATCGGAAACGCGTTCGTCCGCACCTTGTGCCGCGCTCACCTGCGCGTCCACGGACCACCGCCCTCACGGTCGGCGCACGATTGTCGGTGCAGGGCCGTAGGGTGGTCGCGCTATGACGAAGCCCTCACTCCCCGAACTCCTGCACGCCGCCGTCACCGCCGTCGGCGGCACGGAGCGCCCCGGCCAGGTGACCATGGCCGAAGCCGTCGCCGAGGCGGTCGACGACGCCTCTCATCTGCTGGTCCAGGCCGGTACCGGCACCGGAAAGTCGCTCGGCTATCTCGTGCCCGCGCTCGCACAGGGGGAAAGGGTCGTCGTGGCGACGGCCACGCTGGCCCTGCAGCGCCAGCTCGTCGAGCGCGACCTTCCGCGCACGGTGGAGGCGCTGCATCCGCTGCTGCGCCGCCGCCCGGAGTTCGCCATGCTCAAGGGCCGCTCCAACTACGTGTGTCTGCACCGGCTCCACGAAGGCGTACCGCAGGACGAGGAGGAGGGCCTCTTCGACCAGTTCGAGGCGGCCGCCCCCACCAGCAAGCTGGGGCAGGACCTGCTGCGCCTGCGCGACTGGGCGGACGAGACGGAGAACGGGGACCGGGACGACCTCACCCCGGGCGTCTCCGACCGTGCCTGGTCCCAGGTGTCGGTGTCGTCGCGGGAGTGCCTGGGCGCCACGAAGTGTGCCTACGGCGCCGAGTGCTTCGCCGAGATGGCCCGTGAGCGCGCCAAGCTCGCCGACGTCGTCGTCACCAACCACGCCCTCCTGGCGATCGACGCGATCGAGGGTGCTCCGGTCCTCCCGCAGCACGAGGTGCTGATCGTCGACGAGGCCCACGAACTGGTCTCCCGGGTCACCGGAGTCGCCACCGGGGAGCTCACCCCCGGCCAGGTCAACCGTGCGGTGCGCCGTGCCGCGAAACTGGCCGACGAGAAGTCGGCCGACCAGCTGCAGACCGCGGCCGAAGGCTTCGAACGTCTGATGGAGCTGGCCCTTCCGGGCCGTCTGGAGGAGATTCCGGAGGACCTCGGGTACGCGCTGATGGCGTTGCGTGACGCCTGCCGGACCGTCATCTCCGCGATCGGGGGCACCCGTGACAGGTCCGTCCAGGACGAGGACGCGGTCCGTAAGCAGGCGCTCGCCTCGGTGGAGAGCGTGCACGACGTGGCGGAGCGCATCACCAACGGCTCCGAATGGGATGTCGTCTGGTACGAGCGCCACGAGCCCCGCGCCGGAGGCTCGTATCGACACAGCGGCGCCTCGCTGCGTGTCGCTCCCATGTCGGTCTCGGGCCTCCTGCGGGAGAAGCTCTTCTCCGACCGCTCGGTGGTCCTGACATCCGCGACGCTGAAGCTCGGCGGCGACTTCAACGGCGTGGGCGCCTCTCTGGGCCTGGGCCCCGAGGGCACCGAGGGGGACGACCTTCCGCGGTGGAAGGGCGTCGACGTCGGCTCTCCGTTCGACTATCCCCGGCAGGGCATCCTCTACGTGGCCAAGCATCTGGCGCGCCCGGCCCGCGACGGCGACCGCGCGGACATGCTCGACGAGCTCACCGAACTGATCCAGGCCGCCGGCGGACGCACCCTGGGCCTGTTCTCCTCGATGCGGGCCGCCCAGCTCGCAGCCGAGGAACTGCGTTCCCGCGTTCCGGAGTTCCCGATCCTCCTCCAGGGCGAGGAGACCCTCGGCGAGCTGATCAAGAACTTCGCCGCCGACCCCAGGACCTGCCTGTTCGGCACGCTGTCGCTCTGGCAGGGCGTCGACGTCCCCGGACCCAGCTGCCAGCTGGTCGTCATGGACAAGATCCCGTTCCCGCGCCCGGACGACCCGTTGATGAGC
Source organism: Streptomyces yamdrokensis (assembly GCF_053890455.1). Classification (NCBI taxonomy): domain Bacteria; kingdom Bacillati; phylum Actinomycetota; class Actinomycetes; order Kitasatosporales; family Streptomycetaceae; genus Streptomyces; species Streptomyces yamdrokensis. The sequence goes on from NZ_CM132679.1 coordinate 5,798,308, forward strand.
GCCCGCCAGAAGGCCGTGGAGGACGCGGGCGGGAACGGCTTCATGGCGGTCGCCGCCACGCACGCCGCGCTGCTCATGGCGCAGGGCGCCGGTCGTCTCGTCCGGGCCACGGGTGACCGAGGGGTGGTCGCGGTCCTGGACCAGCGACTGGCGACGGCGCGCTACGGCAGCTATCTGAAGGCCTCGCTGCCCGACTTCTGGTTCACCACGGACCGCAACCAGGTGAGGAAGTCCCTGGCCGCGATCGACGCGGCGGCCGGGCAGGCCGAGAGCCAGGCGGACTGAAGGGCAAGCAGGCCGAGGCCGGGACCGCCGGGGGCATGCCCCCGGCGTGGACGGAAGGGGTGCGGGGCCCGGCACGGGCCATGAGGGGGCCGTGCCGGGCCGTGAACCGACACCGCAGGACCCCGACACCGCAGGCCCCCGACACCGCAGGCCCCCGACCGCACAGGGCCGGCACATCCGGACAGCGCAGGGCCCCGGAGCCGGCGCAGGGGCTCCGGGGCCCGGACCAGGGGCGGGGCCGGACCGGCCGGTCCCCGCGGTGGACTCAGACGCGGCGCAGAACAGCCACCACCTTGCCCAGAATGGTCGCGTCGTCGCCGGGGATCGGCTCGTAGGCCGCGTTGTGCGGGAGGAGCCAGACATGGCCGTCCTCGCGCCTGAAGCGCTTGACCGTGGCCTCACCGTCGAGCATCGCGGCGACGATGTCGCCGTTCTCGGCGACGGGCTGGCGCCGGACCGTGACCCAGTCGCCGTCACAGATCGCGGCCTCGATCATGGAGTCGCCGACGACCTTCAGGACGAACAGCTCACCGTCACCGACGAGCTGACGGGGGAGGGGGAAGACGTCCTCGACCGACTCCTCGGCGAGGATGGGACCACCGGCGGCGATACGGCCGACCAGCGGCACGTACGACGCGGCCGGCTTGCCCGCGGTGTCCGTGGGCTGCGCGGAGGTGGCCTGGTCGGAGCCGCGCACCTCGTACGCGCGGGGACGGTGCGGGTCGCGACGCAGGAATCCCTTGCGCTCCAGCGCCATCAGCTGGTGTGCCACGGAGGACGTGCTGGAGAGGCCGACCGCCTGGCCGATCTCGCGCATCGACGGCGGGTACCCGCGGCGCTGCACCGAGTCCCTGATGACTTCGATCACCCGACGCTGGCGGTCGGTGAGTCCCGAGCTGTCCGCCCGGATGCCGGGAGGTCGGCCCGGCAAGGAGCGCTTCTGTCCCTCAGGATGCTGCGTGGCTTCGCTCATCGCATGCACCGGCTCGAGCCGGCCCTGGGAGCGGTCCTGGGCAGTGATGCTGGCGCTGTCTGCGGTGGTGGTCACGTCGGCCCCTCTCGATGGTCTCCCTGCAGGACAACGGTAGTAGCTTTCGAAAGGTTGCGCCAAACACACGTTCGAGTGAAAAAATGCGAATTGCCCTCTGTGATCGCCCGCCGAGGTGTATTGGCTGCGATTCCTCCGCCGGTAAAAGCCCTCATTGTCGTACTCTTCGCCGCCGAGGCGGCGGTCTTCCGGCCGGGGCTCAGTCTGTCATCGGGTGCCGCGTGATGCGGGGAGCGGCCCGGCTCTTCCCGGGTCTCTTCGGGAGTCGCACACGGTCTCCCTCCGGCGGGCACGACATCTCCCCGTACGCGGCCTTTCCGGGGCTCCGCGCGGGGCCCCGCGGAGCCGGGCGAGTCCGCACCGTGGCCCCGCGTGAGCGCACCGTGAGGAGGGTCTGCCGGGCGCCTCGCGCCCCGAGCCGAACGACACGCGTGCTGGGGTGGATGAATGAGCCAATCACCACATCTAGTGGTTGGATTGCAACAGCTACCCAGAAGTTGTGGTCCCGCGGTTCTGAGGCCTTCGGAGATCGCTTATGCTGGAGCAGCTTCGCGGGGCCGAACGGGCCCTGTGGGGCCATGGAGTCTGCTGCGAGGGAGGGTTGGGATTTCATGCACTGCCCCTTCTGCAGGCACTCCGACAGCCGTGTCGTCGACAGTCGTACGACCGATGACGGCACGTCAATCCGCAGGCGTCGCCAGTGCCCCGACTGCTCCCGTCGTTTCACGACCGTGGAGACGTGCTCGCTCATGGTGGTCAAGCGGTCGGGCGTGACCGAGCCGTTCAGCCGCACCAAGGTCATCAACGGTGTGCGAAAGGCGTGCCAGGGGCGTCCCGTCACCGAGGACGCGCTCGCGCAGCTCGGCCAGCGCGTCGAGGAAGCGGTGCGGGCCACCGGAAGCGCCGAGCTGACCACTCATGACGTGGGGCTGGCCATACTCGGCCCGTTGCAGGAACTCGACCTCGTCGCCTATCTGCGGTTCGCGTCCGTCTACCGGGCCTTCGAGTCGCTCGAGGACTTCGAGGCCGCGATCACGGAACTCAGGCAGGTGGAGCACCCCACCGCGGACGGCGAAGACCGTGAGAGGGCTGTCGCGGGGGGCCGGGAGGACAGCGCCGGGACCGGCGGGACCGCCCAGGTCCCGGGACCCGCTCGGTCCGCCGACTGACCGGCGGGCCCTGGGGCCGGGGGCGGCCGGGCCGAGGCGATGAGAAGACCTGTTGCGGGCGACGTGCGTGGGTGCCCGCAGCATCAGAACAAATACCGTGCCACGGGAACACCGGGGCACTTCAGGGCGTTTTCGCCCGTACCAGGGAGGCGGCATGACAGAGACGGCGAGCGGTCCGACACGGAGTTCCCGGGCCAAGGGCAGCAGCAAGGCCGGCAAGGGGCTGCGAGTCGAACGCATCCACACCTCTCCCGGAGTCCACCCCTACGACGAGGTGGCCTGGGAGCGTCGTGACGTCGTCATGACCAACTGGCGCGACGGCTCGGTCAACTTCGAGCAGTACGGCGTCGAGTTCCCCGACTTCTGGTCGGTGAACGCGGTCAACATCGTCACCAGCAAGTACTTCCGCGGTGCCGTGGGCACCCCGCAGCGCGAGACCGGCCTCAAGCAGCTGATCGACCGCATCGTGAAGACGTACCGGAAGGCCGGCGAGGACCACAAGTACTTCGCCTCCCCCGCCGACGCCGAGATCTTCGAGCACGAGCTGGCCTACGCCCTCCTGCACCAGATCTTCAGCTTCAACAGCCCTGTCTGGTTCAACGTCGGCACGCCCCAGCCGCAGCAGGTCTCCGCCTGCTTCATCCTGTCCGTCGACGACTCCATGGAGTCGATCCTCGACTGGTACAAGGAAGAGGGCATGATCTTCAAGGGCGGTTCCGGCGCAGGTCTGAACCTCTCCCGCATCCGCTCCTCCAAGGAGCTGCTGTCCTCCGGCGGCAACGCCTCCGGCCCGGTCTCCTTCATGCGCGGCGCCGACGCGTCCGCCGGCACCATCAAGTCCGGCGGTGCCACCCGCCGGGCCGCCAAGATGGTCATCCTCGACGTCGACCACCCCGACATCGAGGACTTCATCCAGACCAAGGTCAAGGAAGAGGAGAAGATCCGCGCCCTGCGCGACGCGGGCTTCGACATGGACCTGGGCGGCGACGACATCACGTCCGTCCAGTACCAGAACGCCAACAACTCGGTCCGCGTAAACGACACGTTCATGAAGGCGGTCCAGGACGGCGGCAAGTTCGGTCTGACGTCCCGCATGACCGGCGAGGTCATCGAGGAGGTCGAGGCCAGGGCGCTCTTCCGCAAGATGGCCGAGGCCGCCTGGGCCTGCGCCGACCCGGGCATCCAGTACGACGACACCATCAACCACTGGCACACCTGCCCGGAGTCCGGCCGCATCAACGGCTCGAACCCCTGCAGCGAGTACATGCACCTGGACAACACGTCCTGCAACCTCGCGTCGCTGAACCTGATGAAGTTCCTCGAGGACGACAGCAAGGGCCACCAGTCCTTCGACGTCGAGCGCTTCTCGAAGGTCGTCGAGCTGGTCATCACCGCGATGGACATCTCCATCTGCTTCGCGGACTTCCCGACCCGGAAGATCGGTGAGAACACCCGCGCCTTCCGGCAGCTCGGCATCGGCTACGCCAACCTCGGCGCCCTGCTGATGGCCACCGGCCACGCCTACGACTCCGACGGCGGCCGCGCCCTGGCCGGCGCCATCACCTCCCTGATGACCGGCACGTCGTACAAGCGCTCCGCCGAACTGGCCGCGATCGTCGGTCCGTACGACGGCTACGCCCGCAACGCGCAGCCGCATCTGCGGGTCATGAAGCAGCACTCCGACGAGAACGTCAAGGCCGTCCGCGTGGACGACCTGGACACGCCGATCTGGACGGCCGCCACCGAGGCCTGGCAGGACGTGCTGAGCCTCGGCGAGAAGAACGGTTTCCGTAACTCCCAGGCATCCGTCATCGCCCCGACCGGCACCATCGGTCTCGCGATGTCCTGCGACACCACCGGCCTCGAGCCCGACCTCGCCCTGGTCAAGTTCAAGAAGCTGGTCGGCGGCGGCTCGATGCAGATCGTCAACGGCACCGTTCCGCAGGCCCTGCGCCGCCTGGGTTACCAGGAGGAGCAGATCGAGGCGGTCGTCGCCCACATCGCCGAGCACGGCAATGTGATCGACGCCCCGGGTCTCAAGCACGAGCACTACGAGGTCTTCGACTGCGCCATGGGCGAGCGCTCCATCTCCGCGATGGGCCACGTCCGCATGATGGCCGCGATCCAGCCGTGGATCTCGGGCGCCCTCTCCAAGACGGTCAACCTGCCGGAGTCGGCGACCGTGGAGGACGTCGAGGAGGTCTACTTCGAGGCCTGGAAGATGGGCGTCAAGGCACTCGCCATCTACCGCGACAACTGCAAGGTCGGCCAGCCCCTCTCCGCCAAGACCAAGGAGAAGGAGAAGGCCGAGGTCACCGGGAGGACCGAGGACACGATCCGTGCCGCGGTCGAGAAGGTGGTCGAGTACCGTCCGGTCCGCAAGCGTCTGCCGAAGGGGCGTCCCGGCATCACCACGTCCTTCACCGTCGGCGGCGCCGAGGGCTACATGACCGCCAACTCCTACCCGGACGACGGTCTCGGCGAGGTCTTCCTGAAGATGTCCAAGCAGGGCTCGACCCTCGCGGGCATGATGGACGCCTTCTCCATCGCGGTCTCCGTCGGCCTCCAGTACGGCGTCCCGCTGGAGACGTACGTCTCGAAGTTCACCAACATGCGCTTCGAGCCGGCCGGTATGACGGACGACCCGGACGTGCGGATGGCGCAGTCCATCGTCGACTACATCTTCCGTCGCCTCGCGCTGGACTTCCTGCCCTTCGAGACGCGCTCCGCGCTCGGCATCCACTCCGCCGAGGAGCGCCAGCGTCACCTCGAGACCGGCTCCTACGAGCCGACCGACGACGAGGTCGACGTCGAGGGCCTGGCCCAGTCCGCGCCACGGGCGGCCCAGGAGCTGAAGGCGGTCTCCACGCCGAAGGCCGAGGCCGAGGCGGCCAAGCCCGCCCCGCAGCAGGCCCACACCAGCGCCGAGCTGGTCGAGATGCAGCTGGGTATCCAGGCCGACGCCCCGCTCTGCTTCTCCTGCGGGACGAAGATGCAGCGCGCCGGTTCCTGCTACATCTGCGAGGGCTGCGGCTCGACCAGCGGCTGCAGCTGAGACAGGGCGTGACACCGTTCGTCCGGGCGTGCCCGCCCGCTGCGACCGGTTGAGGGAATGAGAGAGGGGCACCGGCTTCGACCGGTGCCCCTCTCGTCGTTCCTGCTGCCGTTTCCCGCCGAACCGGGCCCCGGCGGTGGCCGGGCCCTGGTTCACGGGCGGCGGGTGGCTCCCATGGAGCGGGTGAAGGCCAGGGGGTCCCCCTGGAAGCCCTGGACGCCGGAATGGAACTCCCAGGCGCCGGTGCTGTCCCGGGTGAACTCGGCGACCGTGGCTGCCGTGGCTCCCAGGACACCCCTGAAGTCGTCCTCGGCCAGGACGGTGTACCCCTCGCGGATGCGCAGACCGGGGCGGCCCACACCGGCGAAGGTGCGCTGCTCCTGATGCTGCTGTATGACGACCCCGACCACCACGCGCGCGTACCGCGCGTCGAGCCGGTCCAGCTCCAGCATCATGACCTCGTCGAAGCCGAAGCCCTTGCCGTCCTGGCTGTCCCGGCTGAGAGTGATCGTGCCGTCGGGAGAGCGGCTGTCGAAGTGCACCACGTACGAGGGATCACCGTGCGGATCGCTTGCCGGGTAGGGCGCGGCGACGAGATCCAGGTCGGTGGCAGGCTGTCCCGCGGGACTCGGGTCCCACCTCAGTGCGATCTCGACCTTGCCGATGCCCTTGTTGACGCCGTTCACCAGTCTTCCCCTTCCCCCTGGGGCCGTCATGCCCCTTCAGGAGCTGCTGTCCAACTGCCGGACAAACCCGGCAGGTTGTCCATCCTGTCATGCCGGACCGGGTGGGTGCGGCGAAGCAGTCCCGCCGAGGGTGACCGGGGCTGCGCCCCGCGGCCTTACGATGGCGCGGTGCTGGTCAAGTGGATTCGCTGCACCGTGGTGGACCGCCGCGGGTTCGAACGGGGGCAGCGGAAGTGGGCGGGGCTTCTGGGTGAGCCGGGATTTCGTGGACAGGGCGGGGGCTGGAGCCGGGGACGACAGGATGTGGCGCACATCTTCTCCTTCTGGGAGAGCCGCGCCTTCTACGACTCCTTCATGGCGCGGTCCCACGACCGGCTCGCCTCGGCTCAGTCGGGCACCTTCAAGGACGCCCGGGTCAGGCTGTTCGACCACCGCTTCGACGTGAAGACCGGCTTCGAACCGCGCTTCACGGACGTCGACCTGCTGAGAGTGGCCCTGTGCCGCGTCCACGAGGAGCGGGCGGAGCATTTCGCGCTGATGCACGAGAAGGTCTGGAACCCGGCGATGGCAGGCTCGCCCGGCATGGTCCGGGGACTGTTCGGCGAGGCCCCCGGCCATGAGTTCCTGGTGCTGTCGATGTGGTGGTCGGCGGCCGAGCACGGCAAGTACCGCACCGAGCGCGTGGAACGCCTCGCCCTGCGGGCGCAGACGGAGGCCGACATCGCGGCGCTCACGGGGGACATCGTGGACATGGAGCCGGTCTGGACGGTCTGACGTCCCAGCGCGGAAAACGGTCCCGAAGCGAGGGAAGTGTGTGACCTGTGCCGTATGAGGCGCGTACGGGTCCTCGGTCCGCCGTCAGCCGTTCTAGGGTTTCAGTATGGTACGACCACGGCGCATCGTCCTTGTCCGGCACGGTGAATCAACGGGCAATGTTGACGACACCGTTTATGAACGCGAACCCGATCACGCGTTGGCCCTGACCGAGCGGGGCCGACGGCAGGCGGCGGAGACCGGCAGACGGCTGCACGACCTGTTCGGCGGGGAACACGTCAGCGTGTACGTGTCCCCCTACCGCCGCACGCACGAGACGCTGTGCGCCTTCGGCCTCGATCCGGAACTCATACGTGTGCGTGAGGAGCCGAGACTGCGTGAGCAGGACTGGGGCAACTGGCAGGACCAGAAGGACGTCCGTCTGCAGAAGGTGTACCGGGACGCCTACGGCCACTTCTTCTACCGCTTCGCCCAGGGCGAGTCCGGTGCTGACGTCTACGACCGGGTCGGAGGCTTCCTGGAGAGCCTGTTCCGCAGTTTCGAGGCCCCCGACCACCCGCCGAACGTCCTCATCGTGACGCACGGTCTTGCCATGAGGCTGTTCTGCATGCGCTGGTTCCACTGGACCGTGGCGGAGTTCGAGTCCCTGTCCAACCCCGGGAACGCCGAGATGCGGGTGCTCGTCCTGGGGGAGGACGGCAAGTACACGCTCGACCGGCCCTTCGAGCAGTGGCGGCAGCCGGAACCGTACGGGATCACCGGATAGGGTGGCAGGGCGATGACCGCTGATTCCACCACCGCCGGGCGCCTCGACCGCGCTCTTGCCAGCCTGCGCGGACTGTCCGTGGGCGACGCGCTGGGCTCGCAGTTCTTCGTCCCGGTGAACTATCCGCTGCTCATGCGCCGTGAGCTGCCTCCGGGCTCCTGGCAGTGGACGGACGACACGGAGATGGCCTGCTCGGTCGTGGCCGTCCTCGCCGCCCACCGGCGGATCGACCAGGACGCCCTCGCGCAGTCCTTCGCCCGGCGTCATGACTTCGACCGTGGCTACGGGCCCGCGGTCAACCGGCTGCTGCGGCTGGTCCGCGAAGGCGGTGACTGGCGCGAGCTCGCCGCCGGCCTCTTCAACGGCCGGGGTTCCTGGGGCAACGGCGCCGCGATGCGCATCGCGCCCCTGGGCGCCTGGTACGCGGACGATCCGGAGCAGGCGGTCCACCAGGCGGAGATCTCGGCCTACCCCACCCACCAGCACCGCGAGGCCGTGGTCGGTGCGATGGCCGTCGCCGCGGCGGCCGCACTCGCCGCGGCCCCCGACGGGCCGCCCGGCCCCGAAGCACTGCTCGACGGGGTCGTCGCGCTGGTGCCCGGGAAGAGTGCGGTCGGTGCGGGACTGCGCCGGGCCCGGGACATGTTCGACTACGGCGACGCGGCCACCGTCGCGGCCGTACTGGGGTCCGGACGGCGGACGACGGCCCACGACACCGTGCCTTTCGCGCTGTGGTCGGCCGCCCGGGCCCTGGGCGACTACGAAGAGGCTTTCTGGACCACGGCCCAGGTGGGCGGGGACGTCGACACGACCTGCGCCATCGTAGGCGGGGTGATCGCGGCGGGAAAGGCCGGGACGCCGCCCGCCGGGTGGGCCGAGCGGGTCGAGGCGCTCCCGAACTGGATGCCGGTGTAGCTCCGGCGGGCCCGGCCGCGCGGGGAGTGGTCCGGTCCGTCAGGTGTGCGGCGCGGACGCGGGCGCGCAAGCTTTCGGAACTCTCCGTACGTCATGGGAACCCTCCGTGACCGGCCGCTCGTTGTCGGGACATCAGCCGTGTGGGACATCAGCCGTGCGGGACATGAGGCCCGGGACGAGGCGACGGCTGTACTGGTCCGAGTCCTGCCGGAGGTGATCGTGGACGAGCAGTTCACCGCACTGCTGACCGTACTGCTCGGTTCCGTGATCACCGTCCTGGCAGCCGCGGGGCGGCTCGGCACCCTCCGGCCGGGCCCGCTGGGGCCCGCCCCGGGCGGGGCGCCGGGCCGCCCCGCCCGTGCCGGGCCCTCGTCAGCCGACGCCCGGTCCGGCGGAGCCGGCGAGGGCCTCCAGGTCGCTCTTGCGCACCCGGATCACCAACCAGGCGGTGACCAGGGCGAGGACGGCCATGGCGGCGGCCGGAATGAAGGCGGTCGAGATGCCCTGTGCGAGTACTTCGTGCCCCCAGGGCTCGGGCAGTTGGTGGGTCTGGGCGAACTCCGCCTTCTGCTCCGGCGTCGCTTCGGCGAGGAACGACGGAAGCTGTTCCTCCGCCTCGTTCCTGCCGGCCGTGCCGAACACCGTGGTGAGGAGCGCCAGTCCCACCGATCCGCCCACCTGCTGGGTCGCGTTGAGCAGTCCGGACGCCGCGCCGGCCTCGTGCGGGGCCACACCGGAGACCGCGGTGAGGGTCAGTGTCACGAAGTTCAGACCCATCCCGAAGCCGAAGACGAGCATGGGACCGAGGATGCCGCCCACATAGGAGCTCTCGGAGGTGATCAGTGCCTGCCAGGCCAGGCCGATCGCCGCGAGCGCCGAGCCGACGAGCATGAACGGCTTGGGGCCGAACACGGGCAGGAACCGCTGGGACACCCCTGCCCCGAGCGCGATCACGACCGTCACCGGAAGGAAGGCGAGCCCGGCCTCGATCGGGGTGTACCCGAGCACGTTCTGCACGAAGAGAACGATGTAGAAGAACATGCCGAACATGGCGGCTGCCAGGCTGAGCATGATCACGTACGTGCCGGAGCGGTTTCGGTCGGCGAACATCCGCAGCGGGGTGATCGGTTCCCTGGCCCGCGACTCGATGACGGTGAAGGACACCAGCAGGACGACCGCGGCGACGAAGGAACCGATGGTCACGCTGTCCCGCCAGCCCTCCTCCGCCGCCCGTATGAAGCCGTAGACGAGGGACGCCATGCCGGCCGTCGAGGTCACCGCACCCGGTATGTCGAAGCGGCCGGTGTGCCGCTCGGACTCGTTGATGTAGAGCGGTGCGAGCACGGCGATCAGCAGGCCGATCGGCACGTTGACGAAGAGCACCCACCGCCAGTCGAGCCACTCGGTGAGCATGCCGCCCGCCAGCAGGCCGATGGCGCCACCGCCCGCGGAGACCGCGGCGAAGACTCCGAAGGCCCGGTTGCGCTCGGGGCCCTCGGGGAAGGTGGTGGTGATCAGCGCCAGCGAGGTGGGCGAGGCGATCGCACCGCCCACGCCCTGCAGCACCCGCGCGGCGAGCAGTTGCCAGGGCTCCTGGGCGAACCCGCCCAGGAGCGAGGCGAGGGTGAACAGCAGGATGCCGGCCATGAAGACGCGGCGGCGGCCGAGAATGTCACCGGCCCTGCCGCCGAGGAGCAGCAGGCCGCCGAAGGTCAGGGTGTAGGCGCTGACCACCCAGGTGAGGTCGGTGGTGCTGAAACTGAGAGCGTTCTGAATGTGCGGAAGCGCGATGTTCACAATCGTCGCGTCCAGTACCACCATGAGTTGGCAGGCCGCGATGACGGTGAGCGCGATGCCGGGGTGCCCGTCCCGGCGGGCCGCACCTGGCTTCCGGTCCTCGACCGATGGAGAGGTTGTCACTATGGATCCCCCACGAGTGTGTCAGTGAACGCTCGCGTTCACTGTTGTGCTCACGTTAGGAGTCCTCGACAGTGAACGCAAGCGTTCATTGAATATGCGGTCGCTCGGCACGTCCCCCGCAGGTGCCGAGCGGCGCGCGCCCCGTCCCCGAAATGCCCGCTTCCCCTCCTCGTGTGGAGAGAGTCAGATGGTTACTTCGAGCTGGGCGGACGCCCAGGCTCAGACGGCCGCTTCCCGTCGCCGCGGCGCCGTGCTGGAACGTGCGATCCTCGATGCCGCTCTGGAGCAGCTCAGTACGGTCGGCTGGAACGGCCTGACGATGGAGGGCGTCGCCGTGGGTGCCCAGACCGGTAAGGCCGCCGTCTACCGCCGCTGGCCGTCGAAGGAGGACCTGGTCGCGGATGCCCTGCGGGCCGGGCTGCCGCCCTTCGACGCGGCGCCGGACGTGGGCAATGTGCGCGACGACCTGCTGGCCCTGTGCCTGCGAGCGCGTGACGCGATGTTCTCCCGGCCGGGCCTCGCCCTGCGCTCGGTCATTCACGAATGCGATTCCAAGCAGGTCGAGCGGTTTCATGCCGTGATCTTCGAAGGGGTCGTGGAGCCGACCATCGCGATGCTCCGGGAGGTGATCGAACGAGGAATCGAGCGCGGAGAGGTGCGTGCCGATGCGGCGAACGGCTACGTCTTCGACGCCGTCCCGGCGATGATGATGTACCGGTCCAAAATGTGCGGAAGTGAATGGGCGGATGTCGACGTGGAGGAGATGATCGACCTGCTGATGGTCCCGCTGCTGCGGTCGGCAGGCCCCTGACCCGAGGTCGCCGGCACCCCGCCACCACTCGGGGAACCTGGGTGTCGCGGGCCGTTCCGGGCGGCGTACGCTAAGGGCGCCATGCCGTACGAACCACCAACTCACACTGTCGAGCGCTCCCTCCGCGCCACGACCGGGGCGAAGACCGTCGCAGGTGTCGACGAGGTGGGGCGCGGCGCCTGGGCCGGCCCCGTCACCGTCTGCGCGGCGGTCACCGGACTGCGCCGTCCTCCCGAGGGCCTCACCGACTCCAAGCTCCTCACCGTCAAGCGGCGGGACACACTCGACCGGACGTTGCGGGACTGGGTGACGTCGTATGCGCTGGGCCACGCGTCCCACGAGGAGATCGACCGGCTGGGGATGACGGCCGCGCTGCGGCTGGCGGCGGTACGCGCGCTCGAAGGGCTGCCGGTGCGTCCCGACGCGGTGATACTCGACGGCAAGCACGACTATCTCGGGGCGCCCTGGCGGGTCCGCACCGTGATCAAGGGCGACCAGTCGTGCGTGGCGGTCGCGGCGGCCTCGGTGATCGCCAAGGTGCACCGCGACAAAATGATGGCCGAACTGGGTGCCGAGCATGCAGACTTCGGTTTTGCGGACAACGCGGGGTATCCGTCACCCGTGCACAGGGCCGCGCTGGAGGTCCGGGGGCCCACTCCCTACCACCGGCTGTCGTGGGCGTATCTTGATGCGCTGCCCCAGTGGCGGCATCTCAAGAAGGTCCGCAGCTGGGCGGATGGAAGCGTTCCGGTGATCGAGGGTCAGCTCGGCTTCGATCTCTGACGACTCCGTTCGCACTCATGTGCCACCCGATGGCGCGAGCCGTACCAATGTTTGATAAAAATCAGCCCATGCCTCTCATTCCCGAGGAGCCTCAGATTCACGAGAGTGCCCAGGGTCCCCGCGCCACTCCGGCCAGCGGCCGTACCGCGTCGACCCCTCGCCCCGTACCCGGTCCCCGCCCCGCGGCGCCGCCGCGTTCCGGTCGGCCCGGCCCGGTCCGGCCCGCGCCTTCGGCGCAACGTACGCCGCGTGATGCCCCTGCGGCGGCCGACCCCGTCCCTTCGAAGCCGACCGCTCCCGCTGCGGCCGGCGCCCAGATCCAGTTGATCCCGGCACCCGTCCAGGGGGCGCTCGACGCCGCCGAGGAAGCCGTGGACCTGTTGCTGGACTCGGGCCGCGCCCCGGGCGACGTGCTGGTGATCACCACCGGTGAGCCACACCCGTGGGCCACCCACGAACTGTCCTTCGGTGAGGCCTCCTACTGGGCCCTGCACGCTGCCGCCGACGACGTCTTCTACGCGGACGCCGCTGTCGCGGACCGTGCCGGAGCGCGCCCCGTCGTCGTGGTCGCCGTCAACGGGGGGTCCGAGCCGGTGACCGCGTCGGCCCTGGCCGTGGCGCACACCAAGGCCACCACCCTGCTGATCGTCTGCGGTGACCCGCAGCTGATCAACTCGTTGATGGGCGCCGGCGTCTGAGGTGACGTCATGGCGCCCGTCCGTACGGGCGCCATGCGGCCGCCGTTCCGCCGCGCGGGCAGCGGCGCCGAAGGAGCCCCGGCTCCCGGGCGTCCGGTGGGCCCTCAGCGTGCTGCCGCGCGGCGCAGGACGTCGGACGCGACACCGCCGGTGCGCGGTATGCGCGGCGGCGCCTCGGCCGTGGCGAACGGTTCAGGCGCGGAGCCGGTGCTGGGCCGACGCCCGCCGCGGTCCTCGCCGAGCACCTGCCAGCCGTCACGGGTCAGTGTGATGTACGCCCCGCAGCGCAGCCCGTGCAGCGTGCAGGCGTCGCGCAGCCCCCACATCCACGCGCCGTCCTCCTCCGTCCAACGTGCGTCGCCGTCACGGCAGTAGAGCAGGACAGCGGTATGCACCGGTGTACGGCGCCGCAGGTCGTGCGGGATGACCCGGCGCAGTTGGGACAGCAGCGCGTTGCGGAACATCCAGCCGTCGGCCGGGGCGGGGTGGCGGGTGAACGAAGCGCTCGCCCGCACCCGTTCGTCCTGGTCGAGTACGGCGACGATCGCGGTCGCCGGCCCCGGGTGGTGCCGGGCGTGCAGTCCGCTGACGACCTCACGCGGGTTGCGCAGCAGCGGGATTCCCGCGGCAGCCCACTCCGCGGGTTCGAGCAGACGAGTGGCGGAAGCGGTGGGTGTGGACAGCGATGCCGCCGAGGACGGAGCGAATCCGAAGGTCATGGTCCTCCCTTCGGCTACGCCCGGACTACGGGCGGGGTCGGATTCAGGGGAGCGCGCACGCAACGGAGCCCAACCTGGGTGGCGGGCGAGCCGTGCGGGTGCGGACCTCAATTCTTCCTGTCGAACCAGGATGCGGCAACGAGCAATCGTGCGAGCCGACCGGTATCAGACGATTGGGAGTTTATATCCTTGCCCTGTGTGTCGTCGGGGCACACAGGCGGCGCTCGGTTCCGCCGTGTCCGTACGTGACGTGCGGGTCCGGTGACCAGCGGCCGGTTTCGAGAACGCCGGGGCGCCGCCACGGGGCGGACGCGGGGGTGAAGTGGCCGACTGTCGTATCCATCGGGTTGCATGGGGGCATGGACACCCTGGAGCTGCGCACCGAAGCCGACGCCATCCTCGCCGAGCTCGTCGGCGACCCCAAAGGCTCGGCGCGGTTGCGGGAGGACCAGTGGCAGGCCGTGGCGGCCCTGGTGCAGGAACGCCGGCGCGCCCTGGTGGTGCAGCGCACCGGCTGGGGCAAGTCGGCGGTCTACTTCGTCGCCACCGCTCTGCTGCGCCGGCGTGGCTCCGGCCCCACGGTGATCGTCTCGCCGCTGCTGGCACTGATGCGCAACCAGGTCGAGTCGGCGGCGCGGGCCGGCATCCGGGCGCGCACCATCAACTCGGCCAACCCCGAGGAGTGGGACACGATCTACGAGGAGGTCGAGCACGGCGAGACCGACGTTCTCCTTGTCAGCCCGGAGCGCCTCAATTCCGTGGACTTCCGCGACCAGGTGCTGCCCAAGCTCGCGGCCACGACCGGTCTGCTGGTGGTCGACGAGGCGCACTGCATCTCCGACTGGGGACATGACTTCCGCCCCGACTACCGCCGGCTGCGGGCCATGCTCGCCGACCTCGCCCCCGGTGTGCCGGTGCTGGCCACCACCGCGACCGCCAACGCGCGCGTCACCGCGGACGTGGCCGAGCAACTGGGAACCGGCGCCGGCGAGGCCCTGGTCCTGCGCGGCCCGCTGGAACGGGAGAGCCTGCGGCTGGGCGTGGTCCGGCTGCCGGACGCCGCGCACCGTCTGGCCTGGCTCGCCGAGCACCTGGACGAGCTGCCGGGCTCCGGGATCATCTACACGCTGACCGTCGCGGCGGCCGAGGAGGCCACCGCCCACCTGCGACAGCGTGGATTCCAGGTGGCCTCGTACACCGGGCGCACGGAGAACGCCGACCGGCTGCAGGCCGAGGCCGACCTGCTGGGCAACCGGGTCAAGGCGCTGGTCGCGACCTCGGCGCTGGGGATGGGCTTCGACAAGCCGGACCTGGGCTTCGTGCTCCACCTGGGCTCCCCGTCCTCGCCGATCGCCTACTACCAGCAGGTCGGCCGGGCGGGCCGGGGCGTGGCCCATGCCGATGTGCTGCTGCTGCCGGGCAAGGAGGACGAGGCCATCTGGCGCTACTTCGCCGACACCGCCTTCCCGCCCGAGGAGCAGGTCCGGCAGACCCTCTCGGTCCTGGCCGAGGCCGGACGCCCCCTGTCTGTGCCGGCCCTGGAGGCCCAGGTCGAACTCCGGCGCACCCGCCTGGAGACCATGCTCAAGGTGCTCGACGTGGACGGCGCGGTCAAGCGGGTCAAGGGCGGCTGGATCTCCACCGGCGAACCGTGGGTCTACGACTTCGAGCGGTACGCCTGGGTCGCCCGGCAACGGGCCGCAGAGCAGCAGGCCATGCGCGACTACGTGAGCACGGACCGGTGCCGGATGGAGTTCCTGCGACGGCAACTGGACGACGAAGGAGCGGTCCCGTGCGGCCGGTGCGACAACTGCGTGGGGCCCTGGGCCGATCCCTCCGTCTCGACCGAGACCCTGACGGCGGCGGCGAAGGAGCTGGACCGTCCAGGGGTGGAGGTCGAACCGCGCCGGATGTGGCCGACGGGGATGCCGGCCCTGGGCATCGAGCTCAAGGGACGCATCCCGGCAGGAGAACAGTGCTCCACCGGACGTGCCCTGGGCCGGTTCTCGGACATCGGCTGGGGCAACCGGCTGCGCCCGCTGCTGGCCGAGAACGCGCCCGACGGGCCGGTCCCCGACGACGTCCTGCGGGCCGCGGTGGAGGTCCTCGCCGACTGGGCACGTTCTCCGGGCGGCTGGGCGACGGACGGCCCGGACGCCTCCGCCCGGCCGGTGGGAGTCGTCGCCGTGCCGTCCCTCACCCGTCCGCAGCTGGTCGGCTCCCTCGCCCGGGGCATCGCGACCGTCGGCCGTCTGCCCCTCCTCGGCACTCTGACGTACACCGCGCCGGACGGCGCCCACGCGGCACGCCGCAGCAACTCCGCCCAACGTCTGAAGAAGCTGTCCGGTGCCTTCGCCGTCTCCGAGGAGCTGGCGGGTGTCCTGGCACACGCGCAGGGACCTGTCCTGTTGGTGGACGACTACACGGACTCCGGCTGGACCCTCGCGGTCGCCGCCCGCCTGCTGCGCAGGGCGGGCGGCGCACAAGTCCTTCCTCTGGTCCTCGCCGCGGCAGGCTGAGCGTTTGTCGCCGGGCCGGACCAATCCGGCCCGCGGGACTCTCGCGCGGCTGCCGGCCGAGGAGTTCGTCTTCGAGTTCGTCGTCGGTACCTTGCGCCCGCGGCGATCCGGAGAGTGCGGGGAAACTGTTCGGTCACCCCTCGCCTCTGTGGCGGAGACGCTCGCGTGATGGTGTGGCAATCGGACCACGGCGAGATGGGAAGTGCAGGTCACATGGGGTGCGTGACGTGTCCCTGAAGGAAGTTGTCCACAGGGCGAGCGGAATTTCCTGATCCGAGCGATCGTCCTCCCATGACGAACAGCGACGAAAAGAACGGATCACCCGAAAACGGTGGCATCACCGGTCGGGAGCGGGACGAGCACGCCGGCCCACCGGGACGCGACGACAACGACGAGGGCGCCGGGACCCCGGGGGCGGAGACCCACGAGAACGGGGGTACGCACGCAGGGCGCGCGCCGGACATCGCCTGTACCGCCTACGGCAGCCACGGCGGCGAACAGCAGGTCACGCTGCGCACCCCCGCCGAACTCGCCGACGCCCTGCCCTATCTGCTCGGCTACCACCCCGAGGACAGCATCGTCCTGGTCGCCCTGTACGACAAGGACGGGCGGGGCAGGTTCGGCGGCCGGGCCAGGCTCGGCATCCCCGCGAACCGGGACGACTGGCCCGCCGCCGCCCGTCAGCTGGCACAAGGGCTGGTCACGGGCAGCGAGCGCCGGGGTGCCAAGCCCGAGCAGATGGTCGTCTTCCTCTGTCAGGAACCGGGGGACCGCGAGCCCGGACAGCAGGTCAAGGAGCGGCTGGGTCCGCTCGCTCACGCGCTGCGCCTGGAGTGCGGTGCCCTCGACGTCCCCGTGGTGGAGGCCCTGTGCCTCTCGGGCGGCCGCTTCTGGTCGTACTGCTGTGACGACGAGGGGTGCTGTCCCGAGGCCGGGACGCCCATGGGGCTGCCGGGCACCTCGGTGCTGGCCGCCGCCGCGGCCTACGCCGGACTTCAGGTCCGGGGGACGCTGCGCGAACTGCGGGCGAGGTTCCTCCCGTGGGAGAACGCCGCCGCCCTCGAACAGGAAACCGCCCTGGACGCCGCCCACCGGACGCTGGTCCCCAAGATCCTCGACGCGGCGGGACGGAACGAGGTCGCCCGGCAGACGCTGGAACTGGCCGAGCGTGTCATGGACAGGCTGGCCTGCGCCCCGCCCGTGTCCGGCACGCTTCCGGCGGACCTGCGGGACGACGAAGCGCTCCGGCACGACGAGGCCGCCACGCTGATCCTCGGTCTGCAGGACCGCACGACCCGGGACCGGGCTGCGGAGTGGATGGAGGGCGAGGAGGCAGGTCCAGCCCTCCGCCTGTGGCGGGCGCTGGCCCGCCGCTGCGTCGGATCGTACGGTGAACACGCTGCGGCCCCCCTGACGCTCGCCGGCTGGGTCGCCTGGTCCATCGGCGACGAACTGGAGGCCAGGGAGGCGCTCGCCATGGCACTGGGCGCCGATCCCGACTACCTCTTCGCCCGCCTTCTGCACCAGGCCTGCAACGAGGGCCTCGACCCGGAATCGATCCGCCGCTGCCTGCGCTCGGAACACGAGGGCCACGGGCGGGCGGACGGCGACGGTCCGGCGCCCACCGGTGCGGACGGCGAGGGCCCGGGCGGTGAGGATCCAGGGGGCGGCAAGCCCGGTGCGGCGGGGGAGTCCACATCCTTTGGGCCTGCGGTCGCCCCGGGCCGGGGAGCGCGCTCGCGCCGCCGCGAGAGCGTCTCCGGTGCTGGTGCCGGAGGCAGTTCCCCGCGTCGGGGGAGGACGGAGGGCAGTCGCCCGAATGTACGGATTCCGTATCCCCGTACGGCGGTGGGTGGCGCGCGTCCGGACGGTGTACGTCCCGGCATCGAGGGGCCGGGTGCTGTACGCCGTCGCCCCGCACCCTCGCGGGGACGCATGCAGATCCGGAGCCAAGGCGGTGCCGGTGAGGAGTGGCCGGGCGAGGGGAGGTGACCGCCGGTTGGGCGAAGGGGGAGCGCCGGCGCGCGGGCGCTCCCCCGGATCCCGTCCCGCAGGTGAGTCGACCGTCGTCCGCCCTTGGCGGGAGCAGCACCGGACCGGACCGGAGCCGATCGGCCGTCGACGCCGTCGGTGAAGGGAGTGTTTATCGTCAGGCAGACGACTATGATCGCCGCATGTCCTACGACCCGTCAGCCTTTCCGCCCTTTGCCGTCACCGTGGACCTGGTCGTGCTGACTGTGCGCCGCCACGCGCTGTGCGCGCTGTCGGTACGCAGGGGGGAGCCGCCGTTCCAGGGACGCTGGGCGCTTCCCGGCGGATTCGTCCGGGCCGACGAGGACCTGGCGCAGGCGGCGGCACGTGAACTGGCGGAGGAAACCGGACTGTGCGTGCACGATCCCGCCGTCCCCGCCCAGGCCGGCGGCGCGCATCTGGAACAGCTCGCCACCTACGGCGATCCCGGGCGCGACCCCCGGATGCGGGTCGTCAGCGTCGCACACCTCGCCCTCGCCCCCGACCTGCCCGCACCCCGGGCGGGCGGCGACGCCAGCAACGCACGCTGGGCCCAGGTCGGGGAGCTGCTGCAACAGGCGGGCTACGGCAGGGACGGCGAGCCGGTGGCACCGCTCGCCTTCGACCACGCGCAGATCCTGGCGGACGGGGTGGAGCGGGCCCGCTCCAAGATCGAGTACTCGTCGCTGGCCACGGCCTTCTGCCCGCCCGAGTTCACCGTCGGCGAGCTGCGCCGTGTCTACGAAGCCGTGTGGGGTGTGGCCTTGGACCCGCGCAACTTCCACCGCAAGGTGACGGGCACACCGGGCTTCCTCGTGCCGACGGGTGGCACGACCACCCGGCAGGGCGGCCGTCCCGCCCAGCTCTTCCGGGCCGGCGGAGCCACCCTGCTCAATCCGCCGATGCTGCGCCCCGAGGTGTGACCGCACCGGACCGAGCGGCCTGGGCGGCGGGAACGGGCGGGGCACGGGGCGTGGACACGGGCCCCGTGCGGCTGGATTCCCCGTGGTCTGCAGGCCTTGCGGTGCCCGAAAAACCCGATATGGCGCGCTATCTTGCTTCGAGTGATCCAGGCCATCGGACTGACCAGCAATCCGCGCAAAGAGCTTCCGCCCGCTGTCGACGACGTGTCCTTCGACGCGCACGCGGGTCGCGTCACGATGCTGCTCGGGGCACCGGGCGCGGGCAAGACGACGGCTCTCAGACTCATGCTCGAACTCCAACCGGGCCGTGGCATCACCTACTTCAGGGGCCGCCCACTGCGCCGCATCGGCCATCCGGCCCGCGAAGTCGGCGTACTGCTGGGTGAGGTGACCGGTCATCCCGCACGCACCGTGCGCGGACACATCCGCATGCTGTGTGCCGCGGCGGGAGTTCCGGTGCGTCGCGGGGACGAAGTCCTGGAAGCCGTCGGGCTCGTGAGCCTGCGGGAGGAACGCCTCGGCGCCCTTTCGCGAGGCATGGACCGGCGCCTCGGGCTCGCCTGCGCACTCTTGGCGGACCCGCACACCCTGGTGCTCGACGAACCCGCGCGCGGACTGTCCGCCGGTGAGAGCCGTTGGCTGCACGGCATGCTCCGGGCCTATGCGGTCCAGGGAGGCACCGTTCTGAGCACAACGGCCGACCCCAAGGAGGCGGCGCGCACCGCGGACCGGGTGGTCACTCTCGATCAGGGCCGACTCGTGGCCGATCAGCCGGCCGCGGACTTCTCGCGCACCCGGCTGCGTCCCCGCGTCGCCGTCCGCACTCCGTACGCCGCCCGGCTCTCCGCGCTGCTCACCAAGGAGGCCCGGACCGCCCGGCGTTCCGTGGAGGTGGCCGAGGACGGCGGCAACCGCATCTCCGTCTACGGCAGTACCTGCGCGGACGTCGGCGAAATCGCCTTCCGGCACGGCATCGTCGTCCACCAACTCGCGGACGAGATCGGGGACATGGGGCCAGGTGCGGGTGCCTCGTCCCACGTCGGGAAGCCGGTCGCCCCGGACGCTGAAACGTCGTCCACCGCGTCGTCGTCCACCGCCACCGCTCCTGACGCCGGACCTCCCGGTGGCTCCGCCGACTCCGCGCCCGCCGACTTTCCACCCGTCGGCCCTCGGCCCTCCGGCCTCCGCGCCGGAGGCGAGGCCCCGGTGCTGGAGTCCGGGTCCACGGCGGGTCTGCCGCCTCCCATCTCCGTCCGCCCCGCTCCCCGTCCCCTCCGCCCGTTGCGCTACGAGATCCGCCGGGCCACCGGCGTCGGGACCGGGTTCCTCGTCGGGGCGGCCGTGCTCGTGGTGTCCGCGCTCACCGCCGTACTGCTGGCCCGGATCGGGCACACCCCGCAACCGCGCCTGCTGGCCGCGTGGCCGAGGGAGCTGCCCCTGCCGCCCGCTGCACTCGGGGCGGGGCTGCTCGGGGCGCTGGCCTTCGGCGACGAGTTCCGCCACCCCGCCCTGGCGGCGGACCGGGGCGGCGTGCCCCGGCGGCTGGGACTGCTGACCGCCAAACTCCTCGTCGCCTCGGCCTCCGCCCTCGTGCTGGCCGTCCTGACGATCGGGTGCGATGCCGAGCTGCTCTACCTCGTCTACGGGCGGGAGCTCGTCGAGGTCCCGCCGGACTGGCTGTCGCTCGGAGCGAGTTGGCTCGGACTCGTGATCGGGTGCGCGTGGGCGGGCGTGCTGGCCGCGGGGCTCTTCCGGTCCACCGCCGCCGGTCTCGCCGCGGTCCTCGCCGTACCCCTCCTCATCGTGCCCCTCACACACAGGCTGGTGGAGGGGCCGTCGGTACGGACCGAGGCCGGGGTGCCTTTGCGGATGCGTGAGGTGTCCCTGCTCCACTGGCCCTTCGGGGGCGAGCGGTATCTGGAGGGGGCGCTGCGGATGATCGCCCAACCGGTGGGCAGCGCACTGGCGTTGTCCCTCACGGTGCTGCTCTGCGCGTATCTGCTCGCCTTTTTGCGGAACAGGGTCCGATGACGACCGAGCGCGCCCCGATCCGTCCCCGCATGCCTGCAACTCCCCGGAGGGAGCCCGCTTCTTTCCGATAAGGCGTCAATTGCGACGGGGTGAGCGATCACCCTTTCGTGTGCTTTTCACCAAACTCCTCAAGGGAGTTGGGAGCCACGCCGACAAAAGATGCGTGAGTACCCTTGCGCACACCATGATGACCACCGCCCGCTCCGCAGACTCCGGCCTCACGGGTCCGGGCGAACTCGACCGCTACCCCTACGCCGACGCGCCCGTCGGTGGCCGTCTCGGGGCCCCTGTCTGGGACACCGATCCCGAGCTGGGCCGTGCGGGGCGCCGCAGCGCGGGCAGCCGAGGCCGCGGGCTGCACGGCCAACTCGTCCAGCAACTCGGTCAGATGATCGTTTCGGGGGATCTGGGCGCCGACCGCCCTCTGGTTCCCGAGGAGATCGGCCAGCGCTTCGAGGTCTCCCGCACCGTCGTCCGTGAGTCGCTCCGTGTCCTGGAGGCCAAGGGCCTGGTCAGTGCCCGGCCCAATGTCGGCACGCGGGTGCGCCCGGTCAGCGACTGGAACCTTCTCGACCAGGACATCATCGAGTGGCGGGCCTTCGGGCCGCAGCGCGACGACCAGCGCCGTGAGCTCAGCGAGCTGCGCTGGACGATCGAGCCGCTGGCCGCCCGGCTCGCCGCCGGGCACGGGCGCGAGGACGTCCAGCAGCGCCTGTCCGACATGGTGGAGATCATGGGCCACGCCATGGGGCAGGGGGACGCGCTGACCTTCGCCCGCGCGGACTCCGAGTTCCATTCGCTGCTGATCCAGGTCGCCGGCAACCGCATGCTGGAGCACCTCTCCGGGATCGTGTCCTCCGCGCTGCAGGTCTCGGGCGGACCGATCGCAGGCTGTGAGCGGCCGAACGAGGCGTCGCTCGGGCACCACGGTCGGATCGTCGACGCGCTCGCCGGCGGTGACGGCGCGGCGGCAGAGGCGGCCATGCGCCAGTTGCTGACGGTCCACCCCGAGGTCGAGCGAGTGGTGCCCGCCCCGCGCGAGCGCTGACCGCCTTCCGCGAGCGGCCCGGCCCGGCCTGCCACCCCCCTCCTGTGGCACCGTCCGGCCGGTGAACCGCCCGCTGTGGGACCCCGTGCGATCACCTTCGATCCCGCGGGGTCCTACAGTGATGGAGGGGCCGTAAGGTTCGGCATGGTGCCGCTGTCACCCCTGAGTGACCGTTTTTGTCCCGATCTGATCGATTTCGGACACTTATGGGGTGTGACTCGGGCCACGCGGATCGGGCGTAACGCTCCTGGAAAGAACGCGATGACCTAAGAGGTGGCAGTCGCGGAGGGAATACGGACGCCGTTCACGGCGCTGTTGCATCTCCCCGGCCCCCGCCCGCATCGTCGGCCCATCCCCAAGCCGGCGGTCGGCTCCTGTCCGTCGTGGACGGGGCCGGAAGCCGTTTTTCAACGTCCCGAGAGGTTGTTCGTGTCGGCCAGCACATCCCGTACGCTCCCGCCGGAGATCGCCGAATCCGTCTCTGTCATGGCGCTCATCGAGCGGGGAAAGGCTGAGGGGCAGATCGCCGGCGATGACGTGCGTCGGGCCTTCGAAGCTGACCAGATTCCGGCCACTCAGTGGAAGAACGTACTGCGCAGCCTCAACCAGATCCTCGAGGAAGAGGGTGTGACGCTGATGGTCAGTGCCGCGGAGCCCAAGCGCACCCGAAAGAGCGTCGCAGCGAAGAGTCCCGCCAAGCGCACGGCGACCAAGACGGTCGCGGCGAAGGCGACGACCACGCGGAAGGCCAGTGCCACCGCCACGTCGGCCGCGCCCGCCGCAGACGCCATCGCCGAGGAGGAGGCGCCCGCCAAGAAGGCGGCTGCCAAGAAGACCACCGCGAAGAAGGCGACCGCCAAGAAGACGGCGGTGAAGAAGACGGCCGCCAAGAAGACCGCGGCCAAGAAGGACGACGCCGAGGCGACCGACGAAGAGGCCGTCGAGGAGGTCAAGGCGACGGACGAGCCGGAGGGCACGGAGAACGCCGGCTTCGTCCTCTCCGACGAGGACGAGGACGACGCGCCCGCCCAGCAGGTCGCCGCCGCCGGTGCCACCGCCGACCCGGTCAAGGACTACCTCAAGCAGATCGGCAAGGTGCCCCTGCTCAACGCCGAGCAGGAGGTCGAGCTCGCCAAGCGGATCGAAGCCGGCCTGTTCGCCGAGGACAAGCTGGCCAACTCCGACAAGCTGGCGCCGAAGCTCAAGCGCGAGCTGGAGATCATCGCCGAGGACGGGCGCCGGGCCAAGAACCACCTCCTGGAGGCCAACCTCCGTCTGGTGGTCTCCCTGGCCAAGCGCTACACAGGCCGCGGCATGCTCTTCCTGGACCTCATCCAGGAGGGCAACCTCGGTCTGATCCGCGCGGTGGAGAAGTTCGACTACACCAAGGGCTACAAGTTCTCCACCTACGCCACCTGGTGGATCCGTCAGGCGATCACCCGCGCGATGGCCGACCAGGCCCGCACCATCCGCATCCCGGTGCACATGGTCGAGGTCATCAACAAGCTCGCGCGGGTGCAGCGCCAGATGCTCCAGGACCTGGGTCGCGAGCCCACTCCGGAGGAGCTGGCCAAGGAACTCGACATGACCCCGGAGAAGGTCATCGAGGTCCAGAAGTACGGTCGCGAGCCCATCTCCCTGCACACCCCGCTGGGCGAGGACGGTGACAGCGAGTTCGGTGACCTCATCGAGGACTCCGAGGCCGTCGTCCCGGCGGACGCGGTCAGCTTCACGCTTCTGCAGGAGCAGCTGCACTCCGTCCTGGACACCCTGTCCGAACGTGAGGCGGGCGTCGTCTCCATGCGCTTCGGTCTCACCGACGGTCAGCCGAAGACCCTCGACGAGATCGGCAAGGTGTACGGCGTCACGCGCGAGCGGATCCGCCAGATCGAGTCCAAGACCATGTCGAAGCTGCGCCACCCCTCGCGCTCCCAGGTCCTGCGCGACTACCTCGACTAGGACGGCGAGCACTACGGCGAGCACGACAGCCCCACAAGGCCGACCACAGGCCCGGTCCCGTTCGCGGGGCCGGGCCCGTGGTCTTTGGTCCTGGGTCCGTCCGGCGTGGTCCGCCGGACGGACCCGGGTGCTGATCCGCGGGTGCGGCGCGGGACGGGGTGTCTCACTCTGGGTGTCCAACCGATGCCCCAGTGTGAGGAGAGCGCATGTGTCGTCGCCTGGCCCGGACCCTGACCCGGCCCCTGGTCCTCGCCGCCGCCGCGACCGCGATACCCCTGGCAGCGGCCGCTCCGGCGGCTCCGGCGGTCGCGGACCGCATCGTCGTCGGCGGTTTCCCGGTCGACGTGGCCCAGAGCCCGTGGACCGTGGCACTGTCCAGCCGTGACCGGTTCGGGGGTACCCGGGCGGGACAGTTCTGCGGGGGTGTGGCCGTCGGCCGGACCACCGTGCTCACCGCGGCCCACTGCATGGACGAGGAGGTCCTGGGGGCGCGTCCGGACCGGGTGCCCGACCTCAGGGTGATCTCGGGCCGTACGGACCTGCTCTCGGAACAGGGTGAGGAGATAGCGGTACACGAGACCTGGGTGAACCCGGGCTACGACCCGGTCAGCAACTCCGGCGACTTCGCCGTGCTCACCCTGGCCGCACCGCTGCCCTCCGGCTCGGTGATCGGCATGGCCGGTGCGGGCGATCCCGGATACGGGGCCGACACCCCCGCGACCGTCTACGGCTGGGGGGACACCACGGGCTTCGGGACCTACGCCGGCAGCCTCCACGCGGCACGGGTGCGTGTGCTGCGCGACACCGTGTGCGAGGCCGCGTACCCGGGCGGAGCGGAGGGCGCGTACCGCGCCGGGACGATGCTGTGCGCCGGTGAGCAGGCCGGCGGACCGGACGCCTGTCAGGGGGACAGCGGCGGACCGCTGGTGGCCGAGGGGAGGCTGATCGGTCTGGTGTCCTGGGGCAGCGGATGCGGCTGGGCGGACTCTCCCGGGGTCTACACGCGTGTGTCCGAGGTCATGCGGACGCTCGACGGATCTCGGGACCGCCAGGCCGGAAAGGCGCCCGACGGCGCCTGAAGGTGCCTGACGAGCCCTGAGAGGGCCTCCCGGGTCTCCCCCGGCACCTCCGCGGCTTTCTAGGCCTGGAGCCCTCGTGGAAGCGGGAGCGCGCCGGGCAACGAGAACGGGAGCACGGGAACGGGCGCACGAGAAAAGGGCGGCTGTCTCCGCAGCGGAGGCAGCCGCCCCTCTCGCCGGCCTGTGCCGGGTTGGCTCGTCGTCGTACGCGAGGTGTCAGAGAGTCACCGTGTCAGCGCTCTTCCTCGATGGCAGGGGCCGACGGGGAGGTCAGCCGCTCGCTCTCGTCCTGTATCTCGGCGGCGATCTTCTTGAGTTCCGGCTCGAACTTGCGGCCGTGATGGGCGCAGAAGAGCAGTTCTCCGCCGCTCAGCAGGACGACGCGCAGGTATGCCTGGGCGCCGCAGCGGTCGCAGCGATCGGCGGCCGTCAGTGGGCTCGCGGGGGTCAGAACAGTAGTCACGTCGCCTCTTCTCTAGCTCGACGAGCTGTCGTACCAGGGTCAACATCCAACCAGCCCCAAAACGTTCCCGCTCGTGGCTTCTCTTCGAAAAAATCTTTCCGAAGTGGCTGAGTGCTGCCGGTTGGCGGCGAATGTGCCGTATCGCGTGTCTCTGTGTCGTACGGATTCGCGTGGTATCGGTGGTGGTCGGCCCTCCCGGCCGGGTTGCCGGTTGTTGTTGAGGACGTGCCCGGAGCCTAAATGGTTCATGCCTGGAAGGGAACGTGATGTGTGCTTCACTCCATCGAGGGATCGAACAGGTATACGACTCTCGACTAGTCTAGGTTTCAGACGAGGGTGGCGTGACAACGGCTCTACCAGGCCTCGGTACCCTCTCACCGGTGACAAGTGACGCGCCCTTACCCATGAGGGCCCCATCTGAAATTCAGCGAGGAGCGAACCGCGTGACCGCCGAGACGTCCGTGCCGTCCACAGCGTTGCTGGCAGGAGCAGACCGGGACGGGTCCAACTACACCGCGCGGCACCTGCTCGTCCTCGAGGGGCTCGAGGCCGTGCGGAAGCGCCCCGGGATGTACATCGGGTCCACCGACAGCCGCGGTCTGATGCACTGCCTCTGGGAGATCATCGACAACTCGGTGGACGAGGCCCTCGGGGGCCACTGCGACCACATCGATGTGATCCTCCACGACGACGGATCGGTGGAGGTCCGGGACAACGGCCGGGGCATCCCGGTCGACGTGGAGCCCAAGACCGGCCTCTCGGGTGTCGAGGTCGTCATGACCAAGCTGCACGCCGGCGGCAAGTTCGGCGGCGGTTCGTACGCCGCCTCCGGCGGCCTGCACGGCGTCGGCGCGTCCGTGGTCAACGCGCTCTCCGCGCGGCTGGACGTCGAGGTGGACCGCGGCGGGCACACCCACGCGATCAGCTTCCGCCGCGGTGTCCCCGGCGCCTTCGCCGCCCTGGGGTCGGACGCGAAGTTCGAGGCCGGGAGCGGGCTGCGCAGGACGAAGAAGATCCCGAAGACCCGCAGCGGCACGCGCGTGCGCTACTGGGCCGACCGCCAGATCTTCCTCAAGGACGCCAAGCTGGCCCTGGAGACCCTGCACCAGCGCGCCCGCCAGACCGCGTTCCTGGTGCCGGGCCTGACCATCGTCGTCCGCGACGAGCTCGGGCTCGGCGACGGCGGCAGCAAGGGCGAGGAGTCCTTCCGCTTCGACGGGGGCATCAGCGAGTTCTGCGAGTTCCTGGCCACGGACAAGGCCGTCTGCGACACCCTCCGCTTCACCGGGCAGGGCACCTTCAAGGAGACGGTCCCGGTCCTGGACGAGCACGGCCAGATGACCCCCACCGAGGTGACCCGGGAGCTCGGCGTCGACGTCGCGATGCGCTGGGGGACCGGCTACGACACGACCCTCCGGTCGTTCGTCAACATCATCGCCACCCCCAAGGGGGGGACCCATGTCGCCGGCTTCGAGCAGGCCGTCGCCAAGACGGTGAACGAGGTGCTGCGCACGAAGAAGATGCTGCGCGTGGCCGAGGACGACGTCGTCAAGGACGACACCTTGGAGGGCCTCACGGCGGTCGTCACCGTCCGCCTGGCCGAGCCGCAGTTCGAGGGGCAGACCAAGGAGGTCCTCGGTACCTCGGCGGCCCGCCGCATCGTGAACACCGTGATCTCCCGGGAGCTCAAGGCCTTCCTGACCTCCACCAGGCGCGACGACGCCCAGCAGGCCCGTGTGGTCCTGGAGAAGGCGGTCGCCGCGGCCCGTACACGCATCGCCGCCCGTCAGCACAAGGATGCCCAGCGCCGCAAGACGGCCCTGGAGTCCTCCACGCTGCCGGCCAAGCTGGCCGACTGCCGAAGCGACGACGTCGAGCGCAGCGAGCTGTTCATCGTCGAGGGGGACTCCGCCCTCGGCACGGCGAAGCTCGCCCGGAACTCCGAGTTCCAGGCGCTGCTGCCGATCCGGGGCAAGATCCTCAACGTTCAGAAGTCGTCCGTGACGGACATGCTGAAGAACGCGGAGTGCGGGGCGATCATCCAGGTCATAGGAGCCGGATCCGGACGGACGTTCGATATCGACACGGCGCGCTACGGCAAGATCATCATGATGACCGACGCCGATGTGGACGGTTCCCACATCCGCACCCTGCTCCTGACGCTGTTCCACCGTTACATGCGGCCCATGGTCGAGTCCGGCCGGGTGTTCGCCGCGGTGCCGCCGCTGCACCGCGTCGAGCTCGTCCAGCCCAAGAGGGGCCAGGACAGGTACGTGTACACGTACTCGGACCGTGAGCTGCGCGACAAGCTGATGGACTTCGAGGCCAGGAACATCCGCTACAAGGAATCGATCCAGCGCTACAAGGGACTCGGTGAGATGGACGCCGACCAGCTGGCCGAGACGACCATGGACCCGCGCCACCGCACCCTGCGCCGGATCAACCTCACCGACCTGGAGGCCGCCGAGCAGGTCTTCGATCTGCTCATGGGCAACGACGTCGCCCCGCGCAAGGAGTTCATCTCCAGCTCGGCGGCGACACTGGACCGGTCGCGCATCGACGCGTAGGGGGGCCGGCGGTCACCTGATGGGGTGAAGCAGAAGGGGAAGAGGAGCCGGGGGTCTTCCCGTTCTGTCCATCCTTGGGCATGCGCCGAAGAGATGACCGCCCCCACTCGGGCGGAGGCGGTCCCGAGGGTCCCGCCGGATGTGCCGAAAGACGCTCCGTACCTCCCGGGGGACGCTCCGCCGGCCGGTCCGAAGGCAGTCATGTCCCGCTCCACGGCGGGCCGTCCGGCGGCGTGGGTTACGACGACCCCTGGTACGACGCCCTCGCCTCGGGCTGGGGCGAGGGAGCCGGCACCGGAGCACCCACGGCGGTCCAGGCGCTGCCCGCGTCGGCGCGGGCAGCGGTCGTGCCGGACGCGCGCGGGCGGGAAGGCGCCGTGGCGGCGGCCGACGCGTACCTCCAGGTCCAGCGCAGCGCCGCGTTCCAGGAAGTACGCAGCCGCTACCGGAGGTTCGTGGTCCCGGCCGCCATCGCCTTCTGCGCCTGGTACGTGGCGTACGTCGTGACCGCCACCACCGCGCCGGACCTGATGGCACGACCGGTGGCCGGCGCCGTGAACGTGGGGATGCTCGCCGGGCTGGGCCAGTTCCTGACCACGTTCCTGCTCACCTGGGCCTACGCGCGGCACGCGCGGCTGCGCAGGGACCGGGCCGCGCTGGAACTGCGCTGGGACACGCAGGAGTTGACGCGCGGCCGAGGCGGTTCCTCGTGACGGGCGATCACCAGGTCCTGGCGCTGCTGCTGTTCAGCGCGTTCGTCGCGGTCACCCTGGGGATCACCACCTGGGCGAGCCGCAGGAGGCAGGGATCGGCCGAGGAGTTCTACGCCGGCGGACGGCTCTTCTCACCGATGGAGAATGGTTTTGCCATCGCCGGCGACTACATGTCCGCCGCTTCCTTCCTCGGCATCTCCGGGCTGATCGCCCTCTTCGGCTACGACGGGATGCTGTACTCGGTGGGCTTCCTGGTGGCCTGGCTCGTGGTGCTGCTCCTGGTCGCGGAACTGGTGCGCAACTGCGGCCGGTTCACCCTCGCCGACGTGGTGGCGGTCCGGATGAGGGAACGGCCCGTGCGCATCGCCGCGGGAACGTCGTCGGTCACCGTGTCCGTTCTGTACCTGGTGGCGCAGATGGTGGGCGCGGGCAGCCTGGTCGCGCTGCTGCTCGGCGGCCGGAGCGAGGCGGCGCAGGCCTGGACCGTCGTCGGCGTCGGGGCGCTCATGGTGATCTACGTGTCGATGGGAGGGATGCGGGCCACCACCTGGATCCAGATCGTCAAGGCGGTCCTGCTGCTCGGCGGCACCATCGCGCTGACCTTCCTCGTCCTGCTGCGGTTCCACGGCGACTTCAACCGGCTGCTGCTCACGGCGGCCGAGCGCAGCGGTCACGGGGAGGCGTTCCTGGCCCCCGGGCTCGCCTACGGCGGGGACTGGACCTCCCGGTTCGACTTCATGAGTCTGGGACTCGCGCTGGTGCTGGGCACGGCCGGGCTGCCGCACATCCTGTCCCGCTTCTACACCGTTCCGACCGCGCGGGCGGCCCGACGCTCGGTCATCTGGTCGATCGGGCTGATCGGCGGGTTCTACCTGATGACGATCGTGCTCGGTTTCGGTGCCGCGGCCATCGTCGGACCGGATGCCGTACGCGGGTCCAACGCGGCGGGGAACACGGCGGTTCCGCTGCTGGCGCTCGACCTCGGCGGCGGCGCCGGCTCCACCGGCGGGACGGTGCTGTTCGCGATCGTCGCCGCGATAGCCTTCGCCACGATCCTCGCCGTCGTCGCCGGGATCACGCTCGCCTCGTCGGCGTCCGTCGCCCACGACCTGTACGCGTCCCTGCGGCGCCGCGACAGGGAACCGCGCAGCGAGGTGACCGTGGCCCGGGTGGCCGCGCTCGGCATCGGCGTGCTGGCGATCGCGCTCGGCCTGCTGGCCCGAGATCTCAACGTCGCCTTCCTCGTCGGGCTGGCCTTCGCCGTGGCCGCCTCCGCCAACCTGCCCGTGCTGCTCTACTCCCTGTTCTGGCGCGGATTCACCACCAGGGGCGCCGTGTGGGCCGTCTACGGCGGGCTGATCCCGGCGACGGTACTGGTCCTGGTGTCCCCGGTGGTCTCCGGCAGTCCGGAATCCCTTTTTCCCGGCGTCGACTTCCACCTCTTCCCGCTCCAGAACCCCGGCCTGGTCTCCATCCCGCTCGGCTTCCTCTCCGGTTGGCTCGGCACGGTGACCTCGGCCGAGACCCCGGACGAGGCCAAGCACGCGGAGGCCGAGGTGCGGTCGCTGACGGGCGCGGGGGCGGTGTGACGCGAGCACGTGTGGCGTGGACCCGCGTGGTGCCGGGCCGTGCGACGACGCTCAGGTACGGGTCACCCACACGTAACGGTGTTCCGGGCGGCCCGCGTCGCCGTACTTGAGGGTCAGCACGGCCCGGCCGGTCCGCTCCAGAAGCTTGAGATAGCGCTGGGCGGTCTGACGGCTCACCCCCGTGCGTTCGGCGATCTCCTGGGCCGACAGCGCGCCGTCGGCACTGATCAGGCACTGGCGCACCAGTTCCGCGGTGGTGGGGGAGTGCCCCTTGGGCAGGCTGGGTTCCGCCGACGCCGACAGGGCGCCGAAGATACGGTCCACCTCGGCCTGCTCCGCCTCGCCGCCGCCGTCCAGAGTGCGGCGCAGCCCGGCGTACGCCTCCAGCTTGGCGCGCAGGCCCGCGAAGGCGAACGGCTTGACCAGGTACTGCAGCGCGCCCTGCCGCATGGCAGCCTGCACGGTGGACACGTCGCGCGCCGCCGTCACCATGATCACGTCGGTCTGGTGTCCGTGCCGACGCATCTCCTGGACGACCGCGAGCCCCGTCCGGTCGGGCAGGTAGTGGTCCAGGAGCACCAGATCCAGCTTGGGCAGCGTCTCCAGCAGGCCGAGCGCCTCGGCCGCGCTGTGTGCCTCGCCGGCGACGTGGAAGCCGGGCACCTTCTCGACGTAGGCGGCGTTGACGCGCGCGACCCGGACGTCGTCGTCCACGACCAGGACCTCGATCATGACGGCTCCTCCTCGGTGATCTGCGGAACGGACGCGGAGACCCTCGCGGGGCCGGTCGCAGGGCCGAAGGCCCCGGTGAGGGCGGGCTGCGGGCCCGGCCCGGTCAGCGCCTCGGGCAGGACGACGGTGAACTCCGCACCCCCGCCCCGCGCCTCGCCCACGGTCGCGGTGCCGCCCTGGCGTTCGGCGAGTCTGCGGACGAGGGAGAGCCCGATGCCCCGCTCGCGGTGGTCCGGCGGCCTCTTGGTGGACCAGCCCTCGGTGAAGACCGACTCCCGGTGCTCCGGAGGAATTCCAGGTCCGGTGTCGCGTACGCCGAGCACCGCCGTCCGTCCCTCGGCGCGCAGCTCGACCTCCACACGCGCGTGCGGTGAGCCCGCGACGGCGTCGAGCGCGTTGTCCACCAGGTTCCCGACGACCGTGACGAGCCCTCCGGGGTCGATCAGCCGGTCCGGCAGCAGCGTCCGGTCCGAGATCCGCAGGGCGACACCCCGCTCGGCCGCGACCGTGGCCTTGCCCACCAGCAGGGCGGCGAGCAGCGGGTCCCGGATCTTCTCGGTGACCTGCTCCGCCGTGGCCCGGTGATCGCCGACCACCTCGCCGACGAACTCCACGGCGTCGTCGTACATCTCGAGCTCCAGCAGCCCGAGAAGAGTGTGCATGCGGTTGGCGTGCTCGTGGTCCTGGGCGCGCAGCGCGTCGATCAGCCCGCGCGTGGAGTCCAGTTCCCGGCCCAGCCGGTCCACCTCCGTACGGTCGCGGAGGGTGGCCACGGCTCCGCCGTCGCCGGTCGGCATGCGGTTGGCGAGCAGGACACGCTGCCCGCGGACGGTGAGCAGGTCGGTGCCGGTCACCCGGCCGGCCAGCACGTCGGCCGTCCGGCCCGCGCCGAGCGCCTCGTCGGGGGAGCGGCCCACAGCCTCGTCACCGAGGTCCAGAAGACGCCTGGCCTCGTCGTTCAGGAGGCGGACGCGGCCGCTGCGGTCGAGGGCGACGACGCCCTCCCGGATGCCGTGCAGCATGGCCTCGCGCTCCGCGAGCAGCGCCGCGATGTCGGAGAAGGCGAGGTCCCGGGTCTGCCGCTGCACCCGCCGGGAGATCAGCCAGGCCGCGAGCGCGCCCACGGCCAGCGCCCCGCCCGCGTACGCGAAGAGCCCCGGGATCGCGTGGATCAGCCGGGCCCGGACACTGTCGTAGGCGATACCGACCGAGACCGCACCGATGATCCCGCCGTCGGCGTCGCGCAGCGGGACCTTGCCGCGTGCGGAGCGTCCCAGGGTGCCGTCGTCGATCTCCATGACCTCGTGCCCCGCCAGGGCCTCGCCGGGATCGGTCGAGACCGGGTCGCCGATTCTGCGGGGGTCGGTGTGCGACCAGCGCACGCCACGCCGGTCCAACACCACCACGTACTCGGCGCCGGTGGCCTTCCGGATCCGTTCCGCTTCCCGCTGTACCGGCCCGTCCGGTGCCGGGGACGTGCCGCGCAGGTCGCGTGCCACCTGTGGCTGCTGGGCGGTGGTCTGGGCGATGGCGAGCGCGCGGCGCATCGCCTGGTCGTCCAGCTGCTCGCCGAGCGGGGCGAGGAACAGCCCGGTCGCGAGCACCGCGACTCCCGCGGCGATCGCCAGCTGCATCAGCAGGACCTGCGAGAAGACCCGCCGAGGCAGACCGAGGCGCAGGCGGCGGACGAAGGGAGTGGTGCGCATACCCATGACGGTACGTGGACGGCCGCCGGGGGCCGCGGGCATGTGGCGCGGATCGCCCCGCACGCACGGGGAGGAGCCCGTGCGCGCCCGCACGCGCGAGGAGGTGCCGGTCGGTCTCCGCGAGGGACCGCGCACGGCGGGTCAGCTCGCGAGCGTCGCCAGGGTCACCTCGCGGACCGCCACCACGTCCATCCGCGCGGGCGAGCCCAGTGCGGAACCGCAGCTCTCCGCGCGGGGCGGCAGGGCCGATCCCTGTGCCACCTCCACCCGCCAGCGGCGCCCGTCGGCGTGCGCGACGAGCACCTCCCAGTGCGGGGCCGCGCCGTCCGTCCGTACGACGGCCAGGGTCCCGGCGGCGTACTCGCCCACCTCGGTACGTACGGCCAGCTCGGCCGCCTGGCCGGGGCGCTCCCAGGCGGAGCTCCCGCGGCACCCCTCCACCACGATCCGGCCCTCCTGCGCGCTGTGCAGCACCTCCTTGACGGCATGCGCCTCGGCCCTGCCGTACGCGTAGCCGTGGGGCAGCACGAGCACCGTGGGCGAGAAACGGTGTCCGCCCAGGTGGGTGACCTCCCAGACGCCCTCGACGCCGGAGGCGGCGAGCTCGGCAGCGAGGGGGCGGCCGAGGAGTGCGCAGCAGCGGTCGCGCCTGCCGTTGGTGCAGACGAGGGCGAGCGGGGTCCCCTCGTGCGGCCGCCCGCCGAGCGCCGTGGCGAAGGTGCCGCTGTGCCCCCTGCCGAGGGCGGCGAAGTCGAGGTCGAGCAGGCGCTCCGGGGCCGTGGTCGTGGCAGTGTGCAGCCAGGTGCTGCCGGGCACGGTGTGGGCCACGTACACCTGGCGGGTGGTGGGCGTCCTGTGGTCCGCGTGCCGTCCGGAGCGCCTGATCAGGGCGATACGCACCCCGGTGCCCGACGCGGCTGCCTCCAGGGCGCGGCCCAGGGCCGGGTCGAGGTGGCTCGAGGTGAGCGCCTTGGGGCCCCACGGCCCGGACTGTTCCAGCAGGAGCCAGGTCCTCGCGGTGGCCGCGGTTCCCGCGACGGGCTCGTCGAGCTCGCGGGAGGCGGTTGAGCACGTACTCACAGAGGTGAGCCTAACCTGAGTTGCCCCGAGGCGGCTTTCCGGCGCACGGGCCGTCCCGTTCCCGCAACGGCCGAGGAGGCCTCCCTCGACTTCCCGCGGGACGGAAAACGAGACGGATCGGACCGTTCTGTCGTCGCTCAAGGGCCTGCCACGGCCCGGCGCCACGAGTTGGTCCGCCGCGCGTATCCTGGCCGGCCAGTCGATTCCCGGACGCACGCCGAGGCGCGGGCCGGGGTACGCGCAGGCGTGAGAGGGGTCGCGTGGTGGAACGCAGCAGTGGTCGGCAGATTCCGGTCGTCGTCCTGGCCGGATTTCTCGGATCCGGGAAGACCACCCTGCTCAACCACCTCCTCCACCACAGCGGCGGCAGCCGTGTCGGCGCCGTCGTCAACGACTTCGGTGCCATCGAGATCGACGCCATGGCCGTGGCCGGAGCGCTCGGCGACTCGACCGTCTCGCTCGGCAACGGGTGCCTGTGCTGTGCCGTCGACGGCAGCGAGCTCGACGTGTACCTCGAGAGGCTGGCGCGGCCGTCCGCCGGGATCGACGTCATCGTCATCGAGGCCAGCGGGCTCGCCGAGCCGCAGGAACTCGTGCGGATGGTACTCGCCAGCGAACACCCCCGGATCGTCTACGGCGGGCTCGTCGAAGTCGTGGACGCCGCCGAGTTCGAGGAGACGAGGGCACGGCATCCCGAGATCGACCGGCACCTCGGCCTCGCCGATCTGATCGTCGTGAACAAGCTCGACCGGGCGGCGGACGCGGACGGCGTGCTCGCCGCCGTGCGGTCGCTCGCCGACCGCGCCGCCGTCGTTCCCGCCACGCACGGACGCGTCGATCCGGAGTTCCTCTTCGACCGCCGGCCCGGTGAGGAGCGTGTCGGACAACTCTCCTTCGACGACCTGCACCGGCACGACGCCGGTGCCGAGCACGCCGGGCATCTGCACGCCCGGTACGACAGCCTGTCCTTCGCCTCCGCGACGCCCCTCGATCCGCGGCGGCTGATCCGGTTCCTCGACAGTCGTCAGGAAGGGCTCTACCGGATCAAGGGATACGTCGACTTCGGGCCGTACGACGCCGGGAACCGGTACGCCGTGCATGCCGTCGGGCGGTTCCTCCGGTTCTACCCGGAGCCCTGGCCGGCCGGTACGGAGCGGCTCACGCAGCTGGTGCTCATCGGGACCGGCATCGACACCGCCGCCCTGCGCAAGGAGCTGGAGGAGGCCTGCGGCAGCGACGCCCTCGGGGACTCCGGTGCCCCACACACCGACGAGCAGGGCATGTGGGGCGTGCTGCGGTACGTACGCGATCCCGACGACCCGCAGGGCCGGGAAGGCCCGCAGGACCAGGACGACCCGCAGGACCAGGACGACCCGCAGGGTTAGACCGGGCCCGCCACCACCGCCACCGTCTTCGGCAGGGACTCTCCCGAACCGTCGCGGCGCGGGTCGGGCTCCGGCAGGCCGACCGGTGTCCCGTTCTTCTGGGAGGCGCGGGCCGGGGTGGGGCCGGCCCAGGCCAGGGACAGGCAGTCCTCGCCCCTGAGGAACCGCTGGCAGCGCACACCGCCGGTGGCCCGGCCCTTGCGCGGGAACTGGTCGAACGGCGTCAGCTTGGCCGTCGTCTGGACGGAGTCGTCCAGCGTGCCGCGCGAGCCGGCGACCGTGAACACCACCGCGTCCACCCCCGGATCGACCGCCGTGAAGGTGATGACCTTCGCGCCCTCGGCGAGCTTGATGCCCGCCATGCCGCCGGCGGGGCGCCCTTGCGGACGGACCTGCGCGGCCTGGTAGCGCAGGAGTTGCGCGTCGTCGGTGACGAAGACCAGGTCCTCCTCGCCCGTGCGCAGCTCGACTGCACCGACGATCCGGTCGCCCTCCTTGAGGGTGATGACCTCCAGTTCCTCCTTGTTGGAGGGGTAGTCGGGCACCACCCGCTTGACGACACCCTGTTCCGTGCCGAGCGCGAGGCCCGGCGACGACTCGTCGAGCGTCGTCAGGCAGATCACCCGCTCGCCGTCCTCCAGGGAGACGAACTCCGAGATCGGCGCCCCGCCCGAGAGGTTCGGGGTCGGCATCGACTCCGGCAGCTGCGGGAGGTCGACGACGTTCACCCGCAGCAGACGCCCCGTCGAGGTGACCACGCCCACCTCGCCACGGGCGGTGGCCGGCACCGCCGAGACGATCATGTCGTGCTTGACCCGCTTGGCGTGCGCACCCTTCGGGAACGGCTTCGCGTCCGCCGTACGGGCGAGCAGGCCCGTGTCGGACAGCAGCACCCGGCACGGGTCGTCCGCCACCTGGAGCGGCACGGCGGCGACCGGTGCGGCCGCCCCGTCCAGCAGGACCGTGCGGCGGTCGTTGCCGAACTTCTTCGCCACCGCGGCCAGTTCGGACGAGACCAGCTTGCGCAGCTCCGCGTCCGACTCCAGGATGCGGGTCAGCTCCTCGATCTCCGCGTTCAGCCGCTCCTGCTCCGCCTCCAGCTCGATGCGGTCGAACCGGGTGAGGCGGCGCAGAGGGGTGTCCAGGATGTACTGGGTCTGGATCCCGCTCAGCGAGAACTGCTCCATCAGACGCTGCTTCGCCTGCGCGGAGTTGTCGCTGGAGCGGATCAGGCGGATGACCTCGTCGATGTCCAGCAGCGCCGTGAGCAGGCCCTCGACCAGGTGCAGACGGTCGCGCCTCTTGCCGCGGCGGAACTCCGAGCGGCGGCGGACCACGTTGAAGCGGTGGTCGAGATAGACCTCCAGCAGCTCCTTGAGGCCCAGGGTGAGCGGCTGGCCGTCCACCAGGGCCACGTTGTTGATGCCGAAGGACTCCTCCATGGGCGTCAGCTTGTACAGCTGCTCCAGGACCGCCTCCGGCACGAAGCCGTTCTTGATCTCGACGACCAGACGCAGACCGTGGGCGCGGTCGGTGAGGTCCTTGACGTCGGCGATGCCCAGGAGCTTCTTCGAACCGACCAGGTCCTTGATCTTGGCGATCACCTTCTCCGGACCCACCGTGAACGGCAGCTCGGTGATGACCAGGCCCTTGCGGCGGGCCGTCACCTCCTCCACGGTGACCGTCGCGCGGATCTTGAAGGTGCCGCGGCCCTTCTCGTACGCGTCCCGGATGCCCGGGAGGCCGACGATCCTGCCGCCGGTGGGCAGGTCGGGGCCGGGGACGTGCTTCATCAGGGCGTCGAGGTCCGCGTTCGGATACCGGATCAGGTGGCGGGCGGCCGCGATCACCTCGCGGAGGTTGTGCGGCGGCATGTTGGTGGCCATACCGACCGCGATGCCCGACGCGCCGTTCACCAGGAGGTTCGGGAACGCGGCGGGCAGGGTCGTGGGCTCCTGCTCCTGGCCGTCGTAGTTGGGCGCGAAGTCGACCGTGTCCTCGTCGATGGACTCGGTCATCAGGCTCGTGGCCTCGGTCATCCGGCTCTCGGTGTACCGCATGGCGGCCGGCGGGTCGTCATTGCCCAGGGAGCCGAAGTTGCCGTGTCCGTCGACCAGGGGGACCCGCATCGAGAAGGGCTGTGCCATGCGCACCAGGGCGTCGTAGATCGACGCGTCGCCATGGGGATGCAGCTTGCCCATCACCTCGCCGACCACGCGCGCGCACTTCACGTAGCCGCGGTCGGGGCGCAGGCCCATCTCGTTCATCTGGTAGACGATGCGGCGGTGCACCGGCTTCATGCCGTCGCGCGCGTCAGGCAGGGCGCGGGAGTAGATGACCGAGTACGCGTACTCGAGGAAGGAGCCCTGCATCTCGTCGACGACGTCGATGTCGAGGATCCGCTCCTCGTACGAGTCGTCGGGCGGCGGGGTCTTCGTGCTGCGGCGGGCCATCGCTGCCGGCTCCTTGCTGAAGCGTGGGACGGTATCTGACGCGGACCATTGTGGACCGCCGCACCGACAACCGGGACCATGCCCCCGCCGCCGGCCTCCGTCGGGGGCCCGGGGCGGGGTGCCGGCAGGGTACGCGCACTTCCCTCCGGCGCCGCGAGCGGGGTGGCGGGAGAGAACCGGCGCCGGGCGCACGGCCCCGTGCGCCGCCTGCGATCCCGTACGCCCCACGACCCCCATGCGTACCGCGTCGTCCCACCCGTACCCGTGGTTCTCGCTCTCGGCGTATCCGGTCCCGTCCGGGAACTTCACCGGTGCTCCGCACGCTTGCATACAGTGGCAGGACCGGCACAAACGGCGGATGCGACGACCGCCTCCGCGATCGAAGGGACGTACATGCCCATGGGTCACACGGCCACCGCCCAGGCAGGCTCCGGCGGCCTGACAGCGACCGAGCACCGGCTGTCCAACGGCCTGCGCGTGGTGCTCTCCGAGGACCACCTGACCCCCGTCGCGGCGGTGTGCCTCTGGTACGACGTCGGTTCGCGTCACGAAGTCAAGGGCCGTACCGGCCTGGCTCACCTTTTCGAGCACCTCATGTTCCAGGGCTCGGGGCAGGTGAAGGGCAACGGTCACTTCGAGCTGGTCCAGGGTGCCGGAGGCTCGCTCAACGGCACCACCAGCTTCGAGCGGACCAACTACTTCGAGACCATGCCGACCCACCAGCTGGAGCTCGCCCTCTGGCTCGAGGCCGACCGCATGGGCTCCCTGCTGGCCGCCCTGGACGAGGAGTCCATGGAGAACCAGCGGGACGTCGTCAAGAACGAGCGCCGCCAGCGCTACGACAACGTCCCCTACGGCACGGCCTTCGAGAAGCTGACCGCTCTCTCCTACCCGGCCGGCCACCCGTACCACCACACGCCCATCGGCTCGATGGCGGACCTGGACGCGGCCACCCTGGAGGACGCCCGCGCCTTCTTCCGCACGTATTACGCGCCGAACAACGCCGTGCTCTCCGTCGTCGGTGACATCGACCCGGAGCAGACGCTCGCCTGGATCGAGAAGTACTTCGGCTCCATCGCCTCCCACGACGGCAAGCCCGAGCCCCGCGACGGCTCGCTGCCCGAGATCATCGGCGAGGAGCTGCGCGAGCTCGTCGAGGAGGAGGTCCCGGCGCGTGCGCTGATGGCCGCCTACCGGCTGCCCGAGGACGGCACCCGCGCGAGCGACGCCGCGGACCTGGCGCTCACGATCCTCGGGGGCGGCGAGTCCTCCAGGCTCTACAACCGGCTGGTACGACGGGACCGCACGGCGGTGGCGGCCGGGTTCG
The DNA here is from genome assembly GCF_053890455.1 of Streptomyces yamdrokensis. NCBI lineage: Bacteria > Bacillati > Actinomycetota > Actinomycetes > Kitasatosporales > Streptomycetaceae > Streptomyces > Streptomyces yamdrokensis. Next base: position 5,837,521 of record NZ_CM132679.1, read on the forward strand.
GCCTGCTGAGGCTGGCCGGGGCGCCCTCCCTGGGCTGGCTGGACGTGAAGACGTCCGGTGACGTGGAGGTGCCCGTCATCGAGGCCGCGATCGACGAGGAGCTCGCCCGGTTCGCCGAGCAGGGGCCCACGGCCGAGGAGATGGAGCGCGCCCAGGCCCAGCTGGAGCGTGAGTGGCTCGACCGGCTCAGCACCGTCGCCGGCCGGGCCGACGAACTGTGCCGGTACGCCGTCCTGTTCGGCGACCCGCAGCTCGCCCTCACCGCCGTCGGACGCATCCTCGACGTGACCGCCGAGGACGTGCGGGAGGTCGCCGGGGCCCGCCTGCGTCCCGACAACCGCGCGGTGCTCGTCTACGAGCCCGTCACCCCCGAGGCCGGGGAGCCCGAAGAAGCCGCAGCCGCCGGAGCCGAAGAAGCCGCGGCCGCCGGCACCGACGAGAACGAGGAGACGGCGAAGTGACCGAGCTCGCCACGATGGACTTCCACCCCCAGCCGCAGGCGGGCGAGGCCCGGCCCTGGGCCTTCCCGGCCCCCGAGCGCACCACCCTCGGCAACGGTCTGACGGTGCTGCGCTGCCACCGCCCCGGCCAGCAGGTCGTCGCTGTCGAGGTGCTCCTCGACGCGCCCCTGGAGGCCGAGCCCGCCGGTCTCGACGGTGTCGCCACCATCACCGCGCGGGCGTTCTCCGAGGGCACCGACAAGCACTCCGCCGAGGAGTTCGCCGCCGAACTGGAGCGCTGCGGCGCGACCCTGGACGCCTACGCCGACCACCCCGGTGTCCGCCTGAGCCTCGAGGTACCGGCCTCCCGGCTCGCCAAGGGACTCGGACTGCTCGCCGACGCCCTCAGGGCGCCCGCGTTCGCCGACAGCGAGATCGAGCGCCTCGTCCGCAACCGCCTCGACGAGATCCCGCACGAGCTGGCCAACCCGTCCCGCCGCGCCGCCAAGGAACTCTCCAAGGAGCTGTTCCCGGCGGCGTCGCGCATGTCCCGCCCGCGCCAGGGCACCGAGGAGACGGTCGCCGGCATCGACTCGGCGGCCGTACGCGCCTTCTACGACACGCACGTCCGCCCCGCGACCGCCACCGCGGTGGTCGTCGGCGACCTCACCGGCACCGACCTGGACGAGCTGCTCGGCGAGACCCTCGGAGCCTGGACCGGATCGGCCGCCCAGCCGCGGCCCGTCGCGCCGGTCGCCGCCGACGACACGGGCCGCGTCGTGATCGTGGACCGCCCCGGCGCCGTACAGACGCAGCTGCTCATCGGCCGCGTGGGCGCGGACCGGCACGACCGCGTGTGGCCCGCGCAGGTGCTCGGGACCTACTGCCTCGGCGGCACCCTCACCTCCCGCCTGGACCGCGTCCTGCGCGAGGAGAAGGGCTACACCTACGGTGTGCGGTCGTTCGGCCAGGTCCTCAGGTCCGCCCCGGACGGCACCGGCGCGTCGCTGCTCGCCATCAGCGGTTCCGTCGACACCCCGAACACCGGGCCCGCCCTGCGGGACCTGTGGACGGTGCTGCGCACCCTCGCCGCGGAAGGCCTCACCGACGCCGAACGCGACGTCGCCGTGCAGAACCTGGTGGGCGTGGCACCGCTCAAGTACGAGACCGCCGCGGCCGTCGCCGGCACTCTCGCCGACCAGGTGGAGCAGCACCTGCCCGACGACTACCAGGCCGAGCTGTACCGGCGGCTCGCCGCCACCGGCACCGTGGAGGCGACCGCGGCGGTGGTGAACGCCTTCCCGGTGGACCGCCTCGTGACGGTCCTGGTCGGCGACGCGGCGCAGATCAAGGAGCCCGTCGAGGCGCTCGGCATCGGCGAAGTCACGGTGGTTTCCGCCGAGTAGACGACCCGTCGGCGCACCGCCGGCGGCCGTCCGGCCGCACGCCGGACGCACACGCGCGCGGCCCTGGTGACGAGAACGTCACCAGGGCCCCTTTATGTCCGAATTGGTGCGGGAGGTGCCTGTCTGCCCTGTGGGATGCGCTACAAAATCCTGGATTCGTTTGGGAACGGGAAGACGTCCCGTTTAGCGTCAGGCGGTCTGTTCGTCGGGCAGTGCGCCGCACCCGCGGCACCGGACAGTCATCGCCGAGTCCCCGTACGGCGCGAGCCAGGGGAGCCGGGGACCCGTCAGAAGTCCCTGGGGTGAATCGGACGCCCGCGCGTGTCGCGAGGGGGTCCGTAGGAGACCTTCCTGCTCCGAACCCGTCAGCTAACCCGGTAGGCGAGAAGGAAGGAAAGGACCACCCTGTACATGGCGTTCACCCGCGCCACCGGGAAGCACCGTCGTCCCAGCCGCGTGCATCGCGGCACCGCCAAGGCGGCGGGCGTCGCGGCTCTCACCACCACCGGTGTCATCGGCTCCCTCTCCGCTCCGGCGCTCGCCGCCGAACCCGCCGCGGCGCAGACCGGCCTGACCCCCGTGGTCACCATGGGCGACGAGGTCGCCGCCAGGGTCGACGCCCAGGCCTCCGCCCAGCACGAGGCCGCACGCGAGGCGGCCCAGGCCGCCGCACGCGAAGCCGCCGAGGAGGCCGCCCGGGAGAAGGCGGCCGAGGAGGCCGTCAAGGCCCGCGAGGCCGAGGAACGCGCCGCGCGTGAGGCCGAGCGCAAGCGCCTCAACACCTTCGTGTCCCCGATCGCGGGCTCCTACGTCTCGACCGGCTACCTGTCCGGCGGCGCCGTCTGGTCCTCCGGCACCCACACCGGTGTCGACTTCCACGCTGCGAGCGGCACCCCCGTGCTCTCGGTCGGCATGGGCACCGTCGTCGAGGCGGGCTGGGGCGGCGCCTACGGCAACCAGGTCGTGATCAAGATGCACGACGGCACGTACACCCAGTACGGCCACCTGTCGTCCGTCGGCGTCTCGGTGGGCCAGCAGGTCACCCCGGGCCAGCAGATCGGTGTCTCCGGCGCCACCGGCAACGTCACCGGCGCGCATCTGCACTTCGAGGCCCGCACCACCATCGAGTACGGCTCCGACATCGACCCCGTCGCGTACCTCCGCGCGCACGGCGCGAACGTCTGACCGGGGGTACGCCTCCCTGACCGGCGTGCGCACCTGGGACGTCCGCGTGATCCCCTGACGTCCCAGGTGCCCGCTTTTTGCGGTACGGCCCCGGCTCGGCTCTCCGAGTCGGGGCTTTCGGCGTTTCCGGCTGTCCGTTGTCCAAAAAACAGACATGATTCCCGGCCCACCGTCGGAAATTCCCGCGCGTTGCAATAGAGTCACGGAACAGGTGTCACCCGTTGACGTTATGCGGGGATTAATTCGGAGGTCGGTCATGCGTATTCCGGCGCACTCGGTGTGCACGGCGATCCGGGACGACATCGTCTCGGGTGTCTACGAGCGTGGCGGCCGGCTGACCGAGGAACTCCTCGCCCGCCGCTACGGTGTCTCGCGCGTCCCCGTCCGGGAGGCTTTGCGCACCCTGGAGGCCGAGGGCTTCGTGGTCACCCGGCGGCACGCGGGCGCGTGCGTCGCGGAACCCACCGAGCAGGAGGCCGCCGACCTGCTGGAGATGCGGCTGCTGCTGGAGCCGCTCGGTGCCCTGCGCGCCGCGCAGCGCCGCACCGAGGCCCATCTGAAGGTGCTGCGGGGCCTGGTCCGGCTGGGCCAGGAGCGGGCCCGGCAGGGCAACGGCGACGACCTGCGCTCACTGGGCGGCTGGTTCCACGAGACGCTCGCCCAGGCGTCCGGCAGCCCGGCGCTGACGTCGACGCTGATCCAGCTCCGGCACAAGATCGGCTGGATGTACGAGGTACGTGGGCCGAGGGACCCGGTGGAGTGCTGGGCGGAGCACGGCGCGATCGTCGACGCCGTGGTGCGCGGCGACGGCGAGCGTGCGCGTGCGGTCACGACGCTGCACACCGAGCGCGCCGCCGCCGCCCACCGCCTGCGCTTCACCGCGAGGGCCGGCCGGACGGCCCGCCCCGAGCGTGTGAGGAACTCGCAACATCCCGTAAACACGCCGAGTCTCCGGCATTAACACGGAGACCGTATACAAGAGAAGGTAATTCGGTGGAAGTGAAATCCGCCTGCCGTTTTTCGTGAGCGCGGGATTGTGCGCGGGGGAGTGGCGCCCGGGAAAACCGGTGGGCAGGGAAAGCGGAGACGCCGGAGAACAGCGGAGCCGCGTCGCCCGCAATGGGTGACGCGGCTCCGTCCGCTGCCGGGTTTCTCACACGGTCTCGGGGAGTTCCTCGAGCCCTTCGGAGACCAGCTTCGCCAGCCGGTCGAGGGCGGCTTCGGCCCCCTCGGCGTCGGAGGCGAGGACGATCTCCTCGCCCCCCTGGGCGCCCAGGCCCAGAACGGCCAGCATGGAGGCCGCGTTGACGGGGTTGCCGCCGGCCTTGGCGATCGTCACCGGGACGCCTGTGGCCGTGGCGGATCGGACGAAGATGGAGGCGGGGCGGGCATGGAGGCCCTCGGCCCAGCCGACGTTGACGCGGCGCTCAGCCATGTGTTGCTGCCCTTCGAAGTTCAGGTTGTCTAGACCAGTTTCCCATATCGTGAAGCAAGCCGGGGAGGGGCACTCGCTCCCGCTCCCCGGCGGCACCGGACCGCGGCCTCGGCCCGGTGCGCGCCCCCACAGACTGCCTCGCGCCGTTGTCGTACGCGAGCCGTACTCTGGGGCCCATGCAGACCTCGTCGGACCGGCACGAGTATCCCGCCCACTGGGAGGCCGACGTGGTGCTGCGCGACGGCGGCACCGCGCGGGTCCGCCCCATCACCGTCGACGACGCCGAACGCCTGGTCAGCTTCTACGAGCAGGTGTCGGACGAGTCGAAGTACTACCGCTTCTTCGCGCCCTACCCCCGCCTGTCCGCCAAGGACGTGCACCGCTTCACGCACCACGACTTCGTGGACCGGGTGGGGCTCGCAGCCACCGTGGGCGGCGAGTTCATCGCCACCGTACGCTACGACCGGATCGGCCCCGACGGGGCGCCCGCTTCCTCCCGCCCGTCGCCCACCACCACCCTTGCCGAAGGGCGCCCCGCACCCGCCCCCGCTGTCTCCGACGAGGCCGAGGTCGCCTTCCTCGTGCAGGACGCCCACCAGGGCCGGGGCATCGCCTCCGCCCTGCTCGAGCACATCGCCGCCGTCGCGCGGGAGCGCGGCATCCGCCGGTTCGCCGCCGAGGTGCTGCCGGCCAACAGCAAGATGATCAAGGTGTTCACGGACGCCGGGTACACCCAGAAGCGCAGCTTCGAGGACGGCGTCGTCCGCCTGGAGTTCGGCCTCGAACCCACGGACCGCTCCCTGGCCGTGCAGCAGGCGCGCGAGCAGCGCGCCGAGGCCCGCTCGGTGCAGCGGCTGCTTGCCCCGGGCTCGGTCGCCGTCGTGGGCGCCGGCCGCACGCCCGGCGGCGTGGGCCGAGGCCTCCTCGGCAACATCCGGGACGCCGGCTACACCGGCCGCCTGTACGCCGTGAACAAGGCCCTGCCGCCGGAGCAGGAGGAACTCGACGGAGCCGCCGGGGTGCCCGCCCACCGCTCGGTGCGGGAGATCGACGGCCCGGTCGACCTCGCCGTCGTCGCGGTGCCCGCCGAACACGTCCCCGAGGTCGTCGCCGAATGCGGCGAACACGGGGTGCAGGGGCTCGTCGTCGTGAGCGCCGGGTACGCCGACGCGGGCCCCGACGGCCGCGAGCGCCAGCGCGCCCTCGTCCGCCAGGCCCGTTCGTACGGCATGCGGATCATCGGACCGAACGCGTTCGGCGTCATCAACACCTCCCCGGACGTACGCCTGAACGCCTCGCTCGCACCGCAGATGCCGCGCCCCGGCCGCATCGGCCTGTTCGCCCAGTCCGGAGCCATCGGCATCGCCCTGCTGTCGCGGCTGCACCGGCGCGGCGGGGGCGTCACCGGTGTCACGGGCGTGTCCACCTTCGTGTCCTCCGGCAACCGGGCCGACGTCTCCGGCAACGACGTCCTGCAGTACTGGTACGACGACCCCGACACCGATGTCGTCCTGATGTACCTGGAATCCATCGGCAACCCCCGCAAGTTCACCCGCCTCGCCCGCCGGACCGCCGCCGCGAAGCCGCTGGTCGTGGTCCAGGGTGCCCGCCACGGCTCCGGACCCCGGGGGCACGCCGTGCGCGCGACGCGACTGCCCCACGCGACCGTCTCCGCGCTGCTGCGGCAGGCCGGGGTCATCCGGGTGGACACCATCACGGAACTGGTCGACGCGGGCCTCCTGCTCGCCCGCCAGCCACTGCCCTCCGGCCCCCGCGTGGCGATCCTGGGCAACTCCGAGTCCCTGGGCCTGCTCACCTACGACGCCTGCTTGGCCGAAGGGCTGCGCCCGCACCCCCCGCTGGACCTCACCACCGGGGCGTCGGCGGCGGACTTCCACGCCGCGCTGTCCCGGGCGCTCGCCGACGACACCTGCGACGCGGTCGTCGTGACCGCGCTCCCCGCACTGGGGGAGCCGCCGACCGACGACGCGGCACTCGCCGGGGCGCTGCGCTCGGCCGCCGCCGCGACCCCGTCCAAGCCGGTCCTGGTGGTCCACGTGGAACTCGGCGGCCTGGCCGAGGCCCTCTCGGCGGCGGCCGGCACGGCCCCGCGGCCCGCCCCGGCCACCGAGGACCGCCCCCGGGCGCAGGACCCCGGCTCCGCACCATCCGCCGATCAGCGCCCGGCCACCCCCGGGGCACCGTCCGCCGCCGGACCGGCCGCCCCCGCGACGCCGGCTGCCGCACCCGGGCCGGCCGCTCCACAGAGCCCGGCCGGCCCGCCTGCCCCCGGGAGCCCCGGCCCGGCCACCCCGTCGACGCCCGTGCCCGCGCCCGGGAGCCTCCCCGAGGACGCCCACCTCATTCCCGCCTACCCCGCCGCCGAACGCGCGGTCCGGGCCCTGGCCCACTCCGTCGCCTACGCCCAGTGGCGCCGGGACGCCGCCGACCCCGGCAAGGTCCCCGCGTACGAGGACATCGACGAGCGGGGCGCCGCCGCCCTCATCGACGCGCAGCTCACGCGCGGGGAGAGCCTCACCCTCGGCTCCGAGGAGACCTGCGCCCTGCTCGGCGCCTACGGCATCCACGTCCACCGCGCCCTCCCCGCCCCCACCGCCGACGCCGCCGTCGAGGCCGCCCGCGCCCTCGGCCGGCCCGTCGCCCTCAAGGTGACCGCCCCGCACCTCAGGCACCGCGCCGACCTGGGCGGCGTACGGCTGGACATCGCGGACGAGGAGCAACTGCGCCGGGCCTACGCCGAGCTGACGCAGCAGCTCGGCACGCCCGAGGAACTGCGCCTCGTCGTGCAGCGGATGGCACCGCGCGGTGTCGACACCATCGTCCGCGCGGTGATCGACCCCGCCGCCGGAGCCGCGCTCTCCTTCGGGCTCGCCGGCCCCCCGTCGCAGCTGCTCGGGGACATGGCGCACCGGCTGATCCCGGTGACCGACCGGGAGGCGGCCTCCCTGGTCAGGTCGATCCGCACCGCACCCCTCCTGTTCGGCTGGCGCGGCTCGACCCCGGTCGACACCCCCGCCCTCGAGGAACTGCTGCTGAGGGTGTCGCGGCTGGTCGACGACCACCCCGAGGTCGTCGCGGTCGGCCTCGAGCCGGTCGTCGTCGCCACCCGCGGGGTGAGCGTCCTCGGTGCCTCCGTACGCCTGGCCCCGCCCCCCGCCCGCGACGACCTCGGCCCCCGGACCCTCCCGGCGTACTGAGGGCGGCGTGAGCCCTCCGACCGTCCCAACTCGGCAGGTCGCCGCGGGTTTGACGGCGCGTCGGGCGGGTTACCCGTGCTTCCGGCCGGCAGCGGCACCTGCCGCGGGCACAGGACGGAGAGAACGGCATGCATCTCGGGGCCATCGACGCCGGCAGGACCGGCTCCCCCCTCGCCCGGCACATCGCCCGCAGCGGTCCTGAGGTGCCGAAGTCTCCGCCCGTCCCTTTGCCGGCGAGGTGCGGCGCGGCGGTGCCCCGCCGGACGGTTCACCCCTGCTACACAGAGCACTGAATGCCCAATTATTGACGAACCGGGGCATAGCCCCCGGGGATCGGGTGGAGGCCGACCGCGTGTCAGCGGTCGCGTCACCGCGAAGGAGTTGGTGCTGACGTGCTGGTCCTGCTGGCCGCCCATGCGGTGGCCGCAGCGTCGATGCCGTGGTGGGAGAGGCGGCTCGGCCGTGCGATGTGGATCGTGGCCGCCCTGGTGCCGCTGGCGGCCGTGGTCTGGGCGGGCACGCGGGCGGGCCGCGTGCTGGACGGCGGCGCGTACCGGGAGTCCCTGTCCTGGGCCCCGTCGCTCGGCCTGACGATCGACCTGCGCCTGGACGCCCTGTCGCTCCTGATGCTGTGGGTGGTGGCCGGTGTCGGAGCCATGGTGCTCCTGTACTGCCGGTACTACGTCGAGCGCGACGCCGGCCGGCTGGCCGCCCTGCTGCTGGCCTTCGCCGGGGCGATGACCGGACTGGTGCTGGCGGACAACCTCTTCGTGCTGTACGTCTTCTGGGAGCTGACCACGGTCGCCTCCTTCCTGCTGATCGCGGGGCGCGGGGAGGGCGCGGAGCAGCGGCGCGCCGCCCGCCAGGCCCTGCTGGTGACCGCGGCCGGCGGCCTGGCGATGCTGCTCGGTTTCATCGTGCTGGGCCAGGCGGCCGGCACGTACCGCGTCTCCGCGATCCTCGCCGACCCCCCGCGGGGCGGCGCGGTCCCCGCCGCCGTGGTGCTCGTCCTGGTCGGCGCGTTCGCCAAGTCCGCGCAGATGCCGCTGCACGGCTGGCTTCCCGCGGCGATGGCCGCCCCCACACCGGTCAGTGCCTTTCTGCACGCGGCGGCGATGGTCAAGGCCGGGGTCTACCTGGTGGCCCGGCTGGCGCCCGCCCTGGCCGACGTGGCCCCGTGGCGGCCGATGGTGCTCGGCGTGGGACTCGCCACGATGGTGGTGGCCGCGTGGCGGGCACTGCGCGAGACCGACCTGAAACTGCTCCTCGCCTACGGGACCGTCAGTGAACTCGGCCTGCTGACCGCCCTGCTGGGCGCGGGAACGCGGACGGCGGCGCTGGCCGGGGTGGTGATGCTGCTGGCGCACGCGGCGTTCAAGTCGGCGCTGTTCCTGTCCGTCGGGGTCGTCGACCACAGCACGGGCACACGCGACATCCGGGAACTGTCGGGACTGGGACGCCGGCTGCCCGTGCTGTTCTGGGTCACGGCACTGGCCACCGCGTCGATGGCGGGTCTGCCGCCCCTCGTCGGTTTCCTGGGCAAGGAAGCCGCCCTGGAAGCCTTCCTGCACGGCACCGAACTGGCCTACCACTACCAGCTGACGGTGGTGCTCGTGTGCGGCTCCGCGTTGACCGTGGCGTTCGCGGCACGGTTCCTGCACGGCGCCTTCGGCGGGCGGCGGCCGTCGGAGAGGGCGGCGCGCCCCGTACGGAGCCCAGAACCCGGATTCGTCGCACCGGTGGCCGTCCTGTCCGGGGCGGGCCTGGTGCTGGGTGTGGCGTACACCGGCACGGGGGCCCTCGCCACCGCCTACGCCGACGCCTATCCGCCGGGAGCCGACGGTCCGTACGAACTGTCCCTGTGGCACGGGTTCACGCCCGTGCTCGGTCTGTCCGCGCTGTCGCTCGTCACCGGTCTGCTGATCCACGCGGTGCAACGCCGCGGCGCCGCGGCGGGCCGCCTGCCGCGCCTGCCCGACGTGCAGCGCGCGTACGACCGTGCGACCGAGGGTGTGGACCGGCTGTCCGTGACGCTGACCCGGCACACCCAGGTCGGCTCGCTGCCCGTCTACCTGACCGTACTGCTCGCGACGGTCGTCGCCGTGCCCGGCACGGCACTCGTGGCCGCGGGCCCCTCACTGGGATCACCGCCACTGTGGCGGTATCCGCTCGAACCCGTCCTGGCCGTGGTGATACTGACGGCCGCCGCGGCGGTGGTGGCCGCCCGGCACCGGCTCGCCGCCCTGCTGCTGACCGGGGCCGTCGGGTACGGTGCGGCCGGCCTGTTCCTGGTGCGGGGCGCCCCGGACCTGGCGCTCACCCAGTTCCTGGTCGAGACGTTGACGCTGGTCGTCGTGGTGCTGGTGCTGCGCCGGATGCCGGCCCGGTTCGATCCCGGCCGGACGGCGGCCCCGGGGCGCGTGCTGCGGGGCGCGCTGGCCGTCGGGGTCGGCCTCGTCGTCACCTGCTTCGCGCTGGCGACGTCCGCCGCGCGTACGGCCCCGGCGATCTCACCCGAGTACCTGCGCCGGGCGTCGGAGACGGGTGCCTACAACGTCGTCAACGCGATCATCGTCGACTTCCGGGCCCTGGACACGCTGGGCGAGATCTCGGTCCTCCTGGTGGCGGCGGTCGGAGTCGGCAGTCTGGTCCGGTTCCGCGACCGCGGCGCGGTACGGGTGACCGACGAGGAGCCGCCGGCCCGGTTCCCCACGACGCACTGGGACGAGCCCCGGCAGACCTGGCTGCCGGGAGCGGGAGAACGGCCCGGCGGCGAGCGCTCGGTCCTGATGGAAGTGGCCACCCGGCTGCTCTTCCCCTCCCTCCTGGTGCTTTCGCTGTTCCTGCTGTTCTCCGGGCACTACCGCCCCGGCGGAGGTTTCGCCGGCGGTCTGGTGGCAGGACTGGCGTTCGTTCTGCGGTACCTGGTGGGCGGACAGGCCGACCTCGGCGCCGCCGTACGCCTGCGCCCGGTCGCGGTCGCGGGCACGGGCCTGTTGACCGCGGCGGTCGTCGGGCTGGTGCCGCTGGCCTTCGGCGGTACGCCGCTGGACAGCGACCTGGTGACGTGGCACCTGCCGCTGCTGGGCGAGGTGAAGTGGGCGACCAGCGTGTTCCTCGACGTGGGCGTCTATCTGCTCGTGGTCGGCGTCGTGCTCAAACTCCTGTCGGCGGTGGGTGTCTCACTCGAAGTGGCCGGCGCGGCGGCGGACCGGCAGGAGAAGGGATCCGCTCGATGAACGGCGCGGGCGACATCACGCTGAACACGCTCGACGTGACGATGGCCCTCGTGGTGGGCGGCCTGTTCACGATCGGCTTCCACCTCATGCTGCAACGGTCCCTGATGCGGATCATTCTCGGCTTCATCCTCCTGGGCCACGGCACCAACCTGCTGCTCCTGGTCGCCGGCGGCACCCCCGGCCGCCCCCCGGTGCTGGAGGGGGAGCCGGTGAACCCGGCGGAGCCCGCCGATCCGCTGCCCCAGGCCATGGCGCTGACGTCGATCGTGATCACGTTCGGTCTCACGGCGTTCCTGATGGTCCTCGCCTACCGCTCATGGCGGCTGTCCGGCAGCGACGAGGTGCGTGACGACGTGGAGGACCGGCGCATCGCCCGGCGACGCGCCGGCGCCGACGAGGAAACCGACACCGACGACCCTGTCGACGGCGACGAGCAGGGCGACGACCCCGGCGACGGCGACGATGCCGACGACGGCTGGTCGGACCACCGCGACCACGGCACCGCTCCGGGGGAACACCGATGACCGCACTGCTGCTCGCCCTGCCCGTGGTGCTGCCGGCGCTGGGCGCCGCCACGGCCCTGCTCGGACTGCCCGTCCGGGTGACCCGCCCCATGAGCACCCTCGTACTGGCCTGCGTACTGGCGGACGCCGTCGCCCTGCTCGTCCTCGTCGACACCCGCGGGCCGCAGGCCGTGCACGTCGGCGGCTGGCCGGCCCCGCTGGGCATCACGCTCGTCGCCGACCGGTTGTCGGCGCTCCTGCTCGCCGTGTCGCTCCTGGTGACCCTGGCCGTGCTGCTCTTCGCCATCGGCCAGGGCACCGCGGAGAAACGCCGGAGCTCGGCGGAGGTCTTCCATCCCGCCTACCTGATGCTCGTCACCGGAGTGAGTCTGGCCTTCCTCACCGGTGACCTGTTCAACCTCTTCGTGGCCTTCGAAGTGCTGCTCGCCGCGTCCTACGTCCTGATCACCCTGGACGCTGACGGAAACCGCACCCGCGCCGGTATGACGTACATGATCACCAGCCTGACGTCCTCCCTGCTGTTCCTCACCTTCGTCGGCCTGGTGTACGCGGCCGCCGGCACGGTCACCCTGGCCCAGCTCGGCCCGCGGCTCGCCGAACTCCCCGACGGCCTGCGCGGCGCACTCGCCCTGCTGCTCCTGGCTGTCCTGGGCATCAAGGCGGCGATCGTCCCCCTGCACTTCTGGCTGCCCGACAGCTACCCCACCGCACCGGCGCCGATCACCGCCGTGTTCGCCGCCCTGCTGACCAAGGTCGCCATCTACGCCCTGCTGCGTACCCAGACCCTGCTCTTCCCGCGCTCCAGCGTGTGGACCCTGCTGGCCTGTGTGGCGATCGCCGCCATGATCGTGGGCATCCTCGGCGCGCTGGCCCAGGACGACATCAACCGGCTGCTGTCCTTCACCCTCGTCAGCCACATCGGCTTCATGCTGTTCGGGCTCGCGCTGTTCGACACGCTCGGACTCACCGGCACGGTCCTCTACATCGTGCACCACATCATCGTCCAGGCGGCGCTCTTCCTCGCCGCCTCCCTCGCCGTGCGCCACGCGGGAACAACAGGCATGAGGCGCATGGCACAGCGGCCGCCACCGAGGCCGCTGGTCGCCGTGCTGTTCGCCCTCCCCGCCCTGAGCCTGGCCGGGATCCCGCCGTTCTCCGGGTTCGTGGCCAAGCTGACCCTGCTGCGGGCCGGTGCGTGGCAGGGCGGCACCGCGGCGTACGCCCTGGCCGCGACCGCCCTGCTCACCAGCCTGCTGACGCTCTACGCCATGACCCGGGTCTGGACCAGGGCCTTCATGCGGCAGGACCCGCACCCGGACCGCCGCGACGCGCCACCGCCGGGGAAGCCGGCCCCCGGCACCGCCCTCCGCCCGGAGCGCCGCGCCGTCCGGCGCGGGACCGGGCTGATGACCGCCGCCACCGTCGTCATGGTGGCCACCAGTGTCGCGGTCGCCGTCTGCGCGGGCCCGCTCGCCCGCGTCGGCGAACGAGCCGCACACGAACTGCTCGACCCGCGGGAGTACCGCTCCGCCGTCATGACCGAGGAGGACCGTTGACCCGCCGGAAGTACGCCCGCCGAGTCCTGCGCCGCCTGCCCATGGTCGGGTGGCTGTGGCTGCTGTGGATCGTGCTGTGGGGTTCCGTCGGCCCGCTGGTCCTCCTCGGAGGTCTGCTCGTCGCCGTGACCGTCGTCGGGTCCTTCTCCCTGCCGCCGGTCCTGCCGAACGCCGTGCCCCGGCCGCTGCCGATCGCGCGCCTGCTGGCCGACCTGCTGAAGGATCTCGTCGGGTCCGGGGTCACCGTCGCCTGGCAGATCCTGAGACACGGGGGGAAGACGTCCGCGGCGATCATCGAGGTCCCGCTGCACGTCGACAGCGACCTCCTGATCACCGCGGTGGCCGAACTCACGACGATCTCCCCCGGCACCCTGGTGGTGGAGATCGACCGGCGCCGGCGGCGGCTGTACGTCCACACGCTCCCGGTCCGCGACGAGAGCGACCTCGCCCGCCGCAGAAGGACGGTGCAGAACGTGGAGGACAGAGTGGCGCGGGCGGTCGGCCACGGTCGACGCACCGGAGCGACGGGTGACGACACCTCCGGTCCTTCCGGTGATCCCGGGTCTGCCGACGGTCCCGGGCCGGCTGCCGGCCCAGGGCCGTCCGACCGCCCCGGCTCTCCCGACCACCCTGATCAAGGAGGCAGAACCCCATGACCGTCGTGTACACCGCCACCCTGGCCGTGGTGTCAGTGGCCGGCCTGCTCGCCCTGCTGCGTCTCGTGCGCGGTCCGGGCGCGCTCAACCGCATCGTGGCGCTCGACGCCCTCCTGACGATGATCATCGTCGGGGCCGCCGTGGGCATGGTCCTGCGCGAGGACACCACGCCCCTGCCCGTGCTCGTCGTCCTCACCCTGCTGGCCTTCACCGGATCGGTGACGGCCGCCCACCTGATCGAGAAGCGGGCAGGCCTGCGATGACCGCGGTGTCCGACGTGATCACCGCCGTCCTGCTCCTGGCCGGCGCGACCTTCTGCCTGCTCGGCTCCGTGGGCCTGATCCGCTTCCCGGACGTCGTCAGCCGCCTGCACGCGGCCGCCAAGGCCCAGACGCTCGGCCTGATGCTCATCCTGGTGGGAACCGCCGTGCAGATGCCCCTGCGTTACGCGCCGGTGCTGCTGCTCGTCGTCCTGTTCCAGCTGTTCACCGCGCCGATCACCAGCCAGATCGTCGGCCGCACCGCCTACCGTGTCCAGGCACTCGACCGCGGCGCGCTGTTCCGGGACGAACTCGCCGACCGTCTCGCGCGGGACGGCACTCCGGTGGGCGAACAGCCCTCCCGCGAGGACACGGACCAATGAGTCCCGCCGGCCGCACCGGCCGGACCGTTCCCGCCCGGCCCGGCCCGGCGCGCGCGGGGGAGTGCCACGACCGGTGCCTCGCAGTCACTGCTCCCCCGTAGGATGGGCGTCATGGCCAAGACCAGTACGACGACCCAGGGGCTGCGGGCGGCGATCGAGCGCAGCGGCTACTACCCGGCCCTCGTGGCCGAGGCGGTGGAGGCCGCCGTGGGCGGCGAGCCCGTCCGGTCGTACCTGGTCCACCAGGAGACGACGTTCGACCAGAACGAGGTACGGCGCCATGTGACCGTGCTCGTCCTCACAGACAACCGCTTCATCGTCAGCCACACCGACGAGCAGGCCGCCGACACCACTTCCCCGACCCCGTACGCCACCACGTCCACGGAGTCGGTCAAGCTCAGCCGGATCTCGTCGATCGTGGTCAGCCGGGTGGTCGCCAACCCGGAGTCGTACAAGCCGGGCACACTGCCCCGTGAGATCGTGCTCACCATCGGCTGGGGCGCGGTAGCCCGTCTCGACCTGGAGCCGGCCGCCTGCGGCGACCCCAACTGCGAGGCCGACCACGGCTACACGGGCAGCTCGACGGCCGACGACCTCAGCCTGCGGGTCAGCGAGGCCGGGGACGGTCCGGAGACGGTGCGCCAGGCGCTCGTCTTCGCGCAGGCCCTCTCCGAGGCGACCGCGGACTCCGCACGCTGATGCCGCACACCCCCCCGTCCCCGCACACCACCGGCTGGGACGTCCACCCGGAGCCCCTCGCCCCGGCCTCCGCCCCCCTGCCCGAGTACGGCACCGGCTCGCTGGCCGACCTGCTGCCCACCCTCGCCGCGGGCATGGGCGTCCCCGGCACCACCGCCGCGATCCCGGAGCTCACCCCCGCCGACCGGAACTGCGTGTTCCTGATCGACGGTCTCGGCTGGGAGCAGCTGAAGGCGCACCCGGAGGAAGCCCCGTTCATGGCGTCCCTGATGGCCGCCTCACGCGGCGGCACCGGGCGTCCCCTCACCACGGGCTACCCGGCGACCACCGCCACCTCCCTGGCCTCCGTCGGCACCGGCCTGCCGCCCGGCGCGCACGGCCTGCCGGGCTACACCGTGCGCAACCCGGACACCGGCGAGCTGATGAACCAGCTGCGCTGGCAGCCCTGGACCCGGCCCGACACCTGGCAGCCCCACCCCACCGTCTTCCAACTGGCCCACCGGGCAGGGGTGCACACCGCCCAGGTGTCCTCACCCGCGTTCGCGAACACCCCGCTGACCAAGGTCGCGCTCAGCGGCGGCACCTTCCACGGGCGGCTGTCCGGCGAGGAGCGCATGGACCTCGCGGCCGTTCAACTGGCCGCCGCCGACCGCTCCCTGGTCTACACGTACTACGCCGAGGTCGACGGCGCCGGGCACCGCTTCGGCCTCGACTCCGACACCTGGCGCGGCCAGCTCATGTACGTCGACCGCCTGGTCCAGCGGCTGGCCGAGCAACTCCCGCCGCGCAGCGCGCTCTACGTCACCGCCGACCACGGAATGGTCGACGTGCCCTTCGACGAGGAGCACCGC
This sequence comes from Streptomyces yamdrokensis, assembly GCF_053890455.1. NCBI lineage: Bacteria > Bacillati > Actinomycetota > Actinomycetes > Kitasatosporales > Streptomycetaceae > Streptomyces > Streptomyces yamdrokensis. Next base: position 5,853,373 of record NZ_CM132679.1, read on the forward strand.
ATCGACTTCGACCACGACTGGGAGCTGAGCGCCGGAGTCGCCCTGCTCGGCGGCGAGGGCCGCGCCCGCCACGTCTACGCCGTACCGGGCGCGGCCACGGACGTCCTGACCTGCTGGCGCGAGGTGCTCGGCGAGCAGTTCTGGGTGGCCTCGCGGGACGAGGCGATCGACGCGGGCTGGTTCGGCCCCCGGATCGAGGACCGCGTGTACCACCGGATCGGCGACGTGGTCGCCGCCGCCCGGGACGACGTCCTGATCATCGCCTCCGAGCGGGAACCCAGGGAGTCGGAGATGGTCGGCAACCACGGTTCCCTCACCCCTGCCGAACAACTGGTCCCCCTCCTCGAAGTGCGCTCCTGAGGCCCACCCGGCCCGTCCTCACCGCCCGTCCCCGCCGAAAGGTGCCCGACCTCCCATGCCCGAGCTGGTGTTCTTCTCCGGAACGATGGACTGCGGGAAGTCGACACTTGCCCTACAGCGAATCTACAACCGGTCGGCAAGGGGTCTACAGGGCGTGATCTTCACGCGCGACGACCGGGCGGGGGAGGGGAAGCTGTCTTCGCGGCTCGGTCTGGTGACGGATGCCGTCGAGGCGGCGCCGGGGATGGATCTGTACGCCTATGTCGTGGGTCGTATGTCGCAGGGCGACAGGGTCGACTATCTGATCGTGGACGAGGCACAGTTCCTGGCGTCGGAGCAGGTCGACCAGTTGGCGCGGGTCGTGGACGACCTGGACCTCGACGTTTTCGCCTTCGGTATCACGACCGACTTCCGGGCCAGGCTCTTCCCGGGCTCGCAGCGGCTGATCGAACTGGCGGACCGGATAGAGGCGCTCCAGGTGGAGGCGATGTGCTGGTGCGGGGCTCGCGCCACGCACAACGCCCGCACCGTGGGTGGCGAGATGGTGGTGGAGGGTGAGCAGGTCGTCGTCGGTGACGTGAACCGCCCAGCCGCGGAGGTCGGCTACGAGGTGCTGTGCCGACGGCACCATCGTCGCCGTATGACGAGCGGTTCCGCCCGGGCCGGCGCGCTCTCGCCGGACGTCCTGCCGGTGGCCTCCGACTGAGGCGGCATGGTTCGCCTCGGCCCTGGTGGCGAACACCCGGCCGCGGATGCACTCGGTCTCGGCCGGCGTCCACGGGTTCTCCGCCGGCGCGTTGTCGAACGAGTCGCCCACCGGCCCGGGCCCGTCGAGGACCAGGCGGTGGAGCCCGGCCCACACCCGGGCCCTCGGCCACTTTGTGAACCGCCGGTGGGCTGTGGCTTCCGACGGCCCGAACGAGGCGGACGGGCCGGCGCCTTCGGCACCACCCGCTGGAACAACTCCCCCGACTCACCCGGCACCAGCCGCTCGACAGTTCCCGCGTCGGCGGATTGTCGGACAGGCCGCACGGGACGACCTGTCAGGTCACCAGGCCGTGCCGGTAGGCGTAGACGACGGCCTGGACGCGGTCGCGCAGGCCGAGCTTGGTGAGGATGCGGGACACGAAGGTCTTGACGGTCTCATGGCTGATGAAGAGCGCCGCGGCGATCTCGCCGTTGGACAGTCCGTCCGCGATGAGGCGGAGGACCTCCAGTTCGCGGGGTGTCAGCGGGATGTCCTGCGCGCCGCCCCCGGTGGGCCGGATACGGGCGGCGTAACGGCCCACGAGCCGACGCGTCACCTCGGGGTCCAGCAGCGCCGCGCCCGTGGCCACGGTCCGGATTCCGTGCAGCAGCCGGTCCGGCGGCGCGTCCTTGAGCAGGAACCCGCTCGCTCCGGCCCGCAGCGCCTCGTAGACGTACTCGTCCAGGTTGAACGTGGTCACCACGAGCACCTTCACGGGGTGCTCGACCCCGGCACCGGCCAGCAGCCGGGTGGCCTCGATGCCGTCGAGGACCGGCATGCGCACGTCCATCACCACGACGTCCGGGCGCAGTCGGCCGGCCAGCTCCACGGCGGTCCGCCCGTCCCCGCACTCGCCCGCCACCGCCAGGTCGGGCTGCGCGTCGATGATGGTCGACAGCCCGGTGCGGATCAGTATCTGGTCGTCGCAGACCAGGACCCGGACGGGCGCGCTCATGCCGGGCTTCCCGCGGGTATCCGCGCCCGGACGAGGAAGCCGCCACCGGCCCGGTGGCCCGCGCTGAATTCGCCGCCCAGCACGTCGACCCGTTCGCGCAGGCCCTCCAGCCCCCGCCCGCTGCCGCCGGGGGAACCGGCCCGTGAACCGGAGCCGTCCGTGCCGACCTCCACCGTGATCTCCCTTTCACCATGGCGCACCAGGACCGAGGTCCGGCTGCCGTGGTCGTACTTGAGCGCGTTCGTCAGGGCCTCCTGCACGACCCGGTAGGCCACGAGGTCGACGCTGCCGGTCGAGACCGGCGGGGTGCCCTCCTCGGCGAACTCCACCGGCTGCCCGGCCAGCCGCGTCTGCTCGACGAGCGTGAGCACCCGGTCGACGGGTGGCGTCCTGTCCTCGCCGCCGTGGCCGGTGCCGTGGCCGGTGCCGTGGTCGGGGTTGAGCAGGTCGAGCAGGTGCCGCAGGTCGGTGATGGCCCGTCGGCCGGTGTCACTGACGGAGGCCAGGGCCTGGTCGAGGCGGTCGGGCGAGGCGGTCAGGTACCGGGCCGCCTCGGACTGCACGACCATCGCCGTCACATGGTGGGTCACGACGTCGTGGAGCTCGCGGGCGATCCGGGTGCGCTCGGCGGTACGGGCGTCCTCGGCCACGCGGCTGCGGCGTTCGGCCTCCGCGGCCCGGACGGAGCGCATCCACGCGCCGACGCCCCACGCGAGGGCCAGCGCCAGGTAGAACGTCACGAACTCGGCCACCGGTGCGCCGGGCCCGCGCTGGTGGAGCGCGACCGACAGGGCCGCGAACGCCACGGAGGAGGCGACCGGGGTGGCGCGCCGGTACCGCTCCAGATACGACCCGGCGCTCAGCAGCGCGACGGGCAGCGCGGCGCCGGCCATGAGGTGGTAGCCGCACAGCTGGTCGAGGACGAAACCGCACGACACCAGGGTGAGGCAGACGAGCGGCCACCGCCGGCGCACGGCGAGCGGAAGGCACTGCAGGACGGCCGCCACACCGGCCAGCACGTCGACGGGACGGTCCGGCAGACCGCCGACCTCCGTGCCGTTGCCGTGGAGCGCCGGAACGGCCGACGCCACGAGGAGCAGTATCCCGAGCGGGAGGTCCCGGACCGTGACATCGAGCCGGTGCCACAGCTGCGGGACACGCCGACGATCGGTCACCGGGGCAGTGTAGCGGCGGAGTCGACGCCCGCGGCTCGCCGGGAACCGAAGGGCACGATGTTCCCGCGCCGGTGGGCCAGCCACAGGAACACCAGGGTCAGCAGTGCCCCGAAGCCCACCGAGTACACACTGCCCTCCGGCCCGAAGTCACCGCCGGTGAGCAGCTCCGGGCCCGACGTCGAGGCGTCCAGGAGCCCCTGGTTGGTGCCGTTGCCGGAGACCTCGGTGCTGAAGACGCCGGCCGCGGCGAAGTTCCAGCCGAAGTGCACGCCGATCGTCAGCCAGAGGCTGCGGGTGGCGGCGTACACGGCGGCGAGCATGAAGCCGGCCTCGATCGCGATGGCGAGGCCGCCCCACAGGGTCGCGTGTTCGTTGAGCAGGTGCGAGAGGCCGAACACGAGTCCTGTCGACACCAGGGCTGTGTAGGTGCCGATGTGCTCCTCGACGATCCGGAACAGCACGCCGCGGTACACCACCTCCTCGGTCGCCGCGGCGGCGGCCATGAAGCCGAGCAGCCCCAGCGCGCCGGTCACCGAGCCCAGGCCGTGGACGTCGTAGTGCCCGGAGGCGAAGAGGTTCACGATGACGGCCGCGAACATCCCACCGCCGATCAGGACGCCCCAGCCGGTCCGGGCCGCGGCGCCTTCCCGGGCCACGTCCAGGGCGGGCCGGTGCTCGGTTCGCCGCACCACCCACCCGTACACGAGCACGGCCAGTGCGGCGACCGTGATGCCGAGGACGAGCGTGAGCCAGTCGTTCTCCTGCACCGCGTTGACGCCGGTGCCGCCCAGGGCGGCCATCGCCACGACGGCCAAGAACTGCCAGACAAACCTCACGGGAACCCCTCTGCCGGACCGCGACCTGTGCGCCGCGGGCTGCACCGAACGCTACGGATCCGGCGGCCGGAGATCGTCACCTCACGGTGGACACCTGGCTGTAGCTCGCACGGGGGACAAGCCCCCGGGCCGCCCCGCCGGACCCGCTGATCTCCTGCTCCGACCGTCGACTTCGCCGACGCCCTCGCCTCCTTCCGGCCGCCTACTCGTGCTCAGGCGGCCCAGCGCCTGCCGGCGGACCCTCGGTAGGCCGGAAGGGCACAGGACATGAGGCGGCGTCCTGTGTCGCGAGGTGCTGTCGTCCCCTGCCGACGGTCACCGGGCCACCGGGCCGGCGCATCCCTCTCCGCCGGCTGGGCGTAGTGCCGTACATGGATCTGCTCTCTGCTCAACGAAGCACATGTGAGCGGTCGGGCCTGGACGTCGTCGACGCCGCGGCCGCCGACGACACCGCCCTCGCCTTTTGGACGGCGCTCGCCGGACGGCTCGGGCCGGACGCCAGGGCGGGCGAGCACCCGGCCCGGCCCGGTGGAGGCCGGCGGCAGCGGACGGCGGTCGCGCGCCCTCGCCGTACGGCCCCGGCTGCCGGTCGAGGCCCTGTGCCGGTGCGCCGCCCGCGCCACCACAACGCCCGGACGGCCGGCGGGGTGATGGTGGTGGGAGGCGCAAGCGGTCGTCGGTGATGTCACGAGCCCCCGGACGAGGTCGGTACGAGGTCCTGTGCCGCCGCCACCACCGCCGCCGCATGACGGCGCGACGGCCCACGCGGCCGCCCCGGCCCCGGACGTCCTGCCGGTCACCTGACCGGCGTTCCCGGCCTCCCGCGAGGCGGAGTCCGTGTGAGGGATCGCCGCACCGAGGGCTCGCGTGGGCGGATAGTCTGACCTGCGTCATCAGGACTCCCAGGGAGTCCGACGGAGTACGAGGAACAAAGGGGCGGACCGGTGGCGGAGATCGAGGAAGCGCGCAGGCAGTTCGAGCGGATCGACGCGGACGGGGACGGGTTCGTCACCGCTGCCGAGTTCAAGACCGCCCTGGCCCAGGGCGGGGACTGGAACGTCACCGAGCCGGTGGCGGAGGCCGTCATCAAGTCCCGCGACCTGGACGGCGACAAGCTCCTGTCCTTCGACGAGTTCTGGGCGCACCTGAACAGGTGAGCCCCGGGCGGGGGCCCGACTTTGTGTACCTCCGCGACGGACCGGGTCCCTGACCAGGCACTGAACGTGAGCGTCAGACGCCCCGCTCCGACAAGTCCGACCCGGCAAACCCTGCCCACGCGTCACCGCGTCACCGCGTCACCGCGTCACCGCGTCACCGCGTCACCGCGTCACCGCGTCACCGCGTCACCGCGTCACCGCGTCACCGCGTCACCGCGTCACCGTGACGACGGGGCCGGCGACGGCCTTGGAGTGTTACTGCCAGCCATGACAGCTACTTACCGTTAACACTGAATGTGAGACAGGGCCGAACGTTTTGCAGTCCTGGCGGGAACGCCGGAGTCGTTGGGGGTTTGCCGTGTACTGTCCGCGTGCTGTGCAGTTGTTCTGCTACGACAGTGTCCTGGTGACCACGGATGCCGCTTCGGCAATCAGCTTGTTGTCGTAGTCGGCGTCTTTGGCGCCTCGGTTGGACATGATCGCCATGACGATGGGGGCGGCGTTGGGGGGCCACACGACGGCGATGTCGTTTCGGACGGCGTAGACACCGCCTCCGCCGGTCTTGTCCCCGACAACCCATCCCTTGGGTACTCCGGCCCTGATGAGTTCGTCTCCGGTGGTGTTGGTCCGCAGCCACTGCGTGAGCTGTTCGCGTTCGTCCTTGCCCAGGGCGTCCCCGAGAACGAATGCCCGAAGGTCTGCTGCCCACGCGCGGGGCGTGGTGGTGTCCTGTGTGGCACCGGGAGACCACTGGTTCAGTTCCGGCTCGCGGCGTTCCACTTTGGTGGTGGTGTCACCTGCCTCCACGAGAGCGGCGGCCAGGCCCTGCGGCCCGCCCAGTGCGTCGAACAGGAGGTTGGCTGCGGTGTTGTCGCTGTAGCGGACGGCTGCGTCACACAGGTCGCGTAGGGTCATTCCGGTGTCGACATGCTTCTCGGTGACCGGAGAGTGGTCGATCAGGTCGCTCCGGGAGTACTTGATCACCTTGTCCATGCCGCTCATTGAGTACTTGCGCAGGACGGCAGCGGCGGCGAACGCCTTGAAGGTGGAGGCGTACCCGAATCGCTCATCAGCGTTGAAGGCCACATCCCGCCCATCGCCCGTGTTGACCGCATAGACCCCAAGCCGCGCATCGTACTTGCGCTCCAGCTTCTTGAAATCGCCGACGGCCTGCTTCGCAGCGGGATCCGCCTGCGTTGTGGCGGCAGCCGGGACCGGTGACGCCTGAGTGCTGTCATTGCCGCATGCGGCAAGCGGAAGGGCGACGAGTACAGCAAGCCCTCCGAGAAGGGCACGCCGGGCACGAGTGGACTGCATGGTCAGACCTCCGGATAAGCCGTCAAAGGGTGCTGAGAAGACACCGCTCGGGTACCGGCTCATGTTCTTCCCCCGCGTTCCATACGGTCCAATACGCATACAGCCAGTCCCATGCTGTTTCCGCATAGGGTGATCGGTATGGACCTGGTGGGAGCATGTCGGGCGTTTGTCAGCGTGATGGAGCGTGGCAGCTTCACCACAGGAGCGGCCGCAGCACGCATGTCACAGCCCGTGGCGAGCCGGCGCATCGCCGCCTTGGAGGAGCTTTTCGGCGAGCGCCTGTTTGAGCGGACATCGCGCCGGGCTACCCTCAGCTCCTTCGGTCGGGACATGCTCCCGGCGGCGAGGCGGCTCGTGCAGGCAGCCGACGCACTGCTGCACGAGGCAGAGACAGCCAAGCGCAAGCCATGGCGGCTCGCCGTCCCGGGCACCTGCTCCACAGGCTCTCTCGCCCGCCTGATCGCCGACGCTCAGGACCAGGCGGTGACCCTTGATCTTCATACCGGTACGCCGGCGCAGCGCATGGAGCTTCTTCGCTCGCAGCAGGTACGCGCGGCCCTGATCACGGTGCCCGCGGACGAAGCCACGTGGTCCGTTCCTCTCGGCCTCGCGGGCACAGCGGCAGCCGGGGCCAGTCGCGTCTATCTGGCGACTCTCCGGGCCGGGCGGGCCTGCCCGGATCCGGTCCGCAAGGTCTGGATCCAGCCCGAGGACGACGTGCCGCACATCCGCGATCCGCTCACACGGCTGCGCGACGCACTGGGGCTCCGGCCGGTGCAGCTCGCCATCACCGCCGACCTGACCAATGCCATAGCCGAAGTGCTCCGCACGTCCGACCTGCTGCTGTGCTCCGCCGCGCAGGCCGACGAGCTCGGCCTCGACTGGAGGCCCATCGGTGAGATCACACTCAGCCGTGGATACAGCCTCGCAGCCGCCATGGACGTCAATTCGCAACATGTCCGAGAACGCCTGGGCAGCGCGATCAGCCGCTGCCTCGGCCCGGCCGCCCGGACCACCACCCCTCACGCAGTGGCGGCAGTATGAGTACCGAAGCGCTGCTGCACGACATCCGCCAACAGCTTCTCGAAGGCGGCCTGCACGGCCGCCTGCTGGTCCGCGACCTCCACAGCGGAGCCGAGCTGGGCATCGAGCCCGACGCCCAGCTGCCCTCCGCCTCCTTGGTCAAGATTCCGCTCGCCCTGGCAACGGCGGAGCGCATTCAACGCGGAGAGCTCGACGGAGCAACGGCGATCGACGTCCAGCCCGGACGCGTCACCACGCCGGGCCCCACCGGTCTGACCCGGTTCCGCTACCCTGCCCGGATCGCCATCGACGACCTGCTCTACCTCAGCACCAGCGTGAGCGACGGGACCGCCGCCGACGCACTCTTCGACCTCACCCCACCTGCCCAGGTGGCCCAGATCCTGCATGAACTGGGCCTGGACGGCATCACCATCCGGCACGGTATGCGCGAACTCACCCGGACCCCGGTGGAACGCTTCACTCCCGACCAGGCGCACCTTGCTCACACCCTCGCCATTGAAGCGGGCACCAGCGGCCGCGGCCACCAGGTGCACCAGCTCGACACCACCCGCGCCAACACCGGCAGCGCACGCGCCTGGGCCGCCCTGCTCCAAGCGCTGTGGACGCCATCGGCAATCCATCCCGAGGCCGCTGCACGGGTGCGGGACCTCATGGCCCACAACCTGCTCCGCCACAGGCTTGCTCCGGACTTCAGCTCAGACGCCAGCGGCTGGTCCTCCAAGACCGGCACCCTCCTCAACCTCCGCCATGAGATTGGAGTCGTCGAGCACTCCGACGGGCATGCCTTCGCCATCGTCGTGCTCACGGAATCGCTTGTTCCCGCCAGCACCCAGCCAGGCGCCGACATTCTCATGGCACAAGCCGCCCGCAGGCTGCACGACCACCTCCGTCAACTCTGAACCCGAGCACCACCTCGAAGCCGGCTCCCACAAACGCTCCTTTGCGCGAGCAAGATCGGCAGCGGGCCGCCGGACTCCGCCGGACTCCGCCGGTCCCGGATTCGTTCGCAGAACCCGCTCTCACGCAAGAACGGGGCAGACCCCCTTCCGAGACTTGCATTGTGCGGAAATCCGGGCCCATGACGGGCCCTCAGCCCCCTTCCCCAACCGACCGGTCGGACGCCGACGGCTTCGGACAGCACGCCTGTCCGAAGTGTGACGCGCGGCCCGGCTCACCTTGCCGCTCGCGCGGCGGCGCGGTCACCTCCGCCTACCACATCCGCCGCTTCACCATGGTGCCCCGGCCCAAGAAGGCGTTGCGGGTGCCGGCCCCGGTCGGCCGCGGTCCGGGCCGGCCGTGGCGGCCGGGCACCCCGCAGCCGGCGCCGATCGGCCCGGACCTGCCGAGCGCGGACATCCGCATCGGGTACGCCCGCTGCTCGGTCCTCGGGCAGGAACTCGACTCCCAGCTCGACGCGCCCAGCAAGCACGGCATCCCGAGGGACAAGATCTTCAGCGAGAAGATCAGCACCCGCGTACGGGTCCGCCCCCGGTTCGAGGAGGCGTTTCGGACCGCGCGGGAGGTCAAGGCGCACGCCCCGCACTGCCGCGTCGTCTTCACCGTCTACGAGACGAAGCGCCTCGGCCGCGACGCCGCCGAACTCACCGCGCTCGCCGACCACCTCGCCGCCCGCGGCCTGGTCCTGGAAATACTCGCCGGCCCACTGCCCGGCATCTACGACCCCACCGGCCCGGGCAAGCTGCTGTTCGCGTTCTTCGCCGCGATGGCGGAGACCGAGCGGGAGAACATCCACGAGTCCACGCCCGAAGGGCTCGACACCGCGGCCCACAAGGGCAAGCAGGGCGGCCGGCCGCCGGTCATCATCGACGACATGCTGCACACCGTGCTGCGGCGCCGCGCGGGCGGCGAGTCCGTCGAGCAGATCCAGCCCGACCTGATCATCCCCACCGGTAAACGCAAGGGCCAGAACCCCTCGGTGGCGAACATCTACCGGGCGCTCGCCGAGCACGCCAAGCGCGAGGCGTACCCCGAAGCCGTCGAACAGGCCCACGCCGGCTTCGCCGCCCTCCAGGTCGGCGAAGTCCCCGGACCCCGCCCCGCTATCCCTGACGGAGCGTCACTCTGATTACAGAGAGCTACTTGTCGCTTCGCCGAGGCTTCGGGAGAACAGGCCCGCCACTGGTGCGAAAACCGGCCGGCCGGCCTGCGGTTCACTCGAGCTCGGCACACTGAGCGTGGCACGCGTCTGTGTGACTCCGAACCGCGCTGGGACGGTGACGAGCAGGCCGGCCTTCGAGCTGATGGGAAGCCTGTGGGTCACCGTGGGCCCTGCAGCAGCGAGAACCGTGCCCCCTCCGGGTCCGCCACCGCCGCGACGCGGCCCCGGGCGCCGTCGTGGGGCCGCTCGAGGACCTGGCCGCCCAGGCGCAGGACGTGGTCCACCGCGTCGTCGAGGCCGGCCACGGTGAAGTACGTCGTCCAGTGCGGTCCCCGGTCCCTCAGGGGGCCGTTGCCCGCGCCGTGGATCCCGGCCACGGGCCGGCCGTCCACGCTCAGGGTCATGTGGTCGATGTCGGCGGAGACCTCGGGCTGGGCGGTGTGGGCGAACACCGACGCGTAGAACTTGGCCGCGCGCTCAGTCTCCCGGGTCGTCAGTTCGTACCAGGCGGGCGCGCCGGGTACCCCGGTGACCGCCCGGCCGCCCGGCCGCGCGGACGCCTGCCAGATGCCGAAGACGGCGCCCGAGGGGTCGGAGCCGATCGCCAGCCGCCCGTCCTCGCCGGCGTCCAGCGGGCCGACGCCGATGGTGCCGCCGCGCCACCGCACCGCCTCGGCGGTGCGGTCCACGTCCACCGAGGCGAAGTACGGCGTCCAGGCCACCGGCAGACGCACGTCCGGCGGCAGCAGCCCGATGCCGGCCACCTCGCAGCCGTCGAGCAGCGCACGCGCGTAGGGGCCGAGTTGCTGCGGACCGGACCGGAACTCCCAGCCGAACAGCGCTTCGTAGAACATCCGGGCCCTGTCCGGCCCGTGCACCATGAGGCTTACCCAGCAGGGTGTACCGGGTGCGTGCCGAACGGGTGCTTCGCCGTCTCGGCGGGCGGACCCCCGTGCGTCGGTCATCGTCACTCTCTTCTCGGCCACCCTCGCGGTGGCCGTGCTCTTCTCGACCCGGCGAGGGTCGTGCCGCGTCCGCTCTGCGGATTCGTCCCCGTGCTGGTACAGGCATCGGCCACGGTGTCGCGCGCTTTGGGACCGCCCCGTACGGCGGTTCCTGTCTCCGGAGGATGCCCGATGTACGGGGCCCCGTCCTTCTCGGCGCGCTTGCCGGCGGATGTGGATCGGTAGTACAGCATGTGCCCGATCCCGTACGCCTCGTGATCGGGTCTGCCCGGCCGAGCAGAGTAGCCGGACCTGGACGAGACGGCCACCCCGTACGTCAGGATGGTGGCCATGAACGCCATCATCTCCGCATCCGAACTCGCCGCCGGACTGGCGGGCGGCGACCCGCCGGTACTGCTCGACGTCCGCTGGCAGTTGAGCACGGCCGCGGCGGCCGGTGAGCCGCCGTTCGACGGACGGGCCGCATACCGCGACGGGCACCTTCCCGGCGCCGTATTCGTCGACCTGGACAAGGAGTTGGCCGCACCGCCGGCCGGGCGGGGACGCCACCCGCTGCCCGATCCGGAGGAGTTCGGCGCCGCGATGCGCCGGGCGGGCGTGTCGGCGGGCACCCCGGTGGTCGTGTACGACGGCGGGATGGGCTGGGGCGCCGCCCGCGCCTGGTGGCTGCTGCGCTGGACGGGTCACCCGGACGTGCGGGTCCTCGACGGCGGGTTGCCGTCCTGGGACGGTCCGCTCGAGACCACGGAACCCGCACCGGCCGAGGGCGACTTCGTGCCCGTACCCGGTCCGGCCGGGCTGCTCGACGCCGACGGCGCGGCGGCCCTGGCCCGGTCCGGGCTGCTCCTCGACGCCCGCGCGGGGGAACGCTACCGGGGCGAGGTGGAGCCGATCGACCCCGTCGGCGGCCATATCCCGGGCGCGGTCTCGGCGCCCACCACCGAGAACGTCGGCCCGGACGGCCGCTTCCTGCCCGCCGGGGAACTGGGCGCGCGGTTCCGGGAGCTGGGCGCGTCAAAGGACACGCGGGTCGGCGTGTACTGCGGTTCGGGGGTCTCGGGGGCGCACGAGGTACTGGCGCTGGCGGTGGCGGGCATCCCGGCGGAGCTGTACGTCGGCTCCTGGTCGGAGTGGTCGTCGGACCCGGAGCGGCCGGTCGCGGTGGGACCTGACCCTCGGTAGACCGGAAGTGTGAAAGGGGCGCTCGCGCATGACGAGCGCCCCTTTCGTGGCATCTCAGGCGGGTACGTCTGCCTCGGCAGCCGCTCCCGCAGGGTCACTCCTGTTTCTTGCGCCGGGTCCCGAACACGATCTCGTCCCAGCTCGGCACCGCCGCGCGGCGGCCCGGACGGACTCCGTCCGCCTCCGCCTGACGGTCCGTGGAACCGACGAGACGGTCCCGGTGACTGGTGACGGCGCGGGGCATGAGGACGTCCGCGTAGGCGGAACCGGCCGAGGCCGCGGGAGCAGGCGGCTCCTCCGCCTCGGGTTCGCCGTCGGGCTCCTCCGCGGCGGGCTCGGGAGCCCGCTCGGGAACCACCAGGTCACCCCGGAAGCTCGGCACCGCCTCCAGCAGGCTGGTGAGCGAGTCCCGCTCGCCGCCGGCGGTGAGCGCCGACTCCTCCTCAGAATCGTAGTCCTGACCCGACGGCAGGCTCTGCCGCTCACGGTCACCCGGACGGTCCAGCGGGCGGTCACGGGGCAGTCGGGCGATGCGCGGCACGAACGGGAAGCTGGGCTCGGGCGAAGCGGCGAGGTCGTCGGACTCGCCGATCAGCGAGCGCGCCTCGTCGTCGACGGCCTGGACCAGTCGTCGGGGCGGGTCGTACGTCCAGCTCGCCGAGTGCGGTTCGCCCGCGACCCGGTAGACCAGCAGCACCTCCCAGGTGCCCTCGTCGCGGCGCCAGGAGTCCCACTGCACGGTGTCCTTCTCCGCACCGCGCAGCGTCAGCCGCTCCTGCACCGCCTCGCCCAGCGGCGGACCGGAGTTCTCACCGGGCCGGCGGACGGGGGTCTTGCGGGCACGCTCCGCCATGAAGGCGCGCTCGGCGAGTACGGGGCCTTCGAAACGGCGGACACGGTCCACGGGGATGCCGGCCATCTGGGCGACCTCTTCCGCGGTCGCGCCGGCTCGTATGCGCGCCTGGATGTCGCGGGGGCGGAGATGGCTCTCCACCTCGATCTCGATCTGGCCGAGGCGGGGACGGTCGCCGCGCACCGCGGCGCGCAGGCGTTCGTCGATCGGAAGCGTGTACTCCGTGCTGTCCGCAGCCTTCAGCACCAGCCGTGTGCCGTCATTCGAGACGGCCACGACACGCAGTTCGGGCATGGGGACCTCCCGGGTGGTGCCTGCCGACGTCACGTGCGTCGCTGCTTCCGCTAGTCGAGTGTGGCCTGCCCGGGTGCAGCCTGCCACAACCTTGCCGAGTTGCCCGGCGTGTCGGGCGTGGGCCCGGACCTGCCGTTATGGCACGGTTACCTATTCGCAACGCTGAGTGACCAACCGCGTCACCCTGTGCAACTGGCCCCCTCCCGGCGGTCCGCAAGGGACCCGAGCGCCCTGATGGGCGACCGGACCCAGGGCTCGCAACAGTACTCCATTCGGGCCATGTGCGTGGATTGGCGCGCCGTCCAACTTCGCGCAAGGGGTGCTACTTGGCCGTCACTGCCCGGATGTGCCGATCTTGGCGTGGGGAACTTCACGCAATCACCAGAAACGGAACTAATGGTTTCGTCCGGACGTCCACTTGTCGTGCAGTTGATCGTTGGTGTGCGGGAATGCAGGGGAAGGAGGGCAAGGTCCCGAAATGCGTGAAACGCCGATTGTCGTAGGTGAGCACGGTGACGCGGAGGAGGGGAGGCGTGCCCGGATCGATCTGAGCGTGCCGCAGGTCGCGGGCAGCGCGGTGGCCGCGGTGCTCGGCGCCCAGCTCGCCTCGTCGTTCGGCGTCTACGGGACGATCATCGGCGCCGGAGTCATGAGCATCGTCGCCACCTGCGGTGGAACGGTCTTCCAGCACTTCTTCACGCGCACCGGCGAGCAGTTGCGCGTGGCGCCCGCGGCGCCGGGGCAGCCGGCCGGGGAGCGGCCCGCGCGGACACCCGGCGGGTTCACCGAGGGCACCGTGTACCGGGTCCGGGCCGGGGGAGTGCGGCGGGGCCGGAAATGGACGGTGGTCGCGGCGGCGCTGGTATTCGGCGTCACGATGGCCGGAATCACCACCTACGAACTCGCCTCGGGCCAGAGCCTCAGCGGCGCACCGGACACCACGGTCGGCAACGCGTTCACCGGTGAGCACACGTCAGGATCCGGTGGCCCGGACGGCTCCGGCGGTTCGGGCGAGCAGGACCCCGGCACCTCCGGCGACTCCGGGACGGCGGACGACCCCGGCACCTCGGAGGAGTCCGGGGAGTCCGGGGAGTCCGGCGGCTCCGGAGGGGACGGGCAGGCGCCCACCCCCTCCGCGACGCCGCAGGACGGGGGAGCGGCCGCCGGCTCCGGTGGTGACACGCCGGACGGCGGCGACGCGTCGGAGGGCGCCCCGGACGACACCGGGGACCGGGACGCCGACGACACCGCGAACCCGGAGCCGGACGCGTCCGCTACGTCCCCAGGACCCTCCGCAGATAGTCGTTTCGGAACAGACGTTCCGGATCAAGACGGTCCCGCAGTGCCGTGAACTCGGCGAAGCGCGGATACACCCGGGAGAAGTACCCGGCGTCCCGGGTGTGGATCTTCCCCCAGTGCGGCCGTCCCTCATGGGCGGTGAAGATGCGCTCCGCCGCCGTGAAGTACCGCTGAAAGGGAGTGCCCCGGAACATGTGGACCGCGACGTACGCGGTGTCGCGGCCAAAGGCCGTGGACAGGGTGATGTCGTCGGCCGGGGCGGTGCGGACCTCGACGGGGAAGCTGACCCGCAGGGGGGAGCGGTCGACCATGGTCTTCAGTTCGCGCAGCGTGTCCACCAGGGCCTCGCGCGGCACCGCGTACTCCATCTCCACGAAGCGCACCCGGCGCGGGGAGGTGAACACCTTGTGCGGGATGTCGGTGTAGGTCCGCGCGGACAGGGCCCTGCTGGAGACCCGCGCGATGGTGGGGACGGTCGCCGGCACCGCGCGGCCGACCCAGTTCGCCGCCTGGAAGACGCCGTTGGAGAGGAACTCGTCGTCGAACCAGCCCCGGACGGGATGCACCGGCCGCCGCGGTCCGGCGCTGCGGTTGTTCCGTTTGGTGTTGGTGTTCCCGGTGTGCGGGAACCAGTAGAACTCGAAGTGCTCGTTCTCGGCGTGCAGTTCGTCGAATTCGGCGAGGACGCGGTCCAGGGGCATCGGCTCCTCGCGGGCCGTGAGCAGGAAGATCGGCTCGACGGCGAAGGTGATCGCGGAGACGATGCCGAGGGCGCCGAGACCGATCCGGGCGGCGGCGAAGACCGCACGCTCCTCGTCGGTCCCCTCCTGGGAGCAGGTGAGTACCGAGCCGTCGGCGGTGACCAGCTCCAGGCCCCGGATCTGCGCGGCGACGGAGGCCGAGTCGCGGCCGGTCCCGTGGGTGCCGGTGCCGGTGGCCCCGGAGACGGTCTGCTCCGTGATGTCCCCCATGTTGGTGAGCGACAGCCCCTCCCGCGCGAGAGCCGCGTTGAGCCGCCTGAGCGGGGTGCCGGCCTCGACCGTGACGGTGCCGGCCGCGCGGTCGATGTCCCGGATGCCCGTCAGCAGATGCGGGCGGATCTGCACACCGTCGGTCGCCGCGATGGAGGTGAAGGAGTGCCCGGTGCCCACCGCCTTCACCGGGAGGCCGTCCTCGGCGGCCCGGCGCACGGCCGCCGCCAGTTCGTCGACGGAGGCCGGCGCGACCTCCCGCGCGGGGTGGGCGAGGACGGTGCCTCCCCAGTTACGCCATGTTCCGTTCCTCGTGCTCGCCGTGCTGCCCAACGGAGCCTCCCCGACCCGGAGCCGGCCTCTTGAGCCGGCGGTACCCGAGGAAACCGACCGCGACCGCGACGGCTCCGGCCACCGCCGGAACCCCGTACCCGGCGCGCGCCCCTGCCGCGTCGATCACCCAGCCGGACGCGGCGGAGCCCAGAGCGACCCCGACCGCGAGCCCGGTGCTCACCCAGGTCATGCCTTCGGTGAGCTGCGCGCGTGGTACGTGCTCTTCGATGAGGGACATCGTCGTGATCATCGTGGGAGCGATGGACAGACCCGCAACGAACAGCGCCACGGCCAGAAACGGCAGGTTCCCGACCAGTAGGAGGGGGATCATACTCACGGCCATCGCACACACGCCCAGCAGCCAGCGGCGCTCGGGTGCCCCGGCGAAGCGCATCAGCCCGAACGCGAGGCCCGCCACGCAGGAGCCCAGCGCGTACACCGCGAGCACCACACTGGCGGCGGCCTTGTGCCCGCGTTCCTCCGCGAACGCCACGGTGACCACGTCCACGCCGCCGAAGATCGCCCCCGTCGCCGCGAAGGTGGCCACCAGGACCCGCAGGCCCGGGGAACCCAGCGCCGTACCGCCCCCCGCGCCCCTGCGGCCGTCGCCCGGGCGCCCACGCGGGTGCGGGGCCGGCTCGGTGGCGTGCTGGGACGTCAGCCAGAAGACGCCGACCGCGAGGAAGCAGGCCGCGAGCAGCGGACCGGCCTCGGGGAACCACGCCGTGGACAGCCCGATCGAGATGATCGGCCCGAAGATGAAGCACATCTCGTCCACCACGGACTCGAACGAGTACGCGGTGTGCAGGTGCGGGGTGCCGCGGTACACGGCGGCCCAGCGGGCCCGGATCATCGCGCCGAGACTCGGCACACAGCCGATGCCCGCGCAGGCGACGAAGAGCACCCAGTCCGGCCAGCCGTAGTGCGCGGCGAACAGCAGCAGCGCCGCCGCGGCCAGCGCGAGCAGCGTCGCCGGGCGCAGGACCCGCCGCTGCCCGTACTGGTCCACCAGGCGGGAGACCTGGGGACCCGCGACCGCGGCGGCCAGGGCGATGGTGGCCGACAGGGCGCCGGCGAGCCCGTACCGTCCGGTCAGCTGGGAGACCATCGTGACCACGCCGATGCCCATCATGGACAACGGCATCCGGCCGATGAACCCCGCGGCCGAGAAGGCCTTGCTGCCGGGGGCGGCGAACAGGGCGAGATAGGGGCTGGGCACGAGGTCTCCGGAGGTCTCAGTAAGGCGCGACCGCAGGCGATACAGCTTACGGGTTAGGTAACCCTAATGTCTCCTGCCGCAGGGGCGCGGCCCGGTCGGCCCCCGCCGTTGCCCGGCTGCCGGTGGCGGATGGCAGGATCGAGGCATGCCTGACGAGCTCGATCCCACCCCCTACGACGCCCTGCTCCTGCTCTCCTTCGGCGGCCCCGAGGGCCCGGACGACGTCGTCCCGTTCCTGGAGAACGTGACGCGCGGGCGGGGCATCCCCAAGGAACGCCTGAAGGAAGTCGGGGAGCACTACTTCCTGTTCGACGGGGTGAGTCCCATCAACGAACAGAACCGCGCCCTGCTGGACGCCCTGCGCGAGGACTTCGCCGACCACGGCCTCGGTCTGCCGGTGTACTGGGGCAACCGCAACTGGGCGCCGTACCTGACCGACACCCTGCGCGAGATGGTCCGGGACGGCCGCCGTCGCGTCCTCGTCTTCGCCACCAGCGCCTACGCCTCCTACTCCGGCTGCCGCCAGTACCGCGAGAACCTCGCCGAATCCCTGGCGACGCTGGAGGCGGAGGGCCTCGAACCGCCACGGGTCGACAAGCTGCGGCACTACTTCAACCACCCCGGCTTCGTGGAGCCCATGGTCGACGGGATCGTCCGCTCGCTCGCCGACCTGCCCGAGGAGGTGCGCGACGGCGCGCACATCGCCTTCTGCACCCACTCGATCCCCATCGCCTCCGCCGACACCTCCGGACCGGTCGGGCAGCACGGCGACGGCGGCGCGTACGTGGCCCAGCACCTGGACGTCGCCCGGGTGATCAGCGACGCCGTACGGGAGCGCACCGGCGTGGAGCACCCCTGGCAGCTCGTCTACCAGTCCCGCTCCGGCGCCCCGCACATCCCCTGGCTGGAGCCCGACATCTGCGACCACCTCGAGGAGCGGCACGCGGCCGGGGTCCCGGCCGTCGTCATGGCCCCCATCGGCTTCGTCTCCGACCACATGGAGGTCATCTACGACCTCGACACGGAGGCCACGGCCAAGGCCGGGGAGCTGGGACTGCCGGTGCGCCGCTCGGCGACCGTGGGCGCCGACCCGCGGTTCGCCGCCGCGATCCGCGACCTGATCACGGAGCGCGCCGCCACCGAACGCGGCCAGGACGTCACCCCCTGCGCCCTGGGCGGTCTCGGCGCGAGCCACAACCTCTGCCCGGTGGGCTGCTGCCCGGCCCGTGCCCCGCGCCCCGCCGCCGCGGGCGCCGACAGCCCTTACACCTGAGGAGCACCGTGACCGACCCCCTTGCCGTGACCGACCCCCTGCACGCGGAACTGCTGGAGCTGGCCCGCGAGGCGGCACGCCGCGCGGGTGAGCTGCTGCGGGACGGCCGCCCGGCCGATCTCGAGGTCGCCGCGACCAAGTCCAGTCCGATCGACGTCGTCACCGAGATGGACATCGCGGCGGAGAAGCTGATCACCGGGCTGATCGCCGAGCACCGGCCCGACGACGGCGTCCTCGGCGAGGAGGGCGGCTCCACCGAGGGGACCAGCGGCGTCCGCTGGGTGATCGACCCGCTCGACGGCACGGTCAACTACCTGTACGGGCTGCCCACCTGGGCCGTCTCCATCGCCGCCGAGCAGGACGGCGAGACCGTCGTCGGGGTGGTCGCCGCCCCGGTGCGGGGTGAGACGTACCACGCGGTCCGCGGCGGCGGGGCGCGGGCCACCGGCGCCTGGGAGGGCGAGCGCACGCTGACCTGCCGCCCGTCGCCGCCCCTGGACCGGGCGCTGGTCTCGACCGGCTTCAACTACGTCACCGGGGTCCGCGCCCACCAGGCCGATGTCGCGCAGCGGCTGATCCCGCTGCTGCGGGACATCCGGCGCGGCGGCTCGGCCGCGGTCGACCTCTGTGACCTGGCCTGCGGGCGGCTCGACGGCTACTACGAGCGTGGACTGCACCCCTGGGACCTGGCCGCGGGGGACCTGATCGCCCGGGAGGCGGGCGCCCTGACCGGTGGACGGCCGGGTGAGCGCCCTTCGTGGGATCTCGCGGTCGCGGCCACCCCGGGCGTCTTCGAGCCCCTCCAGCGACTGCTGGAGGACTTCGGCGCCTGGCACGACTGACGAACGGCCGGGAGGCGAACCGGTAGATCCCCGAGGGCTCTTGGACCCCTGCGACTCCTGCGAGTCCTGAGAACTCCGAGGGGCCCGGGAACCCCGGGAACCCCGGGAACGACGAAGCGGGCCCCGGCGCTGGATTCGCCGGGGCCCGCTCGCGTCGAGCCGGTTCATCTCATCGGGCTGATCAGACGCAGGACACGCCGACCTCCACACCGTGCTCGGCGGCGAGCCGGCGCAGGTCGTCGAGCTCGCCCTGCTCCACCTCGACGAGGAAGTCGTCGCCCTCGTCGAGGGCCCGGGACAGATCGGACTCGGTCGTCCTTATGCGCTGCAGAAGTCCTGCGGTGAAAGCGTCCATGCTGCGCCCCCTCGTCCTGGGTCGTGGGTCGATGGCACGGGGGTGTGCCGGTTGGGAAGGGACGATCACGCCTCCGATGGATGACCGCTGCCGCTCGGCCGGGGGGCTACGGCTTCGGACATCCGAGTCCGCTCTGCGGGAAACGGACTGAAGCACACCGCATGGTGGCGCGGTGCGAGCAGAGCGTGATCGCGGGATGTAAAACCCGTCCTCCCCAAGCTCCCTTCCGGGGAAACCTAACCGGACGAGAAAATCTCGTATTCCCGTTCCGTTCGCCGGGACGTTCCCCGGTCTCCCACCCCCGCGCCCCCCTCCGTCACCCGGGTCCGCGCCGACGGCCCGCGCCGGCCGGCACGCCACCGCCCGCTTCCTGCCCGGGTGTCCGCCCGCCGTAGCCTGCTGTCCGGCCCCGTGCCTCCCGCCGCCCGTCCGCCCCCCCCGGCTTACAGCCGACTTATGGCCGAAAAGGGCAGGATGGAGGCAACACACCCACCAGATCCCTGCGCGCGTGCGCCGAGAAGCGCTGCCCGGCAGGACGTAGGAAGGACAAGCGACGTGCGCGTACTCGTCGTCGAGGACGAGCAACTGCTCGCCGATGCGGTGGCCACCGGACTGCGCCGGGAGGCCATGGCCGTCGACGTCGTGTACGACGGCGCGGCCGCCCTCGAGCGCATCGGCGTCAACGACTACGACGTGGTCGTCCTCGACCGCGACCTCCCCCTCGTGCACGGCGACGACGTGTGCCGCAGGATCGTCGAACTCGGCATGCCCACGCGTGTGCTGATGCTCACGGCCTCCGGCGACGTCAGCGACCGCGTCGAGGGTCTGGAGATCGGAGCCGACGACTATCTGCCCAAGCCCTTCGCGTTCAGCGAGCTCATCGCGCGCGTACGCGCCCTGGGACGGCGTACCAGCGTGCCGCTGCCGCCGGTGCTGGAGCGGGCCGGGATCAAACTCGATCCCAACCGCCGCGAGGTCTTCCGCGAGGGCAAGGAGGTCCAGCTCGCACCCAAGGAGTTCGCCGTCCTGGAAGTGCTCATGCGCAGCGAGGGCGCCGTCGTCTCCGCGGAGCAGCTCCTGGAGAAGGCCTGGGACGAGAACACCGACCCGTTCACCAACGTGGTGCGGGTGACCGTCATGACGCTGCGCCGCAAACTGGGCGAGCCGCCGGTCATCGTGACCGTGCCCGGCTCGGGCTACCGGATCTGATTCCGTGGCCACCACGCCCACTCCCGCCCCACCGACCCCGCCGGCTCCCCCGAAGCCCACCTGGGACCCGCGCAGGCCCGTACCGCCGTTCCCCTGGCTGCGCCCGACCATCCGGATACGGCTCACCCTGCTCTACGGCGGCATGTTCCTGATCGCCGGGATCCTGCTGCTGTCGATCATCTACCTGCTCGCCGCGAACGCGCTGAACGTGGGCAGCGACCTGCCCTTCCGGATCCTGTCAGGACAGGTGTCCAGCGACACCTGTCAGCTGCGCAGCGGGCAGCTGCCCGCCGACGAGCTGAACAGCGCGCTGAGCACCTGCCTCAACGAACAGCGCCAGCACGCCCTGGACAACCTGCTCAGCCGCTCGCTCCTCGCCCTGCTCGGTCTCGCGGTCATCGCCTTCGCCTTCGGGTACGCCATGGCCGGCCGCGTCCTGTCGCCGCTGGGCCGGATCACCCGCACCGCGCGCGCGGTGGCGGGCTCCGACCTGTCCCGCCGGATCGAGCTGGACGGCCCGGACGACGAGCTCAAGGAGCTGGCCGACACCTTCGACGACATGCTGGAGCGGCTGCAGCGGGCCTTCACCGCCCAGCAGCGCTTCGTGGGCAACGCCTCGCACGAACTGCGCACCCCGCTGGCGATCAACCGCACGCTGCTCGAGGTGCACCTCTCCGACCCGAACGCGCCGGTGGAGCTCCAGCAGCTCGGCAAGACGCTGCTGGCCACCAACGAGCGCAGCGAACAGCTCGTGGAGGGCCTGCTGCTCCTGGCCCGCAGCGACAACCAGATCGTCGAGCGCAAGCCGGTGGATCTCGCCGAGGTGGCCTCCCAGGCCATCGACCAGGTGCACGCCGAGGCGCAGGCCAAGGGCGTGGAGATCCGCGGGGCCCGGAAACCCGCGGTCGTCCGGGGCAACGGCGTCCTGCTGGAGCGGATCGCCCTGAACCTGGTCCAGAACGCCGTGCGCTACAACGTGGCCGAGCAGGGCTGGGTGGAGGTCACCACCGACGTCGAGCACGGACAGGCGGTCCTGGTGGTGTCCAACGCGGGCCCGGTGGTACCCGCGTACGAGGTCGACAACCTGTTCGAGCCCTTCCGGCGGCTGCGCACCGAGCGGACGGGCAGCGACAAGGGCGTCGGCCTGGGTCTCTCCATCGTCCGCTCGGTGGCGCGGGCGCACGGCGGGCACATCTATGCCCAGCCGCGTGAGGGCGGCGGGCTCGTGATGCGCGTCACCCTGCCGATCTGACATCATGTCGCCGACACGACGAGGTGTTCGCTTTGGGCGGAATTTCCGGAGGACCCCTCCGGCGTCCCCGTGTGGGATCGATCACAGGGGCGATTTTCGGTCCATCGACTCTCCGTGATCTTGGGGCCTCCGAAAGGCCGGGTAAGTCCCGGTTTTCAGGGGCTTCGATTACGGGAAGTACACGGTGAGGCGGCTTTGAAGTGCCGCGTTCGGACCGTGTACGGTCCCCATCGCCATCCAAGCCGATCACCTGTGAGGGGTTCGGTTGGGTGTCGATTGAGTAACAGACCTTGATGTGAGGCAAAATCTCCGCCTCGGGTCGGGCACAAGTCCGGCCCCTCGCGCGTTACGTGCGCTGAAGAGACCGCATACACCCAGAGGGGGAGAGCGACCATGGCAACCGATTACGACACTCCACGCAAGACCGACGACGACGTCGACTCGGACAGTCTCGAAGAGCTGAAGGCCCGCCGCAACGACAAGTCGGCCTCGGCCGTGGATGTCGACGAGTTCGAGGCCGCGGAAGGCCTCGAGCTGCCCGGCGCGGACCTCTCGAACGAGGAGCTGGCCGTCCGGGTCCTGCCGAAGCAGCAGGACGAGTTCACCTGCATGAGCTGCTTCCTGGTGCACCACCGCAGCCAGCTGGCCCGGGAGAAGAACGGCCAGCCGATCTGCCGCGACTGCGACTGAGGGCGGGTCGGCCGTGACTGGCTCGACCCCTCCTCGGAAGCGCCGCTTCCTCTCGAGGGGAGCGGACCCGGGGCCGCAGGACGGCCCCCGGCGCGACGCGCGTGACCACGAGCGAGGCTCAACCGATACCGGCCCGACCGACCCAGGTCAGGCCGATACCGGGGCGGCCTCGCTCGAACCCGCAGCCGACCGCGGTGACCTCCCGGCACCCGTGGAGGCCACCGCCACCGCTCCGGTGGCCCGCAGGCGCGCCGCCGCCTTCCGTGACAAGGCCAGGGAAGGCGCCCAGAAGGGCGGCGCACGCACGCGTGCGGGCCTGACGTATCTCGCGGACCGGATCATCGAACTCGCCCCGCGGGTGCCCGTACGGGACCTGGAGGCGCTGCGCAGACAGTTCCCGGGGCTCGGTCCCG
Organism: Streptomyces yamdrokensis; assembly: GCF_053890455.1. Taxonomy (NCBI): domain Bacteria; kingdom Bacillati; phylum Actinomycetota; class Actinomycetes; order Kitasatosporales; family Streptomycetaceae; genus Streptomyces; species Streptomyces yamdrokensis. Next base: position 5,876,234 of record NZ_CM132679.1, read on the forward strand.
AGGAGCTCGCGGAGAAACTCGTGGCGGGCGCGGCCAGGGCCACGGCGACGGTGGGAGCCGGCGTCGGCGCCGCTGCGGCGATGCCCGTACCGCCCGCGATGCCGGCGGAGCTGGCCGCCGAGGTCACCGGAGTCGCGGCGATCGAGCTCAAGCTGATCGCCGAACTGCACGAGGTCTACGGCGTACGCCCGGCCGGCAACCTCACCCAGCGCAGCACCGTGTACCTGAACTCCTGGTCCCAGGAGCGCGGGATCGAGGCGGCCAGGCCCTCGACCGTACGCGCGGCGATGAACAGCCGCATGAAGCGCGAACTGCGCCAGCGGATCATGAAGCGCACGGTCCGCAACCTGCCGAACCTGATGCCCTTCCTGGTGGGAGCCGCCGTCGGCGCGGCCATGAACCGCCGGGACACCAGAAAGCTCGCCACCCGTATCCAGGCCGACCTGCGCAGGATCCAGGTCCCCTGGGAGGCGCTCCCCGCCCTCCCCGCCCTCGAAACCCCGGCCGACGCCCTGGAGATGGACGGCCTGAGCGGGGGCGCCCTCCGCGGAGAGCCCGGCCGCGGCGACGGCCACCCGGACGGCGGCGACGGATCCGGGAGGGGCTGATCCCGCCGGGTGTTCTCCGTCGCGCTACGCGGCGGCCTTCGCCGCCAGCAGGGCCTCCGCCAGCCGTTCCGGCTCACGCGTCGACAGGAAGGCGTACGGCGTCGGGTCGTCCGGATCGGTGATCTTCACCCGCAGCGCCCCCGGGACGTAGGCCCGCAGCAGCATGAAGCAGCGCGGGTCGGCCCGGTGGGTACGCCAGGCGAGAGCCTCCTCGGCGCCCAGGATCTCCACGTCGCCCAGGGCCGTCACCGGGATCTTCGCCTCACCGGCGATCAGCAGTCCGCCCACGACCCGGATCCGCACCGAGCCGTACGCGCTGGCCACGACCGCGGCCGCCGCCGTGCCGCCGGCCAGACCGCCGAGCATCGGCAGGATGCCGAACGGCAGCACGATCAGCGCCATCGAGACACCCGCGAGCAAGGAGACCAGCCACCAGGAGCGAGGAGCTGTCAGGCGTTCTTCGTACGGGAGGACGGAGAGCTGCATGGATCCAAGCTTGGCACGGTGCCGGGGCGGAGCCGCAGTCAGGGCGGTCGGCGTGAAGCGCTGTCGAGCAGGGCGGTGGTGGGTGACGGGCGGGCGGGTAAGGTCTGCGCCTGTGAGTGGTACTTCCTCAACTCTTCAGCCCCCCGCCGACGCTGTGACGCCGGTGCGCCACCCGGACGCCCCCGCACCCGGTGAGATCCTCGGCGCGCACTACGGCCAGTGCTTCGGCTGCGGTGGCGAGCAGCCTCACGGGCTGCACATCGAGGCGCGGGCCGGCGAAGGCGTGTCCGTCACCGCCGCCTTCACCGTGCGCCCCGCCCACCAGGGCGCCCCCGGCCTCGCGCACGGCGGGGTGCTCGCCAGCGCCCTGGACGAGACGCTCGGCTCGCTGAACTGGCTGCTGCGCACGATCGCCGTGACCGGCAGGCTCGAGACCGACTTCGTCCGGCCCGTGCCGGTCGACGCGGTCCTCCACCTCCGGGCGGAGGTGACCGCGGTGGCCGGACGGAAGATCTACTGCACCGCGACCGGACGCATCGGCGGCCCCGACGGCCCGGTCGCCGTCCGGGCCGACGCGCTGTTCATCGAGGTCAAGGTCGACCACTTCGTCGACCACGGCCGCGAGGAGGAGATCAAGGCGGCCATGGACGACCCGGACCAGGTCCGTCGCGCCCGCGCCTTCGAGGTCAACCCGTGAGCGGGGCCCGCCGCCCCGAACTCCGGGTACTGCTCCGGCGCGTCGACCCGGACGTACCGCTCCCGGCGTACGAGCACCCCGGTGACGCGGGTGCCGATCTGCGGACCACCGAGGCGTGCGAGCTCGCGCCCGGGGAACGGGCCGTCCTGCCCACCGGGGTGTCTGTGGCCCTGCCCGAGGGGTACGCGGCATTCGTGCACCCGCGATCCGGACTGGCCGCGCGCTGCGGCGTCGCCCTGGTGAATGCCCCGGGGACGGTTGATGCCGGGTACCGTGGGGAGATCAAGGTGATCGTGGTGAATCTCGACCCGCGCGAGGCCGTGCGGTTCGAGCGCTTCGACCGGATTGCCCAACTGGTCGTCCAGCAGGTCGAGCGGGTTTGCTTCGTGCCGGTCGCGGAGCTGCCCCGCTCGGCACGGGCCGAGGGGGGCTTCGGATCCACCGGCGGCCATGCCACGGTGGAAGGTAAGAGCGGCACAAGCGTTCAGGCCGCCGCCGGCGGCACAGCGGGTGGGAATCGATACGCTTCGGTCGTATCCGACCGGGAAGGACAGTGACGTGTTCGGACGTCGCAAGAAGAGGGATGCCGCCGAGGACGCGGCCGGCGAGGCCGAGCAGGTCGTCGACGGTGTCGACACGGAGGCGGACGGCGAGAGCGAGCGGCTGAGGCTCGAACCGGCGCCCCGGCCCGACGGGCCCTGGGACAGCTCCGAGGTGAGCCGGCCCGGCGAGGGCCGGGTCGACCTGGGCGGTCTGTTCGTGCCCGGGGTGGACGGCATGGAACTGCGGGTCGAGGTCGCGGGCGACGCGATCGTCGCGGCCACCGTCGTCCTGCGTGACAGCGCCATCCAGCTGCAGGGTTTCGCGGCCCCGAAGCGTGAGGGCATCTGGACCGAGGTCCGCGAGGAGATCGCGTCCGGCATCACCCAGCAGGGCGGCATCATCGACGAGGTCGAGGGCCCGCTGGGCTGGGAACTGCGGGCCCAGGTGCCGGTGCAGCTGCCGGACGGCACGGGCGGTTTCCAGGTCGTCCGGTTCGTCGGCGTGGACGGCCCGCGCTGGTTCCTGCGCGGGGTCATCTCGGGTCAGGGCGCGGTGCAGCCGCAGGCCGCCGGGCTGCTGGAGCAGATCTTCCGGGACACGGTCGTCGTACGCGGGGACGGCCCGATGGCACCGCGCGACCCGATCGTCCTGAAGCTGCCGGACGACGCGCAGATGGTCCCCGAGGGCGTGCAGCAGGAGGAGGCGCCCGAGGGCTCCCGCTTCGCGGGCGGCATGGGACAGCTGGCGCGCGGACCGGAGATCACCGAAGTCCGCTGAGCCCGGCCTCCAAGCGCTTTCGCGGCCACGGCGACGGGGCCGCACCCGACGGGGTGCGGCCCCGTCGCCGTGGCGGGGGCGACCCCTGTACGGCACCGACGCCGGTGAGCGGCTGCGGCGCGGGCCCGGCCGCAACGCCCCGCACCACCGTCCCGGCTGCGCCGTGACCGGTATCCGGGCCGGAGTCCGCCGCGGTCCCGTCAGAGTTCCGTCAAGGCCGGATTCCGCGCCCCGGCCGGCGCCTTCGGCCGCCCGGGACGAACGTAGGGTCGACTCCGCGCGGACAGCGGTGAACCGGCGACCGGCGACCGGCGACCGGCGGCAGCCGTGCTGTCCGGAAACCGGAAGACAATGAGGGCATGGGACGCGGCAGACTTCGGATCCACCTCGGCGCGGCACCGGGCGTCGGCAAGACGTACGCGATGCTGTCCGAGGCGCAGCGCCGTGTAGAGCGGGGCACCGACTGCGTGGTGGGTTTCGTCGAGCACTACGGCCGGCCGCGCACCAGGGCGCTGCTGGAGGGCCTGGAACAGATACCGCGCCGGGAACTGGAGCACCGCGGCGCCGTGCTCCCCGAGATGGACCTCGACGCCGTCCTCGCCCGCCGCCCCCAGGTGGTTCTCGTCGACGAACTCGCCCACACCAACGTGCCCGGCTCGCGCAACGCGAAGCGCTGGCAGGACGTGGAGGAGCTGCTGGCCGCCGGGATCGACGTGCTGTCGACCCTCAACATCCAGCACCTGGAGTCCCTCGGCGACGTGGTGGAATCCATCACCGGCGTCCGGCAGCGGGAGACCGTACCGGACGAGGTGGTGCGGCGGGCCGAGCAGACGGAGCTGGTCGACATGACGCCCGAGGCGCTCCGCCGCCGCATGGCGCACGGCAACGTCCACCAGCCGGACAAGGTCGACGCCGCCCTCTCGAACTACTTCCGTCCCGGCAACCTCACCGCGCTCAGGGAACTCGCGCTGCTGTGGGTGGCCGACCGGGTCGACGAGTACCTCCAGCGGTACCGCAGCGAGCACGACGTCTCGGCGATCTGGGGCTCACGCGAACGGATCATGGTCGGCCTGACCGGCGGCCCCGAGGGCCGCACCCTGATCCGCCGTGCCGCGCGGCTGGCCGAGAAGGGCGCCGGGGGCGAGGTGCTCGCGGTCTACGTCGCCCGAGGCGACGGGCTCACCGCCGCCTCGCCCGGCGAGCTGGCCGGGCAGCGGACCCTCGTGGAGAGCCTGGGCGGGACCTTCCACCATGTGGTGGGGGACGACGTCCCGGCTGCCCTGCTCGCCTTCGCCCGCGCGGCGAACGCCACCCAGATCGTGCTGGGCTCCTCGCGCCGCAAGACGTGGCAGTACGTCTTCGGCCCCGGCGTCGGCGCGACCGTCGCGCGGGACTCCGGTCCCGACCTGGACGTGCACATCGTCACCCACGAGGCGATAGCCAAGGGGCGTGGACTGCCGGTGGCCCGGGGCGCCCGGCTCGGACGGCCGCGGGTGGTGTGGGGCTGGGCGGTCGGGGTGGCGGGCCCCGCGCTGCTGGCCGTGCTGCTCAACGCCTTCGACCCGGGCCTGGCCAACGACATGCTGCTGTTCCTGTCACTGACCGTGGCCGCGGCGCTGCTCGGCGGGCTGCGGCCGGCCCTGGCCTCGGCGGCGTCCGGCTCGCTGCTGCTGAACTACTTCTACACCCCGCCCCTGCACCGCTGGACGATCTCCGACCCGAAGAACATCATCGCCATCGCCATCTTCGTCGCCGTCGGCGCGGCGGTGGCGTCCGTCGTCGACCTCGCCGCCCGCCGCACCCATCAGGCGGCCCGGCTGCGCGCCGAGTCGGAGATCCTGTCGTTCCTCGCCGGCAACGTGCTGCGCGGCGAGACCGGTCTCGAGGAACTGCTGGAACGGGTCCGCGAGACGTTCGGCATGGAGTCGGCGGCGCTGCTGGAACGTGCCGGCGACGTCGAACCGTGGACCTGTGCCGGACGGGCCGGCACCGGACCGGCCGTCGAACGGCCCGACGACGCCGACGTGGACGTCCCGGTCGGAGACCACCTGGCGCTCGCGCTGACCGGCCGGGTCCTGCCCGCCGAGGACCGCCGGGTACTGGGCGCCTTCGCCGCCCAGGCCGCCGTCGCCCTGGACCGCCGCCGGCTGCGCGCCGAGGCCGACCGGGCACGCACCCTCGCCGAGGGCAACCGCATCCGCACCGCCCTGCTGGCCGCCGTCAGCCACGACCTGCGTACCCCGCTGGCCGGGATCAAGGCCGCGGTCTCCTCGCTGCGCTCCGAGGACGTCGACTGGTCGCCCGAGGACCGGGCCGAGCTGCTCGAGGGCATCGAGGGCGGCGCCGACCGCCTGGACCACCTGGTGGGCAACCTGCTCGACATGTCCCGCCTGCACACCGGCACGGTCACCCCGCTGATCCGCGAGGTCGATCTGGACGAGGTGGCGCCCATGGCGCTCGGCGGGGTGCCCGAGGGCAGCGTCACCCTGGACGTCCCGGAGACCCTGCCCATGGTCGCCGTCGACCCCGGGCTGCTGGAGCGGGCGATGGCCAACCTGGTCGAGAACGCCGTCAAGTACGCTCCCGCCGGTACCCCCGTCCTGGTGGCCGCCAGCGCGCTCGCCGGCCGGGTCGAGGTCCGGGTGGTCGACCGGGGTCCCGGCGTCCCCGACGACGCGAAGGACCGCATCTTCGAGCCCTTCCAGCGCTACGGCGACGCTCCGCGCGGGGCCGGAGTGGGCCTGGGCCTGGCGGTGGCACGGGGCTTCACCGAGGCCATGGGCGGCTCCCTGAACGCCGACGACACCCCCGGCGGCGGCCTCACCATGACACTGACCCTCCGCGCGGCGGCCCCCGCGGCGACGGGGGAGACGGCGGCAACGGCCGCGACGGGGGCCCCGACGGCAACACGCGCGGAGCCCGTGGCCCCCGCGAGCCCGGAGCCCCTCCGCCCAGCAGAACCGGAGCCCGTGGGCCCCGCAGAACCGGAAAGGCACTCCTCATGACACGTGTGCTGGTGGTCGACGACGAGCCGGCGATCGTGCGCGCCCTCGTGATCAACCTCAAGGCCCGTTCGTACGAGGTCGACTCCGCCCACGACGGCGCCGAAGCCCTGCGCCTGGCCGCCGCCCGCCACCCCGACGTGGTCCTCCTGGACCTGGGACTGCCCGACATGGACGGCGTCGAGGTGATCCGGGGACTGCGCGGCTGGACCCGGGTGCCGATCCTGGTGCTGTCCGCCCGGCACGCCTCCGACGAGAAGGTCCAGGCGCTCGACGCGGGGGCCGACGACTACGTCACCAAGCCCTTCGGCATGGACGAGCTGCTGGCCAGGCTGCGGGCCGCCGTGCGCCGCGCCGAGCCCTCCGTCGAGAACGAGGACGAGGGCGGCCTGGTGGTGGAGACCGAGGGGTTCACCGTCGACCTGGCCGCGAAGAAGGTGCACCGCGACGGCAGGGACGTACGGCTGACCCCCACCGAATGGCACCTGCTGGAGGTCCTCGTACGCAACGGCGGCCGGCTGGTGGCGCAGAAGCAGCTGCTCCGGGAGGTCTGGGGGCCGTCGTACGGGACGGAGACGAACTACCTGCGCGTGTACATGGCCCAGTTGCGCCGCAAGCTGGAGGCCGACCCGTCCCACCCGAAGCACTTCATCACCGAGCCGGGCATGGGCTACCGCTTCGAACGGTGAGTGCCCGCCCGGGGTGTGCGCGCTGCGTGCGCGGGCCCGGGCGGGGCCGGTTCGGACAGGGCGGGCAGCGGGTACGTAACCGTGGGGGCACCCCGGTACGCTTCAGGTATGGGTGCTGTTCCTCGCTCGGAGAAACCGACGGGCCGGTTCCGGCGCATGCTCGACCGGCTCTCCTCCTCACAGGAGGACCTGGAGTCCGAGGAGCTGCGTGAGGACGCCGAGACCGCCGGCTGTACACGAATAGGTGACTGCCAGGACCGGCAGATAGTGACGGTCACTGGTACTTTGCGCACGGTCACGCTGCGGCCGCGTGCGGGAGTCCCCGCCCTGGAGGCCGAACTGTTCGACGGCTCCGCCGCGCTGGACGTGGTGTGGCTCGGCCGGCGCTCGATCGTCGGGATCGAACCGGGCCGCAGGCTGATCGCATCGGGCAGGATCTCCCTGAGCAGAGGCCACAGGGTGCTGTTCAACCCGAAATACGAACTGAGACCCCTCGGACGGGAGTAGCCGGTGACGTCACTCGACAAGCCGACAACCGAAGACACATCCGCCGACGACGCCAGGGCGGTGACCGAGGCCGCCCTGTTCGAGGCGTTCGGCGGGGTGCGGGGCATGGTCGAGACGGTGCTGCCCGGCCTCCTGTTCGTCAGCATCTACACGATCAACAAGAACCTGCACATGGCGGCGATCGCGGCGCTCGCCGTGTCGCTGGCGATGGTCGTGGTCCGGCTGGCGAGGAAGGACACCGTCAAGCACGCCTTCAGCGGCGTCTTCGGCGTCGGTTTCGGTGTGGTCTTCGCGATGATGACCGGCAACGCCAAGGACTTCTACCTGCCGGGCATGCTCTACACCACCGGCCTGGCCCTGGCGTACATCATCACCGCGATGGCCGGTGTCCCGCTGATCGGTCTGATGCTGGGCCCGATCTTCCGGGAGAACCTCTCCTGGCGCACCCGCAACCCGGGCCGCAAGAAGGCCTACACCAAGGCCAGTTGGGCCTGGGGTCTGATCCTGCTCGGCAAGAGCGCGATCCTGTTCCCGCTGTACTGGTGGGCGGACACGACACAGTTGGGCTGGGTCCTGGTCGCGCTGAAGATCCCGCCGTTCCTGCTCGCCGTGTACCTGACCTGGGTGTTCCTGGCGAAGGCGCCGCCGCCGATCGACGTGTTCGCGGAGATGGAGGCGGAGGAGCGCGCCGAGGAGGAGCGCGCCGAGGAGGAGCGCAGGGCCGCGCGCGAACAGGGGAAGGCGCAGCACGCGGAGGACGGCGACACGACGACGGGCCGGCACCGTCGCCCCTGAGCGCTGTGGACACGTACGTGAGTGGGGGCGCCCGGAGATCTCCGGGCGCCCCCACTCACGTTCCCGCGTGCCTAGCGCGCGGTGTCGGTCCTGCGTACCGACAGCAGGTCCTCCAACTGTTCCTCACGGGCCTGGGCGGCCACGAAGAGCAGTTCGTCGCCCGCCTCGAGCGAGTCCTCCCGGGTCGGAGTGAGGACGCGCGTCCCGCGGATGATCGTCACCAGCGAGGTGTCCTGCGGCCACTGGACGTCGCCGACCTGCGTGCCGGCCAGCGCCGACTCCTCCGGCAGGGTCAGCTCGACCAGGTTGGCGTCCCCGTGGCTGAAGTGCAGCAGCCGGACCAGGTCACCGACGCTGACCGCCTCCTCCACCAGGGCCGACATCAGGCGCGGGGTGGAGACTGCCACGTCCACCCCCCAGGACTCGTTGAACAACCACTCGTTCTTGGGGTTGTTCACCCGGGCGACGACGCGCGGAACGCCGTACTCCGTCTTGGCCAGCAGGGAGACGACCAGGTTGACCTTGTCGTCGCCGGTCGCGGCGATGACGACGTTGCAGCGCTGGAGCGCCGCCTCGTCCAGGGACGTGATCTCGCAGGCGTCGGCGAGCAGCCACTCGGCCTGCGGAACCCGCTCGACCGAGATGGCGGTCGGCGCCTTGTCGATGAGCAGGACCTCGTGCCCGTTCTCCAGCAGCTCGCCCGCGATCGAGCGGCCCACCGCGCCGGCTCCGGCAATGGCGACCCTCATCACTGACCGCCCTCGTCTTCGGGACCCTTGGCGAATACCGCCTCGACCTTGTCGATCTCGTCGGTGCGCATCATCACGTGCACCAGGTCACCTTCCTGCAACACCGTCTGGGAGCTGGGCAGGATCGCCTCACCGAGCCGGGTGACGAAGGCCACGCGGACGCCGGTCTGCTCCTGCAGCCTGCTGATCCGGTGCCCCACCCAGGCCTGTGAGGTGTGCACCTCGGCGAGCTGCACACCGCCGGTCGGATCGCGCCACAGCGGCTCGGCGCCCGAGGGGAGCAGCCTGCGCAGCATCTGGTCGGCCGTCCAGCGGACCGTCGCCACCGTGGGGATGCCCAGGCGCTGGTAGACCTCCGCGCGGCGGGGGTCGTAGATACGGGCGGCGACGTTCTCGATGCCGAACATCTCGCGGGCCACCCGCGCGGCGATGATGTTGGAGTTGTCCCCGCTGGAGACGGCGGCGAAGGCACCCGCGTCCTCGATGCCCGCCTCGCGCAGGGTGTCCTGGTCGAAGCCGATCCCGGTGACCCGGCGGCCGCTGAACGAGGAGCCCAGCCGGCGGAAGGAGGTCGGGTCCCGGTCGATCACGGCGACCGTGTGCCCCTGCTCCTCCAGAGTCTGGGCCAGGGCGGAACCCACCCGCCCGCACCCCATGATCACAACATGCATCGCGTCACACCGCGCTTCCTGCAGGCCCGTCGACCTTCATGACCATCGTGACCATCGTGCTCGTGTCTCTCTTTCGGCTCGCCGGGCAACCCGCGGCGGCCCGATTGCGGACCGCGGGGCAACATCATGCCGGGACGGCGTGCTCCCGACCCCCTCCGGGGCCCGGTCCCGGGTACCCGGGACCAACGTATCCGTATCGGGAGCCGGTCAGCGGCGGGTGATGCTGCGCACGCTCGCCAGGGCCAGGATCCCGAGGCCGAGCAGCGCGGCGAGGGCACCGATCAGTTCTGCGGGCGCGTACATGGGAACCTCCACGGAGCGGCGACGGACGGGGCCGACGGACAAGGGCCCAGTCATATAGGCATGGAATCGATACGCTCAGCGGAACCCTCGACGCCACCACCCCGCGTTTTCACCCGGAGAGCAGAAGGCCACAGGCCCCGCAACCCGACGGTGCACCCGAGTGCCGCACGGAGTGCCGTACGGAAGCCGTATGGAAGTGGGTGGTGGGTGGGTCGCTCCTTGTGCCACGGCCTACGATCCACTGTTGTGTCCAAACTGACCGACGTGCCCAAACGCATTCTCATCGGGCGCGCGTTGCGCAGCGACCGGCTGGGCGAGACGCTTCTGCCCAAGCGTGTCGCACTCCCCGTCTTCGCCTCCGACCCCCTGTCGTCCGTGGCGTACGCGCCCGGGGAGGTCCTGCTCGTCCTCTCCGTCGCGGGTCTGTCGGCGTACCACTTCAGCCCCTGGATCGCGGTCGCGGTCGTCGTCCTGATGTTCACCGTGGTCGCCTCCTACCGGCAGAACGTCCGCGCCTACCCCAGTGGTGGCGGCGACTACGAGGTGGCGACGACCAACCTCGGTCCCCGGGCGGGCCTGACCGTCGCGAGCGCCCTGCTCGTCGACTACGTCCTCACCGTGGCCGTGTCGATCTCCGCCGGCATCGAGAACCTGGGCTCGGCGATCCCGTTCGTCGTCGAGCACAAGGTGGCCTGCGCGATCGGCGTGATCGTGCTGCTGACGCTGATGAACCTGCGGGGCGTACGCGAGTCGGGCACCCTCTTCGCGATCCCGACGTACGTGTTCGTCGCCGGCGTCTTCACCATGATCGCGTGGGGCACGTTCCGCTCGGTGGTGCTCGGCGACGACATGCGGGCACCCACGGCGGACTACGAGATCAACCCCGAGCACCAGGGCCTGGCCGGCTTCGCCCTGGTCTTCCTCCTGCTGCGCGCCTTCTCCTCCGGCTGCGCCGCGCTCACCGGCGTCGAGGCGATCTCCAACGGCGTACCGGCCTTCCGCAAGCCCAAGTCCAGGAACGCGGCGACGACGCTCGCGATGATGGGCCTGCTCGCCGTCACCATGTTCTGCGGCATCATCGCGCTGGCCGCCGCCACCGACGTCCGCCTGGCCGAGAACCCGGCCACGGAACTGTTCCACGACGGAGTCCCGGTCGGCCCCGACTACGTGCAGCACCCGGTGATCTCGCAGGTCGCCGAGGCCGTGTTCGGCGAGGGCAGTCTGCTGTTCCTCGCCCTGGCCGCCGCGACCGCGCTGGTGCTCTTCCTCGCCGCGAACACCGCCTACAACGGCTTCCCGCTGCTCGGCTCGATACTGGCCCAGGACCGCTACCTCCCGCGCCAGCTGCACACCCGCGGCGACCGGCTCGCCTTCTCCAACGGGATCGTGCTGCTCGCCGGCGCGGCCATCGTGCTGGTGTGGGTCTACGGCGCCGGCACCACGCACCTGATCCAGCTCTACATCGTCGGCGTCTTCGTCTCCTTCACCGTCAGCCAGATCGGCATGGTCCGGCACTGGAACCGCCTGCTGACCACCGAGAAACAGCGGGCCGCACGCCGGCACATGATCCGCTCCCGGGCCATCAACGCCTTCGGCGCCTTCTTCACCGGCCTGGTGCTGGTCGTCGTACTCGTCACCAAGTTCACCCACGGCGCCTGGGTCGCCCTGCTCGGCATGTGCTTCTTCTACGCGCTGATGACGGCCATCCGCGGGCACTACGACCGCGTCTCCGACGAGATCGCCGCCCCCGAGGGCCCAAGCCCCGACATGGTGCGCCCCTCCCGCGTCCACTCGGTCGTCCTGATCTCCAGGATCCACCGGCCCACCCTGCGCGCCCTCGCCTACGCCAAGCTGATGCGCTCGGACACTCTGGAGGCGCTCAGCGTCAACGTCGACGCGGCGGAGACCCGGGCGCTGCACGCGGAATGGGAGCGGCGCGGCATCGAGGTGCCCCTGAAGGTGCTGGACTCCCCGTACCGCGAGGTCACACGGCCGGTCATCGAATACGTCAAGAACCTGCGCAGGGAGTCGCCGCGGGACGTGGTGTCCGTGATCATCCCCGAGTACGTGGTCGGCCACTGGTACGAGCAGCTCCTGCACAACCAGAGCGCGCTGCGGCTGAAGGGCCGGCTGCTGTTCACACCGGGCGTGATGGTGACCTCGGTGCCGTACCAGCTGCAGTCCTCCGAGGTGGCCAAGCGGCGCGCCCGCAAGCGGGCGGACTGGACGGCACCGGGATCGGTGCGGCGCGGACCGGCGGAGCGGTCGAAGGACTCCTCCCCGCACACGTAGACTGGACGGCTGTTGTCGCGGGCCACCGCCCGCACCTACGCCCCCGATGTTGTGGAGTCACCCCGCCATGCAGGCAGAACCGAAGAAATCGCTGGTGGGGGAGGAGTACGAGGTCGAGGTCGGCCCCGTCGCCCACGGCGGCCACTGCATCGCCCGTACGTCCGAGGGCCAGGTGCTGTTCGTCCGGCACACGCTGCCCGGCGAGCGGGTCGTCGCCCGGGTGACCGAGGGCGAGGAGGGTGCCCGCTTCCTGCGCGCGGACGCGGTCACGGTGCTGGACGCCTCCAAGGACCGCATCGACGCCCCCTGCCCGTACGCCGGGCCCGGCCGCTGCGGCGGCTGCGACTGGCAGCACGCCAAGCCGGGAGCGCAGCGCCGGCTCAAGGGCGAGGTCGTCGCCGAGCAGCTCCAGCGGCTCGCCGGGCTCACCCCCGAGGAGGCCGGCTGGGACGGCACGGTCGTGCCCGCCGAGGGCGACAAGCTCCCCGCCGGCCAGGTCCCGCAGTGGCGCACGCGCGTGCAGTACGCGGTGACCGCCGACGGCCGCGCGGGCCTGCGCCGGCACCGCTCGCACGAGGTCGAGCCGATCGACCACTGCATGATCGCCGCTCAGGGCGTCAGCGAACTCGGCATCGAGAAGCGGGACTGGACCGGCATGGACTCCGTCGAGGCGATCGCCGCGACGGGCTCCCAGGACCGCCAGGTCGTCCTCACCCCGAAGCCGGGCGCACGCCTGCCGCTGGTCGAACTCGACCGCCCGGTCTCCGTCCTGCGCATCGACGAGCGCAACGGCCAGGTCCACCGCGTCCACGGCCGCCCCTTCGTCCGCGAACGCGCCGACGGCCGCACCCACCGGGTCGCGAACGGCGGCTTCTGGCAGGTCCACCCGAAGTCGGCGGACACCCTGGTCACCGCGGTCATGCAGGGCCTGCTGCCCCGCAAGGGCGACATGGCCCTCGACCTGTACTGCGGCGCCGGCCTGTTCGCGGGCGCCCTCGCCGACCGGGTCGGCGACGCGGGAGCGGTCCTCGGCATCGAGTCCGGCAAGCGCGCGGTCGAGGACGCCCGGCACAACCTCGCCGACTTCCCCCGGGTCCGCATCGAACAGGGCAAGGTCGACTCCCTCCTGCCCCGCACCGGCATCACCGAGGCCGACATCGTCGTCCTCGACCCGCCGCGGGCGGGCGCCGGCCGCAAGACGGTGGAGTACCTGTCGTCCCTGGGCGCGCGACGGATCGCGTACGTCGCCTGCGACCCGGCGGCCCTGGCGAGGGACCTGGCGTACTTCAGGGACGGGGGGTACCGGGTACGGACGCTGCGGGCGTTCGACCTGTTCCCGATGACGCACCATGTGGAGTGCGTGGCGATCCTTGAGCCGGTCGCGAAGGGCTCCTGACCTGCGGTTTTGTGCGTGCGCATTATGTGCAGTGTGGGCGTTACGGGCGATATCTTGACGCTGAAATGACGCTCGTGACGCTCGTTCTGATGGGGCGTCAGGTGGCTTTGGGTTGCAGAGTGAGGGGCTCGGGTGAGGGGGAGAAGCGCCTGAACAATCTGCTGCGAACCACGCGGCAACTGTCTCAGAAAGAGACAGCGAGGAGTCACGACGCGGTGACCGTGGAGACCGGCGCTCCATGGGGCCGTGCGCGTTCCGGCACTCACGCTGTCTCCCTGAGGTGAGGAGGGCGCAGCCCGGCCCGATCGGTGCCAGGGGGGAGGGGGCCTATCGGAGGCCGTGGCGGTCGAGGCGGTGGATGAGGCCGGGGCGGCGTTGATTGTCCTCGCGAAGGCGGGTCAGCCGCTGGCGGAAGTCCGTGTCGTGCCCGGTGTGGGAGGAGGCGTCGCGCAGTTCCGCGAGGAGGGTGACGGCCTGGTCGTAGGCGCTGGTCTTCTTGGTGGCGATGTGCGCCTCGACCTTCTGCCAGGCTGATTCGGCCTCGCTCGCGAGGGCGGTCAGGCGCTGGGCGCGGGCGGTGGTCCGTTCGTGTTCGGCGCGCTTCTGGCGTTCGGCGCGCCGTGTGTGGGCGGCGTCCAGGAGTTGGGCGGCGGAGCAGCGCCCGGGGACCGTGGTGGGTGCGTCGGCGCCGTGCAGGCGGTGCAGGAGTTCGGTGCGCAGCCCGGGTTCCGGGCCGAGGGCGAGCCGCAGCAGCAGAGCGTCCTTCTCCTTCTGGGACATTGCGGCGATCAGCGGGGCGAGTTCCTTCTTCGTGGGCCTGGCCGGTTTCTCGGGCGCGGCGGGACTGGCCTGGGCCGCGACTGTCAGCAGGTCGTTGTCCACGCGCAGGAAGTCTGCGAGCGCGCTCTGCGGGGCGGTCAGTTCGCCGAGCCCGGTCGGGACGGGCGGCTCCGGGCAGGTCTGGTACTCCTCTTCGTCGTCGTCCTCGAGTTCCCAGGCGGCGAGCGCGGAGAGCCAGGCGAGGTAGAGGGGGCGCAGGTCGCCGGTGGCGAGTTCGTCGCGGACGCCGATGAGGGCGGCCAGGGAGTCGTCGGCGCCCTCGACCCAGTCGCCGCCTTCGTCGTCGCTGGTGAGGTCGAGCAGGAGGTGGGTGCGGGTGGTCCAGGCGTCGACGTGGTGGTCGAGGCAGTACGGCTTCACCGTGGGCAGAGCCAGGGTCTGCCTGGGCAGGCGGAGCATCAGACGGTGGGTGCCCCAGTTGGTGACGTACAGGTGCGCGTCGAAGTAGCGCTCGACCATACGGCGCGGATTCCCGCTCAGGTCACCCCAGTGGTAGGTGTTGGTGAAGCTGGTCGCGGTGATCCGGGCCCGGGTGGAGATGGCCCGCAGCTGTTCCTGTTCCTCGCGGCTGAGCGGCCGGTCGAGGGCCTGGAACTCGTAGTACTGGTACTCGCTCACATGGCGGACCCTACCGCCGCCGCGGGTGGGTGCGGGTGGGGAACGGCAGCGGTGCTGCAGCCGGCCGCCGCGGGCAGGCTGCGGTGCAGCGACAGACGAAGCGCCCCTCCGCGGCCACGATTCGAGCGCTGGGCGAGATCCTCACCGGTGGTGACTTCTACGGAGGCGAGGCGGTCAGGGCCTTCGCCTGGCCGCTGGTGCTTACCGGGCCAGGTCCGGCACCCGCTGTCGGGGCGCAGAGCCCGGTCGGGGTCCTGCCGAAGAACTTCGACGTCGTGGCACTCGACGGCCTGGCCCCGGCCGAGGCGCTGCTGCTCGACGCGTTCGCGACCCGGTCCGCCGACCATGTCTGGACGCTGTCCACCGCCTCCCTGCTGAAGGCCCTCCACGCAGGCCGCGGCCTGAAGGAACTGCACCGCTTCCTGACCGGGGGGAGCAGCGCGGGAGAGGAACTGCCGCAGACCGTCACGGTTTTGCCGGCCGACGCCGCCTCCCGCACCGAAAAGGTATGGGATCTGGGCACGTGCCACCTGCTGGAGTGTGTGGACGAGGCACAGGCCGTGATGATCGCGAAGGGCCGCAGGGCGGGCGCGTTGTGCTCCCGGATCGGTCCGAGGCACCTCATGGTGGCTCCCGACGATCTCCCGGCCTTCCGCACCGCGCTGCTGAAACTCGGCTGCGTCCTGCCCGCCCGCCCCTGAGCGGAGGGTTCACGTCCGGGGCGCGGTCCGCGGGGCGTGGGCACGTGCTCGGAGCGCGGTGAGGGCGGCGGCTCGGCCGGTGGGGGTGAGGAAGAGGGTGGAGCGGTGGCGGTTGCGGTACGCCAGGAAGCCCAGGGCCTCGCCGGGGCGCAGCCACTGCCACAGGAAGTGGCGGGTGTCGTCGGGCCGTGGGGCGCTGCCGTCGGCGAGGGTGAACGCCTCGGCGGCCAGGGTGTGCACGGCGGCGGTGAGGTCGTCGAGCGTGAGCTCCCCGTCGAGCAGGGCTGCGGCGGCGGCTTCGGCGAGCTCGGCTCGGACGCCGTCGCCGAACCAGGCGTGGGCCGCGGTGGCCTGCAACAGGGCCGGGTCGGCGAGGTGCTGCCGGCCACGGGCGGTCAGGGCGAGCTTGCGGTGCCGCTTGGCGAGCAGCCGCGCCGCACGGGCGAGTTCGTGCAGTTCGGCGAGGCGGACGACGTCGTACTCGGTGCGCGGCACCATGCCGGGCAGATACCAGTCGTAGCGTTCGGCGGCCTCGATGACCAGGGCGCGCGGCAGGTAGCCGGCCTGGGTCAGCGTCACTCCGTCGCCGACCGACTCCAGCAGCCAGCGCAGGGGTTCGGCCGTGTCGGCGGGTGCCTCGGGTGCCACGCTCAGCAGGTCCGTTACGGTGCCGCGCAGTCGGCGTCGAGCGGCGGGCGGGGCCTAGTTCCCCTCTCTCGGTCAATCGCCGGCCGCTCCGACCGGGCCATGATGGTCGTTCCTCCCACCCCGGCGTGCTGCCTGGTAGCGCGTACCGACTTCCCGGCACCTGTCACGGGTTGGCGCGGAAAGGGCCGCCGACTGCACGGGGGGCGATCAGGCGCAGACTCCCCGTTCGCGACGCCTATCGATGGACCGCCGGGGCTCATGGCCTTGACAGGGGACCAGCCATGTTCTGGGTACCCTGTAGGACTCGAACCTGCGGCCAAGCGCTTAGAAGGCGCTGCGACTTCAGACCCGAGGTGCTGTGACAAACGCGCAGCTTAGAGCGGTGGCACAGCCTGGGTCAATTCACCCAAACAGGCGTAAGCACCTGACCATAAACACCCTGGAACAGGTGCTTAGCGCTCTGACGGGGCGGTACGGACACCCTCAAACCGGCCGGAGAGTCACAGACCACGAGAGACGCGCGCCGCGGGAAACAGTTCACGGGCCAGGGCCTCGTCCAGCAACGCGCCCTTTCACGGCCCGGAGACGGCCCGACACGTGATGGAGTCCCCGCGCTCACTCGCTGTCCCCGCAGGGCTGGTCGGTGGGACCGTGAGGACAGTCAGGTCGCTGCACCTCGCTGCTGTACTGCAACGGCTCTCAGCGACCTCCATCGCTCAGACCTAATCACGTATTAGTTTGAGTAGCGGCCTGTTTCGCGGCTGCTCTGCGCGCAGCACGCTGCTGTGCCATCTTGGCTCGCTGAGCAGGCTGGACGTACAGCACGACCACGGCCTCGATAACCAACTCTGCGATGTCTGCGATCTCTTCTGCCGAGTAGGCCAACGCATCGTGCGCTGCGTCGTTGCCCACGAATCTTGCCTCGTGGAAGGCATCCACGATGTCCTGAGTTACCCCCAGCGCCGTCAAGCTGGTGATGCGTTCGTAAAGGTTCTTCCCTGCGGCAGCCTTGTCCTTGACGATCTGCTCGACAGTGGCCCGGTAGCCGATACCCGCGAGCCGAAAGGCTCCTGCAGCTTCTGCAAGCGTCGCCTCGGCGAAGACCTCGCGTACAGCAAGGGGGGCCTCCGGGCCTAGCTGTCGCGGCGTTTGCTCTGGGTAAATCTGCGTGACAGAAAGTGTCTGGAGGCTCCGGCCACTCCCCCTGCCGTCAGGGAACATGGGTTTCGTGATCTTTGCGGTCTGGATGTAGGCACTGCTCTTCTTGCACCAGTCACAGTCGAGCCTCAGCAAGAATCGAGCAGCCTGCTCACCCGAAGACGTTTCGATCTCACTGCCTATGAGGTCTTCATGCGCCATCACCTGAAGGGTTGTCTGGTGAACACAGTGCGGGCACTTCGCCGACACCGACGCACCGAGCGGGTTGAAGCCGTTCAGGCTATCCATCTGCATCGTCACACCAGGACGGTAGCCCAACAGGCGTAGAGGTTGGCAGATTTTATGAGAGCGCGTAACGGCCAGCGCAGGTCGGCGTAGCGGCTTTGGGCTGGAGCTGCCTTGGCGCGAGTGATCATGGCCTCTTACGCTGGCCCGCGGATCGGGCAGGCTTGTGGACCTGCCCGTTACGTAGACACTCACCCGCGGGCCGCCGGCGTGATCTCAAACGGCCAGAACACAGAGGCAGCAGCGCACTCCCGGCCACTCGGCTGAGTGGTGGACAGGCAGTTCGGTCACCGAACAGTTGGTTTCTAAGAGGGCGGTGCTGGCCAGGGCTGAGGGCGGGTGGGGCTCAGATCTCGCCTGTGCAGCCTCGTTACGTCCGCAACCCATCACCCACCGCTTTGTGCCGATATCTACCCCACGCGCTTCTCTGAGAACGCACGCTCTGTCGTCGTCCGCCTCAGTCTCGGCACTGATCAACGTCACATCTCCCACACCACCCCCCTCTCGTCTGTCTGCTCGTGCAGCCACGTCACGCGTTGCGTGTTGCTCCCTCGCTCAACACGCAACACGCAACACGCAACGCTGCGAGTCGAAATCGCAACTACCTGAAAACGCCCAGAACTACATAAATTAAAAAACCACCTTTTATATATAGGTCCTGCGCCTACGTCGTTGCGTCTCGCAGCAACACGCAACGTTGCGTGTTGACGAACGTTGCGTGTTGCGTTGCGAGTTGCTGGACGCGCTAGATCTTGAGCCAGCTCACGCTGTCCTTGCGCTTGCCCTGCTCGCGCTTGACCTTCTTGTCCCGCTCCAGCCTCGCCAGAGCTTCCGGCAAGTAGTCCTTGAACCGCGACGGACAACGCCGCTTCAACTCGCCCTCCCGCACGTTGCCCTCAGCCTTGATCTTGCTCCAGGCCCAGTCCTCCGCGTCGTTGACCTTGTGCACTTCCTCCGTCGCGGCGATCTGCTCGGCGCCCTTGACCTTGCCCCGGTCGCGCGCCTCATCGACCTTCAAGCGGTGGAGAGCGTCAACGACATGGCCCCTGGTCGCATCCGAGACAGCCATGAGCCCCCCGACAGCTCCCAGTCCTCTTCGCTCACCTCCGCGCGCACGTCGAGAAACGCGAGAGCCGTGGCCGCCTTCAACCGCGACAGGTTCCGGTGAGAGTCCAGCTCATCCACGTGCAGGAGCCCGCGCATCCGGTCGCTGCGCTCCTCGCGGATCTGTCGGCGGATCGAGGCGGCGACCGGTACCGAGTAACCGCCCGCACCCAAAGCGCGCTCCAGGTCACCCCCAGGGAGCATCCACCGCATCGGCTTAGGTTCCACCGCGTCGTCGCTGAGCTCCGGCGCACCCAGATCCAGAGCAGGGAACCACAGGAAGCGCTGAGGCAGACCCGAGCCCGCCGACTCGATGAGCGACCGCGCCCGCTTCGGCTGGACACCACACACGAGCGTGAGGCGGTACGTGTGCTCGGCCATCGGCAGACGCTTGTTCTTGTCCACGTACGCGAACCCGAGCGGCTCACCCACCCACGCGGAACACAGTGTCGGCGTAACCGTGCTGGCGCTGCGCCCCTGCATGGCGGTAAGGCTGTCGATCTCGTTGACCATGAACATCACGGCCTCGGTGTGCTGGTTGAGTTCGCCGCCGACCCGCTCCATGAACTGATGGCCGATGCCCTCACCCGAGCCGAGGTTGATCGACTGGAGGGTGTACGGGTTCTCGATGCAATCGCGCGCGGTACCGATGGACGTGCCCTTACCGAGACCCGAGTCGTCCGCGATGGCGATGAACAGGTTCAAGCTCGCCTTGGTGCCGACAATGGGCGGCAGCGTCACCGCCGGAGGGATCCAGGTGGCCACGCGAGCCAGCACGACGCCCAGCACTGCCCACGGCGAGACCAGACGCGAGCGGGCAAAGTCGCGGATGTGCGTCAGGTACGGCCGCGACTCCCAGAACTCGTCATCCTTCACCGGCTCGGCCGCAGGCTCGCCGGCACTCTCGGGCTGGTGTGGTACGTCTTCTTCCACACCCGCCGTCTCCGCTTCGGCCGCCTCCGTGAAGACCACGTACTCCTTGCTCCGGAGGAACCTCTTCACGTCCCCAGCAACCCAGCTGGCATCGTGCTTGGCCGCCTCGCACCGGAGGGCGTACCAGAGGAGGTGACCCCCGTCGGTAACGCCCGCTCCCGCGATGCCCTTGACCTTCTGCGACACCGGGCGAGCCAGGTCCTTGTAGAGGCCCCAGAGCACCCCGTCACGGTTCGTCTGGTTGCCGGACTCGTACTTACTGTTGGCTGTGTCCAGTGCCCACTCGGCGCGGCGGTTGCGCTTGGCAGGCTCCTCGGGCTTGAGAGGCCCGGTCGGCATCTCAGAGACAGTGTCGCGCGTGTCTGTGTCGGGAAGCTCCGTACCGAGCTTCCGGGCTAGCTCAGGAGCGCTCCAGACGCGTTCTGACTGGTGCACGAAGCGAGCACGACGGCGCTCACCGCCCTTGGTGTTGAAGCCGCCCTCCAGGCGCATGATGGCCGCGCGGGAGATCTTCGACGTGTCGCCGTCCAGCTTCTCGCACAGGGCACGGTTCAACGCCTCGACGTGATGGGCTGGTGTGGCAGAGTCCAGGCGGATGAACACCTGACGGCGGCCCGGCGTGCCCGAGGCCAGCAGCCAGGCGCCCAGCTCTTCGGCCAGCCCCTTCTGTTCCCTGGTGAGGCTGTGGTCCACGTCGGTCCAGACCAGACAACCGCCGTCCCCAGCTCGGGCAATCGACGGCATAGCATCGTCGACCGTCATCGGGAACGGAGCGAACAGCAGCTCCGGCCGCTCCTTCTCGGGCTTGAGCGTCGCCAGCGCCGAAGCGCCGATGATCCCTCGCGGCTGCATGTGGAGCTTGTCCTGAGAGTTTCGCTTCCCGGAAATGACCAGGAATTGCAATCCCTTAAAGAGGTCGTTATGCTTCATTCCGTTACCTTTTCTTTCCTGGCAGTTCGGTTATCTGAGTTGGCCCGCTTCCCCACAAAGCGGGCCTTTCTCATGGCTGCATTCCCAGCCTGATGACCTCGTGGTCTCGGTAGCAGCCTCCCCCGCATCCCGTGCGGTCGATCCACTCCCTCTGTCGCTCCGCGCTTTCCTGCGAGGCCCAGAGACTTACCGTGCGCTGGTCGCCGTACAGATACGGCTTCCGACAGTCGGACACCAGCGCATAGGGCAGGTGCGTTCCCAGGTCGAATGCCCGGACCCAGATGGCGTTCTTCCACACGCACCGGGCGAATGTCTCGTAGGTCCTGTGTCGCCGCTCGCAGTGATGGCGGCGGTATACCTTGAGCCGCGTAAGCGTATTCATGGCTCATCGTTTCCTTTCCTCCCTCGGTTCGCGGCGGGTGATTACTCGGCCTTCGCGGCCTCGAAGAACTGGAAGCGGACGGAGTCGCCTAGGTCGATAGCCTTGGCCTTCATGCCGTTGTCGTGGGCGTGCTTCCTGATGGACTTGGTCATCTCGCGGCAGCCCTGAGTGAAGTCTGTACCCCGGTAGATGGTGTGAACTTGCCCATCCGTCCACTTTTCCCAGGGGTAAATCTTGGCGGGCATGTTGCCTCCCATTTCGATCATTTCGGCTTTCATGATCAATGCTGATCGCTGCGACGTTTTACGGCAAGCTCCTATGTGCCGATACGGCAGAAGCTCTTTACCTAGACTTTGCAATCGCTGCCACGCATACAGAAGCCCCGTACCAGTGAATCGGTACGGGGCTTTCTCGTGAATCGACGTGCGTGCGTACGTCTCATGTGCGCTCTCGATAGCTCCTAAACGAGCGTGAGCGATGTTCTAGGCTCTCGGCAGAGCACGCGCGATGAACTCGACACGCGAGAACGGAGGAGCGCCTAGAGCTTTAGGTCGCGTCGTTCATCGTGAGTGAGACATTGGCGGGCAACTCAATCCGCGTACCGTCCGGCAGTCTCCAGTAGCCCAGGTATTCCCCAGTCACCTCATCATGAGCGGGAAGCGGCTTCGAGAAGGTCAGGTCCCTCTCCGCGGCCGGGAAATAGCGGAATCGGAAGATCACCTCCGAAGGCCACCACACATTATCCCAGCCCAGGTCAGCAGCCATGGCCCGACGCTGCGTCCCATAGACAAACTCCTCCGCCGAGCCGGTAAAGTCCTCGCCTTTCTTTGCGACCCAGGTCCCGCCCTTCATCCACTCGTCCCACTGGTCGCTCTCGGCGAGTGTGGGCCAGTCGTCCGGAGAGGTCTCTATGCCTGTCCAGAGTTGGTCCCAGAATCCCGTGTCAATCAGCCTGGCCATCACGCCTCCTCTACCAGGGACTAAGCCCCGAACCGCCGAGTCCGTCTCGGCTGGTGTGGAACAGGCCATACGAATCGAACCCATGGTGCGCAGGGCCACGGAGGGTAACCGCCGGATGCAATCTTGTCCGGCTATGCCCAGTAATCACGCGAGAATGACCCATAAGTGGGTCACGATAGGCGGGCTTTGTTGCTCATCCCACGCTCACCCGCTGGATAGCTCTTTAGTGTGATGTCTAAGCCATCGCCCGCGCTCAGGCATTTTCAGGCGTTGTGTCAGAGATCTAGCGTTCTCGACGTCAGCAAATGCACGACCGAACGGGAATGGTGGGAGTCAAATGGCCAGCTTGGAAGAACTCATCGCGGACGCCCTAAACGAGGGCCGGTGCCTGTCTGCACCTGGTGGTTGTGGAAAGCCCGTGTTCGGTGCGGACGGCAAGATGCTGGGCGACATCGACCACACGGACCCCGACGACGAGGCCAACTACATCGTCGAGTGGAAGATGACGGGCCTGTGCGCCGACTGCCAGGACGAGCGGGAAGAGATCGAGGAGGACTACGTCAGGAGGTACATCCGGGCCTGTGACGCTTACGCGGTCCACTTGGAAGTGTGGGAAGAGATGGTGGACCGGCAACACGAGATCCTCAACGGCGGCGCGGGGGAGAAGTGATGGCCCACGAGAGCCACGAGAACTGTGATCACGAGAAGACGAAGGCCGAGCGCTCCAAGTGCCGAAGGTGGCGAAAGCTCCTGCGGAGCGTCGTGAACGACGACGCACAGAGCGACGAGAGCGAGAGCACGTCCTAGAACGCTCTGAGCGTTGCTCTCGGGCTCTCATGCGTCGTGCATGAGAGTGCGTGTCGACGAGAGAGCGACCGAGACGCGCGTCTGAGCGATGCACCAAGAACCCCGGAGACTCGTACTCTCCGGGGCTCCTGACGGTTGGTTACTTCGGGACGATGTTGATGGCGGCCCCGATTGCGCTGCCAGAGGGCCATCTCGAGGGCGTCCAGGGCGAGCCGCGTTTCGCTCTAGGTGGCCGCGGACCAGCCGACGATGCGGTGGGAGAAGGTGTCCACGACGAAGGCGACGTGGACGGCGCCGGCGAAGGTGGTGACGTGGGTGAAGTCGGCGGCCTAGCAGTGATTCGGGGCCGGGGCGACGAAGTTGCGGTCACAAGGTCCGGAGCCCGTTCCGCCCTCAGGGCCGACGACCGCTAGCCAACAGTCACCTTCGATTCAAAGGTCTGAATCCCATTCCCATGGCGAACGTAATGGAATATGGGTTAACTTGCCTTCGAACTCAAGGAGATCAGCTTGACCCCGCACGCTGCGCCATGGCATTCTGCCGAAACGGCAACGCGCATTGCTTGCCGTGAAGAAGGAGTGGCCACCTACGCATAGCCGGTGGCAGGTGGCCCTCAACTCCATCAACCGCTCTACGGGAAGGAGCAGCCCCCAGTATGGACGGGTTAGAGCCTCAAAGCCAGCCTCAGACAACATCCTTGTGGATAACGGCCATGATCTACGTCAGCGCGCTTTTGGCAGGCGCAGCACTGATCGTGAGCGGCCACGCGTCGCCGACCGAAGCGTCCGGCTATGTAGCCCCGTTTCTGGTGATCTACGAGAGGTTGTCACAACGCTGATGGCCCTCTAGGGCCAGCCGGGTCGCTACCCGACGGCCCGCACGCGGCCCCTCAGTACGGCACTGGCCCCCACCGAGACTGGAAGCACAGGTTGGGGGCCGGTTACTGTCGAATCACTGACAGCCTCCGGGAACTCGCCTCGGGCCAGTCGCGCACGGAACTCCGTTGCAACGGCCTCATATTCAGACCACCTCATCCCGAGAGCTCTTTCCATGACATCCAGTGAATGTTGGTGTCCGCGTCACAATGCATATGGGCGCCCGACGCGGGCTAATGCCGCAGAACCGTGGATAGCGTGGCTTTATGAACGGCTACTGGGAAACCCTTCATTGGTTCTTCGCGTCCCTTGATAAGTCGGCCGGTCCCGACCACTGCTGGGTGTGGGACGGTGCTCTATTCGAGAGCGGGTATGGACAACTCGCCATTGGTCGCAAGCATTACCGCGCTCACCGCTGGCTCGTCTGTTTCCTCCTGGGCGAGGAGCTAGAGCGGGATCTCTTGGTTCTGCACCGTTGCCACAATCCGCCATGCTGCAATCCCCGTCATCTCTACGTCGGGGACCAGAAGGACAACATGCGGGACATGCGCGAGGCTGGGCGCCAGGGGCGCTACTGGAGCCGCCGAACGCACTGCGTCTGGGGTCATGAGTACACCAAGGAGAACACGCGGATATACCGGGGCTATAGACGCTGCCGGGCGTGCGACAGACGGAGACGTACCACACCAGCCCGCGAGGCTCTCGCCGCTTAGACGGTGTCCTATGCGGTGAGGCGGGTAGGGCTTCAACATGGGCTCTCAGCCCTCACCGAGGGATGATCAAATCGGTGAGCTGTCCCGCAGTTGGGATCCGGCCGCGGTTGAAGACGACCGCAACGAGTAGCACCACCACCGGCAGCAAAGGGACGAGTGCAGCATCGGGCAATCCGAGGACGGCCGCACCAGCCATGACCAGCACGACCACGCCCCCCACCACGACCACCCGCAATCGCTCCCTCGGTGCGGCCGGAGTCACGCCGGCGAGTTGATCTGCGTCGAGAAGGTCGTCGATACGGCCCTCGGCGTAGCGTTCGGCGATTTTCAGCAGCATCACGATGAGGTCTTCAAGGGCACGGCCTGGCTCGGAGTCCTGCCGCGCTTCGGCCCTTCGTAGCGCGCCCACCACCAGTGCAGCATGTGCCTTGAACTGCCGCTCGTTGTGCCGTCTGGCTCTGGCGCGGCGGGTGCGATGGGCCCTCCAAATGGCGCGCTCAACCGGTTGCATGGAAACTCTCGGGATCTGGCAGTCCGGCTGGGTTTCCTCCCAGCGACGGAGAACTGTGGCGCACTGGGCTGCGACCGTCAGCAGTGCAACGACAGGCCAGCAGCGCCGGTCCTCCATTCGCGCACTTTTCTTGTCCGGGTACCCGGCGAGGGCCTCCAGGTCATAGACGGCATGCGTCGCTCCGTTGCCATAGCTGGTTAGGTTCATGCGCTTGAGGAGCCGCACTTCAGCGATCAAGATCAGGGCCCAGAAGAGAACTTCCGTGACTCTGCTGATCGCGGAAAAGTCCCAGAGGCGCACCGACATCGGCACAGCCACGATGCTGCTGAGCAGTGCCTGCACCACGCCAGGCTGCGGTCCCGGATCCGCGCTCAACCGCAGATGCTCCCAGTCGGCCATGTCGTCGACGTGCACTAAGACGAATAGCAGCAAGCCAAACCGGAGTGTCTTAATTGGCGTGGCCAGGGGCAGAGCGTGCCACCACCGCACGACATACTGAGGGGCCAATCCGTGGCCGCCGACACGATCTTGTATTCGAGGCGGCAGCAGCAGTAGCTGCGTCAGAAGCGGGGCAGCTCGACGCACCCCCGAGGCGGCGCGTAGTCGCTCGAAGCGGTCCAACCACCCTGACCACCAGCGCTGAACCGGTCCAGGAACGTGGAGTAGAACGATCGCTACAGCAGCCATCCAAGGGACAACCGCGATCAGGTAACCGATTAACACATCGACAGTCTCGCGTATCCCACCGACAGCGACGCTCGGAACGCGATGAACCGGCGACGGCGCCAGCGCATTCGGCACGAACCTGATGCAGATGGCAGCACGCCTGACCCGGATGTACCCGGAGGCGCCTGGACCGCTCCTCAGCCCTGTGCTGCTGCAGGCGACTCGTCTGCCTCACCACGTAGGACACGGTCTTAGGCATCTCGCGCGTCTGCACTCACACTCTCGCGCGCATCTCAGCGTTAGGAGCGCTGTATAGCGCCTCTCGGCTCCCGACAGAGCGAGCGACAGGAAGACACGCGCTCAGCAACCGGTCTCGCCAGACGCGCGTACATCGATTCTGTGCGTACGGCGCACAGTAATCGTGGCTGGTCAGTGCGTGCCGGCGAGTCCATGAGAAAGGGCCCTGACGCACAATGCGTCAAGGCCCTCTCTGCTGGGTGTGGTGCGTTACTCCGCCGCGTCACCCGTCGGCTTGGTCGGCGACTTCTTCGCGGGCGTCGCGCGGGTCGGGCTCTTCTTGGCGGGAGCAGCGGGCTTTGCCGTCGTCTTCTTCGCCGGGTCTTTCGGCGTGCCCTCGGCCTCGCGCATGGCTTTCCTGCACTTGGCCCGAGCGGTCTTGGTCTTCTCGTGCTCACAGCCGGAGTGGTCGAAGCGCGTTACAGGAGTAGGAGCATCGGTCATGTCGGTTTCCCCTTGGGTCGTCGTGTTTCTGACAGGTCGACACTTTCGGAGTACGGGAACCGTCCCGAGAGAAATGGCAGCATTCCTAGGCGACCTGTTATCAAGCGCTGGCCAGAGTGGCCAGAGCCGTAAGAGAGCCCCGAACACTCGTGGGCAGTGCGAGCGTTCGGGGCTCTCGTCTAGGGGTGGCGCCTACTTGTCGGCGTCGTCGGGCTCGGCGTACGGCGGGATGCGCTGGCCCCTGCTCTCAGCGATGACCAGGAGCTCGGACAGGCTCTCGATGAGCCTCCGTGCGGCCCAACGGAGTTCAGGCACCGTGAGCTTCGCGCCGTCCTCAACCATCGGCTTGGTCAGACTCAGGGCAATGGCGGCTGTCTCGATCTGCTGCTCCTCGACCCTGTCGGCGAGACGGGACAGGTACGTCTCGGTACCGTCGGTCGACAGGAGAGCCGTCTTGCCGTCGTCATCGCTCCACGGCAAGAGGCGGAGGAGCCTGCTGTCGGGCTCGGGCTGGGACTGAGGCCGGGTGCTCTCGGGCTGGGTCATGCCGCCACTCCGTGGAAGTCGATGCCGAGGGTTGCGAGGGTGAGCGCGGTTCGCCTGTCCCGCTGTCGTCGTCGCTCCTGCTCTCGCTCGTGGGCGACGAGGTAGGGCCGTACGAGCGGCAACCCGTCGACCTCGATGAATGCGGCGGGACGTCCCACACCCACCGCGTCGCGCGTGATGATCAGCCGCCGGGTAGGTGCCGTGTCAGGGGTTACACGATCTGTGTAACCCTCGGCGGGGCGTCGTCGCTTGCCGCTGGACGGCAAGAGCCACGAGAGGATCAGGGCCAGTAGAGTTCGCACGTCTGCACTCCTTGCTAGTGCGGGCCATGCCCCCGGACCGGTCGCACGGTCGCGGGGGTCTTGCGTTGTGCTCTGCGTCACTGAGCATACGCGTATACGGGTATACGCGGTCGCGTGATCTCGCAGATTCGCGGACGCTGAGAACCATGGATCTTGACCGTGGGAAACCTGTCTGGCCCCAGGTAGCCACTGAGCTACGGAGCAGGCTCGACAATGGGGTGTACGAGCCGGGCGAGCGGTTCCCTGCCGTGAACGAGTTGGCGGCCGAGCTGGACGTGGCGCCCTCGACGGTGCAGAAAGCCGTGGTCGCCCTCCGAGAAGAGGGACGGCTCTACACGATCCTTGGCCAAGGATCGTTCGTGAAGGCCGACGAGTAGCGGGCTGGTGTGGGACGTTCCACACCAGCCCTCTGCTGTGCTCGCCGGCCTGTGCTTAGCCGCTGGTCAGTAGCGGTCTCCCATGCGCTTGACGGCGTTCACTGCTCGGGTCGCTGCCATGTCCGCCGCGTACCGCCTGAGCATTGACGGGTCCTTCCAGCCTGCGATGGTCATCACGTCGCCCTCGGAGACGCCAGCGGACAGCAGGTCATCCACGGTCGTGTGTCGGAACTGGTGCGGGTGAACGATGCTCTTGGACTCAGGGTTGTCCGGGTTGCCGTACCCAGCGTCAGCGGCCCGACGGTTCAGCATCCGATACAGGCCCGAGTACGTGAGCCGGTCTCGGTTGCGTGTCCCGAGCCAGAGCCATTCGGTGTAGTCGGGTGAGTTCGGGTTGGCTCGGCGGTGACTCTCTCGCGCCCGCAGGTACCGCGTGATCGCCACGACTGTCCGAGGTTGAAGCGGGATGATGCGGCCCTCACCACTGGCCCTCGCCTCCTTCAGTGGGGTCACTGGGCCGATGAGTCCTTGGTCCAGGTGCAAGTGGTCGAGTCGCAGGGACAGGAGTTCTTCCGCCCTCAGACCCTCCGTCAGTACCCGGATGATGGCGTGGTCTCGCACCTTCTCGAATGCGCGGACCCGAGGATTGCCCCCGCCTGTGACCTGGAGCAGATCACGGATGAACTCGACGGAGAGCGTCTGTGGACGTACGTCCTCCGGGTGCGCGTAGCGCTGGAGCCGTGCGTCGTTGTACGGGTTCGCGTGGTCGTACTCGGCTTCCAGCCACTTAAAGAAGGGGCGCAAGTTGCGCTGGAGGGTGTGAGTCCCACCCTGTCGTTCGCCCTTCCCGCCGTCGTAGTGCGCGCGGAAGAAGACGTTCAGGGCCTGGGCGTCGCAGTCCAGGAAGCTAGCGGGCTGTGCCACACCCGCCCTCTGTGTTGCGCTGGTGTCCGCCTGTGCTGCGCTGACCTGCGGAGATGTGCTCAGCCAGCGGTCGAGCGTACGCGCTGCCTTGGTGTACGCAGTGACTGTCTTCTCGGCGTAGGGCCTACCGCGCTTGTTGTTGCTGGCTCGCAGGTGCGTTGCGTAGTCGCTTAGTACGTGTGCGCGCGTGCTGGCAGCGTCCTCACGCTCGTGTGTGCTGCGTACGGACGTGAGACGACGTGCGCTCTTGCTCGTGCTCTGCTGTGTGCGCAGAGGGCTCCGTGTCATGCCTGTGGCTCTCTCGTGAGAGCTGGGCAAAGTTGAGTCGGCGACTCACCTTGCCCAACTATCGGACGGGTGAGTCACAGCGCTCCGACTGGGGCGCTTGAGCCACGTTTTCGCAGCTCAGACAGCGTTTGCGCCCCCGGCAGGACTCGAACCTGCGGCCAAGCGCTTAGAAGGCGCTCGGCCTATCGTGGTGCGCACTCGCCCTGAGCTGGACTTTCGCGTCGACCTGACGGTGCTTCAGCACAGCTGGGGGACACATGGGGGAACCGCCCCTGCCCGGCGGACCGGGGGACAGCGTGGGCCCATGAGGGAACGCGACGTCGCTCACGCCATCTTCACACGGCTGAGGGCCGTTGTGGAAACAATCCTTCCCTCTCTCGGCGTTGGTGCCCTGTGAGCCGAGGAGGGGAAGGTGTCGGGCCTGAAGCTGTTCCATACGACCAGTAGCGGCGTGACCGAGGTCGCGCCGTGTCTTGCTGAGGTAGAGACCGATGTGCAGCGCCGGGTCGAGGCGAACATGGAGGTGCTGCTGGGCGTCCGGTTCCTGGCGAGCGAGTACAGCACCGGGCCGGTCCACGCCGGGCGCACCGACTCTCTGGGGCTGGATGAGAACGGTTCGCCGGTCATCGTCGAGTACAAGCGGGGCGTCGACGCCGGCGTCATCAACCAGGGCCTGTTCTACCTCTCGTGGCTGATGGACCACCGGGCGGAGTTCGAGCACCTGGTCCGCGACCGGCTCGGGGCGAAGGCCGCGTCCCAGGTCCTGTGGAGCGGCCCGCGCCTGATCTGTATCGCCGGCGATTTCACCCGCTACGACGTGCACGCCGTACGCGAGCACCGGCGGTCGATCGACCTGGTCCGCTACCGACTCTTCGGCAGCGACCTGTTCGGCCTTGAGACCGTGGCGTCCGTGAGCGGCGGCATGCAGGTAGCACGCCGGACGCGCCGCCAGGCCGTCGTGCGGGCGGCAGCCGACGTCCGGGGCGCGTCGGTCGCGGAGCTGGCGAGCGCGGTCGACGAGGCGCTGCTCGGGCTCGGGGACGGTGTGAACCGCGTTGAGCGCAAGACGTACCGGGCATATCAGCGACTGCGGAACTTTGCCTGTGTCTGTCCGCCGCAGCGGAGCAAGCTGCTGGTCTATCTGAAGGTCGCCCCGAAGCTCGTCGACCTCGTTCCGGGTTTCACCCGGGACGTGGCCGGGCTCGGTCACCACGGGACGGGTGATCTGGAGGTGCAGCTGCGTACGCCGAGGGACGTGGAGCGGGCGCAGGATCTGTTCCGGGCGAGCTACGCGGCGGCGTGATTGCTCGCCGGCCTCTTGACGGGCGCGCTTCGCGGCTGGTCTGTGGTCGCGGGGTAGTGCCTTTCGACGTGCGGGCAGGGCGTGGCGGTGGACTATCAATGGTGCGTGGGATCGCCGGTTTGGCTAACCGGCGATCCCGCGCTATGTTGCCCCGCTCTGCCGTGCAGGTGGTCAGCGTGAACGGCCGGCCGCGACCGTCGGCGTAGCGGGCGGGGTGGTGCCGAGGTTCGTCCTGCGTTCGTGGCTCGCGGTCTGGGGGTGGCGAGTACCGGTGCTGTGGGCGAGGGTCTCGGAGAGGTCGGCCAGCAGCGAACTCGGTGTGTTCGGGGACGCGGTGAGGGTCCAGGCGGGATGGTCGGGGGCTGGGCCGGCCCAGATGGTCCAGGTGGCGAGGTTCTGGCTCGGGTGCTGGGCGGTGAAGGCGTCGAACTGGATGCCTGCGTCCCCGGTGGGGGACGTCCACCGGATCCATCGCCCGTCCACGGTGTGCTTCCAGCCGGCGTCGGAGAGGGGCTGCGTGGCGGTGGTGACGGTTTTCTCGTCCACCGGTGCGCCGATGGCCGTGTCCCAGCCGTCGCCGTCGGCGAGGTGGTCCAGCAGTTCCTGCAGCACCGGGGCGGGGTGGCGCCGGTCGCGGTGAGGACCCACATGCGGTCGGAGACGGGGGTCCCGTAGGCGGCCACGGTCCACGCGGTCTCGCGGGGGTGGGCTTCGTGGACGTGCTCGATGCGCAGGGTCTGGGATTCGTGGATGGAGTGGGTCGTGTCATCCGACCAGGTGCGTTCCCTGTCAAGTTCAGCGTGTTGAAGTAGACCGTGCTCGAGGGCACACGGCAGACGGGGCGCTGGTCGCCATTGTGTCGTCGTCTCTTCGAGTCCGCGGAGGTCCTCGCCACCGATTCGTGCATGTGGCTTACCTGGCCGCTGGTGTGCGGCACGTTTCGCTCGGATTCTGGTCTTGCCCCGACTACATCGGTCAGGCGCGCGCGGAGCTCTTGTGGGCTGCGACGATGGCTGCAGGTGCGGCCGCGAAGGCGAGGGCGCCGCACAGGACGGCGAGGATCGGGTAGCTGGTGGCGGCGACGACGATGCCGGAGGCCAGGCCGCCGACGGCGCCCGCGATGGCGATGGCGACGTCGACCAGTCCCTGCACCTTGGCCCGGGTTGCCAGGGGCGTGCTGTTGGTGACGATCGCGGTGCCGGTGACCAGGCCGAAGCTCCAGCCGATGCCGAGCAGGACGAGGGCGAGGGTGATCAGGGTGAAGGAGTGGCCGGGCGCGAGGGCGGCGACTACGCCCGCGGTGAGCAGCGTGCCGGCCGTCACCACGCTCATCGTAGTGGCGCCGAATCGGTCGACGAGGCGGCCGGCCAGCGGCGACGGCAGATACATGGAACCTGTGTGCAGGGCGATGACCAGGCCGGACGCGGCGGTGGTGAAGCCGTGGGCGTGCATGTGGATGGGGGTCATGGTCATCACGGCGACCATGACCAGCTGGCTGAGGACGAGGACCACGACGCCGACGAGCAGACCGGGGCCGGACCGGGCCGAGGAGTCTGCGGGTGCGCCCTCGTCCGAGGCCGCGGGCAGGGTGCGGGCGAGTACCAGCGGGTCGGGCCGCAGCCATACGAGCAGGGTGAGTGCGGCCAGCGTGAACGCGACCGTGGAGAGGAGGAACAGGCCGGTCAGCTCGGGCAGGTGGAGCGCGGTCGCGAGGTGTCCGGCGGGGGTGGCGAGCAGTGGTCCGGCGATGCCGCCGGCGGTGGTTGCGACGATGACGGTGGAGGTGGCGCGGGCGCGCTGGTGGGGTGCGGCGAGGTCGGCTCCGGCGTACCGGGCCTGGAGGTTGGACGTGGTGCCGGCTCCGTACAGGAACAGGGAGACGAACAGCAGCGCGGGGCTGTCGAGCGCGGCCGCGACGACGACTCCCGCACCGCCGAGAGCGCCGGTGAGGTATCCGGCGGCCAGTCCGGGGCGGCGGCCGAGGCGCTGGGAGAGGCGTCCGATGACGACGGCGGCGCCGGCGGAGCCCGCGGTGAGCAGAGCGATGGGCAGTCCGGACAGTGAGGTGTTGTGGAGCATCTGCCCGGCCAGCAGGCCGGCG
Source organism: Streptomyces yamdrokensis (assembly GCF_053890455.1). NCBI lineage: Bacteria > Bacillati > Actinomycetota > Actinomycetes > Kitasatosporales > Streptomycetaceae > Streptomyces > Streptomyces yamdrokensis. Next base: position 5,908,462 of record NZ_CM132679.1, read on the forward strand.
ACGGTGACACCTGCGGCGAGGCCGAGACCACTGAGGACCTGGGAGACGAGCAGCACGGTCAGGGTGCGCTTCTGCACCGCGGATATGGCGGGGGCGAGAGCGGCGGCGGGCGGAGTGCGGATGGGAGTGCGGGACAGGTGGGCCATGTGGTCCGTACTTTCTTTCGAAAATACCGGGACGCCGGAATACCGGGGTGGCGGCTACCGGGCGGGGCTGTCGGTCGTCGTCAGGCGGCGGTCAGGTGTGCGCGGGACGGAAGAGCGAGGTCGAACTGGTCGACGACGCGGGCCAGTTGCCTCTCGTCGTCGTGGTCGAGGGTCATCGCGCCGTCCGGGGCGGTCGTGATGTGCCGGTCCAGGATGAACCGGCCCTGACAGACCTGGGCGCCGAGTGCGGTGAGGACCGGGCGCAGGGCGTAGTCGAGGGCCAGGACGTGGGCTGGGCTGCCGCCGGTGGCCAGGGGCAGCACCGGTTTCCCGGCGAATGCGTGCTGGGGCAGCAGGTCGAGGAAGGTTTTGAGCAGGCCGGAGTAGGCGGCCTTGTAGATGGGGGTGGCCACGACGAGGGCGTCGGCCTCGGCGACCAGATTCACGGCGCGGGCGAGGAACGGGTCATGGATGTCCGCAGCGAGCAGCGGTGCCGCTGGCAGGTTGCGCAGGGCCAGTACGTAGGTCCGGTGGCCGCTGGCCCGCAGGCCCGCAGTGGTGTGCTCGGCCAGCAGGGCGGTACGGGATGCACGGGAGGGGCTGCCGGACAGGGCGAGGACGGTGGCCACGGGTACTCCTCGAAATCTCCGGGAGAATCAGGGGGACTTGGCGGTGAAGGGTGATCGGTGTCGATGGGCGCGCAGGTCCGGGTTGTTATGGCCGCCCGCCCCCGCGTCAGTTCGGGTTGTCGGGCATGCCGTAGGCGTCGGCTAGCAGCTCGGTGGAGTGCAGCCGGGCCTGGACGGAGTGGCCGACGCTGCCGATCATGAGTTCGTCGGCGCCGGAGTCCCGCTGGACCTGGTTGAGGTGGGCGGTGACCTGTGCGGGGGTGCCGTGCGGGACGTGGGTCAGCCAGCTGTCGACGGCCTGGCGTTCTGAGGCGTCGTAGGGGTAGGCGTCCACTTCCTCGGGGGATGGCAGCAGGTAGGACTTGCGCTGGAACATGCGGAGCATGGCGTGCGCGAGGGTGCCGGCCTGGCGGCGGGCCTCACGCTCGTCGTCGGAGGCCGCGACGGTGAAGCTGACCAGCGCGTACGGCTCTGCCAGGGTCCCGGACGGAGTGAACCGTTCGCGGTACAGGCGCAGGGCGGTCACGACGTCGCGCGGGTTGAAGTGTGCGGCGAAGGCGAAGGGCAGGCCGAGCCGGGCGGCGAGTTGCGCCGAGTAGCCGGATGAGCCGAGCAGCCACACCGGCAGACGGCCGGTGGTCGGGGTGACGCCGTTGAGCCGGTCCTGGGCGGGCCCCGGCACGGCGTACACGCGCTCCGCGTAGGGGTGCTCGGCGGGGAAGTCGTCGCCGAGGAAGTGCAGCAGCTCGGCGACCTGCTGGGGGAAGTCCTCGGCGTCGCTCGCGCCGCGGCGCAGGGCGGCGGCCGTGGTGTGATCGGTGCCTGGGGCACGGCCCAGGCCCAGGTCGATGCGGCCGGGGGCGAGGGCGTTCAGCATGCCGAACTGTTCGGCGACGACCAGCGGTGGATGGTTGGGCAGCATGATTCCGCCCGCGCCGAGCCGCAGTCTGCTGGTCTCCGCGGTGAGCCGGGAGAGCAGGACGGGCGGGCTGGAGGTGGAGACGCCGGGCATGGCGTGGTGCTCGTTCATCCAGTAGCGGGTGAAGCCGCGCCGGTCGGCGAGCCGGGCGAGTTCGATGCTGCCGGCCAGTGACTCTGCGGCGCTCTGGCCGGTGCCGGTCATGGCGGAGTCCAGTACGGACAGGGCGGCGGGGGCGGAGCCGTGGCGGGTGCCGCGGATGGGGTCGGTCATGGTCGTGCGGTCCTTCGGTTTCGAGGTGTGCGGCGCGCGGGGGCGCCGGCCGACAGTCGTGGCAGATACTGTCGGCCGGTGCCCGGCTGTCCGGCGTACGCGTGCGACGTAGGTGGGTTCAGCCGCGGACGCCGAAGTCGACGCGGTCGATGAGAGCGGCGGCGGCAAAGGCGGCGACAAGCTCGTCGCGGCCCTCGGTGAAGTGGGCCCAGCTGTCGAAGTGGACGGGCACGATGCGGCGGGCGCCCAGGATGCGGGCGGCCTCGGCGGCCTGAACGCTGTCGAGTGTGAGCAGCGCGCGGTCCAGGACGGGAGTGCGGACCGCGCCGGCGAACAGCACAGCGGTGTCCACCGGGCCGAATCGTTCGGCGATCTCACGGACGAGGGAGAGCTGGGCGTTGTCACCGCTGACGTAGACGGTGGGCAGGCCATCACCACTCAGGACAAATCCGACGACCTCGCCGACGACCGGTTCGAGGTCCTCGCGTGCCCCGGGACCGTGCAGGGCCGGGACGCCGGTGACGGTGATCGTGCCACCGCCGGGGCGGTCCAGGTCGATGGACTCCCAGTCCTTCAGGGGCCGGGCGGTGCCGCCCAGCCGGCCGGCGCCGCTGGGCGTGGTCAGGGTCAGGGGTATGCCGGCGAGCAGGGTGCGGCCCGAGGCATCGAGGTTGTCGTCGTGCTCGTCGTGCGACAGCAGCACCACGTCGATCCGGCCCAGATCAGCGGGTGTGGCGGAGGCGGGCGCGGTCTTGGCCAGCCCAGACGGGTAGGCGCCGGGGGCGTCGAAGGTCGGGTCGGTCAGGAAGCGCAGCCCGCCGTACTCGATGAGCGCGGTCGGACCGCCGAAGACACGGATGGGGACCTGCTCGCTGGACGCGCCGGTTACTGTCATGACGAGAACCACCTCACGGATAGATTGGCTTACATCCGTGACCATAGGTGTTTGTCACGGATGAAAGCAAGCTGTACCGTGAGACGGGTGAGTGAGACCGATACCCCCACCACTGTCGAAACTGCCGACCCCGGATTGCCGCCGTCACCGGGCGCCGAGCACTACCCCGCGCTCGACCTCGCCAACAGCGCCATCGCCCTGCCGGGCGGCCAGTTCCTCGACTCGTTGGGCACGCCCTCCGGCGCCAACCAGTGGCTGGTAGACCACGACCTGGCCCCCGCGGACGCGGGCCTGCAGGAGATCTGCGCGGCACGCCTGCGCTCCCTGCGCGAACAGGTACGAGCCCTGCTCGCCGCCCAGGTCGGCGGCCACCCCGCACCTGCAACCGCGCTGGCCGCCGTCAACGACGCCCTCGCCCGGGTCCCCACCGCCTCCCCGCTCGGCTGGGATGCGATCCGCGGCATGCACCGCACCGCCCCGCACCCCATCGACCAGATCGTCGACCAGGCCCTGGGCATCCTCGCCGCCGACGCCGCCGACCTGCTCGCCGGGCCCGACGCCGAACGGCTGACGGCCTGCCCCTCCACCCCCTGCAACCGCTACCTATTGCGTGCCGGGCGTCGCCACTGGTGCTCGGTCCGTTGCGGCGACCGAGCCCGCGCCGCGCGCGCCTACGCCCGCCGCACGCAGACCACCGCCGACTGAGTTCGGCCACCCCCGCCCCGCCGCCGGTTCACCGAACCCGCGCCGGGGCGCGGCTTCGCACACCCTCAAGCCCCGGCACGGACGGCACACCTCGCCCTCCATGCCGGCCATTCCCCACGATCGACGAAGGACCATTACCTCTCATGACGGCCACATTCACCCTGCTGACCACCGGCTACGACAGCCTCGACACCCGCAATGCCGACCGCGACGGCCGCGAGAAGCCGTGGCATGTCGCCTCGACCGTCGGCCTCCTGCGCGACGGCGACATGATCGTCGTCGTGGACCCCGGCATGGTCGAGGACCGCACACTCATCCTCGACCCGCTCGCCGACGCCGGAATCAGCCCCGAGCAGGTGACTGACGTGGTCTTCAGCCACCACCACCCCGACCACACCCTCAACGCAGCTCTCTTCATCAACGCGCGCGCCCACGACGTCTGGGCCGCCTACCACAACCACCTCTGGTACGACCGGCCCGCCGACGGATACCAGCTCTCCCCCTCGATCCGCCTGATCGAAACGCCCGGCCACACCCCCCAGGACATCTCCACCGTCGCGGAAACCGCCGAAGGGACCGTCGTCCTCACCCACGCCTGGTGGAGCGTTGACGGCCCCGCCGAAGACCCCACCTCCGACGACCACGAGGGCCTGCGCGCCTCCCGCCGCAAGATCCTCGCCCTCAAGCCCGCCCTGGTCGTCCCCGGCCACGGCGAGCCCTTCGTCCCCGACGAGAACACCCCCATCTGAACCCGGCACCCAAAACCCGCCGACGCGACAGAGCCCAACTCGGTATCGGACTGTGCGACATCCCGTGGGCTCCCGTGGTTCTTGCCAGGGCCCGGAGCCGCTGGCCTGGGGCTTCTTTCTCGTTCGCATGATCTGCCGGTCAGTGACGTGACTTCGGGATTCCCGAAGCTTTCTCGTCCGATCTGATCAGTCTGCAGTCTGGTCGAAGGCGAGGAGGCACATGCTGCCGACGCCGGCGTCGGTGAGAAAACTCGGCAGAGCTCTGGAGAACTCACGGGATGTCGCACCGAGGCACTTGAGTCTCCAGCCGCCGGAGGGTTGAGGATCTGGTTCATGGACGACGAACGCCCCGACGTGCTCACCATCGGCCGGCTCGCGCGCCGCACCGGAGTTCCGGTGCGGACCCTGCGCTTCTGGTCGGACGAGGGGGCGGTGCCGCCTGTGGCCCGCTCGGCGGGCGGCTACCGGTTGTACGACGCCGAGTCCGTGGCTCGCGTCGAGCTGGTCCGCACGCTGCGGGAGCTGGGGCTCGGGCTCGACGACGTGTGCCGCGTCCTGAGCGGCCGCACCACGGTTGCCGAGGTCGCCGACGCGCATGTGGCCGCGCTCGATGCGCAGATCCGCTCGCTCAAGGTGAGCCGGGCCGTCCTGTCCACCGTGGCGAAACGGGGTTCGACCGTTGAGGAGACAACGTTGATGAACCGGTTGGCGCGGCTTTCCGCCGCCGAACGCAAGCAGATCGTCGACGAGTTCAAGGATGAGGTGTTCGGCGGCCTCCACGACCCGCGCCTGCGCGACCGCATGCGCACCTACAGCATCGAGTTGCCGGACGATCCCACACCTGAGCAGGTCGACGCCTGGATCGAACTGGCCGAACTGGTGCGTGACCCCGGTTTCCGCATCCGGTTGCGCACATGGATGGAGCTCAACACGCCCGTACCGGGACAGAGTCGTCCCGCCGGGGCCTCCATCTGGTGGGCCAGGCAGATCGTGCAGACCGTCGCGGAGGTCAGGAGAGGCGGTGTCGCTCCGGAGGAGGTGGCAGCGGCCGAGGTGCTGTCCGAGCTGTTCGGTGACGCTGACCGGGCCGCCGTGCTGCGCAGCCTGGAGGCCGGGATCGAGGCAGGAGCGGAGCGTTACCGCAGGCTCGTCGCCCGTGTGCGCGGGCAGGCTTCGTCGCCCGACGCGACCGAGGAGCTGGAGTGGCTGGCGCGGGCCCTGCGTACCGCGGATCAGAACTGATCTGGCGCTCGGCCTCGGCACGGGGCAGGCCGCCGACCTCGCGGTGCCGCTCGACCGGGACGAGCTGATCGCCTACGGGCCTCGGCTGTTCGACAACGGCGCCACCCGGCTGGGGACGGCGGCGTTGGTCTGGAGGCGGGCCCCGGACACGGCACGCGCCGTCCCGACCCCGGACACGGCACGCGCTGTCCCGACCCCGGACCGGTACGCCGACCGTGGGTGCACAGCCGGCAGTTCAGCAGGCGGTCGTGCTTACCGACGACATCCAGGCCGACGTCGCCGCCGAGACCCTTCGGATTCCTCAGCATCCTCGTGTTTCACCCGAACCCACGGAGGCATCGGCCTGACGCACACCGGCGGGCCCGTGGGTTCGCGCTGAAGGACCTCCGGTTTTCCTGAACCCACGGGGATTAGCGGCCTTGGGTGCCGTCGGCACCGCGGTTGTCGGTGCATCCGGACAGGCAGAGGACCCCGGCTCGCGCCGGGGTCCAGTCCTTGGGGGGAAGTGTGGTGTCGCCCGGCGCGGCTCGGGGGTGGACGTCGGGGTCAGGAAAGCTCGGCGAGGACCTCGTCCGCGGCACGGCGGCCGGAGCGGACGGCGCCGTCCATGTAGCCGTTCCAGATCGTGGCGGTTTCCGCCCCGGCCCAGTGGATGCGGCCTACCGGCGCGGTGAGGGCGGCACCGTACTGGGTCCAGGCGCCGGCGCCCAGCCGACCGCCGTAGCAGCCGCGGGTGAACTCCTCGGCGTTCCAGTCCTGCTCGAGGACATCGAACGGGTGAGCCGCCTTCGGGCCGAAGTACTTCACGAGTGCACCGGTTACGAGGGCGCGGCGTTCCTCGGAGCTCAGCAGGCTCGCGGTGCGGGCGTGGGTTCCTTCGAGGAAACCGACGAGGACTCCGCAGGAGGCGTCGGCCGGGCTGTTATCCATGACGAGGTTGAATTCGTCGTCGAGACTCATCACGTATCCGCTCAGTCCGTCCTCGCGCCAGAACGGCGTGTCGTACCCGACCTGGAACTTGATGACCGAACCTGTGGGCATCTGCTGGGTGAGCCCGTCTCGCAGTGCCGGCAACCCGGGGATGTACCGGATCCGGCCGGCCAAGGTCTGCGGGACGGCGACGACTACCTGTTGGGATGTGACGCTACCGCCCTCGTACTCGACCACCGCGCCGTTCTGGTCCTGGCGGATGGTCCGGACCACGGTGTTAAGACGCACTCTGTCGCCCAGCTCCGCGCCCATCCGCTCGGAGATCTGGTGGGTCCCGCCGACCACACGGCTCTCCTGGGCGCCGCCGGCGATGGCCACGAGTGTCTTCAGGCTGGTGCCGGACTTGACGTAGAAGAGGAAGTGGAGCAAGGAGAGTTCGGGGGACTCCGCGGAGAACAATGCCGGTACCAAGTGCCGGAAGAACCGTTGCGCGATGCTGTCCTGGGTGTTCGCGCCCAGCCAGCTGTCCAGCGTCTGCCGGTCCGGATCCTCGGCGCCCTCGGTCTCCCACGGCGCCTCCGTCGTCACCTTGGACGCCAGTGTCTCCATCTGTTCCCACAGCCGGACGACCTCCGTGGCCGATGCTGAGGGCAGGCCGTAGAAGCTCTCGTCTCCGTACCGGACGATGTCTCCGTCGATGACGGTCAGTGCCTCCCCCTCATCGAAGGTGGGAAAGGTCTGCAGGCCGAGTTCCTCGATCAGCTCAAGCAGCACGTCCTGTGTCGGGCCTACCCACTGGCCTCCCATCTCCACAGGCACTCCGTTGCTGAGGACCCCACCGAGGTTGCGCCCGGCAACCCGGTCGCGCGCCTCCAGTACCGTCACGGACTTGCCGGCGGCGACCAGTTCGCGCGCGGCGCTCAGGCCGGCCAGGCCAGCGCCCACTACGGCAACGTCGACATCATGCATCTTGCATCCCTTCAAAGGGGCAGTCCGGTGAATGGGGACCAGTCCGCAGCAGGCGCGGTGGACCAGACACCCGGCGGACCAGTGCGGGTGGGCTGCGCCAGTCAGCACAAAGTGACCGGCTTTCCGCACAGCGGATTGCCGGCAGCGGGATCGAGCGGGCCCGGCGTCACGCCGGGACCCCGCTGCGCGTTCACGAGCACGCACCGAGCACTGATGGCTGTTCACTGTTCCCGAAGGCCGGACTGCGGGAAACATGCCAGGGCGCCGTGGAGGTCTCTGTCATCCCGGCTCAGGGGCGCCGGCTCCAGTCGAGACGGTCGGCCAGGCCCGCGGAGGCGAACGCGGCTGCCAGCTCTGTGCGGCCCTCGGTGAAGTGGGCCCAGCCGTCGTAGTGGAGGGGGACCACACGGCCGGCGTCGAGGATCTTCGCGGCCTGGGCGGCCTGGGCACTGTCCAGCACGATCAGCCTGCCGTCGAACACGTCGGCGAAGCGGGGCGCGCCGGCGAAGAGGAGGGCGGTGTCCACCGGGGCGAAGCGCTCGGCGATCTCCTTGACCGCGTCGAGGGAGGCGTTGTCGCCGCTGAGGTAGATGGTGGGCAGGCCCTGGCCGGTCAGGACGAAGCCGACGACCTGGCCGGCGACCGGTTCGACCTCCTCGCGCGGGCCGGGGCCGTGGATGGCGGGCACGCCGGTCACGGTGACCGTGCCGGGTCCGCCGTCGTGGCGCTCGAGCTCGATGGACTGCCAGTCGGCGAGGCCGGTGGCCGCCTGACCGAGACGCTCCCCGCCGCCGGGGGTGGTGAGCGTCAGCGGAACATCGGCGAGCAGGGCCCGGCCGGAGGTGTCGAGGTTGTCGGCGTGCTCGTCGTGCGAGAGCAGGACCACGTCGACGCGGCCGACATCGGCCGGGCTGCCGTCCGCCGCCGCCGTCTTGGTCAGCACGACCCCCGGCGCCTGGTGATCGCCCGGACCGTCGAAGGTCGGGTCGGTGAGAAAACGCAGGCCGCCGTACTCGAAGAGGGCAGTTGGTCCGCCGAAGACGCGGACGGGGAACGGGGCGGTCTGCAGGGTCGGGGAAGACACGAAGAAAGTTCCTCACGGATAGATTGCGCGTTAACCGTGATGCGACTGTAGGCATGTCTCACGGATGAATACAACCCGTACCATGAGGAGTGTGGAAGAGTTCGTGATGGAAGAAGCCGCCCTGCAGTCGGCGCCCGGTGAGGCGGAGCACCCCGCCCTGGGCCTGGCCAACAGCGCCGTCGCACTGCCCGGCGGGCACACGGCCGACCTCCTGGGCACCCCGGCGCAGGCCGAGCAGTGGCTGGCGCGGCGCGACCTCGCCCCGGAAGGCGCCGGCTTGGCGGAGGTGTGCGCGACGCAGCTGCGTTCGTTGCGCGAACAGGTCAGGTCGCTGCTGGCCTCCCGCGTCGCCGGGCAGCCCGCCCTGCCCGCCGCCGTCACGGCGATCAACGACGCGATGACCCGCGTCCCCACCGCATCCCTCCTGCTGTGGGACGGGAAGACCGGCCCCTACCGCGCCACACCCCACCCCACCACCGCGATTGTCGAGCACGCCCTGGCCGTCATCGCCGCCGACGCCGCCGACCTGCTCACCTCCGCCGACGCCACCCGCCTGACCGCCTGCGCCTCCCCGCCCTGCAACCGCTTCCTGCTCAAGCACGGCCGCCGCCAGTGGTGCTCCACCCGCTGCGGCGACCGCGCCCGCGCCGCCCGCGCCTACGCCCGCCGCATCGAGCCCAGAACGACCTGACGCGAGCCCCGGCAGACCCGGGTACTCCGATGCTGCTGGCCAGCCCCTGCCACGCCTCGGTCCGCTCACTGGGGCGGTACGCCCGCCCCGGCGTCGACGCGGCCGCCCTGGGCGTGGCCCAGCGCGACCCCGCCGCTCGCCGTCGAGGTTGATCACGGCGGCCTACGGCACGCTTCCGGCGTATTCCGGTTGGCCCCTATGTCAGGCGGTGGTGTCGGTCCCGGGATCCGGCACCGCAAGGGCCCAGTCCCCCATGGCCTCCAGGACCCTGCTGCGCATCGAGCCCCCGCGTGAGGCGGTCGGCGTTCGGCTGGTCTGGGCCGCCTCGACCCGTCCGGCACCGCTGACCGGCGTCACCCTCGCCGAGGAGGCGGAGTCCACCGCGACCACGGCACCCGGTACGTTTCGGCAGAACCCGGAGGACGGCGCGACCGGGGTGTCCGTCACCGCACCGCTGACCTGGACGGCCTCCGAGAACGCCGCGCACTACTCGGTGACCCTTTCGACGAAAGCGGACCTGTCCGGCCCCGTCATCGACGTCACCGGGCTGCGGAGCACCAGCTACGTTCCACCCTTCAACCTCCGGCCCAACACCACCTACCACCTGCGGGTACCGCCGCGAACGGCGCCGGTACCCGCACCGCCGACGGCGCCCCCACCCGCTTCACCACCGGAGCCCTGACCGTCGACGACTTCGAGGACTACCCGGACGGCGCGGCACTGACCGCGGCCTACGTCCGCAACACGGGCGGCGGCCCGGTGACCGTCTCCCCCGACGGCGAACACGCCGACGGCGTAGGCCGCGCCCTGCGCGCCGCCTACGACCCCGGCACCCCCGGCTACGCGGGGGTCATCCGTTCCCTGCCCACCCCCCAGGACCGGGGCGGCGCCCGGAACCTGCGCCTGTGGGCCCGCTCGGACGGCACCGAGGACCAGAGCCTGACGGTCCAGTTCGTCGCCGCCGGCATCTACTGGGAGAAGACGGTACCGCTCACCGACACCGACGGCGCGATGCTCACCCTCCCGCTCGCGGACTTCACCAACCCGCCGTGGGCGACGAAGGGCCCGCTCGACCTCACCCACGTCACACAGATGTCCTTCTACTTCAACGGCGAGGCCGGCACGGCCTGGATCGACTCGATCACCGCCACGGACTGATCCCACCGTCCTGCCGGCCACGGCTGCCCTGCGCCCTGCCCGGCACGAGCCCGCCGCCCTCGGTCGCCGAGGGCGGCCCTTTCCACGCCTGAAGGGGAGACCCATGACCGCGATCGCCGAGCCGGCCCCCGTCGTACGCGCCTACTCCTGGGGGTCACGCACCGCGATCCCCGCCCTGCTCGGACAGCAGCCCAACGGGGAACCCCAGGCCGAGTTGTGGTTCGGCGCGCACCACACCGCCCCGTCACCGCTCACAAGCAGGCCCGGAACCCCGGATCTGGCGGCCGCGATCACCGCCGGCCCCGTCGGCGAACTGGGGAAGGCGAGCCACGCGGCCCACGGGCCGCACCTGCCCTTCCTGCTCAAACTGCTGGCAGCCGCCCGGGCGCTCTCGGTCCAGGTACATCCCACGCGCGAGCAGGCACGGGCCGGCCACGGCCGCGAGGACGCGGCCGGAATACCGGTCGACGCCCCTCACCGCACCTTCAAGGACCGCAACCACAAGCCGGAACTGCTGTGCGCGCTGGGACCTTTCGAGGCACTCTGCGGCTTCCGCGAGCCGGCCCGTACAGCCGATCTGCTCGACGCCCTTTCCGCGCCCGGACTCGAACGGTGGGCGGCTTCACCGCGCTCCCGCCCGCAGCGGGACTCCCTCGGGTACACGCTCCAGGCGGCCCTGACCGCGCCACGACGCCTGGTGCGCGCCGTCGCCGACGCCCTGCCCGCGCTCGCCGCGTCGCCCGGCCCGTGGAGCTCGGCCGCCGCCGCGTACGCCACCGTGGCCGACGACTTCCCCGACGACCCCGGCCTGCTCGCGGCACTGCTGCTCAACCATGTCACTCTCGACGCAGGGGAAGCCCTGTACCTGGCGGCGGGAGTGCCGCACGCCTATCTGCGGGGGACAGGCGTGGAGATCATGGCCAACTCCGACAACGTGCTCCGCTGCGGCCTGGCCGACAAGCACGTCGACACCGGACTCCTGAGTGAGATCGTCGACCTGACCGCGACGCGACCATCGGTCATACGTGCCTCACCGACGGGGGTGAGGGGTGAGGCACACTATGCCTCTTTGGTGACGGAGTTCGCTCTGTCCCGCGTCGAAGTGGGCGCCGAGGCCGTGTGCCCGACCGACGCCGGACCGCAGGTGCTGCTCTGCCTCACCGGCGAAGCGCTGCTGGAAGCGGGCCCGGCCCTTGCCGCGGGTGCTGCCGCGTTCGTCCCGGCCGGCCGGCCCTGTGCGGTGTCCGGTGCGGGAGCGGTGCTCTACCGGGCTCGGGTGCCCCTGGGCGGTGTCTCGTGAGGCTCGCGACCCGGGTCTGGGGCGACGGCCCTCGCACGGCTGTACTGGTGCACGGCATCATGTCGGACTCGCGCGGCTGGAGTCGCGTCGCCCCGGCGATCGCCGAGCACGGTTACCGGGTCGTCGCCGTGGACCTGCCCGGCCACGGAGCCAGCGGGCCCGCCCCGGTCTGCACACCCACCGCACTCGCCGCCGACCTGCTCGACACCCTGCCCGTGGCGCCCGACCTCGCCATCGGTCACTCACTGGGCTCGGCCGCGCTGCTGCTCGCCGTACCGCGACTGCGCTGCGCCCGCGCCGTCCACTGCGACCCCGCCTGGGTGCCCCGGAGCCGGGACCTGGACGGCCTGCGCGCCGGCAAACACGCCACCTGGCGGGAGCTGCGCGCCGCCCATCCCCGCTGGCACGACGATGACATCACCGCCGAGCGGCAGGCGCTCGCCACCTGGGACCCCGCGTCCGTCACCGCGCTCCAGTACCTGCCCGGCCTGCCGGACGTCCCCGCTGTCCCCTCGCTCATCCTGCTCGCCGGTCCCAGCGAGCGGATCTCGCCGGCACAAGCCAGGGCACTGGGCCGTCGCGGCTGGCACGTACGCACGGTGGGCGGTGCCGGGCACACCGTCCACCGTGACGATCCGGCCGGGTTCCTCCGGGCGCTGCGCGGCTGGCTCTGACCGGCACCGTCGGCAGACTCAGCCGCGCGGCGCCCGCGCCGGGCGTCAGGGCAGCACGACCTCACCCTGGTTCAGCACACGGGGGTGGAAGTACGCCGCCTGGATCTCGGCGTTCGTGTTGTTCCCTCGCAGCTGTTCCGACCACATCATGAACCACGCCCACCCGGGCTGACTGTCGAGCAGTGCGGCGTTCGGCACTTTGCCCATCTCCGCAAGGGCCATGGGCTTTGTCCCCGCAATGTTTCGCATCTGCTGGTAGTCGGCGGAACTGGGGTGATTCTTGTACCAGACGTCCAGCGAGACGACATCCACGTACTGGTTGCCCGGGTAGTAGTTGCTCCAGCCGCCCGCCGGATTGTCCTGCACGTTCCACACCCAGATCAGATTGTCCAGCCCTTTCGTCCCGGCGAGGTAGTCACGGGTGATCTGATAGAGGCGCGCGCTGCCGTTCGCTCCGGGACGGTTTCCCCACCAGTTCCACGATTCGTTCATTTCGTGCAGCGGCCGGAAGAGGACCGGAACACCCGCGTTCTTCAGTTGCTGGAGGTAGGGGACGACTTCGTCGAGGCGCCGCTTCCAGGCGTTGTTCAGGGCGCTTCCCTCGGTGATGATCTGCGAGAACTGAGCGCTGGATATGTTCGACTTCACACCGCCTTCGAACGCGCAGGAGCTGCCCCCGGTCGGAGGGCAGACGTGCCAGGTGAGGGTGACCAGCGAGCCGTTCGCCCACTCGGTCTTCGCCTGGTCGACCACCCGCTGGCGGTTGGCCACATCGGTGGCGTTGAACATCAGGTCACCGCCCCAGAGGCCGGGGTACTGCCCGGTCACGTCCTTGACCTGCTGCGTGTACTGCCCGGGCGCGGAAGCCGGCTCCTTGTTGTGCTGACCGGAAACGATATGGTTCCCGGAAATGGAGCGAAGGTAGTTCAGCACCGTCTGTTTGGGGGTGGGGGAAACGCCTGCGCGGATTCCGTCGCAGGCCAGACGAGGATTGCTGCGGCGACAGCCGCGACAGTGGTGACGAAGGCGACGCAGTGCCTCGTTCTTCTCATGGGTGTTCCAGCTTTCATGGTCGACCGGAATTCGCTTCGCCATCAAGGTGGCCGCTGCGGAGGCAGTCGTCAATGGGGTGGATCGCCTTCTGCAACCATCCTGCGGGATGTTTTACTTAACGTTTCCTGAACGTCGTCGAGAAGGTGGCTCCTTATGCCCCTTGCGCGTTTCATGTCACGGCTCGCCGGTCGGTCATTCTCGAACGTCCGGCCGTGACGGGCCGCCGCCGACGATCTCCGCGCGGCCAGAGCCCTTGTGTCGGGCGCTGTTGCGCGCGCTCCGGCGGTTCACCCTCTGTTCGATGCCTGGGGCGTACCGGAGAAACGCTCCCAGGGGACGGCCTGCCTCCGGAGGACCGTGAGGTGCAGACCGCCCGTCGACGAGAATCTGCGCTGCGTCGGCGGGCACAAGGATGGCCTGCTCGGCGTCACCGACAGCCGCTCGCGGTCCGTCCGCGCCTCCCCGAGGGCGACTGCCGTGCTCGCGGTAGCAGCGGCGACCCTCCAAGTTCGCCACCGCGACGTTTCTCGACTCTTGCCCGGATTACTCGCGATCGTGATCGCATCCGGACGTGCTCAGTCGATATCCGGATCATCGGCCTCTTCGAGGAGGCGAACAGCGAGGTCGTCCGCCCATTCCACGGCCCAGGTGCGGAGAGCGGTGATGGTGGCGTCGTCGAGCCCATAGGCGGTGAAGGCGTCGTCGTCGGTCCACTCGGCGCCCGTGAGGTTCGACTGCAGGTCTTCGCGCTCGAAGCGGCCACGGGCGTGTCGGCGGCCGAACTCCTCGAGCTCGGTGTTGGTCCAGCGGCGGGAGGCGGCGAACACGTCGATCAGGTCGCGGGGCGCTCCGCGGTCGGCCAGGGCGCGGACCTTGGTCCCGATCACGTCCTCCTCCGCGAGGACGGGCCCGTACAGGCTCTGGGCGACAGGCCGCCAGAAGATCTCCTTGAGGATGCCGACTTCGCATTCCTGCCCGGTGGCCGGGTCGAACACGGTGAAGCGGGCGGACAGCGGGGCAGTCTCCAGCGCCTGCACCTCCCAGCCGCGGGCTTCCAGGCCGGCGCGGAGCGTGGCGGCGATGTCGGCCATGGGCGCCGGGTTCTCGGTGGCGACGTCGAGGTCCTGGCTGGGGCGGTTCACAAGGCGGTGCGCCCGCACGGCGTATCCACCCGTGAGAACCAGTGGATACGGGGAACCGAGCGCGATCACATCTGCCAGGAGCCGCGTGTGCAGCTCCGGCATGTCCGTCACGCGGCTGCCCGGGTGCGGGAGGCGAGTTGGGGGAAGGCGTCTTCCCATACAGCACGCACGGTGCGGCCGACGAGAGTGCGCAGCACCGGCCACAGCTGGAGGAGCAGGTCCCGGTTGAGGTAGTGGGGCAGGTCGTCGCGCAGGCCCTCGTGCAGGACGGTCCGGTACAGGCCCATACGCTGGCGAGGCTTGCCCAGGTCGTACGAGGTCATCCCCGACCAAGCCATGTGCAGTGGCAGATCCACGACACCGTGCATCGGCCCGTGCAACTCGTCCAGCGACTCCGGCAGACGCCGCCGGAACTTCTCCCGGTACAGCGCGAGGTCCTCGGCGACCGCGCCCGAGGGGTCGCTCGGCGTGGGTGCGGCGTGCTGTGAGCTGGAGGGCATGAATCCATTATGGCGGCCGGAGAAGCGGTGCGGGTCATGATGTGCGAGCTTGCGTCCGGAGTTGGCGGGAGCCGGGCCGTGCAGGTGAGCTGGTCGTGGCAGCCCGTTCCGCTTGAAGAGGAGGGATGGACTGTGGATCATGACGCTCGTTCGACGCTCTGGGCGGCGGCACGCGGGGCCGCGAGCCCAGAAATGGGGCCTGACCTGGCCTTTTCCGGGACTCACTCAGGCCGACATCTTCCCGATGACCTCGCACGTGGAGTGCGTGGTGATTCTTGAAAAGGCCGCAAAGGACGTCTGACCTGCGGTTGCGCGGCCCAGGTGGGTCGCTCGACCTGTTTTCCTCCGTACAGCGGGTCGGGCGCACTCACTGCTTGTTCAAACTCGCCTGACCTGCGGTTGCAGGGTGTGGCGGGGGTCGTACGAATGATTCGGCGACGTGCATTCATCATCGTTGACGCTCGAATGACGCTCGATTCGTGAGACTGAAGCAGGGCCGCGTTGCCCGGCCGGCGATGGGCGAGTGGGGCCGGCAGGTTGCCCTCGTTCGCGACGCGTCGGCGTGACTGTCGCCCACGAGGGACAGCCGACAGCCGGCTTACGCAAAGGGCGCAAGCCGGTGATCGGTCATGACGTCGTCCGGCCCCATCGGTGACGACGGAGCGCATGCCGGAGGAGTCTCATAGCCGCTCCCGGGCCGTCCGGTCGCGGACGCCCAGGACGTCACCCGCACGGACTCGGTGCGACTCGGTGCGCGGCACGTCCCGGGTGCTCCGATCCGCTTCAGCCACCGATGGGCGTTACCCCTGAGGGAGCCGGGAGCAGTCGGAACCCGCCGTCCTCGCGTAGCACGTGTCCGGCGGTCGGCGGCGGGAAGTGGCTCCCAAGCAGGAGAGTTGACGTACCGGCCAGTGAGCCGAGCACCTGGTTCCGGGTCCTGGCCGCGAGTTCGGGAGCGACGTCCACACAGCTGCAGAGCTCCGGATGCGCCATCTGGACCGGGTGGTGGATGCTGTCGCCGGTGACCAATGCGGTCTCACCACGGCTGCTCAGTTCCACCGCTACCTGCCCCGGTGTGTGGCCGGGGGTGGGCAGCAGACGGATGCCCGGCGCGACGTCCGTGCCCTCGTCCGCGACATCGATGAGGTCGAACAGACCTGCTTCCCGGACGGGATGGACCGAGTCCCGGAACATCTGCCGACGCGCCTCCTCCATGTCGACACCCGCCCAGTAGTCCCACTCGGTGCGTGAGGTGAGATAGCGCGCGTTCGGGAAGGTGGGCACCCAGGCGTCGCCCTCGGCACGCGTGTTCCACCCCACGTGGTCGGCGTGGAGGTGGGTCAGGACCACGACGTCAACGCTCTCCGGCGCGAAGCCCGCCGCCCGTAGCCGTGCTTCGTAGTCGCTGTTCAGGTTGTGCCAGGCGGGGTTGGCGCGCCGCTTCCCGTTTCCGATGCCGGTGTCCACCAGCACCCGCATGCCGTCCACCTCGACGGCGAAGCTGTGACTCGCCAGGCGCAGGACGCCTTGTTCGTCGGCGAATTCGGGGCTCAGCCAGGGAGTCCGGCTCACGAGGTCGGTGGTTGCCCCGGGCAGCAGCCACGGACCGGTCCGGGCGGGCAGGACCACTTCGTCGATGCGTCGTACGGTGTGGTTGCCCACCGTCCAGGAAGAGGCGGGGGGAGTGATGGACTTGGTCGTTTGCGATGAGGTGAACACGGCGACTTTCCTTACCTGTTACGGGTCGCGAGGACGGAGATGTCTGGAGCGGGTGTGTCGGGTGAGGCGGATGCGTAGTTGCTCGTCGCCGGGCGGGAGTGGGCGTCCGGGGACGGTGTCCGGCGCCGACTGCGCAGCGGCGCGGTCAGCGTCGCGACTGCGACGGTCGCCAGTACGGCCACGCAGCCGGCATGGGCCAGTGCTGCCGCACGCAGCCCGAAGCCGGCGGTGAGGGCGCCGGCGCCGATGGCGGGCAGACTCATCGCCAGGTAGCTGAGTACGTAATAGGAGGCGAGCGTGCCGCCCTTCTCCCGGGCCGGGACCGAGTCGACGACCGCGCGCAGCGCACCCTGGGAGACGGCTCCGAAGCCGAACCCGGCCAGCGCCGCCCCGGCGAAGAGGAGTACGGGGCCGGCGAGATGGAGGGCACCCAGGGTCAGGACGGCCGCCGGAATCACCGCGCAGCTCCCGAGAAGAGCGGAGACGTCGGCACGCATCCTGCGCGTGAAGTACACCGTCGGGGCGGCGACGGCCGTCAGCGTGAAGAAGACCATGCCGCCGGCGTATTCGGGTCCGCCGGGGGAGATGAGCCGTGTGAAGCCCGGTCCCAGGGACGAGTAGAAGCCGCCGAGTGCCCAGACGGCGACGACGCCGGCGCCGTTGAGCAGGAGAGCGTGGGCGGCCGCCGACGGCAGCGCCAGGTGGGGCCGCGTCGAGCGCAGTGCTCCGGGACGGCGGCGGACGGTCTCGGGCGTCGAGACGAGGGCGATGGCCTGCGCGGCGAACACGGCGATCAGGGCCGTGTACACCGTGATCGTCGGAACGGGGGCGAAGCGCACCATGAGGGTGGCTGCCAGGACGCCGGCCGCCATGCCCGTCATTGGCGCGATGCTGTTGGCCAGAGCGGGGCGACCCGGCCGGGCGGGGTCTTCCAGGTCGAGGAGAGCCGCACCTGCTGCGCTGGTCGCCGCGCCGGTCGCGATGCCCTGCAGCACGCGGGCGCCGATCAGGGTGGTCAGGCCGCCGGCCGTCGCGAACAGTGCCATGGAGGCGACCTGGACCGCGAGCGCGCCCAGGAGCACGGGGCGGCGTCCGACATGGTCGGAAAGGGTTCCGGTCGTCAGCAGTGCGATCAGGAGCGCCAGGGCGTAGGCGCTGAAGACCACGGTGATGTCGAGGGACGACAACTGCCACTGAGCCTGGTAGTGGGGGTACAGCGGGGTCGGCGCGCTGGATGCGGCGAGCAGCGCGATCAGGATCGAGGCGTGCAATGCGAACGGCAGGCGTCCGGATGGGGAGGTGCGGGGAGGCGCGAGGCCCGCGGGGACGCTCTGCATGAGGGTCCTTCCCGTACTAAAAGCGATTGGTTTGCTTTAAGCCACCGTAGGTCCTACGATCGACTAAAGCAAACGATTCGCTTTTGTGGTGGTCGGAGGTCCTGTACCAGCCCCGGCCCGTCACGCCGCACAGATCCGGAAGGAAGCCATGACCAGCGAACTCACCCCCCAAGAGGCAGCCCGAGGGGCGCTGCGGGCGGGGCTCCCCCTCGGGGACGGCCGACACGAAGGAGTGGCCATGACGGCCAACTACATCCACTCCGTGATCAGCACGTTGCGCGAGCTCGATTTCGGCGAGACCCCTCCCGCGTCCTCCTACCGAGCCGGACAGGGGAACGCCGATGCAACCGTTTGAGCTGTCGCTGACCGAAGCCTCCCGTGCGGTGCGCGCACGGGAGCTGTCCCCCGTCGAACTCACCGAATCGGTGCTCGCCCGTATCGCCGCCGTCGAAGGACGGCTGGGCGCCTACGTCACCGTCGCCGCCGACGAGGCCCTGGCCGCAGCGGTCCGCGCCGAACGGGAGATCTCCGGAAGCGGACCGCGCGGGCCGCTGCACGGGATCCCCATGGCGCTCAAGGATCTGATCGACGCAGAGGGGATGCCCACCACGGCGAGCTCGCACGTCCGGGCAGGGCACGTGGCGGAACGCGACAGCCGGGTGGCCGAACGGCTCGGCGCCGCCGGGGCCGTCCTCCTGGGCAAGACGCACACGCACGAGTTCGCCTACGGCCTGACCACTCCGCAGACGAACAACGCCTGGGACCACAGCCGGGTTGCGGGCGGGTCGAGCGGCGGCTCGGCGGTGGCTGTCGCCGCCGGCGGGGCGACGTTCGCCATGGGCACGGACACGGGCGGTTCCATCCGGGTCCCCGCGGCCCTGAACGGCGTGGTGGGCCTCAAGCCGACCTACGGCCTGGTCCCGCGCACAGGCGTGACCTCGCTGTCCTGGTCCCTGGACCACGTGGGCCCTCTCACCCGCACCGTCCAGGACGTCGCGCTGGTGCTGTCGGCGACCGCCGGCCACGACCCGCGCGACCCGGCGAGCGTGTCCGGCCCGATGCTGGACCGCTTCCCGGGAGGCGACCTGCGAGGACTGAAGGTCGGCGTACCGCGGAACCACTACTTCGACCGGGTCACGCCCGAGGTCGAGGAGTCCGTACGCGGCGCGATCGAGCGGCTGGTGGAGCTGGGGGCGGAGCTCGTCGACGTCGAGATCCCGATGGCGCGTTACATCCGGGCCGTTCAGTGGGGGCTGATGGTTCCCGAGGCCACCGCCTACCACGAGCGGTCGCTGCGGGCCACCCCCGACCTGTACGCGGCGGACGTTCGCATCCTGCTGGAGGCCGGCGAACTCACCTCTGCGGGCGACTACCTCCGCGCCCAGCGGGCCCGCACCATGATGCGAGACGCCTGGGCTCGCATGTTCGACGGAATCGACGTCCTCGCCGCGCCGACGGTGCCGATGACCGCCGCCGAGGCGGGGCAGGAAGCCGTCGAGTGGGCCGATGGCACGACCGAGGCCGTGTCGGACAGCTACGTCCGCCTCTGTGCCCCAGCCAACATCACCGGCGTCCCGGCCCTCACCCTGCCGGTCGGTCACGACCGCGCCGGACTGCCGATCGGTATGCAGCTGATGGCGCGCCCCTTCCACGACGCGACGGTGCTCCGTGTGGGCCGGGTCTACGAGGAGTCGGTGGCCGGCGCGGGGCGGCTTGCTCCCCTCGCTGCCTGAGGGAAGGCGGACGTTCCAGCCGGCATGCGGTCGCGTCGCCGCAGGGGCGTCCGCCGTGCTCGGGCGCCCGGACACGTAGCCCCGCGGGGCGCCGACGCCGGCCACCGCCTAGAGCAACAAAATCGCATTAAGGTGGATCGCATGAGTCCCAAGCCCATGGTCCGCCCCGGCGGGCGCAGCGCACGCGTACAGGAGTCCGTCCATGCGGCGGTACGTGAACTCGTAGGGGAGGTGGGCCGTGACGCGCTCACGGTCCCGATGGTGGCCACTCGGGCGGGCGTGACCCCCTCCACGATCTACCGTCGTTGGGGCGACCTGCAGGAACTCCTGTCCGACGTGGCCGTCGAACGACTGCGCCCGGAAACGGATCCGGCCGATCTCGGAAGCCTGCGGGCCGATCTCGACGCGTGGGCGGAACAGTTCCTCGACGAGATGGCCTCGCCGCCCGGGCGCGCCTACATCCGGGACGCCCTGCTCGGCGACCCCGACGGAACCAATGCCGGTCGGTGTTCGGCGTATGCCGCAGAGCAGATCGACGTCGTGTTGGCCCGTGCGGTGCAGCGGGGGGAGCCGGTGCCCGAGACGGAACTGCTGATCGACCGTGTCGTGGCGCCGATCATGTACCGCATCCTCTTCCGCCCTGGCCGACTGGACGCCGCATACGCGCGCGAGCTCGTGACGAACGCCGTGTACGCCCAGCAGATCGAGGCCGGCGCTCGCCCCACCCAGGCCGCCGACCCTTGGCACTCGAAGAAGAAACCCGACAACTGACCACTTCGCTCATCGGGCGGTCCGGCCACTGGGCCGTGGAGGCCAGGCGGCTGGCTGTACTGGCAGGGGGCCTGAAATCCCCGGCAATGACCGACCAGGACGTGGCCCTTGGGCGTGCCGCCCGTTTGACGCTCCGTGCACACGAAGGGCCCTTCGGCGGAGCAGGAAACGTCCCCTGACCTGGTGTTATGCGAGATCCATCCTGCCGGGACATCTTTCCGATGACTTCGCATGTTGAGTGTGTGGCCATTCTTGAGCCTGTTGCGAAGGGCGTCTGACCTGCGTCTTTATGTATCAGGTTCGTTTCTCGACCCGTTTCCCCTGTGTAACAGGTCGGTCGGTCCGAGGCGCTGTGACCTGCGCTTTTGGAGCGAGAGCAGTATCGAAGGTTGTCGCGGGGACTGCCTTGCGAACGTTCTTGACGTTCAGGTGACGCCCGCTTTGATGACCCGTTGAGCCTATGAGCGCACCGAAAATGCAGTCGTCCAGGCCCGTCCGGAGCGCTCCCGGACGGCCTTTGTCGGTCCTGCCGCACTGCGTACGCACCCCAAGCGGGAATCACCCGACACTGTGGCCCCGGAGCTGAGGCGCCGGATGACCCTCAGTGCACCCCAGGAAGGTCAGCCGCCTGCTCGGACACTGACGGTGTGGCGCGCTGCCCCGTGCGCCCTGGGGCGCTGTCCACGTTCGTGCCATCCTGCGGCTGTGGAGCGCCCGTCTCCCGACGGCCCAGCCGGATCAGACACCGGAGAGCGTCGCCGCCGGCGACTGGAACCAGGCGCCGTGGGAGAACGGTTCCGGCGGGCCCACGGCGAAGCGGCTCAGGTCGGACAGGGTGCAGCCGTCGTTTGTAAGGGCGGGGAGCAGGTTCTCGGCACTGTCCCGACATTCAGTTGGCGCGGGACGTGGTCGCGGAGGGAACCGAGCAGGCCCGTGCGCGCGCCGCCCCGTCGCCCCCGCGAGCGGGGGCGACGGGGCGGGCCGCGGCTGGTCAGACCCGCGACTTCGCCGGCTCCGCCTCCGACGCGGCCTCCGGTTCGTCGCTGATGGCTCCGATGTGCCGCAGCACGACGGCGGACAGGATCGACAGGACCACCGTGCACGCCGCGGCCACGACCATCGCCGTGTTCATGCCGGAGGTGGCGGCCTCCTTGGCGAGGTCGAGCCAGCCGGCGGGCATCTGCTGGGCCGAGGAGACGGCGCCGGCGAGGCTGTCGCCCGCGGCGTCGGCCACGTCCGCCGGCGTGCCGGCGGGGATCTCGTCGTCAATCCGGCCGCGGTAGATCGCGGTCGCCAGGCTGCCCAGGATCGCCACACCCAGCGCGAGGCCCAGTTCCTGCACGGTCTCCGACATCGCCGAGGCCGAGCCCGCCTTCTCCGGCGGCGCCGCCCCGACCACCAGGTCCGTACCCAGGGCCGCGATCGCCCCGAGCCCGAGGTAGACGAGGCCGAATCCGACGACCATCAGGGCGATGCCGCCCGAGGAACCCACCAGGGCGAGCAGGACGTATCCGACCGTGGACAGCATCAGGGTGGCCGCCACCACGAGGCCCGGCGGCACCCGCCGCGCGACCAGGGGCGAGCCGATCGCGGCCAGGAACATCAGCAAGGCGGGCGGGCCCATCCACAGCCCCGCCTCGACCGGCGGCAGCCCCTCCACGAACTGGAGCTGCCGGGTGATCAGCAGCATCGAGCCGCCGACGCCGACGAGACCGATGAGCAGCACGCTCAGCGCGGAGCTGAAGGTCCGATTGGCGAAGAGGCGCACATCCAGCAGCGGGCTCTCCAGCTTGCCCTGCCTGCGGACGAACAGCACCGCGAAGACCACGCCGATCACCGCGGCGGCGATCATCGGCAGATCGAAGCCGTCCTTGGCGAAGCGCTTCACCGCGTAGACCACCGGCAGGATCGCCAACAGCGACAGCGCCACGCTGATCAGGTCGAACCTACCGCTCTGCGGCGCCGAGTACTCGGGGATCAGGAGCGGCGCGGCCACCAGCAGCACGATCGCGACCGGCACCGCCAGGAGGAACACCGAACCCCACCAGAAGTGGTTCAGCATCACTCCGCCGACCACCGGGCCGAGCGCCATGCCGAGCGCGAAGCTTGTGGCCCAGACACCGATCGCCAGGGAGCGCTGCCGCTGGTTGGTGAACATATTGCTGATCAGCGCCAGCGTGGACGGCATCAGCGTGGCACCGGCGACCCCGAGGGCCGCTCGCGCGGCGATGAGCATGTCGGCGCTGGTGGCGTAGGCCGCCAGCACCGAGACGATCCCGAAGGCCGCCGCCCCGATCATCAGCAGCCGACGGCGGCCGATCCGATCACCCAGCGTGCCCATGGTGAGCAGGAAACCGGCGATCAGGAACCCGTAGGCGTCCATGATCCACAGCTCTTGGGTACCGGACGGGCGCAGATCCTCGGCCAGTGAGGGAAGGGTCAGGTACAGCACGGTGACGTCGAGGCCCAGCAGCACGGTGGGCAACGAAAGGACGGCCAGCCCTCCCCACTCCCGGGCTCCCGCTCTGCCTGTGGTCGTTGTGCTCATGGCACTCCCTGCCTTTTTCTCGGATCGTCGACATGCGATCGCCACTGTGCCGCCCCTCACGCACGGTTTCCTGAGGGTCGTTCGGCGATAAACTGCGGCCATGCGTTACGGGGTGCTCGGTCCGCTGGCCGTCTGGGACGCCGAGGGGCGGCTGGTCAGGGTCCCCGAAGCGAAGGTGCGCGCCCTGCTGGCGAACCTGCTCGTCCACGGTGGCGGGCCGGTGCCGGCGGACCGCCTCATCGAGGACCTGTGGGCGAGCAACCCGCCGGGCGGGTCGGCCAACACCCTGCAGACCAAGATCTCCCAGCTGCGGCGGGTGCTGGGCCGGGAGCAGGTGGTCCGTGAGCCCGCCGGCTACCGGCTGCTGCTCGCGGACGCCGTGGTCGACGCACTGAGGTTCCAGGAGCTCGCCGACCGCGCCCGCACCCACCGGGAGCCGGCGGTGAAGGCGGACCTGTTCGCAGACGCGCTCGCCCTGTGGCGGGGCCCGGCCTACGCGGACGTGGCCGAGTCCCTGTTCGCCCGCAGTGAGATCGCACGGTTGGAGGAGCTGCGCCTGGCCGTCGTCGAGGACCACGCCGAGGTCCGGCTGACCCTGGGCGAGCACACGGCGCTCGCGGCGGAACTGGGGGCAGTGGTGGCACGGTACCCGCTGCGCGAGCGGCTGCGCATGGCCCACATGCGCGCCCTGTACCGCTCCGGGCGGCAGGGCGACGCGCTGCAGAGCTTCCAGGAACTGCGCCGGGAGCTGGCCGAGGAGCTGGGCGCCTCGCCCGGTCCGGATGCCGCCGCGCTGCACGAGGCGATCCTGCGCCAGGAGCCGGAGCTGGCCACACCGGCGATCGGGTCGCGGTCGTGCCGGACCGACCTGCCCGCTCCGCTGACCCCGCTGATCGGCCGGCGCGAGGCGGCCGCACAGGTGCTGTCCCGGCTGGACCCCGGCGCGAGCACCCGTCTCGTCACCCTCACCGGCCTCGGCGGGGTGGGCAAGACGCGGCTGGCGATCGCCGCGGCGGGTGACGCGGCCGGGCGGTACGCCGACGGGGTGTGGCTGGTCGAGCTGGCCGGCCTGGGCGCCGCGTCCGACCCGGACGACATCGCCGAACGCGTCATCACGACGCTGGGCCTGTGTGACACGGCTGCGACCGAACCGGACCTGGACGACCTGGTGGGCTGGCTGTGCCAGGCGGTGGCCGACAAGCGGCTGCTGATCCTGCTGGACAACTGCGAGCACCTCGTCGAGCCGGTGGCCGTGCTCGCCAAGTCCCTGCTGTCGGCCGTGCCGGCGGCCCATCTCCTGCTCACCAGCCAGGAAGCCCTGGACCTCCCCGGAGAGGTGGTGCACCCGGTGCCGCCGCTGGCCCTGCCGGAGCACACCGATCCGCGGGCGGTCGCCCGGTCCAGCGCCGTCGAGCTGTTCGTGCAGCGAGCCGCCGCGGCGGCGCCCGGCTTCGTCCTGGACGCGGACAACGCGGAGGCCGTCGCCACCATCTGCCGCCGCCTCGACGGGATTCCGCTCGCCCTCGAACTCGTCGCGTCCCGGCTGCGGACGCTGAGCCCGCAGGAGCTCGCCGCCCGGCTGGACGACCGGTTCGCCCGGCCCGACGTACGGGTGCGTGGGCTCCCGGACCGCCAGCAGACGCTGCGGGGCATGCTCGACTGGAGCTGGCAGCTGCTGCCGCCGGACGAGCGCACCGTGCTGCGCCGCCTGGTCGTGCACGCCGACGGCTGCGTCATACCCTCCGCCCAGGCGGTCTGCGCCGACGGGGAGCTGCCCGCCGAGCGGATCCCCGACCTGCTCTCCCGGCTGGTGGACCGCTCGCTGGTGGTCCGTGAGGGCGACCGGTTCCGGCTGCTCGAATCGGTGGCCGCCTACTGCGCCGAGCGGCTGGCGGAGGCGGAAGAGGAGAGCGCCGTACGCGCGCGCTTCGTGCGGTACTGCACCGAGTCGGCCGAGCGGGAGAGCGAGCGGCTGCGCGGCCCGGACCAGCGGTGCTCCCTGGAGCGCCTCAACGCGGAGACCGTCAATCTGCGCCGCGCACTGGACCTCGCGGTCGCCCAGGACCCCGCCGGGTACGCGGTGCGGCTGGTGAACGCGCTTGCCTGGTACTGGTTCCTGCGCGGACGGTTCCCCGAGGCCCGCAGGTCGCTGCGGACGGCGCTGACGGCCGACGTCGGCGCCGAGCCGGCCGCGCGCCTGACGGCACGGGTCTGGCTGGCCGGTGTCGAGCTGCGCACCTCGCAGGCCGACGCCGTGCCCGGCCCGGCGGGCGAGGACCCCACCGCCGGGGTCGAGGACCCGGTGCTGAAGGCCCGGCTCCAGTGGTTCGTCGGCACCGGGCTGACCGGCCGCGGCCACCACCGCGAGGGGCGGCGGCTGGTGGAGGCCAGCCTGGCCGGCGCCCGCGCCGCCCGGGACCGCTGGGGCCAGGCCGCGGCGCTGGTGGAGCTGGCGAGCCACGCCCCGGACCGGGACGGGTCGGCGGAGCTGGGCGCCGCGCTGTTCCGCGAGGTCGACGACCGCTGGGGTCAGCTCCGGGCCACCCGGTCCCTGGCACTCGCGGCCGAACGCGAGGGCGACCGCGTACGGACCGAACGGCTGCACCGCGAGGGGCTCCTGATGGCCGAGGAGCTCGGCCTGTGGACCGAGGTCGTCGAGACGCTGACCTTCCTCGGCCGGGCCGCGCTGACGAGCGGCTTCACCGAGCGGGCGACGGAGCTGTACGAGCGCGCGCTGTCCGTGTCGGCCGAACGCGCCTACCACCGGGGCGAGATCCGTGCCGAGATCGGCCTCGGGCACGCCGCACGGCTCCGCGGCGACCGGGACGCCGCCACGTCCCATCTGAACCGGGCCCTGGCCAAGAGCCAGTCCTCGGAACACGCCACGCACGCCGCGGCCGCGCTGGCGGAACTGGACCTCGTCGCCCGGGCGTGACCGAATCCGCCGGGGGCGTGGCCGGCGCGTCTTCCGGGTGGGAGGGCCCCGCGCTCCGGTGGTCCGGCCCGCTCCGGCGGCGTGCGCCGGAGCGCGGGCGTATTCGTTCGTGCTCCCTACTCGAATACGCCCTACTCGATTACGCAGTAGCCGCACCAACCCCTTCACCCTAGCCTGATCCGAGCCGTTATTTATTCGCGTACGAATGGCAGGCGAAGGAGTGGCTTTCCGCGGGGACAGCAGCTGAATCAGGGGACCTCGGATTAACCGGCTACCAGCGCGACATCTGGGCGGCCGAAGCAAGGACACCGGGAAACCGCCAATTCAACGTACTGGTCCACGAGCGGCTGGCGGGGGCCGTGGACCGGGAGCTGCTCGGTGCCTGCCTGGCCCGTGCGGTGCGGGAGCACGACGCCTTCCGGCTGCGGTTCGGCGAGGACGACGAAGGGGTCCCCCGGGTCCGGCGGATCACGGAGGAGCCGGACGCCGGGGCGCCGCCCTTCGAGCACATCGACCTCTCTGGCGGGCCGGACCCCGCCGGGGCCGTGCGGATCTGGTGCGAGCAGGAGCTGGGCCGGCCGCTGGGCCTTGAGGGCGGCCCGCTGTTCCGGGCCGCCGTGGTCACCGAGGGGCCGGAGGCCGTCCACCTGGTGCTGACCTCGCACCACATCGTGACCGACGCCTGGGCCCTGAACGCGCTGACCTTGCGGATTCTCTCCGACTACCGCTCGCGCCTGTCCGGAAAAAACGTTCCGGCCGCCGGTGAAAAAGCAGCCGAGTCGGCAGGGCGGACCGAATCCGCCTCATACTGGGATTCCATCCGGAAAAGCGACTCCGTCTTCGGCGACGCGGACCGCGAGAATGACCGCGCGTTCTACCGAGAATATCTGACGGGCGTGGAGCCCGCTCTCTTCACACGTTCCGGCGCCGCCCGGCCCGGCCGCGGCCGGCACTCCTTCCCGGTCGGCGAGGAGCTGGTGCGGCGCATCCTCGACGCGGGCGCGTCCCCCTTCCCCTACCTGCTCTCCGCGTTCGCGGTGTGCCTCGGGCGCATCCACCAGGCCGGCGAGGTCGTGTTCGGGGTGCCCTTCCTCAACCGCCGGACCGAAGGCGAACGCTCGATCGTGGGCCAGTTCGCCAACAATCTGCCGGTGCGCATCCCGGTGGCGGAGGACCTGCCGCTGGTCGAACTCGCCGAGCGGGTCCGCCGACAGATCGACCGGCTCACGGGGCCCGCCTGTTCGACCGGAACATCCGGAACCCCCTCGGTATGACTCCGCTCAACCTCGGGATCATGGAGACGCTGCGGACCGCCCCGGAGAACTTCTCGTACTTCAACAACGGCATCACGCTGCTGTGCGACTCCATCGAGACCGAATTCATCTCCCGCCCCGTCGAAGGCGCTCCCGTACGACTGCGGCTGACAGGTGCCACGGTCGTCAACGGCGCCCAGACCATCGCCTCCGTCTACCACGCGCACCAGAAGTATCCCGAGAACGTCGTGCTGGCCAGTGTCCCGGTGAGGTTCATCTCCCTGGCGAACGCACCCGAGGGCTTCGCCCGGTCCGTCGGTGCCGCAACGAATACCCAACACCACACCGGGTCGCGGGACTTCGTCGCCCTCGACGAGGTGCAGGCACGTATCCGGGACGACTTTCGGGCCAGCCTCGACAAGGAGTACGTGTTCAGGCGGGGCGAGTTGGTCCCCACTCCTGCCGCGGGCTGCTCGATGGAGGAGGGGGCCGTGGCGCTCGCTGCTGGGCATAGGAGTAGTCCAGGACCTCGCGGGGGTCCTCGGCCTTGTCCAGGGCCTTGTTCGCCTTGATCCGGAACAGGGCGGCTATGCGGTGAGCGATGCCGCTCATAGCGGCCTTCTCTCGACGGGAGTGAGCGATCAGCCAGGCCACGCCATGCCGGCGGACACCTTTAGGCTCCGGCGGCCTGGTCCGGGCTGCAACCTCGGACGTACCCAGCCCTTCCCCACGGGCCGGTGAAGGCTCGGACCGCACGCTCGGCCTGGGTACCATCCTCGCCCTGCGATACCTGGCGGGGGTAGGGACCAGCAGCCCACACCTGGGGCCGGTCGGACCCTGTGCCGGATCGCACCCGAGGAACAGGCCCGACGAAGCCGACCGGCACTGTTGAGCAGAGGCCCCCACTCGGCGGCCAGCCGCCTGCTGGTGGGGACCGCGCTCCGCGGCCGTCCTCGACCTCGCCCCTGCTCGGCCGCCCCACGTGCGCTCACCCACTGCGGTGTCCGCTGGCACTGGACGTGGCGCGGGCGCAGGCTGCCTTATGACGAAGGGAGTCCTTCGATGACCCAGCACCCGCCTACCGCAGAGGTCGACCGTCCGGTCGTCGGCTCGTACCCGACCTACACCGGTGCCCAGCGCGCGGTCGACTTTCTGTCCGACAACAAATTCCCGGTGGAACACACCGCGATCATCGGTACCGACCTGCGCATGGTCGAGACCGTCCTCGGCCGCCTCACCCGCGGCCGGGCCACCCTGGCTGGCGCCGGCAGCGGCGCCTGGTTCGGTCTGCTGATCGGGCTGCTGTTGTCGCTGTTCGCCGCAGGCAACCACCACGTCCTGGTGCTTATGCTGAGCGGGCTGGTCTATGGCGCCGTGTTCGGCGCGGTCTTCGGCTTCGCCGGCCACTCGCTCAGCGGTGGCCACCGCGACTTCGCCTCCCGCAGCCAGATCGTGGCCGCCCGCTACGACGTGGTCGCCGACGCCGAAGTCGCCGAGGATGCCAAGAACCTGCTGATCAAACTCGCCTGGCGCGAAGACCGCGAAGACGGGGTGCATTGAGAAGCGCACAGGCGATCAACGCCGACAATGATCTTGGGATCCGGTCGAGGCGCACCCAGGAAGGCCCGGTTTCAACGCCCCCGAAGCGACCGCAAACCGGTACGGGTCAGTGATCGGCCTGGGACGAGGGCCGGGCGGGGGTGGTGGGCCTGGGAGGTCCTCGCGGGTCAGTCACCCCCGGCCGACGGGATGCGGGTGCAGCAGGTCAGCGCGGCGGCGTTGTCGGTGGCCGGGGACCGGGCGAACATGACCAGGTCGGCGACGCGCGGGTCGACGGGAGAGAGGATGGCGTGACGGCGGCCTGATGCCGGATGCGGTTGCTCACCGGAGTCGGGGCTTTCCCGCCTCCTCGTTGGCGGTCCTCACCCTGGTGGCGTACACCACTGCCGTGCGGCGCGCACGGCGCTGGTTCTGGGCGCTCACCGCCACAGCGATCCTCGCCGCGGGCAGGCTGTACTACGGGCTGCGGTCGGATCCCGGGCCCGCCACCGGAATCATCATTCTGGGAAGCTCCCTGGTGCTGACCGCGTAGGTCGTCCAGGCGGCCTGGATCCTCGCCCCGCTTACCGCTCCGTCCCTGCTCCGGCTGTTGCCCAGGCGTGCGACTGGGGGACAATCGGCCGCAGGCTCTCAGAACCGGTGCACCGCTCGCTGGCTGCCCCGGTCTCACCCGTCGAAGGAGGGGTGACCGTGCCTCATCATGCGGATCATCACGATCATGACGCGCCTCACCGCGAGGGTCCCGGTAAGGAACGCAGTACTGCGGTTTTGGATGTGCGCGGCCTGGCGTGGGCGTCCCAGCAGAGCACCGTCGCCGCTGTGCTGGGCAGGCGGCCTGGCGTACTTCAGGTCGAGGTCAACCCGGTCGCGCAGTCGGCGACGGTGATCTTCGATCCGCGGCGCACGTCGCTGGCCGAGCTGCGCCGCTGGGTTGAGGAATGCGGTTACCACTGCGCGGGCCAGTCGGTGCCGTCCCATGTTTGTGATCCGATGGCCGAGCCGGACCCTGCTGTCGAAGCCGCAGAGGGCCGTCATGTGACCCATGAGGGCGATGCCGCGCGGGTGGCCGCTCCAACCGCGCCCGCAGGGCCTGCCGAGCACGTCGAGCATGCGGCGGTCGAGGCTCCCGCCGGGGCCGAGGGGACGCCGTCGCCGCACGAGCTGATGGGGCATGGTGGGCACGGGGCCGTGTCGATGGCGGCGATGGTGGCCGACATGCGCAACCGCTTCCTGGTGGCGCTGCTGTTCTCGATCCCCATCGTCATCTGGTCGCCGATCGGCGAGGACGTCTTCGGTCTGGACGCCCCGGTGCCCTTCGGGCTGCGCCAGGATGTCTGGGCGCTGCTGCTGAGCCTGCCGGTGGTCTTCTACGCGTGCTCGATCTTCTTCGGCGGCGCGGTGCGGGCCTTGCGTGCCCGCACCCTGGACATGATGGTGCTGGTCGCGGTGGCCGTCGGCTCCGGCTGGCTGTACTCGCTGATCATCACGCTCACCGGGGGCGGCGACGTCTTCTACGAGGCGGCCACGGTGCTGGCCTCGTTCGTGCTGCTCGGCCACTGGTTCGAGATGCGCGCCCGCGGCGGCGCCAACGACGCCATCCGCACCCTGCTTGACCTGGCCCCGCCCAAGGCCCTGGTCGTGCGGGGCCGGGAGCCGGTGGAGGTACCCACCGCCGAGGTCGTGGTCGGCGATCTGCTATTGGTCCGGCCCGGAGCCAAGATCGCAGTCGACGGGCTCGTGGAGGAGGGCGAGAGCGAGGTCGACGAGTCGATGGTCACCGGGGAGAGCCTGCCGGTCCACAAAGCCCCCGGCTCGCAGGTCGTCGGCGCGACCATCAATGCCAACGGCACGCTTCGCGTGCGCGCCACCAAGGTCGGCTCCGACACCGCGCTGGCACAGATCGTCAAGCTCGTCCAGGAAGCACAGAACTCCAAGGCCCCGGGCCAGCGGCTGGCCGACCGGGCCGCGTTCTGGCTGGTCTTCGTCGCCCTGATCGGCGGCGCCGCGACGCTAGCGGTCTGGCTGCTGGCCACCGACCGCTCGCTGGGCACCGCGATGCTGTTCGCCATCACTGTCGTCGTCATCACCTGCCCGGACGCCCTGGGCCTGGCCACCCCCACGGCCGTCATGGTCGGCACCGGGCTGGGCGCCCGGCGCGGTGTGCTCTTCAAGAACGCCATCGCCCTGGAGGCATCGGCCGGGATCCAGACGGTGGTCATGGACAAGACCGGCACCCTGACCAAGGGCGAGCCGGAGGTGACCGATGTGGTCACCGCCGTCGGTACGGATCAGGGCGAACTGCTGCGGCTGGTCGCGGCAGTGGAGCGCGAGTCCGAGCACCCGCTGGCCGAGGCCGTCGTCCGGTACGCCGAGAGCCGGGCCGTGGCGGCAGTGAGCGCGCGGCACTTCGAGAACGTCCCCGGCCACGGTGCGACCGCGGTCGTCGACGGCCACCGGGTCGCGGTCGGCAACCGCAGACTGGCGATGCGCGAAGGCGTCGACCTCGGCGGACTGGCCGCCCAGCGCGAGGCGCTGGCCGCCACCGGCCGTACCGTCGTCATCGCCACCGTTGACGGACAGGCAGCGGGCCTGATCGGCATCGCCGACGCGCCCCGGGAGACCTCGGCCGCCGCCGTGGCCGAACTGCACGCCCTCGGCGTCGAAGTGGTCATGCTCACCGGCGACAACCAGGCGACCGCCGAGCGGATCGCGGACCGTCTGGGCATCGACACCGTCATCGCCGAGGTCCTGCCCGGTGACAAGGCGGCCAAGGTGGCCGAACTGCAGCGGGACGGCCGGAAGGTGGCCATGGTCGGCGACGGCGTGAACGACGCCCCGGCTCTCGCCCAGGCGGACCTCGGCATCGCCATCGGGGCAGGCACGGACGTGGCCATCGAGACCGCCGACCTCGTCCTGATGCGCTCCGACCCGCTGGATGTTGCCTCGGCGCTGCGCATCGGCCGCGGCACTCTGCGCAAGATGCGGCAGAACCTCGGCTGGGCCATCGGCTACAACGCCGTCGCCCTGCCGATTGCCGCCGGCGTCTTCGAGCCCGCCATCGGCCTGGTGCTGCGGCCGGAGATCGCCGCGATCTCCATGTCCGGGTCCAGCATCATCGTCGCCGTCAACGCCCTCGCCCTCAAACGCCTCCGCCTTCCCGGCGCCGAACCGCCACCCGCCGATCAACCCCCCAGCGCCCCAGCCGCCCTCGCCACCAGCGAGAGCGCCGGGCCGAACGCCCGCCGCCGTCCTGCCTGACCTCCAGGGGCGCCAGCACCACCATCCCGATGGGATAAAGACGTTCGGACGGCCCCGAGGCGGCACCCTCTCTGTCAGCCTTGGGTGAGACGTCCCGCTTCGCCGGGTGGGCCTGAGAGGGCACGACAGGAGAACCACCCCCTCATGACCAGCACCAACCCCGCCGGGCCCGATCCGGCGCCCCGCACCTTCAGTCCCGAGTACAAGCTGCGGATCGTGGCCGAGTACGACGCCGCGCCAGCTGCATCAGCAGACCATTGAGCTGGGCGAGCACCTGCGCCGCTCGTGAGGTTATCAACGGTGATCAATTCGGTGCCTGAGGTGTGCGCTCGGTAGTGCGTGTCGACTCCGGTCTCCCGTTACACGCGTTCAGCGTGCTGCGAATGCCGGTGATGAGCCGACAGCTCGTACCGTCGGGCTCCTCGCGGAGTCATCCATGCTCGCGCCCAGTTGGTATGACCAGTTCGCTTCAGGGGGCGGGGAGCCGCATGGCCGAAGAGATCAAGTACGAGTACAAGGCCGTGCAGACGGTTCGGGGCACCGACGGTTTGGTGATCTCGAAGATGCAGAAGGACGGATGGGAGCTCGTGGAACAGCTCCCAGGCAGACTTCGCACTCGACGACACTCCGCAGGCCGACACCTTGGAACGGTGGGACATGGCCATCCCCCCACGAGGTGGCCCAATCCGGGACGATGACTATTCACAGGTTGCACTCGACGGGGGGAGTGAACGTCGAGCCAGGCTATGGAAGAGGAGCCGACCCCTGTAAGGGGTCCTTGCACTATGCCCGCCCGGGTCGCGCGGCCCGGCACCGCACCTCGCCGCGTTGCCGAAAAGCCCTGGTAGCTCCGCTACGAGGGCTCTGTGGCGCCTTGCGACGCACGGCACCGGACCACGCGACCTCATCGGGCGCTCACAGTGCGAGGACCCCTAAGGGCTCTCACCGTAAGTGATCAAATGGGGACGGCGTTGCGTTCAGTAGGCAGACCACCCGCCTCGGCGATCGGCTCGGGAGGACGTTGATCGCGGAGGGCGGCTGAAGTGGCCGGGACGGGGGTGAAGGCCGGCGTCAGAGGGACGCGGCCGTGACGCTCATATGACGCTCCGGCCCGGGGCAGGCCGTTCCGGTGCCGGGGAAAGGCCCTTTCACCTGCGACTTTCTCCATCTGGGGAATCCGGACATGTTTCCGATGACGCATCATGTGGAGTGCGTGGCGATTCTTGAGCCCATTACAAAGGGCCTTTGACCTGCTATTTCCTGTGAATCGGCCAGGATGGCCGAGCGTGTTCGACCTGTTTCGCGATCCGAAAGACATGAAGCGTGCCGCTTGCCGGGAACGCGGGGCTGACCTGTGCCTTCGATCAGTGAGCGGGAAATGGCGCGTGCTGTGTATCCGGTGTCCGCAAAGACGGGGCGGGTGGGCTTGACGCCCACCTGACGCTCGTTCTGCCGGGGCGTCAGGTGTCCTGGCGTTCCGGCACAGAAGCCTCGCCGCTCGTCCGCTTCGGCCTCGCCGAAACGAGGCGCCTGATCACCCGTCCCACCCACCGCCGGCCTCCACCGTCGACCGCATCCTGGCTTGGTGATGTCACCACTCCCCGCATCCCGGGGGAACCTCGCCCGCCCGCCCGCCCTGCCGTGGCCGTTGCCGCGCCGCAACGTGCTCGACATCGCCCCCGGCATCAACCAGGCCTCCGCAGAAGCGACCATCGCGGAGACCGGCGGCGGTGCGGCGAAGGCTGGTGGGATGCTGCCCGGACGCGGTGAAACGAGGTCAGACCTGCGACAGGGAGAAGGGAGGCGTGTCCGGTGACGCGGCCGGTGGTGACGGAAAGCCGGTCCAAGCGTTCGCGGGAGTGGACGAAGGCGCTGCCGTCGCTGACCTTCGGATGCGGGAAGCGTTCCGCGAGCTGTGCTTCGAAGGCGTCGACGGCGTGCAGGCCGCGGAGCCGGACCACCACGAGCAGGTTGTCGGAGCCGCTGACGGACACGGCGGGGCGGACCTCCTCCCTCCGGGCCGGCGCGTTGCCCGTGCCGCGAGATGGGTGCGGGGGACCACCGTGCGGTGGAACACGCGTCGAGAGCCCCGCGAGGGGGTGGGCCAGGTCGCAGCGGAAGGTGATGGCACCGTCCTGCCATCCGCTGAAGCCGGCGACGGGCGGTGTGCCCGCTCATCCCGGTCGCAGCCCCGCGGTCGAGAGAGCCGAGGCGTCCGTCAGGGCGAGGCTGACGGACTCGAGGGTCCGCGCGCGGCACCGCACCTCGACGTAGACGACGGTGGCGGAATTCGCCGCGTCGTATGCGGTGACCCGGGTCGGGCCGTTCGCGCTCAGTCGTTCCCGGTGGGGCCGCCGCAGTCGTGCCCACTCCCATTCGAAACTTTCGAACGTTGCGCACATCCTTGCGTTGCATCCCTTCCCTGTCTCATTCCATCCCGCACGGTGATTCACGTGAGAAGTAGCCTGAACAGCAAAGATGCACTTGCCATGACTTCTTCTGGTTAAGGGAATGTTTCCGAAAGACCGTCGAAAGTGTTGACAGGGTCATTGCGCTTTACGAAAACTGTGGCCACCGAACGACAGGAGACCGTCGTTCCCCTCACGTCATGTGGCCGGGGATGGCGGTCGGTCGTTGCGGCACGACGACGGGTGACCCCCGCCGTGTTCCATGCAAGGCCGCAGGCAGCAGAAGCCGCCTGCCCCCACCAGCCTTCATCGGGAGGACGCATGCGACAGGACGGCACGCAGCAGGACCAGATTCAGCAGAACCCCGCTCCCTCCAGCGGCTTGAGCCGACGAGGCTTCCTCGGCGGCGCCGGCACCGTCGCGCTCGCCACCGCGTCCGGACTGCTGCTGCCCGGCACCGCCCACGCCGCCACCATCACCACCAACCAGACCGGCTACGACGGCATGTACTACTCGTTCTGGACCGACGGCGGCGGCTCCGTCTCCATGACGCTCAACGGCGGCGGCAGCTACAGCACCCGGTGGACCAACTGCGGCAACTTCGTCGCCGGCAAGGGCTGGAACACCGGCGGGCGCAGGACGGTCCGCTACACCGGCTACTTCAACCCGTCGGGCAACGGCTACGGCTGCCTCTACGGCTGGACGTCGAACCCGCTGGTGGAGTACTACATCGTCGACAACTGGGGCAACTACCGGCCCACCGGCGAGTACAGGGGCACCGTCCACAGCGACGGAGGCACGTACGACATCTACAGGACGACGCGGTACAACGCCCCCTCCGTCGAGGGCACCCGCACCTTCGACCAGTACTGGAGCGTCCGGCAGTCGAAGGTCACCAGCGGCTCCGGCACCATCACCACCGGCAACCACTTCGACGCCTGGGCACGCGCGGGCATGAACATGGGCCAGTTCAGGTACTACATGATCATGGCTACCGAGGGCTACCGGAGCAGCGGAAGCTCGAACATCACGGTCAGCGGCTGACCTCTGTCCGGCGAACAACCGGCTGCGGGCTCCGTCCCCGTGGCGGATCCCGCAGCCGTGGCGAACTCGCCACCGCGGTGGGGGGCGCCCCTGGCCGAAGGCTGGGGGAGGTCGACCGGTTCGACAACCAGCACCTCCACACAGCGATCGGCGACATCCCACCCCACGAGCACGAGACCGACCACTACGCTCAACACCAGCCCTCAACCGGCAGCCGGAGTCGACGCATAGGGCCTCCACCGGTCCCGGACTGGTTCAGGTCCCTGCCCAGATGGTTCGGCAACACGCTCCGGTCCGAGTACCTCATTGGCACCGGCAGCCGGTCCCGGATGCGGATCGCCTCGTCCGAGGACATCGACGGTGACGGATTCACCGACCTCGTCGCCCGGGACACCTCCACGGGAACTCTGGATGCACCACGGCCGCAGCAGTGGTGACGCTGACGGAGACGGCACTCTCGGCACCTTCCAAGGGCCGTCCCGGCGTCGGTCCCGGTACTCCGCGCTCGACGTCCACGGCAGGCGGTTCGGCCGCCTCTGCGACGCCCTGCGCGGTCAGGCCCGGCACGGCACCCGCACGATCCAAGTCGCCACGGTTCGCGAAGGGGTAAGGGCATGGGCGGAGGGCAAAGCTCCCCCGGCCTTCGGCGTCCGAGCAAAAACAACCTGCCGACGTGGTCTAGCGTTTGCCCTTCTGATCCTTGACGGCGGGGGCACTCGCGGTGATCGCTCTGAGGGAAGCCATCCAGGCGACGTACGACGAGTTGACGGCTGCGGCACACGGGGGCGCCAATAACCGCCTGCGCCCCCTGTGGCTGGCCTTCTACGGCGAGGCGCCCGAGATCGAGCCGCCGATCGACAGGGCCGACCCGGTCCAGCGGCGCCGCTTCCGTCGCATCTCGATCCGGTTCCACCGCCGAGCCGTCGAGACCCGGGACGGCCGGTTCGTGATCCGCCAGTACCTCGACGCCTCCGTCCGCGAGGCCGGCGAAGCCCGTCACCGGGCCCGAGGGTTTCACGGACAGGAGCTGTCCGCAGCCGTCACGGCCGACCAGGTCCTCGCCGGAATCGGCGCCCGGGCCGCCGGCGCCCGCCCGGCGCCCGGCCAGCTCACCGAGTTCGCCGACTCCGAACGCCGGACCACCAGGCCCATGGACTACATCGACGCTCTCCTCGACATCGCGCGCCACCTGCCCCGCCAGCCCGCACGAGCCCTCCACCTTGAGCGAGTCTCCGCATGACGAACGACCTCACCCACCAGCCCGCCCACGTCCAGCTCCAGGCCCTGGACCGCGGCGAGATCTCCAGCCGCGAACTGCTCGACCTGCACCTCGCCCGGATAGACGCCAGCCAGATCAACGCCGTCGTCACCCGAGACGACGGCGCGGCCCGAGCCGCCGCGCACGCGGCCGACGAACGCCGCGCCCGCAGCGAGAGCACCGGCATCCTCGACGGCCTTCCCCTCACGATCAAGGACAGCTTCGAGACGGCCGGCCTGCGCACCACCAGCGGCGCCGAAGACCTCGCCGACCACGTCCCAACACGCGACGCCGACGCGGTCGCCCGGCTCCGCCACCAAGGTGCCGTCATCACGGGCAAGACCAACACCCCTGCGTGCTGCCAGGACCTGCACACCGACAACGCCCTGTTCGGCCCCACGCTCAACCCGCACGACCCCAAGCGCACCACCGGCGGCTCCTCCGGCGGCCCCGCCGCAGCAGTCGCCGCCCACCTGACGTCCGCCGACCTCGGCAGCGACCTCGCCGGCTCGCTGCGGCTCCCCGCCCA
Organism: Streptomyces yamdrokensis; assembly: GCF_053890455.1. Classification (NCBI taxonomy): domain Bacteria; kingdom Bacillati; phylum Actinomycetota; class Actinomycetes; order Kitasatosporales; family Streptomycetaceae; genus Streptomyces; species Streptomyces yamdrokensis. Next base: position 5,945,874 of record NZ_CM132679.1, read on the forward strand.
CTACTGCGGCGTCTACGGCCTGCGCCCCACGCACGGACTCGTCCCGGCCCGCGGCCACATCCCCCGACCGCCGGGGTGGATCACCAGCAGCGACATGGTCACCCCCGGCCCCCTGGCCCGCCACCCCCGCGACCTCGACCTGCTCCTCGCCGCACTGACGACACCGTCACCCGACGAGAACAACCCCTGGAGCGTCACGCTGCCCACGGCGCAGCGCCCGACCGGCCAGCTCCGCGTCGCGGTGTGGGCCGAGGACGCGAGCTGCCCCGTCGACCGCAACACCGCCGACGCTCTCGCCGCCCTCGAACGGACACTGGCATCCGCCGGCGCCAGTGTCCACCGCACCGCGGGGCCGGTCGGCTTCGCCGACTCCCTCCGCCTCTTCGAGCAGCTCCTCCACGCCACCACGACGGCCACCACCGACGACGACGCCGGCGCGGCCGAACTCGCCGCCGCCCGTGACCTGCACACGGACGACGCGAGCCCACGGGCCGCCGTCCTCCGCCACCGAACGCAGACGCACCGCGTCTGGCTCCGCGCCAACGAGGAGCGCCTCCGGCTCCGGCAGACGTGGCACCTGTTCTTCGCCGACGGCCGGTACGACGTCCTCATCACCCCCGCCGCTCCCACCGCGGCGATCCCGGCCGGGAGCCGCTCCCTCATGGTCGATGGCGTCGAGCGGAGCTTCTTCGACCAGACCGGCTGGGCCAACCTCACCAGCCACGTCGGTCTGCCCAGCCTGGTCATGCCTTTTGCGCGCAGCGCCGAGGGCCTCCCGATCGGTGTGCAGCTCGTAGGCCCGGCCTATGCGGACCGGACCCTGCTCGCGCTGGCCGAGCGCCTGGCACCCCTGCTCGGAGGGACGGCCGAGGGCGTCATCGCACCACGGTGCGGATGACCTCTACGTCGCCGCTGTAGGTGACGGCGCCTTCATCGTCGGCAGGCGACCGCCCTGCGGTGCCACGCGTGAGGACCGCTCCGCCGTACTGGTTGAAGAGGCGCTCGGCGCGCGCCAGATCCTCCGGGGTGTCTACCGCTACACCGTCGTCCAGGACAGGGGCCATGTGTACGGCGTGACGGTGCCCGACGAAGCGCAGCATCTCCGGCGGTGTCCGTCAAAGCGGAACAAGCTCACCCGCATCTTCACCCGCCGATACGCCCACAACCTGCTTCCCGGTGGCCTTCCCGGTCCGGTCGGTACCACCGAAGTGGCGGACCCCGCGGCCCGCACCAAGCACGAGGTCGACGTCATCGCCCCTGGCCCTGTTCTCCCTGCACGGGTTCTACCCGGACCTGATCGAGTCCGCGGCCGGCCGTGAAGATCTGCTCCTGGTCGACCTGGCGACTCTCTGCGGGGTCGGGTAGCCACCACCCCTGTCGCGATTGACAACGGGGAACTCAACGGCGCGGAGGGGCGTGCCCACGCACCGCAGTGGCGCGCCGCGGGTTGTCAGGCGCGGCCGGTCCAGGACGGCGGCGGCGACGAGGAACGCGAGGTCCTGCGCGCGGAACTGCCTGATCCCGCTGACGACATGCGGGATCCCCGCTGGAGAACCGGTGCCGACCGGGTCCGCCGGCCGGGCCGCGAAGCCGACCGTCCGCCCTGTCGTCGGGTCCGACGCCCCGGGGGACGCCGACCGAGCCGGCTGCGGCGCGGGCGGACGAGATGGATGCCGCACCGTCAACCGGAGGTCGTCCATCGTGCGCAGGGCGGCTCAGGCGAGCCCGCCGTGGTGAACCGTCGGGAAGGCCCGATCGCACCCGTCGTGGAATCTCGATTGGACTCTGTTCAAGTCCCCCTCTCCTGGCTACGTTACCCCCAGTAACAGATGCGGGCCTGTCTGACGGCGCGCCGCCCATCCCTGCCTCTGGAGTTCGCCATGACGCTTTCCCCCACCCGTCGTCCTCGCCGCCGGCGCCCCTTCGGCGCGGCCGTCCTCGTCGCCGCGGGACTGACCGCAGGCGCGCTGCCCACCGTCCCCGGCCCGGCCGGTGCGAGCGAGCCCCCGAAGCAGGCACGGGAAGCAGCCTCGGAGGAGCTCAAGGAGGTGTTCTTCGTCGGCAACAACTGGGAGGGCACCGCCGACGTCATCAACTCCCGTGGCGACTACGCCAAAATCGGCCGGATCAACATGATCCCCGACAAGAAGGAGCGCCTGTGGGAGATCTACCTCAACCCCGTCAAGCTCGCCTTCTTCCTCGGCATCCGGCTCGGCCCGGGCGAGGGTCACGACCAGTACGTCGACGACATGTACACCACGAAGGACGGCAAGTCCGTCGTCGCCTCCCGGCCGAGTTTCGCCGACGTGGTCTCCATCGACGTGGGGAGCGGAAAGATCAACTGGCGCTTCCCGGTGTCCGGTTTCCGCTCCGACCACATGGCGGTCTCCCCCGACGGCACCCAGGTCGCCGTCTCCTCCTCCACCTCCAACACCGTGCACGTCCTGGACATGGCGACGGGCAAGGAGGCGGGCAGCTTCAAGACGGGCGACAAGCCGCACGAGAACGTGTACACCGACGGTGGCAAGTACCTCTGGAACATGGCCATCGGCGAGGTCAACACCGACATGGACGCGCCCTGGCAGGACTTCACCAAGGGCGACCGCCGCATCACCATCGCCGACGCGAAGACCTTCGAGGTCAAGAAGATCATCGACATGCGCGAGCGGCTCGACGCCTTCGGTCGCAAGGACCTGTCCGACGCGCTGCGCCCCGTAGCCTTCACGCCCGACGAGTCGAAGATGTACTTCCAGCTCTCCTTCTTCAACGGCTTCGTCGAGTACGACGTGCACCATGACGAGATCACCCGGGTGAAGACGCTGCCGAAGAACCCGGACACCAGCGACGACCGCACCACCTACGTCAACGACTCCCGCCACCACGGCATGTCCATGAGCCCCCGGGGCGACAAGCTCTGCATCGCCGGGACCATGGACGACTACGTCACCGTCGTGAACCGCGAGACGCTTCAGGAGGGCCCGCTCGTCACCGCCTCCAAGCCGTACTGGGCCACCGTCAGCGGAGACGGCAAGCACTGCGTGGTGTCCGAGAGCGGCACCGACCAGGTGACGGCGATCGACTTCGCCACCGGCAGGAAGGTCACCTCGATCCCCGTCGGCGACCACCCCCAGCGGGTCCGCCTCGGCCACGTCCCCACGGACTGGACCGGCCCCACCGCAGGCTGAGACGCTTCGGAGCCCAAGTCCCACGCCGCTCCAGCCCGCACCCGTCGGATCCGGTCTCACCCCCGCCGCACCGGATCCGACGGTATGAACGGTATGAGCGGGTGCGCTTTCTCCCCTCACTCCCAGCCCGGACTGCGAAGCACGCCGCGGGCTGAGGTTGCTCCCGGGGGTGGGCACCGGGTTTCGTGCGGAGGAGTGACAGCGTACGTGTCGTGATCAGTTGTTGTTCGAAACGCGGCTGGTGTGAGCCGAGCGCGGAGTGGCGACGGCGTCGGTTGCAGTACCAAAGCCGGCGGAACAACTCGAGCCGGGTCTGTGCCTCCCAGGGCCAGGGGCGTCCGTGAGCACTTGAGGCCCAGGAAGAACGACTCGGCGAGGGCGTTGTCGTAGCTCGAGCCGAGCGGGCCCGTGCAGCGGCGCATGCTGTGCCGGCGGCAGGCGTCGGCGATGGCTGCCGCGTTGTACTGCGTCCCTGTCGGTGTGGAATACGAAGCTGGGAACCCGGTCGCCGCGGGCGGGCCACGGCCGTCTCGATCGCATCGGTGACCAGGGAGATGCGCGTGTGGTCCGTGACCGACCAGCCCACGACCTTCCTTCAGTAGACGTCGATCACCGTGGCGGGGCAAGCAGGACATGGGCTTCGCCCTTGCGGCCCCGCGTCCGCAGCGATTCCGCGGTGATACCGAGATCCGCGGCCACCGCCGCGTACAGCCGGCTGCCTGACCGGGCCGCCTAGCGGTGGCGAGGTGGCCCGGTCGGACTCCCTGAGTGCTGTGGGACGTTGCCGGTTCGTGGCGCTGAGTGATGTCGGTCATCTACGCCTCCGGAGCACTCAGCAGGTTCTTCGTCTGCTGGTGGTACAGCGACAACACGTCGCTGACCTGCGCGAATAGTGGCCATGTGGAGCCCGTCGGGGTCGTTGGCCCGGGGATGGCCCGGATGTCCGCGGACGAGGTCACCCGCCAAGCCCGGCCTCCACGCTGCGGACGCGGTCATCGACCCGGTGGTGGGCCCGGCCGTCGACCGCACCCGCTTCGGCCGCGCCCGTCCCTGCCTGAGTGGAGTCCGGGACGAACCACGGTTGGGTCCCCCTCTTATCCAGTACACAGTGCGTGCACAGAGCCCTGACGGATACGGCTCTTAGCTTCCTTCCATGACTGGTAAACACGAGGACACCTCGATGACCCGGCGTCGCGCGCTCGCGGTGACCGGTGGCGCGGTCGCCGCGGGCGGGCTCGCCGTCGCCGGCTACCAGGCGGCGTTCGCCGACGAGGAAGCGCCCGCCACGAGGAGCTCCACTGCGACGAGTTCCGCCTCGGGCGGGCAGTGCGTATTGATGTCCAGTGTCACGGAGGGGCCGTACTACCTGGACGGCGCCCTGGTGCGCAAGGACATCACCGAGGGCAAGGACGGTGTGCCGCTGACGCTGCGCATCACCGTCCAGGACACCACCGACTCCTGCGATCCGGTCGCCGGCGCGGCCGTGGAGATCTGGCACTGCGACGCCTGGGGCTACTACTCCGGTTACACCACCGCCAACCCCGGCGGCGCCGCCCCCGCCGAGAGCGAGGACGGGTCCACCGCCAACGACAGGACGTATCTGCGGGGTTACCAGATCGCCAATGCCAACGGAGTCGTCAAGTTCGAGACTGTCTTCCCCGGTTGGTACACCCCGCGCACCTGCCACATTCATGTGAAGGTACACACGGGCGGGCAGAAGCAGGACGGGACCTATGAGGGCGGAAAGGTCAACTACACCGGCCAGCTGTTCTTCGATGACGCCATCGCCGAGGAGATCTTCACGCTGGATCCGTACTCCCAGCACACCGGCTCCTACACCCGCCTGGCCGACGACATGGTGTACGACCAAAGCGGCGCCGCCGGCGGCCTGCTGACGCTCAAAGCGGTGCACAAGAGCGACCCTGCGAAGGGCTACAAGGGCACCATTGCGCTCGGCATCGATCCCGATGTGGAGAACACCGGCGCGGGCAGCGGAGGCGGTGGCACGCCGCCGAGCGGCGCACCCACCGGCACCCCGCCGAGCGGCATGCCGTCGCCGTCCGCGTCCTCCTGAGCCACGTCATGCAGAGCCGTGAGGACGAGGCGTTGGCGCAGGCCGCAGTGGCCGCACTGATCCGGCAACTGGAGCTTGCCCCCAAGCCCGGACTGCCCGATCCACGCGACTGCCGTGCGCACAGCACCGGCCGGGACCACCGTGCGCTGTGCTGGTCCGCCAAGACGCTCGCGCCCGGCCTCACGGCCATGGCAGCTGTCGCCCGCCGCATCGGGGCGGCGACGCCCGAACTCCGTACGGAACTCGGGGCGATCGGGCGCTTGACCGAGCATCGTGTCGAGCAGGCCGGCGGCGGGCACCGGGGTGCCATGTGGGTGCTCGGGCTGCTGGTTGCCGGTGCGGCCGTCGGACCGGACGCACGCGGGGCCGAGGTGACGGCCGTCGCCCAACAAATCGCCGCGCATCGCGACCGGTTCGTGCCCCGGAGACAGTCACACGGCGCATCGGTGTCGGCGGCGTACGGTGCGGCGGGCGCACGTGGTGAGGCGCGGGCCGGGTTCCCCCACGTGCGACGGGCGCTCACCGCGCTGACCGCGGCGCGGGCGAGCGAGGCCGCGGAGCCTCAGGCGCGGCTCGACGCCCTGCTGACGATCATGACCACCCTGCAAGACACGGAGGTGCTGTACACCACGGGCCCCTCGGGGCTGCGCGAGGTACAGGCCGGTGCCCGCCGGGTGCTGGACGAGGGAGGCACGTCCACGCCCGCCGGCCGCGCGGCGCTCGACACCTGGGACACCGAGCTGACCCGACTCGGCCTGAGCCCCCGCGGCAGCGCGGCGCTGCTGACCGGGGCGCTGTTCGTGGACTCTCTCGCATCGCGCCCCAAGGCCATCGGGCATTTCGCACGTGGCTGAGGCCGTCGGGTATCGGCCCCCCCCCCGCCACGACCGTGGCCCAGGGGTTCGGTCGGCAAGCGCCAGGGGGTGCCGGTGTGGCTTGAGCGGACTGGCGAGTGGGGTTCCCCCTTGGCGCAGGGTGAACCGCTCCGGGGCTGATGGAGGCACTCGCCCGGGCCGGCCAGGCATCCGGCGACCAGCCGCGGACCGACCTGCAGAACTGGATCCTGGCCCGGAGCGACGGCGACGACGCCATGACCGAGATCCTGCAGCTGAACCTGGCGCTCACGCCCTCCGGCACCGTTTACCCGACCCAGGCCGGAATCCCTGGACTTCAGGCCAGGGAGCACGTCAACAGAGCTGGAAGACCGACGAGGACTTCGACACCTGTCTCCGGCGCCTCGGGCAATACCTGGAACAGGCGGGTGCCGGTGCCGCCTTCCTCGCTCCTCCGCCCCCCTTGCCCCCTGAACCGGGCTTCGTGTCCCTCCGGGACCGCCGATACGGTGCGGGGGTGAGGTCGCCTGTCCAGGGGGCGGCCAGTGAAGGTCTCCTGCGTCGCGGCCCACGAGGCGAGCAGGCGCAGGCCCTCTTCGGAGGGAGAACCGGGTTCGGCGGTGTAGACGGTGAGGACGCTCTTGGCATCCCCGCGCCGGACAGCGAGCCGTGAATGAACTGTTCCGGTTGTTCCACCCCGGCGGCGGGCCGAGCGCCGGGCTACCCGGCGCGGCCGTGGCGGTGGAGTGGGAGGAGGCGGTCACGGACGAGGCGACCGTCAGCGGGGCGCTCGCGAGGAGGCGGAGCAGCCCGGATGACCTGAAGAGGGCTCGAAACTTCGGACACCGTTCGGAAAATCGGAGTGTCACGGATGCCGGAGACGCGGCCGGCCGTGTCGATGCCGTCCGCGAAGTCACCTCGGTCCGGCGCCGGATGGTGTCCGGTCCAGCCGTTCGATGGTTTGGCCTGCGCCGTTTCGTGTAGGGATTCCTGCGAATGTTTCGATGTCGCTTGCGACTCGTGCGAGGGGTATTGACGTCGTTCATCGGTTCCCTATCATTCAGATTGCTCGACACTTCGGCCTTTGTTCGATACCACGAACGCGTCAGAGTCGCTCCACTCGCACAGCAGGACATCTCCGGGTCACGCCCACCCGAAACGCCGAGCCGCAAGGAGCGTGCCGCACATGTGTATGTCATGGCCACGTCAATCCTTCTCCCGTCGTCGCGCGCCGGCGGCCGCCACCGGCCTCGCCACCGGCGCGGTCCTGGCGCCGACGGGAGCCTCCCGCGCCGCAGCCGCTCCCGTCCGGGGGCGGGCCCGCGCCACCGCCGCCCCGCCAGGCCACCTCCATGACCGGCGTCGACACCTTCGACGGCACGACCCTCGCCCCGAGACGGGAGTGGAACCACAACCCGGACAACACCAAGTGGTCGGCCGGCAACGGTCTGACCCTGCGCACCGCGACGGTCCGGCCCGACCGCTCCGCGATGCGGGACGGCGACCGGGCCGGACCCGCGCTGCCGCGTGACTCCTCCGCGTGGATCGGTGTCGAGCGCGAGGGCGGCGCCACACGGGTGGTGACGGTCGGCGGGCTGACCATGGACAGCAACCGGAACACCACCGGCACCGGCTACGGGCTCGCGAGCGCGGCCGTCCCGGGCAGCCGCGTCCGGCAGCGCGCGAGCGCGGACATCCGCCCCGGCGCGGCACGTCCGGGGACTTTCTCCTGCAGCACCGACGGCGTCACGTTCACCCGACTCGGACCCGGCTTCTCCATGGGCGACTACTGGCGGTTCTTCACGGGATACCGGTTCGCCCCCTTCGACCACGCACGCCACCCGGGGGCTCGGCGGCTCGGTCCGCGCCACGCGGTTCGAGCTGTCCGCACCCTGAACCGGGCCGATCCCGGCCACCCCCCTCCCACCGCACCCGGCCGTACGAGGAGAAGCATGAACCCGCTCCAACACTTCGGACGTCGCCGAGCCCCGGTCCTCGGCCCGCCGGCCGCGACGGTCCTGATGACGCCCGGGACCGCGACGGGCTCGCCCGACGCCGTCCGAGCCCTTGCTCCGAGCGCCGCCCGTGCGGCCCGAAGGCGCCGGGCGCCACCGGTCTTTCGGAAGGCCGCGAAGGACCGGGAAGTCACAAGCGGTCTGCCGTGGTGCTCACGGGCCGCCGCACACCGCACTACACCGACAGTCCGGACGGCCTCTGACGAGGCCAACCGGAACCGCTTACTCAAGGTTGGGGAAGTCCCCATGCGCAGAGGAAGTTTCAGCCGCAGGCATCCGTCCGCGGTGTTCGCCGCCGCGGTCGCGGTCCTGGCCGCCCTGGCGGCGATGCTCGTCGCCACCCCGGCTCAGGCGGCTGCCAGTGGCGCCTTGCGGGGTGTCGGCTCGAACCGGTGTCTCGATGTACCGGGCGCCAGCCAGACCGACGGCACGTACCTGCAGATCCACGACTGCTGGGACGGGGCCAACCAGCAGTGGACGTTGACGGACGGCAACCAGCTGACCGTGTACGGCAACAAGTGCCTGGATGTTCCGGGCCACGCCACCACGGCCGGTACCCGGGTGCAGATCTGGGCCTGTTCCGGCGGTGCGAACCAGCAGTGGCGGGTGAACTCCGACGGCACGGTCGTCGGCGTGCAGTCCGGGCTGTGCCTGGAGGCCACGGGCGCCGGTACGGCCAACGGCACGGCGGTGCAGCTGTGGACGTGCAACGGCGGCAGCAACCAGAAGTGGACCGGCCTGCCCGGGACGCCGCCGACGGACGGCACGTGTTCTCTTCCGTCGACGTACCGGTGGTCGTCGACGGGTGTGCTGGCGCAGCCGGCGAACGGGTGGGCCGCGGTGAAGGACTTCACCACCGTGACGCACAACGGCAGGCACCTGGTCTACGCGACGAACTTTTCGGGATCGTCGTACGGCTCGATGATGTTCAGTCCCTTCACGAACTGGTCGGACATGGCGTCGGCCGGCCAGAGCGGGATGAGCCAGGCCGCGGTGGCGCCCACGCTGTTCTACTTCGCGCCCAAGAACATCTGGGTGCTGGCGTACCAGTGGGGTGCGTGGCCCTTCATCTACCGCACGTCGAGCGACCCCACCAACCCCAACGGCTGGTCCTCCCCGCAGCCGCTGTTCACCGGGAGCATCTCCGGCTCCGACACCGGCCCGATCGACCAGACCCTGATCGCCGACGGCCAGAACATGTACCTGTTCTTCGCCGGTGACAACGGCAGGATCTACCGGGCGAGCATGCCGATCGGGAACTTCCCGGGCAACTTCGGCTCGTCGTACACGACGATCATGAGCGACACGAAGGCCAACCTGTTCGAGGGCGTACAGGTCTACAAGGTCCAGGGCCGGAACCAGTACCTCATGATCGTCGAGGCGATGGGCGCGAACGGGCGCTACTTCCGCTCCTTCACGGCCTCCAGCCTGAACGGCTCGTGGACCCCGCAGGCCGCCAGTGAGAGCAACCCCTTCGCGGGCAAGGCCAACAGCGGTGCCACCTGGACCAACGACATCAGCCACGGTGACCTGGTCCGCAACAACCCCGACCAGACCATGACCATCGACCCCTGCAACCTGCAGTTCCTCTACCAGGGCAAGGACCCCAACGCGGGCGGCGACTACAACCGACTGCCGTGGCGGCCGGGCGTCCTCACCCTGCGGCGCTGACCTTCCCGATTCACGCCGACCGTGATGTGGTGCGGTCTGCAGGCGTGTGGGCGAGCGGTTCACGGCGTGGGCGATTCCACCTGCTGACCGACATTCACCGCCTGGAGGAACCCCAGCCGTGCGGCGGCTGGGGTTCCTCGGGTGCGACCTGTTTCCGGTGGGTGCAACAGGCGGACGTGGAGGGCCCTGCCCGATCAGTGTGTCCTTGCTCGCCGGGTTGGAGAAGGCGGACGACAGCGCCCCGCGCCGGACGGATCCGGTACGGGGCGGGGCGGGGCGGGGCGTGAAGGTCAGCCCTGGGCGGCGTAGCCGACGAAGTCGTTCCACGCGGTGGGGGAGAGGGCGAGTTCGGGGCTCCGCCGGTCCTTGGAGTCCCGGACGTGGATCGCCTGCGTGCCCCGCGCCACCTCGACGCAGGCGTCGCCGTCGGAACCGCTGTAGCTGCTCTTGAACCAAGTCCGTTCGTCGATGCCGCTCATGGCGCTCCTCGCGGTCGCTTCAGCAGGCTCCTGGAGTCCTCGGAGGTGAGAGCCTGTGAACGCAGTTTCGTATACCGCTGGAGCATGATGCTGACCTCCTTCGGGTCCGCGACCAGCATCCCGCCACGCTGTCCCTCCGCGTAGCCGAACCACTTGCTGCCCGGGGACTCCAGGAGCATCAACGGCCCGTCGAACCCGGGGTGGTCCGGCTGATGGCGCGGCATGATCTGCAACTCGACGTTGAACTGCGACGACCGCTCCAGAGGGTCACCGCCTGTGTCTCCCACCGCGCCCACTGCCAAAACCAGCTCGCCGGCCCCGCCTGCCGCGACAGGTGCGGCGCGGCCCTCCGCAGCGCTCCCGTTGCGTCGGCCACCTCCCGCGCGCCTGCCACGCCGTACCGCTTCTGACCGGGGTCCATCGGCACGCGTAGCGACACGTACCGTCTACGGAATGTGTGCGTACGCTGACACTGCGTACGCGGGTCGCCTCGGGTGAACCGACAGGAATCGTCGCCGAACCGGCTCTGCCCGGCTGACGCGGCCGTCGCGGGGGAGTTGTCCGCAGGGCGGGGCATCCGCCGGGCGCGGCGGCGATGATGGACCGATGTGGGAAGAAGACCTGACCCGGCTCACCCGCGGCGGGCGTATGACCGGTCGCCCGGTGCCCGCGGTGCTGCCCCCGTCGCCGCGCGGGTGGCTCGGGGTGATGGCGGCCCTCGGCGCGCTGGTGGTCGGCGTGCTCGGGGCCCTGTACGCCGACGACAGCGAGCCCGGCACGGTGGACGCGTGGATCTGGGCGGTGGTGAAGGGTGTGGGGCCGTCGCTGCGGAACGTCGCTCTGGCCACGGACTTCCTGGGGGAGCCGGTGGGAGCGGCGACGCTGGTCGGGGTCACCGTGACGGGCTGCCTGCTGGCTCGGTGGCCCCGCGCGGCGGTGCTCGTCGTGGCCGGCGCAGGCCTGGCCGTGGGGACGACGAAGCTGCTCAAGCCCCTGGTGGGACGCACCATCCACGACGGGCACCTGTCCTACCCGAGCGGGCACACCGCCTTCCTCACCGCGCTCGCCCTCGTGGTGGCGCTGCTCGCGGCCGGCCGGCCCGGCCTCGGCAGGACGGCCGGCACGTCACTCGTGCTCGCCGCCGCGCTGGTCGCCGGCGCCGCCATGGGCTGGGCGCAGGTCGCCCTGGGCGCGCACTACCCGACCGACGTCCTAGGCGGCTGGTGCACCGCGCTGGCGGTGGTACCGGCGACCGCGTGGCTGGTCGACCGGATCGCCGACCGGATCGCCGACCGTCCGGTCGACCGGACGACCGGCCGGACGACCGACGTCGGTCGGCGGGAGCCTCGCTGACGTCACGTCCATCGTCACGCCAGGCGGCGGAACACCGGCTTCACCGGGCGCCCGCCCAGCCAGGGGGTCGGGTCACCGGCGTCCAGCGCCTTCCGGTACACCGCACACGCCTGGGCCACCACGTCGACGGTGTGATCGATGTCGGCGTCGCTCAGCGCGCTGCTCACCACGAACGACGGGGCCAGCACCCCGCCCGCGAGGAGTTGGCGCAGGAACAGCGTGCGGTACTCCTGCGACGGCTGCCGCTTCTCGTCGAGGGTGGCGAAGACCAGGTTGCTGGCCCGGCCCCGGACGACGACGTGGTCGCCGACGCCCATGGATGCCGCGGCGTCGCGGACCCCGGCGGCCAGCCGCTCGCCGAGGGCGTGCAGCCGAGCCGTGACGCCCTCCTCGACGTAGGTGGTCTGCACGGCCATCGCGGCGGCCAGGGAGTGTGTCTCCGCGCCGTGCGTGGTGGACAGCAGGAACACCCGGTCGCCGGAGTGGCGCAGCCCGCCCCGCTCCATCAGCTCGCGGCGTCCGGCCAGTGCGGAGACGGCGAATCCGTTGCCCAGCGCCTTGCCGAACGTGGAGAGGTCGGGGACGACGCCGTACAGGCCCTGGGCGCCGGCCTCGGACCAGCGGAAGCCGGTGATCATCTCGTCGAAGACCAGGACGCAGCCGTGCCGGTCGGCCAGTGCGCGCAGGCCGGCGAGGTAGCCGGGAGTGGGGTCTCCCCTGCTCGAACGAAGTTGAGAGCCTGGGGAAGGCCCGGTGTGGGTGGCGGGTTCGAGGATCAGGCAGGCGACCTCGTCCCGGTACCGGGTGAGCAGCTTCTCCGTGGCGGCCAGGTCCCCGTAGGGGAACGCCACGGTGAGCTCGTTCGTCGCCGCCGGAACACCGGCGGACATCGGCGTGGTGCCGATGAACCAGTCGTCGACGGAGAAGAACGGATGGTCGCCGCAGACGGCCACCCGCGGGCGGCCGGTGGCGGCGCGGGCCAGGCGCACCGCGGCGGTGGTGGCGTCGGAACCGTTCTTCGCGAACTTCACCATCTCGGCGGTCGGCACGGTGGCCAGGAAACGTTCCGCCGCCTCGGCCTCCACGAGCGAGGGCCGGACGAAGTTGCCGCCGCGGTCCAGTTCGCGTCGCACCGCTTCGAGCACGCGCGGGTGGGCGTGGCCGAGGCTGACCGACCGCAGACCGGAGCCGTACTCGACGTAGCGGTTGCCGTCGACGTCCCACACGTGGGCGCCGCGGCCGTGGCTGATGACCGGGGCCAGGTCCTCGGGGTACTGGTCGTCACCCTTGGCGTAGGTGTGCGCGCCCCCGGGGATCAGGGCGTGCAGCCGCTCGTTCGCCTCCCGCGAGCGGGGCAGACGGAATTCCTCGGTGGTCACGCCTCAGCTCTCCCTCTGCTTCAGGACCTCGGCGAGGCCCGGCGCCTCCCGGTCCCGCCGGGACATCGAGGTGACCGGCAGCGGCCAGTCGATGGCGAGGTCCGGGTCGTCGAAGGCGATCGTCACGTCCTCGGCCGGATCGTGCGGGCGGTCGATCCGGTAGGAGGTGTCGGCGGTGTCCGTCAGCGCCTGGAAACCGTGCGCGCACCCCGCCGGTACGTACAGGGTCGCCTGCGTCTCGCCGGACAGCTCGAAGGTGGCCCGGCCCAGGTAGGTGGGGGAGTCCGGCCGCAGGTCCACGACGACGTCGAAGATCCTCCCGTAGGAGCACCGCACCAGTTTCGCCTCGCCGGCGCCGGAGCGCAGGTGCAGGCCGCGCAGGACGCCCCGGACCGAGCGGGACAGGCTGTCCTGGACGAAGGCGTCCGGGTCGAGGCCCACCGAGCGGACCACGTCGGCGTCGAAGGTGCGGCAGAAGAAGCCGCGTTCGTCGGCGTACGGCGTCGGCTCGAACAGGTGGGCGCCGGCGATCGTCGGGACTTCCGTCGCTTTCATGAACTCTCCTGCGTGGCGTGGGAGTGGTCGGTCGCCGGGAAGAGGGTCGCCGTCAACGTGGTGAGATGGCGGTCGAGTTGCTCGGTGGCGGCCCGGTTCTGCTCGGCCAGGGTCCGCCGCAGTTCCGCCGACCGTCTCTCCAGCGACCGGAACTGTTCGAGCAGCCGGTCGGCGTCGATCTCGCGGGCCGGGTGGCAGTACGCGTCCAGGCCCATGCGGGCCATCAGCGCGTCGCTCTTCGCGGCGTAGCTGAGCGCCAGCGTCGGTGTGCCGGTCCTCAGCGCGCAGACCAGGTTGTGGTACCGGGTCGCCACCACGGTGTCGGCAGCCGCCGTCTCCTTCATCAGGTCCGCCAGCGAGGTGGCCTCGGCGGCGCTGACCAGCGGTGAGTCCACCGCGCCGAGGATCGCCTCGACCACCGGCGCGTCGCACGCGTCGCCGGTGAGCAGCCGGACCGGCCTGCCCTCCTCGGCCAGCGTGCGCACGAACCGGGTCGTCCCGTCGAGGTAGCGCCGGTGGATCTGCTCGGCCCGGTCGCGGTCGTCGTCGCCGCCGTGGAAGTCCATGACGCCGACGCAGACCAGGCCCGGCTGCCGGCCCCCGTCGGCCGGTGGTGCCGGCAGGGCGAACGCGAGGTCCGGATGGACCTCGTCGCGCGTGGTGTCCACGCCCATCGCCCGCATCGCGTCACGGGACAGGGTGTCCCGGTACGAACGGTGGGCGGCAAGCCGCGCCGACCGGCGCACCAGGGCCCGGGTCGGCCGGCTGGCGATCGGGGCGGCGCCGACACCGACCAGCGCCACCTTGGTGCCGAGCAGCCTGCCGCTCGCGCAGAGCAGGAACAGCGAGTACGGGAAACCCCACGGCCGCAGCGGCAGCGTGGCCTCCAGGACGCCCATGCCCGGCACGATCACCACGTCGTGCCGGCGCACCCAGGCGGCGGTGCGGACGGCGTCGACGAGTTTGCCCAGCCCCTTCCCCGCGATCGCGCCCGCCCGCGACGCGGTCCGGTACTCCCCGCGGTACCAGTGCAGCCGCGTCGCGGGGATCCCGTACCGGGCCGTCACGACCTCGGGTCCGCCGCACAGCGCGTCCACGACCGCCTCCGGGTGCGCGGCGCGCAGGTACCCGAGCACGGCCTCCAGCGACCCGTCGTTGCCGAGGTTGCCGGAGCCGAGCAGGCCGAACAGCCCGACGCGCACCGCCCTCACGCCTGCCGCCCTTCCCGCCCGGCGACGAGGGCGTCGACGGAGACGGTGAGCCGGTCCGGGGCGACCGGGGCGCGGTCCTCCACCCGCTCACCGGAGCCCGGCCGGACCCGGGAGGTCATCCACGCGGCCAGGTGGCGGTAGCACGCGCGCCGGTCGGCCGGGGACAGCGGCGCCCGCCGGATCGCCGAGACGAAGCCCCACACGTACTCGGCGAGCAGCCGGGGCGTCGGGTGCAGCGGGCCCGCGCGGCGCGGGTCCAGGTTGACGCACCGGGACCGCTTGGAGGGGTTCGCCCGCTCGGCCCGGGTGGGGTGGTCGCGGCGGAAGTACAACAGCTCCGGCACCTGGTGGAAGGGCCCGTGCAGGGTGATCTCGGCGACGAACGTGCGGTCCGCGTGGTGGTAGCTGTCGTGCGGCTTCACCCGGCGCAGCACGTCGGCCCGCATCACGCCGTAGAAGTCGTCGCCCCCGGGCTCGAACAGCAGACTGCGGAAGCGTTCCGGCGCGTGCGGCGAGTCGGTGGCGAGCCCGTACTCGTAGGGGACCTTCACCTTGCCTTCGCTGTCGATGACCGCCTGGCCGCTGTGCGCGAGGATCACGTCCGGCCGCTCGTCCAGCGCCTCGACGCAGGCCCGCAGCAGGTCCCGGGCGTACAGGTCGTCGTGCGAGGCCCACTTGAACAGCTCGCCCCGGCACTCGGTGAACACGTGATTGTGGTTCGGCGCGGCGCCGATGTTCCGGGGCAGCCGGATGTACCGGATGCGCGAGTCCTTCGCCGCGTACCGGCGGCAGATGTCCTGGGTCCCGTCCGTCGAGGCGTTGTCGGAGACGACCAGTTCGAAGTCCTCGTAGGTCTGGCCGAGCAGCGCGTCGAACGCCTCGGTGAGGTACTCCTCGCCGTTGTGGACGGGCAGGCCGATGCTCAGCCTGGGTTGGGCTGTCATGAGGTCCTCACTTCGGGGATGGGGTTTCGGTGGTGCTCGCGCAGGGCGGACCGCAGGTGCAGCCACCACACGGCCGAGCCGCCGACGGTCGCGGCGGCGACGCCCCAGGCGGAGCCGGCCGTGCCGGCGAGGACCGCCCCGCCGAGCCCGCCGACGACGTAACAGGCGGAGGCGAACAGCTGGCTGCGCAGGCTGAGCCGGGCCGCGCCGAGCGCGCGCAGCCCGGCCGCCGCGCCGGTGCCGAGTCCCGCGCCCGCGACGCCGAGCGTGACCGGCACGATGAGCTCCGCGGCAGAACTCCAGACGCCGCCGAGCACGAGTTCGCCGAGCCGGTCGGGCACCAGCAGCAGGGCCCCGCCCCAGAGCAGTGCGGCGACGGCCTGCCCGCCGCCGAGCAGGAGGCAGAACCTGCCGAGCTGCTGCGGGGCCCGCCGCAGCACCCGCGCCGCCTCCGCGACGGTGACCAGCGAAAGCCCCATCAGCAGCGCGAGGAACGGGCCGAGCAGCAGCTCGGCCCCCCGGATCACACCCACCGCGCCGACCCCGACGATCGCGCCGAGCCCGTACGCCCGCAGCTGGCTCGCGCCGCTGTTGCCGACGTTCTCGACCAGGTACCGGTAGCCGAGGTCGCGGTGCTCGCGGACCCACTCGCGCGCTTTGGCCGGCCGGGGCCGGATGCCGGACTGGAGGCAGCCGTACACCGCGGCCACCGCGGCGGACCCGCCCCAGGCGAGCACGAAGGCGGACACGCTGCCCACGCGGGCCGCCGCCACCATGGCCAGGGCGAGCGCGACGCCCCACACGACGTCGTTGACGAACGCCTTCCGTCCGGTGCCGGCGGCGAAGAACGCGAACCGCCACGCGTCCTGCAGCAGCAGCCCCGGCAGTACGACGCCGAGGCAGGCGAACGCGGTCCCCACACGGCCGCCGAGAGCGAGACCGGCCACCACGGACGCCGCGCCGAGGGCGGCACCGACACCGAGCGCGGTACCCGACGACCGGGCCGCCGCCCCGCGCCAGGACGCGTCCGACACGCCGCTGAAGCGCACCATGAGCGGGTCGGTGGCCACTCCGCGGGAGACGTTGAGCACCACGCCGTAGGTCACCCAGGCGAGGCTGAACACGCCGAACGCGGTCAGCCCGAGCGAGCGGGCCACGTAGATGCCCACCGCGAAGTTGGTCATGCTGGAGGCCGCCTGGTCGGCCAGTCCCCAGGACAGCCGCCCGACGACGGCCCGCCTGGCGGTCGTCGCCCTCGGCCTGGTCTTCTCCCCCTCGGTGGTCATCGGCGTCATGCCTTGAGCAGCCCGGCACCGTGCAGGGCGTCGGCCGCGACCGCGACGGTGTCGAACGGCAGCCCGGACCGCTCGGCGACGTCCAGCAGACTGTGCTCGCCGTCGGAGAGGCTGAGCACCCAGAGCATGGCCATCTGGGCCTGCTTCGCGTCACTGCGGCCCCCGAGCGAGTCGTACAGCCCGCGCCGGCCCAGCTGCGGCTCGCCGTAGGGGCTGAGGTTGACGTACCGCCGGTTGCGGTCAAGGACGGCGAACGCCTCGCGGCAGACGGCGAGCGTGTCCGCCATCGCCTGTGGGGAGACGAAGTCCGGGTTGTCCGCCGAGGTGTGGTACTCGGGGTAGCCGGCGTACGGGGTCCGGCTGAGCGAGCCCACGCCGAGGTCGAACCCGGGCGAGCAGAACTGCCGCTCGTCGTAGCCGTACGGAGTGAACTCGGTGACCTGGTGCGGGCGGTCGGAGGCGAGAAGCACGTGCCGCATCACCCGGTCGATCTCGGCGTCGCCGCGCCTGCTCTGCTTGTACGTCAGGTCGCCCGGGTCGCCGGCGCAGGCCAGCACCAGCCCGTGCCTGACCCTTCCCCCAGCTCTCGGCTCCGCTCGAGCAGGGGATACCCCATTCACCCGCTCCGCGTTGCGGGCCAGCCAGGTGATCGCGCCGATGGTGCCGGGGGCGAAGACGAACCGGTAGGTGTAGTAGGGACTCTGCTCCGCCAGCGCCCGGGCCAGGAAGACCGCCACCGCGATGCCGGCCAGGTTGTCGTTGGCCAGCGACGGGTGGCAGACGTGGCAGGAGACGATCACCTCGTCGGGGACCTGTCCGGGGATCACGTGCTCGGCGTAGGTGAGGTGGCCGTCCGCGAGCGTGGAGTCGATCCGCACCTCGTACTCGCCGTCCGGCAGCGCGTCCAGCGTCTCCTGCGCCAGGCAGAACCCCCACGTCGGCTCGTAGTAGCTGGTGCGGTACGGCACCCAGGACGGGTGGTCCGGCAGGGTGTGCAGGTGCGGGCGCAGCTCGGACAGCGGCATGGTCGCCGACACCGGCACGCTGTAGCCGAGCACGTGCAGGCTGGACGCGGCGAAGTCGACGACCCGGTTGCCGGCGGTGTCGGCGATGTAGGCGTCCCGGATGTTCCACTCCTGCGGCACCGTCCAGTCGAGCACCTGCGTCCCGGTCGGCACCTCGTGCACCTCGAGCGGAACGTACTCGCCGACGATCTCCAGGGTGGCGCGCACCCCGTCGCCGGTGATGCTCCGGCACAGCGGGTACAACCGCTCCACCAGCGCGTGCATCTCCTCGCCGGCCTCGGTCATCGGCGCCACCGCAGGGTGTCGTCGACGGTGCCGGCGTCGGACGCCGCGCGCAGCACGGCGAGGCGGGTGAAGCGCCGCTCGAAGTCCTCCCGGGTCAGCCCGTGTTCCCGGTAGGCGTCGGCGAGTTCGAGCGCGCCCCGCTTCACCGTCCACTCGCAGTCGAAGCCGGGCACCGCGGCGCGGAACCGGGAGAAGTCCACCCGGTACGACCGTGGATCGGCGCCGGTCTCCCCGGTGATCACCACCTTGGAGCCGGACACCGCCTCGGCGACCTGCCCGGCGATCTCGGCGACCGTGACGTTGTTGGCCTCGCTGCCGATGTTGAACGCCCGGTCGTGCACCGCTTCCCGCGGCGCGACCAGCGCGGCGGCGAAGGCCCGTGCGATGTCGGCGGCGTGCACCAGCGGGCGCCAGGGGGTGCCGTCGGAGAGCACGAGCACCTCCCCGGACAGGAGCGCGTGGCCCACCAGGTTGTTCAGCACGATGTCGGCGCGCAGCCGGGGGGAGTACCCGAACGCGGTGGCGTTGCGCATGTACACCGGGCTGAAGTCGCCGTCGGCCAGCGCGTGCAGGTCGTCCTCCACCCGCACCTTGGACTCCGCGTACGGTGTCACCGGGCGCAGCGGGGCGTCCTCGCCCACCAGGTCGCCGCCGCCGGCGGCCCCGTAGACCGAGCAGGTCGACGCGTACAGGAAGCGCCGGACCCCCGCGTCGCGGGCCAGTTCGGCGAGCCGCACGGACGCGTGGTGGTTGATGTCGTAGGTGAGTTCCGGTGCCAGCGAGCCCAGCGGGTCGTTGGACAGCGCGGCCAGGTGGATCACGGCGTCCACCCCGGCCACGTGCTCGGCCGTGATGTCCCGCAGGTCCACCCGTGTCCCCGGCGGATCGGTGGGCGCCGGGCCGAGGACGCAGTCGGCGAACAGGCCGGCGTCCAGACCGACGACCTCGTGGCCCGCGGCCGTGAGGACCGGGGCCATCACGGTGCCCAGGTAGCCCTGGTGTCCGGTCAGCAGTACACGCACGGTTCATTCCCCCAGGTCGAGAGTGAGTTTGGTGACGGCGAACGCCTCGGCGTAGCGGGCGTGGCATTCGATGCCGCGGATCCGGGCCAGCCCCAGGAAGGCCTCCCGGTCGTACCAGGGCCGGTGCCGCTGCGAGGGGTAGTGCTCCTGCAGCAGCCGCACCTTCCGCTCGGCGGTCTTCGGCGACAGCGGCTGGTACGCCGCCATCCGGCCGAGGTCGCCGTCCCACTTGACGATCTCGTAGCCGAGCACGAGGTGGTCCCGGAACGCGGTGGTCATCAACCGCGCCAGCCCGCGGTGGTCCTGGTGCGCGTCCTCGGTGCGCGGGGCCAGCACGAGATCCGGTTCGGTCCGTGCGCGCAGTTCCTCGACCGCGGCCTTGGCCTCCTCCCAGTGCGCCGGCATCCGGCCGTCCGGCAGCTTGAGCACGGTCAGCCGCAGGTCGGCACCGGGGCAGAAGGCGGCGAGCGCGGCCCGCTCCTCCTGCTCCCGCTCGCCGCCGCCGCCGGAGAGCACCAGCGCGTCGACGCGGATCCCGGGCCGGGCGAGGCACAGCGTCAGCAGCGTGCCGCCGGCGCCGATGGCGATGTCGTCGCAGTGCGCGCCCACCGCGGCGAGCCGGTCCAGGCGCCCGGCGCCGAGCCGGATCACGCCCTCGCCCCGGCGCCCGCACCGTCCCGTTCCCACACCGCCCACGGGCGGTCGCCCCGGGCGTAGGCCTCGTCGAGCGCGGCCCGCTCCTTCACGGTGTCGGTCGGCTTCCAGAAACCGCGGTGCCGGTAGGCCACCAGCCGCCCCTGCTTGGCCAGCTGCGCACATCCGTCGGCGACCAGGTCACCGCCCTCGGGGATGTGGTCGAGGATCTCCCGGCGCAGGACGAAGTAGCCGCCGTTCTCCCACAGCGGCAGTTCACTCACCGGGGTGATGCCCCCCACCAGGCCGTCCTCGCCCAGGTTCACGCAGTGGAACGAGGACTGCGGCGGCACCACCATCATCGACGCGCCGGCGTCGCGCCGCGCGAACCGGTCGATCATCTCCGGCAGCGGGGCGTCGGTGAGCACGTCGGCGTAGTTGGCGAGGAACATCTCGTCGCCGTCCAGGTGGTGCCGCACCCGGCGCAGCCGCTCCCCGATCGGCGACTCGATGCCGGTCTGCGCGAACGTGATCGTCCAGTCGGCGATGTCGGTGGACAGCAACTCGGTCCGCCCGCCCCGCAGGACGAAGTCGTTGGACGTCGTCTCCTCGTAGTTGAGGAAGAAGTCCTTGATGTGGTGCGCCCCGTAGCCGAGGCACAGGATGAACTCCGTGTGCCCGTAGTACGCGTAGTAGCGCATGACGTGCCAGATCAGCGGGCGCGGCCCGACCATCGCCATCGGCTTGGGCACGTCGTCGGAGGTTCCGCTGCGCATCCGCAGCCCGTAACCGCCGCAGAACAGTACGACCTTCATCGCTCGACCTCGACAATGCTCAGTTCCGGTATGGGGAAGACCAGCCGTCCGCCCCACTCGTGCACGAAGGACAGCTGCTCGGTCAGCTCGGCCCGCAGGTTCCACGGGAGCACGAGGACGTAGTCCGGCCGGTCGGCGGCGATCCGCTCCGGCGGCAGGATCGGGATGCGGGTGCCGGGGGTGAACCTGCCGTGCTTGTAGGGGTTGCGGTCGACCGTGTACGGCAGCAGGTCGGGCCGGATGCCGCAGTGGTTGAGCAGGGTGTTGCCCTTGCCCGGCGCGCCGTAGCCGGCGACCGTCTCGCCGCGTTCGGCCGCCTCGATGAGGAACCGCAGCAGGTCCCGGCGCACCTTGGCCACCCGGGCGGCGAACTCGGCGTACCCGGAGAGCTCCTGCAGCCCGGCGGCCTTCTCCCGGTCCAGGATGTCGGCCACCCGCCGGGACGGCTCCCCGGCCGCCCCGTCCGGCCGCGCCCACAGCCGGACGGAACCGCCGTGCGTCGGCAGCGACTCCACGTCCACCAGCGTGAGTCCGCCGCTCGCCAGCGCCCGGGTCGCGGACGCGACCGTGTAGTACTGGAAGTGCTCGTGGTAGATCGTGTCGTACTGGTTCTCCTCGATCAGGGTCAGCAGGTGCTGCACCTCGATGGAGACCCAGCCGTCGTCGGCGACCAGGGCGCGCAGCCCCCGGGTGAAGCCGACCACGTCGGGTATGTGCGCGTACACGTTGTTGGCCACGACCAGGTCCGCCGGGCCGTGCTCGGTGCGGACGCCGGAGCCGGTGGCCTGGTCGAGGAACGCCGTGAGCGTGGGCACACCCGCGTCCCGCGCGGTGGCGCCGACGTTCACCGACGGCTCGATGCCGAGGCAGCGGATCTGGCGGTCCACCACGTGCTTCAGCAGGTACCCGTCGTTGCTCGCGACCTCGACCACGAAGGAGTCCGCGCCGAGACCCAGCCGGGCCGCCGCGTCGGCGACGAACGTGCGCGCGTGCTCCACCCAGGAGGTCGAGTAGGAGGAGAAGTACGCGTACTGCGTGAACGTCTCCTCCGGAGTGATCAGCGGAGGGATCTGCGCGAGCCAGCAGTCCGTGCACACCCGCAGATGCAGCGGGTACGCCGGTTCCGGCCGGTCCAGTTGGTCCGCGGCGAGAAAGCTCTCGCACGGCGGAGTCGCCCCCAGGTCGACGACGCTCGCGAGCGCCCCCGAGCCGCAGAGTCGGCATCGTGTCATCTACTGCCCCCATCCCGCCCGCGCGGGTGACCCCGCCGCGAGCCAGTGCTTCCGTCCCCCGGCGGCGGGCCGTCCCCGCCGCCCGACCGCCCCGCGACCGCGGTGCGGTACCCCTCCAGCAGGCGCTCCAGCCCGACGGCCGGGCTGAAGTCCCGCTCGTAACGGCGCCGGGCCGCCTGCCCCATCTCCCGGTTGCGGGCCGTCTCCGCGGTGACGCGGCGCAGGCAGGACGCGAGCGAGGCGGCGTCGCCCGGCCGGTGCAGCAGCCCCGTCCTCCCGTCCTCGACGAGTTCGGCGAAGGCGCCGTGCCCGGCGGCGACGGCCGGTACTCCTGCCGCCATCGCCTCCACGACCACCAGGCCGAAGGTCTCCAGCCACGTCGAGGGAGCCACCACGGCGACCGACCGCGCGACGGCCTGGCGGCACTGAGCCGTGTCGTACAGGCCGGCGTACCGCACGTCGTCCCGGCCCGCCGCCCAGGCGGCCACCTCCCGCTCCAGCGGCCCCGACCCGGCGATCACGAGCGGCACGCCCGCGCCGCCGCCGGTGGCGATCTCGTCCCACGCGGCCATCAGCAGCCGCACGCCCTTGGCCTCCGCGAGGCGGCCGAGGAAGAGCAGATGCTCACCGTCACCCGCCCGGCGGACCTCCGGGTCGGGCACGAAGTTGTGCTTCACCGCCAGCCGTCCGGCCGGCATGCCGGCCTCCACCAGGACGTCGCGCTGCGCCGCGGAGATGCAGAAGAACCGCTCCACGCCGGACCACCACCGCCGCCGGTTGACCGACAGGCTGACCGCGAGCGGCACCGTGGCCAGCCGGGAGCCGCGGTAGCAGCCGTGCCGGACGGCGGGCAGCGGCGAGGCTCCGACGCACTCGGTGCACGGCCGGCCGTCCCGCTGCAGCGTGCCGGGCGGGCAGACCTGGGTGTAGTTGTGCAGCGTGGCGACGGCGGGCACGCCGGCGTCGGCGCAGGCGGCCAGCACCGCCGGCGACAGGAGCGGGAAGACGTTGTGGACGTGCACCACGTCCGGCCGTTCGCGGCGCAGCCGCGCGGCGAGTTCCCTGCGGACCGCGGGGTTCCACGGCACGAGCAGCGGCAGCGCGGCCTTGCCGGGCAGGGACCGGCCGGCGATGTCGTCGCTGCGCCGCTCGAACAGCCCGACCCGGTGGCCGGCCCCGCGCAGCAGCGCCGTCTCCTGGTCGACGACCTTGTTCTCCCCGCTCGGCTGCGCCGAGGCGTAGCGGTTGTGCACCACGAGGACGTGCATGCTCAGGTCACCTCCGATCTCTGGGCCCACCGCGGAACGCGCCGCCGGGGGGCCCCGGGCGCCGGGAGGGAAGGGGCCGCGGCGGGCGCCGCCAACAGGGAGGCGGCCACGGTCAGATGCAGCAGATAAGGCGAGGCGTCGCCCAGCCCGGCCTCGGTGTACGAGGCGATGGCGCAGTAGCTGATCAGGAACAGCGCGCAGGCCCTCGACAGCGACGGCGGCCGCAGCAGCGCGACACCGCCCAGCACGGCGATCATCGCCGCGACCAGGGTGACCCCGGTCATCCCCTGCTCGTGGTAGACGGCCAGCCAGCTGTTGTCGATGGGCAGCCCGCCGAACGACTTGTCGCCCAGACCCGCGCCGAACAGGTACTCCGAGGTCGTCCGGGGTGCCGCCAGCAGGGCGTCCCACACCTTGGCCCGGCCGGTGAGGCTGGTGAAGTTCTCCTGGCTCTGTCCGCGCAGGAACCACGCCTGCAGCGCGGAGCCGAACCCCACCGCGGCCACGGCGGCGCACAGCACCGCCCAGGTGAAGAACCGGCGGGCGGCGGCGCTGGTCAGGACGAGCGAGCCGATGGCCACTCCCAGCCCGGCGATCAGTCCGAGCGTGGCCGTACGGGTGTGGGTCAGCGAGAGCAGGACCAGGGCCGGCACGACGACCAGGGCCGCGCTGCCCCGGTCGGTGCGGCGGCCCAGCAGGAGCAGCACGGTGAGCCCGGTGATCACCGCGGCGTACTGTCCGATCTGCGGCGGGGTGAGCGGCCACAACGCGCCGACCAGCCGCCCGCCGTAGAGGTCGGGCAGGGCGGCCCCCGGAGAGACGGCCAGCCCGGCGGCCACCGAGCACAGCACCAGGAAGTACATCCGGATGTGGTACCGCACGAAGGTCGTGCCGCCGTCCCACCAGCGGCTGAGCAGCCACAGCGTGCCGACGAAGAGAGTCAGCCGGGCGCAGCGGAACAGCGCGCCGAACCCGGACTCCAGGCTCGCGCTGGCGAGCACGCTCGGCACCAGCAGCAGGGTGAGCAGGAACAGGAAGGCGCTCGGCCGGACGCGCAGCCGGAGATTGACCGCGAGCGCCAGCGCGAACGCGGCGACCAGAGCGCCCATGGTGACCATCTGGATGAGGGAGCGGGGCAGCGGCACGACGGTCTTCGCGCCGGCTGAGCCGAGCGTGTTGAGGACCAGCAGCCCCCAGGCCGTCCCGACGGCCCTCGGCGTGCGGTCGGCACCCATGTCAACCACCGTCCCGGGTACGGAAGGTGCTGCCCGCGTCCTGCCGGTACGGCGCGCCCTGCCACTGCCCCCGGTCCAGCACCCGGCTCGGGTCGTGGGCGACGAACTTCCACGCTCCGACATAGACGTTGTCGTGCCAGCGGTTGTGCTGCCCGTGGGTGATCGCCTCGGCGACCCGCTCGCCCTGGTACGGCGACCAGTCCGGGTAGGTGCCGTAGTTGGCCAGCACCGCCATGCGGTCGCACTTGTCCGTGCAGTCGACGACGGACTTGTCCAGCAGGAAGCGGTTGTCGTGGATGTCCACCCGCTGGGTCTTCCACCGGCAGTCGGAGTGGAGGGGTGCGGCGGCGATCGCCGGCTGCGCGCAGCGGGCGGTGTCCTTCACCAGCAACGTGCAGTCACCCGAGGAGGTGTTGGCCGGGCTGTTGCAGAACCGGTCGGCGTTCTCCCACAGGGTGATCCCGGACCAGTTGTCCTCCAGTACGTTCCGGTGGATCTCGATCCTGTCCGTGCGGGCCCGCACCCGTGGTTCGCCGCCGGACTCGGACACGTAGACGGTCGCGAACGGGAAGGTGTCGCCGCGGTCGGCGTACCTGCGCCCCTCGACCCAGTTGTTCCGCCGGATCGTGTTCCCCCGGATGACAGCGTTGTAGCTGGTCTCGTAGATCAGCGCGGCACCGTCGTTGGCCTCGAGCACGTTGTCCTCGATGCGGAAGTCGTTGTTGTTGGTGTCCGCCCACAGCCCGGTTCCGCGGTTGTCGTGCACCCAGTTGCCGCGCACGTCGGCGCCGTCGACGGCCCAGAACTTGATGCCGCCGGTGCAGCCGCAGCCCGGCCGCTTCCGCTCCCAGTCGCCGGTGTTGTTGCCGGTGATCTCGTTGCCCTCGACCACCAGGCCGGTGATGCGGTCGCCGGCCTGGTAGGCGTTCATGCCGTACTGGCCGTTGTCGCGCAGGCAGTTGGCGCGTACTTGCTGGCGGGCGCCGGCCATCAGCCCGGCGCCGGTGTTGTTCCGGATCGTCGCGTGCTCGATCACCCACCCGTCGGCGGAGTCGTGGTTGACGACGCCCTCGTCGTGCGGCGCGACGAAGCCCTGCACGGTCAGGTGGCGGACGGTGACGTCCCGGGCGGTGCCGCCGAACGCGTACTGGTTGGTCTTGTGGCCGTCGAGCACCGCGCCCGGCGCGCCGAGGTAGGTGTTGCCCTCCTTGGGGACGACCTGGGCGTAGCGGTCCGGCTCGAGCCGGTGCGTGCCCGGACGGAGCCAGAAGGTGGTGTTCGGGGGACTGCTCCTGGTCTTCGCGGCGAGGTCACCGGTGACCGCGGGGTCGACGGTCACCGCTCCCGCCGGCGCCTTGGCCGGCCCGGGTTCGGGATCGGCGCACACCCGGGCCACGGGGGTGGACGGCGTGGCGGTCGGTTCCGGCCGTGCGTCCGGCGTGCTGTCACAGCCGGTCGCCGCCAGCAGGACCAGTGCCAGCGGTGCCGCCGGTAACGCCCGGCGTCGCCACGTGCTCCCCAACTGCCCTCCTCCCCTCAGCCCTTGAACCCGAGCACGGTGGTGAAGCCCTCCGTGCCGTCGGTGAGACCGGTGCCGACCAGCGTGGTGGCGGGTTCCCTGCGGCCGAAGCCGGGGGAGTACCAGCCCAGCGGCGGGTCGCTCTCGCCGCGGTGCGCCCGCCAGTCCAGCCGCGCGGGCAGGTCGAGCACCGCGGAGCGGTCCTCGCCGTCCCGGGCCCAGGTGAGCACCGCCCGGTCGCCCGCCAGGTCCGCGGTGATCGCGGGGCCGAGGTGGAACGCCAGCCGGACGGCCCGGCGCGGGCCGCGCACCTCGTCGACCAGCCTCAGCTCCCGCGTGGCGTACGTCAGTTCCACCCGGCGGCGGTGCACGGATGTCCCGTACCCGTCGTGTTCGGCGCACCAGCGGGCCACGTCCTCGCCGGAGGTGTCCACGGACAGGACGCGGCTGCGGGCGTGCCGGGTCCACAGGAACGGGCCGCCGGAGACGGACTGGTCGGCGCCGTCCAGTTCCAGGGTGTTGTGGCCGAGGGTCGACCGGAAGTACCGCCGCCACTCGGGCTGCCCGTGGTAGCAGTAGGTCCCCGGGTCGGCGAGCACGTCGACCCCCTCGTGCCGGACCTCCACGGACAGCGCGTCCGCGTGGGCGTGCGCGGCGATGGAGAGGAACCCGTGCGGGCCGCCGTCGCAGCGGCACCAGATCCCCTCCGGACCGCGCAGGACGGTGAGCCCCGCGTCGGCGAAGTGGTCCGGCCGGCTCGCCGGGCGGGGCGCGGCCGGGGTGGAGCCTGCCGGAGGGTTCCCGCCGCCCCCGCCAGGGGTGGGCGCCGCGAGGTCCGGTGCCTGCCCCCGGCGGGCGGCGTCGCCGCTCACGCGGCGCAGCCACCTGTCCAGGGGGGCCGCTCGGCGGGTGCGGGCCGCCGGGCGGAGCCACCTGTCCACGAGTGTCGTACGGCCGGGGTGGATGCCGGGCGCGGGAGCGCGGCCGGAAGGCACCGGACGGGCTCCGGGCCGGATGAACGCGGCCAGCAGCGAGGTGCGCACATCCGTGCCGGTCACCTCCGGCCACCACGGGAGCCGGCCGAACACGGCGTCCCCGGTGGCCAGCAGCGAGCCCCAGCGGTCGGTGCCCGCGCCGTCCACGACCAGACCGTGCCCGTCGTCGGCGTCCCCCTGGCGGGGAGGCCGCAGCCGGTCGTCCACGACGGCCGCGAGCGCGTCCGTCATCCGCAGCAGCACCAGTCGTACGGTCGCGGGCACCGGCACGCCCGCGGCGTCGGCCTCGGCGACGGCGGCCAGGCCGAGTTCCAGCACCAGTCCGTGGTACTCGGTGGCGAGTTCGCGGTTGAGGCCGGAGCCGAAGGTGTTGCCGCGCAGATTCCGCTCCAGCGACCGCAGCGCGTCGGCCCGCAGGCGCGCCGAGTCGGGGAACCAGCCGAACGCGCAGGCCGCGGCGAACTGCCCGGCCGCCTCGGCGACGACGTGGTTGTTGGCCGAGGACCCCCGGCTGGGAAAGGCGGCCAGCCAGCGCTGGTGGTGCCAGATCTGGTTCCGTGCCACCGGGTTGTCCTCGAACAGCCCGGCCGCGCCCGGCCAGCCGTCGAGCAGCCGGCGGATCCACACCCAGGACAGCAGCCGGATGCCCAGCTCGATGCCGCTGGTCCAGTGCACCCCGCGCAGCGGCGGGTTGGCCGCCCACCACGACCGCAGGTGCCCGGCGACGCGTTCGGCGTACCGCTCGTCCCCGGTGACCGCGTAGGCGGCGGCGAGCACGGTGAGGTACTGGTGCCGGGACGGCTCCCAGATCTGCTTGATGTCGCCGACCGCGTCCTCGTCCCGGTACGGCACGTCGAAGGCGTAGCCCCCCGGAGCCCGGCGCCCGGTCCTCGGGTCGAACCACCAGTCCGGGTCGGCCAGGTCGGCGCGCTCCACCCCGAAGAACTCCGTGTGCCCGGCCATCAGCCGGTCCGCCCCGGCGACGAGGCGTTTCGCGGCGTCCGGCGGCACCGCGGCGATCGTCCCGGCGGGCAGGACGGCGGTGAACCGGGCGCCGGTCACGCCCGGGCAGTCCGGCGGCCGCACCGACCGCCACCGCCGCCTGCGCACCGCGTCGCCCACCCGGCCGCCGACCTCCCGCGGCCCCATCCGGGACAGCCGCCGCAGGTACCAGCCCGCGCTCATCGTCATCGCGCCCCCGCCAACGTCACCGGCGTGCCGGCGGCCAGGCCCGCCGGCACGGCGAGGGTCGCCGCCGTGGTGGCGACCAGCGACTCCAGCGGCACCGGCATCGGCCCGCCGGTCCGCACCGCCTTGACGAACGCGGCCAGTTGGGCGGACTGGCCCTTGTCCCGGGCCTTGGGCAGCCGCGAACTGACCCACCGCTTGCGGCCGTCGTAGACAGAGGCACGGACGAAGTCGTCGAGGCGCAGCGCACGGCCGTCCGCGACCAGGTCCAGGGTCTCCTTGGGGAAGCCCGCCGGGCCGGTGGTGACGTAGCTGATGGTGGCGGTGGACCCGTCCGGGTAGCGCAGCACCACCTGGAGGTCCTCGCCGCCGGGCGTGGTGAGCGCGTACACCGAGACCGGGTCGGCCCCGAGCAGCCGGCTCGCCGTGTCGACGAAGTGTCCGCCCTCGCCCACGAACCGCGAGCCCTCTGTGCCCTGCTGGAGGTACCAGCTGCCGTGGTCGAGGCGGCCCGCGTTGACCAGGCAGCGGACGTGCCCCGGTCCGGTGCGGGGACCGAAGCGTTCCTGGGCCTCCCGCAGCAGCGGCGCGAACCGGCGGTTGAAGCCCACCTGGAGCCGGTCGTTGCCGGACTCCTCCACCGCCGCCAGCACACCCGCCAGTTCGTCCTCGGTGAGCGCCAGCGGCTTCTCCACGAACACCGCCTTGCCGGCCAGCAGTGCCTTTTGGACCAGGCCGGCGTGCGAACTGTGCCGGGTGACCACGAACACCGCGTCGACGGACGGGTCGCCGAGCACGGCGTCGAGATCGGTGCTCGCCCCGGCGAAGCCGAACTTCCGCTGCGCGTTGGCCGCGGACAGCGCCGTCGTAGTGACGACCGTGGACAGCTCGACACCGTCGCGCCCCGCCAGGTGCGGCAGCAGCATCGACGTCGCGTAGTTGCCCGCGCCGACGAACGCCAGCCGCACCGGCGTCCCGGCGGCCCGGACCGGGGCGGGCACCGGGCCGCCACGTCGCACCGAGGGCACGGTCACCTCCGGGGCCCGCGTCTCCACCGTCTGCCCGGGGTACCGGAACAGCACGGCCACGGCCTTCAGAGCGCCTTCCTCCAGACTCCGGTACGTCTCGACGGCGTCGTCGAAGTCGGCCGTGTGGGAGACCAGGGGCTCCACGTCGACGCGGCCCCGGGCGGCGAGATCGAGGAAGCACGCCAGGTTGCGGCGCTCGGTCCAGCGCACGTAGCCGACCGGGTAGTCCCGGCCCTCCAGTTCGTACTCCGGGTCGTAGCGCCCGGGGCCGTAGCTGCGGGAGAACCGGACGTCGAGCTCCTTCTCGTAGTACGCGTTCCACGGCAGGTCGAGGCGGCACTTGCCGATGTCGATCACCCGGCCCCGGTCCCGGGAGAGCCGGGCGGCCAGCTCGACGGGCTGGTTGCTGTCGCCGCCGGCGGCCAGGTACACCTGGTCCACGCCCAGGCCGCCGGTGAGTTCGGCGACGGCCTGCTCCACGGCCGGGGAGCCGGGGTCGCCGCAGGCCGCCGCGCCCAGCCGCTCGGCGAGCTCGCAGCGCACCGGGTCGGGATCGGCCCCGACGACCCGGACCCCCGAGGCGGCGAGCAGCTGCACCACCAACTGGCCGATCAGCCCGAGGCCGATGACCAGCGCCACGTCGCCGAGCTGCGACTCGCCCCGGCGCACTCCCTGCAGCGCGATCGACCCGACGGTGCCGAACGCCGCGTGCTGCGGCGCGAGACCGTCCGGCACCGGTGCGTAGAGGTTCTTCGGCACCCAGTTCAGCTCGGCGTGCAGCGCGTGCTCGTTCCCGGCGCAGGCCACCAGGTCGCCGACCTTGACGTCGTCGATCCCGGCGCCGACCTGCTCCACCACCCCGCACAGCGAATAGCCCAGCGGCGTCCAGGAGTCCAGCTTGCCCATCACCTTGCGGTAGGTGGCGGGCACCCCGTTGACGGCCACGCTCTGCACCACCTTGGCCACCTGGTCCGGCCGGGAACGGGCCTTGCCCAGCATCGACATGCCGGCCTCGGACACCTTCATCAGCTCGGTCCCGGTGGAGATCAGCGAGTAGGCGGTGCGGACCAGCACCCCGCCCGGCTTGCACCCCGGCACCGGCACGTCGAGCAGGGCCAGTTCGCCGCTCTTGTAGTTCTGTACGACCTGTTTCACCCGAAGTCCTCTTGTTCTCTACGCCGTCGGAGGGTTCTGGCCGGACCCGGAGGTCGCGCCGCGGTACCAGTACTCGAGGGTCAGCACGTGCCACAGATGCTTGGAGAAGTCCTGCTGTCCGGCGGCGTCCTCGGCGACGAGCCGCCGGAGCGCGTCGCGGCGCAGCAACCCGGAACGGACGAGCTCGCCGTCGTTGACCACCTCGCGCACCAGTGGTGCCAGGTCCCGGCTCATCCAGGCCCGCAGCGGGGCGCTGAACAGGCCCTTGGGCCGGTAGACGATCTCCCGGGGCAGGACGGAGGCGGCCGCCTCCTTGAGGACGGCCTTCCCCTGCCGCCCGGCGATCTTGCGGTGGCCGGGCACGGCGAACGCCGCCTTCACCACCTCGACGTCCACGTACGGCACCCGCACCTCGGTCGAGGCGGCCATGCTGGAGCGGTCCGTGTACGCGAGGTTCAGGCCCGGCAGGAACATGCGGGCGTCGGCCAGGCACATGCGGTTGACGAAATCGTCGAGACCGTTGTCCCCGTAGACGTCCGCGTGCTCGGTCAGCACGTCGTCGACCGTCCCGGCGAGGTCCGGATCGACCAGGGCGAGCAGCTCGTGCCGGTCGTACAGGGTGTAGCTGCGCCGGAACGCGGTCTCCTCCGGCAGGTCGGCGAAGGACAGGAACCGCTTCGCGAAGCGCACCGACCGGTACCCCCGGCGCGCCGTGGCCACCGGCAGCCGGTCCACGGCGCCGGACACCCCGCGCCGCAGGGGCCGCGGGACGCGCTGGTAGCGCAGCGCGAGCAGGTTGGCCAGGTGCTTGCGGTACCCGGCGAACAGCTCGTCGGCGCCCATCCCCGAGAGCATCACCTTCACCCCGGCCTCCCGGGCGGCCGAGCAGATCAGGAACGTGTTGATCGCGGCGGGATCGCCGATCGGCTCGTCCAGGTGGTACGTCATCCGCGGCAGCAGGTCGAGTACGTCCGGGGCGATCTCGATCTCGCGCAGGTCGACACCGAACCGCTCGGCCACCTGCCGGGCGTAACGCAGGTCGTCCGGCATCGCCTCGAACCTGGCGTCCTCGGCGCGGAAGCCGATCGTGTACGCGGAGATCCCGGGCCGGTCACGGGCCGCGAGCGCGGTCAGATAGCTGGAGTCCAGACCGCCGGAGAGGAAGGTCGCCACGGGGACGTCGGAGAGCAGGTGACGCCGGGTCGACTCCTCCACGACGGCGGCGATGTCCGGCTGCTCACCGGCCAGGGCCCGCTCCCGGGCTTCGGCGGCGACGTCCCTCAGGTTCCAGTACCGGCCGCGCTCCACCCGGCCGTCGGGCCGGCACCTCAGCCAGCTCCCCGGCGGCAGCTTCTCCGCCTCGCGGAACGCGCACCGCGAGTCCGGCACCCAGTAGTACAGCAGCGAGGCCACCAGCGCCGCGTGGTCCACCTCCAGCGAGCCGCCGGTCACGGCGGCGAGCGCCTTGAGTTCGGAGGCGAACACCAGACCCTCGCCGCGCCGCAGCAGGAACAGCGGCTTGACGCCGAGCTGGTCACGGGCGAGCACCAGCTCACCGGTCCGCTCGTCGAAGATCCCGAACGCGAACATGCCGCGCAGCCGGGGAAGGCAGTCCGTGCCCCAGCGCCGCCACGCCTCCAGCACCACCTCGGTGTCGGAGGTGCCGCGGAAGCGCACCCCGGCGGCCGCCAGTTCGGCGCGCAGCTCGGGCGCGTTGTACAGCTCGCCGTTGTACGTCAGGGCGAGGCCGCCCGAGACCATCGGCTGGGCGCCGGTCTCGGACAGGTCGACGACGGCAAGACGCCGGTGCCCGAGGTGCACTTCGCCGTCACCGACGGAGTGGCCGTACCGGCCGGCCCCGTCCGGACCGCGGTGCGCGAGGGTGTCGGTGAGCCGGTCGGTGACGGCCTTCCCGTCCGGCCATCGGTAAGTGCCTGCGATGCCACACATGTCCTACCGTGCCTCCTGGTCGTTGTCCGCAACCCGTGCGGCGGGCATCGGCAGCCGCTCCGTCCGCGGTCGGTCCGCTCCGTTGTGCCGGGCCGGCCGCTCGTTGCGGCCGCGCAGCGCGGTGTGCGGTCCGTCCCACAGCGTGCCGTCGGTCCGGTCCCGCGGATCGGGGTCGGTCAGCACCACGCCGATCACCGCGACGCGCTGCTCAGCGAGCTGCCGCGCCACGGTGTGCAGCCACGCGGCGCTGCCGTGCCCGGCCCGCACGACGAGCACGGTCCGGGTGCCGAGATACCGCAGGTCGGTCCACGCCGTGCCGGGCGCCACCGAGCCGACGCCGAGCCGGCGATCCCCGGGCGGCACGTCCGTGGCCCGCTCGCCGTCGACCACGGCCGGGTCCCCGGGCTTCGGGCGGCGGCCCGAGAGCTGCGGTCCCGGCAGACCGTCGACGACGACCACGGGCTCCTCCGCCGCCAGCGCGCGGGCGAGGTCCAGGGCGATGTCGCTCGCGCCGCGCGCACAGCCCAGTTCCAGCAGTGACACCGGTTCCGCGGAGCCGCGCACGGTGCGGGTCAGGGACGTGGTGAGCCGTGTGCGTGCCGCCCGGGTCCGGCGGCGCCGCCACGGCGCGGCCGTCCGGCGGGGCAGCTCGGCGATCACCGAGGCGCCGAGGTGCGCAGCGATGTCCCGGCGAAGCACGGGGCGGTCCGCCACCACCGAGGTGACCGCGGCCACCGCGAGCCCGAGGGCGAGCCCGAGGACGAGCCCGATCGCGGCGTTGGCGGCGGCCGTCCCGGGCAGGGAGTGCCGCACCACGCGCGGCGCGTCCACGATCTGGGTGCCGGCGACGAGTCGGGGCGTGCCGACGCGTGCCTCTGCGGCGCGCTGCCCGAAGTCGGTGATCCGGGAGGTGAGTTCGGCCCGGCGGGCGAAGACCGACTCCGTGTTCGCCGAATCCTGCGGCCCGCTCTGCGGCGGTCCGTCCCCGATCGCCTCGTTGACCCGGTCGAGTTCCTCCCGCATGCGGTCCTGCTGTTCGAGCAGGGTCTTGGCCTCGGCGTTCGCGGTTTCCCGTATCCGCCGCACGTGGTCCGCGACGAACGCGTCGGCCAGTGCCCCGGCGCGGGCCACCGCTTCCGTGTCGCTGTCACCGGTCACCGTGATCTGCAGCAGGTTGTTGGTCAGGCCGAGACCCTCGTAGTCCTCCATGAAGTCCTCCGGTCTCTCCGGGGACTCCAGGAACTTCAGGGCCTCACCGGCGATCCGCGTGGTGTGCAGCAGGGCGGCGTCGGTGCGGATGAGCGTCCCGGGGTCGTTCGGCTGGTCCTGCTGGTGGGCGACCAGCACCTTGGTCACCGCGGTCGGTGGCGGCGGCAGGAGGACCGCCACCGCCGCGCCGGCGAGCAGCCCCAGCAGTGCCAGGGCGGACCAGAGGCGGCGCCGTCTGCGCACCGCGACCACCAGCGCGTGCAGGTCCAGCAGCGGGGCGGAGGCCGGTGAGCCCGGCGTCGCAGGCGTCGTCACGCCGAACCCCCTGTCGCGCTGTCGCCCACCGCGAGCGCCGGCACCGCGGCGTCCCGGGGACGGCCGGCGGTCCGTGCCGGAGGGGCGGGCACCGGGCCGGCGAGGACGACCCCGACGACCTCGTGCCCCGCGTCCGCGCACGCCTCGGCGAGGCCGGCGAGCTCCTCCGAGGTCCAGTCACCCGCGCCGAGCACGACGAGGGCGCCGGCCTCGTCGTCGTGCTCCGGCACCATCGGCCGGGGCACCGGTACCTGCACCACCCGCAGCCGCGGATCGTTTCCGGCCACGTCGGCGAGCCGCTCGGCGGCCCGGAGGGCGATCCCGTCGCCGTCGGGAACCACGACCAGCAGCCGCCGGGGGGCGGGCAGCCGGTCCCGGAGGCGGGCGCACACCCGCCGGTAGCGGAGCTGCCGGCCGGCCTCGTCGCCGGACGCCCGCGGGACGGGTGCGTCCCACCGGGTGCCGGTGCCGAGCAGCCGGCTGACCCGGGCCCGCGGGCCGTGGTCCCCGGGCCGGTGCGCGGGCCGTTCACCGGGTACGTCGACGGTCCCCAGCGGCGTCGAGCGGAGCGCCGCGGCGATCTCCGGTCCGGTGCGCGGCCGGCGGTTCGTGCGGGCGGCGGTGAGGTGGCCGACGACCGCGAGGAGGAAGAACAGCAGAGCCCCGGCGGCGACGAGTTGCGGCCTCGTCGGCGGTGCCTCGCCGTCCGGCCGGGCCGCCGGCCCCATGACGACCATGCCGGCTCCGGCCGCGGCGGGGTCGGCCTGGTCCAGCTTGGTGACGGCCTCCTGCAGTGCGGTGCGCAGCTTCGCGAGCTCGGTGCGGGTCTGCACGCTCTCCACGGTCTGCCCCGGGTCGGCCGCGTCGGCCAGTTCGGTGATGCGGCGGCTGGTCCGCAGCACGAGCTGCCGGAGTTCCTCGGGCCGTGCCGCCGCCTCGGGGTCGGTGGTGTCGCCGACGACCCGCGCGGCGAAGGTGACGAACTGCTCGGCCATCCGGTCCGCGAGCCGCTGTGCGCGCTCGGGGGTGTCGGCGGTGCCCGAGACCTCGATGATGTTCCCGTCGGCGACCCTGGCGGCCACCCGGTCCCGCAGGTCGCTTCCTTCGACCCCCTCCCAGTCGAGCTCGGCGGCCGCGCGGTCGACCACCGCCGAACTGGCCGCGATCTCCACCTGGGTCAGCAGTTCGCGCTCCTCCCACGCCCCCGGAAGCAGGACCGACGCCGACGTCGTGTAGCGCGGGGGGAGCACCAGGGAGGTGCCGTAGCCGACGAGCGCGCCCAGCACGGTGAGGACGGTGAGCAGCCGCCGGCGCCGGCGGATCAGCCGCCCGATCGTGACCAGGCGTATCGTGTCGTCGCTCAACGGCGCGGCCTCTTCCCTGCCCGGTGAGGGCCGCCCGCCCGCACCAAAGGGCGGTCACGGCAGGCGGCGGCGTAGGCGGCGAGCAGCGACGCCTGCGAATTGCGCCAGGACAGCGGCCCGTTGATCCGCTCCTGGCCGATCTTTCCCATCCGGGA
The DNA here is from genome assembly GCF_053890455.1 of Streptomyces yamdrokensis. NCBI lineage: Bacteria > Bacillati > Actinomycetota > Actinomycetes > Kitasatosporales > Streptomycetaceae > Streptomyces > Streptomyces yamdrokensis. Next base: position 5,981,261 of record NZ_CM132679.1, read on the forward strand.
CCGCGTTTCCGGCTCGTCCAGCAGCCGCGCGACGAGCCCGGCGAACTCGGTCTCGTCGTCGGCGGGTGCGTAGACGGCGGCGTCACCGGCGGAGACCCGCGCCTCCCGGAGGTCGAACGAGACGATCGGCCGGCCCATCACCATGTACTCCAGGACCTTGTTCATGGTCGACACGTCGTTGAGCGGATTGCGCGGGTCGGGGGAGAGGCACACGTCCGCGGTGGACAGGTAGCGCACCAGGTCGGCGTCCGGAACGCGCCCGGTGAACTGCACCTGTTCCGAGAGCCCGAGCTCCCGGGACAGTTCCACCATCGCGTCGAAGGTGTCGCCGTCGCCGACGAACACCGCGTGCCAGTCGGTCCGCCCGAACTCGTCGCGCAGCTTCGCGAGGGCCCGCAAGGCGTAGTCGACGCCGTCCTGCGGGCCCATGACGCCGAGGTAGCACAGCAGATGAGGCTTGCCGCGCTTCAGCTCCGGCTCCGGCGGTACGGGGTGGAACCGGTCGGTGTCGGGCGCGCTGCGCACCACGAAAACGTCCGCCGGCCGCCGGCCGCCACGGCGCACCGCGACGTCCCGGTAGCTCTCGTTCGTGGCGAGCACGACGTCCGCGGCCCGGTAGGTCAGCCGTTCCAGCGCGCACACGGCGCGGTAGAGCAGGTCTTCGCCGCGGCCGAACCGGGAGAGGTACAGCTCGGGCACCAGGTCGTGCTGGTCGAAGACGAACCGCGCTCCGCGCCGCTTCAGCCACAGTGCGGGCAGGAACAGCAGGTCGGGCGGGTTGCAGGCGTGGACCACGTCGACCGGGCCGACCTTCCGGGCCAGCCGGACCGTGTGCCACAGCGCCGATCCGTACTCCCGCAGGTAACCGGCCGGCCCTCCGGTGGCCGCGCGCAACGGGTAGCGGTGGATCCGCACCCCGTCGATCTCCACCTCCGGCTCCGTGTCCCGCTTGCTTCCCCGGGGACAGATGACGTGCACCTTCCAGCCCGCGTCGCGCAGCGTCGTGCACTCCTGCCACACCCGCCGGTCGAACGGCACCGACAGGTTCTCCACCAGGATCAGCGCGCGCCGGTCCGGCCGGTCGCCGCCGGCTGTGTCATCGAACGATGTGTCACCAAGCAAGGCCCACGTACCCCGGTTCGGTCCGGCGCGCCTCGGCGTCGGGAAGGTGGATGAGGTCGATGATCACCGGGCCGTCGCCATGGGGCAGCGCCGACAGCACGGCCGGATCCCTGGTCCCGACCAGACACACCTCGGCGTGCTCGAGCACCTCGTCGACGGAATCCGCGAGCAGTTGCGCGAGGTGCGGCAGCCGGGTCTCGATGTACTCGCGGTTCGCGCCGAGCAGCCGGGAGAGGCTCACGTTGGCGTCGTGGATCCGCAGGTCGTAACCCTTGCCGAAGAGCCTCTCCGCCAGCTCGACGAGCGGGCTCTCGCGGAGGTCGTCGGTGCCGGGTTTGAAGGACAGCCCGAACAGGCCCACCCGACGCTTGCCGGTGCGCTCGACCAGCTCCACCGCGCGCTGCAGATGGTCGGAGTTGGAGGGCAGCACGTGGGCGAGGATGGGCACCGAGACGTCGGCCCGCCGCGCCGCGTGGACCAGGCTGCGCAGGTCCTTGGGCAGGCAGGAGCCACCGAAGGCGAAGCCGGGCCGCAGGTAGGCGGGGCTGATGTTCAGCTTGCGGTCGGCCAGGAACACGTCCATCACCTGGTGCGAGTCCACCCCGAGCGCCTGGCACACCGCGCCCAGCTCGTTCGCGAAGCCGATCTTGAGGCCGTGGAACGCGTTGTCCGCGTACTTGATCGCCTCGGCCGTCGGGACCGGCACCCGGAACACCTCGCCGGGCAAGCCGTCGTACAGCGCCGTCACCGCGTCGCCGCTTGCCGCGTCGAGCTCGCCGATGACGGTCTTGGGCGGGTCGAAGAAGTCCCGCACGCTCGTGCCCTCGCGCAGGAACTCCGGGTTGACCGCGACCCCGATGTCCACCCCGGCCGTGCCGCCGACGTACTTCTCCAGGATCGGTACCAGCAGGTTCAGGCAGGTGCCCGGGAGCATGGTGCTGCGGAACACGACGGTGTGCCGCCCGCCCCGCTCGGCCAGGGCGGCGCCGATCTGCTCGGTGACCCGTTCCAAGTACGTGGTGCACAGACTGCCGTTGGGCTCCGACGGCGTGCCCACGCAGACCAGCGACACCTCGCTGCCCATGACGGCCTCGCGGACGTCGCCGGTGGCGCGTAACGCTCCGGTCCGCACGACCTCGGCGACGAGCTCGCCGATCCGCTCCTCGACCACCGGGGCCTTGCCGTCGTTGACCAGGTCGACCTTCACCTGGTTCACGTCCACCCCGACGACCTCGTGACCCATGCTGGCCAGGCACGCGGCCGACACGCAGCCCACGTAGCCGAGCCCGAAAACGCTGACTCTCATGACCCGTTCCTCCCCCCAGGCAGGCCCTGTGGGCCTGCGGTCCGCACGTCGGCGGGACCGTTGAGTTGCAGACCCCCGCGCATCAGTAGGCCCCCTGCCCGTGGAGCACCGCACGCAGCGTCTTCCACAAGATCACTGTGTCCAGGGCGAGCGACCAGTCCTCCACGTACCGCAGGTCCAGCCGGACCGCCTCCTCCCACGGAAGGTCGCTGCGTCCGCTGATCTGCCACAGACCGGTGAGGCCGGGCTTGACCAGCAGCCGCCGCCGGATGTCCGGGCCGTACGCAGCGGACTCCTCCGGTAACGGAGGCCGCGGACCGACGAGCGACATCGATCCGGTGAGCACGTTGAAAAGCTGCGGGAGCTCGTCGACCGAGTACCGGCGCAGCACTGCTCCCACCCGGGTCACCCGCGGGTCCCGGCGGAGCTTGAACAGCAGGCCGGCGCCCTCGTTGCGGTCGGCCAGCTCGGCACGTACCCCGTCGGCCCCGGCGACCATGGTGCGGAACTTGAGAATGGTGAACTCCCGGCCGTCCTTGCCGACCCTGCGCTGGCGGTAGAACGCTCCGCCCCGGCTGTCCACCACCACGAGCAGCCCGACGAACACCATCAGCGGCGCGAACAGCATCAGCAGGATCGCCGCGCCCATCCGGTCGACGACCCCTTTGACCGCCCGGCGGCCCCCGGTGAAGGTCGGCATGCTGACCCGCAGCAGCGGGATCCCGAGCACCGCGTCGATGTGCAGCCGCGGGCCGGCCACCTCCATCAGTACGGGGGCCACGACCATCTCGGCGTCGCTGCCCTCGAGGTTCCAGGCCAGCCGCTGCAGCCGGTCCGGTGACCAGTGCGGGTCCGGTGTGACGGCGACGACACGGTAGCCGTCGCGGCGGACGTGGCCCGCGACGTCCGCCAGTGGGCCGACGACCGGCACTCCGTCCAGTTGGTCACCGACGAGCCCGGGACCGTCCGTCGTGCACACCGCGTCCACCCGCCAGCCGAGGTGCGGGAACTTGCGGGTCCGGGCGATCAGGTCGCGCACGGTGGCCGGGCTCCCGGCGGCGAGCACCGGTCTCAGGCACCGTCCTTCCTTCCGCTGTTTGTGCAGCCGAAGGCGCAGCAGATACCGCTCGGTCATGGTGATGAGCGCGATCGCGGGGATCGCGACGAAGATCCAGAGCTTGATGTTGCGCGAGGTGAGGGCGATTCCGCCGAGCGCCAGTACGACGGTCGCCGCGAACAGTGAGCGTCCGAGCCGGCGGAATTCCTCGGCGCCCTGGCCGAGCACGGCCGGAGCCCACGACCGGCCCACCGCGAGCGCCCCCAGCACCAGCAGCTCGGTGCCGAATGCGAGAATCCCCCACTTCTCGTGCCAGTTGGCCGCGTCCCTGACCCCGAAGAAGTTGCCGATCGCCGCCACCACGAAAGCGGTGGTCACGGTGTCGGCGGTGATCACGGTACGGCGGTACCGCTGCTCCCAGTCGATCGCGGGCCGGCTGATCGTCCCGTTCGCCAGACGCCCGCGCGCCGACGGAAACGGGCTGACTAATCCCCCTTGCCGCACAGAACCCCCCAGGTCCCCAGTGGTTCGACGTGTTCGCCCAACACTGTTCCTCCCCCCGGGAGGCCCCCGCCCCCCGTACTGTTCCTCCCCCCGGGAGGCCCCCGCCCCCCGCGCGTGACATCCCCGCTATTCCAGAGCTGTGGGAACAACCCGCCCCGGCGGCAGCGGACTCGCATGTCCTGCCGGACTCTCGAGGTGCACGGGAAACCGTCGAAACCCCGGGTGCTCCCCACACCCAAGGCCCCCTCCCGGGCTCCAGGAACTGATCACCCCCGCGTCCGGCGCCGGGGGCGCGACTGCTGGCTTTCCGTAGCGCCTGACCCATGGATCATTATTGGTCGCCTCGTGTTCGAACAGCTGAAGCACGGTCAATCTAGACCATCGGGGCCAGTATGTAGAGGGGACGTGTGTGATTCGTGTTCAAGCCTTGGGGCCGGATCCACCGATCGGCGACCGCCTACGGGTGCTTTGACGCCACCGCGTGCTCCGGCAGCCCGCCCGGCCCCAGGCGCGGGTTCTGCGCGGTAGTGGTCGGCGAGCTGCGGCGGGCCTTTTGCGGTGCCCGGTTCGGCGATGACCTCCCGCTGTTCGCGCACCGCGGCGTGCCCTGTGGGTGCCCGAGGCGGGCGGGACGATCGGCCCGGACAACGAGGTGCACGACCTGATCGTGTCGGTGTTCGGCGGCATGTCCGAGGGCGAGCGCAACCGTCTCAGGGTCCGGGTGCATGCCGCGATGTCGGTCCAGGCGCTGATGGGGGATGGCGGCCGAGAACAGCCGGTGCTCGAAGTGCTGGGGGAGGGAAGAGGGGGGAGCCCGATCGAAATGTGCGACGCCCATGTGCCGCTCATCGACTCGTGGATCCTGGCCGGAAGACCCGAAAGCAGGGCCTGACCTCGGGGTTTATCCCGCAGGGATCGGTTGCGCATTTTCCCGACGACCTCGCACGTGGAGTGCGTGGCGATTTTGGAACCCGAGGCAAAGGGAATCCGGCCTGTTGTTCTCCATTTCGGGGTCGTTTCCCGGCCTGTTTCTCCATGCGCGACAGGTCGTGCGGTCAAGGGCTTTGCGACCTGTGCTTTTGGAGCGAGGGCGGTACACGGATGTGCGCCGCCTCTGCCCTGAGGCGTTGTCCGTCACTGTCGTTGCCCCCTGTTCCGTTGGTGCGCCTTGCCGCCCTCGCGGTGGAAGACGTGGCCCGCGTGGTGCAGTACGTCTCCGTCGAAAGTCCCGTCCGCGCTGAACCCGGTGTCGTCGACGTACTCGATCCGGGTCCCGGAGACCCGGTAGGAACCCGTGTAGGCGCTCTCCCGGTCTCCACGGGCCTCGTCGTAGCGGCCGTCTGCGAGCAGCTCCTGGCGGATGTGCCCGTCGGCCGTCACCCACATCCCGACGTACGGGTGCGGCGAGGCGTCCGTGGCCCCGGCCGGGCTTGTCGCCGGTGCCGATGCGGGCGGTGGTGTCGCCGTCGCGGGTGACGGGGACTGCTGTTGGCTGCGCTGTACGGCGTCGTCAGGGCTCGGGAGTCTCCCGCTGTCCGGTCCCGCGGCACACGCGGCAAGACCTCCGCCGATGAGGACGGCGACGCATGTGGTGCCGGCCATGGTGGTGAGAAGGCGGGCTCTCACGTGACCCGCCCCGGCGAGTCGTCCAGGGGTTCGGGGTGGGTCGCCGCCAGCGAGCCGAGCAGGCGGAGCGCTTCCGCGGTCCGGGTGCCCTCCTGGGCGTGGTAGACGATCAGCTGCTGCCCCGGGGCGGAGCGTACGTCGAAGGTCTGCATGCGCAGGGTGAGTTCGCCGACGTCGGGATGCAGCAGGACCTTCGCGGCGTCGCTCTTGCCCCGTGCGTCCCGCCTCTTCCAGAGGTCGGCGAACTCGCGGCTGTTCTCCGTGGCCGTCCGCAGCACCTCGTGGATCCGCGGGTCGTTCGGCCGGGCGCCCTCCAGAAAGCGGAATCCCGCGACCGCGTTCGCCGCGGCCGTGTCCCAGTCCGCGTGGAACGAGCGGACCGACGGGTCGAGGAACATCGCGAGCAGCAGGTTCGCGCCGGGCCGCAGGTGGGGGAAGACCGCGCGCCCCAACGTGTTCGCGGCCAGGACGTCGTAGGCCCGTCCCAGGAGCAACCCCGGCGTGCGGTCCCACAGTTCGGCCAGTGTCAGCAGCTGGGGGTCCGCACGCTCGGTGCTGCCCTCGTGGCGCGGGAGCGGGGTCATCCCCGCGACCCGGTACAGGTGCAGCCGGCCGTCGTCGTCCAGCAGCAGCGTCTCGCTCAGGGCGTCCAGGACCTGCGTCGACGGGTGCCGCTCACGGCCCTGCTCCAGTCGCAGGTAGTAGTCGACGCTGATGCGGGCCAGCATCGCGACTTCTTCACGGCGCAGGCCGGGGACGCGTCGCCGCCCGTCCTGGGGCAGACCGACGTCGGGCGGCGTGACCTGCGCGCGCCGGCTCCGCAGGTAGTCGCCCAGTCTCGAGGTTGTCATGTCGGTCAGGCTAGGCTTCCCGGCGGCTGGGAGCCTGGTCCCAGTGCCCCCAGGACGGACGCGGTCCGCTCCCGCGCCCGTCGAGGGTGGGGACATGGCCGGTGCTCCCACCGCCTTCACACCCCTGAGAGCCGGCGAGAGTGCAGAACGCGCCCCGGCACACGGTTCCGGGGCGGCGCGGGGAATCAGCCCAGGTGCATGATGTAGCCGACGTGGTGCAGTTCGTCACCGCGGAAGTACCCCACGGCCCAGAAACCGAGGTCGTCCAGGTAGTCGATCCGGTCGCCGTCGATCCAGTACCGGCCCTGGTAGGCGTGTGGGCGGCCGCCCCGTGTCTCGTCGTAGCGGCCGTCGGCGGTGAGCTCCTGGTGCAGGAAGTCCTCCTGGTCGATCCACACGCCGACCCGCGGGCTGCCGGTCAGGTCCGGTGAGGCCGGTATGCCCATTTCGGGGGCGGTGGCCCGGCCGGGGGCGTCGCTGCCGGCCCACAGCACGGGCCGGCCGGCCGCGACCAGTGCGCGGACCTGCTCCGGCCGGGAGATGAGCGTGGCCAGGGCGCCCGGCACGTCGGCGGCGAGCTCGTCGGGCACCACCAGCAGGTCGCTGCTGTTGCCCGGGGTCAGCGTCGCGACGTGCTCCGAGCGTTCGCCGCGGCCGCCGGCCAGCGCGACGGTGTCCACGACGGCGGGGACGATGGTCGTGCCCGTGGCGTCGACGACGATGGCGTTGTCGTCCTCCGCCGCGGTGAACAGGGACGGGCCGACCGCCACGATCAGGGAGCCGACGAACAGGATGTCGGCACCGGTCATGGTCCCGATCAGCGGGTCCATCGTCAGGATGCGGGCGTTGGTGAACAGGACGGGACGTCCCGCGTCGTTCGAGAGGATCTCGTCGAGGGCCTTGGAGTTCCAGCCCGTGATGTCCGTGTCGGTGGTGCTCATTGCTCGTTCCTCGGGTGGGTTCGGGTTTGTTCGGTGTGGGTGATGCGCGAAGTGCGCTGCTACGAGCCGAGCGGGCGCCGGATGGCGCCGGGCGGCTTCTGCGCCATCAGCTTCGGCGCGTTCCGTCATGACGACCAGGCCGCCATGTCCCCAGGTCCACCGCACCCACGATGAGCGCCACCCTGCACGGTGGTGAGCGAGGAGCGGCCCGAACGACCCGATGAGGAGGCGGAACGGTGATCGTCCCCCTCGTGACGGTGGGTGCGCGGCACCCGGGAGGCCCTCACCCGGGGGGACGGCGGCCTGGTCGCTTCCCGCGGCAGGGCCGAGGGTAGAGCCATGACCAGCAACGACTCGCCCCGCCATTCACACGCGTACGTCGGGATGTGGGTGACCGCGGACGGCTTCATCCGTCAGGAACTGCTGCCGAACGGCCGCTACGACGAGGCCCGGGGCAGCCGCCGGAGCGCCTACACCGGCCGCTACACCGTCACCGGAAACCACCTCGACTACGTCGACGACACCGGCTTCACCGCCACCGGCGACGTCCGCGACGGTGTTCTCTTCCACGAGCACCTCGTGCTCTACCGCGAGGGGGACCCGCGCGCCCGGAAGGGAGCCCGGCCATGACCAGGCCCCAGCCGCAGGTGACCTGAGCCGCCACCACCGAGCTCGCGAACGCCCGCCGCCCGACGACGGGCACCTCCTTCGGCATCACCCAAATGCTGCTGAGGGAGTACGGCGGCCTGTCGCTCGGCGATCCCGGCGCACCGCGCGCCGTCGCCGCAGCCGCTCTGCCGGCACCGCTGTGTGCGCTGGTGGGTGTGGCGGTGGGCGCGGTCGTCCGGCACGCCGCAGGCTCCATCGTCGCCGTCATCGCCCTGTTGTTGCTGATTCCGGCGCTGTTCCAGGGCGAGCGCTACCGCTGGGTCAGGGAAACCGGCAACGCCATGCCGCTCAGTGCCCGGGAACGACTGGTGACGAACCCGGAGCGGGCACACGACCTTGGCAGGTACCCGCCGACAATCGCCAAGGCGTGGATCGTCTACGGCGTGTGGACCACCGCAGCGGTGGCCATCGCGCTGCTCGCGATACGACGCCGGGACGTGCGACTGAGGAGCCCGCCGCCTCGGCCCCGCCCGCTACGCGCCGGCACCCCAGGCCGGTGCCCTCCGTCATCCTCACGGGCGCACTTCGGGGGCAGCCGGAACCGGCTGCCGGAGCAGCCCCCGAGTCAGTGGCCAGCGATGGTCCGCCCCGTCCGTGACGGTGCGGAGGCGTCGGCGAGGTCGGCGCCGGTGTCGGCGTCCCGCTGGGAGTGGTCGATGCCGTGCCAGTCCAGGCACATGACGGTCGCGTCGTCCTGCAGGTGGCCCTGGTTGGCGTCGACGATGGCCGCGATGAGGGTGCGGGCGGCCTCGCGGGGGTGCAGATCGCGGGTGCTCACCATCAGGTCGGACAGGTCGAGGCTGCCTGCGTTGCGCTCCAGCATGCCGTCGGTCAGCATCACCAGCCGGTCGCCCGGCCGCAGGTCCAGCGACTGGACCCGGTAGGTGTGAGGGGCGTCGAAGCCGAACGGCATATCGATCTCCGGAGTGATCTCCCGCACCTGGCCGTCGCGCATCCGCAGCGGCCAGGGGTGCCCGGCGTTGACGAACTCGGTCGTGCCGTCGAGCAGGCTGATGCGCAGGAGCTGGCCGGTGACGTAGCCCTTGTTACCGTGCTCGCGCATGGCCTGGTCGGCCTGGCGGGCCTGTTCGGCGAGGTCGCCCCCGGCCCGCCGGGCCCGGCGCAGGGCGCCCACCGCAAGAGTGGCCAGCAGCGCGGCGTCGACGTCGTGGCCCATGGCGTCGGTGACGGAGAGCTGGACGGTGTCCCGGTCGATCACGTAGTCGAAGGTGTCGCCCCCGACGTGGTCGGCGGGCTCCAGCGCGCCGGCGACCGCGAACTGGGCGGCCTCGCACGCCAGCGACGCCGGGAGCAGCCGGTGCTGGATCTCCGCGGCCAGGCTCAGCGGGCTGGTGCGGCGGCCCCACTGGTACACGTCGGTGAAGGACCGGTTCGCGATGACGATGTACGCCAGGGCGTGCGCGGTCTCGCCGATCTCCCGCATCACCTCGGCGTCCGGCACCGCGGGAAGGAACAGCTCGAGGAGCCCGATGGCGTCCCCCCGGTTGGTCACCGGGGCCACGATCCGCACCAGCGCACCCGCACCCCCGCCCGCCACCCTCGGCCGCTGGGAGCGGATCACGTCGTCGTACAGGGTGCCCCGCAGTGGGATGCGCCGGGCGGGCTCATCGGTGTCGACACTGCCCGCGGCCCCCAGCCGTACGACCGAGCTGCCGGTGAAGTCGGCGATCAAAAACGACACCGACGCGGCCCCCAGGCGCTCCCTGAGCATGCGCGCGACCACGTCGAGCGACTCCACGGGCGCCGCGGTCTCCGCCGCCGCCAGCGTCCCCGCCAACGTCATCGCCCCGGCCCGGCCACCCCCGTTCCCGGGAGTACCAGTGGGCGGCTCACTGTCCCCGTCAGGCCCGCGTACGGTCACGGCGACTCCTCGCTCCTCGCTGGCGCCCAGGGCTCCGTCCCCCGTGCGCGAGGGCCGGAGCCAAGCCCGGTGCCGGGCAGGTGCCATTGCATCACAGACCCCCCTGAACGGATGCGTCTGTCGGGCGGCCGCTCGCCGAACGGGCCGCTGCCGCCGTGTGGGACGCCCGGGTCCCGCGGTCACCCGGCCCCACCGGAGTTCATGCCACGGCGGCACCGAAGGCGAACCGTGGTGCCTGCCGGTGTCGTGCTCCAGGGTGCCCGCTGACGCCCGGACGTCGCAGGGTGATGCGGGACGGCTCATGCCGGGCGCCGTCCACGCGCGGTGCCCCCTCGGCAGGGTGGCGGCGGGGGTGCCCGCGGTCAGGGGCGGGCCGGGCCGACCGGTTGGCGGAGGATGGTCCGCAGCCGGCTCGGATCCGTCCTGCGGGCGTCGGAGAGGTAGATCTCGTGATGGTGCCCGCGAGGGACCAGCCTCTCGGCAGGCATGAACTCGTCGTGCATCCGCGCGATGGTCGGAGCCTCCTCGTCGTACGGCCCCACGTGCAGGGTCTGTACGCACTGCCCCTCGGCGTAGTCGCCGAACCGCACGCGGTGCCCGGCGCTGAGGTCCTTCGTCCGCCCGACGTCGTCCACCGCCGCGTCGACCATGGCGGAGGTGACCCAGCTCGGTTGCACGATCATGAGGGTCCAGACCCACTCGTCGTGGTCACGGGTCCTGAAGACGCTGAGGTCGTCCGCGGACCACAGCCCTTCCAGCGGGCCGACGGTGTGCGTCCGGTCCAGCGTCTTCCTGGCGATCGCGCGCACGGAGTAGGCGGTGGTGTACAGAGCCTCGACCACCGCGCGGTAGTCGGCCGAGGTGTTGGGGTTGCCATGGCCGTCCGCCATCAGGAAGCTCATGCGCGGCACATCGACGATGTCGAACCGGTCGCGCCTGGCCGAGTAGATCTCCCGGCGTTCCTTCTTGACGTCGTAGTTCTGCATGAGGACGTACTCTCCTTCGTGCTCGGCATGTTCCGGGTCCGGAGGGATCGGCCGACGGCACCGGCGTGAGGCAGCCGCGACGCCGCCGTCGTAGGGGAAGCCGCGCGCTGCCGACGCTTGCGACGCGCCCGGCCGGCAGGGGCGGGGTGAGCGACTCCACGGCCGCATCCCAGCCGCGCGTCCGCACGCGTTCCCCGGAGTCGGTATTCGACCACATCGCCGAAGACCGGTCTGCGGAACCGGCTTTTGTTCTCATGGTGAGACGTCACATCCCGTACACCCCCTGGGCGCCGTCTACACCCAGCTCTTCCCGGGCCGGGCCGACCGGTTCGTGCTGGACAGCGCGGTCGATCCGGCGCGTGCCTGGCGAGGGATGATCCAGTGGTGGGCGGAGGGCGCCGAGCCCGCGTTCGACCGGTGGACCGAGTGGGCCGCCGCGCGTTCGGAGAAGTACGGCCTGGGCGCCACCCCGAAGGAGGTCGACCGGACCTTCTGGAACCTGGTCGCGCAGGCCGACGAGAAACCCATCGAGGTGGAGGGGCAGCCGGCCACCGGTGATGACATCCGCAGCGGTATGCGCGCGGCGGTCTCCAGCCCGCAGTACGCCACCGAGGGGATGGTGGAGCTGAAGAAGGCCGCGGCCGGCGAGCCCGCCTCCGAGAGGAAGCTCGCGGCGTTCGCCGGATTCGGGGGGACCGAAACAGCAGGCGCCGCCGAGGTGCCGTCCGACAACAGGACGGCGAGCTTCGGGGCCGTCGTGTGCGGTGACAACTCGGCCGCGTGGTCCCGCGACCCCGAGAGCTACCGGCAGGACGCCATCGAGGACAGGGGCCGGTACCCGCTCCACGGCGACTTCACGTCCGGCATCAAGCCCTGTGCGTTCTGGGACAGGTCCGTGGAACCGGCAACCGAGGTGAACAACAAGGTCGGCTCCCTGGTCGTCCAGAACGAGTGGGACTCGCAGACCCCGCTGCCCAGCGGCCGGGCCCCGCACGCAGCCCTGAGGGGCTCGAGAATGCTCACCGTCCTCGGTGGGGAGGGCCATGGTGTCTACCCGAACGGCAATGCGTGCACGGACGGCACGGTCACCGACTACCTGCTCACCGGCAAGCTCCCGGCGAAGGACGTGACCTGCGAGGCGACGGCCGACTCGAACGCGGAGGCGCGGAAGAACCAGAAGCGGGACGCGCTCCCCGGGTCTCCGTTCCCGGAGCGTGCCCCGGACCGCTTCTGAGCCGGGTCGCACGGCTCATTGCCGCATGACCCGCTGAGGATGGGGCGAGGACCTCTTGGCAGGGCCCCGCCCCTCGTGCCGGGCTCGGGACTTCGCCCGGGCATTGTCCCGTAAATGATCTACGACGTATTCGCCGGCCTGCTGATCTCTTCGCCGTCCGGCGAGGCCGAGGTCGTACGGGCGAGCGACGGCCGGCCACCGGAGGAGCGGCGGCCGACGGCGCCGCCCGTGCGAGCCGGCCGGCCGCCCGCCGAACTGCTCCTCCGGCGGGACCGGGTTCACTCCTCGTAGTCCTCGGGGGTGATGCCGGCATCCTCCATGGCTTCTTTCATGTTCCGGCTCTCGTCGTCGCGCTTGTCCTTCGGCTCGTCAGGAGTGGCGACCACTTGGTCGGTCGTCTCCGTCTTCGGCCGGTTCTCCTCGGGAACGGTCATGACGTTGTCCTTTCTTGTCTCGTCGTTCGTCCGACAGGCACGGGCCCCGTTCTCCGCGGAGCCCGTGCCGACGCCCGCACGGCGCCACGCGTCCCGGCGGAGCGCGGCCGAAGCGGTGTCCGGGCCGTCCGAGCCGGAGGTCACCTCTCGGGTGGAGCCGTCCGTGCCGGGGCTCCGTGACCCTCGTAGTCACGTCGGCACGAGACGCACAGTTCGGTGTGGGGCACGGCGAGCATCCGATCCCGGTCGATGGAGGCGCCGCAGGAGACGCAGAAGCCGAAGGTGCCGTCGTCCAGTCGGTGCCGGGCGGCCAGGGCCCGCTCCAGTTGTCGGCGCGTCTCCTCGGCGCGGACACGCGCTTCCGCGACAGCCGCGCGGGTCGAGCCGAGGTCCACCGCATCGAGATCGCAGTCCGCCCACAGTGCCGCGATCTCCCTCTCGGCCGAGTCTTTTCGCCGCCGGAGCGTCTCGATCTTCGCGGTGAGACCGTCGTACAGTCTCTGCTGGTCGCGCAGCGCCTGGTCGGAGGACATTACCTGCTCTTCACGGGGTGCCTGATCCATTCGGGGGGCGGGTTCGGCGGGTTCGGCCGAGGGCCGAGGTTCCTCCGGCATGACGTACTTCCTGTCGACTCGGCTGATGGGCCGGACGTCGCCCTGGCAGGAGGTGTGCAGACGGCGGACGCCCCACAACCGGACCGGTCGATCACGCCCCGAAGTTCGACGCCGAAGGCGTTGGCGGACGAACCGGGCGGGGAAACGTCCGTGAGGTGGTCGGCGCCGTGCAGGCCGAAGGGGGCGTCGGCAGACCCGTCCAGTGACCTGACGGCAGGCGGATCGCCCGGCCGCCGGGAAGTGGTGCCGACGGCGTTGTCGTCCATCCGATGCCTCCTCGGCAGCCGGTACCCGCTACGGCTGCTCGCCCCCGCCGTCCGCCGAAGTCTGTTCGTCCTCCTCGTCTCGTTCTCCCTCCGCCTGCGAAGGAGTGGTCCGGTACAGCTCCGTGAGCTCTTCCTCCTCGGGAGCGCCCTCCGCCTGCGAGGGAGTGGTCCGGTACAGCTCGGTGAGCTCTTCCTCCTCGGGAGCGCCCTCCGCCTGCGAGGGGGTGGTCTCGCTCATCACATCACCCTCTTTCCGGCTTTCGTGGGCCGTGGCCGTGGAGCCGGAAGCCGCCGCCACAGGCTTTCGAGTCCCCCGGGTCCCCCGGGAAAGCGTGCGTCAACCATCCGCGGACGCCCGGTAGCGGCCGGTGGCGTGCGACACCGGACGACGGAGACGCCACCGAACCCGAGACCATCGAGGCCCGGCGCCGACGCCTGCGCGTTTCCGGCGTCGCGGCTGGGAGGCGGCCTACGACTCGGCAGCGGGGCCGCCACGCGCTCCGGCAGTGGTCGGGGTCGACTGTCTCTCCGGCCGGCACGCGAAAATCTGTGGCGCCGGGAGTAGACATTGAGTGGTGATGTGGTTATGGTTTCTCTCGTAGTCGAGATCGAGCAAGGCCCGGCAGAGACGGACCGCCGGGTAGCGGTACACGCAGTTCGCAGGACGGTGCGGTGGTGGAGTTCCGAAGCCAGGGTTGTCGCAGGACGGTGACGGGACTGACGACCGGACCGGGTGGCCCGCAGTGATCAGGGGCCGCCGTGAGCAGGAGCGCAGTACACGCAGTAGCAGTTCCGTAAGTGCGGTTCGCAGTACCAGCGGTGCGGTTGTCAGTGGTTCCTCGGTAAAGGCGTCGGCCGCGGGCGCGCGTACCGGGAGGTCCGGCAGTGGGGTTCCAAGCCAGAGCAGACGCAGGACGGGCGACGGGGCTGGCTGCCGGAGGGTGGCGCTGTGCAGGGCCACCAGTGGTTCGCAGTATCAGCAGTGCGAGCAGTACGCAGTACCCGTTTGGCAAGTGATCGGTTCAGAGGGAAGAACGGAGGACTTCAGCGCCATCAGGATCGCCCGGGCAGATGGCTTGAGCCCGGGTACCGCAGGACATCGATAGTGAGGTGGTCTCCGGTCGAGCAACCGCGATCCCCGCACCCCCGACAGCGTTCAGGCCGGGTCTGCGGAAACAGAGGGCCGGTGCAGTATCAGGGCCGGCAGATGGTGTAGCAGTTCCTTCGGGGCCCTGGTGCCAGTACGGCGCCAGGGCCCCTCCATGCGTTCCACAGAGAGGTGCGATGACAGCGAACGACTCGTTCGGCCGTCTCGACGACGACGACTACCCCGCCTACACCATGGGCCGGGCCGCCGAAATACTCGGCACCACCCAGGGCTTCCTCCGCGCCGTCGGAGAGGCCCGCCTGATCACCCCGCTCCGCTCTCCGGGAGGCCACCGCCGCTACTCCCGCTACCAACTGCGCATCGCCGCCCGCGCCCGGGAACTCGTAGACCAGGGCACCCCCATCGAGGCCGCCTGCCGCATCATCATCCTCGAAGACCAGCTCGAAGAAGCCCAACGCATCAACGCCGAACACCGCCGGACCGCCGCCCCGTCCGATCCGCCCGTGTCCTGAGGCAGGGCGTCCGGGTTCCGGCGGACCCTGCACACGCGTGTCGGGGTACGACGCGCGGGCGGTGTCCGCGTCAGCTGTCATGAGTCATGAGTCATGAGTCATGAGTCGGAAGTCCTCCTTCACCCACGCCTTCGGTGGGCGCGCTTCACTGTGCTGTGCCGCAGGAGTCAGGGCTCGGGTTTCATCGAGCAGGACGGCGGCGCCGCTGACGTGTTCGTGCACAGTGGCCGCTCTTCTTGGAGCGTTGCGCTCCGGGTGGATCAATAGCTACGACCGCGAGGTGAGGATTGAAGGCGCTGTGCCGGGAGTGTTTTTACCGCAGTGGGCGGAATGGAATCACGTAATACGCGCCGGCCTTCGTGGTGTGTTACTGTCGATATCAGTTGCAGACTTGGTTCCCCATTCAAGCGCCTCGAACGGTATTTCCAGCCGTTGGAAGCGCTTTTATATTTCCGGTGATTCCGGGAGGGGTGTTATTGCGGCAGCCTGGTATCCGTATATTGCGGGTCCCGGTGCGCATACTGCCCCAAAGGAGATATGACATGACGTCTGGCACCGTGAAGTGGTTCAACGCGGCAAAGGGTTTCGGTTTCATCGAGCAGGACGGTGGCGGCGCCGACGTGTTCGCCCACTTCTCGAACATCACCGTCCAGGGCTTTTATGAACTGCTCGAAGGTCAGAAGGTCACCTTCGACATCGCGCCGAGCCGGAAGGGCCCGACGGCCGAGAACATCGTTCCCGCCTGACGCCGACGCGCACTCGCAGCGGGGGCGCACCTCCCGGGTGCGGGCACCCCGCTGCGGGCGTTTCCCGCTCTCGGGCTCTCGGGCTCACCCGTGGGACCGCCACCGCCCGTATCCGTACCGGATCCACTGCACCGGATCCACTGCACGTCAGATTTGTTTCCGCATTCCATTCGGCTCGTTCTTGTGATCCCCGCACTTCTCTTGTGCGGCGGTAATTCCTTGATGCAGGCCGTATCAGGGAAGGTTCTGAATGAACCCCGCATCCACGGACAACCACTCCTCCCGCAGTCGGGCCGGCGACCCCGCCTTCGGTGACGGGAAACCGGTGGGCATGGATATCCGCCGCAGGAACAACGTCACCGTCACCGGCCGGGTGGACGGACCGGTGCTCCTGCTGGCGCACGGCTTCGGCTGTGATCAGAACTTGTGGCGCCTGGTGGTTCCCATGCTGGCCGAGAACTTCCGGTTGGTGCTCTTCGACTACGTGGGCTCCGGCCGCTCGGACCCTTCGGCCTGGAGCGAGCAGCGCTACAACTCGCTGGAGGGCTACGCCTCGGACGTCCTGGACGTCTGTGAGGAGCTGGACCTGCGGGATGCGGTCTTCGTGGGGCACTCGGTCAGCGCCATGGTCGGGGTTCTCGCGGCGGCCAAGGCGCCCCAGCGGTTCTCCCGCCTGGTGATGGTGGCTCCGTCGCCCTGCTACATCGACGAGGACGGGTACCGGGGCGGATTCAGCGCGGACGACATCGACGAGCTGTTGGAATCGCTGGAGTCGAACTATCTGGGCTGGTCGGCGGCGATGGCCCCGGTGATCATGGGTAACGCGGACCGGCCCGAACTCGGCCAGGAACTGACCACCTCGTTCTGCGCGACCGACCCGGAGATGGCCCGGGTCTTCGCCCGCACGACGTTCCTGTCCGACAGCCGCGAAGACCTCAAGACGGTCACGGTGCCGACGCTGGTGCTGGAGTGCAGGCAGGACGCGATCGCACCCCGCGAGGTCGGTGCCTACGTCAACGACGCGATCCCGGGCAGCCGCCTGGTCACGCTGGAGGCGACGGGGCACTGTCCGCAACTGAGCGCACCACAGGCCACCGCGGCGGCGATCACCGAATTCATGGAAGGGGCCGGATGATGGGCCGCGGCAGTCAATGCCCGGACGGGGAGCACGACACGGAAGCCACCAACGTGGCCTTCACCGTCCTGCTGGAGGACAGCGCGGAGGAGCTGTACGAGCAGGCACCCTGCGGCTACCTGTCAACGCTGATGGACGGCACCATCGCGAAGATCAACACCACCCTCCTGGAGTGGCTGGGTCTTTCGCGGCAGCAGGTGGTGGGCCGGATGCGGTTCGGCGATCTGCTCACCGTGGGCGGCAAGCTCTACCACGAGACGCACTTCGCCCCGCTCCTGCAAATGAACGGCGAGGTCAGCGGCGTCGCTCTGGACCTCAAAACCACTGACGGGCAACGGATGCCGGTGCTCGTCACCTCGAGGGTGAAGACCAGCGACGACGGCGGACCGATGCTCGTCCGCACCACCGTCTTCGACGCCCGCGACCGCCGTGCCTACGAGATCGAGCTGCTGCGCGGACGCCAGGTGGCCGAAGAAGCGCGCCGACAGGCCGAGGTCGACCGCGAACGGCTTCAGGAAGCCCTCGCCGTCCTGCAGCGGAGCCTGCTGCCCGCCGAGCTGCCCACGGTTCCGGGCCTGGAAGCCGGCTCCTACTACCACACCGCCTCTCCGGACCTTCTCGGCGGGGATTTCTACGACCTGTTCCCCCTCGGTGCGGACCGGTGGGCGTTCTTCCTCGGCGACGTGTGCGGCAAAGGCCCCCAGGCGGCCGCGGTCACCTCGCTGGTCCGCTACACACTGCGGGCGGCCGCCCTGCACGACCCGGACCCCGTCACCGTACTGACCACCCTGAACACCGTGCTGCACGAGCGGTACACCAGCGGCGACCCTCGGTACTGCACCGCCGTCTTCGGCCTCCTGGACCCGGGCAGCGGCCACGTCGGCGTGCACCTGGCCTCCGGCGGCCACCCCTCCGCACTGATCCAGCGTGCCGACGGCACCGCGCACTGCCTCCCCACCCCCGGCGGCATGCTCATCGGCGCCCTGCCCCAGGCACAGTTCACAGCCGCCCGCACCCGGCTGTCCCCCGGAGACACCCTGCTGCTCTACACCGACGGCCTGACCGAAGCCCGCACCGGGCCCAAGCACGAGCTCTACGGCGAGGACGCCCTGCGCGCCTTCGTCTCCGAACAGCCCGCCACGGGGCCCCAGGCCCTCATCACCGCCCTGGCCGGGCTCCTCGACGGCTTCGGCGACGGACTCGACGACGACACGGCGCTGCTCGCCCTCGGCGTGCCCGCCCCGCCTCCCACCCTCACGAGTGAAGACCTGACATGAGCCCGCTGACGATCACTGCCCGAGACGCGGCCACCGGTCCCGTACTGGAGATCACCGGTGACCTCGACTACATGACGGCACCCGAACTCCGTCAGGTCCTGGACCGCCTCACCCTGGCTGCCGGGCAACTGCTGGTACTGGATCTGGCCGGTCTGGAGTTCTGCGACTCCAGCGGCATCACCGCTCTGCTGGTGGCACGCAACCTGGCTACGGAACAGAACGGCGACATGGCCTTGGCCGCAGTCCCCGACAACACCGCCCGGATCCTGCGCATCGCCGGCCTGGACCGGGTCTTCACCCTCCACCCCGACGCATCGACAGCCACCACCCGCAACTCCACGGCCTGCTGATCATCGGGACCCGAGGGGTTGCGGAGCCTGTGCCCGGTAATGCCCGAGCCCTCGATCCGGCCTGTCGAGCAGGGTGGCGCGGACACCGGGCACCGGACACCAGGCAGGCCAGGAGCAGAACCGGGCCGGTGAGGTTCCACGCCCGGTCGTGCGGGGTACTCGGCGGGGGCGCTCGCCGCTCGCTCTCGCTCGAGCGATGAGGGTGCGGGCCGCCCTGGCGGGGAGCGCAAACGGCGACCGAGCCGCCACTTGGGTCCGGAGGCGCTCCCGCGCCGCGTCGGAGGAGGACGAGGATGTCACCCGTGCGGCTCCTGCTGGTCTCCGACACGCACGTGCCGGCGCGCGCCGAGCGACTGCCCCCCGAGCTGTTGGAGGAGACGGAGCGGGCCGACGTCGTGATGCACGCGGGGGACTGGATCGACACCCCCACACTCGACCTGTTGGAGGCACGCTCGCGGCGGCTGATCGGGGTGTTCGGCAACAACGACGGCCCTGAACTGCGCGAGCGGCTGCCCGAGGTGGCCCGGGCGGAGCTGGGAGGCCTGCGGTTCGGCGTCGTTCACGAGACGGGCCCGGCGCGGGGGCGGGAAGCCCGTTGCGCCCAGCGCTTTCCCGACCTGGACGTCCTGGTCTTCGGCCACAGCCACATACCCTGGGACACCAGTGCGCCGGGTGGCCCGCGCCTGCTGAACCCGGGGTCGCCGACGGACCGCAGGCGGCAGCCGTACTGCACGTACATGACGCTCGCCGTGGCGGACGGCGTGCCGGGCGAGGTCACCCTGCACCGACTGCCGAGGCGCTGACCGGCGATCCGCCCGCCGCGCGGCGCAGCCGGTCAGGCGACGTTCACCGTCGGGCCGTACGGCGTGATGGTCGCCACCCGGCCCCGGCCGCAGTGGACGACCCGCTCACCGAGGCCGCGGCGGTCCATCTCCTCGAGGAACGCGCTCAGCGGCGACTTCATCACCGTGTAGTCGTCATAGTGCACGGGAAGTGTGAACCGCGGACCGAGACGCCGGCTGAGTTCCGCTCCCTGCCCGCCGTCCATGGTGACCACGAAACCCCCCGGCAGCCGAGTGCCGCCCAGGTGCAGAACCGCGAGGTCCGTGTCCGGGTAGCGCCTGTGGATCTCCTCCATTCCGTCGAAGAGAAGCGTGTCTCCCGACACGTACACGCGCAGGCGCACCGGCCCGCCCACCGGGCCGAATTCCAGCATGCTCCCCATGACCGGCGGCAGGAGGCCGCGCAGCGGTCCGACGGCGTGGCGTCCGGGCATCGCGGTCAGGCGGACCTGGTGGCCCTCCCTGGAAAGGGTGTGGTGCTGCCAGTCGCGCAGGCCCCTGGCGTGGCGGAAACCCTGAAGGGTCCGGAGCAGTCGCGCCGCGTGCGGGGTGGTGAGGACGGGCAGCGCCCGGTCGAGGTTCCTGCGTGCCACCCGGTCCCAGTGGTCCCCGTGCAGGTGGGAGAGAACGACGGCGTCGAGGTCGGCGGGGAGCTGATCCACGGCGACGGCCGGCTCCTTCAGCCGCCTCGTCAGCAGTCCGTACCCCAGATGCGCGTGCTGCCCGCGGTGCAGGAAGTTCGGGTCGGTGAGCAGGGTCAGGGTTGCGTACCGTACGAGCAGGGTCGCGTTGCCGATGAACTGGACGCGCACCGCCGAGTCGGCCGACGACAGCATCGTGACTCCTCCCGTGTCCGTTCCGCGCTGACCTCCGCGGTTCTTCCTACTGCCAAGTGTGAACCGCGGGTACGGCATCCGCCCTTTCACCGAGCGCACCCCCGCCAGGCAGTTCGCTGTACGTACGTTCCCGCGCATCACGGGGCGGCTCTCCTGCGAACCGCCCGCGCGGGGGGGCCGGGGGGGGGAAGGAAATCCGCGGCGGACGCTCGCGGGGGAGGCTTTTGCCCTGTCCGGCTCGGGACCGTCACCACCGGGGCGCGTTATCGCGTTGCCAACCAGTTTGTTTGAGCGGACAGTTGAGAAATCTCGCACCAGGTCGCACCTGAAGGGCAGCAGAGATGAGAGTGACACTGGCCGTCGATGCCGGGGGCGGAGACGCGGCCGGAGCTTCGGAGGACCTCTACCAGTGGCTTCGCCAGGACCCGGATCTGCGCGTGCTCGTCCGCCGGGAGGTTCCCGCCGCGCCACCGGGCGGAACCATGGGCGCTCTGGGAGAGCTGATCTCCCTGCTGCTCGCTCCCGGCGGTCCGACGGCGGCCCTGGGGGCGGCCGTCGTGGTGTGGCTGCAGGGCCGCCGGGGCAATCAGACCGTCACCCTCAGCCTGCCGGACGGTACCCAGGTCGTGGTGTCCTCGGAGAAGGTGCGCGGCCTGACCGCCGAAGGCGCCGGTGAGCTGGCCGAGCGGGTCGCCGCAGCGCTTCAGCAGGAGCGGAACCCACAGGCGGCGCCGGGCACGCAAAGGCCGGGGGAGACGCAGGAAGCCCAGGGAGCACAGAGCGCCCAGGGAGCACGGGGCATCGCGGAGGACGACGGTCGCGTCGGCCCGTCCGCAGAAGCGGGCTGACCATGGCGGCGGGGGACGTGCAGGATCCACCGGCGAGAGCTGATCTGGCAGCGGCCGGCTGCCACGCGCTGGTGGTCGGGACGGCCGCCCATCCGGGACGGCAACTGCCCGGTCTGCCGTCCGCCCTCCGGTCGGCGCGGGACGTGGCCGAGACCTTGAGCGCGGTGTGCGGCATGGGCGAGAGGGTCACGCTGCTCACCGATCCGACGTCGCCGAGCGACGTCCTGGAGGCACTGGCGGCGGCCATCGGCCGGGCCGAACCCACCGAGCAGCGGTACGAGCGCGGAACCGTCCTCCTCTACTTCGTCGGGCACGGGCTGCGCGGACCCGGCGGGCAGCTCTACCTGGCGACGGCGAGCACCAAGTCCCAGACCGACCTGGCGCACTCCGTTCCCTACACGGAGGTCGAGCGCTACCTGAGCGACGCCGCCGCCGACCCGGTCGTGATCCTCGACTGCTGCTTCGCGGGGAACGCGCGGGAGCCCGGCCGCCCGGCCGCCGCGGACCCGTTCGCCGGTGCCCGGCCCACCGGCAGCTACCTGCTCGCATCGGCGATGCGCGACGCCCTGGCGTACGCCCCGCCGGACGCGGAACACACGCTCTTCAGCGGCCGGCTGCTCAGCCTTCTGCGGGAGGGGGACGCGGGCGGCCCGAAGTGGCTGACGCCGGGCGGCGTCTACCGGCTGCTCGACCAGCGTCTCCAGGGCAGCCCCGCCCGCCCGTACGGCGGGGGCACCGCGCGCATGAGCGAGCTGACCCTCACCGTCAACCGGCGGTACGAGCCACTGCCGGGCCCGCACACCGGACAGCGGGCGGCCGACGCCCCGGATCCGGACGCCACCTGCCCCTACCCCGGAATCCTCCCCTTCCTCCCCGAGCAGCACCGTCTCTTCTTCGGCCGCGAGGAGCTGACCCGGGAGCTGCTGCGCCGCGTCGAACAGGCACGCCCCGGTGAGCCGGTGGTCCTGGTGGGGCCGTCGGGGGTCGGCAAGTCCTCGCTCCTGCGGGCGGGGCTCGGCGTGGCCGCGGAACAGGCGGGGCTCGGTCCCGTACGGCTGGTGTCCGCACCGGGTGAACGGCCCTTCCGCAGGCTCGCCGAGGAGTGGGCGGCAGCGGTGGGCAGGGCCCCCTCCGACGTCGTACGGGATCTGGAACGCGGGAGCTTCAGCCGGCCCGCGGCGACGGGGGCCGGGGCAGGGCAGGCACCGCGTCTCCTCGTCATCGACCAGCTCGAGGAGTACTTCACGCTCTGCTCGGACGAGGCCGAACGCGAGCGGTTCGCCGCCGCCCTCACCGCGGGTGCGGGTGCGGGAGCGGATACGGACGAGGGCGGCACCGGGGACCCGGCGCCCGCTCCGCGTCTCGTCCTGGCCCTGCGCGCCGACTACTACGGCGACGCCCTGAGCGACCCCTCGAGCATCCCTGAGGACCGGTGGGACCAGTTGTTCCCACACCTGACCCACCGCGCGTCCTGCGACTGATTCCAGTCTGCCGGGGCGGAGCATCAGGCACAGCTTTACCGCCCGGCCTCACCCGGGTGGGCCCATGGAGTGACTGTGCCGTCCTTTTGCGATCAGTTCTTCGCGGCGGGGGCACAGTGACTCCCGGCGCTCGGGAGTTTCCGCTCCGTGAGGTAGTCGTCCACGGCGTCGCGTGTGCAGTCACCGCGTCCGTAGACGCTGTGTCCCGCGCCTTCGTACGGCAGCAGGACGGTCGTTCTGCGCGTCTGCCGGTGCACGTTGGCCGCCCACGCGTAGTTGTTCGCCGGATCGTGCAGCGAATGCAGCATGAGGATCTTGGGTGCCTCGGTGAGGCGCAGGCGGTGCCCGCAGGCTGTTCACCTTGTCCGGCCAACCGATGCATCCGGCCACCGCCTCCACGCTCGGTGCCGAGGCTCCGGCGAGTACTCCGGTGAGCGCTCTGAAGAGCGGTTGCATGAAGTCCTTTCCGAGGTCTTGCACGACGGATCGTGGGGTTGCCCCCCCCGGGCCCCGGGTCTTCCCCGGACCTGATGCGGCCCGCTCAGGGGCCGAGCGGTGTGGATCCGACGGGTCTGACGCCACTGCAGGAACCGGCACACCGCCAAGCCGTGGAGAGTCTTGAGACTCACCCCCAGCCTCGGCCGAGCCCGCAGACCGCGCAGTGCCGTGAGCCGACCGCTGATCGTCTTCTTGGTCCGGAAAAAACAGACGGCGCACGTGAGGGGGCAGACCCAGCGCATTCGACCGCGGAGATCCCCCAAGGGCTTCTGCAGGCGGGTTCCTGGACCGAGGCATGCGCGGAAGGTCATGACCGCACGCCTGGCTTGGGGCACCATGATCTTGCACCTCGAGCTCGAACCCCGGCCTCATCCACCGTGCGGCAGTTCCGCGAGCGCCGCAGATCCGAAGAAAGCAGCCATTCATGAGACGACCGCCCTCCCAGGAGCTCCGCGCCATCGTCATCGGAGGCAGTCTGGCCGGCATGCTCGCTGCGGCAGCCGTCCGGGACAGCGTCGACGAGGTCGAAATCCTCGAAGCCCATGAAGTCCCTGAGGGGCCGGAACCGAGGGTGGGCGTGCCCCAGGCCGCGCACTTTCACGTCCTCCTGACCAGCGGTGCCGACGCGATCGACGAGCTGTTACCCGGGACGATCGGGGAACTGATGGGCCAGGGGGCGGTTCGCGTTCCGATGACGACGAACATGGTCCTCCTCTCTCCCGAGGGTTGGTACCGGCGCTGGAAGTCCGACACGCACTACCTGATAGCAGCGAGCCGTGATCTGACCGACTCGGTAGTTCGTCGGCGCGTCCTGGCCGACCCGCGTATCACCCTTCTGCCGCAGGCCAAGGCCATCTCGCTCCTGGGCGACCGGCAAGGGGTCACCGGTGTCCGTGTGCGCAAGGCCGACGGCAGCGAGGTGGAGCGGACCGCACACCTGGTCATCGACGCTTCGGGAAAGGGAACCAATACACCGCGGTGGCTTGCCGAGGACCTGAGGATCAAAGGTCTCGCCACGGAGCGCATCAAGTCCGGGCTCACCTACGCCAGCCGTATGTACCGCGCCCCTGTCCCGACACAGGACTGGCCATTCGTCAGCATTCAAGCGGACCCCCGTGACCTGCGAACGGCCAGGACCGGAGGCATCCTGCCCATCGACGGTGACCGCTGGCACGTCAGTCTGATCGGACCGCGCGGAGCGGCCCCGACAGGAAGTGCCGATGCTTTCGTCCCGTACGCGCGCGGTCTGCGGCACCCTGTTGTGGCGGATCTCCTGCGCCATGCCGAGCCTCTTACCGACGTCACCGTCACCCGCAGCACGGTGAACACCCGCCACTACTACGAGCGCCTCGACGTCTGGCCGGAAGGGCTGGTCGCTCTGGGAGACTCCGTGGCCCACTTCAATCCCGTCTACGGGCATGGGATGTCAGTGGCGGCCCTGGGCGCTCTGGCACTGCGCACCCAACTGGCATCCGGCGGCCTCACCTGTGGTGTTGCCCGCCGAGCGCAGAAGGCCATCGCACGCCCCGTGGAGCCGGCATGGAGCCTGGCAGTCGGACAGGACATCCGTTACCCCGGCGCCCAAGGCAGGCAGGCCGGCCTGGGGGACCGGCTCCTCCAGCGTTACGTCAGCCGGCTCTCGTACACCGCGACCGGTTCGTTCCGCGTGGCTACGGCCATGACGGACGTGCTCACGCTGAAAGCGCCCCCCACGTCCCTGGTGAGCCCCGGCATGCTTGCTGCGGCTGTCTTCGGCCCTCTGCGGACGCAACTTCCGCAGCCGACGTTCACCACGCGGGAGATCGGTCTTCTGCAGGGCTCCACGGGTCGGCGGTGACGGTCATGGCGGGAACCGGGCAGATCGCGTCGGTGGGACAGCAACGGACTCTGTCCCACCGGGAATGCAGACGCGCGAGTCGGCTGCCGGCGTCGTGAACGCCGATCAGGCGTCGAAGGAGACGGCCGGGTGCCGCCTCTGGGCGTCGTCCTTCGAGTCCCGGACGAGGACGGGAGCTGTGGGTTGGTTCTCGTCGAGGCGTTCGCCGTCGAGTGGGGTGTACGCGACCGCATCGGCCCGGGCAAGACGGTATGGGTACGCCGTCCGTGCAGGGACCCGTGGACGTCGATTCGGCCAGGGCGGTCATCCGGTCCGGCATACGATGCGCGCATCACGTGCCGCCCGACGGCCCGGTGCCACGCGTACGCGTAGCGGCTCTTCACTCAGGTCCCAGCTCTCGCGGACCGGGGTGACGTCACCGTCCGGCTCGAACTCGTAGCGCCGGATCCGGCCACCGACATGAAGCGTCACCTGACGGGTCTGGTTCCGGGGCGCGTTCATGGTGCCGAGGGGGGAAGCAGAGCGTCGAGAATCCTGCCCAGGGGAGGACCCAGGGCGTCCGGGGTGGCGTCGCTCAGCGGCTGGAGTCCGACCGTGGAGCGAAGGACCGCCACGCCGATGCCGAGCGCGACGACGAGTTGCGCCGACAGGATCCGTGGGTCCTCCGCGTCCGCCTGCTCACCGTCCGCCGCGTGCAGGATGCGCCGGGCCATGTCATCCAGTGCCCCGGCGCGCAGAGCGTCGATCTCCTCCTCGCCCGAGGAGCGCAGCAGCAACAGCACGGGGTGGTCGCCGGGTGCGGCCCCCTCTTCAGCGGTCAGCCGCAGGGTGAGTGCCCGGAGCAGCGCGGCGCGGTCCCCGGGGAGGCCCCCGGCTTCGTCGAGGAGCCGGGGGGAGGCAGCCAGCGCCGCCTTGAACAACCCTTCCTTCGACCCGAAGTACCGCTTGACGAGTGCCCCGTTGACCCCGGCGTCGGCTGCGATGTCACGCAGTGTGGTGCGCTCGTAGCCCAGGCGCCCGAAACGGCTCCGGGCGGCCTCGAGCAGGGCCGTCCGGGTTGCCGAAGCGTCCCGTCGGCGCTTGCCGGCGACCGGTGCCTCCGGGGTTGCCGCTCCTTCGGCCTCACCGGAGAGCCTGTCACTGCCTTTGGACGACGGCACCGCTCCTCCACCTTCCCTGCGGCCGGTCTTCCCGGGGTGCTGCCAGGGGTTCGGTCACGCCGGCCCCGCTATGTAATCGACTGTTGACATGAGTGCTGTCCGCAGCTGTACGGTACCAAGTAATCGGCTGTTGACTTAATTGTGCGGGAGAGGAAGTAACACGGTGCCCAAGCATGCCCTGCTGGTCATGGACGTCCAGAACGTCATCGTCGAGCGCTACGCGGACCCCGGCTGCATCGGCCGTCTGCAGCAGGCCGTCGAAGCCGCACGGGCCAAGGGGATGCCGGTGATCTATGTCGTGGTCGGCTTCCGTCCGGGCTCTCCCGAGGTCCATCCGCGCAACAAGATGTTCGGCGGCCTCGCCGGCCGTCCGGGAGGCCCCGCCGATCAGGAGGCCAACCGGATCCACGAGGCGGTCGCGCCCCGCCCGCAGGACGTCATCGTCACCAAGCGGCGCGTCAGCGCCTTCGCGGGCAGTGATCTCGACATGGTGCTGCGGGCCGCCGGTGTCGAACACCTCGTCCTTTCGGGCATCGCGACCAGCGGAGTGGTGTTGTCGACCCTGCGGCAGGCGGCCGACCTGGACTACGGCCTCACCGTCCTGTCCGACGCCTGCCAGGACTCCGATGCCGAGGTGCACCGCGTTCTCACGGAGAAGGTCTTCCCGCACCAGGCCGACGTCGTGACCGTCGCCCGATGGGCAAAATCCTGATCACTCCCGCGGACACCGGACGGTTCCGGGCGTCCTGAGCGCCCATGAACACGTGGACCCCACCCAGGGCCCCGGTGCCTCCCGAATCCCCGTGGAAACACTGTCGGTCTCTCGTGAACAGAGCCATTCGCGGCCGAACGGCTCCGGGGGAGCCCTCGGCCCGTGACGGCGCGGCAGAGAGGAGGCCCGCCCCCCCGCCTTCCCGGACCGCGGACACGATCCGTGCCGCCGGAGGTGGATCGAACGGGGGAGACCAGGCACAGTGGGTCGTCGGCCTCCGTCCCGGACCGGGGAAACCGGGTGGCGGAATCCCTGAGGGCTTCGGGGGTACAAGCTTCCTGCTCGGAGTCCGGCGGCCGACGGCGGCCGATCAGGTCCGGAGTGCGGCAGGCCACTTCACGGCCGCCGGCTTGCGGAGCATGGGAACGACCGAACCCGGCCGCTCCCTCGTCCTTTGTCTACACAGGTGGAACATGTCTGGCGTCACAGAAATACCGGAAGACACGCAACTGGACGACCGCGCGGATCTGGACACGGAAGCTCGCGACGCACGCTCACTGCGGTTGAGACGCAGGCTGGAGCGGCTGATCGGTATCGCGGCCACCGAGGGCAACGCGCTGGTCCCGCTCCGCAACGGCGACGAGATCTTCGGCGCGATGCTCGACGCCATCCGGGGTGCCGAGCACACCGTGGACATGATGACCTTCGTCTACTGGCGGGGTGACATCGCGCACAAGTTCGCCGAGGCGCTGGCCGAGCGCGCCCGCGCCGGAGTGCGGGTGCGGCTCATGCTCGACGGCTTCGGCAGCCGGCCCATAGAGAAGGACCAGCTGGACCTCATGGACGAGGCCGGGGTCCACGTGGCCTGGTTCCGTCAGCCGCTCCACCTCTCGCCCTTCAAGCAGAACCACCGCTGCCACCGCAAGGTCCTCGTCGTCGACGAGGCGACCGCCTTCACCGGCGGCGTCGGGATAGCCGAGGAGTGGTGCGGCGACGCGCGCAACGAGAACGAGTGGCGCGACACCCACGTGCAGGTCCGCGGGCCCGCGGTCGACGGCCTCGCCGCCGCCTTCGCCCAGAACTGGGCCGAGTGCCACGACGATCTCTTCGACGACCGCGACCGGTTCGTCGGCAGCGCCCCACAGGGCGACGCCGTCGTCCAGGTCGTGCGCGGCTCCGCCTCCTTCGGCTGGCAGGACATGCAGACCCTGATGCGCGTCGTCCTCGAATCCGCCGAGGAACGCGTCCGCCTCACCACCGCCTACTTCGCCCCCGACGCCTACTTCACCGAGCTGCTCTGCGCCGCCGCCCGGCGCGGGGTGGAGGTCGAGATCCTGCTGCCCGGCCCGCACACCGACAAACGGGTCTGCCAGCTCGCCGGGCAGCGCTACTACGAGGACCTCACCGCCTGCGGAGTGAAGATCTACCAGTACCAGCCGACGATGATGCACGCCAAGGTCGTCACCATCGACCGGATCGCCTCGCTGGTCGGCTCGACCAACTTCAACCGTCGCTCGCTCTCCCACGACGAGGAAGTCATGCTCGCGGTCATGGACCCCGAGTTCACCGCTGCCCTGGACGGGCACTTCGACGAGGACCGGGAGAAGAGCGTGCTGATCGAGCGCGGCCGGTGGAAGCGCCGCGACCTCCTCCAGCGGGCCCGGGAAGCGGCTGTGGTGCCGATCCGCCGCTACCTCTGAGCACACCGATTCCCTTCACCCGGCGCCCCGGCGGCCCCGGCCCTCCGGCGGCCGGAGAGGCCCGTGGTCCGCGGCGGGCCACGGGTGGTGGAGCCCTCTGCCCGACGGGCCGGGCGGCCTCGACGCGCACGCCGCCCGGATACGGGACCACCGCCCCTGGAAGCGGTCCGCCGCATCGCCGTGAACCCCTGCCCGCGCCCGGCTCACCGCGCCCGGCTCACCGCGCCCGGTGACGGACGCGTCCGACGGCCGCCGAGTTGATGGCCCGGTGGCCCGGGCCCCACGGATGAGGCGTGTGACTCAGGCGGTTTCCTGGTGATCGAAGGTCTGGAAGGGATCGCCGACCGCGTCGCACAGTGCGCCGAGTCCGGTGGCGAGGGCGTGCTGGGCGTCGGGAGTCATGCGGCTCATGGCCTGACGGAGTGCTTGTTCCCGGCGCTGCCTGATCCCGTGCAGGTGCGCGATGCCCGTGTCGGTGAGTTCCAGCTGCAATTCGCGACGGTCCTGGGGGCGTGGGGTCCGGCGGAGGAACCCGGCGGCCTGGAGGCGGTCGCAGAGGCGGGTGACGGACGGTGCGGCTGCGGAAAGGCGGCGGCCCAGCGTGCTCGGATTGATACC
Source organism: Streptomyces yamdrokensis (assembly GCF_053890455.1). Lineage (NCBI taxonomy): Bacteria > Bacillati > Actinomycetota > Actinomycetes > Kitasatosporales > Streptomycetaceae > Streptomyces > Streptomyces yamdrokensis. Next base: position 6,010,413 of record NZ_CM132679.1, read on the forward strand.
CGGTTCGCGTTCGATGATGAACATCACACGGGTCTGAGCGGCGGAGAGCGGCGCGGTGCCGAGCATGCCGCGGCCACGCTCCCAGGCGATTTCGAGGAGCTCCAGGACCTGGCCGATTTCGGGCGCGGCGGGGGAGTCGTGCTGGTGGAGGGATGTGGGGGCCTCGCGCATGTGACACTCCCGAGTGGGCCGTTCGCGGCCGTGCCGGCTGGTCGATGTGGACAGTCGCACAGACGAAGATATGCGAAGGAAAGAAGGACCGGTACCGGTGGACAGACCCAGCGCGGTCGAGCGCTCTCTGCGCGAGGCCGCGCCCCACGAGATCTTCGACGTGATCCGCTCCCTGATCGGGCGCCGCCATCATGCCCGGTCGGTGGAGCTGCTGATGGCCGACTATGCCATGAACAGGCTGCAGCCCGTCGGGGTGCTGCCGCACACCCGCCCGCCGGTGTCGGTGCACGGGAGTGCCGCGGGCCGTGCGTTCGGTGCCCAGGAACCGCACTGTGTGTACGACGACGCGGCGTCCATGGCGACGGTGCACCTGCCGGTCAGCGTCCGGGGGGACCGGCTGGGGGTCCTGAGCGTCACTTTGCGGACCGGCGAGGACGGACTGGCGGCGGACGTGTCGGAGGAGCTCCAGGAGTACGCCGACGCGCTGGCGCACGAGATGGTGGTCGCGGGACGGGACACCGATCTGTTCCTGCAGGCGCGCCGGGCGGAACGGCTGACGCTGGCCGCCGAGATGCAGTGGCAGCTGCTGCCCGGCGGCTCCTGTACCCGGCCCGAGTACAGCCTCGGTGCCCAGCTGGAACCCGCGTACGCCATCTTCGGCGACAGCTTCGACTGGTCGGCCTCGGCCGACGACCTGTACGTGACCGTCAGCAACGGCATGGGCGAGGGGATCGACGCCGCACTGCTGACCAGCCTGGCGATCAGTGCCCTGCGCAATGCCCGCCGTGCCGGCCTGGACCTGAGCGATCAGGCATATCTGGCCGATCAGGCCGTTTACGGGCAGTACCAGGGAAGCCGCTACCTGTCGACGCTGCTGCTGCGGTTCCACCTCCCGACCGGGGACGTGGAGATCATCGACGCCGGTTCACCGCGTGTGTGGCGGGTGCGCGAGGGGGCGGTCGAGGCGATCGAACTGGAGGCGCAGATGCCCTTGGGCATGTTCGAGGACACCGCCTACGTTCCACAGCACTTCGAGGTCGAGCCCGGGGACCGCCTGCTCTTCATCAGCGACGGCGTCTACGACGCGTTGTCACCGAGCGGTGAGAAGTACAGCCTCCGCGCACTGGCCGCATCCATCACCAGCACGCGTCTGCTGCCCGCCTCGCAGGTGCCCGGAGCGATGCTGCAGGAGCTGTTCGGGCATCGCGGCTCCGGCCCGGCCGCGGACGACTCCCTGGTGGTGTGTCTGGACTGGCACGGCCGCCCCGCCACGGACCGGGACCGGGACCGGGACCGGGACCGCTAGAGCCTGCCCGGCGGGTCGTGCGGGAGAGACGGGGGCCGGCCCCCGGTTTCCCCGCCCCGGCGCGGAGGATGCCGGCGGCTGCCTCCGACCCGGGGCGCCGGACAGGCCCCGCCGGCCCCGGACAACGGTCGTGTGACCTTTCCGCGGGGGGTTTCGGATCTGTCCCGTGAGAGGCGCGCGCGATACCCCCTTCCCGGAAGGTGATGCGCGCGGGGGGTGGGTTGCCATCCAGGACGCGCCTGGGTGATGCTTGCCGTCGGCTAAGTATTTTCCTCCAGTGGGAAGGGTGGTGTGGTTCGCCCCGGCGGGCCCTCTTCATGGCCTCTACCGAGGGAGTCTCCGTTTCGAGATCCCAGCAGAGCCCTGCGTCCGGCCTGTGGACTCTGGCCCCCCACCCCGTGATCGTCGCCGACGAGGTCGGCACCGTCGTGGAGGCGAACCCCGCGGCCACCCTCCTCCTGGAAGGCGTGGTGCCCGGGGCGAGCATGCTCGACGCGGTCCCGGGCTGGCTCGCCCGGGCCCACCTGGAAGCGGTCGTGCGCGGGCGACACCCTGCCCAAAACCGCCAGGAGGCCGGGGACCGGTCCTCGGTGTCGGGGCGGATCGCGGCCCACAGCTTCGAGGCGCACCCCACCTGGAGCCAGGACGGGAACGTGGTGTGGTGGCTGGTCGACGACACCGACCGGCGGCTCGCCGAGGAGACGCTCGCCACCGAGCGTGAACGCGCCAGGTTCCTCGCGGAGGTGTCCAACGTCCTGCTGGCCTCGTTGAACACCGACAGGTGCATGGCCGCCACCGCGCAGATGGCCGCCGAGTTCCTCGCGGACGCGGCGGTCGTCGTCGCCCCGTCGTCCGGCACCAGGCTGCCCGTCGCACACGGCGTCGCGGGCCGGGAAGTCATCCGCACCGTAATCGCGGCTGATCCGTCCCAGCTCCCGGGCCTCAGCGAGGCGCTGCAGGGTTTCCCGCCCGTCCCCTCACGCTGGATCGACCCCGCGGCACTGCCCGACTGGGTTGTCCCGCAAGGCTTCGACGGGACGATCCGGTCGGTCGTCGTGACCCCCCTGCCCGGTCACGGCGTGTCCGCCGGCGCCTTGATCCTGCTGCGCAGCACGGACCACGCGCGGTTCAGCGAGGACGAAGAGATCTTCGCCCGGCTGTTCGCCGCCCGGGCCGGCGCCGCCCTGTCCGCCTCCCGCCTCTACAGCGAGCAGAGCGCCATAACCCGGACCCTGATGCGTGACCTGCTCCCTCCCCGGCTTCAGCGCCTCAAGGGGGTGGAGATCGCCGGCGGTTACCGGCCCGCCGGGGCCAGTGAGCGGGTGGGCGGCGACTTCTACGACGTCCACCCCGGCAGCACCGAGGCCGACGCGTCGCTGGTGGTGCTGGGCGACGTGTGCGGCAAGGGCCTGGACGCGGCCGTCCTGACCGGCAAGATCCGCAACACCCTGCAGGCACTGGTGCCGATGGCGGACGACCACGGGCGGATGCTGCGGCTTCTCAACGGAGCACTCCTGACCTCTCACCACACCCGTTTCGCGACCCTGGTGATGGCCTCGGTGCAGCGTGCGGAGAACCGGGTACGGCTGCGCCTCACCTCGGCCGGTCACCCCGCCCCCCTGGTGGTCCGTACGGACGGCAGCGTCGAGGAGATTCCCACTCGCGGCACCCTGATCGGAGCCCTTCCGACGATCGAGGCCCACTCGGTCGAGACCGTTCTGCAACCGGGCGAGACGTGTCTGCTCTACACCGACGGGTTCACCGAGGCCCGCGGCGGACCGCTCGGCGACGAACTGTTCGGCGAAGAGCGCCTGAAACAGGCCTTGTCGGAGTGCGCCGGCATGCCCGGGGAAGCCGTCGTCGAGCGGATCCAGATGCTCGCCTCGCAGTGGCTGCGTGACGGCAGCCACGACGACATGGCCGTCATCGTCATCAGCGCCCCGCACACGACCCACCTGAGTGCGGTGAACGGCCGCACCCGGGGCAGGTACACCGCATGAACGCGAGCGACACCTCCGGCACCGACGACCTCCAGGCCCTTCGGGACCGGTTGTGGACGACGGTGACCAGCCGCGACGAACACCGTGCCGCAGAGATCGTCTTCGCCGCCCTGGAGGACGGCGTGGGCGCGGAGACGGTTCTGCTGGATCTCATCGCCCCGGTGCAGGCGAAGGTCGGTACCGAGTGGGCGGCCAACCGTCTGAGCGTCGCGCAGGAACATGCCGCCAGCGCCATGACCGAGCGCGTCATCGCCGCCCTCGCCCACCACCCCGCCGCCCGCACCCCGCCTGCTCTGGGCCGCGTCACCGTGGCGTGCGTGGACCAGGAATGGCACGTCCTGCCGGCCCGCCTCCTCGCCGAGGTCCTCACTCTGCGTGGCTGGCAGGTCGACTTCCTGGGCGCCCAGGTGCCCACCCCCCATCTCGTCGGCCACCTCCACAACAACGCCGTGGACGCGGTCGCGCTCTCCTCCTCGATCCCCACCCGGCTGCCCGTCGCCCACGTGGCGATCACCGCCTGCCAAGCCGTCGGGGTCCCCGTCCTCGTCGGCGGAGCGGCCTTCGGGTCCGACGGCCGCTTCGCCCGTCTGCTCGGAGCCGACGCCTGGGCCCCCGACGCACGCGCCGCGGCCCGGCAGCTCGCCGACGAAATTCCCACCTCCGGTCTCGCCGCCGGGCGGCAGCGGATCGACGACCTGCCCCACCTCGCCGACCAGGAGTACACGTTGGTCGCCCGTTCGCAGGGACAGCTGGTCAAGGAAGTCCTCACGCGGCTGGAGGACCGCTTTCCCGCGATGGCCGCCTACACCGCTGCACAGCGTGAGCGCACCGCGGAGGACGTCGCGCACATCGTCGAGTTCCTGACCGTGGCCCTCTACACCGATGACGACGACGTGTTCACCACGTTCATCACCTGGACCGCCGGCATCCTCGCCGCACGCCACGTGCCCGCCCGCTCCCTGCAGCCCGCACTGGACATCCTGGCCACCGAACTCAGGGACTTCCCCCGGTCCACCCGGCTGCTCGACCGGGCGCGCTCCGCCTTGGACGGCGCACCCGTACCGGCCGGAACCCACCCCGGAGCTCCCGCATGACCCCCCTGCCCCACCGCCCCCTCACCCTCACCGTCGAAGCCGGGCAGGGCACCGCACACCTCCGTCTCGCCGGTGACCTGGACCACGACACCAGCGACGGCCTGGTGGAGCAGGCCGAACAGTGCCTCACCACTCACCCCGGCCTGCGGGACCTGCACCTCGACTGCGCAGGACTCCGGTTCTGCGACTCCACGGGCATCTCCGTCCTGCTGATGATCCACCGCAGGACCACCGCGCGAGACGTACGGCTGCACCTGGACGGCCCGCCCCCGTTCCTGGAACGCATCCTGGACACCACCGGGGTCCGGCAGCTCTTCCCATAGGCGCACACACCCCGGCAGACCGGGCAGGCGTCCCCCGGCGGTCCCGCATCACCCCACCCCCCGCCCCCACACCCCGCCGCCCGCCCCCATCACACAGCCGCCCGAACCGGGGAGCCCCGAAGACCCCGGACAGGGATCCGAAAAGGCCGTCCCGCAAGGACATCGGGGGAAGAAGCGGGCAGGGCACGTCCCCGTCCGTACCCGCCGGAGTCCGCGAGGCACGACATCGGTTCCGGGCCGGCTGACGATCTCGAGCGGTGTCCGAACCCGGGCGGGCCGGCGACGACTCCGCCCGCGCCTCCTCGCAGCCCGGTCCGACGCGGCCCGAAGCATCCCGGGCGATCTCCCCGTGACGCGGGTGCCACCCGTCGAAGTCACCCCCGGCACGGATGACTCGCACACCCTTGGCGCGATGGTGCCGCCGGGTGCGGAGCGTGCGTCGCGGCGGCCCGGTGGGTGCCGTGCGGACGTTTCCGGCGGTGAAGAGCCGAAGCCCGCGGTGGAAGTGCCGTACCGCGGTACCGGATGGCGCAGTACAGGTGTCGGCCGCCGGGGCGAGGGGTACCCCTCGCCAGTCGTTGTCCGCCTCTGCCCGAGTGCTGATCGCCCTGCGCACGGCACTGCCCGTCAACGGATCGGAACCCAGTGAGCGAGAAGAAGAATCCGGTGTCCGCCACCGCGAAGAAGGTCGCGGCGAAGGTCCAGGAGGCCGTGCGTCCGGAACACGGGGTCCCCGGCGCCCCCGGTCCTGAGGCCGCACCGGTCGAGGAGCCGACAAAGGCGCGCGAACCGCTCCCGCCCAAGCACGACCAGAGCGGGCCGGACACCTACAGTCCGACCGGCCGGCCCACCGGGGCCCCGCGGAGCCGGGTCGCCCAGGGCGGCGCGTACCTCACCACCGCTCAGGGCGCACGTCTGCACGACACCGACCACTCGCTCAAGGCCGGCCCCCGTGGCCCGGTGCTGCTCCAGGACCACCACCTGCGGGAGAAGATCACCCACTTCGACCACGAACGCATCCCCGAGCGGGTGGTGCACGCCCGCGGAGCCGCCGCGCACGGTGTGTTCCGGGCCTATGGCGCCGCGGCGGGCATCACCAAGGCCGCCTTCCTCGCCGAGGGCGTCGAGACGCCGGTGTTCGTCCGCTTCTCCACGGTGCTGGGCTCCCGCGGCTCGGCCGACACGGTGCGGGACACCCGCGGCTTCGCGACGAAGTTCTACACCGACGAGGGCGTCTTCGACCTGGTGGGAAACAACATCCCGGTGTTCTTCATCCAGGACGCGATCAAGTTCCCCGACGTGATCCACGCCGGCAAGCCGCATCCGGACCGGGAGATCCCGCAGGCGCAGAGCGCCCATGACACGTTCTGGGACTTCGTCACCCTCCACACGGAGGCGACCCACCACACGCTGTGGAACATGTCGGACCGCGGCATCCCGCGTTCCTACCGGATGATGGAGGGCTTCGGCGTCCACACCTTCCGGCTGGTCAACGCAGACGGTGCCACCACGCTGGTGAAGTTCCACTGGAAACCGAAGCTGGGTGTGCACTCGCTGGTGTGGGAGGAGGCACAGATCACCGCGGGCGTGGACCCGGACTTCCACCGCCGTGACCTGGCGGACGCGATCGAGGCGGGCGCCTTCCCCGAGTGGGAGCTGGGTGTGCAGACCTTCCCGGACACCGGGGACCAGATGTTCCACGGCATCGACCTGCTGGACCCGACGAAGATCGTGCCCGAGGAACTCGCCCCGGTCCGCCCGGTCGGCCTGATGACCCTCAACGCCAACCCGTCGAACTTCTTCGCCGAGACCGAACAGGTCGCCTTCCACCTCGGCCACCTGGTTCCCGGCATCGACGTCACCGACGACCCGCTGCTGCAGGGGCGGCTCTTCTCCTACCTCGACACCCAGATCAGCCGACTGGGCGGGCCCAACTTCGGGCAGCTGCCCATCAACCGTACGCACGCGCCCGTCAACGACATGCTCCGTGACGGCATGCACCAGACCGCGGTTCACCGCGGCGTGGCGCCCTACCGGCCCAACTCCCTCGACGGCGGCTGCCCGTTCCTCGCCGGCGCGGACACGGGGGCCTACATCGAGGTGCCCGCCGAGGTCCCCGCCGCCCGCAAGGTGCGTGACGCGCCGGCCTCCTTCGACGACCACTTCAGCCAGGCCCGGCTGTTCTGGGTCAGCATGTCCCCCACGGAACGCGAACACATCGTGGCCGCCTACACCTTCGAGCTCGGCAAGTGCTGGGAGAAGGCCGTCAAGCAACGGGCCCTGCAGGTGCTCGCCAACATCGACGCGGACCTCTGCGCGCAGGTCGCCGCCGGGCTGGGCCTTCCGGCCCCCGAGGCGACCGTCCCGCCCGCGGCGGTCGAGCCGAGTCCCGCGCTGTCCCAGATCGGTGAGCAGTGGCCGGTCGACGGCCGGGTCGTCGGCATCGTCACCGACGGCGCGAGCGACCTGGACGGCGTGCGCGAAGTGCGCCGTGAGGTCCTCGACGCCGGCATGGTCCCCCTGGTCGTCGCACCGGCGGGCGGCGTGCTGGACCCCGAGGGCGACGACCCGGTCACCGTGCAGCGCACGTTCGCCACCGCCCGGTCCGTCGAGTTCGACGCGATCCTGCTGGCCGGGGCACCGGCTCCGGCCGCGGACGCCTACGGGGCCCGCGACGCCAAGGCCGACGACGGCGCCGCGGCGGCCACCGGCGTGGAACCCCGCCTGCTGCTGATGGTCACGGAGGCGTACCGCCACGGCAAGGCTCTCGGGGCCTGGGGCGGAGGAGCCGGCGCTCTGGAGGCGGCCGGCCTGCCCGCGGGCTCGGCGGGCGTGGTGGTCGGCGAGCACGCGTCCACGGTGCTTCAGGACGTGACGGGTCTTCTCGGGGGACACCGTGCGTGGGATCGCTTCAACCCCGCCGTCTGACAGGTGCGCCAGTGGGTGACAGGCGCTGACACGCGCGGCTGAGCCCGTCCTGGAAACACGGTGGAAGGGGTGGCGGGAGCTCTGGAGAGGCTCGCGCCGCCCCGGCCGGGTCCGCGCCGGGATACTCGCGCCCTGCCTGCGGGAATCCCCGCGGCCCTCCCCGGCGAACCGCTCGACCGGGCCGTGGTGGACCACCCGCGGACCGGTGCCGGCGCGGGGATGCCCGTTCCCGATGCCGCCGGCGCCGCCCTCGGCACCATCCGCCTGTCGGTGCGGACGCGGACGCCGACCGGCCGGGCGCCGAGCGGGCGATCGGGGCCCGGCCCACCCGCGCATCACGCCGGGCGACGGTCACCGGCACCCCGGACGCCGGGCCGGTGACCGTGCTCGGACCGTGCTCAGACCGTGCGTGGAGGCAGTGGGCGCACGGCCGGGCCCTGGAGCACTTCGCCGTCGACGCCGAACCGCGAACCGTGGCAGGGGCACTCCCAGGAGGTCTCCGCCTCGTTGAAGGCGACCAGGCAGCCGAGGTGTGTGCAGCGCGCCGACACGGCGTGGGTGGCTCCGCCCTCGTCGCGGTAGACGGCGCAGCGGCGCCCTGCGACCCGGACGATCGCACCCGAACCGGGGGTGATCTCGGCGACGGAGTCGACGTGGGTGGTTTTCAGACGGTCACCCACGAAGTGCCGGGCGACCTCCGCCTGCTGTTTCAGCAGGGTCGCGCCCTCCCGGACGGTGCTCCACAGACGGCGCGGGTCGTACAGCCCCGCCCACTCGGGCTGCGCGCCGGTGAGCGTGGACGCCAGCAGCTGTCCGGCCATGGCGCCCCCGCTCATGCCCCAGCCGCCGAATCCGGTCGCCACGTACACATGGCGTGCGCCCGGATGGAAGGGGCCGACCAGGGGCACGCCGTCGCTCACGTCGTTGTCCTGGGCGGCCCACCGGTAAGCCGTGTCGCCGACCGCGAAGTGCTCGTGCATCCAGGCGTCCAGCCGCAGGAAGCGCTCGTGGCCGTCCCCCGTGCCGGGCGTGAAACTCTCGCCCGTGACGATGAGCAGCCGCCGGCCGTCGTCGAGCGGAGCGGTACGCACGGACCGCTTGCCCATGTCGTCCGTGATGTACATGTGCTTCGGCGCCTCGGAGGCGGACAGGGGTGCGGCGACGACCAGTTCGCGGTGCGGTGACAGGCGCGCGAAGTGCAGCGCCCGGTCGAAGACCGGGTAGTGCGTGGCGACGACGACGTCCTCGGCCGTGACGGTCGTGCCCCGCTCCGTCGTCAGCCTGCACGGGCCGCCCTCGGAAAGGCCGGTCACCCGGGTCCGCTCGTGGATGACACCGCCTCGTGCGGTGATGTCGTCCGCGAGGGCCAGAAGGTACTTGCGCGGGTGGAACTGCGCCTGGTCCGCCACCCGCACGGCTGCGGCCACGGGGAAGGGCAGGTCCGTGTCCGTCACGAGGCGGGCGTCCAGCCCCGCTTCCGCGGCGGCCTCGGCCTCGGCCTCGAACGAGGAACGTTCCCGCGGGTCGGTGGTGAAGGTCAGCGCCGACGCCCGCTCGAGGTCGCAGTCGACACCCAGTTCCGCCGCCACCGAGGCGACCCGTTCCACCGCTGCCTGCTGGGAGCGGGCGTACTGGCGTGCGCCCTCCCGCCCGCGCGTGCGGCGCAGCCGCTCGTACACGAGCGAGTGAGCCGCGGTGAGCTTCGCCGTCGTATGGCCGGTCACCCCGGCGGCAACGCGGTCCGCCTCCAGCACGACCACGTTCCGTCCGGCCCGGGTCAGTTCCCAGGCGGTACTCAGGCCTGCCATTCCCGCCCCGATCACGGCGACATCCGCGGTCGCGTCGGTGTCCAGTGCCGGCCACCGGGCGCCGGGCGCCGTGTCCATCCAGTACGACTCGGCCATGCCGGGTAGCTCAGATCGCGTCGTCATGGACCAACGTGTTCCCGCAGCGGCCGAAAGGAGGCGTGGCGAGCCGATCCTTCCCCTGAGCGGCCCCGAACCGAGCACCGGTCCGGTGTCACCCTCCACGCCCGCGGCCCGCGTCGTTCACCCGGCCGGCCGGGAGGGAACGTCGTCCGGCTCGGCAGCGACGCGCTGGGCGCACGGCGTGCACGCGGGCCGCGCCGGGCGCCACCGCGCGATGTTCGGAGGGCTCTGGACGCCCGATCCGAACGAAGGTTCCGTGACCGAGGAGGACATGGTCGGGCCCGGCCGGGCGAGCCTGCGGCGGTTCGCCGAAGCCCTCGAGGACTGCGTCGCCGCCGGCCGCGCGACCAGCACCGACGTCTTTGCCGACGCGGTCGCCCTGTGGCTCGGCCTGCACGGACTGGCCCACCAGCGAGCGGTCGCCCCCTCCTTCCCGTGGCCGCCGGACATCGCCGAACGGGTCGTCACCACGCTCGCGCACTTCACGGACGGGCAGGGCGACGGTCCCCGGGCACGGCGGGGTGAAGGGTCCCGGCAAAAGCCGTCAAACGTGGCGTGTGCGGAATAAGGCCCACACGGTCGTGCGCTTCCATCCGTGAAGGACGGCGTCGCGCCGCACACCGAACCACACCGCGTCGGACGGACAGGCCCCAGGACTCCTCGCCGCGACGACGCGCCCCCGCGGCGGCCACGGCCCGGCCGTGGTCACCGCACGCGGAAAGGAACAGCACGTGGATCAGCCGGCGGCAGGACCCGCCCCGGAAGAGCCGGAGCAGCAGGCGCTTTTCGGGTGGTCGGACACCACGCCGGCGCAGGCCCCGCGCCAGGCGTTCCGGGACAGCCCGCAGGCACGTCGGCTGCTCGACGTACGGGAGGTCTACGCCGAGCCGGCGGCCCTCGACTCCCCGCGCGGCCAGCAGATCATGGCCCGGCTGCCGGGAGTGCGGGTGACCGAGGTCGCCGGCCACTGGCGAATCCCCTCCCTCCACGGCAACGACGGCAACATCACCCGGTGGGTCCGCACCAAGACCGAGACGCTCGTCCTCGGGGTCAAGCACACACTTGCGACGCGGCCCAACGGCAGGTCGGCCGACTGGATCGCCCCGGGGCCCTCCAACGGCTGCGCGATGGCCTGCGCCTACTGCTACGTCCCCCGCCGCAAGGGCTACGCCAACCCCATCACCCTGTTCACCAACATCGAGGCGATCGTGGAGCACGTCCGGCGCCACGTACGGGCCCAGGGCCCCAAGACGGAACCCAACCAGTGCGACCCCCAGGCGTGGGTCTACGACATCGGCGAGAACGGGGACTGCTCCGTCGACGCCCTGATCTGCGACAACACGGCAGATCTCATCGCCGCGTTCCGCGGCCTGCCGACGGCGAAGGCCTCCTTCGCGACGAAGTTCGTCAATCCCGACCTGCTCGCGCTCGACCCCCGGGGGCGTACCCGGGTGCGCTTCTCCCTCATGCCGGCCGAGGACTCCCGGCTGCTGGACCTCCGTACCAGCCCGATCGCCGAGCGGATCGCCGCAGCCGCCGACTTCCTCGACGCCGGCTACGAGGTCCACTTCAACCTCTCGCCCGTCGTCCTGCGCGCGGGCTGGCAGCGGGACTGGGCCGACCTGCTCACCCACCTCGACGACGTCCTCCCCGCCCGTGTGAAGGAGCAGGCCGCGGCCGAGATCATCCTGCTCACCCACAACCGGTCGCTGCACGAGGTCAACCTGGGCTGGCACCCCCGCGCCGAGGAGGTGCTGTGGCAGCCGGCCGCCCAGGAGACCAAGCGCTCGCAGAACGGCGACCTCAACGTCCGCTACGCCCGGGAGACCAAGCAGCACGCACTGACCCGGATCCAGCACCTGCTGGCCACGCACGCACCGTGGCTGCGCGTCAGGTACGCCTTCTGAGCGTGCGGCCGTTCAGCGGTCCGGACGGGTGGGCTCGGCCCTGCCGCCGGTGGGACCTGCCCGCAGCCCCCCGTCGGTGACCGCGACCTCCGTCAGCCGGAGGCCGAGTGCGGCGGTGGCGTCGCCCCGGGGCCCCCGCCCGCCCGACGTGGCGAGGGCGTCGACGGCCGACCGCACACGGTCGAGCAGGGCCTGCGGGGCGGGCCGTAGCGCGGGCCCGTCGGGAAGGCCGGCCCCAAATGGCCCCTGCCCATGCAATCGGCGAGCCGGTGCCTTTGGACTTCCTTCGCGGGTACGTGCAGGCGGACGAGGAGCGGAGCGAGCGACAGTGCGGCGGCGGCGACTCGAAGACCGAATCGTCGATGCGATGGCGTTCCTCTCCCGCACCACCGGAACCTGCTTCAACGGCCCCGCGCACGAAGTCCGCTGCCGCCGTGCTCACCGAACCGGTGTGCTTCGTCCGCCGCGGACGGCGGCATCGGGACGGCGACATCGTGGAATCGGGCGGTCAGCCGCCGCGGCGGCCGGTCCACGGGACGGTCGGCTGCAGTACGGCCTCGGTGAGGGCCCGGGTCCGCAGGGCGGTGATCTTCTGGTACTCGGGGTCGGCGACCATACGGCTGAACGCCTCCCTGCTGGGGTAGCGGACGAGCAGCACGGCGTCCCACGCCTGTCCCTGCTCGGCGACCAGGGGTGTGCGACCGTCGCCGGCGTAGAGCAGTTCGCCCCCGTACCGCTTCAGGAACTCGGCTGCCCGGCGTGAGTACTCCTCGTACGGTGCGCGGCCGTCAGGGGCGAACCGGAGCAGGTTGAGCATCACGACGGGCTCGCCCGGGGCCTGTGCGAGGAGTTCCGCGAGCGCGGGTCCGGAGGGATCGACGGCCATGGAGGTCTCCTCGTCGTCGTGGAGGGGCAGGGGCGGCCGGTGCGTGCCGGACGGACAGCAGAAGGCTAAGGGGTCATGACCCGGTATGCATACCACCTGGTCGGTATGAGTTCCCGGGCTCCGTGTGGACCTCGCCGGTGACACGGGCGCAGGGCGGCGTGTCAGGGGTTTCGGGGTTCGGGGCCGCCCCCGCCGCGGCTGCCCTCCCTGCCCCGTCGGTCCAGGACGCCGCGTGCGTGGCCGAGCAGGGCGGCCCGGGTCCGGCCGCGCAGCGCGGCGCGGGCCGCGTTGGCGCCGGGGGCCCCGTGGACGCCGCCGCCGGGGTGAGCGGCCGCCGAGGCGAGGTAGAGCCCTTTCACCGGCGTCTCCGGCCGGCCGGTTCCGGGGGTGGGGCGGAACACCAGCTGCTGGTGCATCGCGGTGGTGCCGTTGTTGATCGCACCGCCGTGCAGGTTCGCGTCGAGGGCCTGGAGCGCGGGCGGCGGGAGAAGGCGGCGGGACCTGATGCGGGAGCGGAATCCCGGCGCCCAGCGCTCGACCTCGCTCTCCACGCGGTCGGCCATGGCCTCCTGTTCCCGCCGGTCCCACGCACCGGTCAGGCCGTCCTCGCCCGCGTCGCCCCTGATCCGGTGCGGCACATGGGTGTACGCCCACGCCGATTCGGTGCCGGCCGGGGAGCGTGTGCCGTCGGCCGTGGTCATCTGCCCGAAGAGGAGGAAGGGACGGTCGGGTACGCGGCCGGTCGCGATCTGCGCGGCGAAGCGGGTGAGGCCGTCGACGCCGTCGGCCAGATGGACCGTGCCCGCCGTCGAGGCCTCCGGCGCGGTCCAGGGCACGGGCCCGCCGAGTGCCCAGTCGACCTTGAAGGTGGCGAAGTCCCACTGGAACCGGACGAGGTCACTCAGCAGCCGGCCGGGCAGGTGCCGGGCGTCGACCAGTCCGCCGTACAGCGCGGGCGCGGAGACGTCGGCGAGCACGGCACGGGACGCCGGTACGGACTCGCCCCCCGCCGTGCGGACGCCGACGGCACGGCCGCCCCGCACCACGACCTCGCTCACCCGCTCGCCGCAGCGGACCACGCCGCCGCGCCCCTCCAGCCGCCGGACCAGGGACGCCGTGAGCGCACTGGACCCGCCGACCGGGACGGGGAAACCGTAGGTCTGGCCGAGCATGGACATCAGCCAGCCGAAGCCGCCGCTGACCGCCGATTCGGGTGCCAGGTCCGCGTGCAGCGCGTTGCCCGCGATCAGCAGCCTGCCCGCCTCACCGCGGAACTCCTCCTCCCCCAGCCGCCGAGCGGGCAGCAGCAGGGTCCTGGCCAGGCGCAGGCCACCGGAGGCCCGGAGCCTCACGGCGAGACGCGCCGCGGACCGGACCGGCGGGAAGGGGGTGAAGAGCGCGCCGAGAAGGTCGGGGCCCATGCGGTTCCAGGTCTCGCACAGGGCCAGCCAGGCCGCCCCGTCGCCCGCGGCGAACGCGTCCAGACCCGCGGCCGTCTCCTCGCTCCGGCGTTCCAGGACCGCGCACCGGCCGTCCGGCAGGGGATGCGCCAGGACACGGGCGGCGTTGCTCCAGCTCAGCCCCTCCTCCTGGAGCCGCAGGTCCGCCAGAACCGGGGAGGCGGCGGCGAGAGGATAGAAGGCGCTGAACACGTCACTGACGTAATCGGGGTGTACGCCGCGGTCGCTGCGGACGGCGCCGCCGGGCTCCGGCTGCTCCTCCAGGACCTCCACGTTCCATCCGGCGTCGGTGAGGAGATTCGCCGCGACGAGACCGTTGGGCCCGGCTCCGATGACCACCGCGTCCGGCATCGCTGCCTCCTGTTCGTCGCGGCGGCGCACCGGTGTGGGACGTACCGCGGGGTTGTGGCCGGGGCCGGCCGTCGGCGAGTACCGCCCAAACGCCCGCGGCGGGCGTCCGGGCGGCCGGTGCCGTACGGCCACGGACCCTTCGGCCCGACGTCCGGCCGTGCGCGCCGGCCCGCCGAGGTCCGCCTTTGGCCCTTCGCTCGGGCAGGCGTCCGGGGGATCCGCCGCCTGCCGTCGGACCGGGTACCCGGGTGGGAGGCTGTGGCACGGCGGGGAAGGCATCGGATGCGCGCGCGCAGGACCGGAACCCGTCGGCCTGCCTTCGGCGCCCCCTGGGAGGGGCGGAAGGCCGGAGGGCCGGAGGGGGCGTCACGCACCGCCGGCGCCCTTCGCCCGGCCGCCGGCCCCCAGGAGACCGGTGGCGGAGAACTCGGTGCCGAGCACCGTGTGCCGGGACCAGAGGCCGACAAGACCGGGCAGTCCCGCCCGCACCACCTGGACGCCGCGCAGCCACGCGGGGACGTACACGGTGGCCGAGCGTCTCTCGACGCAGGCGGTCAGGAGAGCGGCCACGTCCGCGGCGGGGTAGACCTTGCGCGCCGGGCGGGGCATGTGCGCCCGCAGTTCGCGCAGGACGGCATGCTCGTCGGCGTCGCGGATCATGTCGGTGTCGATCCAGTTCAGGTAGGCGATGCCCACGGCCACTTTGCGGGGAGCCACTTCGGCGCGCAGGGAGTGCGCGAAGGACTCCACGCCCGCCTTGGAGGCGCAGTACGCGCTCATCATCGGAGCGGCGCCGATGGACGCGAGGGAGGCGATCTGGAGGTAGTACCCGTGGTTGTCGAGCAGGTCGGGCAGGAAGGTGCGGGCCGTGACGGCACTCCCGACGAGGTTGACCTCGACCACACGACGCCAGGTGGCGGGGTCGGACCCGACGAAGGGGCCCCCTTCCGCGAGGCCCGCGTTGGCGACGACGACGGACGGCGGGCCGAGCCGGTCGCGGACCTCTGCGGCGACCCGCGCCATGGCGTCGTCGTCGGTGACGTCGACCTCCCAGTGACGCGCGCCGGCCGGCAGGGACCCGGCCACCCGGGCGAGGCCCTCCGCTTCCAGGCCGAGCAGAGCGACTTTCGCCCCTCTGCGGGCCAGTCGTCCGGCGACCGCCGCGCCGATACCCCGTGCTGCGCCCGTCACCACGGCGACGCGGCCTCGGAGAACGTACGGACGGCCGGTCACGGGTTTCTCCTCGGTGGATGAGACGCGTGAAGGAAAAGCCGGGGCGCGGCCGACGGACGCGTGCCCGCGAGGCCCGTCCGGTGCGCCCGGCCGGCCGGCGGCAGTCCACGGACTCTTCTCATGAGACCCATCAGGCCAGCCGCCGGCCCTCCCCGCATCTCGGGAAACCTCGAGCCCGGTGAAACCGGCCAGGGCAGATCCGGGGATGTGCGCCGGGCACCGGGCGGGTGCTCCTCCACCGGACCGGCCGGGACCACCCGTGTGCCGCGTTGCCTGAAGGCGGCCACACCGGCGTCCGTCGCCGTCGTGTCCGTGACCGGGGTCCGGCCGGGGGACAGGGAGGCCCAGGCGTGGAAGGGGGCCCGGCCCGGTCCGGCCGCGTGGGCCAGGACGTGGGTGTGGGCGGCGCGGCGGGCCGTCAGTTCCTTCAGGCGGGTCCGGCGCAGGGATCCGCGGATCGGTCCGCTCCGGAAGCTCGGTCCGCCCGCCGTGGCCGTCGGGCACCCGGACCTCACCGGCGGCTTCCCGCCGGTGAGGACCGACGACGCCCCCGCCGTGGCCGAGGCCGTGCGCTGTCTCGCCGCGCTCGGCCACCGCCGCATCGCCCGGGTGGGCGGGCCCGCCGGACTCGGACACGGCGCCGTCCGGGCGGAGGCGTTCGACCGGACGCTCACGGAACTCGGCCTGGACGGCGGCCGGCACGTCGAGACGGGGTTCTCGGGGGAGGAGGGCGCACGGACCCCCCGTTCGCTGCTGCTGACCCCCGAGCGTCCCACCGCGATCGTCCACCACAACGACATCACGGCCGTCGCCGGGCCGGGCGTGGCCGCGGAGATGGGTGTCCCGGTGCCCGACGACCTGTCGCTGCCGGCCTGGGACGACTCCCAGTTGTGCCGTCTGACGCATCCGACCCTGTCCGCGATGAGCCACGACGTGCACGGATTCGGGGCGGAGGTCACGCAGGTGCTGTTCGACGTGATCGCCGGCCGTGAGGTCCGCTTCCGGCCCGTGGCGGCACCCTCCCTGGTGCCGCGCCGGTCGACGGCGCCGCCCCGGGCGTAGGGGCGCTCCTCCGCGGCGGCGCTACGCCGTAGGGCTCGGCACCGCACATCCGGCCGACGGAGCCGGATGTGCGGTGCCGAGCCTTTTCGTTCCGTGCGTGCCGTGCCCCGACCGGCGGAGGCACGCCCCATCCGGTGATCGCGCCGACGGGGCGTTCGGTTCGTCGCCGGGCGGGTGGGGAGCACCCGCCCGGCGGGCCGTCGACGCGAGGGCGCCGAGACCGTCAGATGTCGATGACCCGGTAGGCGATGGTGTAGACGCCGCCGGACCCCTCGAGCGAGCGGTACTGGATCTCGGCACCCGCCTCACTGCCCGTCGCGAGCGTCGACCCCAGCTTGTCGTCGCCGCTCGTCGTGTCGTAGTCCCACAGCGTCATGGTGCGCGCCTGCTGCTTGCCGAGGACGAGGGCCGCCTTGCCGTTGCCGTCGGTCATCGACCGGACGTAACCCGGGCCCATCGTCTGGTACTTGAGGCTTCCCGGCCACACCTTGACGGCGTTGCCGTTGGCGTCGGTGATCTTCAGGTAGGCCTCGTCGTGATCGCCCTCGCTCTGCTGGTGACAGGTCAGCTCCAGCAGTTCGACGCGGACGTAGTCGATCGGCTCGGCCTGGGCCGTCCCGGCGAATCCGGCGACGCTGCCCAGTGAGAACAGAGCGGCCGTGGCCACTCGAGCGATTCCACGCATGGTTGGTTCCCCCTTGGATGAGTGGGTGGCCCCGCGTCGTCCTGCGAGGCCCGTACCGTCCCCCGGTACGCGTCCACCCTGCCCGCCGCCACCGCCTCGTATCTACGCGCGTTCCGCTGAGCGGAACGCGGCCGGACACGCCCTCACGGACGCACCTCGATCCCGGACCGGCCCAGTGCACGGGTGACGGCGGCGGCCGCTTCGGCGACCCGGCCCGCCACCATCTCCAGCCGCTGACCGGCCTCGACCATCGCGGCCACCGCCCCCACCACGGCCCCCGCCGGGGCCCGCACCGGCAGCGCGGCGCAGCAGACCCCGGCCATCACATCCTCCCGGTCCAGTACGGCGCCGCTGCGCACCGGGCCCCGCAGCGCCTTGCCCAACGCCGTGTCCAGCGAGAACGCCTCGCCGTTACGGACCGGCACGAGTGGCTCCACCCGGCCGGGCACCGAACAGACCGTCAGGGCCCGTTCCTCGCGCATCACCGCCAGCACCACACTGCCTCCGGTGGCGGCCCTCAGCCGGTGCAGCGGCAGGCGCCCCGCCATGCGCAACCCCGGGTGCGGCTGCCACGCCTGGCCGAGCCGGTAGAGCTGCGCGCCCAGCCGGTAGCGCAGGCCACGGCGCTCCACGGCCCCCAGGGCCACCAACTGCTCCAGCAGCCGGTGGGCCGTGCTCTTGGGCACTCCGCAAGCGACCGCCAGTTCGGTCACTCCTGCCTCGTCGCCGTACTGCCGCAGGGCTTCGAGCAGCGCGAACGCCCCCTCCAGCACCCCGCGTCCCCTGCCCGTCGTTCGTGTGTGTACGGCTGTGTTCATGGCATCCCCCCGGATGGCATGGCCCGGTCGCGTCCCCCGACAACGGCGCGGCCCCGGCCCTCGGTGTCCGCGGCCATGTTCCCCGGACCGCCGTGCCGAGCGAAACCATTCCGCCGTGTCGTCCCGCACACATGTGGAGACCTCCGGCCTGCGCCCCTTCCACGACACCCATGTCACCACCGAAGGCCGGGTGCGCGCGGCCCCGGGCGACGAGGAGTACGCGGCGGCCCGGCCCCGGGGCGCCTCCGCCGAGGACGGTCTGCGACGGGTCCTGCGGGAGAGCGGAGCGCCGTCACCGGGGCCGCCTGCTGCGGGCGTTCGCCTCGCCGACCAGGGCGCTGAGCAACTCGGAGGGGGTGAGGCGGTGGAGGTGGGCGGGGTCGGCGTCCCACTCGCGGCCCCCGGCGAGCGGGCGGAGCCGGACGTACGGACCGACGTGTCCCATGACCCGTCCGACGCGGCCACGCGCGGTGTCGCGGACGGCCGCGCCGGCGCCGGGGAGCCGGTCGAGGGTGACATCGGCATCGACGTCGGCGTTCTCCGTCACTCGGCGACTCCCTTCGTGATCCCCTCCGCAGCCCCCTTCGCGATCACGTCCGCGAGTGCGAGGGCGACCGGGGCCGAGCACACGCCGAGGTGGACCAGGGCGTACGGGGCCTCGCCGCCTGCGAGGTCGTCGGCCCAGGGGGTACGGACGTCCATCGCGGGGAGCTGGATTCCGGCCTGTGTGAGGGCGCCGGCGAGCGTGTCGCGGGCGTCGAGGGCTTCCTGGGTCTTGGAAGTGCGGGGCATGGGTTCCTCGTCCGTGTGCGGTGGTCCGTATGCGGTGGGCCGTGTGCCTGCGGTGCGGTGACCGGTGAGGTTTCGCCGATCTCCTGACCCGACTGCGCCGCATGGATTACGCTGCGTAGTCCGGCCGTTACGAGGATGCGCCGAGGTGTGGGCGCCCACACCGTGGACGGGGCCGTGGTTCCCCGTCCACGGAGGTGGTTCCACTCCGTCCACACGGACCGAACGGCCACATCGTTCACCAGCACGTCCCGGAGGGAGCGGTATGTCGCAACGACGCGCCATCACCGGCCGCAGCCAGGAACCCCGCCAGCGCTTCGCCGAGGAACTGCGGACGCTGAGGGCCGCGAGCGGGACGAGCCTGCGGGCCCTCGGCGAACGACTGGGCTGGGACTGGTCCCTGTTCGGCAAGATGGAGAAGGGCGAGACGATCGGCAGCCCGGAGGTCGTCCAGGCCCTCGACACCCATTACGGCACCCCGGGCCTGCTCCTGGCCCTGTGGGAACTGGCAGCCGGGGACCACACGCAGTTCCGCGAGCGGTACCGCCGGTACATGGCCCTGGAGGCGGAGGCGGTGAGTCTGTGGCACTTCGCGGTGAGCGTGCTGCCGGGGCTGCTGCAGACGCCGGGCTACGCGCGGGAGGTACTGGCGGCGGGTGGGCTCAGGGGCAGGGAACTCGACCAGCAGGTCGACGCCCGGATGGGACGGCGTGAACTGCTGGACGGCGAGAAGGCCCCTCCGTTCCGGACCATCCTGTCGGAGGCGGTGCTGCGCACCCCGTTGCGCGATGTGGGCGAGTGGCGAGAGCAGTTGGAGTACCTGGCGGACATGGCGGAGCGGCCGAACGTGACGATGCAGGTGCTGCCGTTGAGTGCCGGCATGCATGGCCTGGACAGCACCGCACTGATGTTCCTGCGGCTCCGGAGTGGGCATACCGTTGCGTACACGGAGAACGCGCACCGTGGCGAACTCATCGAAGCCGATGAGCCAGTTGAGCGGTTGCAGCGTGCGTACGATGCGATGCGCGACCTGGCGCTGGCCCCGGCCGAGTCGCGGAGTTTCGTCCTGGCCTTCTTGGAGGAAGTACCGTGCGAGGCGTCGACCTGAGTATTGCGAGCTGGCGTAAGAGTTCTTACAGCAACTCCGATGGCGGCGAGTGCGTCGAGGTTTCCGACGACTTCGCCGCCGTCGTCCCCGTGCGGGACAGCAAGGTGCCGCACGGCCCGGTGCTGGTGTTCCGGGCCGGTGGATGGTCCTCCTTCGTGTCGGCCGTCGGAGAGCGGCAACTGGGCAGCTGAACCGACAGGCCGTGGCCTCCGCGAGTGGTGCGTGCGGAGGCCACGGCCTGTTCGTGTCCAGGTTCCGGCGGAAGGCGTCAGGGCCTCGCGTTCGCCGCCCCGTGGAGGGGGGTGCTGAAGCGATACCGCTCGGCTTGCTGTTGATCCACCGGTCAGTTGCAGTTGATCTTCGCTCCGGTTTCCATGCTGTAGTTCGCCCACACCATCGCGTTCCGCGTGTTGGGGCCGTACTCGCCGTCGGCGGTCACCCCCACCTTCTTCTGGACGGAGACGAGTGCCGACTTGGTGAGGGATCCGAAGACGCCGTCCAACGCCAGGTTCTTGCCGTAGCAGTTGTTCAGGTTCTTCTGAAGCGCACGGACTGCCGTGTTGCTCATTCCGCTCTTGAGCCAGCAGTGGTTGGAAGTCCCGGCGTAGGGGACGTACTTGTAGGAGGTGGGGTTCGTCACTTTGTTGTACAGGTATTTCCCGGTGGTGCAGGGGAGATAGTCGGCTGCGGTCGCGGACGGAGCGCCGGCGAGGGCGCCGCTGACGAGACCGGCGAGGAACACACCCGTGGCGACAGCGGACTTGGAGCGCTTGCCTCGAACCTTCAGCATTCTTCTACTCCAGATGTCGGTTCTCGTGATTTCGGTGCCGCCCTCAGGGCGACGGCTTCCGCCAGCAAACCTTAGGAGGCTCGTGGGGCTCGGACTTTGCCATGCGTGCACGGAACCTTGTCAGTGGTGCACCCGAGCCGGGCGACGGCCGCGTCCGGCGCTCGCAGCCCGCTGTGGCGCCCCCCCCATGAACCGGTGTTGTGCCAGGCAGAGGCCCCGCACGGCCTCCGCCACGCCGCTCGAAACCGTTGTGCGGTGAGCCGGAACGCTGCGATGCTGACGCGGGAACCGTCCTTGCCGAGGGGGACTTGTGAGGAAACGGACGAAGGCGTCGGCAGTCCGGCTCCGTGGCGGGTGCGGACGAAGGCCGGCCCTGTGAGCCCGGTCCTGGACACCGCGTTCGTGCCGCCGAAAGAACGCGAGGAAACAATCCGGAACGCGGTGTGGGAATCCGTCGTGCCGGTCGACATCGATCACCATCTTCCGGCCGACGACCTCTCGGTTCGCATCGGGCTCAACACCGTCGGGCCCATCAGGATCTGCTCGGCGCGGGCGACCGCGGTGACCGTCGAACGAACCCGGCGGCTGGCCCGGAGGGACGAGGAACCCGCGGTCTTCCTCGGACTTCAGACGACGGGCACCAGCCTGGTGGTGCAGAACGGCCGTCAGTGCCTGCTGAGACCGGGAGAATTCGCTCTCTACGAGACAGTCACTCCCTACACGCTTCTTTTCGAGGAGGGAGTCGGCCACCACTTCATCCGTTTCCCCCGCGCGGTCCTCTCGCTTCCCGAGCGGTTGCTGCGAGACGTTGCCGCGGTTCCCCTCGGCTCCGGCAACCCCCTCGCCGGTCTTGCCTTCACGTACTTCTCCCGACTGGCCGCCGACGAGGAGATGCACCGAGGCCCGCACGCCGACGCCGTCGTGGAGCCCAGCATCGAACTCGTCCGCGCCGTCGTGACCTCCCAGCTCGGCGACTCCACCCTCGCCAGGGAGCCGTTGGAGGCGACGCTCAGTCTGCGGATCACCCAGTACATGCGGGCGCACCTGGCCGATCCCGGCCTCTCGGCCGCGCGGATCGCCGCCGTGCACGGCGTCTCGGTCCGTCACCTCTACAAGGTGCTCGCCCGGTCGGGTATCAGCCTCGGCGACTGGATCCGCTCGCACCGCCTGGCCGAGTGCAGACGGGAGCTGGCCGGCCCGAACGGCCGGCTGCGGACCATCGCGGCAGTGGGCCGGAGCTGGGGCTTCGTGGACGCGACCCACTTCAGCAAAGTGTTCAGACAGGCCTACGGCGTCTCGCCCCGGACCTGGCGCGACCAGAACCACCCACGCCCCTTTGACCGAGCCGGCGAGAGAGGGCGCCGCCGTTCGGTCTGACCGGCCCGGACGCCGACGCCGGTCAGACCGGGTAGGCGTGGGTCTGGGTCGCCTTGACCGTGGCCCAGACGTCCGCGCCCGGGTGGAGGCCGAGTTCGGCGGCGGCGACCGTGGTGAGGTCGGCGGCCAGGGGGAGTTCGCCGGTGAGGTCCACACGGATCTGGTCGCCGCGGGTCTCCATTCCGCTCACCTCGCAGTGCCACAGGTTGCGCGCGCTGGAACCGGTGGGGCGGCCGCTGTGGAGGGTCACGGCACCGGGCGGGAACGCGACGAAGACCTGGCCGGTCAGGTCCTCGGTGGTGGTGACCGCCGGGCCGCCGTCCAGCCGTACGGTGTGGCCCTCGGCCCGGCCGGTGTAGAGGTTCAGGCCGACCAACCGGGCGATGTAGTCGGTGCGCGGGTGACGGGCGATGTCCCGGGGCGTCCCCTCCTGGACGACCCTGCCGTGCTCCACGACCACCAGGCGGTCGGCCAGCACCATCGCGTCGAGCGGATCGTGCGTCACCAGGACGGCGACGGCCTCGAACGCGGCCAGATGGCGGCGGAGCTGGGCGCGTACCTCCAGGCGGGTACGGGCGTCCAGGGCGGCGAGGGGCTCGTCGAGGAGGAGCAGCCGGGGGCTGGTGGCCAGGGCGCGGGCGAGGGCCACGCGCTGGGCCTGGCCGCCGGAGAGGCGGCGGGGCCTGTCGCCGGCGTGGTCCGCCAGGCCCATGCGGTCCAGCAGGGCGGCGGCCGTCGCCCGCGCCCGAGCCTTCGTGGCGCCCTGGCAGCGGGGGCCGAAGGCCACGTTGTCCAGGGCGGTGAGGTGGGGGAAGAGGAGGTAGTCCTGGAAGACGACGCCCACGGGACGGGACTCGGGCGGCAGGCGGTCCAGCTCCCTCCCGTCCAGGCGGAGATGCCCGGTGGTGAGGGGTGTGAGGCCGGCCAGGGCGCGCAGTGCCGTGCTCTTGCCGGCGCCGTTCGGGCCGAGCAGGGCGACGACCTCGCCCGGCGCGGCGGTGAGCGCGATGTCCAGGCGGAAGGCGCCGTGGTCGACGACGAGGTGGGCGTCGAGGCCGTCGGGGCCCTTGCCGAGTGCGGCGGTGCCCCCGGCGGGGCCGTGGTGCTCGCGCTTCCCGGGGCCGGTCATGACGCGGTCAGCCAGCGGTCGCGCAGGCAGGCGAGCACCGCGATCGAGACGGCGAGCAGGACCAGGCTGAGGGCGATGGCCGCCTCCGGGTCGCTCTGCAGGGCGAGGTAGACGGCCAGGGGCATGGTCTGGGTCCGGTCGGGAAAGTTGCCGGCGAAGGTGATCGTCGCCCCGAACTCGCCCAGCGCCCGCGCCCAGGCCAGCACCGAGCCCGCCGCGACGCCCGGCGCGATCAGCGGCAGCGTGACCCGCCGGAACGCGGTGAAGCGGGACGCGCCCAGCGTGGCCGCGGCCTCCTCGTACCGGCGGTCGGCGGCCCGCAGCGTGCCCTCGACGCTGATGACCAGGAACGGCATCGCCACGAACGCCTCCGCGACCACCACCCCGGCCGTCGTGAACGGCAGGCTGACGCCGAACCACTGGTCCAGCCACTGCCCGACGATGCCGCCTCGGCCGAGCGCCATGAGCAGGGCGACACCGCCCACCACCGGCGGCAGCACCAGCGGAAGCGTCACCAGCGCCCGGACCAGGCCCCGGCCGGGGAAGTCCGTACGGGCCAGCAGCCAGGCCAGCGGTACGCCGAGGACCAGGCTCACCGCCGTCGCCGCGGTGGCGCACACCAGGGAGAGCCGCAGTGCCTGCCACACCGCGGGGCTGGTCAGCTGCTCGGGCATGCTCTGCCACGGGGCCCGGACCAGCAGCGCGAGCAGCGGCACGAGCAGGAACGCCAGCGCGAGCAGCGCGGGCAGCAGCAGGGGCAGTGGTACGCCCTGCCCGCCCACCGCCCCCACGCGGCGCCGCCGCCCACCGGAGCTCTTCCGGAGGCCCTTACGGGTGCCGGCCCGCGTGCCGGAGGTGTCCGCCGGGATCACGACGTCAGGAACCCGGCGTCCGCCAGCACCCGCTGACCCTCGTCGGACCGCACGTACGCGACGAACACCTCGGCCGCCTCGGCGTTCGGGGCGTCCTCGAGCAGGGTGATCGGGTAGTCGTTGACGGCCTCCGCGGCCTCGGGGAAGTCCACGCCCTCCACCTTGTCACCCGCCGCGCGCACGTCGGTCCTGTACACGAGGGCGGCGTCGGCCTCCTTCAGCGCGACCTTCGTCAACGCGCTCTTGACGTCCTGCTCGTACGACACGGGGGTGAGCTTCAGGCCGCCGGCGTCCAGTGCCGTCCGCGCCGCGACCCCGCACGGCACCTCCCTGTCGCACAGGACGACCTTCAGCTTCGCGTCGGTCAGGTCCTTCAGCGAGGAAACACCCTCCGGGTTGCCCGGCAGGGTGGCGATCTCCAGCCGGTTGCGGACGAAGGTGGCCGGGGTGCCGGCGGCGTCCCCCGCGTCCGAGACGATCTTCATCGTCCCGGAGCTGGCGGAGGCGAAGACGTCGGCGGGGGCGCCGCCGGTGATACCGGCGGCGAGGCTGTCGCTGCCGCCGAAGCTGAACGTGACCTCGATACCGGGGTTCGCCTTCTCGAACCGCTCGCCCAGCGTCGTGAAGCTCTCCGTGAGGGACGCGGCGGCGAACACGGTCACCGTGCCCGACACGCGCGTGTCCCCGCGCCCCGACGAGGAGCCGTCGTCGGAGGACGGGGAACAGGCGGTCGAGGCCCCCAGAACCAGTAGCGCGACGGCACCGGCCGCCCGCGTCCTCGGCGTCCGGCGGCCCGAGCGGGACGGACGGGTCCGGTGTGCGGGGCGGGTCGTCACAGGGCTGCTCCCTCTGCCTACTGCTGCCTACTGCTTCTCGCGGACCGATCGGGCGGCCGTGCGTGCGTGCGTCGATCATACTGCCGCAGATGCGAGCCGAGAATCTTCTTCTGGCTTGCACCGGCCATCCGTACGGAGCTGAAGGCTGGCATATGCATCTGCCTGGTCTGTTACCTGGGTGCCTTCATCCGGGAGGTGGTGGTCCATGAGTCGGTCTCTCGCCGCCGGCATCGCCGGTCCGGTCGTCGGCCTCGCCCTGATCGAGCCCGCTGCGGCGCTGCGTGAAGGGCGGCCCGCGCGTGCTGTCACTCCAGCGTGCTGAACCGTCGCCGCTCGGAACCGGGGTGGGCCCCGGGATGGGGGTCCGGACGGGTTTTCCTCCGAACTCCGTTCTCCCGGGCCTCGGATGAGTATGAACAGCGTCTGGTGTATGAGATACGAAAGAGCGCACCCATGGCGTCCAGAGCCTTGCCAGGCTGGTCCGGACCGCCCTATTCTCGCGGTGAGAAAGCGCTTTCCCCGGTTGTCGGTTCGGGACCAGTGGAGTGAAGTCGCCACGTTCGCCGGTGACTTCGCGTAGGAGCCGCCACAGGTCCGGCGCGGGAGCACGGTCGCGGTGATCCCGCGGCCGGCGCCGGCCGACATGCCCGCCGGACCCTCGTGGCAGCGGTCGGTCCGGTCGCACCGAAGCCGAGCAAGAGCCGAGCAAGAGCCGAAGAACCACCTCGGAGAACAGCACCCGCAGCAGGGCAGGACCAGGGCGCCGGCAGGGCGTGATCACAGTACGGCCGAGTGTGGCCGGAGTCGTCCGGAGAGGTGTCCGGCGGATCCGACCGTGCTCTATGTGACATGCCCATGCCATTACAGCCGGTCGTCGCGGCCGCCCCGGTCCATCCATGCAGTCCGCCCCCCGGCACGTGCAGACGAACAGGGAGAGACACGGATGAAGAGATCAGCAGCAGTGCGCCTCGGCGCGACGCTGGCCACGGCGGCCCTCGCGGCCGCGACCGGGCTGGTGGTGTCGACGTCCTCGGCGTCGGCGGCCGTGACCGGCAGCGCCACCGGCTACGCCACGCAGAACGGCGGGACCACCGGCGGCGCCGGCGGGCAGACGGTGCGCGCCACCACGGGCACCGCGATCCACGCGGCCCTGTGCAACCGGGCCAGCAGCAGCACCCCGATCATCATCGAGGTCCAGGGGACCATCAACCACGGCAACACCAGCAAGGTGTCGGGCAACAGCTGCAACACCGCCGACGGCGTGATCGAGCTCAAGCAGATCAGCAACGTCTCGATCGTCGGTGTCGGCAGCGGCGCCGTCTTCGACCAACTGGGCATCCACATCAGGGAGTCCAGCAACATCATCATCCAGAACGTGACCGTCCGGAACGTCAAGAAGTCCGGCTCGCCCACCTCCAACGGCGGCGACGCCATCGGCATGGAGAGCGGCGTCCGCAACGTCTGGGTCGACCACACCACGCTGGAGGCGTCCGGCGGCGAGTCGGAGGGCTACGACGGCCTCTTCGACATGAAGAACAACACCCAGTACGTGACCCTTTCGTACAGCATCCTGCGCAACTCCGGCCGCGGGGGCCTCATCGGGTCCAGCGAGAGCGACCGCTCCAACGGCTACGTCACCTTCCACCACAACAAGTACGAGAACATCGACTCCCGTACCCCGCTGCTGCGCGGCGGCATCTCGCACATCTACAACAACCACTACGTCGACCTGCACGAGTCCGGCATCAACTCCCGGGCCGGAGCACGCGCGAAGGTGGACAACAACTACTTCGAGGACTCCAAGGACGTCCTCGGCACCTTCTACACCAGCGAGGCCGGCTACTGGCAGGTCAGCGGCAACATCTTCGACAACGTGACCTGGTCCAGCCGCAGCGGCGACAACCAGCCCGCCGGTCCGAACCCGACGTCCAACACCTCGGTCGGCATCCCCTACTCCCACAGCCTCGACAACGCGAACTGCGTACCGGACGTGGTGAACAGGACGGCCGGCGCCAACAAGGGCAACCAGGTCTCGAACGGCAACTGCACCCCGCAGAACCCGGGCCCGACCGACCCGACCGACCCGCCCACCGACCCCACCGACCCGCCCACCGACCCGACCGATCCCCCCACCGGGACCAATCTCAGCCTCGGCGCCGGTGCCGACGGCTCCAGCAAGGCCAGTGGGACGAGCTACGGCAACGTGATCGACGGCAACGCGGGCAGCTACTGGTCGCCGAGCGGTTCGACCGGTTCCGTCTCGGTCAAGTGGTCGTCCGCCACCTCGGTGTCGAAGATCAACATCCGGGAGGCGGCGGGCTCCGAGGGGGCCATCCGGAACTGGAGGGTCCTCAACCACGACACCGGAGCCGTCCTGGCCTCCGGCAGCGGAGCGGGTGTCATCTCCTTCCCGCAGACCTCGCTGCGCAAGGTCACCTTCGAGATCACCGGCTCCAGCGGCACCCCGCGGATCGCCGAGTTCGAGACCTACAACGGCTAGGAGCGCGCCGGAGTCCTCACGCGCCCGGTTCCGGCTCCCTTCCGGGGGGCCGGAGCCGGGCGTCGGCCGTGCCGCCGGAAAAGAGGAGTGTACGTTCGTACGCTCTGCGGATAGGGTCCGGCGTATGACCACTGACGTACTGCGCCGGCCGGGCCCGGTCGAGCGGCAGGCCCGTGCGGCCGTTGCCGTGCTCTTCTTCACCAACGGCGCCCTGTTCGCGAACCTGCTGCCGCGCTATCCGCAGATCAAGGCGGATCTCGGCATCGGCAACGCCGCCTACGGGCTGGCCGTCGCCGCGTTCCCGGCGGGGGCCGTCGTGGCCGGACTGGGGGCGGGGGTCGTCGTCCGCCGGCTGGGCTCGGCGCGGGCCGCGGTGGCGAGCACCCTGCTGACCGCGGCCGGGATCCTCGTCGCCGGACTGGCGCAGTCGGTGGTGCTGTTCGCAATCGCGCTGTTCCTGGCCGGCGCGATGGACGCGTTCACCGACGTCGCGCAGAACGCCCACGGGCTGCGGGTGCAGCGCCGCTACGGGCGCTCCATCATCAACTCCTTCCACGCCGTCTGGTCCATCGGCGCCGTCACCGGCGGAGCCATGGCCGCCGGCGCCATCGCGCTCGGTCTCCCGCTCGGGACGCACCTGCTGATCTCGGGCCTGGTCCTCGGCGTCGCCGCCTGTGTCGCCCTGCGGTTCTGCCTGCCGGGGCCCGGCACCGGGCCGGCCGAGGAGACGGAGGTGAGGGAAGACTCCCGGGAGAAGGAGGGCACCGGGGGAGGCCGCCCCGCCCCGGCCTCGCGCACGCGGTACGTACTGGCCGCCCTCGTCCTCATCGCCACCGCCGGCACCCTCGTCGAGGACGCGGGCAACTCCTGGGCCGCTCTCTACCTCTCGGACTCGCTGAACGCGTCGGCGGCGCTGGCGGCGTCCGGCTTCATCGCCCTGGTCGGGGCCCAGTTCATCGGCCGGGTCCTCGGCGACCGGCTCGTCGACCGGTTCGGCCAGCGCGCCGTCGCCCGCGCCGGAGGCTTCGTCGCCGCGGCCGGCATGGGCCTGGCGCTGGCCGTGCCCACGGTGCCCGGCACCGTCCTCGGCTTCGCCGCGGCCGGGTTCGGCGTGGCGACCCTCGTACCCGCCGCGATGCACGAGGCCGACGAACTGCCCGGCCTCAGGCCCGGATCGGGCCTGACGATCGTCTCCTGGCTGATGCGGCTCGGCTTCCTGCTCTCCCCGCCGGTCGTCGGCCTCGTCGCCGACGAGGCCGGCCTGCGCCTGGGCCTGCTGATGGTGCCCCTCGCGGGCGCGCTCGTGGTCGTCCTCGCCGGGGTGCTGGGGTCCCCGAAGCGCCGACCGGCAGACGGCGAAAGGTAGAAGAGCGCCGCAGCATCGGCCGGGTGCACGGAGTGTACGTTCGTACGCTCCGAGGTGTACCGTCACCCCATGGCGACGGACCACTTCGCACAGGACCCCCGTACGAACCTGGAACGGATGCGGGCGGGCGACCCCTACATCGCCGACGACCCCGAGATCGCCCGCCGGCAGCAGGAGGCCGTACGCCTGGCCGCCCGCTTCCAGGCCGCCTTCGTCGAGGACGCCGTCGCGGCGCAGTCGGTCCTCGCCGAACTGCTCGGCGCCGTCGGCGAGGAGGTGCATGTGCGCCCGCCCCTGTACGTCGACTACGGCAGCAACATCACCATCGGGGCCCGCACCTTCGTCAACTACAACCTGACCGCGCTCGACGTCGCGGCCATCGTCATCGGCGAGGACTGCCAGATCGGCCCGGGCGTCCAGCTCCTCACCCCCACACACCCCGTGGAACCCGGGCCCCGGCGCGACAAACTGGAGGCCGCGCAGCCGATCACCATCGGCGACAACGTCTGGATCGGCGGCGGTGCCGTCGTCCTGGCCGGGGTGAGAGTCGGGGACAACTCCGTGATCGGCGCCGGCGCGGTCGTCACCAAGGACGTGCCGGCGAACGTGGTCGCCGTCGGCAGCCCCGCCCGCCCGGTCCGCAGCGTCTGAGGCTCCCGTGGCCACCGGACACACCGACCCGCGGCGCCGCGAACGCATCATCACCGCCACCCTCGACCTCATCGCCGAGGAGGGGCTCGCGGCGGTCTCGCACCGCAAGATCGCCCGGCGCGCCGGGGTGCCGCTGGGATCGATGACGTACCACTTCAGCGGGATGGACGAGCTGCTCAGGGAGGCGTTCAGCGAGTTCACCGGCCATGTGGTCGCGATCTTCGACACCCATCTCGCGACGCCGTCCGGCCCCGAGGAGGCCCGCGAGGCCGTGGCCGGCCTCATCCACTCCCTGTCCGAGGACAGCACGCGCGACCTCGTGCTCACCCAGGAGCTGTACGCCCTCGCCGCCCGCCGGCCCGCCTACCGGGAACTCACCCACGAGTGGATGCGCCGCAGCCGGGTCCACCTCGAGAAGTACTTCGACCCGGACACCGCCCGCCAGCTCGACGCCCTCATCGAGGGACTGACCCTCCACCTCGCCCTCTCCCGGGAACCCCACGACCGCGCCCTGACCCTCGAGGCGATCGCCCGCATCACGGCGCCCGGCGGCGCACCGCCCCGGGAGTCCTGACCGGGCCACCGGCCGCCCGTGCGGCACGGGCCCGACCTCTGGGCCGCACGGGCACCACCGCCTCAACCGGTTCCGCCGCCCGCACCGGTCGGAGCGGGCCCGTCCGGCCTGTGCCAGGTGATGCGCCGCGCGGAGACGGACACCAGCAGGGCCGAGGCGGCGACCACCGCCATGCCGACCGTCAGATCCGTGCGGCCCGCCACGAAGCCGATCAGCGCCGGGCCCGCCAGCAGGCCGGTCGTGCCCATCGCGGCGACCAGGGCCAGGACGTTCGGGCCCTGTGCCGCGGCGGCGACGTAGAGGCAGGGCGTCACGGTCGCCATGCCCAGGCCCACACAGGCGAAGCCGATCAGCGCGGGCCAGGTTCCGCCGGCCAGCAGGGCGAGCGCGAGACCGGTACCGGCCACCACGCTGCCGACGTGGACGACCCGGGCGTCACCCAGGCGGCCACGCCAGCCGTCGCCGAGGAGGCGGGCCAGCACCATCATCACCGAGACCACGGCGATGCCCAGCGGCGCGAGCCGCCCCGACGCCCCGGTCTCCGCCGTGAGGTAGAGCGCCGACCAGTCGGTCATCGCGCCCTCGGTGACGGTGCCGAACACCATCGCGCAGCCCAGCCAGAGCGCCGCCCCGGAGGCACCGGCCAAGCTCCGGACGCCCTTGGCGGCAGCCTTCTTCGGCTCGGGCCCCGGCGCCCGTCCGTCGGCCGCCAGCCGGGGGCGCGCGACGGCGAGCAGCAGGAGGAGCAGGGCCGCGGCGGCGGCGAAGTGCGCGGATACGGAATGCGTGACGACGGTCGCCCCCGAGGCGAGCAGCGCGGCCGCGAGCGAGCCCGCGCTGAACGTGGCGTGCAGCTGCGCCATCGCCGCCCGTTCGTACCGGGCCTCGAGTGCCGCGCCCTGCGCGTTCATGGCGACGTTCAGACAACCGACGGCCACCCCGTCGACGAACACCACCAGCAGGACGAGGGGATAGGAACCGGCCGCGGACAGCGCCGGCAGCACCGCCGCCAGAGCCGACGCCGACCAGAGCGCCAGGCGCCGCGAACCGAACTGCCGCATCAGCCGGGCGACCAGCGGGAAGGACACCGCGGCGCCGACCCCGCAGACCATCAGCAGCAGGCCCAGGCGCGTCTCGTCGAGGTCGAACCGGTCCTTGAGGGCCGGCAGCCGGGAGACCCACGTGGCGTACTGGAAGCCGAGGAAGCAGAACAGCGCGGCGGTGGCCAACTGGTCGCGCCGGAAGGCGTCGAGCCTGCGGGGCGCGGGCGTGCGGGGCACGAGGGGACGGGACACGGGCGTCAGCCCTCCGTTTCAGGGGCGTCGGGCCGGCGGCCCGGGCCGCCCGGGACCGGGCTGGACATGTAGACCGCGTTCGCGCCGTAGCTCGCGGGGAGTTCGACCCGGCGGTCGGGCCGGAAACCGTGCCGGGCCCAGAAGCTCTCGGTGCCTCCCACGGCGACCAGGGAGACCTCCTCGTACCGCTGCCGTGCGGCCCCGGTGAGATGGTGTACGAGCCTGCTGCCCAGACCCCGGCCGCGCAGGTCGTCGGCGACGACCAGGTCGTGCAGGTGCAGATGGGGGGAGGAGGTGAAGGACTCCTCCTCGGGCCGCTCCAGGTCCGGGTACCGCGACGGCGGGTAGGGCAGGGCGAGTACGTAGCCGGCGATGCGGTCGCCGGCCTCCAGGACGAAGCAGGTCGCCGGGGAGGCACGGCCCCGGGACTCCAGCGCCTTTCGGCCCTCGGACAGCCCGGCGGGTGCGTACACCTCGGCCTCCAGGGCGGCGACCCTCGGCCAGTCGCCCTCGGCGAGGGGGCGGACACGCAGGCCGGCCGGTACCTGCTCCCGACCGGAAAGCGCCGGCGGACCACCCCTTTGCGCACCGCCGTTGCTTTTGCCCACGCAGGTGTGGGGGAGCGGGGCGAAGCCGTTGAAGCCGCGGGTGGTGTAGCTGGTGGCGTAGGCGCCGCTGGACAGCACCCACACCGGGTCGCCCGACGCGACCGCCCTCGGCACGAGGACGTGGCGGTGCTCGGGCGCGTAGGAGTCGTCACTGTCACAGGTGGGGCCCGCGACCACGGCGGGTACCAGGCCGGCGTCGGCCGGGTGGGTCGGGAAGACGAGCGGATACTGCACCTCGTCCATCTCGTAGAGGCCGTTGAACTTCCCGCAGCTCAGATAGAGCCAGTACGCGCGTTCCCCGTCCGGCCGCCGGCGCGAGGTGAGCCGGGAGACGTGCGCCCTGACAGCGCCGTGGTCGGCGACCAGATGGCGTCCCGGTTCGACGAGGAAGTCCACCGGGCCCGGGGCGAGTTCGGAAAGGTGCTCCATTCCCTCGCGCAGCACGGCGAAGATCTTGTCCAGTGGGGGCTCCAGCCGGTTGCCCCGCCGGTCCGTGTAGCCGAGCGCGGGCAGGCCGCCACCGAGGTTGACGTGATCGGGCGTGATCCCGCGCGCGTGCAGCGCCGTCAGTACCTCGCCCAGCGTCGCGAACGCCTGCTGCCACGCCTCGGTGGTCATCTGCTGCGACCCGACGTGCACCGACAGCCCGGCAGGGACCAGTCCCGCCGCCCGCGCCGACTCCAGGACGCGTACGGCGTCGTCCGCCGAGCAGCCGAACTTCCGGCTCAGCCCCCACAACGCCCCCTGGCCCGTGGTCGCCAGCCGGCAGAACACCCGTGAGCCCGGGGCGTGTTCGGCGAGTGCCGCCACGTCCTCCAGGCTGTCGGTGGCGAAGTCCCGGATGCCGAGCCGGTGGGCCTGGGCGATGTTCTCGTCGGACTTGACGGTGTTGCCGTAGTGGACCAGGTGAGCGGGTACGCCTGTGGTGAGGGCCTGGACGATCTCCCGGGGGCTCGCCGCGTCGAACCCGGCGCCCCGGCCGGCCAGGCACGCCAGCACCTCGTCGACGGGGCACGCCTTCACGGCGAACCGCACGCCGACGCCGGGCAACTCGTCGATCAGTGAGTCGAATTGACCGGCGATGCCGTCCAGGTCATGGATGATCCGGTCGTCCGGGGCAGCCTCGAGCGCGGCACGCAGCGCCGGGTTCACGAGGCCGTGCCCCGGGACCGGGCGGTGCCACCGGAGCCGGCTGTGCTCCAAAGGTCCGCCACCCGGCCGGCGTCCACCAGCGCCGCCCAGCCGTCGATCAGCAGCACGAAGTCCTCGATGTCCCGCCCCGCCCGGGCCAGCAGCCGCTCCCGGTCCGCGGCCACCCGCTCGGCGAACTCGGCGTACCTGCCGCCCAACCGCCGGTACGTCCGCTGCACGACGTCCAGTCGGC
This sequence comes from Streptomyces yamdrokensis, assembly GCF_053890455.1. Lineage (NCBI taxonomy): Bacteria > Bacillati > Actinomycetota > Actinomycetes > Kitasatosporales > Streptomycetaceae > Streptomyces > Streptomyces yamdrokensis. The sequence continues at coordinate 6,043,844 of NZ_CM132679.1, forward strand.
GCTCGTTCTCGGCGCGGTCCAGCCGCACGCTCTGTGCCAGCAGGGCACGGACCGGGGCAGGGTCGAGCCGCTGTCCGGCGTCGAGGAGCGCGGGGCCGGCCTCGGCCATGCCGTCGTAGACGAAGTGGAAGTGGAGCATCGACAGCAGGAACTTCACGAACCGCCGCTGGTACGCCATGAATCCCGCGTGCGTACGGCGTTCCCCGGTGTAGAAGTTCTCGATGTCCCGGTTGTGCAGGACACCGGGCAGCGTGGCGTCGTGCACCGCGTGGATGAGGAAGTAGTCGCTGCCGATGGTGTCGGTCGCGGGCGGCAGCGGCAGCCGCTCGTACACGTCCTGGTGGAAGGCGATGTTGCACATGTCCACCCGCATGGGGTCGACCAGCGTCAGCGTCGCGTGGTCCTTTTGGAAGGGAAGCAGCCCGGCGCCCCTGAAGGACTCCTCGGCCAGGCCCGCCCGTTCCTCCTGGGACCAGTGGGCCGGGGCCCACAGGCCCACGACCGTGTCGTACGCCTCCTTGTCGAGCTCCCGGATGCCGCCGATGTCGACGGACAGTTCCCCGATGAAGGACGCGCCCACCATCGCCACCGGACGATGGGCGAGCGCGGGATCGAGGTTCACCTCCGAGACCCCGGCACGGGCGTCGGCGGCCCGCTTGCCGAGGGACGCCAGTTCGTGGTGGACCGGGAAGACGGGCTCGCCCTCGAACACCTGGTAGCGGCTGTCGGAGTCCCGGCGGTGCACCGAGCGGCAGCCCAGGGCGGCCGCGACGAGGAACGCCCTGTTGGTGCAGGCGCCGTACGAGACGCCGTCCGGGAGCATGAGACCGAGCAGGCGGTCAGGCTCCGGGAGCGCGGCACGGTCGATCGCGGCCCGCAGAAAGGCCCGCTGGGCCCGCTCGTCGAGGTGGTGCGCCACGACCCCCGGTACGGCGGGCAGTCCGGCGACGGTGCGGGCGTGCGCCGCGACGGTCGAAGCGTCGGAGGAGTCGAGGACCAGCAGGTGCACCTCGACGTCGAACTCACCTACGGCGTAAGCCGCTTCGTCGGCAACGGCGGCGATGGTCGCAGAGCACTCCCGGTTGGTCGGGAGGGCCAGGGCGATCCTGTGCCGGCGGGTCACGCCGAACGCCCCGGTCATCGCGTCCGCCCGGGAAGGTCACCGTGCTCGTGCCAGGAGTCCAGGCCCAGCAGTTTCCGTCCCAGGCCGTTGAGTTCGGCGGTGCCGTACCGCTCGGACTCGTGCCGTTCCGCGTCGCCGAGCAGGGTGGCGTTCCAGTCCGGCGTGCCGAGCGTGCGCCAGGACTCGATCCGTGACCGGCGCAGCTCCTCGTGCCCCTCCAGCGCCGGCATCATCGACAGGTACTGCACGGCCCGCACCCCGTCGGCCGAGCTGTTGGGGGCCACGCCGTGCGCCAGCATCCCGTTGAAGATCAGCAGGTCACCGGCGTTGAGCCGGGGCCGGATCACCGGGAACTCGGCCCGGTCGACGCCGGGACGGATCGGGTCGCGGCCGGGGGGCTGGGCGGCCTTCCACTCCTCGAAGCGGTGGAAGAGCCCGGGCGAGCACTGGAAGCCGCCCTGGTCCGGTTCCGTGCCGGTGAGCGCGATGATGCCCTGCACCCGCTGGGGCGGCACACTGGCCGTGGTGTCGACGTCCCAGTGCAGCTCGATGTCGAAGCCCTCGTCCGTCGGCTCGATGAACGACCGGGAGCGGTTCCCCACATTGGGCGGATTGAGGTTGAGGCGGTCCAGGGTGACCCAGAGCTCCTCGCAGTCCCACACGTCGGCGAAGGCGTCGTAGACGCGCCGCGACTGCCTGCTGTCCCACAGCAGTTGGTGGTGGTACGCCTCGACGAAGCCGTACACGTACAGGTCCCGGTCCAGGTCCGAGCGGAAGGTGCGCTCCTCGTACCAGGTCTCGGGGCGCTGCGGGTCGAGGCCCTGGAAGTCCCAGGCGAACTCCAGCAGCAGCTTGGCCGCGTCCGGGGATATCGCCTCCCGGAGCACCACGTACCCGTAGGCCTGCCAGAAGGCGAACTCCTCCTCGGAGAGCACCCGCAGCGGCCGGGACTTGGTGAGGTGCCGCAGCTGGGTCCCGGCGAGGTAGGTCTCGCCGTCGGCACTGAAGTAGGGGCGCTCGGAGGCGGCGCGGTGTAAGAAACGGTGGTGCGTCGTCATGCGGTCACTCCGGAACATGGGTGGCACTCTGGGACATGGATGACGGTCGGGACGGCACTCGTGGCCGCCGCCCGGGGTCCGGACGGGGTGGCCGAGCGCATACGGACAGGGGGCGGTCGGGGCCGTCGCCTCTGCGGCGCGGCAGGGCGGGAGAGGGGAAGAGGGGGAAACGAGGCCTTCGGCGCCTCGCCCGTCGGGGGGCTACGGGCCGGTGCGGCCGCCCACGAGGGCCTCGGCCGCCGCGATGCCGGACACGCGGGTCGCGCCGTGCGTGGCCAGGTACACGGCTCCGGGCCGGGCGCCCGTGGGGACGCCCATCTCGACGACCAGGGCGTCGGGCCGTCGGCGCAGCAGGCAGGTGAGCGCCCTGGTCATCCAGCCGTGGCGGGCCGCGTCCCGGACCACCACGACCAGTGGCCGGCCGGACGCGGGCTCCAGCGCCAGGCGGTCCAGCACCTCGGCGCCGTCCGCGCACTCGGTTTCGCCGAGCCGGACGGAGGTGGTGCCCGGCCGCAGCGCGCTCAGCGGTTCCGCCACACCCCACGGGGTACCGCGGTCGATGAGGCTGATGGTGGCGGGGGACAGTTCCACCACGTGGGGGGTGCCCACGAGCGGGAACTGCGTGTCGTGGTCCGGCCGGTGATGGACATGGACCGCTCGCCGGGCCGCCGCGAGCCCCACACCGCGGGCCGCTTCGGACACGGACGCCGCACCCGCACCCGCACGGCGCAGCGTGCCGGACCAGGCGGCGAACTCCTGGACGCGGCCGGCGGCCTCGGCGAGCCGTTCCTCCGGCAGGCGGCCGTCCAGTACGGCGCCCACCAGGGCGCCGGCCAGCCGGGCCGTGGTCCGCTCGTCCGGGTGGGCCCCGCCGACACAGACGGCGTCGGCCCCGGCGGCGACCGCCCGTACGGCGGCGCCCGTCAGGCCGTAGCGGTCGGCCACCGCGCCCATCTCGACGGCGTCGGTCACGACCAGGCCGGTGAACCCGAGCTCGCCGCGCAGCAGTTCGTGCAGGACGGAGCGGCTCAGGGACGCCGGCCACCGGGCGTCGTAGGCCGGGACCAGGAGGTGCCCGGCCATGACGGCCCGCACACCCGCGTCCATCGCGGCGATGAACGGCGGCAGCGCGGTGAGCGCCAGGGTGCCGCCGGGCGCGGAGACCTGGGGCAGGCCGTGGTAGGAGTCGACAACGGTGTCACCGTGGCCCGGAAAGTGCTTGGCGCACGCGGCGACCCCCGCGGTCTGCAGACCGCGCACCCATGCGGCGGCGTGCCGGGAGACCACGTCCGTGCGCGCGCCGAAGGAACGCACTCCGATGACCGGGTTCAACGCGTTGGTGTTGACGTCGGCACTCGGCGCGTAGTTCAGGGTGATGCCGAGCGAGTGCAGTTCCCGGCCGGTGTCCCGGGCGACCTGCTCGGTCAGATCGATGTCGTCGAGGACGCCCAGGGCGAGGTTGCCGGGCCTGGAGGCACCGGTGCGCGCCTCCAGGCGGGTGACGTCGCCCGCTTCCTCGTCGATGGCGATGACGAGGTCGGGATTCTCCGTGTGCAGCGCGTCGGTGAGCGCGGCCACCTGTTCGCCGCTTCGGACGTTGTGGCCGAACAGGACGACCGAGGCGAGCCCTTCGCCGATCCGGCGGCGCACCCAGTCCGGTGCCGTGGCACCGGGGAAGCCCGGCTGGAGCACGGAATGTGCCAGCCGAAGCAGGCGCGGGTGGCTGCTCTCGGCCATGCGTGGACCCTCCGAACGGCGCCAGGATTGGTTCAGACCATGGCAAGGTTGGCCTATACCAATCAAGGCTGTCAAGGAATGCCGGCCGTCTCTTTCGCCGCACCCCCGGCCGCCCCCGCGGCTACGGAAGTGAGGGCAGGGGGCGAGCAATTCCCTCACGGGCCGGGGCCCTTGACACCCTCCTTGGTTCATACCAGGCTGGCCGAGCCTGAAGCACAGATACGGGGGGTCTCTGTCTTGTTAGTCCATATCCTCGGACCGTTGCGCGTGTCCGCCGACGGTAAGAACATTCATCTCGGCGGCAGGCGGGCGCAGATCATTCTTTCGGTGCTGGCCCTGGAAGTGAATTGGGTCGTATCCGTCGACGATCTCGTGGACGCGGTCTGGGGTGGCTCGCCGCCCGCCAGCGCCCGTACGCAGATCCGTATCTGCATTTCCGCCATGCGCCGAGAATTCGAGGCCGCCGGACTGGCCGGGCTCATCGAGACCCATCCGCAGGGCTACCGACTGTGCCTGGAGGAGTCCCAACTGGACGCCTCGGTCTTCGACACCCTCGTGCGCCGGGCCCGTGCCCTCGCGGAGACCGGGCTGACCGAGGAGGCCGTCGACGTCCTGTGCCGTGCCCTCTCCCTGTGGACGGGGCCCGCCTTCTCGGGGCTGTCCAGCCGGCCGCTGGAATCGGGCGCGCGGCGGCTGACGGAGGAGCGGCTGCGGGTGACGGAGGAGCGGATCCGCCTCGAACTCGAACTGGGCCGCCACCACGACCTGATCGGCGAACTGATGCAGCTGTCCGCCGAGCATCCCTACCGCGAGGACCTGCACGCCCAGTTGATGCTCGCGCTGTACCGGTCCCAGCGCACGGCCGAGGCGCTGGAGGCCTATCGCCGGATCCGTTCGACGATGGTCGAGGAGCTGGGCATCGAACCGGGCCCCGAACTCGCCGACCTGGAGCAGGCCATCCTGCTGGGCATGGAGGCCGACCAGCCCGTCCGCGGGGTGGCCAGGGCGAGCTGACCGGCCGCTTCGCACCGGGCCGGGGCCGTTCGTCCGCTCAGGCCGGACCGGGAGCCGGGCCCCGGGGACCCGGCACGGCCCGGCCCCCGGGACCCGGCCGCCAGGTGTCCGCCCCGGGGGCCCCGACGGCCGCGTGCTCCCGCCCCGGGTGCCCGCCGGGGCCGGCCCCGCCGGCCTGCCGCCCGCCGCGGGTCCCGGTCACAGCGACAGCCAGAGGTCCTGCAGCCGGTGCTCGGACAGCCCGTCGGTGGGCAGCAGGTCGTAACGGTGCAGTCGCACCTGGCGGGCGGTGAAGCTCCAGTCGACCCGCCACAGGGGCAGCGGCCGGTTGAACACGCTGTCCCACTCGAAGCCGGCCGGGGCGTCGAACTTCCAGGACAGCGGGAACAGATCGTCGTTGGCGCGCAGGGCGTCGTCGGTCCGCTCCCGAATCCCGTTCAGTTCCCGCATGGACGCGGTGGAGTTGAAATCACCGGAGACCAGCGTCGGATTCGGATTCCGGTCCAGATCGGTTTCCAATCCGCGCAGTTCCTCCAGTCGCCATGCGAACTTCCGCTGGAAGTAGGAGTCGAAGTCGTATCCGGAGAAGAGATTGAGATTGTCGACGGCGAGGGGCACGGTGATGTGCACGTTGTAGACGCTGAGTACACGGCCGCCGACCGCCAGGTCCGTGCGCATCACTTTGTCCCGCTGAAAGACGGTGTTGAAGTCCGCGTTCGGGCGGGCGTCGAGTTCCGCGCCGGGCCCGACCGGGGGAGTGGCCACCACGGGAAACCGGGACAGCGTGAGAAGTTCGCCGCGCCGGGCGATGTGATACCCGGGGAACTCCTCGCGCAGCCGCTCGTCGTCCCGCAGCTCGCTGTACCCGTCCTCCCCGAGGCCCGGCTGCCAGGCCACGTGCTCCTGGAGGAGGTAGACGTCGGCCTCGTGCCGGTGCAGCAGCTCGTACACCCGGTCACTGCCCGAGGGCCCTTGCCCCTGGCCCCAGTACTGGGTGTTCAGCGACACCACGTGCAGCGCGTCCGGTGGTACGGGCCCCGGATCACGCCACAGCGCGGGCCAGTTGATGCCCGAGCCGGTGGTGAGCGCCAGCAGCAGCGCGGCCGAGGCGAGCCCGGTGGCCCACGGCCGGCGCCGGCCGCAGGCCGCGGCGCCCGCGAGGAGCAGGACGGCCGGGACGGACACCAGCAGCAGTGGCGGGGCGGCGTCCAGCAGGATGCTCCAGTGCCAGCGGCCGCTGACCAGCCACCGGACGACCGCGTACAGCAGCCAGGCTCCGGCGACGACCACGAGCGCGCGGCCGTACCAGAGCCGCAGGGCACGGGCCACCCGGCGGGCGGGAGCCGGCCGTGCCTCCTCGCCGCCGCTCCTCAGAGCGGGCTCGGACAGGGACCGCTCGCGGGCCGCCGCGGGCTGTGTGGTCATGCCGGCACCCCGGTCCGGTACATGCGGCGGAAGCGGCCGCTGAACGACCACTGGGCCAGGCCCGTGGCGAGGCCCGCGACCACGGCCGTGTTCACCAGCAGGTGGCAGCCGGTGAAGAAGACCAGGAAGGCCGGGCCGCGTTCCCTGGCGACGAAGAGGTACTGGCCCAGATCGGCGAGGACACACGCCAGGAGGGCGAGCACCGGGACCGGAGCGGTGGCCGGCCACACCAGGGCGGACGGCAGCGTCAGCAGCGTGAGCGCCGCCAGTACCGAGGCCGCCGCACGCCCGCCGGTCTCCATGCCCTGCATCGCCCGGCCGCGGTCCAGGTAGAACGGCACACGCAGCCGGCTGCGGACGAACGCCTTGCGCAGCAGCGGCCGCATCCGGGACTCGTCGGAGAGCCTGCCCCGTATGCGCGAGGTGAGCAGCAGGGGGAAGCGGGCCGCGAGGCGTTCGGCGTGATCGATCTCCTCCGTCTGCCGCAGCGCGGAGTTGAACCAGCCCGCCTCGAGGAAGGCGGACCGGCGCACCGCGCCCAGCGCGTAGAAGCCTCCGCTGACCAGGCCCTCGGCGCTCTTGCGCCAGTAGTGGTACTGGAGGATGCGGTAGTCGCACACCGGCCCGTCGTCGAACAGCGGTTCCTTGTCCGGGATGCCGAAGACGGCCCCGTACTCCGGGTTCTCCTCGAAGAGCTCCACCGCCTGCGCCACCGCCTCGGGGTGCAGTGTCAGATCGGCGTCCAGGAAGAAGATGATCTCCCCCCGGGCGTTTCGGACACCCAGGTTGCGCGTGGCGCCGGGGCCGCCGTTGCGTTCGGCGCGCACCAGGGTGACCGGGTGCCGGCCGGCCAGTTCGGCCGATCCGTCGGCGCTGGCGTCGTCGACGACGATCACCTCCAGCTTCCGGTAGGTCTGCTCCAGTACGGAGCGCAGACAGAGGTCGACGGTGCGGCGGTCGTTGTACAGGGGAACGACCACCGACACGAGGGGTGCAGCCATTCAGGTCCTCGCTCGAGACGGGGTGCCGACAGGCGGGAACGGACAAGAAGTGAGGGGAGCCGGGGCAGGCGGCGCCGGGACGCGGCCGGACGCGCGGTCAGACGGCCTGGAACAGCAGGAGCAGCGCCGCCCACACGGACGAGTTGGCGAGCATGACGGGGTCCCGCAACAGGGTCCGCACCGGAGTGCCCCCCTCGCTCTTCACGACCACGATCTGCAGATAGCGGAAGAGCGCGAACAGCGCGCAGGGAGCCGTGAGCAGCGCGGCCGGGGCGTAGCCCGACTCGGTACGCAGGAAGAGCAGATAGCTCACCATGGTGAGCGCCGAGCACATCACCAGCACCAGGTCCAGGAAGTGCGCGGAGTAGCCGGCCAGCGCGGGCCGGTGGCCGGTGCCGGAGACGCTCAGTTCGTGGCGGCGTTTGCCCAGGATCAGCAGCAGGCACAGGGTCAGGACGGTCAGGACCAGCCAGCCCGCCACGGGCCGGCCGCTCGCCTCGTACCCGCCGAGCAGCCGGAGCACGAAGCCGGTGGCCACGATGAACACGTCGAGCAGGTGCAGGTGCTTGAGCCGCCAGCTGTAGGCGGCGTTGACGGCCAGGTAGAGCAGGACCGCCCAGGTCCCCTCCGGGCTGAGCAGCGCGAGCAGCAGCACCAGCAGCACGGCCTGGAGGCCGCCGAACGCGACCGCGGCGGGCATGCGCACCCGCCCGGAGGCCAGCGGCCGGTGCCGCTTGACCGGGTGACGACGGTCGCGTTCCACGTCCGCCATGTCGTTGACCACGTACACCAGGGACGAGGCCAGCACGAAGGCCGCGGTGGCCGCGGCGACGTTCCCGGCCGCGGACCAGCTCCACGGCGCGCCGAGCAACGGCAGGGGAACCACCAGGAAGTTCTTGGGCCACTGGCCCGGGCGCATCAGGGTGATCAGTCCGGCCACCGCGGACCGGTACGTCCGGCCACCGGCCGGTACGACCGGGACCGGGACCGGGACCGGGACCGGGACCGTGTCCCCGGCCCTGTCCCTGTCCGTGTCCCGGCCCGGCTCCCCGCCCTGGGCGTCGGGTGCGCCGGGGGGATCGAGGGCATCGGGGGCGCCGCCCGTCGCGCCGCCCGGGTCGCTGTTCGTGGCGTCGTCCGCGGCCTTGCCCGCGGCGGTGGCGGACTTCGCCCGTTCGTCGACGAAGGTCATGGCCCACTCCTCAGAAGAAGACTTTGGCCGCGGACAGCAGACCCTGACGCCACGGATCGCGGCTGGTGCGGCCGGTGGCCCCGCCGACGGGCGAGGTGTGCCGGGCGGTGCGCCACCACTCGTACGTCAGCAGTACGGCCTCCCGGTTGGAGTACTTCGGGGTGAACCCGAGCCGCTCGGCGGCCTTGTCGATGCTGACGTAGGAGTCCGCCATCAGCTTGTGCAGCAGGCGTCCGTACACCGGTGAGAGCCGCACCCGCTGCAGGGCCCCGAGCACCCCGAGCGCCGGGCGGGCCGGCAGTCCGACCACACGTCCGCCGTGGCCCGCCGCGTCCAGGACGGCCTGGAAGTCCTCGCGGATCGTGCCGAACTCGGCGGCGGCGAGGTTGTAGGTGTCGTCGGCGATCTCCTCGTCGGCGGTGAGCACGGTGACCACCGCGTCGACCAGGTCGTCGATCGCGAACATCTGGATGCGTACGTCGCCCTTGCCGAGGACGGGGAAGTTGCGTCCCTCCTCCGCCCATTCGAAGAGCATCGAGAACAGGCCCATGCGGCCCGGCCCGACGAAGGTCTTGGGCCGCAGGATCGGTACGCACATCCCGTCCGCGCGGTACCGCTCGGCCACCTCCTCGGCGGCGGTCTTGGCCCGGCTGTAGGTGTCCACCGGCTCGCGCGGATGGTCCTCCGTCGTCGGTACGGTCCGCGGCAGCCCGTACACGGCGGTGGAGGAGACGTGCACCACCCGGGGGACACCGGCCGACTTCGCGGCGGCGAACACGTTCTTGGTACCGCCGACGATGATGGACCGTATCTGCTCGTCCGGGTAACTGGGCAGGGCGGCGGCCGCGTGCACCAGGACGTCCACGCCGTCCAGGGCACGGCGCATGAGGTCCCGGTCGCGGATGTCCCCGACGTACTCCACCCCGGGGCCGGGACGCAGGTCCACACCGCGTACCTGCCGGCCGTCGGCCGTCAGACGTTCGGCGAGCCGGCCACCGAGCATGCCGGCCGCGCCGGTGATGGCGATCACCACTGCGAGCTCACCTTCTGCTTGACGAAACGGGCCACCAGCCGGCCCAGGCCCCGGTCGAGCACGGCACCGAGCGCGTCCACCGTGCGCTCCGCCTCGTCGGGCTCGGTGACCAGCGACGGCCCGAGAACCAGCGGATTGAGTCCGTTGAGGGTGTAGTAGGCGAAGATGCCGTGGTCCTCGTAGAGCGCGTTGATCACCGCGCAGGTCACCAGTTTGGTCCTGAACCGCGGGTCCCTGGCCATGCCGCCGGGCGCCAGTTTCGACACCAGGTCGAGCACCTTGGGGCCGCCGTCGACGAAGACGCCCCACAGCGCACCGGCGCCCGCCACCCTGCCGATCGCGTCGGGATACTCCTTGGCGAGCCGGGCCAGCCCCGGCTCCAGGACGGCCTCCAGGGCGCGCGCACGCGCCGGATAGTCGTCCTCCACCGCGATGTTGACGGCCTCCAGGGCGGTGGCGCATTCCTCGCCGAACCCGTAGTAGGTGGTGGACGTCGAGTTGAGCAGGGAGTCGCCGAGATTGTCGTAGGCCTTGCGGAAGACCGGTTCACGGGCGACGTAGGCGGAGATGGACGACTTGCCGCCGCCGAAGGACTTCGACGTGGTGACCACGTCCGGGATCAGTCCCGGGTAGCGCATGAAGTAGAACATGCTGCCCGTCTTGCCCCACCCCGTGTAGATCTCGTCGAAGATCAGCACGATGTCGTGCCGGGTGCACAACTCCCGCAGCCCGCGGAGGAACTGCTCGGAGCACCACTGGACGGTGGAGGCGCTGAACGGCTCGATCAGGATCGCGTAGACGTCCCTCGGGTGGCGGCCGACCGCCTCGCGCACCGAGTCCAGGTCGCCGTACCGGAAGGTGTCGACGCCGGGGATCGTCGGGAAGTCGAACTGGTTCTGGCCGGTCAGCCCGCCCGAGCCGAGCAGTTTGCCGTGGAAGGCGCAGTCCGCGCGCAGGACCGTGTGCCGCTTGCCGGCGTGGTACTTGTACGCGAGCTTGACCGCTCCCTCCACCGCCTCGGCGCCCGAGTTGGGCAGGAACGACATGTCGAGGTCGCCGGGCAGCACCTCGGCCAGATTGCGGCCGAGTGCCGCCAGGTAGGGGGAGAAGTACGTCTTGTGGACCTCCATCCGCCGGCCCTTGGCGAACCGTTCACGCGCGGCCAGGATCCGGGGGTGATTGTGACCGTGGTTGAGGACGCCGACGCCCCCGGTCATGTCGAGGACACGGCGTCCGTCCTTCAGCGTCAGGTAAGCGCCCTCGGCGTGGTCGACCAGTTCACGGCCGAAGCCGAACGAGGTCATCAGGGAGACCTGGCTCTTGTTCACGTACCGCCGGTAGAGGTCATGCACCTCGTCGACCGGGAGCCGTTCGGCGTCTTCAAGGGTGTACACGGGTTTCTCCCATCGAATTCACGGACTGCGGGCACGCGGGCCGCGCGCTCGTCAAAAGCGCGGGGGTGCCCCGGAACCGGGCCCAGGCGAGAACGACGGCCGAACTGCCCAGTTCGGCCAGGACACAGACGAGACGGCTGGCCAGGGCGGCGGTCACCGCGGTGCCCCCGGGCAGTACGGTGGCCAGCGCGGCGGTGATGGTGAGCTCGCGCACGCCCCACCCGTCCGGCACGATCAGGGCCAGGCTGCTGACCACCGTGGCCAGGGCGAAGGCACCCACCGCCGTGCCCAGGCTGGGCCACACCGGCGCGCCCAGGGCGAGGACCACGAACCACAGGTGCACGCCGGAGACCAGCCAGGACGCGACGGCCAGCAGCATCGCCCGGCGGACCGTGCCGTCCCCGGGCGCCTCCACCGGCCCGCGGAACCTCGAGGCCAGGGCCGTCAGCGGCCGGGTGATCAGCGCGGGCCGCAGCACGCAGGACACCAGGGCCAGGGCCGGCAGCAGCAGCCACAGCCAGTTCCCGGGCATCGCGGCGGGCGCGGCGAGCAGGGCCACCCCCGTCCCGGTCAGCAGGGTCAGACCGAGGCTCAGCACGTACGCCGAGGTCATCTGCGCAGCGGGAACCCCGGCCGCGCGGCCGTGCGCCACGTGGGTGAGCACGCCCCAGACACGTCCGGGGATGTACTTGCTGAGCTGGCCCAGGAAGTAGACCTTCGCCGCGTACAGACCCCGCACTCCGTGGTCGCCGGGGATGAGGACCCGCCAGGCGTGCACGGCGAGCACCAGGCCCGCGACGTTGGTGAGCACCGCCGCGACCAGCAGGGGCACGGCGTCCGGCCGGGCCAGCGCGCGCACCGCCTCGGGGCCGTCCTCGCGCAGCGCGAGGCCGACGAAGACCAGCGCGGTCAGTACGACGGCCGGGGTCAGCAGCCTGCGCAGCAGACGCCTCACCGCCCCGGCTCCGGGCGTGTGCCGGCCCCGCTGTGCACCGGGGTCCTTTCGCCGGGTGCGTGCAGGGCGCCGAGCGCGGCGCCGCTCAGCAGGGCGCCGTGGGCCGCCAGGTGGACCGCGACGAAGAACGGTACGAACCGGGCGCCCCGTTGCCGGGCGGTGAACCGCAGCAGCCCGAGGTTGGCGACGCAGAACGCGGCCAGTCCCGCCGCGGGAGCCGGCGGCCACAGCGGGGCCAGCGGCAGCGTCAGGAAGAACAGGGCCGCGGCGGCGACGGAGGCGGGGCTGTTGGCGGTCAGGTTCCGGCGCCCGCCGCGCCGCGCCGACCGCAGCGCGGGAACCAGCAGCCGGGCCCGCCGGAACGTCTCGGCGAGCAGCGCGCCCAGTTCGTGCTCCTCGTCGTGCCGGGCGACGATCCGGTCGGTGAGCACGATCCTGAAGTGCGGAGCCAGCCGGTCGCTGAACTCCAGGTCCTCCGAGTCCCGCAGCCGCTCGTCGAACCCGCCCACGACCTCGAACACCCGCCGGGGCACGGCTGCCTGGGCGAAGAACGCCGTCTCCACCTCGCCCACCCCGCGGGCCCGCCACCAGTGGGCGTGCAGCACCTTGTACCACTCGACCGGGCCGTCGTCGAAGAGCGGCGCGGGGGCGATCACGCCGTGCACGCAGCCGCATTCCGGGTCCGCGGCCAGGATCTCCACGGCGGCCGCCACCGAGTCGGGGGTGAGCGCCTCGTCGGAGTCGAGGAAGAAGACGATGTCCCCGGTGGCCGCCGCGACACCGGTGTTGCGTGCCGCCGAGACACCCCGGTTGGGCTCCAGCCGGACCACCGTGCACGGACGGCTCCGGGCGATCTCGCCCGTCCGGTCCGTGCTGCCGTCGTCCACCACGATCACCTCGTGGATCGGCCAGGTCTGGGCGTGGACGGAGTCCAGGCAGGCGGCGAGGGTACGGGAGGCGTTGTGGGCGGGGATCACGACCGATACGGAGTGCGGCATGCGGCCAGTGTTGATCGCTCTGCGTATCGGACCGGTATCGGATCGGTATTGTCCGGGAGCCACCCGGAACGCCGCCGGGACGCTGCTAGTGTTCGGCCGCGTGTTCGTCCAAGACCCGTACGATCGCACGCCCGAGGACGTATGACGGCCCACGCCGACCCCTTGCGACCTGCCGCTTCAGCCCCCACCGGGACTCCGGGGCCCGCCACCTGCGACACCCCACCAGGCCCGCCGCGCCCAGGCCCGCCGCGCTCCGGCCGGGGACGGGCCGCCGCCTCGGGGGCGCTGGTCTGCCTCACCGCGCTGTGGGCGCTGTACTCGGCACTCAATCTCCTGCTCGGCGGCCGCTGGTGGGTGTGGCTGATTCCCGACCTCGTGCCGCCGGTCTGCTTCGTCGCCGTGCCGCTGGTCCTGCTGGCGCTCGCCGGGCCGGCGGCCGCGCGCCGGGTGCGCCGGCCGCTGACGGTCGTGCTCGCGCTGCTGCTGCTCTCGGGGCTCACCCGCTCCGGCGTCAACTGGGCCGCACTGGTGCCCGGCGGGGGCCCCGGCCGGGCACCAGCGGACGCGGTGAAGGTGGTCTCGTGGAACACCGAGTACTGGGACACCACGGACGAGCCCGACGCCTTCTACCGTTATCTCAAGGCGCAGCGGGCCGACGTCTACCTGCTGCAGGAGTACCTGGCGTGGGTCGACGGGCGGCCCGCGCCGATCGACGAACTGGACCGTGTCCGCAGGGAGTTCCCCGGCTATCACGTGGAGGTGCTGGGGGAGCAGGTCACCCTCTCGCGTTTCCCGGTGGTGTCCCGTACGCCGGTCGGACAGGGCCGGGGCGCGGAGCACGGCGCCTCCTGGCGGGAGGAGTTCGAGCAGGGCAAGGTGCTGCGTACGGACCTCGATGTGCGCGGCCGGCCGGTCTCGTTCTACAACGTGCACATCCCGGTCCAGCTCGACATCGAGCGCAGCGTGCTGAGCGGCGGCTTCTACGGTGAGATCCGCTCCCGTGACGCCGCACGGCGGGGCCACTACGAGGCCCTGCTCCGGGACGTGTCGGACAACCCCCACCCGGTGTTCGTCGCGGGCGACTTCAACACCACACCGGCCATGCGTGACCTGGACGGGATACGGAACGTCCTCCGGGACGCGCTGCCCGCGTCCGCGACGGTCCTGCCCGGCACCTGGAACAGTGACGGGGCGGGCCTGTGGCGGCTCGACTGGGCGTTCACCGACGACCTGCTCGAGGTGCACCGTTACGACTTCGACGACCCGCGCGGACTCTCCGACCACCAGGCGCAGCGCCTGACGGTGTCACTGCCCGGCTGAAGGGCGGTGCCCGGCGTGTGCCGGGCACCGCTCACGGCCGGCGGCCTCTCACCGCCGGCGGCCGGGTGTCACCGGCCGGCCCGGTCCAGCCGGTCGCGCTGCTCCGCGCTCAGGGTCAGGTCGAGCGCCGCCATGGCCTCCTCGGCCTGTGCGACCCGGCTGACCCCGACGATCGGCAGGATCCGGGGGGTGTGGTCGAGCAGCCAGGCCAGGACCACCTGGTTCACGGTCGCCCCCGTCTCGCCGGCCACCTCGCGGAGCGCCGTCAGCCGGGGCGGTGTGCCCGGGTGGTCGTACGCGGCCGGGATCTCCACGTCCTCGCGGGTGTAGCCGCCGGACAGCAGCGGGCTGTACGCCCACAGGCGCAGGTCCGGTTCGCTGCGTGCGTAGTCGAGCAGTTCGGAGGTGGCGTGCACGTGCGCGGACGACGGCAGCGGCATGTCGAGGCGGGGCTGCAGATACGAGTACCGGTACTGGAGGTGGGTGCAACGCGGCCGGTCCCCGGCCAGGGCGCGGGCCCGCTCCGCGCGCCAGACCGCGTGGTTGCTCACGCCCAGCTCGCCCACCCTGCCCTCGTCGACGAGGTCCGCGAGGGCGTGCACGGTTTCGGCCAGGGGGACGGACCGGTCCTCGATGTGGGCCCAGTACACGTCGACGCGGTCGGTGCCCAGCCGGCGCAGACTGCCCTCCAGCGCCGACCTGACCGCCTTCTCCGACAGCCCCTCGGCGGACTCCAGACCCGCGCCGGGGACGGTGGGCCGGGCGCCCGCTTTGGTCCCGATCGTCACGCGGTCGCGTGTCCCGCGGCTCTTGAGCCAGGCGCCGATGACGAGTTCGCTCTCGTCGCCGTTCGCGCCGTCGACCCAGAACGCGTAGTTGTCGGCCGTGTCCAGGACGGTGCCGCCCAGTTCGGTGAAACGGTCGAGGATCCGGAACGACGTCTCCTCGTCGACGCTCGTGCCGAAGCCCAACGTGCCGAGAGCGATGGTGCGTTGCCGAATGGCCATGTGGTGGGTCCTTGGGGTGGAAGCCGGATGGACCATCCGTGTATACCGTCCGGACCGCGTAAAGGTCCAGACCAATTCCCCTTCGGATCCGGTGGTGTCGGGGGTGGAGGGCGTCGGGGTGCCGGAGGGGATCAGGGCGCCGGGCGGGACAGCGTCGCCGTGAACCGGTAGCGCGAGCCGCGGTACACCGCGCGGACCCACTCGACCGGGGTTCCCTGCTCGTCCCGTGAGTGGCGGGACAGCCGCAGCATCGGCAGGCCCACGTCCGTGTGGAGCAGTCCGGCCTCCCGCGGGGTGGCGGGGGAGGTCTCGATGGTCTCGTCGGCCTCCGCCAGGCGTACGCCGTAGACCTCGGTGAGCGTGGTGTAGAGCGAGGTGCGGCGGGCCAGGTGCCGGCGCAGGCCGGGAAAGCGGCGCGCCGACAGGTGGGTCGCCTCGATCGCCATCGGCTCGCCCCCGGCCAGTCGCAGCCGCTCGAGGCGCAGCACCTTCTCGCCCCGCTCCACCTCGAGCAGCGCCGCCAGTTCCTCACCGGCCGCCATGTAGTCGATCTCCAGGACCTTGGAGGCGGGGGTGAGTCCCTGGTTGCGCATGTCCTCGGTGTACGAGGTCAGCTGGAGGGTCCGGTAGATCTTGGGGCGGGCGACGAAGGTTCCCTTGCCCTGGATGCGGACCAGCCGGCCCTCGCTCACCAGCTCCTGGAGGGCCTTGCGCACGGTGGTGCGCGAGGTGCGGAACTCGAGGGCGAGGAAGCGCTCGGCCGGCATCGGGGAGCCCGGTGGGCGCGCCTCGGTCATCCCCAGTAAGCGCTGCTTGATGCGGTAGTACTTCGGGACGCGGCCGGTGGGGTCCGGTGCCCCCGTCTCGGCCTGGGCGCTGCTGAGGTCCGTGCTCATGACCTGCCTTCCGGGTGCGGGGTCCGGCGGCGCGGACGGCGGGCGCCGGCCGCGGTGCACGCCGGCGGACGGCCGGGTTCGGCGCCGCACGCTCGGCGGTCCCGTTATAACCGCACGTCTTCTTTTGGTCTAGTCCAACCTTCGACACATCCCTGTTTGGGGGGAGTTCCGGGCCCCTGGACGGGTGCCGGTAACGGCTTGGGGGATCGGTCGCGCGACCCTTGACAGGGCCATAGGTCTAGGCCAAGCTCCCCCTTGCTGGTCTAAACCATTTATGGAAGCCGGGTCCCAGCCCGCCGAGTGCTGCGCCGCTGCGAGGGTCACCGCCGAGGGCGTGGGTGTGGAAGGCATTCCTGAGGAGGGGTGGCGCGTGAAGCGCAAGCTGATAGCCGCGATCGGGGTCGCGGGCATGTTGTTCTCCGTCGCTGCGTGCGGGGGAGACGACGGCGACGGGAAGAACACCGGGGCGGACGGCTTCGAGGGGCAGACCCTGGTCGTCTGGACGATGGACGGTTCGGCGCCGGCCGACTGGAGCGAGGACGTGCAGGCCGCCTTCGAGAAGAAGACCGGCGCGAAGCTGAAGTTCGAGACCCAGAAGTGGGACGGCATCCAGCAGAAGGTCACCACGGCCCTCTCCGAGAACGACCCGCCGGACGTCATCGAGATCGGCAACACCCAGACCCCGTCGTACGCGGCGACCGGGGGCCTTGCCGAACTGGAGGACCTGAAGAAGGAGATCGGCGCCGAGTGGACGGACTCGGTCAACCAGTCCTCCGTCTTCGAGGGCAAGCAGTACGCCGCTCCGTGGTACTTCGCCAACCGCGTCGTCATCTACAACAAGGCGATCTGGGCCGAGGCCGGCATCAAGGACACGCCCAGGACACGTGACGAGTTCTTCGAGGACCTCGAGACCATCGGGGAGAAGACCGACGCCGAGCCGATCTACATGCCCGGCCAGAACTGGTACTTCTTCGACGGCCTGATCATCGGCCAGGGCGCCGATCTGGTGAAGAAGGAGGGCGACACGTACGTCTCCAACCTCGCCGACCCCAAGGTCACCGCGGCCATGGAGATCTACCAGAAGTACGCCTCCTTCTCCAAGGCCCCCAAGGACAAGGACGAGGCCACCCCGCAGCAGGCCGACGTCTTCGCCAAGGGGAAAACCGGCGCGTTCATCGGCATGGGCTGGGAGGCGGCGACCGCCGTCAAGGCCAACCCAAAGATCGAGAAGGACCTCGGCTACTTCACCATTCCCGGTGAGACGGCGGACAAGCCCGAGGGCGTCTTCCTCGGCGGCTCCAACCTCGCCGTCGCCGCCGGCAGCGAGAAGCAGGAACTGGCCCAGGAGTTCCTGAGGATCGCCCTGTCCGACGAGTTCGAGGGCGCCCTCGCCAAGGCCAACGGCGTCATCCCGAACAAGCAGTCCCTGGAGTCCAGCCTGGAGGGCAACGCGGTCGCGGAGGCCGCGGCCCCGGCCGCCGCCGGCGGTGGCACCACCCCGCTGATCCCGCAGTGGGCCGCGGTGGAGAACACCCCCAACCCGATCAAGGCCTACATGACGGCGGTGCTGAAGGGGAAGTCCCCGGCCGAGGCCGCCAAGAGCGTCGAAGCCGAGATCAACAAGCGTCTGGCTCAGGAGAGCTGACGCCTCGTGCCGGGGGCGCCGTCGCACGGCACCCCCGGCATCAGCTGTGTTGCTCGTACGGCCATGGAAGAGACGACACGTCATGCCAGTGCAGACCCGAGGCACGGACACGGCAGGGGAGCCCGATGTCCGCAAGGCCGAGGCCCCTTCGGGCCCGCGTGGGACACGCGGTTCCAGGACCTCACGCGGCCGGAAGGCCGCAGTCCCCTACCTGCTCCTGCTGCCGGCCCTGACCGCCACGCTGATCCTGCTCGGCTGGCCCCTGGTGAAGAACGGCATGCTGTCGTTCCAGAACCTGAACGCACGGCAGCTCATCCAGCACCTGACCGAATGGAACGGGGTCGACAACTACCAGGAGGCCCTGGGAAGCCCGGAGTTCTGGGCGGTCGTCAGGCGCACCGTCTACTTCACCGCGGCCAACGTGGTGCTGATCATGGGGTTCGGCGCCCTCATCGGTCTCCTGCTCGCCCGGCTGGGACGCCGGATGCGGCTGCTGCTCATGCTGGGCCTGGTCCTCGCTTGGGCCATGCCCGTCATCGCCGCCACCACCGTCTACCAGTGGCTCTTCGCCCAGCGCTTCGGCGTCGTCAACTGGACGCTGGACAAGCTCGGCTGGCACTCCATGGCGGACCACAACTGGCTCGGTACCCAGCTCTCCGCGTTCTCGGTGATTACCCTGCTGATCGTCTGGCAGTCGGTCCCGTTCGTGGCGATCAACCTGTACGCCGCCGGCACCACCATCCCCAGGGAGCTGTACGAGGCCGCGTCCCTGGACGGCGCCGGCGCGTGGAAGAGCTTCGTCTCGGTCACCTTCCCGTTCCTGCGGCCCTTCCTCTACGCCACGACGTTCCTCGAGGTCATCTGGGTCTTCAAGGCGTTCCCGCAGATCTTCGCCGTCACCGAGGGCGGCCCGGACCGGCTCACCGAGACCCTGCCGATCTACGCCTTCGTCGAGGGTGTCGGAAACCAGCACTTCGGCATGGGCGCGGCCATCTCGTTCCTGACCATCCTGGTGCTGATCGTCATCACCTCGTACTACCTGCGCGCGGTGACCAAGCAGGAGGAGGACGAGCTGTGAAGCGCTCACTCTTCGGCCGTATCTGGCCCAACGCGACCGCCGTCGTCCTCTTCGTGGGATTCGCGTTCCCGGTCTACTGGATGTTCGCCACCGCCTTCAAACCGCAGGGCGACATCATCTCCGAGAGCCCCGTGTGGTTCCCGACCGACGTCACCCTCGCGCACTTCGACCGGGCCGTGCACGCCGACCACTTCTGGACGCTGGTGCGCAACTCCGTCACCGTCACCGGCGTCGCGGTCCTGCTGTCGTTGGTCATCGCGCTGATCGCGTCCTTCGCGCTGGCCCGGATGCGCTTCAAGGGGCGGCGCGCCTTCATCGTGACCTTCATGCTCGCCCAGATGGCGCCCTGGGAGGTCATGGTCATCGCCATCTACATGCTGGTGCGCGACAGCGACATGCTCGACAGCCTGGTACCGCTGACCGCGTTCTACATGATGATGGTGCTGCCCCTCACGCTCCTCACCCTGCGCGGCTACGTGGCCGCCGTGCCGAAGGAACTGGAGGAGTCGGCCATGGTCGACGGCTGCACCCGGACCCAGGCGTTCGTCAAGGTGATCTTCCCCCTGCTGGCGCCCGGCCTCATGGCCACGTCCCTGTTCGGCTTCATCACCGCGTGGAACGAGTTCCCCCTCGTCCTGATCCTCAACAAGAGCATCGAGTCGCAGACGCTGCCGCTGTGGCTGTCGCAGTTCCGCACCGCCTTCGGTGACGACTGGGGCGCGACGATGGCCGCCTCCTCCCTGTTCGCGCTCCCCATCCTGATCCTCTTCATCTTCCTGCAGCGCAAGGCCGTCAGCGGCCTGACCGACGGCGCCGTGAAGGGCTGACGCTTCGATGACGACATCCACCACCGGCACCGGCACCCTCACCCGCGACGCCCTCGCCGTGCTCCAGCCGGGCTTCGCCGGCACCACCGCGCCCGACTGGGTGCGCCGCCGGCTCTCCGAGGGGCTCGCCTCCGTCGCCCTCTTCGGCCGCAACGTCGCGACCGCCGAGCAGGTCGCCGCCCTCACCGCGCAGTTGCGGGCCGAACGGGACGACCTCCTCGTCGCCATCGACGAGGAGAGCGGCGACGTCACCCGGCTCGAGGTCCGCACCGGCTCCTCCTTCCCCGGCAACCACGCCCTCGGCGCCGTCGACGACACCGCCCTCACCCACGGCGTCGCCCGCGAACTGGGCCGCCGGCTCGCCGAGTGCGGCGTCAACTTCAACTGGGCTCCCTCCGCCGACGTCAACGCCAACCCCGACAACCCGGTCATCGGCGTCCGCTCCTTCGGCGGCGACACCGGCCTGGTCGCCCGGCACACCGCCGCCTGGGTCGAGGGCCTGCAGTCCACCGGCGTCGCCGCCTGCACCAAGCACTTCCCCGGCCACGGCGACACCGGCGTCGACTCCCACCACGCCGTCCCGCACATCGACCTCGACGCCACCACGCTCCACGAACGCGAACTCCAGCCGTTCCGGGCCGCGATCGGGGCCGGCACCCGCGCCGTCATGAGCGCCCACATCCGCGTCCCCGTCCTCGACCCGGACCGCCCCGCCACCCTCTCCCGCCGCATCCTCACCGACCTGTTGCGCGGCGAACTCGGCTACCAGGGCCTGATCGTCACCGACGGCATGGAGATGCGCGCCGTCTCCGGCACCTACGGCCTCGAGCACGGGGCCGTCCTGGCCATCGCGGCCGGCGCCGACGCGATCTGCGTGGGCGGCGGGCTGTGCGACGAAGGCACGGTGCAGGGTCTGACGGACGCGCTGGTCGCCGCCGTCCGCTCGGGCGAACTCCCCGAGGAGCGGCTCGCCGACGCCGCCGCCCGGGTCCGCGCCCTGGCCGACTGGACCGCCGGGATGCGGCGCTCCCCGGGATCCGAGGACGACCGCGAGCCGGAGATCGGCCTCACGGCGGCCCGCCGCGCGGTGACCGTCACCCGCACCGGGCCCGCCGCACCGGTCACCGGACCGGTGTACGTGGCCACCCTCCACCCCGCCGCCAACATCGCCGTCGGCGACGAGACCCCCTGGGGCGTCGGCGCGGAACTGGAGCGGCTGCTGCCGGGCACCACCACAGGCTCCTTCACCGGTCCCGACGCCGGAGCGAGGGCACTCGAGGCCGCGGCCGGCCGGCGCGTGGTCGCCGTGGTCCGCGACGAGCACCGGCACGCGTGGATGCGTACGGCCCTGGACACCCTGCTCGCGGCGGGGCCGGACACCGTGGTCGTGGAGATGGGCGTGCCGCAGTCCGCGCCGCGCGGTGCGCTGCACGTCGCCACGCACGGGGCGGCGCGCGTGTGCGGGGTCGCGGCGGCCGAGGCGGTCGTCGCGGGCTGACCTGTGGGGGAAGGCCCCGGCCGTGGGCGGTGTGGGCGGCGCCCGCATCACCCCGGCCGACGGCCACACCGAGGAGGCACCCCGCGCCGTCGCCGCCGACGGACCGCGCTCCGTGGCCCCGCGGACGCGGACTCCGGCGCCGCCGCTCGCGGGCGGCACACGCCCCGCCGACGAGGGCCTCCACCGCGCGCGGTTCACGCGCTGACGGTGCCGGCCACCATCCCACCGAGGACGGGAACCGAACACGAGAGCGCCGGCCGGCCCGCGTGTCGCGGACCGGCCGGCGCTCTGTCGTGCTCGCGCTCGCGCCCGGTGTGCGGTCAGCCTCCGGCCGGCAGCATCAGCCGGGCCAGCAGGTCGTCCAGTGTGACCATGCCGGTCAGCCGGCCCGAGTCGTCCCGGACGACCGCCAGCGTGCTCCGCCGGCGGCGCAGTACGTCGATCGCGTCGGCGACCGTCGTGGTGTCCGTCAGCTCGGGCACCGGACGGGCCAGCTCGCGGGCGCTCGTGGCACGGCCCCGGGCACGGGCGACCAGCGCGTCCCGCGCGTGGATCGCGCCGAGGACGGTACCGCCGTCACGGACGAGCAGCCGGGTCCGGTCGTACGCGGTGGCCACCCGCAGCACCTCGTCGACCCCCGCGTCACCCTCCACCGAGTCGATCTCCTCGGCCGGGATCCGCAGGGTGCCGACCGGGGTGTCGGGCTCGGTCAGTGAACGGGTCAGCAGCTGCGAGTCCGTCTTGCTGATCAGGCCGAGCCGCTCCGACTCCACCACCAGATGGGTGAGCTGTTCACGGTCGTGGACCGAGGCCAGCTCGTCGCGCGGGCTCACCCGGCACATCCGCACCAGTGCGTTGCTCACCACGTTCAGCACGTGGATCAGCGGCCGGACGACCTTCACCACCGCCCGGAACGACGGGGCGAGCAGCATCGCGGAACGCTCCGGGTGGGCGATCGCCCACGACTTGGGCGCCATCTCGCCGACCACCATGTGCAGGAACACCACCAGCATCATCGCGATGGCGAACGCCACACCGTAGCTGACCGCGCTGGGCAGACCCAGGGCGTGCAGCAGCGGGTCCAGCTCGTGCGAGATCGCGGGCTTGGACACCGAGCCCAGACCCAGTGTGCACACCGTGATGCCCAGCTGGGCACCGGCGAGCATGAGCGACAGCTCGCGCATGCCGGCCAGCGCGGCACCGGCGCCGCGCCGTCCCTCGGACGCCGCCTTCTCCATGCGGTGCCGTTTGGCGGCGACCAGCGCGAACTCGGCCGCCACGAAGAACCCGCTGCCGACCAGCAGCAGCACGGTCACGAAGAGAGCCATCGGGAAACTCATGCGGGCTCCTCCGTCTTCTCCATGTCGTCCTCCACCGAGGGCTCGATCCGGGTGATCCGCACCCGTTCGGCGACATGCCGGTCCAGGGTGCGTACGTCGATCACCGCGCGGCCGTCCTCGGGCAGCTCGACGGCGACCCGGTCACCCACGGTGGGGAAACGGCCCAGCCGGTCCACGATCAGGCCGGCCACCGTCTCGTAGTCGTCCCCCTCGGGCAGCTGGACGCCGGTCGCCCCGGCCACCTCGTCCAGCCGGCGGCCCGCGTCCACGAGCCAGCCGTCGCCGTCGGCGACCGCCAGTTCGGAGACCTTGTCGGACTCGTCGGCGATGTCACCGACCAGTTCCTCGGCGATGTCCTCGTAGGTGACGATGCCGGCCACGCCGCCGTGCTCGTCGAGGACGACCGCGAACTCGTCCTCCTGTTCGCGCATCCGCGCGACCGCGTCCGGCAGCGGAAGCGTGTCCGGCAGCAGCAGGGGCCGCCTGGCCACCCGGCCGGCGGTCGCGCCGGCCAGCCGGTCGGCGGGCACCGCCATCAGCTCGCGCACGCCCAGCACCCCCGCGACGTCGTCGGGGTGATCACCGAGCACGGGGTAGTTGGAGTGGCCGTGTGCCGCGATCAGGCCGACCGCCTCGTCGGCGCTCGCCTCCCCGCGGACGAAGACGGCGTCCGCGCGCGGCACCATCACCGCGTGCAGGGTCCGCTCGGAGAACTCCAGCGCGTGGTCCAGCAGGGTGGCCCTGTCCCCGGGCAGCGTCCCGTTCTCGTGGGACTCGCCGATCAGATGACCGAGTTCCTCCAGCGTGGCACCGTGGTGCAGCTCCTCGACCGGCTCGATGCCGATGCGGCGCAGCAGGCTGGAGGCGGTGTTGTCGAAGATCCGCACCAGCGGTCCGACGACCTTCAGGTACGCCAGGGTCGAGCCGGCCAGCGCCTTCGCCAGCCGCTCGGGCACGGCGATGGCGAGGTTCTTCGGGGCCAGCTCACCGAGCACCATCTGGACGATCGTGGCCAGCACGAACGCGAGCACGACCGAGATACCGCTCAGGGCCGCGTCCGGCAGTCCGAGACCGGAGAGCACCGGCTTGAGCAGGGCGGACACCGACGGCTCGGCGATGAAACCGACGACCAGACCGGTCACGGTGATGCCGAGCTGGGCGCCCGACAGCATGAAGGACAGCCGCTCCAGCACCTTCAGCGCGCGGGCGGCCCTGCGGTCCCCGGCCTCGGCCTCACGCGCGAGCGCGAGCCGGTCCACGGAGACGTAGGCGAACTCCTGGGCCACGAAGTAGCCGGTACCGGCGGTGAGCACGAACACGGCGAGCAGACCCAGAAGGGCCTCTACGGCACTCATCGAACACCACCCCGCCAGGTGCCGATTTCAACAGTTGCGTGACGGGATGGTCGGGGACTGTGCCCCGGGGGGTCCGTCGATCTGGCGGACACGTGCATGACTCCTCGTGGATGTGCCGGGTGGCCGATGAGCCGGCCGGCCGGACTGGATCTGTCTGCGATCCAACGATTCGGACAGGGGACATGTTCCCGGGCCGGGCCGGACCGCACCGGTCCCCGGCCGCTGTCGACAGTCGGTATCTACAGCAACGTAGAAGCTACCGGATCCGACCCCCGGGGCAGAAGTGCCGGACCCGGGCGTTCCGGGTCGGCGGAGGGTGTCGCTGTTGGGCCGAACGGGTGGCCATGGGTAAGAATTACCCGATGCAGACAGTCAGCACCACCCAGGACGGAGCATGCCGGTGAACAGCCACGATGTCACCGACGAACAGTGGGAGGGGCTCGCCCAGGTCGTTCCGTTGCGGGGCCACGACGCCTGGCCGTCCTCGGTGGGTCACCGGTCCGCCCCCGAGGTCGAGACCGAGGCGCGGCGCCGTCTCGTGGTCCTGAGGGTGAACGTGTTCGCGGACGCCCGCGACGTCGCGGAGACGCTGATGTCCGGGATACCGGTCCTGCTCGACCTCACCAGTGCGGAGGGTGACGTCGCCAAGCGGATACTGGACTTCAGCACCGGCGTCGTCTTCGGCCTGGGCAGCGGCATGCACCGCGTCGACCGCAACGTCTTCCTGCTGACCCCGGCCGACACCGAGGTGACCGGTCTGATGCAGGGGATGGGGATTCCCGGAAACGGTTGAGCCGGCACGGGGGAGTGAACGGCCGGGGCGGGCGCTTCGCCCGATCGTGGGAAGCGCGCCCAAGCGGAACGGTTCGCCCCGCTCCGGAGCCCTAGCGTCCCGCACATGACCCTGCCCCACCGGTCGCCGCCGGCCACGTCCGCCCTGTCCGCCCTGTCCACTTCCTCCCCGTCCTCCCCACCGCCCTCCGTCCCGTCCGCCGGGGCCTCCTCGGGGGAGGGCGGTGCCCGGGGGCGCCGGCGACCCGACCGGCCGCACATCACCGAGCTGCTGCTGTCCGCCTTCGCCGGGCACCGCAACACCGGGCTTTTGCTCGGACCCCTCACCCTGCTGGCCGGGGCCAGCGGCAGCGGCAAGACCAGCGCCCTGCGGGCCTACGAGGCGCTCGCCCGGCTCGGTGGCGGGGCCGAACTCGGCGATGCGTTCCCCGAACCGGACGCGTGCGTGCCGGAACGGGCCCGCGCCGACGCACAGGACCGCCGGGGCTTTCGCATCGGCTGCACCGCCGACGGCCCCGAGGGCCCGGTCCGGCTCGAGGTCGCCGTCCAGGCCGAACCCACGCTGCGGATCGCGGGGGAGCGGCTGACGGCGGACGGGGTGGTCCTGCTGGAGTCCGCGCTGCGCGACCCCGGACGCCGCACCGTGCAGGCCGCGTGGCACACCGCCGGGACCGCCCCGGTCACCCGCGGCCCGCTGCCCGACGACCGGCTGGGCACCGCGCTGCTGCCGTTGCGCGTCGCCGGCAGGACGCCCGGCGAACGCAGGGTGCTGGCCGCCGCGGAGCAGATGGTGGTCGCCCTGCGCTCGGTCTTCGCCTGCGATCCCCGGCCCGACGGCATGCGCGACCCCGTGCCGACCGGCACCGGGCGGCTGCTCGGCGGCTGCGGCAACCTCGCCGACGTGCTGTGGCGCACCCACACCGAGTGCGCGATCAGGTACGGGCTCCTGGTGTCCGCCGTACGCGCCGGATGCGCCGGGCCGGTCACCGGCCTGCTCACCGAGCCGTACGGCGGTGGCCTGGTCCGCGCCCTGCTCGACCGGGGCGACGGAATCCGTACCGCGCTCGGACGCCTGGGCGACGGCGAGTTGCGGTACGTCGCGCTCGCGCTGGTGCTGCTCACCGGGCCCGGCGTGCTGGAGGTGGACGCACCCGGTGAGGTCCCGGCCGCGCTGCAGACCCTCACCGTGCTCGCCGACGGGCTCGACCGGGGCATGGACCCGCTCCAGCGCGCGGAACTGCTGCGGCTCGCGGCGCGGATGTGCGAGCGGGGACACATCCGGCTGGTCGGCACGGTGAGCGACGCGTCCTGGGCCGCGGGGGTGGAGGGGGTGACGGTGGTACACCTGGACCGTGACTGACACGCCCGACCCGACGCGCCCCGCCGCCCCCGCGGACCTGCCCGCCCCGCCCGACGTGGCCGGACTCCAGCGCAGGCTCGCCGCGTTCGCCGCGGCCCGGAACTGGCAGCCCTACCACACCCCGAAGAACCTCGTCACCGCGCTCAGCGTGGAGGCCTCCGAACTGGTCGAGATCTTCCAGTGGCTGACGCCGGAGGAGTCGGCCCGCGTCATGGACGACCCGGACACCGCGCACCGCGTCGGCGACGAGGTGGCCGATGTGCTCGCGTACCTCCTCCAGTTGTGCGAGGTGCTCGGCATCGACCCCCTGGCCGCCCTGAACGCCAAGATCGACCGCAACGAACACCGCTTCCCGGTCTGAACGGGGGCTCCGCCCGCCGCCCACCGCGGAGCACCCCTCCCCGGAGCGGGTTTCTCCGCTATCACTCTCCGTATCCTGTATGCCGACCGTTTTCGAATTGTTGTCCCCAGATTTCCGCCTTCTGTTCGGTGTTCTGTCTCAAACGGCCTCACTCTGGGTAGTGAACAGGAGAGTTGGGCGGACGCGTGGGCAGCGCGTCGGACAGACAGGGGCGGCGCATGGACGCTGTGCGGCTCATAGTGGCGAGCAGACGGGCCCTCACCACCGCCGGTGGTATGCCGGAGCTCTCGGCCGAGGTGTGGCAGGCACAGGCACTCGCGCAGGCGATAGGAAGTCGCCTCGCGGTCACCGGCCCGCCCGAACTGCGCGGTGAGGCACTGGGACTGACCGAGCTGGCGGGACGCGGCTGCGGTGTGCTGGACACCCCGCGGCTCGGGCCGGGCGAGCTGCGCGCCGCCCTGCTCACCGAGTTGGGCGACGCCCGGCAGACCCTGCTGCACCTGGGCGGACTTCTCGGCGAGGTCGGCATCGCGCTGGTCGGCATGGCCTCCTCGGCGTACGACGAGAGCGCGTACTGGCAGTGCGTGGAGGCCATCGACGCGGCGGACGAGGCCCGCGACCGCGTCCTGGAGATGCTCCGCAGACTGGCGGACCGCGACCGGGCCCTCGCCGAACGCGAGGCCGGCTAGGCACGACACGGGTACAGCACGGGTACAGCACGGGTACGACACGGACGCGCCGGGCCGGCCGGGCCGTACCGGCCCCGAGCAGGCAGGATGGGGGCATGGATCTCCGTATCTTCACCGAGCCCCAGCAGGGGGCCACCTACGACACCTTGCTCACCGTCGCCAAGGCCACCGAGGACCTCGGCTTCGACGCCTTCTTCCGCTCCGACCACTACCTCAAAATGGGCTCCGGGGACGGCCTGCCCGGACCCACCGACGCCTGGATCACCCTCGCCGGCCTCGCCCGCGAGACCAAGCGCATCCGGCTCGGCACCCTGATGACCGCCGGCACCTTCCGCCTCCCCGGCGTCCTCGCCATCCAGGTCGCCCAGGTGGACCAGATGTCCGGCGGCCGTGTCGAACTCGGCCTGGGATCGGGCTGGTTCGAGGAGGAGCACAAGGCGTACGGCATCCCCTTCCCGAAGGAGAAGATGGCCCGCCTGGAGGAACAGCTGGAGATCGTCACCGGCCTGTGGGCCACGGAGACCGGCCGGACCTACGACTTCCACGGCACGTACTACGACCTCACGCGGTCACCGGCGCTCCCCAAGCCGGCCCAGTCCAAGGTCCCGGTGCTCATCGGCGGCCACGGCGCCGTCCGCACACCCAGGCTGGCCGCGCGGTACGCCGACGAGTTCAACATGCCGTTCGCCTCCGTCGAGGACAGCGAGCGCCAGTTCGGCCGGGTGCGCGCCGCCGCCCAGGAGGCGGGCCGCGACCCCGGCGCCCTCGTGTACTCCAACGCGCTGGTCGCCTGCGTAGGCAAGGACGAACAGGAGATCGCCCGCCGCGCCGCCGCGATCGGCCGCGAGCCCGACGAACTGCGTGCCAACGGCCTCGCCGGCTCCCCCGCCGAGGTCGTCGACAAGATCGGCCGCTACGCCGAGGCCGGCGCCGGCCGCGTCTACCTCCAGATCCTCGACCTGTCCGACCTCGACCACCTGGAACTGATCTCCTCCCAGGTCCGGTCCCAGCTGAGCTGACACCTCCGGCCGTGCGGGCGGACCCGCCCGCACGGCCCACCCGACCGGATCGGCCGCCGGCAGGCCCGCGCGCACTCCCGGCAGGCCTGCGGGCGGGGCCTCGCCGTCCTCGCTCGTGATCGCGCGGAAGCGGGTCACCGGGACGGCCCGCACTTCAGCTCGCCCCGGACCCGCTTGCCCCAGTGGTACAGGCCGGTGCTCCGCTCGGTCGGGGAGCCGGTCACGACCGGTCCACACCTCCGTGCCCGGTCGCCGTCGGAGCCGGTCCGCACTGCCGGGACGACCTCGGAGCGGTCGACGGCCCCGAGACGGATCCAGTTCTCGGAGGGGCGCGGGACGATCACGCGGATCGACACGAGGCGGCCGTGGTCCACGGCGTCGGAGACCGACCCGGTGATGACCACCGCGGCGTCGTCGGTCCGGTCCTCCGGGCCCCGGGCGGCGGGGGCGGTACGAACCGGCCTGCGGGCGACGGCGCCACCGAGCGGACCGAACCGGAAGCGGGCGCCCGGTGTGCTGCACGCCGGTGGCCGCCGCAGGCTCGGCGCCGGTCGTTCTCGTGGTCACGCGATGGTCGGGTCGGCACGACGACCGGACCGATGAGCCCGAACCGGTCACCGGGGCGGAGCCGCAGGGCACGACGGTGGTCGCGAGGCCCCGGGGAGGTGTTCGCGGTACCCGAGAAGGCTCCCTGCCGTGTGGTCTGCGGGACCGGCCGCAGTGACGAACGCCGAAGTGGCCGAGGTCGAACGACCGGCCGGCGCCCAGCTTGTGGAGCACCCGCCCCAAAGGCCTGCGCCTTCGAGTACCGGGTGTTCCCTGCGGCGGGCACGGCTGCGGGGAGCCCCGTGGCCGCGGAGGGCCGATCGCACCGGCAGCCCGGAAAGCAGGCGGCCGCCGCCGGAAGCGACGACACGCGGCCGCAGCAGCCCCTCGGCCCCGGGGCGCCATGGAAGGATCGCGGCGGGCCGGACAGCCGCCCGGAGCGGATCGAGAACACGGTACGTGGGAGAAGAGATGTCCCTTCCGGATCCCGGGCGGGAGGCCGAAGCCGCGGCGGCCGTCGGCTTCGACCTCGGCGAATGCATCCAGGAGCCCATTCATCTGCTCGGCCGGATCCAGTCCCACGGCACCCTGCTGGCGGTGGAGGCCGACACCGGCACCGTGGAGACCGCAGCCCTGAACACCGGCGGTCTGCTGGGAATCGCGGCCGAGGAGTTGGTCGGGGGACCCGTCACGCGGGTGCTGTCCCCCGAGGACTGGGCCCAGGCTCTGGAGATCAGCGCTCAGCACGAGGCGGCAAGCCTGGTTCTCCCCGTCTCCGTCGATGTGGCGGGCACCCCCCGGATGTTCGACGTGACCGCACACGGGCAGGGGCCCCTCATCGTCCTGGAGTGCGAGCCCCGAACCGTCGCGTTGCCGCATTTCGCGCGCTACTACCAGGGCGTCAGGCGGGCCCTGACACGGCTCCGGTCGTCGACGACAGTAGTCGAGTGCTGCCAGGCGGCCGCCCATGAGGTCCAGGTGCTGACCGGCTTCGA
Source organism: Streptomyces yamdrokensis (assembly GCF_053890455.1). Taxonomy (NCBI): domain Bacteria; kingdom Bacillati; phylum Actinomycetota; class Actinomycetes; order Kitasatosporales; family Streptomycetaceae; genus Streptomyces; species Streptomyces yamdrokensis. The sequence goes on from NZ_CM132679.1 coordinate 6,073,502, forward strand.
CCGAGTGGTCGCCTACCGCTTCGAGGACGAGGACGGGCCGGGAGAGGTGGTCGCGGAGGTGCTCACCGACGGCCACGAGCCCTGGCTGGGGCTCTGGTTCCCCGCCAGTGACATCCCACCCCAGGCGAGGCGGCTCTACCGCGACAACTGGATCCGGGTGATCGCCGACGTGGACGACACCAGTGTGGGCCTGCACCCCCCGCGGCAGGCGGGCTCCGGCCTGCCGCTGGACCTGTCGAACTCCGTACTGCGCACCGTGTCCGACTTTCACCTGGAGTACCTGCGGAACATCGGTGTGAAGTCGTCGATGTCGGTGAGCGTCCTTCGGGAGGGCGGGCTCTGGGGGCTGATCGCCTGTCACGGCGACACCGCCGCCACGATTCCCCCGGAACTGCGGGCGGCATGTGAGTTCTTCGGTGTCGCCTTCTCCCTGCAACTCGCGGTCATCGAGGAACGAGAGCAGGCCGAGGCGCTCCGCGCGTCCCGTGAACGCCTCGACCGGATCACCTCCCGGCTCACGTCCGATCTGGAGCACTCGCTCCTGGCGGACGACGAAGCACTCGCAACGCTGCTGGACGCCGATGGTGCGGCACTCTGCCGCGGCGGCCGCAGCACCACCAGCGGGATGAATGTGGCGCCCGCTCTGCTGGAGGCCCTCCGGACACGCGCGGCAGAGCTGTCACCGGGCACTGTCTGGAGCACGGACCGCCTGTCCGAGGAACCGGACCGGCCCGGCGGCGACATGACGGAAGGCGGCCCGGCGGGAGTCCTGATGGTGACGCTGAGCCGCGCGGGTGACTTCCTCGCCTGGTTCCGCAGGGACCGTCCCACCGCCCGCCAGTGGGCCACAGACCCTTTCCGGCCCGTCCAGGTCGGCCCGCGGGGGGAACGGCTCACCCCTCGCGGATCGGGTGCGGTCTTCCGCGCGACGGTACGTGGACAGAGCCTTCCCTGGACGCCGACCGACCGTGCCACCGCACGGGAGCTCTGGCGCACGCTGACCGGTCTCGTACTCCGGCACGAGGCCGAACTGGCCTCGCTCAACGAACAGCTGCGCGTCACCAACTCCGACCTCGACTCGTTCGCCCATGCGGCGGCCCACGACCTCAAGGAACCACTGCGAGGCATCTCCAACGCCGCGACCTTCGTCATGGAGGACGCCGCGGCGGACCTCGACGCGACGACCGTCCGACGGCTTCTCACCGTGCGGCGACTGGCCGGCCGGATGGACGACCTGCTCGACTCGCTGCTGCGCTTCGCCCGGCTGGGTCGAGGCGGGCTGCAGCGCACCCGTGTCCCACTGAATCAGGTGCTGGACTCCGCACTCGACGTGGCCGGGGAACGTCTGGCCGAGGCCCGTGTGCGGGTCGTCAGAAGAGACCTGCCCGAGGTGTACGCCGATGAGCACCGGCTTCACGAGGTCCTGGTCAACCTCTTGGTGAACGCCGCCAAGTACGCCGCCGATCAAGAAGACCGCACGGTCGAGGTCCTGGTCGACACACTCCGCACGCCGGCGGGCGGGACCCCCCGGCAGACCGTCGTGGTCCGCGACAACGGCATCGGTATCCCGGCCGACCAGCAGGGTGAGGTCTTCGAGCTGTTCCACAGACTGCACGGGCCGGACGAACGCGGTGGAGGCGCCGGCGTGGGTCTCGCCATCGTCAAACGGATCGTCGAACGGCACGGCGGCGAGCTGTGGCTCGAAAGCGGACCCGGCCGCGGGAGCTGCTTCTGCTTCACCCTGGGTCAGGAAGGCGGCGACTGAGCGGGAGGGCCCTCGCCCCCGCCCTTCGCCCTCCTCTGCCAGTAGTCCACGGCCCCCTTCAGAACGGTGCGGAAGAGCTCGAAGTTGACCGGCTTGTAGATGTAGCTGTCGGCCCCTGCCGCATAGGTGGCGTCGACCTCGTCCGGCGTGGTGGACGACGTGAAGACGACCACGGTCACGTCGTCCAGTTCAGGCATGGAGCGGATCGACCGGAGCACCGCGGCCCCACTGAGACCGGGCATGTTCAGATCCAGGAGGACGAGCCCCGGCCGGCGGGTGGCTCCCAGCAACCGCTCGGCGACTCCGGCCCCCCTGTCCGTGAACAGCAGCGTCAGGTCCGGATGAGTGCGACCGAGCGCCCGCCGAATCGCCTCGGCGTCCTCCGCCGAATCCTCGACCACCCAGACGAGATCGTGATCGATCCTCGCGTCCCCGGCCGGCCCGCTCACGCGGCCGTCTCCGCCTGTGCGACGAGCACGGCGATGTCGTCCGCACCCGTGGCCCGGAATTCCACGACAGCCGCTGCCAGCCGTCCGGCGAACCCCTGGCCCTCACCGGCTCCCTGCCGGGTCACCGCGTCCCGCAGGCAGGATTCGAAGAACGTTCCGTCAGCCGCTCTCGCCTCGGTCACCCCGTCGGTGAACATCACCAGCGCGCTTCCCGGCGCCACATGCGCGGACCCGGATCCGTACTCGATCTCCTCCAGCACACCCAGCAGATCACCGTGGGCGGTGAGCTCCTCCACAGCGCCGTCCTCGCGCCGCACCAGAGGCGCCGGATGTCCGGCGTTCCAATAACGCAGGTGAAATCCCCTGCCGTCCGGCACCAGCACCGCCACGAGCGCCGTCACGAAGCGGGACGTGCCCTCCTTGACCAGCGCCTGGTTCAGCCGTCCCAGCGCGTGCTCGGGTGTTCTGCCGTCCTCCAGCAGGGTGCGCAGGGTGTGGCGGGCCAGACCGGTGAGCCCCGCGGCCTCCGCCCCGCGACCGCAGACGTCACCGATGAGGAGCGTCACACCGCCCAGCGGCCCCGGGACAGCGTCATAGAAGTCACCACCCACATCGAGCGAGACATCGCCCACTTCGTATGCCGCACTCAGGACGAGACCCGAAATCCGCGGCAGTTCTCTCGGCAGCAGATGTCGCTGGAGGGAGACCACGTGCCGGCGCCGCTGTTCGTACAGGGTGCTGGTGTCGATGGCCAACGCGGCCCGGTCGGCAAGATCGGCGAGGAACCGCGGGGGCACCTCGGCGATGTTCGTCCGGTGGTACAGGAACGTCAGAGTGCCCAGGGCCCGCCCCCGAGCCTTGAGCGGATTCACACTGAGCGCACGCACGGCCCGCCCCGCCCCGGACGAGGCGGGCCCGAAGGGACCGCCTTCCAGCTCGTCGCCCTGCCACACCAGCCCCTGCCCGCGGTTGACGACCTGCTGCAGGACATCGGTGAGCCAGCGGTCCTCGGCCGCGAGCGCACCGAGCCACTGCTGCTCGCCCGCGTCCACGTGCGAGTAGGCCACGGGAGTCAGTCCGCCGGAAAGAAACAGGTGCAGGACGCATCCCTCGGCGACAGCGGGAACAGCCGTCCGAGCCACCCGTTGCACGGTCCTCTCCACATCAAGGCTCGAATCCATCTGCAGCGACGCCTCCGCCAGGAAGGCGTCACTCACCCGACGCAACTCGTCCTCGCGCCGCGCCATGATGCGCCTGTCGGAGACCATGGCGACCTCGGCCACCTGCCTCAACCGGGCCCGCAGCGTCACATCGACCGTGTCCCCGGCCGCGGTGCCGACCATGAACGACGCCCAGCCGCCCTGCCCCAGCGGCACGGCACACTCGGCCACGCTCCGAGCGCCCGCCGCCGCCAGAACCCGGACATGCGGCATGGCGCCGTCGAGCCCCGACACCTCGTGAACCGTGACGGTCGGACCGTCGACCGGAGCACCCACGGCGGCGGCTTCGCCAAAACCCTGTTCGAATTCAGTGAACGACGGGGTCGGCTCCGCCAGGGTGACACTCCGCAGACAGTGCAGCAGCCCTCCGCTCCAGCGGGTGCCCACGACGGCGAGCACACCGGGCATACGGAGCAGCATGTCGTAGAGGAAGCCTTCCAGCTCCGTCACGTCCTGCGCCGTGTCGGCGGCACGCCAGAGCTCATGCAGCCGACCGGACCACCATCCGTCATCCGCCCGGGGGGAAGCTCCGCCCTCGTGCTGCTCCACCGCTGGTCCGCCGTTCCTGTCGCCGCTGTCGACCCGGCCCCTCACGGGAAACGCTATGCCAGGCGGACGCCGACCGCCTCCAGGCGCGGTCTCCGCGGCAGCCGGGGGCCGGGGCAGCCGGGGGCCGGGGCCGGCGATCAGGGCGGAGCACCGGTCGCCGGCCCCGCCGGGGACATCGGTTGGTCCGGTGTGCGAAGGACAGCACGGCAGGGAGCCACGACGCCCCCGGCGATCTCCCCTCCCGGTGGTGCGAGGGCCGCGGTGGCCACCGGGCCGTCGGCCATGTCGGCGAGGCCGTCCCTGCCTTCCCTCGGTACGGACGAGCAGCCCGGGCCGAACGGCTGTGAGCCGTCGTCCGCGAACGCGTCCACCAAGGTCGCACGCCGTGGGTCGGGCAGGCGGAGGACCGACCTCCACGACGGTGGGGGCCCCGCGGGCAAGGTCGGCACACACCCCAGTGGGACCCCCGCAGCGGTGCCGGGAACTTGCGGTCCCGCGCGATCCAGGCCGGAAGACCCTCCGGGTCCAGGAAAACGGTCTCGATGCGATCAGGCATGCGGCGTCCGAGTCCTGGAGGAGGCAAGGGCTGGTGCTTCCCCGTGCGGCTGGACGCCTGCCGCCTGGTGGGGCGCTGTTGTTGCAAGGTTAATCAAGTACCGGCGCGGGCCCCACGCCACCCATACTCGGTTACGTGTTCCTGACGATCTCGACCACCGGCGACAAGACCAGCCCTGCTACTGACCTGGGCTTCCTCCTCCACAAGCACCCCGAAAGCACCTTCTCGGCCCATCTGTCCTACGGCACCGCCCACGTCCTCTATCCCGAGGCGAATGCCGAGCGGTGCACGGCGGCGTTGCTGCTGGAGGTGGACGCGGTGGCACTGGTCCGGCGGGGGAAGGGCAAGGGGCGCGGTGGCGCCCCCGACGTCGCTCTCGCGCAGTACGTCAACGACCGCCCGTACGCGGCGTCCTCGCTGCTCGCCGTCGCGCTGAGCGGTGTCTTCTCCAGTGCGGTGCGCGGCGTGTGCAAGGCCCGCCCGGAGCTGCCCGGACAGCCGCTGCCGCTGCGCATCGAGGTGCCCGCGCTGCCCGCGCGCGGCGGCCCCGCCCTGGTCGGCCGGCTCTTCGAGCCGCTCGGCTGGACGGTCACGGCCGACCCGGTGGCCCTGGACACCGGGTTCCCGGACTGGGGTGACTCGCGCTACGTACGCCTCGTCCTGGAGGCGGACACCCTCACCCTCGCCCAGGCCCTGCGCCACCTCTACGTGCTGCTCCCCGTCCTCGACGACGCCAAGCACTACTGGGTCTCGCCCGATGAGGTCGACAAGCTGCTGCGGGCCGGTGAGGGCTGGCTGCCCGGCCACCCGGAGCAGAAGCTGATCACCAGCCGCTACCTCAGCCGCCGCTGGTCGCTGACCCGCCAGGCGCTGGAGCGGCTCGAGCTGGTCCGGCTGGCCGAGGCGGACGACAGCGACGTCGAGGAGATCGACAACGCCGTCGAGGCGGACACCGGGTCCGAGGAGAAGCCGACCCCGCTCGCCGTGCGGCGCCGGGACGCGATCGTCGCAGCCCTCGGTGCCTCCGGTGCCGCCCGTGTGCTCGACCTCGGGTGCGGGCAGGGCCAGTTGGTGCAGGAACTGCTGCGGCACCCGGCCTTCACCGAGATCGTCGGCGTCGACGTATCGATACGCGCGCTGACCATCGCCTCCCGGCGGCTCAAGCTGGACCGCATGGGGGAGCGGCAGGCGGCGCGGGTGAAGCTCCTCCAGGGCTCTCTGTCGTACACCGACAAGCGGCTCAAGGGGTACGACGCGGCCGTGCTCAGCGAGGTGATCGAGCACCTCGACCTGCCGAGGCTGCCCGCCCTGGAGTACGCCGTGTTCGGCACGGCCCGCCCCCGCACGGTCCTCGTGACCACGCCGAACGTCGAGTACAACGTGCGCTGGGAGAGCCTGCCGGCCGGGCATGCCCGGCACGGCGACCACCGCTTCGAGTGGACCCGCGAGGAGTTCCGCGCCTGGGCGGCCAAGGTCGCCGAACGGCACGGCTACGACGTCGAGTTCGTACCCGTGGGGCCGGAAGACCCCGAGGTCGGCCCGCCCACCCAGATGGCCGTGTTCGTGACCGGGGACAAGAAGGAGGCGAAGGCGGCATGAGCGACCGGACCACCGGCGCCCGGCACAGTGGGAGCGAGAACGAGGGCCGCGGCCGGGCCCTGCCCGTCACCGACCTCTCCCTCGTGGTGCTCATCGGCGCCTCCGGCTCGGGCAAGTCCACCTTCGCCCGCCGCCACTTCAAGCCCACCGAGGTCATCTCCTCCGACTTCTGCCGCGGCCTGGTCGCCGACGACGAGAACGACCAGAGCGCCTCCAGGGACGCCTTCGACGTCCTGCACTACATCGCGGGCAAGCGGCTGGCCGCCGGCCGCCGCACCGTCGTCGACGCCACCAGCGTCCAGCAGGACGCCAGACGCCAACTGATCGACCTGGCACGGCAGTACGACGTGCTGCCGATAGCCGTCGTGCTCGACGTGCCCGAGGAGGTGTGCGCCGAGCGCAACGCGGCCCGCGCCGACCGCGCCGACATGCCCCGCCGGGTCGTCCAGCGGCACACCCGCGAACTCCGGCGCTCCCTGCGGCACCTGGAGCGCGAGGGATTCCGCAAGGTGCACGTCCTGCGCGGCGCCGACGAGGTCGAGAACGCCACCGTCGTCACCGAGAAGCGCTACAACGACCTCACCCACCTCACCGGGCCCTTCGACATCATCGGCGACGTCCACGGATGCGCCGCCGAACTGGAGTCGCTGCTGGGTGCGTTGGGCTACGCCGACGGCGTCCACCCCGAGGGCCGCACCGCGGTCTTCGTCGGCGACCTCGTCGACCGCGGCCCGGACAGCCCGGGCGTGCTGCGCCGGGTGATGTCCATGGTGAAGTCGGGCAGCGCGCTGTGCGTCCCCGGCAACCACGAGAACAAGTTCGGCCGGTACCTCAGGGGCCGCAAGGTCCAGCACACCCACGGCCTGGCCGAGACCATCGAGCAGATGGACAAGGAGAGCGAGGAATTCCGGGCCGAGGCAAGGGAGTTCATCGACGGCCTGGTCAGCCATTACGTCCTCGACGGCGGCCGGCTCGTCGTGTGCCACGCCGGTCTGCCGGAGAAGTACCACGGCCGCACCTCCGGCCGGGTCCGCTCGCACGCGCTGTACGGCGACACCACCGGCGAGACCGACGAGTTCGGCCTGCCGGTGCGCTACCCGTGGGCCGAGGACTACCGGGGCCGTGCCGCAGTCGTCTACGGTCACACCCCGGTCCCGGAGGCGACCTGGCTGAACAACACCATCTGCCTGGACACCGGCGCCGTCTTCGGCGGCAAGCTCACCGCGCTGCGCTGGCCGGAGCGGGAACTGGTCGACGTACCGGCCGAGCGGGTCTGGTACGAGCCGGCCCGCCCGCTGCGCACCGAGGCCCCCGGTGGGCAGGACGGCCGCCCGCTGGACCTCGCCGACGTCCACGGCCGCCGGGCCGTGGAAACCCGGTACGCAGGCCGGGTGGCCGTGCGCGAGGAGAACGCGGCCGCGGCGCTGGAGGTCATGAGCCGCTTCGCGATCGACCCGCGCCTGCTGCCGTACCTCCCGCCGACCATGGCTCCCACCGCCACCTCGCACCTGGACGGCTACCTGGAGCACCCGGCCGAGGCCTTCGCCCAGTACAAGGAGGACGGGGTCGGGCGCGTCGTGTGCGAGGAGAAGCACATGGGTTCACGCGCGGTCGCCCTGGTCTGCCGGGACGCGGACGCCGCCGCCCGGCACTTCGGCGTCGAGGACGGCCCTGCCGGGTCGCTCTACACCCGCACCGGCCGCCCGTTCTTCGACGACACGGCGGTCACCGAGGAGATCCTCGGCCGACTGCGCACGGCGATCACCGACGCCGGGCTGTGGGACACCCTCGGAACCGAGTGGCTCCTGCTGGACGCCGAGCTGATGCCGTGGTCGCTGAAGGCGTCCGGGCTGCTGCGCTCGCAGTACGCCGCCGTGGGCGCCGCCAGTGGCGCGGTGTTCCCGGGTGTGCTGGCGGCCCTGGAGAGCGCGGCCGCCCGGGGCGTAGAGGTGGGGGAGCTGCTGGAGCGCCAGCGGGAACGGGCGGACGCGGCCGGCGCGTTCACACAGGCGTACCGCCGCTACTGCTGGGCCACCGACCAGCTGGACGGCGTACGCCTCGCCCCGTTCCAGCTCCTCGCCGCCCAGGGGCGCAGCCTCGCCGGGCTGCCGCACGACGAGCAGCTCGCCCTGCTGGACCGCATGGTCGAGCACGATCCCACGGGCCTGCTGCAGACCACCCGGCGCCTGTACGTCGACCCCGCCGACCCCGAGTCGGTGCGGGCGGGCGTCGACTGGTGGCTGGAGATGACCGGACGCGGCGGTGAGGGCATGGTCGTCAAGCCGGTCGGGGCCCTGGCCCGCGACCCGAAGGGCCGCCTGGTGCAGCCCGGCATCAAGTGCCGGGGCCGCGAGTACCTGCGGATCATCTACGGTCCCGAGTACACACGCCCCGACAACCTGGCCGGGCTGCGCGGCCGTTCCCTCGGCCACAAGCGGTCCCTGGCGATCCGCGAGTACGCCCTCGGCCTGGAGGCCCTGGACCGCCTGGCCGACGGCGAACCCCTGTGGCGCGTCCACGAGGCCGTCTTCGGCGTCCTGGCCCTGGAGTCGGAGCCGGTCGACCCGCGGCTGTAGCGAACACCACCTGGCCTGGTGGGTGGACGGTGCCCGCCAAGGAGCCGCTGCGCCGTCCGGCCGAGGCGCCGGGCGGCCGAGGCGCCGGGCGGGCCGACGAGGGCGTGAGTACGGACGTCGGGCCGCGGCCGGGGCAAAGGCGAGGGGCGGGCAGGCCGGGCCGCTCCCCGCCCCCGGCGCACTCCTCGTGGCCGACCGTGCCGTCCGGCCGGATCGTCGTCGGCGCGCGGGCCGGTCGCGGTCCGGGTGCCCGACGGCGACGGGCCGGGCCCGGTCTCTCGTCCCGCCGCCGCGTCCGCGGCGCACCGGCCGCCCGTGCCGGCCGATGTCCGTCCCGTCCGCGGGGGGTGAAGGGCCCCTCGGGTGGTCAGGATGGAGACATGACCTACCACGTCGACTCCGAGGCCGGACGGCTGCGCCGCGTCATCCTGCACCGGCCCGATCTCGAGCTCAAAAGGCTCACCCCCAGCAACAAGGACGCCCTGCTGTTCGACGACGTGCTCTGGGTGCGCCGGGCGCGCGCCGAGCACGACGGGTTCGCCGACGTCCTGCGCGACCGGGGGGTGACCGTCCACCTCTTCGGTGACCTGCTCGCCTCCACGCTGGACGTCCCGGCGGCCCGCTCGCTCGTCCTGGACCGTGTCTTCGACGAGAAGGAGTACGGCCCGCTGGCGACCGACCACCTCCGCGCGGCGTTCGAGACGCTGCCGTCGGCCGAGCTGACCGAGGCGCTGGTCGGCGGGATGACCAAGCGGGAGTTCCTGGACGCCCACCCGGAACCGACGTCCGTGCGCTTCCACGCCATGGAACTCGACGACTTCCTCCTCCGCCCGCTGCCCAACCACCTCTTCACCCGCGACACCTCCGCCTGGATCTACGACGGGGTCTCCATCAACGCCATGCGGTGGCCCGCCCGGCAGCGCGAGACCGTGCACTTCGAGGCCATCTACCGGCACCACCCGCTGTTCCGGGAGGAGAGCTTCCACCTCTGGTCCGAGGGGCAGGCCGACTACCCGTCCACCATCGAGGGCGGGGACGTCCTGGTCATCGGCAAGGGCGCGGTGCTGATCGGCATGAGCGAGCGGACCACCCCGCAGGCCGTGGAGATGCTGGCGCACAAGTTGTTCGCCGCCGGTTCCGCCGAGACCATCGTGGCCCTCGACATGCCCAAGAGACGCGCCGTGATGCACCTGGACACGGTGATGACGATGGTCGACGGCGACACCTTCACCCAGTACGCGGGCCTCGGCATGCTCCGTTCGTACACCATCGAACCCGGCTCGGGGGACAGGGAACTGAAGGTCACCGACCACCCGCCGGAGCACATGCACCGCGCGATCGCCGCCGCGCTCGGGCTCAGCGAGATCCGGGTGCTGACCGCCACCCAGGACGTCCACGCCGCCGAGCGCGAGCAGTGGGACGACGGCTGCAACGTCCTGGCCGTCGAACCGGGCGTCGTCGTCGCCTACGAGCGGAACGCCACCACCAACACGCATCTGCGCAAGCAGGGCATCGAGGTGATCGAGATCCCCGGCAGCGAACTGGGCCGGGGCAGGGGCGGACCGCGCTGCATGAGCTGCCCGGTCGAGCGGGAGGCGGTCTAGGGGTGACGCTGTCGGGGATCTTGGTTGCGCCGTGAGGCGCTGTGGTTCGAGTGGAGGTGAAAGACCATCACCTCTGGCCTGTCGCAGCAGTTCAGTGTGGCTGAGGGCAGCCTGATCCGGGTGGTGCCGGGGAGGGCGGGAGCGGCCCTGACAAAGCCGGAACGTACCAGCACTGCCAGGTGGTGCGGGTTCGGCAAGCGAGACGAAGAGGAGTACGCGAGGAACCGGCGTAACTACGTCCTTCAATCCCGACACCTGCCCAAATCCGCCAGTGGCTCTGTCGATGACGAAGAGCAGCACTTCTCTGGCAGGTCAGGAGGTGCTGCCCGCGCCGAACGTCCACGGCATCGGATAGCAGCTCGGTGGTGACCGGCGAGACGCCGTCGACCGCCCGTTCGGCGCTCGGGGGAAAAGCGCTGGCTACGGGCGCAGGTGGCAGCCGGTACGGTCCGTCGCCGGGTACCGGCAGGTGCCTCCCGTTCTTGTCGACAACGACATCTCGGCGAAGTAGGTGCCATCCGCGGTCGTCAACAACCGCTGTGTGAGACGTCGATAAAGCCAGCCTCGGCCTGGGCACCGGGCCAAGGCCGACGCGTGCTGGTCGAGCCTCAGACCCCCGCGGCCTCGCCGGCCGGCCGTGTCGCGCCGAACTCGGCGGAGGCGAGGACAGAGTCCAGTCGGGCTCGTGTGGCGGCAAGGTCCCGCATGTGCTCGTCGAGGCGGTCCCGCTCCGCGCGAAGCCGGGCGATCATCTCCGGGCCGGCGATACCGGTGTGCACGCACGGCAGGAACTCCACGATCGTCCGGCTGCTCAGCCCGGCGGCGTAGAGGAGCTGGATCCACCGCACCCGCTCGACCGTGTCCGGCGCGTAGAGACGCTGCCCGCCCGCGCTGCGGCTCGACACGATGAGCTGCTGCTGCTCGTAGTAGCGCAGCGCCCGCGTGCTCACTCCCGCGGCCGATGCCACCTCGCCGATACGCATCCCGTCGCTCTCTCCGCTCCACATGCCGCCGGGCCATCCCGGGGCTCGTCACCCGACTTGCCTTTGACACCAACGTCAACTTTTACACTCCAGCAGCCGGACATCAACACCGGCGGAACCGACCACTACGGAGTAGGACCTTCATGAGCACTGACGACACCACACCCGACGGCCTCATCCCCGGCGCCGTCCTCGCCTCGGACACGCCGGTCGCGGTATATGGATACGCCCGGGCCAAGGCGGGCGAGGAGGGCCGGATGCTGGGTGAGATCCAGGCGATCATCGGCCTCACCCGTAAGGAGGACGGATGCGAGCAGTACGTGGTGCACACCACGCCGGACCAGCCGGGCGCCTTCGCCTTCTACGAGCGCTGGTCCTCCGGCGCCCACCTGCTGGCGCACGTTTCGCAGCCGTTCATGCAGACGTACTTCGCCGCCATCGCGGACCTGGTCGAGGGGGAACTGGAGGCCCACTGGCTGCACCCCCTCTCCTGACCCACTGCACACGGCTGTACGGATGTTCCCCGAGGCCGTAGTCGCGTTCCGTCCTCTCCAGCACGCTGTCGCTCAGGAGCACGTGGAAGAGCTGGCGGAGCGAGACGGACAGGTGGTCGCGGTAGCGGTCGAGGACGGTGTCGACCGCTACCAGCACTCGCAGGGTCTCCCGCTTGGGCCGCCAGTGCGGCTGCGGCCCGCGGGGGCGCTTGTTCGGCATCTCGGGCCTCCTGCCTTCGAGAGTCCGCCACGGCGCCCTTTCACTCAAGTGGTCGGTGACCTGCAGCTTTAGGTTGGCGCAAGCTCAGTGGAGTCCATCGTCATCCGGAGTTCACTCGGTGGAGCGCACCAGAATGGAGCCCATCGGGTGGACTCCACTGAGCGGTACTGGGCCAAGACGGTGGTCGCCGTCTTGAGAACGATCATGTCAGCCTGCGGGGTGGGTAGCGGCGCGCCAGGATCGTGGCCGGGGGATGTGCTGCCAGTCGAGGAAACCCTGGAGTGCGGTGGGATTCCTGGGTCGGCGAGCGGGAGTCGGTGGCAGGTGGACGTCGATGCGTTCGAGGTTGACCGCGATGGCGGTCAGGACGTGCTGGACGTGGGCCTTGTCCTCGTTGCGGTAGCGGCACTGGCGCATGCCGTGGCCGTTGACGAACTCGCTGATCGTGCTCTCGATGGCGGCCCGCAGCGCGTAGCGCGAGAGCCATTCCTGGGTCTGCTGCTCGGTGCGCGACTCGGACTGGATGGCGTGGAGATCGCGGGGCAGGAAGGAGACCTTCCGGGCGTCGGTGCGGGTGCAGGCGCTCTTCACCGGGCACTCGTGGCAGTCGTCCGGGGAGAACTCGGCGTTGACGTAGGGGGCGAGGGAGGGCGGTGTCGACCACCGGCGGCTGACCTTGCCCTGTGGGCAGGTGACCTGCTGGGCGTCCCAGTCGATGGTGAACGCTTCGCGGTGGAAGACGGTGCCTTTGCGGGACTGGCGGGTGCTTCTGGCCCGGATCGGTCCGACCAGGCCGACGCCGTGCTCGCGGGCGACCTGCTGCTTGAGTGCGACGGAGAGGTAGCCGCCGTCGACGAAGTGCTCCTTCGACAGCAGGTTCCGATCCTCCAGGTTGGCCAGGATGCCGGGCAGGGCCCTGGTGTCGTGGACGGGGGCCTTGGTGGTCGTGACGTCGGTGATCACGCTGGGGGTATCCGGGTCGCAGGTCTCGGTGACGTGGGCGAGGAAGCCCTTCCAGCGGGTCTCGCCGCGGCGTGCGTAGCGGGCGCTGATGTCGTAGGGCGAGACAATCGCGACCGCTGAGGGCGGCAGGCCGGCGTCCTGGGGCTCGCGCCACGCCGGCCGGTCCTGTGCGTCGATGCAGTAGTTCTGCACGAAGATCTGGCGCAGAGCCTGGACCTGCTCGCCGTCGCGGAGGCCGGGCAGGTAGCGGTGGACATAGCGCAGAAGCAGGCGCACGTCCTCGCCGGTCTGTTTGATCCGGGTCTTCGGCCTGGAGGGGTTCTTGCCGAGCCGGGCGGCGCGCCCGTAGCGCTTGCCCCAGTCCTCGGTCACGAGGCCGACGAGCTCGTGCGGCGCCCGGCGGGCGAGTTCCTCCAGGGCGGCGCGCATGGCCTCGGTGACCAGCTCCAGGCGGGTCAGATCGCGCACCGCGGCCAGGACGTGGGTGGAGTCGGTGCGCTGCCGGCCCCGCTCGCGGACCAGGCCAACGGCCCGAATCTTCTCCAACACCAGGCCGAGCAGCTTGTCGGCCCGGCCCTCCTCGGCCAGGCGCTCGCGGAAGTCGGCCAGCACACTGTGGTGGAAGCCGGGGTCCTCCAGCTCCATGCCCAGGGCGTACTTCCAGTCGATGCGGTTGCGCACGGACTCGGCTGCCTGCCGGTCGGACAGCTCCAGCAGGAACTGCAGGACGGACACCGTGGCCAACTGGGCAGGTGACAGGCCCGGCCTGCCGTCCCGCGGGTACCACTCCTCGAAGTCCTCATCGCTCCACAGACCGTTGAGATGGTCACGGATCGCCATCGCCGTGGTGCCGTGCGGGTTGCACGCCCGCGCCACCCGAACGGTCAGTTCCGGGACCACACAGCCGGTACGGGCACGGACACACATCTCGGACCCCCAAAATCGTGGGCGCCAACCCTCCCACCCGTCCGGATCACGAGGACCGTGGTTCCTGGAGCGGCTACCACGAACGGGTGAACGCCTTCGACGCACCAGTCACGACAGCAGCTCCAACGCCAGAGAGCACGAACGATGCGTTCGCCGAAGGGTCACCGGACCGCTGCTGCGTTCTCCATCGAGCCGTCGGCCTGTGGGCCGGGTCCCTGAACAGCGAAAATGGGTCGCTCGCCCGGTATCTTCGTCATGATCGACAACCTTGGAAACCAAGATTCCCGACAGCGTCACCCCCTAGGGGGAACCCCCAAGGGCGGTGGGTGCATATAAATGCTGATGCTCGTATAGACTTCCAAACGTCCCCGTGTCCGATCTGGCCCGACCCTGCCCCGTACCTCTGGAGCGCCCCATGGCGACAGTCCCGACCGCCCTCGCCGGCCGCCACTTCCTCAAGGAGGTGGACTTCACCGCGCAGGAGTTCCTCGGCCTGCTCGACCTGGCCGCGGAGCTGAAGGCCGCCAAGAAGGCCGGCACCGAGACCCGGTACCTCCAGGGCAGGAACATCGCGCTGATCTTCGAGAAGCCCTCGACGCGCACCCGCTGCTCCTTCGAGGTCGCCGCCGCCGACCAGGGTGCCTCCACGACGTACATCGACCCGAACGGCTCGCACATCGGGAAGAAGGAGTCCGCGAAGGACACCGCGCGGGTGCTCGGCCGGATGTTCGACGCGATCGAGTTCCGGGGCGACTCCCAGTCCACCGTCGAGACCCTCGCCGCCCACGCGGGCGTGCCCGTCTACAACGGTCTGACCGACGACTGGCATCCCACCCAGATGCTCGCCGACGTGCTCACCATGACCGAGCACGGCGGCGGGAAGCCGGTCACGGAGATCTCCTTCGCCTACCTCGGCGACGCCCGCTTCAACATGGGCAACTCCTACCTCGTCACCGCGGCCCTGCTGGGCATGGACGTCCGCATCGTCGCCCCGAAGGCCTACTGGCCCGCCCAGGACGTCATCGACAGGGCGCGCGCGCTCGCCGAGTCCAGCGGGGCCCGCATCACGCTCACCGAGGAGATCGCCGAGGGCGTCGCGGGCGCGGACTTCGTCGTCACCGACGTCTGGGTCTCGATGGGGGAGCCCCGGGAGGTCTGGGACGAGCGGATCGCCGCCCTCGCGCCGTACGCGGTGACCATGGACGTGCTGCGGGCCACCGGCAACCCGGACGTCCGCTTCCTGCACTGCCTGCCGGCCTTCCACGACCTGGGGACGCAGGTCGGCCGTGAGGTGTACGAGAAGCACGGCCTGGAGTCGCTGGAGGTGACCGACGAGGTGTTCGAGTCGGCCCACTCGGTCGTCTTCGACGAGGCGGAGAACCGGATGCACACGATCAAGGCGGTCCTGGTGGCCACCCTGGCCTGAGCCGGGAGAGGGCGGCGGCCGGTCCGGCTCAGTCGGGCCGGCGCTGGCGCGGTACCGCCGGCAGCCGGAACCACACGGCCTTGCCCGACGCGGTCGGGTGGTGGCCGCACGACGAACTCAGGGTGCGGATCAGCAGCAGCCCGCGCCCGTGCTCCTGCCAGGGGTCCGGCTCGCGGAGCGGCGGGCGGGTCAGCTCGACGGGCGGCCGCGGATCGGTGTCGTGCACCTCGACCCGGCAGCCGGTCGGCAGCAACTCCACCACCAGCTCGATCGGCGCGCCCCCGGCGGTGTGCTCCACGGCGTTGGCCACCAGCTCGGCGGTGAGCAGCTCCGCCGTGTCCCTGTCCGCGGCGTGCTCCCGCTCGGCCAGCGCGGTACGGACCAGCGCACGGGCGACGGGCACGGCCGCGGTGGTGTGCGGCAGCGCGACGCGCCAGGAGGCGGAGGTCGAGGGTTCGTGCACGCTGGAGATCCGATCATGGAGAGCAGGCAGGCAGTCCTGCTTTCAACTACTCAATGGTACGGCGTGGCCCCCCGGGTGGTGTCGCCGGCCCGTGACGGGCGTCATGTCTCCGGAGTGCGCGGCCGGCACGCTGCCCGCCCCCGCCGGACGGGCCCGCGGGCCCGTCGCGTCGATCATGCCCGGCCCGTCCGTCGCGCAATCATGACGGTGGTCACGGATCGGTGACGCGCGATGCCGGAAGGAAGCTTCGTGAGCCGTGAGCCGCTCGTCAAGTATCGTGTGACACGTGTCACAGGCCTGCGAAGACCGCCCCCGCGTCCCGCAGGCGCGTGTGCAGGCCGTGGAAGACGTGCGCCGAGCGCGTTCCCGGCCAGTCCTCGGGGAGCAGCCCGGCAGGGAGCCCGGGGTCCGTGTAGGGGAGGTGACGCCAGGAGTCGAGAGCGAGGAGGTAGTCGCGGTACGCCTCCTCGGGCGGGGTGTCCTCGCGCTGCCGCCAGGCGTCCAGTACGCGCGCGTGCCGGTCCAGGAACGCCTCGTGCTCCTTGGCCATCCCGGCCAGGTCCCACCAGCGGGCGACCGCCTCGGCGGTGGGCGTGAACCCGAGGTGCTCGCCGCGGAAGAGGTCGACGTAACCGTCCAGCCGCAGCCGCTCCAGGGTGTGCCTGGTCTCCTCGTGCAGCCGGGCCGGCGCTATCCACACGCCCGGAGCGGTGGTGCCGAAGCCGAGACCGGACAGGCGGGAGCGCAGGATGTGACGCTTCTGCCGCTCGGACTCGGGCACGGAGAACACGGCGAGCACCCAGCCCTCGTCGCCGGGGCTCGCGGCGGCGTGCGCGCGGCGGTCGCTGTCGTCCAGCAGCCGGCGGGCGTCCGGCGACAGTTCGTAGCCCGCCGCGCCCTGCGCGGTGCGGGCCGGCAGGAGCAGCCCGCGCCGCTTGAGCCGGGACACCGAGGAACGCACGGCGGGAGCGTCGACGCCGACCGCGGCCAGCAGCCGGATCAGTTCGGCGACGGGTACGGGACCCGGCACGAAGCGGCCGTACGCGCCGTAGAACGTGACGATGAGAGACCGTGGGGCAGGCTGGTCGGACACGTTGATCATCTTAGGTCGTGCCGATCGGCGCCCTCCCCCGGGGCACCGGCATCACGCCTGGTCATCTCCCTTGACGGGCAAGAGGGTTCCGGTACCGGGGCGTTTCCCGCACCGGGCGACGCGTCGCGCCGTGCCGTGTGGGCGTCGTGCCGTACCGCCCCGTGTCGCACCGCGTCCGGTCAGGCGGCGACGGTGAGGCGGTCCGCAGGAACCCGGTGCGGGGCGATCGCGCGGCCGTCGGGCAGCAGTTCGCCCGTGTCGTCGACTATGCCGATCAGCCGTCCGGGTGTCTTCGATGTCCAACCCGCTGTCACGGGAGGGCCTTTCGGTGCTACATGGACGGGTTCTGTTCGCCTGTCCATGTCGGCGTGGGGTGTGGTGTGTCGTTCGCAGTGCAGAGGCTGCGGTTGTCCGAGGACGATCCGGTCTCGTACACCGTGGTGGGCGAGGTCGAGTACAGCCCGATCCGCATCCACGTCCACCGCAAGCCGCCCCGGACGCTGACCGATGACGAGGTCCGGCGGCTGATGAGCGCCTGCAACCGGCGCCGGGACCGGTTCTTGATCGCGCTCTTGGACGAGGCGGGGCTGCGGATCGGCGAAGCCCTGGGCCTGCGGCACGCTGACTTGAACCTCCGCAAGGGCGAGGTGCGCGTCGTTTCGCGCGAGAACAACGCGAACCAGGCCCGGGTCAAGAGCATGAAGGGCCGGATCATCCCGGTGCGGCCGGAGCTGTTCGACCGCTACGCCGCCTACATGGAGAGCGAGTACGGGACGCTGGACCGCGACTTCGTGTTCGCTAATGGCTCGGCTCCCATCGTTGGCCGGGTAATCGACGGGTTGCCCGGCAGTCAGCAGGCCAGGGCGGCCAGGTGCGCCGCCGGTTGTGCACGCGATTCATGTCGCCTGAAGTCGTGCGGTTCCGGGGGGCTGTGCGTGGACCGCTGCCGACGTGTGGGGCGCGTGAGCGTCAGCGTCCCTGTGTGTCCCAGTTCGCGAGCACGGCGTCGGCCGCGGCGTGCAGGTGCCGTGCTGATGTGCCGTCACAGACCTGTGTCGAAATACCGAGCAAGAAGCCGTGGATCATTGACGTGACGCCGTCCACGTCGGTGTCTTCGGCGAGTTCTCCTGAGGCGATACCGCGTACGATGCACGCCCTGATGCGCGCTCGGTCCGCTGCGCGGCGCGCCGCTACGACCTTGCGCGCTCCGGCCTCGCCCGCTCCCGGTGCCCGGACCGTCCCCGAGAGGGCGACGAGGCATCCGCGAGGGTGGGATGTGTCGGTCTGCATGTTGATCGACCCGTGGAGGAGCCGGGCGATGGCCTCGCGGGGACTTTCCGCCTCGTCGGCCACGACATCGGTGACGCTGCCCGGTCCGGCGATGTAGTGCTCAACGGCCTTCTCGAACAGTCCCTCCTTCGAGCCGAAGGCGCCGTAAAGGCTCGCGGAGGACAGCCCTGTGGTCTCGCGGAGCTGGGCCAGCGATGTCGCTTCGTAGCCCTGTTCCCAGAACAGCAGCATCGCGGCCTCCAAGACGGCCTCCATGTCGAAGATGCGGGGACGGCCGACAGGGGACACGGCGAACCTCCTCTATTGCGGACTGACTGATCCAGTTTGACACCCGTAAGCACATAGATCAATATCGGATCAATCAATCCATAATCAGTGGAGGAGTCCGACCCGATGACCACAACGAGCCCCACGCCGGTCCGCGAGCGAGCGCACGAGTCGTTCCCCGTTCCGGCACTGGTGGTGATGGCGTGTACCGGATTCATCGTGATCATGACCGAGACGCTGCCGGCGGGGCTGCTCCCGCAGCTCGCTGCCGGACTCGACGTCTCCGAAGGCGGCGCCGGCCAGCTCGTGAGCGCCTACGCGATCGGAACGGTCCTCGCGGCGATACCCGCGATCACGCTGACGCGCGGGGCACGGCGCAAGCCGCTCCTCCTTGCGGGCCTGCTCGGGTTCCTCGTCGCGAACACCGCCACCGCGGTATCGCCGTCGTTCACCGTCGCCCTTGTCGCCCGGTTCGTCGCGGGAGCATTCTCCGGTCTGCTGTGGGGCATGCTCGCCGGATACGCCCGGCGTATCGCCGCACCTGAGCACGCCGGGCGTGCCCTTGCCATCGCCATGACCGGAACCCCCGTCGCGCTGTCCGTCGGAACCCCCCTTGGCGCCTGGCTGGGCTCGACGGTCGGGTGGCGCTGGTCCTTCGCCGCGATGTCACTGCTCAGCGTCATCGTCATGGTCTTCGCGAAGTTCCTCGTGCCCGACGCCCCGGGGCAGCCGGCGCGGACACGCGCTCCGCTCAGTCGAGTGCTGGGCACTCCCGGCGTGGCGACCATCCTCGCCGTCGTATTCGTCTGGATGCTCGCGCACAACCTGCTCTACACCTACATCGCTTCCTACCTGCAGCAGATGCGTCTCGCGCTCCGGCCCGACGTCACACTTCTCGTCTTCGGCGTCGCTGCGCTCGGAGGGATCTGGATCACCGGCGTGTTCATCGACCGCGCACTTCGCAGGCTCACCCTGGCGAGCGTGACCCTGTTCATCGTCGCCGCAGCGTTTCTTGCCGCCGCGCAGCAGTCCACTGTGCTCGTGCTGCTCGCGATCGTCCTGTGGGGCCTCGCGTTCGGCGGCTCGGCGACGCAGTTGCAGACGGCCATGGGGGAGGCCGCGGGCGAGAACGCCGATGCGGCGAACGCGATGCTGACGACATCCTTCAACATGGCGATCTTTGCGGGTGGTGCTGTGGGGGCTGTGGTCGTCGATGGCGTGGGCGCACCGGTTCTTCCAGCCGGGATGATCGCTCTCACACTCATGGCGCTCGTCATCGTCGGCTGCGGCCGGCGCGCAGCATTTCCCGCAGGGCGTTGATCGAGAACTGACCGGACCACTCCTCGTGGCTTGTCATGCAGCCTTGGACGGGTATGCGGTCCACTGGCGGATTGGCGAGTCGGGGGCGAAGTTGGTCTTGGGCTCGGCGCGGGCGTTGCGCCAGCGGAGGTAGGCGGCGATGGCGGCGTTCTGCTCCTCGTGGGTGCGGTGGTCGGCGCCGTTGAGGGCGAAGTAGCACAGGGCCGCGAACTCCGATTCGATCCAGTTCAGCCAGGATCCGTAGGTCGGCAGGAAGACCAGCTCGACGTCGTTGTCAGCGGCCCAGCTGCGGACCTCGGCGTGCTTGTGGGGGGAGAAGTTGTCCAGGACGACGTACAGCTTCTCCTCAGGCCGGCGGGAGCGCAGGGTCTTGAGCAGGCCGAGGAACTCTCGCCAGCGTTTGCGCTGCCGGATCTTGTAGTAGATCTTGCCAGTGGCCAGGTCGAGGGCGGCAAGCATGTGCATCACGCCGCCGTACCGGTTGTAGGTGGCCCGCAGCCGGCGGGGCCTGCCTACTGGACGCCAGGCCCTGCCCTTGCGTGGCTGAAGGTTGAGAGGGCCGAACTCGTCGACGCGTATCACCCGGCCGTCGGCCGGCGGGGTGTCGTACAGGGCCAGGACCCCGCGCATCTTGGCGATGAAGTTCGGATCGGTAGAGGCCTTCCACGTGGTTGTGGGGCCTTGTCCCCGAGGAGTGGACACCTGTTCGTGTCGTTATGCGGCGAGTGTCAGGGTGGCTGCCTGCTGTCCGTTCGCCGAGTGCCGTCGGCGGGTGTTGTAGCGGGTGGTCCAGCGGAAGACCGTCAGGGCGGCAGGCGCGGGCCCCGTCGAAGCGGCGGGCGCCACGGAGCGTCTCGCGTTTGAGGGCCGCGTTGAACGACTCGGCGAGTGCGTTGTCCGCGCTCGCGCCGACCGCGCCCATGGACTGCCTGACGCCCAACTCGGCGCAGACATCAGCGAAGTCAGGGGAGGTGTACTGGGCTCCGTGATCGCTGTGGAACACGGCTCCGGCCAGGCTGCCGCGGGTCGCGGCGGCAGCCCTGAGCGCGTCGGTGACCAGTGAGGTGCGCATGTGGTCGGCGATCGACCAGCCCACCAAGCGGCGTGAGAAGCAGTCGATCACGGTCGCCAGATACAGGAACTCGCCGTCGCCCACCGGCAGGTAGGTGATGTCCCCGACGTACTTGGTGTTCGGCGCACTCGCGGTGAAGTCGCGCCGCAGCAGGTCCGGTACCGGTGTGGCGGACGGTTCGGACACGGTGGTGACCTGGCGCCTGCGCAGCCGCAGCCCGGCGATGCCGAACTTCCGCATCACCCGTCCGACCCGCTTGTGGTTCACGCGCTCGCCCTCGCCGCGCAGCTCGGCGGTGATCCGGGGGCGGCCGTAGGCGCCGTCCCACCCGGTGTGCACGGCCCTGATCCGCTCGGCAAGCGCCGCATCGGCCTGCTCACGTGCGGCGCGGGCTGCGCGGCCGGCCCGCCATTTGCAGAAGCTGGAGCGGGCGACCTCCAGCACAGCACACAACCGCTTCACGCCCCAGGCGCGGTGGTGGTCCTCAATGAACTGGCAGCGGTTCACCAGGTCATCTCTTGTGCGAAAAACTTGGTTGCCTTGCGCAGGATGTCCCGCTCGGTGGCCAGTTCCTGGTTCTCCTTGCGCACGGTCTTCAGTTCAGCGCGCAGGGCCGCTACCCCAGCCTCCAGCCCTTCTTTCGTGGCCTCGCCCACCAAAATGTCCTTCGTGTTCGTGCTCGTCGTGCTGCCCCCGCCGCGGCGCGCCCGCTCGGCCCGCACCCAGTTGCGCAGCGTCTCCCGGCTGATCCCCAGGTCCTTGCCGATGCCCTCGAAGGTGTGGTTCGGGTCCGACAGGTACAGCGCGACGGCGTCCGCTTTGAACTCGGGCGAGTAGACCTTCATCACCATAAAAGACGCCTCCTGCCCGACCCCTACCGGGGCCGGGATCAGAGATGTCCACCACTCGGGGACAGGCCCCGACCTCACCCGGAAACTGGAAACCGCCCACGGTGAGATCCGGCGGCTCCGCACCCTGTCGGCGAGGCCGTCCAGCACCGTGATCGGCCCCTGCTGAAGATGATTGAGCTGGACGGCAAGAGCCCTTGAGGCTTGTCTGCAGACGAGGCTGGAAAGCATCAACGGGTGATTGATCGCATGACTGAACCGTTGGTCGCCGACGACCACGGAAATGCCTTGATCGTCTTCGACCACGGCGCAGAAGGTGTTGCTCCCACAGATGCGCCGATGCCCGCCGCCCTGGTCGCTCTCTGGCACAGCGGCAGGGTCCTCATGGTCTTCGACCGGTTCCGGCAGTCCTGGGAACTGTCCGGAGGGGTGATCGAACCCGAGGAAACTCCTCGTCAGGCAGCCACGCGCGAGCTGCTGGAAGAGACCGGTCAGAGTCCCGACAGCCCTTTGCAGTTCGTGGGCTACGCGGGATTCGTGCTTGCGCCCGACCAGCACGCTGAATACGCCGCGCTGTTCACCGGCCACATCACAAATCCCCGCAGCTTTCGTGCGAACGATGAGATCTCGGCCATCCGCTGGTGGGACCTCTACGAGCCCCTTCCAGGACGCGTTCAGCCACTCGACGCATACCTGGCCCGGCTCACACAGGACCCAAGCTGAAGGCCGCGAAGAAGACATGTCCATCTCGCAAATAGGCAGGTCAAGTGCATGACCTAAGCCGGAGATCGGCATAACGTCGAAGAGCAGCACCCCGTCGCACAGCAGGTTCCAGCCCTGCTCCGGGTGGGCGGCGACCACATGGGGGACCTGCACACGGGTCCGGGGGCATGACGTCCGGTGGGCACACATGGCGCACCTCCACGCAGGTGGATCGATTCGAATGGGTCGTCCACCCGGACCACGCCCCCGCCGAGAGTCCGTCGCAGCGGTCCGCCGCGAAGCGTGACAGCTCCCGGACGATCCCGGGACGGTTCCCCGACGGACGGCGCCAACTCGCCACCGGAGGGGTGAGGTCACCGCCTTCGGCCCGCCCCGCCGGTATTGGTGGTTGCCCCATTCCGTGAGTTCCGGGAGGTTCCTCATGTCTCTGCCCGCTTCCGCCGCCGTCCCCGTGTCCGTGTCCGTGCGCTCCGTCCTCGTCGCCGCCGCGGCCGGCGGGGCGCTGCTGCTCGGCGCCGTCGCCGCCGCGCCCCCGGCGGCGTCCGCCGCTCCCGCCGCCCCCGGCGCGACCGTGACGGTGGAGCCCGAGGGCCGGATCGCCGCCGACGGCAGAGTCACCCTCTCCGGCACGTACCGCTGCCTGGACGCCTCGGGCCCGGTCCTCGTCGGCTCCTCCGTCCACCAGGGCGACGCCACCACGCGGTACGGCGTCGGCGGCACCCTGGCGGTGTGCGACGGCGAGACCCACAGCTGGGAGAACACCGGAAAGGTCCCCGCCGACGCCGTGGAGGCCGGCGCCGCCGACGTCGAGGCCACCCTCACCGAGCTGCGTACGGTCGACGGCCTTCTGCTGCCCGAGTTCCACGCGGTCCACCAGCAGGCCGTCATCCTGGTCCGCGACTGAACGAGCGGCGCCCGCCCGCCGTCCGGCCGGTCAGGACCGTGACGGCCCCCGGGTCAGAGCTGCTCGTCCGGCCAGTCCAGCAGGCGGGCGCCGATGACCGCGGTCTGGAGCATGTAACGGTGGGCGGGGTCGGCCGGGTTGGCACCGGTGAGCTTGTGGATGCGTTCCAGCCGGTAGGTCAGCGCCCGCACGCTCAGTGCGAGCCGTCGGGCCGCCTCCGCCGCCACGCAGCCCGAGTCGAAGTACACGGTGAGCGTCTCGAGGAGCGGCCCGGCACCGCCCCGGGCCGAGGTGAGCGGGCCGAGGGTGCTGTGCACCAGGTCGGACATGGCCTGGCGGTCACGGGCGAGGACGGGGTAGACGAGCAGTTCGGCGGCGTGCAGCACCGGCTCGTCCAGCCCCAGCCGTTCGGCGATCTCCAGCGTGCTCAGGGCCTCTTCGTACGACTGGACGACCCCGCCGGCCCCGGACTGCGGGCGGCCGACGGCGACCTGGCCGCCGTCGGTGGCGGCGTGCGCCTGCTTGGCGAAGTGCGTGAGCACCTCGCCCTGGTGCCCCGGGGCGATGCACAGCAACCGGCCGTCCTTGGTGGTGAGCAGGATGCTGCGGTTGCCGAACCGGGAGTTGAGGGCCTGCTCCACCTGCCGCGGGACGGCGTCGCCCTCGTCGTAGGCGACGGGGCCCCGGGCGACGGCGACCGCGTGCTCGTGGGAGAGCCGCAGGCCGAAGCGTTCGGCGCGTTCGGCGAGCCGGCCCAGGTCACTGCGGCCGTAGAGGAGGTCGTCGATGAACTCCCGCCGGGCCGCCTCCTCCTGGCGAACGGCGAGGCGCTGCGCCCGCTCGTAGCCCTCGGCGAACGCGTCCACCGCCTGCTGCACGGCAAAGAGCGCCTCCTCGGCCGAATCACCCCGACCGCGCGGCCAGACCTCGCGGGTGGCGCTCAGGTGTGTGCTCACCAGGGCGCGCAGACCGAAGCCCGCCTCCGCGGCCCGTTCCCCCAGGGCCCGACGGGAACTCAGCTCGTCCCGGGAGAGGCGCCGGCCGGTGGCCGCGACCTCCTCCAGGATCTGGGCATAACCTTCGAGATAGTCCTCGGGTATCTCCCGCTCCGCCACATCACTCCCCAAATCCTGACGCGTCCTTGACGCCACTCGGACCGGCCCCTGATCACGCACCCGGCATGCAGACACTAGTGAACATTGCCGGAAACCGGCAATGCACGAGCGGCGCCTGACCGGCCATCATGGTCCGCGGGGAGCACCGCGGACGGTTTTGGTGCCAGGCACCGGCAGGCGCCTGGCACCAGAACCACCGGGGGCCGGTGCTGCCGGCGGCACGAGCCGTCACAGGGGCGCGGCACGCGGAACGCGGGACGCGGGGATCGGGAAAGGGGGTGGCCGGGGATGCACATGATCGCGGAGGCCGCCACGGGCCTGCCCACGCTCGTGCTCACCGCAGCCCTCGTCGTGGCGGCCTGCTTCTGGTTGCTGGTGGCCGTCGGCGTCACCACACCGCACGCCTTCGACTCGGACGCGGATCTCGACGCCTGGGGGATGGGCGGGGTGCCGGTCGCTCTCGCGCTCTCCCTGCTGACCCTGTTCACCTGGCTGCTCGCCACCGGCGTGACCGTGCTGCTCGACGCGCACGTCCCCGAGGGACCCGGCGCGGGGCTGCTGCGTCTTCCGGCCCTGCCCGGAGCCCTCTTCGCGGCCTGGCGGCTGACCCGCTTCTTCGTGCGTCCGCTGCACCGTCCGGTGCCCGACGAACCCGGGTCGTCCCGGTAGTTCCGCGGACCGGGCGGGAACCGGGGCGGTTTGCCCGGCGTGTCCCGTGGCGGAGCCGGCGCACGGCTCCCGCGCGAGCCACGCGTGCCGCACACCACCACACCACCGCCGCACGGCCGCCACGTCACCACAGAGCCGTCACCACGTCACCACCGAGCCGTCACCACGTCACGTCGTCACCACCTGCGCAGTCCGGGCCGAGAGGCACCGGGGCGGCCCCGCCGCCGCACTGCTCGGCGCCCGGCGCCGACCCCCTCACTCCTGTCCGTCACCCAGCTCCGAAGGACGTATCCCATGGATGCTGCCACCGTGGGCGTCGCCGTGCTCGTCGGCGTCTGCCTGCTCGCCGCACTCGTCGTGCTGTTCATCATGTCCAGGCTGTTCCGCAAGGTGGAGCAGGGCAAGGCGCTCATCGTCTCCAAGGTCCGCAAGGTCGACGTGACCTTCACCGGGCAGATCGTGCTGCCCGTGCTGCACAAGGCCGAGGTCATGGACATCTCGGTGAAGACCATCGAGATCACCCGGGCCGGCAAGGAAGGCCTGATCTGCCAGGACAACATCCGCGCGGACATCCGCATCACCTTCTTCGTCAAGGTCAACAAGACCGTCGACGACGTCATCAGGGTCGCGCAGGCCGTCGGCACCGCGCGGGCCAGCGACCGGAACACGCTGCAGGAGCTGTTCCACGCGAAGTTCTCCGAGGCGCTGAAGACCGTCGGCAAGCAGATGGACTTCACCGACCTCTACACCAAGCGCGAGGAACTGCGGTACCGGATCATCGAGGTCATCGGCGTCGACCTCAACGGCTACCACCTCGAGGACGCGGCGATCGACTTCCTGGAGCAGACGCCGCTGGCCCAGCTCGACCCGGGCAACGTGCTCGACGCGCAGGGCATCCGCAAGATCACCGAGCTGACGGCCGTGGAACACGTCCGCACCAACGAGGCCCAGCGCGGCGAGGAGAAGGAGATCACCCGGCAGAACGTCGACGCGCGTGAGGCGATCCTCGAGCTGGAGCGCCGGCAGACCGACGCCGAGATCAAGCAGCGCCGTGAGATAGAGACCGTACGGGCCCGCGAGGAAGCCGAGACGGCGCGGGTGGTGGAGGAGGAGCGGCTGCGCGCGCAGAGCGCCTTCCTGCGCACCGAGGAGCAGCTCGGCGTGCAGCGCGAGAACCAGGCCCGTGAGGTCGCCGTCGCCGCCAAGAACCGCGAGCGGGTCATCGCCGTGGAGAGCGAGCGCATCGAGAAGGACCGGATGCTCGAGGTCATCGCCCGCGAGCGGGAGACCGAGCTGACCCGGATCGCCGCCGACAAGGAGGTCGAGGCCCAGAAGCGCGACATCGCCGAGGTCGTCCGGGAGCGCGTCGCGGTGGACCGTACGGTCGCCGAGCAGGAGGAGTCGATCAAGAAGCTGCGGGCCGTGGAGGAGGCGGAGCGCCAGCGCCAGGCCGTCATCATCGCCGCCGAGGCCGAGGCGCAGGAGAAGCTGGTCAAGGACATCAAGGCCGCGGAGGCCGCCGAGGTGTCCGCCACGCACCGCGCCGCCGAGGAACTGACCCTGGCCGAGGCCCGGCTGAAGAGCGCAGACCTCGACGCCCAGGCCAAGGTCCGGCTGGCCGAGGGCATCCAGGCCGAGGCCGCCGCCGAGGGACTCGCCCTCGTGCGGGTCCGCGACAAGGAGGCCGAGGTCATCGAGAAGGCCGGCCGTGCCGAGGCCGAGGCGGCCGAGGCCCGGATGCGTGCCGAGGCCGAGGGCGCGCGGGCCAAGGCGCTCGCCGAAGCGGAGGGCATCAGCGGCAGGCTCAGGGCGGAGGCCGCCGGCCTCACCGAGAAGGCGGCGGCGATGGCCGCGCTGGACGAGGCGTCCCGCGGCCACGAGGAGTACCGGCTGCGCCTCGAGGCGGAGAAGGACGTACGGCTCGCCGGGCTCGAGGTGCAGCGGCAGGTCGCCGAGGCCCAGGCCACGGTGCTCGCGACCGGTCTGGAGAACGCCGACATCAACATCGTCGGCGGGGAGTCCGTGTTCTTCGACCGGCTGATGTCGTCCATCGCGCTCGGCAAGGGCCTCGACGGGTTCGTCCAGCACTCCGAGACCGCGCAGGCCCTCGCCGGCCCGTGGCTGGACGGCTCGGCGAGCTTCACCGACGACGTGAGCCGGATCCTGGGCTCCGTGTCGAGTGCCGACGTACAGAACCTGACGGTGTCCGCGCTGCTCATGAAGCTGATGCAGACGGGTGGCGACAACACCGGACAGATCAAGCAACTGATCGAAAAAGCTGGGGAGTTGGGCCTCGCGGACACCCCGCTGGCCGCGTTGAACGGCCACGTCAGGGCCTGACCACCCCCGGTCGGGGAGCCGCCGCACAGGGGACGGCGGCTCCCCGACCGCTCCCGTTCGAAAGGCAAGAGGCAGCCATGACCACCGGCACCCACGAGACACCCGGCACGGGCACCGACCAGCAGTCCGCCGAGGGCGCGCGCAACCCGGCGGGCGCGGGCACCGCCGTCCACGACACCGCCGTCCACGACACCGTCGACGGCGGCACCTACCAGGTGCTGCGCGACCGCCTCACCGCGCAGGCCGCCGAACTCGCCCGGCGCACCGAGGAGCTGAACCGGCTCCGGATCGAGACCTTCGGCGCCGCCGAACTGCGCCTCACCGGCACCGAACG
Organism: Streptomyces yamdrokensis; assembly: GCF_053890455.1. Classification (NCBI taxonomy): domain Bacteria; kingdom Bacillati; phylum Actinomycetota; class Actinomycetes; order Kitasatosporales; family Streptomycetaceae; genus Streptomyces; species Streptomyces yamdrokensis. The sequence continues at coordinate 6,101,271 of NZ_CM132679.1, forward strand.
GCTGCGCACCGACCGCACCAGCGTGCCCCGCGACATCGTCGCCGTGGGCGACGTGCTCCTCTTCGGCTACGGCGCCCAGCCGCGCCCGGAGACGGACACCGCCGTCGGCGACGTCCTCGCCGCGCACGACCGCGACCTGAACCGACTGCCCGACGACGCCGTGCCCGGACTCCTCGACGACCCCGGGTTCCTGAGGGAGTTCGGCGCCCTGCACCGCTACTACCGCCAGGCCCGCCTGCTGCGGCTGCGCCGCGTCGAGGGCAGACTCCTCGCCGTGTTCCAGACCGGCGAGAAGGCCGGCGACATCCGCGTCCTGCGCTGGTCGGTGTCCGAGGACGGCCGGGCGGCCTTCCTCGACGCGCGCGGCGACCGCGACCACGCCCGCACCCCGGCCCCGGACATCGAATGGACCCGCACCACCCGCGAGGACCACGTCGTCGGCCGGCACCCGCACGTGCGCGTCCAGGACGAACTCTTCGTCGACACCCTCGGCGGCACCCTCACCGTCAAGACGGACAACGACACCGGCACCCCCGACGGCATCCACACCGAACCGGTCGACGAGCCGCTCCAGTCCCTCGCCGACGCGGAGATCGCCCACGCCCGCGTCGGCGCGCTGATCCTGCTGCGCGTCCTGCCCTACAAGGAGAGCGCGCACCGCCACCTCGTCTTCAACACCCTCACCCGGACCGTCGTCCGCCTCGACGGCATCGGCCAGGGCTGCCGGCGTCTGCCCGAGGACCAGGGCATCGTCTTCCCCGGCGGCTACTGCCTCGCCGCCGGCACCCACAAGACGTACGAACTCGACACCACCGGGATGGAGTTCGAACGCGAGGTGCGCTCGCCCAACGGCGAGGACGTGCTGTACGCCTTCCACGCCCCCGGCCGGGGCCGCGCCCTGCTCCTGTCCTACAACGTGATCCGCAAGGAGGTCGCCGCACCGCTGGGCTGCCACGGCTGGGCGCTCTTCGACGACGGCGCGCTCACCCTGCTGCGGCCCGACGGCGACGAACCCGCCCGCGTCCACCCGCTCCAGCTGTGGCACTCGCCCTACGTCTCCGACACCCACGCCGCGGGCCGGCCCGTCGGCGACGGCCCCCTCGAACGGGTCGGCAACGCCGACCTCGTGCGCGGCGTCTCCGCCTGTCTGTCCCTGGTCCGCTCCGTCACCGGGACCACCCCGACGACCGAGGTGTACGAGGCCCTGGCCGCCGCCTGCGTCCGCACGGCCGACGCCCACCACTGGCTCGGCGAACCCGAACTGGGCGACCTGCGCGGCCCGCTGGAGGACGTACGCACCACCGCCCAGCAGGTCCTGGCCGAGTTCGAGACCGTACGCGACCTCGGCCGCCGCGCCGCCGCCGCGCTCGACGAGGCGGCCGGCCGCATCGGCTCCGTGGTCCGCCGGCTGCGCGGCGAGCAGCCCCGCGAGGCCGCCGCCTGGGTCGCGGGCCTCACCGAACTCCGCCACGCCCAGGGCCATCTGCTGACCCTGAAGGAGATGCGGTACGCCGACCACGCCCGCATCGACGAACTCGCCGCCGACGCCGGCCACGACCTCGACTCCTTCGGCCGGCGCGCGGTCGCCCACCTCGCCCACGAGGACGCCTTCGCCGCCCACCACGCCGACGTCGAACGCCTCGTCGCCGACGCCGAGCAGATCGGCACCGCCGCCGAGGCCGCCCCCGTCGCCGCCCGCCTGGACGAACTCGCCGACGGGCTGCGGACGGTGACCGAGGTCGTCGCCGGACTGGAGATCGGCGACGCGACCGTCCGCACCGCCGTCCTGGAACGCGTCGCCGAAGCACTCGGCGGTGTCAACCGCGCCCGCGCCACCCTCGACGCCCGCCGCCGCGGCCTGCGCGACCGCGAGGCCCGCGCCGGATTCGCCGCCGAACTCGCCCTGCTCGGCCAGACCGTCACCGGCGCCCTCGCGGCCGCCGCCGACCCCGAGTCCTGCGACGAACAACTGACGCGTGTTCTCGCCCAGCTGGAAACCCTGGAGTCCCGCTTCGCGGAGTTCGACGACGTCCTGGGCGAACTCGCCGACCAACGCACCGAGATATACGAGGCGTTCGCCGCCCGCAAGCAGAACCTCACCGATGCCCGCGCCCGCCGCGCCGAACAGCTCGCCTCCGCCGCCGAACGCGTCCTGGAGACCGTCGCCCGCCGCTGTGCCACCCTCGCCGACGCCGACGAGGTCAGCACCTACTTCGCCTCCGACCCCCTGGTCGCCAAGGTCCGCCGCACCGCCGGCGAACTCCGCGACCTCGGCGACCGGGTCCGTGCCGAGGAGCTCGACGGACGGCTCCGCTCCGCCCGGCAGGAAGCCGCCCGAGCCCTGCGCGACCGCACCGACCTCTACGCCGACGGCGGCCGCGCCATCCGCCTGGGCAGCCACCGCTTCGCCGTCACCACCCAGCCCCTCGACCTCACCCTCGTCCCGCACGGCGACGGCCTCGCCTTCGCCCTCACCGGCACCGACTACCGCGCACCCGTCACCGACCCCGCCCTCGACGACGGCCGCCGCTACTGGAACCGGCACCTGCCGTCCGAGTCGCCCGAGGTCTACCGCGCCGAACACCTCGCCGCCCGCCTGCTGCACGAGCACGGCCCCGACGCCCTGCACGGCACCGACGACCTCGCCGCCCTCGTCCGCCGGGCGGCCGAGGAGGCCTACGACGAGGGATACGAGCGCGGCGTCCACGACCACGACGCGACCGCCCTGATCACCGCCGTCCTGCCCCTGCACGACGGGGCCGGACTCCTGCGCCACGAGCCCGCCGCCCGCGCCCTCGCCCTGCTCCACTGGACGCACGGCACCACCGCCCCCGAACGCGCCGACCTCACCCGCCGGGCCCGCTCCCTCGCCCGCGTCCGCGACGCCTTCGGCCCGCCCCCGGCCCTCGCCGACCTGCGCGCCGAACTCGCCCGCAGGATCGCCGACCGGAACGGGGACCGGGACGGGGACGGCGACGGCACGGGCGGTGCGTCGGCCCGCCCGGAAGCCGCCGCCGCCTACCTCTTCGACGAACTCACCACCGGCCCCGACGGGTTCGTCATCAGCGCGCAGACCCGCACCCTGCTCGACAAGTTCCGCCGCACCGTCGCCACCGAGGCCTACGACGAGGACCTGCCCGCCCTCACCGGTCTCACCGCCCGCCGCCAGCTCGTCGAGGCCTGGCTGTCCGCGTACACCGCCGCCACCGGCAGCCGTCTCGCCCCCGGCGACCTCGCCGAAGCCGTCGCCGCCGAACTCTGCCCGGATGTGCCCCGCCACGAGTCCGACGCGCCCCTCACCGTCACCGTGGACGGCCTGCTCGGCACCCACCCCCGCATCACCGACCGCCGCCTCACCCTCCGCCTGGACGAGTTCCTCGCCCGCACGGAGGAGTTCAGGGACCGCGACACCCCCGCGTTCCGTGCCTTCCAGCGCCGCCGCACCGCCCTGGTCACCGCCGAGCGCACCCGGCTGCGCCTGGACGACCACCGCCCGCGCGTGATGTCGTCGTTCGTCCGGGGCCGCCTCGTCGACGAGGTCTACCTCCCCCTCGTCGGGGACAGCCTCGCCAAACAGCTCGGCACCACCGGCGAGTCGGGCCGCACCGGCACCGGCGGCCTGCTCCTGCTCGTCTCCCCGCCCGGCTACGGCAAGACCACCCTGGTGGAATACGTCGCCGACCGGCTCGGCCTCGTCCTGGTGAAGGTCAGCGGCCCGGCACTCGGCCGCCTCGTGACCTCGCTCGACCCGGCCGAGGCGCCGAACGCCACCGCGCGCCAGGAGATCGAGAAGATCAACTTCGCGCTGGCCGCCGGCAACAACACGCTCCTGTACCTCGACGACATCCAGCACACCTCGCCCGAACTCCTCCAGAAGTTCATCCCGCTCTGCGACGCCACCCGCCGCGTGGAGGGCGTGTGGGAAGGCGTGCCGCGCACCTACGACCTGCGGGGCAAGCGCTTCGCCGTCTGCATGGCCGGCAACCCCTACACCGAGTCCGGCGACCTCTTCCGGGTGCCCGACATGCTGGCCAACCGCGCCGACGTGTGGAACCTCGGCGACGTCCTCACCGGCAAGGACGACGCCTTCGCCGCCAGCTTCGTCGAGAACGCCCTCACCGCCAACACCGTCCTCGCCCCGCTCGCCGGCCGCGACCGCGGCGACCTCGACCTGCTGATCCGCCTCGCCGGGGGCGACCCCACCGCCCACGCCGACCGGCTCACCCACCCGTACGCGCCCACCGAACTGGACCGCGTCCTGGCCGTCCTGCGCCACCTGCTCACCGCCCGCCGCACGGTCCTCGCGGTCAACGAGGCCTACATCGCCTCCGCCGCCCAGTCCGACGACGCCCGCACCGAACCGCCGTTCCGGCTCCAGGGCTCCTACCGCAACATGAACAAGATCGCCCAGCGGATCCAGCCGGTCATGAACGACGCCGAGCTCTCCGCCGTCATCGACGACCACTACGCGGCCGAGGCGCAGACCCTCACCACCGGCGCCGAGGCGAACCTGCTCAAGCTCGCCGAGCTGCGCGGCACACTCACCGCCGCACAGGCCGCCCGCTGGGCCGAGGTCAAGGCCGCCCACGTCCGCACCCACGTCCTGGGCGGACCCGGCGACGACGCCCTCACCCGCGCCGTCGCCGCCCTCGCCCTCCTCGGCGACCGCATCGCCGCCGTCGAGTCGGCCATCACCCGCGCCGCCGACCCGCGCGGGGCGATTTTCGGCCAACGACCGCCAAGCGCCCAAGAGGACCCAGGACAGGACTGTCCCGGCCGATGAATGATCAATAACCTTGTGCGGTACATCAGTTATTGGACCCCAGGGAGCTTCATGTCCACCGCGCAGCAGGTGCCCGACATCCTCTCGCCCGAGTTCGCCGCGGACCCCTACCCCGCCTACCGCGTGATGCGCGACAGCGCGCCCCTCATCTGGCACGAGGCCACCCAGAGCTACATCGTCTCGCGCTACGAGGACGTCGAGCGCGTCTTCAAGGACAAGAACAACCAGTTCACCACCGACAACTACGACTGGCAGATCGAGCCCGTGCACGGCAGGACGATCCTCCAGCTCAGCGGGCGGGAACACGCCGTGCGCCGCGCCCTGGTCGCTCCCGCCTTCCGCGGCAGCGACCTCCAGGAGAAGTTCCTCCCCTTCATCGAGCGCAACTCGCGCGAGCTCATCGACGCCTTCCGGCACACCGGCTCCGCCGACCTGGTCACCGACTACGCGACCCGGTTCCCGGTCAACGTGATCGCGGACATGCTCGGCCTCGACAAGGCCGACCACGCGCGCTTCCACCGCTGGTACACCTCCGTCATCGCCTTCCTCGGCAACCTCTCCGGCGACCCGGAGGTGGCCGCGGCGGGGGAGCGGACCCGGGGCGAGTTCGCCGAGTACATGCTGCCGATCATCCGGCAGCGCCGCGACAACCCCGGCGACGACCTGCTGTCCACGCTGTGCGCCGCCGAGGTCGACGGCGTGTCGATGAGCGACGAGGACATCAAGGCGTTCTGCAGCCTGCTGCTCGCCGCCGGCGGCGAGACCACCGACAAGGCCATCGCCGGCATCTTCGCGAACCTGCTGCTGAACCCCGAGCAGCTCGCCGCCGTCCGCGAGGACCGCAGCCTCATCCCCGGCGCGTTCGCCGAGACGCTGCGCTACACCCCGCCCGTCCACATGATCATGCGTCAGTCGGCCACCGAGGTCTCCCTCAGCGGCGGCACCATACCGGCCGGCGCCACCGTCACCTGCCTGATCGGCGCCGCCAACCGGGACGAGAGCCGTTACCGCGACCCGGACCGCTTCGACGTCTTCCGCGAGGACCTCACCACCACGACCGCCTTCTCGGCCGCCGCCGACCACCTCGCCTTCGCCCTCGGCCGGCACTTCTGCGTGGGCGCCCTGCTCGCCAAGGCCGAAGTCGAGATCGGCGTGAACCAGCTCCTCGACGCCATGCCCGACGTACGGCTCGCCGACGGCTTCGACCCCGTCGAGAAGGGGGTGTTCACCCGGGGACCGCAGTCCCTGCCGGTGCGCTTCACCCCGGTCACGCGCTGACCCCCGGAGGAGACGGGACGGACACGGGCTCCACCCCCAAGGAGCCCGCCTGTCCGCACCGCCTACCAGGGCCTGTCCGGCGGATGATGCCGAGGACGCGGGGGCCGGCCCGCCGTCCCCCGAGCTCCTCGAGCGGGGGTGCCCCCACCGGCGTTGCCGTCGGTTGCCGACTTCCCACGCTCTCGGTTCCTCCCTGACTCCCGGCTCCGCTCGAGCGGGGGGCCCATGTGCAGGCCCCCCGTGCGCAGGGAGGGCCTCATGAGCAGGAGGGGCCCCATCGCGTCGACGCCCTCCGCCGCCGTGCAGCCGGACGCACCAGCCCCCGCATGCCCCGGGCGGAGAGATGCCGCCGGTCACCTCCGACTTGATCCGCCGGACAGGCCTAATGCACCACCGGCGTGAACTGCACCGGCAGCGCCGACAGTCCTCGCATCCAGATCGACGAACGCCAGGACAGGTCCTTCGCCTCCACCGCGAGCATCAGGTCCGGCAGCCGGTCCAGCAACGTTTCCACGGCCGTGCGCGCCATGACGTCGGCCAGCAACGGGGCCGGGTAGGGGCAGCGGTGCTCACCGTTGCTGAACGACAGATGCGCGGAGTTCTCCGCACCGACGTGCCCGTCGGGCCAGATCTGCGGGTCCGTGTTGGCCGCCGCCAGCCCCAGCACCAGGCAGTCGCCCGCCCGGATCTGCCGCCCGCCGAGCTGTGTGTCCCGCACCGCCCACCGGCCGATGAAGTTCTGCGTCGGCGTGGCCAGCCACAGCACCTCGTTGAGCGCGTCGGCCACGCTGAGCCGGCCGCCCGAGACGTTCAGCGCGAACCGCTCGTCGGTGAGCAGCAGCCGCAGCGTGTTGCAGATCCAGTTCGCGGTGGGCTGCTGAGCGGCGGCGATCACCGAGATCAGGTCCTGGACGACCTCCTCGTCGGTCAGCCCCGCCGGGTGCAGCAGCATCCGCGAGGTGACGTCCGCACCCGGCCGCTCCCGCTTCTCCTTCACCAGCTGCGTCAGGCGTTCGGCCACCCGCCCGTACGCGGCGACCGGGTCGTCGCCCTCGGCCGCGTCCAGCGAGATGCGCAGGTCGTCCACCAACTGCCGGGTGTCGGTGGTGTCGAGCGGCATTCCGCACATCTGCACGACGGCACGGGCCGGCACGGCGTGCGCGTACTGACTCATCAGTTCCGCGCGCCCGCTCCCCGCGAACTCGGGGATGAGCCGGTCGGCGATCCGCCGGCAGTCGCGGGCCAGCTCGAACTGGTCGACGCCGCCCAGCGCCTCGGTGATCACCCCGGCCCGCCGCCGGTGCTCGTCGCCCTCCGTGAACAGCACCGACGGCTGGTATCCGACGAACGGCAGCAGCGGCCAGTCCGGCGGGATGTCCGGCCACTGGTTCCAGCGCCGCGAGTCCCGCGCGAACAGTTCGTCGTGCCGGGTCACATAGGTGACCTCGGAGTAGCCCATCACCAGCCAGGCCGGGATGTCCCCGTCGAGCAGCACGGGAGCGACCGCGCCGTGCTCACGGCGCAGCGCCCGGTACAGCTGTGACGGGGCCTGCTGGTACTCCAGCCCGGCCAGGCGCACCGCGCCCGGGTGGGCGGGGCAGCCCTGCGGGGCCTGCCGTGCGGAGGATCCGGTGTCGGTCACGGTGTCGTCTCCCGGGCCATGGCCAGTGCGTAGAGGTGGTCCACGAGGGTGATCAGTACGTCCTTGCCGGAATGCCGGCTCCGCGCGTCGCAGTCGATCAGCGGTACGTGGTCGGGCAGCGCGAGCGCCTGCCGTATCTCGTCCAGGGAATACCGGGCCTCGTCGTCCTCGAACCGGTTCACGGCGACGACGAACGGCGTCCGGTGGTGCTCCAGCCGGTCGATCGCGTACCAGGAGTCGTCCATCCGCCGGGTGTCGACGAGGACGACCGCGCCCAGCGTGCCGGAGAACAGCCGGTCCCACAGGAACCAGAAACGCTCCTGCCCCGGAGCGCCGAACAGGTAGAGCACCATGCGCTCGTTGAGGCTGATCCGCCCGAAGTCGAACGCCACGGTCGTGGTGGTCTTCGTCGTCCCCTCGCCCGGCTCGTCGACGCCGATCCCCGCCTGCGTCATGACCTCCTCGGTGGTCAGCGGACGGATCTCGCTGACCGAGTGGACCAGGGTGGTCTTGCCGACGCCGAAACCACCCACGATGACGATCTTCAGGCCGGTTTCGGCGGCGTCGGCCAGGGGCGTGCGACGGGAGGGGAGCTCAGATGTTGCGGAGCCCATGGAGAACCTCCTGGAGAAGGGCGGAATCGGGGAGCGAGGCGACGGCCTTCGCCGCGTGCGGATGGCGGGCCGTGATGCGGCTCGTGGCGAGCAGGTCGCCGAGCAGGATCCGCACCACGGTGATGGGCAGGTTCAGCTCCGCGGCGATCTCGACCAGGGCCGTCGGATGACGGCACAGGTCGAGGATCCGGGCATGCTCCGACTGCATTCCGGGGGTGGGCTCGCACTCACTGACCACGAGGGTGACCAGGTCGAACGAGTCGTCGGTGCGGCTGCGTCCGTTGGTGACCAGGTAGAGACGGTCGGGGTCACCGGTGTCCACGGGCCTGCGCATCACGACGTGGCGCTTCCCTGGGCGGACGTCCGGGGCTCGGCCCGCAGGTGCTCCCCGATCTGCTCGACCAGCTCCGTCATCTGATGGCCCACCACGCTCGGGTCGGCGCTCTCGTCCGCGAGGGCCGCCAGGTGCGCCCCCTCACCGGCCTCCACGATGAACAGCAGGCCGCCGTGGAACTCGGTCATGGAGTGACGCACCCCGCCGGTCCCGTCGCCGAACTCGACGGAGGCGCCCTGGGCGAGCGCCTGGATTCCGGAACAGATCGCCGCCAGTTGGTCGGCCTGGTCGAGCGACAGATGCTCGGACCAGCACAGCTTGAGGCCGTCCCGGGACAGCACCAGCGCGTGCCGGGTGCCCGGGGTGCGCTCCAGGAGATTCTGCAGAAGCCAGGTGAGGCTGTTGTCGGTGGTCTGCATGGTGGGTGTCGGGACGGTGGTGCCGGGCTGACCGGTCACCGCCCGTTTCTCCAATCTCACGAACTCGAGCGGGGGAGGGGGGATGGGACGCCGATGCCCCGGGCGCCGTACGGGGAGACGAGGGCGTGGGCCTACGCGGACGCCGGCGGCCCGGATTCCGGTCCGCCGGTCCTGTTCTTGGACTGGCGTCCCCGGTGGAAGGCACCGAAGCGGGAGCCGGCGTCGCGCGGCGGACCGTCCGCCGGGGTGTCGTTCGCAGGGCCGGCGGAGGACCGGCGCTGCTCACGCTCGTGTTCCGCCTCGGCCATGGTGCGTCCGGGTCTGCGGACGGGCAGCCCGTTCGGCGTGGCGCTTCGGGACCTGCCCTGCTCGGGGAGCTTCGGCCGCTCGGAGGGCCGCTCGGCGGCAGGCTGCGGCGGTGCGGTGCGGGGCGTCTCCGCGGCGGGCGCGGGCGCGGGCGCAGGTGTGGCGGGGAGTGCGGGCGTGGCCCCGGCCACGGGCGGGGCGACGGGCGGGCGGCCCGTGGCCTGCCCGGGGCCCGGGTCCCGCTGCTGGGCGAGCAGTTGCGGGGGCAGCAGGACGACGACGCCGGTGCCGCCGCGCGAGGACGGCCGGAAGTTGACATCGATGCCGTACTTCGTCGCCAGCCGTCCCACGACGGCGAGACCGAGCCGCGTGCCCTGCAGCGAGGCGAGGTCGGGCGCGAGGCCGGCCACCGCCTCCTCGGCGTGGCGCATCGCCGCGTCCGCCATCTTCAGGCCGCTGTCCTCGATCGTGACGACGATGCCGGCGCTGCGTTCCTCCACGTACACGTGGACCTCGTCGATCGGCGGCGAGAAGTTGGCAGCGTTGTCCATCAGCTCGGCGAGCAGGTGCATCACGCCCTCCGCCGCGAACCCGGAGACCGCGGCGCTGCTCGACGAGTGCAGCCGCACCCGCCGGTAGGCGGCGATCCGGCCGACCGCGCCGCGCAGGATGCTCTCCATCACGATCGGCTTGTTCCACGCCCGGCTGGACCGGCCGCCCATGAGCAGCGCGAGGCGGTCCGTCATGAGACCGAGCTGCGACGTGCTGTGATCCAGCTTCAGCAGATCGCCGAAGACCTCCTCGCCGTGCCGCTCCTGCATCTCCCGCAGGTCGGCGAGCATGCTGACCGCCTTGGCCTGCACGCGGCTCAGGGACTTCGCCGAGGTGGCCTGCGCGGCGGCGGCCCGGCGCTCGCTGCGGGCCAGCTCCCGGACGAACGATTCGGCGGGGGCCCGGAGCATCGGGGCGTGCGACCACTCGAACTCGGCGAGCACGGTGTCCGCCGAGCTGCCCTCGCGCAGCTTCGCCACGGCGGCGGGCAGCGCCTTGTGCGTCAGCCGCTCCACTTCGGCGGCGATCTCGTCCAGCTCCTGCCGGACCTGCAGGAGTTCGGTGTTCAGGGCCTCGGCGTGCTGGGCGGACTCCGCGCAGGCGGTGGCGAAGGAGTGCGTGATCCGCCGCAGCTGCGGGTCGGACGGCGGGGCCACGCTCGCGAGGGCGTCCCCCGCACCGGTTCCCTCACGGAGCCGTTTGACGACGGCCGGCATCGTGACGTTCACCAGGTACGCCGACTCGGCGTTCAGCTGGTCCAGTTGCTCCCTCAGCCGGTCCGCCTCGCCACCCCGTTCCCAGGCCGCCCGGCGGGCCCGGCGGACGAGCAGGGCGCCGACGAGGACCGTGACGGCCACGCAGCACCAGGCGACCACGGCCGACACGAGCGTCCACGTGGTGGCGGCGGCGGGCGCCGTCGCCACCGCCGTCCCCGCGGCCGCCGCGCTCACCACCAGGGCGATCGCGGGGACGGCCGGCGAGGCCTGGGGCGCCTTCTCCGGCCGGTGCTGACTGGGCGGTGCAGGCACTGACATTCAGCGGTCCCTCGGTGCTCGAGTGCGGGGAGAAAAGAGCCGACGGCGCGCGCCGACCGCGGGCCGGGACGGATCCGCCAAAAGGACGGCCGTTGTCCGGACGAAAACTGGCCCCATGCTAGTCATCCGGATGTGGGTGAAACCTCGTCTGCGCGTGTGGTCCGTCGTCGGAGCCGATTTCGTCGTGAATTTGCGGGTGGAACACAGCCGCGTGGTACGGCTGTCGGCGGCCACCAGCGCGCCGAGAGACTTGGAAGCAGGGGTACCGCTTGTCCCTCGCATCCGCAACGCCCTCCGCTTCGAAGCCGGTTCGGGGCGCCCGCCCTGTCCTTGATAGCTGATTTTCGGCCAACTGTACGGCAGTAGAACGCTGTTGTGATTGTACGGATTCACGACGCGGGGTCGTCGGGATCACCGGTAAGGGGGACTTTCCGGGTGATGCGGTCAGTGGGCGGAGCACTCCGCCGGCAGGTCGCGGCGACCGCTGCCAGCTCCTCCGGGGTGCGAGGGGCGGCGCCCCCATCGGCCGGCAGCCCCCACGCACGCAGCAGGTGCGCGGCCGCGATGCCCCACGGAAGCCGCAGCCCGGCCGCCGCGAGGAGGTCCGTACGGGCCAGCATCACGGCCGCCGGCCCGGTACGCACCCCGGACGGTGTGAGCAGCGCCGCGTCGTCGGCCCAGCGCAGGGCGAGGTCCACGTCGTGGGTGGCCATGACGACCGTGGTGCCCCGCTCACGCAGCCCGGTGAGGGTGGCGAGCAGCCGTTCCCGACCGTCGGGGTCGAGGCCCGCGGTCGGCTCGTCCAGGACCAGGACACGCGGTCGCATCGCCACCGCCCCCGCGATCGCGGCCCGCTTGCGCTGCCCGTAGGACAGCAGATGGGTGGGCCGCTCGGCGAGCGCGGTGATGCCGAGCGCGGCCAGCGCCTGTGCGACCCGCGCCCGCACCTCCGTGTCGGACAGCCCGAGGTTCAGCGGCCCGAACGACACGTCCTGCCCCACGGACGCCGCGAACAACTGGTCGTCGGGGTCCTGCACCACCAGCTGCACCGTCGTCCGCAACCGCGTCAGCCCCTTGCGGTCGTATCGCACGGGCCGGCCTTCCACCGTCAACTCGCCCCCGCTCGGCCGCAGTCCACCGCTCAGCAGCCGCATCAACGTCGTCTTGCCACTGCCGTTGCGGCCCAGCAGCGCGAGCGCGCGCCCCTGACGCACCTCGAAGTCGAGGCCGCTCAGCACGGCCGGACCGTCCTCGTACGCGAAGGACGCGTCGCGCAGGGCGACCAGCGCGGGATCGTCCGGTGCGGGACCGCTCCGCGCGGGATCGTTCCGCGCGGGATCGTTCCGCGCGGGATCGTTCCGCGCGGGACCGTTCGGCGGGGGAGCGCTCATGACATCCGGCTTTCCAGGAGAAGGGTGGCGGCGGCCAGCGCCACGAGCAGCAGCACGCTCACGGCCGTGAACCGTACGGAGATGCGCGCCTCGGGCACCAGGACACGCAACGTGCCGTCGTAGCCGCGTCCGGCGAGCCCCGCCTGCAGCCGCGCCGCCCGGTCGAAGGACCGGACGAACGCCGTCGCGCCGAGCCCGCCCAGCGAACGCCACGACGCCGCCCGGGTGGTGTGCCCCAGCCGGGCCGCCTGCGCCTGACCGACCCGGCGCACGGAGTCGAGCAGCAGGAAGCTCATGCGGTACGTCACCAGGGCCACGTCCACCAGCGGTGCGGGCACCCCGGCCCGCACCAGGCGCGGCAGCAGGTCCGACATCGGCGTGGTGAACGCGAACAGCAGCACCCCGAGGGACGCCGCCGAAGTGCGCAGCAGCAACTCAACCGCGCGCAGCGGCCCTTCAGGGGCCGGCGACACCAACCCGTCCGGTCCGCCCACCTGCACGAGCAGCGTGAGCGCCCCGGTGACGCAGAAGCCCAGCGGCACCCGGTAGGCACGCCACAGCCGCCGGCCCGGCACCCCCGCCGGGCCCAGCAGCACCGCGAGCGCGGTCACCAGCACCAGGGCCGCGCCCGGCCACGGCGGCAGGGAGACGGCGAGCACGGTGAGCCCCAGTCCGAGCACGGCCTTGTCCACCGGATGACGGCGGCGCCAGCGACTGCTGTGCGCCGCCGCGTCGATCGGCAGCACGCGCGATCAGGCCCGGGGCCCGGGGGAGACCGCCGCGCCCGCGCCCGCGTCGGCGCCGGGTCCGGTGTCCGGTCCGGTGCCGGGCACCGGCTGCTGCTCCCGTGCCCGCTCCGCACCCTGCCGGCGTCCGCGCCGCACCCCGAAGTAGTACGCCAGGACCCCCGCGCCGCCGGCGGCCTGGAGGGCGAACAGCCCCGACTCGATCTCACCGGACGGGGGTTCGTACAGTGGCGAGAACCACGGTTCGTAGTCCGGTTCGATCTCGGTGATCGCGGTCCGAGCCTCACCGTCCGCACCGGCGAACGGCTCCTCCTTGTGGTCGCCGAGCCCGAGCGCCAGCGGCAGCACCGCGAGCGCGGCCACGGCGAGCAGCAGCAGCGTGTTGATCCTCGCGTTCCTGGTCATCGCGCCACCTCCGATTCCGTTCCCGTTCCCGTCCCCGCCGTCGCCGGCGCCGGCGCCGACGCGGCAGGCCTGTTGCGGGCGGCTTTGGCCACCAACACGCCGAGACGGGTCAGTTCACCCCTGCTGGACTGCACCAGCAGGCGCATCACCAGCACGGTCAACAACCCCTCGCTCACCGCGAGCGGGATCTGCGTGACGGCGAAGATGGAGCCGAACTTCCCGAGCGCGCCCGGGAACCCGCTCCCCGGGTCGGGGAAGGCGAGCGCCAGCTGCACGCTGGTGACGCAGTACGTGGACAGGTCGGCGACGAACGCGCCGCAGAACACGGCCGCCATCAGCGGCGCCCCGTACCGCCGGACCAGCCGGTACACGCCGTACCCCGCCCACGGCCCGACGACCGCCATGGAGAAGACGTTGGCGCCCAGCGTGGTCAGCCCGCCGTGGGCGAGCAACAGGGCCTGGAACAGCAGGGTGATGGTGCCCAGCACCGCCATGACCGGCGGCCGGAACAGGATGGCGCCCAGCCCGGTGCCGGTGGGGTGGGAGCAACTCCCGGTCACCGACGGCAGTTTCAGCGCGGACAGAACGAAGGTGAACGCTCCCGAGGCGCCGAGCAACAACGTGCTCTCGGGATGTTCCCTGACTTCACGGATGAGTGACCGGGCGCCGTGGACGACGAACGGCGCCGCCGCGACACCCCAGGCGACCGCGTGCGCCGGTGGCAGAAAACCTTCGGCAATGTGCATGACTCGGCAGACCCTCTCCAGCACCTCGTGGATGGTTGACGCGCCTTGGCCGGTCTCCTGGCTGACGGGTACCACCGCCCGAACTCCGCCTTCCCGGGTCCCAGGGGGGACCCAGTGGCTGCCCGTCGGTCCTGTCGGGGACAGGACCAGGGGCCGGAGCCGGACTTCCCGATCACAGTGGCGAGGGCCGCACCGGTGTCGCACCGGATTTCCCGTTCACCAAGGCGTGGCGACAGTAGACCGGCTCCGGCCCGGTGACAAGCGGGTGCCGGGGGCGCGCGGACGGCGCCGCACAGCTCGTACCCCGGCGCACACCTGCGGCCTTGACACCCGACGCACGCCGATGACAGGGGCGGCACCCGGCGGCCGCTGTTCCCCGAAACGTCGGCATGAGGGGCCGGGGCCCTGGGCAGAACCTTGCTGCAATTAATATGCAACAACGTATTCCAGTCAGCAGAGGTGTGAGGTTCGATGACGACCCGACGAATACGGCGTACCACCGGCGCGGCGACCACGGCCGCCGCGCTCGCGCTGGCCGCCGCCTGCTCGGCGCCGACCGGCGGCTCGGACGCCGGTGCGGACGGCGGCGGGTCCGCCGAGTCCGTGGTGATCGGCGTTCCCTCCGAACCCGACACCCTCAGCCCCCTGCTCGGCTACGGCAAGGACGGCAACTCCAAGATCTTCGACGGACTGCTCGCCCGGGACGCGGACCTGGAACTCGAGCCCGCCCTGGCGAAGGCCCTGCCCGAGATCAGCGACGACGGCCGCACCTACACCTACACCCTGCGCTCCGGCGTGACGTTCAGCGACGGCGAACCCCTCACCGCCGAGGACGTCGTCCACACGTACGAAACGGTGCTCGACGACAAGACCAACAACACCGCCAAGAGCGAACTGGACGCTGTCGAGAAGGTCCGCGCGGACGGCGACGACAAGGTCGTCTTCACCCTCAGGTACCCGTACGCGGCCTTCGCCGCCCGCACCGTCCTGCCCATCGTCCCCGAGCACATCACCGCCGGGCAGGACCCCAACACCGGCGCCTTCAACACCGAGCCGGTCGGCACCGGACCGTACGTCCTCACCGGCTGGAGCAAGGGCGAGAAGCTCACCTTCAAGGCGAACCCGGACTACTGGGGCGGCGCCCCGAAGGTGAAAAAGCTCACCATGGCGGTCATCGCCGACGACGACGTCCGCGCCACCCGCCTGCGCTCCGGCGACCTCGACGGCGCGGCCCTCCCGCCCAACCTCGCCGCCACCTTCAAGAACGACGACGGCCGCAAGACCTACCAGGCCACCTCCTACGACTTCCGCGCCGTCACCCTCCCCACCGCGAACGAGGTCACCGGCGACACCGCGATCCGCCGCGCCCTCGACCTCGCCGTGGACCGCGAGGCCATGGTCGACAAGATCCTCGACGGAGCCGGCCGCCCCGCCTACGGCCCGCTGCCCCTGGACGACCCCTGGTACACCAAGGACATCGAACGCCCCCAGGACCTCGACGAGGCCCGCAGCATCCTCGACGAGGCCGGCTGGAAGACCGGCCGGGACGGCGAGGACGGCATCCGCGCCAAGGACGGCACCCGGGCCGCCTTCACCCTCTTCTACCCCTCCGGCGACAAGGTCCGCCAGGACCACGCCCTCGCCTACGCCTCCGACGCCAAGAAGGCCGGCATCGACGTCAAGGTCGAGGGCGCCACCTGGGAGGTCATCGAACCCCGGATGGGCGAGGACGCCGTCCTCGCCGGCTTCGGAAGCACCGGCGACCCCGACTTCGGCCTCTACACCCTGCTCCACTCCTCCCTCGCCGGCGACGGCTTCAACAACATGGCCCGCTACGACAACCCCGCCGTCGACGAGGCCCTCGACACCGGCCGCCGCAGCCAGGACCCCGAGGACCGCAAGGCCGCCTACGACGACCTCCAGCGCGAACTCGCCAAGAACCCCGGCTACACCTTCCTCACCCACATCGACCACCTCTACGTCCTCGCCGACCGCTGGGACGGGCTCACCACCCAGGTCGAACCGCACGAGCACGGCTTCGCCAGCGGCCCCTGGTGGAACGCCGAGAACTGGCAGCCCAAGAAGTGACCGCACTGCCCTGGGGCCCCATGGCCCGCCTCGTGGCACGGCGGGCCCTGCTCGCCGTGCCCGTCCTGCTCGTCGTCACCTTCGGCGTCTTCGCCATCGCCGCCGCCTCCCCCTTCGACCCCGTCAAGGCCTACGCCGGCACCGCCGCCCTCGGCGCCGACCAGGAGACCCTCGACCGGCTCCGCGAGAACCTCGGAGTGGACCGTCCCTTCGCCGCCCAGTGGTGGGAATGGCTGACCTCCGCCGTCACCGGCGACCTCGGCCAGTCCAGCGTGCTGCGCCAACCGGTCGCCGAGGCCATCGGCGAGCGGATCGTGTGGTCCACGCTGCTGTGCACCGCCGCGTTCGCCGTCGCCGTCCTGCTCGGCACCCTGCTCGGTGTGCTCGCCGCCCGCCGCCCCGGCTCACCCCTCGACCGCGCGGTCACCTCCCTCGCGTACTCCCTGGAGGCCGCACCGGTCTTCTGGATCGCCCTGCTCGCCGTCTGGCTGTTCGCCCTCCAACTCGGCGTCCTCCCGGCCGGCGGCCTCACCGACACCGGCAGCGAACACGTCACCGCGGGACAGGTCGCACACCACCTGATCCTCCCCGCCGGCGTCCTCGCCCTCTCCCAGCTCCCCTGGTTCACGCTGTACGTACGCCAAGGCGTCGGCGACGCCCTCGCGGAGGACCCCGTACGCGGCGCCCGCGCCCGCGGCCTCGGCGAACGCACCGTGCTCCTCGGCCACGCCCTGCGCTCCGGCCTCCTGCCCGTCCTCACCCTGATCGGCTCCCGCGTACCCGAACTCATCACCGGGGCCCTGCTGGTGGAGACCGTCTTCAGCTGGCCCGGCATCGCCGCCGCCACCGTCGAGGCGGCCACCGCCGTCGACTTCCCGCTCCTGGCCGCGCTGACGACCCTCGCCACCGCCGCCGTCCTCGCCGGAAACCTCCTGGCGGACCTCCTGTACGGACTGACCGACCCGAGGGTGAAGCTCAGTGAGATGTGATTTTGATGACTGACACCACCGTCACGAAGGCCGACGCGACCGTACCCGCGGCGGGGACCGGGTGGCGCTCACGCGGCACCGCACGCCGCTCCACCCACACCCTGCGCCTGCGCGTCTCCGCCACCCTGGTCGCCCTCACGGCCCTCGCGGTCCTGCTCGTCCCGCCGCTGGTCCAGCTCGACCAGCAGGCCGTCGACCTCGCCTCGAAGCTCCTCCCGCCGAGCTGGGCCCACCCCTTCGGCACCGACGACGTGGGCCGCGACCTGCTGCTGCGCTGCGTCTACGGCCTGCGGGTCTCCCTGCTCGTCGGAGTCGTGGCGGCACTCACCGCCACCGTGATCGGCACCGCCGTCGGAGCCACCGCCGGAGCACTCGGCGGCTGGGTCGACCGCCTCGTCATGCGCCTGGTCGACACCATCTCCTCCGTCCCGCACCTCCTGCTCGGCATCTTCATCGTCGCCATGTTCCGGCCGGGCGTGTGGCCGGTGGTGGTGTCGGTCGCCGCCACCCACTGGCTGTCCACCGCCCGCATCGTCCGCGCCGAGGTCCTCTCCCTGCGCTCCCGCCCGTACATCGACGCGGCCGTCTCCGGCGGCGCCTCCCGCCGCAGGGTCGTCCTGCGCCACCTGCTGCCCGGGGTACTGCCGCAGGCGGGGCTCGCCGCCGTCCTGATGATCCCGCACGCCATGTGGCACGAATCGGCGCTGTCCTTCCTCGGCCTCGGCCTGCCCACCCACACCGCCAGCCTCGGCACCCTCATCCAGGGCGCCCGCGGCACCCTGCTCGCCGGACAGTGGTGGCCCACCCTCTTCCCCGGCCTGTTCCTGATCATCCCCACCCTCGCCATCGCCGGACTCGCCGGAGTGTGGCGGGAGCGGATCAACCCCCGCCGCCGATCGGAGCTCATGCTGTGACCGAGCGACCTCCCGTGCTGTCGGTCCGCGGACTGTCGGTGCGCTTCCTGGTACCCGGCCCGGGCCCCGTCGCCGCCGTCACCGACGCCCACTTCGACGTCGCCCCCGGCGAATGCCTCGCCCTGGTCGGCGAGAGCGGCTGCGGCAAGTCCGTCCTCGCCTCCGCCCTCCTCGGCCTGCTCCCCGCCAACGCGCAGACCGCCGGCAGCGCCCTCCTAGGCGACCTCGACCTGCTCGCCGCCGACGAACGCACCCTCGCCCGCACCGTGCGCGGCCGGCGCATCGGCCTCATCCCGCAGAGCCCGGCCGCCCACCTCACCCCCGTCCGCACCATCCGCGCACAGATGGAGGAGACGGTCGCCGCACTCACCGGCGTACGCGGCCGCGCGGCCCTGCGCGCAGCCGGGGAAAAGGCCGCCGCCCGCGCGGCCTTCCCCGCCGACCACCTCGACCGCCACCCGCACGAACTCTCCGGCGGCCTCGCCCAGCGCGCCGCCACCGCCCTCGCCCTCGTCGGCGACGCACCCCTGCTCCTCGCCGACGAACCCACCACCGGCCTCGACCGCGACCTCGTCGACCACACCGTCGACGAACTCCGCGGCCACGTCGACGCCGCCGGCGACCGAGCCCTCCTGATCATCACCCACGACCTGGCGGCAGCCGAACGCATCGCCGACCGCGTCGCCGTCATGTACGCGGGCCGCATCGTCGAACTCACCGAAGCGAAAACCTTCTTCGGCACCCCCGGCCCCAGCCACCCCTACAGCCGGGGCCTCCTGAACGCCCTCCCCGACCGAGCCTTCACCCCCATCCCCGGCATGCCCCCCGAACTCGGCGCCCTCCCCGAAGGCTGCGCCTTCGCCCCCCGCTGCGACCGGGCCACCCCCACCTGCGCCACCCTCCCGCCCCTGACCACCACGGCCGCCTGCCACCACCCCGTCGTCGAGGCCGACCCCGTTCCGGAGACCGCCCGTGCTTGAACTGCGCGCCATCACCGCCGGCTACGACCGACGCTCGGCCCCCGTCGTACGCGACGCCTCACTGACCGTCGCCCCCGGCGAGGCCGTCGGCCTGCTCGGCCCCAGCGGCTGCGGCAAGTCGACCCTGGCCCGGGTCGCCGCCCTCCTGCACCGCCCCGACGCGGGCACCCTCCTCCTGGACGGCACCCCGGTACGCCACTGGCGCCACCGGGCCCCGCGAGACCTGCGCACCACCTTCGGCGTGGTCTTCCAGCAACCCCGCCTCTCCGCCGACCCCCGCCTGAGCCTCGCCGACCTGATCGCCGAACCCCTGCGCGCCACCGGCCGCCGCGACACCGTCCCCGAACGCGTCCCGGAACTGGCCACCACCGTCGGCCTCACCCCCGACCTCCTCACCCGCCGCCCCCACGAGGTCAGCGACGGCCAGCTCCAACGCGCCTGCCTGGCCCGCGCACTGGTGCTCCGCCCCCGCTGGCTGATCTGCGACGAGATGACCGCGATGCTCGACGCGTCGACGACGGCGGCCCTGGTGGCGGTGGTCGAGGCCTACCGCACCGAAACCGGCGCCGGCCTCCTGGCCGTGGGCCACGACCACGTCCTCCTCGACCACTGGTGCGACCGCACGGTCCACTGGAACACGGTGGTGACCCCGGAGAAGGCGACGGCGGGCACGCGGTAGGGGAATACGACCGGGTGAATCGGCGTGAAACGGCGATATTCCCCCAACACCACGCATTAGGTTGCGTACTCGGCGCGTCACGCGAACGAGGACGGACGCGCCTTCCGCACCGTCCGTGGAGGTGAACGGCCTTGTCGCAGCGCCGCGTCGTCACGAGCCGCAGCCAGGAACCGCGTCAGCGGTTCGCCGAGGAACTACGACGGCTGCGGGCCCAGAAGGGCGTCAGCCTGCGGCAGCTCGGAGAGCGGCTGGGCTGGGACTGGTCGCTCTTCGGCAAGATGGAGAAGGGCGACACCCTGGGCAGCCCCGAGGTCGCCCAGGCCCTCGACCAGTACTACGGGGCCCCGGGGATGCTGCTGGCCCTGTGGGAGCTGGCCGCCGGGGACCACACGCAGTTCCGCGAACAGTACCGGCGGTACATGGCGCTGGAGGCGCAGGCGGTGAGCCTGTGGCACTTCGCGGTGAGCGTGGTGCCGGGACTGCTGCAGACGGAGGGGTACGCACGGGAGGTGCTGGCGGCGGGCGGGATCAAAGGGGCGGAACTGGAACGGCAGGTGAAAGCCCGGACCGGGCGCCGGGAGCTTCTGGAAGGAAAGGACGCGCCGCGGTTCCGGACCATCCTCTCCGAAGCGGTCCTGCGCACTGCCCTGCTGGACGCTTCTGAATGGCGCGGCCAGTTGGAGTATCTGACCGAGATGTCGGAGCGCCCCAACATCGTCGTCCAGGTCCTGCCGTTCAGCGCAGGCCCGTATGGGCTCGACAGTACCGACGTCTGGTTCCTGCGCCTGCCGCAGGGCCGTACCGTGGCGTACACGGAGAACGCGCACCGTGGTGACCTGATCGAGGACAACACGGCGGTCGAGAAGCTGCAGGGTGCCTACGATGCAGTGCGTGACCTGGCGCTGACCCCGGCCGAGTCACGCAAGTTCGCCCTGAGTCTGTTGGAGGAAGTGCCGTGCGAACCATAGACCCGAGCGTCGTGACGTGGCGCAAGAGCTCCTACAGCAACTCGGACGGTGGCGCCTGCGTCGAGGTCTCCGACGGCTTCGCCATAGCCGTCCCCGTCCGCGACAGCAAGGCGCCGAACGGCCCGGTCCTGGTGTTCCCGGCTGGTGGCTGGGCGTCCTTCGTGTCTGCCGTGAAGAACGGCGCGCTGGACACCTGACCCGCACCACGAAAGACAACTACGGCCCCGCGCACACCGATGGGTGAGTACGGGGCCGTTTGTCGGTCGGTGAGGCTGCGCGGAAAAGCCCACGATGTCGGAGGTGAGGACGAGGGGTCCCTACGGCTTCGCCACTGCCGAATGCACCCCGCGGACCTGGGGGGCAACAGGTTGGGATCCCGCACATCCACCCGCACCAGGGCCCATCCCCGCAGGTGCGGGGAGCAGACAGTCACGTCCCGCAGCCCGACGTTCTGAATGGGACCATTCCCGCGGGTGCGGGGAGCAGCGGCGGCGGCGCGGCGTTTGTACCGGCGTATGAGGACCATCCCCGCGGGTGCGGGGAGCAGAGGGCGGGGACGATGCGCCACCGGCCGGTCGTGGGACCATCCCCGCGGGTGCGGGGAGCAGAGACCTCGTCGACATCGACTACGAGACCGCCCAGGGACCATCCCCGCGGGTGCGGGGAGCAGGTCATGCCGGAACGGCAGATCAACGGCGTCAAGGGACCATCCCCGCGGGTGCGGGGAGCAGTTCGTCCAGCGCATCTCCGGATCCTTGGTGACGGGACCATCCCTGCGGGTGCGGGGAGCAGAGCGTCAGACCGTGCGCGTAGGCCCGCTGGGTGGGACCATCCCCGCGGGTGCGGGGAGCAGCGCAGGACGGCGGCCACCGGGCGCATCGCCTCGGGGCCATCCCCGCGGGTGCGGGGAGCAGGTCTTCCAGGACAGCTACCGGCAGTCGAGCGGGGGACCATCCCCGCGAGTGCGGGGAGCAGGTGCTGCCGTCGGGGGAGGTGGACCATACGAGGGGACCATCCCCGCGGGTGCGGGGAGGAGAATGAAGACTGTGCCGCAGCGCCGGCAGGGCCGGGACCATCCCCGCGGGTGCGGGGAGCAGCCGGTCAAGGTACCCGCCAGGGCCGGTGGACGGGGACCATCCCCGCGGGTGCGGGGAGCAGTCGAGGGCCTTGCCCTGGATGAACCATGCGGTGGGACCATCCCCGCGGGTGCGGGGAGCAGCAGCTCAGACAAACGCGTCACGTCGGGCTAGCGGGACCATCCCCGCGGGTGCGGGGAGCAGTCCGCGGCCGTCTGGAAGTCCTCGGTGACCGCGGGACCGTCCCCGCGGGTGCGGGGAGCAGTCCGGAAGGACGTCCGGAAGATGCGCGCCCGGGGGACCATCCCCGCGGGTGCGGGGAGCAGCGAGTCGTCGTCCGTGCCCGACTTCTCGATGAGGGACCATCCCCGCGGGTGCGGGGAGCAGCCGTGGTCAAGGTAGTACTGGTGGAGCCGGGTGGGACCATCCCCGCGGGTGCGGGGAGCAGAAGGCCGCGTCCGTGGCCCGGTACGGGCTGAAGGGACCATCCCCGCGGGTGCGGGGAGCAGGCCGCGGGTGGGCTGCTCGCCGGAGGCGTCGGGGGACCATCCCCGCGGGTGCGGGGAGCAGACTGCGTGACCTGGGAGTTTATCTTGGCGAGGACGTGGTTTTGCATACTTTCAAGGAAACCGGCAAATTGGTCATCTGGTTCATTCGTGCCTCGTCTTGCGTTTCTTAAGTGGTCGCAGCGTAAAGGTTCCACCTTACGTAGCGAGCGGAACTGTCGTGCGGTTTCGGCTCCGTCGGGAGCAGATTCCCCGCGTTTCCTTCATGCGTCCTTCGTGAGCCGCCCTCACCTTGTATACATCTGGCATGGCGAACGAGGGGGGCGCCCGCACGGGGCTGCGAGCCAGGCTTGCTGGCCCGGTGTTGACCGTGTGGGCGAAGCACGACTGGGACTCTGACGGGTGGCTGCCGCTGTGGCGGCACATGGAGGACAGTGCTGCTGTTGCCGGGCGGCTGTGGGACGAGTGGCTGCCCGTGGGTGTACGGCAGTTGGTTGCCGACGCGCTGCCGGAAGGGGAGAGGGACGCCCGGCGGCTCGCAGTGTGGCTTGCGGGTGTGCACGATCTCGGTAAGGCGACGCCGGCCTTCGCCTGTCAGGTCGAGTCGCTGGCGCAGACCATGCGGGACCACGGGCTCGAGATGCGCTCCCAGTCGGCGATGGGGCTGGACCGGAGGCTCGCACCACACGGGCTTGCCGGACAGATGTTGCTGGGGGAGTGGCTGGAGGAGCGGCACGGATGGACGGCAAGACAGACCGGGCAGTTCGCGGTGGCGCTGGGCGGACACCACGGAGTACCTCCTGAGCACGGCCAGATCAACGCACTCGACAACCACCCCGAACTGCTGAGGACACCCGGCGCGAGCCGGGATCTGTGGCAGCAGGTGCAGGAGGGGTTGCTCGAGGCGTGCGCGGAGGAGTTCGGCGTACGGGAACGCCTCAATGACTGGCGGGCGGTGAGACTGCCGCAGCCTGTGCAGGTGTTGCTCACCGCGCTCGTCATCGTCTCCGACTGGATCGCCAGCAACCCGGACCTGTTCCCCTACTTTCCGCAGGATGTCCCACGGACCAGTGAGCAGCGCATCGCCGCGGCTTGGCGTGGACTGAACCTGCCCGGACCGTGGCGCCCTGAGGAGCCGACCGCAGACACGCAAGAGCTGTTCGCGGCCCGTTTCGACCTGCCGCCGGGGGCGAAAGTCCGGCCGGTGCAGGAGGCGGCCGTCGAGCTGGCGCGGACGATGGACGAGCCGGGGCTGATGGTGATCGAGGCGCCGATGGGGGAGGGGAAGACCGAGGCGGCGCTGGCCGCCGCCGAGATCCTCGCGGCCCGCTCAGGCGCGGGCGGCGTGTTCTTCGCACTGCCGACGATGGCCACCGGCAGCGCGATGTTCCCCCGTCTGCTGGACTGGTTGGAGCGGCTTCCCTCTGAGGACGGGACTCGCCACTCCGTTCTTCTCGCCCATTCGAAGGCGGCCCTCAACGAGGACTTCGCCGACCTCATGCGCAGCAGCGGCCGTGTCGTCGCCGTCGATGTCGACGCGCCGCAGCCCGCCCCGCGAGGACCGTCGGACGGTACGCGTGCCGCCCCGGCCGAGCTTGTCGCCCACGCATGGTTGCGCGGTCGGAAGAAGGCCATGCTGTCGTCGTTCGTCGCGGGCACGATCGACCAGCTGCTGTTCGCCGGACTCAAGAGCCGTCACCTGGCGCTGCGTCACCTCGCGGTTGCCGGGAAGGTCGTCGTCATCGACGAGGCACACGCCTACGACACCTACATGAGCGTCTACCTCGATCGGGTGCTGTCGTGGCTCGGCGCCTACCGCGTACCCGTCGTGGTGCTCTCCGCGACCCTGCCCTCCGGCCGACGGCGGGAGCTGGCGGAGGCGTACGCGGGCAGGCCGACGGGTGACACCGCGGCAGCGTTCGACGCCGTCGCCGAGTCCGGCGGCTATCCGCTCCTGACGGCCGTCACACCCGGCGGTACGCCCGTCATGCGTCACCCGGCAGCCTCCGGCCGCACCATCGACGTCGAGCTGGAACGCATCGAGGACGACCTGGACATCCTGGCCGACCGGCTGGAGGCTGAACTCGCCGACGGCGGATGCGTCCTCGTCGTACGCAACACCGTCCGCCGGGTTCTTGATGCGGCAGCCGTGCTGCGTCAGAGGTTCGGCGACGCGAACGTGACCGTCGCCCACTCCTGCTTCATCGACGTCGACCGGGCCGCCAAGGACGCAGACCTGTTGCGGCGCTTCGGGCCGCCCGGCAAGGCCGAGGGACGGCCCGATGGCGCCGCGCACATCGTTGTCGCCAGCCAGGTCGCGGAGCAGTCCCTCGACGTCGACTTCGACCTCCTGGTCACCGACCTCGCCCCCGTCGACCTGCTGCTGCAGCGCATGGGGCGTCTCCACCGCCACCTGCGTGGCGGGGAGGAGCAGGCCGACCGGCCCGAGCGGCTGCGCACGGCGCGCTGCCTGGTCACCGGCGTCGACTGGGCCGCGGGCGTGCCCGCACCGGTACGCGGCTCGGTCGCCGTGTACGGGGCGTACGCGCTGCTGCGTTCCGCCGCAGCCCTGCTGCCGCACCTCGACGGCGGAAATGACGGCGGAAACGAAGGCGGCCCGCGTCGACCGGTACGGCTGCCGAGCGACATCAGTCCGCTGGTGCAACGGGCGTACGCCGACGGTCCTGACGGCCCGGCCGGCTGGGCCGACGCGCTCGAAGCCGCTCGCGCACGGTACGAGGAGCACCGCGCGGACCAGGCCGAACGGGCTGCGACCTTCCGGCTCGACGCGGCTGCCAAGCCCGGTAGGCCGCTGTTCGGCTGGGTCGCGGCAGGCGTCGGCGACGCGGACGACACCGCTGTCGGCAAGGCCCAGGTACGCGACAGCCGGGAGAGTCTCGAGGTCGTGGTCGTACAGCGGCGTGCCGACGGAACCTTGGCCACGGTGCCGTGGCTGGAACCTGACCGCAAGGGCCGCGTGCTGGCTGGGCTGGCACTTCCCACCGACCAGGTGCCGGCCGCCCTGGCGGCGCGCACCGCGGCAAGCTGCGGACTGAGGCTTCCGATCCAGTTCAGCTACGCGGACGTGATGGACCGGGCGCTCGCCGAGCTCGAGGAGCTGTACGTGGCCGCCTGGCAGGTGAAGGGCAGTCATTGGCTCGCCGGCCAGTTGATCCTGCCGCTCGACGAGGATTGTCGGACCCGGCTGGCAGGCTTCTCTCTCCGGTACAGCAAGAGCGACGGCCTCGAGGTGACCCGTGCCTGAAACCGACCAGAGCAGCAGCAGCGGCGACGGTGTGTTGTCGTTCGACCTCACCACCCGGCCGTGGATTCCGGTGCTCCGACGCGACGGCACGCAGGACGAGTTGTCGCTGCGTGAGGTGTTCGAGCAGGCGCACGACCTGCGGCGCGTCGTCGGTGACCTGCCCACCCAGGAGTTCGCCCTGGTGCGTCTGCTGCTTGCCGTCGCGCACGACGCACTCGAGGGACCGCAGGACATCGACGCGTGGTCGGAGCTGTGGGCCGAGGAGAACTGCTTCGCTCCAGTCAGGGTGTACCTCGAGGCGCATCGCGGGCGGTTCGACCTGCTGGGCGGCGACGCGCCGTTCTTCCAGACCGCTGGGCTCCGGACGGCGAAGGACGAGGTGTTCTCCCTCAACCGGATCGTGGCCGACGTGCCCAACGGCGCGCCCTTCTTCACCGCCCGCATGCCCACCGTCGAGCGGCTCACGTTCGCGGAGGCGGCCCGCTGGGTCGTCCACGCGCATGCCTACGACACCTCCGGCATCAAGACCGGTGTGGAAGGCGACAAGCGGGCCAAGGGCGGCAAGGTCTACCCGCTCGGCGTCGGCTGGGCCGGGAACCTCGGCGGCGTCTTCGTCGAAGGCCGCACCCTGCGCGAGACGCTGTTGCTGAACCTGGTGGCCGCCGACACCTCCAACCTTCAGATCGACGACCAGGACGCCCCCGCGTGGCGCAGGGAACCCTGCGGCCCGGGTGGTGCGGAGCGCGCCCCGACCGGCGTACGCGACCTGTACACCTGGCAGACGCGGCGCCTGCGTCTGCACTTCGACGAGAGAGGCGTGCACGGCATTGTCCTCGGCTACGGCGATCCGCTGCCCGCACGAGACCGTCAGTATCGGGAGCCGATGACCGCCTGGCGGCGCAGCAAGCCCCAGGAGAAGAAGCTCAAGAGAAGTCCGGTGTACCTGCCGCGCGAGCATGCTCCCGAGCGCGCCGCCTGGCGCGGGGTCGGCTCACTGGTCGCAGGCGAGGTCGACAGGGCCCAGGGGGCGGAAGCGGCTGCCTACCTGCGGCCGGGGATTTTGGAGTGGGTGGCCCGCCTGGTGACGGAAGGGGAACTGCCGCGCGGCTTCCTCGTCCGGGCCCGGATTGTCGGCGCCACCTACGGCACACAGCAGTCCGTGATCGACGAGGTCGTCGACGACCACGTATCCATGGCTGTCGTCCTGCTCCACCAGCAGGACCGGCGCTACGCCGAGCAAGCCGTCGCAGCCGTTGCCGACGCCGATGTCGCGGTCAACGCCCTGGGTGATCTCGCCACCCACCTGGCCCGCGCGGCCGGCACCGAGAGTGACGGGCCCCGCTCCACCGCTCGCGATCTCGCCTACGGGCTCCTCGAGGCCCCGTACCGCACCTGGCTCGCCCACCTCGCCGACGCCGACGAGCCGCACGCGCAGCGCACCGCCTGGCAGCAGCAGGTGTACGGGATCGTCGGGCTGCTCGGCGACCGTCTGATGGACGCGGCCGGGGACGCGGCCTGGCAGGGCCGGACCGTACAGCTCAAGCACGGCACCGAGTGGCTCAACTCCGCGCTCGCCGGCAAGTGGTTCCGCGCCGCTCTGCACAAGGGGTTGGGCCGTCCCGACTCCACCGATATGCCGCCGGACACGGACGCAGCGCCGGCACCCGAGACCACCGCGAAGGCACCCGCATGACCACCGTCACCGCACCTGTCACCCCGCGCGAACGGGTCGCCCGGCTCGCCGCCGAGCACATCGACGACCTGCAGAAGGGCTACCTCGCCGACCGGTCCCACGCCGTCGCGGCTCTGGCCCGGCTCCGGCGCGGCGCCGGCCGGGAGGCCGGGCAGCTGCCCGACCTGTGGGCCCTGATCGACACCGGCCCTCTGCACCACACCCCGGACGGCGCCCGGCCGATGAGCGAGAGCGAACTGGTCCGGGCCGAGGACGCCCTGCACGTCGCGCTCACTCTCTACGCGCTGCACCAGCAGTCCCGCTCCGCCGGCATGCACCAGGCCGACCGGCCGGACCGGCGCCGGGGGCTCGGCGCCGCCGTACGCCGGATGATGAAGCCCGGCGAGATCGACGAGCCCGTGCACAAGCGCCTGGTCCGCGCCGGCACCGCCTCCGATCTGGCCACCCTCGCCCAGCGACTGCGCGACATCGTCGTCCTGCTGCGCCGCGAGGGCATCGAGCTCGACTACGCGCTGCTCGCCGGTCAGCTCCACACCTGGCAGCGGCCCGGCGGAGCAGACGCCGTCCGCAGGGAATGGGGCCGCTCCTTCCACGCCTGGCACGACAAGCCCAAGGACGGCCGTCCGCCCCTTGCCGCAGGCGTGGCCGCCGACACCGACACCACCAGCACCACGGACACCGACAAGGACGCCTCGTGAACCGCATCTTCCTCGACGTGCACGCCCTGCAGACCGTTCCGCCCAGCAACCTCAACCGCGACGACACCGGGGCGCCCAAGAGTGCGGTCTACGGGGGAGTGCCGCGTGCCCGCGTCTCCAGCCAGGCATGGAAGCGGGCGACGCGCACCTACTTCAAGGACGAGCAGCTGCTGGACCCGAGCGAACTCGGTGTGCGCACCAAGAAGATCGTGGAGGCGGTCGCCGACCGGATCGCCGGACTCGACTCCTCGCTCACTCGTGAGGCCGTGCTGCGCATCGCGGACGAGACCGTGAAGGCCACCGGTCTGAAGACCGAGGTTCCCAAGCGCAAGGCCGATTCCGCCAAGGAAGGCGAGTCGGCCCCGGCGCCCGAGGCGAAGTACCTGGTGTTCCTCAGCGCCCGCCAGCTCGACGGTCTGGCCCGCCTCGCCGTGGACGGCGCCGCCGACATCACGGCCTTCCTGAAGGACAAGAAGAACAAGGACAAGGCCAAGGAACTCGCCGACACCCGCCACTCCGTCGACATCGCCCTCTTCGGCCGCATGGTCGCCGACGCCGCGGACATCAACGTCGACGCCGCCGTCCAGGTCGCCCACGCCATCAGCGTCCACCGCGTCGAGAACGAGTCCGACTACTACACCGCCGTCGACGACGAGAACACCGACGCGGAGACCGGCGCCGGCATGATCGGCACCGTCGACTTCAACTCCGCCACCCTCTACCGCTACGCGGCTCTCGGCGTCCACCAGCTGGCCGACACCCTCGGCCAGGGGCTGCGGGAGGAGGAGCCGCGCACCGACCCCGTCCGCCGGGCGGTCGAGGCCTTCGTCCACGGCTTCGTCGCCTCGCTGCCCACCGGAAAGATCAACACCTTCGGGCACCACACGCTGCCGGACGCCGTGGTCGTCAAGCTGCGCACCACCCGGCCCGTCAGCTTCGTCGCAGCCTTCGAGGACCCGGTGCGCGGCGACCAGGGCGGCCACGTCCGCGAGGCGTCCGACCGCCTCGCCGAGTACATCCCCGACATCGAGCGGGCGTACGGCGACGAGGACTCCACCCTCACCTGGATCCTCCGGGTCGGCCCGAACACCCAGAAGCTCGCCGGGCTCGGCACCGAGTCGCAGAACATCGGCGAACTCGTCGCCGCCGTCGGCCAGGCCGTCGTGGAGCGCCTGGAGAAGCCCGCATGAGCGTGCTCACCCTCCGGCTCGCGGGCCCCCTGCAGTCCTGGGGGGCCTCGGCCCGTTTCACCCGCCGCACCACCGAGTCCGCGCCGACCAAGAGCGGCGTCATCGGCATGCTCGCCGCCGCGGCCGGCATCGAACGGGGCGACGACGAGAGGCTGGCAGAGCTGGCCGCGCTGAAGTTCGGCGTACGGATCGACCAGCCCGGCACTCGGCTGCGGGACTTCCACACGGCCCACCACGGCGTCACCGGCAAGTCCATGCCGCTGTCCGAGCGTTTCTACCTCGCCGACGCCGTCTTCGTCGCCGCTCTCGAAGGCGACCGCCCGCTCCTTGCCGAGCTGGACGCCGCGCTGCGCGCCCCCGTGTACGCGCCGTTCCTGGGGCGGCGCTCCTGTCCGCCCGCCCTGCCGGTCGAACTCGGTCTCCATGACGAGGGCGGACTGATGGAGGTGCTGCGCGAGGTGCCGTGGCAGGCATCCGCCTGGTACCGCAGGCAGTACCGCGGCCGGGACGAGATCGAGCTGACCGTGCTGCGCGAGGCAGGCGAGGACGAGCAGGACGCTGCCGACGTCCTGCGGGACCAGCCGCTCAGCTTCGCCGCCGAACACCGGCGACACGCCCTGCGCACCCAGCTCGGCGACCGTGTACGCATCCCCAATCCGTCCGCCCGGCAACTGGCGCGGCACGACCCGTTCGACGCCCTGGACGAAGAGAGCGCCTGATGTTCCTCACCCGCTTCCGCGTGAACACCGCGCGCCCCGGCGCCCGCCGTCTCCTCTCCTCGCCGCAGGCCATGCACGCCGCCGTCATGTCGTCCTTCCCCGCACTGCTGCCCACGGACGTGCCGACGCCCGACGCCCCGCGCGTGCTGTGGCGCCTGGACCAGACAGCACGGGCCGAGGTCATGCTGTACGTGGTCAGTCCCGACCGGCCCGACCTGACCCACCTCGTCGAGCAGGCAGGCTGGCCTGCGGCCGCTGCCGCGGACCCGGACCGACCCGGCTGGCAGAGCAGGCCCTACGGCCCGTTCCTCGACCGGCTGGCGGCAGGAGACCGGTGGGCGTTCAGGCTCACCGCGAATCCGGTCCACCACGCTCGTCGCAAGGACGGCGAACCGACCAAGCGCACAGCACACCTCACCGCGGTGCACCAGATGGGCTGGCTCCTCAAGAAGCAGGAGATGTGCGGCTTCCGCGTCCTGGAGAAACCGGACGAGAAGCGCCTGCTGCCCAGCGGCACCACCCATACCCGGCAGCCGCACCACGGCGACCGGTACGAATTGACCGTCAGTGACAAGCGCACCCTCGCCTTCGACAAGTCCCGCAACGCCGGTCCCGGCAGCCGTAAGCCGCCCGTCAGCCTGGTCACCGTCACCTTCGACGGCCGCCTTGAGGTCGCCGATCCCGCGCTCCTGCGCCGTACTCTCACCCAAGGCATCGGCAAGGCCAAGGCGTACGGCTGCGGCCTGATCACCCTGGCACCGCTCGGCACGGCGGGGTGAGAGGGTGACCACGGTCTCCCGGCGCGCCGCCCTCACCCCGCGTCAGCTCACCCGTGCCGGCGAACGGCTCTCCTTCGTCTACCTGGAGCGCTGCACCGTGCACCGGGACGCCAACGCCATCACCGCCGAGGACGCAGACGGCACCACCCACATCCCGTCGGCGACCATCGGCACCCTTCTCCTCGGCCCCGGCACCCGCATCACCCATCAGGCGATGAGCGTGCTGGGTGAGACCGGCGCCGCCGTGTGCTGGGTGGGGGAACAGGGCGTGCGCTACTACGCAGGCGGCCGCGCCCTGAGCCGTTCCTCCGCTCTCATGGAGGCGCAGGCCCGCCAGTGGGCCAACCCGCGCAGCCGCCTCGCCGTCGCCCGCGACATGTACCGGCTGCGCTTCCCCGACGAGGATCCCGCCGGCCTCACCCGCCACGAACTCCTCGGCCGTGAAGGCCGACGCGTCAAGGACTGCTACAAGGCCGAGGCCGCCCGCACCGGCATCCCGTGGCGCGGACGTAAATACGTTTCCGGCGATTTCACCAGCGGCGACGCGGTCAACCAGGCGGTCACGGCCGCCGCCCAGTGCATGTACGGCATCGCCCACGCGGTCGTCGCATCCCTCGGCTGCAGCCCGGCACTCGGCTTCGTCCACTCCGGCCACGAACTGTCCTTCGTCCTCGACGTCGCCGATCTCTACAAGACCGAGATCGGCATCCCGCTGGCCTTCGACATCGCGGCGGACGACGAGGACGAGGTCGGCCCGCGTACCCGCCGCGCGCTGCGCGACCGCATCAACGAGACATCCCTGCTGGACCGCTGCGTCGACGACATCAAACGCCTTCTCCTGCAGGACACCGCACCCTCCGCCGGACCGGGTGACGACCGGGACGTCGTCACGCTCCAGAGCGACGGCGGCCACGACGTCGCCTCCGGCCGCAACTACGGCGGTCCGGACGAGGGGGACGGGGAGATGACCTGGTGACCGTGATCGTCCTCACCAACTGCCCAGCAGGCCTCCGCGGGTTCCTCACCCGCTGGCTCCTCGAGATCTCCGCCGGCGTCTTCATCGGCAACCCGTCGGCGCGCATCCGCGACGTGCTGTGGGACGAGGTCCAGCAATACGCCGGTCAGGGCCGTGCCCTACTTGCCCACACCACGAACAATGAACAGGGCTTCACCTTCCGCACCCACGACCACAACTGGCGCCCGATCGACCACGAGGGCATCACCCTGATCCGCCGCCCCAACCCCAAATCTGACGGACCCGGTCCTACGACGGCCCCGCCACGAGGTTGGAGCAAGACATCCAAGCGCCGCCGTTTCGGGCGACCTTGATGCGCGTTATGCGCGATTCAAGAGGATCGCCGGAATCAGTGAAAGTACTCCAGAACTGCCGCTGCCCTCGACAACCTCGCAGGCCACACAGCCTGCTCCCCGCACCCGCGGGGATGGCCCCTCGACCACAACGGCATCTACCTGGGCACGGATCTGCTCCCCGCACCCGCGGGGATGGCCCCCAAGGACATCGGGCCGAATGGTCCGGGCGTCACTGCTCCCCGCACCCGCGGGGATGGCCCCGACTTCGAGCCCATCGTTCCCCGCCCGGAAGACTGCTCCCCGCACCCGCGGGGATGGCCCCGCCTCGATGGACGTCTTGAACTCGTGCGCGGACTGCTCCCCGCACCCGCGGGGATGGCCCCGCGGATGTGGGTAGTGCTCATGAGGACTCTCTCTGCTCCCCGCACCCGCGGGGATGGCCCCTGGAGGCGACCCGGCAGGGCGACGGCACCGACCTGCTCCCCGCACCCGCGGGGATGGCCCCCGGGCGGTGCAGGCGCACGCGGTGCACGCGGTCTGCTCCCCGCACCCGCGGGGATGGCCCCGCGGTCGATGCGCATGCCGCGCAGCTCACCGGCTGCTCCCCGCACCCGCGGGGATGGCCCCTGGCCCGAGGCCGTCCTGTGGTCCCTGCCGCCCTGCTCCCCGCACCCGCGGGGATGGCCCCCGGTCCTGCGGTTCGTCGTCGGTCTCCAGACTCTGCTCCCCGCACCCGCGGGGATGGCCCCTGCTCCCCGCACCCGCGGGGATGGCCCCTGCGACGCTTCGATCGCGGCCTCGATCTCCCCCTGCTCCCCGCACCCGCGGGGATGGCCCCATCCTCATCGGCGTCGCGAAGGACCCGTGGGTCTGCTCCCCGCACCCGCGGGGATGGCCCCCCGACACATTGAATGTAGGGGGAACCCGACACCTGCTCCCCGCACTCGCGGGGATGGCCCCTGCCCACGCCACTCCCCCTCGTTCTTCAACGGCTGCTCCCCGCACCCGCGGGGATGGCCCTCCGACCACCACGATGCCCACGGTGATGATGGCCTGCTCCCCGCACCCGCGGGGATGGGCCCTCCTTCATCATGGGGTACGTGTGGAGGGCGCTTGTTCTCCGGGCTCGAAAGGGACGCCCCGGCTTCGTCAGAGGGTCGCGTCGGGCCACAGGTCGAGTACCTCGTCGCCGCTCATGGCGCCGCCGGGTCCGCCCGGCGTTCCGTTCAGTGACTGTTCGGCCCAGATGACCTTGCCGTTCGGTGTGTATCTGGTGCCCCAGCGTTCGGCGTAGCGGGCGACGAGGAACAGGCCGCGGCCGCCCTCGTCCGTGGTCGCCGCCTGGCGCAGATGGGGTGAGGTGCTGCTGCCGTCGGAGACCTCGCAGATCAGGCGGCGGTCCCGCAGCAGGCGGACGTGGATGGGGGCGGTGCCGTGCCGGATGGCGTTGGTGACCAGTTCGCTGAGGATGAGCCCGGTGGTGAAGCCCGCGTGGGTCAGGTCCCAGTCCGCCAGCTGCCGGGTGACGTCGGCGCGGACCCGGGAGACGGCCGCCGCGTCGCGGGGCACGTCCCAGCCGGCGATCTGCCCGGGGTCGAGTACACGGGTGCGGGCGACCAGCAGGGCGATGTCGTCGGTCGGGTGGTCGGGCAGGAGGGCTTCGAGTACGGCCTCGCAGGTCTGCTCGGGGGACCGGCCGGGGCGGGAGAGCGTGTCCCGCAGGATCTCGAGGCCGACGTCGATGTCCCGGGTGCGGTCCTCGACGAGCCCGTCCGTGTAGAGCACGAGCCGGCTTCCCGCGGGCACCTGGAACTCGACGCTCTCGAAGGGCAGGCCGCCCAGTCCCAGCGGCGGGCCGGCGGGCAGTTCGGGGAAGTCCACGGTTCCGTCGGGCCGGGCGAGGGCGGGCGGCAGGTGACCGGCGCGGGCCGCGCTGCACCTGCCGGAGGCCGGGTCGTAGACCACGTACAGGCAGGTGGCCCCGATGAGGCCCTCGTCGTCGCCCTGGGAGGCCTGCTCCCGGGTGAGCCGGGCCACCAGGTCGTCCAGGCGGGCCAGCAGTTCGTCGGGGGCGAGGTCCAGGGTGGCGAAGTTGTGCACCGCCGTGCGCAGCCGCCCCATGGTGGCCGCCGCGTGCAGACCGTGCCCCACCACGTCCCCGACCACCAGCGCGACCCGGGCCCCGGACAGCTCGATGACGTCGAACCAGTCCCCGCCCACACCGGACTGGGCCGGCAGATAGCGGTGGGCCGCCTCCAGCGCGCTCAGGTCCGGCAGGCCACGGGGCAGCAGACTGCGCTGGAGGGTGACGGCCAGGGCGTGCTCGCGGGTGTAGCGACGGGCGTTGTCGAGGGCCACCGCGGCACGGGCGGCCAGCTCCTCGGCGAACGGCGTCTCCTCCGGACCGAACGGCTCCGTACCCCGCGAGCGCCAGAAGGTCACCACGCCCAGTACCGTGCCGCGCGCCAGGAGCGGCACCGCGAGCAGGGAATGGACTCCGTGTTCCACGACACGGCCGGCATGTTCCGGGTCCAGCGCCCGCCATGCCTGGGCAGTACTCAGGTCCGCCTGCAGCACCGCCTGCCCGGTCTCCACGCAGAGCGCCTGGGGCGTGTGGGCCATGAGAGGGATCGAGCGGTCCACCGGCATCAGCCGGTCGGCGTCGACGCCGACCGCGGCGGCACGGCGCAGACCGGTGACCGCCACGTCCGGCTCCTGGCCGCGCAGCACCCCCTCGGCGAGATCGACGGTGGTGATGTCGGCGAAGCGCGGAACCGCCACCTGCGCCAGCTCCCACGCGGTGCGCTCCACGTCGAGGGCGGCGCCGATCCGTGTCCCCGCGTCGTAGAGGAGCGTCAGCCGCTCGCGTGCCACCTCCGCCCGCCCCGAGAGGGTCCGCAGCTCCGTGGTGTCCCTGAGGGTCACCACGCTTCCGCTGTGCCCGCCGTGAGGACCGGTGGGCCGCTTGTTCACCGCCAGCAGCCGGTCCGCCGTGAGGTGCACCTCGTCGGTGGCCACCCGGTCCGACGTCAGCAGGTCGGTGACGGCCGGGTCCAGGCCGAGGTCGCAGACGGCCCGCCGCTCCACGTCCGGCGGCAGCTCCAGCAGCCGCCGCGCCTCGTCGTTGGCCAGTACCAGCCGTCCGTCCCCGCCGATGATCAGCACCCCCTCCCGGACCGCGTGCAGCACCGCGTCGTGGTGGTCGTACACCCGGGTCATCTCCACCGGACCGAGGCCGTGGGTCTGGCGCAGCAGCCGCCGGCTCACCAGGGCGGTGCCGCCCGCGGACAGGGCCAGGGCCGCGCCCGCGGCTCCCAGGAGCACCGGCAGCTCCTCGGCCGCCGAGCCGGCCACCCTGGCGACCGTGATCCCGACCCCCACCGAGCCGACCGTCGTCCCGTCGGGCTCGGTGAGGGGGGCGTACGCGACCACCGAGCGGCCCCTGGACGTGTCGACCTGCTGTGTCCGGGGGGAGGTCGGCGTCTCGAACGGGCCTTCGACGGCCTTCCCGATCCTGGAGGGATCCGGGTGCGTCAGACGGACCCCGTCCGGTGAGTACACGATGACGAGGTCCACGTCGGTCGCCCGTCTGATCCTCTCGGCGACCGGCTGCAGTACCGCGGAGGGGTCGGGACCGGTCATCGCCGTCACCGTCTGCGGGGAGCGGGCGAACGTCGTGGCGACGGCCAGGGACCGGGACTCGGCCTCGCGGGTGCTGTCGCGCCGGGCCTGGAGCACGAGGGCGACCAGCGCGGCGGTGACGATCAGGCCCACGAGGAGGATCTGCAGCACGAACACCTGGCCGGCCACGCTGCGCACCCGGAGCAGGTCCCGCGATCGCCCCGGGTGTCGCGCGGACCAGGAACCGTCACCGCGCCGGTCCTGCTGCCGGTCCTGCTGCCGGTCCTCCCGCCGGTCCCGGCGCCGGGCGGATCGCACGCGTGCGGCGAGGCCTCCGAAGGAGCCGGGTGACGTGGTGGGAGGGCGACGGGAGTGTGCGGCCACTGCTTCGTCCACCTCCTCCGCGGCGATGTCCGGGCCGCCCCGGGACGGTCGCCGTCCGCCGGACCCCTGCCGTCCGCCCGGCGTGCCGCCCGACCTGCAACCCGGCGGGAGACGCCCGGCGGGGCGGGGTTCTCGCGCTGCCACGCCCCGCGGACGCCGGGGCGCCGTGGTGCCTTGGTGCCGGGGCCCCGCGAGCCCGGGCCCCCGCGGGTACCACTCGGATGTTCTTCGCATTCCTCACGAACGGGTCAACGGTACTCGCTCGGAGCCGCTCCGGTCCCTCGGACGGGGCCGTCCGGCGTCACCGGCCCCGAGGGGGAACCGTCGCCGCGCGTGCCGACGGAGTCAGGTGTGCGCCCGCCGTGGTCCGCCGGTCTTCCCGCCGGCGGGGTCCGGTTCAGCCGCCGGCCGGTCCCGGCAGGCTGCGTCCGATGCCCCGGGCCGCCACTTGGAGGGCGCTGACCAGCCGTGGCCGGTCGCGTCCGAGGCCGGGCGCGACGACGCCGAGCGCCGCGACCACGTCCCCGCCGGACCGGATCGGCACGGCCACGGAACTCGCGCCCAGGCTCATCTCGTCCACCGTCGTGGCGTAGTCGTCCTCGCGCACCTTGTCGAGCTGGCGCCGCAGCTGGGCCGGCCGGCTCACCGTGTACGGGGTGATCCGCGGGAGGTCGGCGAGCACCTCGGCCCGTACGTCGTCCGGGGCGT
The DNA here is from genome assembly GCF_053890455.1 of Streptomyces yamdrokensis. Lineage (NCBI taxonomy): Bacteria > Bacillati > Actinomycetota > Actinomycetes > Kitasatosporales > Streptomycetaceae > Streptomyces > Streptomyces yamdrokensis. Next base: position 6,138,089 of record NZ_CM132679.1, read on the forward strand.
GCGCGAGAAGTACCTTGCCGACGCCCGTCGCGTGCAGCGGCAGACGTGCGCCGACCGAGCTGACCACCGGCACCGAGGCGTGTCCGGAGAGCCGGTCGACGTACAGCGCCCGCCGGCCGTCGCGCACCGCCAGGTGAACGGTGGCGAGGGTCGCGCCGTAGAGGTCGTGGAGGTACGGGGAGGCGGTCTGCCGCAGCCCGGTGTGCACGGGCGCGAGCAGGCCGATGTCCCACAGGCGGCGTCCGACGACGTACTCGCCCGAGTCGGTGCGGCTCAGCGCACCCCATGCGACGAGCTCGCCGACCAGCCGGTGCGCGGTCGCGACCGGGAGACCGGCCCGGGCCGCGAGGCCGGTGAGACTGAGCTGCCGGTGCCGCACGTCGAAGGCGCCCAGGACCGCCAGCGCGCGGCTGGTCACCGAGCGTCCGGGTGTCGCGGCGTTGCCTGCCATGAGCGGCATCCTTCCGCTGAGTGGAAACGGGTGCAAGGGGGTGCCCGCGGCGATTCCGTCGGTCACGGTGTCGGCCACGGCCGCCGCGGTCCGGCCGGCCGCGGCGAACGGACGACGTACCGGAAGGCATGATTCGAGCCGAAGTACCGGGCTGTCGCCGGACCGCCTGCCAAGTGGACGCCCGATGCCCCATGATGAGCGCGCCCCGCACTCACCCATGCCTGGAGCAGCCGTGTTCCCTTCCCCCGTCCGCCCGCGCGCCGTACGCCGTCCGGCCCTGGTCACCGCGGCGACCGCCGCCGCCCTTCTTCTGGCTGCCGCACCGGCCGTCGCCCACGTCCACGTCGAGTCCGACAACGCCCAGGCACTCGCCCAGGACGTCACGCTCACCTTCGCCGCCGCCTCGGAGTCCGCCGACGCCGGCATCACCCGGCTGCGGGTGGTCCTGCCCGAGGGCATCGAGCCCACGGACGTGACCTACGGCGAGGGCCCCAAGGGCTGGAAGCTCACCGCCACCGACGACGGCTACACCGTCGAGGGCCCCGCCGTGGAGGCCGGCGAGGACGTGGAGTACTCGGTGGTCGTCCGTCAGCTCCCCGACGCGAAGGAGCTGGCGTTCAAGACGCTCCAGAGCTACAGCGACGGCCGCGTCGACCGGTGGATCGAACTGACGGAGCCCGGCGGTGACGGCCACGGCCACGGTCATGGCAACGAGGCCCCGGTCCTCGAACTCGAGGACGCCGCCCCCGGAGCCGCGTCGGTCGCTCCCTCGCCCACCGCACCCGAAAGCGCCCCGGCCTCGTCTCCCGCCCCGGCCGCCGAGGAGACGACGGCATCGCCGTCCGCCCGGACCGCGGCCGCCGACGGCGAGGCGGAGGACGGCGGCCTGTCCGCCGCGGCGTGGGCCGGAATCGCCGCGGTGGTCCTCGTCGCGGCCGCCGCCGTGGCCTTCCTCCTCCGCCGCCGGGGCGCCGCCCGGCAGTGACGTGGACGCGCAGCACGCCTCCACGGACGAGAGACGGGTTGCCGCATGCCGCACTGCCGCGCGAGTGCCGCAGCCCGCCCCTCTCGGGTCGGACGGGCGTTCGTCACGGATGGCCACGGACGCAGTCCTCGATCACCGAGGCGACCTGCTCGGCCGCGGCCGGGACGCGGTGCGTGCGGCGGGCCAGTACCAGGTCGACGGACTCGGGGCCGGTGAGCGGTACGTAGGTCGCGCCGTCCAGGCTCAGGCTCTGCACCGACTGCGGTACGAGGGCCACGCCGTGGCCTGCCGCGACGAGGACGACCAGGGTGGCGGTCTCGCCGACCTCGATGAGCGGGGCGGGCCGGAAGCCGGCCCGCCGGCAGGCGGACAGGACCAGGTCGTACATCGAGGACCGGGACCGGGAGGGGTGGACGACGAACGGCTCGTCGGCCAGGGCCTTCAGCGGGATGCTCCGACGGCCCGCCAGCCGGTGGTGGGACGGCAGCACGGCCACCAGCGGCTCGGACCGCAGCGGCGTGGTGCGGATGTTCTCCCTGGACACCGCGCCCCGCAGGACGGCGAGGTCGAACGTGCCGGAGAGCAGGCCCTCGACGAGCAGCGGGGTCAGAAGCTCACCCCGCAGGTCCAGGGTGATGCCCGGCAGCTTCGCCCGTACGGTGCGGGCGACCTTCGGCAGGACGTCGTAGGTGGCCGTGCCGATGAAGCCGACCGAGACCCGGCCCGCGTGACCGGTGGCGAGCTCCCGCAGATGGGTCCGCGCGCGTTCCTCCTCCGTGACGAGGGCGCGTGCGTAGTCGGTGAGGTGACGGCCGGCCTCGGTCAGCTCGACGCGTCGGGTGGACCGGTGGAACAGCGGGAGGCCCAGCTCCCGCTCCAACTGCTTGATCTGCTGGGACAGGGCCGGCTGCGCCACGTGCAGCCGGGCGGCCGCACGCCCGAAATGGCACTCCTCGGCCAGGGCGAGGAAGGAGCGGAGCTGACGGAGTTCCATACGCCCCATTTTATAAGGCGTCCTTATGAATCGATGCGGATCAGGTCTTGGACATGATGAAGCGGGCGCTCGTACCGTGAGGGCGTGAGCGACAGCTACCTTTACGCAGCGGCCAGAACGCCCTTCGGCAAGTTCACGGGGGCCCTCGCCGACGTCCGGCCCGACGACCTCGCCGCGGTGGCTGTCACCGGGGCCCTGGCCAAGACCCCCGCGCTCGACCCGGCGGAGATCGGCGACGTCGTCTGGGGCAACGCCAACGGCGCGGGCGAGGACAACCGCAACGTCGGCAGGATGGCCGTACTCCTCGCGGGACTGCCCACCTCGGTCCCCGCCACGACCGTCAACCGGCTGTGCGGCTCCTCCCTGGACGCCGCCCTCATCGCCTCCCGCGCCATCGAGACCGGCGACGTGGACATCGTGCTCACCGGCGGGGTCGAGTCGATGACCAGGGCGCCCTGGGTCCTGCCCAAGCCCTCGCGCGCGTTCCCCGCCGGGGACGTGAGCGCCGTGTCCACCACGCTCGGATGGCGGCTGGTCAACCAGCGCATGCCGAAGGAGTGGACCGTCTCCCTGGGCGAGGCGAACGAGCAGCTCGCCGACCGCTTCTCCATCGCCCGGGACCGGCAGGACGAGTTCGCCGCCCGCTCCCACAACCTCGCCGACGACGCCTGGAACGCGGGCTTCTACGACGACCTGGTGGTGCCCGTCGTCACGGACGCCAAGGGCACGACCGTCACGCGGGACGAGGGGATCCGCCCCGGTTCGACCGCCGGGAAGCTGGCCGGACTCAAGCCCGTCTTCCGCCCCGACGGCGTCATCACGGCCGGGAACGCCTCCCCGCTGAGCGACGGCGCCTCGGCGGTCCTGCTCGGCTCGGGCGCCGCCGCCGCGCGCATCGGCACCGACCCCGTCGCCCGCATCGCCGGCCGGGGCGTGTCCGCGCTGGACCCGCAGATGTTCGGATACGCCCCCGTGGAGGCGGCGAACCGGGCTCTGGAGAGGGCCGGGATCACCTGGTCCGACGTCACCGCCGTCGAGCTCAACGAGGCCTTCGCCGTCCAGTCGCTGGCCTGCGTCGACGCCTGGGGCGTCGATCCGGAGACCGTCAACGCCAAGGGCGGCGCGATCGCGCTCGGCCACCCCCTGGGCGCCTCCGGCGGCAGGATCCTGGGCACCCTCGCCCACCGGCTCCGGGAGTCGGGGCAGCGGTGGGGCGTCGCCGCCATCTGCATCGGAGTCGGCCAGGCGCTCGCCGTGGTCCTGGAGAACGTCGCGGGAGGAAGCCGGTGACCACCCTGCTGTGCGACCACGCCGACGAGGCGGTGGCCGGGACCGAGGACGGCTCGACCGTGCTCGTCGGAGGGTTCGGCATGGCCGGCATGCCGGTCGGCCTGATCGACGCCCTCATACGCCAGGGTGCCAAGGACCTCACCGTCGTCTCCAACAACGCGGGCAACGGCGACACCGGACTCGCCGCGCTGCTCGCCAAGGGGCGGGTCCGCAAGGTGATCTGCTCCTTCCCGCGCCAGAAGGACTCGTGGGTGTTCGACGACCTCTACCGCACGGGCAGGATCGAACTCGAGGTCGTCCCCCAGGGCAACCTCGCGGAGCGGATGAGGGCGGCCGGGGCCGGCATCGGCGCCTTCTTCTGCCCCACCGGCGTCGGCACCCTCCTCACGGAGGGCAAGGAGACCCGCGAGATCGACGGCCGCACCTACGTGCTGGAGTACCCGATCAAGGGTGACGTCGCGCTGATCGGCGCCCACCGAGCCGACCGCATGGGCAACCTCGTCTACCGCAGGACCGCCCGCAACTTCGGCCCGGTCATGGCCACCGCCGCGACCACGGTGATCGCACAGGTCCGCGAGATCGTCGAGACCGGCGCCATCGATCCCGAAACCGTCGTGACCCCCGGCATCTACGTCGACCGTGTGGTGAAGGAGGCCGGCCCCGCATGACCACGACCCGAGTGACGAACGATCAGAATGCGACGAACGACCAGGGGGCGACGAACCATCAGGGCCCGCTGGGCAAGCAGGACATGGCCGCCCTCGTGGCGCGCGACATCCCCCGGGGTGCCTTCGTCAACCTGGGCATCGGGCAGCCGACCCTCGTCGCCGACCACCTGCCCGCCGACTCCGGTGTGGTCCTGCACACCGAGAACGGCATGCTCAACATGGGGCCCGCGGCGAAGGAGGGCGAGGCCGACCCCGACCTGACGAACGCGGGCAAGGTGCCGGTGACCGAACTGCCCGGAGCCGCCTACTTCCACCACGCCGACTCGTTCGCGATGATGCGCGGCGGTCACCTGGACATCTGCGTCATGGGCGCGTTCCAGGTCTCGGCCACCGGCGACCTCGCCAACTGGCACACGGGAGCGCCCGACGCCGTCCCCGCCGTCGGCGGGGCCATGGACCTGGCGACCGGCGCCAGGAAGGTGTTCGTCATGATGACGCTCTTCACGAAGACCGGCGCCCCCAAGCTGGTGCCCGACTGCGCCTACCCGCTCACCGGACTGCGCTGCGTCGACCGCGTCTACACGGACCTCGCGGTCTTCGACATCACCCCCGGGGGAGTCAGGGTCGCCCAGACCTTCGGCACCACGGTGGACGAGCTCGCCGGCCGCCTCGACGTGCCGCTGCTCGCCCCGGAGGCGTGAGACACGGGCGAGGGCCGGGCACGAGGGCTCACCGCCCGCGCCCGGTCCCCGCCGCCCGCTCCTCACGTAGCATGATCGACTCCGAACGGCCCACCCGTACCGGTCCCTGCCCGTGCTCGGGGGCAACTCGTCGAGCACGAGGACCGGTCACGACCTCGAGCAGCCCGGGAGCGTGACCGGTCCCGGAAGTCCCGAAGAAGGACGAACGAAGTGAAGATCGTAGTGGACGACCTCTCCGGCCCGGAGATCGTCGCGTTCCTCGAAGAGCACGTCCGGCAGATGCGGTCCATCACACCGCCGGAGAGCAAGCACGCCCTCGATCTCGGCGCGCTCCGCAAGCCCGGGATCACGTTCTGGTCGGTCATCGACGACGACACCCTGGTGGGCTGTGGTGCGATCAAGAGGCTGGACGCGGGTCACGCGGAGCTGAAGTCGATGCGCACCGCCCCGACGCGTAAGCGGAGCGGAATCGCGTCCCTGCTGCTGAAGCACATCCTCACCGAGGCCGAGCGCGCCGGGTTCACGCGGCTGAGCCTGGAAACCGGTTCGGCCGAGTTCTTCCTGCCCGCCAGGAACCTGTACGAGAAGTTCGGGTTCGCCCCCTGCGAGCCTTTCGCGGACTACCGGCCCGACCCGAGCAGCACGTTCATGACGAGGGCGCTTTGAGGACTCCGGTCCACCGGCCCGGGCGACCGCTCCCGCGCTCGGGCTCCGTCGTCGGGCGCGCGTCCCTGAGGCCCGGCACGCAAAGAACGACGTACCGACCGTCGGCACCCTCCCCGTAGGGCCCGGCCTTCAGTAGCATCGGGCCCCGGGGATCACGGCTCGACACGGCCGCGCGGGCCGCCGTCCCGTACTCCTGAAAGCGGAGTGGGGCGGATCGGGGCGGGCCGGACGTCAGGGGGCGGTGCGTGAGAGTTCTTGTCGTCGGCGGGAGCGGGTTCCTCGGACACGAGGTGCTCCGCCGGGCCGTCGCCGCCGGATGGGACGTGGCCGCGACCTACCGGACCAGCCCCGGGGACCTGCCGTCGGTCACCTGGTACCGGGCCGACCTCCGCGACCCGGGCCGGATGGGGGAGGTGCTGGTCCGGGCCCGGCCGGCCGCGGTGATCAACGCGTCGAGCGGACACGCCGACTGGGCGGTCACGGCCGACGGCGCGGCCCGGCTCGCCCTGGAGGCGGCGGGCGCCGGCTGCCGGCTGGTCCACGTCTCCTCCGACGCGGTGTTCTCCGGCGCCGACGTCCACTATCCGGAGGAGGCACTCCCCGACCCCGTCACCCCGTACGGAGCCGCCAAGGCCGCGGCGGAGACGGCCGTCAGGGTGGCGGTGCCCGAGGCCGCCGTGGTGCGCACGTCGCTCATCGTGGGACACGGACGGTCCGCCCACGAGAAGGCCGTGCACGCCCTGGTGGCCGGCACACGCACCGGTGTCCTGTTCACGGACGACACCCGCTGTCCGGTCCATGTCGACGACCTGGCCTCGGCTCTTCTGGAGATCACGGAGTCGGACGGATCCGGTGTGTTCCACGTGGCGGGACCCGACGCGATGAACCGTCACGACCTGGGCGTCCTCATAGCCCGGCGGGACGGGCTGGACCCGGCCCGGCTGCCGGCCGGTCTGCGCGGCGACGTGGCCCCGCCGGGAGACCTCGACATCCGTCTCGTCACCGACGCCACCCGGGGCCGGGTCCGGACCCGTCTGCGGGGCGCGCGCGAATTCCTCGGCCCCGGCGGCCCGTGAGCCGGCCCGGCTTACCACTCGGCGCGGCCGGGTGCGCCGGGCGGACCGCGCCGGAGAACGGGCCGCCTCTCCGGTGGGGCCCTCGCCCGCGGGACCGAGTGCCCCGGTTGCGGCGTTTTCGGTGCGCGCGGAGGCAGTTGAGGAAATTCACCCGCACCGTGCCGCCTCTCGATAAAGTGATTTTCCCGGTCGCCCTCGGACGTCAACGAGGACATGCCCGACGTCGACGGAGCCGGCGCAGCAGGTGGCGAACCGGCCGCCGGAATGTGGTCCCCGGGCGCACGCGCGTCCGGGGAGGCAGCGTGATGGTGTCGGCGAAGAAAGCACCAGGACGATACGTCGGTCCAGCTCGTCGTATTGGTCGGCACGTCAGTCATGACTCTTGTCAAAAAGGAAGTGTGACTGCATGTTTGACGATAATTCAGCAGGGTATGGTGCGCACCTGCCGGGCAGCGGGCATCTCGTCGGGGATCTCGAGAGGATTCTCGGTCGGCAGCGGATAAGCACCGGTCTCGAAAGCAGTGCCGGATTCCTGCGCGGCCGGCGGATCCTGGTCACCGGAGCCGGTGGCTACATCGGGTCGGAGCTGTGCCGTCAGCTCAGCCTGTGGGGACCCGAGAGCCTCATGATGCTCGACCGGAACGAGACGGCCCTCCACCTGGCGGCCAGCGGCATCGAGAGCTCCTCGTCGGTGCGGCCCGTCATCCTCCTCGCGGACATCAGGGACTCCAGAGGGCTCACCCGGCTGTTCCGCCGGTGCCGGCCGGACATCGTCTTTCACGCGGCGGCCCTCAAATGGGTGCCCATCCTGGAGGAGTTCCCCGGAGAGGCCGTGAAGACGAATGTCTTCGGCACCCGGGCGGTACTCGATGCGGCGCTGGCCGTGGACGCCGCGTTCCTGGTGAACATCTCGACCGACAAGGCGGTCGACCCGGTCGGCGTGCTCGGATACTCGAAACGCATAGCCGAGGGGCTCACCGCGGCGGCCGCCATCCAGGCGGGCAGGCCGTATGTGAGCGTGCGATTCGGCAACGTGCTCGGTTGCCAGGGATCCTTTCTCGACGTTTTCGCCCGGCAGATCGCGGCCGGCCACCCGGTGACGGTCACCCATCCCGAGGTGACGCGCTATCTGATGACCGTCCAGGAGGCCGTGGAACTGGTCATCCAGTCCGCCGCACTGGGCAGTGTCGGCCACGCCCTCGTGCTGGACATGGGGGAACAGGTCCGGATTCTCGACATAGCCAGAAGGGTCATCGCGCACGCGGGCGTGGAACTCCCGGTCCACTATGTCGGGCTGAGACCGGGGGAAAAGCTCACCGAATCACTGGTGTCCCCTTCCGAATACCCGGTCCGGTACGTGCACCCGAAAATCATGGAAGTGCCGGTGCCGGCCCTGAAGTCCGGCGACGGACCGGACCTCGACGCCTGGGGGGAGGACCACGCCGTCGTCGCCGCCCTGCGTGACACCTGCCTGGTCATGGCAGGCGACCCGGTGACGCAGGACCCCGGTCACCGGCTGGTCTGACCCCGGGCGGGCGGCGCGCCGGGCCGGCACGGCGGCGGTCCGGCCCTTCGCGGGTGCCGGTCGCCCGCCCCTCACAGGTACCGGACGCCCCGCCGCGCACTTCCCGCCAGGAACCCCGCCAGACGCGCTCCGTAGCGGATCCAGCGCCGTCGCAGCACCGGCGATCGCACCAGGTCCGGAACGTGCAGCAGCAGCCAGCACCAGTTCATGACGACCACGCGGCCGGCGCGCCGCTCGAACCCGGCGCGCCGGTAGGCGGCGTACAACTGGGCGCCGGAACGGCCGTAGTTCCACTTCTGCCGTGCCAGCGTCCGGAGTTCGTCCCGCAGCCGGTAGTGCATCCGGGCGTCGCCCGCGTAACGGACGAGGTAACCACAGAGCTGGGCCCGCCAGGAGAGATCCATGTCCTCCCCGCCGCCGCGGTAGCGCTCGTCCCAGCCGCCCATCGCGGTCAGGACATCCTTCCAGGCGCCGCTGTTCGCCCCCCGGGCGAACGGCAGGAAATCCGTCTGCGCGTCCATCGGCAGGGGCTGCTCGTCGGCGCGGCCCGGGCTGAGTACGGAGGTGTCCAGCCCGCCTCCCACCAGATCGGCCTCCTTGGCCGCCTGAGCCATCGCGGCCAGCCAGCCGGCGTCGGCGACGTCGTCCGCGTCGCAGAACGCGATGAAGTCACCGCGTGCCGCGGCGATTCCCCGGTTGCGTGCGCAGCTCTCACCGGCGTGGCCGGACGCGTCGACGATCCGCAGGCCCGGCAGTTCGGCGCGCGCGCGTGCGGCTACCTCACGGGTGGCGTCCGTCGAACCGTTGTCGACGACCAGGACCTCGTACGCGACGGCACCGGTCTGCCGGGCCAGGGCGGTCAACTGGGCGGCGAGCGTGCGGGCGCCGTTGCGCACCGGGACGACCACCGACACCAGCCGGGGGGTGTTTCCGTTCCGCGGTCCGGCAGGGGGCGGCCGGTACCCGTACCGGACCAGGCGGACGCGCCCCGCGACGCGCGCTCCGGGGGCCAGGACCGCCCCCGGGTCTTCGGCGGCGGTCCGTCGGCGGACCAGCAGCCTGGGTACGCTGACCCAGCGAGCCGTACCGCCGTCCGAGTCCAGCAGTTCGCGCCGCACCGCGTAGGCGCCTTCCAGGAGATCCGCGGGGGACGGCCGGGTCCCCGGGGACCCGGGCGGCAGGGTGAACCCGTCCACGAGACCGTCGTCCCTCAGCCGAAGCGTGCCGCACTGCACCAGGCCGACCGGTTCGGCGCCGTCCCCGCCTCCGTCGCGGACCGCTCGCGACAGGTGCCACAGCCAGTGGGGGAGTGCCTCGTCGCCGCCGCGGAGAACGGCGACGTACGGTGCCCGGGCGTCCCTGGCCGCGTCGACGCACGCCGGCCCGAGGCCCTCGCGGGCGCACCGGACGACGCGTACGGGCGGCGCCGCGGCAGCGGAGGGCCCGGACCCACCGGGAGACCTGGCATCGTGGGCCGTCGGGGTGTTCCCGGCTGTGGTCACCAGGGTGATCGAAACGGGCCGTACCGTCTGGGCGAGGAGGGTGCGCACCGTGCGCTGCCCGTCGCCGTCCGGGTCCGCCACCACCACCGAGACGGGAGGCAGCGCCTCGTCCACGGTCTGTGCCGGGGTGTCGTCCATGTCGCCCCCGCCGCCGGCTAACCGAGATCGATCCGGGTCAGGGTGAAGTCGATGTCGTTGGGCGGGGCGACCAGCAGCGGCAGCAACTCCTCACGGGTGCGTGCCCGTCGCCGCCGTTCCTCCCGGACGGTCAGCGCCTCGGTGTAGGCCCGGCGCTCCGCGGACCCGAACCCGGTCTCCGGCGCCTGGGTGAGCGACTTGGGCCAGATCCGGTACCGGTAGAGCACCTTGCGCACGCTGCGCAGCCGGTACAGGCGGGCCGCCCGGAGATGGAAGTCGGTGTCGGCCCCCAGCCGCGCGGTGCCGTCGAAGCCGCCGAGGGTCTCGAGCACGGAGCGCCGTACCACCGAGGACGGGTGCAGGAGCACGGTCGTCCGCCCCAGCCGCATCCACAGGTTGCCGTTGCGGGGCATGCGCCGCCGTCCCGTCGTGCGGCCCGCCTCGTCGATGTAGGAGTAGGCGCAGCCGACCAGGTCGGCCGTGCCCTTCTCCAACAGGGCCAGTTGATGGCGGAGCCGGCCGGGCAGGCTGAGGTCGTCGGTGTCCTGGAAGGCCACGTAGGGGGTCTCCACCGACTCCATGACCTTGTTCTTGATCCGCAGGTGGCCGACGTTTTGGGAGGTGCGCAGCACGGTCAGCCGTGGGTCGCCGGCGTACGGATGGAGTTCGGGGACCCAGTTCTCGTCGGGGGAGCAGTCGTCCACGACCGTCAGACGGAGGTCCGGGCGGTCCTGGGAGAGCACCGACCCGACGGCCGCACCCAGATACGCCGCGCAGTCGTAGTGGGGCAGGATGACGGTCACCACCGCCTCGGCCGGCCCTGCTGTCGCCATAGGGTCTCCTTTTGGACCGCCCTCGGGGCGGCCTCGTGTGTCAGTGCCCGGCAGCCGATCCCGCGGCGGGTTCCTCGACGGTGGGGCTGCGGAAGTCCCCCTCGTCGCCCCACGCCACCCGGCGCCGGGGCCGTCCCGCCGCGCCCCGGACGGCCAGGGAGCCGGCCACCCCGCAGAACCAGGTGAAGTGCAGCCCCTTGACCAGCCAGCGCTGCGTTCCGCGCACCGGGCCGCGGCTGTTGTCCCACGCCGCGAGCGGCCACAGACCGTGGAAGAGGACGCGGGTGAGGTAGACCCGCGCGGTGGGCCAGGGATAGTCGGCGACGCAGGTCACATGGCTGTAGAGGGAGCGGCGCAGTCGCTGGAAGGTGTCGTGGGTGCGGCTGACGCGGTAGAAGCTGATCCGGGCCTCGGGCAGCACTTCCAGGTCGTGCAGGGGATCGGACGCCTCGGCGTCGAGCAGCTCGAACACCACGTACCCGTCGTCGGTCAGGCGTCTGACCGGAATGCCGGTGCCCACGACGTCCGTCGCGACCACCAGGCAGGCCGCCGCGGGGCAGGCCTTCGGCGGAGCGGTGACCCCGGAGACCCGGTCCATGGCCTGCGAGGTGGCGGTCTCCCTGGCCAGCGCCACCGAGTGGGCCCCGACCGCGCCCCGTTCCCCCCGCTCGTGGAACCGGGAGACCAGGAGGGCGAGGCAGCGGGGAGCGATCTCGATGTCGTCGTCCGTCCAGAGCCAGCCGGTGTAGCCGAGATCCTCGGAGAGCCGCAGGACCGTGCTCACCGTGCGCAGCTTCCCCGGTCCGGGCAGGGCCAGGCCGACCAGGGTGAGGGCCAGGTCCTCGGGGACCAGCGCGTACAGCCGGCGCAGTCTGCGCAGCGCCTCCTCGTCCTCCCCGGGGCCGTACTGCATGCCCACCCAGAGGGTCAGCGGCAGGGACGGGTGCGCTTCTCCCACCTCGGCCAGGGAGCCCAGCAGGTGACGGAACGTCTGCTCGTGCGCCCCGGCGTCGCACCGCCCCACGTAGGTGGGCAGCAGCACCCCGAGGCCGCCGGACGGCAGCGGAAACGCCGGCCCGCCCGGCCGCGCGCCGATCACGGCGTCCTCGCGCACCTCGCCCCGGACGTCCGGGCCCGGTCCCTCACGCCCCACCAGGACGAACGGGGTGGGGCGCGCCGGCGGCGGCGCGAAACCGCGGGCCACGGCCCGTTGCCACCAGACACGACGGTCCACGGTCCCCCCGCGCATCCACGTCCCCTTCGTCGTTCTCGAGCAGAATTCCCTCTTGCCCTGACACGGGGTGCGGCCCCGTCCGCTCCCGCCCCGGCAGCAGACTCCGGAGAGGGAGAAAACGCTGGTACGAGCAACGCACAAGTGAGCGATGAATGTGGCTGGGTCGGTACGCTAACCAGCCCTTAGACCGGTCGGCAAGAGTGGCTCCGGGCATCGGCGGGATATGGCCGGAATACGAGGGCCCGACTCCCGTACTCCGCCCGGCCGCCCCGTTAGAATCCCCGAAGCCGGTTTGTGGAGGCCCGAACTCACGGGTGATCGCGGTCCCGACCGTTGCGCACGCCGCGTGTGGCAGGCTGAGTCGTGCGAGCGGCGGCCGGGGTGATGAACCCGGCCGAGTCGCGAATCCTGACCATTGAGGCCGGCAACGCGTGCCGATTTGTCGCGGTCGGCAGAAAGGTGGCAGTCATGGGCTATTCCGTCGGTGCCCGGCAGGGGTTCCACGGCATGTCCGAGCCCGCCGACCGCAAGATTCTTCTGCAGGCACGCGGCATTGTGAAGCGCTACAAACGCCGCCGCGTCCTGACCGGGGTCGATCTTGTCGTGCACGCGGGCGAGGTCGCCGCGATCGTCGGCAGCAACGGAGCGGGCAAGTCCACCCTGCTCAAGATCTGCGCCGGACTGCTCTCCCCCGACAAGGGACAGGTCACCGTCTCCGGCAACCTCGGTTACTGCCCGCAGAACGCGGGCGTCATGGGCTTCCTGACTCCCCAGGAGCACTTCACCCTCTTCGGCACCGGCCGGGGCCTGAGCCGGAAGGAGTCCCACCACCGCGGCCGGGAACTCGCGGGAGAGCTCGACTGGGCCCCGGCGCGGGGCGTCCTGGCCAAGGACCTGTCGGGAGGAACCCGCCAGAAGCTGAACGTCGTCCTGTCGGCCCTGGGGGGACCGGACCTGCTGCTGCTCGACGAGCCCTACCAGGGATTCGACCACGGCTCCTACGTGGACTTCTGGCGGAGCGTCTGGGCGTGGCGGGAGGCGGGCAAGGCCGTGGTCGTGGTGACTCACATGCTCAACCAACTCGACCGGGTGGACCAGGTGCTGGACCTCACCCCCGGCAAGGACAGGGGCATCCGATGACAGCCACCCTGCGGATGGCGGACATGACCTTCCGTGAACTGCTGCGCCGGAGGGGCGTGCTGGGCCTGCTGCTGCTGGTTCCGCTCGTCTTCTACCTCGGGCGGTACGACCAGACCGGGCAGGCCGTCCGGTTCGCCAGCCTCGGTGTGGGTTTCGCGGTCAGCGCCGCGGCCCTCTTCTCCACGGTCGGCGGCCGGGAGATCGAACCGCTCCTGGCCCTCTCCGGGTTCCGTCCGCTCCAGCTCTTCCTGGGGCGCCTGCTGGCCCTCCTCACCGCGGGCATGGGCGTCTCCGCCCTCTACGCCGTGGTGATCCTGACCGGGCAGGACGTACAGCACCCGCAGGCCGTCATGGTGGAACTGGCCCTGACCACGCTGGTCGCGGTGCCACTGGGACTGCTGCTCGGGGCGGTCGTGCCACGGGACATGGAGGGCGCCCTGCTGCTGATCTCCGTCATCGGCGCCCAGATGGTGACGGACCCGGCCAAGGATTCGGCCAAGGTACTGCCCTTCTGGTCGACCCGGGAGATCATCACCTACGCGGTCGACGGCGCGGACGCCGGGTCGTTCGGCTCGGGGGTGGCCCACGCCCTCGGAGTGGCACTGCTGCTGGCCGTGGCGAGCGGATGCGTGACGGCGGGCCGATTGCGTCGCCGACGTCATCTGCAATTCGCGTGAATTGCGCCCCGGACCATTGGAAACGCCCCGCGCGGCACAAAACCGCCGGGGCGTTCCTGCTTTGCTGCGACGGACATTCATAACCGTCGTACCGACTCTCCCTACCCTGCCGAAACGAACGCGTGTAGTATCGGCAACCGCCCTGCCGCCCCATGTCCTCGAGGCGGCCCGGTGGACCCGCTGTTCGTCTCTCCAATGGAAGGGGAGTACGTGAACGACGCCCTTGGTTCGTCCGCCGGTGAATCCACCGGACGGGCTCGCCGAAGAATTCCGGAGCGCTTCTCCGCTCCTTCGACCCCAGCGGGTTCCGGAACGGTCACGCAGTTCCCCGGACAGGCATAGCGGAAAACCGTGAGGAGGCGCCGGAACGCGGCGCCCGCACCGGCGTCGACGACGCCGTGACGACCACTCGCTGCCAGTTCGGGAACGACCCCGAGGACCAGGGCGCCCCGCACCTCCATCCCAACGTGCGACACCTCATCCGAACGCGCGACGCGGCCGGCACCCCGTCACGCGAACCGTCCGGACGACAAGGGGGAAGACGCTGGTGAACGCCTTACCGCAGCTGGACCACCACACCGAACTCCACGCCGCACCACCGCTCTGGCGACCGGGACGCGTGCTCGCCCGGCTGCGCGAGCACCGGCCGGGCCCCGTCCACATCATCGACCCCTTCAAGGTCCCGGTGACGGAGGCGGTCGAGAAGGCGGCGGAGCTCACGCGGCTGGGCTTCGCCGCCATCATTCTGGCCAGCACCGACTACGAGTCGTTCGCGTCGCACATGGAACCGTACGTGGCGTCGGTGAAGGCGGTCACCCCGCTACCGGTCGTCCTGCACTTCCCGCCGCGCCCGGGAACCGGCTTCCCGGTGGTCCGCGGCGCGGACGCGGTCCTGCTGCCCGCGCTGCTGGGCTCGGACGACGACTACTTCGTCTGGAAGAGCTTTCTCGAGACCCTGGCCGCCTTCCCCGGCCGGATACCCCGGGAGGAGTGGCCCGAGCTGCTCCTGACCGTCGCCCTCACCTTCGGCGAGGACCACCGGACCGGGGACCTGCTCGGCACCATGCCGGTGAGCACCACCTCCACCGAGGAGATCGACCGGCACGTCCACGTGGCCCGCACCTTCGGTTTCCACATGGTGTACCTGTACTCGCGCAACGACCACGTGCCGCCCGAGGTCGTACGGCACTTTCGCAAAGGGCTCGGCCCCGACCAGGTCCTCTTCGTGAGCGGCAACGTCCGCACCGGCCGACAGGTCGCCGAGTACCTCGACAGCGGGGCGGACCGTGTGGGGTTCGCCGGAGCCCTGGAGCATCCGGACTGGCGGACCACCCTCGAGGAGATCGGCGGGGGACGGCCCGACGCACCGGCCCGCCCGGGGGGCGGGCGGTGACGGCCGCCCCGGTCACGGCCCTGCCCGCGGACTACACGCAGTCCATGCTCGCCGCCGAGGCCGCCAACCGCGACCACGTCACGCGGTGCGTCGCCGGGACCGAGGGATCGCCGGACCTGGTGGCGCACACCGCCGCCCTCCGCCTGTACCTGAGGGTCCCCCACTTCCTCACCGAGTGGACGGCGGACCCGCACCGGCGGGCCGCGGTGTCCCGCGCCCTGGCCCTCGACATCGTCGCCATGAAGCTCCTCGACGACCTGATGGACGACGACACCGGCCTCGACCGGGTCGAACTCGCCTGCGTCTGCCTCCGTCTGCACCTGCGGGCGCTCCACGAGCTGGAGTCCCTGGCCCAGGACCCCAAGGCGGTGACGGACATCCTGGAGCGGGACGCCGTCCACCTCTGCGGCGGCCAGATACGTACCAAACGCACCCGCGCGGCGAACCTCCAGGAATGGCGCGCCCACGCGAGCACCTACGGCGCCGCTTTCCTCGGCCGCTACGGGGAGCTCGCGGCCGCCTCCGGCGGGGGCGGCCAACCGGCTTACGCCGTGCGGCAGTTCGCAGAGGCCTTCGCCATGACCATCACCGTGGCCGACGACCTGACCGACTACGACCGCAACGGCGAGCGGGACGGCAACCTCGCCCATCTGATGCGGACCGGAGTGGTGGCCGGCCAGGACGTCGCGGACCTGCTGGAGGAGTTGCGCGAGCAGGCCCTCGCCGCGGTGGGGGCGCCGCCCGGCGCACCCGGCCTGGTGCCGGTCGTCCACCTCTACACGGACGACGTGCTGACGCGGCTGCTCCCCCGGCATTCGGGGGAGTGACCGACGGCCGGCCGGAGCCTCTCCGGCCGGCCGCCCCGTTTTCCCCGGGATCCGGCGGGCTACCGTGCCGAGTCGCCCCGCACCATCAGGTCGTCGAACACGAAGAGGTCGACGTCGGTGTGCGCGAAGTCGTCGAGCACGTCCCGGGCGGTGTGCGCGATGGGCCTGCCCGGGCCGTTGAGCGAGGTGTTGATCAGCGCGGGCACGCCGCTCAGCCCCTCGAACGCGTCGAGCAGACCGTACAGCCGGTCCTCGTCGGGGCCCAGGGTCTGGATCCGGCAGGTGCCGTTGACGTGCCGCGCCTCGGGCGCGGTCCCGTCCGGCAGCCGGTACTCGAAGAGCATGTACGGCGACGGTGCCTGACCCGGGTACAGCTCGGCGAAGCGCTCGTCGCGCATCACGGCGCCCAGCGGCCGGTACCACTCGCGCTGCTTGAGCTTCTCGCTCATGCGCTCGCGCATGCCGGACACCGCGGGACTGCCCAGCAGCGACCGGTGCCCCAGCGCGCGCGGCCCCAGTTCCGCCGCTCCCTGCGTCAGCGCCACCACCCCGCCCGCGGCCAGCACCCCGGCGACCGCGGACCGGTCGTAGGCGACGGCCCGCAGTCCCGCACCCTCCACCGCCCGCAGGACGTCGGCGCGGGACTCGCCCCCGCCGTTGTGGTACACGCCGAACGGCTCCGGCTTCACCCCGGCCACCTGCGAGAGGGCGTAGAGGCCGGCGCCCGTCGGATGCCCCGCGTCCCCGCAGGCCGGCGGGATGGCGATGTCCCGCCCGTACTCCGCCCGCAGCACCGAGTTGGTCACGATGTTCAGGGCGCACCCGCCGCCGAGGGCGATCGGCCCCACCCCGGTGTCCGTGCGCGCCACGTGCCGGTCGAGCACCTCCCGCACGGCCCCGGTGAACATCTCCTGGAACGTCGCCACCACATGCGACGCCGTCTCGAACCCGGAGTCGAACTCGGGCCGGCCGGCCAGGTCCGCGCGCACCCGCTCCGCGAGCTCCCGGTCGTTCATCACCTCCGGGTCCACCGCCAGCAGCTGTTCGCGGATGCGGGCGTCCGGCTGCCCATAGCCGCCCATGGCCATCACCTTGCCGGCCACGCTGGGGCTCGGGCCGAAGCCGAGGAGGTGCCCGATCGCGGTCCACCCGAAGCCGTTGCCGTACCAGGGCAGCGGGTCCTTGTCGACCCACCTCAGGGCCCCGCCCGACACCCGGAACAGGGAGCTGCGGGTGAGCTGGCCGCGGCCCTCGTTGACGAGAACGACGGTGCCCTCCTCCCAGCCCGCATAGTGGGCGGCCAGCGCCGCGTGGGAGACCTCGTGGGTGACCACGACGCACTCCACCCGGCGCCCCAGCATCTCGCACACGGTCCGGTGGTGGAGGGCGCCGGCCGCCGTCCGCTCCAGGGCCCGGTCCATGTCGGGTATGCGCAGCAGCCCGCTGCGGACCGGCGTGCTGACGGCCACCAGATCGATCCCGTCGGCGTCCACGCACTCCTGGTCGAGCACGTGCCGCAGGGCGACGTCGCAGCGGTGGTCGTGCTTGACCCGGGTGAGCCGTTCGGTCTCGACGGCGAAGACCAGCCGTCCGTCCTCGAAGTAGGCGACGCCGGTGTCGTGGCCGGCGGAATGGAGCGAGAGGACCTTCATCAGCTCTCCTGACGCGTGGGTGAGGATGACGGAGTGAGTCTGCGGATGTCCGAGTACGGAGCCCACTCGATGCCGCGCAGTGGCTTGCCGGAGAGCCCGCGCACGTACAGTTCGCTCCCGATGCCCGCGAACCAGGCGAAGTAGAGCCACTTGATGAACGCCTTCTTCAGGCCGTGGCGGGCACCGCGGGAGGAGTCGAAGCCGGTCAGGGGCCACATGCCGCCGAACAGGACGTGGCCGAAGTAGTGACGGACCACCGGCAGGGGCCAGTCGGCGACGTCGACGAGGTGGTTGAGCAGCAGCCTGCGGATCCTGCGCCGGGTCTCGCCCGCCGGCCCCGCCACGTAGTAGTGGCACCGGGCGTCCGGAACCAGCCGCAGGTGGGCCAGCGGGTCGGGCAGGGCGGGGTCGAGGAGGCGGAAGCACACATAGCCGTCGTCGGACACGTAGCGTCCCGGCAGGCCGCCGGCCACCACGTCGGCGGCCACCAGGATGCAGCAGCCGTGCGGGTAGTTCGTGGCCGGTGCGGCGATCGCCTTGGCCCGGGACAGCAGCAGGGAGGTGGCGTACTCATGGGTGTGCGCGATCTTGGTCGCGCCCACCGCCCCGCGGCAGCCCGCTCCCAGGAAGTCCCGTACCAGCCGGGACAGGCAGCCCTCCTCCAGAATCACGTCGTCGTCGGCCCATCCGATGCCCGCACAGCCGAGGAGCTCGGCGACCGCGATCGCCCCGTTGAGCGTGCGGGGCTTGCCCGGCCCGGGCAGCGAGAGACCGCAGACCCGCAGGCCGGGTAGCCGGGTCCGGGCGTCGTCCAGCAGCACCCGCAGACGCCGCAGCGACTCTTCCTCCTCCTCGGCCGACGACCACTGCATGCCGACGAACAGCACCAGGGGCACCCGGGGGTGGTCCCGCGCCACCGTGGCCGCCTGGTCCAGCAGCGCGCCGAACCACTCCCGCTGCCGCGCCAGGGGCACCCGGGAGACGTAGGTCGGCAGAACCAGGGCGATGCCCGGCTGCCCGGCGGGCGTGCGCAGCGCCTCGGCGGCCTCCTCGGCCCGCGGGGTCCCGTCGGCCCGCAGACCCGGCAGGACGTGCCGGACGGGGACCGCCCAGGACTGCGGGGGCCGGAACCCGCGGGCCATGGTGCTGCGCAGATGATGTGTCACGAACCCCTCGCCGGCCGGCCGGCGCCTGCGCCGCGCGAGTGGACGGTTGAGGCGGACCGGTGGCCCCGGACGGTCCGGCGGACACGGGACGGCCGGGGCCGCGGGCTCAGAAGTCACGGTCGGTGTTGGACGTGGACCGGTGCAGGCTGTGCAGGCCCTCCAGCGTGTTGCGCCACTGGCCGGTCACCGCCATGTGCGAAACCAGCGGTCTGACCATGGAACGGCGCATGAAGAAGGACCGGTACGCGCGCTGGGCACGCTCCTGCGCGTCCGGCACCAGATACCCGATCCGCGCGTCGAACTCGCCTTGCACGAAACGGTCCCAGTAGTCGGGCGGGATCTGGCCGGCGGCCACGGACTCCGTGTGCAGGGGGGTGCCGGGCAGGGGCGTCGCGGTGTAGAAACTGGCGTAGTCCAGCGGGAGCCGGCAGGCGAGGTCGACGGTCCTGCGGAACTGCTCCCGGGTCTCCCCGAGCCAGCCGACGATGAAGTACCCGAAGCCCTTGATCCCGGCCTCGTGGGCGGAGGTGACGGCCTTCTCGATCTTCTCGATGTCGCTCTCCTTGCGCATCCGCTCGAGAATCTCGGTGTCGCCGTGCTCGATGCCGAACCGCAGCCGCACGCACCCGGCCCCGGCCATCGCCTCCAGCAGCGGCTCGGGCACCAGGTCGACGCGGGTGGGCGCCTCCCAGCGGACCTTGAGGCCCCTCTCGCCGATGAGCCCGCAGATCTCCCGCACCCGGCCGCGGTGCAAGGTGAACACGTCGTCGTAGAACATGATCTCCTTCACCCCCCACCGCTCCTGGAGCTCCGTCATCTCGCCGACGACGTCCTCGGGACTGCGGTACATGGACTTCTTGTCCACGGCCTGTTTGAAGCAGAAGCTGCACTTGAAGGGGCAGCCACGGCTGGAGATCATCGTCGCGAACGGCCGGGGGGCCATGATCGAGTAGTAGCGGTTCATCGGAAGCCCGGAGCGTTCGGGCCAGCCGACATCCTCCAGGTTCACCATCGGCGCGGCACCGCCGTCGTGCTTGCGGGTCACCAGGCCGCGAATGCCCTCCGGATCCTCGCCCTGCTCCATCGCCTCCGCCAGTTCCGGCATGATCGTGATGCCTTCGCCGACGCCTATGTAGTCGATGGACTCGTGGACGAGGTTCTCGTGCGCGTACACCTCCGTGTGCGGCCCGCCCAGGATCACTTTCGCCCCGGTGCTCCTGGCCGCCTCGCACGCCTCGATGGCACCGGGCAGGCCGGGCGTCGTGGTGCTCACCCCGACCAGGTCCGGCTCGAAGTCCGCGAGCAGTTTGCGCAGCCCCTCGCTGTCGAGTCCCAGAGCGGGGGTGTCGACCTGGATGACGTTGTGGAACCCGGCCGACTTGAGCGCGGTGTGGATGTAGCCCAGTCCGAGGTGCGGCAGCACACCGGCCCGCTTCTGGACCCGGGCTATCTGTCGGGTGTTCAGGCACAGGTCGTGATGGCGCACCAGGGCGATCCGCAGCTTGCGTTTGCGCCAGAGAGGTATTCCCGGGCGGGCCGGGGCCACGGCCGGGGTCGAGCAGCCGCCCGACGCCGCCCCCGCGGCGAGACCTGTGCTGATCACGGGCAATGTCTTCCGCATACGATGCGCTCCTTCTGGGCCCTGCGGCTGATGTCTCGTGGGGTGGGCGGGGTGACGGGTCTGTGGTGTCCGGTCCTCAGGGCCGGTGGCCGGCCCGCCGGGTGGCGAGGCCCTCCAGTTGCAGCAGGTAGAGCGCCAGGGGCTGCAGCCGGCTGACACGCTGCGGTGCGCCGGCTCCCCGGCCGGCGGCCAGCAGCCGTTGCAGGAAGCGGTCCGGGCTGCGCCACCAGTGCGGTTCCACGGCCACCGCGTGGGCGAGGAACCGCAGGAGGTACGCCAGCCGGTGCGCGACCAGCACGGGACCGTGCCGCTGGGGCACCGACGAGGCGAACCCCAGGTCCGCGTGCTCGGGAAAGGCCTTGTGCAGCGCCCGGTCGTGGAAGGCCCCGTCGGCCAGGAGGCGGTGCGGCACCGTGGCGAGGTGGTCGAAGAGGTCGTGGTCGAGATAGGGGGTGTGGGTCAGGAGCCGCCCGTCTCCCAGGGCGAACGGAGCCGCGGAGATGGAGCGCCGGGTCCGGTTCCAGAAGAAGAAGGAACTGAGCGGGCAGGCGCTGCCCGCGTGCCGGGCCAGCTCGGTGACGAGACGCCGCCGGGCCGCCTGCCTGCTCCACAGGGCGCTCGTCCGTGGGCCCAGCAGGTGTTCCACGTGAGGGCCGGTCCGCCCTGCGGCCAGCAGCCGGTCCGCGAGGCCGGGCAGATCGGTGGGGTCGTAGGAATGGGTCCGGATGAACCCGATGCTCGGGTTCTGGGCCAGCTCCCCGCCGCCGAGACCGTCGTACGAGACGCGGGTGTGGCGGCGCAGGTGGGCCAGGAGCGGCTGGGTCCACGCGCCGTCCAGGGTGGTCATGCCCTGCGCCGGCAGGGCGGAGAGCTCCGCGCGGAACTGCGCCCGCGGACGCGGTACCACCGTGTGCGGCAGACCGAGCCGGTCCGCGAGGACGCCTGCGACGCGAGCGTCGGCCCCCGGATCGGGAGGGAACTTCGCGCCGCTGACGCACCGACGCGGGGGCGCGCCCTGGCGGCACAGCTCGAGCAGGATGTGCCGCGAGTCCCGGCCGCCGCTGAGCGGCAGGTCGTACGGCTCACCGGCGAGCCGGCGGGCCACCGAGGCGCGGAACAGGTCGACGAACCCGTCGACCGCCTGTGTCCCGGTCATGGCGGCGGGCCCGGGACGCGGCGGCCCGCCGGACCGCAGCCGTGGTCCGCGGGTGTCCCAGGTGAGTGTGGCGGCCGGGGGCAGCGCGCGGACCTCGGCGAAGGCCGTGTCCTCGGCGAGGAAGAACCCCAGCCGGAGGAAGACGGCGAGCGCGTCGTGGTCCAGCTCGGCGGGTCCGTCGTCCGGCAGCAGCGCCAGCGGGTCGGGGGAGAGCGCGAACGAGGCGCCGCCGGCCCGGTAGAAGAGGGGGCAGACGCCGTAGCGGTCGTTGCGGGCCACCAGGCGTCCGCCGTCCCAGCGCCACCCGG
The DNA here is from genome assembly GCF_053890455.1 of Streptomyces yamdrokensis. Taxonomy (NCBI): domain Bacteria; kingdom Bacillati; phylum Actinomycetota; class Actinomycetes; order Kitasatosporales; family Streptomycetaceae; genus Streptomyces; species Streptomyces yamdrokensis. Next base: position 6,160,092 of record NZ_CM132679.1, read on the forward strand.
CGAAGACGCCTTCGGCCGGCGGGCCCGGGTCCAGGTGGTCACCGGTGAGGGGGTGTCCGAGGCGCGCCTCCTCGTCGCCCTCCACACGCACCCCGCCGCCCTGCGCCACCAGGTGGAGGCGGGGGGCGGACGCGGCCGGGGGGCGGACGGTCACCGGGCGTCCAGCAGGGCCCTCAGGGCGGCTCCGATCCTGTCCGTCACCGCGTCCTGGTCCAGTACGGATTCGGCGAAGGAGACCGCGGCCTTCTTGTGCACCTCGATCACCGACGGACGGGTCAGCCAGTCGTCCGCCGCTTTGAACAGCTCCTCGGGGGTGGCGCAGGCGCGGCCCAGCCCTTCCTCGTCGATGAGTCCCGGCACCCACCGCTCCATGGGCAGTCCCGACTCGAGCATCAGGACCGGTATGCCGAAGAAGGCCGCCTCGAGGGTGGTGTTGGGCCCGGCCTTCGACACCAGGAGCCCGTACCTGGACCGGGAGGCACGCCGGATGTAGTCGAAGTACTCGGTCTGGCTGAGGACGCTGTGGAACCGCCAGTGGGGCCGCCCGGCCGCCGCGGTGCGACGGGCGAGTTCCGGGTCGCCGTAGCCGACGAAGACGAGGTCGATGCCGGGGTGCCGGACGGCGAGGCGCCGCACCAGCTCGGGGTACGTCTCCCCGCCGCGGTTGGAGAAGACGATCACCCGCGGCCGGTCCGGGCCCGGACCGTCGCCCCAGGGGCCCGCGTCGGAGGTGGCCGACTCGCTGGTCATGAAGTCCCGCAGATCGTGCTGCGCGACGAGCGGACCCACCACCCGCACGCGTTCCGGGTCGCCGCCGGCCGTGGCCAGCAGGTGCTCCTTCGCCCGGGGGAAGCCGACGAGTGTCAGATCCGGGTACCGGCTGCGGTGCAGCGGCAGTTGCAGCAGCCCGGGGTTGGTCACGTGGCTGACGACCCGGGTGGACGTCCCGGCGAGCCGGACGGCGGCCACGCACAGCCTCGCCACGAACCCCTTCGTGCCGACCACCACGTCCGGAGCGGTCCGACGCAGATGACGGGTGAGCGGCTCGAGGTCGGCCTGCTGGGCGGGGGCGGGGTCGACCTCGAACCCTTCCGGGAAGCGTGCCTGGAGGCGGTCCATGAGCGCCATGTACCGCTGGTTGCGGACGACGGCGTCGGGACTCTCCAGCGAGATGGTCCGGATCTCCGCCCCGGCCTCACCGATCCACGGGAGGATCGGCTCCGCCTCCAGGAGGGTCACCTCCGCGTCGATCACGCTCCGGAGCGCGCGGGAGAAGCGCGTCGCGGCGAGATAGTTGCCGAACTCACCCCAGGTCCGGGGGGAGAGCACCTGAACAAGCGGTCGGTCGGGAGCAGCCATGGGTCTCCTAGGAGAGGGCCGGGTACGCGGGGGACTCGGAGGCGTGGGGCCGGGCCGTCAGGCTCTCGAACCAGAGCTGGTAGACCAGGAGGGCCCACAGCTTGCGGGAGGTGTCCCGCCGGCCGCCGAGGTGGTCGTCGATCAGCAGGCGCACCGCCCCGGGGTCGAACAGGCCGCCGCGGCGAAGGGACGCCGTGGAGAGGGTGTCCAGGAGCAGGGGCCGCAGCTCGCCGCGGAGCAGGGCCGCCAGCGGCGCGCGGAAGCCCAGCTTGGTCCGCCGGACGACGGAGGGGGGAAGCCAGTCGGCGGCGATCTGCCGCAACAGGTACTTGCCGGTGAACCGGTGCAGTTTCAGACCGGTGGGCAGGGAGTTGCCGTACTCGACCAGGTCCAGGTCGAGGAAGGGGGAACGCAGTTCGAGGGCGCTGCGCATGCCGCCCCGGTCCGTCTTGGTGAGGATCACGTCCCGCAGGAAGTGGGTCGTCACGGCGAGCTGGCTGAGCTGGACTCCGGAGAGGCCGGGCTGCCCCCGGAGCAGGCGCGACACCTCGGCGAACGGGTCGTGCCCGGTCAGTTCGGCCCCGGCCTCGGGAGTGAGCAGCTGCGGCAGCGCGCCCGGGGCGAAGGGCGCCGTCGAGAGGTAGAACCGGTGCTCCGGGGACGCCTGCAGTCCTTTGGCCAGCAGGCCGAGGGCCGCCGTCACGGGGAGGTTGCCGGAACGGGCCGGCAGCCGGCGGGCCAGCAGCCGGACGAGAGCCTCCAGCCGGGGGGCCGGAAGGACGCGCAGCAGCAGCTCGATCGCCCGCTCGGCCTGGAAGTAGCGGTACCCCAGAAGGAGTTCGTCCGCGCCGTCGCCGGTGAGAGCGCCCCGGACGTGCTCGCGGGCCGCCCGGCAGACCAGGCGCGTGGGCAGCAGGGAGGGGTCGGCCAACGGTTCGTCGGCCAAGGCCAGTTCGGACTCCACCACACCCGCGAGGTCGGGTCCGCCGATCCTCACCACATGGTGTTCGGTGCCCAGATGGCGTGCCACCGCCAGGGCGTGGTCGCTCTCGTCGAAGTCCGGGTCCTCGAACCCCGCGCTGAAGGTGGGCACCGGCTGTCCCGGCAGGAGCTGCTGGGCCACCGCGGCTACCGCGCTGGAGTCGAGACCGCCGCTGAGCAGGACACCGAGGCGGCGGTCGGTGCTGGTCATCCGGCGGGCGACCGCGGCGCGGAAGAGCTCCTCGAACCGCCGGGCGGCCTCCCGCCGTCCCGGGCCGCGGTGCGGCCGGACACCGGGGGCCAGGCGGGGCCGCCAGAACTCGGTCTCGCTCGACTCCCCGTGCCGGTGGGTGACGCAGCTGCCGGGCCGTACCTTGCGCACCCCCGACACGGCCGAGGCGGGGGCGCAGAACGCCTGGAACACCAGGTAGTCGGCGAGTGCCCGGACGTCGGGAGTGCGCGGTGCGGCGGGGTGCCGCAGCAGGGCGGTGAGTTCGGACGCGAAGGCGATGCCGTCCGGCACGAGGGTGTAGTAGAGGGGCTTCTTGCCCATCGGGTCGCGGGCCAGCACCGTGGTGTCGGTGCGGGCGTCGTGCAGCGCGAAGGCGAACATGCCCCGCAGCCGGTCGAGCATCCGCGTTCCCTGCAACTCGTACAGTTCCACCAGGACTTCGGTGTCACTGGCGGTGCGCAGCGTGACACCGGCGGCCCGGACCTCTGCGCGCAGCTCGGCGTGGTTGTAGATCTCGCCGTTGAACACCAGGGCGGTGGCTCCCGACGCGGAGACGAACGGCTGCGTGCCGTGGTCCGGGTCGGTGAAGGTCAGGGCGCAGTGCGCGAGGGTGACACCCCGGTGATGGAGCCAGTCCGAGCCGTCGGGGCCGCGGTGCGCCACGGCGGCGAGCATGTGCTCGGCCGTGGCCCGCGCGCCTTCCCGCCCGGCGCCGGCGTCACTGAATCCGACGAAGCCGCACATGCCGACTACAGCCGCGGCGTGGGCGTCGTGGAGCCGCCGACCGGGACGGTGTCCTGCGCGCGGGCCAACGACCGCCGGGTCCACTCGATCTGGGTGGCAAGACCTCCCCGCAGGCCCATCCGGGCCGTGAAGCCCAGGACGCGCTCCGCCCGCCGCACGTCGGCGGTGGTCGAGCGGACGTCGCCGATGCGGGCGGAGCCGTACGCGGTGCACGGGCGCAGGCCGGTCAGCTCCGCGGTCATGGACACCACTTCGTTGACCGAGACGGCGCTCCCGGTGCCGATGTTCAGGACCGTGCTGCCCTGCTCCCGGACCGACGCGGTCAGCACCAGGGCCCGCACCACGTCGGACACGTGGGTGAAGTCGCGTATCTGGGTTCCGTCGCCGTAGATCTCGATGGGCTCGTTCCGCAGCGTCGACCGGATCAGCCGGGAGATGAACATGTCCGGTCGCTGGCCGGGGCCGTAGACGGTGAAGAACCTCAGGGCGCCGACCGAGAGTCCGGCGTCGCCACGGGCGGCGAAGGCCAGGGCCAGCCGCTCCGCGGCGAGTTTGGTGACACCGTAGGGGGAGAGCGGACGGGGCAGGTCGTCCTCGCTCATCGCGCCGTCCGCGCCGCCGTACACGCTGGAGGAGGAGGCGACCACCACGCGTTCCACGCCTGCCCGCACACAGGCGTCCAGCAGACGCTGGGTCGCCAGTACGTTGCACTGGAGGTACTCGGGGAATTGGGTCCATGACGGGCGGACCCCGGGTAACGCGGCCAGGTGGAAGACCGTCGAGGTGCTTTTCAGGCAGTCCACCAGATTCAACGAGTTGAGGTCGCCGCGTATCGTCCGGAGTGATCCGGAAAGGGGTGGCGACTGCCTCCTCGAGTCGTCCGGGAGGGGCCTCCGGTCCAACGCCACAACGTTTCTGCGGGAACTCCTCAATTCGGTCACGAGATGCGACCCGATGAAACCGGCTGCACCGGTGACCAGAACGTTGTCGTCCGGCAAGTCCGTTCTGCGTGTGTCGCTCGACATGAATCCCCCTTGTTTCGCTCACATGTGGCTGATCAAGGCGGTGCTTGGGCGGTGCATTGCGGTGCACGTACGCGCGCGTCTGCCTCCGGCTCGACCGGCCGGCCCGCGCGGTCGCCGTGGCGCTGTACGGCGTTGAAAAGCGCGGCTGACCAGGCTTTTGGCGTCGAGAAACACATGTCCGGACCAAGAGGCCTGGGGAGTCTAACAGCACGCGTCAATCACGAGCAATAGCGCGCTGCGGTGCCTGCCCGGGGCGGCGTCCGCTATCGGCATTCCCGCAGAATGAGCGCATCGCGGCCACCGCTGCCGAGGCGTCATTCACAAGGAGGCGCACGGGACTTTATGCTGGCCGCTCGCCGCCGGGCGAATGGGGGAGGGACGCGTTGGCAGGCAGTCCGTTACGGCACCTTTCCATGCTTGTCCGCTACCTGCGCGGCGAACGGACCGCCATGACGCTGCTCGCTCTGCTGGTTCCCACCGGAATAGGTCTCCAGCTGGTGGCGCCCTACCTGCTGCGCGGGTTCATCGACGGGGCACTCTCCGGCGACTCCCAGGAGACGCTGAGGGGCCTCGCCGTCTGGTCCCTGACGGCCGCCGTGGGGGTGCTCGTGGTCACCGTGGGCACCGAGGCGCTGGCCTCGCGGGTCGCCTGGCGCAGCACCAACCGATTGCGCGCGGACCTGGTCGGACACTGCCTGAGCCGGCCACCGGGCTTCTACCGCGAGCACCCTCCCGGTGAACTCGTCGAGCGGATGGACGGCGACGTCACCCGGCTCGCCGCGGTGATGTCGGCGCTGCTCCTGGAACTGCTGGCGCAGGCGCTGCTGATCGTCGGCATCCTCGTCGCCCTGTTCCGACTGGAGTGGCGGCTGGCCGTGGTGTTCGCCCCGTTCGCAGTCGGCACTCTCCTGCTGCTGCGGACCCTGGTGGGCCGCGCCATGCCCTTCGTCACCGCGCGGCAGCGGGTCGCGGCGGACCTGCAGGGCTTCCTCGAGGAGCGCCTGGCGGCGGCGGAGGACCTCCGGGCCAACGGAGCCTCGCGGTACACGCTGCGGCAGCTCGGCGACCGGCAGGAGGATCTGTACCGAAAGGCCCGCGACGCGGCCCGCGTCTCGGTCCGCTGGCCCGCCACGGTGCAGGGCCTGTCCGCCGTCAGCGTCGTCCTCGCCCTGGCGGTCAGCGCCTGGCTGCACTCCCGGGGACAACTCTCCACCGGGACGGCCTTCGCCTCCCTGTCCTACGCCATGCTGCTGCGCCGCCCCCTGCTCGCGGTCACCACCCGCTTCCGTGACCTCGAGGACGCCGCCGCGAGCGTCCAGCGGCTGAGGGACCTGCTGGGCCACGAGACGGCGCCCCGCACGGGAGGCAGGGTGCTGCCGACCGGACGGCCCGGCGTCCGCTTCGACCGGGTCTCGTTCTGCTACGAGCCCGACGAGCCGGTGCTGCGGGACGTCTCCTTCACCCTGCGTCCCGGCGAACGCCTCGGTGTCGTGGGACGCACCGGCAGCGGCAAGTCCACCGTTGTCCGGCTGCTGTTCGGGCTCCACCGCCCCGTGACGGGCTCGGTGTCGGCCGGCGGCCTGGACGTGACGGAGATCGACCCCCGGGCGCTGCGCAGCCGGGTCGCGCTGGTCACCCAGGAGGTGCACGTCTTCCATGCCGCGCTGCGCGACAACCTCACCTTCTTCGACCGGGCCGTTCCCGACGACCGGCTGCGCGCCGCGCTGGGCGAGGCCGGGCTCGGCCCTTGGCTGCGCACCCTGCCCGACGGCCTGGACACGCTGCTCGGCGCCGGAGCCCGTGGCATGTCCGCGGGCGAGGAACAGCAGCTCGCACTGGCCAGGGTGTTCCTGCGCGATCCGGGACTGGTCCTGATGGACGAGCCGACGGCCCGGCTGGATCCGTACAGCGAACGGCTTCTGGTGCCCGCGCTGGAACGGCTGCTCGAGGGCAGGACCGCCGTCGTGGTGGAGCACCGCCCGCACCTGCTCCTGAACGCCGACCGGATCCTGGTACTGGAGGACGACGGGAAGGTCGCCGAGGAGGGGGAGCGGACCGTCCTCGCGGCCGATGCCTCGTCGCGCTTGCACGCGTTCCTGCGCACGGCCGGGACCGCCCGGTGAGGGGACCGGTGGGGGAAGGGGACAGGAGGGGGATCGCGTGCGACGCGTGGAGCGGGCGGACGACGGAGCGGGGCGGGCGGACGGGAACAGAGGACGGGCGGACCGGGGCAGGGGGCGCGTGGACGAGGGTGCGGAGCGGCAGTCCGTCCTGGGCCGGCTCGTGGACGTGCTGCGCGGCTCGTCCCGCGCCTACTGGACCCTCACCGGTCTGTGGATCCTGCTGCGGCTGGGAACCCTGGTGGTGGGAGTGCTGTTCCAGCGGCTGTTCGACGCGCTGGGCGCGAACGGGGGCGTGTGGCTGATCATCGCGCTGGTGGCCGCGATCGAGGCGGGGCGGCTGTTCCTCCAGTTCGGGGTGATGATCAACAGACTGGAGCCGCGGGTCCAGTACGGCACCACGGCCCGGCTGCGGCACGCCCTGCTGGGATCGGCCCTGCGTGGGCCCGAGGTGACGGCCCGTACCAGTCCCGGCGAGTCCCTGCGAACGGTGGGCGAGGACGTCGACGAGACGGGGTTCTTCGTGGCCTGGGCGCCGACGAACCTCGCCCACTGGCTGTTCGTCGTCGCGTCGGTCACGGTGATGATGCGGATCGACGCCGTGGTCACCGGCGCCCTCCTCGCCCTCCTCGTCCTGCTGACACTGGTCACCACGCTGGCCCACAGCCGGTTCCTGCGGTACCGCCGGGCCACCCGGGCCGCGTCCGGGGAGGTGGCGGGAGCCCTGAGGGAGATGGTGGGCGCGGTGGGCGCGGTGCAGGCCGCCGCTGCCGAACCGCAGGTCACCGCGCACGTCGCCCGGCTCAACGGCGCCCGCGCCGAAGCCGCGGTACGGGAGGAGCTGTACGCCGTCGTCCAACGCACGGTGATCGGCAACGCGGCCCCGATCGGGGTCGGCGTGGTGCTGCTGCTGGTCGCGGGCCGGATGGACGAGGAGGCCTTCAGCGTCGGTGATCTCGCCCTGTTCACCTTCTACCTGCAGATCCTGACCGAGGCCCTGGGGTCGATCGGCATGCTGTCCGTGCGGCTGCAGCGGGTCTCGGTGGCGCTCGGGCGGATCGCCGGGTTTCTCGGCGGCCGGCTGCGGAGGTACTCCGAACCGGCCGGTCCGCCGGTCCTGCCGGAAGGAACCGGCAAGACGACCGCCGTCCCGGACACCGCGCCGGAGCCCGCCCCGCCCCTGCGGGAACTGGCCGTGCGCGGCCTGACGGCCCGCCACCCCGGGACGCACCACGGCGTGGAGGACGTGGACCTGGTGGTGGCGCGGCACACCGTCACCGTAGTCACCGGCCGGGTCGGCTCCGGCAAGAGCACCCTGGTCCGGGCCGTGCTCGGGCTGCTGCCCCACGACCGGGGCACCCTGCTGTGGAACGGCGAACCGATCGCCGACCCCTCGTCGTTCCTGGTGGCGCCGCGCTGCGGCTACACCCCGCAGGTGCCGCGCCTGTTCAGCGGGACGGTGCGGGAGAACGTGCTGCTGGGCCGGGACGGCGCGGCCTTCGACGAGGCCGCGCGCCTGGCCGTGATGGAGCTCGACCTCGCGGCGATGCAGGACGGCGCGGACACCGTGGTGGGACCACGCGGCCTGCGCCTGTCGGGCGGGCAGGTCCAGCGGGCCGCCGTCGCCCGCATGCTGGCGGGCGACCCCGACCTCCTGGTGCTGGACGACGTCTCCAGCGCCCTGGACCCGGAGACCGAGCACCTGCTGTGGGAGAGGCTGCTGGACGGGACGCACACCGTGCTCGCCGTCTCCCACCGGCCCGCTCTGCTGCGCGCGGCCGACCGTGTGGTGGTACTCGAGGAGGGGCGGGTGGAGGCCTCGGGCACCTTCGACGAGGTCATGGCGACCTCCGCCGAAATGGGCCGGATCTGGACGGGCGCAGGCCCGGGAGGCGGAACCGGGGACGCCGGGCCCGCTTCTCGGAACCCTCCCGGACGGTGACGCCCACGGGGTTTCAGAGGCGCCGGCCGGCCCCCAGCTCGGACCAGATGCCGTCCAGAGCGTCCACGAACCGGCGGATCCCGTCGGCCTCGTGCACCGCCGAGGGCGCGATCCGCAGGATCTCCTCACCCACCGGGACACTGGGCGCGTTGATGGCCTGGACGTACGCGCCGTGCCGTTCCAGCAGCAGGACCGACATCCGCCGGCACATCCGGTCCTCGCCGACCAGGACCGGGACGATGTGGGACTCGTCCGACAGCACGGGAATGCCACGCTCGCGGAGCAGACCGTGCATCAGCCGCGCGTTGTGCGCCAGCCGCTCGCGCTCCTCGTCCGAACCGCGCAGATGCCGCACCGCGGCGAGCGCGCCCGCCGCGACCGCCGGCGGCAGCGCCGTGGTGAAGATGAAGGAACGGGCATGGGCGCGCACCGCGTCCATGAGCACGGCCGGCCCCGCGACATAACCCCCCGTCATGCCGAAGGCCTTGGCGAGGGTCCCCATCACCACCGCGAACTCGGAGTCCAGACCGGCCCGGGCCGCGATGCCCGCTCCGCCCGGGCCGTACATGCCCACCGCGTGCACCTCGTCGAGGAAGGTGACGGCTCCGTACCGCTTGGCCAGGCCGGCGATCTCGGCCAGTGGCGCGATGTCGCCCCGCATCGAGTGCACGGACTCCAGAACCACGAACTTCGGCCTGGCCGGATCGGCCGCGGCCAGCAACTCCTCCAGGTGCTGGCCGTCGTTGTGCCGGAATATGTACTTGCGGGCGCCGCTGTGCCGTAACCCGTCGATGATCGACGCGTGGTTCGCCGAATCGGAGAACGCCTGGCAGCCGTCGATCACACCGGCCAGCACCGACAGTGATCCTTCGTTGGCGGAATACCCCGAGGCGAAGAGAACGGCGTCCTCCTTTCCGTGCAGCTCGGCCAACTCGCGCTCCAGAGCCACATGGCAGTGATTGGTTCCGCCGATGTTCCGTGAACCTCCGGATCCTCCGCCGTATTCGTCCACGGCACGTTTCATGGCGTCAAGGACATCCGGGTGCTGCCCCATACCGAGATAGTCGTTGCTGCACCAGATGGAAATCTCGCCATCCGCAGTGCTTGCCGCGGGGAACCGACCCGCCTTGCGGCCGAGTTCGAGGAACTCCCTCTTTCGGTCACCGGTTTCGTGGGCGAGGCGCACGAAGAAGTCCATGTACGAGGACATGTCCAAGGTCCGCTCCTTTTCGCTTCCCAACGGGTCGGGCTCATCCTAGGATCCACCGCGGGTCTTGCACAGAAGACGTTTCATGCTGTCGTCCGGCCGGTAGCCGCCGTTTACCGGCACTCGAAACGGAGTGAACCGGAGTCACGATGAGCGCTTACGGAAATTCCCCGGCAGAGCGGTTCACGACGAACTCCGGCGCTGTCGCCGGACCTCCCACCCGCGACGGTCGCACGCCCGCGGCCCGGGGTGCGGCCCTTTCGGCGGCCACGATCCTCTCGGACTCCGCGGGCCGGTGGCCGGATCGCACCGCGGTGGTCGCGGGCGCCGAGCGGATCACCTACGGCTCGCTCTGGCACTCGGTGCTCCGGTACGCCGCGGTACTGCGCGAACGGGGAGCCGGCCCCGGCGACCGGATAGGCCTGCTGGTGACCAACTCCCCGCACTTCCCGACGGCCTACTTCGCGATCCTCGCCCTCGGGGCGACCGCGGTACCCGTGAACGTGCTGCTGAAGACCGACGACATCGCCCACATCCTCCGGCACTCGAAAGCCCGAGCCCTCGTCTGCTCCGCCGAGTTGCTCGGGGAGGCGGAAGCGGCGGCCGAGGCGGCGGGCGCACCCGTCCTCACCGTCGGCGCGGGCGACGGCCGCCGCCGGCACCCCGCGCTCGACGGACTCGCGGCCACCGCCGGCCCGATGACCGGTCCGGTGCCCCGGGCACCGGACGACATCGCGGTGATCCTCTACACCTCCGGCACCACGGGCCGCCCCAAGGGCGCGGCGATCACGCACCTCAACCTGGTGATGAACGTCGGCACCACGATGCTCGCCCCCTTCGGGATGAGTGCCGGCGACGTACTGCTCGGCTGCCTTCCGCTCTCCCACACGTTCGGCCAGATCTGCGGCATGGGGACGTCCTTCCGCGCCGGGGCGACCCTCGTGCTGATGCGGCGGTTCACCGCCGAAGGGGCGCTCGACCTGATGGAGAGCGAGGGCTGCACGGTCCTCATGGGGGTGCCCACGATGTACTTCGCCCTCGTCGAGGCGGCCTCCCGCCGTCCCGTGCGGCCGGGGCTGGACCGCGCCTATTCCGGGGGCTCGGCCCTGCCGGTGCGCACGCTCGCCGCGTTCGAGGCCGCCTTCGGCTGCCCGGTCTACGAGGGGTACGGTCTCACCGAGACGTCCCCCTGCGTCGCCTACAACCAGCGCGACTGGCCCCGGAAGCCCGGCACGGTCGGCAAACCGATCTGGGGCGTCGAGGTCGGCATAGCCCGGTCCACGGTGGAGGACGCCATCGAGCCGCTCCCCGCCGGAGAGGTCGGCGAGATCGTCGTCCGCGGGCACAACCTGATGGCCGGCTACGTCGACGACCCCCACGCCACGGCCGCCGCGTTCGTCGACGGCTGGTTCCGCACCGGCGACCTGGGGATGCTGGACGACGAGGGGTACCTGACCGTCGTCGACCGCAAGAAGGACGTGATCCTCCGGGGCGGGTACAACGTCTATCCCCGCGAGGTCGAGGACGCGCTGCTCAGGCATCCCGCCGTCGCCGGGGTCGCGGTGGTGGGGCTCCCGGACCCGGTCCACGGCCAGGAGGTGTGCGCGGTGGTGGTGCCGCGGGCCGGCCTGACACCGGACGCGGCACTGGCGGACTCCCTCGTGACATGGGGCGAGCGGCACATCGCGGCGTACCGGCGCCCGCGGCGGGTGGTCTTCCTCGACCGGCTGCCCCTGGGCTCCAGCGGCAAGGTGCTCAAGACGGAGCTGGCCGCGCTGCTCCAGTCGTCCGACGGGGCAGGACCGGGCAGGTGAGCGACGGCGACGCGAGGCCTTCGCCCGGGCCCGCGGCGGCGGCCGTCCGGCGTCCGTGTCATGGGCGCGTTCCAGGTGCCGGCCACCGGTGCCCCGGCCAACTGGCGCACAGGGGCTCCCGACGCGATCCCTGCCGTCGCCGTCCCCGCCGTCGGCGGAGCCATGGGCCCGGCGACCGGCGCCGGGAAGGTGTTCGTCAGGATGACGCCCCTCACGAAGAGCGGTGTCCCCAAGCTGGTGCCCGACTGCACCTGTCCGCTTACCGGGTCACCGGGCTGCGCCGCGTCGACCGCGTCTGCACGGACCTCGCGGTCTTCGGCATCACCCCCGGGGACTCAGGGCCGCCCGGACCTTCGGCGCCGCGGTGTACGGGCTCGCCGGCCGCCTCGACGTGCCGCTGCTCGCCCCGGAGGAGCAGGACACGGGGCGACGGCCTGTCCGAGAACGCACTGATGGTCTGCCCACGGACCGCGGGCAGGCCATCGGGCCGCCCCCCTGGCAGGGCCGGCCTCAGGCGCGTCGGGACCGGACGACCAGGGCCGCGCCCCCGGCCACCGCGAGGACCGCCGCGCCGCCGAGCAGCGCGGTCCGCTCGCCCGCACCCGTCTCGGCGAGGCCGGGGCGCGCGCCGTGCGCGGCCCGCAGGACCAGGTCGGTGACGTCACCCGGGTTGGTCTCCAGTACGGCGTGCGGGGCATCGACCTCGACGGTGGTCGAGCCCGCCCGCTCGGCCATGAAGCGCAGGTTCTCGGTACCGATCGTGCGGTCGTCGGTGGCCACGAGGGACCAGGAGGGAATCGTCCTCCACGCGGCCCCCTCGCTCGGCTGGCCGCTCGTGGCCGCGTTCGCGGGCCGCTGCGAGGCGGCCAGGGCGTTCGCCCGGGCGGCGTCGAGCCGGTCGCTCAGGAAGACGTCGCTGAAGGTGTCCGGCTTGATGTACAGGTCCACGTCGTCGGGGCCGCCGCCGAGCGGCACCGCGTCCAGCGCGGTGGGAAGGGGTGCCTCGGGGTCGTCCGTCAGGTGGCTGCCGGGGTGCCGGGCGATCAGCTCCAGCACCGTCTCGCCCTTGTCCGGGGCGAACCCCGCGACGTAGACGAGGGACCTGACGTTCGGGTTGCCGGCCGCCGCGTTGGTGATCACCGCACCGCCGTAGGAGTGACCGACGAGAACGACGGGGCCCTTGATCGACTTCAGCCGGTCGGCGAGGTAGTCGGCGTCGCCGGAGAGGCTGCGCAGCGGGTTCGAGGCGGCGACCACCGGATAGCCCTGGGCCTGGAGGCTCCGCATGACCTCGTTCCAGCCCGAGGCGTCCGCCCAGGCACCGTGCACCAGCACGATGGTGGGCCTGGCGCCCTCATGAGGTTCACCACCGCCGACGCTCTCGGAGGCCGCGGACGGGCCGGCGGCCATCAGGGCGGCGGTGGGAAGGAGGACGGCCAGGGGGAGTGCCCGCCGGGCGGCGTGCCGTATGTGCTTCATGACCACTCTTTCTCCGAGGGGAATGTCCGAGGGGAACGTTCGGGGGAGTGACTGCATGACGACACTGCGTTCCGCCGAACGGTGGGGCACCACGGGATGGTCCGGCCGAGTGAAGATCGCGCCGACGGGTGTGAGTGCTTCCCGGGGCAGGTTCGAGAAGCGGGAAGGCGCTGCGGGACCACTGCCGGCGCGCAGGACGTGAGCCCGGGCAGGGCAGCGGGCGCCCGGCGCTGTGGCACCGTCAAGGACGGTGGCGTGAAGCCCCGGCGTTCTGCCGCTGAGCACGGAACGGTGCCCGGCTAGCGTCTCCGAGCTGCCGTCGAGGCCGTCGACCGTATAGGGCAGGTCGGACAGCGTGTGACGGGACAGGGACACGGGCGAACCGTTCCCGTCGGAAGAGGCCGTGCCGGCCCCGCCCCTCGCCGGATCGTGGCTGATTGGCGCCCTTTCGGGCTTTCTTCACTGGTTTCACCCTGAAGGAAAGCGAAGGAAGCGCGGGAGAGCGAAGGAAGAACCGAGCACGGGCAGCGCCGAGGGGGAACGCCGTGTCCGTACCGCTGTACGTTCCCGTCCTGCCGACCCGGCCCCACGCGGCGGCCGCCTACCGCGCGCTGACGCCGGACGTGCGGCGTCAGGCCGTTCCGCTGTGGACGCTGCCGCCCCGCCCCGGGATGCCGCCGAAACCACTGGCCGAACGCATCGCCAAGGAGGCCGGTGACATCTCCACCGCACAGCGCCGCGGATCCGCCTGGCTGGACGCGCCTTTCGCCGACGACGCCGAAGCGACGGTCCTGGCCGATGTCCTGACCCCCGAGTGGTGGGACGACCGCAATCTGCGGCCCGTCACCGGACCCGGGCGCCCCGGCGCCCAGCAGTCACTAGCCCTCGCCGCGGCCCGGCACCGTGAGGACGGACTCGGTATCCGTGTACGCCTCCCCGGCGACTGGAACGGCCGCACGATTACGGACGTCGCCGCGCTGCTCGACCGGCTGCCCACAGGCCATCCCGCCGACCTGTTCCTCGACCTCGCCACCGTCCTGCCCGACCGCCCCGACGCGGCCAAGGAGGCGCTGCGTGCCCTGGACGCCCTGATCCCGCTGACCTCCTGGCGCACTGTGACCGTCGTCGCCGGCGGATTCCCCGAACCGCCCGAGGACTTCCGGGAGGGCGTCCCGTACGAGGCCCCGCGCACGGACTGGGACACCTGGCACGAGATCCGGCACAGCGAGCGCCCGTACCTGCCCCGACTGCGCTACGGCGACTACGGCACCCACCCCGCCGCCTACGTCACTCGGACTCCGCCCTCGCGCAACGGGGGCCCGCCGTGGGGCGTGCTGCGCTACACCACCGCGCGCTCCTACCACCTGTCCAAGGTGCCGCACGGTAGGCAGTACGACGAGGCCAGCCGGCGGGCCGCAGGCTGCCTCACCGGCCTCGCGGATTTCCGGGGTGTGGACACGGGAGCGGGGGAGAGGTGGTTGCGCGACAGGGCCGGGGGCTCCATCAGTACCGGCAACCACTCCACGTGGAACCAGGTGGGGAACATCCAGCACATCACGTTCGTGGTGCGGAGCCTCGGTGAACGGAGTCCTCTCCGCTGAACCAGAACCGCTCCTGCTGGTGCCCCGCAAAGGGGGTGGCAGGATACGTCGTACGGTCGACGTGGCTTCGTTCGTGGGATCGGGCTCTGGCTCACTTTTCGTGGAGGGCTGACCGACCGCAGCGTCGACCCTCTATGACCAGCAGTGAGAGGCTGACGTGAGCCAGTACTACAAAGTGGGCGACCAAACCCTGTGGAACCCGTCCAACGGGGCGTCCCGGCTGTTCATGAGCCAGGTCACCGTCTATCAAGCCGAAGTGGGGCTGCCGTCCGGCATCGGCCCCATGGAAGCCGACGAGTGTCGGATCGACCCCATCGCATTCGCGGCGTTCGTCGACGCCCTGCTCGCCTGGCACGGCAAAACCAGGCACGCCATCATGGCCACCCTGTCCGAAGGGTTCGTTGCCACGGTGCTGGCCTTGGCTGAGAAAGCGAACATCAAGGTGAACTGGCAGGTGGCCGAGCGCGCCGAGAGCCGCTATCTCAGGACGGCTTCGGATCCCCGGGCAAAGGAGTGGACAGCCGCACTGCAGCAGAGGTCACACGAGCTCATCCGGCACATAGCGCCCTGAGGCTCGTCTGCCGGCACCCGTGGCAGGGGCGTATGTCGTGCCCCATGTGCAGAGAAGAACACGCTTACGGAGAAGAGCGAAGCCGGCTCGGCCGAACATCCGGTGTTTGAGCGTCTTGATCCGGTTGACGTGTCCTTCAACCACGCCGGAGCTCCAGGGCAGGGTGAGGCCGGCGGCGACGGCGTCCCGGTCGCGGTCGATGCCTGCGGCGAGCGTGTGGAGGCCGGGGAGGTTGTCTCGCCGGACGGCATCAAGCCACTGCGGCAACCGTTCGCCCTGGCGCTCGGTGAGCATCTGACCGAAGGCCCGCGTGCCCCGATGGTCCAGGATCCTGGCCGCGCGGGCCGCCGAGGGTGTTCAGATCGTGATCCACACCCGGGCCCGGAGGAACGGCCGAACGAACCGGCGGTCGAGCGGCATGCGGAACTCGTGGCACAGCTCGGACCGGCGGGCTGCACGGTCGAGTACCGGGAGAGCATGCACGAGAAGGTCTTCACCGTGGATGACAGGGTGCTGTGGCACGGTTCCATGGACCTGCTGGCCGCCATGGGACCGACCGACCTGATGATGCGGCCAGGACGCGTACCGAATGTGCTGGTCACAGCCACTCGTTCGGACCTGGCCGCCACTCCTGCCGAGATCAACGCCCCCACTGCCCTCGCCGACTCCTCGGGATGCGGGCGAAGGGGTTTTGGGCTGGCCGGTCGGCCGTCATGTGCGAGAAACTGTGGGATGACAATGGCCGACGCCCTACTCAGGTGGATCCTGGTGGTGAAGGCTCCTCGGGAGCGACCGAGCGCTTCACCTCCTGCACCACCTCCACCAGGCGGGCGCACAGTCCCACCCACGGTCTTCCGCTCTGGTGTGCCACAGCCGCCGCCCCTTTTGATGCGGCGGGTGGCGGCGCCTTCCGTGCGCCGGCCGCCTGCTGGTGGGCACGGATCGAGGTGGAGTCAACTGAGACATCCCAGTCGATCCCACCGGTGGCATAGGCCTGGGCCTGCACCTGCTGGAGCAGCCGTTCCCAGGCTCCGTCGGCCGGCCGGCGCCGATGACGCTCATGGACGGTCTTCCACGGCCCACAGCGTTCCGGCAGATCACGCCACTGCGCCCCGGTCCGCACCCGGTGCAGGATGCCGTTGACCACCTGGCGATGATCGCGCCACCGCCCGCAGCGGTTGCTGCCTCTCGGAAGGAGCGGCTCGAGACGTCGCCACTCCGCCTCTGTCAGATCGCCCCGACCAGTCATACAAGAGCCAGCGAATCAACGGGGGGCATGGGCACGGTCAGCACCTGCGATGCCACCACGCCGGCTCTGGGTCTGCCACCGGCTCGTGATGCGTTCGCCCGAGGAGCACCACGTCCAGGCGCTCCACCTGCACCCGGAGTTCGGCGGCGGCTCTTGGCGGAAGCATGAACAGAGCGTCCTGCAGTTTGTCCCGGGCCCAGCCCTCACCGCAGCAAGAGCAGGTGAACTCAGCCTCCCACCGTCTCCAACGGCGTTTGGTGCCATGGACACGCACGGACCACACGCTCAACGCCACTGCCACGACGCCCGGAGACAATCGCTCCCGTTCGAGCACACGGACGGCGGCATTCGCTGCTCCCGACAGCCCGGGGACATCGCGATACCGCACCCAGGGTCTTCCCCAGCCACGTTCCCGCGACCGAAGTGAAGCTGGTGTTCTACGCGGCACGGCCCCTTCGAATACAAGTCATGGACCGCATCCCCCCACAGGCCATGATCGGCCGGACAGAACCTGGTGCTGCGGCCGCGCTTACTGTGACCGGCGGTCCGGCTGGTCGTCGAGTTGATCACGGATGGGGGATTTCACGGCTGACGAGGTGCATTCCGGTAACCCCTGGCCACGATCCGGTGTGCGTACTGGTCCTCCGGGCCAATGTCCTGGACTGCTTGCCGGGCTTCTTGCACCCGACTCGTCTCGCACAGCAGTCGAACAAGGACGTACAGGGCGCCACGGTCACCGTCTTCGGCACGGTTGCGAAGCGTCGCCTCCATCCCCCGCTCTCGAAGCGACCTGTTGAGCCTTCGACGTGCGTGGACATCCGTGAGAGCGCGCTCCGTAAGTTCCGGAACCCGTTCCGCACGGGCAAGCAGATCCATGTGCCACAGATGGTTGTCGTGCATGTCCGGATCGTTGGAGTGGCACTCGGCGTGGATGCTCACCAACGCGATCGCCACGTCCCAGTCCTGAAGCTGTTCCGCCGCCCGAGCCTGCTCGAACCAGTCCACAGGGCGAGTATCGCCTGTCGCCACACCGGACGGCACCGTATGAGCAACCACTGATGAGCGTCCTTCAGGACAAGCTGCTGCCAAATGCCACCAGAACGACCTCTTGCGCAGCCACTCCGACCACATCTGAGGCAGGGCCAAGACCTCAGCGTGTGGACTGCCGGGAAAACGCAGAGCGTCAGCTGCACCGCCCCGACAATCCGGTGCCCGATCCGCAGCAGTACGAAGGCCGTTACGCCGACCGCCAGGGCCGGAGCGCCGAAGCCCGGCACTGGCACCCAGTCCAGGGGCGGCACGTTGGCCGCTGTCTGTCCGGAGCCGGCGTCCATCCGGCCCAGTCCCCGGACGGCGAGCGCGATGACGACCAACAGTCCGGCCGCCACGTCCGCCACCAGTACGAGAAGCAGGAGACAACCTGCGGTGAGTGCACCCTCTCTGCCGGAGGGCTGCTTGTCGGCAAGTTCGGAACCCGCGTCACGGGCGCAAGGCCGCCGCGAAGCTGGAAGCCGCACAGCAAGCCCTCGCCAGATTCCCGCGAGTCCGGCGCGACAAGCGCACCGCCGGCCACCAACGGGCCGTCCAGAAGATTGCAGACCTGCACCGCAAGGTCCGCCGTCAGCGGCTCGACCACGCACACAAGACCGCCTTGGGCCTGATCCGCGCACACGATGTCATCGCGCACGAAGACCTCAGGATCCGCAACATGGTCAAGGCCCCCAAGCCGAAGCCCGATCCCGAACAGCCGGCGCGTTCCTGCCCAACGGGGCCGCCGCGAAAGCCGGACTCAACCACTCGATCTCGGATGCCGGCGGGGGGGGGTGTTCCTGACGATCCTGCACGCCAAGGCTGAAAGCGCCGGACGAGAAGTGATCGCCGTGGACCCCCGCAACACCTCCCGGACCCGCCCCGAACGCGGGCACGTCTCAGCGGAGAACCGGCCCACCCAGGAGAAGTTCCACTGCGTCTCGTGCGGCCACAGCGCGCACGCGGCCACAGCGGACACAGTGGGCGCACTCAACGTTTCTACGGGCCGGGCTGGTCCGTCGCGACGCCAACCCGGCATAGCGAGAAGCCCCCGCGTTCACGCGGGGGAGGAGTCACGTGCTTCCGGCCGGCCGGGACCACTGACGAGCACGAGCACGAGCACGGCCGTACCGCCCCTCGCCGTCCCGTCCTGCCGGAGGCGACGAGTTCGGCGGTGGTGGGCGTCGAGGTCCCACTGCAATCAAAGACGTACGGGTGACCCCGGACGTCCAGTCGGTGCGACGCCTTCTCCCGCGCGTCATCACCAGGTCGCGGGATTCCGTGCCCCGGTGGCGGGCGACGAGCGCAGGGGCGCGCACGCCGGGGTGCAGCGGGCGGCCGCTCCACGCCCGCCACCGGGTCGACATGCCCGGACGCGGTCGCGCTCAGCCCTCGTCCGAAGCGCGTTGTCCGTACACCCTGACGGCTCCCACTCCTGCGAACAGGGGAGGGAGCCGTCCAGGTGAGTTCGGAGGCGTATGCCTCTACGGGTCATGCGTGACGGTGCGAGCGCCGGTTGCCGGTGATGAGCCGGTAGAGGGCGAGCAGGATGAGGGAGCCGGCGATCGCGGCGATCCAGGTGGAGAGGTTGAAGAACCCGTCGATGGAGTCGACGCCGAAGATGACCTTGCCGAGCCAGCCGCCGAGCAGACCGCCGGCGATACCGATGAGCATGGTGATGATGATGCCGCCCGGGTCCTTGCCCGGCATGATGGCCTTGGCGATGGCGCCGGCGAGCAGACCGATGATGATCCACGCAATGATGCCCATGGGGTGTCTCCGCTCCGTCGTGTAAAGGTTGTGTTAGCTCATCGTGTGCACCAATCTCGCCCGGACAAACGTCTCTTCCGCATCTTGGTTCTGTCGGATCCCGGCCCGGGAGGGGCGGCGTGACGTCGAAAGCCACGGCCCGGGCCGGGTTGCGGGCCGCGACGAGGACGCGCGGAGGAACGGCCGTGCGCGACGTCCGCTGCCCGAAGTTGCCCGGTACGGCTGAGCTCACGCCGCGGCGGCGGCAGCGAAGGCACTGACCTCCAAGCCCGACGCCCGCCCCGACGTCGATACCACCCGCGCCGCCGACCTGCTGTACGGGGTGCTCAGCCCGGAGCTGTACCTGATCTTTGTCCGCGACCGGGGCTGGACCCCCGGGGCTTGGGAGGAGTGGGCCTGCGCGACCCTCACTGCCCACCTCTGCACTGATCACGAGTAGGCCACCGATCCCTCGGCGGCAGCCGCCGAAGCAAAGTCCGCGGCCACCGTGCGATCCTCAGGAGTCCGCACCACCCCCGACGATCACGCGGCGGCCGTCCCTCTCGCGGGCCGGGCCCTCGGCCCGGCCGGGAGGCCGGGCTCGTCCGTCAGGCGGTGAAGCCGCCGTCGACGTGGATCGAGGCTCCGGTGATGTACGAGCCGTCCGCACTCGCGAGGTGGGCGACCGTGGCCGCGATCTCGGCCGCTTGCGCATAGCGGCCGACAGCGGTGAAGCCGGCGATCGTCTCGGCGTTCGGCCCGTCGGCGGGGTTGGTGTCCGTGTCGGTGGGGCCGGGGTGCACGAGATTGACGGTGACTCCACGCGGGCCGAGTTCTCGGGCCAGGCCCCTCGTCATCCCGAGCAGAGCGGTCTTGCTCATCGAGTACAGCGCCAGTCCGGGGAAGACCGCGCGCTCGGCGACGTTGCTGCCGATGCTGATGATGCGGCCGCCCTGGCCCATATGGCGAACTGCCGCCTGGGACGCCGCGAACGGCGCCCGGATGTTCACCGCCAGGGTGCGGTCGATCTCTGCCGCCCCCATGTCCTCCAGTGGGCCGACGAGGAAGACGCCGGCGTTGTTGACCAGGATGTCGAGTCTGCCGAACATCGCGGCGGCCTCGTCCACCGCGGCGGTGAGCGCCTCGGGGACCGCGCTGTCGGCCTGGAGGGCGAGGGCCCGGCGCCCCCCGGCCTTGATCTGCTCCACCACCTCGGTGGCGCGTTCCGTGCTGTTCTCATAGGTCAGGACGACGTCGGCGCCTTCTTCGGCCAGTCGTAATGCCACAGCGGCACCGATACCCCGGCTTCCGCCTGTGATGAGGGCCACGTTTCCTTCGAGTCGGTTCATGAGGTCGAGCATTGTCGGCACCGGCGCCGGAAGCTGGCGGGAATCCGACCTGGCGTTCGACCTCCGGGAAGGCGGCACCGTCCTGATTGCGAAACCTCACCGGAGTACGAGGAGGTCCGTGGGCTGGTCCGTGAAGCGGCGCAGCAGCCGGAGTCCAAGGGTGAGCGTGGCCACCAGAGGCTGACCGATCCGGTCCCGCGCCGTCGGCGCCGTGCCCTCGTCATGACGCGGAGCCTGTTGTGCGGTGCGAGGCGATGGCCGCGACCACGCATCCGCCTGCGGCCACCATGCCCGCGGTGGCGGTAGCGGCCAGGGTGATCGCTGGTGAGGCGCCGGCCAGACGGGGGACCGTGTTGAGAGGCGCGGCGGCGTACAGCGCGAGGACCGCCCAGCCGCGTGGTGCTGACGGGGCAAGCCGGGTGCGCAGACGCTCCGGCACGTGACCGGTGACCATGATCAGCCCGGCCGGGAGCAGGGTGAGGGAGAAGAGGATCAGGCCGATCCGGTGCCAGGTCACGGCGGCGGGGGGCTCCTGCGGCTGAGGGGTCAGGTGCGGCGCGTGGTGACGATCACGACGAGTCCGGTGACGAGGGCGGCGAGGCCGATGAGCAGGAAAGGGAGGCCGGGCCCGGGCAGGACGTACATCGCTGCACCGGCCAAAGTCAACGTGGCCCCGGCGGCGGCCAGGACGGCTCCGATGCGTCGTTCGAACATGTCGCTCCAGATGCTGTCCGATGGTGGTGACGGGCGGGTGCGCGGTGAGCGTTCTCGTTGGCGGAGCCCATGCCGGTTCTGGTGGGGCCGGCCTGGGGCGATGCGGAAGGTGAAGGCTGCTGCTGTGGCTCTGATCGGCCCGGCCCGGCAGCCGGCCGTGAGAGCCCACTGCGAGCGGTCGCCGTCGGGCCGACGGAGCCCGCCGACCACTGCCCTGATCATCAGGCTCTCCGCTCAGGGCGCGCTGGTCCCTTGCTGATGTCCAGTCGTGCGCTGACTCACCGCCGTCACGAGGAGACCGGTCACCAGGAGCACGCCGCCGGTCAGAGTCCCCCACTGCCGGGTGTCGAGGTTGTTGCTCATCAGCCCGAAGACCGCCTGACAGCAAAGGGCGAGGGCAACCACCAACTGCCCCCAGCCGTAGAACTTCGGGCGGCGGACGGGTTTCCGGTTCGTGGGAAGCACCCATCCGCGGGCGATGGCCGCCACACCCGAGGCGGCGATGAGCAAGGCCAGCAGAATCACAGGTATGCCGAGGTAGAGCCTCATGCTCCTACTCCCTCCCTGTGCACCGGACCCACGCCGGGCACCCGCGTGATCATGACACTCCCTGTGCCGCGCGTCCATGACCTTTCCGCGGGGGTGAACAGGTGGCCGAGGGGCGGCTCCGAGGACGATGGTGCGCAGGCGCGGTCCCAAGGGGCGGTGGTGTGGCGAACGGCGGAGCCGCGGAACCCGCCTGGTACAGGTCGGCGTTGAGGGGCCCGTCGGCCTTCTCGACCTTGTACTTGGCGTCGACGACGGCGAGCGTGGTGCGTCCCTCGCCGGTGCGGACGACGAGGTCGGGGCGAACTCCACCTCGCCGAGATCACCGACGCCCTCGACCCCGCTCAGCGGCCGATTCCTCGTCACCCACCCGGACGCCGACGCGGAGCGTGGCGCCCGCGCCCTCCCTGGACAGCGCACCTAGGGCAGGTCGATGTCGAAGCCCTGCGGGGTCGGCGTGATTCTGAAGCCGAGGGTCTGCACGGCGAGTTTCAGCTTTCCTCTGCCCGTGTCCCTGAGGAACCGCTTGTAAGCGTCCATCCCGAACAGGGTCTGCAGCGTCTTGCCCAGCTCCAGTGAGGTCAATGTGCGTTCCTCTCCTCGAGCCTGTTGCACCAGGTCGAGGACGGCTCCTCGGAAATCCGCGGGTTCGCCTCGGCCACTCCGGCGGGCGGCGAGCGAGCGCAGTATCGCCGGATCGACCCGATACGGCTTCGGGCCGGGCGGAGCGCTCGCGGGTGCCGGCGGTTCCTCCGGTTGCGGTTCGGGCGTTGCCTTCATGTCCGTGGGCGTGGGCGTGGGGACGGACAGGGCTGGACTCGACGCACTCAGGAGCGGCGACTTCCTGGGAGGTTCCGCGTTGATCAGCGCCTCGGGTGTCTCCCCGGGATAAGTGGGCTCCCAGGCACGCAGGCCCTCGTAGCTGAAGCCCAAGTAGAACTCGACGGGCGCCTCGATGTCACGGGTCTTCCGGAAACGGTTGCGGGGGGTGAAGAAGGCCGGAAGACGGCCGCGCCTGACCCTCAGCCTTCCGGACTGAGGACTCTTGATCTCCTGGATGATGCCCTGCACCCGCACCAGCTCCTGGGGGTGGCTCCAGAAGCCGGTCGACCCGTGGCGTTGCTGGCCCATCTCGCTGAAGTGCACCAGCGGATGCGGCCGTGAATCGCCGCCGAGCCACTCGAAGCTCCACTGCCTGCGGTGCGCACGGCTCAGTCGCGTGGATTCCTCGAGGTAGTAGCGGATGCGCTCCTCGTCCTGCGCGTCGCCGCGGTACCAGATGAGGAAGTGCAGGATGTAGAGGTAGTAGTTCGCATCCAGGCTGTTGCGCTCCGAGGCGAACCAGGCGAGCCGTTCGAGGGCGTGCGTCTCGGAGTACTCAGGGAGCTTGCGATAGGACTGGAACCACAACCGCAGGTCGGCGTTGGTGGCACGGCCGCTGTTGACGGGTTCCTCCGCCATCTGGGCGATGGTCCGCACCTGATCCTCGGTCAGCTGCGACCAGTCCCGTCCGGCCTTCGCGTACAAGGTGCGGGCAATGGCCAGGTCCATTTCGGGATTCGCCGTGCCACGCCGACGCAGCTCCTGCCACTGCTCGACCAGCCGCTCGACGTCCCCGTACAGCAGGGTCAGTTGGTTGTCGAGCCGCTTGTAGTAGTTACCCTCGGCGTTGATGTTGCGGAGGTTGTCGAGAAGCTCCTCGGCCCGGCCTATCTGTTCGGTCACCCATACGGCCGAGGGAGCGTCGCTCTCCATGAACTCCGCGAGGCTCGCCTCACCCGAGGCCTTCCAGAGGCGTTCCACGACGGTCGCGATGAGCTGGATGGGGGTGGACCACGTGTAGTCGGTGTTCTTGTACTTGGCGGCGTCCGTGAAGGCCTCCATCGCACGGTCGAACAACGGTTCCACGGATGCGAGCAGTTCTTCCGGTGTGTGACGCTCACCGTCCCTGAGTATTTGTTCGAGCGCGTTCTCGATCCAGAACCGGCGGACCATGCCCAGGGTGTGCAGATGGGTCGCGTCCCGCCCGTTGGACTTCTCCACGGCGGTGCGGACGAAGTTCTCGGCCGCGCCGAAGTCCGCCCGCACCTTGTAAATGGCGAAACGGCCCCGATGGTTCCAGAAGTGCGCGTTGTCCGGACACTCGGTGGTCAGCACCTCGAACACCTCGGCGCCGGCCTCCGTCGACATGCTCTCGATGAGTTCCGAGAAGTTGTCCGGCCTCTGCCCGTCCCTGGCCATGTTGGTGCGCCTGATGAACAGCTCGTTCAGCAGGTGTGCGGTGGTCCTGTTGTCGGGACCGAGCAGGGCGGTCGTCCGCCTGATGAAGTCCACGGAGATCTTGCCGAGGCTGTACTGCTCGCCGTCGAGTTCCTCCTTGAGGACGTACTCCGCGATCAGGGGATGCAGGAGTCGCAGCGCGCCACGCTCCGTCACGACCAGATGACGTAGGTCCGGGCCGAGAAGTTCGCTGAGTTCGGCGTTGGTCAATGGCGAGTAGACCGGCCGTTCGCGTCGCATCCACGAATCGACCATGACGATCGACAGGCCGAGTTCCTGGCCGTAACGGGTGAGCAGGGCAAGGTGGCGGGCGAGTTCCTTCTGTTCCCGGGTCAGCTTGGAGAAGTGATTGCGTACGTACGGGGCGATGCCCTCGAACTGCTCCTCGTAGACGCACAGTCCGAAGTAGAACGGCGACAGCTTCTGCACGGCCACCTCGTCGGCGGCTCCCTCGGACAGACTGTCCAGGAGTCGGCGCGCCCGGTCGGTGTCCGCGCGCTCCCGGAACTTCTTGAGGAAGCGGCTGCGCTCCGCACCCTGCAGCGGGTCGAGCAGTTGGTGCCCGCCTTTACGCCGCATGTTCGTACGGTTCACCCATAGGAGAACGGCCCGGGTGTTGCGCTGGGCCAGGGTGTGGACCAGTTCGTCGCGGTCGTAGTCCGGGAGGATCGCCGACTCCGCGATCACGAGTGCGGGGTAGCCGGTCTCCTGATAGATCTCGTCGATGCGGTCGGCCGTGGTGTCCGAGTAGGTGCGCAGGAGCACGGTCGGATAGGTGCGGTGCAGGTTCCAGGCCACGCGGCGGGCCAGTGTCGTGCCACCGGCGCCGGGGGAGTGATCGAGACGCACGGTGGCGAGCTGGTGGTCGTTCAGCCGCTGGGTGATTTCGTTCTCCAGGGCGTCGTAGGCATCACGCTTGACATCGACCGGGACTTCCAGCTCCTGCCAGGTGGGCGGGCGGCCGCGCCAGAACTCGTCCGCCGTCTGCTGGGCGGGCACGCCGTCGGAGAGGATTTCGGAGTGCAGTACCTCCAGATCAACCGAAAGGCGCTGGAGATCGGACCATCTCAGCGCCCAGCGCTTCCCGTCGAGACCGGGCAGTGACGGGGAGGTGCCACTCTTGTCCAGTGGCAGGGACTCGGCGACGACGGTGATGAAGGCGTCGAGGTCGATCCCGTTGATGGCGGGAGACTGTGCCAGTTCGAGTTTCCTGGCGATGCCGTCGTACCGTTCGTCGATGTAGTCGAGCACACGGTCGATCTGCTGGTCCCGGTGTCCGGAGCGCAGGACCAGGACGGCGGCGGACTGGTTCGGAGTGCCTTCGTGGGTCGCGTCCACCAGCTCCCTGACGCGCTTGAGATGGCCGCGGCGGCGCCACAGGTCGTCGGAGTCGGCGCTCGGCTCGTCATGACTCGTCCAGCCGTTTGCCATCAGCCAGTTGGTCGCGTTGTCGGAGGGGACCGGATCGAGGTTCTCGCCGAAGACGCTGACGTGGCGCCGTTCGGTGAGATCGGACACGACGAGCGAGGACAGGCCGTTGCCGTCGCTGTCCGGATCGAGGTCGATCACCGTTGCCCAGCCGCAGTGCGCAAGTGCGGCCAGTTCGGGCTTGGCGGCCACGCTGTCGGAGACCAGGAACAGATCCATGCCCGAGTGGGTCTGCCGGAAGGGCTTCCACAGGCGGAGGGCCTTCTCCGCAGTGACCGGGGTGGCGCTGGAGCTGGTCGCGAGGCCCACGGTGCCGATGGGGTCCTCTCTGGCTATCTCGACCCACACCTTGGCGTGGCGTTCCCGCAACAGCAGCCGCGCCGCCCAGCCCGCGCTGGCCAGGGCGGCGTGGCGCAGAGACATGTCATCGAGGGGCTTGGCGGCCCAGTTGAGGCCGGCGGCGACACGGGCCATGAGCATCTGCTGCTGCCAGACGTCCTCCCGTTTCTGCTCGCGGGTGGCCAGAACGCTCCGTGTCTCGGTGCGGATACGGCGCAGCAGAGTGATGAGACCGGAGTCGTTGAGATCCAGCTCCACGGGCACCGTCAGGGGCTGCTCGTCGAGTCGGGCGAGCAGGGGGAGCACCCGGCCGCTGGTGGAGTGGCCCAGCCCGAACAGCAGCGCGGACAGCTCCAGGTAGGCGTGGTCGTACAGAAGCGGGGTGAGGGCGTCCCAGTTGACGTCGATGAGCCAGTACGCAAGATCCTTGGTCAGGCGGGAGCCCCGGACCAGGACGTTGCGCAGATGCAGGTCGCCGTGGGCCGGCCCGCGGAAGCACGCCAGA
The DNA here is from genome assembly GCF_053890455.1 of Streptomyces yamdrokensis. Lineage (NCBI taxonomy): Bacteria > Bacillati > Actinomycetota > Actinomycetes > Kitasatosporales > Streptomycetaceae > Streptomyces > Streptomyces yamdrokensis. The sequence continues at coordinate 6,186,355 of NZ_CM132679.1, forward strand.
TCCCGTCCGGAGAGGCCGACGTGGGGATCGAGCAGGACAAGCGGGTTCGGCAGCAACTCGCCCTCGTGGCGGAAGACGTGTCTGCTCCCCTGCACGGGGCCGAGCACCTCGCGAACGCGGGAGCCGCGCTGGTTGTCGGGGAAGGTGCTGCCGAGCCACTCGCGCAGGACCGAGCCGACGGTGCCCTGGTAGTTCGGGGGGCCCGTGACGGCGAGCTGGGCGTTCAGCAGTTCCCTGGAGGCCCGGGCGCAGGTCTCCTCCCGGTCTTCGGCGTCCACGTGCTCGGCCGAGCGCAGATGGTCGAGGCTGAACCCGGCGATGTCGTACACATCGACGCTGGTGCCGGATTCCTGGAGCGACTGGACCAGTTGCGGAACGCGAGTACGACCGTACCCCTCCAGGCCCTGCACGAACGCGTTGTGGGCGTCGGCCTGCGGACGCCTGGTGGAGAACCCGGCCTTGAGGATGTACTGGCCGTTCAACACCCCGTTGCCGTCACCGACCGGAGCCTGGGCGATGTCGCACAGCATTACCCGGGCATCGGTGTAACCGCCCGCGAGCGGTTTCACGATCCTCACGGAACTGGCACGGGGTAAGTGACTCCGCAACAGCGCCAAGCCGGATTCCAACACGTCGCGGCCGGGGCCCCCGTCGCTCTTCGCCGAGTCGCGGTTCATGTCCGCAGATTACCGACGTGGACCACAAAAGCACACCGAAACCCGAGACATCTTTCCGTAACGGCCAGCGCGTCGGGCCGATTTGGGCTTTCCTTTTCCTTCAGCGGGCATGGTGGCCGACAGAGGCATGCCGACCGCGTTCGAGGCCGGCGACCGGGAGGAGAGCACTTCGATGGAGGTGCTGATCGCGGCTGTCGTCGGTGTGTGCGGGACGCTCTGCGCGACATGGCTGACCCAGCGCAGCGCGGAGCGGTCGCGGGAGGCGGAGCGCCGTGACGCCGAACACCTGCGGCGGGCTGAGGGCAAGGCCCGCGAGGAAGAACGGATATTCGAGCTGCGCCGGGCGAACTACACCGCCCTGAACCAGGCCGCTCGCCGCTACTTCGGGGCACTCGCCAACGAGCTTCACCGGCTGCCCTCGGACGGAGGCGGAGACGGCCGGGAGCCGATGGAGGAGCTTGCAGACCTGGAGGAGGTACGCATCGCCTACCGGGCCTGTTATGCGGAGGCCCAGATGGTGGTGCCCGACAGCGTACTGACCGTCGCATCGGCCGTGAACCGTGAACTGAACCAGGCTTACGGGATCCTCAAGCGGCTGCACGCGGGAACCCCTCGCGAGCGGGACGACCCCCGGCAGGTCCGGGCTCATCTCGACGCCGCTCGCGGCCTCTTGCATGACCTGCGCCGTGACATGCGCCTCGACCTCGGCATCACGCTGTCCATGGACTCCTGACCCGATGGAGGGTGCCGACCGGCCGATCGCCACACTCGAGGTGCATCCGCTGCCCGACAAGCTCGAGCACGCCCAGAGCGAGCCCGACAACCTGTTCGAGAACTTCACCCGTGCGCTCAGGCGCGACGAGCAGCGCCTCGACGAGCTGGAGTCGGGCATCGCCGGTGTCCTGCTGCGCCTGTCGACGCTGGAGCTGGCACGCCCGAGGAGTGTGCGTCCCGTCTTCACGACCGGTGAGGTCGATCGGCTGATGCGCACGGCGCACCGGATCCGCCGGCTGGGCGAGGGCGTCGCGGTCAACGGCCGCCCGACGGACGTCGCGATCGAGATCGTCCGCGACAAGGACGGCTCGGTGGTCGTGTTCCCCGCGCTGCCTGTGGGGGTGTGGGCGCGCGAGCCTCGGCTCTCCTCGGCCGCCGCCGTCACTTATCGACCGGTGTCGTCAGCACCGCCCGGACGGTCTTGCCGCTGGGCGGGTAGGGGACGCAGTCCCAGTGGTCGGCGAGGGCGGTGACGAGGGTCAGACCGCGCCCGCCGGTGTGGAGCGCGTCGGATTCGGCGTCCGCCGGGAGGGGGTGCGGATGGAGGTCTCCGCGGGCGTCGCTGACCTCGACGCGGAGGAGGCCGGCGGACGGTTCGAGGACGAGCGTCAGCCGGAAGCAGCGGCCGGGCACACGGCCGTGCAGGACGGCGTTGGCGGCGAGCTCCGCGACGACGAGTTCGGCACGCTCCGTGAGATCCTGCGAAGCGCCCCGGGAGTGCAGCTCGGCCACGGCGAGGAGCCGGGCGAGCCGGGCCCCGCGCCGCGTGGACGACAGCAGCTGGGTGAAGGCGCCCACGGAGGCGCCCACTTGGGGTGTTGCGTGGTTCATGCCGTCAGAGTGGCGGTCGGGTGCAGGCGGGGGTGAGTGCCGCGCCCCGTACGGAGAGTGGGCGTACGAGTGGGGGAGGCGGGCGGTACGCCGGATTCCCGCCACGCTGTGTGAGGAACGCGGGAAGGCGGCTGGGGGGTTCCCGATGTGTGGCCAGAAGCGCGGCTTCGTCGTCACGGGGGAGAGTCGCTGTCTCGCCGGACCCGTGACGAGCAGATCGACCTGGTGCACCTGACGCTGAGCTGAGGACGGCGCCGCCAGAACCGCTCACCCGGCCGGCCGCTGTCTGAGCGGCCCGGCATGGGAGACGACCTGGCGGTCGTCGTCCCGGACACGGACGCGGGGGTGGGACCCCGACAGAGTGCTTCACCCGGGAAGCGCCTCCGGCGGTGGCAGGAACAAGGGCCTCGACAAACCTCGTTCTTGCTGGCCGGACGGCGCTTCCCAAGTTCGTGATCATGATCCGGGCAGCCCGTCGGCGAAAGCCGGGGATGGAGCCCGGTGTCGGTATCGGTCAGTCGTTGCGGGGTTTGCCGAACTCTTCGATCAGCACGGGATACTGCTCCCCACCGTGTCCGGCGGCGATCGAACGGTCGGCCATTGCCTTGATCAACTTCGGCAGTTCGGCGTTGACGCCCACGGCCTCGCTCTCCTCGATCAAGTGTGCCATCGCCCGCGCGTCGGTCTCCAGGGCCGACACCTCGGCGGGGAAGGAGCCGCTGTCGATCTGCTCGGCGTACCCAGGCAGCCACTCGGCCACACCAGCAGCGATCTGCCGCGCGAACGGCGCATACGTCGCGGCGTCGACACCGGCCGTCCTGAGCAGGGCAGTTCCTTGAAGCCAGGCGTTCAGGACGCTCCACATCATGGCCAGGCCGGCCACGTCGTACAGGGACGCCAGCCCATGGTCCGCGCCGAGGTGGGTGGCGGTGCCGAGCGCGTCGAGTGTCGGCTTGTGCGCCTCGAAATCCGACTGCGGCCCGCTGTGCAGGATCACCGCCTCGGCGGTCCCGATCGTCGAGGGGATGGCCATGATGGCGCCGTCCAGGTAACGGGCGCCGCGCCGCTCGGCCCATTGGGCGGCTTCCCGGGCCTGGGCCGAGTCGCCCGAGGTCAGGTTGATCAGTGTCGTGCCCTCCAGTGCGACGTCGCTCGCGCCGAGCAGCTTGTGTACGGCCTGGTAGTCGGTGACGCAGACAATCGTCAGGGAACCTGTCTTGAGCGCGTCGCCGACCGTTGGCGCCGGCCGCGCACCGTCGGCCACCAACTGATCGGTCTTGGAGGCCGTACGGTTCCACACGGTCGTGGGATGCCCGGCCTTCAGGAACGCGCCGGCGAGTGCCTGGCCCATCCGTCCGAGTCCGATGACTGTCACGGGTGTATCGGTTTTGCTGTTCATGACAGCATCGTCAACGTTGATACCGGTGTGAAGGTCAAGCGAGGTTTCGATGCGGATCGGGGAACTGAGTCATCGGACGGGCGTCAACGCCCATCAGTTGCGCTACTACGAGGCTCAGGGCCTGATCAGGCCGGACCGCGGCGCGAACGGCTACCGCGAGTATGACGAGAACGCCGTGCTGCGGGTGAAGCAGATTCGCCACCTGCTCGGCGCCGGTCTGTCCTCCCAGGACATCGCGTACCTGCTGCCCTGTGCGGTCGGAGAGGTCCCGGAGCTGCTCGGGTGTCCCGAGTTACTGGCCGCGATGAGGTCACGGCTGCAGCGACTGGACGATCAGATGGACAGGCTCGCTCAGTCCCGCGACGCTCTTGCCGACTACATCGATGCGGCCGAGCGAATGAGCAACCAAAGCTATCCACCCTTTGACGACGCCGGAACGGAGCCCGTTCCCGCCTGAGCAGCCAGGGTGCCCCGGGCTCGGCTCGACTTGTTCGCCGAAGCCGAGGCACCCGCGCGGGGTGGCGTGAGGGCAGCCCCGCCCCGCGCGGTACGGGAGGACCCTGGCCGACTACGCGCCCGGGCAGGCCAGTTCGGGCACCGCGCGGTTCGGGGAGCACGTCACCACGGCCAGGGAGAGGTACGAGGGGCGTTCGAGGTAGTGGCCGTACGACACGTCGGCGCCCGAGCGCAGGCGTTCGGCGGCGGCGTCCACCAGCCGGACCAGGCGCGCGGTGTCCCGGTCGGCCTCCGACGCGAGCCGGGGGGTGTACTCGGCCAGCCGCTCGCCGAGCCAGGCCGCCGCCTCCTTCGCCTCCTCCCAGGTGCCCCGGACCAGTGAGCGGGGCTTGACGAGCCAGTACGCCGTTTCCAGGGGCGGGAGGTCCGACGTGGCGAACTCCGCGGCCACCTGGCGGTAGCGCTCGATCAGTTCCGGCCTGCTCCCGGCCGGGGGCGGATCGGGGTGCGGGGGGCGCCGCAGGGCCTCGTCGTCGAAGCGTTCCTTCGGACCGGTCCACAGGTAGGCGTGGTGGTGCACGAGCCGTTCCCGTTTCGAGAAGGGCCGGCCGGGCGCGGGGAGGGGCCCCGGCCCGGCCGGCGGTAGGGAGGGGAGGGAGGGGTCAGGCGCCGAGGCCGAAGCGCGCCGGGTCGATACCGGCGGCGTCCAGCTCCTCCGTGGTGAACCGCAACGGCTGCGCGTTGGGCCGCTTGCTGTCGCCCAGGGCCCAGGCGTCCTCACCGATCCGGGCCAGGGTCACGCACCCCTCGGTGCAGGGGCCGCCGCACGCCTTCGTGAACGAGGCCCCGCTGATGTCGAGCGCGTACAGGGTGGTTCCGTTCTGCATGACTGCACCTTCCAGCTCGTCCGAACGCGGCCGGGTCCGGCCGCCGCCGCCCGCTCCGGGCGGGAGTTCACGGGAGGGGAGGCGGCCGCCCGGGTGTTTCCGCAGGTGACCGGCGGACGCGGACGGTTTCTCCTCGCTCTCCGTGACCTCAGAGTGGCGGTCGGACGGGGCGGGGACGAGTGTGGCACCCCGTACGCGGAGTCAGCGTACGGACACGAAGAGTGGACGGTACGTCTGATTGTCCGTCAGGCTGGAGGTGAACGCGGGTGGCGTGAGGAGCCGCCGTGGCACGGCACGGAGGAGAGGAAAGGGGTGGCGGATGGACGTCGTCGGAGTCGAGGGGGAGGCGGCCGGGGCCGTGAGCGCCGGTGCGCGGGCGGTTCCGGTGGGGGAGTGGGAGCGGGAGCCGCATCCGTCGGACAGCCTGCGGACGTTCGGCGCCGTCGTCCAGGCACTGCGTGAGCACGCGGGACTCAGCCGGGTCGACCTGGGCGCCCGGGTCCAGTACTCCAAACACACGGTCGAGTCGGTGGAGTTGGGGCGGCGGATGCCGGACGAGGCGTTCGTGGAGCGGGCGGAGGAGGCGCTCGGCAACACCGGTGCGCTGCGGAAGGCCGCGCGGCATCTGACGCGGGGGGAGGCGGGGCTTGCGGCGTGGTTCCGGCGGTGGGCTCGGCTGGAGCGGGAGGCGGTGAGCCTGTGCACGTACGAGTGCCGGTTGGTTCCGGGGTTGTTGCAGTCGGAGGCGTATGCGCGGGCGGTGTTCGACAACAGCATCCCGTTGCTGACCGACGAGCAGACGGAGGCGCAGGTCGCCGCCCGAATGGAGCGGCAGACGATAATGCGGGACCGGCCGACAGTGCCGTTCGGCTTCATCGTGGAGGAGTCGGTTTTCCGACGCGGGCTGGGCGGCGCGCAGGTGCAGACGAGCATGCTGGACCATGTGCTTGCGCTGACCGCGCCGCGTAACGTGACGCTGCAAGTGGTGCCGTTGGAGTTGGAGTTCCACGGGTGCCTGGACGGGCCCATGCGGATCTTGGAATCTCCGGAGGGGCGGCGGCTCGGGTACTCCGAGGGCCAGCAGAACGGTCGGCTGATCTCCGACCCGAAAGAGATGAGCCTGCTCTGCCGGCGCTATGACACACTGCGCTCGCAGGCCCTCAACCCCAGGGAATCCCGGGACCTGCTGGAGCGACTGCGAGGAGAGCTATGAGCAGCGGTACGTCGGAACTCGCCTGGTTCAAGTCCAGCTACAGCGGCACCCAGGGTGACGACTGCGTGGAGGTCGCGATCGTCGAACAGGCCGTCCACGTAAGGGACTCCAAGGACGTGACCCGCCCGTCCTTCGCCGTCGGCCGTGAAGGCTGGGGGCAGTTCGTGCGGTTCGCGTCGGAGCGCTGAGCGACTTGAGGGCGTGCCGTCCGCTGGAGCGGCGAACGGTACGCCTTCACCGCGTTCGGGAACCCTTGGTCTCGTTTGTGGGGCCGTAGCCGAGGGCGACGCGGTTGATGAGACGGTCACCGAGGTCGCGCACAGGCGCCGGCTTCGGCTTCTGCACGACGTTCTTCGCCGTGGGCTTTTTCGGGGCGGGCTTCTTGCCGCCCGCCCGCTTGGCCGGTGCCGACTTCCCCTGCTTGTTCCCCTGCTTGGCGTTCTTCGCGGCCGGCGTGTTGCGCGCCGCGTACTTCTTGCGGAGCGCTGAGAGCTGCTCGCGTTCTTGAACGGTCACGTTGGTGGGAAGAGCGTTGATGAGGGCCCGGGCCCGGCTGAGTGCGTAACGCGCCTCGTTCCAGTGCTTCGTGTTGATTGCCAGGCGGGCTGTCCCGATGGTCTGCTGCAATGCCTTGATCTTCGCGGGCTGCCGCTTGGGCATGGGGGACTCGGCACCGCTGCTTCGCCGCTGCCCGGCGGCACGAGTGCCCCAGTCCGTACCCGAGGTCAGGACGACGACCGAACGGGGGTTGCTGCTCTGGCTTCGACGTACCACGTGCGTTGGTTCCTCGGGTGAGCGGTGGGACATGCCCTGGGGTGCCACCGGGTGGGGCCACCCCAGGGGCAGGTCAGTCGTGGAGGAGCCCCTGGCCGGGGGGGCGGGGTGAGGGGGGAGCGGTGGGTACCGGACCCGCCCTCGGTGAGCGGGGTCTCCAGGGGCGGACCGGCGGCGACGCCACTCCGCACTCGGCATGCTCACACCCATCGAGTTCGAACCGAAGTCGATCCCCTCGATCCCCTTGATCGCCTGGACCCCGGCAACCCGACTCCACGCAACCCGGGGCACATCAGCGTCTCCATCGCACCCGGAACGGTTCGCACCCGCTCAGCCGGCCGTTTCGGAGTGAGGCCGTCATGGCCGAGGCGGTGGTGCGGAGCGCGCGACGCGGAAACCCACGTCGTCGATCCGGAAGGTCGGGTGGCTGCGCCGCCGCACCGACGCCCGGCAGCTCCAGTGCTCGTCGGCCCATCCACCGCCACGGAGTACCCGGTAGGTGCCGTACACCTCGGCGTCGTAGACATCCCAGCACCAGTCCCACACGTTGCCCAGCATGTCGTACAGACCCCACGCGTTGGGCTGCCTGCCGCCGACAGCATGGATCCGTCCGTCGGAGTTGCCCTGGTACCAGGCGACCTCGTCGAGCCGGCCGTACCTCGCGCCAGTGGTCCCCGCACGACAGGCGTGCTCCCATTCGGCCTCGGTCGGCAGCCGGTACCCGTCTGCGGAGGTGTCCCACTCGGCCGTCCCGGCGTCGGCGCACAGGTCGTACGCGGGCGTCAGCCCCTCGCGCCGGGACAGGGTGTTACAGAACTGGACCGCGTCCCACCACGAAACACCCTCGACCGGCAGCCGCTCGCCTCGGGTACTACTCGGCCGTCGGCCTGTGACCAGTGCGTACCAGGACTGAGTGACCGGGAACGCCGACATCTGGAACGGCGCGACCTCGACCGGCCAACTGCTCTGCGTCCGCCGGTCCGACAGCGTCACCCGTCCCGACGGGACGGCGACCATCTCGTTTCCTGCCCCCACGTCCACAATGGCCCACCCTACCGGCGTCTTCCCACCGCTCCACCGATCCCCCCGAGGGATCCGAGGAGGCGGCAAAGCCGTTGTCGGACCAGTGCCCGGCACCTCCGTCCGCCCAGCGGTGGGGCCGGATCAACCTCGTACGCCGTGGAGCCACTTCCCATCCGTGCGGTGGAGCCCGTGGGAGGGCCTGCGAACCTCTTCTCTCACGCGTCGTCACCGGGCCGCGGGATGCTCCTCGGACCCTTCGGGGGAACTGGCGACCCGACATCATTCATGAATCTTCAACTATGTACGGCGTGCCGGATGTTGAGCGTGCCCGGGCCTGCCTAGGGTGGATTACATCCGATGATCATGCCGGTGCGGAGCCGAAGTGACGGGCCGCCGGCAGCACAGTGTGAAGGACGCCATGAAGACAGGTTTCGCCCTCCCCCAGTTCCACCGCCAGGCGTACGGCATCGCCGAGACGGCCGCGTTCGCCTCCGCGATCGAGGAGGCCGGGGGTGCCAGCCTGTGGGTGGGGGACCGCAACCTGGCCGCGGTCCGTCCGGTCGTGGGATACGGCGGGCAGGGCAACACCATCCCGGAGGAACTGAACCCCGCGGCGGACCCGTTCGTCCTCCTCGGCGTCGCCGCCGCCGCGACCAGCCGCGTGCTGCTGGGCTCCCATGTCCTCGTCGCCCCGCTCTACCCGCCCGTTCAGCTGGCCCGGTCGCTGACGACGATCGACCTGATCAGCGGCGGACGCCTGCTGCCCGGCTTCGGGGTCGGCTGGTCCCCCGAGGAGTACCAGGCGGCCGGCCTGGACTTCACCCGCCGCGGTGCCCGCATGGAGGAACTGCTCGACGCCCTCGACGCCATCTGGACCACCGACCCGGCGCGGTACGAGGGTGCGCAGCTCTCCGTGCCCGAGCACCACTCGCCGCTGAAGCCGGCGCGGAAGCCGCGTCCGCCCTTCTACCTGGGCGCGATGTCCGAGCGCGCCCTGCGCCGCGTCGCCCGACGCGGTGACGGCTGGCTGCCGCTGATCGCCGTCCCCAGTTACGTCGACGTCGACGGGCTCGTCGCGCAGCGCTCGCAGCTCGACGAACTGGCCCGGCAGCACGGCCGTGATCCCCAGGCGATCGACACCGTGCTGCGGGTGAACATCGACGCCGGCACGAGCACGGAGCGGGTCGCCGACACGGTCAAGGAGGTCCACGAGCGGACGGGCATCGACCACTTCATGATCGACTCGATGTACGACGTGGACACCGTGGAGGGGTCCCTCGAGCACGCCCGGGAGATCCTCCGGCTCGTGGCGAAGGGCTGAGCCCGGGTCGCTCCGGGGGGCCGGCGCCGGCCCGGTGGCGCGGCGCGGGCCGGTCCGGGGAAGCACCCGCGACGACATGCCCTGCGGTGTCCGTCGACGCCGCCGGTGGGCATCCCTCTCCTCATCGGTGTGGTCACGATCGGTCTCCCGGCTGCCCGCACCCGCGCCCGTGGTGTGACATGGCCGGAACCATGTAGCACGATCGAGATCACGCACAAGCAGTAGGCCCTGAAGCGAGACGAACGAAAAGACGAGCAGGAAACAAGAAAAGGGAGAACCGTGGCACAAGCGAGGACCCAGAACCTACGCAGGATGGCCTCGACGGTGGCGTCCGGTGCCGACCCGCGGCAGGTGGCCGAAGAGGAGATCCGGCGGCGCACCGGGCGGCAGCAGGACCAGGGGCAGGACGGCTCCGGCAGGGATTCGTCCCCGCCGCAGGAAGAGGGCATGGACCCCGCCGACTTCCCGGCCGCCCGCGAACAGGGCGGCTCCATAGCCACGGTCATGCACCAGAAGACCGTCGCTCTCGACGAGGCCGGCGAAGCGCTCAACCAGAGCGAGCAGCAGCGCGAGGGCCGGGAGCAGGTCCATGCGATCTGCCCCATGGTGCTGCCGAAGGGCCGCTCCTTCCTGAGCATGCTGCCGGTACTGTCGCTGCTCGTCCTGGGCGTGGTGGGAACCGCCGTCGTGTCCACCGTGGACGACAGCCCGCTGACCAATCCGCTCTTCGGGCTGCACTACTGGATCATCTCCGTGCTCGCGGTCCTCTTCGTGTGGTGGCGTCAGGGCATGGTGATGGTCCCGGACGGCTGCCAGGCGCTGATCACACGCTTCGGGAAGCTGGAGAAGGTCGTCGGCCCCGGCCGGGTGGTCCTGATCAGCCCGTGGAAGCGGGTCTCGTACATCCTCAACACCACCCGCGAGTACCCGTTCAACGCTCCGGTGCGCGAGGCCCCGACCAAGGGCGGGGTGAAGGCCTCGATCGACCTGTTCATCCAGTTCCGGATCAGTGACCCGACCGAGTTCGTCTACACGCTGGGTGCGGTACGCGGCTTCGAGGAGAAGCTCAGCAACGCCGTCAGCGAGACGATCCGCAGCCTCATCTACGAGCAGGAGGCGGCCGGGATCTACGACATGGTCGGCGAGGACACCGGCCGGCTCCTCGAGCAGCTGAACCAGCAGTTCCGGCCCGCGGTCGAGCTGACCAACGCCAACATCACGCACGCCGAGCCGTCCGACCGTGCGTACCGCATGGACCTGGCCGCGCCGGAGATGGTGCGGATGGCGAAGGAGGCGTACACCCACGAGTACGCACTGATGCTCCGCAAGGAGCAGGACGAGGGCGACCTGAGCAAGGAACTGGCGACCAGCCACGAGACGCTCTCCGCCATCGAGGCCGACATCGCGCAGTACCAGGCACAGATGGACACCGCCCTGGAGCGTGAGACCAACCGCGCCCAGGCGCTGGCCCGTCAGCGCTACGTCCAGGCCGAGTCCGAGGCGAAGGCCAACGCGGCGCTGCTGGAGGCGCAGGCTCTCGACATCCGCGCGATGACCGCGGCCGAGGCTCCGGAGATCCTCGAGTACCGCTACCAGCAGCAGATCCTCGACACCCTCGAGCAGGTCGCCGACCGCCTGCCGCGCCTGGTCCGCATCGGAGGCTCGGTGGACGGCAGAGGTGCCGTCGGAGTCGACTTCCTGCAGCTGGCCCGGGAGCTGGTCGGCGAGCGCGGGGAGGAGCTGTTCACCGAGGCGGACATGGCCGACGTACGGTCGCGGCTGACCGAGGTCGCCGACCGTATCGCCGGACGCCAGGCGGAGATCGGCACGCTGCTGGAGGCCGAGCGGCCGACCGTCCCGTCGGCGCCGATCGGAGAGACGGCGGACGCCGCGGGTGCGGCGGCCACCGCGGGTCGGACAGCCCAACAACAGGCCGAGAAGCATGAGAACCCCGACGCCACCGACTTCTCCGAGGAGGCCGGTCAGTGAGTACCGCACGTATGAACCGCAGGTCGGTCATCTCCGAGGCGGTGGCGCCCTGGAGCGACATCGCCCAGCTGCTCCGCGGCGGCGAGTCCGGCGCCCTCACCCCGGTCATCATTCCCCGCCACCGGCGCAGGCTGTGGTGGATGCTGCCGCTGTGGCTCGGCCTGTTCGCGCTCCTTGCGGGCGTGATGCTGACCCTGCGTGAGGCGGATGCCGACAGCGCCGCGGACATCGCGTACGGCGCGATCGCCACCCTCTCCTACGCCGCCGGGGTCGTCCTCCTCCTGATCGGCGCGCTCTGGTGGTGGCGTTCCTCGATCGTCGAGATCGAGCAGGGCACCCACGGCGTCCTGACCCGCTACGGCGCGGTCACCGGCACCCTGGACGCCGGCCGCCACTACCTCTGGCACCCGTGGTCGAGGGTGGACTTCGTGGTCGACGTGGCCACCGAGATCCCGTATTCGGCCCCGGTGATGGCCTGCCCGACGCAGGAGAACGTCCCGCTGCGGTCGATCGAGTTCTTCCTGAAGTTCCGCATCACGGACGCGGTGCTGTTCGTCCGCACCATCGGCGCGGGCAACTTCGACCTGGTCCTGTCCAGCGCGGTTCAGGACGCCATCCGGCAGCGGGCGCGCAGAATGCGCACGGAGCGGGCGTACGACCTGCGGGGCTCGGACGTGGCCGACATGCAGGAGCTGCTCAACAGCCAGCTCTCGCGCTACGGCGTGCGCATCACCGGCTCCAACATCCCGGACGTCCAGCTGCCGACCCAGTACCAGCAGCACCTGGCCACCAGGGAACGTATCGCCAAGGAACGTACGGCGTACGAGCAGGAGTGGGGCCTGATCCGCAAGCGCCGTATCGACAGCCTGGGCATGGACATCGAGCGGGCGAAGAAGGTGCGCGACGCGCGCATCGTCGAGGTGAAGGCCGCGTTGAACAGGGCTCGTGAGCAGGTCGCCCAGCTGCTCGAGGAGCAGGAGACCAACGCCCAGCGGGTACGTTTCGAGATCGAGACCCGCGGCCGCAGCGGCCTGATCTCCGCCGAGAACGAGGCTCGCGCCCAGCGCGCCCTCGCCCAGTCCTACCGCGACAACCGCGCGGTGCTGCAGTACGAACTGGCCCGTCGCCGCCTCGAGGTGGGAGCGGAACTGGTGCTGAAGGCACCGCAGCCGGTGGTCGTACGCACCGACGGGGGCAGCGGCGACCACTCCGCCCTCTCGACGCTGATCGCCGCACAACTGCTGCCGCGGATGACGGGGCTGCCCGAGTCCGCAACGCCGTACTCCGACGGTGGACGAGCGGACGGTGATGCCTGAGGCGCGCGGTCCCGCGCGGTCCCGCGCGGTGTCGCGGCGAGGCAGCGGGCAGCCCTCCCCGAACGCGATCAGCGGGTGTGTGCCCGGGGCGTCCGGGCCGTCGTACGGCTGTTCAGCGAGTTCCCCTCCCTGGAGGACGGTCGCTGTAGCTGCGGGAGGGGGCGTGCGGGTTTCCGTCGCCTCCCGGGGAGGGCGGTGCGGATCCCTCCCCGGGCAGCGGTGGGGCTTCGCCTGCGACGCCGAGGACGAGGGAGGCGACGCCGGCCGCGTAGGAGGTGACGGCGGCCCAGCGGCCCAGGGCCGCTGGGCGCCGGAGGGCGCGGGCCCGGTGGGACGAAGTGGGCGACGGCGGGATCACTCGCACCCCTCGGTTGCGTTGCTTCGTCCCGCCGCGGAGCCTGCCGCACTACCGAGCCCTCCGTACAGGGCGTATTCCTCCAGCATCCGGCGGGCCGCGTGGCCGGTCCTCAACGATTCACCGGCGACGTACGACTTCCCGGCGCGCAGGGCCTCGGACCGGGCCGTCGAGGACAGGACCGTGCCCGTCCGCCCGTCACCACCGAACTGGAAGCCGAGCTGGGTCGTATAGCACTGTGCTGCGGCGGTCTTGTCCGCCAGGACGGCGCCGATGTCGACTGTCACCTCACTCGTCCCGTTGGGCATGCCGCGCCGGGACTCCGCGCCCGGCTGCGGCGCCCGGGCGGCATAGGGCATGTCGCGCCACCAGCCGATCCGCGGGGACGGTACGGCGGCGGCGACCGCCCGGGCGGTGAGAACGTGGTCGACGTGGCCGCCGATGGCCTGGGGAGCGAGAACGAGGTCAGCCGACGCGACGTGGTGGCGAAGCAGTCGCCGCAGCTCCGTTTCCGCCGTGTCGTCGGGGCGGGGAGGCCAAAAAAGCCTCGACGGGCTGTCGTAGCCGCGGTGCGGGGCCTCGGGCAGTGGGAGATGGACCGGTCGCAGGGTGCCCAGCCGCCGCTGGGCGGCCCTGTCCTCCGCGCGGCGCAGGGCCATGTAGTCCACGTCGGGAGGAAGTCCTTTGTCGAGCTGGGTGGACAGCGCGAAGGGGCAGGGATCGTCGACCGACGCGGTGAAGCAGGTGATCACCCGGACGCGCCAGCCCGTCCGGGACAGCAGCGCCAGTACGCCTCCTACGGAGAAGACCGCGTCATCCAGGTGCGGGCTGACGGCGACGGCGGTCCGGACGCCTGCGACGCCTGGAACGGGCGGCATCACAGCAGGTGGGGTTCGCGACGGAACCGGCAGGACAGGTCCACGACGGGTGCTGTGCCGTCGCCGGCCCGGGTCTCCCCGGTCCTCGTTTTGGCCGGCCGCGCGGCGCGCACCTCCTCGTACACGCCGCAGATGCGCGCGGCGGCCACCGGCCACGACCACCGGGTCCGCACCTGCCGCAGCGCCGTGCGCGCGAGGCGCTCGCGCAGCGGCGCGTCGTCCACCATCCGGCCGACGGCCTCGGCCAGGGCGTGGGGGTCGCGTGGTGGTACCAGCAGCCCGTTGAGACCGTCCCGTACGCAGTCCACCACGCCGACCACGTCGGTCGACACCACGGGCAGTCCGCTGGCCATCGCTTCCAGAATGGTGTTGGAGAAACCCTCGGCCCAGGTGGGGCTGACGAAGACGTCCCCCGTGCGGTAGACGGCGGGGGCGTCGTGGTAGCCGGTGGGGCCGAGGACCTCCACGGTGCCGGCCAGGCCGAGCCGTCGTGCCCGGTGGGTCAGCCGGTCCAGGTCGGGGCCGGTACCGGAGAAGCGCAGCCGTAGCCGTCTTCCCCCGGCGTGAAGAAGCCGGACCGCTTCCAGCAGGTCCAGGACGCCTTTGCGGACATCGATCCGGCCGTGGTAGATCAGCACCGGCGGATCGCCGAGGGCCCCCGGCCGCCGTTCGGGCGCGGGGCTGAAGAGATCGGTGTCGGTGGCTCCGGGAACCACGGTGAAGCGCTCGGCCGCCGTGTGATGGCGGGCGGCGACCTCGTCCCTGAAGGACGGTGAGCCGATCAGGAGGGCCGGGGTGTCCCGCAGTACCCTGCGGATCGCCGTGCGGTGGGTGGTGCAGCAGGTGCCGACCCAGTGGCCGTCGCCGCCCTGGATGGAGACCACGGCGGGGACTTCGAGCCGCTCGGAGGCCTCCAGTACGGCCAGCCCCGTCGGGTAGCCGTACTGGGCGTGCAGGACGTCCAGCGGCTCGCGGGCGTGCAGGCCGGCGATCGTGTCGCGCAGTGCGGCGACGTCGGCTTCGAAGTCCGCCGGCAGCCCGTCGCCCACGGCCTGTTCACCCCGGGATTCCAGCGCCACCAGGCGCACACCGTCGGGAACCCGCTCGGGCGGGGGAGGGCCGCCGCCGTAGACGGCGCGGCCCTGGCGGTCGCCGCGGTACTGCGAGACCAGGGTGACCTCGTGGCCCGCCGCGGTCAGGGCCCGCAGCAGGTTCTCCGCGTAGGCGCTCATGCCCGACACGGCCGGCCAGTAGCGCCGTGAGACGAAGCAGATCCTCATCGTGCTCCCTGTGGTGCGCCGACGCCGCGCGGGACGGGGGAGTGCGAGGGGCCGCCGGCTCCCGCGCCCTCGGCGCGGCGCAGCGCCTCGAGCGCGGAGCCCGCCAGGGTGTCGGCGCGGTGTGCGTCGCGGGACAGTTCCAGGCTGACCAGCCCGTCGTACCGCACGGCGCGCAGCGCGCCGAGGACGGCGGGCAGGTCCATGTCGCCCTCGCCCGGGGCGCGGTGCTCGTGCCGGCCGTACGGCATGTCCTCCACGGCGACCGCGCCGAGGTCCCCGGCGTGCCGCACCACCGCCTGATCCGGTGTCAGGTCTCCGGTGACCAGGCAATGACCGGTGTCCAGGGCCAGACGCAGGCCGGGGACGAGAGCCGCCAGCAGGCAGTAGCCGGCGCAGTCCTCGACGAGCATGCCCGGCTCGGGTTCGAAGGCCGCCACGACGCCCCGTTCGGCCGCGTACGCGGTGACGGCGCGCGCCCCCTCGACCAGGTGGCCCCACGCCGTCCTGCCGGGGGCGGTGTCCGTGCCCGCCGCCGGGACGCCCGCCCAGAACGAGACCGCCTCACTGCCCAGGTCGGCGGCGATGTCCACGCACAGGCGCAGGAACGCCAGGCGGCGGGCCCGGCCGGCCGGATCGGCGGTGATCAGTGTCGGCTCGTGCTTGTGCCGCGGGTCCAGCAGGAAGCGCGCTCCGGTCTCCAGCGTGCTGCCCAGGCCAAGGCGGTCCAGGCGGCGGGCCAGCGACGCCGTGCGGGCGGCCAGATCCGGCGCGAACGGGTCGTGGTGGGCCACGTCCACGGTGAGCGCGACGCCGTCGTACCCGCTGTCGGCCAGCAGGGCCAGCGCGTCGTGCAGACGGTGCGAGGTCATGCCGTTGGTGTTGTAGGCGTAGCGCAGCCTGTCGGCGGAGGGTGTTGTCATCGGGGCGCTCCTGCGGTGGTGCGGGCCAGTGCGTGCCGGTCGGGTTCGCGGTAGAGGGGATACAGCGCCCCCACCGCCGCCCGCGCGGCCTCGGTGTCGAACCAGGCCGGACCGCCGAGGCGTTCGCGTGCCCCGGGCGTCAGGTGCACCGGCCGTGCTCCGGGGTGGGGGAGGGGCCCCACTCCGGCCAGCGGGTGCCCGCGTTCCATGAGCCTGCGGATTCCGCGTTCGCCGATCCTCGCGTAGGTCATGGTCTCCACCTCCATGCCGGGGACGAGCACCTTGACCGCGTGAGCCCCGCGGCCGTCCGCCTCGATCACCAGGACGTCGAAGTCCGCCAGGCGCAGGAGCAGGTCCTCGAGAAGAGCGGCGGGGTCGTCGAGCGATCCGGACGGCACGGTCGGCAGGGAGGAGAAGGACACGGTGGACCGCCGGGACAGCACGGCGGGCTCCAGCAGCTCCCGCAGCCGCCGGGCGTCCAGGGAGGCCCAGGCCCGCATGGCCGACAGCGCTCTGGGCTCCTGTTCCGTCAGAGGCGAGGACAGCTCGCGTTCGAGGTACCCGGGCGGGGCGATGCGGGCGACCGTCTCCAGGGGGCCGTGGGAGAACACTTTTCGCGCGCGGGAGGAGACGTACTCCGTCAGAGCCTTGCGCAACGCCGTCTCGCGGTCCGGGTGGGCGGCCTCGCCGCACGCGGTGAGGGCCAGCGCTGCCGCGCCCTCGCGCGTTCCCGGGGTCTCGTCCGTGCCGACGACGTGGACGTCGGCCAGTCCGAACTGGGTGGAGGCCAGCTTGGGCAGCACCTCGATGCCGACCTCCCGGAGCCGGTCGAGGAGGCGGCGGGTGACCGGGTCGTCCACCTCGTCCAGGTCGACGACCACGCCCTGGTCCATCGCGCGGTGCGCGGTGGCGTTGCCGTCGCGCTGGAGAATCTCCAGCAGCGCGTGGGACAGGGCCCGTTCCCGGGTGTCTCCGGCTCCCAGCCCGTTGGTGACCGGTGTGGTCAGCCAGCCGCCGGGTGGCGGACCGCCCGGCAGGTCGAAGCCGCAGGAGGCGGCGAACTCGGCGGGCACCACGACGTCCTCACCGGTGCGGTGGCGGCGTGCGGGCACCCAGTCCAGGGGGCGCTCGGGGCCGTAGTCCGCGCCGGCCGGCAGTACGAGGCCGACCGGGTCGGCGACCCGGTCCCGGCCTCGTTCGCGCACCAGTTCCGCGTAGGAGGCGCGGCGGCGTTCGGTGCGGGCCATGTGCCGTGCGAGCAGGACTCCCTCGGTGAGTTCGCCGTAGGCGCCGATACGGGCCCGGGTGAGGTCCGCTCCGTATCCATAGGCGTTCTTGCGGACGCCGGCCGCGTCCAGGTGGTCGGCCGAGACAACCGGCAGACCGGTGCGGTCGGCCGCGCCGATGTCGAAGTCCTGCTGTCGGCCGGGGGCCAGCGCGTCCCGGTAGGCCCGCACCACCGGGTGTTCGGCGGCGGCGCTCACCGGTCGCCTCCCAGCCGGAGGGCGGCCGTGCCGGGCGGGCCGGCCAGCTGGTGGTCGAACAGGCGCAGGACGTCCGTGGTGGTCACCGGGGAGGCGAACTCGAAGGGGGTGGCCACCGCCTCGAAGTCCAGTGCGCCGATCACCGACCGGTAGTGGCGCACCTCGTCGTGGGAGAGCGGTATCCGGGCGTGGTAGGCCTTGTGGCAGGACAGGGCCCGCGGCACGGTGCCGTCGAGGTCGACCTTGAGGGCGTCGCCGCAGAAGAGGATCTTCCGGCGTTCGTCGTGCAGCACGCAGTGGCCGGGGAAGTGGCCTCCGGTGCGGTGCACGGTCAGGCCGGGCGCCAGCTCGAGACGTTCGTCCACCGGCCAGGTGACCCGGAACGCCTTCGTCCACGGCAGATCCTGTACGCCGACGGCCACCACTCCAGGGGCGAAACGGCGCTGGAGCTGCCACAGGGCGCCGTAGCCGTGAACGTGACTGGCGCCCAGCCGGCTGACGCCGCCGAGACGTTCGATCTCGGCCAGCGCGTCGGGCGGGTAGTAGGGGGCGCCTTCCCAGGCGACGTTGCCGCCGTCGGCCTCGATCAGCCAGCCCGTCGGGCCCAGGCCGAAGACCGGCGAAGCACGGAATCCGGTGACGCCCGGCGCGGGCCGGTACCAGTCCGCGACCAGGAGGGCGTCGACCGTCTTCTCGTCGCAGAGATCCCAGCCCTCCTCGGGCAGTGCGTTGCGTACGTCGCAGCAGACCGGGCAGGCGGGCGGGGTGGTGAACCACCGTTGCCAGTGTCCGCAGTTGGTGCAGGCGTACATCGACAGGGTCATCGTCGGCCTTCCTCGGCGGTGGACGGGACCGGCGGCAGGGACGTGTCCGGCGGCAGGGACGTGTCCGGCGCGCGGACCGCGCGGGCGCGGGACAGCGCCTCGAGCAGCAGCCGGTGCAGGGCCAGGTCGCGGTGCAGCGGCCACGGCCAGGTCCGCCGAACCGGGCGGCCGGCACGCACCGCGAGCGCGGCCGCGGAGAACCTCTCGATCTGGAGGGCGAAGGGGGACGCGTCGGTGTCGAACGGCACGGGAACGCGGCGCGCGGTGTCCGCGCCGGTGAGCCACAACCGCCCCCCGGGCTCCTGGCCGAGTGTGTCGACGGCGGTCAGCTGCCCGAGGGTGCCGACGATCTCGAGCCGGCGGCGGGGCAGCGTGTCCGGGGTGTTGTAGGCGACGTGCAGGCCGACCAGGACCGCGTCACCGGTGCGGCCGGCCAGCACGGCGCCGTCGTCGACCGGATAGGGGTGGACGCGGTGCTGCACCAGCGCCGTCAACTCCGCCACGTCGTCCCCTCCGAGCAGGACACCCACCAGGTCCAGTCCGTGCGGCGCGAGGTCCAGGGCGGCCCCGCCGCCCGCCCGCGCCGGATCGACGCGCCAGTTGTCGTACGGGCGGCCGTCCGGCGACCAGGCGGGCGGCAGCCAGCAGCCGTAGGTGATCCGCACCGCCGTGACCGTTCCCAGGGCCCCGGAGGCCACCACCTCCCGCGCGGCCTGGTGTGCCGGGTGGAAACGCTGGTCGTAGGCGGTCGCCGCCAGAACCCCCGCCCGGTCACAGGCGGCGACCAGCCGCTCGGCGTCGGCGATGCCGGCGGCCAGCGGCTTCTCGCACAGCACCGCGGCCCCCGCCGCCGCGGCCGTCGCGGCCGCGGGGCGGTGGGCGTGGTTGGGCGTCGCGACGTACACCGCTTCGGGCCGGTGCACGGCCAGCAGGGAGGTGAGGTCGGCGGCGGTCCGGGCACCGGGCGCCCGGACCGCCAGCCGGGCGGCGGCCGCCGGATCGGTGTCGGTCACGGCGACGAGACGGGGCGACGGGCCGCCGGCCCCGCTGTCGGCGGCCGCCAGCAGTCCGGGCAGGAAGTGGTCCCGGGCCACCCAGCCGCAGCCGGTGACCGCCCATCGGCACTCGGCGGCGGGAGCGGGGACGGCCTGCCCGTTCGCCGCGTTCACCATCGCTCCGGGAGGTCCACAAGCACCCGGCGGCGGGCCAGATCGGCCACCCGCGGCGTCAGCCGTCCGGCCCGGGCGTCGGCGAGCAGGGCGGGGGAGAGGTCGACGCGGTCGGGCAGGTAGGAGCGGGCGGCGGGCCCGTACTCGTCCCGCCAGCGTTCCCCGGGCCAGCGCAGCAGACCGTCGTGGTACAGCGGGTTGGGACGCAGGGACCGCCCGGGAACGGGCCGGTCGGGCGAGAGGGGACCGTGCACGGGCGGCGGAGGCGGGACGCTCACCAGGGCCATGGCCTCGCAGCCGGCCAGCTCCCCGGCTCCTCGCGGCCGGGGAGGCGTCCCGTCCAGTGCGGCGCGGGTCAGGTCGGCGTCGTCGTAGCAGACCGCCCCCGGCAGCAGCGCGCGCCATCCGGCCGGATCCAGCGGGAGGCCGGCGGCCGGCCCGTTCACGAGGGAGTTGTGGCAGTGGCCCAGGACGACACCGCCACCGCCGGCGTACGCCAGCGCGCGCCGTACCACCTCCTCCTTGCGCGGCAGGAAGTACAGGGCGTCGTGGCAGGCCACGTGGGCGGGACGGCCCGAAGGCCGCAGCGGCCACGGCGCGGTGACGTCGGCGCACACCAGCCGTGCCCCGGGGACGACGAAGCGACGGGCCAGCCACAGTTTGGCGAAGACCACGTCGATTCCGGTCACGTCACGGTGCCCGCGCAGCCGCAGTTCCCGCAGCAGGTGCCCGGCGCCGCACGCCAGTTCCAGCACCGGCAGACGACCGGGGGAGTGCCGTGCGGTCAGGGCGAGCACGGCCAGCCAGGTCGGATCGCTCCACCGGTGCAGGAAGTACGCCCCGACCCTGCCCATGCCCAGCAGCGTCACCGCCTCGCGCAGGGTGGCCGACCTCAGCGCGGCACGCACATCGCCCGGGGGCGGGGCCGGGCCGTCCCACCAGTCGTCGGTGTCGGCGAGCAGGACGAGCGCGGCACCGTCCGGGTCGCCCTCCTCGATGCGGCGCACCGCCCGCCGACGCAGTTCCTCGCGGCCGGTGCGCAGCCAGGGGATGCCCGCCACGACGGGCCAGCGCCGTTCGCCGTCGGACAGCAGCCCGGGGCCGCAGGCCCGCAGCGGGGCCCCGTTGCCGGGGCTGACCAGGCCGGCCGTGCCCGGCCCCGCCGCGCCGCCGGCCGTCCGGTCCTCGGCCGCCGCGGGGCCGGCTGTCGCGTGGCCGGCCGCCGCGTGGCCCGCCGGGCCCCTCACGCCGTCTCCGCCGCGTCCAGCACCGCCCGGTGGAAGCCGGACACCGCGCACGCGTGCACCAGGTCCAGGTCCTCCAGGGCCTGCTCGGCGGTGAAGGCTGCGGCTCGCGCGTGGTGGCGGACCTGCAGCACGCGGTCGAGCACGTCGGCGGCGTGGAAAGCCCGTGCGGCCGGGGCGTCGGCCCCCGCACGCAGAGCGAGCAGCGGCTCCACGCGCGCGGCGAGCGTCCCGGGCAGGCCGGCGAGTCGCCGTCGCGTCAGCCGCGCGAGCACCGTGGGCAGGTGCCGGCCCAGCAGTTCCTCCCCGGCGAAGCCCGCGTCGGGCAGCACGGCGTTGTGCAGGTGGTGGGCCAGGCCGAGCAGGAAGGCGTCGCCGGGAGCGGCACCGAAGGACTCGGCCAGCAGCACCCCGTAGACCGCCACCGCCCAGCAGTGGTCGCCGTGGCTCTCGGGCGGCTCGACCATCAGCCGCGGTCGTCCAGGACACGTGGCGCCCGCCCGGGGCTGGGCGCACAGCGCGGCCGCGAACCCGGGGGCCGCGTCCGTGCCGCACGGGTCCCGCACCAGGTCGGGCAGTGCCTCGACCAGCAGACCGGCCGTCACCGGGTCCAGCCGGTCCGCGTGCTGGGCGACGGACCGCTTCAGCACGTCCACCGCGTCCCCGGCCGTCAGCCCGCACCGTCGCAGCACCGGGCCGTCGATCCCGGCCAGACGCGCGCCGGCCACGGCGGCCGCGCATGCGCGCACAGCGATCCGGTCGGGATCCCCGTCCCGCATCAGCTCCGCCCACGAACGGCAGAAGGAACGTTCCGCCACGGAAGCGCCGCTGCCGGCCGTACGGACTCTCTTGAGATCGCCGATCTCACGCAGCAGCGGAACGACCGCCCGCAGGGCTCCGCGCGGCACCCGCCCGTCCTGCCGCGCGGAACGGGGAGCGGCCTGCGTCACGACCGTCCGCCCGTCGTGGTCCGGCCCTTGTCGTCCAGCCAGGCCAGCAGGGCCTGCTCCTGGCGGTGCAGGGCGTGCTCCGGGACGCTCCCGTCGGCGGTCATCGGGGCCTTGAAGAAGAACCCGAACTGCTCCTGCACTCCGCGCTCCCCGCGGCGCCGCGCCTCGGCCAGCAACCGGATCAGCTCCAGCACCAGCGGAGCGGCCAGGACGGAATCCCGGCACAGAAAGTCGATCTTCATCTGCATGCGGCGGCCGAGGAAGCCGACGAGGTCGACGTTGTCCCACGCCTCCTTCTCGTCGCCGCGCGGCCGGTAGAACTCGATGCGCACCTGGTGGTCCTCCACCGGGTAACCGAGCACCGCGTCCAGCACCGACTCCTTGGTGGCCGTCTTGCTGGCCATCGAGTCGGGGTCCTCCAACGCCCGGCCGTCGCGATTGCCCAGCAGGTTGGTGGAGTACCAGCCCTCCACCCGCAGCGCCCGCGAGCGCAGAGCGGGGGCGAGCACCGTCTTGACCATCGTCTGCCCGGTCTTGCCGTCCTTGCCGGCGATCGGCACGCCCTGCCGCTCGGCCAGGCGTATCAGTGCCGGCACGTCGGCCGCGCAGCTGGGGGTGAAATTGAGGTACGGCATGCCTTCCCGCAGTGCGGCATAGGCGTAGAGCATGGCGGGGGTGATCGCCCCGTCGCCCGTGTCCAGCGCGGCTTCGAACGCCTCGGGCGAGGCGAGGGCGGGCGATGTGGTGTCGGGCAGGCGCTCGGTCGAGGCGAGGTTGACCACGACCACCTCGTCGAGGCCCTGTTCGTCCCGGAAACGCCGCAGGTCCTCCCGGATGCGTTCCGTGCGCTCGCGCGGGCTGTCGAACGGCACGACATGGGCGCCGGTCACCGCGCGGCAGTAGGCCGGGTCCGCCACCGCCGGCCACGGCCGCAGCTGCTGCAGCCGGGCAGCCGCGGCCTCGATCTGGGCCGGTTCCAGAACGCGGTGCAGGTGAGCGGCCTTGGCCAGGTCGTCGGCCGAGATGTCCCAGCCGCCGAACACCAGATCCTCGTAGGGCACGAGATCCGTGCGCGACGCCAGCGGCAGCCCGTCCCGTCCGCAGATGCCGAGCCTGAGCAGTTCCACCCCGGCCACGGCGGTGGTCGCGACTGCCCCTCCCAGCCCCACGACGGCGGCTCCCAGCCGTCCCGCCGTCGGTTTCGGGGTCTTGTGCCGGGCGGATCGGGCCTCGGTCGGTCCCTCGTGCATCGTTCTCTCCGTTCGCTTCGCCCACGGGGACACGGCCGGGCTCCGTGCAGGGGTCACGGGCACGGCCGGCGCTCCTGCGCGGTCCGCGGAAACCTTGTCTCGCATCGCAGTCGGGTGCACCGCGGCGATGCCACCGAGTGTTCGCGCGGCCACTGGTCAACGCACCTGCGGAAAGACGTCACGGTTTCGGCGTTTGCCTCCCGGTCATGTCGTGGTGACGCGCTGAACTGCGCTTGTCGCGCCCACCGCACCGTGCGGCCCGCTCGGTCAGCCGTTCCGGCGGGGCGGCCGAACGGGTGAAATACCGGGCGCCGAACGGATGAGATCGATCCCGGTGCTGTGAGTACGCGCAAAGCGTGCGTCGCGGATGCGGCGGCCGTGCCCCTCGATCCAGCACGGTGCGATCCGCCGCAGAACCGACGCACCGCGTGCTTTCGGTCCGCACAGTGCCCGGTGACGTGGCCGGGCGGCGACCGTCGCACCGGATGCGCTGTGTGTATCGTCGCGGCACAGCGCGAATACGAGTCGACAGACGTGCGAAGGAGCAGTCGGTGTCGCCTGGCGCCATGCACACGAAGCGGGGCGCGCTTCGCGTGCTCGTCGCCGAAGTGCGTGACGGTGTGCGCGGCAGGCAGTTGGCGCTGAGCGCGGCCGGGACCACGTTCTTCGCCATGGTCGCCGTGATCGCCGTGGTGCTGGTCCTGCTACGGCTGTCGGTGTTCGTAGTGGGAGGGGAGGGCCTTCGCCGGGCCGCGGAGGACATCGGGGACGCGCTGCCGCACGGGCACGGAGTGCAGTCGGGGCTGCGCACCATGGCCGACGCGGCGGCTCGGCTGTCCTACCCGGCTCTGGCCGTCGCACTGGTGCCCGCCAGTGTGTACGGAGAGGGACTGCGCAGAGGCTTCCTGCACCTGTCGCCCGTGGCGGCGCGGGACGACACGTTCACCGCCTGGCGGGGCAGGCTGGGGCTGGTGCCGGCACTGGCGGCGGGCCCGCTGCTCATGAGCGTCGTTCTGTACGCCGGCCCGCCGCTGGCCCGACTGGCCGATGCCGGCGGTCTTTGCCTCGGCTGGTCCGCCGTCCTGGCCTTCCACCTGCTGTGGCTCCTGCTCTCCACGGAGGTGTTCCTGCTCTTCCGGTTCGTCGGCGTGGGCGTCGCGGGGTTGCGGGCAACGGTTCTGGCCGCGTTCGTGACGGGGGCCTTCCTGTGCGGCTTCCTCGGTGGATTCGTGTTGTTCCTGGCCGTCCCGGTCGACTGGAGCGTGCCGTTCGGCGGACTCGTCGTGCCCGGAGCCGTCGTGGCGCTGGGCCTGTGGATGTACCTGCTGCACACGGTCCTGCTCGTCGGCCATCAGTTGATGCTGTGCCTGGACACTCACGCAGGCCGCCTCTGCGCGATGTCCCGCCTCCCGGGTGACGGCCCGTCCGACGAACCCGCGACCGAGCCGCGGGAGCACACCGCCGCGACCACGGGGGCGCCCCCTCACGGCCGCGGCAAGGTGTTCGCGGGATTCGGGGCGCGCGGCCGTGACGGCGTCCTGGACCGATGGGCCGAGCAGCACGGAGGGTATGACCCCTCCGGCAGCATGCTTGCTTCGACGTGGGTGGTGCTGGCGCGGCGCTGCGCCGGCACGCGCCTGATGCGCGCCGTGCCGCCGGACCTTCTTTCCGTGGGAGGGCCGTTGGCGGTCGCCGCCGCCGTGGGGGCGGCGGCCCAGGGCGGCCGCTGGCCGCTGGCCGCCTGCGCGCTGGTGATCGTGTCGGGTCTGCTCGACGGGCTGGACGGCGCCGTCGCGGTGACGGCCGGCCGGGCCCGCCCCTTGGGCGCCGTGGTGGACGCCGTGTCCGACCGCGTCGCGGACCTTCTGCTGGTCGTCGTCCTGTACGCCCTGGGCGCGCCGGCCTCCTGGTGTCTCGCGGCTGCCTGTCTTGCCCAGTTGCACGAGTACCTGCGGGCCCGGGCCGGTGCGGCGGGGATGCGCGGGGTGGGCGCGCTGAGTGTCGCGGAGCGGCCGCTGCGCGTGGTGCTGTGCGCGGTCGCGTGCCTGGGAAGCGGCTTGTGGCCCGACGGTACGCCGGGCACGGGGTGGGACTGGGCCGAGGTGTGCGTCATCGGCTGGACGGCGGCCGCAGGGGTCGGCTTCGTGCAGCTGGCGGCCGGGGTGGCGCGGGCGCTGAAGTAGCGGCCGCCGGGGTCAGGCGTCGCCGATGTCGGCTGCGACGATCTCCGCGGACAGCGCCACCAGCGGCAGGCCGCCGCCGGGGTGGGCGGATCCGCCCACGAGGAAGAGCCCGGGGACGGGGGAGCGGTTGGCCGGCCGGAGAAAGGCGGCCCGGATGCCGTTGGAGGAGCTGCCGTAGATGGCGCCACCCAGGCTGCCGGTCTGCTGTTCCAGGTCGAAGGGGGTGCGGGTTTCGCACCACAGCAGTCGTGGGCGCACGTCGACGCCGCGGCCGGCCATGACGTCCAGAACGCGTTCGGTGTAGGACTCCTTGAGTCCCGGAGTGGTCCAGTCGACGGTGCCGCGGGTGCCGTCCGAGGAGTGCCGGGGAGCGTTGACCAGGACGAACCATGCTTCATGCCCGTCGTCGGGGCGCAGCGCGGCGTCGTCCGGCGCGCTGATGTACACCGTCGGGTCGACGGCGGGACGGGCCGGCATGCCGAACACGGCATCGAATTCCGCGTCGTAGTCCGCCGGGAACAGCACGCGATGGTGCGGTGTCCGCGGATCCCGCCCGCGAAGCGCCAGCAGGAGGACGAATCCGGCGAGCGAGGACTGGGCGCGCGCGAGGGCGGCCAGGGGGCGGCGCCCGCGCCGGTCCGCCGTCAGGTGGCCGTAGAGCACTTTCGCGTCGACGCCGGAGACGACGACGTCCGCCGCCGCCGTGCCGCCGTCCGTCAGGCGGAGGCCGGTGACACCGCGGGCCGAGGTGTCCACTGCGGCGATGTGGCAGTCGTAGCGGAATCGCACTCCCAGCTCGGTGCACCGCTGTTCGAGGGCGTCGGCCAGCAGGCGCAGGCCGCCGGGCACGTACCAGGTGCCGTAGCGCTGTTCCACGTAGGAGACCACTGCCAGGACGGCGGGTGCGCGTCGCGGGTCGGAGCCGCTGTAGGTGGCGTAGCGCTCCAGCCACATGCGCAGCCGGGGATCGCGCAGGTAGTGCCGGCCGGTGCCCCGCAGGCTGCGCCAGGGGGCGACGGCGGTCAGCCCGCGGGGCCGCGCCGAGCGGCGCAGCAGTCCGGCCGGGCCGCCGAGGGGCCGGCGCAGCACACTCTCGCCCACCAGCCGCCACAACTCGCCCGAGGCCTCGTGCAGCCGGGCCCACTGCGCCCCGGCTCCTTCACCCAGGGTGTCGTCCAGTACACCGGGCACCAGGCGCGGGTCACCGGGCATCGCCAGCCGGGTTCCGTCGGCGAACCGGTAGCTGCAGGCCGGCTCGACCGGCATGAGCGGTACGCAGCGCTCCAAGGGAGCCCCCGTGTCCGCGAACAGGCGGCGATAGACCTCGGGCAGGGTCAGCAGCGACGGCCCGGTGTCGAAGACGAAACCGTCCCGGCGTACGGTGCCGAGCTTGCCTCCGTAGGTGGCCGCCCGCTCGTACACGGTGACGTGGTGACCCTGGCGGGCGAGCCGGGCGGCAGCTGCCAGCCCGCCCATGCCGGCTCCGATCACGGCGATGCGGGACATCTCAGCACCGCCCTCGCAGCGGCCTGCCCTTCCACGACAACGTGGAGCGGCGGTGGCCGAGCCAGGACCACCCCGTCAGCACCGCCAGCAGCGTGACGGACACCGGGTGGGCCAGCGCGTCCGGCCAGCACCGCCCGCCCGTGCGCCGCGCGGTCAGTACCCGCCCCGTCACGGCCGCGGCGTATCCGGCCGCCCCCCAGCGCGACCCCCGGCACGCTGCCAGCGGCGGCATCACGTATGCCCAGGTGAGGAGAGCGCACGCTGCTGCCGCGCCCCCGCCGGACCCGAATGCCGCCCACAGGGATTTGCCGTACCCCTCCCGCAGCTCGCGCCAGCCGTCGTACATCTGGCAGATCGCGATCTGGCTGCCGTCCACGATGCCGCCCCGGCCACCGGCGTGCTTGAGCGCCCGGACGAGCGCCATGTCCTCGAGGACCTTGTCCGCGACCGCGGCGAACCCGCCGCATCCGCGCAGAGCGGTGGCGTCCACGACGAGGAACTGGCCGTTGGCCGCGGACAGCGCCGGCCTCGGTGAGGTCTCCGCCCGCCGCAGTGGCAGCACGGTGAGCCACGACCACTGCAGCAGCGGCTGGAACAGCCGGTTGGCGGGTCCCCTGGCGACCTGACGGGGGAAGGGCGAGACCAGATCGAGTCCCGACGAGCGCAGCAGGTCCACCGAGGAGGCCACCGCGTGCGGCGCGAGCACCACGTCCGCGTCCACGAAGACCAGCACGCTGCCCCGCGCGAGCGACGCGAGCTGATGGCAGGCGTGGGCTTTGCCCGGCGACCCGGGCTTCGGCGCCGTGCCGTGCACGACCCGGGCGTGCCGATACGATTCGCACAGGCGGCGCACCACGGCGGCGGTGTCATCGGTGGACTGGTCGTCGAGCACGACGACCTCTGCCCGCAGCAGGCGTTCCTGAGCCAGCAGCGACCGCAGCGCGGGGCCGACACGCCCGGCCTCGTTGCGTACCGGCATCAGAAGCGACACCGACTCGCCCACCGGCGCCGGATCCGGCGGGGGGACGCGCAGGCTTCTGCTGTTCAGGGCGCTGTGCACGGTGCCGGCGACCGCCAGCAACGCGCCCCCCGCGACCAACGCCCGCGCGGCGTGGAGCCGGCTCACCTCCGTCTCCCGGCGGCACCTGCCGCCCGCACTGCCAGCGGGACGGCGACCAGCCCCATCAGCACACCGCCCACCAGCGCCACCTGCGGACGGTTGAAGAACACCAGGCACGCCATGACCGAGGAGGCGTAGGTCCACAGGTACAACACGACGGCCGGGCCGGCGGGCCGGCCGTTCTCGGCGGGGCGCCGCACCGCGTGCCCGCAGAGCGCGTCCATCGCAGCGATCATGACGACGGACACGGCCACCCATCCGAGGAAATTGGTGAGCGGCACACCCTGCACTCCGGGGAGCGCCGGATGGGGATGCGTCCAGCTCCAGTGACCGGCGTCGACCATCTGCGGATCGAGGAAGACGTCCCAGGACGCCAGCGCCCACCCTCCGGTCACCGCCGTGCGCACCCGGGCCGAACGGGCCCCCGCACGCCCCCGGACCGGGGCCAGTGACCGTCCCGCCTCCAGCGCGGGCCAGGCCATCATGATCCAGGCGAGCGGTACCACCACCGGCACCCCCGCCACGCTCGGCCCCAACGTCCCCGTGTACTCATAGGCGCCGAACGGAAAGCCCGTACGCACCCCCACGGCCTCGACCGCCAGGCCGCCCAGCCCCGCCACCGCCAACAGCGTCAACGGACCCCGCACCCCGTGCCGCAGAGCGGCGGCCGCCACGGACGCGAGGCAGAAGACCACCACGCCGACGACGGTGAGCGCATCACGCCGCGAGCCGGACACGAGCGGGTAGGGGATCTGGCACAGCACGGCGGCCGCGGCCAGCGACCAGGCTGTCCGCCGGCCGGCCCCGGGCCTGCGGCGCAGCGCCGGCCGCTCCTGTACCTGGACCATGTCGTGAGCATAAGGACACGACCCGGCTTCACCGCCGAGGCAGCAGGGCCGGTACCAAAAGCTTCACCGGGACGGACCATACGACGGCGCGGCGGCCCGCACGCCCGCCGCACGCGATCGAGACTTGGGCGATCCGCACCCGGCCCGACCGGCCGGCGACAGCAGTAGGAAAGCGCTCCGACGATGACTCACACACCGCGCAGGATCCCGCGTGCGACAGACAGGCCGGGACGCGACCGGCGTGCGGTGCGGATCAGCGCTCCCGAAGACCTCCAGCCGGGCCGGCACACGAGGCCGCCGCCTCGCATCGCGGTCGTCGGTGGCGGCATCGCGGGTGTCACGGCCGCCGTCGCCCTGGCGGAGCGCGGCATGGCGGTCGACCTGTTCGAGCAGCGGCCGCACCTCGGCGGACGCCTGGCCGGCTGGCCGACCGAACTGCGCGACGGTTCCACCGTGACCATGTCACGCGGCTTCCACGCCTTCTTCCGGCAGTACTACAACCTTCGCGCCCTCCTGCGGCGCATCGACCCGGGCCTCGACATCCTGACGCCCGTGCCGGACTACCCGCTGCTGCACGACACCGGGCACACGGACACGTTCGCCGGCCTGCCGACGACCCCGCCCTGGAACGCGGCGGCCTTCATGATGCGCAGTCCCACCTTCCGTGCCGCGGACCTCAGGACGATCGACCGGCACGCCGCTCTGCAACTCTTCGACGTGGACGTGCCCCGGATCTACCGCAGGCTCGACCACCTCGACGCCCGGACCTTCCTGGAGCGGATCCGCTTCCCACCGAGCGCCCACCACCTGGCCTTCGAAGTCTTCTCCCGCAGTTTCTTCGCGGACCCCGCCGACCTTTCGGCCGCCGAGCTCGCCGTCATGTTCCACATCTATTTCCTCGGTTCCAGCGAGGGACTTCTCTTCGACGTTCCCCGGCAGCCCTTCCCGGCCGCCGTATGGGACCCCCTGCGCGATCATCTGCATCGGCTCGGAGCCACGGTCCGTACCGGGACCGCCGTGGCCGCCGTCGTGCCCGGGCGGCAGCGACGGTTCACCGTCATGGCCGACGACGGAACGACGGCCGCGGAACACGCCGCCGACGCCGTCGTGCTCGCCGCGGACACCAAGGGCCTGCAGCGCGTCGTCAGCACCTCGCCGACCCTGGGAGGCCGGGACTGGCGACGGCGGATCGCACGCCTGCGCAGCGCACCCTCCTTCCTGGTCTCACGTCTGTGGCTCGACCGGCCGCTGAACGCGGACCGGCCCGCGTTCCTGGGCACCGGCGGATTCGGACCACTGGACAACATCAGCGTCCTCGACCGCTACGAGGACGAGGCACGGGCATGGGCGCGGCGCACCGGCGGATGTGTCGTGGAACTGCACGCCTACGCCCTTGCCGAGGACGCCGACCCGCAGCGGGTGCGGGCCCGACTGGCCCAGGAGATGCGGCGCGTCTATCCGGAGACGGCGAACGCCGCGGTGATCGACGAGCGTCACGAACTGCACGCCGACTGTCCCCTGTTCCCTTCCGGCGGATTCGGAGACCGGCCCACGGTGACGACTCCGGACCCCTGCCTCGTTCTGGCCGGCGACCTGGTGCGCGTCGACCTGCCGGTGGCCCTCATGGAGCGCGCTGCCACCAGCGGCTTTCAGGCGGCCAACGCCCTGCTGGCACAGTGGGGCGTACGCGGACACGATGTGTGGAGCGTTCCCAGGGGAGGCCGCACCACGCTGCTGCGTGCCATGAGCGCCATGTCGGCGGGGAAACGGCGCCCGGCGAAGCTCCGCACACCGGATACGGCAACGCCATCGGCTCCCCCCGCCCGCACGTCGACATCCGTCACACCGGTCGCCACCGAACCACCGTCCACGCCCGGAGGATGACACCGCGGCGTCCGGGGCCCGGCTTCCCTCCCGGCGTACCGGCCGGTCCCTGCCCGGCGCGGCCACATGAGGGGCCCCGAAGGTTCCGGAGCCACCCCGGTGCTGTGAGCCGAGGGCCTGGTCGCCTCCCGCCCCGCCGGCACACAGGACGGGAGGCACCGGGCCTCCGCGGGTCCTGTGCGCACAGGACCCGCGACTTCAAGTCGACGGAGGCTCAAGGCGGTGCTGATCGGGGTACGCATCCGTGGTTCCTCACCGGCTCATGATCGTTCTGTGTCCGTGGCGCACCGGCGTGATGTTTGACCGGGGGGTGGGAAGGAACTCATCGGTCGTCGCCCGGCGCGTTCGCGCCGCGGTGCTCTCTGATATGCGCTCCTCAATCCAGTGAATAGCGGGAAGCGGGACGCCGAATTGCGGAACCCGGGAAGTTGGACGCCACATTCGGAATCCAGGATTCCGTGCGAATAACCGCGATGTGACGTCGGACACATGGGTAAAGTCTTGATCAAGCGGATCCAGTGGTTCATATACTGGCGGCGCGCTCGGTGCCGCGGATTGACCGCCGCTTCGCGAGGTCTCGGTCGAGGGGGAAGCTCATGCTGCTGAGCAAGATGGATCAGGACGTCATGGCCCCTCCGGCCCTCGCCTGACCGTCAGGGCAATTGTTGCCGATGGCTATCCGGCAGGTGTGAGCCATTTCCTTCCTCGAGTGTTCCAGTGCACCGGAACCCGGCGCCCCACCGTCGGACGACCACGAGGTTGATAGGTGAATCGTAATACTTCCTTAAGAGACTCCCACCTCAGGCTAGGAAACGATCACTTGAGAATTCTCCAACTCGTCTCCCAGGGCTGCACCATGACGCAGGTGGCCCGCCGTATGGAGATGAGCGACCGCACCTTGCGGCGCAAAATACGGTCGATATGCGACCGTGTCGACGTGGAGACCCCGATAGAGGCAGTGGTCTGGGCCGTGCGTCGAAGAATCATCTGAGCGGCGCGGGCGGGGAAAACGCAGAGACGAGGGAGCGTATACGGCGGCGGCCGACGACGGTTGGCGGAGGAAACCGTCGACGGCCGCCGCCCGGTACCCGGGCCCGGTGGTGCTCGCACCGTCGGCGGCCGTCCCGCACGGCACGCGGCGCACCCTCGTCGGCGGTGGCCGATGCCGGTCACTTCGTTGTCCGTAGGCCTCGCCCCGCGATAGAAAAAGTCTGTGGCAGGCGAAACGATCACATACCCGCAGGGCCGGCCTTCCGCGTCGGCTGTCGACAGTCCCGTGGACGCATCGGTCGAACAGCTCCTGGTGCAGCTCCGGTTGGGTTCCCTGAGCGCTTCGGAGGTCTATTCCTATCCCGGCCGGAACGAGAACTGGTCCGGTGTCACGGACACCGGTCATTCGGTATTCGTGAAACGGCTCAAGGGGAGTCCCGAGGAATCCCGGAAGCGATACCGAAGGAGCGTGTCGTTCGAGCGCCTCGCCGACAGGGGCGCCCGTCCCTTTCCCCGCCCGGAGTTCCTCGGCGGAGACGAGGAACACCGACTGCTGGTGTTCCGGATGCTGGACGACGTCAGGTCCGGCAGTGAACTCGCCGCGGAAAAGGAGTTCACCGAGTCCATGTCGGCCCGGGCGGGCCGGACCCTGGCCGCGCTGCACCGACTCCCGTTCCGGGAGGAGGACTTCCCCGGGCCGGACCCCCATCCGTTCCCGCCGGTCGACGACCTGCGGTCGCTGCCGCTGGAGATGTACGTCCACGCCACCGGCGCCTTCGTCCAGGCATGGGGGCTGTTGCAGCGCGACGCCGCGCTGCTCGGGGAACTGGAGCGGCTGCGAGCGGCCGAGGCCCAGGTCGCCCGCGTCCCCGTCCACGGAGACCTGAGGCTGGATCAGTTCCTGCTCACCGGCACCGCGTTCCACGTGAACGACTGGGAGGAGTTCCGGCTCGGGGACCCGGCACGCGATGTCGGGGCGTACGTCGGCGAATGGCTGCACCGCGCGGTGCTGCGGATTCCCGCGCAGGAGACGGACGACGCGTTCTCGGCCGTGCTCACCCACGAGGAGGTCGTGGCGCGCGGCAGCGAGGAACTGGCCCGCGTGCTGCCGCTGGTCTCCGCGTTCCACCGCGGTTACCGCGAGGGCGGCGGCCCCGACGACGACGGACTCGTGGTGCGCGCCACGTCCTACGCGGGGTGGCATCTGATCGACCGGCTGATCGCCTCGACCAGGGAGAGCGGCCGGCTGTCGGCCATCGTCCGGGCGGCGGCGGGCATCGGCAGGACCGCGTTGCTCGACCCTCGGAGCTTCGTTTGCACGGTCGGACTGGGGGAGGCCTCATGAGCACGCGCACCGAAGAGTCCGTCCCGCACGGAGAGCGGGCGGCGGAGCGGCCCGCCGCGAACGGGGCGACAGCACCGGTGCTGTCGGCAGGTCTGCGCCTCGCGCTGGAGGACGTACACATCGCGCCGGACGGCCGGACGGCCCGGGTGCGGGACGACGAGGTGACCGCCGAGTCCCCCTCGGCGATGCGCTTCGCCCTCGCCCGCACCCTGTACGAGGTGCTGCACACCGGGCGCGGGGTCAAGGACCGCGAGTCGCCCAGGACCCTGCGCGCGCCCGACTACGAGGCACGGCTGGCGAAGGCGACACCGCATCCGGAGACGGTCGTCGCGGGGATCCTCACCGACCGGCGCTCGGCCACCGGCCGGCGGGTCGTGGAGGTCGACGGGCTGCGCGTGGGCGTCCCGGACCCGGTGACGCTGCGGGAGACCGGGCGCACGGCGGGCGACGCCGGTCGCCCGGTGGTGCTGATGAACCTCCCGTCGGCCCGCCCGCTCGTCTCGCCCGGCTTCTTCCTCGTGGACAGCGGCACGGGCCGCACCGGCGGCGGAGATCTGCTGCGGCTCTACCTGCGGGTCGCGGACGCCGACGCGGCCCCCGAGCTGTGGCGTGCCGTACTGAGCGCCCTGGAGAGCCGCTCCGTCACCTACCGAGCGAAGATCATCTCCAATCCGGCGAGCCTGCCGCGCAACGACGGCATGGTCGTCTACCTGGGCGCGGGCTCCTGGGACGCCGTCGGCGCGGTGACCGAGGAGGCCCTGGCCACCGGTCTGCCAGAGGGACCCGCCCCCGCGTTCGCCCATGAGGTCGCGCCCGGGGTGACGGCCGCGTGGGAGCCGAAGGACGACCGTACGGGCATGCGCGGACTGAGCTTCGGCGAACACCGGGCGCACGTGGTCGCGCGGGCCTTCGTGGCCGCCGCGGAACAGCAGCGCGAGCGTCCGACGGCCGCCGGGCTCGCGGCGGCGTGCGTCGCGGCGAACGTGGACCCCGCCGACCCCGCCCGCAACCTCGACTCGGGCGACTGGCCCTGGCACACGGCCCCCCGGCCGGCCTGAACCGCCGGACGCGCGAACGACGGTGGCCCGACCCGACCGCACCCCGCAGGAGGTCCAGCAGCATGGCCAGAGAAACACGCCCGGACGGCACCGACGAACTGCGTGTCTTCACCCAGCTCCTGGAGGGCCGGAGGGCCACCGTGGCCGCCGCGGTGGTGCTAAGTCTCCTGTCCGCCGCCGCCACCCTCGTCCTTCCCCTCCAGGTCCGCGACCTGGTGATGGCTCTGGCCGAGGACGAACGTCCCGTCGGCCCGCTGCTCATGATGGCGGGCCTCGCGGTGGGCGCCGGACTGGCGACGGCGCTCTCCTCCTACCTGCTCGCCCGTGCCGGTGAGGGCCTGGTCTCCGAGGCGCGCTTCCGCATCGTCTCGCACATCCTGACCCTGCCGCTGCGGTGGGTCCGGCGCGAAGGGGCCGGCAACCTGGTCGCGCGCGCCAACTCCGACAGCACGCAGCTGCGTTCCGTGGTGGACGTCGGGGTGGCGCAGATACCGTCCTCGCTCTTCCTGGCCGTCGGCACCCTGATCGCCATGGGGGTGCTGGACTGGGTCCTGCTGCTCGTCGTGCTCGCCACCTTCTCGATCGCCGGTGCCGGCATCTTCCTGTGCGTACGCTCGATCCGCAGCGGTGTGGAGCGCCAGCAGAACGCCATCGGGACCATGTCGCAGCAGATGACGGCGGCCGTCCTTTCCCTGCCCACGGTCAAGGCGTTCCTCGCCGAACGCCAGGTGGCGTCCACGCTGGGCCACAGCGTCGAGGACGCGCGCAGGGCCGCCGTGTCGGTCGCGCGGGTGACCGCCCTGGTCGGACCCACGATGCAGTTCGGCCAGCAGCTCTCGATCATCGCGGTGATGGTCACCAGCGGCGCCCGGCTGGCCTCCGGGGACCTGGGCATCGGCGAGTTCGCCGCCTTCATCGTCTACCTGCTGCAACTCGTCGCGCCGCTGACCCTGCTGGTCTCCGGCGTGGCCCGGATGCAGAGCGGTCTGGCAGCGCGCGGACGGCTCAACAGCGTGCTCACCGTCGCCCCGGAGAGCTCCGGGGCGACCTCCCCGGTCGAGCCGTCGCCGACCGCGCCCGCGGTGGAGTTCGACGACGTCACCTACACGGACGGCGGGCGCACCATCATCCACGGGGCCGCCTTCGCGGCCCCCGCACGGGGACTCACCGCCATCGTCGGGCCGTCGGGAGCGGGGAAGACGACACTGCTCGCGCTCACCGAGCGCTTCCTCCTGCCGGAGTCGGGCCGCATCCTCGTCTGCGGGAGGCCGGTCGAGCAGTGGCCCCTGCACCAGCTGCGCGGCGAGATCAGTTACGTCGACCAGAGTTTCACCCTGGTGGAGGGCACGGTGCGGCAGAACCTCCAGCTCGGACAGGGCCAGGACCTGCCGGACGCGGAGCTGTGGCGGGCGCTGGAGACGCTGGGGCTGCGCGGTGCCGTCAAGGCGCTGCCGGACGGTCTCGACACCGAGCTGGGGCGGGCCGAGGACCTGTCGGGGGGCCAGCGGCAGCGGCTGGCGGCCGCCCGCGTCCTGCTGCGGGACACCCGCCTCGTCATCTTCGACGAACCGACCTCACAGCTCGACAGCGAGAACGAGGAACGGCTGCGGGAGCTGATGCGCACCCTCGCCGCCGAGCGCGCGGTGATCGTGGTCGCGCACCGCATCTCCACGGTGCAGGACGCCGATCTGATCGTGGTCGTGGACGAGGGGCACATCGTCGACCGGGGCACGCACGAGGAGTTGCTGACGCGCTCCGCGCTCTACCAGGAGCTGGTGCACGGGCAGTCGCTGCGCGACCCGGCGAGGCGGGCGGCCGGCGCCGTCCCGGCCGATCCCGGCACCGCGCCGTCCGGCGGCCCGGTGCCGTCCGCTCCGGTGGCCGGAGCGGTGGCCCGGTGACCGGTACGGCGAACGCGGGGGAACCGGTGGGGGCGCGCCGCCTGCTGGTGATCGGGACCGGATCCGTGACCGCCGCGCATCTGCCCTTCTGGGCCAGCTGGCTGAAGGCCGGGCACCCGGGGACGCAGGTGCGCTACGTCCTGACCAAGGCGGCCGCCAGGTTCGTCACCCGGGACGCGCTGACCGCCATCGGCGGCTGCGACGTACTGGCGGACCGGTGGCCCGACGAGCCCGAGCCGAGGGCCAGGCATGTCGACCTCGCCCAGTGGCCCGACGCGGTCGTGGTGCTGCCGGCGACGCTCAACTACCTGGCCAGGCTGGCCGCCGGACTGGGCGACTCGCCCTCCGTCCTCGCACTTCAGTGCACGCGCGCGGCGATCGCGCTCGCGCCCGCGCTGCCGCCCGGCGGCGCGGAGAGCGCGGCGTACGCGGAACACACCGCCCGGCTCCGGGCGCGCCGCAACGTGGTCGTCGTCCCGCCCCACCCCGGCCGCAGTACGACCAGCGGGAAGCGCGAGGCGTGGGCGCCCGCGTCCTTCCCCGAGGTCCTGGCCGCGGCCGACGGACTGCGGGCGGCGCTCGAGGCACCGGACCCCGGCGGCCGCACCGGGCCCGAGCAGGAGCACGCACCCGCCTGACACCCCACGGAGGCACGCATGACCACCGAAACACCCCGGCAGACCCGGCAGCGGACGACCGCCGAGGACAGCAGCGCGTACGGGGAGTCGCTGGCGGACGTCTACGACTCGCTCTACCCCGCCTCGGGACCGGCCGTCGACTCCATGGTCGCCTTCCTGCGGGAGCTGCGCCCCGCACCCGCATCACTGCTGGAACTGGGCGTCGGCACAGGGCGGTTGGCGATTCCGCTGGCCCGGCACGGCTACCGGGTGCACGGCGTGGACGCGTCACCGGCGATGCTGGCGAAACTCCACGAGAACGACCCCACGGGCGAGGTCACCACCTCGGTGGGCGACTTCGGCGCGCTGGCCGTCGAGGAGCGGTACGACCTCGTCCTCACCGCGCTCAACACCTTCTTCATGCTCCCCACCCAGGAGCAGCAGATCAACTGCCTGCGCGGTATCCACGACGCGCTCGCGGACGGCGGTGCCGCGGTCTTCGAGACGTACAACCCGCAGGTCTACCACCGGCTCACCGAGGCGACGACCCGGGTCGGCCATCTGGCACCGGACGCGCTGCTGCTCGACACGATCCAGGTGAACCAGTCGCTCCAGTCCGTCCTGGTCGTCCACACGATCATGGACTCCGGCCGGCTGCGGAAGGTACCGGAGGTCAGCCGCTACGCCTGGCCCGCCGAGTTCGACGTGATGGCCCGGCTCGCGGGACTGCGTGTGACCGGCCGCTGGGCCGACTGGGACCGCAGCCCGGTCACGGACCGGGCGGAGAAACACGTCTATGTGGTGGAGCGCCAAAGCGTATGAGTAACTTGACGAGGTGTTGTGTTAACGCAATACTTCGGTAAGTCAATGCATTGCATCGGGAGGTGTGTGACATGGTTGGGCCGACGCTGGAGGTCGATGGCGTACGGAAGAGCTACGGCAGACGCCGGGCCGTGGACGACATGTCCTTCGACATCCGCGCCGGTGAGCTGTTCGGTTTCGTGGGAAGCAACGGGGCCGGCAAGACCACCACGATGCGGATCGTCCTCGGAGTCCTCACGCCCGACGCGGGAGAGGTGCGGTGGCTCGGCCGTCCGGTCGGCTTCGACGCCCGCAGGCAGTTCGGTTACATGCCGGAGGAGCGGGGCCTCTATCCCCGGATGAAGGTCGGCGAACACCTGAGGTACCTCGGGGAGCTGCACGGCCTGTCGCCGACCGTCGCGCGGGCCGCGGCGGACCGGTGGATCGAGCGGCTGGAGCTTGCCCCCCACGCGTCCGAGGAGGTCCAGAACCTGAGCCTCGGCAACCAGCAGCGGGTGCAGCTGGCCGCGGCGCTGGTCCACGGACCGAGGGTGCTGGTGCTCGACGAACCGTTCTCCGGGCTCGATCCGGTGGCGGTGGACGTCATGCGCGACGTGCTCGCCGAGCGGGCCGCCGACGGAGTGCCCGTCATGTTCTCCAGCCACCAGCTGTCGCTGGTCGAGCGGGTCTGCGACCGGGTGGGCATCGTCGACGGCGGGCGGCTGATCGCCTGCGGGACGGTCCGGGAGCTGAGCGAGAACGCCGGCCGCCGACTGCTGGTCGACGCCCCGAAGGCGGACGAGAACTGGGCCGCGGGGCTGGCGGGCGTGGAGGTCGTGAGCCGCGAGGGCACCCGTACGTGGCTTCGCCTGGCGAAGGGCGCGGACGACCAGCGGGTGCTGCACGCGGCACTGGCCACCGGGCCGGTCTCCGCCTTCGTGTCCGAACACCCGCCGCTGACCGAGCTGTACCGCGACCTGGTCACCGGGACGGACGACCGGCCCGAGGGCGGCGAGCGATGAACGCGACGACACGGGCGTCGGACGGGGTCACCGGCCGCGACACACCGGACGGGGAGCGGAATCCCGCCCCGGACCGGGGCACCGCGGGCCCGCAGGCCGGCCCCGGCGCGCCGGCGGCCCGCAGGGCGGTGGGCCTGGTCGCCCGGCGGGAGATCAGCAGCAGGATGCGGACGAAGTCCTTCGTCCTGAGCACCCTGGGGCTGTTGCTCGGGCTCGGCGCCTACGCCCTGATCATCGTCGTCGCCCAGGACGGGCCGACCAGGGTCGGTGTCGAACGAGAGGCCTCGGCGCTGCGCCCGGTGCTCGCCGCGGTGGCCGAGGAGAGGGGTGGCTTCGAGTTCGTCCCCGTCGAGGGCGACCGCACCGACCGGCTCCTGCGCGACGGGGAACTCTCCGCCGTGCTCGGCGGCGGAGCCGGCGAGCAGCTCACCCTGTCCGTGGAACACGAGGCGGACGAGGACCTGCTCGCCGTGATACAGGCCGCGGCCGCCGAGGAACGCGCCACCAGGGAACTGGAACGCGCGGGCGTGGACCCCGTGGAGTTCAGGCAACGCGTGGCCTCGGCCACGGTGGAGGTCGACGCCCTGGACCCCTCGGAGAACAGCGCGGCCGAGCAGTTCGCGCTGATCCTCGCCTCCACCGGGCTGCTGTACTTCTTCTTCGTCTTCTACGGGATCATGCTGGCGCAGGGCGTGGTGGAGGAGAAGACCAGCCGCGTCGTGGAGTTGCTGCTCTCCACCATCCGCCCCTGGCAGCTCCTCGCCGGGAAACTGATCGGGGTGGCCGTGGTCGGCCTGACCCAGCTCGTGCTGCTCGGCGGTGCGGCGGTGGCCCTCGCGCAGGGCACCGGCACCGTCACCCTGCCGACCGCCATGGGCGGAACTCTGGTGACGCTGGGCGTCTGGTTCCTGCTCGGCTTCTTCCTCTTCGCCGCCATGCTGGCCGCGGCGGCCGCGCGCGTCTCACGGCAGGAGGATCTCCAAGGGGTGGCGCAACCGGTGATGCTGCTCATCACCACGCCGTTCGTGCTGGGCATAGCCCTGCTGAGCAAGAACGCGCACGACCCGTTGATCGAGTGGCTGTCGCTCGTACCGCCGCTCAGCCCGATCCTGATGCCGGCCCGCATGCTGCTCGGCATCGCCCCCGTCTGGCAGATCGCCCTCTCCCTGGCCCTGGCGGCCGCCGCGCTGGCCGCGATGACGCGGGTCGCCGGGCGGATGTACGCCAACAGCGTGCTGCGCAGCGGCTCCAGGGTTCCGCTCGCCGAGGCACTGAGGCTGCGTTGAGGAAGCCGCCCCTGCCCGTCACTCCACTCCTGCCCGTCCCCCCACTCCTGTCCGTCACCTCTCACTCCTGTCCTTCGTCCCCACTCCGGTTCTTCGTCCCCCACCCCTGTTCGCACCACATCCACCCGGCCCGCCGGGCCACCCGACAACTGAGGAGTACCTCATGAGCACCACCCTCTGGATCGTCATCGCCATCGCCCTCGCCGTCGCCGTGATCGCGGGGATCAAGAAGAGCCGGGGCTGACCCGCCCGGTCGGCGCACGTCCCCGAGGGGGCTGTGCTCGCGCGTGGACCACGCGCGAGCACAGCCCCCTCGATCCGTCAGAAGTCGAGTTCGCCGGTGGCACCCCGGCGCAGCGGTGCCACCGCCGCCTCGTCGGCGACGACCACGCCCGTGAAACCGGCGGGGCGAAAGAACCGGTGGGCCGCCTCGACGACCGCGTCGTGCGGTACGCCCTCCAGCAGCGGCCCCCAGTTGTGCAGCCAGTCCGAACCGACACCGACGTGCAGCAGATTCGCCAGACCGGACGCCAGCGCGCCCGGCGAGGACATCGCCGTAGCGGTGGAGCCGGCCGCGTAGCTCCGGGCGGCGTCCACCTCCTCCGCCGACGGCGGCTCGGCCGCCATGCGCTCCAGCTCCGCCCTGATCACCGCGAGGGCCGGCACGGTGTGCTCGGCGGCGGTGTCGGCCTCGACCATCAGCGTCGAGGCCCCCGGCACCGACTCCATGCCCGAGCCGAGCTGATAGGCGTACCCCTTCTCCTCCCGCAGGCACGCGACCAGCCGGGAGGCGAAGGATCCGCCGAAGACCAACTGCGCCAGATGCAGGGCCGGGTAACCCGGGTCCGTGCGGGGCAGCGCGGGGGTGGCTAGCCGGATCACGCTCTGGACGGCGCCGGGCCGGTCCACCCACAGCAGCGGTCCGCCCGCGAACCACGACGGCGCGTCGGGCCCGTCGCCCGCCGGCCCCGGCCCCCACGACCCGAAGACGTCCGCGACCGCGGCGACGGCGTCCTTCGGCCGCAGGTCACCGACCAGCACGAGCACCGCGCCCCGGGCGCCCAGATGCCGCGCGTGCAGTGCGGCCAGGTCGTCCGGTGTGCAGGAGGCCGCCGGTTCGGGTGCCGGCTGTCGCAGGGCGGCGGTCTCGTCGCCGTACCGCCGCCGCAGCAGCGCGTGCTGCGCGAGGGCCGCCGGCTGGTGGGTGGCCAGCCGGATACGGCGTACCAGCGCCTCGCGCTCGGGGCGGACGGCGTCCGCCGTCAGCCGCGGCTCGCGGACGGTCTCGGCCAGCAGGGCGAGTACGTCGGGCAGGGCGTCGGCCATGGTGTGCCCGACGAAGGTGAACCGGTGCGCGTCCGCGGCGGCGTCCAGGGTGGCGCCGTGTGCGGCGAGAGCGGCCTCGTGGGCGTCCGCGTCCCGGTGCGCGGTGCCTCGCAGCAGGGTCGTGGCCAACAGTTGGCACCGGGTCACTTCGCCGGGTTCCCCCGCGGTGTACGGAACGGTGAGGCGGATCTCCACGAGGGGGACGACGGGAGCCGAACAGACCACTACACGAAGTCCGTTGACGAGGATGGTGTCGATGTCGGGCAGCGGCAGCCGCCCGTCCGCGGGGCCCGGCCCCGAGCCCCCGGTCACGCCGCCCTCCCGCGTACCCCGGCCGGTACGAGGCGCACGACCGCCCGGTGCGAGGAGGTGAGCCGGGCGGCGGCCCGGCGCACCTGTTCCCCGGTCACCCCGGTCCGTACCAGCTCCGGCAGCGTCTGCGTCAACTCGGCCTCGCCGAACAGTGTTTCGCGCAGGCCGAGCAGCTGTGCCCGGGTGCCCGGATCGCCGAGTTCGCGCAGCGCCCCCGCGGCCCAGCGCGCGGTCGTGGCACGCAGCAGGCCCGGGTCGACCCCGTCCTCCACCAGTGTCTCCAGCGTGCCGTCCAGCGCGGCCAGGACGTCCTCGGCCCCGCGCTCGTGCACGGCGAACAGCGTCAGCAGATCGGGCCCCGTCGTGTCCAGCGGCAGCCCGAAGAGGCCGCAGCCCACCGAGAGGCTCGTCATCTGCGCGGCGGCCGGTCCGCGACGCAGCAGGGCCTGTCTGCCCTGGCCGAGCAGCGCGGCCAGGACCAGGTGCGCGAGATAGTCGGCGCGCTCGGTCACCGGGTCCGGCATCCGGTAACCCACCGCCACGGCGGGCGTTTTGGCGTGCGGGTCGGCGACCGTCAGCCGCCGCTCCCGATCCGGCGACGGCTCGTGCGCGTCCGGCGCGGCCACCGACGGACGCGCCGGCACGGATTCGAAGTGGCCGCGTACGAGACGTTCCGCCGACCCCGGGTCGAACGCGCCGGTCAGTGTCACCACGGCGTTTTCGGGTCCGTAGTGGTCGGCGAAGAACCTTTCGCACCGCGGAATGTCGAGGGCCGCGAGGTCGGCGGTTTCGCCGTACCCGTCCCTGGTGTTCTCCGCGCGCGAGTGCAGGGCGCGCGGCAGTACCCAGGGGAATGCGCCGTACGGACGATTGCGCACCATGAGGCGGATCTCCTCGTCTATCACCGCGGTCTGCGTGCGCAGGGTTTGCGCGGAAATACAAGGGGCCCGCATTCGGTCCGCCTCGAGCGTGAGCAGCATTTCCACGGCGGAGGCCGGCGCGGCGGCGTAGTAGACCGTCACGTCCTGGCGGGTCCGGGCGTCACCGAAACCGCCGGCGCGCTGGAGCCGGGGCAGATACCCCTCGGGTGCGGCACCGCGACCGCCTTGGAAGACAAGGTGCTCGAAGAGGTGTGCGAGGCCCGTGTACCCCTTGGGCTCGGTCCGGAAACCGACGCCGTAGTGCACCGCGAGGCCGACCGAGGCGCCGACGGGATGCGGTGCCAGCAGTACCCGCAGACCATTGTCCAATTCCAGGCGGCGCAAT
Source organism: Streptomyces yamdrokensis (assembly GCF_053890455.1). Taxonomy (NCBI): domain Bacteria; kingdom Bacillati; phylum Actinomycetota; class Actinomycetes; order Kitasatosporales; family Streptomycetaceae; genus Streptomyces; species Streptomyces yamdrokensis. Next base: position 6,228,834 of record NZ_CM132679.1, read on the forward strand.
TGAGTCCGGATCATCCGGATGAGCATAGGTCGAGGCAACTCACCACTCAACGGGGGGCGTTGACCGATAGCGGCCAGTGTCCGCATGCGGCCAACTCCATTGCCATCGCGGCACCGGCCGGGGAATGGTTCTGGCACGGCCGGAGAACGTGATCGCCGAAATCGCCGATCCGGTCACCATCCGATTCCGCTCACACCCATGGGAGTGAATATGAACACCCAGTCCCTCATCAGCGGCTACTCCGCCTACGCCGCCGCCGACGAGATCGTTCCCGCGGTCGAGGCCCCGGGCGCCACCATCACCATCACCACCTCGTCGCAGGCGTGCATCTCCGCCGCGTCCGCCGTCTCGGCGGTGTCGATCGACAACACCTTCGACCACTCCTGCTGAATCGCGTGATCCGCTGAGAAACAGGGCGGGTGCCCACCGCCGCAATCGGTGGGCACCCGCCCTGCCGCACGATAGCGGGTCGCCGGTTTCCCGCGGCCGGTTCACTCGTCCTGGTAGGACTCGGCGTCCTCGACGCCCGTGTCGGACAGCCCCAGGATGATGGAGGGCAGCGCCGACGACGTCAGCATCAGCGTGGTCAGCAGTCCGGGCATCCGCTCGATCATCCCGGGGTCGTTCTGGAAGACGACCATGAGCAGGACGACGGCCATGCCGGCGGCGATCGCGCACTGGTACCCGATGAAGGAGACCCGGTCGCGCAGCCCGCGCTCGCGTTCGTCCAGTCCCGCCACCGGCCGTTCGGCCACGCCCCGGGTCATCGAGCGCAGCACGCCCCACAGCAGCAGCCACAGGGCGAAGCCCACGAGCCACCACGAGTCGGAGAACGCGTTGCCGTCCGAGACCAGTGACAGCACCACCATGGCGGCGCTCAGCGCGCAGAGCGAGAGCGCCACGGGGCGGATGGGACCGCGGACCGGACTCGTCGTCATGTCAAAACCTTCCCGGCTCACGTGCGTTCCTCCTTTTTGTACAGCTGGGCGGACAGCGGGGCGAAGGGCCGGCGACTGAAGATCGCTTCGACCGGAAGGTCGAACACGTCGCTGAAGCGGAAGGCCAGATCGAGGCTCGGGAAGTAGTCACCCCGCTCGATGGCGCCAATGGTCTGCGGGTGTACCTCCACCAGTTCGGCCAGCGCGACCCTGCTGAGACCGCGCTCCGCGCGCAGCACTCTCAGCTGGTTGTAGATCGGCATTCCCTCGCGATGACTCACTGGGCTCATGCGAGGAATGTAGTGCTAACACAACAACTCGTCAAGAAATAGCTACGGGAAGGCAGGATTACCTGTGACCGACGTGCTCCCGAGCGTGCTCGTGCCGAACATGCCCGACACCCCGGACGCCCTGCGGCCCTTCGCCGAGCTGGTGCGCGACACCGGCGCGCGCCGGTTGTGGACGGGCCAGTCGCTCAAGGTGGAGACCCACCAGGCGTTCGCCCACCTCGCCGGCGCCGGGGTGCGCGTCCCCGTCGGCACCGGCGTGACCCTGATGCCGCTGCGCCACCCGTACGAGGCCGCCCTGCAGGCCCGCTCCCTGGCCCTGCTGACCGGGAGGACGGTGGTGGCCGGATACGGCGTCGGCGCACCGGCGTTCGTACGCAGCCTCAACGGACGTACCTATCCCAGCCCGCGCACGATGGCCGCCGACTACCTGCGCACGGTCCGCTCGCTGCTCGACGGGGAGATCGTCGACCACGCGGGTGACTACCACGCGCTGCGGGGGCGGCTGATCCCCATGGACCACCCGGGCGTGGAGGTCGGCGTGGGAGTACTGCGCCCCAACATGGCACGCACCGCCGGCGGCGTCGCGGACGTCGCCATCACCTGGATGACCCCGCCCGGATACGTCGCCGGGACCCTGCTGCCCGCCCTGGAGGAAGGCGCCAAGGACCGGGACGCCCGCTGCCGTGTCGCGACCGTCGTCCACGTCGCGGTGGAGCGAAGCGGCCGGGACCCGTACGTCCTCGCGCACACGGCCGCCTCCGGACACCTGGCGGCCGACCACTACACCGACATGCTGCGCCGCGCCGGTGTGCGGGCCGATCCGTCCGACCCGAGGGCCGGTGCCGCCGCCCTGGTGGACAGCGGCACCTACGTGTTCGGCTCGGCGGACCACATCGCCGCCCGCCTCGAGGAGTACCGGGGCGCCGGGGTGGACGAGGTGATCCTCAACTGCGGCGGGGTGCTCTTCACCGAGGGCCGGGACGCGGCGTTCCGGGACGCCCGGGAGATCATCGAGGCGGTCCGGCGGCGGCACGGTGGCTGAGCCGGTCACCGCCCGGGAAGCGGAACCGGTCACCGTGCGCGAGTACGGCACCCGCTATCTGCGGATCACCGTGCGACACCACGGAGGCACGGCATTCAGCTGGCTGCGCGCACCCGGGCCGGCCCACACCCGTGCGCAGCGCCTTCCCGCGGCGCCGGTCGAGGCGGCCCTGCGCCGGGCCGGCATCGCCGCCGGTGACGCGGCGGACGGCCGGCCCGGTGCCCGGCTCGCCCTGGGGGAGTGGACCGGAGGCCCGGCGCCGGACGGTGCGGCGCGCCAGGGCGTGCTGTACCGGGTGCAGGGCGCCGTCTCGGTGGCCCGGCTGCTGCCCTCCGGCGACAGCGCCGCCCACCGGCTCGCGGTGAGCGCGCTGGCGGACGCGGGCAGGACACTGCGGCGGCTGCACCGGGAGCCGTGGGACTTCCCGCAGCGGCCGCCCCACCCCGGCCTGCGGCGGCTTCGCGCCTGGGCCGTGGGGGAGGAGAGCACTCCGGGAGCGACCCGGCTGCGCGCACTGGCCCGCATCCGGCTCGGCCCCTCACTGTGGGCCCGGCTGACCGACTGGTCCGAGGCCGCGAACGAACCACCCGGCGGGTCGGGCGCGGTCCTGCTGCACGGCGCGCCGAGCACCGGCTGGCTGGTCCCCTCCGCCGCCGGCGGCCGGGCCGCCCTGCTCATCGGCGAGGAGGTCACCGGCGGCGACCCGGCCCTCGACCTCGGCTGGATCCTCGGAGAGCTGCACGAACTGCGCGCCGCCGCCGCACGCGGTCTCGGCGCCGCCGGGCAGGGACCACCGGTCGACTACCCGGCGGCGGCGCACGCCCTGCTCTCCGGTTACGCCGGCGGTACGGGCACCGCCGGCGTCGCCGCCCTCCCGTCCGGCACCGAACGCGCGGCCACACTCCGGCTCGCCGTCCACATGCGGGACTTCGCGTCGTTCGTCGGCTGGCACGAGGACCTGCGCCGCTACTGCGACCTGCTGGCGGAGGCGCTCGCCGAGGACGGCGCCCCCACTGTCCAGTGGGGCACGGCTCCCGGGAGCGTCAGTTCGTGACGATCGTCGTCGTCACCGTCACCGCGATGATCGCCGTCAGCGCGTCCTCCGCGGCCTTCACGACGTGACGCACCGCCGTCGCGGACCACCGGCCCCGTGAGATCGACTCCATGGCCGCCTCCACCCGGCGCGCGTCGGCGCCGGGGAAGGCCAGGCGGTGCAGTTTCGCTCCGTGCAGCAGGGCCACCAGGCTCGCCGTACGCTCGTCCGGCACCGCGCCCTGCAGGACGACCGCGTGCAGGCGCTGCCGTACCGCCGCCTCCACCGAGCCGTCGGCCTCCGGGTAGCGGCGCACGGGGAAGAGGCCGAGCACCTTCTTCCTCTCCTCGCGGACCAGCCCCTTCTCGACCAGACCCGCGTTCGCCCGGGCCACGGCGTCCGTCTTCAGCCGGTTGATCCAGTCCTTGGTGCTGCCCGGCTTCTCCCTGCCGGCGACGGCGTCGAGCGCGGCGTCCAGGGCGGGCTCGCCCGGCGGCGTCGCGTCGACGACGGTGACCTTGTCGCCGGTCACGTCGATCCGGCCGGCCAGCGCGAGTTCCACCAGCGCGGCCGCGGCGATCGCCGGGGCGACCTTCGCCGACTCCTTGGCGGTGCCGGACTCGTCGTCCAGCGAGAGGAGCAGGAGCTGCTCGCCCAGGGTGGCCGAGGCCGTCCCGGAGGTCTCCGTGGAGGTTGCCGTGGGGGGTTCCATCGCTGTGTCCGTTCCTTCGGTGTCCGGGTGGGGCCGATCGTCGGTGAGGAAGATCCTCACCTCTGCTCTCCGGAACGCACCTACCCACCGCCGTTCCCGCACCACCGGTCCCGCGCGGCCGATCCCGGCCACCGACTCCGGCCACCGACTCCGGTCACCGGGACGCGGCCGTGCCGACGCCGTCCTGCCCCACCGGACCGGTGGGGCCAAAGGACCCGTCGGCCGGCCCGGGGACGCAGAGGTGCCGGAGCGCGGAGACCGTCCCCGTCCCCGTCCCCGGTGCCGCAGCCGTCGGCGTGGCCTGTGCGGCGCGGACACGTCGGGCCCGTTGTCCCCCTCCGGCTTATCCCCCTCCGGCCGCGCCGCCCTTGCTGCTCGGAGTCCATCAGATGGTCGAGGCGGCGGTCCGGGTCCGGACGGAGGCACCGGTCCGGCCACCCCGGCCCGGACCGTCAGCGTCCTCCCCCTGAGCCGGTTGTCCGGCCCCGGCCCGGACAGCGCCGGGCCGCAGCTCGCACAGCCTCCGCTCGGGCGCGAAGGCCCGGAGAAGTCCCACAGAGGACGCCGTCCCCTTCCGGACCAGCGTTTCACCTGGTCAGGAGAGGGGCGGCGGTGTTTGTCGATCAGATGTCCCGGAAGAGACCAGCGAGCGCCGTGACCTGCCGTGATGGGCATGTAATGGCCGCTGACCTGCGCGAATGACCTTTCGCTTCTTTCACGCTCGTGCCGGTTGATGGGGCTGGAAGTCCCAGAAAAGTCCCAGGGGACTTCCACTGCTGACGGGCGTCTTTCGGCTCTGTACGGCAGTACGGGCTCGTCGAACGCCTCGTTCTCGACGAGAGCACTGGAACCTGGATGTGGAGCGTCTGGCGCTCAGCCGATACCTTGCGGGATCGTGGGGTCCTGATGCCCGACGGGCCCTCCGACGCCTTCAAGAGCGTGATGAGCGACGTCCCCGATCCGCCGCCCGATGCCAAGTCGCCACGGTTCGCGAAGGGGTAACGGCATAGGCAGAGGGGAAAGGCCCCCGGCCTTCGGCGTCCGAGCAACGACAACTTGCCGATGAGGTTCAGCGTTTGCCCTTCCAGTCCTTGACGGCGGGGGCACTTGCGGTGGTCGGTCTGAAGGAAGCCGTCCAGGCGACGTATGACGAGCTGACGGCTGCGGCACATGGGAGCGGAAATAACCCCCTGCGATTTCAGCACAGCAGCATCGAGCTGGAGATGACCAGCGCCATGAGCGACTCACGAGAGCGCCAGGGCGGACTGAAGGTCTGGGTCTTGGACGGCTTCCGGAAGCGGTTTCGCGGCAAGACCTCCACGCACACGGCCCGGGTCATCATCGAGCCGCACACCTCCGCCGGGGGAGAAGTCGCCTACACGGTGCACGAGTGATCACCTCCAGAGCGCCTCGACCTGGTCCGGCTTCCAGACGCCCTCGCCGGTCGCGTCGGAGGTGTGGAGGTTGGGCCGTGGCCGGGTCCCGTCCGGAACATCATCTTCCGCCACCGCGCGTCCCGTGCCGAGGGGAGCGTTGTCCGGAATACTGTCCCGGGCGGGGCCGTACGCGGGCACCCGGCACGGGGCGCGGCCGTCTCAGCCCTGCCAGCCGTTGCGGTGCAGGACCGACTCCAGCGGAAGCCGTGGGCCGGGGCGGAAGGTGGACCGCAGGGGGTATGCCGTCGGCAGCAGTGCGCCCTGGCGTACGGCGGGCGGCAACCCCAGCAGGTCGGCGACCTCCTGCTCGCGGTCCAGATGGACCGCTGTCCACGCGGTGACCAGGCCGCGGCTGCGGGCGGCCAGGGCGTAACTCCACGCCGCCGGCAGGAGCGAGGCCCACAGCCCGGCCTGGTTGCCCTCCGACAGCGCCCCGTCGGCCAGTTCGAGACAGGGGACGACCAGCACGGGCACCCGGTGCAGCCGGTCGGCCAGTTGCCGGCCCGCGGTCACTGTGGAGCGTGTCGCCGCGGGCAGTTCGTCCAGCCGGCTCAGGGCCGAGGCGTTGCGGGCGAGGAACGCGGCGCGGTACACCTCGGCGACCTCCGCGCGGATCCGCGGCTCGGTGAGCACGATCCAGCGCCAGTTCTGCCGGTTCATGCCGTTGGGCGCCTGCAGGGCGACGCGCAGGCAGTCCTCGACCAGCTCCGGGGCCACCTCGCGGTCCAGATCCAGGCCCCGGCGGACGGAACGGGTGGTGGTGAGCACCTCCGTCGCAGAGAGGGGGAGTTCCGTGTTCACCGCAGTGCCACCGCCTGCAGGGCCAGGGCGAGATGGGTCCCCAGCACGAAGCCCGTCGCGGGGAGCAGCGGCCAGCCACCCCGGCGCGCGGTCGAGAACCGCCGGGCGCCCCACAGCGGAAGTACGGCGGGCAGGCAGGACAGCGGCCACAGCGACCCGCCGTCGGCCGCGAACAGGACGATCTGGCAGGCCACCGCGCCGGCCACCAGCCCCATGACGATCAGGACACTGGGCCCGGTGCCGAGCTCCGCCGAGTACAGGCGTGCGCCCGGCGGTGCTTCCCACGCCGTCTTGCGGGCGAACTCGAAGTGCAGGAACACGCAGACGCACAGCACGATCAGCACCGCACCGCGCCAGTCGGCGGTGACGGTGCCGGCGGCGGCCGTGGACCCGTACACGTAGCAGCCCAGCAGCACCTGCACCGGGCAGACGACCGCCAGGTTGAGCAGTTGCCGGTCGCGCACCGCCGCCGACACGCGCTCCAGGAGGGCCGCCAGCAGCCCGTGGGCGAAGGCCGCCAGGACGAGGAGGACGGCCGTCGCCGACAGGGCCGCGTTGAGCCCCGCCGCCACGACGGCGAGCACGGCCATGGCGCCGCGCAGCTCGGCGGCACTGATCGCACCGGTCACCAGGGGCCGTTCCGGATGGTGCACCCGGTCGTACTCCAGGTCCTTCTGCTCGTCCAGCATGCGAAGGAACAGCAGGACCAGGACGACGCTGACGGCCCGTACGCAGGTCGCCCCGGTCGGCCGCCAGGACGTTCCCGTCAGCGCGACCGCCGAGCCCTCCAGGGCGCAGACCCACAGGACGCCGTACGTGACGTAGATCTGGGGCCGGAACGTGCGCAGGGTGAAGCGGCCCAGTCGGCCCGGCACCCGGTGTGCGGCGACGGTGGTCATGTGGGGAGATCCCTCGCTCGGTTGCGTGTCGTGGGGTGGGCCGTGTCGCCGGGGTCAGACCCCGTGGGCGCTCCGGCCCGCGGAGACCTCCGTCAGGCCGGCGGCCGGATCCCGGTCGGCGAGGGTGAGGCGGGCCTCGACGACCGGTGTGCCGTGCTGTTCCAGGGCGCACTCCAGCCCGGCACCCCGCCACGCCGGAGCGGTGGTGCACGTCAGGGGGAGGTCCAGTTCGGCGAAACGGCGGAACCGTGCGGACAGGCCCACGGGCAGCGCCGAGGCCGTGCGCACGGTGCCGGCGTCCGCGGCGGCGACGACCGCCAGTTGCCGCAGGGCCTCCAGTTCCAGCATGCCGGGGACGTGGTCGACCCAGTGGTCGAACAGGGTCGGATGAGTGGTGTCGGCGGCCAGGCGGGCCGTGAGTCCCCCGTCGGGGGTGACGCCCGGCGGCGAGATGACGGCGTTGGCCGGATCGCGGCGGCCGACCCGCGAGGGATCGATCCGCGGCACACGGAGGGCGACCGGCCGCCCGAAGAGGCCGAGCGCGTCACGCCGGACGTCGCGCATCCGCTGCCAGGTCCCCGGCGGCAGCCACGAGAAGGAGATGCGGGCCAGCAGGGCCTCGCGCCCGTCGACGGTGACCTCGAAGCGCAGCCGCAGCCCCTTCGGACGGCGCCGGTCCCCGAAGCGGTCCTCGATCCGCACCGCGAGGACCGCCTCCGCGGGCGCGACGCCGTGCACCAGGGCGTCCGGGTCGGTCACCTCGTACTCGACGGAGCGCAGCAGGAACTTGTCGTTCTCGGACACGCCGAGGTAGCGGTGCGCCACCACGAAGATGCCCTGGCGGCACGTCTCCAGCAGCAGGAAGGGGTCGTGACGGGTGCGGGGGCCGAGGGTGTCGTCGTAGAAGACGTGGTGGCGGGGCAGCTGCGCGGCGAGGAGCACGTTGTCCTCGCCGTGGCGCTCGGCGTCGGTCAGGAAGACCTCGGCCACCGCCTGCCGGTGCACCAGCGCACGGGGAAGGGTCCTGGCGAATTGCATGAGTGTTTCCTCGTTCAGGTGAGGTCGCTCCGGAGGGCGGTCAGGTGACTGCGCCACATGTCGGCACTGGATCCGTCCAGCACCGGGGCGCGGCCGGGCTGCCGCATCGGCAGCACCGTGGAGCCGACGATGACGGCGTCCCACGGATCCAGGTCCACGCCGTGGGCCCAGGCGGACTCCAGCAGCTCCCGCGGGGCGGCGGCCGGATCGAGTCCGTCCCGGCCGGCCACGGCGATGCGCAGACGCTCGACGGCGGGTTCGAAGTCGAGTTCGCGGGGCTTGGTGTCCGCGTACATCCGCTCGGCCACTTCGGTGGCGTGCGCGGTGGCGTCCGCGCCCGAGAGCGCCCCGCGGAAGAGGCGGTCGCGCGTGTCGTCGTCGAAGTGGACCGCCAGCTCACGCAGCACGTCCGCGGGTTCGTCCGGGGTGTGCACCAGGTTGAGCAGATAGCTGTAGCGGCCCAGGAGATGGCGCAGCTGGCCGGGCACCCTGGCGTCCGGGTCGGTCGGTCCCTTCAGCCCGGTGAGCACCACCGACGCCGGGACGTCCGTCTCGGCCTCGGACTGCACCAGCAGGACGAGCGAGGAGGTCGAGTGGAGGAACAGCCCGGCGAGCCGGCGCCGTTGCGGAGTGGCGAGGTTCCACTGGAAGTACCACAGCGACCGGACGGCGGTCCTGCTGAGCCGGGTCGGCGCCGCGGCCACGACGCGGAAACCCCGCTCGGCGAGCCAGTCCAGGGCCGGCAGCAGCCTGCGGGCCACCACGGCGTCCGGCTTGAGCAGCAGTGCCGCGTGCCGGTGGGCGAAGCCGGTGACGTCGTCGGTGAGTGCCCCGAGCTGCTCGAAACTCTCCTGGAAGTAGGTGTCCGCGCCGTACAGCCGCTGTTTGCGCGGGCTGCAGGTCAGCAGGGGCGACACCTCGATGCCGTGGCCCGGTTCGGTCGTCGCGGTGCTCATGGCGTGCCGCCCTCTCCCGCTGTGACCAGTAAGGATTCGGCGGTGCCGGGCGAGGGGGCGCCCAGGTAGCCGGTCTTCAGACCGTGGTCGAGCAGCTTCCGCAGGTACGGAGGTCCGCCGACGGGGACCGGGAAGCGGCTGAAGGCGACCGTGCCGGTGTTGTCGAAGCGGATCCGGCGACTCATGTAGGCGGTGTAGAGGGAGATGACCCGTTCGTGGCACAGACGCTCGCCGACCGGGAGGGCGTCCTCCGAGAAGACACTGGACGGAACCCACCTCGCCACCTGGAACGAGGGGTACTCGGCGAGCACGTCGGACAGGTCCCGCAGGGTGAGGGGACGGCTCGCGACGGCGTGCATGGTACGGCCCCGGGCGTCCTCGAAACGGGTTGCCGCCTCGGCGATCAGGTCCGCCACGTAGTCGACCGGAACCAGGTCGAGGAGCGCGTCGTAGTGGCCCGGGATGGTCCTGACCCGTCCCTTGGTGATCAGCCTGACCACCGGATACAGGGTCTTGTAGTCCCGGACCTGGCCCGTGCGCCGCTCGCCCGCCACGATGCTCGGCCTGATCACCACAACGGGCAGTCCGTCCCCGGCCGCCTCGCGCACCAGGGTCTCCGCGCGCAGTTTGCTGCTCTCGTAGGTGTTGCCGAACCGCTGGCCGACGTCGAGTTCGTCCTCCTGGACGGTGCCGTCGCGCTCACCGGCCACGTACGCCGTGCTGACGTGCACCAGTGGTGTGCCGTGGGTTTTGGCCAGGGTCAGGACGTTCTCCGTCCCGGTGACGTTGACGTCCTGGTACAGCTGGGCGGGAAGCCCGAAGTCGGTGATGCCTGCGCAGTGCACGATCCGGTCGGCTCCGGCGGCCAGGCGCAGCTGCTCCGCGTCCAGTCCGAGCCCCGGCCGGGTGATGTCGCCGGTGAGCCGTGTCAGCGAGCCCTGCGGAGCCTTCAGCCGCTTTCCGCTGTTACGGACAATGTCGCCGTTGCGGTGCAGCAGGGCCAGCACCCGGTGGCCGGCCGCGAGGAGGCGTGCGGTGACCTCGGCGCCCAGGAACCCGCCGGCGCCGGTGACCAGGACGGTCGGGCCCCCGTTCATCGAAGCCCCCGGTGGTGGTCGCGGATGGTGGGTCTCACGGTCTGCCTCCAGATGTCGCGCGGTCGGACGCCGCGCAGCGGTCGGGTGATCGGGGCCGGACCCCACGCGGACGGCCGGAGCCGGGCGGGGCGGGGCGGGTGCCGGTGCGGCCGGCGGAGCGGGCGCGGGCGGTGGAAGGACGGGTGGGCGGGTGGGCGGCGCAAGGACGCGCGGGCGGCGGCGGGCCGGGGGTCACCCCGCCTGATGAGGTTGCGCCCCGCTGCTGGCGACGAGGTCGCGCACCTCCTCGAGCGGCAGGTCCGCGTCGAAGTGGGCGGCGACCCGCACCCAGTCGTGACCGAGTTCCAGGGTGGCCCGCCAGGTGTCGGGGGAGTCGAAGGAGGCCGGGAAGGCGTCCGCGCCGGCCGCCTCCCGCACCACGCCGATGAACTCCTCCAGCTCCAGCGACACGCGCTCGGCGCTCTCCGCCGAGTCGACGGCGACCCGGATCAGGGCGTCCGCGAGGGGCCCGATCGGCCGCGTGTCCGGGGGCAGGGACAGCAGCGGAAGCCGGCGGACCAGATCCGGGTCCGGCGGCAGCGGGCTGACCCCGTACGCGCAGAACAGGCCGCGCAGCGCGCTCTGCGCGGCACGGTGCGCCGCGACCTCGGCCACCCTCCACTGGTTGCGCCGCACGGCGCCCGCCAGATCCTCCCTGGCGTTCTCGACCACCATGTTGGAGAAGACCAGCGCCAGCGCCGCCGCGGAGAACCGTGCGGCAGGCAGCGGCACCAGATCGACCGCGTCGGGACCGGAGACCGCCGCCCCGCGCAGCGACAGCAACGGCCGGACCGTACTGGGCGGCGGAGTCAGCGGACCGGGCGGCGAGGCCAGCGGCAGGGCCGGTGTGACGGTGCCGCCGCCCTTCCAGGTCAGCCGGACCAGTCCGAGCCGCAGGAACTGCGCCAGCAGTGGTCCCGCCTCCGAGCCGCCGGCGGCACGGGCCCCGGCCAGCGCCTCGGGCAGCGGCCTGCCCAGGACGAGCGAGCGCCACACCCGGCCGGCCCGCTCACCGAACGCGAACACGTCGCTGCGCCCGCGCACCACATGGACGCGCTCCACCACCTGCCAGGTGGTCACACCGGGCCGGCGTTCCACGGCCAGCCGTTCCGGCCGGTGGGGCACACCTGTGACGCCCAGCTCCGCGGCGAACGCCAGACAGGCATCGACACGGGCGTCGGCGTCCATGCCGGTTCCGCCGGACTCCAGCTCCCAGTAGCGCTCCCGGACCCCGGGCCGCTGTGCGCGGTCCAGCTGCATGGAGAGCCACTTGGGCTCCAGGTAGGTCTCGCCGCGCACCGCCGCCCACGACTTGACCGCCTGCACCAGGCCGGAGCGGGCCCAGTCCACGGCCTCCTCGTCCTCCCCGAGGCACAGCATCGCCATCGCGTGGCGCAGGGACTGTCTGGCGGCGTGCGCCCACCAGTCCGCGGCGACCGTGCGGAAGCGCTCCTGCGGGAACTGCGCCTTGACCTCGTCGACCAGGGCGTGGCCGCGCAGCGGGAAGCTGTGCAGCAGCCGCTGGCACCGGTTCAGCAGGTCCTCGGAGATCCTGCCCACGCGCCGCTCGTCCGCCTTCAGGGCGGTGAACTGCTCGGTGACCTGACGCAGGGAACGCGTCCGGACCTCGACCCGGCGGCCGTCCACGAAGAAGAGCGAGGGCATGGTCGGCAGGTCGTCCTCGCTGCGCCCGATCAGCAGGAAGTCGATGTCCGAGCCGGAGTTGCCGAACCCCTCGGCGATGGAACCCTCGAGCACCACGGCCCAGTCGCCGGAGCGCACCTGGGGCAGTGTCTTGTCGAGCAGGTCCTGCAGATAGTCCTCGGTGAGGATCAACGGGAGTGTCTCCGTCCTGGGGGTACGGGCGGGGTCAGGGCCGGCCGCCGGGGTCGGGCGCCGCGTCGTCCGGCGCCGGGTCGTCGAGCACCGTCACAGTGCCGAGGGCGCCGTCCACCCGCAGCCGTGCGCCGGTGCGGATCTCGGTGGTGGCGTTGTCGACCTGCACCACGGTGGGGATGCCCATCTCCCGCGCGACGACGGCCACATGGGTCAGCGGGCTGCCCCGTTCGATGATCAGTGCGGCCGCCGAGGGCAGCGCCGTCACCCAGCCGGGGTCGGTGCGGTAGGCGACCAGGATGCCGCCGTCGACGGCGCGGGGGGCGTCGGTGACCACCGCGAGCCCTTCGACGACACCGGGGCAGCAGGGGGTGCCGCGCAGTTCGCGGGCGCCGCTGCGGGCGGCCGGGCCGCTGGTCCAGCCGGCCAGTTCGAGGTTGCCCGACCAGTACGGGGCACCACGGGTGGTGAACCGGGGCGGGGCGGTCAGTGCGGCGTCCGCGGCGAGCTGCCGACGGCGCATCGCGGCCAGCTCGCGCAGCTCGGTGTGCGCGACCGTGCCCTCGTAGGCGCCGCCGATCTCCTCCAGGCGGAGCATGAACACGTCGTCCCGGTCGTCGAGCGCCCCGGCGCCGGCCAGGTCGCGGCCAAGGGCCCGCAGCATGCCCTTCACGGAGCCGAACGCACGGGTACGGCAGAACCGCAGCCGCTCCCGGTCGGTGAGCGCGGCCCGCGCCTTGCGCCGCACCAGCTCGTAGACCCGGCGCCGGGGACCGCGCAGATGGGCGTCGAGGTACGCGTCGGCCTCGCCGCCCCGGCCCCCGTCGGGGCGGTTCGCGGCACCCGGCAGCGCGTCGCGTAGCAGGGTGAACAGCCCGGTCGGGTCCTGGCGGAAGTCGGGCACCTCCAGCTTGAGTTCGTCCAGGCTGCGGTATCCGTAGGCGGCGATGTACGCGTCCACGTCCGACAGGAAACCGGTGTGGCCGCCGTCGCGCAGGGCCTGGTGGGCGGCGTCGTCGGGAGTGTTCTCCAGCAGGCTCCGCACGGCGTCGTCGACCCGCGCCCGCGCGGCCAGCGCGATCAGCGCCCGTGCCGGTTCGGCGGACTCGACGTCGGCGCCGGGAGCGGCCGCAGCCCAGGTGAACCACTCGGGGGCGTCGGGCAGCCACCTGCGGGTGAGCAGGGCCAGCATGCCGACGGAGAGCAGGATGGTGGCGTCCAGGGCCTGCATCGGGCCCCACTTCTCGATGAGGTCCCGCTGCAGCCGGCGGAAGCGGCGGTAGGTCTCGTCGCCGGGCAGCGCCTCGTAGTCGACGCCGTCGAACACCGCGTAGGCGCGGTAGAAGTCCCGGTGGAACGTCTCCATGGTGCGGCGGATCGTCAGGAATCTGCGGGCGAAGACGGCGGTGCGGCCCAGCCGGGACACCCGGCCGCGCACACCCGGCCGCGGGGTGAAGGGATGGAGCGCGTCGGCACTCTCGTCGGAGATGCTCTCGGCCACCCCCAGGGACTTCTCCAGCACCCGCCGGTTGAGCGGGTAGAACGGCGCGAGCCGCACCATGCGGTACCAGTGGTGCAGGTTGTAGTAGACCCGCCCGTGGAAGTACCCGAGCAGGTGCGGGGTCCACTCCCGCACCTCGCGCAGCTGCTCGCCGCCGACCCCCAGGGCCCGGGCGTAACTCTCGTACACCTTGGCGTAGGTGTCGGCGGCGAAGCTGTACGTGAGGGGGGAGACGATCCCGCTGAAGCTCTCGATGATGTTCGAGTTGTCCCAGAGGCGCTCCTCGCCGACGGGCGCCGCCGCGTAGTCCGCCGTAGTGCCGAGGGCCGTGACGGGGCGGCTCTGCAGCACCCACAGCTCGCCGTCGGCGATCGCCCACTCGATGTCCTGCGGGACGCCGTAGTGGCCCGCGACGCGCGTGCCCAGTTCGTGCAGCCGACCCAGGTCACCGGGGCTCAGGGACAGCACCCCGCGGTCCTCGTCGGAGACCGGCCGCACCTCGCAGCCGGCGCCCGCGCCCGCGCCGTAGCGCTCCCGCTTGTCCCCGATCACGGTGCTCACCGTCGTACCGTCCGCCGCGTCCAGGACCACGGTGTCGGCGTCGACCGCGCCGGAGACCAGCGCCTCGCCCAGCCCGTAGACGGAGCTGACCACCTGGCGGTCCGTGCGCCCGGAGACCGGGTCCGCAGTGAACAGCACCCCACTGCGTTCGGCGGCCACCATGCGCTGCAGCACGACGGCGACACCGCCGGTGCCCGCGGGCAGCCCGCGCTGCGCACGGTAGTGCAGGGAGCGCTCGGAGAATGCCGAGGCCCAGCACCGGCGCACGTGCTCGGTGACTTGATCGAGGCCGCGGACGTTGAGGAAGCTGTCGAACTGACCGGCGAAGGAGTGCTCGGCGCCGTCCTCCTCCGCCCCCGAGGAGCGGACGGCCACCAGACCGCCACCGGCCTCCCGGTAGGCGGCGGCGACGGCCGCGGCGACGCCGTCGCCGAGGTGCGCCGTCGCGATCAGCCCGGCGGCCTCGGCCGCCACCTCGCCGGCCCGGTCCTGCCAGCCGTCGCCGAACAGGTCCGCCAGCCGCTCGTCCAGGCCGCTGTCCCGGGAGAACTCCGCGAAGACGTCGAGGCCGATCACCGACCAGTCCGGCACCCGGAAGCCGGCCGCGGTCAGAGCGTGCAGGTTCGCGCCCTTCCCACCGGCGTGCGCGGCGACCCGGGAATGTTCGCTGGTCGGTGTGAGGACGCTCGAGGAGCGCTGCTCGGGTCCTGCGGTGAGTGACAACTCGATTCCTTACGCTGGCTCTTCCCCCGGCCCGTGGGGCGGGTGCGGTGCCGGGAGGTTCAGACGGACTTGGTGACGCGGAGCATCTGCCAGACGGCCGGGAGACTGGCGCGGCCGTGGAAGGCCAGGTACTCGGGAAGCACCAGGTCGGGGCCCCACTTCTCCTTGTAGGCCAGCTGGCTGGCCGAGGGGTACACCTTCTCCCCGCGCTCGGCCATGAAGCGCATGAAGCGGGTGGTCGGGCCGCTGGCGCCCGGCACCTCGTGGTCGGCGGACAGACCCACGAACGGGGTGAAGCCGAAGTGCAGCCACTCGGCCTTCTCGTCCCGGAACGTCTCCAGGGCGTGCAGGTTGATGGCCTCCATCACCCCGGGCGGAGCGGTCGCCCGGCGGCGGCTGAGGTCGTGCAGCCAGCCGGGGCGCGAGCCGTAGACCGGGGAGTAGGAGATGTAGCCGATCGCCCGGCCCTCCAGGCGTCCCAGCAGCAGCCGCCGGTGCTCCTGGACGGAGCCGCCGAGCTCACCGACCAGGAACTCGATCTCCTTGACGTGCCGGCCCTTCGAGCGGAGCCACTCGCGGTCGATGTCGACCAGCTCGTCGGCGGCCCGGTCGTAGGGGACCTCGGTCACCTCCAGGCCGGCCCGCCTGGCCTTGGAGATCTTGTTGCGCAGTTTCATGAACTTCGTGCCGCGCAGGGTGTGGTCCGGCAGCCGCAGCGCGTACGAGGAACCGACCTGGTTCACGGTGAAGCCGCAGCGGTCGTACAGCTCCGCGTCGGACCGCTGGAGCTGCACGGCGACCACCTTGCGGCGGGCCGTACGGGCGAAGGCGAGGAACGCCCGCAGCAGGCGCTCCCGGTCGGCCTCGGGCGCGAAGACGCCACCGAACTGCATCAGGTACCGGCCGGCCTCGCGGTAGGCGACGACACCCTTCACCGACGGGTCCGAGAAGTAGGCGTTGCCGGCGTTCAGGGCGAGGAAGGCGCTGGGATTGTCCGCGCTCTCCCGGAGGGCGGCGACCACCTCTCCTCGGTCGATCTCACGGTTGACGGCGGTCATCGTTTCCCCCTGTCGTCACGAAAGCGGTGGCTGAACTCCCGGCAGATCGTTGCCGATCTCTCTCTCATCGGCCTGACACATCCGTCTCAGGCCGGTCTCCGCCGATTGTCAGGCCGCGCTGTAACAGTCCTGTGCGAGGAAGCAGGACGTCGAACATTTCCTTCCCGGCCTCCGCGGTTGCGGGGGGCAGGAGAGCGGAGGACCCGCGTGAGCAGTGCCCGTACGACGCCCGGGGCGTCGCACCATGAGGACGCCGTCGGCACCGCGGTGGACGGCAGCGGTCTGCTGACCTACGCCTCGCTCGTCGACGGCAAGAACGTGCCGAGCGACCAGTGGGTCTACGTGGTCGACTCGGACGCGCTGCTGCGGGACGCGTTCAGCAGCCTGACACTGAAACGGAAACTGGAGAGCGGACGGTTGTCCCCCGAGGAACTGCCCGGCGGCAGCATCGTCGGACGGGTGGCGCGAGCCGACCGCGAGACCGTGCTGCAGGCCGTCGAGGCGGCCTCCCGCGCGACCGTCGAGTGGAACGCGTTCCCCCTCGACGAGCGGCTGGACCGGTTCGGTGCCCTGCTGCACCGCCGGCTGACCGAGCAGGCCGACCGCACGATCGAGATCCTGCTGCGGGAGGGCCACCCGCTGGCGCTGGCCCGCTGGCAGGTGTCCGGAGCGCTGGAGTGCTTCTCGCCGGAGTCGCTGGCCTTCTACCGCAGCCAGATGCTGCACGAGTCGCGGCACGGCGAACGGCGGATCTCCGTACGCCGCCGCCCGGACGGCGTGGTCTGCCTCAACCCGCCGCAGAACGCCCCGCTGTCGAGCGCGCTGCTCGGCGTCACCTCGCTCATGGCCGGCAACTCGCTGGTCGTCCGCGCTCCGCGCAGCGCCCCGCTGGGGGTCATGTACGTGCTGCACGAGATCGTGGCGCCCGTCCTGGAGGAACTCGGCGCGCCCGGCGGCACCTTGAACGTGGTCTGCGGGGACCCGGCGCCGATGCTCTCGGCCTGGCTCGACAGCCCGCTTGTCGACGACATCATGTACTTCGGCAGCAGCGAGGCCGGTATCCGCTTCCAGGAGCGCTGCGTGGCGGCGGGGAAGAAGCCGATCCTCGAACTCGCGGGCAACGACACCGTGGTGGTCTGGAAGGACGCCGACCTCGAGTATGCCGCCGAGGCGCTGACCGAGAGCTTCTACGGCTCCGGCCAGCTCTGCATGATCCCCAACCAGGTGCTCGTGCACCCGGACGTCGTGGACCGGTTGACGGTCCTGCTGGCCGAGAAGGCCGCGGACGTGCGGGGCGGGTCGGTGCGGCAGGAGGACGTCCTGCTCACTCCCGTGCTGCGCAACGAGAAGTTCTTCGCGTGCCTGGAGGACGCTCTGTCGAGCGGTGCCGAACTGGTCTGCGGTGGCCACGCCATACAGGACGACGGGACCCGGGACGCCGCGGGAATCTTCCTGGAGCCCACGGTGGTCCTCGTCCGGGGACTGGAGGGGGCCCGCGAGGTGCAGGCCGTCCGGCACGAGACGTTCTTCCCACTGCTGCCGGTGATCGCGGCCGAGCCGGCCCCGGACGCCGTCCTGCTGGACCGGTTCGTCGACTTCGTCAACAGCAACCCCTACGGGCTGCGCAACTCGGTGTGGGCCGGCGACCCCGAGGTCGTCGAGCACTTCGTGACCCGGATCACCCAGGGCGGCCTGCTGAAGGTGAACGACTCCCACATCGGTTTCCTGCCCGGCCTGCCCACGCACGGTGGCACCGGGCTGACCGGCGGCGTGTACGGCGAGGCCAACTACCCCGTCCTGCGCACCTCGCACATCCAGGGCGTGAGCATCTCCGACGGCGGGATCCGCCCCCGGGAGGCCGTGTTCGGAGCCTGGCAGGCGATGCGGGGCGAGGACGGGACCGCAGCGGCCGGCGCGTGACACCGAGTGGTGTTCGGCCTTGCCCGTATCCGTCCCCGCCCACAGTTCGGGCACCAGTCCCTCCTTCGTCGTTCTTCTGTGCTCTCCCAGCAGACGGCCTCGCTGTCACGTCCATACGAGCGATTCGGTTCGCGCATCCCCATCAGCAGCCGAGCCGTCGCGGGATGCCGGGCGGCCAATCTCTCTGAGCCACGAATGCGGCGACACCATGACAGCCACACCCGGCATCCCTGGGTGTCCCGAGCTTACGAATGACCGCGATCAACCCATGAAGAAAGGTATGGAGACCATGCGCCCACTTGAAGCGGCACGCGCTACTTGTGAATCCTTCCTCCCCGGCCTGCTCGACCGCCTCGCGGACATTCCACTGGCGGAACTGGAGGCGCCGGGCAGCCCGGCCATCCGCCACTTCCGGGAGTGCGGCGGACCCGCACTGGTGATCCCCAAGGAGTACGGCGGGCACAGTGCCGACCCCCTGGAGGCGATGGCCGTGACCCGCGCCCTGGCCTCCCGGGCCCCGTCCCTGGCGGTGGCGACCACCATGCACCACTTCTCCGTCGCCACCCTGTTCAGCCTCGCGGCCAGCGTACAGAGCACCGGGATGGAGTGGGCCCTGCTCGAAGGGGTCGCGGAGCAACGGCTCCTGGTCGCCTCCGGGTTCGCGGAGGGACGGCCCGGCCAGGGCATCCTGTCGCCGACGATGTCGGCCCGCAAGAGCGAGGGCGGCTACCTGATCGACGGCTCCAAGAAGCCGTGCAGCCTCGCCCACTCCATGGACCTGCTCACCGCCAGTGTGGCGCTGCCCGCCGACGACGGCACCGAGCAGATGGCCGTCCTGCTGATCCCGGCGACGACGGCCGGCATCACCGTGCACCCCTTCTGGAAGAGCAGCACGCTCGCGGGCGCCGAGAGCGACGAGATCCGGCTGTCCGAGGTCTTCGTGGACGAGCAGCTGCTGATGCCCAACACCGCCGACCCCGGGGAGATGGACGACCTCCAGACCGTCGGTCTCATCTGGTTCGAACTGCTCATCTCCAGCTGTTACCTGGGCATGGTCAGCGGTCTGGTCGAACGGGCCGTGGACGGGCGGCGGGGCAGCGAGACGGACCGGGCGCGCGTCCTGATCCGGCTGGAGGCGGCGGCCCAGCTGCTGGAGGGTGTGGCCCGCCGCGTGCGGGACGGCGAGAACGGCAACGAGGCCCTCGCCCAGGCACTGGTCGCCCGCTACGCGGCGCAGGAGGCGCTGGCCGATGCCCGCGACCTGGCCGTGGAACTGCTCGGCGGGACGGCCTTCATGAGCGCGTCCGACACCGCCGTGATCGCCGCCTCGTCGCACGGCATCGGATTCCACCCGCCGTCGCGGTCGAGTTTCACCGGCCCGTACCTGGAGCACGCAGCGGGCCGACCGCTGCGCCTGGCCTGAGGAGACACCGTGACCATCGCACCCACTGGATCGACGACGACTCCCGCAGCAGACACCGGCACCCGCCGTGTGCCCGGCCGCGACGAGCTCGGCCGCCTGTACCGCACCCACATGAACCGGGGCCGGGCCACGCTCGGCGAGATGTTCGGCGGCCATGTAGAAGTGGAGTCGCAGGGCGCCTGGGTCACCACGGCCGAGGGGAAGCGCTTCCTCAACTGCGGTGGCTACGGCGTCTTCCTGGCCGGAGCCAGGCACCCGACGGTGATCCGGCACGTCACCGAGCAGCTGCAGGCGCATCCGATCGCCACCCGGGTCTTCCTGGAGCCGCAGGCCGCTCTGGCCGCCGAGGCACTGACTTCGGTCGTGCCGGCCGGACTGACCCGCGTGCACTTCGCGGGCTCGGGCGCCGAAGCCGCGGAGACCGCGCTCAAGATGGCCCGGACCAAGGGCCGCCGGCGGCTGGTCGCCACCACGGGCGGCTACCACGGCAAGACGATCGGCGCGCTCAGCCTCACCGGCAACGATCTCTTCCGTACCCCGTTCCAGCCGCTGCTGCCGCAGACCACGCACGTGCCGTTCGGCGACGCGGCGGCTCTGGAGGCCGTGCTCGCGGAGACTCCCGGCGAATGCTGTGTCTTCGTGGAGCCGGTGCAGGGCGAGGCCGGAGTGGTCATCCCGCCGCCGGGCTACCTGAAGGCCGTGCGGGACGCCTGCGACCGGCAGGGCGCGCTGCTGGTGCTAGACGAGGTCCAAACCGGCCTGGGCCGGCTCGGCACCTGGTGGGGCGCGGACGCGGAGGACGTCAAGCCCGACATCATGCTCGTCGGCAAGGGACTCAGCGGCGGCGTGGTCCCGGTGTCGGCCGTGGCGGCGACCCGTGAGGCGTTCTCCGTCTTCGACCGCGACCCGTACCTGCACACCTCCACCTTCTCCGGGGCCCCGCTCGCCATGGCCGCCGCCCGCGGCGCCATCGCGGCGATCCGGGAGGGCGACCTCGTCACCCGCGCCCGCGAACTCGGAGACGAACTGCTGCCGCGGCTCCGCCGGATCGCCGTGGAGCACTACGGCGACGTCGTCCGCGAGGTGCGCGGCCGGGGGCTGCTGCTGGGCATCGAGTTCGCCGAGCCGGGACCCGCCGGAGACCTGCTGATCGAGCTGATCTCCAACGGAGTGATCGCCAACCACTCCCTCAACTCCCATCTGGTTCTCCGCCTCACCCCGCCCGCCGTCCTGGTCCGCAGCGACCTGGACTTCCTCTACGAGGCATTCGACCGGGCGTGCCGCGCACAGGCGGCTCGCTACTCGCCCATCACAGGAGGCAGCCGCAGCCATGCGTAACGCATCCGTACTTCTTCGCATCGACGGTGTCGCCCCCGGGACCGTGTTCGACCGCATCTACGACTTCGCCCGCTATCCGGAATTCACCGACGTGGTCCGAAGCGTGACCGTCCATCAGGTCTCGCCGGAGGAGGAGACCAGCGACTGGGAGGTCTACTTCCGCAACGGCGTCCTGCGGTGGACCGAGGCCGACCGGTTCGACCGGGACGGCCTGGTCATCTCCTTCGAGCAGATCGACGGAGACTTCGCGGAGTTCTCCGGCACCTGGCGGATTGGCGCCGACGGGCCGGACAGCCTGGTCGACTTCTCCGCCGACTTCGACTTCGGCATCCCGAGCCTGGCCGGGATCCTCGACCCGGTGGCGCAGCGGGTCTTCAAGGAGACCATCGCCCGTGTCGTACTGGGGCTGTTCGAGGGCCGGGCATCCGTGGTGGGCGACGACGTCACGGCACGTGCCGTCGCGGAGGCGTCCGCTCCCGTCCCGAGCGCCGGAGCGGTGGGCTGATGGACGGCCGAAACCTCTTCGAGACGCCCACCACCTACCGGCTGATCCGCCTCGAGTACGCGCTCGGCCTGGTGGTGGCCGTCGTCCTCTTCTTCGCCCACCTCGACGAGGTCCGCTGGCTGCCCGCCGTCGGGCTCTTCGTCTACATCGACCTGATCGGGTACCTGCCCGGGGCCTTCGCCTACCGGCGCAGCCCCGACAAGCGGATCTCCAAGGTCTACTTCGTCCTCTACAACGTGATGCACAGCCTGGTCACCCAGGGCCTGGTCGTCCTCGCCTGGATCTGGCTGTTCGGCGCCGAGTGGGCCCTGCTGGCCATCCCCATCCACCTCTTCGGGGACCGCGCTCTGTTCGGCAACTTCCTGAAGCCGTTCGCGCTGCGCTTCGAACCCGAGCCGCACCCGGCGTACACCGCCTTCCGTGAGCACTACGAGCACACCGGCGGACCTGCCGCCGGCACGCCCGCCGGTGTGCCCGCCCACCACTGACCGCGCGGACCACCCGCGCCCGCGGCCGGCCCGCACCCGGGCTGGCCGCCCGACCACAGGGAGCCTGTCATGAGTGACGTCTACGACCGTCTGATCAAGCTGCTGGCCGATGGGTTCGGACTGGAGGCCCCCAGCCTTCGTCCGGACGACACGTTGGGGAACCTGGAGATGGACTCGCTCGCGCTGGTCGAGCTGACCGTCGCCGTCGAGGAGGAGTTCGGTGTCGTGCTGACCAACGAGGAGGTCGGCCCCGACTCCACGCTGGCCCAGGCGGCCGAACACATCGAGAAGAAAGCGGTCGCGGCCTGATGCCCGGCAGGAACGGGAGGCGCGGACGTTTCGAGGCGGCGATCACCGGCCTCGGCATGATGACCCCTGCCGGAACCGGCACCGACGCCTCATGGAAAGGCATCCGGCAGGGGGCGGGCACCGAGGCGGTGAAGGTCCCGGAACTCGCGGACATCGCGGCCGACTTCGTCTGCCGGGTGCCCGGATTCGACCCGGTCGAGGTGCTGGGCCGGCGCCGGGCCGGGCAGTTCGACCGCTCCAGCCAGCTGCTCCTGGCCGCCGCGATCGAGGCGGTGGCCGACTCCGGCCTGGATCCGCAGACCTGGGACGGTGCCCGCGTGGCGGTGGTGATCGGCAACGGCATCGGCGGTGCCCAGACCTGGGAGACCCAGCACCGACGGCTGCTCGACTCCGGCTCGCGCCGGGTCTCTCCGCGGTTCATCCCCATGCTCTCGGCCAACATGGCCGCCGGGTACGTGTCGATGGAGTTCGGCGCACAGGGGCCGTCCATGGTGACGGCCACCGCGTGCGCCTCGGGTACGACCGCCATCGGCACGGCGCGTGAGCTGCTGCGCTCGGGGGCCTGCGACGTGGTGATCACCGGTGGCACGGAGGCACCGCTGACACCCTCGCTGGTCTCCGGGTTCAGCCAGATGGGGGCGCTCTCCAAGCGCACCGACGACATCCGTGCCGCCTCCCGTCCGTTCGACGCCGACCGAGACGGTTTCGTCGCGGCCGAGGGCGCGGCCGTACTGGTCCTGGAACGGGCCGAGGACGCGCGGGCGCGCGGGGCCGGGATCCGGGCGATGGTCAGCGGCTACGGTGCCTCCGCGGACGCCTACCACCCGACCGCCCCCGACCCCGAGTGCAAGGGGGCCACGCTCGCGCTGCGGGCGGCGCTGCGGGACGCCGACGTCACCGCTCAGGAGGTGGACCACGTCAACGCGCACGGGACCGCGACCCTGATCAACGACGCCACCGAGGCCCGGCTGATCCACGGCGTCCTCGGGGACCGGCCGCTGGTCACGTCGGTCAAGGGCGTCACGGGGCACTCGCTGTCCGCCGCCGGAGCGATCGAGGCGGCCGTGTCCGCGCTCACGCTGGCCGATTCGTTCGTCCCGCCGACCGCCAACCTGGAGAGCCTGGACCCCGAGATCGAGTTGGAGGTGCTGGCCAAGGAGGGCCGCTGGATGCCGGTCGAGGTGGTCGTCAGCAATTCCTTCGGCTTCGGCGGGCAGAACGCGGTGCTCGTCCTCACCCGGGCTTGACGAGCGCATGTCCCACTTGACATCGTACGCCGACGCGGGACCGGACGGCGCGCCGCCCTTTCGGGCCGGCGGGCGCCGCGCCGCAGAAGGGAGCCGACCGTTCCGGTGGAACGTCACTGGCAGATAGAGGAGAGCGTCTTCATCGAGGCGCCTGCCGACCACACGTACGCAGCCGTGGCCGACGTGCGGTCGATGGGGCGGTGGAGCCCGGAGTGCCGGGCCGTGCGCGGGGTGCCCCCCGGACCCGCCGCCGCCGGAGCCCGGTTCATCGGCTTCAACCGCAAAGGTCCGTTCGTCTGGTTCACCTCCTGCCGGGTCACCAGGGCCGAACCGGGCGCCGTGTTCGCCTTCCAGGTCAGCACCTTCGGGCTCCCGGTGGCTCTGTGGGGCTACCGGTTCGCCGCTCAGGACGGCGGCACCCTGGTGACCGAGTACTGGCAGGACCTGCGGACCGGCCGGCGCGGCGGGTTCACCGGCCTGCTCGGCCGGATCTTCACCGGCACGCGGCCGGACCGGCGCCACCTCGCCAACCGGGCCGGGATGCGCGCCACACTCGGCCGGCTCAAGCTGACGCTGGAGAACCGGGTTCCGTAGGCCGGAGCCCGGTGGCGTCCAGGGAACCCGGGGCGGAGCCGGCGGAACGTCCGCGCATCCCGCCCAGCGCCCGCACCACGGCCGCCGCCGTCACCGCGTGCCCCCGGCCGTTCAAGGCCGTACCGATGCCGCCCCACACCCCGGCACCGCGCTCCGGGGGACCCTCCGACAGGTCGACGTGCAGGGCTCCGTGCCGCAGCGCCAGTGCCCGGGAGCGCTTGGTCCGGGCCCGCTGCCGCATCCTCACCGTCTCGGTGTCCTCGACCCGGCCGGCGGCCGACCGCGTCAGGTCGAAGGGGTCCATCAGCACGACGTCGTAGCCGCGTTCGCGCAGCGGGGCGATGATCCGGGTGAGTTCCGTCCGGACGGCGTCGGACGCGAGCCCCGGCCCCAGCAGATCGTGCCCGCTCAGATGGACCACCGCGAGGTCCCCTCCGAAGGCCAGCGCTTCCGGGAGCTGCCGCGAACGCACCTGGGCGGCCTGCCGCACCCGCGCGTTCAGCAGATCGAGACAGGCGAACCGCGGGTCCACCTCCCGCAGCGCGTCCGCGACCCGGGTGGGCCACGGAACACTCAGATAGCCCTCGGTCGCTTCCGGACGCCGCTCGGCCCGGCCGTCGCCGAGCACCACCATCCGGTGCCAGGGCGAGCCGGCCAGGAGCCGCCGCGCCTCTCCCTCGCCGAGGCAGCAGGGATCGTTCAGTTCCGCCGTGGGCTTCGGTGATTCCAGCACAGGCTCTCTCTTTCGTTGCCGTGGATACCCGGACAGCGGGGGTACGCAGCCGGCCGACCGGTTGGATGTCTCCTACCGTCGACCGCCGTTGATGCGAGTGAGTCCGCGATCTCAGGACCGTCTCAGAGGAATCTCAGGGGCAGGCGGCAGGATTATGGACATCGGCGAGCGGGCGAAAGCCACCCGGCTCGCCGCAAGGAGAGGTACCCGAAGCGGCCCAACGGGGTTCCGGAGCGATTCGGACCGGGTGAAAGCCCTCGCAGGTTCGAATCCTGCCCTCTCCGCGCAGACCCTCCGCGGACGGATCGTGCGATCCATGTCCCCGGAGGGTCGGAACGCGCCACGGACCCGCTGCCGGCGCACCGGGAGGGCCCCGACGATCGGCCGCGCGTGTCCACCGGTGCCGTTCAACCGGGCGGGAGCCCCGGCGGCCCTCTCGCGCCGCCGGTCGGGTTTGTCCGTCACACCGTCAGCCGCGAAAGGACCACCGGATGATCGGCACGCTCTTGAAGAAGCCTCTGGAAGTCGTCGAGGCGAACTTCCGGCAGCCCAACGGCACGGCTGGGCAGCTCGTCGGTCACCTGATGACGCTCCAGCACCGCTCGTTGACGGTGTGGGCGCTGGAACACATGGACATCCGGCGCACCCAGCGGGTCCTGGACGTCGGATGCGGCGGTGGCATGGCGGTCAAGCTGATCTCCGAACGGACCCCGCAGGGCTTCGTCGCGGGTGTCGACTACTCGATGGACATGGTCAGTCAGGCCGTGCGCCGCAACGCCGACGGCATCGCCCGGGGCCGCGTCGAGGTCCGGCACGGCGACTCCGCCGAACTCCCCTACGAGGAAGCCGGATTCGACCACGTGAGCGCGATCGAGACCTTCTACTTCTGGCCCGACCCGATGCGCGGCCTCGCCGAGGCCCACCGGGTGCTCCGGCCGGGCGGACAGATCGCGATCACCCTGGAGATGAGCCGGGAGGCCTCGGCCGATCCCTCGCTGCTCCAGCGGTACTTCGGCCAGAAGTTCACCGAACGCTCGGAACGCGACGGACTGCGCATCCTGTCCGGCGCCGAACTGACCGACATGCTGGCCAAGGCCGGGTTCAAGGACGTCCGGTTCGTCTCCGAGCCGCGCCGCTCGCTCGGCTGGGTCTGCGCGCTCGGACGCAAGTGACAGTTGCGGAAAGGACATCGAGCATGACAACGGGGCAGCAGCACAACGGACCCGCACCGGAAGCAGGCGGCCTGCCGCTGCTCGGCAACATCGTGGACTTCCGCAAGGACATCCTGGACGCCATGCACCAGGGGTGGAAGGCCCACGGCGACCTCGTCCGCTACCGGCTGGGCACCGTCGTGGTGCACGGCGTCTCCAGCCCCGAACTGGCCGGCGAGGTGCTCACCGACAGCCCCTCCTACGGCAAGCTCGGCCCGGACAACCCGCTCCGGCTCATCCTCGGGGAGGGCCTGCTCACCAGCGACGACCACGAGAGCTGGATGCGCAACCGCCGCATGATGCAGCCGATCTACTCCAAGCAGGCGCTGTCGGGGATGTTCCGCGCCATGGTGGAGTCCACCACCGAGCAACTCGCCTTCATGGAACGCAGCTACCCGACCGGCGCCGAGGTCGACGTGCACGGCGAAATGATGCGGGTCACCCTGGACATCGTCAGCCGCTGCATGTTCAGCACCGACGTCAGCCGGACCCGCGACGCGCTCAGCCCCGAAGCCGTGGACGTCGCCGTCAACTACGCCTTCGACCGGCTGCAGAACCCTTTCAGCCCGCCGACCACCTGGCCCACCCCTCGCAACCGCCGCTTCCAGCAGGTCATGGAGGGGCTCGACGGGATGATGTACGGCCTCATCGAGGAGCGCCGGGCGGCCGGCACACCCGAGGGCGGGGCCAAGGACCTCCTCGACATGCTGCTCGCCGCCCGGGACGCGGACACCGGTCAGGGGATGACCGACCGCGAGCTGCGCGACGAGATCATCACCACCTTCGCGGCGGGCCACGAGACCACCGCCGTCACGCTCACCTGGGCCTTCTACCTCCTCTCCCAGCACCGGGAGATCCTGCGCCGGGCCCAGGAGGAGGTCGACCGCGAACTCGGGGACCGCATGCCGACGGTGGCGGACCTGCAGCGGATGCCCTACCTCCTGCAGATCTTCGAGGAGGCGCTGCGGATGTATCCCTCGGCGCCGATCGTGCCCCGGCTCGCGCTCAAGGACACCGTGCTCGGCGGCCACCACGTGCCCAAGGGCTCCCGGATCCTGGTGAACCTGTTCAACATCCACCGCCACCCGGACCACTGGACCGACGCGGAGCGCTTCGACCCCGGGCACTTCGGGGCGGCCGAGAAGAAGGGCCGCTACCGGTTCGCGTACATGCCCTTCGGGGCCGGTCCGCACCTGTGCATCGGCAAGCACTTCGCGCTGCTGGAGGCGCACCTGCTGCTGGCCGCGCTCATCAGGCGGTACGACTTCCGGCACATCCCGTCGCACCGCGTGGTCAATCACGCCACCATCACCCTGCGGCCCAAGTACGGGATGGCCATGACCCTGCACGAACGCCGCCACGCCCCGCGGCCCGCGGCCGTCCCGGTCGCCGCGGGCACCACGGCGGACTGAGAGCCGGCGTCCCTTCCCCGGCCGCGCCGAGCCGACCGGGGACCGGACGCAGGCTCCGACCTGCCGACCGACAGCCACACCTGCCGTGTCCACGTACAGCAGACCGGAGGAGACGGGACCCATGCACACCGACTACACCACCGCCGACGCGAACACTCTCAACCGCACGCTCTACCGGCCGGGGCAGCGTGAGGGGCACTACGAGAGCTTCTACCAGCGTGGCAACCACCCCACGGAGCCGCGGGCCTTCTGGATCAGGTACACCATCTTCAGCCCGACCGACATGCCCGAGGCGGCCATCGGTGAGCTGTGGGCGATCTACTTCGACGGGGTCACCGGCGAACACGTGGTCGCCAAGGAAGAGTTCCCGATCTCCGAGTGCGCCTTCGACCGGGACACCTTCGGGGCGCGCGTCCATGACAGCGTGCTGGAACCGGGCGCCCTGCGCGGCGAGGCCACGGGCACCAACGCGCGGATCGCCTGGGACCTGACGTACAAGGGCGACGAGCCGCCGCTCCTGCTGCTGCCGCCGAAGATGTTCACCGGCGGCTTCCCCAAGGCCAAGAACCTGGTGGGTGTGCCGCTCGCGGTCTACGACGGCAGCCTCACCGTGGACGGCCGGCGGATCGACATCGACGGCTGGACCGGCAGCCAGTGCCACAACTGGGGCAGCAGGCACACCGACTATTACGCTTTCGGCCAGGTCGCGGGCTTCGACGACGCACCCGACAGTTTTCTGGAGATCGTCACCGGGCGCACCCGGGTCGTCGGCCCGGTGACCACGCCGATGGTCACCTTCATGGTCCTGCGCCACCAGGAGCGGGAGTACTCCCTGGTCTCCCTGCGCCAGGCGCTGACCGCGAAAGCCGACTTCGGTTATTTCTACTGGAACTTCGTCGGCGGCGACGACACCGTGTCCGTCCGGGGACGCTTCGACGCCCGGCCCGAGCAGTTCGTCGGGCTGAACTACTACAACCCGCCGGGCGGCATCAAGCACTGCCTCAACACCAAGATCGCCGCCTGCGAGCTGGAGATCACCAACAAGATCACCGGTCGCACGGCCCGCCTGCGCGCCGGCAACCGCGCCCTGATGGAGATCCTCACCGACGACCGCGCGCACGGAATCGCGATGCGTGCATGACCCAGGAGACGTCCCGGACCCCCGTGGCGCCGTCCGGCGGCGGTGCCGCGGGCGAGGCACCCGGCGACTCCGGACGGGTGGCCCGGATGGCCGCGGGGACCGCCCGGTTCACCCGTCGCCGCCGCCGGCCGCTGGCCGCCCTGTGGGTCCTGCTGATCCTGGTGGCGGGCTACGGAGCGACCCAGCTTGCCGACGCGCTGAGCGGCGGCGGCTGGTACGTCACGGGCTCGGACTCGCAGGCCGCCGCTGAGCGGGTCACCCACGGGTTCGAGGGGCGCGGCGCCACCTCCCTGACCCTCGTCGTCGAGGATACCCGGCACGAGCGGGGCGACCCCGCCTTCGACGACAGGGTCCGGGACGCCGTCGAGCACGTCACCCGTGACCCCGGGCTGAAGATCACCAGCGACTACGGTTACACCTCCCTCACCGGCGACCGGGCCCGCCGCTCCTTCGTCGGCGAGGACGGGCACACCGTGCTCGTGCGGCTCGGCTCCTCGCTCGACGACGGCACCGCCCGCCGTGTCCTGCCCGGCATCCAGGAGGACCTGAGCGACGTCTACGAGCCCCGCGGACTGCGGGTCTCCCTGGTCAGCCAGGCGGCGCTGTGGGGCGAGGTGAACCACCTCAGCGAACGGGGCCTGCTCCGCGCGGAACTGATCACCCTGCCGCTGATCGCCCTGGTCCTCCTGCTGCTCTTCCGCAGTGTGGCGGCCGCCCTCGCCTCGCTGCTCGTCGGCATCACCTCGGTCGTCCTCACCCTGGGACTGCTGGCGGTCGTCGCCCGCCACACCGAGCTGTCCGTCTTCGTCCAGAACGCGGCCACCATGCTCGGCCTCGGCGTGGGCGTCGACTATTCCCTCTTCGTCATCATGCGCTTCAAGGACGAACTGCGTGCCGAAGGCCCCGGCCCCGCCGCCGACGCCGTGGAGCGGGCCGTCGCCTGCACCCTGCGCACCTCCGGCGAGACCGTGGTCGCCTCCGGCGTCACCATCGTCGCCGCCATGTCGACCCTCTTCCTCGTCGACCTCAACGTCATCTGGTCGATGGCGCTCGGCGCGGTCGTCGTAGTCGCCTTCTCCATCGTGACCAGCGTGCTGCTGCTGCCCGTCCTGCTGCAGTGGCTCGGCCCGCGGATCGAATGGGGCAGGATCGGCCGCCGCGCACCGGCCGGCAAGGACGACCGGCCGAGCCGGTGGGCGTCCGTCAGCCGCAGCGTGATGCGCCGGCCCGTCGCCTTCCTGCTCGTCAGCCTCGTGGGCATGGGGATCCTGGCAGCGCCGTCGCTGAGGCTGGAGACCTTCACCCCGGACGCCGGCGTGGTGCCCACCGGGACGGCGGTGCGCGAGGGCTACGACACCGCCAAGAACCAGTTCGGCGTGGGCAGCGCCGCACCGGTCCAGGTCGTCGTGGAGTCCGACGCACCCCTATGGGAGCGTCCGGCCGCCGACTCGGCCCGGCTGCTCGACCTGCACGACGACCTGGCCGGGCTGCCCGGGGTGGTACGCGTCGACTCCGTCGTCACCCCACTGCGCCAGGTGGACGCCGCCCGCCCGTTCGCGGCCCTGGCACCCCCGGCCGACGAGCGGCTGCCGGCCGATCTGCGCAGCGCCGTACGGCATTTCGTCCCGGCCGACGGCCGCGCCCTGGTGATCGAGGTCGTCGGCGACGGCACCGCGTCCTCCGCGTCCGTACGGGAGCTCCTGGAGTCGGTGCGCACCACGTCCGCTCCGCTGGCCGGGACGGACGGCTGGCAGGTGTGGACCGGCGGTGAGACCGCCGAGGGCGTCGACGCCAACAAGGTGATCTCGGACAGCATGCTGCCGGTCGTCGCCACCATGCTCGCCGTCATCTACCTCCTGCTGCTCGTCACCTTCCGGTCGGTGTTCCTGCCGCTGTCGGCGATCCTCATGAACCTGGTCTCGATGGCCGCTACCTACGGAATCCTGGTGCTGGTCTTCCAGGACGGCTGGGGCAGCGGCCTGCTGGGCTTCGACAGCAACGGCAACCTCACGAACTTCGTCCCGGTGCTGCTGGTGACCCTGCTGTTCAGTCTGAGCACCGACTACGAGGTGTTCCTGCTCAGCCGGGTCCGGGAGGACTACCTCGTCACCGGCGACGAGACCGGCAGCGTGGCCCGCGGAATGGCCGCCACCGCACCGCTGATCTCGGGCGCCGCCGTCCTGATGGTGGCGGTGTTCACGGCGTTCGCGTTCGCGGGGGTCCTGCCCATCCAGCAGATCGGGATCGGCATGGCGGTGGCGATCGCCCTCGACGCGACCGTCGTACGGCTGCTCGTGGTACCGGCCACGATGCGGCTGATGGCCCGCTGGAACTGGTGGCTGCCGGGCCGGAGGGCCCGGACGGCCGAATCCCGTGATGTCGAAGAGGTGAAGCGGTGAGCGAACCGAGGAACGGCCCCGCCGTGACCGAGCGGCTGACCATCGAGGTGCCGCCGAAGACGGCCTGGGCCGCGGTCAGCGACGTGCGGCGAATGGGGGAGTGGAGCCCGGAGTGCCGGGGGGCCTGGCTCCCCGGGTCGGGCGTCCGCCCGCAGCCCGGCACCCGCTTCGTGGGCCGCAACCGTGCCTCCTGGCTGCCCTGGGTGACCATGTGCCGGGTGGTGGAGTCCGTCCCCGGCGAGAAGTTCTCCTTCGATGTCAGTTTCTTCGGGGTCCCGCTCTCCCGCTGGACCTACCGCTTCACCGAGGTGCCCGGAGGGTGCGAGGTGACGGAGGAGTGGTACGACCGGCGGCGCGGACTGCACGGCCGGCTGCTCACGGCCACCGCCCCGCTGCTCACCGGAGTGGTGCGGCGTCGGGACCGCAACCGCCGCACGGCCCGCGCCACCCTGGTGGCCTTGCGCGACGCGCTCGAAGCGGGGTGACCGGTCCCCGGCCGGCGAGTATCCGGAGACGCCACCGTGCTCTGCGAATGACGAACTCTCAGAAAGGAGCCCGGTGATGCGTCAGGCCACTGCCGGACCACCACCCGGTGAGCCGCACGCGCTCGCGTCCGTCCCGCTCACCCTGCCGGAGGCCGGTCAGGCCGCCTGCCGGGACTTCTACTCGAGGCTGGCGTCCGGCGTGACGGTGGTGACCACACGCGGCCCGGACGGCCCGGTCGGCAGCACAGCCTCCGCGGTCACCTCGCTCTCGGCCGATCCGCCGCTGCTCCTGGTCTGTCTGGGCACCGGCTCGCGGACCCTGGCCGCGATCGAGGAGCAGGGCCGGTTCGCCGTCAATCTGCTGCGGCAGTCCCAGCGGGCGCGCGCCGAACTCTTCGCGGACCCCCGGGCCGGAGCCGCCGAGCGGTTCGCGGAGGTGGACCACGGCACCGAGCTGACCGTGCCAGTGCTGGACGACACCCTCGGCTGGTCGGTCTGCCTGACGGAGGACGTGCGCGGCTACGGGGACCACTGCCTGGTGGTGGGCCGTATCGCGGCGGTGCGCTCGGCCGAGGGTCGGCCGCTGCTGTGGCACGACCGGTCCTTCCACGCCCTGGCCGACCAGAACGCGCTGATCTCCCTCGGGACCGACCAGCGACCGTCCCCGGAGACACGATGACCCCCCTGGAGAAGCCATGACGAGACCTGCGGCCGGCCGGCCGTGCTGGACGACACCCGGCCAGGACCCGGCGGCGCCCCCCGGTGCGGAGCAGGCCCCGCCGCCACGGGTGAGCGGTGTGCTCGACGCGGACGTGACGGTGGTCGGTGCCGGGCTCGCCGGGCTCTCCACCGCGTACCACCTGGCCGACCGCGACCCCTCCCTGGACATCGTGGTCGCCGACGCCGAGGGTCCCGCGGCAGGGGCCAGCGGGCGCGGCACCGGCCTGCTCGGGCCGAGGGTCGGTCCGCCCGTCGACCGCGCCGTCCGCCGTTTCGGCCCGGACGTCGCCCGCCGGATGTACCTGGCCAGCGTCGACGCGGTGGAGCGGACCGTCGAGCTGTGCGCCCGGGTGGGCGTCACCGGGACCGTCCGTACGGGCGAACAGGTGGTGGCCACCCGCACCGCCGACGGGCTGGCCGCCCTCGCCCGGCAGTCGGCGGCGTACCGCGATCTCGGCC
Source organism: Streptomyces yamdrokensis (assembly GCF_053890455.1). Lineage (NCBI taxonomy): Bacteria > Bacillati > Actinomycetota > Actinomycetes > Kitasatosporales > Streptomycetaceae > Streptomyces > Streptomyces yamdrokensis. The sequence continues at coordinate 6,261,178 of NZ_CM132679.1, forward strand.
TGGACGTGCCGGTCCTCTCCGCCGCGGACATCCGCGACCGGACGGACGTGCCGTACCACGCCGGACTGTCCTACCGGGCCGCCACGCTGGACCCGGCCGCACTCACCGGGGCGCTGGCCCGGGCGTGCGCCGCCAAGGGGGTCCGCTTCCTGGGCAACAGCCCGCTGCTGGCCCTGCGGCCGGACAGCTCCGGCGCCGGGACCTGTCTGGCCTTCCCGGGCGGTACGGTGCGCACCGGCAAGGCGGTGCTGGCCGTCAATGCGGCGGCCGGCAACCTCGGACTGCCGGTCGGCACGGTGCTGCCGCTGCTCGTCCACGCCGTCGCCACCGAGCCGCTGCCCGAGGAGGTGCGCCGGGCGCTGGGGGGCGGGGCCGGCTGTGCGCTGATCGACGCCCACCCGCTGGCCCCGTACTTCCGGACGACTCCCGACGGGCGGCTGGTGCTCGGCGGGGGACGGCCGCTGCTCGCACCGGTGCCCGACGACTCCGGCGCGGTGCGGGTGTGGGCCTGGCTGGAGGAACGGCTGCGGCGGCTGCATCCGGCGCTCGCCGAGGCCGAGGTCACCCATCGCTGGTCCGGTCGCATCGGGATGACCACGGACGGCCTGCCGGTGGTCGGCCCGCTCCGCGGGCACCGGGACGTCTGGTACGTGGGCGGCTGCTGCGGCCACGGCCTGGCCATGTCGGTCGCGCACGGTGCCCACGTGGCCCGGGCCCTGACCGAGGGGGTGGGGGACCGGCTGCCCTGGCACCGCTCCCGTGCTCCCCGGGCACCGCTGCCGGGCCCCGCCCGGCCGCTGCTCGGCGCCGCCCTGCACCTGATGGAACGGGGCGCCGCCACCGCGGTGTGACCGTGTCCCGTCCCCGCCGCGGGGACGGGACGGCACACGCTCAGGCGCCCTTGCGGCCGACCAGTACCGCCGTCGTCGCCAGCAGCGCCACGGCGGCGATGTCGATCCGGGCGACCCTCATGTTGGCGCTGTTGAGTTCCGGCGTGGTGTAGGCGAACAGCAGGAACGTGCCCATGCTGACGGCTCCGGCGACCATGGCGGGAATCCGCAGCGACGGGACGAACGCCGCGCACAGCAGGCCGATCCCGACCAGTCCCAGCAGCACGGCGCGGTGCCGCAGCAGCAAGGTCAGGTCGACGGAGTCGGCGCCGTCGAGGGAGACCCCGTACGCCGTGCTGATCCGGGACGGCGCCACCGCGACGAAACCGGGCAGCAGATTGATCGCACCGACGATGAACAGCAGTGCGGTGATGAGGCGTTCGGTCCACATGATGTCATCTCTTCGTTCGTTCGCGGAAAGGCGGGGGCCGTGCGGCACGGCGGACGGGCGCGTGCCGACAGCGATTAGCATGTCCGTATGCGTCCGGCGGTGCTTTCAGAAACGTGCTGTGATCGCGCCGATTTGTGGCTGTGGCCGGGGCAGGCCCTGTACGTGGGGCCCTCGTTGGAGCTGGACTTCCACTTCGGTGCGGTGAGCTGTCTGGCACTGGGTCTCGACGGGCCGTTCACGGTCGAGCTGCAGCACGGCTTTCGGTGCCGCACCCGAACGGCTCTGGTGCCCGCCCGGGTCCGGCACCGCATCGTGGCCGAGGGCGTCCGCATGGCCTTCTGCTACTTCGACCCCGCCTCGGAACGCGAGCGCTCCTGCCGCCGGCGGATGGGCGGCACCGCGGAGCTGGCCACGGATCATGCGTACGAGGACGAACTAGCCCGTCGCGCTGCGCTGTTGACTGGCTGCGCACCGCTGGCGGACGTCCGGGAGTGGCTGGATTGGGCTGGTCCGGACGGTCTCGGCGAGCGGCGGGACCCACGGGTGCGGCGGGCGACGGCACACATGGACGGGCCGCACGGCCGACGGGTGGCGGCGAAGGACCTGGCGGCCGAGGCGGGGCTCAGCGTCTCCGCGTTCCTGAGACTGTTCCGCGCGGAGACGGGGACCACCTTCCGGCGCTACCGGATGTGGGCCCGGATGCTGCGGGTCGCGGAACTGCTGGAGACCTGGCCCGACCTGTCGACGGCCGCCGTGGAGGCGGGATTCGCCAGCCCCTCGCACTTCAGCAGCGCATTCCACGCCATGTTCGGCCTGCGGCCCAGCACCCTGTTCGCCCGGCACACGGTCGTCCGGACGGTGGGCCCGCCGGAGCGCGAGCCCGCCCTGTCCTCGGTACGGCCGCTCACGCGGAGGAACTGAAGCTGTACGCATGGTCGTGCGGCAGTTCCTCCTGCCGCAGGATCTTGCCCTGCAGCCACTGGAGCCGGGGGCCCGGGGCTATGCCGAGTTCGTCCATGAGCAGTTCACGCAGACGCGCGTACCGGTGCAGTGCTTCGGCGGGCCGGCCCGACCGGTACAGCGTGGAGACCAGCATCTCCCAGGCGACCTCGCGTAGCGGGGTACGGGCGGTGAGTTCCTCCGCCGCCAGGAGAGCCGCCTCCAGATTCCCCTCGGTGATCAGGATGGACACCCTCAACTCCTGCGCCAGCATGTGGGCTTCTTTGAGTCGAGTGATCTCCCGGGAGGCGAAGAGGTAGTCCGTCGCCTCGGCGAGCGGGGCTCCCCGCCACAGGGCCAGCGCGGCGGTGACCTCCTGGTCGGCCTCCTTGACGCGGTCCAGCCGCAGAAGCCGCCGCGCGTCTTTCAGCATCCGCTCGAAGTGACAGATGTCCTGGGCCTCGAAGGGGACCCGCAGCGCGTACCCCATGGGCTCGCGGACCAGCACACTCGTGCCGCCGCGCCGGGTCCGTCCCGGTTCCAGCACGTCGCGGAGCCTGCTGATGTGGGCCTGCACGGAGGAGACGGAACTCGACGAGGGACTGTCGGGCCACAGGTCCTCGCGCAGGGTTCCGAGCGGAACGGCGCGCCCTCTTTCCAGCAGCAGCCGGATGAGGAGTGCTCGTCGTTTCGGTGGTCCGATGGTGAGGGGCCCGCTATGCGAGTAAGCGACCAATGGCCCCAGTAGCCCGAACTCGAGCATGGGAGAGGGGCGCCCCTCTCGGTCATGCCCAACAGATAACCAGTTCATGCTCATATTTTACTGTGAAGTTGAAGCATCCGGTCAGCCCGCCACACCGTTGATGCGAAGTTGGGAAATTTCAGTGGTAGGGGCCGATCTCGCACCCTTCGTATACCTTCGGTATACTCCCGCGTTCCGGTCGCCACTTCTCCTGTGTAGGATCGATTCATCTAGGCCGAAAAGTAGTTTAATCATGAACTTGTTCTCCGTGTGGGTTTTCGGACATGGGGTCGGTGCGCCTCGGATTGAGCGGGACGAAATGCGATGCGGGTGACAACTGGCGCGCACGGTGTGAATGCTGTCGCCGCGACGGATAAAAGTGGGCGGGCGTGGTCCGGTGCGACGCCTCGGGGGCCGGAGGCGAGGGGCGCGGGGTCGCCGCGATCGGTCGTCCCGCCGGCGGTCGCCGTACCGGTCGCTGCGTCGGTCGCCCGGGCGGCGGTCAAAGTGGCGGCCGCAGGTCAGAGCAGCGCCGGATCCTGACGCAGGACTCCGTGGAACCGCTCCTGCAGGTCACGTCCGGGATCGAGCCCGAGGCTGTGGGCGAGGCGTTCGCACATCTGGTTGTACGTGTCCAGTGCGTCCGCCTGCCGGCCGGTGCGGTAGAGGGCCGTGATGAGCTGAGCGCAGAAGTGTTCGTGGTACGGGTACGTGGCGTGCATCTGCTCCAGCTCGGAAAGGATCAAGCGGTGCTGATTCAGCTGAAGGCGGATGTCGAACAGTTTTTCGGAAGCGGTGAGCCATAGCTGCTGGAGCCGACTGTACGACATGCGGCAGATGTCTCCCTGTCCGGTGTCCATCAGTGCCGGACCGCGCCACAGCTTGGTCGCTTCGGTGAGAAGTGCGGCGGCCTCTTCCAAGTGCCCGTCATCAAGGGATTCGGCGCGCCGGACGATTTTCTCGAAGCGGATGACGTCGACCTCGATTTCGGATCCGATCAGGGCATAGCCGGACGGAGAGGTCTCGATGACTTTCCGGAGGCCGGGCTTTCCGCTGCGGGTCGCCAGTACGCGGCGAAGTCGTGCGATGTGGCCGTGCAGTGAATTCTCGGCATTCCGGGGTGGTTCCTCTCCCCATAACTCGTCTATGAGGTCGCGCCTGGACACCGGACGCCCGGAAGAGAGCGCGAGGACGGCGATGACGGTCCGCAGCTTCTCGCCGGGGATGCGCACGTACACGCCCTCCTCACGAACCTCCAAGGGACCGAGGAGCTTTATTTCCATGAGCATGCACCTTTTGTGAATGACTGACGGTCGGAGTCGTCCGCGTGAAAGGGAGGAAGCCTTCCTCCCGGAACGGAAATAGAGTCGAGTGAGAGGCGCGGAAAATACAGGCCGTGGGGACCCGCACGACATGCAGTTTTCGCCGCCGCGCCGCACGGAGGCTTACTGGTCGGTAAGGTGGCCGGTGATTACCGGCGCCGGGTCATCGTGCCGCGTGGCGGCGTATCGCATTCACCCTTTCGGCGGTCGGCGGAAGGGGCGTGAAGCGGACGCCCTGTCTGTCAGGACGCGGGCCGGGACCCGCCGGTTGCTCTGGTGCGGGCGCGCTCCGGCCCGGGTGCCCGTCGCGCGTCCGGCCTGTCTCGGCAGGCGCGGTGCGGAGCGTCGGGGGGCGGTGCCGCACAAGCCGTCTGACGGCAGCGGACGTGGCGGACTAGCTGGCTGTGCGCCGGCGCGAGGTGCGGGCGACGGTCATCGTGGTCGAGGTCCCCCCGTTCGCCCGAACCCGCCTCCGTGACCATGAATGACGGCAGGACTTCCCGGGCGGGCTTCGCGGAGGAGCCTTCGGTGGCGCGTGTGTCGCCGCTGCGGTCGATCGCCTCATCCATAACGCCGGTGCTCGTCTCTGTCGGAGGAAACCCCTACTGTGCGGTAATCACCTTGGGTGCGCGTCCACGGGGACACGGATCGAACCGCCGGTAACAAGGAACGTCCGGATCTGAATTCATCGACCAAAGGCCGAGGCCGGTGCATCGTCATCACCCCTCGAAAGGTATTGCGCAAGCAGGTCGCATCGTAACCCACGTTTCTTGTCATCTCCTTGTCGCGCACGTTCGTCGAACGCTTACCTGCGAAAGGGATTAATGCTCCAGCTGTAGATTGCGATCTTGCTGGCCGGGACTGGTCCGGGAACGGGCGCGGCCACCGGTGATCATCGGTGTGTGAAGACAGAAGATCAGACGGTGGCCGCAGGTCACAGCATAGATCCTGGCCGCTGGCAGGAGACGTTCGAGGTCCTGATGGGCCGTATCGCGGGGCGGTTCGTGCGGGTGGAACCCCGGCGCCGGGCACGGGCGTTCGTGCTCGGGCTGCCGGCGGACCTGCCGCGCAAGAACTGCTGGACGCTCGCCGAGCATGCCGGAGATACGGCCCCCCACGGTCTGCAGCATCTGCTGTCGAGGGCCAGGTGGGATGCCGACGCGGTACGCGACGATATCCGCAGCTTCGTCGTCGAGCGGCTACACCACCAGGACGCGGTGCTGGTGGACGAGACCGGCGACCTGAAGAAGGGCACGCACACAGTCGGCGTCCAGCGCCAGTACACCGGAACCGCCGGACGCATCGAAAACAGCCAGGTCGTCGTCTACCTCGCCTACTCCACCCCGCTCGGGCACGCGTCGATCGACCGGGAGCTGTATGTCCCGCGTTCCTGGACCGAGGACACGGCCCGCTGCCGGGCCGCCGGGATACCCGACGCCGTCGGCTTCACCACGAAACCCGCCCTCGCCGCCCGCATGATCGGCCGCGCTTTGGATGCAGGCGTCGCCGCATCCTGGGTGGCCGGTGATGAAGTCCACGGAGGTAACCCGCACCTGCGAAGCGAGCGGGAAAGACGCGAGATCGGCTACGTGCTCGCCGTCGCCCGCGACCACCAGGTCACCACCCCCGCGGGCAAGCTCCGTGCCGACGCCCTGGTCAAGAAGCTCCCCGCGCGGGCCTGGCAGAAGCTCTCCGCCGGCGCAGGCGCCAAGGGGCACGGCTTCTACGACTGGGCCCCGGCCGATATCGCCGACGACCGGCCCGGCCACCATCAGCTGCTCGTCCGCCGCAACCGGTGCACCCGTGAACTCGCCTTTTACCGCTGCTACTCAGCCATCCAGGTGCCGCTGTCCACCCTGGTGCGGGTCGCCGGACGCAGATGGACGGTCGAGGAAACCTTCCAGTCCGGCAAGGGCCTGGCCGGACTGGACGAACACCAGGTCCGGCGCTGGACGTCCTGGCACCGCTGGGTGACCCTCGCGATGCTCGCCCACGCCTTCCTCACCGTCGTCCGCGCCGACGAACACGCCCGCGAGCCGAAGCCGGACGGGTTGATACCGCTGACCTGCAACGAGATCCAGCACCTGTTCACCGCGCTCACCGTCCGCCCCACACGTGAAGCGGCCCACCAGCTCAACTGGTCCCCCACTGGCGACGCCGCCACCAGGCCCGATCCCAGACCAGTCACTGAGCCTTTTCAGTGTGGCCACCGGTCGGGTGACGGCGTTGCTGGCGGGCGCGGGGCCGAAACGCACGAGGCCCCCGTGCCGTTGAGGGAGATGTTCGAAGCCTCAACCCATCGGCACAGGAGCCTCGTTGGTCCCCTACCCTGCCGCACTCGATCTGCCTCACGCCCTGGTCGAGTGGGTCACGATGCTCATCGTCACCCGCGAAGGTGACCGCCGTTGCAAGCTCCCGCCGCACCAGCGTGCGCTCGTCGCGCTCGTGTACCTGCATCGTCACGACACCCTCGCCCACATTGCCGCCGGCTTCGGGATATCCGTCGGCACCGCCCATGCCTACGTCACCTCGGTCGCAGGCATGCTCGCCGCCCGCGCGCCTGGCCTACTGAAAACACTGCGCGAGGAAGACCCCGAATTCGTACTCCTGGACGGGGCCCTCGCCGAATGCGACCGCGTCGGTGACAGTCGCGCCGACTACTCGGCCAAACACCGCCGCCACGGGGTGAATGTCCAAGTCGTCACCGCCCCCGGTGGCAGGGTCCTGTGGATCTCACCCGCCCTGCCGGGACGGGCTCACGACCTGACCGCGGCCCGCACCCACCGCATCATCCGAATCTGCGAGCGACAAGGTGTCCCTGTCCTGGCCGACCGCGCCTACCAAGGCGCCGACCCCTGGGTCACCACCGGGGTCAGGCGACCGCCCGGCGGGGAACTCACCCCCACCCAGCGCACCGTCAACCGCGCCCTCGCCCAAGCCCGAGCTCCGGTTGAACGCGGCATGGCACGCCTGAAGACCTGGCAGATCTTCCGAAGATCCCGCATCAGCCCGCCCCAACCGCATGACCGTCATCACCAAGGCCGTACTCACGCTGGAGAGGCAAAGCTGAAAGGCTCACCCGGCGGGCGCAGGGCCGTACAGCTGTGCCGGGTCGCCGGCCAGGGCCGCCTTGACGAAGCGGCTGGGGTCGTCGACCAACACTTCGAGGGAGTCGCTCTGCACACCGTCAAGGCTGGCGCGTGCGACGTCGACGGGATCGATCTTGGGGACGTCGGTGCCCGCCATCATGTCGGTGTCCGCTGCCCCCAGGTGGACACCCTGGACAAGGGTCTTCTGTCCGGCGAGCTCGACGCGTACGCCGTTGGTCATGTTCCACTCGGCGGCTTTGGCGACGGAGTAGGAGCCCGAACCCTGAGGGGTGGCGGTCCATGACAGTACGGAGAGGACGTTCACGATCGTTCCGCCGCCGTGGGTGGCTAGGACCGGAGCGAAGGCGCGGATGACGCGGAGCGTGCCGAAAAGATGCGTCTCCAGTTCCCGCCGGACGTCGTCCAGGTCGTCGGTCAGCAGGTTGGCTCCCGTGGCGATGCCAGCGTTGTTGACCAGCAGTGTCACATCCTGTGCGATGGCGGCCGCATCCGTGATCGACTTCTCGTCGAGGAGGTCCAGGTACAGCGGGCTGACGCGGGGGTCGGATGCGGTGATCGTCTCCGGGCTGCGGGCCGCCGCGTAGACCCTTTCGGCCCCGCGGGCCAGCAATTCGTCAACGAAGCGCTGGCCGATGCCCCGGTTGGCTCCGGTCACGAGCGCGGTGGAACCAGCGATGTCCATGATCATCCTTTCATCGGGCGGAGGACGGCGATCACTCCCGCCCTTCGCGCCTAAGCTAGAACTTGACGTCAACGTCAAAGGCAAATCGGACATCGCAGAGCGAGGGGCGAGTCACAGTGCGTATCGGAGAGCTGGCCGACCGGGCCTGTGTCAGTACCCGCGCTTTGCGCTACTACGAGGAGCAGGGCCTGCTGTGTTCCTCGCGCACGGCAGGAGGACAGCGTGTCTACTCGCAGTCGGCGGAGGACCGTGTACGGCTGATCCGCGAGCTCTACACAGCCGGGCTCACCAGCCGCGTGATCGCCGCACTCCTGCCGGCCATCGATGCACGCCACGTCGGTCCCGAGTTGCTGGCGCGCTTGCTTGACGAACGTGCCCGCACGACGGCGAAGGTCGCCGAGTTGCAGGCGGCGGGCCAACGCCTCGACGCCTTGATCGCCCTCGCCACACACCCGGACGCCGACTCGTGTCCGGCCACACTCGACCAGGCAGCCGCAAGAAGTCCCGCCCCGTAGACGTCCTTCTCCTGGCAGGAAGCCATGTGGTGGACGGCGCGGGAGCCTCGTGCGTTGCGAGAACCGATCCCGTCACCCGATCAGTGGTCACGCTGAAAACGCTCACTACCAACGACAAACCGCCCAGACATGAAGATCGCGATCCACGGCTGGAGTATTAAGTGGGCGGTTCGTGGGGTGATGTCCATTTCCGGCTGAGGTTGGAGCAAGGTTGCGTCGGCTATTGCTTCCTGGCGAAGTTGCCGGTGTCGGCCTCGGTGAGGATCCCGAGTTTGACCAGGCGTTTCAGCTTGGCGCGGGTGCCTTCGACGTTCTTTGGCAGCAGGTCGTGGCCCAGGGCTTCGCAGACGTCCTTGGCCCGTAGCGGTCCGGTTGTCTGGTTGAAGGCGGTCAGGATGCGGGGGTAGTCCGGGTGCTCGGGCAGGTCCGGTGCGACGTTCGGGAGCCGGTCGGCGAGGCCGGTGACGGTCGTGCGGGTGATCGCGAGGTGTTCGAGGTGCATCTCGGCCTCCCGCAGCCGGGTCTGCAGGCCGTCAATCTGCGTGCGGAGGTCGTCGGCCAGGGCCCGGGCGGCGTCTTCCTGGAGGTCCAGGGCGTCGAGCAGGGGCTGGAGGTTCACCCTGCCGCCGCCTTCGCCTCGTGCCAGGTGGGGGCGTTCGCGCCGGTGAGGCGGCGGGTCATGACGTGGGTCATCGCCCAGTAGACGCGCGAGGCGGAGGAGGAAGGGCGGTGCTCGTAGTCGCGGACCAGGCGGCGGTGCAGTATCAGGATGCCGTAGGTCTGCTCGACCCTCCATCGCTTCGGCTGCGGCACGAACCCCTTGACCTGCGGGTCGCGTGCGACGATCTCGACGTCGATGCCCAGGCCGGCGCCGTGCGCGACGACCTGGTTCTTGAAGCCCTGGTCGACCAGGGCTTTGCGGACGCTTCCGCCGGCGTGCTCGGCGACCTGGTCCAGCAGGAGGATGCCCGCGGCGTTGTCGTGGGTGTTCGCGGCGAGGACGACGACTGCGATGACCAGGCCGAGGACGTCCACGGCCAGTCCGCGTTTGCGGCCGGGCACCCGCTTGGCCGGATCATGGCCGGTCGTGGCGGCAGGGACCCCGGCGGCCACGTGGACACTCTGGGTGTCCAGGACCACCAGGGTCGGGTCCTCTAATCGGCGGGCGCGTTCACGGACCTGGCAGCGCAGAAGTTCATGGATGACCTGGTCGGTGCCGTCGTCCCGCCAGGCGGCGAAGTAGTAGTAGGTCGCGCTCTTGGGCGGCAGGTCGTGCGGGAGATAGGCCCACTGGCAGCCGGTTCGCCCCTGGTAGAGGATCGCGTTCACGATCTCCCGCATGTCGTAGGCGCCCTGGTGGCCGCTGACCGAGCGGTGCCGGTCCTTCCACGCGGTGATCACCGGCTCGATCAATGACCACTGCTCGTCCGATAAGTCACTCGGGTACAACTTGCGTTCACTCACCCGGTCACCTCACCAGATCAGCACCCGTGGACCGGCGGATTCCGTCCTGCCGCCACACCATCAGGCGACAGCAGAACCACTCAAAGACTCACGAACCGCCCACTAAGACCGTGTCCTACGTGGTGAGGCGCTCGCTGGTCCGTTCATGGGGCGGGGTAGGTGCAGGGCTTCGGCGTAGTCGGCTGACGTCCGCTTCCTGACGGATGCCCGGGCTGGGCGGGGTCCGATGCGGAACAGGCACGGACGTCCGTGATCATGGAGTTCTCTACGCTCTGTGGTCCTGGGAAGTCCGTGCCTGCCGACGAATCCTCTCTGATACCTCCTGCCTCTGACCAACTCGGCCTCCATCAGAAGCTGTTGTCTTTCCGAGTGTGATCGCCGGGTTTCCGATGGTCAGGCGTGAGGTCGCCTTTCCTGCAGTAGAGATGACAGGTCGTGCTCCCTCTTTGGTGGAGGTGCCGGATGCCGTCGGTGACGGGGTTGCTGGAGGAGCGGGAGGTTGCTGCCCGGATGCGGGTGGAGTCGCTGCGGAACGAGTTGGACCGGCTCGTTGCCAAGCTGAAGGAGGCGGAGGCCGCGCAGAATCGCCTGGTGATCGCGAAGGAGACGGTGAGCCAGGTGCTGTCCGAGTCCGGCGAGCTCAAGGACGCGCAAGTTTTCGGGGATGCCCGGCCGATTGGGCCGGAACCGGCGGTGCCCGGGGCGGTGTCCCGTTCGGTGGTCCCGGTGGTCCCGGTGGTCCCGGTGGTCCCGGTGTGGCGGGAGGGGCTTGACGTTTCGGTGCTGTCGCCGGACTACCAGCGGATCATGCACGTCCTGGCCGGCCGTGAGCGGTCCGGCGAAGGGCTGGCGATCTGCCGGCAACTCGCCGACGCGTTGGACCTCGAGCCGGTCCCGGCGAAGATCGAAGGGGTGCGGTCCAAGGCGAAGCGCCTGGCCGCGCGGGGCTGGCTCGTCGAGAACACCCCGGGCTCCCTCAGTGTCACCGTTTCGCAAGGCGGCGGCTCATGACCATGGTCATCGACCACAGCACCATCGCCTCGGATGTGTCGGTCCGCCCCTCGTAGTCGCGGGCCAGGCGGCGGGAGCGCATCAGCCACCCGAACGTCCACTCCACCACCCACCTGCGGGGCAGCACCACAAAGCCCGAAGCGTCCGCATTGCGTTCGACGACCGTGGGTGTGAGGCGCAGCACCTTCGCGGCGAAGTCGACCAGGGGCCCGGTGCAGCCGCCGTCGGCCCAGACCAGCCTCAGCAGGAAGGACCGCTCGGCCAGCCGGGCCAGCAGGACCTGGCCCGCCTCCCGGTCGGTCGCGCTCGCTGCGGTGACCATGACCGTCAGCAGCAGTCCTGTCGTGTCGACCACGATGTGCCGCTTGCGGCCGTTGGTCTTCTTCCCGCCGTCGAAGCCGCGTGAGGACGCCGGCACGGACGCGGCGGCCTTGGCCGACCGCGGGCGTCGATGATGCCCGCGGTCGGCTCCGGATCCCGGCCGGCCGCCTCACGGGCCTTCCCACGCAGCCGGTCATGGAACTCTTTGACCAGGCCCTTGTCCCACCGGCGACGGAAGAACGCGTAGACCCGGTCCCAGAGGGGGAAGTCCACCGGCATCGCCCGCCACTTGATTCCGTTGTCGACGAGGAAGCGGATCGCGTCGACCATCCAATGCCGCGAAGTTGGGGCTCGCAGATCATTAACCCGCTGTCTTGATCTCTGGTGTGGGGGCGCTACCTGCCTCGTGTGCCAGGTCGAACAGGTCGTCCGGGGTCGCGAGTTGGCGTTCAGCGGGGCGGAGTTCGTGACCCGTGGTTGCCAGTAGCTCACGGGTCTCTCTCATGCGCCTGTTGATCGTCTCGGGCCGGACGCCGAACACGGCGGCGATGGCGACCTGGGGCAGGCCGTGCTGGTAGTGGAGGAGAACGGCCAGGAGCCGGTCGGCGAGGGTGAGGAGGGGGCGGCGGCTGGTGCCGGGGGCGGCCAGACGAGGCCGGTGGCCGCGCCGTTTGTCCAGGTGTGTCTCGCGTTGGGCCTCGTGGAGTGTGGTCAGCGTGGCGATCAGGGTGTCCCATTCGTGCGGCGCCAGTCCGGTCAGGACCGGGTGGCACAGCCATGCGAGGTCGGGGCTGGGCTGGTCGAAGGGGTCCGGGGCGGTACTGACCTGGGCATACGCCTCGGACCGGAGGGTGCGGTTCCAGTCGCCGTGCCAGGCGTGGCGAGTCAGAGGCAGGGCGTCCATCTGTCTGCCCGCGATACGGACTCCGGTCTCGTAGGTGTCGGTATCGAGTTCAGCGGTCACGCTCAGGCCGGTGCGGGTGGTGGTCGCGGCGATGCTGTTCACGATGACCTCGTGGCTGGTCAGCGACCTGCCCCGCCAGTTCATGGTGATGTGGGAGAACAGCCTGTGCTCAATTTTGTTCCACTTTGAAGTCCCGGGACAATGCCGTTGCTTGACTACCGAACTATCGCGGGCTGCAGCGTGATGACCTTGGCTGTGACCCGCCGCGTCGGCCGCCGGTCCCGGGTGTTGATCCGGTAGGAGAGCTTCGAGGAGTACTTCGAGTCCGGACGCTTCAGGTGCCGGTCTGCCTCGCGCAGGCGCCTGACGCCGTTGTCGAGTTTCCGATACACCTTCACCGCCAGCACCACCAGGAACTCTTTGATCTTCGTGGGCGTGTCCGCGCACTGGCGGACCACACTGCGCCGTGCGTGCTTGAGGACCTTGACGAAGGAGACCCGGCCCGGATCGATCCCGTTGTCCTCGGCCAGAGCGATGATGACCTGCGTGAGGCAGTGGTGCACCACCAGATGTGCCCAGACCTCCTGACGCACCAGATCCGGGTCACCCGAGCGCAGGACCTCGGCCGGCCCGCGCTGGAAGGTCTTGATCTGCCGGAACGCCGACTCCGCCTCCCATCTCGCGTGGTAGAGCTCCGCCAGCTCCGCCGCCGGATAGGCAATCGGGTCCGACAGATCGGTCAACAGCCTGACCACCTCGCCGCCGTCGACGCGGTACTCGATCACCCGGACCAGCACCCCACCGGGGTGCGCGCCCTTCTGCCCGGCCAGGTTCATCCTCGCCAGGTAGGTGCCGTCGGGCAGATACTCGACCGGGCGAGCAGCGACGCTCGACCGGGCCCGGATCAGCAGATGGGCCCCGGTCCCGGTGTATGCCTTCCACAGCGCCACGCCGGGAAAGCCGCGGTCCATGATGACCAGCATTCCGGCAGCCGCGTCGGCCATTTTGATCGCCAGTTCCGGCTCGCCGCCGTTGAATCCGCCCACCGCCGCGTCGATCTGCGCGTGCGTGCCGCACTTGGTCAGGGTCACCACCCGCGCCTGCGGGAACCCCGCGGGCTGGCCGTTCTTGACCGGTCCGCCGAACGCGGCCCGGTTGACCGGCGTGTCCGGCGCATCCAGCACGAACCCGTCCACTGCGGCCAGGCGCATCCCGCGGTAGAAGGCGCTCTGCAAACCGACGGGAGCCAGCGGGCCGGCCAGCTCACGGAACATGGTTTCCAGGACCTGCGGCCCCAGGCGCCTGCGCGCCCGCGTGAAGGACGACTTGTTGGGGATGCTCTCGCTCAACTCCGGGATGGTACGGACCAGTTGCTCTGCCACGTCGTCGTAGGAGTCCTGCTGGAACAGGGCCAGGGCGAGCGTGAAGTAGACCATGAAACCGGCAGGCAGGGCGCCGGACTTCTTGTCGCGGACCCCGCACTTCTCCAGCACGTCGGCGACGAGCTCCGGGGTCACCCAGCGGGTCACCACTCCCAGCCGCACATGATCGGATATTCCCACCCACGGATGCATGCCGGGTCCAACGACCGTGCTTCCTCAACGTCACTGGGAACTGCTTGGCACACTCAAGCAACGGCATTGAGTCCCGAGAGGGAAGTGACACACGGTGACCTCCAGCCCTGTTTCCAGGGCCAGAGCGGCGAGTTCGGCCTTCCAGGCGCGGGTGCGGTAGCCATTGGAGCCGCCCGCGTCCGCGGTGATGAGCAGTCGCCGGGCGAGGGGGTGTGCGGCCCGCCCCGCTCCATGCCACCAGCGGCGGATGGAGGCGACCGCGAAGGCGGCGGTGTCGTGGTCGGTGCCGACGTTCACCCAGCCGGTATTGGCGGCCAGGTCGTAGATGCCGTACGGAATCGCCTTGCCGAGCTCCTTGCCGGGGAAGTCGTGCGTGCTGACCTGGACCGGTTCACCCTCGGGCCGCCACTGCCGGCCGGCGTTCTTGTATCCGCCGACCAGTTCCTTCTTCTTCGTGTCCACGCTGATCACCGGATCGCCGGCGTCCTGATGGGTCTTGGCCTGTTCGTTGATATAGCGGAACTGCCCCTCCCGGGAGGTGCCGCTGCACCCCCTCTGACCCACATCAGCGCAGGTCAGAGGAGTTGCGGCGGCATCTGCCGGTCAGATGTCCCGGAAGATCTCGATCTGCGCCCCCACCGAGTTCAGCCGCTCCGCCAGGTCCTCGTACCCCCGGTTGATGACGTAGACGTTGCGGAGCACCGACGTGCCCTCCGCGGCCATCATCGCCAGCAGGACGACCACGGCCGGGCGCAGGGCCGGCGGGCACATCATCTCGGCGGCGCGCCAGCGGGTGGGGCCCTCGACCAGGACCCGGTGCGGGTCCAGCAACTGCAGCCGGCCGCCGAGGCGGTTGAGGTCGGTCAGGTAGATGGCGCGGTTGTCGTAGACCCAGTCGTGGATCAGGGTCTGGCCCTGCGCCACCGCCGCGATCGCCGCGAAGAACGGGACGTTGTCGATGTTCAGGCCGGGGAACGGCATCGGGTGGATCTTGTCGATCGGCGCCTCCAGCTTGGAGGGCCGGACCGTGAGGTCGACCAGCCGGGTGCGGCCGTTGTCCGCGACGTACTCGGGGGTGCGGTCGTGGTCGAGGCCCATCTCCTCCAGGACCGCGAGCTCGATCTCCAGGAACTCGATCGGCACCCGGCGGACCGTCAGCTCGGACTCGGTGACGACGGCCGCGGCGAGCAGGCTCATCGCCTCGACCGGGTCCTCGGAGGGGGAGTAGTCCACGTCGACATCGATGCTCTCCATGCCGTGCACGGTGAGCGTGGTGGTGCCGATGCCCTCGACCCTGACGCCCAGGGCCTCCAGGAAGAAGCACAGGTCCTGGACCATGTAGTTGGACGAGGCGTTGCGGATGACGGTGACGCCGTCGTGCCGGGCGGCGGCCAGCAGCGCGTTCTCGGTGACCGTGTCCCCGCGTTCGGTCAGCACGATCGGCCGGTCGGGGCTGACGGAACGGTCCACCACCGCGTGGTACTGGCCCTCCGTCGCGGCGATCTCCAGGCCGAACCTGCGCAGCGCGATCATGTGCGGCTCGACGGTGCGCGTACCGAGGTCGCAGCCGCCGGCGTACGGCAGCATGAAGCGGTCCGTGCGGTGCAGCAGCGGGCCGAGGAACATGATGATGGAGCGGGTGCGGCGGGCCGCGTCCGCGTCGATGGAGTCGAGGTCCAGCGTGGCGGGCGGCACGATCTCCAGGTCGACGCCCTCGTTGATCCACCGCGTGCGGACGCCGATCGAACCCAGGACCTCCAGGAGGCGGTACACCTCCTCGATGCGGGCGACGCGGCGCAGCACCGTGCGGCCCTTGTTGAGCAGGGAGGCGCACAGCAGTGCCACGCACGCGTTCTTGCTCGTCTTCACGTCGATGGCGCCCGACAGGCGGCGGCCGCCGACGACCCGCAGGTGCATCGGACCGGAGTAGCCCAGGGAGACGATCTCGCTGTCGAGCGCCTCACCGATACGGGCGATCATCTCAAGGCTGATGTTCTGGTTGCCGCGTTCGATGCGGTTGACGGCGCTCTGGCTGGTGGCGAGTGCCTCCGCCAGCTGTGCCTGTGTCCAGCCGCGGTGTTGCCGGGCGTCACGGATGAGCTTGCCGATGCGTACGAGGTAGTCGTCTGACATGAGACTGAGGCTATCTCAGATATGAGATGGCGCCTCCCGGGGGCTCCGTGGCTGGGCTGTTCGGGTGATGCGGAGTCAGTGCCGCCTGCCGCGCCGGGTGCTGGTCGTGCGGCGCCATCCGAAGGGTCCGGGCAGGTCCATCGACGTCGTACGGCGTCCGGTGCTGCTCGTGGTGTGGCGCGGCCCGCGTCCGCCGCCGGTCGTGATGGACCAGGAGCGCTTGTTGATGTTGAGCCGCACCCCCGGAAAGATCCTGAAGCTCTTGCGGAACGTGAGTGGCATCCCTGTCTCCCTCCCTGGGTCCGTGACGTCGGGTCCGTGACGCCCTCCCCGTGCGCATACCCCGTCCGGGCCCCGTGATGACGGGCGGCGGGTGTCGCGGGGGAGCGGGGCGGGAGCGAGCCGTTCCGGTCGGTGCGCCGGGGACGGGCGGGGTGCCCGGAAGGGGTGGGGTGCCCGGGGTCCGGGCATGCGGAGGTCCGGTGCGGGCCCGCGCATGACCATTCGGCCGTCGTGTATTAGGGTTATCTCGACATCGAGATATCTGCCGAGGTGCACCGCAGCCGCCGCGATCCGGTAAGGGATGCCTAACTTAGCCTTACCTTAGCGGATCCGTCGAGGGGTAGTGGCGGCACCACGTGGCGGTAGCCGCAAAGGGTTTGCGGTGTGGTGGTACGCGCACATCAATGAAGGAGACTGTCGTGTCGGCGAACAGCTTCGACGCCCGCAGCACGCTGCAGGTGGGCGACGAGTCGTACGAGATCTTCCGGCTGGACAAGGTCGAGGGCGCCGCGCGCCTTCCCTACAGCCTGAAGGTGCTGCTGGAGAACCTGCTCCGCACTGAGGACGGCGCGAACATCACCGCCGACCACATCCGTGCGCTCGGCTCCTGGGACTCCCAGGCCCAGCCGTCGGAGGAGATCCAGTTCACCCCGGCCCGTGTGATCATGCAGGACTTCACCGGTGTCCCCTGCGTCGTGGACCTCGCCACCATGCGCGAGGCCGTCAAGGAGCTGGGCGGCGACCCGGCGAAGATCAACCCGCTGGCGCCGGCCGAGCTGGTCATCGACCACTCCGTCATCGCCGACAAGTTCGGCACCAACGACGCGTTCAAGCAGAACGTCGACCTGGAGTACGGCCGCAACAAGGAGCGCTACCAGTTCCTGCGCTGGGGCCAGACCGCCTTCGACGAGTTCAAGGTCGTCCCGCCCGGCACCGGCATCGTCCACCAGGTGAACATCGAGCACCTGGCCCGCGTCGTCATGACCCGTGGCGGCAAGGCCTACCCCGACACCCTGGTCGGCACCGACTCGCACACCACCATGGTCAACGGCCTCGGTGTCCTGGGCTGGGGCGTCGGCGGCATCGAGGCCGAGGCCGCCATGCTGGGCCAGCCGGTCTCCATGCTGATCCCGCGCGTCGTCGGCTTCAAGCTGACCGGCGAGCTGCGGCCCGGCACCACCGCCACCGACCTGGTGCTGACCATCACCGAGATGCTGCGCAAGCACGGCGTCGTCGGCAAGTTCGTCGAGTTCTACGGCGAGGGCGTCGCCGCGACGAGCCTGGCCAACCGCGCCACCATCGGCAACATGTCGCCGGAGTTCGGCTCCACCGCCGCGATCTTCCCGATCGACGACGAGACGCTGAACTACATGCGCCTGACCGGCCGCAGCGACCAGCAGGTCGCCCTCGTCGAGGCGTACGCCAAGGAGCAGGGCCTCTGGCTGGACCCGCAGGCCGAGCCGGACTTCTCCGAGAAGCTCGAGCTGGACCTGTCCACCGTCGTGCCGTCCATCGCCGGCCCGAAGCGCCCGCAGGACCGCATCGTCCTCGCCGACGCCAAGGCCCAGTTCGCCCAGGACGTACGCAACTACGTCAAGGACGGCGGCGACGTCGACGAGGCCAGCAAGGAGTCCTTCCCGGCCTCCGACGCCCCGGCCATCAGCAACGGCGCCCCCAGCAACAAGGTGAAGGTCACCGCCGCCGACGGCACCGAGTACGACCTGGACCACGGCGCCGTCACCGTCGCCGCCATCACCTCCTGCACCAACACGTCGAACCCGTACGTCATGGTCGCCGCCGCCCTGGTGGCGAAGAAGGCGGTCGAGAAGGGCCTGACCCGCAAGCCGTGGGTCAAGACCACCCTCGCCCCGGGCTCCAAGGTCGTCACCGACTACTTCGACAAGGCGGGCCTGACGCCGTACCTCGACAAGGTCGGCTTCAACCTGGTCGGCTACGGCTGCACCACCTGCATCGGCAACTCGGGCCCGCTGCCGGACGAGGTCTCCCAGGCCGTCAACGAGCACGACCTCGCCGTCACCTCTGTTCTCTCCGGAAACCGCAACTTCGAGGGCCGGATCAACCCCGACGTCAAGATGAACTACCTGGCGTCCCCGCCGCTGGTCGTCGCGTACGCCCTCGCCGGCTCGATGACGGTGGACATCACCCGCGAGTCCCTCGGCCTGGACCAGGACGGCAACCCCGTCTTCCTGAAGGACATCTGGCCGACCGAGGCCGAGGTCAACGACGTCGTCGCCAACACCATCGGCGAGGACATGTTCTCCAAGTCCTACGCCGACGTCTTCGCCGGCGACGCCCAGTGGCAGGCGCTGCCGATCCCGACCGGCAACACCTTCGAGTGGGACACCGAGTCCACCTACGTCCGCAAGCCCCCGTACTTCGAGGGCATGGGCATGGACCCGGCCCCGGTCGAGGACATCGCCGGCGCCCGCGTCCTCGCCAAGCTCGGCGACTCGGTCACCACCGACCACATCTCCCCGGCCGGTGCCATCAAGGCCGACACCCCGGCCGGCAAGTACCTCACGGAGCACGGCGTCGAGCGCCGCGACTTCAACAGCTACGGCTCCCGCCGCGGCAACCACGAGGTCATGATCCGCGGTACGTTCGCCAACATCCGCCTGCGCAACCAGATCGCGCCGGGCACCGAGGGCGGCTACACGCGCGACTTCACGAGGTCCGCCGAAGGTGAGGACGGGGCCCCGGTGTCGTTCATCTACGACGCCTCGCGCAACTACATCGACCAGGGCATCCCGCTGGTCGTCCTGGCGGGCAAGGAGTACGGCTCCGGTTCGTCCCGCGACTGGGCGGCCAAGGGCACCGCGCTGCTCGGCGTCAAGGCCGTCATCGCCGAGTCGTACGAGCGCATCCACCGCTCGAACCTCATCGGCATGGGCGTCCTGCCGCTCCAGTTCCCGGAGGGCCACACCGCCGAGACGCTCGGCCTCACCGGCGAGGAGACCTTCTCCTTCACCGGCGTCACCGAGCTGAACAACGGCACCATCCCGGGCACGGTGAAGGTCACCACCGACACGGGCGTCGAGTTCGACGCGGTCGTCCGCATCGACACCCCCGGCGAGGCGGACTACTACCGCAACGGCGGCATCCTGCAGTACGTGCTGCGCAGCCTGATCAGCAAGTAGGCGGCGGCGCGGGACAGCCGAGGGCCGCACCCCGTCCGACGGGGTGCGGCCCCTGTCGTCGGCCCGGCCCCGCCCCGGCGGTGGAACGGCTCGTAACCGCCCCCCGCGCCGGTTCTCGTTGCGCGATCCGTTTACAACCGGAGCCCGCGGCGCTACCTTCCCCGTACGAGTGGGGTGGGAGCGCTCCCATCCTTCGCCGGACCGGAACCCGTCGCAGGATGCTCCCATCTCGCTCGGCCCCACGCGTACCCGTGCGACCGCACGCGCGACGCAACCGCGCGCAGCGCGCGCACCCATGCGCACGACCCGTGACCCGTAGCACCCGCAGCGACGGACAGGTATGTCATGATCACGACAAAAACGAGGAGCGGCACCGCTCCCCGGCCCCCACTCCCCACCCGCGCCAGAGCCCTCTTCCTGGTCCTCGTCTCCCTCCTCGCCACCATTCCCGCCGTCGGCCTGGTCGTGACCGCGGGCGGCGAGGCGGAGGCGCACGGGACGCCGATGAAACCCGCCAGCCGCACCTTCCTGTGCTGGCAGGACGGGCTGACCGACACCGGCGAGATCAAGCCGGTCAACCCGGCGTGCAAGGCCGCCGCACAGGTCAGCGGCACCACGCCGTTCTACAACTGGTTCTCCGTACTGCGCTCCGACGGCGCCGGCCGTACCGACGGCTTCGTGCCGGACGGGCAGCTGTGCAGCGGCGGCAACTCCAGCTTCACCGGCTTCAACCAGCCGCGCGACGACTGGCCGCTCACCCACCTCACCTCGGGCGCCACCGTCGACTTCTCCTACAACGCCTGGGCCGCGCACCCGGGTTGGTTCTACGTGTACATCACCAAGGACGGCTTCGACCCGACACGGAACCTCACCTGGGACGACATGGAGGAACAGCCGTTCCTCTCCGTCGACCACCCGTCGCTCAACGGGTCCCCGGGCACCGTCGACGCCAACTACTCCTGGACCGGGCAGCTTCCGGAGGGCAAGTCCGGCCGCCACATCGTCTACATGGTCTGGCAGCGTTCGGACAGCGCGGAGACCTTCTACTCCTGCTCCGACGTCGTCTTCGACGGCGGCAACGGCGAGGTGACCGGCATCAAGGACCCCGGCAACCCGCCGACCGAGCCCGTTCCCGGCCAGTGCACCGCCACCCGCAGCACGACGGGCAGCTGGAACGGCGGCCACCAGTCCCAGGTGACCGTCACCAACAGCGGTGACGTCCCCATGCTCGGCTGGATGGTCGACTGGACCCTCCCGGCCGGCCAGCGGGTCGACAGTCTGTGGAACGGCGACGCCACCTATCAGGGCCAGGACGTCATGGTCCACAACGCCGGCCACAACGGCTCGCTGAGTCCGGGACAGAGCGCCACCTTCGGCTATGTCGTCTCCGGCCCCGGCGGTGACAGTACGACGAGCCTGCCCTGCCGGGTCGGCTGACGGCGCGCCACGACGAGGCGGGTCCGGGCCACCACGGCCCGGACCCGCCCGCGACGCACGACCGGCTCAGCTCAGCAGCTCCACCTCCGTCAGCGCCGCCTCACCGTCGAGGACCAGCCGGTAGTGGCCGTACGCCCCCGGCCTGTCCACCGAGAAGGCCCGTGTCTGCCGGTCCCAGCGGAAGACGTCCGTGTCGTCCTCCCGCCTGTCGCGCTTGTCGAGGGTCTTCCACGTCGTGCCGTCCGACGACCCCTGCAGGACCCAGCCCGTGGGCGCCTCGGCCTGCTCCGAGGACGTCAGCGTGTACTGGACCGCCTTCGTCCTCCCGCTCACGGGCAGGTCGACCGTGGACACCGTGGCGCCGGTCGCCGAGGAGTCGTCGAACAGGTCGCCCCCGCCCTTCAGCACGTCCTCGCGGGGCGTGGGCACCTCGTCGTCCCGGGTGATCGACACGGGCGCCGCCTTCTTGCCGGTGCCCCATGACGAGGGCCGCGGGCCCATGTCGAACTCCAGGACCCCGCCCTTCGCGAGCACCGAGTGCGGCAGTGAGGTCTTGTCCCACCTCTTGCCGTTGACCTTCAGACCCTGGACGTACACGTTCTTCGCACTGTTCTTCGGCGCCTTGACGACCAGCTTGCGGCCGTTCTCCAGGTGCACGGTCGTCTTCTTGAACAGCGGGGAGCCGACGGCGTACTCGCCGCTGCCCATCACCAGCGGGTAGAAGCCGAGGGAGGAGAACAGGAACCAGGCCGACTGCTCGCCGTTGTCCTCGTCCCCGTGGTAGCCCTGCCCGATCTCGCTGCCGGTGTAGAGCCGCGACAGCACCTCACGGACGTTCTCCTGCGTCTTCCAGGGCTGCCCGGCCGCGTCGTACATGTACAGGGCGTGGTGGGCCACCTGGTTGGAGTGCCCGTACATGCCCATCCGGACGTCCCGCGCCTCGGTCATCTCGTGGATGACACCGCCGTAGGAGCCGACGAACTCGGCGGAGGCCGTCTCCGGGGTGGCGAGGTACTCGTCGAGCTTGTCCGCGAGGCCGTCGCGCCCGCCGTACAGGTTGGCCAGGCCCCGGCTGTCCTGCGGGGCGGTGAAGGCGTAGCCCCAGCCGTTCGTCTCGGTGTAGTCGTGGCCCCACACCCGCGGGTCGTACTTCGAGGACTCGACGCGCCAGTCGCCCTTCGTGTTCTTCCCCTGGAAGAACCCGGCCTCGGAGTCGAACAGGTTGACGTACTCCTGGGCCCGGTCGAGGAAGTAGGCGGACTCCTCCTCGTAGCGCTTGTCGCCGGTCTTCTCGTACAGGGCCTCGCCCATCCGGGCGATGCCGTAGTCGTTGAGGTATCCCTCCAGGGCCCACGACAGGCCCTCGTGCGTCTCGGTGCCGGTGTAGCCGAGGAAGGGCGAGGTCTCCATGCCCTTGCGGCCGACGCCCGACGACGGGGGCACGACGGTGGCGTTCTTCACGGCCGCGTCGTACGCCGCCTCCGCGTCGAAGTCCACGCCCTTGACGTACGCGTCGGCGAACGCGACGTCCGAGGAGGTGCCGGTCATCAGGTCGGCGTAGCCGGGGGAGGACCAGCGGGAGGTCCAGCCGCCGTCCTTGTAGTGCTGCACGAACCCGTCGACCAGCTCACCCGCCTTGGAGGGGGTCAGGAAGGAGTACGCCGGCCAGGTGGTCCGGTAGGTGTCCCAGAAGCCGTTGTTGACGTACACCTTCCCGTCCACGATCTTCGCGCCGGTGTGCGTCGGGGTGTCCGGCCGGGTCATCTTCGAGAAGGGAGAGGCGTACTTGTACGTGCCGTCGACCTTCTCGAAGCCCGAGTTCGGGTACAGGTACAGCCGGTAGAGGCTCGAGTAGAGCGTGGTCAGCTGGTCCGGGGTGGCACCCTCGACCTCGACCTTGCCGAGCAGCTCGTCCCACTGCCGCTGGGCGTCGCGCTTGACCGAGTCGAAGGACCGGCCCTCGGGGATCTCCTGGCGCAGGTTGTCCTTCGCCTGGTCGACGCCGATGAGCGAGGTGGCCAGGCGCAGGGTGACCGTCCGGTCCTTGCCCGCGTCGAACCGCAGATGGCCCTTGACGCCCTCGGCGGAGCCCTCCGTCACCGGCTTGTCGAACTCGCCGTGCACGAACAGCCGGGTGGCGCCCGTGGACAGCCCGGACTTCACGTCCGAGTAGCCGCTGAAGGTGCCGTTCTCCTCGTCGAGGGTCAGGCCGGCCTGGTCGGTGACGTTGTCGAACAGGACGCTCGCGTCGTCGCCGGGATAGGTGAAGCGCATGACCGCCGCGTGGTCCGTCGGCGCGATCTCCGCCTTCTGGCCGTTCTCGAACCGCACCCCGTAGTAGTACGGCCGCGCGGTCTCGTTCTCGTGCCGGAAGGCCAGCTCCCGTTCCTCACGGCCCAGGTCCGGGGTGCCGGAGGCGGCGGACGGCAGCACCTGGAAGGTCTGCCGGTCGCCCATCCAGGGGCTCGGCTCATGGCTCGCGCTGAACGCCTGGATCGTCGGCAGGTTGTCCGCGTTGTTGCCGCGCGCGTAGTCGTACAGCCAGCTCAGGGAACCGGCGTTGGTCACCGGCGTCCAGAAGTTGAAGCCGTGCGGTACGGCGGTCGCCGGGAAGTTGTTGCCGCGTGAGAAGCCGCCGCTGGAGTTGGTGCCCCGGGTCGTCACCGCGTAGTCGGACAGGTGGGCCTTCGGCCGCTCGGGTTTCACCGGCTTCAGGGACACGTCGTCCAGCCAGCCCCGGAACTTCGCCGGGCCCTTGGCGGAGTCGTAGGCGACCAGGATCCGGTCGACGGTCCTGCCGGCCGCGACCGAGCCGATCCCCGACTCGACGCTGTTCCACTGGTTGACGTACAGCACCTTGGCGTCGCCCTGGCCCCGCGGCGTCAGAGGGAAGCCGTGCTGGTCGGTGGCGCGCAGGTCGCTCAGGTAGGTGCCGTCGGTGAAGGCCAGGTCGACGGAGACGTTCGTGGCGTCGTAGTCGAGGTCGCCGTCCGCCATCGACGGGAAGATCTTGTACGACAGCTCCGTACGGCGGTCGACCCTCACGTTGACGTCGAAGACCTTGTTGTACGAATGGGCGCGCCCCTCGGCCGTGTGCCGGCCGGCGTAACGCAGGGCACGCTTTCCGGTGAATCCGGCGCCCGACTTCGCCGTCGGGGAGCCGCTCGGGCCGCGGTCGACCAGCGAGAGCATGTCCTGCGGGACCGGCTCCTCGGTGTCGCCGGTGGAGAACTGGACGTCGGCGAGCTGGAGAGCGGTCGCCCCGCCGTTCCTGGTGATCTCCAGCCGGAAGTGCCGGTACCCGGCGACGGCCGACGCGTCCAGGTCGTAGGTCTTCGTCTGGAAGCGCTCGGCGAAGGTCTCGCCCGAACGGGTGTCGAGGGTCGTCCAGTTCTCGCCGTCGGCCGAACCCTTCAGGGTCCAGTCCCGCGGGTCGCGCGGGGCGAAGTCGTTGGCCGAGGTGAGCGCGTACCGGACCACCTCGACCGGTGCGTCCAGGTCGAACTCGGCCCAGCCGGTGGAGGTGAAGGCCAGCCACTTGCTGCCGGGCTCCCCGTCGACGAGGTTCTCCTTCACCTCCCCGCCGCCCGCGTTCTCCGAGCTGGCGCGCACGTCCGTGACGTGGTCGGTGACGTTGCCCGGTATGCCGCTGCTGTAACCGCCGTCGACACCCGAGGCGCGCTTCTTGCCGCCCGGTGTGGTGTCGACGGTGTTCAGCCAGTCGGGGGCGGGTTCACCGGCCTCGAACGACGAAGTGAACTCCCGGTCCGCCTTCGCGGGCGCTCCGGGCAGTGCCACCGCGACGCCCGGGGAGGCCCCCGCCACGGCGAAGGCGGTCGTCGCGACGACCGCCGGGCCCCATCTGTGCCGCATTCTGTGCCGAACTCCGTGCTGCATGCGCGAGCACCCTCCCTGGGCTGGACAACGTTGTCAGAATCGCTGCGCAAGCACCAGTAGTGGGTCAAGGGGCGCGTGGTGTCAAGGGTGTTGAATGCGGCCTTCGGACTTGGAGGCAGGGATTCTTCCGGTTCGGAACACGAGGGCCACTCATATTTCCGCCAGGTCTCAACTCGGAAAAGACCACCGGCGAACCTTGTGTCCGATCTTGCTCCGTCGGCGGAAAGTGGACTATACCTGTCGGCACTCCGGGCTTCTTCACAGCTCCCGAACAGCACGCGCCACCCCGTCCTGCACTGCCCGCACTTCCTGCACGACCCAGCACGACCCGAACGCGGTGCCGGGGAGGATCCGGTTCACCGCCTGAGTCCTGGAGAAGGCGAGGACTTGAGCATGGGATCCAACTCCGCCGAGTACGACGGCACCCGCGAGCGAGGCGTTCTCGGCCGCCGCACCCCCGTCCGCCCGGCCGCGAGGGTGGGCCGCCGCGACCTGATCAAGCGGTCCGCGGCGCTCGGCCTGATCTCCGTCCCCACGATGAGCTTCCTGTCCGCGTGCGCCAGCGGCGGCGGGGACGACCAGGAGAAGGCCGAGGCGGGCAAGAAGACCGCGAAGAACCCGCTCGGCGTCAATGACACCGCGCGGATGGAATTCGTCCTGTTCGACGGCGGCTTCGGCAAGGAGTACGCCGAGGACGCCGTGAAGGTGTACGAGAAGGCGTTTCCCGGCGCGACGGTGAAATTCTCCGCCACCCAGAAGATCCAGTCCACCCTGCAGCCGCGTTTCAACCAGGGCACCCCGCCCGACCTCATCGACAACTCGGGCGCCGAGCAGATGGACATGGGCACCCTGGTCGGCAAGAAGCAGCTCACCGACCTCACCCCGCTGCTGGACGCCCCCTCCTACGACGACCCGGGCACCAAGGTCCGCGACACGCTGCGCCCCGGCATCGTCGAGATGGGCCAGTTCGACGGCGAGCAGGTCTGGATCCTCTACTACGCCTACACGGTCTACGGCGTCTGGTACTCGCAGAAGGCGCTGGACTCGCTCGACGAGCAGTACCCCGAGACCTGGGACCAGATGCTCGCGGTCTGCGCGAAGGCCAAGAGGAAGGGCATGGCCGGCTGGACCTACGCCGGCAAGTACCCGTACTACATCCCCTTCTCGCTGTACCCGATGATCGGCAAGGTCGGCGGGCGCGAGGTGCTCGACGCCATCGACAACCTGGAGCCGAACGCCTGGAAGCACCCCGCCGTCAAGGCGTGCTTCGAGGCCTACTACGAACTCCAGCAGAAGGGGTACGTCCTCAAGGGCACTCCGGGCCTGGACCACATCCAGTCCCAGACCGCCTGGGCCAAGGGCGACGCGCTGTTCATCCCGAACGGCTCCTGGGTGGAGAACGAGGCGGCCAACGTCATGCCCGACGACTTCGACCTCGCCGTCTCCGCACCCACCGGCCTGGACTCCTCGGACAAGCTGCCCTTCGGCACCATCTGGGCCTCCGGCGGCGAGCCCTTCGTCGTCCCCGCCAAGGCGGCGAACGCGGCCGGCGGCATGGAACAGCTGCGCATCATGCTGGGCGAGGCGTCCTCGAAGAACTTCACGGGCAAGGTGAAGTCACTGACCGCGTACAACGGCGGCACCGACGGCATCGAGCTGACCCCGGGCCTCAGGTCCGGTGTCGCCGCGCTGGACGTGGCCGGGGAGAACGTGGTGAACCCGCGCCTGCAGGACTGGTACGTGCAGCTCCAGAAGGAGAAGATCGGCGTCTCCGGGCTCGGCGAGATGATGGCCGGCCGCGCGACCCCGGCCGAGACCATCAAGAAGATCCAGGCCTTCGCCGACGAGACCGCCAAGGACTCGTCGATCAAGCACTACAAGCACCGGTGAACGACCGGAGCAACCGGAGAAAGCAGTGAGCACCCGTCACCGGGGCCCGTCCGGTACGCCGTTGCCGGGCGGGCCCCGGTGGCAGCCCGCGCGCAGATCGGGGTCGTAGCACATGCAGCACGGCAAGTACCGGTTCATCGTGGGGTTCCTGGCGGTTCCCCTGGGGTTGTACGCGCTCTTCGTCGTCTGGCCGTTCGTCCAGTCGATCTACTACTCGTTCACGGACTGGACCGGTCTGAGCCCCGACTTCGAGATGGTCGGGTTCGCCAACTACGCACGCATGCTGGACGACGACATCTTCTGGAAGTCGTTGCAGCACAGCCTGCTGTTCGCCCTGCTGGTACCGGTGGTGACGATCGGTCTGGCGCTGTTCCTCTCCTTCATGATCAACGTGGGCGGCCGGCGGCGCCGCGGCGGGCCGGTGATCTCGGGGGTCCGGGGCTCCGCCTTCTACAAGATCGTCTACTTCTTCCCGCAGGTGCTCTCCATCGCGATCGTCGCCCTGCTGTTCGCGTTCGCGTACAACCCGGACAGCGGCGCGATCAACTCGCTCCTGCGCGGCGTCGGGCTCGACGGCATCCAGCCGATCTGGCTGGGCGACCCGAACCTCGCCCTGTGGTGCGTGATGGCGGTCCTCGTCTGGTCCACGGTCGGCTTCTTCGTGGTCCTCTTCTCCGCCGGGATGGCCTCCATCCCGCTGGACCTCTACGAGGCGGCGCTGCTGGACGGCGCCGGCCGCTTCACGACCTTCTTCCGCATCACCCTGCCGCTGCTGTGGGACACCGTGCAGTCCGGCTGGGTCTACATGGGCATCCTCGCACTGGGCGCCGAGTCGTTCGCGGTCGTACAGATCATGACGACCGGTCCCGGCGGCCCCGACTACTCGACCACCGTCATGGTCCTGTACGTGTACCAGAAGGCGTTCCGCGACGGCCAGGCCGCCTACGCCACCACCATCGGTGTCGCCCTCCTCCTCGTCACGCTGGCGTTCGCCGCCCTCGTGATGAAGCTGGGGCGGCGCGAGCGGCTGGAGTACTGATCCGATGAAGACGACCGAGCCCTTTGCACCCGTACCCGCCGGGTCCGGTGTCACCCCCGCCAGGACCGGCCCGCCGCCCGGCACGCCCGCGAAGGAGCCGAAGGAGGGGCGGGAGGGCGGCGTCCTCAACGTCTTCTCGCACGGCGTCCTGGTGATCTGGGCGATCATGGTGGTGCTGCCCCTGGTGTGGGCCGTGATGACGTCCTTCAAGGACGACGCCTCCATCTTCCGCTCACCCTGGTCGCTGCCAGAGTCGCTGCACTTCGACAACTGGTCGCGGGCCTGGATCCAGGCCGACATGAGCGACTACTTCCTCAACACCGTCCTCGTGGTCGGCGGCTCCCTGACCGGCACCCTGGTGCTGGGCTCGATGGCCGCCTACGTGCTGGCCCGCTTCGAGTTCCCGGGCAACCGCTTCATCTACTACCTGTTCATCGGCGGCATGAGCTTCCCGATCATGCTCGCCCTGGTCCCGCTGTTCTACGTCGTCAACAACATGGGCCTGCTGAACACGATCCACGGGCTGATCCTGGTCTACATCGCGTACTCGCTGCCGTTCACGGTGTTCTTCCTGACCGCGTTCTTCCGGACGCTGCCCAGCAGTGTGGCGGAGGCCGCGTTCGTGGACGGCGCCTCGCACAGCAGGACGTTCTTCCAGATCATGCTCCCGATGGCCCGGCCGGGCCTGATCAGCGTGGGGATCTTCAACTTCCTGGGCCAGTGGAACCAGTACATGCTGCCCACCGTGCTCAACACCGACGAGGACAAGCACGTGCTCACCCAGGGCCTGGTGCAGCTGGCCGTCAGCCAGGGCTACAAGGGGGACTGGTCCGGCCTCTTCGCCGGCCTCGTGATGGCGATGCTCCCGGTGCTCGCCGCGTACGTCGTCTTCCAGCGCCAGGTCGTGCAGGGCCTCACCGCGGGCGCCCTGAAGTAGGGTCCGCCGCCCGGACCGCGCCGGATCCGACGTCACCCTCCGGATCGCCTCGCGCACCCGCCGCTTTCACCCGGACAGCGGCGGGCGCACGTGTGTCCAAGGACCCGGAAACGGTTCAACCTCTTGACGGGAGGCGACCCGAACAGCTCATCTTAGAGTTCACTAGTTGGACACGGAACGGGGCCTCACCGAAGCGGCCCCGCGCGCAGGAGGTCGTCGTGGAGACTCCGGGGTCGCAGTCGTCGCTGCACCGAGCCAATCTCGAGCGGGTCGTCCGGGCAGTACGTCTGGCCGGCTCGCTCACCCAGGCCGAGATCGCGAGGACCACGGGCCTTTCGGCGGCGACGGTGTCCAACATCGTCCGGGAACTGAAGGAGAGCGGGACCGTCGAGGTCACGCCCACCTCCTCGGGCGGCCGCCGGGCCCGCAGCGTCTCGCTGAGCGGGGACGCCGGGATCGTCGTGGGCGTGGACTTCGGGCACACCCACCTGCGGGTCGCGGTCGGGAACCTGGCCCACCAGGTGCTCGCCGAGGAGTCCGAGCCGCTGGACGTGGACGCCTCCGCGGCCCAGGGGTTCGACCGGGCGGAACAACTGGTCAACCGGCTGATCGGGGCGACCGGCGTGGACCGCGCCAAGATCGCCGGGGTCGGCCTCGGCGTGCCCGGACCGATCGACGTGGAGTCCGGCACCCTGGGCTCGACCGCGATCCTGCCCGGCTGGACCGGCACCAGGCCCGCCGAGGAGCTGCGGGGGCGGCTCGGCGTGCCCGTGCACGTGGACAACGACGCGAACCTGGGTGCCCTCGGCGAGATGGTCTGGGGCAGCGGCCGGGGCGTGCGCGACCTGGCGTACATCAAGGTGGCCAGCGGGGTCGGCGCCGGTCTGGTGATCAACGGGAAGATCTACCGGGGGCCGGGCGGCACCGCGGGTGAGATCGGGCACATCACGCTCGACGAGTCCGGCCCCGTCTGCCGCTGCGGCAACCGCGGCTGCCTGGAGACCTTCACGGCGGCCCGTTACGTGCTGCCCCTGCTCCAGTCCAGTCACGGCACGGACCTGACCATGGAAGGTGTCGTACGGCTGGCGCGGGACGGCGATCCGGGCTGCCGCAGGGTGATCGCCGACGTGGGCCGTCACATCGGCAGCGGAGTCGCCAATCTCTGCAATCTGCTGAACCCGAGCAGAGTGGTCCTCGGCGGTGACCTCGCCGAGGCCGGTGAGCTGGTCCTCGGGCCCATAAGGGAGTCCGTGGGCCGCTACGCGATCCCCAGCGCCGCACGCCAACTGTCCGTACTCCCCGGGGCACTTGGGGGACGTGCGGAGGTGCTCGGAGCCCTCGCCCTCGCCCTGAGCGAAATGGGCGATTCGACCCTGTTGGACGGTACGGCGAACGGCACCCTCGCCGCGGCCTCCCCCGCCTTCACTTAGAGAACGATTGGCACCGTTGCCATCTCGTTAAGGATTTACTTCTTGACGTCGCACGTGTGGCCGAGTTGACTTCCAGCCACCTCGGCCGCAACGTCGCGGCCTCGTCAGGGAGGTTTCTGAAGTGAACACGCGTATGCGTCGTACCGCCATTGCCGTAGCCGCCGGAGCACTGGCCGTCTCTCTCGCCGCCTGCGGCAGTGCCGCCGAGTCCGGTGACGACAACAGCGACTCGGGCGACTCCGCCGCCAAGGGCGACGACATCAAGGTCGGTCTGCTCCTGCCGGAGAACCAGACCGCGCGGTACGAGAAGTTCGACAAGCCCCTGATCGAGAAGAAGATCAAGGAGCTCACGAACAACAAGGCCGAGGTCATCTACGCCAACGCCAAGCAGGACGCCAGCCAGCAGAACCAGCAGGTCGACACGATGGTGACCAACAAGGTCGACGTGCTGATCCTGGACGCGGTGGACGCCAAGGCCATCGCCGGCTCGGTCAAGAAGGCCAAGGACGCCGGCATCCCGGTCGTGGCCTACGACCGCCTGGCCGAGGGCCCGATCGACGCCTACACCTCGTTCGACAACGTGACGGTCGGCAAGACGCAGGGCGAGGCCCTGCTCGAGGCGCTGGGCGACAAGGCCGAGGACGGCCAGATCGTCATGATGAACGGCTCCTCCACCGACCCGAACGCCGCCCTGTTCAAGGAGGGCGCGCACTCCGTCCTCGACGGCAAGGTCAAGGTCGGCCGCGAGTACGACACCAAGGAGTGGAAGCCGGAGAACGCCAACGCCAACATGGAAGGCGCCATCTCCGCCATCGGCAAGGACAAGATCGTCGGCGTCTACTCCGCCAACGACGGCATGGCGGGCGGCATCATCACCGCTCTGAAGGCCGCCGGCATCGACGTCCCGGTCACCGGCCAGGACGCCGAACTCGCGGGTGTGCAGCGCATCGTCACCGGTGAGCAGTACATGAGCGTCTACAAGCCGTACGCCCCGGAGGCCGAGGCCGCCGCCGAGATGGCCGTCGCGCTGGCCCAGGGCAAGTCGCTGGACTCCGTCGCCAAGGACTCGGTCGACAGCCCCACCACCAAGGGTGTGCCCTCGGTGCTCGTCCCGGTCGTGTCGCTGACCCAGGAGAACATCAACGACACCGTGATCAAGGACGGTGTCTACACCGTCAAGGAGATCTGCACGGCCAAGTACAAGGCCGCCTGTGACAAGATCGGTCTCAAGTAGACCGGTTGATCCCAGCAGTCCTCAAGTCCCCCGAGTCGTACGGGAGTCCACACCGGACTCCCGTGAGGGACCGACTGCCATGAGCTCCGCCGGCGCCCCGCACACACCAGCCCCGCAAGCTACGCGGGGCGCCGGTCGGAACACCCCCCAAACTTCTGCACAACCTCCCGCCGGGTCAGGCGGCGAAGGAGATGGTTCACGTGTCCGCTACGCCCGTGCTGGCGTTGCGCGGGGTCTCCAAGCGTTTCGGTGCCGTCCAGGCGCTCACCGACGTAGAGCTTGAGGTCCGTGCCGGTGAGGTGGTCGCCCTGGTGGGCGACAACGGAGCCGGAAAGTCCACGCTGGTCAAGACGATTGCCGGCGTGCACCCCATCGATGAGGGCGTCATCGAGTGGGACGGCAAGGCCGTCCAGATCAACAGGCCGCACGACGCCCAGAACCTGGGCATCGCGACGGTCTACCAGGACCTCGCGCTGTGCGACAACATCGACGTCGTCGGCAACCTCTACCTGGGCCGGGAGATCCGCAAGCGCGGTGTCCTGGACGAGGTGGAGATGGAGCGCCGCTCCCGGGAGCTGCTCGACACGCTGTCGATCCGCATCCCCAGCGTCCGCATCCCGATCGCCTCGCTCTCCGGCGGCCAGCGCCAGGTCGTGGCGATCGCCCGGTCCATGCTCGGCGAGCCCAAGCTGGTGATCCTCGACGAGCCCACCGCCGCCCTCGGCGTCGAGCAGACCGCGCAGGTCCTCGACCTGGTCGAGCGGCTGCGCGAGCGCGGCCACGCGGTCATCCTCATCAGCCACAACATGGCCGACGTCAAGGCCGTGGCGGACAAGGTCGCCGTCCTGCGCCTCGGGCGCAACAACGGCATCTTCGAGGTCAAGTCGACCTCGCAGGAAGAGATCATCTCCGCCATCACCGGCGCCACGGAGAACGCCGTGACCCGTCGTGCGGCGCGTACCAATGGGGAGGTCAGCAAGTGAGCACCGAAAAGACCTCGACGCCCGCGGACCACACGGTCGAGAACACCGGGGCGGCCCCCGCGGCGGTCACCGCCGTCGACCCCCGGCTGCTGGTCCGCGAGCAGGGCTTCGCCGGCTACCTGGGCGACTTCAAGCGCAAGATGAAGGCCGGCGACCTCGGGTCCGTTCCCGTCGTCATCGGACTGGTGGTCATCTGGGCCATCTTCACCGGCCTGAACTCCAACTTCCTCACCGCCGGCAACTTCTCCGACATGTCCGTCGCCATGGTCGGCACCGGCATGATCGCCGTCGGCGTCGTCTTCGTGCTGCTGCTCGGCGAGATCGACCTGTCGGTCGGCTCGGTCAGCGGTGTCGCGGGCGCGGCCTTCGCGGTGCTGAACGTCTCGCACGGGATGAACGAGGTGCTGGCCCTGGTGCTGGCCATCCTCACCGGCACGGTGGCCGGCATCATCCACGGCTTCTTCTTCGCCCGCATCGGCGTCCCCGCCTTCGCCGTGACCCTGGCCGGCCTGCTGTTCTGGCAGGGCTTCATGCTGCAGATACTGGGCAGCAACGGCACGATCAACCTGGACAGCGACGGCATCGTCGGGAAGTTCACCAGCTACTACTTCACCGATGTCGCGGCCGCCTACGGCCTCGCCGTCGTGGCCGTCGTCGCTTACTTCCTCGCCGCGTTCCTGGGCAACCGCCGCCGCGAGGCCGCCGGGATCCCCTCGCGCCCGCTGAACGACATCATCGTGCGCACCGTGCTGCTGGCCGTCGTCGCCTTCGCCGTGGCGATCGTCTACAACCAGCACAAGGGCCTCCCGCTCGCCGTGGTGATTTTCCTTGCGGTGCTGGTGCTCACCGACTTCCTGCTGCGCCGCACCGCCTACGGCCGCAAGGTCTTCGCGCTCGGCGGCAGCGTCGAGGCGTCCCGCCGTGCCGGCATCAACGTGGAGATGGTCCGGATCTCGGTCTTCGCGATCGCCGGCACCTTCGCCGCGATCGGCGGCCTCTTCGTCGCCTCGAAGATCGCCTCCGCCAACCAGGGCGCGGGCACCGGTGAGTTCCTGATGAACGTCATCGCCGCGGCCGTGATCGGCGGTACGTCCCTCTTCGGTGGCCGTGGCCGCACCTGGAACGCGCTCCTCGGTGTCCTGGTGATCGTCTCGATCCAGTACGGCCTCGCCCTCGAGGGCATCGCCTCGCCGGTCCAGTACATGATCACCGGTGGCGTGCTGCTGGCGACCGTCGTCATCGACGCCGTCACCCGCAGGACCCAGAAGACGGCGGGCCGCGCCTAGCCGCCTTCGCCCGCCGCTCCCGCGGCGGCACCGTCCGCGAAGCACGCCTGTGCCCGGTACCCGCGCGGTACCGGGCACAGGCATGTCGGTCACGTGCCGCGGCACGTGTCGTCGCGCGGTCCGGTCACGGGCAGGACCGAGGGCGTGACGTACGACGCACCGCCCGGACGCAGGGCGCCCGACCGGAACATTAGACTCGACGAGCCCGGCAACAGCCCGATCAGCTCTACTGCAAGGAGGCACGGGTGCCGCTGCTGACCCGCATCAGGGGACCGCGCGATCTGGACCGGCTCACCCTGGAGGAGCTGGACCGGCTGGCCGAGGAGATCCGGACCTTCCTCGTCGACGCGGTCTCCAAGACCGGTGGCCACCTCGGCCCCAACCTGGGCGTGGTGGAGCTCACCCTCGCCCTGCACCGCGTCTTCGAGTCCCCCAGGGACAAAGTGCTCTGGGACACCGGACACCAGTCCTACGTGCACAAACTGCTGACCGGCCGGCAGGACTTCTCCAAGCTGAAGATGAAGGGCGGCCTCTCCGGCTACCCCTCGCAGGCCGAGTCCGAGCACGACGTCATCGAGAACAGCCACGCCTCCACCGTCCTCGGCTGGGCCGACGGCCTCGCCAAGGCCAACCAGCTGAGGAAGACCGGCGACCACGTCGTCGCCGTCATCGGCGACGGCGCGCTCACCGGCGGCATGGCCTGGGAGGCGCTGAACAACATCGCCGACGCCAGGGACCGCCCGCTGGTCATCGTCGTCAACGACAACGAGCGCTCCTACGCGCCCACCATCGGTGGCCTCGCCAGCCACCTCGCGACCCTGCGCACCACCGACGGCTACGAGCGCTTCCTGGCCCGCACCAAGGAGGTCCTGGAGCGCACCCCGGTAGTCGGCCGGCCCCTCTACGACACCCTGCACGGCGCCAAGAAGGGCCTCAAGGACTTCATCGCCCCGCAGGGCATGTTCGAGGACCTGGGCCTGAAGTACGTCGGACCCATCGACGGCCACGACATCGGGGCGCTGGAGTCCGCCCTCACCCGCGCCAAGGGCTTCGGCGGTCCGGTGATCGTGCACTGCCTCACCGAGAAGGGCCGCGGCTACCAGCCCGCCCTCGCGGACGAGGCGGACCGCTTCCACGCCGTCGGCAAGATCCACCCCGACACGGGCCTGCCGATCGCCTCCTCCGGCGCCGACTGGACGTCCGTCTTCGGCGAGGAGATGGTCAGACTCGGCGAGGAGCGCGAGGACGTCGTCGCCATCACCGCGGCCATGCTCCAGCCCGTCGGCCTCGACAGGTTCGCCAAACGGTTCCCGGACCGGGTCTACGACGTCGGCATCGCCGAACAGCACGGAGCCGTCTCCGCCGCGGGCCTGGCCCACGGCGGGGTCCACCCCGTGTTCGCCGTGTACGCGACCTTCCTCAACCGCGCCTTCGACCAGGTGCTGATGGACGTGGCCCTGCACAAGTGCGGCGTCACCTTCGTCCTGGACCGGGCCGGCATCACCGGCACCGACGGCGCCTCCCACAACGGCATGTGGGACATGTCGATCCTCCAGGTCGTCCCCGGGCTGCGGCTGGCCGCCCCGCGCGACGCCGACCAGGTCCGCGCCCAGCTCCGCGAGGCCGTGCGGGTCACCGACGCGCCGACCGTGGTCCGCTTCTCCAAGGGCGCCGTCGGACCCGCCGTACCGGCCGTGGGCCGCGTCGGCGGCATGGACGTCCTGCGCGAGCCCGGCACCGACGCCCCGGACGTGCTGCTGGTCTCCGTGGGCGCCCTCGCCCCGATGTGCCTGGAGATCGCCGGACTGCTCGACCGGCAGGGCATCTCCACCACCGTCGTCGACCCGCGCTGGGTCAAGCCCGTCGACGAGGCCATGGCCCCGCTCGCCGAGAAGCACCGCGTCGTCGTCACCGTCGAGGACAACTCCCGCGTCGGCGGGGTCGGCTCGACGATCGCGCAGGCCCTGCGCGACGCCGGCGTCGACGTGCCGCTGCGCGACTTCGGCATCCCGCCGCGCTTCCTCGACCACGCCTCGCGCGCCGAGGTCATGGCGGAGATCGGCCTGACCGCCCCGGACATCGCCCGCCAGGTCACCGGCCTGGTCTCGAAGCTGGACGGCCGATACGCGCGCTCCACCACCGACTCGGTCGAACCGGCCCGCGACTGACGCGCGACCGACCCGGTTCCTTCCGCCGATACACCCGAACGGGTCGCCCGTGCCACTGTGAAGAGTGGTACGGGCGACCCGTTCGCGTGAGCACGCCTGTGCCGGGGCACACGTTTCAGGTCCCCTCCCGATCATGCCGGGGACGACGCAGCGTGGGAGGCAGCCGTGAGCAACACCCTCTTCCGGACGAAGAAGGTCGAGCAGTCCATCCGTGACACCGAGGAACCGGAACACGCGCTCAAGAAGTCCTTGTCCGCGCTGGATCTGACCGTCTTCGGCGTCGGTGTCATCATCGGTACCGGCATCTTCGTCCTCACCGGTACGGTCGCCAAGAACAACGCCGGGCCGTCGGTGGCCCTGGCCTTCGCGGTGGCCGGAGTCGTCTGCGCGCTCGCCGCGCTCTGCTACGCCGAGTTCGCCTCCACCGTCCCCGTGGCGGGCTCCGCCTACACCTTCTCGTACGCGTCCCTGGGCGAACTGCCCGCGTGGATCATCGGCTGGGACCTGGTCCTGGAGTTCGCGCTCGGCACGGCGGTGGTGGCCGTCGGCTGGTCCGGGTACATCCACTCGCTGCTGGACAACGCGGGCTGGCAGCTGCCCGCCTCGCTCGGTGTCCGGGACGGCGCCGAGGGCTTCGGTTTCGACATCCTCGCCGCGGCCCTGGTGCTGGTCCTCACCGGCGTCCTCGTCCTCGGCATGAAGCTGTCCGCCCGGGTCACCTCGGTCGTCGTCGCCATCAAGGTGATCGTCGTCCTCGTCGTCATCGTCGCCGGTGCGTTCTTCGTCACCGCCGACAACTACGACCCGTTCATCCCCGAGGCGCGACCCGTCGAGGCCGGTGGCGGTCTCAGCTCACCGCTCATCCAGCTGATCTTCGGATGGGCGCCGTCCAACTTCGGCGTGATGGGCATCTTCACCGCCGCCTCGGTGGTCTTCTTCGCCTTCATCGGCTTCGACATCGTCGCCACGGCCGCCGAGGAGACCAGGAACCCGCAGCGGGACATGCCCCGCGGCATCCTCGGCTCGCTGCTCATCTGCACCGTGCTGTACGTGGCCGTGTCGATCGTCGTCACCGGCATGCAGCACTACAGCGAGCTGTCCGTGGACGCCCCGCTCGCGGACGCGTTCAAGGCCACCGGGCATCCCTGGTACGCGGGCTTCATCAGCTTCGGCGCCGCCGTCGGCCTGACCACGGTCTGCATGATCCTGCTGCTCGGCCAGACCCGGGTGTTCTTCGCGATGAGCCGGGACGGACTGCTGCCCCGCTTCTTCTCCCGCGTCCACCCCCGGTTCAGGACCCCGCACCGGCCGACCATCCTGCTCGGCGTCGTCATCGCGGTCCTCGCGGGCTTCACCCCGCTGACGGAACTCGCCGAACTCGTCAACATCGGCACGCTGTTCGCCTTCGTCATCGTCGCGCTCAGCGTGATCATCCTGCGCCGGACCCGCCCCGACCTGCCGCGCGCCTTCCGCACCCCGTGGGTGCCGTTCCTGCCGATCCTGTCGGTCGCCGCCTCGCTGTGGCTGATGCTGAACCTGCCCGCCGAGACCTGGGTGCGGTTCGGCGTCTGGATGGCGCTCGGCGTCGTCGTCTACTTCCTCTACAGCCGCAGCCACAGCCGCCTGGGACGCGGCGAGGGGACGGAGCCGGGGGAGCCCCTCACACCGTCCGGCCCGAACCCCCACTGAACCGCCGGGCCCGGTCCCGAACCGCCGGGGTCCTGCGTCCGGACCGGATCGGGTGCGGCGCCGGGCCCGCGGGCCCGGCACGACGCGAACGGGAGACCCCGGCGGTGCTTCACCACCGGGGGCGCCCCGCACGCGTGACCACGGGACGCCGCCGTCCCCGTCCGGTCGCCGAGCCGGTCAGGAGGCCCTGGCCAGAGCGAGGACGACGTTGTGGCCGCCGAAGCCGAAGGAGTGGCTGACGGCGACGCGGACGTCCTGCCGACGGGGTCCCCCGGTGACGCAGTCGATGTCGAATCCGGGAGCCGGGGCCCGCAGGTTCGCGATCGGCGGCACCGTGCGGTGCTGGAGGGTGAGCACCGTCAGTGCCGCCTCGACGGCGCCCGCCGCCCCCAGGCTGTGACCGAGCACGCCCTTGGGCGCGGTGACGCTGGGGCGGTGCGGCAGCACGCGGGCGATCAGTGCCGCCTCGCCGGCGTCGTTGAGCGGTGTGGAGGTGCCGTGGGCGTTGACGTGGCCGACGTCGTGCGGGGTCAGGCCCGCATCCGCCAGTGCGGTGCGCAGGGCCCTCTCCGTGCCCCGGGCGTCCGGGGCGGGCGCGGTGGGGTGGTGGGCGTCCGAGGTGCTGCCGCAGCCCACGAGCCGGGCACGGGTACGTGCACCACGGGCGGCCGCGTCCGCGGTCCGCTCCAGGACGAGGATGCCGGCGCCTTCCGCCAGGACGAAGCCCTCACGGTCGGCGGCGAAGGGCCGGGACGCGCCGGCGACCGCGTCGGTGCGCCGGGCCAGGGTGCCCGCACGCCAGAAACCGGCGGCCGTCAGCGGGGTGACGGCGGCTTCGGTGGCCCCGGCCACCGCGACGTCGCACTGGCCGGTCGCGAGAAGGTCGCGGGCCACGGCGACGGCGGTGGCGCCGGAGGCGCAGGCGGTGGCCGGGGCGAGACTGGGGCCGCGGGCCCCGAGGTCGATGGAGACCTCACCGGCCGCCATGTTCGGGATGATCAGGGGGATGGTGAGCGCGGAGACCATGTCGGCGCCCCGTTCCTCCAGGCGCCTGGCCTGTTCCTCGCGTGCCGCATCCGCCCCCAGCCCGCAGCCGATGACGACGGCGACCCGGTCACCGTTCCACGTCCCGGGGCCGAGGCCGGCGTCGTGGACCGCCTCACGGGCGGCGAGCACCGCCAGTTGGGCGTTCCGGGACATGCGCCAGGCGGTGCGTCCGACCCGCCGGCCCAGGGCTTCGCGCGAAAGGGGGACGCGGCAGGAGAAGTCCACGGGCAGGGCGGCCAGCTCCGGATCGTGGGCCGCGGTGCCCACGCCCCGGCAGACCGCGTCCCAGGTGGCGTCGGCACCTTCTCCGGCGGAGGTGACCAGGCCGAGGCCGGTGACGGCGACGGGCTCGGTCACGAGGAGGCCACCGCCCCCGTGCCGCCCGCGCGCAGCGCGTCGAGGTGGTCGGCGACCTGGGCGACGGTCGTGGTGCGGGAGGCGTACTCGCTGCCGACCTTCACCCCGAAGCGTTCGTGGAGGATGAGCACCAGCTCCGTCAGGGCCAGGGAGTCCAGGTCCAGCTGTCCCAGCGTGAGCTGGGGCTGGATCTCGTCCTCGGGGACGCGGAAGGCGCTGGTCAGGATGGAGCGGACGGCGTCGTAGGTTTCCGGCACGGGGTGTCCTTGCTGTGGTACGGGGCGAGCGGGGCGAGTTCCGCGAGACCGGCCTCGAATCCGATCGGTGGCTCGAAACCCAGGCCGCGGCGTGCCGCGGTGAGGTCGAAGTGGTGCGGGTGCAGCAGTTCCGCGACGAGGAAGCGGCTCAGGGCGTGGGTGCGGGGGCTGCGGGTCATGCGCAGGCAGGTGTCGCTGACGGCGGCCGCGGCGGTGGCCAGCCGGGGCGGGACGGCGCACCAGCGGGCGCCGATGCCGGCGGCCCGCAGGAAGTGCCGGGTGATGTCGCGCAGGGGACGCGGGTCGCCCTGGCCGATGAAGTAGGCGCGGCCGCCCGCCGTCGGTGACTGCCGCAGACGGTCCAGAGCGAGGAGGTGGGCGTGGGCGGCGGTACGGACGTGGGTGGTGTCGATGAGGTTGCCGCCGTCGCCGGGCATCAGCAGACGGCCGGCCCGCACGGCGCGCGCGAGGGCGGGGACGAAATGCGGGTCGCCCGGCCCCCAGATGATGTGCGGACGCAACGACACGGTGGCCAGCTCCGGGCCGTGGGCGGCCAGGACCAGGGCCTCGGCCCGGGCCTTGGTGGCGGGATAGGCGGCCAGGTGGTGCAGGGCGTAGGGAAGGTCCTCGGCGACACCTTCCAGGCCACCGGGCCGGAAGACGACACTGGCGGTCGAGGTGTACACGAGCGTGCGCACCCCGTGGGCACGGCACTGCTCGATCACGTGACGGGTGCCGACGACGTTGGTGGCCCAGTAGGGCCGCGACGGGCCGCTGACGCCGGCCAGGGCGGCGTTGTGGACGACGGCGTCCTGGCCGGCGACGGCACGGGAGACCGCGGCGGCGTCGGCGAGATCGCCCAGGTGCTGCCGGACACCCAGCCGTTCCAGCGTGGCGCTGGGGCGGCGGCCCAGGGAGGAGGCGACGACGCCGCGTGCGCTCAGCCGACGGCAGATCTCCTGGCCGAGGAAGCCGCTTCCCCCGGTGACCAGTACCTTCACCGAGCCCTCCCGCGCAGGCGCCTGGCGGCCCAGTCGGCCAGTCGTGGGCGGTCGATCTTGGAATTGTGCCGGGGGTCGGTGGGGAAGCCGGGATGGAGCAGCAGGGTGCCGACGCGGTGCCCTTCCGGATGGTCCCTCACGACGGCGCGGACGGCTTCCAGGGCAGCGGCGCGGGAGGCGGAGGGCAGGAGCTCCACACACAGGACGGGCAGCCGGTACGCGGCCGTGCCGACCCCGACCAGGGCGGTGCGCCGGACGCCGGGGGCGGTGTCCGCCGCGGCCTCGACGTCCTCGGTGGCCAGGGTGAAGCCGGTGCCGGTGACCAGGTGGGCCTTGCGGCCGAGGAACCACAGGCGGTCCTGGTCGTCGAGCCGGCCGAGATCTCCGGTGCGGTGCAGCACGCCACGGCCGGTGACGCTCTTGGTGGCGGAGTCGGCGTCGGGGCGCCCGTGGTAGGCGGGGCTGACGGTGGGGCCGGTGACGGCGATCTCGCCGAGTCCGGTGGCGTCGGGGTCCAGGATCCGGGCATGGATGCCGGGCAGCGGCCGGCCCAGGCAGGTGCCGGCGTGCCCGGTGGGCGGCCGCATGCGTGAGGCCCGCAGGTCGTGGTCGCCGATCGCGGAGACGGGCAGGCACTCCGTGGCGCCGTAGACGCTGAGGATCTCGGCGTCGTCCGGCACGACGTCGCGCAGGGCGTCGCAGAGGCGGACGCGCAACGGGGCTCCGAAGGACAGCACCTGCCGGACCGAGGGCAGCGAGATGCCGCGGCGGGCGCAGTGGCCGGCGATCAGGGTGAGGACCGCGGGCGACGCCAGGACGATGGTGGCCCGGTGCTTCAGGATCGGCTCGACGAGTTCCTCCGGCGGCGTGCGGGCCGGGGCCAGGTGATTCACGGCCGGGACGACGGTGGTCGGGCCGAGGAGCGGGCCGAGCAGTGCGACCGGCAGGAACCCCGCGAGGAGTACGTCGTCGGGCCGGGGGCCCATCAGCGTCGACAGCGCGTCGAGCTGTCCGGCCAGGGTGGCGTGGCGGTACTCGGCACCCTTGGGCCGTCCGGTGGAACCGGACGTGAAGGCGATCAGGGCCGGCTCGTCGCCGTCGGGTTCCCGCACCTGCAGGGGCGGGACGCCGCCGGCCGGCGCCCGGGTGACCAGCCGCCGTCCCGGGAGGAGCGGCGCGGGGCCGGTGACCAGGGGGATTCGGACGTGCGGGCGGCCCCACCCCAAAACCCGGCGACCGAGGTGGGCCAGGGGCTCGCCGATGAAGACGTCCGGGGCGACGTCCCGCAGGCAACGACCCACCTCGGCGCGCGGTTCGATCAGGACGGGAACGGCGCCGAGCGCCCCGAGGGCGTACGAGACGGCGGTGAGGTCGTAGGCGTCGCGGGTCATCACGACGGCTTTGTGGCCGGGCCGGACGCCGACGTCGTACAGGGCTCGCGCGATGTGGTGGCAGCCCCGCGCCAGTTCGCCCCGGCTGACCGTCCGGGAGGCTCCCTTGCGGCAGCGGACGAGGGCGAGGGCGTCGGGCCGGTCGGCCAGGCGTGCGGCGAGGCCGGGAACGGTCTCGGTCATGAGGCTCCCTGAAGGAAGTCACGGATGCGGTCGCCGAGTTCGGCGGCGGCGTCCTCCATCACGAAGTGCCCGGCGTCGGGGAAGCGGTGGACGGCGGCACGGGGGAAGCGGCGGGTCCACTCCTCCAGCAGGACCGGAGTGAAGACGGGATCGCGCATGCCCCAGCCGATGAGCATGGGCAGAGCCGACAGGCCGGCCCCGGCACCGGGGGGTTCGAGCAGCCGCCACACGGGGTCCGCGGGGCCGCGGGGGATCGCGCGGACGGCGTCGGTGACGGCCCGGCGCTCGGCGCGGCGGGCACAGGGCCTGAGGTGGGCGCGGCGCTCGGCCGAAGGCAAGGGGTGGTGGACTCCGGCGCGCAGGGCGGTGCGGGCGAACGCGTTGGTGAGGTGGACGAGGCCGGCGACCGGCCGGTGGTCACGGATCCAGCGCAGGTAGAACGGCAGTCGGAAGCCGTCCGGGAAGGGAAAGGCCACGGTGTTGCAGACGA
This sequence comes from Streptomyces yamdrokensis, assembly GCF_053890455.1. Lineage (NCBI taxonomy): Bacteria > Bacillati > Actinomycetota > Actinomycetes > Kitasatosporales > Streptomycetaceae > Streptomyces > Streptomyces yamdrokensis. Next base: position 6,303,332 of record NZ_CM132679.1, read on the forward strand.
CCAGCCGGGCCACCACGCCCGGGTGCCGCAGGGCCCAGGCGGCGCCGAGCGGGCCGCCCCAGTCGTGCAGGACGAACGTCCAGCCCCGCTCGGGCAGGCCCACGTCCCGCACCAGGTGGCGGTGGAGGATGTCCAGGCCCTCCAGCTGGGCCTCGTAGGGGTCGGGGACCCCGTCCGCCGGCCGCAGGTGCCGGGACAGTCCGAAACCCGGCAGGTCGGGTGCCAGGCAGCGGGCGTGCGGGGAGAGCCGGTGCAGCAGCTTGCGCCAGACGTAACTCCACGCCGGGTTGCCGTGCAGGAACAGCACCGGCTGCCCGGAGCCGAGGTCGAGGTAGTGCTGTCCGGTGACCGGCACGCGCCGCCAGTGTCGGGGCGCGGGATAGCCCGGCATCAGCCGTTCCAGCGCGGCGGAGCGGGGCGCCGGGGCGTGGCCGGCTCGTGCGGTCACCACCGGACGAGAGCCAGGCCGAAGCTGAAACCACTGGCCAGGCCGATCATCGTCACCACGTCCCCGCTCTCGATGCGGTCGGCCTCCCGCGCCTTGACCAGTTGCAGGGGGAGGGAGGCCGCCGCGCAGTTCCCGTGCTCGGCCACCGCGGGCATGCACCGGTCCTCGGGCAGGGAGAACATGTCGAGGGTCTCGCGGTACTGCGGCATGGCGATCTGGTGGAAGGCGACGAAGGCACCGGTGCGCGCCGCCTCGAGTTCTTCCCCGGCGGTGGCCAGGATCCGGGGAAGCACGTCGAGCGCACCCTGGCGCAGGTCCCCGTTCAGCCGCAGTGTGGTGTGGTCGTCGTGCACGGAGAGGTGGTGCATGCTTCCTCCGCCGGCCACGGTGCAGGCCTCCCAGGCGGCGGAGTTGCTGACGAACCGCAGGGCCAGAACGCCGGGATCGTGTTCGCCCGCGGGACCGGCGGTGAGCACCATCGCGGCACCGGCGTCGGAGGCGGTGTAGCCGGGCAGGGCCCTCAGCAGGGCCTGCCGGTCGGGGACGTGCCAGCGGGTGGCCAGTGTGGCGGGTTCACCGCAGGCGATGAGGACCGTGCGGTAGCGGCCGGTCTCGATGAACGAGGTGGCCACTTCCACGGCGTTGAGGACGCTGTTGCAGGCGTTCTTGACGTCGAACACCGGGCAGGAGGCGTCCAGTTTCGTGGCCACGAGGTGTGACGTGGCGGGTTCGATCAGGTCCTGCGAGGTCGAGGCGAACAGCAGCAGATCGATGTCGCCGATCTTCAGGCCCGCCTCGTCGAGTGCCTTGCGGGCGGCCGCCACGGCGAGGTCGGAGGCGTTCTCGCCGTCCTCGTGCACATGGACCCCGCGCACACCGGTGAGATCCTCCAGCAGGCCGGGCGGTGGTGCGTAGCCGCCGTTCTCGGCGATCCTGACGCGGATCTCGTCCATGGTCCGGTAGCGGGACGGCAGATGAGCGGCGACGGCCGCGACACGGGCTCGCAGGGCTTCAGGCACCGCGTCACCGTAACGGCGCAGCCGCCGCCGCCGAGCCGCAAAGCCCTCCACGCGACGGTCTTCACCCCAACGAGTGACCCGCATTGGCTTTTTCGCCCCGCGATGCCCTTCACTCCGCCCAGGGCCTGTCGCGAAAGTGGCGTCGCGCGGCAGGCGTCACTTTCGCGACAGGCCCTAATGCCTGCAATCGGCGCGAGGAAGCGGGGACTTGGCAATGCAGCAGCTCGAACGGGCCGTGGCGGTGGTGGGAATCGGTTGCCGGCTTCCCGGGGGCATCACCGATCTGGACGGCCTGTGGTCCGTGCTGCGCGACGGGCGGGACATGGTCGGCGAGATGCCCGCCGACCGGCTGCCCAGGGACAGAACGGTCGACCCGGGGGCCGTGCGGCCCGGCCGCAGCTACACCGCCGCCGGCGGCTTCCTCCCGGACGTCGCCTCGTTCGACGCCGCCTACTTCGGGATGTCCCCCGCGGAGGCCAGGCACGTCGACCCGCAGCAGCGACTGCTGCTGGAGATGGCCGCCGAGGCACTGGACGACGCCGCCCTCCCGGCCGAGTCGCTTGCGGGGTCGGACACCTGCGTGTACGTGGGCGTCTCCGACCCCGGCTACGGCGTCGGCCTGACGATGATGCAGGACCACACGAGCCCGCACACCATGCCCGGCGCCACCCTGTCCATCACGGCGAACCGGCTGTCGTACGCCTTCGACCTGCGCGGGCCGAGCATGGCCGTCGACACGGCCTGCTCCTCCGCCCTGGTCGCCCTGGACCGGGCCTGCCGCACCCTGCGCGAGGGTGCCGGCCGTGTCGCCCTGGTCGGCGGCGTCAACGTGCTGGCCACCCCCTACTCCTTCGCCGGATTCTCCTATGCGGGCATGCTGTCGCGGCGCGGACGCTGTGCGGCGTTCTCCGCCGACGCCGACGGTTTCGTCCGTGCGGAGGGCGGCGCGGTGCTCGTCCTCAAGCGCCTCGCGGACGCGGTGGCCGACCAGGACCGCATCCACGCCGTGCTGGCCGCCACCGGCAACAACACCGACGGTCGCAGCACCGGCATGATCGTGCCCAGCGCCGAGACGCAGGAGGCACTGCTGCACACCGTCTACGCGGAAGCCGGGATCGGCGCGGACGATCTGGTGTACGTCGAGGCCCACGGCACCGGTACCCAGGTCGGGGACCCGGCGGAGGCCGAGGCCATCGGCCGGGCACTGGGCCGGCACCGCCGCGGCGGCCCGCTGCCGATCGGCTCGGTGAAGACGAACCTCGGCCATCTGGAGCCCGCCTCCGGGATGGCGGGCCTGCTCAAGGCGATCCTGGTGCTGCGCCACCGGCTGGTGCCGGCGTCCCTGCACGCCCTTCCGCTCAACCCCCGGATCGACTTCGACGGCCTGGGGCTGGCCCCCGCCGTCGAACCCGTCCCGCTGACGTTGGGGGAAGGGGCCGCCGTGGGAGTGTGCTCCTTCGGCTTCGGCGGAGCCAACGCCCACGCCGTCCTCACCCTGCCCCCTGCCCGGCGGCCCGATCCGCGGCCGGTGCCGGGCGAACGCCCGTTGCCGGTGGTCGTCTCCGCACGGTCCCCCGAGGCGCTCGAGCAGATGGCCGGCCGCATGGCGGAGCGGCTGCGGGAGACGGAGCCCGAGGAGTTCTACGACCTGGCCCACACCAGCACCGTGCGGCGCACCGCGCACCCGCACCGCGCCGCCGTACTGGCCGCCGACCCGCAGGACGCCGCACGGCAGCTGGACCGGCTGGTGGCCGCGGAGCCCGCCCGTGGGGCGATCGTGCGCACGAGCGGGCGGGACGGGATCGCGTTCGTGTTCTCCGGCAACGCCTCCCAGTGGCCGGGCATGGCCGCCGATCTGCTGGAGCGCGAACCGGCCTTCCGTGAGGCCGTCGAGGAGGCCGACGCGGCCCTGGCGCCCCACCTGGGCTGGTCCGTGGCCAAGGAGCTGGCCCACCCCTCCCCCCGGACCTGGCAGCGCACGGAGGTGGCCCAGCCCGCCCTGTTCGCCGTACAGGTGGGTCTGACCGCACTGCTGGCCTCGCACGGGGTGCGGCCGCGGGCGGTGACCGGGCACAGCGTCGGAGAGGTGGCCGCCGCCCACGCCGCCGGAGTCCTGACCCTGGAACAGGCCGCGCTGGTGATCGCCGAGCGCAGCCGCACCCAGGGCGCCACGGCGGGCCGGGGCCGCATGGCCGCCGTCGGCCTGCCCGAGGAACAGGCCCGCGGGGAACTGCTCCAGCACGACGGAGCACTGGAGATCGCGGGCATCAACAGCGACCGCGACGTGACCGTCGCCGGGGCCGCCGGCGCACTGGCTGCCTGGGGCGCCGAGCTGGCCGGCCGCGGCGTCTTCTTCCGCGAACTGGACCTGGACTACGCCTTCCACAGTCGGGCCATGGACCCCATCAGGGAGCCACTGCTCGCCGCGCTGGACGGGCTCGCCCCCGCCCCCGCCCGGATCCCCTTCGTCTCCACCGTCACCGGCACCCCTCTCAACGGGCCGGAACTGGACGCGGAGTACTGGTGGCGCAACGTCCGCGAACCCGTCCGGTTCGCCGAGGCCGCCGCCCACCTCGCCGCCGAGCACGCCGGCACCCTGATGGAAATCGGCCCGCACCCGGTGCTGCGCCCCTATCTGCGCCGCACCGGTGTCCCCTGCGTCACCACCCTGCACCGCGACGGGGACGGTCCCCGCGAGGCCGCGGCGGCGGTCGCCGCCGCGCTCGCCACCGGGACCGGGACCGACTGGCGCCGGTACTTCCCCCGCCCGGGTCGTGTGGTCGACCTGCCCGCCTACGCGTGGCAGCACGAGCGGTACTGGCACGGCACCCCGCAGGCCCTGGTCAGCGGCACCAGTGGCAACGGCCTGCTGGACCATCCGCTGGTGGGCGAGCGGATGCCGGCCCCGCACCCCGTGTGGCACGGCACCGTCGAGCCGCAACTGGTGCCCTGGCTGGGCGACCACAGGATCGGGGACGACGTGCTCATGCCGGCGGCCGCCTACGTGGAGATGGCGTTGAGCGCCGGCCGGCGGGCCATGGACCGTCCGGTCGAAGTACGGCACCTGGAGATCGGCCGTCCGCTGCGCCTGCCGTGGCCGGACCCGACGCCGGTCGCCCTGCAGACCGCGGTCACCCCCGACGACGGCGCCCTGACCATCAGCGTCCGCGAGGAACACCACGGGGAGTGCCGACCCGTCGTACGCGCCCAGGTCCGCACTCTGCTCGGCACGGCACCGGCCCCGCTCGACGTCGACGCGCTCCGGGCACGCTGCCACCGGAGCACCGACGGCCCGGACTTCTACCGGACGTGTCACGACATCGGTCTGAACTGCGGGCCGGACTTCCAGCTCATCGACCGCATCGACGCCGGCGACCAAGAGGTGCTGGTCTCCTACCGGCTGCAGCACGCCGCCGACTCCTACACCGCCCACCCGGTCCTGCTCGACGCGCCGCTGCAGGCCACCGTGGCCCTCGCCGGGCCGACGGCGGAATCCGCCGGCTTCCTGCCGACCGTGTTCGGATCCGTACGCGTGTGGCGCACCCCCGCGCCCGCCGGCGTCGTACACCTGCGACGGCGCAGCCGCAGCGCCAACGAGATGTGCTGGGACATCACCTATGCCGACGCGGACGGCACGGTCACCGCCGAGATCGACGGCTGCCGCACCCGCCGCGGACACATGACCGGGGACACCCCCCTGGCCGTCCAGCGCACCGTTCTGCGGGCCGCACCCCACCGGGGGTCCCCGGCCCCGCCCTCTCCCCTTCCCCCGCCCACCGAGATGGCGCGCGCGGCCGGGCCGCGCATCACCGCCGCACACGCCGCCCTGGACGACAACGGCCACCGCCGGTTCGTCGCCGCCGCCGAACGGACCGGCGCCCACTGCTGGGCCGAGACGTTGCGCGGCCTTCTCGCCGACCCCGCGGTCCCGTTCTCGACGGGTGACCTGGTGGCCGGGGGGTTGCAGCCCCGGCACCGGCGGCTGGCGCGGCTGATGCTGCCCCTGCTGGCCGAGCACGGCCTCGCCCGGCCGGCCGGGGAGACCTGGCAGCTGACCGGCGCCGGCGCCCGGCCCGAGGAACTGCTGCGCGGCCTGGTGGAGGAGCACCCCGCGTACAGCGCCGAGACGCTGCTTCTCAACCGGCACCTGCGCCATCTGCCCGAGGTGGTGCGGGGGCAGACCGACGCGGGCGATCTCCTGCCGGCCGGGGACAGCGCGTACGAGCAGCTTCGCGAGACCGGCCCGGCCCACCGCTTCGCCCACCGTGCCGTGCAGGCACTGCTCGGCGCCGTCGTCGCCCGCTGGCCCGCCGACCGTCCGCTGCGCGTCCTGGAAGTCGGCGCGGCCACCGGCGCCCTGACGGCCGCGGCCCTTCCCATGCTGCCGGCCGACCGGACCCGCTACACCCGCACGACCACCACCGGCAACGGTCTCGCCCGTGCCGAGCACCGCTTCGCCCACCACGACTTCGTCGACCACCGCACCCTGGACCTGAACGCCGACCTGGTCGACCAGGGCCTGCCCCGGGCCGGGTTCGACCTCGTCCTGGCGGGCGACGTCCTGCACACCGCCACCGACCTGGCCGCGACCCTGCGACGCCTGCACACCACGCTGGCCCCCGGCGGACACCTGCTGGCCACCGAACCGCACCACGCCCGGCTCCAGGCCCTGTTGTCCGGCACGCTGAACGACTTCTGGGAGCGCGGCGACCACGATCTGCGCCCCGGCTCCCGCGTCCTCGCCCGCGACCGGTGGGCACCGCTGCTGGAGCAGTGCGGCTTCTTCGATGTGGTGCAGACCGGGCCCGAGGACCGTTCCGTCCTCCTCGCCGCGGCGGACCACAGCCAGGGAGCGGACACCGAGGTGCCACGGGCGGATCCCGGCACCGCCTGGGTGATCGCCGTCGAGGACGACACCGAGACGGCGACCGCGCGGGCACTGGCCGCTCTCCTCGGGGAGGCGACCGTCGTCACCGCGCCCGACGAGGCCGCCTGGCGCGGGGCCCTGCCCGCGGACTCCGCTCCGCACGTCGTCCTGCTGCTCGCCGAACCCGGTCCGCGGGAGACCGTCACGCGGACCGTCCGCCGCGCGGCCCTCCTGCGCTCCCTGGCCATCGCCTGCGAGGGCCTGAAGGGCCGCACGAGCCCCCGGGTGTGGCTCGTCACGCGCCCCACCGGTCTGTTCCCGGCCCCGGAACAGCCGGCGCACCCGGACGACGCGGCCGTCTGGGCGGCCTCCCGCACACTCGCCAACGAGCGTCCCGACCTGTGCGTGCGGCGCCTCTCGTGCCATCGCACCGGCGACGCCGTCGCCGACGCCCGCCGCCTGGCCGGAGAACTCCTCGCTCCCGGCGACGACGACCGGAGCGTTCAGGAGGACGAGATCGTCCTGACCGCACAGGGCCGGTTCGTCCCCCGGCAGGTCCAGCATCCGGCGAGCGAAGCCCCGGGCGCCCCCGCCGGCACGCCGTTCATTCTGGAGGCCCGTGACCCGGGCCTGCACCGACGGCTGGTCTGGCGGCAGACGGACCTTCCCGAACCCGGACCGGGCGAGGTGACCGTCGAAATGCGGGCCGTGGCCCTGAACTACCGCGACCCCATGAGGGCCAACGGTCTGCTGCCGCCCGAAGCGGTGGAGAACACCCCTCTCGGCCGCGGGCTGGGCACCGACGGTGCCGGCATCGTGCGCGCCGTGGGGCCGGGGGTACGCGGCCTGAAGCCCGGCGACCGGGTCTACGGCCTCATGCCCGCAGCCCTCGCCTCCCACACGACGACCCCCGCCGTCGCCGTCGTCCGTATCCCCGACGAACTGAGCTTCACGGAGGCTGCGACCTTCCCCGTCGCCTTCCTGACCGCCCACCACACCCTGGTCCACCAGGCCCGCCTCGCCCCCGGGGAGACCGTGCTCGTCCACGGCGGCGCCGGAGCGGTGGGCCTGGCCGTCCTGCAGTGCGCCCGCCGACAGGGCGCCCGCGTCATCGCCACCGCCGGCACGGAGACCAAACGAGACCTGCTGCGCACGCTCGGCGCCGAGCACGTACTCGACTCCCGCAGCCTGGACTTCGTCCCGCAGGTGCGGAAGCTGACCGGCGGCCTGGGCGTGGACGTCGTGGTGAACTCCCTCAGCGGCGAGGCCATCGCCCTGGGCCTCGGCCTCCTGCGTCCCAACGGCCGCTTCATCGAACTCGGCAAGAGGGACATCTTCCTCAACAACACGGTGGCGCTGCGCCCCTTCGACCGCAGTCTCACCTTCATCGGCTTCAACCTCGACGCCGTCATCGACTCCCCGGCCCTGCGCTCCCGTCTCCTCGCGGACTTCGGCGCGCAGGTCACCTCCCACACCTACCGGCCCCTGCCCCACACGGTCTACCCCGCCGCCCGGGTCGAGGAGGCCTTCCACCTCCTGCAGCACTCCCGGCACACCGGAAAGGTCGTCGTCACCTTCGACCCCCTGGACGAACCGGTCCTCGTGGAGCCCGCGCCCGGCACCCTCCGCCTCGACGGCGAAGGCACCTACCTGATCACCGGAGGACTGAGCGGACTGGGCGCCGCCACCGCCCGCCGGCTGGCCGACCACGGAGCCCGGCACCTGGCCCTGCTCTCCCGCCGCGGACCCGACGCTCCCGAGGCGCCCGCCCTGCTCCGGGAACTCACCGGCCGCGGCGTGCACGTCACCGCCCACGCCGTCGACGTAACCGAGGAAGCCGCGCTGCGCCGGGTCATCGACGCCGTGGACGCCACCGGACACCGTCTGTGCGGCATCGTGCACGCGGCGATGCACATGGACGACGCGTCACTCTCCGACCTCACCGACGACCGGTTCGCCGCCGTGCTGGCGCCCAAGGCGGCGGGCGCGGCGCTGCTGGACCGCCTGACCGCCGACCGCGACCTGGACCTGTTCCTCACCTACTCCTCGGTCTCCGCCACCATCGGCAACCCGGGCCAGGCCGCCTACGCGGCGGCCAACGCCTATCTGGAAGCCCTCGCCCGGGCCCGGCACGGCGTCGGCAAACCAGGTACGGCCCTGGCCTGGGGACCAATCGGTGAAACCGGCTATGTCGCCCGCAGCGGCATGGAGACCGCCATGGCCGGACGCGGCCTCGAACTCCTCACCCCTGCCGAGGCCCTGACCACCGCCGGCCACCTCCTGGCCGCCGGCACCGACGTCGCCGGAGCGGGCCGCTACCGCTGGGGAGCCGCACGCCACCTGCTGCCCGTCCTGGCCACCCCCCGGTTCACCCGTCTGACCCCGCCGTCCTCCATGGCCCTGCCGGACGCCCGCAACGAACTCCTGCGAACGCTGGCGGACCTTCCGGCGGACGAAGCGGTGCACAGGATCACCGACACGCTCACCCAGCTCCTCGCGGGTGTTCTGCAGACCGATCCGGCGGGCCTGGACGCCACGCACCATGTCACCGATTTCGGACTGGACTCGCTGCTGGGCATGCAGTTCCTGGTCCAGGCGAGGGATCTCTTCGACATCCGCCTCGCACCGGCCGACCTGGCCACCGGACGCACCCTGACCCACTTCGCCCGCCTGGTCCACCAGCGACTGGACCTGGACACCGGAGAGCAGGCGTGACAGGAGCAGACGGAGGCGGACGCCCGCTGCGCCGGGACCCCGGTACAGCGGGCGGGGCCGCGCGTCTCAGCGGGGCACGGACCGCGGGCCGGTGACGTTCGCTCCCAGGGCCGTCACCCTGCGGCGCAGTTCGCGGTCGGCCGTGACGACCAGGACGGGGCGGTCGCCGGCACCGACACCGGCCACCAGGGCGACCATGTGGTCGTCGCCGCTGTCCGGGGCGGACTCCACCCGGACGCCCGGCACCGACTCCACCCCGCGGGCCGCGCCCTCGACGACCAGGATGATCTCCACCGGTCCGGACCGGCCCGGCAGGCCGTCCGACGCCAGCCGGTCGCGCAGGCGTTCGGCGGCACCCCGCCGGTCCCGCCACCACCCGTCGGGCACCGACCCGACGACGTTCGCGGCGTCGACGATCACGAGCAGGGCGGCGCTGTTCTCCATGCGGCCAGGCTCCCACGGAACGGAAAAGAGGGGCGGGCCGCACGGAAACGATCCGTGCGGCCCGCCCCTCCGTCAGGGCCTGCCGGTCAGGCGGGGACGCTCGCCACGCCCGGGGCCAGGAACCGCTTGCCGTTGACGCGCTCGGAGACGCCCTCGCGGTCCAGGTACGGCGTGATGCCGCCCAGGTGGAAGGGCCAGCCGGCGCCGGTGATCAGGCACAGGTCGATGTCCTGGGCCTCGGCGACGACACCCTCCTCGAGCATCAGCCCGATCTCCTGCGCCACCGCGTCGAGCACCCGGGCCCGCACCTGCTCCTCGGTGAGGACGGTGTCGCCCTGCTTGAGCAGCGCGGCGACCTCGGGGTCCAGTTCCGGCCCGGCGGGATTCCCGGCGGAGTGGACGTAGAAGCCGCGCTTGCCGGCCTCGACGACCGCCTTGAGGTTCGGCGAGACGGTGAAGCGGTCGGGGAAGGACCGGTTGAGCGTCTCGGAGACGTGCAGCCCGATCGCCGGGCCGACCAGCTCGAGGAGGACCAGCGGGGACATCGGCAGACCGAGCGGCTCGACGGCCTTCTCGGCGGTCTGGACCGGGGTGCCCTCGTCGATGACGTTCTGGACCTCGCCCATGAAGCGGGTCAGGATGCGGTTCACGACGAACGCCGGGGCGTCCTTGACCAGTACCGCGGTCTTCTTCAGCTTCCGGGCCACGCCGAACGCCGTCGCCAGCGAGGCGTCGTCGGTCTGCTCGCCGCGGACGATCTCGAGCAGCGGCAGCACCGCGACCGGGTTGAAGAAGTGGAAGCCGACGACCCGCTCGGGGTGCTTCAGCTTCGACGCCATCTGGGACACCGACAGCGAGGAGGTGTTGGTGGCGAGGATCGCGTGCGCCGGGGCGACCGCCTCGACCTCGGCGAACACCTGCTGCTTGACGCCCATCTCCTCGAAGACCGCTTCGATGACGAAGTCGGCGTCCGCGAAGCCCTCGGCCTTGTCCAGCACACCGGTGACCAGCGCCTTGAGACGGTTGGCCTTGTCCTGGTTGACGCGGCCCCTGCCGAGCAGCTTGTCGATCTCGGCGTGGACGTAGCCCACACCCCTGTCGATGCGCTCCTGGTCGATGTCGGTCAGGACGACCGGCACCTCGAGGCGGCGCAGGAACAGCAGCGCGAGCTGCGAGGCCATCAGACCGGCGCCGACGACACCGACCTTGGTGACCGGACGGGCCAGGTTCTTGTCCGGGGCACCGGCCGGGCGCTTGGCGCGCTTCTGCACCAGGTTGAACGCGTAGAGACCGGAGCGCAGTTCACCGCCCATGATCAGGTCGGCGAGCGCCTTGTCCTCGGCGTCGTAGCCCTGCTGGAGGTCACCGTTCTTGGCGGCGGCGATGATGTCCAGGGCGCGGTAGGCGGCCGGGGCGGCGCCGTGCACCTTGGAGTCGGCGACGGACCGGCCCTTGGCGACGGCCCGGTCCCAGGCCTCACCGCGGTCGATCACCGGGCGCTCGACGACGATCTCGCCCTTGAGGACGGCCGCCGTCCAGATCAGCGACTGCTCCAGGAAGTCCGCGCCCTCGAAGATCGCGTCCGCGATACCGAGTTCGTAGACCTGCTCGCCCTTGAGCTGCTTGTTCTGGTTGAGGCTGTTCTCGATGATCACCGAGACGGCCTTCTCGGCGCCGATCAGGTTCGGCAGCAGGGCGCAGCCGCCCCAGCCGGGGACCAGGCCGAGGAAGACCTCGGGCAGGGAGAACGCCGGGATGGCCGAGGACACCGTGCGGTAGGCGCAGTGCAGGCCGACCTCGACGCCGCCGCCCATGGCCGCGCCGTTGTAGTAGGCGAAAGTGGGCACGGCGAGCGTGGACAGCCGCTTGAAGACGTCGTGGCCGCCCTTGCCGATGGCGTGGGCGTGGTCCCACTCCTTCAGCTGCTCGACGCCCTTGAGGTCGGCGCCGACGGCGAAGATGAACGGCTTGCCGGTGATGCCGACACCGACGATCGCGCCGTCCGCGGCCTCCTTCTCGACCTGGTCGACGGCGGCGTCCAGGTTCGCCAGCGACTGCGGGCCGAAGGTGGTCGGCTTGGTGTGGTCCAGGCCGTTGTCCAGCGTGATCAGCGCGAAGCGCCCGGCGCCCAGGGGCAGTTCGAAGTGGCGTACATGGGCCGTCGTGACGACCTCGTCCGGGAAGAGCGCGGCCGCGCCCTTCAACAGTTCGGCGGTGGTGCTCACTTGTCCCCCTCGAAGTGCGGGTTCTCCCAGATGACCGTCGCGCCCATGCCGAAGCCGACGCACATGGTGGTCAGGCCGTAGCGGACGTGCGGCTGCTCCTCGAACTGGCGGGCCAGCTGCGTCATCAGGCGGACGCCGGAGGAGGCCAGCGGGTGGCCGAAGGCGATGGCGCCGCCGTACTGGTTGACGCGCGCGTCGTCGTCGGCGATGCCGTAGTGCTCCAGGAAGGCCAGCACCTGGACGGCGAAGGCCTCGTTGATCTCGAACAGGCCGATGTCGGAGATGGACAGCCCCGCCTGGGCGAGGGCCTTCTCCGTCGCCGGGATCGGGCCGTAGCCCATGACCTCGGGCTCCACACCCGCGAAGGAGTAGGAGACCAGGCGCATCTTGACCGGCAGCCCGTTCTCGCGGGCGAAGTCCTCGGAGGCGATGACCGAGGCGGTGGCGCCGTCGTTCAGACCGGCCGCGTTGCCGGCGGTGACCCGGCCGTGGACGCGGAACGGCGTCTTGAGACCGGCCAGGTTCTCCAGGGTGGTGCCGGGACGCATCGGCTCGTCGGCGGTGACCAGGCCCCAGCCCGTCTCGCCCGCCTCACCCGCGGCGGAGCCGCCGTCGGGCACAGCGGTGCGGCGCACCGACACCGGTACCAGGTCGGCCTGGATCCTGCCGTCGGCGTACGCCTTGGCGGCCTTCTCCTGCGAGCGGACCGCGTACTCGTCGGCGCGCCGCTTGGTGATCGTCGGGTAGCGGTCGTGCAGGTTCTCCGCGGTCATGCCCATGAACAGGGCCGACTCGTCGACCAGCTTCTCGGAGACGAACCGCGGGTTCGGGTCGACGCCCTCGCCCATCGGGTGGCGGCCCATGTGCTCGACACCGCCCGCGATGGCGACGTCGTACGCGCCGAAGGCGACGGAGCCGGCCACCGTGGTCACGGCGGTCAGGGCGCCCGCGCACATGCGGTCGATGGAGTAGCCCGGGACCGAGGTCGGCAGGCCCGCCAGGATGCCGGCGGTGCGGCCGATGGTCAGACCCTGGTCACCGATCTGCGTGGTCGCGGCGACCGCGACCTCGTCGATCTTCTTCGGGTCGAGTCCGGGGTTGCGGCGCAGCAGCTCCCGGATCGCCTTCACGACGAGGTCGTCGGCACGGGTCTCGTGGTAGATGCCCTTCGGGCCCGCCTTGCCGAACGGGGTGCGGACGCCGTCGACGAAGACGACGTCCCTGATGGTACGAGGCACGATGGCTCTCCTCCAGGGTGCGGGATGGCACTGCTGCGTTGCGTTGAGCGCGCGCTCAGAGCCTATGCTACTTGTGGGTAATGTAGCTGCCCAGTCCCGCGGGTCCGAGCGGTGAAGGTCACACCGCCGGCGGAGTCCGCCGGACCGAACGGGACGGGGCCGGTGCGCACGCCTTCCGAGGATCTTGGCGTGATCTCGACGTCCCTGTTCCGCTTCGAGGCCCCTTCGCAACCCGCCGCCGCGGGCGGCCGGACCGACGGAACCGGTCAAGGGACAGCGGGGCCGCGTCGAACCGCGGCTCCGCCGCGTGGGCGCGACCAGCCACGGCGAACCGTCCCCGGAGGCCGCCACCGACGGCAGGAAGCCTGGACGTCGTCCGTCGGGCCGGCCCCGCGCCCCCGTGCCGGCTTCCCGCACCCGGCGGCACGACGGGGCGTCGCGCGGCACCCCGGGGCCCCGTGCGTCCCACGGCTGCAGCGGTCGTCGTGCGGAGCGCCCTTCGCTGTCCGCACCCGCCCGCGGACCACCCCGCCGACGGCGCCTAGGCGATCCCAAAACCGTCGGACGCCAGCGCAGCGACAAGTACCGGCGTCACCTGCTCCACCTGCCACTGCCGCGCCCCGTACCCCGCCAGCGCGACCGCGACGGACTCCGGGTCGGCGGGCTGCGGCGGCTCCCAGCACACCCTCCGCACCGTGTCCGGCGTGATCAGGTTCTCCTGCGGCATGTTCAGCTGCTCGGCGAGCGCGCTCACCCCCGCGCGGGCCGCGGACAGCCGGGCCGCGGCCACCGGGTCCTTGTCCGCCCAGGCGCGCGGCGGCGGGGGACCGGTCACCAGCTGGCCCGGCTGCGGCAGTTGCGCCTCGCTCAGCGCCCGCGCCCGGTCCACGGCCGCCTGCCACTGCTCCAGCTGGCGCCGCCCCACGCGCGGTCCGAACCCGTTCAGTGCTGCCAGGGCGTGCACGGTGGCCGGCACGGCGAGCGCGGCCTCGACGATGGCCGCGTCCGAGAGCACCTTGCCCGGTGAGACGTCCCGGCGCTGGGCGATCCGGTCCCGGGTCTGCCACAGCTCCCGTACGACGGCCATCTGCCGGCGCCTGCGCACCTTGTGCATGCCGGAAGTGCGCCGCCAGGGGTCCTTGCGGGGCTCCGGTGGCGGCGCGGACGCGATCGCGTCGAACTCCTGCCACGCCCACTCCAGCTTGCCCTGCCGGTCCAGCTCCTTCTCCAGCGCGTCCCGCAGGTCGACCAGGAGTTCGACGTCGAGGGCGGCGTAGCGCAGCCAGGGCTCGGGCAGCGGGCGGGTGGACCAGTCGACGGCGGAGTGGCCCTTCTCCAGGACGAAGCCGAGCACGTTCTCGACCATGGCGCCGAGTCCGACGCGGGGGAAACCGGCGAGGCGGCCGGCCAGCTCGGTGTCGAAGAGACGGGTGGGCAGCATCCCTATCTCGCGCAGGCAGGGCAGGTCCTGCGTGGCGGCGTGCAGCACCCACTCGACGCCGGACAGCGCCTCGCCCAGGCCCGACAGGTCGGGGCAGGCGACGGGGTCGATCAGCGCGGACCCGGCGCCCTGGCGGCGAAGCTGGACGAGGTAGGCGCGCTGGCCGTAGCGGTAGCCGGAGGCGCGCTCGGCGTCGACGGCGACGGGGCCGGTGCCCGCGGCGAAGGCGGCGATCACTTCGGCGAGGGCGTCGTCGTCCGTGATCACGGGCGGAATGCCCTCGCGCGGTTCGAGCAAGGGGATCGGCGCCTCCGTAGCAGAAGATCCGTCGTCGTCCGGAGGGGCGCCTCCGGTGGTTCGCAGGGCACTGTCTGCTGCGGTGTCGTGGGCGTCGGTCACCTGTCAAGAGTATCCATGCCACGAAGGGGCCCGCCGACGGAACGTTCCGGCGGCGGGCCCCGGGGGGTCGTAAACAAGTCAGTCCGGTGCGTGCCCGGCCGGGAAGGTCAGTGGATGATGCCGGTGCGCAGGGCGACCGCGACCATTCCGGCGCGGTCGCCCGTGCCGAGCTTGCGGGCGATGCGGGCGAGGTGGCTCTTGACGGTCAGCGCGGACAGGCCCATCGAGACGCCGATGGCCTTGTTCGACTGCCCCTCCGCCACCAGTCGCAGCACCTCGACCTCACGGCCGGACAGTTCGCGGTAGCCGCCCGGGTGGCTCGGGGCACCCGGAGGGCGGCGGTGCAGGCGGGCGCCGCCGATGGGGGCGGCACCGGGGCGGGAGGGGAGCCCGAGGTTGGTACGGGTGCCGGTGACGACGTAGCCCTTCACTCCGCCGGCGAGGGCGTTGCGCACGGCGCCGATGTCGTCGGCGGCGGACAGGGCGAGGCCGTTGGGCCAGCCCGCGGCCCGGGTCTCGGAGAGGAGGGTGAGGCCGGAACCGTCCGGCAGGTGGACGTCGGCGACGCAGATGTCGCGGGGGTTGCCGATGCGGGGACGAGCCTCCGCGACGGACGAGGCCTCGATCACGTCGCGTACACCGAGCGCCCACAGATGGCGGGTGACGGTGGAACGGACGCGGGGGTCGGCCACGACCACCATGGCGGTCGGCTTGTTCGGGCGGTAGGCGACCAGGCTTGCGGGCTGCTCGAGGAGAACGGACACCAGGCCTCCTGGGGTGGCGGCGGGACGGGGCCGGCTCGTGGGGTGAGGCCGGGCTCAACCGTGCTTTCAAGGTCACAGTCGTCTTCGGCAGCAAACCCGGTCTCCTTTAGAGAATGATCACGATCCAGTGAGTAACAATCCGCGCAATTCGGACACGCGGTCGATCATTCGAAGACCGAACGGTTTCGGTCTGCGTCGTAACCCTTCCGAAAGTGGCCGTATCGACAAAGAGATCCCCAAAAAGGTCGCCAAAGGGATTGCCAAGGGGATCGGTGGCGGGGAGGCCGGTGAGTCGACAAGGAGACCGGCCCGGCGGCCGGTCGGGCGGCCGGACCGGCGACCAGCCCGGGAACGACGAAGAGACCGGTCCGAAGACCGGCCTCGAGGACCGCCGGGAGCCCCACGCGGGGCTCGGCACGGCACGTTGCGGGGGACGCGGGTGCGGGTCGCGGGATCGGAGTCCGCGTGGGACTCGGCGACGCGGCGGGCTCAGCGCGACTGCGGGCCCCGCCGCTGAGGGAGCGTCACCACCGACGCGTCCCCCGGAGCGGCCGGCGGCAGCCCGGCGACCTGCGCCAGCAGATCGCACCACGCCACCAGGTGCGTGGCCGTGTCCGGCGCCCCGCCCTGGCCCTCCCGTGGTGTCCACGAGGCACGGATCTCGATCTGCGAGGCGGCGGGGCGCTCGGACAGCCCGCCGAAGTAGTGCGAACTCGCCCGCGTGACCGTGCCGCTCGGCTCGCCGTACGTCAGACCGCGCGCCGCGAGCGCACCGGTCAGCCAGGACCAGCACACCTCCGGAAGCAGTGGATCCGCCGCCATCTCCGGCTCCAGCTCCGCACGCACCAGCGTCACCAGACGGAAGGTGCCCCGCCAGGCGTCGTGCCCGGCCGGGTCGTGCAGCAGCACCAGCCGGCCGTCGGCCAGGTCCTCGTCGCCGTCCACGACCGCCGCCTCCAGCGCGTACGCGTACGGGGCGAGCCGTTTGGGCGCCGGGGTGGCCTCCACTTCGATCTGCGGGCGCAGCCGCGCGCCCCGCAACGCGTCGACGGCGGTCCGGAAGGGCAACGGGGGCGCCGTCCCCCCGAGCCCGAGATCCGCATCGGTGTCCTTCGCTTCGTCCATTCCGCCCGTGCCGTCCGACAGTCGTCCCTGAGCCGCAGCCATGCGGGGAAGGTTAAGCGGAAGCAGGCCCCGGCGCGGGGAGGGACACCCGTGGCGGGCAACGGTGTCCGGATCGTGTCGCACCGGCGTGGCGCGGGGGGACGGGACACGGCCCGGCGCGGGTCGGGGTGTGCGGACGGCCTGCGGTGCGGGGCGGCCGGCGGGCCGTGGGAGACTGGCCGGGTGAGCGCCAATGTCAGCCCGCGGGGCAAGCAGCCGACCCAGACGTACGACAGTGCCTTCCTCAAGGCGTGCCGGCGTGAGCCCGTGCCGCACACTCCGGTGTGGTTCATGCGGCAGGCGGGCCGCTCACTGCCGGAGTACCGCAAGGTGCGCGAGGGCATCGCGATGCTCGACTCCTGCATGCGCCCCGACCTCGTCGCCGAGATCACGCTCCAGCCGGTGCGCCGCCACAACGTCGACGCGGCGATCTACTTCAGCGACATCGTCGTCCCGCTCAAGGCGATCGGCATCGACCTCGACATCAAGCCCGGCATCGGCCCCGTCGTCGAGGAGCCCTTCCGCACCCGCGCCGACCTGGCCCGGCTGCGCGACCTCACCCCCGAGGACGTCTCCTACGTCACCGAGGCGATCGGCCTGCTGACCGCCGAACTCGGCGCCACCCCGCTGATCGGCTTCGCGGGCGCCCCGTTCACCCTCGCCAGCTACCTCGTCGAGGGCGGCCCGTCCCGCACGTACGAGAACGCCAAGGCGATGATGTACGGCGACCCGGAACTCTGGGCCGACCTCCTCGACCGCCTCGCGGACATCACCGCCGCCTTCCTCACCGTGCAGATCGAGGCCGGCGCCTCCGCGGTCCAGCTGTTCGACTCCTGGGCCGGCGCGCTCGCCCCGGCCGACTACCGGCGCTCGGTGCTGCCCGCCTCGGCCAAGGTCCTCGACGCGGTGTCCGGCCACGGGGTGCCCCGCATCCACTTCGGCGTCGGCACCGGCGAACTCCTCGGCCTGATGGGCGAGGCCGGCGCGGACGTCGTCGGCGTCGACTGGCGCGTCCCGCTGGACGAGGCCGCCCGCCGCGTCGGCCCCGGCAAGGCGCTCCAGGGCAACCTCGACCCGACCGTGCTGTTCGCCGGCACGGAGGCGGTGGAGGCGAAGACCCGTGAGGTGCTGGCCGCGGCCGAGGGCCTCGAGGGCCATGTCTTCAACCTCGGCCACGGCGTCATGCCGGCCACCGACCCGGACGCGCTGACCCGCCTCGTGGAGCACGTCCACACCGTCACCGCCCGCTGACCACACGGGCCGCTCACCACGGGGACCGGGGCCGTGCCCGCCTGCCGAACAGCAGGCCGCGCGGCTCCGGGGCGGCGGATGCCGGGGCGCGGCGGCCGGGCGACCAGCATGCCGGCCACGAAGCCGACGGGTCGCACGTCTCGCCGGGCTCGTTGTGCCCGCGTCGTCGACCAGGCCGAGCGCGGTGTGGTGGAACCACGTCGAACCCAGCTTGGTGCGCTCGGAGTTGTCCGTGCCTGCGTGGGCCGGGTCGTACGTCTTGCCACTCGCGGTGATGCCGGCCGGCTGCGCCACCGACCCCCGGACGACGACGTTCAACCGGCACTTCCCCGCAGACCATCAGTGCGGCGAAGGCGTTCGCCGAGGACGTCGGCGGCGGGGTGTTCCCACAGGAGGAGCACTCCGTCCACTGAGCCAGTGCGGTACGACGGACAGCCCCACCGCTCTTAGGGGTCCTTGCACTATGCCCGCCCGGTGCGTGCGCCATTCGGGTGCATGTGCCGCTCGTTCGCGGTGCGGCTCCGTCTCCGGTGTTACGTTCCTCGCCCGTGGGCTCAGGTGTTTCTCACCCGTGGCCGTTCCGGGAACGGACGACGGTGCCAAAACCGGCGTTCCGCCGCCGTCGGACACCGAGACCACCGCGACCTCCAGTCGGACACGAGGGTGGATCCCGTGCTCAAAGTCAGCGTCGTCGTCCCCGTCCACAACGCGGGCTCCTACATCGACAAGTGCGCGCAGAGCCTGCTCGGGCAGAGCATCGGCCGCGACGCCTACGAGGTCGTGTACGTCGACGACGGCTCGACCGACGACTCGGCCGAACGCCTGGACCGGCTCGCGGCCCTGCACCCCCACGTGCGGGTGCACCGCCAGGAGAACTCCGGCTGGCCGGGGAAACCGAGGAACGTCGGGGTGCGGCTGAGCCGGGGCGAGTACGTCCAGTTCGTCGACCAGGACGACGAACTGGGCCGCGAGGCGCTGGAACGGCTCTACGACCTGGGCAGACGCAACGGATCGGACATCGTCCTCGGCAAACCGGCGGGCACCATGGCACGGGCCAGCAATGTCTTCGCCCGCACGGTCGACCGCTGCACGGTGGGCGACCACCCGCTGTTCGAGAGCCTGACGCCCCACAAGATGTTCCGCCGCGCTTTCCTCCTGGACAACGGCGTCAGGTTCCCGGAGGGCCGGTGCCGGCTCGAGGACCAGGTGTTCATGGCGCACGCGTACGCGGTGGCGCGGTGCGTCTCGGTCCTGGGCGACTACCCCTGCTACTACTGGATGCGCCGGGAGGACGGCGGGAACACCAGCAGCAGGCAGCTCGTCGTCGACGAGTACTTCGGCTGGCTGCGCAAGGTCGTGCAGACCGTCAGGGCGCACACCCCGCCCGGCCCGGTGCAGGACGCGATGCTCCGCCGGACCTACCGGGTGGAGATCCTCCGCCATATGAGCGAGCCCTACGTGCTGAGCGGCCACGGTCAGGTCCAGGAGCGGTTCGAGGCGGTGCGGCGGCTGGTGCTCGAGGAGTTCCCGCCGTCCGTCCGGGAAGGGTTTCCGGCGGTGACGCGGCTGCGGGCCCGTCTGCTGGAGGAGGGCCGCCTCGACGCCCTGTCGTCGCTGGCCCGCCGCATCTGCCAGGTGAGGCCCCTCGCGGAACTCGGCCGGCCCCGCTGGCACGACGGCGCGCTCACCGCCCCGGTGCGGATGTACCTGGCCCACCAGGACGGCAGGGCGGTGACCCTCCTGGAGCGCGGGGGGCGCCTGGTGCTCGATCCGGCGCTGACCGAGGGGATCGCCGGAGCCGGGGAGTGGGCGGTCGGCGATCACCTGACCGCCGCCTACGGGGAGATCCGGCTCTCCCACCGCGGACAGCACGTCGGCTGGTTCCCCGCGTCGGATCTCACCGTGCGGCTCGAGAACGGCAGGGGCGGCCGGTGGCGGCCCGTGGTGGCCGGGACGATGCGGATCGATCCGCTCACCGCGGCCGGCGGCGGTCCCCTGGACCGTGGCGTCCACGACGTGTCCGCGTACTTCCAGGTCCTCGGTGTCGGCCGCAGCGTCGCGCTGCGGGGGGACGTGGAGAGCCGGCCCCTGGGCGGGCAGGCCGTGCGGCTCGGGACGCCCTCGCGCGCGGTCATCCCGTACTGGACCGCCGGCCGCCAGCTGGCGCTCGACGTCGGCGAGTTCTACCACCGTCTGGACGCGGTTCCGCGACGGGCGGGGCTGCGGGAGCTGATCCGCGTCCCGGCACACCTGCGGGGACCGCTCGCGAAGGCCCTGCACCGGGTGCGCCGATGAGGTACCGGAAGGGTGTCGACGGTTTGTCGGTGGTGGCCGGCAGCCTGCTCCAGGGGTATTTTCGGGGCGGTTTCGTCCCGTGTGCGTCGGCATCTCTTCTCCATTCGGCGAGTCATTCCTCGGGGCCTTCGAAGGCCATTCGCCAAGTCGGACGATCGGCTTGATCGAGGTAGGGGAATGAGGTGGAGTATCGCCGGTTCGGCCAACCGGGGAGTGCCTGCTGTGTTCCGCGCCGCCTCGCAATACGGCGTCTCCGGCGTGAGGTGCCCGGAGGGCCTGCCGGCTCGGCTGTGAGTCCCTGGGGCCCTCCGCTTCGAGAGGGATGGACGGGCTCGACGCCCCCCTTACAAGGGAGTGCTTATTTCCTGACGGATCGTCAGGAAAGTCGGCGACGAGTCGGCGTGAGCCCTGCTGGAGGCTCAGAGAACTGGTAGAACATGCAAGTGATGGAACCGCTCGGCGACCGGTGACTGGTTCAGTAATGCAGATGTTGCTTGTGTGAAATCTTTTAGGTTTCCCCTGGGTTGCCTGGCTCCTGGCCTGTGGCCCTACCAGGTCCGTCGGGTCTGCCGTCCGAAGCGGACGCCGCCCGGTTCGGACGGCGGGGGAGTACCCGGCTTGAGGGGCCGGGCGAGCAGCATGCCCACGGCGAAGCCGGCCACGTGGGTCACGTACGCCACCGTTCCGGCGCCGGTGACGCCCCCACCCGACGAGTACACCGCCTGCAGGACGAACCACAGGCCCAGGACGATCCAGACGGGCAGGCGCAGCGGCAGGAAGACCAGGAAGGGGACGAGGACCCAGACGCGTGCCCTCGGGTGGAGCACCAGGTAGGCGCCGAGGACGCCCGCGACGGGCCGCACAGGTTGGGTGAGTTGTGAAGATGACCTGGGCCCGTGCGGCCTGTTCCCATCCTTCCTTGTCCGGGGTCTCTCGCGCACACTTCGGCGAGTTGCTCGAAGAGCTCGCGCCGAGATGGGCTGCGGCCCGGGAGTCCGCGCCGCGCAAGCGGCGTGGCGGGGAACGCAGGCGGGCAGCGGGTGCCGGACGCAAACAGAAGCTGGTCTTCACCGACCGGCTGCCGGCCACCCTTGTCCATCTGCGGCTGGGGCTGCCACATGCGGCACTGGCCGAGCTGTATGGGGTGGACCGCTCCACCATTTCCGACGCGATCCGCGAGGTCCGCCCGCTGCTGGCATCCCGGGGCTTCGCGGTGTCCGACCGGCCCGGGCTGCGGCTGCGCACACTGGAGGACGTGTTCGCCAACGCCGACGCAGAAAGCGTTGGCCTGCGAATCGATGGCACCGAGGTAGCAGGTCCGCCGCCCGCGCGCGGGACGCCCCGGACGTAAGGCGTTCATCTCCGGCAAGAAGAAGCAGAACACCATCAAGACCACCACCTTCAGCGACGACCAGGGCCGCACCTTGTTCAGCGGTGTGGTCCGGCCCGGCCGGATGCACGACCAAACCGCCGTACGTACCGAGGGCACCGCCGAGCAATTCCGCCGGCACCCGACGGTGGAAGCCGAGGTTGACGAGGGCTATCGGGGTCTGGCCAATGAGTTCCCCGCCCAGATCGGCGCCCCGCCGAAGAGACTGAATGGCGACGCGGCCCTGAGCGAGCAGCACGCCTGGCGCGAACGGCGTCGCCGCCGGTCCTCCGCTCGGATCTGTGTGGAACACACCAACGCCGAGTACGAACAGTGGCGGCCTCTGCAGCGGTTCACCGGCCGCCGCGAGACCTATACCGAGACGCACCTCGCGGTCGCCGGACTGGTCTCCGACCGCTCCGCCCGGCGGGCGACCCGCCACGAGACCAGCACCGAACCGGTCCTCCCTCGACCAACCGCCTGCTGATCAACCACCAGCCGGACCGCCAGGCCAGCACGCCCCAGCGTCAATTGTCCCCGAAGTCGTTACCGACACTGGGCCTGAGAGGGACGGAGGGCCGCGGGAGCGGCCCCGGAGTCGGACAGGACCGCTCTCCATAGGCGTTTTATAGATGCTTCCCGGAAGCTGTTCCCGTACTGACCGATATCAAAACCGTGTTGACGAGGGAGGCGGTTATGGGCGAGATGACGCCCCATGAGGAGGACGGCCGCGACAGCGACCAGCTGCTGGCTGAACTGGAGGAGGAGATCACGTCCTGGTTGGAACAGGAGGAGATGAATCTGATGACGGTCCTCAACGGCCAGAGCGTGTCCGACGAGACGACCGCCAGGAACACGATCTGGGACCTCGTGCAACAGGGCGGCTTCGGCGGAACCGAGACTGTCGACGGCTCCCCGGGGCTGCTCGGCCGGAGGGACAGCGACTCCGGCATCCGATGGAGCAATCTGGTGGCCACCTACATCGACTCCCTGAGCAGTTCGCTGCTGCCGCATACCGGCGACGGGGGGTGCACCAGGTCGTTCGGCCTCGATGAGGGGCACGCGGGAGGGTGTGGCTGACCGTGTCCCGTCAGTGGACGACCGGCCGTCGCCCGCCGTCCGGCTTACCGGGGGAAGCCGGTTCCCCGCGGTTGTGCTCGCGGGCGAAGAGGCGTACCAACGGCATGAGGCGGTAGCGCGGCGGGACCGGACCGGACACCTCCAGCAGGCGGGCGCCGGCCAGGCTCTCCAGAGCGTCCTCGGCGTCCTTCTGCGGGCAACCGAGGACGTTCGCCGCCTCTTGTGCGCCGAAGACGTCGGGGCAGCCGGACGCCAGGACCCCCAGGGCCGCCCGCACCGGTGTGGTCACCCGACGGTGACCACAGGACAGCGCCGCCCGGACGTCGAGGTCGCCCGCCCTTAGTTCGTCGAGCCTGCGTTCCTCCGGTTCGAGCCGGGCCGCCGCCGCCGCGAGCCGTTGGCGCGGGTGCGCAGCCAGCCGGGCCGCCACGATCCGCAGGGCGAGCGGCAGCCGGTCGCACAGTTCGACGATGCGGGCGGCCGCGTCGGGCTCGCCCCTGGTCCGCTCGGCCCCCACGATCGCGCTCAGCATCCGGCGGCCCTCCTCGGCGCTCATCGGGCCGAGGGTGACCGGACGCGCCCCCGGCAGGGTGGTGAAGGAGTCCCGGCCGGTGATCAGCGTGCGGCAGCCGCCCGTGCCGGGCAGCAGCGGGCGGACCTGGCGGTCGTCGGCGGCGTTGTCCAGGAGCACCAGCATCCGGCGGTCGGCGAGCAGACTGCGGTAGAGCTGGCCGCGCTCCTCCACAGAAGCCGGAAGTCTGTGCTCCGCGACGCCCATGGCCCGTAGGAACCAGCCGAGTACCTCGGCGGGGGAGCGGGGGTGTTCGGACTGTCCGGACAGGTCGGCGTGGAGCTGCCCGTCCGGGAAGCTTCGCCGTGCCCGGTGCGCGGCGTGCACGGCCAGGGCCGATTTGCCGGTACCCGCGGCGCCCGTCACCACGGCGGGGGAGGGCCCTGCTCGGCGCAGGGCGGCCGCGATGCCCTCCAGCTCCCGGCGGCGGCCGGAGAAGTCCGCGACATCGACGGGCAGCATCGCGGGCACGACACCGCTCCAGACGCTACGGTCGCGCACCCGCGCCACCGCAGGGCGGGGCCCACCGTCCGGCAGGGCGAGGGCCGTGCCGGCGATCCCCGCCCCCTCGCGCGCGTCGGGCCTCGCGAGGGTGCCCGTCAGCACGGACTGCCGGATGTCACGCAGGGCCCGGTCCGGGTCCACCCCCAGCTCGTCACGGAGCATCCGCCGGCCGCGCTCGTACACCGCGAGGGCCTCCGCCTGCCGGCCGCACCGGTGCAGAGCTGTCATGAGCTGGCCGAGCAGCCGCTCGCGCAAGGGGTTCTCCATCACGAGCCGCATCAGCTGCGGGACCGCCGTGTCGTGCCGTCCCAGGGCCAGTTCGGCTTCGATCCGGTCTTCCCGCGCGGACAGGAGTGCCTCGTCCAGCAAGGGCCGTTGGCGTTCCCTGAGGTGGACGGTGACGTTGGAGAGAACCGGCCCGCGCCGTAGCGCGAGCGCCTGCCCGAGGTGGTCGGCGGCCGCGGTGTAGCGGCCCGCCGTCAGGTCCGCGCGACCGCGGTCCACCAGGCTCTCGAAAGCCGTCCAGTCGAAGAAGGCGCCCCGTGTGTCCAGTCGGTAGGCGTGGGCGTACCGCTCCAGGCGGACGCCGGTGCCCAGGCACTTCCTGAGCTGGGAGATGTAGGTGTAGAGCTGGGCCGTCGCCGTGGCGGGCGGTTCGCACCCCCACAGCAGGGCCTTGAGCCGGTCGTCGGAGAGCGACCGGCCCCCGGCGAGCAGCATCGCCGCGAGGACTGTGCGCTGCTTCGCTCCGCCGAGGGGGACCGTCCGTCCGCCGATCTCGGCCTCGACCGACCCGAGTACACGGAACACGAACGGGTCGAAGCCGTTCACATCCGCCGGTTTCCGTCCTCGCGGCCCGACAGCCGGGCGTGGCTGCGGGGCGGACGGTGCGGCGGGCGGCCGGACGCGGCTCGCTCCCGCGGGCCCGAGTCGGGCGATGCGGTCGTGCACGGTGTCGCTGTGCCCCGGCATGTTCGGTCTCCCGTAGGTGCTTCAGGCCCTGCGGTGGGCCATGAAGTCGCAGAGCGTGCCGAGGATCCTTCGCGCCGGGGTCCGAGGCAGGGCTGCGAGGGCGGTACGGGCCAGTGCCAGGCGCTCGTCCCTCATGGCTGAGGCCGTGGCGAGTGCGGCGGAGTCCCGCAGGAGTTCCAGCGCCCGGCGGTGCGGGCGTGTCCCGGCGGCCGGTCCGGCGGCGATCAGGGCACGCAGTTCTCCGTCGCCCGGGTCGTCGCCGGCCAGGGCGAGGAGCACAGGGAGGCTGAGCACCCCGGCTTCCACGTCCATGCCCGGTTCCTTGCCCGATGCGGAGGCGGGCGAACTGATGTCGAGGAGGTCGTCGGACATCTGGAAGGCGAGGCCCAGTTGCTCGCCGTACTCGGCGAGGATGTCGACGTACGCCCCGGGCGCGCCTGCCTGAAGAGCGCCGAGCTGCAGCGACAGGACGATCAGGGACGCGGACTTGCCGGACGTCACCTGGAAGTAGTGGTCCAGGGGCGCGGTCCCCGGCTGGGGCCCGAGCAGCTCCAGTGACTGGCCGCGCACCAGCCGGCCGGCGGTCATCGCGTTCAACCGCACCGCCCGCGGTCCGAGTTCGCAGGCCAGCTGGGCGGCCTGGGCGAGGAGCCAGTCCCCGGCGAACACCGCGCGGCGGTTTCCCCAGCGGGCGTTGGCGCTGTCCGCCCCGTGCCGGGTGCCGGCATCGTCGATGACGTCGTCGTGGTAGAGGGAGGAGACGTGGACGAGTTCGGCCAGGACGGCCGCGTCGATGACACCCTCGCTCTCCGGATCCCCGAACTCCGCGCCCAGCAGGACCAGAAGGGGCCGCAGCCGCTTTCCGCCGGTGGTGACGAGATGCCCGACGAGTGGGGCGACACGAGGGTCGTCGGTGCGGGCGGTGCGCTCCTGGAGGCGCTGTTCGACGGTCCGCATGCGCTCGGCCAGCCGGTCCCGCAGTGCCGGGTCGTCGGCCGCGAGTCCAGATACGAGGGAACTGCGCTCCGGGGTGCTCAACACGTTCATCCGGGCTCCTGAGGGTATGAGGCACGGGGTTCCCCGGCCGGCCACTACGGACGGCCGGACGCGGGGGCTCGCCACAGTGGCTCGCTCCTGGCGACCGGCTGCCCGCCCGACGCCGCGGCAGGGCCCGGACGGTACGTGCGGCGGGCCGGGGAGCGGAGGGCGTCCGCGACGGGTCGCGCTGCGGACGTCAGGACTGTCGCACCGGGTCGCGCTGCGGACATCAGGACTGTCACACCGGGCCTGGAGCGCGGGCAACGGCCCTGGCAGGTTCTTGCCGCGTTGGCGGCTCGCCGTCGTCGGCGGCGGAGCACGGCGGCCAGACTGCGAGGAGAACCGGCGACCCCCATGCGTTGGCCCCGGTATCCCCCAGCTCAGGAAGCACGAAGGAGCACCATGTTCGGACGGATAGGGCGGTCCGCCGTCAACCGGCCCTGGCTGACGATCATCGCCTGGATCATCGCGACCGTTGCCGCTGTCGCGCTCGCGCCGCAGCTGAAGAGCACCAACGACCAAGCGGACTTCCTGCCGTCCCACTACGAGTCGGTACGCGTCACGGAGCTGCAGCAGCGCGCGTTCCCGATGGCGGAGCAGCCCTCCGCCATCGCGGTGTTCCAGCGGGACGACCGGGGCGAGCTCTCGCCGGCCGACCTGGCGGAGGTGACCCGGATCGCCGAGGCCCTGCAGGCCGAGGGCTACGACAAGGTGAAGTCGGTCCTGGCGAGCCCCGAGGCGGTCTCGCCCAACGGCAAGGTGGCGCTGGCGAGCGTCTTCGCCACGACGAAGAACCACTACGACCAGACGCTCTTCGAGTCGGTGAAGCAGCTCCGGGCGGACGCCAAGCCGCTGCTGGCGAAGACCGGCCTGAGCATGGGGGTGACCGGGCCGACCGCCAGCGGGCTGGACAACCTCGAGTCCTCCGGTGACACCGACGCGATGATCATGCTGGCAACCCTGGTGCTGATCGTGGTGCTGCTGCTGGTGATCTTCCGCAGTCCGCTCATCGCGCTGCTGCCGGTCCTGCTGATCCTTCTGGTGTTCGTGGTGGCCACCGGGCTGATCGCCACCGCCGCCGAACTCGGCGGACTCCAGGCCGACAACTCGGTTTCCGCCATCCTCATCGTGGTGCTGTTCGGCGTCGGCACCGACTACATCCTGTTCCTGCTCTTCCGGTACCGCGAGCAGCTGCGGGAGGGACAGGAGCCCAAGAAGGCCATGATCGACGCGGTGGCGCGGGTCGGCGAGACCATCGCCTCCGCGGCCGGCGCGGTCATCGTCGCCTTCCTCGCCCTGGTGCTCTCCACCATGGGCATGCTGCGCGCCATGGGCCCGTCGCTGGCCATCGCCGTGGCCGTCACCCTGATCGCCTCCCTCACCCTGGTGCCCGCCGTCTTCTCGCTGCTGGGCACCAAGGCGTTCTGGCCCTCCAAGGCGTGGAAGAAGCAGCCCAGGAGCGTCGTCGCCGGCCGGCTCGGCACCCTCGTCTCGCGGCGGCCCCGCCTCCTGGCGTGCCTCTCCGGCGGCCTGCTGGCCGTCATGAGCGTGGCCGCTTTCGGCTTCAACGCCGAGTTCGACAGCGAGAGCTCGCTGCCGCAGAACCTGGAGTCCGTACAGGCGTCCAAGGACCTTCAGCGTGGCTTCTCCGCCGGGCAGACCGACCCCTCGCTGGTCCTCGTCGCCTCCAAGGACGGCTCCCGGCTCGACCCGGCCGGTCTGGAGACGTTCCGCGAGAAGCTCTCCGGGGTCGAGGGCGTCGGCGACGTCTCGCCGGCCATGCTCGGTACCGCCGGGGACGCGGCGCAGTTCAGCGTCGTCCTGGACTTCCGCCCCGCAGAGGAGGCGGCCATCGACCTGGTCTCCGGAGACCTGCGGGACACCGCGCACCGGGCGGCGCCCGAGGGTACCGAGGCGCTCGTCGGCGGCACCAGCGCGGTCCTCGCGGACATCCGCACCGCCGTCGACCACGACTACTCGCTGGTCTTCCCGATTGCCGGCATCGCCATCATGGTGATTCTCGGACTCCTGCTGCGCAGCGCCGTCGCTCCCTGGTACCTGATCGTGGCCGTGGGCCTCGGCTTCGGTGCCACCCTCGGCTCGGCCGTCATGGTCTTCCAGCAGATCAAGGGCGAGAACGGGCTGATGTTCGCGCTGCCCGTGTTCGTCTACCTCTTCGTGGTGGCGATCGGTACCGACTACAACATCCTCATGGTGGCTCGCCTCCGCGAGGAGATCGCCCGGGGCAGGACCCAGCAGGAGGCCGTCCGACTCGCCGTGACCCACTCGGCGCCCACCATCGGGACCGCCGCCGTCATCCTGGCCGGCACCTTCGGCGTCCTGATGCTGGCCGCCAACAGCATGCTCCAGCAGATGGGCTTCGCGGTGTCGTTCGGCATCCTGATCACCGCCTTCGTGATGGCGCTCGTGCTGGTACCGGCGGTCACCTCGTTGCTCGGCGAACGGGCCTGGTGGCCGGGCAGCGACGGTCGGAGGCCGGCGGAAGGCGACGACGCGGCGCCGGCGCCGGCACCCGAGCCGGCCACGACGTGACCTCCTCACGTTGACCGCGTTCGTTATCGTCCTGACCGCTGTGGGCACCATCGCCCTCGGTCTGGTGGTACTCGGTTTCGGGGCGCGCAGACTGCTCGGTCTGCGGATCGGCGCGCTGCGCTCCCTGCTCACCGGATGCACCGGGCTGCTCACCACCGGACTGGTGAGTTCCGCGATGGGGCCCACCGCGGCGGGCACCGCACTGGTGACCGTCCAGGTGGGCTGCGCCCTGCTGGCCGCCATGATCTTCCTGGCCCTGTCCGAGGCGGTGGTGCCCAGCGGGTCGGTCGGCGGCATCGTCCGCTGGCCACGCTCCGTGAAGCGCCGGGTGGCGCGCACCCAGCGCTTCACGGAGCTCAGCAGGATCGCCCTCCGGCACGGGCTGGGCCGCCTCCCGCGGCTGTCCGGCCTGACCGGCCCGGCGACGAGCGCCACCCGGACGGAGCACGCCCGCGCCCTGCGGATGGCCCTTGAGGAGGCGGGCACCACCTTCGTCAAACTCGGCCAGGTGCTCTCCACCCGCTACGACCTGCTGCCCGCCGAGTTCATCGACGAACTGAGCCTGCTCCAGTGCGCGGCGGCCGCCGAGCCCTGGGACGACATCGAGCAGGTGCTCACCGAGGACCTCGGAGCCCCGCCGGGTGAGGTGTTCGCCGAGTTCGACACCGTGCCGCTGGCGGCCGGCTCCGTCGCCCAGGTGCACCGGGCACGCCTGCGGGACGGCCGGACGGTCGCCGTCAAGGTGCGGCGCCCCCGGGCCCGCCAGGTGGTGGAACGCGACCTGGACATCCTCCTGCGGATCGCCCGGAGGACCGGTGAACGCACCGCGTGGGGCCGCTCCGTCGGAGTCACCGGACTGGTCCAGGGCTTCGGCGCCTCCCTCCGGGAGGAACTCGACTTCCGCACCGAGGCCCGCAACACCCAGGAGGTCGCCGCCGCGCGGGAGGCCGATGCCGGACAGCACCTGTCAAAAGATCCGGCCCCACGCCCGGCAGTGAAGATCCCCGCCGTCCACGACGGTCTGACCACCGCCCGCGTGCTGGTGGTGGAATGGCTGGACGGGGTGACGCTCGACAAGGCCGCCGAGTCCGCCGACGCCCGCGGATTCGACCGGACGGCGCTCGCCGGAGCGTTGCTGGACTGCGTCCTCGCGCAGATCATGACCGACGGCGTCTTCCACGCCGATCCGCACCCGGGCAACATCATGCTGCTGGACGACGGACGACTGGGACTGCTGGACTTCGGCTGCGCCGGCCGTATCGACCGGGTGCTGCGTTCGGCGCTGCGCGACCTGCTGGTCGCGATCCACCGCAACGACCAGCAGGCCCTCTGCGACGCGCTGCTGGAACTGGTGGAGCACCGGCCGGAACCGGCCGACGAGAACCGGCTGACCCGTGACCTGGGCCGGTTCATGGCCCGGCACCTGGTCCCGGGGACCCGGCCGGACCGGGACATGTTCGCGGCGCTGTTCGCGCTGGTGACCAAGTACGGGCTCGTCGTGCCCGGCGAGATCGCCGCCGTGTTCCGTTCCCTGTCGACGCTGGAGGTGTCCCTCGGCCGGCTGGTCCCCGACTACGACATCATCGCCGAGGCCCGCCGGTTCGCGACCTCCCAGGTCCGGCGGAAGCTGGCCCCGGGGAGCCTCGGACGGGCGGCCGCGGACGAGATGCTCACGCTGCTGCCGGTCCTGCGCCGGCTGCCGCGCCGGGTGGACCGCATCACGGAGGCCCTGGAGCAGGGACGGCTGAGCGTGAACGTCCGGGTGCTGGCCGACGAACGTGACCGCGACTTCGTCCGTGGCATCGTCCACGACGTACTGCTGGCTTTCAGCGGCGGTGCGGCCGGGGTGGTCGGGGTGATGCTGCTGCAGACGCCCGGCGGGCCGGAGATCACCCCGTCGGTCGGACTGTTCGAGGTGCTCGGGTGCAATCTGCTGCTCGTCGCCTCGGCGCTGACGCTGCGAGTGCTGTTCTCGCTCTCCCGCGGCCGCCGCTGACCTCGGCCACCCGGGCCCGCAGAAGGGCCACGCGGCTCAGGGGTCCTTGCACTATGCCCGCCCGATGAGGTCGCGCGGCCCGGCACCGCACCTCGCCGCGTTGCCGAAAAGCCCTGGTAGCTCCGCTACAAGGGCTCTCCGGCGCCTTGCAACGCACGGCACCGGACCACGCGACCTCATCGGGCGCTCATAGTGCAAGGACCCCTCAGGGCCGCGGGGGTGACCGCACGCCCCGCTCCGAGCCCCGGGCCCGGCTCGAGTCCGGTACTGCGGGACGCCGCCCAGGCGATGCCGGACGAGAAACGGAGCCCGGAGCGGATGTGCCACGCTCCGCGGGAGATGCTGCCGATCGGCCGGAGCCCCACATGGTTCGCAACGCCGCCTGCCGGGCACTGCACGTCCGGGGTCGGGGGCCGGCTGCGACAGGAACCGACCCCTCGGCGCACACCTCGGCGCCGTCGCCGCCGAACTCGCACGGCCGCCCACGCAGAACGCCCGGCCGGGGAAACCCGGCCGGGCGTTCTGTATGAACCACTCGTACCTTGATCTGACGAAACCGACCGGCCGTGTGGTGCAACGGCCCGTGGAAACCGCCGAGCACGCGACCGGGCCCTTCGGCGTAGGGAGGCGGTCGCCCTCAGCGGGCGGTCGCCGTGCTGTAGGCGCGGCCCGACATCGGGATGACCACGGCGAGGATGGCACCGACCAGGAGCAGCGACATCGCGATGGGATGCTCGGCCGGCAGCCCCGTGCCGAGGCCCACGGTGGGGTTGCCGAAGAGTTGCCTGCAGGCGGTGACCACCATGCTGACCGGATTCCACTCGGCGACGACCCTCAGCCAGGTCGGCAGCCCGTCCGGCGGGACGAACGCGTTGGACAGGAACACCAGCGGCATCATCGCCATGAACGCCAGGGCGTTGACCGATTCGGTGCTGCGCAGCGCCAGACCGAGCAGCGCGCCGAGCCACGACATGGCGAAGCCGAGCAGGAGCAGCAGCCCGAACGCCGCGAGGGCCTTGGGCAGTCCGTTGTGGATGCGCCAGCCGATGAGATAGCCGACACCGGCCATCAGGATGCAGGACCAGGCGGCGAGCGCCATGTCTGCGGTGGTGCGGCCGATCAGCACCGCGGAACGGGAGATCGGCAGTGAACGGAATCGGTCCACCAGGCCGTTGCTCAGGTCCCCGACGACGCCCAGGGCCGTCTGGGAGATGTTGGCCATCATCACCTGGATGAAGATGCCCGCCATGATGTATTCCTGGTAGTTGCCGCCCTCCACCGTCATGGCACTGCCGAAGAGCATGCCGAAGATCAGCACGAAGGCGATCGGCATGATGGTAACGCTGATCAGCTGCTCGGGTATGCGGTAGATGTGCCGGAAGTGACGGCCCACCAAAGCCCGTACGTCACTCAGTGTCTCGGTCACGCCGAATCCTTCTCCCTGGCCTTCTGGCCGGTCAGCGTCATGAAAACATCGTCGAGCGAAGGGCGTCGAACGGCGAACTCCGCTATTTCGATGCCGAGTTCCTCCACCGCCGCGGCTGCGGCGGCGACACCGCCCATCCCGTCGGGCAGCGGCACCGACACGATGCGACCGTCCTCGGAGACCGACGGGGTGGTCGCGAGCCGGGCACCGATCGCGGCCACCACCCGGGAGGTGTCCTCGGTGGCGAGCGCGGCGACCTCGAGGCGCTCGTTGCCGACCTTCTGCTTCAGCTGGTCGGCGGTGCCGTCGGCGATCACCTTGCCGGAGTCGATGACCACGATGCGGTCGGCGAGCTGGTCGGCCTCTTCCAGGTACTGGGTGGTCAGCAGGACGGTGACGCCCTTGGCCACCTGCTCCCGGATCATCCCCCACAGCACGAGCCGGCTGCTGGGGTCGAGTCCGGTGGTCGGCTCGTCGAGAAAGAGGACCGGCGGGTCGACCATCAGACTGGCCGCCAGGTCCAGCCGCCTGCGCATGCCGCCGGAGTAGGTCCGTACCACCCGGTCGGCGGCGTCGGAGAGTTCGAACCGCTCCAGCAACTCGTCCGCCTTCCGGCGCGACGGGCCCTTGCCCAGGTGCAGCAGGGTGCCGATGAGCCGCAGGTTCTCGCGGCCGGTGAGCCGCTCGTCGAGGGCCGCGTACTGGCCGGTGAGGCCGATCCGGCGGCGTACCTCCTTGGGCTGGTTGAGGGCGTCGAATCCGGCGACCGTCGCCCGGCCCTCCTCGGGCCGGAGCAGGGTGGCCAGGATGCGGACGGTGGTGGTCTTG
This sequence comes from Streptomyces yamdrokensis, assembly GCF_053890455.1. Classification (NCBI taxonomy): domain Bacteria; kingdom Bacillati; phylum Actinomycetota; class Actinomycetes; order Kitasatosporales; family Streptomycetaceae; genus Streptomyces; species Streptomyces yamdrokensis. The sequence goes on from NZ_CM132679.1 coordinate 6,335,939, forward strand.
CCCGCACCGTTGGGGCCGAGCAGTCCGAGGACCGTTCCCTCGGGCACGGAGAGGGACACCCCGCTCAGGGCCTCGTGCCCCTTGTAACTCTTGCGGAGGCCCTCGGCCTCGATGGCGTTGGTCACGAGTTCACCTCGATGGTTGACGGGGCCCGCCGGGTCCGCTTGTCCGGCTGCGGGACATCGCTCCCGGGGGCGGGCGAACGGCGGGGGCGGCGGCGCAGGTGGAGGCCGGCGAGCACCAGCGACGCGCCCCAGACGAAGAACACGGGATACCAGTAGAAGTTCCAGGGACCGAAGGAGGCGGCCACTTCCGCGCTCGGCTCGACCCTGCCCACGGCTACGAAGAACCGCAGGTAGCCATAGCCGAGTCCCCACAACGCGAGCCCGGTGCCACCGATCAGGGCCGCCCCGACGCGGAGCCACCGGGGAAAGAAGTCCCCCCAGGGCCGGAAGAGGGCGGTGGTCGCGAGGGCGGCGAGAGTGGCGGCCGCTCCCATGCCCCAGAAGGCGATCATGCGTTGCCAGGCCACGTCCGGCACCGACTCGGGGGTGTCGGGGTAGGCGACCATGATCCCCAGCCCCCACCACAGGTGCGGCAGGGCGTAGGCGAGCCCGGCGATCAGCGCGCAGTACCCGACGGCCCGCTCCCCTCGGGAAACCGGGGCCACGGACGCCGACGTGGCATCCTCTCGTGCCTTCGACATCGTCTTCCTCTTCCTTCTCATCAGGACCTGCGGGTGGAACGAACGGCCCTCAGCTCCACCGGGCGAGCCCTTCACGGTCCGCCTCGAAGTGGACGGGCATGCTCTCCAGGCCGCTGAGGAAGTTGGAGAGCACCGGCTCCACCGGGCCGTTGGGCTCGATGCGGTCCGCCACGGTCCGCAGTCCGTCGAGCATGGCGTTGATCTCGACACGGCCGAGGAACGCACCGAGGCAGAAGTGCGGCCCGTAGCCGAACGACACGTGCTTGTTGGGGGTGCGGGCCAGGTCGAACGTCTCGGGGGCGTCGAAGACGTCCTCGTCCCGGTTGGCGGAGGTGTTCCACAGGGTGACGATGTCGTCGGCGGCGATCCGCTGCCCCGCGACCTCGACGTCCCGCAGCGCCCGGCGGCCGAAGTGCATGCCCGGGGTCGTCCAGCGCAGCACCTCCTCCACGGCGCTTTCCACCGTCACCTCGCCCTGCTTCAGCGCGTTCCACTGCTCCGGGTGACGCATCAGCGCCTGCACCCCGCCGATCATCGACAGCCGGCTGGTCTCGTCGCCGCCGATGATCAGGCTGTAGCAGTTCAGGACGATCTCGTCCTCGTCGAGCGGCTTTCCGTCGATCTCGCCGGTGGCCAGCACGCTGATGACGTCGTCGACCGGGTTCCTCCTGCGCTCCTCGGCGAGTTCGCCGAAGTACAGAAGGATCTCGTTGCGGGCGAGCCACGAGTCCTGGGCGCTGGTGTCGGCCGTACTGGAACTGAGTGCCTGCTTGTTGAGGCCGAGCAGGAAGGCGCGGTCCGACTCGGGGACGCCCAGCAGGTCGCAGATGGTGGCGATCGGGATGTGCTCGGCGACGTCCCGCGCGAAGTCCGCCTCGCCCCGCTCCACCGCGGTCTTGAGGAGCATGCGGGTGCGCTGCACGACCTGCTCCGAGATGTGCCGCAGGGCGCGCGGCGAGAACGACTTGAGCATCAGCTTGCGGATCGCCGCGTGCCGGGGGCCGTCGGTGACCGCGAGCATCTTGCCCGCCGCGGAGTCACTGCCGTGCAACAGCGTGACCAGCAGGTTCCCTCGCTCGGAGGTGAAGTTGTCGTCGTCCTTGTACACCTTCATGATGTCGTCGTACTTGGACAGGACCCAGAATTCGGGTCCCGCCGCGGCCGCCGGATGACGGTGCACCGGGCGCTCGGCGCGGAACCGGCGCCACATGGCGTGGACGTCGGTCGTCTGATAGGTCCGGGGATCGGTCAGGTCGAAGCTGTCGAGCTCACGGTCCTCGACGTCGGCTCCGCCCAGTGCCGCGGTGGCGCTGGTCATAGGGGCTTGCTCCAAGTGGGTGCGCTGTGGCGGGTCGTCGGTACGGGGGTGCTCCGGCGGTTCACCGGAGCTCGCGCAACTGCGCGGCGAGCGCCCGGCCGATCTCGCCGATGGGCCCCGGCCGGGTCAGCTCGTTGTGCCCGCAGTCGACGACCTGGATGTCGACCCGCCCCTCCACGAAGGGCCGCCACGCCGCGGCCATCGCCTGCGGGGAGGCATGGTCCCGGCCTGCGACGGTCAGCATGACATCGCCACGGACGATGCCCAGTAGACCAGGGCCGTACGGGTGGATGATGCTCCTCGACATGTTGGTGCCAACACGGGCGAGCGCGCTGATATGGCGCTTTTCCAGGCCGGCGAGTGCGCTGTCCCCGGCCCGCAGGACCTCCATCACCTGCTCGTACACCAGCGGCTCGGCCGGGTCGCGGTCCCCTGCCCGGCCGCTGAGGTCCAACAGCGTGGCCAGCACGTCCTGTTCGTCGTACGCGAGATCCGCGTGCTCCTCGGAGGGAATGTCCGGGTCGGTGTCCAGCACGGCCAGCAGCCCGACCTGCTCGCCCGCGTCCTGGAGCCGAGTGGCGATCATGTGCGCGAGGATTCCACCGAGGGACCAGCCCACCAGGTGGTAGGGACCGGACGGCTGGACGCTGCGGATCCGGGCGAGGTAGTCGTCGGCCATCTCCTGGATGGAGGAGGGCAATTCCTCGTCGCGGGCGAGCCCTCGCGCCTGGAGCGCGTAGATCGGGTGGTCGGCCGGGATGTGCCGCAGCAGGCCCGAGTAGCCCCAGCCGATACCGGCCCCGGGGTGCAGGCAGAACACGCCCGGCTTCGAGCCGCCGGGCCGCAGGGGCAGCAGCACGTCGAACGGGTCGTGGTCGGAACCGGCGGTGAGCTCGGCGGCCAGTGCGGCCACGGTCGGGTTCTCCAGCAGGCTGCGCACCGAGAGCCGCACGCCGAACGCGGCCCGCGCCCGGCTGATCACCCGGGTCGCCAGCAGTGAATGCCCGCCGAGATCGAAGAAGTTGTCGTCGACGCCGACCCTGGGCAGCGAGAGCACCTCGGCGAACAGACCGCAGAGCACCTCCTCCTCGGGGGTGCGGGGCGCCCCGCTGCCCAGCGCCACGGTGAACTCGGGGTCGGGCAGCGCCCTGCGGTCCAGCTTTCCGTTCGGCATCAGCGGGACCTCGTCCAGCCGCACGAACGCGGCGGGCAGCATGTACTCGGGGAGCGTGCCGGCCAGACCGGCCCGCAGCGCGTCCGGCTCCAGGCAGCCCGCAGGGCCGGCCGGGTCCGCCGGAACGACGTAGGCCACGATCATCCGGTCGCCCCCGGCGTTCTCCCGCACCACGGGCACCGCGCGGCCGACACCGGGCAGCGCGGCGAGCGCCGACTCGATCTCGCCCAGTTCGACGCGGAAGCCGCGGATCTTCACCTGGTCGTCGGCCCGGCCGAGGTACTCCAGGGGGCCGTCGTCGGTCCAGCGCACCAGGTCCCCGGTGCGGTACATCCGCTCGCCGGGTCCGCCGTACGGGCAGGCGGTGAACCGTTCGGCCGTCAGTGCCGCACGCCCCAGGTAGCCGCGGGCCAGACCGTCCCCGGCCACGTACAGCTCCCCCGGTACGCCGACGGGAACCGGGCGCAGCGTGTCCCCCAGCACGTAGACCCTGGTGCCGCGGACCGGCCGGCCGATGGGCGGAGTGCCGCCCCCCGCGGTCAGGGGCTCGCTGAGGGTGGCCGCGACGGTGGCCTCGGTCGGCCCGTAGGCATTGACCATGCGGCGGCCCGGCGCCCAGCGGTCCACGAGTTCGGCGCCGGTGGCGTCGCCGCCGACGACCAGGGAGCGGAAGTCGGCCAGCCCTTCCACGGGCACGGTGGCGAGTGCCGCCGGCGGCACCAGGGCATGGGTCACCCGCTGCTCGCGCAGCACCTCGGCGAGGGCCTCGTCACCGAGCGGGCCGGGCGGGGGCACGACGAGCGCGGCTCCGGCCGGCAGCGCGGAGCACAGTTCCAGCACCGAGGCGTCGAAGCTCGGCGAGGCGAACTGGAGCACCCGGGCCGTGCCGTCCACGGCGAACCCTTCGGCCACCGCGGCGGAGAAGGCCGCCAGCCCGGTGTGCTGCACCAGCACACCCTTGGGCCTGCCGGTGGAACCGGAGGTGTGGATGACGTACGCGGGATGACCGGGCAGCAGCGCGGCGGTGCGGTCGGAGTCGGCCAGGTCGTGGGCCGGCAGCGCGGCGAGCTCCCCGGTGACGGCCGGGTCGTCCAGCCGCAGCACCGGGAGCCCGGCCGGCAGCGTGTCCTGCGGCAGGGTGACACCGGAGGCGGTGAGGGCGAGTACCGGCGCCGCGTCGTCGAGCATGAACGCGATGCGCTCGGCCGGGTAGGACGGGTCCACCGGCAGGTAGGCGGCCCCGGACTTGAGCACCGCGAGCTGCGCCACCACGATGTCCACCGACCGGGGCAGCAGCAGGGCGACGATCTTCTCCGGCCCGGCCCCGCGCGCGGCCAGCAGCCGGGCGAGCCGGTTCGCCCGCTCGTTCAGCTCGGCGTAACGGAGCAGGACCCCCGGCGCGACGACGGCGTCGGCGTCCGGGGTACTGCGGACCTGCTCCTCGAACAGTTCGGGGAAGGTCCGGGCCCGCGGCCCGTCGCCGCCGCGGCTCCATTCGTCGACGAGCCGCCGGTGCTCCTGCGGGGAGACGATGTCCAGCCGGCCGACGGCCTGCTCCGGGTCCTCGACCACGGCCCGCAGCAGCGCCTCCAGACGGCCGCCCATCAGCCGCACGGTCTCGTCGGAGAACAGGTCGGGCCGGTAGCTCAGCCGCAGGTGAAGCCGGGGACCGGGGACGGCCGCGAGGCTCATCGGGTAGTGGTTGGCGTCCTCCCCCACCAGCCCGGTGACCCGCAGCTCGTCCGGGTCGCCCGGGTCCTCGGCCGCCAGCGCGGACGGGTCGACGGGGTAGTTCTCCGTCACGGTGAGCGTGTCGAACAGCTCGCCGACACCCTCCTTCCAGCCGCCGAGGGACTGCACTTCGGTGAGGCTCAGCTGCTGGTGGCTCATGAGGCCGGACTGCTGCTTCTGCAGCCGGGCCAGGAGCCCGGCCAGCGATTCGGCGGGGTCGAGGGTGACCCGGACCGGCAGGGTGTTGATGAACAGCCCGATCATGTGCTCCACACCGGGCAGCTCCGGCGGCCGCCCGGAGACCGTACCGCCGAAGACGACGTCGTCCCGGTCGGTGAGGCGGCCCAGCAGCAGCCCCCACACGCCCTGCAGGACGGTGTTCAGCGTCAGACCGCTCCCGCGGGTCCGCGCCACTAGCGCCGAGGTGAACTCCTCGGACAGGTCCAGCGTGTGATGGCGCGGCCGGACCGGCCGGCGGGACGGGTCCGCGGGAGCCAGCAGGGTGGGCTCGCAGACGTCCCCGAGCACCTCGCGCCAGGCCTGCTCGCTCTGTGCCCGGTCCTGCTTGGCCACCCACGCCAGATAGTCGCGGTAGGGCGTGACGTGCGGCATCCCGGACGGGTCGCCGTGCTGCCTGTACAGGGTGAACAGCTCGCTGACCAGCAGCGGTGTGGACCAGCCGTCCAGCAGGATGTGGTGGTTGCTCACCACGAGCCGGTGCTCGCGCTCGCCGAGGCGCACCAGGGTGAAGCGCACCAGCGGCGGCCGGTTCAGGTCGAAGCGGCGCGCGCGGTCCTCGGCCAGGGCCCGCTCCAGCGCGGCGGGCCGCTCGTCCTTGGGCAGCCCGCCGAGGTCGACCTCCCGGTAGGGCGGCCGGACCCGGCTGCGGATCACCTGCACCGGGCGCTCCAGGCCCTCGTGCCGGAAACCGGCGCGCAGGCTGGTGTGCCGGGCGACGAGCGCGGCGACGGCGGCCGTCATCCGCTCGGTGTCCACGATGCCGGTCAGCTCCAGCACCAGCTGCACCGTGTAGACGTCCATCCCCTGCTCGTCGAGCAGCGCGTGGAACAGCAGCCCCTCCTGCAGCGGTGACAGAGGGAGTACGTCCTCGATCGCCGGCTTGGTCATCGGTTCCTCCAGTTGGTGCCGGCATCGGCGTCGTCGTGTCCGTTGTCGTGCTGGTCGTGCCGCGTCGTTCGGTCCTGGTGACCGTCAAACGCGTCAGAACCCTCGAAGTCGTCGTCGAACTCGTCCTCGAAGTCGTCGTCGAGGTCGTCACCGAGGCCGTCGATGTCGTGCTGGCTCAGTGACACCAGCGGCAGGTCGGAAGGCGTCCAGCCGCCGGCCTCGGGAGCGGCCGCGTGTTCGGCGAGCATGCGGAGCATGCGGAACCACCCTTCGGCCAGCCCTGCCACGTCCTCCTCGCCGAGGAGTTCCCCGGCCCAGGTCCAGGTGGCCACGAGCCGCGGACCCTCGGGGCCGTCCTGGGTGAAGGCGTTGACCTCCAGCGGGTGCGCGAGCGGCATGGCGTCGTCGGAGCCGCCGCCGAGCCCGCCCGACTCGGGCGCCGGGCCCCAGTCCGCGGCCTCGGCAGCTTCGCCGCCCCCGCCGAGCCGGCCCAGGTAGTTGAACCCGATCTGCGGCGGGGCGAGTTCGGCGAGGACGGCCCGGGTGTTCGGGTTGAGGTAGCGCAGCAGCCCGTAGCCGAGCCCGTTGTCGGGCACCGCCCGCAACTGCTCCTTGACCTGCTTGAGCACCCTGCCCGCGCCCGAGCCGGTGGCGGTGAGCTGCTCCCAGTCCTGGTGGCCGGTCTCCAGCCGCACCGGGTGGATCCCGGTGAACCAGCCGACCGTGCGCGACAGGTCGCAGGGGGTGTCGCCGCCCGGTTCGGTCCGGCCGTGGCCCTCGAGGTCCACCAGGACGCCCCGCGTGCTGCGGCCCCGGCTCTCCTGCCACTCGGCCACGGCCAGCGCGAATCCGGTCAGCAGCACGTCGTTCACCCCGGCGTGGAACGCGGAGACGACGGAGGTCAGCAGCGGTTCGGTGTACTCGCGGGCGAGGGACAGGGTGAGGGTGCGCGCGGTCGCCCGGATGTCACGCGCCGGGTCGAGCGGACGCTCGCCGAGCAGTGGTTCGGCGGCGGCCAGCATCGTCGTCCAGCGGCTCAGGTCACCGACGCGTGCGGGCTTGTGGGCCTCCTCGTTCAGCAGGCGGGCCCAGGTACGGAAGGACGTGGGCACCGGTTCGAGCACCGGCTTCCCGCCACCGGCCAGGGCTTGGTACGCCGCGGCCAGATCGGGGGTGACGACCCGCCAGGAGACGCCGTCGACCACGAGGTGGTGGGCGACCAGCAGCAGCCGCCCCGGGTGGTCCGGGCCGGCGTCGAACCAGACCGCCTGGACCATGACGCCGTCCTCGGGCGAGAGCCGGTCCCACGCCGCGGTGGCGTGCTCCTCCAGCGCTTCGGCGAGCACCTCGGCCCGTACCGGGCCCGACGGCAGCGCCACCCGGTGCAGCAGGTCGCCCGCGTCGACCGTGCCGCGGTCCGGGACCTCCAGCGACCAGCCTTCGGCGCCGCGCGTCAGCCGCGCCCGCAGCATGTCGTGGTGGTCCAGCAGCGTCTGCAGCGCAGCCGTCAGATGCCCGGCCGACGCCCCCGCGGGGACCTGGAGCAGCATCGACTGGTTGAAGCGGTCGACGGGGCCGCCGCGTTCCTCCAGCCAGCGGACGATCGGCGTCGCCCCCACGGTCCCGATGCCGGCGTCCGGGCCCTCGTCGGCCGTGCGGTCGACGACGGCGGCGACGGTGGCCAGCGCCTCGACCGTCTTGTGCTCGAAGATGTCGCGCGGGGTCAGGAGCAGTCCGGCCCTGCGGGCGCGGGCGACGAGCTGGATGGAGACGATGGAGTCGCCGCCCAGGTCGAAGAAGCCGTCGTCCACGCCGACGGAGGGCAGTCCGAGGACTTCCGCGAACAGGCCGCAGAGCAGTTCCTCCCGCTCGGTCCGCGCCGCGCGGCCTCCCGCCGCCGCGGCGAAGTCGGGGGCGGGCAGCGCCTTGCGGTCGAGCTTGCCGTTGGAGGTCAGCGGCAGGGCGTCGAGCGCGACGAACGCCGACGGCACCATGTACTCGGGGAGTTGCGTACGCAGGTGCTTGCGCAGTTCCTCTGGTTCCACGGTCCGCTCCTGCGCCTGGGGGACGACGTACCCGACGAGTTTGCGGTCGCCCGGCCGGTCCTCCCGTACGACGACGGCGACCTGGCCGAGCTGCGGGTGCGAGGCGAGGCAGGCATCGATCTCGCCGAGTTCGATGCGGAAGCCGCGGATCTTGACCTGGTGGTCGGCGCGGCCGAGGTACTCCAGCTCACCGTCCTTGGTGCGGCGTGCCAGGTCGCCGGTGCGGTACATGCGGGTGCCGGGCGGGCCGTAGGGGTCGGCGACGAAGCGCTCGGCGGTCAGGGCGTGCCGGCCGAGGTAGCCGTCGGCCAGACCCGCGCCCGCCACGTACATCTCACCGACGACACCGGCGGGGACCGGTGCGAGGCGCGCGTCGAGGACGTGCACCCGCAGATCCGGGATCGGCCCGCCGATGAGGCCGGCCGTCGCCGAAGCGGCGCCTTCGGCGTCCAGTGCGCGGTGGGTGACGTGGACGGTGGTTTCGGTGATGCCGTACATGTTGATCAGGCGGGGGGCGTTGTCGGGGTGGCGGTCGTACCAGTCCTCGAGGCGTCGGAGGTCGAGGGCCTCGCCGCCGAAGACGACGTAGCGCAGTGCGAGTCGTGCGCCGGGGTCGGGGTGTTCGGCGTCGGTGCGCATCAGCTGGTAGAAGGCGGAGGGTGTCTGGTTGAGGACGGTGACCTTCTGGTCGGCCAGCAGGGTCAGGAAGTCCTCCGGTGAGCGGGAGACCTCGAAGGGTACGACCACGAGGCGGCCGCCGTGCAGCAGCGGGCCCCAGATCTCCCATACGGAGAAGTCGAAGGCGTAGCTGTGGAAGAGGGTCCACACGTCGTCGGGTCCGAAGCCGAACCAGTGGTCGGTCGCCGAGAACAGCCGGACGACGTTGCCGTGGGGGACGATGACGCCCTTGGGGCGGCCGGTGGAGCCGGAGGTGTAGATGACGTAGGCGGCGGAGCCGGCGCGGAGCAGGCCGCCGCGTTCGGTGTCCGACAGGTCGCCGTCCGGCAGGGCGTTGAGGTGGGACAGTACGTGGGGGTCGTCCAGGACGAGGACGGTGGCGTCGCCGCAGTCGAGGCCGGCGAGGTCCACGCCGGTGGTGGTGACGACGAGGGCGGGGGAGGAGTCGGCGACCATGTGGGCGAGGCGGTCGGCGGGGTAGTCGGGGTCCATGGGGACGTAGGCGGCGCCGGACTTGATGACGGCGAGGAGAGCGGTGAGGAGTTCGACGGATCTGGGCAGGGCCAGTCCGACGAACCGGCCGGGTCCGGCGCCGTCCGTGACCAGGCGGCGTGCCAGCCGGTTCGCGGTGGTGTTCAGCTCGCGGTAGGAGACGGTCCGGTCGCCGCAGACCACGGCGACGGCGTCGGGTGTGCCGGCGGCGCGGTCCTCGAACAGTTCCGCCAGTGACGGTCCGTCGTTGCCGGCCCGGTCCACCACCGCACCCACACCGGCGAGAGCGGCATCCCACTCGGCCGCGTCCAGGACGTGCACGTCGTCGAGCGCACGGTCGGGCTCCTCGGTCCACGTGGACAGCAGCCGCACGAAGCGCTCGGCGAGGCTGTCGGCCGTGGACGTGTCGAAGAGGTCGACGGCGAACTCCAGAGCACCCGTGATCCCCGCGGCCGAACCGTCGGGGGTCCGCTGCTCGGTGAGGCTCAGCGCCAGGTCGTACTTGGCGACGCTGTGCTCGACCGGGTGACCGCCGAACGTCAGCCCGGGCAGGTCCAGGCCGTCCGCGGCGGCGGCCTGGTTGTGGAAGGTCAGGTTGACCTGGAACAACGGGTGCCGGGCCGCCGAGCGCTCCGGGTTCATCACCTCGACGAGCCGCTCGAACGGAACGTCCTGGTGGGCGTAGGCAGCGAGGTCGGTGTCCCGGACCCGTGCCAGCAGCTCCCGGAAGGTCGGGTTGCCGGAGGTGTCGGTGCGCAGCACCAGGGTGTTGACGAAGAAGCCCACGAGGTCGTCGAGCGCGCTGTCGGTCCGTCCGGCGACCGGCGTGCCGATCGGGACGTCCGAGCCGGCCCCCATCTTGGTGAGCAGGGCGGCGGTGGCCGCCTGGAGGACCATGAACACGCTGGTACCGGTACGGCGTGCCAGCGTCGCGATCCGGGCATGCAGCTCGGCATCGAGTTCCAGCGGGACCAGGCCGCCGCGGTGGGAGGAACGCTGGGGCCGCGGCCGGTCGGTCGGCAGCGTCAGCTCCTCGGGGAGATCCGCGAGAGCGGTACGCCAGTGCTCCAACTGCGCCGAGACCTTGCTGTCCGGGTCGTCCTCGCTGCCCAGCACCTCCCGCTGCCACAGCGTGTAGTCCGCGTACTGCACCCGCAGGGGCTCCCAGTCGGGGGTCCGTGCCAGACGGCGCGCCGCGTAGGCGGTGGACAGGTCCCTGGCCAGCGGCGCCAGCGAGGCGCCGTCGGCGGCGATGTGGTGCACCAGCAGGTGGAGCACATGCCGGTCGGGAGCGAGAGCGAAGAGGTCCGCCTTCAGCGGCACATCGGCCGTCAGGTCGAAGGCGTGGCCGGCCGCGGCACTCAGCGCGCCGGGCAGCTCGGCCTCGGTGACCTCGATGACCGGCAGTCCGAGACCGAGGGCGGAGGCCTCCAGCACCAGCTGGCGCGGGCGCCCGTCGGTGTCGGGGAAGACGGTCCGCAGGCTCTCGTGCCGGTCGACCACGTCACGCAGCGCGGCGGCGAGAGCCTCCCGGTCCAGGTCGCCGGTCAGACTCAACGCCAGCGGAATGTTGTACGCGGCGCTGGGCCCGTCGAAGTGACCGAGGAACCACAGCCTGCGCTGGGCGAAGGAGAGCGGAACCTCCGCGGGGCGTTCGACCGCGCGCACCGGGGGACGTACCCCGGACGCCGAGCCGAGCTGCCGGACGAGCGCGGCCACGGTCGGGTGCTCGAAGACGCTGCGCACCGGCAGCTCCACGCCGAGCTCGTCCCGGACGCGGCTCGCGAGACGGGTGGCCAGCAGGGAGTGCCCGCCGAGGTCGAAGAAGCCGTCGTCGATGCCGACGGTCTCCACTCCGAGCACCTCGGCGAACAGGTCGCAGAGCAGCGCTTCCTGAACGGTCCGGGGAGCCCGGCCCGCACCGGTGGCGGTGATGTCGGGTGCGGGGAGTGCGGTGCGGTCGAGTTTGCCGTTGACGGTCAGCGGGAGGGTGTCGAGGGTGATGATGGCGGCGGGGACCATGTGGTCGGGCAGGTCGGCGCGGAGGGTGTCGCGGAGCGTTGCGGAGTCGATGGGGTCGGTGGGGGTGTTGGTGTGGGTGGTGATGTAGGCGACGAGGCGGCGGTCGCCGGGGCGGTCCTCGCGGACGGTGACGGCGGCCTGGCGGATGGCGTTCTGGTTGCGGAGGGCGGCTTCGATCTCTGCGAGCTCGATGCGGTGGCCGCGGAGTTTGATCTGGTGGTCGGTGCGGCCGTGGTAGGTGAGGTCGCCGGTCGGGGTCCAGCGGACGAGGTCGCCGGTGCGGTACATGCGCTCGCCGGGTGTGCCGTAGGGGCAGGCCACGAAGCGTTCGGCGGTGAGGTCGGGGCGGCCCAGGTAACCGCGGGCGAGGCCGGGTCCGGCCACGTACAACTCACCCACCACACCGGGAGCCACCGGACGCAAACCCTTGTCGAGGACGTAGACGCGGGTGTTGGCGATTGGTCCGCCGATCGGCACGGCACCCGACTGCGTACCCGGCAGGGGGGTGCTCATGGTGGCGCAGACGGTGGTTTCGGTGGGGCCGTAGGCGTTGATCATGCGGCGGTCGGGTGCCCAGGCTTCGACGACCTGGGTGGGTACGGCTTCGCCGGCGGTGACGAGGGTGGTGAGGGTGGGCAGGTCGGTGGGTTCCATCGCGGCGAGGGCGACGGGGGGGATGGTGGCGTGGGTGACGTGCAGGTCGCGGGTGGTGTGGGCGAGGTCGGGGCCGGGGCGCAGGTGGTTGGTGGTGGCGGTGATCAGGGTGGCGCCGTTCAGCCAGGTGGAGAAGACCTCGGAGATGGAGGCGTCGAAGCTGGGTGAGGCGAACTGCAGCACGCGGCTGTGGGGGGTGATGGCGAAGCGTTCGATCTGGGCGGTGGCGAGGTTGCCGATGCCGGTGTGGGAGACGACGACGCCCTTGGGGCGTCCGGTCGAACCCGAGGTGTAGATCACGTATGCCGGGTGGGCCGCACGCAGCGGCGACAACCGGTCCGCGTCCGTGACGTCGGTGGTGGCGTCGTCGTGCGGTGCGTGGCCGTCGATCGGGAGATCACCGATGTGCAGGACAGTGCGCGTGCCGGGCGTCGTGTGCGGAAGCTGGGACAGGTCGCGGGTGAGCACCAGGACTGGGCCGGCGTCGTCGAGGGTGTAGGCGATGCGTTCGGCGGGGTGTGCCGGGTCGATGGGCAGGAAGGCGGCGCCGGTCTTGAGGACGGCCAGTTCCGCGACGAGGAGTTCGACGGAGCGGGGCAGGACGAGGGCGACCACGCGCTCGGGTCCGGCGCCGTGGCCGATGAGGTGGCGGGCGAGTCGGTTGGCGCGCTGGTTGAGCTCGCCGTAGGTGAGGGTCTCGCCGCCCGCGTCGGCCAGGGCGGTGTGGGCGGGGGTGCGGGCCACCTGGGCCTGGAACAGCTCGGGCAGGGTGCCGGTGAGGACCGGGGTGGTGGTGTCGTTCCAGGAGGTGAGGATGTCGGTGCGTTCTTCGGCGGACAGGATGTCCAGGGTGCTGACCCGGGCGTCGGGGTCGGCCACGACCGCCCGGAGCACCCGCTCCAGCCGGCCGATGAAAGCCTCCACCGTGGCCCGGTCGAACAGGTCCAGGGCGAAGTCGACGAACCCGTCCAGCCCGGCCGGGGAACCGTCCTCGACCGACCGCTCACCGAAGGTCAGGGAGAGGTCGAACTTGGCCGCTCCCGTGTCGGCGTCCTCGTTGCGCACGGTCAGACCGGGCAGTTCGAGGTCGCTGCCTCCCGCGTTCTGCAGGGTGAGCATGACCTGGAAGAGCGGGTGACGGGAGAGCGAGCGCTCCGAACTCACCAGGTCGACGAGCCGCTCGAAGGGGATGTCCTGGTGGGCGTAGGCCTCCAGGTCGGTCTCCCGTACGCGGCCCAGCAGTTCACGGAAGGTCGGGTCGCCCGACGCGTCGGTGCGCAGCACCAGCGTGTTGACGAAGAAGCCGACGAGGTCGTCCAGCGCGCTGTCGGTGCGACCGGCGACGGGGGTGCCCAGGGGCACGTCCGTGCCCGCGCCGAGCTTGCCCAGCCAGACCGCGACCGCGGCCTGCAGGACCATGAACAGGCTCGCGCCGGACTCCCGCGCCAGTCCCGCCAGTCCCGCGTGCACCTCGGCGTCCAGCACGAACGGCACCACGTCACCGCGGTAGGAGGCGTGAGCCGGACGCGGCCGGTCCACCGGGAGGGACAACTCCTGCGGCAGCCCCGCCAGCGCCTGGCGCCAGAACTCCAGCTGGCCCGAGACCACGCTCGTCGGGTCGCTCTCCGAGCCGAGGACCTCCCGCTGCCACAACGCGTAGTCCGCGTACTGCACCGGAAGCTCGCTCCAGGCCGGTACCTCACCGCGGCACCGCGCCGCGTAGGCCCCCGACAGATCACGCGCCAGCGGACCCATGGACCATCCGTCGGCGGCGATGTGGTGCAGCACGAGCAGCAGCACATGCTCCTGCTCACCGACCCGGAACAGCGTCACCCGCAGCGGCAGATCGGTCGAGATGTCGAAGCCGCGCGCCGCGGTCGCGTCGAGCGCCGCCCGCAGCTCCTTCTCGCTGACCTCGACGATGTCCAGCCGGGGCGCCGCCCCGTCCAGGACGAGCTGCACCGGGCTGCCGCCGAACTCCCGGAAGACGGTGCGCAGCGCCTCGTGGCGGCCGACCACGTCCCGCAGGGCCGCGCCCAGCGCGGCAGGGTCGAGCACACCGGTGAGCCGCACCACGACCGGCAGGTTGTACGTGGCGCCCTCCGCGCCGTCCAGCCGGCTGAGGAACCACAGCCGCTGCTGCGCGTACGAGACGGGCAGTTGCTCGGGGCGCGGTCCGCGGGACAGGGCCCTGCGGGCCGGTCGGGCGTTGCCGAGCAGGAGGGCGAGCCCCGCCGGGGTGGGCGTCTCGAACAGGGCCCGGATGGGCAGTTCGACATCGGCCTCGGTACGGATCCGGCTGATCAGACGGGTGCCCAGCAGGGAGTGGCCGCCCAGCTCGAAGAAGCTGTCGTCGGCCCCTGCCGGGGCGTCGAGTCCGAGGATCTCCCCGAACAGCCGGCACAGCAGGGCCTCCTGCGCGGTTGCCGGAGCGCGGCCGGGCTCCCCGCTCTGTACCTCGGGCGCGGGCAGGGCCTTGCGGTCCAGCTTGCCGTTGGGGGTGAGCGGCAGGGCGTCGAGGGTGACGAAGGCCGACGGCACCATGTACTCGGGCAGCGCGGCCGCCAGATGCCTGCGCAGTGCGCCGCTGTCCGCCTCCGGGGCAGTGTGCGTGTCCGGTGCGGGGGTGACGCCGGGGACGGTGTAGGCGACGAGCCGCTTGTCGCCGGGCCGGTCCTCACGGACCAGGACGGCTGCCTGGGCGACCGCCGGGTGGGACACGAGCACCGCCTCGATCTCGCCGAGTTCGATCCGGAAGCCGCGCAGCTTCACCTGGTCGTCGGCGCGGCCCAGGTACTCCAGAGCCCCGTCGGAGCCCCAGCGGACCAGGTCTCCCGTGCGGTACATGCGGCTGCCCGGACCGCCGTACGGGCAGGCCGTGAAGCGTTCCGCGGTCAGCGCGGGGCGCCCGAGGTAGCCGCGGGCCAGTTGCTCGCCCGCGAGATAGAGCTCTCCCGCCACACCCGGGGCGACCGGCCGCAACGCCGCGTCCAGCACATACACCCGGGTGTTCCACACCGGGTGGCCGATCGGGACGGAGCGTGCCCCCTCGGAGGGCTCACAGGTCCAGTGGGTGACGTCGACGGACGCCTCGGTCGGGCCGTAGAGGTTGTGCAGCTCGGCGTCGAACAGCTCGAAGAAACGGGAGCGCTGGTCGCCGGTGAGGGCCTCGCCGCTGCAGATCACCCGGCGAAGGGACTCCCCGCAGCCGGCCGCGGCCGGCTCGGCGAGGAAGGCCTGGAGCATGGACGGCACGAAGTGCAGCGTGGTGACACGTTCGGCGCGGATCAGTCCGGCCAGGTAGACCGGGTCCCGGTGGCCCTCGGGACGGGCCAGAACCAGGGTGGCGCCGGTGATCAGCGGCCAGAAGAACTCCCACACCGACACGTCGAAGCCGGACGGCGTCTTCTGGAGCACCCGGTCGTCGGCGCGCAACCCGTAGCGGTCCTGCATCCACAGCAGCCGGTTGACGATGCCGCGGTGCGGCACGGGCACCCCCTTGGGGCGGCCGGTGGAACCGGAGGTGTAAATGACGTATGCCGGGTTGTCGGGCCGGGCGGTGTCCGGCAGCGGTGCGGCGTCGAGCGCCTCGAGCCCGGCGACCAGCGCCGGGTCGTCCAGTGCCAGCCGGGGGATGCGGAGGTCCGGGCCCTTGGGGAGTCCGGCCGCCGCGACCGTGAGCAGCAGGGCGGGCCTCGCCTCGGTGAGCAGATGCCTGATGCGGTCGGCCGGGTAGTCCGGGTCGACGGGCATGTAGGCGGCGCCGGCCTTGAGGACGGCGAGCAGCGCGACGACGAGCTCGGGGGAGCGCGGCACCGCCACGGCCACCGTCCCCTCCGGCCCGACCCCCTCGGCGACGAGGAGGCGGGCGAGGCGGTTGGCGCGGGCATCGAGTTCGGCGTAGGTGAGGGTGGTGTCCTCGAAGACGAGGGCCGACGCGTCCGGGGTGCGGGCCGCCTGCTCGGCCAGGAGACCGTTCAGGGTGATGGCGGGCACCTCGTGACCGGTGTCGTTGCGGCGTACGAGGAGTTCGTGCCGCTCGACGGGGCCGAGGACGTCGATCCGGCCGATGGTGCGGTCCGCGTCCGCGGCCACGGCCTCCAGCAGCCGGACGAAGCGGGTGGTGAGCTTCTCGACAGTGGTCCGGTCGAAGAGGTCGGTGCTGTACTCGACGATGCCGTCGAGTCCGTCGTGGCCGCCGTCGGCGCCGCGCTTCTCGCCCAGTTCCAGCGCGAGGTCGAAACGGGCCGAGTGGGTCTGCACCGCGCGGGGTTCGACGCTCAGGCCGGGGAGCTCCAGGGTGGCCCGTTCGGTGTTCTGCAGCGTGAGCATCACCTGGAACAGCGGGTGCCGGGCGAGGGAACGCCCCGGGTTGAGGACCTCCACGAGCCGGTCGAAGGAGACGTCCTGGTGGGCGTAGGCGGTGAGGTCCGTCTCGCGGACCCGGCTCAGCAGCTCCCGGAAGGTCGGGTCGCCGGAGGTGTCGGTGCGCAGCACCAGGTTGTTGACGAAGCAGCCGACGAGGTCGTCGAGGGCTTCGTCCGTGCGGCCCGCGACGGCGGTGCCGATGGGTATGTCCTCGCCGCAGCCGAGCCGGTCGAGCAGGGCCGCGAGGCCCGCCTGGAGGACCATGAAGAGACTGCAGCGGCTGTCGCGGGACAGCTGGACGAGTCCCCGGTGCAGCTTGGGCGTGAGCGAGAAGGTGACGACGTCGCCCCGCAGGCTCGCCTGCGCCGGGCGCGGCCGGTCGACGGGCAGCGCCAGTTCCTCCGGCAGGCCGGCGAGGACCTGCTTCCAGTGCGCGATCTGCCGTGCTCCGACGCTGTCCTGGTCGTCCTCGTCGCCGAAGAGCTCGTGCTGCCAGAGGCTGTAGTCGGCGTACTGCACCGGCAGCGGCTCCCACGCGGGGGTTTCGCCGGCCCTGCGGGCGGCGTAGGCGGCCGACAGGTCGCGGGCGAGGGGCGCGAGCGACCAGCCGTCGCCCGCGATGTGGTGCAGCAGGAGCAGCAGGACGTGCCGCCGCTCGTCGAGGGCGAAGAGGGTGGCCCGCAGCGGGGTCTCGGCCGCCAGGTCGAACGGAAGGGACGCGGCGTCGGCGAGCCGGCTGTCGAGGTCGTCGTCGGTGGCGGCGACGGGAAGGAGCGGGGCGGCCGGGGACGGGGACAGGACGACCTGGTGGGGACGGCCGTCGGTCTCGGCGAAGACGGTACGCAGGCTCTCGTGCCGGGTGACGACGTCGGCCAGCGCCTCACTCAGGGCGTGCCGGTCCAGGTCGCCGTCGAGCTGCAGCACGAGCGGGATGTTGTAGCCGGCACTGGTGTCGTCGAAGCGGCCGAGGAACCACAGGCGCCGCTGGGCGAAGGAGAGCGGGACCTCGGCC
This sequence comes from Streptomyces yamdrokensis, assembly GCF_053890455.1. Lineage (NCBI taxonomy): Bacteria > Bacillati > Actinomycetota > Actinomycetes > Kitasatosporales > Streptomycetaceae > Streptomyces > Streptomyces yamdrokensis. The sequence continues at coordinate 6,353,267 of NZ_CM132679.1, forward strand.
GGCCGCGGCCGGGACTCCAGGGCCGGCCGGCCGTCCGCGGACCGCTGGAGGAGGGCGGCGAGCCCGGCCGGGGTGGCCGACTCGAAGAGGCTGCGCAGCGGCAGCTCGGCGTCGAACGCGGACCGCACGCGGCTGACCAGGCGGGTGGCCTGGAGGGAGTGGCCGCCCAGGTCGAAGAAGCTGTCGTCCACCCCGACGGACGGGCGGCCGAGGATCTCGGCGAACAAGCCGCAGAGGATCTCCTCCTGCGGGGTACGCGGGGCACGGCCCACACCGCCGGCCGCCTCCTCGGGCGCGGGCAGCGCCTTGCGGTCCAGCTTGCCGTTGGCGGTGAGCGGGAGTTCGCGGAGCACGACGAAGGACGACGGCACCATGTACTCGGGGAGCGTGGCGGCCAGTTGCTCGCGCAGCGCTCGGGGTTCGACCGGCGGGCCCTGGACGTCGCGGGGGACGGTGTAGGCGACGAGCCGCTTGTCGCCGGGCCGGTCCTCACGGACCAGCACGACGGACCGGCCGACACCCGCGCAGGCCGTGAGCGCGGTCTCGATCTCGCCGAGTTCGATCCGGAAGCCGCGCAGCTTGACCTGGTCGTCGGCGCGCCCCAGATACTCCAGCGTCCCGTCCTCGGAGGACCGCACCAGGTCACCGGTGCGGTACATGCGCTCACCCGGACCGCCGTACGGGCAGGCCGTGAAGCGTTCCGCGGTCAGCGCCGCCCGCCCCAGGTAGCCGCGGGCCAGCTGCTCGCCGGCGAGATAGAGCTCTCCCGCCACACCCGGGGCGACCGGACGCAGCGCCGCGTCCAGCACGAAGACGCTCGTACCGTCGACGGCCCGGCCGATGGCCGGGACACCCGTGCCCGCGACCAGCGGTTCACTGAGCGTCGCCGCCACCGTGGATTCGGTCGGGCCGTAGGCGTTGACCATGCGGCGGTCGGGTGCCCAGCGGTCGACCAGGGCGGCGTCGGTGGCGTCGCCGCCCACGATCAGCGTCTGGAAGTCGGGAAGGTCTATGGCGGGGACGGTGGCCAGTGCCGCCGGCGGGATCAGCGCGTGTGTGATGGCGCGGTCCGCGAGTACCCGGCCCAGTGCCTCGTCGGCGAGCGGGCCGGGCGGGGGGACCACCAGGGCCGCGCCCCACGGCAGGCTCATGCAGAGTTCGAGCACCGAGGCGTCGAAGCTCGGCGACGAGAACTGCAGCACCCGGCTGCGCGGACCGACCGCGCACCGCTCAAAAAGCACCGTCGCGAAGGTGGCCAGGCCCTGGTGGGAGACCACCACGCCCTTCGGACGGCCGGTGGAACCGGAGGTGTAGATCACGTACGCCGGGTGACCCACGGTCAGCTGGGCCGGCCGGTCGGTGTCCACCGGGTTTGTGACCGGCTCGGCGTCCAGGTCCAGCTGGTCCAGGACCACCCGGCCGGCAGCCGTGGACTCGGGCACACGGTCCGCCTCGTGGCCGGTCGTCACGACCAGCACCGGTGCCGCGTCGTCGATCATGTAGGCGATCCGGTCGGCCGGGTAGTCCGGGTCCACCGGCACGTACGCGCCGCCCGCCTTCATCACCGCGAGCCGGGCCACGACGATGTCCACCGAGCGCGGCAGCAGCAGGGCGACGATCCGCTCCGGACCCACGCCCCGCCCGATGAGGTGGTGGGCGAGCCGGTTGGCCCGTTCGTTCAGCTCCGCGTACGACAGCGAACCGTCGTCGGACACGACCGCCGGGGCGTCCGGGGTACGGGCCACCTGCGCCTCGAACAACGCCGGGAACGTCGCGGCGGGCGCCTCGGGCCGGGCACCCCGCCACGCCCGCAGCAGCCGCTCCCGTTCCGCACCGGTGAGGACGTCGAGGCGGCCCAGGAGCTGCTCGGGGGCGGCGGTGAAACTTTCCAGGATGTGCTGGAGCCGCAGGCCGATGAGCTCCACCTGCCCGGCGGTGAAGAGATCCGGGCGGTAGCCCATGCGCAACCGCATCCGCTCGCCGGGGAGGATCGCCAGGCTGAACGGGTAGTGGTTGTCGTCGGTGGTGTGCACGCCGGTGACGCGCAGGCCGTCGGCGGGCTCGGAGAAGCTGTCGGTGTCGACCGGGTAGCTCTCGAACGCGGTGATGGTGTCGAAGAGTTCGCCACCGCCGAGGAGGGACTGGATGTCGGAGAGGCCGTAGTGCTGGTGGTCCATCAGCTCCGACTGCTCGTCCTGGAGACGGCGCAGCAGGTCGGCGACGGACTGTCCGGCGTCCAGGCGGACGCGGACCGGCAGGGTGTTGATGAAGAGGCCGACCATGTTCTCCATGCCGGCCATCTCCGGCGGGCGGCCGGAGACGGTGCTGCCGAACACCACGTCGTCCCGGCCGGTGAGACGGCCCAGCAGGACGCCCCAGGAGGCCTGCGCCACGGTGTTGGCGGTGAGGTCGTGACGGCGGGCCAGGGCCGTGACGGCCGCGGTCAGTTCCTCGGAGAGCTCGTGGTGGTGGTAGTGCGGGGGCTCGGTGGCGGCGGCCTGGGCGGCCGGGGCCAGCAGGGTGGGCTCCTCGACCCCGGCAAGGGCCCGGCCCCACGCCTTCGCCGCCTCATCGCGGTTCTGGGCGGCGGCCCAGGCGAGGTAGTCGCGGTACGGAGTGACCCGCGGCAGCCCGGTGTCGTCACCGCCCTGCGCGTACAGGACGAACAGCTCCCGCAGCATGATCGCCATCGACCAGCCGTCGAGCAGGATGTGGTGGTTCGCCAGCACGAAACGGAACCGCCGGCCCGAGAGCCGTACGAGGCTGAAGCGCACCAGCGGCGGCGCGGTCAGGTCGAAGTGCTGGGCCCGGTCGGCGACCATGAGCGCCTCGAGGCGGTGCGGCTCGTCCTCGGCCGCCACGTCCGTCAGATCGATCTCCTGCCAGGGGAGCTCCACCTCGCGGGGGATGATCTGCACGGGCTTGTCGAACCCCTCGTGCAGGAATCCGGCGCGCAGGTTCGCGTGCCGCCGGAGCAGGGCGGCGGCGGCCGCCTTCAGGGCCGCCACATCCAGGGCGCCCTCGAAATCGAAGGCGATCTGACCGCCGTACACGTCGAGCTCCTGCTCGTCGAGCAGGGCGTGGTACAGCATGCCCTCCTGCATCGGTGACAGGGGGAGGACGTCCTCAAGTCCCGCACCATTCATGACGACTTCCTCCACGTGCTTTCCAGAAGATCGAGTTGTGCCTGCGACAGGTTCACCAGTGGCATGTCCGACGGCGAGTGGCCGCCCGACTCCGGAGCGGCGGCGTGCCGGGTCAGCGCGTCGAGGGCGTCGAACCAGTTGTCCGCCAGATCCCGCATGTCCCGCTCGGGGAACAGCCCGTCGGGCCAGGTCCAGGTGACGTTGAGTTCGGGACCTTCGGGAAGGTCCCTGACGAGGGCGTTGATTTCGATGGCGTGTGCCAGTCGGGTGTCCGGATCGCCGGCGGCGGCTCCGGTCAGGGCGGCCGATTCCGGTGCCACGGCCCAGTCCCGGCCCTCGGCGCCCGGAGCACCGACGCGCCCGAGATAGTTGAAACCGATCTGGGGGTCCGGGTACTCGGCCAGCAGGGGGGCCGTGGCCGGGTTGAGGTGGCGCAGCATGCCGTGACCGATGCCGCGGTCCGGCACGGCTCGCAGCTGCTCCTTGACCCGCTTCACGGCGCGTCCCAGCGCCGCGCCGCCGGTCCTCACCTCGTCCCGGTCGAGCTGTCCGGGGTCGAGTCGCACCGGGTACACGGTGGTGAACCAGCCGACCGTACGGGACAGGTCGGCGCCCTCGACCACGTCCTGGCGGCCGTGGCCCTCGAGGTCGACGAGGACGGCTCCGTCCTCACCGAGACCCCGGCGGCGGCGCCACTGGGCCACGGCCAGAGCGAGTCCGGTGAGCAGTACGTCGTCGACCCCTCCGTGGAACGCGGCCGGGACGTCGGTGAGCAGCGGCTCGGTGCGGTCGGCGGGCAGGGTCAGGACGAGCGAGCGCGCTCCGGCCGCGGTGTCGGACTCCGCGAGCGGACGTGCGCCGAGAGGCGCCTCCTCCCCGGACAGCATCTCCAGCCACAGCTCCACCTCGTCCTCCCGCTCGGCGGCTGCCTCGGTGAGGCGCTGCGCCCAGCGGCGGAAGGAGGTTCCGGTCGGTGCCGGGCGCGGCTGCTCGCCGTCGGCGGCGGCCTGCCAGGCAGCGGCGAGGTCCGGGAGCAGGATGCGCCAGGACACGCCGTCGACGACCAGGTGGTGGGCGGTGATCAGCAGTCTGCCCGGGGCCGACGGTCCGGCGTCGAACCAGACCACCCGGAGCATCCGTCCGGCGGCCGTGTCGAGAGCGCGCCACGCGGCCTCCGCCTCGGCGGCGATCAGTGCCTCCAGGTCCGCATCGGTGAAGCCGCCCGTGGGGACACGGACGACGGCCTCGGTGGCCGGGACGCTGCCGCGGGCGGGTATCTCCAGCGACCAGGGCGCGTCGCCCTCGCCGCGGGTCACGGTCATGCGCAGCGTGTCGTGGTGGTCCAGCACGGCCTGGACGGCCGTGGTCAGGTGCTCCAGGCCCAGTCCGGCCGGCACCTGCACCAGCATCGACTGGACGAACCCCTCGGTGGCCCCGCCGTGCTCCTGGAGCCAGCGGATGACGGGGGTGGCCGGCAGGGTGCCGATACCGGCGTCCGGGTCCTCGGCGGGGGTGTCCTTCGCCTCGCGGACCACGGGCGCCAGGGCGGCGACGGTCCGGTGGGTGAAGACGTCCTTCGGGGAGAACACCAGGCCGGCGGCGCGGGCGCGGGCGACGAGCTGGATGGAGACGATGGAGTCCCCGCCGAGGTCGAAGAAGCTGCTGTCGACCCCGACTTCGGGCAGTCCGAGCACGTCGGCGAAGAGCGCGCACAGTGCCTGCTCGACCGGGTTGCCCGCCGCACGGCCCGTCGCCTGCGCCGAGAAGTCCGGTGCGGGCAGCGCCTTGCGGTCGAGCTTGCCGTTGGCCGTCAGCGGCAGCGCGTCCAGCAGGACGACGGCCGCGGGGACCATGTACTCGGGCAGGGTCCGCCCCACCTGTTCCCTGAGCACCGCGGGCTCCGGGGCGGCGCCGGCGGCCGGGACCGCGTAACCGACCAGGCGGCGGACACCGGGGGTGTCCTCACGGACCACGACGGCGGCCGCGGCCACGTCGGGACCGGCGGTCAGCGCGGACTCGATCTCGCCGAGCTCGATGCGGAAACCGCGGACCTTGACCTGGTCGTCGGTCCGGCCCTGGTACTCCAGCAGTCCGTCCGCCGTGGCCCGCACCAGGTCGCCGGTGCGGTACAGGCGGGAGCCGGGCTCCCCGAAGGGGTTGGCCACGAAGCTGCCGGCCGTCAGGTCCGGGCGGCCCAGATACCCGCGGGCCAGCTGGTCGCCCGCGAGGTACAGCTCACCGGTCACGCCCGGTGGGACCGGCTGCAGGTGTCCGTCGAGGACGTGCAGCCGGGTGTTGCGCACCGGCCGGCCCACCAGGGGCTTCTCGCTCTCCGACAGCGGCAGGAAGACGCTGTCGATGGTGGCCTCGGTCGGGCCGTAGAAGTTGTACGCGGTGGTGCGCGGGGCGGCACGCAGACGCGACCACAGGTCGGGGCCGAGGGCCTCGCCGCCGAGCATCAGCACCGCCGGGTGGTGCCGGCCGTCGGCCAGCATGCCCGCCTCCACCAGCTGCCCGGCGAACGCCGGGGTGAGGTCGAGGAAGTCGACGCGCTCCCGGTCGATGTAGCCGGCCAGAGCCTCCGGATCGCGACGGGTGTCGTCGTCGACCAGGTGGAGTTCATGGCCGTCGAGCATCCACAGCACGCCGTCCCAGGCGGTGTCGAAGGAGAACACGGCCGTCAGCGCCACCCGGAAGCGGCCTTCGGGGCTCTCGGCCCGCGCGTGCCGGTCGAAGAGCGTCTCCTTGTGACCGAGGAACAGGTTGACCAGGCTGTGGTGCGGGACGACCACGCCCTTGGGGCGGCCGGTCGAGCCCGAGGTGTAAATGACGTACGCCGGGGCGGCGGGAGTCAGTGGCGCGGTGCGGTCACCGTCCACCACGTCCTGCGGGCGGGCGGCGGCCAGCTCCCGGCCGGTCTCCTCCGTGTCCAGCACCAGGCGTGTGATGCCCGCGCCGAGACCATCGGCCGTGAAGCGGGTGTCCCCCTCGCTGTCGGTCAGCACCACCGTCGGCGCGGAGTCCTGGAGCAGGTAGGCGATGCGGTCCGCCGGAAACCCGGGGTCCACCGTCAGGAACGCGGCACCGGCCTTCAGTACCGCGAACATCGCGACCAGCACCTGCGGGTCGCGCGGCAGCGCGAGCGCGACGATCCGCTCCGGGCCGACGCCCCGCCCGATGAGCAGCCGGGCCAGCCGGTTGGCCCGCTCGTTGAGTTCCGAGCAGGTCAGCGTGGTGCCGTTGAAGACGACGGCGGTCGCGTCGGGTGTGCGGGCGGCCAGGTTCTCGAGCAGCGTCTGGACGGGGTGCCCGGGCACCGGGCGCATGAGCGCGTTCCCGCCGGCGAACGCCGTCTCCCGTTCCTTCGCGGTCAGCACGTCCAGTCGGCCGACCGGACGGTCCGGGTCCTCGGCCACCGCTTCGAACAGCCCGGTCAGCCGGGCCGCCAGGGCCTGCGCGCGGTCCTGCGGGAAGCGGCCCGGAGCGTACTCCAGTCGCAGCCGGAGCCGATCCCCGGGCAGCGCCGCGAGGGTGACGGGGTAGTGGGTGGCGTCCGCGCCGTCGACGTCGGACACCCGCAGCCCGGTGCCGGGAAGTTCCAGCACTCCGGCGTCCATCGGATAGCTCTCGAACACGGTGAGGGTGTCGAAGAGGTCACCGATGCCGACGAGGCCCTGGATCTCGGAGAGCTGCACGTGCTGGTGCGGCATCAGCCCGCTCTGCGCGGCCTGTACCCGGGTCAGCAGGGCGGAGACGGTCTCCGCCGGGTCGACGGTGATCCGCACCGGCACCGTGTTGATGAACAGGCCGACCATCGACTCGACGCCGGGCACCTCCGGCGGCCGGCCGGAGACGGTGGCGCCGAACACCACGTCGTCCCGTCCCGTCAACCGGGCCAGCAGTACCGCCCACAAACCCTGCACCACGGTGTTGAGCGTCAGTCCGGACCGGCGGGCCCACTCCTGGAGCCGCGCGGTCAGTTCCTTCGACAGCTCGAAGGGCAGTTGCTGCGGCACCTCCGCCTCATGGCCCGTGCCCCGGGCCGCGGCATCGTCCGGGACCAGCAGCGTCGGCTCCTCCACTCCGCCCAGCGCGCTCCGCCAGGCGTCCAGGGCCACGGCGCGGTCCTGCTCGCCGACCCAGGCCAGGTAGTCGCGGTACGGGGTGACGCGCGGCAGGTCGCGGTCGGCGCCGATGTTTTGGGCGTAGTGGGTGAACAGTTCGCCGAACACGATCGGCATGGACCACCCGTCGAGCAGGACGTGGTGGTTGCTGAACACCAGCCGGTGGCGCTCGTCGGCCAGCTTCACGAGGGTGAAGCGCAGCAGGGGCGCGACGGACAGGTCGTAGCGGGTGGCGCGGTCCTCGGCGAGGATCCGCTCCACCCCGGCCCGCTGCGCGTCCTCGTCGAGGCCACTGAGGTCGGCCTCCTGCCAGGGCAGGTCCACGCCGGCGGGGATCACCTGGACCGGGCGGTCCGCGATGTCCATGCGGAACGCGGCCCGCAGGTTGTCGTGGCGCGCCAGCAGCGACTCGGCGGCGGTCCGCAGAGCACCGGCGTCCAGCGGCCCGTCCAGCCCGAAGGAGAACTGGACGCTGTAGACGTCCGGACCGCCCTCGTCGAACATCGCGTGGAAGAGCAGCCCCTCCTGGAGCGGCGCGACCGGCAGGATGTCGGACGGCGCGGGGTGCGCCTCCTCGATCCGGTCGATCTGCTCCTGGCTGAGCTCCACCAACGGCAGGTCGGCCGGGGTGAAGCCGCCCGCTCCGGGCAGGGCGGCGTGCGCGGCGATCTCCCGCAGCGCGTCGAACCAGTCGGCCGAGAGCGCCCTGACGGCGGCCTCGTCCAGCAGGCCCTCGGCCCACACCCAGGTGACGGTGAGCTCGGGACCCTCGTCCTGCCCGTCGAGGACGACGGCGCTGATCTCCAGCGGATGCGGTACGGCCATCGCCTCGTCGGCGATGCCGGTACCCACCAGCAGGTCCGACTCGGCGGCGGGGGCCCAGTCGGCCGGCCCGGCGGTGCCGCCCATGCGGCCCAGGTAGTTGAAACCGATCTGCGGAACGGGCAGCTCGGCGAGCACGGACCGCGCCTCGGGGTCGAGGTGGCGCAGCAGACCGAAACCGATGCCGTTGTCGGGCACCGCCCGCAGCTGTTCCTTGACCCGCTTCACCGCGGCGTCGACACCGTCGGTGCCCGCGTCCAGACGCACCGGGAACAGGCTGGTGAACCAGCCCACCGTCCGCGACACGTCCACGCCGGCCAGGACGTCCTCCCGGCCGTGCCCCTCCACGTCGAGCAACACCTCGTCACCGTCGAGGCCACGGGCCCGGCGCCACCTGGGCAGCGCCAGTGCCAGCCCCGCCAGCAGGACCTCGTTCGCCCGGGCGTGGAACACCTGGGACACCTCGCCCAGCAGCGCCGAGGTCACCCGGGCCGGCAGCGACACCGACAGCGACCGGGCGGTCCCCATCGTGTCGCGGGCCGGGTCGGCGGGACGGTCGCCCAGCAACGGATCGGGTCCGGACAGGGTCCGCTCCCAGAACGGCAGTTCGCCGGTGCGCTCCGCCGTGTGAGCGGTGAGCTCCCGGGCCCAGGTGCGCAGCGAGGTCGGCACCGGGTCGAGCTCGATCCGACGGCCCGCGGCGACGGCCGCATCCGCGGCGGCCAGGTCACCCAGGAGGATGCGCCAGGACACACCGTCGACCACGAGGTGGTGGGCGGTCAGCAGCAGCCGTCCGGGAGTCTCGTCCCCGGCGTCGAACCACACGGCCCGCAGCATGACGCCGTCCTCGGGGGCGAGGGCGGCCTGCGCCATGTCGTGGTGCCGGGCGATGGTCTCCCGCAGGGCGGCCTCGTTCATGCCGAGCACGTCGGCACGCCGGATCAGGGCGCCGGCCCGGACCTCGTCGCGTGGACGCACCTCCAGGGAGCAGCCGTCGGCGCGGCGGTGCAGACGACTGCGCAGTGCGTCGTGACGGTCCAGGAGTGCCTGTATCGCCTCGGTGAGCTGGTCCTGACGTGTTCCCGCGGGGATCTGCAGCAGCATCGACTGGCTGAACCAGTCGGTGGGGCCGCCGAGTTCGGAGAACCAGGCGACGATCGGGGTGGTGTCCACAGGGCCGATGCCCGCGTCCGGGTTCTCCGTCGCGTGCGCGGGGGCGGCCTCGGCGACCTCCGCGAGCGCGGCGACGGTCCGGTGCTGGAAGACGTCGCGGGCGGTGAGGGCGAGCCCGGCCTTGCGGGCGCGGGCGACGAGCTGGATGGAGACGATGGAGTCGCCGCCGAGGTCGAAGAAGCCGTCGTCGACGCCGACGGTCTCCACACCGAGCACCTCGGCGAAGATCGCGCACAGCGTGGTCTCCACGGGCCCCGAGGGCGCCCGGCCGGCGCCCGAGGGGCTGCCGTACGTGGGTGCGGGGAGTGCGGTGCGGTCGAGTTTGCCGTTGACGGTCAGCGGGAGGGTGTCGAGGGTGATGATGGCGGCGGGGACCATGTGGTCGGGCAGGTCGGCGCGGAGGGTGTCGCGGAGCGTTGCGGAGTCGATGGGGTCGGTGGGGGTGTTGGTGTGGGTGGTGATGTAGGCGACGAGGCGGCGGTCGCCGGGGCGGTCCTCGCGGACGGTGACGGCGGCCTGGCGGATGGCGTTCTGGTTGCGGAGGGCGGCTTCGATCTCTGCGAGCTCGATGCGGTGGCCGCGGAGTTTGATCTGGTGGTCGGTGCGGCCGTGGTAGGTGAGGTCGCCGGTCGGGGTCCAGCGGACGAGGTCGCCGGTGCGGTACATGCGCTCGCCGGGTGTGCCGTAGGGGCAGGCCACGAAGCGTTCGGCGGTGAGGTCGGGGCGGCCCAGGTAACCGCGGGCGAGGCCGGGTCCGGCCACGTACAACTCACCCACCACACCGGGAGCCACCGGACGCAAACCCTTGTCGAGGACGTAGACGCGGGTGTTGGCGATTGGTCCGCCGATCGGCACGGCACCCGACTGCGTACCCGGCAGGGGGGTGCTCATGGTGGCGCAGACGGTGGTTTCGGTGGGGCCGTAGGCGTTGATCATGCGGCGGTCGGGTGCCCAGGCTTCGACGACCTGGGTGGGTACGGCTTCGCCGGCGGTGACGAGGGTGGTGAGGGTGGGCAGGTCGGTGGGTTCCATCGCGGCGAGGGCGACGGGGGGGATGGTGGCGTGGGTGACGTGCAGGTCGCGGGTGGTGTGGGCGAGGTCGGGGCCGGGGCGCAGGTGGTTGGTGGTGGCGGTGATCAGGGTGGCGCCGTTCAGCCAGGTGGAGAAGACCTCGGAGATGGAGGCGTCGAAGCTGGGTGAGGCGAACTGCAGCACGCGGCTGTGGGGGGTGATGGCGAAGCGTTCGATCTGGGCGGTGGCGAGGTTGCCGATGCCGGTGTGGGAGACGACGACGCCCTTGGGGCGTCCGGTCGAACCCGAGGTGTAGATCACGTATGCCGGGTGGGCCGCACGCAGCGGCGACAACCGGTCCGCGTCCGTCAAGTCGTCGGCTGCGTGATGGTCCAGGGGGAGCTCGCCGATGCGCAGGACGGTGCGTGCGCCCGTCGTCGCGTCCGGGATGTCGGTCCGGCCCGTGAGGACGAGTACGGGGTGGGCGTCGTCGAGGGTGTAGGCGATGCGTTCGGCGGGGTGTGCCGGGTCGATGGGCAGGAAGGCGGCGCCGGTCTTGAGGACGGCCAGTTCCGCGACGAGGAGTTCGACGGAGCGGGGCAGGACGAGGGCGACCACGCGCTCGGGTCCGGCGCCGTGGCCGATGAGGTGGCGGGCGAGTCGGTTGGCGCGCTGGTTGAGCTCGCCGTAGGTGAGGGTCTCGCCGCCCGCGTCGGCCAGGGCGGTGTGGGCGGGGGTGCGGGCCACCTGCGCCTGGAACAGCTCGGGCAGGGTCCCGGTGAGGACCGGGGTGGTGGTGTCGTTCCAGGTGGTCAGGATGTCGGTGCGTTCTTCGGCGGACAGGATGTCCACGGTGCTGACCCGGGCGTCGGGGTCGGCCACGACCGCCCGGAGCACCCGCTCCAGCCGGCCGATGAAAGCCTCCACCGTGCCCCGGTCGAACAGGTCCAGGGCGAAGTCGACGAACCCGTCCAGCCCCGTCGGCGAACCGTCGTCGACCTTGCGCTCACCGAAACTCAGCGCGAGATCGAACTTGGCCGCACCGGTGCCCAGCGGAAGGATCTCCGCGTCGACGTCGGCCAGGGCGAGGTTCCCGCTCGCGTCGTTGTCCAGGGTGAGCATGACCTGGAAGAGCGGGTGACGGGAGAGCGAGCGCTCCGGGCTCACCAGGTCGACGAGCCGCTCGAAGGGGATGTCCTGGTGGGCGTAGGCCTCCAGGTCGGTCTCCCGTACGCGGCCCAGCAGTTCACGGAAGGTCGGGTCGCCCGACGCGTCGGTGCGCAGCACCAGCGTGTTGACGAAGAAGCCGACGAGGTCGTCCAGCGCGCTGTCGGTGCGACCGGCGACGGGGGTGCCCAGGGGCACGTCCGTGCCCGCGCCGAGCTTGCCCAGCCAGACCGCGACCGCGGCCTGCAGGACCATGAACAGGCTCGCGCCGGACTCCCGCGCCAGTCCCGCCAGTCCCGCGTGCACCTCGGCGTCCAGCACGAACGGCACCACGTCACCGCGGTAGGAGGCGTGAGCCGGACGCGGCCGGTCCACCGGGAGGGACAACTCCTGCGGCAGCCCCGCCAGCGCCTGGCGCCAGAACTCCAGCTGGCCCGAGACCACGCTCGTCGGGTCGCTCTCCGAACCGAGGACCTCCCGCTGCCACAACGCGTAGTCCGCGTACTGCACCGGAAGCTCGCTCCAGGCCGGTACCTCACCGCGGCACCGCGCCGCGTAGGCCCCCGACAGATCACGCGTCAACGGGGCCAGCGAGGACCCGTCGGCGGCGATGTGGTGCAGCACGAGCAGCAGCACATGCTCCTGCTCACCGACCCGGAACAGCGTCACCCGCAGCGGCAGATCCCGTGCCAGGTCGAAGCTGCGCCGTACCTGCTCGGCGAGGAGCGCGTCCAGGCCGGGCCCGTCCGCGTTCACGTCGACGACCGTCCATTCGGCCCGGGTGTCGTCCGCGTCGAGAACGCGCTGGTGCGGCACGCCGTCGGTGTCGGGGAAGACGGTGCGCAGCGCCTCGTGGCGGCCGACCACGTCCCGCAGGGCCGCGCCCAGCGCGGCAGCGTCCACCGAGCCGGTGAGCCGCAGCGCCAGCGGGATGTTGTAGGTCGCCCCCGGACCCTCGAAACGGCCGAGGAACCACAGCCGCTGCTGCGCGTACGAGAGCGGGACCGCCTCGGGCCGGTGCATGAGCCCGAGCGCCTGCCGGGTCACGGTGCCGCCGTCCAGGAGAGCGGCGAGGCCGGCCGGGGTCGGCGCCTCGAAGAGGGCACGCACCTGGAGTTCGGCGCCCAGCGCCACCCGGATGCGGCCGGTGAGACGGGTGGCGAGCAGCGAATGCCCGCCGAGTTCGAAGAAGCTGTCGTCGGGGCCGACCTCCGGCACGCCGAGAGTGTCGGCGAACAGGGCGCAGAGGATCTCCTCACGCGGTGTGCGCGGAGCGCGCGAAGTGCGACCGGCGGCGCCGGCGGTGACCTCGGGCGCGGGCAGGGCCTTGCGGTCCAGCTTGCCGTTGGGGGTGAGCGGCAGGGCGTCGAGGGTGACGAAGGCCGACGGCACCATGGGGGCGGGCAGCGCGGCGGAGAGCGCGGCACGCAGCGCACCGGCGTCCGGTGCGGGGGTGGCGCCGGGGACGGTGTAGGCGACGAGCCGCTTGTCGCCGGGCCGGTCCTCACGGACCAGGACGGCCGCCTGCGCGACCGCCGGGTGGGACACCAACACGGACTCGATCTCGCCGAGTTCGATCCGGAAGCCGCGCAGCTTCACCTGGTCGTCGGCGCGGCCCAGGTACTCCAGAGCCCCGTCGGAGCCCCAGCGGACCAGGTCTCCCGTGCGGTACATGCGGCTGCCCGCTTCACCGTACGGGCAGGCCGTGAAGCGTTCCGCGGTCAGCGCCGCCCGCCCCAGGTAGCCGCGGGCCAGTTGCTCGCCGGCGAGGTAGAGCTCTCCCGCCACACCCGGGGCGACCGGACGCAGCGCCGCGTCCAGCACGTACACCCGGGTGTTGTCGATCGGGGTGCCGATGGGCGGCGCCGAGCCGGCGTCGGCGGTGAGCGGGTCGCTGAGGGTGGCGACGACGGTGGATTCGGTCGGGCCGTAGGCGTTGACCATGCGGCGGCCGGGTGCCCAGCGGTCGACCAGGGCGGCGTCGGTGGCGTCGCCGCCCACGATCAGCGTCTGGAAGTCGGGAAGGTCTATGGCGGGGACGGTGGCCAGTGCCGCCGGCGGGATCAGCGCGTGTGTGATGGCGCGGTCCGCGAGTACCCGGCCCAGTGCCTCGTCGGCGAGCGGGCCGGGCGGGGGGACCACCAGGGCCGCGCCCCACGGCAGGCTCATGCAGAGTTCGAGCACCGAGGCGTCGAAGCTCGGCGACGAGAACTGCAGCACCCGGCTGCGCGGACCGACCGCGCACCGCTCAAAAAGCACCGTCGCGAAGGTGGCCAGGCCCTGGTGGGAGACCACCACGCCCTTCGGACGGCCGGTGGAACCGGAGGTGTAGATCACGTACGCCGGGTGACCCACGGTCAGCTGGGCCGGCCGGTCGGTGTCCACCGGGTTTGTGACCGGCTCGGCGTCCAGGTCCAGCTGGTCCAGGACCACCCGGCCGGCAGCCGTCACATCCGGTACGCGGTCGGCGTGTGCGTGAACGGTGAGCAGCAGGGACGGCCGGGCGTCGTCGATCATGTAGGCGATCCGGTCGGCCGGGTAGTCCGGGTCCACCGGCACGTACGCGCCGCCCGCCTTCATCACCGCGAGCCGGGCCACGACGATGTCCACCGAGCGCGGCAGCAGCAGGGCGACGATCCGCTCCGGACCCACGCCCCGCCCGATGAGGTGGTGGGCGAGCCGGTTGGCCCGTTCGTTCAGCTCCGCGTACGACAGCGAACCGTCGTTGGACACGACCGCCGGGGCGTCCGGGGTACGGGCCACCTGCGCCTCGAACAACGCCGGGAACGTCCGGGGCTCGATCGCGCGGCGTGCGCCGTTCCACGTGTGGAGGACGCGCTCACGCTCGGCCTCGGTGGTGTGGTCCAGCCGGCCGACCGGGAGGTCCGGTTCGGTGGTGACACGGGCCAGCAGGTCCGTCAGCCGGTCGGCCATGGCCTCGGCCCGGTCCGCCGGCAGCAGCTCCGGCCGGTGGTTGAGGCGGAACTCCAGCCGCTCACCCGGCAGAACGACGAAGGTCACCGGGTAGTGGGTGGCGTCGCGGCCGTCGATGTGGGTGACGTCCAGTGCCCCGGGGGCCCGCAGTTTCTCCGGGTCCAGGGGGTAGTTCTCCAGTACCGCCAGCGTGTCGAAGAGTTCGCCGTGACCGGCGATGCGCTGGATCTCGGACAGGCCGAGGTACTGGTGGTCCATCAGCTCCAGTTGCTCTGCCCGCAGACGGGTGAGTAGCTCCGCGACGGTCTCGTCGTGACGCAGCCGGACCCTGACGGGCAGGGTGTTGATGAACAGACCGGCCATCGACTCGATGCCGGGGACCTCCGGGGGACGACCGGAGACCGTGGCGCCGAACACCACGTCCTGCCGGCCGGTGAGCCCGGCGAGCGTCAGCGCCCACACGCCCTGGACCAGGGTGTTGAGGGTGAAGCCGTGCCTGCGGGCGAGGGCCGCCAGTTCGGCCGTGGACTCCTCGGAGAGCCACCGGGAGACCCGGCCGGGCGTCACGGTGGCGTCGGCGGACCCGGGCACGAGCAGGGTGGGCTCCTCCAGCCCGTCCAGCGCGGTGTGCCAGGCACGTGTCGCCGGCTCGTCGTCCAGTCCGGCCCGCCACGTCAGGTAGTCGGCGAAGGCCGGGGCCGGAGACAGCGCCGAGGCGTCCCCACGGGTCTCGTAGAGCGCGAACAGCTCTTCGAGCAGGACGGGCATCGACCAGCCGTCGAGCAGGATGTGGTGGTTGGTGAGAAGGAGCCGGTGGCGCTCGGCGCCGAGCCGGACGAGGGTGAAGCGGATCAGCGGTGCGGTGGTCACGTCGAACCGTGCGGTCCGGTCGCTCTCCATCACCCGGCTGAGCTCGGTGGCGCGCTGCGCCTCGCCGAGGTGGACGAGGTCGATGTCGGTCCAGGGCAGTTCCACCGAGTTCGGCACGAGCTGCACGGCGTGCGGCAGCCCGTCCTCGCGGAAGCAGGCCCGCAGGTTCGGGTGCCGGGCCAGGAGCCCGGCGGCCGCGGAGCGCAACGCCGCGACGTCCAGGGGACCGGCGAGGTCCATGTGGAGCTGGACGTTGTACACGTCCGGGGCCCGGTCGTCCAGCAGGCTGTGGAAGAGCAGGCCCTCCTGGAGCGGGGCCAGCGGCAGGACGTCCGCGAGGCCGGGCCGGTCGGCCTCCAGCATGTCGATGTGGTGCTGTTCCAGGGAGACGAGCGGCAGGTCGGAGGGGGTGAGGCCGCCGGCCGGACCGGTCGGACCCGTCGGGGCGGCGAGGAGTTGCAGTTCCTCGAACCACAGCTCGGCCAGTTCGCGGACCGCGGCCTCCTCCAGGACCTCGCCGGCCCAGGTCCAGGTGGCCACGAGGTGCGGCCCCTCGGGGCCGTCCTGAGAGACGGCGTTGATCTCCATGACGTGGGGCATGGCCATGTCGTCGTCGGCGCCGCCGCCGATCACACCCGCGTCACCCGCCGGGGCCCAGTCCCCGTCCCCCAGGGCGCCGAAGCGGCCCAGGTAGTTGAAGCCGATCTGCGGAGCCGCCAGGCCGTGCAGCAGCATCGCCGTCTGTGGGTTGAGGTGGCTCAGCAGTCCGTGGCCGACACCGCCGTCGGGGACGGCCAGCAGTCGCTCCTTGACCCGCTTGACGGTCTCCGCGGGGTCCTGCCGGCTGTCCGCTTCCAGGCGCACGGGATGCAGGCTGGTGAACCAGCCGACGGTACGGGAGAGGTCCGCACCGGTCAGCGATTCGTCGCGGCCGTGGCCCTCCAGGTCGATCAGGACTCCCGCGGCCGTGTCGTGGCCGCGGCGGCGGCGCCACTCGGTGACGGCGAGGGTGAGACCGGCGAGCAGGACCTCGCCGACACCGGTGCGGAAATCGGCGGGCACGCTGGTGAGCAGCGGTGCCGTGGCCTGCGGGGGGAGGGTCAGCGAGAGGCTGCGGGCGGTGGCGACGGTGTCCCGGCGGGCATCGAGCGGCCGGTCGCCGAACGGTGCGTCGGGCACGGCGAGCATGTCGGTCCAGAAACCGAGCTCGTCGAGCCGCTCCGGTTCCTGGGCGAGGGTGGTGAGCTGCTCGGCCCAGCGGCGGTAGGAGGTGCCGACGGCCGGAAGGCGCGGGGCGCGCTGCGCGCGGACGGCGTCCCAGGCGGCCGACAGGTCGGGCAGCAGGATCCGCCAGGACACCCCGTCGACGGCCAGGTGGTGCACGGTCAGCAGCAGCCGGCCCGCCGTGTCCGGACCGACGTCGAACCAGACGGCCCGGAGCACGGCGCCTTCCTCGGGCGCCAGCGCGGCGCGGCTCTGCGCCGCGTGTTCGGCGACGAGCTTCCCGAACGCCTCGTCCCCCGTACCGTCCGCGGGGACACGGGAGAGTACGGACGCTGCCGTGACGCTGCCGCGGTCGCCCACTGCCAGACCCCAGAGCGGTCCACGACGGGTCAGCCTCACCCGCAGCATGTCGTGCCGGTCGAGCACGGCCTGGAGAGCGGCGGCGAGGTTCTGCTCCGTCGCACCGGCAGGGGTCCGCACCAGCACGGACTGGCTGAAGGCGTCGACGGTGCCGGGCCTGGTGCGCAGCCAGTGCATGATCGGGGTGAGCGGCAGCGGGCCGAGGCCGTCGTCCGCGTTCTCCGGGGCGGCACCCTCCAGGGTGTCGCCCTCGGTGGTGCGGGCGACGACCGCCAGGGCGGCGGCGGTGCGGTGGACGAAGACCTCGCGCGGCGTGATGACGAGGCCGCGGGCACGGGCCCGGGAGACGAGCTGGATGGAGACGATGGAGTCGCCGCCCAGCTCGAAGAAGCTTCTCTCGGCTCCCACCGTGGGCAGGCCGAGCACCTGGGCGAACAGTTCGCACAGGATCCTCTCCCGCTCCGTGGCGGCGGCGCGGCCGGTGTCGGCGGAGGTCCCGGGGGCGGGCAGTGCCGCACGGTCCAGCTTGCCGTTCGGGGTCAGCGGAAGCGCCTCCAGCACGACGACGGCGGAGGGCACCATGTGGTCGGGAAGTTCGCGAGCGACCGCGGAGCGGAGCTCCGAGGGGTCGGTCGCTGCGCCCTCGGCCGGTACCGCGTAGCCCACCAGCCTGCGGGGGCCGCCGGACTCCTCACACACCACGACGACGGCCTGGGCGACCTGCGGCAGGGCGGTGAGCACGGACTCGATCTCGCCCAGCTCGATCCGGAAACCGCGCACCTTCACCTGGTGGTCGACCCGGCCGAGGAACTCGAGCTGGTCGTCGTGATTCCAGCGCACGACGTCGCCCGAGCGGTACATCCGCGTGCCCGGTGCGCCGAACGGGTCGGCCACGAAGCGGTCGGCCGTCAGGTCCGGGCGCCCCAGGTACCCGCGGGCCAGACCGGCTCCGGCGATGTACAGCTCGCCCGCGACGCCGGGCGGCACCGGACGGAGGTGGGCGTCCAGGACGTACACCCGGGCGTTGACGACGGGACCGCCAATGGGCGGCAGTCCGCCGCCGCCGAGGGGGGCGCTCATCGTCGCGCAGACCGTGGTCTCGGTCGGGCCGTAGGCGTTGACCATCCGGCGGCCGGCCGACCAGCGTTCGACCATCTCACCGGCGGTGGCCTCACCCGCGACGACCAGCGTCGAGACCGAGGAGAAGTCGCCTGGGGAGGCGGCCCCGAGGACCACCGGCGGCAGCGTCGCGTGGGTGACCCGGTGCCGTGCGGCGAACTCCGCCAGGGCCGGGCCGGGGGTGAGCTCCTCCGCGGTGCCCACGACCAGGGCGGCCCCGGACAGGAGCGCCATCGTCAGCTCCCAGAACGCGGCGTCGAACGACGGCGAGGCGAACTGCAGCACACGGCAGCCCCGTCCGACCTCGAAGCGCTCGATGTGGGCGGTGATCAGGCTCGCCACACCGGAGTGGGAGACCACCACGCCCTTCGGGCGGCCGGTGGAACCGGAGGTGTAGATCACGTACGCGGGGCTCGTGACGTCCGCCGGGACAACGGGCGCGACGGGCCCGGCGAGGTCGTCCGGGCGGTCCACGAGGAGCCGCGGTACGTCACCGGGGATCGCGTCCGCCGCCGCCGACGTGGTGATGACCAGCGTGGGCCGGGAGTCCTTCAGCATGTAGGCGACGCGGTCGGCCGGATAGTCGAGGTCGACCGGCAGGTACGCGGCACCCGCCTTGAGGACGGCGAGCACGCACACGACGAGCTCCGCCGAACGCGGCACCGCGACGGCCACGATCTGCTCGGGGCCGACACCCCGGCCGGCCAGCACGGCCGCGAGCCGGTCGGTGCGTTCGTCCAGTTCCCCGTAGGTCATCACCCGGTCGCCGAAGCGTACGGCCGGGGCGTCGGGGGCGGAGGTGACCTGCGCGGAGAACAGGTGCGGGAAGGTGTCGTACGGGACGTCACGCGCGGTGCTGTTGACGCCGCGGACCAGGTGCTCGTACTCGGCCGCGGGCAGGATGTCGATCCGGCCCACCGGCTCCTGCGGACGGTCCGCCCAGAACTCCAGGACCGCCTGGAAGCGACCCACCAACTGCCGGACGGCATCGGCGTCGAACAGGTCGGGCCGGTAGTTGATCCGCAGGTGCAGCCGCTCGCCGGGCATCACGGCGAGGCTCAGCGGGTAGTGCGTGGCGTCCCGGCCGTCGATGCCGGTGACGGCGAGGCCGGGCACCCGCAGCTGCGCCGGGTCCAGCGGGTAGTTCTCCAGCACGGTGATGGTGTCGAAGAGCTCACCGATCCCGACGATCCGCTGAACGTCGGCGAGACCGAGGTGCTGGTGCTCCATCAGCCGGGTCTGCTCGTCCTGCAGCCGGGTCAGGAACGCGACGGCGCTCTCCCCGGGCACGATCCGGACCCGCACCGGCAGGGTGTTGATGAACAGGCCGACCATCGACTCCACACCGGGGACCTGCGGCGGCCGGCCGGAGACCGTACCTCCGAAGACGACGTCGTCGCGCGCGGTCAGCCGGCTCAGCACCACGGACCAGGCACCCTGGAGCAGGGTGTTGAGGGTGAGGCCGTGTTCGCGTGCGGTGTCCAGGAGCCGCGCGGTCAGATCGGCGGGCAGGTCGGTCAGCAACTGGTCGGGCATGACCGGCTGCCGGTCGGGGACCGAGGGGGCGAGGAGGGTGGGCTCCTCGAGCCCCTGGAGCGCCTCGCGCCAGACGCTCGCCGTGGCGGACGCGTCCTGCTCGGCCAGCCAGCCGAGGTAGTCCCGGTAGGGCGGGGTGCGGTCCGGGGTCCGGCCCGCGTAGAGGTCGAGGAGTTCCCGTACGAACAGCGGCATGGACCAGCCGTCGAGCAGGACGTGGTGGTGCGTGAAGACCAGCCGGTGCCGGTCGTCGGCGAGCGTGACCAGCAGGAAGCGCATCAGCGGAGGGGCCGCCAGGTCGAAGCGGCCGGCGCGGTCCTCCTGCAGCATCCGGTCCAGGACGGTCTGCTGCTCGGTCGCGTCCAGGTGCCGCAGGTCCCTCTCCACCCAGGGCAGTTCCACCGACTCGGGGATCACCTGGACGGCATGGTCCAGCCCGTCGAGCCGGAAGGCCGCGCGCAGACAGGGGTGACGGCGCAGCATCTCCTCGGCCGCGCCCCGCAGGGCCGCGGCGTCCAGCCGGCCCTCCAGGTCGTAGAGGAACTGGACGGTGTAGACGTCCGGACCGCCCTCGTCGAACAGGGTGTGGAAGAGCAGTCCCTGCTGGAGCGGCGTCACCGGGAGGATGTCCGCCGTCGCCGGGTGCGCGGCCTCGATGCTCCGGATCTGCTCCTGGGTGAGCCGTACCAGCGGCACGTCGGAGGGGGTGAAGCCGCCCGCTCCGGGGTGCGAGGACGCGTCCACGAGCTCCCGCAGAGCCTGGAACCACAGGCCGGCCAGGGCGCCCGCCTCAGCCTCGGTGAGCAGGCCGCCGGCCCAGTTCCACACGGCGGTGAGCACCGGGCCCTCGGCGGTCTCCTGGGTGTACGCGTTGAGGTCGACGGTGTGTGCCACGGACATCGACGGATCGTCGGCGCCCGTCAGCGCCCGCTCCCCGGCCACCGGGCTCCAGTCGCCGCCCGTCGCACCACCGACGCGGCCGAGGTAGTTGAAGCCGATCTGCGGGGCCGGCAGGCCGGCGAGCGCGGCCCCCGCCACCGGGTGCAGATGACGCAGCAGACCGAAACCGATGCCGTTGTCCGGCACCGCCCGCATCTGCTCCTTGACGCGGCTCAACGCCTCCCCGGCGTTCTCCCCGCCGGCGTCCAGACGGACCGGGAACAGACTGGTGAACCAGCCCACCGTCCGCGACACGTCCACCCCGTCGAGCACGTCCTCCCGGCCGTGCCCCTCCACGTCCAGCAGCACTTCGGTGGTGTCCACGCCACGCGCCCGGCGCCACCTCGGCACCGCCAGCGCGAGTCCCGCCAGCAGCACCTCGTGCGCACGGGCGCGGAACATCCGTGCCACCTCGCCCAGCAGCGCCGACGTCTCCGTGGCCGGCAGCGACACCGCGAGCGAGCGCACCGTCGCCGCCGTGTCCCGCACCGGGTCCGCGGCACGGCTGCCCAGCAGCGGGTCCGGCCCGGAGGCGAGGTGCTGCCACAGTTCGGCCTCGGCCACCCGCTCGGGGCGGTGGGCCAACTGCTGGAGCTCGCGGGCCCAGGTCCGGAAGGAGGTTCCGTACGGGGGGAGGGCGGGGGTGCGTCCGGCAGCGGCGGCCTGCCATGCCTCCGCGAGGTCGGACAGCAGGATGTGCCAGGAGACACCGTCGACCACGAGGTGGTGGGCGACCAGCAGCAGCCGTCCGGGAGCCTCGTCCCCGGCGTCGAACCACACCGCCCGCAGCATCACGCCGTCGTACGGGGCGAGTTCGGCGACGGCGGCGTCGGCCCGCTCGTCGAGCAGCTCCGACGGGAGGCCGGCGGCCGTGTCCGGGACACCGACGCGCCGCAGGGTGTCCCGTGCCTCGACCGATCCCGCCGGGGCCACCTCGAGGGTCCATCCACCGTCTCCGGTGGTCACGGCACGCGTCCGCAGGGCGTCGTGGCGCTCCAGCAGTGCCTGCAGGGCCGCGGTGAGGTGCTCCTGCCGCAGACCGGCGGGGACCTGGACGAGGGTGGACTGGTGGTAGCGGTCCATGCGGCCGCCGCGGCCGGCGAGCCAGTGGACGACCGGGGTGGCGACGAGCGGGCCGACGGGCTCGTCCCGTACCGGCCCGACGGCCGCCGGGCCGGTGGCCGCGACGGCCGCCAGGGCGGCCGGGGTGCGGTGCTTGAAGACGTCGCGGGTGGTCAGCCGCAGTCCGGCCCTGCGGGCGCGGGCGATCATCTGGAGGGAGACGATGGAGTCGCCGCCCAGGTCGAAGAAGTTGTCGTCCGGGCCCACGGCGGGTACACCCAGCGCCTCGGCGAAGACGGCGCAGAGCGTCTCCTCCGTCGGGGTGGCCGGGGCACGGCCGGCGGTGGGGGCGACCACCGCGGGGGCGGGCAGCGCCTTGCGGTCGAGCTTGCCGTTGGAGGTCAGCGGCAGGGCGTCGAGCGCGACGAACGCCGACGGCACCATGTAATCGGGCAGCAGCGCGGCCAGGTGGTCCCGGAGCGCGGCCTGATCGCTGTCCCGGCCGTCGGCCATGACGGCGTAGCCCACCAGTTTCCTGTCGCCGGGCCGGTCCTCGCGGACGACGACGGCCGCCTGGACGACGTCCTCGTGGGACTCGAGGCAGGCCTCGATCTCGCCGAGTTCGATGCGGAAGCCGCGGATCTTGACCTGGTGGTCGGCGCGGCCGAGGTACTCCAGCTCACCGTCGTGGTCCCAGCGTGCCAGGTCGCCGGTGCGGTACATGCGGGTGCCGGGCGGGCCGTAGGGGTCGGCGACGAAGCGCTCGGCGGTCAGGGCGTGCCGGCCTAGGTAGCCGTCGGCCAGACCCGCGCCCGCCACGTACATCTCACCGACGACACCCGGCGCGGCGGGCCGGAGGGCTGAGTCCAGCACCCGTACCCCGAGGTCGGGGATGCCCCGGCCGATGAGGCTGCCCGCGGCGGACTTGGCGGTCAGCCGGTCCAGTGCGCGGTGGGTGACGTGGACGGTGGTTTCGGTGATGCCGTACATGTTGATCAGGCGGGGGGCGTTGTCGGGGTGGCGGTCGTACCAGTCCTCGAGGCGTCGGAGGTCGAGGGCCTCGCCGCCGAAGACGACGTAGCGCAGTGCGAGTCGTGCGCCGGGGTCGGGGTGTTCGGCGTCGGTGCGCATCAGCTGGTAGAAGGCGGAGGGTGTCTGGTTGAGGACGGTGACCTTCTGGTCGGCCAGGAGGGTCAGGAAGTCCTCCGGTGAGCGGGAGACCTCGAAGGGTACGACCACGAGGCGGCCGCCGTGCAGCAGCGGGCCCCAGATCTCCCATACGGAGAAGTCGAAGGCGTAGCTGTGGAAGAGGGTCCACACGTCGTCGGGTCCGAAGCCGAACCAGTGGTCGGTCGCCGAGAACAGCCGGACGACGTTGCCGTGGGGGACGATGACGCCCTTGGGGCGGCCGGTGGAGCCGGAGGTGTAGATGACGTAGGCGGCGGAGCCGGCGCGGAGCAGGCCGCCGCGTTCGGTGTCCGACAGGTCGCCGTCCGGCAGGGCGTTGAGGTGGGACAGTACGTGGGGGTCGTCCAGGACGAGGACGGTGGCGTCGCCGCAGTCGAGGCCGGCGAGGTCCACGCCGGTGGTGGTGACGACGAGGGCGGGGGAGGAGTCGGCGACCATGTGGGCGAGGCGGTCGGCGGGGTAGTCGGGGTCCATGGGGACGTAGGCGGCGCCGGACTTGATGACGGCGAGGAGAGCGGTGAGGAGTTCGACGGATCTGGGCAGGGCCAGTCCGACGAACCGGCCGGGTCCGGCGCCGTCCGTGACCAGGCGGCGTGCCAGCCGGTTCGCGGTGGTGTTCAGCTCGCGGTAGGAGACGGTCCGGTCGCCGCAGACCACGGCGACGGCGTCGGGTGTGCCGGCGGCGCGGTCCTCGAACAGTTCCGCCAGTGACGGTCCGTCGTTGCCGGCCCGGTCCACCACCGCACCCACACCGGCGGCCAGGACGACGTCGCGCTCCGCCGGGGTGGCCACGTCGAGGGCGCCAACGGCCCGGTCGGCCGGGGCCTCGGCCAGTTCTGCCAGGAACCCGGCGAAGCGCTCCAGGTGGGACGCGAGTTCGCGCTCGGAGTAGAGCTCCGGGTTCGCGTCGAAGTCGATCTGCAGCCCCTGGCCGTCGGTGCGGTCGTAGACGATGACCGACAGGTCGTCGGCGGGGCCGATGCAGAGGTTGTGGACCGTCGCCCGGTGCTCGCCGAAGGTGAGGGCGTAGTCGAACATCATGATGTTGACCTGGGGACCGGTCAGACGCTCGTTGCCGCCGAGCAGTTGCAGATCGCGGCGCAGGTCCTCGTAGCGGTAGCGCTGATGCCTCATGGCGCCGCGCATCTCGCGGGAGATCCGTTCCAGCAGCTGGGGGAGCGTGTCGGCCGGACTCACCGGAACCCGCAGCGGCAGGACGTTGGAGACCATGCCGGGCACGCCGCGGGCGGCCTTGCCCAGCCGGGTGGTGACGGGGAGGCCGAGCACGACCTCCTCCGCGCCGGTGAGCCGGTGCAGGTAGGTCGAGACGGCGGCGGTCATCATGCAGGGCCACGGCACTCCCGCGTCGCGGGCCGCGTCACGGAGCTTCTCGGTCGCCCCGGCGTTCAGGTACTCGGTGCGGCGCAGCAGGCCGCGGGCGGCCGTGGGTTCCTTGGCGGAAAGGCTGACCGGCTCGGGTCGCCCGGCCAGTTTCTCCGCCCACCAGGCGCGGTCGGCGTCGAAGGTGTCCGAGGAACGGTAGGCGGCGTCCATGGCCACGAGGTCGTCCAGGGAACCGAAGGGGTTCTCGCTCGTCCCGCCGCTCAGCAGGGCGGTGTAGACCTCGGCGACGCGTCCGGCGACGAGTGCCACGGTGAACCCGTCGACGAGCAGGTGATGGTAACGGTGCAGCCAGAACCAGCGGTCGCCGGCGGCCCGGAAGAGCACGAAGAGGAACAGGGGCCCGGCCGACGGGTCCTGAGGCTGCGCCAGGTCCGCACGCATCCATGCCTCGGCGGCCTCCCGCGGGTCGGCCTCACCGCTCACGTCGATGACCCGCAGCTGCCACTCAGGGTCCGGGTGGACGTACTGGCGAGGTCCGTCGGAGGTCTCGACGAAGGTGACGCGCAGGTTCTCCGCCTCGGCCACAACCTGCCGCAGCGCGGCCTCGAATACCGCAACATCGACGGACCCGTGAATTTCCAGGTATTCGCCGGCGTTGTAGATCGGATTCGACGCGTCGAGTTGCTGGGCGAACCAGATTCCCGACTGCGCGGACGTAAGCGG
The DNA here is from genome assembly GCF_053890455.1 of Streptomyces yamdrokensis. NCBI lineage: Bacteria > Bacillati > Actinomycetota > Actinomycetes > Kitasatosporales > Streptomycetaceae > Streptomyces > Streptomyces yamdrokensis. The sequence goes on from NZ_CM132679.1 coordinate 6,378,009, forward strand.
TACTCCGTCACCAGCGAGCATGATTCTCTTCCACCTCTAGCGGATCGCCTTGGCAGGGATTGCGCAGTGTGTGTGCGGCAGGTATCCCGGCGGTTGAATTCCGCGACCGGACATGGCCGATGTTGGTCAATTCCGAGCACTGTCGCATCGGCTCCGGAAGGCGGACAATGGCGGCTGCATCAAGCTGCCACCGAAAGCCCTTTGTCGCACGGCGGTGACGGGCGGGGCGGGTCTCCCCGTACAGGGGAGGGGGCCCGGTGGGCGTCGCACCCGCCCACCGGGCCCCCTGCGCGGGGCGCGTCCGGCCGGGGATACCGGGTCGCGCCCCCTTGCGATGCCCTTGTCAGGCGTCCATGGCCATCGCAAGGCTCTTGGGCCGCATGTCGGTCCAGTTCTCGGTGATGTGGTCGAGGCATGCCTGCCGGCTCTCCTCGCCGAACACGATGGTCCAGCCGGCGGGCACTTCGGCGAACGCGGGCCACAGCGAGTGCTGGTTCTCCTCGTTGACCAGAACGTAGTAGCTCGCGTTGTCGTCTTCGAACGGGTTGGTCGCCATGTCGGGCTCCTTCGTTGCTGAGGGTGGGCGGGTCGGGGGGGCGGATGGGGTCGGGGTGCGGGGCTGGTTCAGGCGGTGCGGGAGCGGACCGAGGCGACGAAGCCGGGCAGCCGGTCCACACCCCAGAACTTCTCGTAGCCGTCGATGAAGAACGGAACTCCGAAGACACCGTCGCGCGAGAGCGAGTTGAGGGCTCCGAGACCGTGCTCGCGGACGGCCGGATCGTCGCACGCGGTGGACAGGCGCACCGGGTCCAGGCCGAGCTGCTCGGCGATGTATGCGATGACGGCCGGGTCGGAGATGTCCTGCCCCTCCTCCCATCGGGCGCGGTAGACCGCCGCGATGAACTCCTGTCCATGGCCGAGTTCGTCGGCCACCAGGTACGCCAGGTGCGATACCTCCCACCGGGGGCGGCGGTCGACCGGCCACACCATCTCCAGGCCGCGGTCGCGGGCGAGCCGCCGCACGTCCTGGAGGATGTAGAGGTGCTTCTCCCGCGACATCGCCACGTACGGCAGACTGATGCCGGCCTGCTCCAGGTGGCCGCTCGCCTCTGCGTCCGGCTCCCAGAAGGGCAGCCAGTCGATGCGTTCCGCGACGTCCCGGTGGTGGGCCATCAGGTCCCGGTAGGCCATCCACGAATAGGGGCTGCGGAACGAGAAGTACCAGCGTGGCTTCCGTCGGGCCATCACCGCCTCCAAACTTGCTGAGTGCTGCCGCCGGCCACGGACGGGCCGGGGGGCGGACGGCCGGGTCCTTCGGGCCGTCCGGTGGTCAGAGGGTCAGAGGGTCAGATGGTGATGCCACCATCGATCTGCAGGACGGAACCGGTGATGTACTCGGCCCGGTCCGACACCAGATACGCGACGAGGTCGGCCACCTCCTCGGCACGGCCCATGCGACGCAGCGGGATCGTCCGGGTGATGTCCTTGCGTGCCTTGTCGTTCATCGCGGCGACCATGTCGGTGTCGATGAACCCGGGGGCGACGGCGTTGACGCGGATCCCGGAGCGGCCGACCTCCTTGGCCAGCGACCGGGAGAAGCCGATGATGCCGGCCTTCGAGGCGGAGTAGTTGCTCTGGCTGGCGTGGCCGTACACCCCGGCCACCGAGGAGATGTTGACGATCGCGCCGGTGCGACGCTTCATCATGGAGAAGACGACCGCGCGGCACAGGTGGTAGACGCCGTTGAGGTTGGTGTCGACGACCTGATGCCACTGGTCGTCGTCCATCAGCACCAGTGGGTTGTCGCGGGTGATCCCGGCAGCGGTGACCGCCGCGTCGACGGAGCCGAGCGTGCCCTCGGCCTCCTCGACGAAGGAGCGCACGGCCTGGCCGTCGGCGACGTCCGTCCGCCGTGACATGACCCGGACGCCGAACTCCGCGGCCTCCTTCTCCACCTGCCGGGCCGCCTCGTCGTCGGCGCGGTAGCAGAAGGCGACATCGAAACCGTCGCGGGCGAGGGCCAGCACGCACGCCCGTCCGATCCCGCGTGAACCACCGGTGACGAGCGCCACCCGGGAAGTGTTGTCCTGCATGATCTTCGCTCAGCTCGCTTCGGGTCTCAGAACGTCTGCCGGACGGAAGGCCATGACGATCCGGCCGACGGTCATCACCGTCTTGCCGTCCACCAGGCTCTCGCCCTCGAACATCACGGTGTCGTCCACCCGGCGTCCGGCGAGCACGCGGTGCTCCATGACGTCGCCGGGCAGGACGGTGCGGTGGAACTCGACCCCGGTCATGCCGCCGAACAGCATGACCTGCCCGGTCAGCACGTCGGGGTTGGGCGCGTCCCAGGTGGCCAGCAGGCCTGCGGACTGGCACCAGGACTCCACCATCAGCGATTTCGGATAACCGAAACCCTCCTCGGGGGTGTCCGGGCCCAGGTTCGCGTACCAGGGCTCGTTGCAGGTGACCGCCTTGAGGGCGGTCAGTGAGTGGCCGGGTTCCACCTGGGTGACCCGGTCCACCAGCAGCATGGGGTAGCGGTGCGGCAGCCTGCCGCGGATCTCCGTCTGCCCGTTCACGCCGACGCTCCTTCCGTCGCACGGCGGTAGCGCAGACGCACCGACGCGGCGTCGCCCCGGCCGGAGCGGATCTTCGCCCGGCACTGCCACGCCCCGCCGTCCACCGGCTTCCAGCCGATGTCCGCGGTCAGCTCGTCGCCCGGGTAAACGGGCCCGGTGAACCGGGTGCTCTCCACGGCCACGAGCTCGGGCTCGGGCTCCTCGGCGGGTGCCGTGGCGAGGACGCTCAGGTGCACGTACTCGACAAGACACACGCCGGGGAAGATCGGGAAGCCCGGGTAGTGGCCCGGGAGCACCGTCTCGTCCGCGGACACGGTGAACCGGGTGGAGGTGCTCCCGTCCTTCTCCGACGGCCGGACCTCGACGGTCCCCGAGAGCGCTCCGGCGAACCGGGACGCGTCGGGTGCCGGGGCGCCCGGACGCGGCTCGGCGAGGACGTCCATCAGACGGCCTGCAGCTTTCCGGTCAGCAGGTCGTAGGCGCTCTGCAGGGTGATGATCTGCCGCAGCTCGGACTCCGGCAGCCTCACCCCGTACTTCTTCTCCAGGACGACCACGATCTCCAGGGCCAGGAGGGAGTCGACCTCCAGGTCGTCGACGAATTTGACGTCGTCGGTGATCTCGGTGGTGTCGACGTCCAGTACCTGCGCGATGATCGAGCGCAGTTCTTCCTTGTCCAGCACGGTGGTACCTCTCTCAGCGTTTCGTTCTTCGGTTTCGGCGGCGGGGCGGACGGCGGTCAGCGCAGCCGGAGCAGGGCGCAGCCGACGGTCCCGGTCCGGTCGACGGAGGTGACGAGGCCGACCTTCCCGGCCACGGCGCGGTTGTCCTCCGCGTGAGCCAGCAGGGCGGCGGTCTGGAAGGCGGCGGAGGCGGCGCCGGTGTCGCCGATCAGCGTGACCTGGGTGAGGTCGGCCGCGTCCACGCCGGCCAGCAGCTCGCCGACGGCCGCGGTCTCGGCGTCGCCCTCCGCCCCGGGAGCACCGGAGCGGGCGACGGCGGTGATCTCCGTGAGGTCGACGCCGGACCGGCGCAGGGCGCCGTGCAGGCAGGCCATGAGGCTGCCGGTCACGTCGTCACGGAGCACGACGCCCATTTCGACGGCCAGGATCTCGGCCAGCACCGGCTGTCCGGCGTCCTCGCCGGCCGCGGGCTCGACGAGGAGTACGGCACAGCCCTCGCCGAGCGGCGCGCTCGGCGCGCCGTCACCGGAGTGGTGTTCGAGCCAGGCGCGGGCGGTGGAGTACTCCTCGGCGGCGCCGCACAGCACGGTCTGGGCGTGGCCCGCGGCCAGCAGCCGACGGGAGTAGTTCAGGGCGTGCAGCCCTGCCGCCCGGCCGCCCGCGATGGTCGTGTTGGGGCCCTTCAGCTGGTACCAGATGGCACTCTGGCCGGCCGCGCAGTTCATCACGGTGTTGGGGAAACGTGCCGGGTCGACGAAGAACGGCTGGTCGCCGGTGAGGGAATCCCGCGTGAAGTCCATCATGCTCTGGGCACTGCCGGTGGTGGTGCCCAGAGCCAGCGCGGCGCCCTCGCCGGTGCCGACGACCCGGCTCCGTTCGGTGTCGTCGAGCAGAGCCCCGACGGCGGTCACGGCCAGTCCGGTGACCCGGTCCATGGACCGGGTGCCCTTCTTGCCGAGTACCGTACGGACCTCGAAGCCGGGGACCACGCAGGCGTCGCCCCGGGGCCCGGCGGGCTCGGTGTCGGCGAGCGCGGAGACGGTGGGGCGCCGCTCGCGCACTCCCTCGGCGAACGCGGTCCGGCCGATGCCGAACGGCGACACCGCGGACCACGCGGTGATGACAGGGCGCCCGGCGCCCGTTGCGGTGGTGGTCATGTCCGCCACGCTTCCCTTCGGTTCACAGGTAACAGACCATTCGGTACTCGGGCCAGCGCAGGGCCATGTCTCCGTCGGAGGCCGTCAGCACCCCGTCCAGCAGCCGGTCCGGGGACAGACCGTGTGCGGCCAGGCCGGACTCCTCGGCGTGGACCCGGACCCCGGCGTCCATGAGGGTGCGCAGGTCCCGCCGGGGGTCGGTGAGGGTGTCCAGGGTGCGGCTGCCGATCCGCAGCGCGGGGACCGGCTCGGCACGCACGCCGTAGGTGACGGCGCGTCCGCGCAGCAGCACGTCGAGCCCGCCGAGCTGACGGTTCAGCTCCACCGCCAGGTACAGGGCGTCGAAGAACTGCTTCTCCAGCGCCCCGCGGTAGGCCTTCTCCACGATGGCCAGAGTGCGCCGCTGTGTCATGCCGGTTCCCTCGGTGCTCTGTCCGCCGGCCATCACAGGACCCCCACCTGAAGGGTGCGGCCGGCCGCGGCCACGTTGGCGCCGTAGCCGGACGGGGGCCGCATGACGACCTGCGGCAGGTGGTCCACCGCACCCCGGTCGTCGCTGCAGAACCGGCAGCCGTACCAGTACAGCCGGCCCGGAAACGTTTCCAGCATGTCCTTCACCAGGGCGGCCGTGGACGGGTACACCCGGTTCCAGTTCGCCAGGTTGCGCGGCTTGTCCTCACCGAGCGGGTTCTGGGTGAGCAGGGTGGCGTAGCCGCACGCCCACACCTGCACGGCACGGCCCTGTTCCAGCAGTGCCTGGACCAGGCGCAACGCGCTGGTGATGCGCTCCGACTCGTGCGGTGATCCCATGAGGGTGATCAGTACGTCGGTGGGCGGAATGCTGCGCGCCATGTCAGTGCCACACCGCCTGTACATCGGGGCCGGTGATCCAGCCGGCCAGTTCGTCCATGTCGGAGACCGTCGCCCGGGGACGCAGCGGGAGATGCTCGATCCCCCGCTGCACAAGGGAGAAGCGGTCGACGGCCAGTCGGCCGCCCGCCTCCTCGAAGCGGTCCAGGTCCTCGTCGGTCCCGGGCCGGGCAAGGAGGCAACCGTCCTCCACCAGGTACATCAGCACCGGGTACCCGGCCCGGGCCTGCGCCGTGGCGTCGTGCCGCAGGCCGGCGTCCACCGGGGCGCACGGCCCGTGACTCTCGATCAGCAGGATCCGCGGCGTCCTTTCGCCGCTCCCTCCCCAGGCGTCGTTCACGGCTGCTGCTGCTGCTGCTGCTGTGCCGTGCCGTTGAGCGCGTCCAGCACGTGCTGGTCGAAGTTCTCCAGGCTCCAGTCACGACGGTTCTTGATGACCGCGTAGCCGTGCACGATGGTGCCCGTGGCGGTCTTGAGGAGGCTGCCGTCGCGGACGACGTACCAGTTCATCCGGGTGGTGTAGGTGAAGTCCTTGAAGACCTCCTCCACTTCGTAGGTGGTGTAGAGGTCCTCCTCCATCATCGCCTCGTCGAGGATCCGGATCTCGGACCGCGGTACTACGGGAATCCACCGGCGGTCGTCCAGCAGCGTCTTGATGGAGATGCCCCGGTCCGCGACGAACCGGTCCTTGCCCTCCTCCATCAGCCTCAGGTAGCCGGACATCTGGAGGCGCTCGGTGAAGTGGCAGTACGGGTACGGAATGTTCCACTTCCAGCCGTAGGCGTTCTTGCCCTCCAGCAACTCCTCCAAGATCGTTTCCTCGGAGGTGAACGGGGTGAGCGGCGCGGGCTCCAAGTCGCCTCCGAGCCGGCCGACGGCGAAACGGGCGACCTGCTCGGGCACCTCGTCCGCGGAGTCGAGGTAGGTGTCGATCCGCAGGGACACGCGCACCTTGGAGGTGACGGCCTTCAGAATCTCCCCGTTGCGCTCCACGTGCACGGTCACCTTGAAGCCCAGCGTGCCGTCCGCGTCCTTGGTGAACGGGACGACCTCGGCGGTGGCGACGTCGTCCATGTGGAAGGCGTGCAGGATGCGGGTGTCGATCCCGACGAAGTCGAGGCCGAGGCCGTGCTCCTCGTACAGGCCGCGGGCCGGAAGAGCGGTCTGCCGGAAATGGTCGAGGACCGCCTCCTCGACCATGTAGTTGACGTGCTTGAAACCGATCCAGGTGCAGATGTTGGAGCCCTCGTAGCGGGGGCGGACCTGGACGGAGGTCGTCTCGGTGAGGAGCGCCTTGACGGCGGGCTCCGTGACGATGGTCATCGACGGTGCTCCAGAACTGTGTCGGGGACGGGCCCACGCTGCGGAGCGCCGGTCCCAAGGGAGTTGACGAACGTGACGGTCTCGGAGGCGAACCGTTCCGCTTCCTCGATCATCGGGAAGTGCCCGCAGTCGGGGAGAACGAGTGCTCGCGCGTCCGGCAGTGCGGCGGCCAGCGCCACACTCTCGCCGGGCGGTGCCGCGAAGTCCTTCTCGCCCCCCAGTACCAGACAGGGCACGGTGACCCGGCCCGTCCGGAGCTGCGGAGTACGCAGGTAGAGCTCGAAGAAGCGCAGCCAGCCGTACGGGCCCACCCGGTCCCGTACCCGCTCCCCCATGGCCGCCCGCAGGGAGGCGGGAAGCCGGTCACCGGAGTGGACCCGCAGGCCCTCCTCCATGATCAGGTGGAAGTCGTTGAGGTAGTAGCTGATGGTGTCCCAGTCGAACTCCTCGGCGGTGCGCCGGTAGAACGGCGAGACCAGCACCAGGCCGCGGATCCCGAACCGGGCGAGTGCGTCGCCGCCCCGCCGGCTCTCCCGGTCGACGAGGTCCAGCAGGACGTCCGCCGACATGGAGTGTGCCACCACGATCTCCGGGCCACCGGGCACCGCGGCCAGCGCCCGGGTCAGGGGACCGACGAGATCACCGTCGGTCCCCCAGTCGGGCACACCCTCGGCACTCCAGGGAAGCCGAGCCGTCCACACCTCGTACTCGGGGGGCAGCAGCGCGACGCCGGGGTCCCAGACGCTGTCGTTCTCCGCCAGTCCGTGGACCAGCAGCAGCCGGGGCCCGCCGGTGGCGGCGGTGCGCCGGCGGACCGACTCGGTGCCGAGGCCGCCGGACGTGGACATCAGAGGGTCTCCGGGACCGGGGGTTCCAGCAGCACGAGGCCGGCCGAGGCGTCGTCGGCGTCGGTGCCGCAGACCGCGAACACCGGCCCCTCGCCGCACTCGTCGAACAGGCCGACGGCCGTCGCGCATTGGAGCACACCGAGCGCGCCAAAAGCGCGGCCGGAGTGCTCGGGCAGGGCGATCCGCTCCACCCCGGGCAGCAGGCCGGCGCCGATCCCCTCGGGAGCCGTGTCAGGAAGGTGCCACCACGCCGGATCCGGCACACCGGAGGCGGCCAGCCGTTCCAGGACCGCCCCGACACCGGCTCCGCGGACGTACCGGCCGAGCACGGCGCGGACCCTCGCGCCCCGCGTACGGGCCGCTTCCGCGTCCTCCAGGACGACGGCGGCGCCTCCGTCGACGGCGTGCCCACCGCCGAGCAGCCGGCGTACGACGTCGTTGTCCGGCTCGACGCCGATGACGAGGACCCGGTCCACGCGGCCCGCCGTGATCATGGTTGCGGCCCAGCTGACCGCGTCCAGACCGGAGGTCGCGCCGTTGCACACCATCAGGTTGGGGCCGCGCAGGCCGTAGCGGATGGCTGCCGAGGAGGCGATGACGTTGCTCGACGCGTTCGGCAGGTCCATCGGGCTGGTCGCCGAGACGGTGCCCTCCCGCAGGGTGTCCAGCGCGCGGACGACCGTGTCCAGGTTGCCGTAGTTGGAGCTGACGACCACACCGACGTCCCCGCCGGACACCGTGCCGTCCTCGCCGAGGAGGCCGGCGTCGGTCAGGGCCGCGGAGGTCAGGCAGTAGCCGAGCTGGGTGGCCCGGTCCTTGTAGCGCAGGCCCTTCCTGCCCACCAGAGCGGCCGGTTCGACCGGCCCGGCGCCGGGCTCGGGGCCGGCCGCCAGTGCCTTGGCACTGTCGGCCCCGGGGAGCAGGACGGAGACTCCGCTGACGACGACACTCACGGGGTGGCCTCCACAAGGGCGACGGCGTTGATGCCGCCGAATCCGAACGCGTTGAGCTGCACTACGTTCATCGATGCGGACGCGGCCTCACCGGTCACGAAACGGAACCGCGAGGCCTCCTCGACCGGCCGCTCCAGACCGACGGTGGGCGGCACACGTCCCTCGTTGAGGGCGGTGACGCCCATGACCAGACCCATCAGCCCGGACGCGCCGGAGGTGTGGCCGGTCATCGACTTGATCGCCGTCATCAGCGGACCGCTCGCCGCGTCGCCCAGCGCGTCGGCCATCGCCGTCGCCTCGGCCTCGTCGTTGAGCAGCGTCCCGGTGCCGTGCAGCATCACCAGGTCGATGTCCTTCGGCTTGACGCCGGCCATGTCGTACGCGCTGCGCATCGCCTTCGCGATGCCCTCCGGGGAGGGCGCGGTGACGTGGAAGGCGTCACAGTTGACGGCGACGCTGCGGAGCAGCGCGTGCGTCCGCCGGTCGTCGGTCTCCCGGCTGAGGACGACGGCGGCGGCGCCGTCGCCCATGAGGACTCCGGTGCGGTCCCGGTCGAAGGGCCGCACCCGGTCCGGCGGTGTCGGGTGAACCCGCTCCAGCAGGCCGTACATGCTCTCGGTGAGCACGTCCACACCCGCGACGATCACCGTGCCGGGGGAGTGGTCGCCTTCCTCCGCCAGCAGGTCCGAGCCGAGTGCCAGCGCGTACAGGGAGGCGGAACAGGCGTTGGAGAAGGTGTGCGTCACATCGGCGTTGAACCGCTCGCGCAGCGCGGTGCCGAAGTGCAGGCCGGTGTCGTCCAGGTCGGTGTCCTCGCGCCACCACAGCTCCAGGGAGCGCAGCTCGCGCAGCCCCGTCCCGATGAGAATCGGGATGCCGGAGAGGTCCTCGCCCAGGCCCGCTTCGGCCGCCGCCTGGGCGATCGCGTCGATGAGCAGCGCGGTGGCGCGGGCGGGTACGTCCTTGCCCTCCGCGGGGCGGTTGTCCACCTCGTAGGCGTGCTGCGCCCGGAAACGGGTGCGGTCGAACCCGCGCAACTCGGCGCGACCGGTGATTCCCTGGCACAGGTTCTCGAAGAGTGTGCCGACACCTCTTCCGGTGCTGGCCACAGCACCCATGCCGATGATCGGACGGCTCAGCATGCTTCCTCCTCAGGTCGGTCGTACCGGCCCAGGAGGACCACGGCGTTGTTGCCGCCGAAGGCCAGTCCGTTGTTCTGGACGACCTTGAGGTCGGCCTCGACGGCCTTGTTCGGCACGCAGTCGACGTCGCACTCGGGGTCCGTGGTGACGTGGTTGATCGTCGGCGGGATGAACCGGTTGGCGATGGCCAGTGCGCAGCCGATGGCGCCCAGGGCGCTGGCCGCGCCCATGCTGTGACCGAGCATCGACTTCATGGAGACGGTGCGCGGCGGGGTGCCGAACACCTCGCGGATCGCGCCCGCCTCGGTGATGTCGTTGGCCTTGGTCCCCGTCCCGTGGGCGGAGATCAGGTCCACCTCGGACGGTTTCACGCCCGCGTTGTCCAGGGCGAGTTCCATGCAGCGGGCGACACTGGCCCGGTTGGGCGCCACCTGGTGGTGGGCGTCGCAGTTGAGGCCGTATCCGAGCACCTCGGCGTAGATGGTGGCGCCGCGTTCCAGGGCCGACTCCAGCCGTTCCAGAACGAGCACTCCGGCGCCCTCGCCGGTCAGGATTCCCTTGCGGTCGGCGTCGAACGGCCGGCAGTGCTCCGGCGCGATGGTCCCCAGCCGGTAGAAGCCGGTGAACGTCTTGCGGCACATGGCGTCCGCGCCGCCGCAGAACGCGTAGTCCGCCTCGCCGGAGCGCACCGCGTCGAAGCCGTAGCCGATGGCGTAGTTGCCGGCGGCGCAGGCGGTGGGAACCGTGACGGCCTCGACGTCGGACAGTTCGAGCTCCTGGGCGATGGCGACGGAGAGCCGTCCGGCGGGGACCCTCCCGGCTGCCATCGGGTCGAACGTCTCCGGGCCGTCCTTGAGTTCGGCCTCGACCAGCTGATCGAGGTCGTAGGACTCGCCATCGGTGGTGCCGATGGAGATCAGACCCCGTCGGCCGCGCAGGTCGGCAGCGTCGAGGCCGGCGTCCTCCAGGGCCATCCGGGCCGCGGCGGCCGAGAACTGCGCGGCCCTGCCGAGCTGTTCCGCATCCAGGGTGCGGATCCAGTCCAGCGGTTCGAAGTCGACGATCTCGCAGCCGTTGGCATGGGCGAAACCCTCGGTGTCGAACACGGTGATGGGCCGGGCCCCGCTGCGGCCCTCCTTCAGTCCTCCGAGAAACTCCTTCACCCCCAGCCCGATGCTGGAGACCACTCCGAGCCCCGTCAGGACCACCCGGTGCCGTCCCGTTGCCTCCGGACCGGTGTCGTGCACTGCCGACATGCCTACCTCCTTGTCCACGTCCGACCTACGCGCGCGCCACCCGGAGGCGTCGCGGACGGGTCACCAGCCGGCCGGCTCCCCAACGACCTCGTACACGCCCGTGAGATTGACCATGCGCGGCAGTTCGGACTGGTTGATGACCACGCCGAACTCCTTCTCCAGGGCCGCGAGAATCTCGATCGCGCGGAGCGAGTCGGCGTTGTGTTCCTCCTTGAAGAGGCTCGTTTCCGAGACCTCGTCCTCCTCGATCTCAAGGATGTCGCAGACGATTTCCTTGATGACGACGAGACGCTCTTCACGCGTTGCAGCAGCCATGCTGATACCTCTCTCATGAATTGCCGAACGGGCAATTCCAGTAAGTTCCTGACGATTTCTAAGCCACGGCTATCCGCTCCGGCAAGCCGCATTGCACAAAGCTGCCAAGCAACGTCAGGGGTTTTTCTGCGGGCAGTGGGTACGGACAGGTTCCGGCAGGGTCCGGCCGTGGCCTGACTCAGTGTCGGCGCAGCCGGGACGCCAGGTCGGCGACGAGCTCGTCCCTGCGCGGCGCCAGGTAGAAGTGGTCGCCTTCCATCACCTTGAGCTCGAAGCCCTTCGGGGCGACGCCCGCCCAGGCGGCCACGTCCTCCACGGTGACGTTGGGATCGCGGTCCCCGACGTATCCGATGACCGGGCAGCGCACGGGCAGGGCCGGCCGGGGGCCCTTCTCGGCATACCGCCCGACGATGGAGAAGTCGGCCAGGAGCGCGGGCATCACGAGTTCTCGCAGGTCGGGGTCCTCCAGCAGCGCGGCGTCGGTGCCGCCCAGCTTGCGGACCTCGGCGAGAACCGACTCGGCGCCGTCCAGGTGTGCGGTACGCGGCCGCTGCCCGTGGGGAGGCCGCTGGCCGGAGACGAGGAGCACGCTCGGGCTGAAGCCGTGCTTGCGTTCCAGGCGGACCGCCACCTCGTAGGCGAGCGAGGCCCCCATGCTGTGGCCGAAAAGTGCCAACGGCTTGTCAAGGAGGGGCAGCACGGCCGCGGTTACCGCGTCGGCCAGCTCCTCCATGGTCTCGAGGCAGGGTTCGGCGATCCGCTCCTGGCGCCCCGGGTACCGGGCGGCGAGAACCTCGACGTCGTCGCCGAAGGCGTCTCCCCAGGAGTGGTAGAAACTCGCCGAACCACCGGCGTACGGCAGGCAGAGCAGTCGCATACGGGTGGGGGCGGACGGGGGGTAGCGCCGGAACCACGTCGCGTCGCTTCCGGGGGTGTGTTTCAGGGTGTTCATGGCACCGGGCTTCTTGTATCGGGGAGTTCGGTACGGAGCGGCGGGGGAGTCACACGGCGGTGAGGCCCTCCAGGGAGCCGGGACCGTCCACGGGGATCACCTCGACGTCGGGATCGATCCGGCGGATCAGGTTCGTCAGCACACGCCCCGGGCCCAGCTCGACGAGCCGCCGGCATCCGAGCCGTCCGGTCAGGGTCCGCACGCTCTCCTCCCAGCGCACCGGGGAGACCAGCTGGCGCACGGCCAGTTCGGCCCAGTTCCCGTCGCCGGTGTACGGCTCGGCGTCCACGTTGGCGACCACCGGAAGGTGTCCCGGGGCGAACCGCACGTCCCGCAGGGTCCGGGCCAGCCGCTCGGCCGCGGGCGCCATGAAGGGACTGTGGAAGGCGCCGCCCGCGGAGAGGCGGATGAGTTTGGCCCCCATGCCCGGAGCCAGTTCCGCCGCCCTCCCGATGCCCTCCGCGGAGCCGGAGAGCCCCGTCTGGCCGGGGGCGTTGACATTGGCCACCCACACGTCGAGCCCTTCGTCCCGTACCTCGGCGGCCAGCGCCTCGGATTCCCGGAGCCCGGTCCCGACGAGCACGCCCATGGTGCCCGGACGGAGTCGCTCGGCGTCCCGCATGGCCTGCCCCCGGTCCGCCACCAGGGCGACGGCGTCCGGCAGCGTGAGCACTCCGGCCACCGTCAGCGCCGCGTACTCTCCCAGGCTGTGCCCGGCGCACGCCACGGCGCCGTCCAGCGCCCCGCACCGCGCCGCCTCCGCGTGGGCCATCAAGGCCACCGTGAAGACCGAGAGCTGAGCAAGGTCGGTGCGGCGCAGCACGTCGGTCGGGGTCCGCAGCAGCAGTTCCTCGACGTCCTCGCCGCAGTGCCGGGAAACCTCACCGGCCAGGCTCCACGCGGCGGTGTCCCGCCAGGGTTCACCCATGCCTTGACGTTGCGTCCCCTGTCCGGGGAATACCAGACCGATCGGCGTCGGGGTCAACTTTCCACACCTTCCAGGCGGCGCAGGGACAGAGACGGGGGCCCGCACCCGGCTGTTGGTCTCGGGTGACGGGCCCCGCCCCCGGTGCGCCGCGGGCCGAGGAGTGAGGGCCCAAGAGGCCCCGCGGCGCACCGGATCGCCGGCGGCACGGGAAACGCGCGGGCCGCCGGAGCTCTCGGGTCAGGGGTGTCCGGTCGTCCGCCCGGGGCGGACGCCGTCCGTGTCGTCCCTGTCTAACCGGCTCCGTCAAAAGGGTGCAACGACGGCTACAGGAAGCTGCCAGTGTCGAACCGGCCGTCGCGAGGAGGTGTGCCGTCCGCGTCGCGTACGTCCGGTGCCGCTCCCTGGGCCGGCACGTCCTGCCGCCGTGCGCCCCGCCGGGCCGGTGGCCCGGACGCCCCCTTGGCCGGTTTGGCCGACGGGCGAGCGGAACTCTTCCGGCCCTTGGGCAGCAACCCCAGCTCGGCCGCCCGGACCCCTGCCTGGAAGCGCGAACTCGCTCCGAGGAGTGCCATGATCTCCGCGACGTAGCGGCGATAGGTGCGCACCGAGACGGAGAGCTCGCGTGCGGCGACCTCGTCGGTGATGCCGACCTGAAGGCAGTTCAGGATCTGCCGGGCCACGTCGGCACGGTCGCGGTCACCGAAGTCGATCCGTTCCTCGACCCGGACCGCGTGGCGCCAGAGTCCTTCGAAGAGGGTGCCCAGCGTGCCGATCACGGTGGTGGCGCGGATCACCGAGGCCTGTCGCCCGATGACCGCTTGCGAGGTCACCAGGGCAGCCGCCCCGTCGACGATCATCACCTGGAGCATGGGTACCCTGGCCACCCGCACCTCGTACCGAAGGCTCTTCAGCATGTGGGGCTGGACCACGCCGCTGTCGAGCATCGCCTGGGTGCACAGGAGCCGCAGTCCGATGTTCTTTCGGCTGGTCTCCAACTCCCAGTACACGGAGTTGATCGCCTCGACGTGCTCCGAGTCGGCCAGCACGATGTCGATGGTCCGTTCGGCCTCGGCGACAAGCCCGAGGGCTGCTGCCGCCACCTCGCCGACGCAGGCGGGGACGTTGGTGATCAGCGAGTCCCGCACGACACGGTCGCGGTGCTTGGCGACGGTGGCCTCGATCAGCCGACGGACCTCCATGAGCGTCTGCTCCAGGTCGTCCGCGGGCTGTTCGTCGAGTTGCCCGGTGTCCTCGCTGTGGCTCCGAGGGCCCTTCGCGGTGGCAGACCGCGGCCGTTCACCAGGATAGGGATCAGCCATGATGTTGTGATTCCCTGCCGGGCTCTCTGCCGGGGGCATCGTCGCGCTGCGGCAGCAGTGCCATCTCCACGGCCCTGACCCCGGCTTGGAAGCGGGAGTTGGCTCCCAGCTCTTGCATGATCTCCGCGACGTGACGACGGTACGTGCGCAGGGAGACCCGGAGTTCGCGTGCCGCCACTTCGTCGGTGCGGCCCATGCACAGCTGTTCCAGGATGCGTCGTACCGACTCCGTCCGCATGCGCGCACTCGTGCGCTGGTACTCGGCGAGCGACCGGGCGTTGGCCCAGGATCCGGCGAACAGCAGGTCCAGGGCGCGAGCCGACGCCGTGTCCTTGATGATCGCTGCGTCGCACGCCTTTCCGGGAGAGGTCGGCATGAGGGCGACCCGGCTGTCGACGATCAGCATGCCGCGCAGCTCCCCTTCGTTGACCCGGATCTCGTACCGGGGGTCCCGGAAGTCCTCGACGCTCGGCCTGCAACTGTTCACCGCCTGCGGCGTGCACAGCAGTCGGATGACCGGGCCGCCCGTCCCGCCGCCTGCCGCCCGCTCTTTGGAGGGTGTCGCGTGGGCGGCGAGCGCGTCGAACACAGCAGACGCGTTCTCGCCGGTGGACAGCGACACGGAGACGGAGTGACGTGCCAGTCCGACGAGCCGGGTGACTGTGCCACCGATGTCGGTATCGCCCGTGCGCAGGACGAGGGATTCGCGCACCGGCCTGGTCCGGTGCAGCGACATCGTCGATTCGATCAGCGCACGTGCCTGAAGCAGCGCGCTTTCCATCCTGCTGATGCCTTCGGCCGTGTCGATGGTGCCGTCGGCCGGACCCGCGGCCGCCCCGCCCGATGAAGGTTTCCCGATCACGACGGAAACCAGTTCTTTACTATGGGTTTTCAACGTGGAAGTCTTCATTGCGCCGATTATTCCCCGTAATTCTCAGCGAGCAGAATCCTCCGCCCTGGAGGATGAAGTTGGTAAATCCGATGGCAGGAATTGTATTCCTGCCGAAAGGTATATAGGGACTCCTGACCGTTAACTTTGCCTGAACAGTCATCCATTCATCGTCAATCTACCTGTTGAGGTAAAGCGATTCACGACACGGCGGACGGGGCTCGGGGCGGACCAAGTCCGCTCGACTCCGGAGCTCAGACATTATGGGCTGGCTGCGAGCCAGTCAACGTCGGGGCGCAGGCATAGTCCAGGTAAAGTCACGCCTCCCGGTGGGTCTTGCGGATCATTGCACCCAAAACCTCCGGCCGGGTTGTCAGCAAGTTGCAGCACTTCCGGTGGGCGCCATGGAACCGGCTCCGGGTCGGGTACGGATAGCATCCGAACGGTGACGTCCAGTCATTGTCACGGTGTGTCCCTGTCCACTTACTGCCATCTGTCGTCGGCCTGCCGAGTGGCCGACCTGGCGTCTCGGTACATGACCGCACCCCGGACCGGTACCGAATCAGCCAGTGGATCCCCGGGCGTCCAGGAGGCGCCGGACGGGGCGACCGTGTGGTGGTGGCGGGGGGCGACGGCGGTCCTGGCCGCGGACCTCGCCCTCCTGGACGACTCCGAGAGGCGGCGCCTGGGGCGCATGCGTACCCTGGCCGACGCCGCCGGAGTTCGTCGGCAACCGGGCGTCGGTGCGCCGCGTCCTGGCCGGTCTGCTGGACGTGGCGCCGGAGCGGGTCCGCCTGGGCCGCAGGCCGTGCCCGGGCTGCGGGGACGGGGAGCACGGCCCGCCGACGGTGCTGGATCCGAAGGTCGCGTGCTGGATCAGCATCTCCCGCACCTCGGGCTGCGGCATGCTCGCCGTGGCCGCGGTGCCCGTCGGGTGGACGTCGAACGGGTGCGGGACATCCGCGTCAGGGATCTCGCGCCTACCGTCCTCACCCCCTCCGAGGCGCGGTGGCTGGACGGCCTCCTCACCGGGGACGCATCACGACGGGCGTTTCTGCGCTGCTGGACCCGCAAGGAGGCCGCGCTCAGGGCGGTCGGTGTCGGCGTCACGGTTCCCCTGGGTCTGGTGGAAACATATCCAGCCATCGCCGGCACGGTCACGGTCGCCGCCGGGGTGCCCGGCACGCCCGACGCGTGGTCTGTCACCGACCTGCCAGTACCGGCGGCCTGGACGGCCTCCGTGGCCCTCCCCGCCGGGACGGCCGGGCCCGTCCGGCTGCGTCCTTACACCGGAAACTGAGCCCGTCCCGGCGAAGTGGCCTTCGGTATGCGGGAGGGAAAGGAGTCCGTCGGTTGAGTTCATCCTTCGAATTTCCCCGGCGCAATTCCTGTTGAAAGTTGAATTATTTCGAGGGATTCTCCGCCTGAACTCGCGAGTAGCATTTCTGTCCTTCCTGAGGTCCGGGTCAGGGGCTTCCCCGACCCCCCTGGAGGTTGCGCTTCGCTCCCCCGGAGCATCGCGGTGCTCTCATCGCCCGACGCGGGCGAGAGGCGCCGGCCGAGTCCTCTCCCGCCTCGGGTCGAGGCGTGGCGAAGGGCGACGACCGGATTTCACGGCGCTAGCAGAATTCGGTTGGGGCTGCAGCGGAACGTGCACAAGAGGCACCAAATCTTCACATGGTTCATGGTGGCCGGCCGAACGGACCGGCGCGGACCGGAGGGTCCATGCAGTGAGGCTTTTCCATCATCGGTCTGAGCTGGCCAGATGCACGGTGGGGACGGCCTGGGCGAGGCAGGTGATCCGGGTGGTCGAGCACCGGAGTTCGCGTAGGAGCCGCCAGGACTTGAGGGTGGCCATGGCCTGCTCGACGAGTGCGCGGATCTTCGCGTGGGACCGGTTCACCGCCTGCTGACCGGTGGAAAGGGTCTCCCACCGCCCCCGGCAGGGGATGCGGACCGTGCCGCCGGCACCTCGACAGCCCTTGTCGGCCCAGCACTGGATGCCGGCCTCGGCAAGGACGTCGACGATGCCGTGTCCACGGGCCGCGCGGACGTCGTGGACGGCGCCGGGCAGGGCCGGTGAGGCCCACAACAGCCGGCCGAAGGGATCGGCGAGGACCTGCACGTTCGTCCCGTGCCTCTTGTGTTCACCGGAGTGAAAGGGCCGGTCCGCGGCGATGCGGTCGATCGGCAGGAGCGTGCCGTCCAGGAGCAGATACGCCTTCGCCAACGCGGTGCGGACGGCGTCGGCCAGGCTGGGTGCGAGGGCGGCCAGGAGGTCGACGGCCTCGGTGACGTAGTGGTATGCGGTCGTGGTTCCGACGCCGAACCCGGCCGCGAGCTGGGCGTTGGGGGCGCCCCCGGCCGGAGACTGGGGGAGTATGCCCCACCCGCAGGTGGGCGAGTGCGAGGAGGGCCTGGCGGCCGGCGCTCAGCCGCCGCCAACGGGAGCCGATCGCGTGGCGGTGCCGCCGCAACTCCTGAGCGAGGAGGCGAAGGGCAGAGCTGGACACGTCGATGCGATGGGGTCTCCCCCGCTCATGGGGGTCCCCCCGCTCATGGGGGTCCCCCCGCTCGAGCGAAGCCGAGAGTGGGGGAGAAGCCGAGAGCTTGGGGAAGGGTGGACAGGCACGTGAAGCCTCTGGTGGGGATGGTTCTCTTGGTTGAAAACCCATCTACCAGGGGCTTCATCACGTTGTCAGTCCAAATGCCAGCCTACGGCGGCAGGTTGGAAAGGGCTCATTGTGCGTCGCTTCGCCTCGGGGCGGTCCTGTGCGTGACGAGCGGAAGTCGTGCGCAGGCCAGGTCGTGGGCGGTGGGCTCCCTCGCTGGGGCTCCTGTACGGGCTCCGTGGGGCCCTCATGGGGTGCCCGCCGTCAACTGGCGACTCGTCAGGTAAATCAGCAATGGGTCAGCGCAAGCCCTGCTGGAGGCTCAAAGTGTCGGCAGAACTCTTGCAGGTAGTTGAATCATTCAAGCGATGGCGGGTTGATGTCGAGTTGTGATTTCACATTCGCAAATCTATTGGACCTCTCTTCGTGTTGCTCGCTTGTGCGGAAGGCTCTACCGGGCCCGCCGGCCGAAGAGGATGCCGCGCGGCTCCGGCGATGGGCGAGTGCCGGGCTTGAGCGGCCAAGCGAGGAGCATGCCGACCGCGAATCCGACCACATGGGCCACGTAGGCGACGGTGCCTGCGTCGGAAATCCCCTGGCCGGCGGAGTAGAACGCCTGGAGGACGAACCACAGGCCCAGGACGATCCAGGCGGGCAGGCGCAGGGGCAGGAAGATCAGGAAGGGGACGAGGACCCAGACGCGGGCCTTCGGGTAGAGGACCAGGTAGGCGCCCAGCACCCCCGCGATCGCTCCCGAGGCGCCGATCAGGGGAGCGGCGGAGCCGGTGTTCGTGAGTGCGAATCCGTATGCGGCCGCGTATCCGCAGAGCAGGTAGAACAGCAGGTACCGCACGTGCCCCATACGGTCCTCGACGTTGTTGCCGAAGATCCACAGGAAGAGCAGGTTGCCCAGCAGGTGCAGCCAGCCGCCGTGCAGGAACATCGCCGTGAGCACACTCAGCTCGGGTGACTTGTCGTACTCCGGCGGCTCCACCACGCACCCCGGCCCCTGTGGACCCACCCCCGTGTCGCCCGTGGGCACCAGGCGCGGCATCCGGTGGTGGATCAGCTCCTGCGGCACGGCCGCGTACCGGTCCAGGAACGCCTGGAGGCCGCACAGTTCCGCGAGACTGCTCCCGCCGCCCGTCAGGGAGCCGACGACACCGGGCGTGAGGAACACGAAGACGACGAAGTTCGCGGCGATCAGCGCGTAGGTGACCCACGGGGTGCGCCGTGCCGGATTCACGTCATGAACGGGGATGACCACGTCCCACGTGTGCCCGCGCGGCCGCGGGCGAACCCGCCGCCCGCTGAACACCGTCGTCCTGCCCTGCGTATCCCTTTCCAACCGCCCGCGGCGCGGGGAAGGGGCCGCGGGGCCGACGTGAGGAACAGACCATGAACGACCGAGTGACCGCTGCGATGCAGGCGCTGCCCGACGGAGAGGCGGAACTCACGCTCGTGGTGCGCCTCTCCTGGGAGGACGTCGCCCGGCTCGGCCAGGAGGCGGGACGGCTCGCCTCCCAGATGCAGCGGCCGGTGACGCTGGACGAGGCGGTGGGCCACCGTCTGCGCTCGGCGCGGGCCACCGCCGCGCACGCGAAGCCGGCGGGGGAGCAGCCACCGGCTGCCGTGGGCGCGGGGGCCACCGGCGCGGCCGGTTTCGCCGCTGCCGGCGGCACCAGCGCCTCCGTGTCGTCCCTGCCGCCCCGGCCCGCCGCGGACCATGCGCGGCCTCCGGCGGAGCAGGCGCGGCAGGCGATCGAACGGATCAACGGGACCGCGTAGACGGGACCGCGCGGGAGGACGGCTGTCAGGACGTACGCGGCGACGGCCGTCCAGCCGTGGCGCGGATCTTCGTGGTGGCCTTGCGGGCCGCCACCAGGACCGGGTCCCAGACGGGGGAGAACGGCGGGGCGTAGCCCAGGTCCAGCATGGTCATCTGCTCCACCGTCATCCCGGCGGTGAGGGCGACCGCCGCGGTGTCGACGCGCTTGCCCGCGCCCTCCCGGCCGACGATCTGGACACCGAGCAGGCGGCCCGTGCGCACCTCGGCGAGCATCTTCACCGTCATGGGGGAGGCGTTCGGGTAGTAGCCCGCACGGCTGGTCGACTCGATGGTGACCGTCTCGAACCGCAGCCCCGCCCGGTGGGCGTCCTTCTCCCGCAGACCGGTGCGCGCGATCTCCAGGTCGCAGACCTTGCTGACCGCGGTACCGACCACGCCCGGGAAGGTGGCGTAGTCGCCGCCCACGTTCGAGCCGATGACCTGGCCGTGCTTGTTGGCGTGCGTGCCGAGCGCGATGTGCCGCTCCTGACCGGAGACCAGGTCGAGGACCTCCACGCAGTCGCCGCCGGCCCAGACGTTCCCGTACCCGCGCACCCGCATCGACCGGTCGGTGAGCAGCCCGCCGTGCCTGCCCAGGGGCAGCCCCGCCGCCCGCGCCAGGCCCGTCTCCGGGCGCACTCCGATGCCGAGCACCACCACGTCCGCCGGGTACTCGGCGTCCGCGGTGGCCACGGCCCGCACCCTGCCGTCGTCCCCGGTGAGCAGCCCGGTGACCTCGGCGTCGTTCACCATGGTGATGCCCAGGCCCTCCATCGCCTCGTGCACCAGGCGGCCCATGTCGGGGTCGAGGGTCGCCATGGGCTCCCGGCCGCGGTTGACGACGGTCACCTCGTAGCCGCGGTTGATCATCGCCTCGGCCATCTCCACGCCGATGTACCCCGCGCCGACGACCACCGCGCGGCGGCCGGCCGTGCGCCCCAGTGTGTCGATCAGGGCCTGGCCGTCGTCCAGGGTCTGCACCCCGTGCACACCGGGGGCGTCCATGCCGGGCAGCTCCGGGCGGATCGGCCGCGCGCCGGTCGCGATCACGAGCTTGTCGTACGACGTCCAGGACTCGGTGCCGGAATCGAGGTCCCGCGCGCGCACCCGGTTTCGGCCGGGGTCGATCTCCGTGACCTCGGTGCGCATCCGCAGATCGATGTGCCGTGCGCGGTGCTCCTCGGGCGTGCGGGCGATCAGCTCGTCGCGTCCGGCGACGTCGCCGGCCACCCAGTAGGGGATGCCGCAGGCCGAGAAGGACGTGAAGTGCCCGCGCTCGAACGCCACGATCTCCAGCTCGTCGGGCCCCTTCAGCCGGCGCGCCTGCGACGCCGCGGACATCCCCGCGGCGTCGCCGCCGATCACCACCAGGCGTTCCGGACTCGTACCCGTACCCGTACCCGTGCTCGTACCCGTACCCATACCCGTGCTCGTGCTCGTGCTCGTGGTCATGCGACCACGCTACGGGGGCAGGTCACTTCGTATCCGGCTCAGGGGCCTCCTCCGGAGCCTCCTGCGGGGTCCGGGCCGTCGTGCCCGCGGACGAGGGCCGGGGCGCGGGAACGGGCGGGGAGGCGGCCGCCGGCCGTGTGCGGCGGGACGGCCCGGGACGTACGGCCTTCAGCCACAGCAGCGCGAGCAGGGCCGCCACCGCCGCGAACGGCAGGGCCGCGCCGATCGCCACCGCGAGCCAACGCAGCATGGTCACGAACGCGTCCCAGCCGCCGGCGAGCGCGTCCAGGAACCCGGGGTCGCCGGCCTTCGCGCTCTGCTCCACCCGCGTCTCGGACAGGGTCAGGGTGATGGTGGCCAGACCCGTGCGGTCCTTCAGGGACGCCTGCCGGGCGAGCAGGGACTCCAGGTCGGCCTGGCGGGTGCTGAGTTCGCCCTCCAGGGTGACCACGTCACTGAGCCGGGCGGCCCGGTCCATCAGTTCGCGGATCCGGGCCACGCTGGCGCGCTGCGTCCTGATCCGGCTCTCGACGTCGACGACCTGGTCGGTGACGTCCTGTGCCTTCGCGCTGCGTTCGACGAGCCTGCCGGCGCCCTCGAGGTCCGCGAGGACCTCGTCGTACTCGTCGGCGGGCACGCGCAGCACCACACGCGTGAGTTCGTGGCCCTCCGCGTCCAGACGGGTGTTCTCGTCGCCGACGTAACCGCCCGCGGTCTCGGTGGTGGCGCGCGCGTCGGCCAGCGCCGTCGGCGCGTCCTTCACCCGCACGGTCAGCGAGGCGGTGCGGATGATGTGGCTCGTGGCGGTGTTCCTGTCCGCGGGCGGCGCCGTCGCCCGCGAGCCGTCCGCCGAGCTGCCTGCGGCCCCGTCCCGCGCCGCCCCTCCCTTCGCCCCCTCCTCGGTGCCCCCCTGGGCGTCGGCCGGCGCGACGGCGGCCTTGTCGTCAAAGGCGCCGGAGTCGGAGCTCGAGCCGGCGCTGCTGCATCCGGCCAGGGCGAGGCCGGCGGCCAGCAGCAGGCCCGTCATGGCGTCTACCGGCCGTGCGGATCGTCGTGTGCGCATGCGGGTCCCCCCGGGGGTTCGCGGTCGATGACGTTCCTACGACGCCGCAGGGCGGCGCAACGACGGCGCGAAACGGTCCCGAAGCGGTCACGGTAGGGACTCGGGAGGGCCGGACGGCCCTGGTGGGACCTCCGGTGGCGTCTGAGAGGGTGGAGCCATGAGCGGATCACACACGGGTGCGGAGCAGCGGGTCGTCGTCGTGGGAGCCGGCATCGCCGGACTGGCCGCCGCGCACCGGCTGCTCGGGCGCGGGGCACGGGTGACCGTGCTGGAGGCCTCGGAACGGGTCGGCGGCAAGCTGCTGCCCGGCGAGATCGCGGGCGCGCGCGTGGACCTCGGTGCCGAGTCGATGCTGGCCCGCCGCCCGGAGGCGGTGGCCCTCGCCCGGGAGGTGGGCCTCACCGACCGGCTCCGGCCGCCGGCCACCGCGACCGCGTCGCTGTGGACCCGTGGCGCCCTGCGGCCCATGCCCAAGGGACACGTCATGGGCGTCCCCTCCTCCGCCGCCGCCCTGGCCGGGGTGCTCTCCGACGAGGGCCTCGTCCGGATCGGCCAGGACGCCGAGCTGCCCCGCACCGAGGTCGGCGACGACGTCGCCGTGGGCGAGTACGTGGCGGCACGCCTCGGCCGCGAGGTCGTCGACCGGCTGGTCGAGCCCCTGCTGGGAGGCGTCTACGCGGGCGACGCGTACCGGATCTCGATGCGCTCCGCCGTCCCCCGGCTGTTTTGGGCCGCGCGGACGCACGCCTCCCTGACCGAGGGCGTCCGCGAGATCCAGGCCGAGGCCGCCGCCACTGCCGCACAGCAGAGCGGACCGGTGTTCATGGGCATCGAGGGCGGCGTGGGCACCCTCCCGCTCGCCGTCGCCGAGTCGGTACGGGCCCGCGGCGGGGAGATCCGTACCGGCACCCCGGTCACCGAACTGCGCCGGGAGCCGGCCGGCGGCTGGCGGGTCGTCACCGGCGAACGGGAGCTGCGCGCCGACGCCGTCGTCGTCGCCGTGCCCGCCCCGGCCGCCGCACGGCTGCTGCGCGCCGAGGCGCCCGCCGCCGCCGCCGAGCTGGCCGGCGTCGAGTACGCCTCCATGGCGCTCGTCACGCTCGCCTACCGCCGCGCGGAGACCGGTCTTCCCGCGGGCAGCGGATTCCTGGTGCCGCCGGTCGACGGCCGCACCATCAAGGCGTCCACCTTCGCCTCGCGCAAATGGGGCTGGATCGACGAGGAGAACCCGGACCTCATGGTCCTGCGCACCTCCGTCGGACGGCACGGCGAGACGGAGGTCCTCGGCCGCGACGACGCCGGCCTCGTGGAGGTCTCCCGGCACGATCTGAAAGCCGCCACCGGCCTGGACGCCACCCCGGTCGCCACCCGCGTCACCCGCTGGCAGGACGGCCTGCCCCAGTACCCCGTCGGTCACCACGCGCGCGTGGCCCGCGTCCGCGAGCACCTCGCCGCCCTCCCCGGGCTGGCCGTGTGCGGCGCGGCCTACGACGGTGTCGGCATCCCCGCGTGCATCGCGAGCGCGTACGACGCCGCCGACGCCGCCGCAGACCGGATCCACGGTGGGGCCCCGCACGACGTGCGGGACGTCACCGCCACCCGGTGGGAGACCCTCCACGGAGGAGCAGGAGAATAAGGGACATGAGCGACGACGCCACCACCCCCGCACCCGACCGGATCCCGAACAAGGGCAAGCTGGCCAAGGACCTGAACGAGGTCATCCGCTACACCCTCTGGTCCGTCTTCAAGCTGAAGGACGTGCTGCCCGAGGACCGCGCCGGGTACGCCGACGAGGTCCAGGAGCTGTTCGACCGGCTCGCAGCCAAGGACGTGACGGTCCGCGGCACGTACGACGTGTCCGGTCTGCGCGCCGACGCCGACCTGATGATCTGGTGGCACGCCGAGAGCAGCGACCAGCTCCAGGAGGCGTACAACCTCTTCCGCCGCACCAGGCTGGGCCGTGCGCTCGAGCCGGTGTGGTCGAACATGGCGCTGCACCGGCCGGCCGAGTTCAACCGCTCGCACATCCCGGCCTTCCTCGCCGACGAGGAGCCCCGCGCGTACGTGAGCGTGTACCCCTTCGTGCGCTCCTACGACTGGTACCTGCTGCCCGACGAGGACCGCCGCCGCATGCTCGCCGACCACGGCAAGATGGCCCGCGGCTTCCCCGACGTGCGCGCCAACACGGTCCCCTCGTTCTCCCTCGGCGACTACGAGTGGCTCCTCGCCTTCGAGGCCGACGAGCTGTACCGCATCGTCGACCTCATGCGGCACCTGCGCGGCTCCGAGGCCCGGATGCACGTCCGTGAGGAGGTCCCGTTCTACACGGGCCGCCGCAAGGACATCGCGGAACTCGTCGCGGGCCTCGCCTGATCAGGCCGCAGGCCGGGGCTCCGCACGCCGTTCCGGCTCCGCCCGTGGCGCCGGTTCTGGGCGCGGTGCGCAGGACGCGCGCCGCCCCGGAACCCGGCCGGTGAGCAGATACTCCTCCAGATGGCCGTTCACGCAGGAGTTGGGCCCGCCCGCGATGCCGTGCGTACCGGCGTCCCGCTCGGTCACCAGCGCCGAACCCGCGAGCCGCCGGTGCAGCTCCAGGGCCCCGTCGTACGGGGTGGCCGCGTCCCGCTCGGCGGCCAGGATCAGCGTCGGAGGCAGCGCGCCCGCGCCGGCGCGCACGTCCAGCGGCCGCTGCCGGGGCGCGGGCCAGAACGCGCAGGGCAGATTCGCCCACACGTTGTCCCAGGTCGCGAACGGCGCCCGGCGGGCGAGCCGGGTGTTGTCCCGGTCCCACACCGCCCAGTCCGTCGGCCAGGGCGCGTCGTTGCACTCCACGGCGACATACACCGAGCGCGCGTTCTCCGTCTCCACGGCCGCCTCCGGATACGCCCGCGCCTGTTCGACCAGCGGCCCGGGATCGCCCTTCAGATAGGCCGACAGGGCGTGCGCGCGGTGCGGCCAGTGGTCGTCGTGGTACCCGGCCCGCAGGAACGCCTCCTGCAACTGGCCCGGCCCCACCGCCCCGCCCGCCGGATCCTTCGCGAGCCGCTCCCTCGCCGTCTCGTAGCCGCGCCGCACCTTGCGCGGTGTGTCGCCCAGCCCGTACACGTCGTCGTGCCGGGCGGCCCACGCCAGGAAGTCCGCCCAGCGGTCCTCGAACGCCGCCGACTGGCCGAGGTTGTTGCGGTACCAGATCCGCGCCGGGTCCGGGTTCACCGCCGAGTCGAACACCATCCGCCTCACGTGCGTCGGGAACATCGTGGCGTACAGCGCCCCGAAGTACGTCCCGTACGACGCCCCCATGAAGGTCAGCCGCGGTTCCCCGAGCGCGGCGCGCAGCACGTCCAGGTCACGGGCGTTGTTCAGGGAGTGGTAGTGCCGCAGCGAGTCGCCGGCCCGCTCCGCGCAGCCGCGCGCGTACGCCTTCGCCCGCGCGACGCGCTCTTGCTTGTACGCCCGGGAGGGGTGCGCCGGCGCCTGCGTGGGGCCCTGGTCGAACGTCCTCGGGTCCTGGCAGGACAGTGGCGCGGAACGGCCCACCCCGCGCGGGGCATAGCCCACGAGGTCGTACGCCGCCGCGATGCGCTTCCACTCGGGGAGCAGTCCGATGAGCGGGAAGTACGTCCCGTCGGAGCCCGGCCCGCCCGGGTTGTGGACCAGCGCGCCCTGCCGGGGCACGGCGCGCCCGCCGTCCTTCCGCGTGGCGCGGACGCGGCTGACGGCGAGTTCGATCCGCTTGCCGTTCGGGCGGGCGTAGTCGAGCGGGACGGTGACCGTGCCGCACTTGATGGTGCCCGGCAGGTCCTGCGCGTCGGGACACGGGCCGAACGCGATGCCCTCGGCCGCGGCGCGCGCCGCGGCCACCGCGGTGCCGCGCAGCTCTGCCGCGCCCGGGACGGCGGTGGAGCCGCCGGCCGGCGCGACGGCCAGGGCGGTGAGCAGCAAGGACCCGGCGGCCGCGTGGACGACGGCAGTTCTCATCGCGTTCCCTTCGGTGCACGCCGATTGCACGGCGATCGACACCAGGGATGCTTCGCCCGGCGGGCGGGGCGGGG
Source organism: Streptomyces yamdrokensis (assembly GCF_053890455.1). Lineage (NCBI taxonomy): Bacteria > Bacillati > Actinomycetota > Actinomycetes > Kitasatosporales > Streptomycetaceae > Streptomyces > Streptomyces yamdrokensis. The sequence goes on from NZ_CM132679.1 coordinate 6,404,232, forward strand.
CAAGCACCGTCGGCGGGTGTCGCCGTCAGTGCTCCCGTGCGCCCCCGGGCCCGGGGTCGTCCCCCGTGCGGCGACGGCCGAAGGCGTCGCCCGGACGGTGCCCCGGATCGTGCTCCAGGTGGTGCTCGCGGTGCACGCGGCGCCGGCGACGGTCCAGGAGACGAGCAGGAGGAGCACCCGGCGCATGATTTGTTCGTAAACGGCACGGTCCTGGAAGTGTCATGTCCTGTTCGACATCCGGACGGAGTGCTGTCCGCACGTGATGTTCCGTTCGACCGGCCGGGTGCCGGAAACGGCCCCCGCTCCGGCTCGCGTGCCCCGGCCTCAACGCCGCAGCAGCGCCCGCCGCGTGGCGCGCGCCAGCCGCACCGCGGGCCGGCGCGACCGCGGCCGGGGCCCCGACCGCTCCAGCCACCACTCCCGCAACTCCCGCACGGGCAGCTGCCCGTGCTGCCGCCCCCGCTGCCCGGAGTCGAGCAGCAACTGCTCGACGAAGTCCAGCGCGTCCTGCCGGTAGCCCCCGGTCATCGGCCGCTTCCGGGCGTGGGCGAGGAAGGCCGCCCGGTACCGCTCGCCGAGCATCACCGGCAGCTCGGGCGCGACCTTGGCGACGACGTCCGCCCGCTTCGCGGCGAGCGCCCGCGCCTGCACGGCCATCCGCACCCGGTCGAACCCCTCGGGCGCGGGCGTCCCGGCGACCAGCGAGGACAGCACCGCCGCCTGGGCGAGCGCGACCCGCTGCCGCGCGGCTTCGCCGGAGCCGGCTTCCCCTGCGGGGCCGGAGCCGGGGCCGGAGCCGGGGCCGGAGCCGGGGCCGGGACCGGGGCTCTTCGCCCGTGCTGTGCTCCGCGCGGTCACCCCCTTCCCCACCGCCTCCCGAACGGCGGTCAGTTCACGCTCCAGCTCACCCGGTTCGGGGAAGTTCTCGTCCCGTTCCAGGAGCACACCGGGAGGGGAGACCCGGGAGGCGAGGTCGGTGAGGATGTCCAGTACCGGCCGGGGCACGGGGTGGGCGTGGCTGTCGTGCCAGACGCCGTCCCGCTCGACGCCGCCCGCGACATGGACGTACGCGATGGCCTCCAGGGGCAGTTCGGCGAGCGCCTTCGCCGGGTCCTCGCCGCGGTTGACGTGGTTGGTGTGCAGATTGGCCACGTCGATGAGCAGCCGTACGCCGGTGCGGTCGGCCAGGTCGTACAGGAACTGGCCCTCGGACATCTCCTCACCCGGCCAGGAGAACAGCGCCGCGATGTTCTCCACGGCGAGCGGTACGGGCAGGGCGTCCTGGGCGATCCGGACGTTCTCGCACAGCACGTCGAGCGCGTCCCGGGTGCGCGGCACCGGCAGCAGGTGACCGGCCTCGAGCCGGGGGGAGACGCTGAGCGGGCCGCCCGCCCGCACGAACGCGATGTGCTCGGTGACCAGCGGCGACCGGAGCGCCGTGGCCCGCTCGGCCAGCGCCTCCAGCCGCCCCGCGTCCGGCCGCTCGGCCCCGCCGAGCCCGAGCGCGACCCCGTGCGGCACGACGGTCACCCCGCGCTCGCGCAGCCGCAGCAGCGACTCGGGGAGATGCCCGGGACACACGTTCTCGGCCACCACCTCGACCCAGTCGATCCCCGGCATCCGCTCGACGTCCCCGGCGATCTCCGGCCGCCACCCGATCCCCGTACCCAGTCGCTCCATGTGTTCTCCCCCTCCTCCACCGGCGACCTCGTCGGCCCCCGCCGGACGTCCGTCCGGACGTGACGGGGGTATGGCCCCGAAGCCGGCACCCGAACCGCGTCGCGGCCACCTTCAGAGCAACATTTGAGCTTCGGGAAGGAGCCGCCGGGCGGGCGTTGGGAGGCGCGCGCGGCGGGCCCACCGTTTCGGCCCGCCCCGGAAGCAGGCGTACTGGCGGTGGTCGTGCACGGGGAGGCCGGGCGCGAAGTGGGCCACGGCGGCCCTCAGCCGGTCCCGGTCGAGGCGCCACCCGGTCACCGCCCGGGAGGCCGTCGCGACATCGGCCAAAACCGGCACGAGATGCTCCAGGACGGCACGGGCCCCCGGGCCGTCACCGGACAGGGCCGGGGCGCCCTCTCGCCGGGTGACCCCGACACAGGGCACGGAGGAGCGGCCCGCGGTCTGTCGCCAGAGCACCACACCGGTGATGTCGCCCCACGGCACATGGGCGGTGGTGGCCCTGTACCGGGCGGGGCTCCCGCCGAGCAGTACACCTGTCTCGTCCACCCGGAACGCGACCTTGCCGCTGAGCGCCACGTACGTTATGAACAGCCCGCCCACGCCGAAGAGCGGCAGCCCCGGAACGCGCACGTACAGCGGGATGCCGGAGAACAGCAGAAGCGCGGTGAAGACGGCGCAGACGGCCACGACTCCCGTGGCCCTGAGGTCCCAGCCGTAGCGCGCCCGGTATACGGGTGAGGCGGTATCGGCCATGGCCGAATCATGACAGTGCCCGTCTCGCGGGGAGAAGGGGGCCGCGTCGATGCCGCCGGCGTCGCGGCCGCCACTGACACCGGACGGAGGCCTCAGCGCAGGGACGGGTGGTCCGCCACCACCGTGCTGGAGCCCGGGGCGACTTCCGTGAAGCCCGCGTCGCGGACCAGGGGGAGGCCGCTGGTGGTCAGGGTGTTCCAGTGGGACGGGCCGGCGGGGCGGACGGAGAGGGGGAAGCCGGCGTCGCGCCAGGCGGTGCGGTCCTCGTCGGTCAGCTCCCACCACGCCAGTTGGGCCGCGTGGCCCGCCTGGGCCATGGCCTTGCCGGCCGACATGCCGAGGTCGGGGTTCAGCCAGAGGACCGGGGCCGTGGGGTCTGCCGGAGGCGGGGGCTCCGGGTCGTCCAGGTCGGTGCCGGAGACCTGGAGGCGGGCCAGGTCCTTGGGCCAGCCGTCCAGCGGCACGGGCGGGAAGACCCGGACCTCCGCGGACTTGCCGGTGACCGTGATGCCGGGCAGGGCCTTCGCGCGACGCCACTCCGCGCCGCGGGCCCTGCGGACCACCTTGCGGATGCGGGCGTCCTGCCAGTCACGCATCGCCCGCGCCCACTCGCCCTCGCCCGCCGACCGCTCGTCCGCCAGCATCGTCAGCACCGCGCGGGCCGCCGTCTCCAGCGCGTCCGTGCGGGCCGGGGGCGCCGACCGCTCGATGCGCGCCACCAGGGGCAGCACGAACTGGGGGACCTCGTCGCGGGAGCCCGGGTCGGAGCGGAAAGGGCTCGCGGCAGCCGGGTTCCGGCCACGGGACCCGTCGTGGGTCTGGTCACTGTTCACACGGCCAGTCTGCCAAGCCGCGCCGCGCTCCCGTCACCCGGAGCAGGCCGTGCGCCGGGCCTCCTGCCTCCCCCAAGTTCTCGACTTCGCTCGAACAGGGGGGACCCCCATGCACACCGGGCACATGGTGCTGCCCTTGTACGACTCCGGGTGCTCCGTCGGTTCCCGGCACAGCACGCACTCCGCGTACGGAGGCCCGTCGGCCTTGGAGGGCCGGGTCGCGTCGATCAGGCAGTAGTCGTTGTCGGTCATACCTCCGGCCCGGGACGGTCAGGTGCGTCCGTTCGCCGTCGCGATCAGGTCGGAGACCTTGACGAAGCGGTAGCCCTGGCGGCGCAGCTCCGGGACGACCGTCCGTACCGCCCGCTCGGTCGCCGGGGCCGCGCTGCGGGTGCAGTGCAGGACGACCACGGAGCCCGGGCGCACTCCGTCCAGGACCTGCCGGGCCACCGCGTCGGCATCCGTGGCGAAGGCGTCGCCGCCGACCACGTCCCACTGCACGGCGGTGACACCGGCCGGGGTGAGCGCCTTCAGCGCCTCGCGGTCGTAGCAGCCGCCGGGGAAGCGGAAGTACGGCATCGGGTCCTCCACCCCCGCCTCGCGGAACGCCGCGTACGCCCGCTCCACGTCCGCCCGCATCCGGTCCCGGTCGACGGTCGGCAGGCCGTAGCAGTCGTCCGTGAACGCGTAGTGGCTGTACGAGTGGTTGGCGACCTCGAAGAGCGGGTCCGTCCCGATGGAACGGGCCTGGTCCGGGTACTCCTCGGCCCAGCGCCCCGTCATGAACACGGTGGACGGCACCTTCAGTGCGCGCAGGGTGGCGATCAGCCGCGGATGGTCGAAGCGCTCGCCCGCCGCCGCGCGCGGGCCCTGGTCGGCGGTCATGTCGGCGTCGAAGGTGAGGGCGACGGTCTTCCCGGCGGTCCGGGGGGCGTTCTCGAAGACCGGGGTCAGGCCCGCCGGCCCCGGGGCCAGGGTGGGCGGGTGCGTGAGGGGTGTCGCGGCGCCGGCGGAGGGGGCACCGCGCGGCAGCCGCGCGGGATGGGGGGCGGCGCCGCAGGCGGCGAGGGCGGCGAGCGCGGTGGTGAGGGCACAGAAGGCTGCTACTCGGTGTACCGATGTGATCACCGTATGACCGTATGGGCCGTGTCGGGTGATCCCCCTTCGTTCGTCGGCAGGCGCGATGGGGTGCCACTCGGGTGGCCGAGTCCGGGGTGTGTTTTCTGCTCCCGCTTGCGGTGTGGGACGTGCCGGACTAACGTACAACCAAATGGTTGTAGATGGCTTGACCGACGACAGCGTGGACCGGCTGTTCCACGCCCTGGCCGACGCGACGCGTCGCGACATGCTCCGTCGTTGTGTGCGGGGTGAGCTGTCCGTGTCACGGCTGGCCGAGGCGTACCCGATGAGCTTCGCCGCGGTGCAGAAACACGTCACGGTGCTGGAGCGGGCCGGTCTGGTCACCAAGCGGCGCCGCGGCCGGGAGCAGCTGGTGCGGACCGACCCCGACGCGGTGGGCAGGGCGCGGCGGGCCCTCGACGAGCTGGAGACGGCCTGGCGGGCGCGCGTGGACCGGATGTCCGGTCTACTGGCGGACGAAGCCGGGACCGGGGCCGGGACCGTGGCCGAGGCCGCAGGCGGCGCCGGAACCGCGGCGAGGCCGGGCGACGGCAGGGAAACGACGGAAGGACAGGACCGATGACCGTCACGAGCGTGGACAAGGATGTCGACCGGCTGACCCTCACCGTGATCGCGGACTTCACCGCACCGGTCGAGAGGGTGTGGCAGCTGTGGGCCGACCCGCGGCAGCTGGAGCGCTGGTGGGGGCCGCCGACCTATCCGGCGACGGTGGAGGAGCACGACCTCACCCCTGGCGGGGAGGTCACGTACTTCATGACCGGCCCGGAGGGCGAGAAGTTCGGCGGCTGGTGGCGGATCGCGACGGTGGCGCCGCCCACGTCCCTGGAGTTCACCGACGGCTTCTCCGGCCAGGACGGCAAGCCGAACGCCGAGATGCCGACCACGGCGGTACGGATGACGCTCAGCGAGCGCGAGGGCGGGACCAGGATGGAACTGCGCTCGGTCTTCGACACCCGCGAGCAGATGGAGCAGCTGGCCGAGATGGGCATGGTCGACGGGCTGCGCGAGTCGATCGGGCAGATGGACGGCCTGCTGGCGGCTGCCTGAGCCGCGTACGGGCCGTGGGGGCCGGCCGGGGCGAACCGCCCCGGCCGGCCCCGCGCCGTCACCGCCGCCAGGGGCCCGTGACCGCGAACGTCGTCCCGGGGTCGTAGCAGTTGACGTACATCGTCCGGCCGTCCGGGGAGAAGGCGACCCCGGCGAACTCACCCCAGTCCGGGTCCTGCGGAGTGCCCCTGTTCTGGCGGTTGCGGGCCAGTGCGTACACCTCGCCGCGCCGGGTCACGCCGTAGACGTGCTGCGCGCCGTCGCCGTCCTCGCAGACCATCAGGCCGCCGCCGGGGGCGAGGCAGATGTTGTCCGGTGACTCGCCGGGGAGCTGTACGTCGGTGTCCGGCCCGAAGACGATCACCAGCGTCAGGCGGCGCCGGTCCGGGTCGTAGCGCCAGATCTGCCCGTAGTGGTCGCCGGCCGATCCTTCCGCGCTGCGGGCGAAGGACGACACGAAGTACACCGACCGCCCGCCCCAGTAACAGCCCTCCAGCTTCTGCGCGTGCGTGACGCCGGTGCCGAAGTCCTGGAAACGGATGGGCGTTTCGGTGGCCAGTGGATCCGGTACGTCCACCCACTCGACGCCGTCGAACCGGGCGCCCGTCTCCTGGACCGAGGACAGGTCAGGCACGCCCGGCACCCGCATGGCCTGGAGCAGGCCGCCCGCGCGCAGCGAGCCGGTGCCGCCCAGCGGCTTGTCGGGCAGGAACCGGTAGAAGAGGCCGAAAGGCCGCTCGAAGGCGTCCTCCGTCTCGTAGACGACGCCACGCTTCGGGTCGACCGCGATCGCCTCGTGCTGGAAGCGGCCCATCGCGGTCAGCGGCACGGCGCCCGTGCGGCGCGGGTCGGCGCCGTCGACCTCGAAGATGTAGCCGTGGTCCTTGGCGTAGCCGTTGGTGCCCGCCTTGTCCTCGGTCTCCTCGCAGGTCAGCCAGGTGTCCCAGGGCGTCGGCCCGCCCGCGCAGTTGACGGCCGTACCGGCGATCGCGACCCGCTCCGAGAGCACCCGGCCGCGGGGGTCCAGGGTCAGCGACGTACAGCCGCCCTTGCCCTGAGGGTCGTAGGTCAGGCCCTCGGTCACCGGGACCGGGATTCTGGCGTCGGCGCGGTTCTCGTGGTTGCGGACCAGGTGGATCCGGCCGTGCCCGCCCGCGAAGGCGGCCATGCCGTCGTGGTGGGAGGGGACCGGACCCTCGCCGGAGCGCAGGGGGTCGCCCTCGCGGGACAGCACCCGGTAGCGGAAACCTTTCGGCAGGTCGAGCAGTCCGTCGAGGTCGGGGACGAGAGGGCCGTAGTCGTGATGACCGAGGTGCTGCGCGGCGGCGGCAGCGGGGGTGAAGAGCTCGGAGAGGGAGCCGGAGAACGCGATGCCGATGCCCAGAGCGCCGGAACGGGCGAGCAGCCGACGTCGTGTCGAGGGCGGGGACCCGGTGCCGGACCCTGTTTCGGGCGTGCCTGTTTCTGGCATGGGGGAACCTTCCTGCTGGCGGACAGGAACTGTGGTCCCGCTGTGTCTACCACCTGCCGTGAGTCACGGGAACCACGCGCGGAGCACGTGTCACGCGCCGGTCCGGGGGCGCTCGCGTGTCGTGTGTCCGGAGCCGACGGCGGGGTCGGGGCCGGGGTGAGCGCCGGGGCCGGGGTCGGCCTTGAGGCCTGTGTCCGGGGCCAGGCGCCCGAAGTCCGGGGCCGGGTCCCTGCCCGCGTCCTCGTCCCTGTCCCTCTCCTCCTCCCTCGCTCCTCCTCCGTCGCCGTTCCCCGGCCGGCCGGCCGACGGGCCGGGCTCCTCGAGGGCGTGTTCCCGCCGCACCGGATTCTGGGCCGCCCGTTCCAGGAAGCGCAGCAGCTCCACCGGGAAGGGCAGTACCAGTGTGGAGTTCTTCTCGGCCGCGACCGCCACGATGGTCTGGAGCAGTCGCAGTTGCAGCGCGGAGGGCGTGTCCGCCATCTGCTGGGCCGCTTCGGCGAGCTTCCTGGACGCCTGGAGCTCGGCGTCGGCGTTGATGACCCGGGCCCGCCGCTCGCGGTCGGCCTCCGCCTGACGGGCCATGGACCGCTTCATGGTGTCGGGCAGCGAGACGTCCTTGATCTCGACCCGGTCGATCTGCACACCCCAGCCGACCGCCGGGCTGTCGATCATCAGCTCCAGGCCCTGGTTCAGTTTCTCGCGGTTGGACAGCAGGTCGTCGAGGTCGCTCTTGCCGATGATCGAACGCAGCGACGTCTGCGCCATCTGGGACACCGCGAACCGGTAGTCCTCCACGTTCACCAGCGCCGCGGAGGCGTTCACGACCTTGAAGTAGACGACCGCGTCGACCCGCACGGTCACGTTGTCCCGGGTGATGCCCTCCTGTGCGGGCACCGGCATCGTGACGATCTGCAGATTCACCTTGTGCAGCCGGTCCACGAAGGGCACGATCACCGTGAACCCGGGCCGGCGCGCCTCGCCCTGCAGCCGGCCGAGACGGAAGACCACGCCCCGCTCGTACTGCTTGACGACCCGCGCCGCCGCGGCGAGATAGGCGACGCCCGCGGCACCGGTGGCGGCGGCCGCGGTGAGCAGCTCCTCGACCATGACGACCTCCCGTCAGAGGCCCGCTTCAGGCGATTGCGGTCACTTCTGCCACGATATGCCCGTTACCCCGGCCGAGACCATGGGTGAGGCCACGCATCCGGTGGGCGGGGCGGCGGCTACGAGGGTCCCGTGAGCCGGCCGGCGTCCCGGGCCAGGGCGGTGAGGCGGGAGATGGCCCGGAAGTACTTCTTGCGGTAGCCGCCCTTCAGCATCTCCTCGCTGAACAGCTCGTCGAACGGCAGTCCCGAGGCGAGTACGGGCACCTCGCGGTCGTAGAGCCGGTCGGCGAGGACGACCAGACGCAGCGCCGTCGACTGGTCCGGCACCGGCCCCACGCCGGTGAGGCACACGGCGGCGAGTGAGTCGGTCAGGGCGCCGTACCGGCTGGGGTGCACCTTCGCGAGGTGGTCCAGCAGGTCCGCGAAGCCGTCCAGCGAGGCGCCCTCGGTGGCGTACGCGGTCTTGGTCACCAGCTCGTCGGTGTACGGCGGCGGCGCCTTCGGCAGGCCGCGGTGGCGGTAGTCCTCGCCGTCGATGCGCAGGGCGCGGAAGTGCGCCGACAGGCCCTGGATCTCGCGCAGGAAGTCGGCCGAGGCGAACCGGCCCTCACCGAGCCTGCCCGGCAGTGTGTTGGAGGTGGCGGCGAGCGCGACGCCCGCCTCGACCAGCCTGCCGAGCAGGGTGGAGACGAGCACGGTGTCGCCGGGGTCGTCCAGCTCGAACTCGTCGATGCACAGGAGCCGGTGGCCGGAGAGCGTCTTCACCGTCTGCTGGAAGCCGAGGGCGCCGACCAGGTTGGTCAGCTCCACGAAGGTGCCGAACGCCTTCAGCGCGGGCTCGGCCGGGGTGGCGTGCCAGAGGGAGGCCAGCAGGTGGGTCTTGCCGACGCCGTACCCGCCGTCGAGGTAGACGCCGCGGGGGCCGGCCGGGACGGGCTTCGCCGCCTTCCCGAAGCCGAACAGACCGCGCCTGCCGAAACCGCCGCCGGGGGCCTTGCCGAGACCCGCCGCGAAGCCCTCGAGGACACGTACGGCCTCGGTCTGGCTGGGCTGGTCCGGGTCCGGTACGTACGTGTCGAAGCGGACCGCGTCGAACCGCGGCGGCGGCACCATCTCGGCGACGAGCCGGTCCGCGGGGACGTGCGGCTCACGGGCGCACAGGGACAGCGGGGCCGCTTCGACTGTGACACCGGGCCGGGATGCGGGGGAGGAGGACACGCTTACTCATACTACGGGGCGTGGAACACTGCGGTTCATGCGACGCCTGTTCCCCGTGATCGACGAAACAGCAGTTCCCGCGGCGAGCGCCGGTACGGCCGGCGACGGCGCGGGAGCCGCGCAGGACGGCGGCGGCCGGGAGTGGAGCCCGGCCGAACTGGCCGCCGAGTACGCCTACCCGGAGCCGGAGCCCGGCGGGGTCCGGCGGCCGTGGCTGCGGGCCAACATGGTGTCGACACTCGACGGTGCCGCCCAGCACGAGGGCCGCTCGCAACCCATCTCCAGCCCGGCCGACATGCGTGTCTTCGGCACGCTGCGGGCCCTGGCGGACGTCGTGCTCGTCGGCGCGGAAACGGTTCGGCAGGAGGGTTACCGCCCGGCCCGCGCGCGTGCCGGGTTCGCGGCGGCGCGGGAAGCCGCCGGGCAGGGGCCGGCGGCGGCGATCGCGGTCGTGTCCGCGAGCCTGGACCTGGACTTCTCCCTGCCGCTGTTCACCTCCCCGCTGGTGCCCACCCTGATCCTCACCGGCGCCGCCGCGCCCTCGGTCCGGGTCGCCGCCGCCGAGGCGGCCGGGGCCCGGGTCGTGACCGCGGGGGAGGGCGCCGGTGCGGACCCGGCACGGGCGGTCCGGGAACTCGCGGAGCTGGGGCACACCCGGCTGCTGACCGAGGGCGGCCCGCGGTTGCTGGGGCAGCTGGTGGCGGCCGGTGTGCTGGACGAACTCTGCCTGACCGTGGCCCCGATGCTCACCGCGGGTGACGCTCAGCGCATCACCGGTGGACCCACTGTGACACTTCCGCGCCGTTTCACGCTGAAGGCGATGTTGGAGGAGGACGGTTTCCTGTTCACGCGGTACGCCCGGCCCTGAGCGGACCGGGCGGGTCCGAGCCCTCCGGCGGTGTTCGGGGGCGCCCAGGAGCACTCGAAGGCGCGTTCGACGACTACCGCTGGTCCGGTAATCGGCGGAATGTTCCGTTCCGCTTGGCGCCGCGGCGGGCAGACTGAATCCGGCAGTGCCCGTGCGAACACGGGGCAGGATGGTTTCCGCAGGGCCCGGCTCGGCCCACGGGGAGAAGAGGGCCCATGGCCCTTTGACGAGAAGGGGCGCCTGGTGTTCACAAGCGTACTGATGATCGAGAAGGCCCTGACGTCCGCCGACGTGGAGTTCGTCACCACCTTGCACGGCGACGAGGCGGTCACTTTCCAGGTGCTGCTCCAGCCGCGCGGGGAGCAGGCCGACCGGCTGCTCCGGGCCATCGACGACGTGGCCCTCGGCGAGCTCGACGACGCCGTCCGCGAGGGGGAGACCCCCGAGGGGGAGGAGGCCAAGACCATGGGGGAGCGGGCCCTGGAGGTCTCCCTGCGGGCCCTGCGCGCCGCGGGTCACGAGGCCGGGGGCCGGCTGATCGGGGACCACCCCCTGGACGCGCTGAGAACGATGGTCCGGGAGGCGGGGGCGGACGAGGTGATCGTGCTCACCGACCCGCACTACGTGGAGGAGTTCTTCCACCGGGACTGGGCCTCCCGGGCCCGGCACAAGGTGGGGGTGCCGGTGCTGAAACTGTTCTCGCACAGCAAGGCATAGGCTGGGGCGACGCCTTCCCACGAGGGCGCGAAGACACTCGTCACCACTGGGGAGAGACACGCATGGCACCCGGCCTTCCTACCGCCATGGACCGACCGCACTTCATCGGCATCGGCGGCGCCGGGATGTCGGGCATCGCGAAGATCCTCGCGCAGCGCGGCGCCGAGGTGGCCGGAAGCGACGCCAAGGAGTCCGCCACCGCCGAGGCGCTGCGCGCGCTGGGTGCCACCGTGCACATCGGGCACGCCGCCGGGCACCTGGCCGACGACGCGAGCTGCGTGGTCGTGTCGTCGGCGATCCGCGAGGACAACCCGGAGCTGGTCCGCGCGGCCGAACTGGGTGTGCCCGTGGTCCACCGCTCCGACGCGCTGGCCGCCCTCATGGACGGCCTGCGCCCGATCGCGGTGGCCGGCACCCACGGCAAGACCACGACCACCTCGATGCTGGCCGTCTCCCTGACCGAGCTGGGCCGCCGGCCGTCGTACGCCATCGGCGGCGACCTGGACGTGCCCGGTTCCAACGCGCTGCACGGCGACGGCGAGATCTTCGTCGCCGAGGCGGACGAGTCGGACCGCAGCTTCCACAAGTACGCGCCCGAGGTCGCGATCATCCTCAACGTGGAGCTGGACCACCACGCCAACTACGCGTCCATGGAGGAGATCCACGAGTCCTTCGAGACGTTCGTCGGCCGGATCGTGCCCGGCGGCACGCTGGTGATCTCGTCGGACCACGAGGGCGCGCGGGAGCTGACCCGGCGGCTGGACGGCTCGGTCCGGACCGTGACGTACGGCGAGGCGGCGGACGCCGACGTGCGGGTGACGTCGGTCGTACCGCAGGGACTGAAGAGCGAGGTGACCGTCGAGTTCGAGGGCATCCCGCTCACCTTCACGGTGTCCGTCCCGGGCCGCCACTACGCGCACAACGCGGTGGCCGCGCTCGCCGCGGGCGTCGCGCTCGGCATCCCGGCCGCCGAACTGGCCCCGGCGCTGGCCGCGTACACCGGGGTGAACCGGCGCCTGCAGCTCAAGGGCGAGGCGGCGGGCGTCCAGGTCATCGACTCCTACGCGCACCACCCGACCGAGATGACCGCCGACCTGGAGGCGATGCGCGCCGCCGCGGGTGACGCCCGCATCCTGGTCGTCTTCCAGCCCCACCTCTTCTCCCGCACCCGGGAGCTGGGCAAGGAGATGGGCCGGGCCCTGGCACTGGCCGACTCCTCGGTCGTCCTCGACATCTATCCGGCCCGCGAGGACCCGATCCCCGGCGTCACGAGCGAGCTGATCATCGACGCGGCGCGGGTGGCGGGCGCGGACGTGACGCCGGTGCGCGACAGGACAAAGATCCCGGAGGCCCTCGCGGGAATGGCGAAGCCCGGTGATCTGGTTCTCACCATGGGAGCGGGCGACGTCACCGACCTCGGCCCGTTGATCCTGGACCGTCTGTCGAAGTGAGAACGTCGAAGCGGGAACGCCGACGTAGGAGTGGAAGGGCTGGAGACTCATGTCGTACGACGTGGAGAAGCCGGACGAGCAGTGGCGCGCGGAGCTGTCGCCGTCCGAGTACGCCGTTCTGCGCCAGGCGGCCACGGAGCCGGCCTTCACCGGTGAGTACACCGACACCAAGACCGAGGGTGTCTACTCGTGCCGCGCCTGCGGTGCCGAACTGTTCACCTCGGGGACCAAGTTCGAGTCGCACTGCGGCTGGCCCTCGTTCTACGACCCGCGGGACTCCGACGCGGTCGAACTGGTCGAGGACCGGTCGCACGGCATGGCGCGCACCGAGGTGCGCTGCTCCCGCTGCGGCTCGCATCTCGGGCACGTGTTCGAGGGGGAGGGGTATGCGACGCCCACGGACCAGAGGTACTGCATCAACAGCATCTCGCTGAAGCTGCGGCCCGCCGGGAGCTGATCCGCACACGGCACATCGCACCGACGCGAAGGGGCCGCCGGGGATACCCGGCGGCCCCTTCGCGGTTCCCGGGAGCCCCGCCCTACCGTCCGGTGCGCAGCAGATGGTTGAGGAGCAGGGCGAGGACCGCCTGACCGGCGAGCCAGGCGCGCGGGGCGGGCAGCAGGGCACCGGCGGGGAGCAGCCAGAACACGAACGGCAGCCAGATGCGTTCCGTCTCCGCCTTGCTCATCCCGGACAGGTCGGCGATCAGCAGCGCGAGCAGCGCCGACAGCACCAGCAGGACGAGGCGGCGGACCGGGCCGCCGGTGAGCGGGGCGGGCCGCCGCCGGGCCGCCAGGGCACTCCCGCACCGGCGCAGTCCGGCCACCGTCGCGGGGCCTGCGACCAGCACCGTGCAGGCGAGGTTCGCCCAGATCCAGTACCCGTAGGGCCGGACTCCGCCCGACCCCTGGTGGTAGCGGGTCACCAGCAGCCGGTACGCCTCCCACCAGTCGAAGCCCAGTACGGCGAACACCACCGGTACGACCAGGAACCCGCCGACCAGCGGAAGCAGCAGCCGGGACAGGAGCCGGGGCAGCCGATGCCACCCGCCCGGCAGCAGCACCGCCGCTCCGATCACCGCGAACAGCGTCAGCCCGTACGACAGGTACACGGTCAGTCCGAACAGCAGCCCCGATCCCAGGCCCGTCCAGGCCGGCCGGTGCCCCGTCACGGCGAGGGCGAGCAGGGCGACGGCCCAGGCGGCGACGGCGGTGAAGTAGCCGGGAACACGGACGTCGGCGGCCGGCCGCCCCGGACGCGCGCGCGTGGTGCGAGGCTGGCCGCATGGAGCAGCAGCAATCACCCGCGGAGGCCGGCGCCCGGGTCCTCGTCGTCGACGACGACCCCACCGTCGCCGAGATCGTCACGGGCTATCTGGACCGCGCCGGATACGTCGTCGACCGGGCCGGCGACGGCCCCGACGCGCTCGCCAGGGCGGCGGACCACTGGCCGGACCTCGTCGTGCTCGACCTGATGCTGCCCGGCATGGACGGCCTGGAGGTGTGCCGCCGGATGCGCGGCCAAGGACCCGTGCCGGTCATCATGCTCACCGCGCGCGGCGACGAGGACGACCGCATCCTCGGCCTGGAGGTCGGCGCCGACGACTACGTGACCAAGCCCTTCAGCCCCCGCGAACTGGTGCTGCGCGTCGAGTCCGTACTGCGTCGCGCCCGCCCCGCCGCCTCCCCCGCGCCCGGTGTCCTGCGCGCCGCCGGACTCCGGGTCGACCCCGCCGCCCGCCGCACCACCAAGCACGGCACCGAACTGGCTTTGACCATCCGCGAGTTCGACCTCCTCGCGTTCCTGCTGCGCAACCCCGGGCGGGCCTACGCGCGGGAGGAGCTGATGCGTGAGGTGTGGGGCTGGGACTTCGGCGACCTGTCCACCGTCACCGTGCACGTACGGCGGCTGCGCGGCAAGGTCGAGGACGATCCGGCACGGCCCCGCCTCATCCAGACGGTGTGGGGCGTCGGCTACCGCTTCGACCCCGCGAGCGGGGAGGACTGAGCGTGCGCGACATGCTGCTCATCGCCCTGTTCGCCTTCCTCGGCGCCACCGCGGCCGGGGCGCTCGGCGCGTGCGTCCTGCTGCTGATCCGGCGGCGGACGCTCACCGCGCATCTCGCGGTGGTCGTGGCCGTCGCGGTCACCGCGATGCTCGCGGGCACGCTGGCCGTCGCACAGGCGATGTTCCTCTCGGCGCACGACCTGACCGTGGTGACGACCGTCGTCGCGATGGCCGCCGTGGTCTCCATGGCGACCGCGCTGCTGCTCGGCCGCTGGGTCGTCGCCCGCAGCCGGGACCTGGCGCTCGCCGCCCGTTCCTTCGGCGACGGCGGGGACTTCGCCGCTCCCGACGGTCCGGCCACCGCCGAACTCGCCGCGCTCGGCAGAGAACTGCAGGCCACCAGCGACAAGCTCGCCGAGTCCCGCAACCGCGAGCGCGCACTGGAGTCCTCCCGGAGGGAACTCGTCGCCTGGATCTCCCACGACCTGCGCACCCCGCTCGCCGGCCTCCGCGCGATGGCCGAGGCCCTGGAGGACGGCGTCGCCGCCGAACCCGACCGCTACCTCCGCCAGATCCGCACCGAGGTGGAACGCCTCAACGGCATGGTCGGCGACCTCTTCGAGCTCTCCCGCATCCACGCGGGCACCCTCACCCTGTCCCTCTCCCGGATGTCCCTGTACGACCTGGTCGGCGACGCCCTCGCCGGCGCGGACCCGCTCGCCCGCGAGCACGGGGTACGGCTCGTCGGCGGCCGGGTGGAGCCGGTGCCCGTGGAGGTGGACGGCCGGGAGATGAGCCGTGTCCTGGGCAACCTGCTGGTCAACGCGATCCGCCGGACCCCGGCCGACGGCACCGTCGCCGTCGCGGCCGAACGCCTTGCCGACGACGTGGTCCTCTCCGTGACGGACGGCTGCGGCGGCATCCCCGACGAGGACCTGCCCCGCGTCTTCGACACCGGCTGGCGCGGCACCCACGCCCGCACCCCGCCCGCCGGCGCGGGCCTCGGCCTCGCCATCGTCCGCGGCCTCGTGGAGGCCCACCGGGGCACCGCCACCGTCCGCAACGTCACCGGCGGCTGCCGCTTCGAGGTCACCCTCCCCACGGCGGAGAACCGGACCCCGCCGCCGCGAACTCGCGCATCCCGTCCTCGAAGGTGATCTCCGGTCTCCAGGACAGGCCGGTGCGCAGGCGGGTGGAGTCGGCCGTGACGTGGCGGACGTCGCCCAGACGGTACTCGCCCGTGACGACCGGTTCTGGGCCGCCGTACGCCGAGGCCAGGGCGTGGGCCATCTCGCCGACCGTGTGGGGTGTGCCGCTGCCCGTGTTGTACGCGGTGAGCACGCCCCGCGCCGTATCGGCCTCCAGCGCCGCGGCATTGGCCGCCGCCACGTCCCGTACGTGCACGAAGTCCCGGCGCTGGCGGCCGTCCTCGAAGACGCGGGGTGCCTCGCCGCGGGCCAGCGCCGAGCGGAGGAAGGAGGCCACGCCCGCGTACGGGGTGTCGCGGGGCGTCCGGGGGCCGTAGACGTTGTGGTAGCGCAGCGACACCGCGGTCCCGCCCGTCGACCGGGCCCAGGCGGCGGCCAGGTGCTCCTGCGTCAGCTTGGTCGTCGCGTACACGTTGCGCGGGTCGGTGGGAGCGTCCTCGCCGACCGGGCCGGGGGAGAGGGGCGACCCGCAGGCGGGGCAGGCAGGCTCGAAGCGCCCGGCCTCGAGGTCGCCGACGGCGCGCGGGCCGGGACGCACCACCCCGTGCCGGGCACAGGAGTAGCGGCCCTCCCCGTACACCACCATCGACCCCGCCAGGACGAGGCGCCCCACCCCGGCCTCCTCCATCGCGGCCAGCAGCACCGCCGTGCCCAGGCCGTTGTGGGAGACGTACGCGGGGGCGTCGGCGAAGCCGGTGCCGAGGCCGACCACCGCCGCCTGATGGCAGACGGCGTCGACACCGGACAGGGCGTCGCGCACGGCGCCGGCGTCGCGCACGTCCGCCGCCGGATCGGTGTGGACGTCGTACACCACGGGCTCGTGCCCGCGCGCCCGCAGCACCTCCACGACATGGGACCCGATGAACCCGGCACCGCCGGTGACCAGTACACGCATACGGTCACGCTAGGCCCGCGCCCCCGCCCGGAGGCCGCTCCACGCGCCGCATGTCACCGGCCCGTAAGACGGAGGGGCCGATGCCCGGTACGGCGTCAACGGCCGGCGGTGCCCGGCCCGTCGAGGGGGAGCCGTACGGTGAAGACCGTCGGTCCCGGCCCTCCGGCGCCCAGTTCGATCTCGCCGCCGTGCGCCCGGACCAGGGACCTGGCGACCGCGAGGCCCAGCCCGCTGCCGCCCCGGTCACGGCTGCGGGCCCTGTCGACCCGGTAGAACCGGTCGAACACCCGCTCCCGGTCCTCGGCCGGGATGCCGGGCCCGTCGTCGGCGACCCGTATCAGCGCGGCGGAGTCGGGGCCGGACACGGCCACGGACACGTCGACCCGGGTGCCGGGCGGGGTGTGCACGGCGGCGTTGGTCAGCAGGTTGTCCAGCACCTGCCGGATGTGCTGCGGATCCACCCGCAGCCTCAGCCGCCGCTGCGCGTCGTCGCCCTCTCGTGGCCGTACCCCGCACGGCCCCGCGCCGCCCGGCGGCGTCACCGTCAGGGGGCGGTCCGGGTGGCTCGCGCGGAACGCGTCGGCGGCCTGCCGGACCAGCTCCGTCAGATCCGCCTCCGTCGTCCGCTGCGGGGCCTTCGCCTCCGCCGCGTCCAGCCGGGCGAGCAGCAGCAGGTCGTCGAGGAGCACGCCCATCCGGGCCGCCTCGGCCCGCAGCCGGGCCAGATGCCGTTCCCGTTCCCCGGGCGCGTCGGCGGCCGCGTACTGGAACAGGTCCGCGTAGCCCCGTACCGACATCAGCGGGGTGCGCAACTCGTGCGAGGCGTCCGCGACGAAGCGGCGCAGCCGTTGTTCGGCCTTCGCGCGGACGGCGAGGGAGGCGTCGATGTGCTCCAGCATGCTGTTGAAGGCGGTGCGCAGCTCCGCCACCTCCGCGCCGCCGTCCCGGCCGTCGGCGCGCAGCGGCAGCCGGGACGCCGACTCGGTCAGATCGTGCGACGCGATGCCGTGCGCGGTGCGGGCCATGTCGCTCAGCGGCTTCAGCCCGCGCCGCAGCATCCGCCGCCCCGCCACCACCAGCGCCAGCAGGGCCAGCGCGAACACCACGACCTGCACGGTGATCAGCCGCTCCACGGTCTCCTCGACCCCCGCCACCGGCGCGGCGCTCACCAGCACCACCCCGGGTTCGACCTCGCAGCCCCGGAGCCGGTAGGTGCCCTCGCCGTCGATACGGGCGGTGCCCAGCAGTTCGGTGTCGGAGTGGGCCATCCTGCGCGCGAGCGCGGAGAAGGCGCGGGTGTCGCCGGGGACGTCGGCCGGCCTGCGCAGGGCGACCGAGCCACCCGAGACGTCGTACACCGCGGTGTACCAGCCGTAGTAGGGCTTGCGCCGCACCGTGCCGTGCGCGGCCGCGTCCTTGGCCTGCACGGTCTGCACCAGCTTCAGCTGCGTGCCGAGCTGATGCTCCAGATAGTCCCTCATGTACGTGGTCAGGGTCGCACCGACGACCGCGAACACGACCAGCGACAGCACCCCGATGCCCAGCGCCAGCCGGGTGCCCAGCCGCAGCCCCCGGTAGCCCGCCGACAGCCGCCGCAGCGCCCTCCGCGAGCGCCGGATCACTCGGCGGCCCGCCGGATCGCGTAGCCGAAGCCCCGCACGGTCCGGATCAGCGGCTCTCCGGTGTCGTCGAGCTTGCGGCGCAGCCTGCTGACGACCAGTTCCACGACGTTGGACCGGCCCCCGAAGCCGTACTCCCAGACGTGGTCCAGGATCTGGGCCTTGGTCAGTACCGCCGGCGAGCGGCACACGAGGTAGCGCAGCACCTCGTACTCGGTGGGGGTCAGGGACAACAGCCTGTCGCCCCGCCGTACCTCGCGCGTGTCCTCGTCCATCGTCAGGTCCGCCACCCGCAGCACCGGCCGGGCCGCGGACCTCGGGCCGCCGCCCGCGGTGCGCCGCAGCACCGTCCGCAGCCGTGCCATCAACTCCTCCACGGCGAACGGCTTGACCAGGTAGTCGTCCCCGCCCCGGGTCAGCCCCGCCACCCGGTCGGCGACCTCGTCACGCGCGGTGAGGAACACCACCGGCAGCAGCGCCCGCGAGCCGCGCAGCCGGTCCAGCACGCCGAAACCGTCGACGTCGGGCAGCATCACGTCGAGCACCACGATGTCCGGCCGGAACGCGGCGGCCCGGCGCAGCGCCTCCTCGCCGGAGTGGGCCGTGACGGCCTCCCAGCCCTCGTACCGGGCGACGGTCGCCACCAGGTCGGCTATCGGCGGATCGTCGTCCACGACGAGCAGTCGTACTTTCTCCACCCGCCCATACTGCGGCACCCGGTCCCAAAGGTGTTCCGAACAGCGGGGTTCAAGGGTGTTTCCCGTGGTGGGCGCGGGGCAGGTGGCTGCGTGGGGCAGCCCGTCCGGCGGGCGGTCGTGCCACGGACGCGGGACGCACGGGGACGCGGGCAACGCGTTCCCCGGGCGGTGTCACAGGTGCCGTCTACACTCGACCGGCGGCAGACCGCGCGGCCGTCTCGGCCAGAAGTTTCCAGCCATCCGAAGGGCATCCGGCGTCTTGATACGGATCGAATCAGTCACGAAGCGCTACCCGGACGGCACGGTGGCGGTCGACCGGCTCTCCCTGGAGATTCCCGACCGCTCCATCACCGTCCTCGTCGGACCGTCGGGCTGCGGCAAGACGACCACCCTGCGCATGATCAACCGCATGGTCGAACCCACCGAGGGAACGATCCTGCTCGACGGCGAGGACGTCCAGCGCCGGCCGGTCACCACCCTGCGCCGGTCCATGGGATACGTCATCCAGAACGCCGGACTGTTCCAGCACCGCACGATCGTCGACAACATCGCCACCGTGCCCCGCATGCTCGGCTGGGGCAAGCAGCGGGCCCGGGAGCGGGCGGCGGAGCTGATGGAGCGGGTGGGCCTCGACACCGCCATGGCCAAGCGGTACCCGTACCAGCTCTCCGGTGGCCAGCAGCAGCGCGTCGGGGTGGCGCGGGCGCTCGCCGCGGACCCGCCGGTGCTGCTGATGGACGAGCCGTTCTCGGCCGTCGACCCGGTGGTCCGCAAGGGACTCCAGGACGAACTCCTGCGGATCCAGGAGGAACTGGGCAAGACCATCGTCTTCGTCACCCACGACATCGACGAGGCGGTCAAACTCGGCACGATGGTCGCCGTCCTGCGCGAAGGCGGCCGGCTCGCCCAGTACGCGCCGCCCGCCGAGCTGCTGTCCGACCCCGCCGACGCGTTCGTCGAGGACTTCCTCGGCGCCGACCGGGGCATCCGCCGGCTCTCCTTCCTCACCACCGCCGCGCTGGAACTGGCCACCGACACCGTGATCCCGCCGGACGCCACCGCCGAGCGGATCGGCGCCGCCGACGCCGCCCACCTCCTGGTGACCGACGACGAGGGGCGCCCGCTCGGCTGGTCCGAGCCGCGCCGGCTGACCGCCGGGGGCATCCGCACCGACCAGCTCCTGCCGTACGGGCGGCCGTTCGTGCCCGGCGTGGACTCGCTGCGGGTCGCGCTCGACTGCGCCGTGCTCTCCCCGACCGGCTGGGCCGTCGCCGTGGACGACGCCGGCCGGGTGCGGGGCGTCGTCTCCCAGCAGACCATCGGCGACGCCATCCGCACCGCGCACCGGGGCGGCCGCGCCGGCGACGGGAAGGTCGCCGGATGAACGGTTTCTTCGACATCCCCAGCGACCTCCAGCACACCTGGACCGGCCTGATCGGAGTGCACCTGCGGGAGGCGCTGATCCCGGTCGCCGCCGGGCTGCTGCTCGCGCTGCCCGTCGCCCAGCTGTGCGGCCGCTTCCGCTGGCTGTACCCGCCGGTGCTCGGCCTGACGACCGTGCTGTACGCCGTCCCGTCCCTGGCGTTCTTCGTCGTCCTGATCGACTACACCGGCCAGACCGAACTCACCGTGATGATCCCGCTGGCCCTGTACAGCCTGGTGGTGCTGATCCCGGCGATCGTCGACGGCGTGCGCTCGGTACCGGACGAGACCCTGGCCGCCGCCACCGCCATGGGCTTCGGCCCCGTACGGCGCTACACCCAGGTGCAGCTGCCGATCGCCGCGCCCGCCATCATCGCCGGCCTGCGGGTCGCCACCGCGTCCAGCATCTCCCTGGTCAGCGTCGGCGCCCTGATCGGCAACCAGGGCGCCCTCGGCAACCTGCTCGCGGCCGCACAGAAGTACGACCGGCCCGAGCTCGCGGTGAACGCCGTGCTCACCATGGCCGTCCTGGCGATCCTGTGCGACGCCCTCCTGGTCCTGCTCAGGGTCCTGCTCACGCCCTGGATGCCCCGTGGCGCGCGGTCCGTTTCCGGGGCCGGGTCCGCCGTGCGTTTGGGACGGTCCGAAGAAGCCGGGGTCGAGGCCCGGTGAACATCCTCGACTTCGCCAACGCGTTCTTCAGCGACAGCGCCAACTGGCAGGGCTACGACGGCATTCCTCAGCGTTTCCTCGAGCACGTCCAGTACTCGCTGCTGGCGCTCGCCGTCGCCACCGCGATCGGCCTGCCCGTCGGCCTGCTGACCGGGCACACCGGCCGCGGCGGGAACGCGCTCGCCTTCATCGCCAACGCCGCCCGCGCCCTGCCCAGTTTCGGCCTGCTGGTGCTGGTGGTCCTGCTGATCGGCTTCGGTCTGCTGCCCGTGATGATCCCGCTGGTCGTCCTGGCCGTCCCGCCGATCCTGGTGACCACCTACGAGGCCGTCCGCACCGTGGACCCCTCCCCGGTGGACGCCGCCCGCGGCATGGGCATGTCCGAGTCGCGGATCCTCTTCCAGGTCGAGGTGCCGGTGGCGCTGCCGCTCATCCTCAGCGGGCTGCGCTCGGCGGCCATCCAGATCGTCTCGACGGCCACCATCGCCGCGTACGTCAGCCTCGGCGGCCTCGGCCGGTACATCATCGACGGGCTCTACCAGCGCGACTACGAGAAGGTGGTCGGCGGCGCCACCCTGGTGGCGGTCCTGGCGCTCGTCACGCTCACGCTGTTCTGGGCGGCGGGACGTTTCGTGGTGTCACCAGGGGTGCGCAGGCGGTAGGAGCGGGCGCCGGGGTGCCTCGTCGTGCGGTCCGACGCGTACGAGTACCAACCGTGATCCGGCCGCGCTTGACGGAGAGTGAAGCGGCTGGATTGGATCGGTGGATGACTCATACCGCCAAGAGCAGCTGGTCCAGGACGAGGCACACCGGTGCGGCGGCCGTCGCGCTCACCGCCGCGGCGGCCCTGCTCGCGGGCTGTTCGTCCGGCGACACCTCCGACAACCCCCTCGAGGAGGAGAAGGCGGAGGCAGGCACCGTCGTCGTCGGCTCCAACAACTTCGCCGAGAGCACTCTGCTCGCCGACATCTACGGCGAGGCACTCAGAGCCAAGGGCCTCAAGGTCACCTACAAACACAACATCGGCAGCCGGGAGACGACCTACGGTCTGATGAAGAACGGTTCCATCACCGTTCTGCCCGAGTACAACGGCTCCCTGCTCGCCTACCTCGACCCCGAGGCCGAGCAGGAGTCCACACAGGCCGTCAACACCGCCGTCAAGGCCAAGCTCGACGAGAAGCTGACACTGCTGGACCCGTCGCCGGCCGAGGACAAGGACTCGGTCGGCGTCAACGCCGAGACCGCGAAGAAGTACGGCCTCACCGAGTCGTCGACGCTCGCCGACCTCGAGGACATCGCGTCGAAGCTGGTGATCGGCGGTTCGCCCGAGTTCCAGACCCGGCGCCAGGGCCTGGAGGGCCTGAAATCCGTCTACGGGCTGGAGTTCAAGTCGTTCAAGGCGCTGGACGCGGGTGGCCCGCTGACCCAGGCGGCGCTCACGCAGAACGAGGTGCAGGCGGCGGACATCTTCACCACGGACCCGACGATCGTGAAGGAGGAGTTCGTCGTCCTGAAGGACCCGGAGAACCTCTTCGGATTCGCCAACGTGACCCCGCTGGTCCGCAAGGACGCCCTCTCCCAGGAGGGTGTCGACGCACTCAACGAGGTCTCCGCCAAGCTGGACACCGAGACCCTGCTCGACCTCGACGCCCAGGTCCAGCTGGACAAGAAGGACCCGCTGGACGTGGCGAAGGCCTGGCTGGAGTCGGCCGGACTGGTCTGACGAGGGGCGGGCGGCCGTTCCCGGACGCCTCGCCGGCCGAGGACTCCCCCGGGGTGACGATTCCTCCCCCGAGGGGTGGGGCGCGGTCCGCGGAGGGCCGCGCCCCACCCGCGTTCCCGGCGCGCCCCACCGCACCTCGCCCTCGCCTCATCCCGCCGGCGTGGCGGCGGCGATCAGCCGGTCCAGCAGGGCGATCAGCACGTCCCTGGACGACGTCCGGTCCCGCGCGTCGCACAGCAGCACCGGCACGCCCTCCGGGAGGGCCAGCGACTCCCGGATGTCCTCAACCGGGTAGGGGTGCTCCCCGTGGAAGCCGTTCACGGCGATGACGAACGGGATGCCCCGGCGCTCGAAGAAGTCGATCGCCGCGAAGCTGGACTCGGGCCGGCGCACATCGACCAGGACCACCGCGCCCAGCGCGCCGAGGGACAGGTCGTTCCACATGAACCAGAACCGCTGCTGGCCCGGTGTGCCGAACAGGTACAGCACGAGGTCGTCGGAGACGGTGATCCGGCCGAAGTCCAGCGCCACGGTGGTGGCACGCTTCTCCTCGATGCCGTCGAGGTCGTCGACGCCCAGGCCCGCCATGGTCAGCGGTTCCTCGGTGCGCAGCGGGGCGATCTCGCTGACCGAGCCGACCATGGTGGTCTTGCCCACGCCGAAGCCCCCGGCGATCAGAATCTTGACCGTGTCGGGTGCCGGACGCTCGGTGGGCGCCGTAGCGGTGATGTCAGAGCCGGCCAAGGCCGTCCCTCACTTTCTGCAGCAGATCCAGGTCCGGGGAGGTACGGGTGACGTGGTGCGGGGGGCGGACGGTGATCCGGCCCGCCTCCAGCAGGTCGCAGAGCATGATCACGACCACGCTCATCGGGAGGTCGAGACGCGCCGCGAGTTCCGCCACCGCGAGGGGCTCCGCGCACAGCCGCAGAATGCGCGTGTGCTCGGGCTGCGGCCGGGCGGCCGCCTCGGGCTGCGGCTCGACCGTCGTCACCGTCGTGATGAGCGTGAAGTCGGCGCGGCTGGGCCGCGTCCGGCCACCGGTCAGCGTGAACGGTCGGACGAGCCGGCCCGGGAAATCGCCTCCGCCCACCTCACGCGCCGGAGTCGGAGGAACCTGCCGTGCCCCGGGGCGCCGCGCTGAGGTGCTCGCCGATCTTCTTCACCAGCATGTTCATCTGGTACGCGACCACACCGACGTCCGCGCCCGGACCGGTGAGCACCACGAGATGGGCGCCGGGCCCGGCCGAGGTCAGGATCAGATAGCTGTTGGCCATCTCGATGAGGGCCTGGCGCACCGGGCCGCCGCGGAAGTCCATGCTGACACCCTTGCTGAGGCTCATCAGCCCGGACGCGGTGGCCGCCAGACGTTCCGCGTCGTCGCGCAGGAACCCGGTGGACTTGCTGACCACCAGCCCGTCCTCGGACAGGACCACGGCCTGGTTCACGTCGGCGACCCGCTCCACGAGTCCGGTCAGCAGCTGATCGAGCTGGGTGTGAGTGGCGGGTATGGGGCGTGTCATGACTGTGTTCCTTCTTCGGTGTTTCGGCGTTCGGCGTTCGGCAGTCGGCGTTCAGCGGTCGGCGGGTGGTGTCGGGAACTCTCCGGAGGTGGCGGGTGCCTCCGCGGGCGCCCCGGGGGACGCTGCCATGCTGTCATCGGCGGCCGGCCGCACGGAATCGCCGTCGGAGCCGTCGGAGCCGGCGGCGTCGTCACGCGCCTCGAACGTGCCGCGCTGGAAGCCGGCGAGGGAGGAGGCGGCGTGTTCCGCCGTGAAGTTCGCCGCGTCGTCCTCGACGGTCTGTGTCGCCGCATCCTCGCGGAGTTCTGCGGCCAGGCTGGTCTGCGGCACCCGGCGGGGGAGCGGGGTGAGCCCGTTCGACCGGGGTGCGGGAGCGGCGCCGGCCGGGCGGGCGGCGGTCCGCGCGGGGGCCCCGGAGCGGGACGGCAGCGGCGGCCCGTCCCAGGAGGTCCGCGTGTCCGGGGCGCCCCCGGCCTCCGGGGTGTCCGGGCCGTCCGTGGCGGATGCCCTGCCCGTGGTGCCGGTCCCGGTCGTGGCGTGTGCCGTGTCCGCCGCGCCTGCCGGGTCCGTGGAGCCGGTGGCCCCGCCGTCGAGGGCCGCCGAAGCGGCCGTGCCGTTCGCGGCACCCGCCGGGCGGCGCCCGTTCACCGCACCGTCGACGGCGAACGCGGCCTCCTGGGGGGCACGCGCGGCCTCCCGCACCACGATCGCGTGCGGCACCAGCACGATCGCCGTCGTCCCGCCGTACGGCGACGGGCGCAGGGTGACGGTGATGCCGTGCCGGTGGGCCAGCTGGGAGACCACGAACATGCCGAGCCGGAGGTCGTCGGCGAGCGCCACCACGTCGAACTGCGGAGGACTGGCCAACTGGGTGTTGATCGAGGCGTAGTCCTCCTCGGACATGCCGAGGCCCCGGTCCTCGATCTCGACGGCGAGGCCCTTGGCCACCAGAGCGGCGCGCACCCCTACGGGGCTCGGCGCCGGCGAGTACACCGTCGCGTTGTCGATCAGCTCGGCCAGCAGGTGGATGACGTCGGCCACCGCGGGCGGAGCCAGCGCGACTTCCTCGTCGGTCTGCACGTCCACCCGCTGGTACTCGGCGACTTCACCGACGGCGCTGCGCAGGATGTCGATCAGCGCGACCGGCTCACTCCACGACCGGCCGGGCCGCTCACCGCTGATGATGACGAGGTTCTCCTCGTAGCGGCGCAACTGGCTTGCAGTGGAGTCCAGTTCGTACAGGCCCTTGAGGACCTCGGGGTCGGTGTGCGTGCGTTCCAGCAGGTCGAGCTTGCTGAGCTGGAGGTTGACCAGGTTCTGGCTCTGCCGGGCGATGCCCAGGATGACCTTCTGGAAACCGAGCCGGGTGTCGGCGAGTTCGACCGCCGTGTGCACCGCGGTGCGCTGCGCCGTGTTGAACGCCTGGGCGACCTGGCCGAGTTCGTCGTGACCGTAGTCCAGGGGCGTGGTCGCCGACTCGGCGTCGACCTTCTCGCCCCGCTCCAGCCGGGCCACGACCTCGGGCAGCCGCTCCTCGGCCAGGCTGAGGGTGGCCTCCCGCAGGCCGCGCAGTCTGCGGGACAGCGAGCGGGTGATCCGCCACGACATGCCGACGCACAGCAGCAGGGCGATCAGACCGCCGGCGCTGAGGGAGGCCGCGGTCAGCAGCAGACCGCGGGCCTCGTCGGCGCTGCGGCCGAGCAGTGCGTCGGTCTGCTCCTCGATCAGGGCGGCGTACTGCGGGGTGATCCTGTCCAGCGCGGCGTCCCACTGCTTCTGGGCGTCCGGCAGGCTGATCCTCCCGCCCTCGGCCGTGGGACGGGAGTCGCGTACCGCGTCCTCGATGTCCTGCAGGGTCCGCCACTCGGGGCTCTGCAGGATCTTCTCCGCCTGTGTCTTGGTGCTGCCGCGCAGGGACGGCACGATCTGGTCCTCGACCAGCCAGCGCTGGGTGGTGACCAGCTCCGCGAAGCCGGCCCAGGACTCGTCGTCGAGCTCCCCGGACGGCCAGGCCAGGGTGAGATGCGCGTCCTCCCGGGAGAGCATCTCCGCGGCCTGCTCCAGCGATACCAGCGGCCCGGCCTGCGAGGTCAGGTCGCCGTCGTCGACCTGCGACAGCTCCTGGAAGGCGTGGATCTGGTCCTGGACGATCGAGGAGTACTGCTCGAGTGCCTGCTCGGCGGTGATGTCGCTCGGCGCGTCCACCTGGTCCCGGTAGTACTCCAGGCTGCCCACCGAACCGAGCACCGAGTACAGCGGGTCCGACACACGGTCCGGTGCCTCGGCGATCGCGTCGGCCTGTCCGACCAGCCGTGCCACCGCCGTGTCGGTCTTCTCGCGCTGCGCGTCGAGAGCGGCCCGGGAGTCCTTCGGCGAGGCCAGCCAGGCGGCGGTCAGCCGTCGCTCCTGCTGCAGGGCGAGGGTCGCGTCGGTGCCCATCGCGCCGGTGGAACGGCTCAGTTCCGTCTGGGAACGGAGCCGCAGCCCCTCCGAGAACATCTGGATCGTGGTCACACCCCACATGGCGGTGAGGGTGACGGTGGGCACCAGTGCCAGGAGGACCAGCGAGAGACGTATGGAGCCGAGACGGCGCCGGGCACCTGTCCGTGGAGACATCGTCGTCCTAGAGCGGTCGGATCATCGGAAAAGCGGGCGGAGAGCGGCGGGAGAACGGGCTGCGGACGCGTCAGGAGGACGTGCGTCCGGTACGTCACAGGTGATGCGCAGGATGTTATCCGCACACGTGACCGTACAGCCCGTTCGTAACCGAATCTTTGGGTACGTCCTCACGGGATGTGTCGGTCACCGGGTGCCGTTGGCCGCGAACTCGGCGACCGAGGCGGCGTTGGTCTTCGTGACGAACGCCGGCCCGGTGAGAACCGGGGACACCCCGCCGCCGCTGATGTTGCCGTTGGTCCGGTACAACCACAGCGCGTCCACGGAGAGATAGCCCTGGAGGTAGGGCTGCTGGTCCACGGCGAACTGGATGTCACCGCTGCGGACGGCCCTCACCAGCTCCTCGTTGAGGTCGAAGGTGGCGACGTGCGCCCCGGTGTCCGCCTCCTTGGCGGCGTCGGCCATGGCGAGGGCGTACTGAGCGCCGTTGGCGACGACCTCGTCGATGGTCGGGTCCTGCCGCAGCGTGGCGGTGACGATGCCGGAGACGGCACGTTGGTCGGAGCCGTCCACGTAGAGGTTCTCGACCTTTCCGCCGAACGTCTTCCGCATGCCGGCGCAACGTGCCTCCAGCGCGACATTGCCCCGCTCGTGGACGACGCAGAGGGCGTTCTTGGCCTTCAGCTCGTTGAGCTTGTTGCCGACGGCCTGCCCCGCGACGCCCTCGTCCTGACCGAAGTACTCCAGCAGCCCCGCCGACTTCCAGGCGTCGATGCCGGAGTTGAGTCCGACCACGGGGATCCCCGCCTTGCGCGCCTCGTCCACCGGGCCCTTCATCGCCTGCGGCTTGGCCAGCGTCAGGGCGATGCCGTCCACCTTGTCGCGGACGGCGTTGCGCACGAGTTCGGCCTGGCCGTCCGGGTCCGCGTCGCTCACGTACGTGAGGTTGATGCCGTCCTTCGCGGCGGCGGCCTCGGCGCCCTTCTTCACCCGGTCCCAGAAGGCGTCCCCCTCACCGCCGTGCGTGACCATCACGACGCTCATCCCGTCGCCGGCCGCGCCCGGGTTCTCCGCGTCCGAGGAGTCGCCGGCCGTGTCGAAGACGGAGCAGCCGGTCACCACCAGGACGACGGCTGCCGTCAGGGCCGAGAGGTGGACGGGCCGTCTCGGGGAACGATGGGCCGGGGGACGAGTGTTCATGAGGGAGCGGACCTCGCTGTACGCCGAGCTGGGGGAGGGGGCGGGGGTAGGGGACGAGAGCAGGGGCGGGGCCGGGGGTGTGCGCCGACCGGGTGACTCCCGCTGGGACCGGAGCCAATCGCGTCCTCCTGCCGGTAGTCAAGTGATCAGCCACGGGAAGTGAGATGCTGCTGCCGCATTGTGATGAACGGTGAGTTCCGTGGCGGCAGGGAGGAATGACACCCCTGCGCACCGAACCGCGCGGACGGTACGGAACCGGCCCCGCGGCGTACGGACGAACCGGCCGCCGGCCAACGTCCTTCGCGGTCCCGGCTGTTCACCGGCGCACGCGGGCGGGACACGGGCCCCGGCTGCCCGGGATTCCGGACGGCTCCGCACCCGCCCTTCGCCGCGGCTCACCGTCCGGCTCCCGGCGGGCCGTCCTCGGCGTCCCCTCCGGTCGTGACGCGTCCCCCTCGTGGCGGCCCGCCGTTCTCTTTCCTCCGCGCGGCTGCCACACTCAGATACCGGACGCGCTGTTTCCTTTCGGCATCGGAACCCGAATTGCCGGATATGTACCGCGTCTTGGGGGGAACCGGTTGACGGGTACGGCCTCAGGGTGAGTTATCGTGTACGCGGGGTTAAAAAAAACGGCATGACCCGTTCCTTTCCGGCTCAGGAGTTCAGTCGATGGCGAGGCAGGTACGCGCCGAGCAGACCCGTGCGACGATCATCACGGCCGCCGCCGATCTGTTCGACCGACAAGGCTATGAATCGACCAGTCTCAGTGACATCGTCGAGCACGCCCACGTCACCAAGGGGGCCCTGTACTTCCACTTCGCGGCGAAGGAGGACCTGGCGCACGCGATCATGGAGCTCCAGTCCGCCACCTGCCGCAGGCTGGCCAGGGACACCGAACTGCGGGGACACACCTCCCTGGAGGCGCTGATGCGCCTGACCTTCGGCATAGCCCGCCAGTCGGCCGAGGACCCCGTCCTGCGGGCCGGGCTCCGCCTCGCCACCGGGGGCACCCGGCCCCGTCCGCCGCTCCGCCACCCGTTCACCGAGTGGACGGACATCGTCACCGCCCGACTCGTCTGCGCGGTCAAGGAGTCCGACGTCCACCCCGAGGTCGACATCGACGTCGTGGCCCACTCCCTCGTCTGCTTCTTCATCGGCACCCGCGTCGTGGGCCGCAGCCGGGAACCCGTCGCCCGACAGCCCCGCCGCACCGCGGAGATGTGGCAGCTCCTCATCCGGGGCCTGGTCCCGGTCACCCGCAGGGCCCGCTATCTCAGCCTGGCCGCACGGCTGGAGCGGGAGATCGCACCCGTCTGACGCGGGGCCGCGGGACCCGCGCGGGTGGCTTCGACGGTCCATCGGCCGTTCCGCACCGCCGGAGCGGCCGGACGCGCCGTCCGGCGCCGCGCGTTACGGTGAGCCGCATGCCCGACACCCCCACCGCTCCCGTGATCCTCGGCAACCGGCCCGGCTCGTTCCCGCACGGCGTGCTCGCCGAGCGGCATCCCGCGATCATCCGGCAGGTGCGCGAGGCCTTCCCGTACGAACCCGATCAACAACGCGCGCTCGACGCCCTGCTGGCCGGCTGCACCGAGGGCACCGTCGAACCCCTGCCCGCCGACGCCCACGACCGGGAGCGCTGGGCGGCCTGGGGGATGAACACGTACGCCGGACAGTCCTGGTACGACGTGCCCTGGCTGTGGTCCGAGAGCTGGTTCTACCGCCGGCTGCTGCAAGCGGTCGGCTACTTCGGCCCTGGCCCCTGGCAGGGCATCGACCCCTTCCGCCCCTCCAAACGCGCCGAACTCGACTCGCCGGCGACGGACGGGGAACTCACCGCGCTCGAGGACCTCGCCGACCGGCCCGCGGACGAGCGGGGGCAGGCCCTGCTGCACGGCTCGCTGTGGGGCAACCGCGCCGACCTCGGCTTCCGGCTCTCCGCCGAGGGGGCCGACCTCGCGGCGGCCGTCCCCGCGCTGGTCGCCGACGACAGCGAGAGGCTGTGGTCGCTGCTGGACTCCTCCCGCGCGGGCACCCTCGTCCTGGTCGCGGACAACGCCGGACGCGAACTCGTCCCCGATCTCCTGCTCATCGCACACCTGCTGGCCCACGGCGCCATCGACCGGGCGGTGCTGCACGTCAAGCCGTACCCGTACTACGTCTCCGACGCCACGACCGCCGACGTCGTCGACGCGTTGCGCCGACTGGTCGACGCCCGGGGGGCAGCGGCCGGTCACGGCCGCCGGCTGTGGGACGCCCTCTCCGACGGCCGGCTCACCCTCCGCGCCCACCCGTTCTCCTGCTCCCCGCTGCCGTACGAGGAGATGCCCGACGACCTCCGCGCCGACTTCGCCACGGCCGCGCTCACCATCGTCAAGGGTGACCTCAACTACCGCCGCCTGGTGGGTGACCGGACCTGGCCGCCCACCACACCCTTCACCGACGTCACCGGCTACTTCCCCGGACCGGTCGCCGCCCTGCGCACCCTGAAGTCCGATGTCGTCACCGGACTGGCCCCCGCGACGGAGAAGGCACTGGTCGCGGCCGAGGGGCAGCGCTGGCGCACCGGCGGCACCCACGCGCTGATCCAGGTACGGGCCTAGCTAGAAGACTCATGAAGACCTTGGTGAGTCTTCTCCAGCGCTCCGCACCCCGTGCCCGGGTGGCACAGGCGCGCATCCGGCACTCCCGCACCGGAATTTCGGCATTTCGGCGAGGGTTCACGCGATGGTGTGATCATGTCCGGGCCGGTGGATGCCGCCACGGGGCCACGGGTAGTGCCGGGCCATGACCCAGCCGTTCGAACTTCCGCACTTCTACCTGCCGCACCCCGCGCGGCTGAACCCGCATCTCGACCGGGCCCGCGCCCACTCGTCGGCGTGGGCGCGCGAGATGGGCATGCTGGAGGGATCCGGAGTCTGGGAGCAGGCCGATCTCGACGCGCACGACTACGGCCTGCTCTGCGCCTACACCCACCCCGACTGCGACGGGCCCGCCCTCTCCCTGATCACCGACTGGTACGTGTGGGTCTTCTTCTTCGACGACCACTTCCTGGAACTGTTCAAACGCAGCCAGGACCGCGAGGGCGGAAAGGCCCACCTGGACCGGCTGCCGCTGTTCATGCCGCTGGACCCCTCGGCCCCCGTGCCCGAGCCGCGCAACCCGGTCGAGGCGGGCCTCGCCGACCTGTGGGCGCGCACCGTGCCCGCGATGTCCGAGGACTGGCGCGCCCGGTTCGCCGTCGCCACGGAACACCTTCTCAACGAGTCGTTGTGGGAACTGTCCAACATCAACGAGGGGCGGATCGCCAACCCCGTCGAGTACATCGAGATGCGCCGCAAGGTCGGCGGCGCCCCGTGGTCGGCGGGCCTCGTCGAGTACGCGACCGCCGAAGTGCCCGTCGCCGTCGCCGGGACCAGGCCGCTCCGGGTGCTGATGGAGACGTTCTCCGACGCCGTGCACCTGCGCAACGACCTGTTCTCCTACCAGCGCGAGGTCGAGGACGAGGGCGAGAACAGCAACGGCGTCCTCGTCCTGGAGACCTTCTTCGGCTGCACCACCCAGCAGGCCGCCGACACCGTCAACGACATCCTCACCTCGCGGCTGCACCAGTTCGAGCACACCGCGTTCACCGAGGTACCCGCCCTCGCCCTGGAGAAGGGCCTCGCCCCGCACGAGGTCGCGGCCGTCGCGGCGTACGCGAAGGGCCTGCAGGACTGGCAGTCCGGTGGCCACGAGTGGCACATGCGCTCCAGCCGGTACATGAACGAGGGCGCGCGGGATACCTCCCCGTGGGCGGGCCCGACCGGGGCGGGCACCTCGGCCGCCGACGTGCGCGGGCTGCTCGCCGCCGCGGGCGCGGCGAGGCTGCGGGCGCACACCCACGTGCCGTACCAGAGGGTCGGCCCGTCCCTGATCCCCGAGATCCGCATGCCGTTCCCGCTGGAGCTCAGCCCGCACCTCGACGCCTCCCGCGGCACCCTCGTCGACTGGTGCCGGCGGACCGGCATTCTGAGTGAAGGCGTGTGGGACGAGGACAAGCTCGACGCCTACGACCTCGCGCTGTGCTCTGCCGGAATCGACCCGGACGCCACTCCCGAGGCCCTCGACCTCAGCGCGCAGTGGCTCGCCTGGGGCACCTACGGCGACGACTACTACCCGCTCGTCTACGGGCACCGCCGTGACCTGGCCACCGCCCGGCTGACCACCGCTCGCCTGTCCGACTGCATGCCCGTCGACGGCGAACCCGTCCCCCCGGCGGCCAACGCCATGGAGCGGGGCCTGGCCGACCTGTGGGCCCGCACCACGGCGGGCATGACCCCCGGGGAGCGGGGGCCTCTGAAGAACGCCGTGAACGTCATGACCGAGAGCTGGCTGTGGGAGCTGGGCAACCAGATCGTGCACCGCGTGCCCGACCCGGTCGACTACCTGGAGATGCGCCGGCAGACCTTCGGCTCCGACCTGACCCTCGGCCTGTGCCGGATGGGCCACGGCCCGGCCGTCCCGCCCGAGGTCTACCGCAGCGGCCCGGTCCGCTCGCTGGAGAACGCGGCCATCGACTACGCCTGCCTCCTCAACGACGTCTTCTCGTACCAGAAGGAGATCGAGTTCGAGGGCGAGATCCACAACGCGATCCTCGTCGTGCAGAACTTCTTCGGCTGCGACTATCCGACGGCGCTGGGCATCGTCCACGACCTGATGAGCCGCCGTCTGGACCAGTTCGAGCACGTCGTGGCGCATGAACTGCCCGTGCTGTACGAGGACTTCGAGCTGTCCCAGGAGGCACGCGCGATCATGCGGGACTACGTGCTGGACCTGCGGAACTGGATGGCAGGCATCCTGCACTGGCACCGCAGCGTGGACCGCTACAAGGACGCGTGGCTCTCCGGCCGTGCCCACGGCTTCCTGCCGGACCGCACACCCGCGGTGCCCATGGCCACCCGCACCTGAGAGGAAGTCGGTCCCACTCCTTCGTGGCTCGTCGGCCCTCGCCGATCCGGGTGGCACTCCAGCCGGAGGCGATCCATGGAACAGATCGCGTTGCGACCCGGGCCGATGCCCGGCCGAGAGGCGGCCGTTGCCGGAGGCACGGGTGAGGGCGCGGACGGGCTCGCCGGGCTGCAACGCCGGGCGGGGTTCGCGGGCGCTGCCGCGCCGCCGGGCCGACCGCGCCGACGGCGTCGGGTGCCGTTCCCTCCCCGGCGCCCCGGCCCGTCGTCGCCCGGCCCGGTGTGGAGGTCGTGGACGACAGCGGGCCGGGGCGCCGGTGGGCGGTGTCCACGTGCCGGGCCCGTGGTTCCCGGCGGGCCTGGTGCGGGGGTGACGCTCACGGTGCGCCACCGCGACGGTGGCCTCCAAACCGCGGCGGTGGCCTCCAACAGCTCACGGCCGTTCCCGGCCTCGTCACCCGGGCTCGGGGAGCGGGGGACGGGGCCCGGGCCGTCGCGAACCGGAATGCCGCGTCCGGACGGGCACATCAGTGCTCCGCGGACGGCCGGTGAGCGCGCGGGGCCGCTCCCGGGCCTCCCGGGCCTCCCGGGCCGGGCGACATGCCGGACGAACACGGCACACCGGCTCGCGCCGCCCCCGCCCGCCGGGCAGGATGCTGCTCGTAGCCCCGCGTCTGCACCTGCCCCGGGAGGCCCGGATGACCGGCAGTACGTCCTCGTCCCGCACCGCCGCCGACGACGTGTTCCGTACCCGTACGGAGCGTGCCGCGGGGGAGGCGGTCATAGTGGACTGAGCGGCCCCGACGTCCCCTCCCCGCCCACCGAACAGCAGCGGCGCGACCATGACCCAGGCACCGACACCCACCGCGGACACCGTCCGCCGGCTGGTCCGTACCCTCCTTTGGGACGAAGGGGAGGGTGGGACCGCCGACGGACCGGACGTGCTGCCCGTCGGTGAGGGCGTCGGTCCCGCCACCTGGTGGGTCGGCGCCCGGCAGGTGCTGCGCCTCGCACTCGACCGCGAGACGAGCACGCGCCGACGCCGTGAGCTGCGGCTGCGGGAACTCGCCCGCCCCCACATCCCGGTCGCGGTGCCGTCGAGCACGGCGCACGGCGAATGGGCACCGGGCCTGGCCTACACCCTGGACACCAGGCTGTCCGGCGGATCGGCGGAGGAGCACCGGGTGTCCGCCGTCGGTGAGACCGATCTGGCCGGGCTGCTCACCGGGCTGCGCGAGGTACCGGTGCCGCAGGCGGAGACGCTCGGTGTGCCGCGGGTCTCCCCGCGTTCCCTGGAGTCCCTGCGCCGGGCCGCCGGACAGGCCGCCGAACGGCTGGCCGCCGCCGACGAGTTCGCACCCGTCCGCCTGCGGCAGCTCACGCCGTCCGCCGCCGGCCGGCTCGCCGCCCAGTCCGGTTCGCCGGTCCTCGTCCACCACGGCCTCACCGGGGAGCGTCTCGTGGTCAGCACCGACGGCCGGGTACGCGGGGTCCTCGGCTGGGCCGGGGCGGTGGTCGGCGACCCCGCCGAGGACATCGCGGGCCTGGCGCTCGCCGTGGGCTCCCCGGCCGCCGTACGCGCCGCCACCCTCGCCGGCTACGGCGCCCGGCCCTGTCTGCGCGGCCTGTGGCTGGCCCGCTGCGACGCGGTCCTCCACCTCGCCGACGCCCTCGGCGGCAAAGGCACCGGCCCGCTGCCGGGACCCATGCCGCTGCCGCTGCTGCGCGTCCGGCTGCGCCGGGCCTGGGAGGCGATCATGCTGGAGCGCGTGACGGACCTGCGCAGCGCCGAGGACATGCCGTAGGCGCGTGCCCGAGCCGCGTGCCCCGCCGGACGTGACCCGACGGAAGCACCCCGCGGCACACGGCCGTGGGTCGCGGGCCGGCGCACCGGGCACTCACTGCCGCAGCAGCACCACCGCCGACTCGCCGGGCAGGTGCAGGACCCCGTCCGCGCCCGGTACACCGACGGACTCCCAGGCGGCGAGTACGCGCGCGTGCGGGACGCCCAGGGGGATCGCGGCCGGTTCACCGGCAAGGTTCACGGCCACCAGCACGTCCCCGCGCCGGAGGGCGAGCCAGCGCCGCTCCTCGTCGAAGACCACCCTGATGTCGGCGAGGTCGGGGTCGGTGAGGTCCGGCTGCGCGTGACGCAGTGCGACGAGCTGCCGGTACCAGGCCAGCACACGTGCATGGGGCTCGCGCCGCGGCTCCGACCAGTCCAGGCAGGAGCGGTCGCGGGTGGCGGGGTCCTGCGGATCGGGCACGTCGGCCTCGGCCCAGCCGTGCGCCGTGAACTCCCGCCGCCTGCCGTCGCGCACCGCCCTGGCGAGTCCGGCGTCGGTGTGGTCCGTGAAGAACTGCCAGGGGGTGCCCGCCGCCCACTCCTCACCCATGAACAGCATCGGCGTGAACGGCGCGGTCAGTGTGAGGGCCGCCGCGCAGGCCAGCAGGCCGGGGGAGACCAGCGCGGCCAGCCGGTCGCCCTGGGCCCGGTTGCCG
This sequence comes from Streptomyces yamdrokensis, assembly GCF_053890455.1. NCBI lineage: Bacteria > Bacillati > Actinomycetota > Actinomycetes > Kitasatosporales > Streptomycetaceae > Streptomyces > Streptomyces yamdrokensis. The sequence continues at coordinate 6,439,548 of NZ_CM132679.1, forward strand.
ATCTGGTCGTGGGTCTGGCTGTAGCCGAGGAGCCGGTGCCCGGCGATCCGCGTACGGTCCAGGGGCCGCCCGTGCCGCCGGCCGCGGAAGGAGGAGTACGTGCCGTCGTGGAAGAAGCCGCCGGAGAGCGTCTTGGCGAGTGCCGTGAGCGGGGCGCGCGCGAAGTCGGCGTAATAGCCCTGGGACTCCCCGGTCAGCGCGGTGTGCAGGGCGTGGTGGAAGTCGTCGTTCCACTGTGCGTGCAGCCCGTGGCCGCCGTCCGCGCGGGGCGTGACGTCCCGGGGGTCGTTCCGGTCCGACTCGGCGATCAGGAACAGCGGCCGGCCGGTGTCGGCCGACAGGGCGTCCACGGCCGCCGACAGTTCCTCGAGGAAGTGGCGGGCGCGTGTGTCCGCCAGCGCGTGCACCGCGTCCAGGCGCAGCCCGTCGATCCGGTAGTCGCGCAGCCACGCCAGCGCGCTCTCGACGAGATACGTCCGCACCTCGTCCGAGCCGGGGGCGTCCAGGTTGACGGCGGCGCCCCACGGGGTGTGATGGGTGTCGGTGAAGTACGGGCCGAATCGCGGAAGATGGTTCCCGGACGGCCCCAGATGGTTGTGCACCACGTCGAGGACGACGCCCAGACCGAGGGCGTGCGCCCGGTCCACGAACCGTTTCAGCGCCTCGGGCCCCCCGTAGGGCTCGTGCACCGCCCACAGCGAGACCCCCTCGTACCCCCAGCCGTGCCGGCCGGGGAAGGGACACACCGGCATCAGCTCCACATGGGTGACGCCCAGCCCGGCGAGATGCTCCAGCCGCTTCGCGGCGGCGTCGAACGTGCCCTCGCGCGTGTACGTGCCCACGTGCAGCTCGTACAGGACGGCGCCGCGAAGCGGACGTCCGTCCCAGACCGCGCGCCAGGCGAACGCGTCGTGGTCGACGACGGCGCTCTGCGCGTCGGGCCCGTCCGGCTGCCGGCGCGAGCGCGGATCGGGCAGGACCGGCCCGCCGTCCAGGGCGAAGCCGTACCGGGAGCCGTCCCGCGCGTCCGTCTCACCGCGCCACCATCCCTCCCGCTGCGGATCGCGCGTCAACACGCGCGTGACGCCGTCGCACTGGAGCGTCACATCGCCGGCCTGCGGTGCCCACACCTCGAACTGCACGGACGGTTCCCCTTCGTCTGCTCACCGTGATGTAGCCAGACCATGGTCGTACATCGGAGGTCGATCCGCCGGTGAATGTTCCCTTTGCGGCGGGTGTCGCCGCCGCAGGAGTGGGGGCGGTCGTGCGGGCTTGTGCCGTCTCCTGGACAGTCCGGCCGCCGCTGGCCGACAATCAGCGGTGTGACGTCGTCATTCGAGTTCAACACGTACCCCGCGCGGCTCTCCGACGTGGAGCGCGACAAGGCGCTGAAGGTGCTGCGGGACGGCGTCGCCGTGGGGCGGCTGTCCCATGACACGTTCATCCGGCGCATGGAGCTCGCGCTCGGGGCCCGGTGCCCCGACGAACTCGTCCCGCTCACCGCCGACCTGCCCACCGAGGGTCGCTTCTCGCGCCTGGTGTTCGGCTCGGTGGAGGCGGTCTCCGGGTTCACGGTACGGCTGCGCGGGGCGTGGCGGGCCGAGCGGCTGCCGAAGCTGCTGCTGCCCCATCCGGCGACCGCCCACCCCCTGCGCATAGGGCGTGACCCCGCCAACGGCCTGCGGCTCCACCACGAGACGGTCTCCCGCGTGCATGCCGAACTCCGCCGGCAGGGCGGCCTGTGGGTGCTGCGGGACCTCGGTTCCACCAACGGCACGACGGTGAACGGGCGTCGGGTGGTCGGTGCGGCCGTCGTCCGCGAGGGCGACCAGATCGGCTTCGGACGGATGACGTACCGGCTCGCGGTGAACTGACCGGCCGTCCGGGGAAGATCGTCGAACTCCCTTTGCCCTCCACGGTGCTGACGCCCTCCTCGCCGTCGTGGCTCACGATGGGTACCTCGGCGCGCCCGGTGAAGGGCGAGTCGACGGACCGACGGCGTCACTTCGTGGAGATGTGCCCCGCCACTGCTCCTGCGCCATCCGGCCGTCGGCGAGCTGGGCGGCGTCCGCCCGCTTCCGTCCGCGGACACCGCCCGGCCGACCTCGCTCACCGTCGCGGGCCGAAGGCCGGCGCCGCGCACCGCGGGGCTGCCGCACCGGCTGGTCACCACCACCGGTCACGATCCGGCCGGGGTGCCGCCGGAGCCGGACCGGCTCATCGACGCGCGGTGCACCGACCACCGCGACACCTGCGCGACACGCTGGATCCCGGTCGCACGTCAGGTCGAGTACCGGGCGCACGTCGTGGTCGCCGCGTTCGAACCGGCCGTACGGCACCCGCGCACCCCCTCCCGTTCGGGTGAGCCGGGCTGGGGTTCCGGCAGCGCCGTGCCGATGCATCTGGAATGACGTACACCTCACCCAAAGCGGTACGGGGCGCGCTGCTGGCGGCGTCCGCCCTCCTCGCCTTCCTCGTTCCCACCCCTGCGCAGGCGGACCCGGACCCCCAGGGCGCGGCCGACTCCGACCACTGGCTCCTCCTCGGCGTGGACCAGGGCGAGACCCGGACCGGCACGACACCCGGCAGCCTGCTCCTCTGCGACCCGCCCCAGGGGCACCCGCGCGCGGCCGAAGCCTGCGAGGAACTCGCCGCGGCGGACGGGCGCATCACCGGCATCCCGGCCCGGGACACCTACTGCCCGATGGTCTACGCCCCGGTGACCGCCCATGCGCGCGGGCAGTGGCGAGGACAGCCGGTCGAGTACACAAAGACCTTCCCGAACCGGTGCGCGATGGAGGCCCGGACCGGCTCCGTGTTCGCTCTGGACGGGCCGTAGGGCCTGTCCGGCGGATCAGGTCGGAGGAGGCGACCGGCGGCATCCGGCCGGCCGGGGTGAGCGGAGGCCGGCGCGTTCAGCCGCGAGGCGTAGGAGGGCGCCGACGCGATGGGGGTCCCCCGCTCGAGCGCAGCCGGGGACGGGGGAGTCGGCGACCGACGACAACGCCGCCGGGGTCCTCCCGGCTCTAAGGGGTCCTTGCACTATGCCCGCCCGATGAGGTCGCGTGGTCCGGTGCCGTGCGGTGCAAGGCGCCGGAGAGCCCTTGTAGCGGAGCTACCAGGGCTTTTCGGCAACGCGGCGAGGTGCGGTGCCGGGCCGCGCGACCCGGGCGGGCATAGTGCAAGGACCTCTAAGGGCTCGGGGGAGGGCGTGCCGGCACCCCGCGCCTTTGGCACGGTCCGCCGGACAGACCCCGGCCCCGTGAGGGTTCCGGGAGCGGGCGGGGTCAGCCCGCTCCCGTTCCCGCACTCCCGCGGGCATGCAGCGCCGCCGCCACGACCGTGCGGACCTGATGCTCCACCTGGTGCGCCACGGGCACCCAGCGGGCCCGGAAGTGCACGGCGAACGCGTCGCTCCACAGGGCGACCAGGCGCTCGAGCCGGGCCGCCGCGTGCGCGTCGGTCTCCCGCAGTTCCCGCAGCAGCATCGCCGCCGCCCGCAGCGGCACCCGGCGCGTGAACGCGTCCACGCTGGCCACGTACGCCCTGGTGCCGTCGGGCGGCGGGGTGCGGACCAGGTCCGAGGCCAGCCCCGGAACCAGCTCCAGCCCCCAGGTGGCCGCCCGCAGCAGCGGACCGCCGGCGATACCGGCGCCCTCCATGGCCCCGGGCCGGGCCTCCTCCAGCACCTGCCGCACCTCGCGCGCGTCCCGCAGCAGCCGGGCCGCGAGATGCCGCAGCGTCTCGGCCGGATCCGGATGCGGCTCCGGATCGTCCACCAGGGCGCCGGCCCACATCGGGACCTCGACGACCGCCGTCAGACCGCCGTACCGGTGCGCGTGGTACCAGGTGCTGTGCCGTGCGTCGTCCGGCAGGCTCGGATACGCCGGACCGGCCCCCGCCGCGGGCATCACCCGTACCCCGGGGCCGGACGCCGGCCAGCCCGCCGCGTCCGAGGCGCCCGTCTCCACCGGGATGTGCAGTTCCGCGGCGGACTTCGCGAACGGCTCGGCGAGCCCCGGCACGTCCCTCGTCAGCTGGACCCAGCTGCCGCCCAGATCGGTCCCGTGCAGCGACACCTGGAGGTAGGGACGCAACTCGTCGATGACCCCGGTCAGGGCCAGGGTCTCGGGCGGCAGCCGGTCGGGCGGCAGGGCCGACGGGGCCCACTCCGGCTGTTCCCGGCCGACAGGACGGAAGAAGCCCAGATGATAGTCATACAGGCTGTCCGGCTTCGTCACCGTATGCAGGCTCGCCCCGTCGGGGTCCGCGCACAGCAGGAAGTGCCAGGACGTGCCGTCCCGCAGCTCCCGCTCCGCCACGGCCCGCCGGGCCAGCGCGAGCAGTGTGGCCCCGCCGGCCGGCTCGTTGGCATGGGCGCCCGCGACCACCAGCACGGCCCGCCGAGCGTGACCCACCGACAGCAGGTGCAGCGGTCGCTCCGCGCGGGAGAGTCCCACCTGCCGCAGGACGCACAGGCCGGGCCGCCGGGCCGTCAGCGCACGGGCGGCGAGAACGAGTTCGGCCACCGTCGGGTAGCGCAGCTCCAACAGGAGACCCACCCCCCGCCAACCACCCGTCGTCGCACACCGCAGTACCCCACGGCCACGGACCGGTGTCAAGGGTGCGACGGGGAGGCTTCGGGGGACGGCACGCGGTGCACACGACCGGCACCTCCGCCCCTCGTGACGTGCCCGGGCGGCCCGGTCGGACACGTCACGCCCGGCCGCCGAACTCCCCTGTGTCTCCCTTGTGCCCGCCCTGCCCCCGGCGGCGCCGTGCGGGCGCCCCGGCTCGGCCGGAACCTCCCCACCCGCCGCACGGGACCCCGCACGACACCGCGAGCCCCGTCCCCCCGTGCGGACGGCACGGGCCCGACGACAGGACCTACGCCCCGTCCGCGTCCCCGGCGCGCTCCAGCAGGGCCACCGGTGACCGCTCGAACAGCTCCGCCACGCGCACGTGCCCCGTGAACCCCCGCCCGGGCACCAGTACGTCGGTCCAGCGGCCCGGCGGCAGTGCCAGCCGGGTCTCCCGCCAGCCGCCCGCCTCCGCCAGCCGCAGCGACAGCCGGGTCACGGCGGTCAGCACCGCGCCGGACCGCACGAACGCCACACAGTGCGCGGCCCCCGGCCCCTCGGCGGTCAGCGGTTCGTACGACGCCGTGTCGCCGAACACCCCGGGCCGCCGCGCCCGCAACCGCAACGCGGCCCGCGTCACCGCCGCCTTGCCGCCGCCGACCGCGTCCGCGCCGTCGCCGTCCCCCGCCCCGGCCGGGAAGTCCACCGTGCGCCGGTTGTCCGGGTCAACCAGGGCCCGGTACTCGGACTCGGTGCCCTGGTAGACGTCGGGCACGCCCGGCATCGTCAGATGGACCAGGGCGGTGCCCAGCACGTTCGCGCGGATGTACGACTCAAGCGAGGCCCGGAACCGCGCGACCCGTTCACCCGTGACCCCGCACGGCCCCGCCGCCACGAACCGGGCCACCGCCTCCTCGTACGCCGGATCCTGCTCCGTCCAGTTCGTGTGCAGGCCTGCCTCGCGCACATGCTTGAGCAGCGCGCCCGTCACCCGCTCCGGGTCCGCCGGGCCCAGTCCGAACACCGTCTGCCAGGCCGCCCACGCCAGCTGCGGATCCGGTACGCCCTCGCCGACGTGGGTCACCTCCGCCAGGACGTCCGCCCAGCGGCCGGGGCACTCGGTGAGCACGTGGAGCGCGGCCCGCACATCGGCGCTGCGCTTGGTGTCGTGCGTGGAGACGACGGTGCCGGTCGCCGGCCAGTCGCGCTGCACGCGCGCGCAGTACGCGTGGAACCGCTCCGGGGACAGCGCCGGAGAGCCGGGGTCGTGACCCACCTCCGTCGCCGACAACAGCGGCACGTAGCGGTAGAACGCCGTGTCCTCCACCGACTTGGCCCGCAGCGCCGACGCGGTCTGCGCGAACCGCGTACGGAACTCGACCTGCTGCGGCCCGTCGCCGTACCGCCCGAGCACCAGACCCCGTACGACGTCCACCGCCCCGGCCTCCTCGGGGACGGCGAAGGCGCGCCGGGCGCCGGCCGCGGCCTCCTCGGTGACCACGCCGGCCGGGTCCACGGACGCGTAGGGCCGGTACACCTCGAGCCGGACCAGGAGTTCCTCGAGCGCGGTGCGCAGGGCCCAGGGCGCGCGGTCGCGCAGCGCGGGCTCGGGCGACGTCGCGCACACGCGGTGGGCGACCCGGGTCAGCCGGTCGACCTCGGCGGCCAGCTCGTGCGTGAGCACCTTGTACCCGGCCCGCCGCACCGTCGCCTCCCACGCGCCGCCCCGGTCCGGCTGCGGCGCCGCGAACCGCCGGTACCGGCCGAGCAGTTCCCCGGCCCCGGCCGGGTCCGTGAACAGGCCGTCCACGTGCCGCAGGGCGTCGTAACCGGTGGTGCCCGCGACCGGCCAGGAGGCGGGCAGCGGCTCGCCGTCGGAGAGGATCTTCTCCACCACGGTCCAGCGGCCCCCGGTCGCCGCGTGCAGCCGGCGCAGGTACTCGTCCGGGTCGGCGAGCCCGTCCGGGTGATCGACCCGCAGCCCGTCGACGACGCCCTCGTGCAGCAGCCGGAGGATCTTGGCGTGGGTGGCCTCGAACACCTCGGGGTCCTCCACGCGTACCCCGATCAGCTCGGAGATGCTGAAGAACCGGCGGTAGTTCAGCTCGGTGCGGGCCAGCCGCCACCACGCGAGGCGGTACCACTGGGCGTCCAGGAGCTGCGGCAGCGGCAGACGGGCGGTGCCCTCGCGCAGCGGGAACGCGTGGTCGTGGTAGCGCAGCACGTCGCCGTCCACCTTCAGCCGGCCGAGCTCCGCGCCGAGCGGCCCGCCCAGCACCGGCAGCAGCACCCGGCCCTCCTGCGCCTCCCAGTCGATGTCGAACCACCGCGCGTGGCGCGACGACGGCCCCTCGCGCAGTACCTCCCGCAGGGCCCGGTTGTGGCGCGGGGACATCGCCATGTGGTTGGGGACGATGTCCACGACCAGGCCGAGACCGTGCTCCCGCGCGGCGCGCGACAGGTCCCGCAGCGCCCGCTCACCGCCCAGCTCCTCCCGCACGCGCGCGGGGTCCGTCACGTCGTAGCCGTGCCGCGAGCCCGGAACCGCCTCCAGGACCGGTGACAGGTGCAGATGGGACACTCCGAGCGAGGCCAGGTACGGCACGGCGGCCGCCGCGGCGGCGAACGGGAAGTCGGGCTGCAGTTGCAGCCGGTACGTGGCGGTGGGCACCGAGGGCTCGGGTCGCTCAGATCGCTCAGAGGTCATGCAGACGTACGTACCCGCCCTGCCGCCCTTCCTGTCATGCGTCCCTCCGCTGCCGCGCCACGGGCCCCGTCCCCCCGGCCCCGTCCGTGCCGCCGTCCGTCACACCGGCCGCTGGAGCACCGTCAGGCTCCGGTCGATCAGGGTCAGCCGGGTGCCGGCCCGCACCTTCGGGCCGGTGCCCGGCGGGACCCCGTCCTCGCGGGCGGTGTCGACGACCACCTGCCACTGCGGGCCGTGGTCGACGGGCACCACGAACTCCAGCGGGCCGGGGGAGGCGTTGAACATGAGCAGGAACGAGTCGTCCGTGATGCGCTCCCCGCGCCGGCCCGGCTCCGAGATCGCGTTGCCGTTGAGGAACACCGTCAGCGCCGAGGCCCGCGCCTGGTCCCAGTCCCGCTGGGCCATCTCCGTCCCCTCGGGAGTGAACCAGGCGATGTCGGACAGGTCGTCGTGGGTGCCCTCGACCGGCCGTCCGTGGAAGAAGCGGCGCCTGCGGAACGCCGGATGGTTCTTGCGCAGCCACACCATCGCGCGGGTGAACTCCAGCATCCGCAGGCGGGCCTCGCCCGCGCCCTCGCCGTCCTCCTCCTCGCGTTCACGGCCGCTGCCTGGCCCCCGTTCCGCGGGCCAGTCGAGCCAGGCCAGTTCGTTGTCCTGGCAGTAGGCGTTGTTGTTGCCGCGCTGGGTGCGGGCGACCTCGTCGCCGTGACTGATCATCGGCACGCCCTGGGACAGCATCAGTGTCGCGATGAAGTTCCGCATCTGGCGGGCCCGCAACCGCAGCACGTCCGGATCGTCGGTCTCGCCCTCGGCACCGCTGTTCCAGGAGCGGTTGTGGCTCTCGCCGTCCCGGTTGTCCTCGCCGTTGGCGGCGTTGTGCTTGCCGTCGTACGAGACCAGGTCGTGCAGGGTGAAGCCGTCGTGGCAGGTCACGAAGTTGATCGAGGCCAACGGGCGCCGCCCGTCGTCCTGGTACAGGTCGGACGAGCCGGTCAGCCGGGAGGCGAACTCCGCGAGCGCGCGCGGCTCACCCCGCCACAGGTCCCGCACCGTGTCCCGGTACTTGCCGTTCCACTCGGTCCACAGCGGCGGGAAGTTGCCCACCTGGTAGCCGCCCTCGCCCACGTCCCACGGCTCGGCGATCAGCTTCACCTGGGAGACCACCGGATCCTGCTGCACCAGGTCGAAGAACGACGACAGCCGGTCCACCTCGTGGAACTGCCGTGCCAGGGTCGCCGCGAGGTCGAAACGGAACCCGTCGACGTGCATCTCGGTGACCCAGTACCGCAGTGAGTCCATGATCATTTGGAGGACGTGCGGGGACCGCATGAGCAGGGAGTTCCCGGTTCCCGTCGTGTCCGTGTAGTAGCGGGGGTCGTCGGCCAGCCGGTAGTAGGAGGGGTTGTCGATGCCCTTGAAGGACAGCGTCGGGCCCAGGTGGTTGCCCTCGGCGGTGTGGTTGTAGACGACGTCGAGGATGACCTCGATCCCGGCCTCGTGCAGCGCCTTCACCGCCGACTTGAACTCCAGCACCTGCTGACCGCGGTCGCCCCAGGACGCGTACGCGTTGTGCGGGGCGAAGAAGCCGATGGTGTTGTAGCCCCAGTAGTTGTTCAGGCCCATGTCCACCAGGCGGTGGTCGTTCACGAACTGGTGGACCGGCATCAGCTCCACCGCCGTCACGCCCAGTTCGGTCAGGTGCTCGATCACCGCCGGGTGCGCGAGGCCCGCGTAGGTGCCGCGCAGTTCCTCCGGCAGCCCCGGATGGCGCATGGTGAGCCCCTTGACGTGCGCCTCGTAGATCACCGTGTGGTGGTACTCCGTCCGGGGCGGCCGGTCGTCGCCCCAGTCGAAGTAGGGGTTGACCACCACCGACGTCATCGTGTGCGGCGCGGAGTCCAGGTCGTTGCGCCTGTCGGGCGCGTCGAAGTGGTAGCCGTACACCTCCTCGCCCCACCGGACCGACCCGCTGATCGCACGGGCGTACGGGTCGAGCAGCAGTTTCGCCGAGTTGCAGCGCAGCCCCCGTTCGGGGGCGTACGGCCCGTGGACACGGAAGCCGTACCGCTGTCCCGGCATGACGCCGGGCAGGTACGCGTGCCGCACGAACGCGTCGCTCTCGCGCAGTTCGACCGCCGTCTCGGAGCCGTCGTCGTGCAGCAGACACAGCTCTGCTCGGTCCGCGGCCTCCGTGAAGACCGCGAAATTCGTGCCGGCGCCGTCGTACGTGGCACCGAGGGGATACGCCTCGCCAGGCCAGACCTGCATGGATGCGACTCTTTCAGGTGTACGGCGCCGATGGGGGGCCTTGGCCCGGAGTGTTGCCGTGTCGTCCGTTGCCGTGCTGCTGTCATACCGACTGTCGTACGGGCTGCCGGGGTCCCCGGCGGGCCGGCGCGGCGTGATCCCTCCGTGGCCTCGCGGATCTCCACGCATCTGCCCCGGCCGCAACCTCTGTATGCACGTTGTGACTTCGTGCACTCGCCGCGGAGGGGCATAGCAGAACAGTGGTGCGGAAAGGGGAAGTTGAGAAACGACCGCGCCATCAGGCTGCATCGCGCACCGCAAGCGGAGTACTCTCCTTGATCGTTGGGGCTGGGAGTGCTCGGGGGAGCGGAAGGCGGTGCGCGGGTGGGCTCGGGAGGGTTGGAGCTGCCCCCTGGTGACGAGGGTCACGAGGGAAACTCCACGGAGGTCCCGCCCGGTGCGGTGTCCCTGGCACGGCCGATGGACGCGGGCTCGATCGGGCCGGACCTGGACTGGGGCGTCGACGCCTGGCGCGAGGTGCGGACCCGTGCCCAGCGGGCCGGCCGTGCCTACATATGGCTGAACCTCGTGGAGCAGCGGCTGCGCTCGGTGGTGGCCGCAGTGCTGCGGCCCGTCTACGAGCCCGTCCACGGCGACGACTGGGTGGTCGCCGCCGCCGGACCCGCCGGGCAGGAGTGGGTGCAGCGGGCGGTCGCGGTGCGCGAGGTCAGCCGTCGCAAGGGTTATCTGCTCGACCCGGCCGACGACAACGTCGTCTCCTTCCTCACGCTCCCGCAACTGCGGGAGCTGATGGTCCAGCACTGGCCCTGTTTCCAGCCGTACTTCGACGACCGCCGGGACGTCGAACTCGCCCTGGACGAGCTCGAGGTGACCCGCAATGTCGTCTCCCGCAACCGGGCGCTGTCCGAGGCGGTGCTGAACCAGGCCGAGCGGGCCTCCGCGCGGCTGCTGGAGATGCTCGGCGCGGACGGGGACGTGCCGTCCGCACGCCGGCTGCCCGTCGACGCGGTGGAGGACCTGGTCGGCGACCGGTACGCGGACGTGGTCGCCGTCCACCCCGACCGCGTGCGGCTGCTGCGCCAGTTCCCGGCCGAGGACATCTTCGGCGGCGCCCGCCGCCTGGACGCCATCGGTATCGGCCTCAACCTGCTGGTGCAGAACTTCTCCGGGCGCCGGCTGGTGCGGCTCGCCGAGTCCGGCTGCCGGGTGCGGCTGCTGTTCCTGAACCCGGCCTCCAGCGCGGTCAAGCGCCGTGAGCGCGAACTCGGCCTCAAGCGCGGGGAACTGGGCCGCGCGGTCGAGATGAACATCCTGCACATGCGCCGGGTGCGTTCCCGGCTGCGCGACCCGGGCGCGTTCGGGATCCACGTCTACGACGAGACGCCCCGCTGCACGGCGTACCTCGTCGACGGGGACGGGGCCGACGGCGTCGGCGTGGTGCAGAACCATCTGCGCCGGGCCCGGGGGATGGAGGCACCGGTGCTGGTGCTGCGCAACGGCAGCAAGGTGGTCAAACCGGGCGAGACCGAAGAAGCTGGACTGTTCCCCACGTACCGCGAGGAGTTCGAGCAGATGTGGGTGGATTCCCGCCCGGTGTCGTGAACCGTCCGTGACGGTAAGCGGAATGCGACCCTCGGGTTGTCAGTGGTGCGTGCGAAGGTAAGAAGCACCGGGGGAACGCACCACACAGAAGGGGGGCCACCCATGGGCTGGCACCGGGAGCTGCTGATCGGCTTCGACCTCGAGACGACGGGCACCGACCCGCACGAGGCACGCATCGTCACGGGAGCCGTGATCGAGGTCGGGGACGGAGCGCCGCAGGGGAGCAAGGAGTGGCTGGCCGACCCCGGCGTGCCCGTCCCGGCGGACGCGGTGGCGGTCCACGGCATCAGCGGTGAGCGGGCGACGGCCGGGGGAGGTCCCGCCGACCGGGTCGCCGACCAGATCGCCGACGTCCTCACCGGTCACCGGAGCACGGGCGTTCCGGTCGTCGCCCGCGACGCCGTGTTTTATCCCCGCACGCCAGGCACGTCTCAGGCGTCTCATGGCGAGGTGCGACGCCGGCCGGCAGTCCACGCCGGAATGAGGGCCGTGTGATGAGCTGGATCAGTGGGCCGTTGATGGCCTTCGACCTGGAGACCACGGGTACCGACGTCGAGACTGACCGCATCGTGACGGCGGCGGTCGTGCAGCTGGATCCGGACGGAGCCGTCGCGGGGGAACGGACCTGGCTGCTCAATCCAGGAGTGGCGATATCAGAACAGGCATCGGCGATCCATGGCATCTCGACGGCCCATGCTCGCGAGCACGGGGCACCTGCCGCCTCCGCCATTGAGGAGATCGCGCAGGCCGTCGCCGAGGGGCTGCGTCTTGGGACGCCGCTGGTGGTGATGAACGCACGCTACGACCTGTCACTGCTGGACCGCGAGTGTCGGCGCCACGAGGTCGAGTCGGTCAGCGAGCGGCTGGGCAGTGTGCCTGCGCCCGTCATCGATCCGCTGGTGATCGACAAGCACGTCGACAAGTACCGGAAGGGCAAGCGGGCCCTCCACGCGTTGTGTGCTCACTACGGTGTGTCGCTCGATGACGCGCATAACGCGAGGGCCGATGCCGTGGCCGCCGCCCGCGTGGTGCGGCGCATGGGTGAGAAGCACCAGCCCGTCGGCCTGATGTCATTGGCGGATCTGCATGACCTTCAGGTGCGCGCGGCGGCTGAACAGTCGGTCTCTTTGCAGGCCTATCTGCGGCGGACCGTGGATCCGAAGGCAGTCGTCGAGCCGGCCTGGCCGCTCATTCCCCGGAGGCGATGACCACGCGGGTCAGCCCTCCTCGGGTGCGAGAGCCTGGAGGCGAAAGAGGGTGATCCGACGCCGTGGAAGGCCGACGTCCACAATCTTCACGGTGCGGGTGCGGCTGCGTCTTCCCGTTCGGATACAAGGTTTCGGAACTCGTCCACAACCTCGGGGCAGCGGTACGCACTGGCCCTGCTGACGCCCGCTTCGACCGCCAGGGAGACGACGGTGAGCGAACCGTCACTACGCACGGGTTCTCCCTTGAGCAGGCGTTCACCGGCTGCGCCGAGTACGGCGTCGCTCCCGACTCCGCGCACGACGCGGCGGCCGACGCCCCCGCCGCCGCCCGGCCGGCCCGCGCGATAGCCGGCCGCCACCCGAAGGTCGCGGCGCTCGGTCCGGCGGAGCCGCACCGCCGCCAGACCGAGTGGTACGCGCAATGGGCGGCGGACTTCCAGAGCTTCCCGCGCCGCAAGGGCGACGCCACCGTCACGATCGACGGGACCTGGCCCCTGCGCGAGCCCGCGGGCGAGCGGGTCTGACCGGGACCCGGATCAGGGCCGGGACCAAGGGCCGGATCAGGCCCGGGTCAGAAGGGGTACCAGCGGACCGTCGGGTCGCCGTCGCGGAGGGACGCCACGCGGCGTTCGAACTCGGCCAGGGCCTTCGGGTTGCTCGGGGCGTGCTGGGCGACCCAGGCGCAGCTGGCCGTCTCCCGCGCGCCGCGCAGCACCGCACAGCCCTCCCACTCGCGCACGTCCCAGCCGTAGGTCCCGGTGAAGGACGCGTACGCCTGCGCAGGCAGCCCGTAGCGGTCGTGGGAGAGGGCCATGACCACCAGGTCGTGCTCGCGCAGATCCGCGGAGAAGGTCTCCAGGTCGACCAGGACCGGCCCGTCCGGCCCGACGTGCACGTTCCGGGGCAGCGCGTCCCCGTGGACCGGCCCCGGTGGCAGGTGGGGCCTCAGGGTCGTGGCGGCCGCCACGAAACCGTCACGCCGCTCGCGCAGATACGCCGCGTCCCCGGGGTCGATCGCCTCGCCCGCGAGCCGCAGCCAGCGTTCCACGCCGCCCAGCAGATCGCGGGGCGGCAGCCCGAAGGCGGGAGCGGGAAGGGCGTGGACCACCCGCAGCAACGCGGCCAGATCCCCGGGTTCGGCGGGCCGCACCGGCGCGGGCAGCCGGTGCCAGACCGTCACCGGGTGGCCCTCGACGAGCAGTGCCTGCGGCCGTGCCGCCCGCACCGCCGGCACGTTCTCCTCGGCGAGCCACAGCGCGATCGCCATCTCCCGGCGGGCGCGCTCCAGCAGGCCGCCGTCGCGGCCCACCTTGACGACCAGGTCGCCCCGGGCGAACACCGCGTTCTCGCCCAGGGCGAGCAGCCGCGCGTCCCCGGCGGCCGCGCGCCCCGGCAGTACGCCCGCCGCCGCCAGGACGTCCCGCGCCCGTGCCTCGTCCATCCGCCCGCCTCCGTGGCTGTACCTGTACCTGCGCTCGTGTTCATGCCGGCGTTCGTGCGTGTGCCGTCGCCCAGTGTCCCATTCGCACAGGTCGACGCCGTGTGCGGTGTCCGGCGCCGGTCTGCGGGCGGACCGCCACGAGGGGGCGAGGGTGTTGCGGCGTACCCGTATTCGATTGCACGAGACGTATCGTCTCGCCTAGGGTGCGGGGCATGACCAGTCCCGCTCACATCGCCATGTTCTCCATCGCCGCCCACGGCCACGTGAACCCGAGCCTCGAGGTGGTCCGCGAGCTGGTGGCGCGCGGCCACCGGGTGACGTACGCCATCCCGCCGGTCTTCGCGGACAAGGTCGCCGTGACCGGAGCCGAGGTCAAGCCCTGGAACTCCACACTTCCCTCGCCCGACGACGACCCGGAGGCGTGGGGCAGCACGCTCCTGGACAACGTGGAGCCGTTCCTCGACGACGCGATCCAGGCACTCCCGCAGCTGATCGAGGCGTACGAGGGGGACACCCCCGACCTGGTGCTGCACGACATCACCTCGTACCCGGCGCGGGTGCTCGGCCACCGCTGGGGTGTGCCCGTGGTCTCCCTCTCACCGAACCTCGTCGCCTGGGAGGGGTACGAGAAGGAGATCGGCGAGCCGATGTGGGAGGAGCCGCTCAGGACCGAGCGCGGCCAGGCCTACTACGCCCGCTTCCACGCCTGGCTGGAGGAGAACGGGATCACCACGCACCCCGACCCGTTCGTGAGCCGGCCGGCGCGCTCCCTCGTCCTGATCCCGAAGGTGCTGCAGCCGAACGCCGACCGGGTCGACGAGAGCGTGTACAGCTTCGTCGGTGCCTGCCAGGGCGACCGCGGCGCGGAGGGGGAGTGGCAACGGCCGGCCGGCGCGGAGCAGGTCGTCCTGGTGTCCCTCGGCTCGTCGTTCACCAAGCAGCCCGGCTTCTACCGGGAGTGCCTCAAGGCGTTCGGTGACCTGCCCGGATGGCACCTGGTGCTCCAGATCGGCAAGCACGTCGACCCCGCGGAACTGGGTGACCCGCCGGCGAACGTCGAGGTGCGGTCCTGGGTGCCGCAGCTCGCGGTCCTCAAGCAGGCCGACCTGTTCGTCACCCACGCGGGCGCGGGCGGCAGCCAGGAAGGGCTGGCCACGGCCACGCCGATGATCGCCGTACCGCAGGCCGTGGACCAGTTCGGCAACGCGGACATGCTCCAGGCCCTCGGCGTCGCCCGGCACGTCCCGACGGGGGAGGCCACCGCCGAAACCCTTCGCACGGCGGCCCTCGACCTCGCCGGCGACCCGGGGGTCGCCCGGCGGCTCAAGGAGATCCAGGCGGACATGGCCCAGGAGGGCGGCACCCGCAGGGCTGCCGACCTCGTCGAGGCGGAGCTGCCCCGGCGGAGCTGACGGACCCGGAGCGGGGAAGGGACCCGGCGACCAGCCGGGCCCCTTCGCCGCTCCCACCGCGGCCGCGGATCAGACCCGCACCCGCTCGCCCTCGCCGGCGCCGTGGCCCGTGTCCGTACCCCTGCCGGAGCCCTGGTCCACGCCGCCCTTCGCCAGCGGCGCGCCCGCCGCGGCCTCCGGTGACTCGTCGTGGGTCAGGTCGGGCATCCTGTGCAGCCACTTCGGCAGGTACCAGTTGCGCTCGCCGAGCAGCGCCATCACCGCCGGGAGCAGCACGCCCCGGATGATCGTCGCGTCGATGAGCACCGCCGCCGCCAGGCCCACACCCCTCTGCTTCATGGACTGCATGGACAGCGTCCCGACGGGCACGGCCGTCGCGCCCACTCCCACGGGGCACGACGGCCGTCCTATCGTGTGCGGATGGCGACGACATACGCGGCACTGCTGCGCGGCATCAACGTGGGCGGCAGCAGAAAGGTCCCCATGGCCGATCTGCGCGCCCTGATGGAGGGCCTCGGCCACGACGCGGTCCGCACCCATCTCCAGAGCGGTCAGGCCGTGTTCACCACCGGCAGCGACAGGCCGGGGGGCGAGGGCGCGGACACCGCCGGGGAGCCGGCCGAGGACGTGCTGGCCGCCGGACTCGCCGACGCCGTCGAGCGCCACTTCGGCTTCGCCGTCGACGTGATCGTGCGCGACCACGCCTATCTGCGGGCGGTCGTCGACGACTGCCCGTTCCCGGCCGCCGAGTTGGCGCCCAAGCAGCTGCACGTCACCTACTTCTCCGCCGCCGTCGACGCCGACCGCTTCGCGGACATCGACCGGGCAGCCCACCTGCCCGAGGAGTTCCGCCTCGGCGAGCGCGCCCTGTACCTGTACGCCCCGGACGGCCTGGGCCGCTCCAGGCTCGCCGAGCGCCTGGCCAGACCCCGCACCACCCGGGGCGTCGTCGCCACCACCCGCAACTGGAACACCGTCGTCAAGCTCGTGGAGCTCACCCGTGACTGACCCGTACACCGCCGCCGACGCGGCCATCGAGGCCGAACTGAAACTCCTCGACCCCGAGGTGCGCCGCTCGCCCGAACGCGTCGGAGGGCTGCTCCATCCGGAGTTCACGGAGATCGGCGCGTCCGGACGGGTCTGGGACCGCGACGCGATCATCGCGCTGCTCGCCGGCGAACGCGATTCGGGGGAGCCCACCGGCACCGTCTCCCGGATGAAGGCCGTGCAGCTGGCCCCCGACACCGTTCATCTCACCTTCGACACGGACCACAACGGCCGGTGCGCCCACCGCAGTTCCCTGTGGCGTCGCACCGGCCGGAAATGGCTGCTCTACTTCCACCAGGGGACGCTGTACGACCCGGACGCGGTGACCGGCGGCTGAGCCCCGCCCCCCCGCCGGCCCCAAGGCCTTCAGGCCCCCACCGCCCTCATCGTCTCCGCCAGCGCCGGTGTCCGTGCCGCGTCGTACCGCTGCAGCAGCACCCGCGCCACCTCCGGCGCCGGGCCGAGGACGTCCGCCAGGACGTCCGCCAGGGCCGCGCCCCGTGCGATGCGGTCCGGGAGGAAGCCCGGGGCCAGCACGTACGGGGCCACGGCGACGCGCTCGCAGCCGAGGGCGCGCAGTTCGCGTACCGCGTCCTCGGTGCGGGGCAGGGACGCGGAGGCGAACGCAGGCCGCACGGCGCACCAACCGGTGTGCCGCCACTCCCGCGCGATTTCTGCGATCACTGCGATCGCCTCCGGGTCGGTGGACCCCGCCGAGGCCAGGACGACCCCGGTCGAGGACTTGTCGGCGGGCGTCAGGCCCGCCTCGTACAGCCGGCGCTCCAGTGCGGCGTGGAGCAGGGGGGACGGCCCCAGGACGTCCGCCTGACGGACGCGCAGCCGCGCGTCCGCGTCGGCGAGGACCGCCGGGATGTCCGCCTTGGCGTGGAAGGCGCGGGTCAGCAGCAGCGGGAGGGCCACCACGTCGCGCACACCCTCCGCCGCGAGGGAGTCCAGCACCGCCGGTACGGAGGGGACGTTGAAATCGAGGAAGCCGGTCTCCACCCGCAGCTCCGGCCGCAGCGACCGCACCCGCCGCACCAGGGCGTGCACGGTCGCCGCGTGCCGCGGGTCGCGGCTGCCGTGGGCGATGACGAGAAGAACCGGACGGCGCATGATCGGATCAGTCCTTCCCCAGCAGGCCGCGGCTGCGCAGCACCCACCGCTCCAGCGGACTGAAGATGAGCAGGTCGATGGCGATACCGACGGTCAGGATCAACAGGATCGCCTCGAACACCATGGCCATGTCGCTCGCGTTGCGGCCGTTCTCCAGCAGCTGCCCGAGGCCGATGCCGAGATCGGGGAACGACGCGATGATCTCCGCGGCCATCAGCGAACGCCAGGAGAACGCCCAGCCCTGCTTCAGACCCGCCACATAGCCGGGCAGCGCGGCCGGCAGCACGATGTGCCAGGTGCCCTTCAGTCCCGTCGCGCCCAGCGTGCGGCCGGCCCGCAGGAACAGCGGCGGCACCTGACTGACGCCGGAGACCAGGCCGTTGGCGATCGAGGGGACCGCGCCGAGCAGGATCACCGCGTACATCATCTGGTTGTTCAGGCCCAGCCAGATCACCGCCGGCGGCACCCACGCCACCGACGGCAGGGACTGCAGCCCGGACAGGATCGGGCCGATCGCCGCGCGCACGAACCTCACCCGCGCCACCAGCAGTCCCAGCGGCGTACCGATCAGCAGCGCGAAGAAGAAGCCGAGCAGACCGCGCGAGACGCTGGTCCAGATGTAGCCGAGCAGCTCGCCCTGGAGCCACGCGTCCCGCACGACGCCCCACACGGCGCCCGGCGAGGGAAGCTTGGTCGGATCGTCGACGATCCTGAAGGAGACCAGTGCCTGCCACACGGCCAGCACCAGGGCGACGGCGAGGACGGGCGGCAGGATCTTCTGGACGAAGGTCTGACGCCAGGGCCTGCGGGTCTGCTGCCTCGTCTCCAGCGCGTCGAGGCCCGCCTCGAGACCGGCGAGGTCGTTCGTGTCCGTCCCGCCCGGCCCGCCCGGCCCGTCCTTCGCGGTTGTCTCA
The DNA here is from genome assembly GCF_053890455.1 of Streptomyces yamdrokensis. NCBI lineage: Bacteria > Bacillati > Actinomycetota > Actinomycetes > Kitasatosporales > Streptomycetaceae > Streptomyces > Streptomyces yamdrokensis. The sequence goes on from NZ_CM132679.1 coordinate 6,457,843, forward strand.
GTGCTGGCCATGACGGCGGATCTCCCCACGGAGTTGCTCGGTGATCTCGACGGACAGTTCCGCGACCGCGGTGTCCTCGATACGGCGCGGGTGCTCGATGTCCACCGTCCACTCACGGGCGATCCGGCCGGGCCGGGACGACAGCAGCACCACCCGCTGCGCGAGCCGGACGGCCTCGCGCACGTTGTGCGTGACGAACAGGACGGACAACCGGCCCGCGGCGGAGCCGCTGGTGTTCGCGGTGCGCCAGATCCGGGTCAGCTCGTCGTGCAGCACGTCCCGGGTGATGGCGTCCAGTGCCGCGAACGGCTCGTCCATCAGCAGCAGCTTGCTCTCCTGGGCGAGCGCGCGGGCCAGCGCGACCCGCTGGCGCATACCGCCGGACAGTTCGTGCACCCGCTTGCCGTGGGAGCCCCCCAGCCGGACCAGCTCCAGCAGCTCCTCGGCCCGGCCGCGCCGCTCCGCCTTAGGGACGCCCCGCAGCTTCAGGGCGAGTTCGATGTTCTTGCCCGCGGTCAGCCACGGGAACAGCGCGTGCTCCTGGAACATCAGCGCCGGGCGGCCGTCCGTGCTGATCGCGCCGGCACTGGGCGCGTCGAGGCCCGCGACCAGGTTGAGCAGCGTGGACTTGCCGCACCCCGAAGCCCCCAGCAGGGTGACGAACTCACCGGGCGCGACATCGAGCGTGATGTCGTCCAGCACGAGCTGCTGCCCGGCCGGGCCCGCGAACGACTTCGAGACATGCTCGATCCGGGCGGCGTGGGTGACCGCCTCGGTGCCGTCGGCGGCCTTGGCGAGGGTCGTGGCCATGGTCGTCACCTCCTGGGACGTTTCTTCGGGTTCCGGGATCAGCTGGTGCCGAGACCGGCGTCGTCGACGGCGGGTGCGCCCTCGGCCACGAGGACCTCGTTGAGGAGTTCCAGGTCGTAGATGCCCTTCAGGGCGGGCCGTTCGAGCAGGCCCGCGTTCACGGCGTGCTCCGCCTGGGTGCCGAGGGTGGCGGCCAGCGGATCGTCGGTGAAGCGGATCGACTCCCACGCCGGGTCCAGGACGTCGGCGGGCAGTGCCTTGCCGGAGTCGGCCGCCAGCTGCTCGTTGGCGGCGGCCTTGGCCTCGTCCGGGTGCTCGTTGATCCACCGGTTGGTGGAGACCGACGCCTCGAGCACCGCCTCGACGGCCTTCGGGTGCTTCTCCAGGAACTCCTGGCGCACGACCAGGTTCGTGATGACGAACTCCTCGTCCGGCCACAGGGAGGCCTCGTCCAGCAGGACCTTCCCGCCCTCGGCGACCAGCTTCGACGCGGTGGGCTCCGGCACCCACGCGCCGTCGACCGACCCGGCCGCGAAGGCGTCCGGGGTGACCTTGTTGTCGCTGCGGACGACCGTGACATCGCCCCTGCCGCTCTGCGCGTCGACCGTCCAGCCCTGCTCGGCGGCCCAGTTGAGGAACGCCACGTCCTGCGTGTTGCCGAGCTGCGGGGTCGCTATCCGCTTGCCCTCGACGTCCTCCAGGGACTTCACCCGGTCCGGGTTCACCACGAGCTTCACCCCACCGGACGCCGAACCGCCGATGATCCGCAGGCTCTTGCCCTGCGACTTCGCCCAGCCGTTCACCGCCGGGGACGGCCCCATCCAGGCGAGGTCGACGGAACCGGAGTTGAGCGCCTCGATCGCGGACGGCCCCGCGTTGAACACCGCGTACCGTGCCTCGGTCGCGCCGAGCTCCTTCTGGAAGAAGCCCTTCTGCTTGCCCACCAGCGCGGTCCCGTGGGTCAGATTGCCGAAGTGGCCGATCCTCACCGCGTCGAGACCGTCGGTCTTTCGCGCCCCGGCGGCTATCTCGGCGCCGGGGTTCTCCTTGGCCCGGGAGCCGTAGCCGCAGCCGGCCAGGGAGAGCAGGACGACCAGCGTGGCCGTCACGGCGAACGCGCGGCGCGCAATGGCGGGGAAGGCGGACACGGGAGGTGTTCCTCTCGGTGGCTCGGCTCTCACGTACTCGGCTGGTCGTACTCAGCCGGCCGTGGCCGGGGGATCGGCGGGTTTTCGGCGGTGGCGGCGGTGGGCCAGGGCAGCGCGCGAACGGTGCGCGCGCTCCCGGTGCGCCGGGAGCGTCACCCGCATCGAGCGACCCCGCCCTGCCCGCTGCCCAACTGCCCGCCGCCGATCCGGCCGCCCTCCTTGGCGAAGGTGGCGAAGACGTCGGTGGCGAGGACATCGGTCGGTTCACAGGCCGGGACAGGGAAATGACGCATCGTCAGAAGTCCCATCCGTCGTCCTCGGCCACGTCCTTGACCGGGTCCGGGGCGGCGAAGGACTCGCCGGCCATGCCCGCCGTGAGCGTGGTGCCGTCGCTCGGGTCGATCAGGATGAACGAACCGGTGCGCCGCGAGTCCGCGTACGAGTCGGCCGGCAGCGGCTCGGCGGTACGGATCTTCACCCGGCCGATGTCGTTGGCGACCAGCGTGCCGGGGTGCGGATGCAGCGACAGGTCGTCCAGCGTCAACCGGGCCGGGATGTCCTTCACGACGGCCTTGACCGTCCGGGTGCCGTGCTTGAGCAGCACCCGGTGGCCGACCGTCAGAGGCTGGTCGGCGACATGGCAGACGGTGGCCTCGACGTCCTGCGTGGTGGCCGGCGCGTCCTTGCTCGGGACGAGCAGGTCGCCGCGGGAGATGTCGATGTCGTCCGCCAGCAGCAGCGTCACCGACTGCGGCGTCCAGGCCGCCTCCACGGGCGTGCCCAGCAGGTCGATCCCGGTGACCGTCGTGGTCCGGCCGGACGGCAGCACGGTCACCTCGTCGCCGACGTGGAACGTGCCCGCGGCGATCTGGCCGGCGTACCCGCGGTAGTCCGGGTGCTCGGCGCTCTGCGGCCGGATCACGTACTGCACGGGCAGCCGGGCGTGGCAGTGCGCCAGGTCGTGACTGACCGGCACCGTCTCCAGGTGCTCCAGCACCGTCGGGCCGCCGTACCAGTCCATGTGCGCCGACGGCTCCACCACGTTGTCGCCGACGAGTGCCGAGATCGGGATCGCGGTGACCTCCGGGACGCCCAGCTCGGTCGCGTACGCCGTGAACTCCTCGGCGATCCGCGCGAACACGGCCTCCTCGTAGTCCACCAGGTCCATCTTGTTGACGGCGAGGACGGCATGGGGCACGCGCAGCAGGGCGGCGATGGCCGCGTGCCGCCGGGTCTGCTCGACCACGCCGTTGCGGGCGTCGACGAGGATGACGGTCAGCTCCGCGGTGGAGGCACCGGTGACCATGTTGCGGGTGTACTGCACGTGGCCCGGCGTGTCGGCGAGGATGAACCGGCGTCGCGGCGTGGCGAAGTAGCGGTACGCCACGTCGATGGTGATGCCCTGTTCCCGCTCGGCCCGCAGCCCGTCGGTGAGCAGGGCGAGGTCGGGAGCCTCCTGGCCGCGGCTCGCCGACACCCGCTCCACGGCCTCCAGCTGGTCGGTGAGGACCGACTTGGAGTCGTGCAGCAGCCGGCCCACCAGGGTGGACTTGCCGTCGTCGACGGAACCGGCGGTGGCGAACCGCAGCAGGGTGGTCTCCGCGAGCGCCTCGCTCGTGATCGTGCTCATGTCTAGAAGTACCCCTCGCGCTTGCGGTCTTCCATCGCGGCCTCGGAGAGCTTGTCGTCGGCGCGGGTCGCCCCGCGCTCGGTCAGCCGGGAGGCGGCGATCTCGGTGATCACCTTCTCGATGGTGTCGGCCCCGGAGTCGACCGCGCCGGTGCAGGACATGTCGCCCACCGTCCGGTAGCGGACGAGCCGCTTCTCGACACTCTCGCCGTCCTTCGGGCCGCCCCACTCGCCGGCGGTCAGCCACATGCCGCCCCGCCGGAACACCTCACGGTGGTGGGCGTAGTAGATCTCCGGCAGTTCGATGTTCTCGCGGGCGATGTACTGCCACACGTCCAGCTCGGTCCAGTTGGACAGCGGGAAGACCCGGACGTGCTCACCGGGTGCGTGCCGGCCGTTGTAGAGGTTCCACAACTCGGGCCGCTGGCGGCGCGGGTCCCACTGGGAGAACTCGTCGCGCAGCGAGAACACCCGCTCCTTCGCGCGGGCCTTCTCCTCGTCCCGCCGGCCGCCGCCGAACACGGCGTCGAACTTCTCGGAGGCGATCTTCTCGGTGAGCGGCACCGTCTGCAGCGGGTTGCGCGTGCCGTCGGGGCGCTCGCGCAGCACACCGCGGTCGATGTAGTCCTGGACGGAGGCGACGTGCAGCCGCAGCCCGTGCCGGGCGACCGCGCGGTCGCGGTAGTCGAGGACCTCGGGGAAGTTGTGCCCGGTGTCGACGTGCAGCAGCGAGAACGGGACCGGCGCCGGCGCGAAGGCCTTCAGCGCCAGGTGCAGCATCAGGATGGAGTCCTTGCCGCCGGAGAACAGGATCACCGGGTTCTCGAACTCGCCCGCCACCTCGCGGAAGATGTGCACCGCCTCCGACTCAAGGGCGTCGAGGTGGGAGAGGGCGTACGGGCCGGCCGCACCGCCGGTGCCCTCGTCACCGGTCGTGACCGTGGCCACGGTTGTCATGCCAGTCCCCTTTCGCTCAGCAGGGCGTGCACCGCCGCGGCGGATTCCCGGACGGTCTGGTGTTGCGACTCGATGCGCAGATCGGGAGAGACGGGAGCCTCGTACGGGTCGTCCACGCCGGTCAGCCCGGTGAGCTCGCCCGCGGCCTGCTTCGCGTACAGGCCCTTCACGTCACGTACGGAGCACACCTCGAGGGGGGTCGCCACATGCACCTCGACGTACGACGTGCCGTTCGCCTCGTGCCGCCCCCGGACCGCGTCCCGGCTGTCCGCGTACGGCGCGATGACCGGGACGAGCGCGGTGACGCCGTTGCGGGCGAGCAGTTCGGCGACGAACCCGATGCGCTGCACGTTGGTGTGCCGGTCCTCGCGGCTGAAGCCGAGGCCCGCGGAGAGGAACTCGCGGATCTCGTCGCCGTCGAGCAGCTCGGCCCGGCGGCCCTGCTCGCGCAGCCGGGCGGCCAGTTCGCGGGCGATGGTGGTCTTGCCTGCGCTCGGCAGACCTGTGAGCCAGACGGTGGCTCCGGTCGTCACGTCGGTCTCCTGGTTCGTAGAGGGCGCGGTCATGGTCAGCCGTGCAGTCCGCACTCGGTCTTGGAACGGCCCGCCCAGCGGCCGGCGCGCGCGTCCTCGCCCTCCAGCACCCGACGGGTGCAGGGCCTGCAGCCCACGGAGGCATAGCCGTCCATGAGCAGCGGGTTGGTGAGCACGCCGTGCTCGGCGACGTAGGCGTCCACGTCGTCCTGGGTCCAGCGGGCGATGGGGGAGATCTTCACTTTCCGCCGCTTCTCGTCCCAGCCGACGACCGGGGTGTTCGCCCGGGTCAAGGACTCCTCGCGGCGCAGCCCGGTCGCCCAGGCCAGGTATCCCCGCAGGCCCTCCTCCAGCGGCCGCACCTTGCGGAGAGCGCAGCACAGGTCGGGGTCGCGGTCGTGCAGCTTCGGCCCGTACTCGGCGTCCTGCTCGGCGACGGTCTGCCGCGGGGTGAGCGTGATGACGTTGACGTCCATCACGGCCTGAACGGCGTCCCGGGTGCCGATGGTCTCCTCGAAGTGGTAGCCGGTGTCGAGGAACACCACGTCCACGCCGGGCAGGGCACGGGAGGCGAGATGGGCGACCACCGCGTCCTCCATGGAGGAGGTCACGCAGAAGCGCCCGCCGAAGGTCCCGGCGGCCCAGCGGAGGATCTCCAGCGCGGAGGCGTCCTCCAGATCGCGGCCCGCCTGCTCGGCCAGCGCCCTCAACTCGTCCGTGGTGCGCTCTTCCTGAACCGCGGTCATATTCGGTCCCCTCCTGTGTCCGGTCCCGTGTCCGGCCGGTCGAGTCCCTGGGCGAGCAGTCCGAGGAACTTCAGCCGGAAGGCCCGGTTGCACGCCCCGCACTCCCAGGCCCCTCCCCCGAGCTCTCGGCTTCGCTCGAGCAGGGGGGACTCCCCGCCCTCCTCACTGGGGCGCAGGTCCTCGTCGCCGCAGTACGGGCAGTAGAACGGCGCGGCCCGCTCGCTCACGACAGGGCCTCCGCATCCGCGCGGGCCGCCCATGTGGCGAACCGCTCGCCGTCCTCGCGCTCCGCCTCGAAACGCTTCAGGACCCGCTCGATGTAGTCCGGCAGTTCGTCCGAGGTGACCTTCAGGCCGCGCACCTTGCGGCCGAAGGACGGGTCCAGGCCGAGCGCGCCGCCCAGGTGCACCTGGTAGCCGCTGACCTGCCGGCCCTCGGCGTCGGTGACCAGCTGCCCCTTGAGACCGATGTCCGCGGTCTGGATACGGGCGCAGGCGTTCGGGCAGCCGTTGATGTTGATGGTGAGCGGCTCCCCGAAGTCGGGCAGCCGGCGCTCCAGCTCGTCGATGAGGTCGCTGCCGCGCTCCTTGGTCTCCACGATGGCGAGCTTGCAGAACTCGATGCCGGTGCAGGCCATCGTGCCGCGCCGGAAGGTCGACGGCCTGACCCGCAGGTCCAGCGACTCCAGGGCTTCGACGAGCGAGTCCACCCGGTCCTGCGGCACGTCCAGGACGATCATCTTCTGCTCGACCGTGGTGGACACCCGACCCGAGCCGTGGTCCTCGGCCAGTGCGGCGACCTTGGTGAGCAGCGAGCCGTCCATCCGGCCCACCCGCGGCGCGAAACCGACGTAGAACCGGCCGTCCTTCTGGCGGTGCGCCCCGATGTGGTCGCGCCACTGCTGCGCGGGCATCACGGGCGCCGGACCGTCGGCCAGCCTGCGGCCCAGGTAGTCGTCCTCCAGGACCTGGCGGAACTTCTCCGGCCCCCAGTCGGCGACCAGGAACTTCAGCCGCGCCCGGTTGCGCAGCCGCCGGTACCCGTGGTCGCGGAAGATGGAGATGACGCCCTCCCACACGTCGGGCACGTCCGCCTCGGGCACCCAGGCGCCCAGCCGCACCCCGAACTTGGGGTTGGTCGACAGACCGCCGCCGACCCACAGGTCGAAGCCGGGACCGTGCTCGGGATGGACCACGCCGACGAAGGACACGTCGTTGATCTCGTGGGCGACGTCCATCAGCGGGGAGCCGGAGACGGCCGTCTTGAACTTGCGCGGCAGGTTGGAGAAGCGCGGGTCGCCGATGTAACGGCGGGCGATCTCCGCCAGCGCCGCCGAGCCGTCGATGATCTCGTCCTCGGCGACCCCGGCGACGGGGGAGCCGAGCATGCCGCGCGGGGTGTCGCCGCAGGCCTCCGTGGTGGACAGGCCGACCGACTCGAGCCGCTCCCAGATCGCGGGCACGTCCTCGATGCGGATCCAGTGGTACTGGATGTTCTGCCGGTCGGTGATGTCCGCGGTGCCGCGGGCGTAGGTCTCGGCGATCTCGCCGATCACGCGCAGCTGCTCGGTGGTGAGCCGTCCGCCGGTGAGCCGGACCCGCATCATGAAGTACTGGTCCTCGAGCTCCTCGGGCTCCAGCACACCGGTACGGCCGCCGTCGATCCCGGGGCGGCGCTGTGTGTACAGGCCCCACCAGCGCAGCCGGCCGCGCAGGTCGTTGGGGTCGATCGAGTCGAAGCCCCGCTTCGAGTAGATCGTCTCAACACGTGTCCGTACGTTGAGACCGTCGTCGTCCTTCTTGAACTGCTCGTTGCCGTTGAGCGGAGTGAAGTGCCCCGCGGCCCACTGGCCCTCTCCGCGGTGACGGCTCACCTTGCGGCGGGGGGTCGCGGCGGCAGGGTTCTGCGGGCTGGCGGCCATGGTTGACACGTCCTTCGGGACAGACGGGGATACGGCTCTGACCTGCGCATGACGGTGCAGGGGTACGCGGCGCGTCATTGCGCGGGAGTTCGGTGAAGCGAGGATGAATCGGACGGAACCGTGCGGTACCGATCAGGGCGGACCGGAGCGGAGCGGACCGAAGGAGGACTGCCGGGTGCTGCTGAACGTGCTCTCAGCGCGCCGGACAGATGGCGCTGGACATGCGGCCGAGGTCGACGTGCCGCCGACTCACCAAGGCGATTTCTGTTCCAGGCATGACGGAAGCGTGGCACGGAGATCTGGACACAGTCCAGCTTCGTCCGCGATGCGGACGCCTTCGTCTCGACATGAGAGACGATGGTGGTTTTGGTCACAAGCGGCGCGGACGGTCTTGTCCGCGCAGCTCAGGAGGGGTACGTGCCGCGGGGCGCGTGCGGGGGGTGAATGACGGGGTGCGGCGGGGGAGTGACGGAGGGGCCGACGGAGGGAGCGGTGCTCAGGCCGGGTGCGCTCCCGGCCACGGGCCCGGGGTGGCGACCTCGGGCTCGTCCTCGACCACGGTGTCGAACAGCCGGAATCCCCGACGCCGGTAATTGTCCATCGCGTGCTCGCCGTCCTTGCTGCACGTGTGCAGCCAGACCCGCGCGGTCGGCTTGCGGCCGGGCCACCGCTCTGCCAGATCCCAGGCCCGCGCGGCGCCGTACGACAGGAGGTGCCCGCCGATGCGCCGGCCCCGGAAGGCGGGGACCAGCCCGAAGTAGACGATCTCCACGACCCCGTCGTCCTGCGCCTGGAGCTCCACGTACCCCGCGGGCGTCCCCCGCTCGTACGCCACCCAGGTCTCCGTGCCGGGCCGGTCCAGGTGCTCCAGCCACCGCGCGTAGGTCCAGCCCAGCCGGTCGGTCCAGCGGATGTCACCGCCGACCGACGCGTACAGGAAGCGGCTGAACTCAGGGGACGGCACCTCGGCGCGCACGACCCGTACGTCCCCCTCCGGCACGGCGGCCGGCCGGAGATCGGTGGGCGCGGTCTGCTCCAGGGACCAGGTGGTCACGGCGATGGTCGTCATGCCGGAAAGGGAACCACCCGGTGCGGACACCTGTCGAATGCCCGGTTCGCGCGGTGCGGGCAGCGGCAGGCCCCTGGCCGGGTTCAGCGGCCGGGATCAGTCCAGCGAGCCGTCGACTGAGGTCAGGGGCAGGGCGAAGAGCATGCGGCCGGACTGGGACCACACCTCGCCGGTCTCCTGCCAGTAGGACAGGGACGCCGACGTGCCGCTCCAGCAGCGGTGCGTCTCGTCCGCCCCGCACCGGGTGGGCCGGGCCCCCTCCGTGTCCTGTCGCCACAGCGTCCCGCGCTCGTCCGACGTCCCGGTCACCCGGCCCAGGTACCAGCCCGACCCGTACGACAGCACGCTGCGCACATGGGTCAGCTCCGTCTCGTACGCCGCGGCCGGATCCACCTTCAGCAGCGGGTCCGTGGCCAGCAGCCCCGCGCGGGCCTCGTCGTCGTCGAACGCGTACCGCCACAGCCGGGTCGGCCCGTCGTGGTCCTCGGCGACCGCCTCGTGCGCGACCAGGCTGTCCGGCGCCGTGCTGCGGTCCAGGGAGATGCCGCCCGGCTGCGGGGCGGCCGCGTCGGCCGTCCGGTAGGCGGCGACGGCGGGCAGCACGTACCGCGCCCCGGCCGCCGACCAGCCGCCGGGCACCCGCCCGACCGTCGAACCGCCCACGGTGGCCCGCTGGACGCGGTCCACGTCGTACACGTACAGCGCGCTGCCGTCCCCCCGCCCCGCGGTGACCAGCAGCTTGTCCTGGTACCAGACCATGCCCGTCACGGGGGAGACCAGCCCGCGGTAGTCCTGCCCCCCGGCGACCGGGACGGCGAGCTGCGCCCAGGTGTAACGGAGGTCGTCGGGGTCACCGGCGTCGATGAACGCGACCCGCGCGAGCCCCTGCCCCGCGCCCGCCACGGCCGGGTCCTGCGCCGCGGTGCCGTCCGCCTCGGTGCCGCCCTGGCTCCAGGCGGAGAGCACCACCCGGTCCGGGCCCCAGTGGCCGTCGTCGTCCGCGTCCCCGGACGTGCTGACGGCGCCGGGACGCCAGCCCTCGACGTCGGCGCCGTCCCAGCAGTACGCGCGCGTGGCGGCGGGCTCCAGAGGCAGCCCGCGCCGGTCCACGTCCGTACAGGATTCCGCGTCGCGCAGGGAACCGTCGGTGTCGTCGAGCACGGTCCGGACGCCGACGGGCCGCCCCATCTCGGAGGAGAGCCGGTCGAGCCACTCCGGTGGCACACGGGTCTCGGACAGCCGCAGTGGCGCGGTCTCGGCGGCCCTGGTGAGCGGCTTCAGCGCCCCGGGGTCGTCGGCGTCGGTGGCCTGCGACGTGCTGATCATGGTGGCCGCCGCGGTGAGCGCGAGCGCGGTTCCGGCCAGCGTCGCCCGCAGCGCCCTGCCCCGCCTGCGCCGGCGGTGTCTGCCGCGATGCTTCATAACGTCCTCCCGGGGCGAGCCAACTGCGTCCGGCGATCCGGCTGTTGGCCGTTGACCGTGGAGCAGGTGAGGGTGGCTCGTGGGGCGATGCTACGGCAGACAGCCCCGCAGGGGGGTGAGGACCCGGCAAATCCGCAGAACAAGCGGCCCGGCGCACGGTGATGTGCTGTGCCGGACCGTGCTGTGCCGGACCGTCAGGGCCCGGACCTTCCGGGCCGAGGGCTCGGCCGGCTCTCCGGGCCGCGGTCCCGGCGTCCGCTCGTCGGCGGGTGCTCGCGACCGCCGCCCAGTGCCGGGGCCGTCGAGTGCGGCAGCAGGTCACGCGGGTCGTCCGGGAGCAGGACGTCGATGTCGGCGCCCTCCGCGAACCGGTACGGCCGGTGCTCCAGCAAGCCGCCCAGATAGCGCCGCACCCTGGACATCTCGGCGCGCACCGTCACCGTACGGGCCGGATCCCCGAACACGTCCTCGGCCAGGCCCGCGGCGCTGCGGCCGGCCCGCTGCACGGCCAGCAGATACAGCAGTTCGGCATGGCGGGGGCTCAGCTTCCGCGACCAGGAGCCCGCGCCGCCGGACACCTCCACCGACGCGCCGCGCGGCTCCCGCAGATCCAGCACGACGCGGCTCGCCGCGCGGGACACCGGCTCGTCCGCCGTCCGCACCAGCCAGCCCCCGGCCAGCGGCTCCAGGGAGCACCGGCCCAGCGTCGGCAGCCACCGCGTCCCGGCGGACACCGCATCCGGCAGCGCCAGCCGTCTCGTGTACGGCATTCCGGTCACCGCGGCCGTCCACCCGTGCCGGTCCACGACCAGGGCCCGCCCGCCGGCCCGGGCCAGCACCGGCGCCGCCACCGACCGCAGCCGCTCCAGCGACTCCAGATGACGCTCCCGCAGCCGGGCCTCGGCGAGCTTGGCCACCGAATCGACCCAGGCCAGCGTGGACGGATGCATCGTCTCCAGCGGCCCGCTCACGTCCACCACGCCGATCAGCCGCCCGTCCCGCGGATCGGTCAGGGGCGCCCCCGCACACGTCCAGGCGGCGTGCGACCGTACGAAGTGCTCGGCGGCGAACACCTGCACCGGCCGCCGGGTCACCGCCGGGGTGCCCACACCGTTGGTGCCGACGACGTCCTCGCGCCAGTCCGCGCCCACCGCGAAACCGATGCCGTCCGCCTTGCGCAGGACCGCCGCGCTGCCCTCCCGCCACAGCACCCTGCCGTCCGCGTCGGCCACCACCATGATGTGACGGGTGGCGTCCGCGAACGGCAGCAGCCCCTCCCGCAGCACCGGCAGCACATGCCGCAGCGCCGAGCTCTCCCGCCGCCGCTGCACCTCCGCGCGGGACAGCAGCCCGGCCCGGGCGTCGCGGTCCGGGTCGACGCCGCTGCGCAGCACCCGCTCCCAGGACTCCTCGATCACCGGCCGTGGTGCCACGGGCGCGCGCCGCCCGGAGAGCGTCGCGGAGCGGACCTCACTCAGCATCCTGGCCGCGCGCGTCGTGTCCACGCCGGCCAGATGCCTCACGTCCATCGGCGAGAGTGGCACTGGTCCTCCCGGGGGAAAGACTCGGAGGACAGCACACGGCCCACCGGCCGCGCCCCCCGAGATCCGTTCTGGCTGTCGTCGCTCCCATAGTGCCGTGTGTCCCCGACGGGGTCGTTCGCCGCGGACACAGACAGCAGCAAGTTGCAACCCCCTGCAACCCTGGTGGTCCGTCCCGCACTGTCTGAAACTTGAGCGACGCCGTCCCGAGCGGCGTCCACGGCTCCAAGGGGCCTGTGCGGCGGGGGTGGTGCCGTGTCGGCGCAGCACCACCCCCGCGTCACCACCGGGTCGTCGTGCCGGGGATGTCGAAACCGGCCCTTCCCGGCCGGGACGCCCCGCCCGGTCCGCCGCCGGACGACCCCTGCCGTCGCACCCCCGGGGCAGCTCACATCCGGAGCGGCCCTCCGCCGTCTCACACCTGCGGCCGGGCCCGTTCCACCACCGTCGCGAGGTCGAGGGTGTGCGGCAGCGTCCCGAAGGCCGCGCCCCCGTCACCGCCCAGCCGTGCCGCGCAGAACGCGTCGGCGACCTGCGGCGGCGCGTACCGCACCAGCAGCGAGCCCTGGAGCACCAGCGCGAGCCGCTCCACGAGCCGCCGGGCGCGCCCCTCGGCACCCTCCAGGTCGGCCAGTTCGGTCAGCAGGTCCTTGATCGCGCCGTCCAGCCGGTGATCGGCCCCGCGTGCCCGCCCGACCTCGCCGAGGTACGCGTCCAGCACCCGCGGGTCCCGGCCCAGCGCGCGCAGCACGTCCAGCGCCTGGACGTTGCCCGCGCCCTCCCACACCGAGTTCAGCGGGGACTCGCGCACCAGCCGGGGCATCCCCGACTCCTCCACGTACCCGTTGCCGCCCAGGCACTCCGCCGCCTCCACCGCGAGGGGCGCACACCGCTTGGTCACCCAGTACTTGGCGGCCGGCACCGCGATCCGCAGCAGCGCCCGCTCCCGCTCGCTCCCGTCGTCACAGGCGGCGGCGAGCCGCAGCGCCAGCGTGGTGGCGGCCTCCGACTCCAGGGCGAGATCGGCCAGGACGTTGCGCATCAGCGGCTTGTCGACCAGCTTGCCGCCGAACGCCTCCCGGTACGTGCAGTGGTGCACCGCCTGCGCCACGGCCTGCCGCATCAGCCCCGCCGAGCCCAGCACGCAGTCCAGCCGGGTCGCCGCCACCATCCCGATGATGGTGCGCACCCCGCGCCCCTCGTCCCCGACCCGCCGCGCCCACGTCCCCGCGAACTCGACCTCCGAGGACGCGTTGGACCGGTTGCCCAGCTTGTCCTTGAGCCGCTGGATCAGGAACACGTTGCGCGAGCCGTCCTCGAGCACGCGCGGCACCAGGAAACAGGTGAGCCCGCCGGGCGCCTGCGCCAGCACCAGGAACGCGTCCGACATCGGAGCGGAGCAGAACCACTTGTGCCCGGTCAGCTCGTACGTCCCGTCCTCGGCCAGCGGCCGCGCGGACGTCGTGTTGGCCCGTACGTCGCTGCCGCCCTGCTTCTCCGTCATGCCCATCCCGAAGAGCACACCGGACTTCTCGTGGGCGGGCCGCAGCGCCCGGTCGTACACCGCCGACGTCAGCCGCGGCTCCCACTCGGCGGCGAGCGCCGGGTCCGCGCGCAGGGCGGGCACGGCCGCGTGCGTCATCGACAGCGGGCAGCCGTTCCCGGCCTCGACCTGCGACCACACCACGAACCCCGCCGCCCGCCGCACATGCCCGCCCGGTCGCGCCCACGCGCCCGTCAGACCCGCCGAGACGCCCTTGCCGAGCAACCGGTGCCAGGCGGGATGGAAGTCGACCTCGTCGATCCGGTGCCCGTACCGGTCGTGGGTGCGCAGCCGGGGCGGGTTCTCATTGGCCTGCACCCCCCATTCCTGCACCTGGGCGGAGCCGGAGCTGCGTCCGAGCGCCGACAGTTCGGACAGACCCTCCTCCAGCACCGACGGATCCAGATGCCGTTCGACGGCCTCCGTCAGCGCCCGGTCGGCGGTGAACACGTCGTACTGCGCCAGCGGCGGCGCCTGGTTGGTCACGGTGTGCGTGGTACCTGCCATGAACACGAACCTACCCGGCACCGCCCTTCGCATCACCCCTTCGCATCACCCCTCCGTGTCACCCCACGACCACCCCGAGACCCTTCGGGTGAGGCCGACCAGGCACGACGGATACCTTTGGTCCGTGCAGCCAGCAAGCGATTCCCCCGACGCGCCCTCCGGCCGACTTCACCGGGCCCGAGCCCTGTACCGCAATGTCTCCAAACGCAGGACCGCCTGGCTGCTGCTCAAGGACACCGTCAACTCCGGCATGGAGTACCGGATCCTGGGCCTCGCCGCGGAGGCGGCCTTCTTCACCCTGCTGTCGGTGCCCCCGCTGCTGCTCAGTCTGATCGGCCTGCTCGGCTACGTCGACACCTGGACCGGCGCCGAGACCACCCAGAGCGTGCGGATCAACATCATCGAGGCCTCCCGCGCGGTGCTGTCCGACCAGGGTGTGAGCCAGATCGCCGAGCCGATCCTGGACGACGTGATGGAGGGCGGCCGGCCCGACGTCATCTCCCTCGGCTTCCTCTTCGCCGTCTGGTCGGGCTCCCGCGCGGTGAACGTCTTCATCGACACCATCACCGTCATGTACGGCCTCGACGGTGTGCGCGGCATCGTCAAGACCCGGCTGCTGGCCTTCCTGCTGTTCATCGTGGCCCTGCTGATCGGCTCGGTCGCGCTGCCCCTCATGGTGGCCGGCCCCGACGCCGTGGTCAGCGTCGTCCCCTGGTCGACGACGCTCGTGCAGATCCTCTACTGGCCCGTGGTGATCCTGCTGTCCGTGGCCTTCCTGACCACGCTCTACCACGTCTCCGTGCCCGTGCGGTCCCCGTGGATCGAGGACGTGCCCGGCGCGCTGGTCGCCCTCGCCATGTGGGTGTTCGGCAGCTTCCTGCTGCGGATCTACCTGACCAGCACCATCGAGGGCCCCACCATCTACGGCTCCCTCGCCGCCCCCGTCGCCGTACTTCTGTGGATCGGCGTGGCCGCCTTCGCCGTGCTCGTCGGGGCCGCGGTCAACGCCGCGATCGACCGGGTCTGGCCGGCCGCCGCGACGGCAGCCGCCCGCGAGGCGAACGAGCGGCTGCGGCAGGAGCAGGTCGCCGAGTACGTCGCCCGCACCTCCGCGGCGGCCGGTGAGGAGGCCGACCCCGACATGCCCTCCGAGTTCCCCGAACGCTGGTCCCGCTTCCTGCCCCCGGAGGAGGTCACGGCCCGCCTGCGCACCCACGCGAAGAGCGGCCACCACCCCCACCCGAGGAACGGGGAGGGGACGGGGGACCAGGAGGCACCGCCCGACGAGGGCAAGTAGAGCGGGACGGGCCGGGGGGCGGACCGACGGTCCGGGAGTCCGGGGCCGGACTCACACCGCCCGCCAGGTCCCCGCGGCCGCCTCCTCCCGTACGAAGTCCGAGAAGTCCCGCGGCTCCCGGCCGCCCAGCACCTGCCGCACCACCTCGTCCTCCACCTGCGCGTTGCGGCCGTCGAGGAGGGTGCCGAACACCTCGGTGAGGAACCCGGCCTCCTCGGGCGGCACCCCGAACCCGGTGAGCGCCTCGCCGTAGTCCCGGGCGGACACCGCGCGGTACGTCAGTTCACGTCCCGTCGCCCGCGCGATCTCCGCGACCGCCTCCCCGAACGTCAGCAGCCGTGGCCCCGTCACGGTGAGGTTCCGCCCGGCGTACCGCTCCCCGCCGGTCAGCGCGGCGACCACGACCTCCGCGATGTCCCGCGCGTCCACGAACGGCTCCGGCACCCCACCGGCCGGGAACACCAGCTCCCCGGTCCGGCGCAGCTCCTCCACCAGCGGTCCCTCGCTGAAGTTCTGCGCGAACCACGCCGCCCGTACGACGGTCCAGTCCGCGCCCGACGCCCGCAGTGCCTCCTCCGTGGGCAGCGCCTGGTCCTCGCCCCGCGCGGACAGCAGCACCAGCCGCCGCACGCCCAGCCCGAGCGCCTGCCCGGCGAGCGCGCCGACCGCCTCGGCGGTCCCCGGTGCGCCCACGTCCGAGGGGTGCACGAGGTAGGCCGCGTCGGCGCCCCGCAGGGTGTCCGCCCAGGTCGTACGGTCCTCCCAGTCGAACCCGGTGGCCCGGGACGCCGCCCGCACCACGAGCCCCGCCGCCTCGGCCGCCCGCGCCACCCGGCTCCCGGTACGCCCCGAGGCGCCCGTGACGACCACCGTCATGTCTGCTGTGCTCTTGGCCTGTGTCATGCCTACGAGTCAACTGCCGTGGGCCGCACCGGACCATCGCCGAACGGCTCGTTCCCATAAGCCCGCGTCTACGCTGAAGCCCATGGACGCTCTCACCGGCCTGCTGGAAGGCCCCCGCGCTCGTGGCGCGTTCATGATCCGAGCCTGTTTCGACCCGCCCTGGTCGGTCCGGATCGAGGACCGCGCCCCGCTGACCGTGATGCTCCTCGTCCGGGGCGAGGCCTGGCTGGTGCCGGACAGCGGCGACCGGCGGCTGCTGCGCCCCGGCGACCTCGCCATCGCGCGCGGCCCCGACCCGTACACCTGCGCCGACGACCCCGGCACCCCACCGCAGGCGCTGATCCTGCCGGGCGGGGAGTGCCACTACCCCGACGGACGCCCCCTGAACGGTGTCATGGACCTCGACGTCCGCACCTGGGGCGACCGGACCGACGGCGCCGCGGTCATGCTCATCGGCACCTACCGGGTGCAGGGCGAGATCGGCGGCCGTCTGCTCGACGCGCTCCCGCCCCTGGTCTTCCTCACGGCCGACGACTGGGACTGCCCGCTCACCCCGGTCCTCGCGGCGGAGATCGTGCGGGACGAACCCGGCCAGGAGGTCGTCCTCGACCGGCTGCTCGACCTGCTGGTCATCGCCGCGCTGCGGACCTGGTTCGCCCGCCCCGAGGCGGCACCGCCCGCCTGGTACGGGGCGCTGGGCGATCCCGTCGTCGGCCCGGTGCTGCGCCTCCTCCAGGACGACCCCGCCCACCCCTGGACGGTCGCCGGGCTCGCCGCGAAGGCCGGCGTCTCGCGCGCGGCGCTTGCCCGACGCTTCACGGAACTGGTCGGCGAGCCCCCGATGACGTATCTCACCGGCTGGCGCCTCGCCCTCGCCGCGGACCGCCTCCGCGACACCGACGACACCCTCGGCGCGATCGCCCGCCACGTCGGCTACGGCAGTGCCTTCGCCCTGTCGACGGCCTTCAAACGGGCGTACGGCGTCAGCCCGCAGGAGTGGCGGACGCGGGCCGCGTAGCCTGGGCGACGTGTACAGCGAACGGGCGTCACGGCTGCCGGACGCGGTCGTGTGGACCAACACCCCGGCCGGCGCGGGAGCGGGCCGGGTTCTCCCCGACGGCTGCATGGACCTGCTCTGGCACGACGGACGCCTGCTGGTCGCGGGCCCCGACACCCACGCCCACCTCATCGAGGCCGGCACGTCGGGCCCCTGGGCGGGCATCCGCTTCCACCCCGGCGCCCTCCCCGCCCTGTTGGGAGTGCCCGCGCACGAGTTGCGGGATCAGCGACCCGACCTGGCGGACCTGTGGCCGACAGCGGAGGTACGCCGAGCGACCACTCTGGTGAACGCGGCGGCCGACCCCGCTCGCGGCCTGGAGGACCTGGCCCTGAGGCGGGCCGCCGAGGTCGCCACCCTGCCCGACCCGGTGCTTCGACAGGTCGTGGCCGCCCTGGACGCGGGCCGCCCGGTCGCCGAAACCGCCGACGAACTCGGCCTGAGCGCACGCCAGTTGCACCGCCGCTCTCTGACTGCCTTCGGCTACGGCCCCAAAACGCTGGCCCGCATCCTCCGCCTGGGCCGAGCCCTCGCCCTGGCCCGCAGGGGCACCCCGTACGCGGAGACGGCCACCCGTACCGGCTACGCCGACCAGGCCCACCTCTCCCGCGACGTACGGGACTTGACGGGCCTGCCGCTGGGCGGACTCCTGGCGGCTCACGGCTGGGGACTGTCGTGAAAGTGGATCCCGGTCAAAGGCTCTGATGCGCCACGTACGAGGACGGGTCCCGGGCGCTCGCGCGCGGTACGCGGGAGCGCCCGGGACCTGTCATACGCCCATGCCGTTCATACGCCCATGCCGTGGACGGCTGGGTCCGGCGGCCCTCCGGGGCCGGGGGACGGGGTCAGCCGCGCCGCCAGGTCTGGTTGGCAGTGCCGGTGCAGGGCCACAGCTTGACCGGCGTGCCGTTGGCCTCCTTGCCCCACCACACGTCGACGCACTTGTTGCCGGCCTTGAGCGACACCAGGTCCTCGGTACTGTTGATCTTGAACTTCTGCCCGTCCGACCCGTCGCACCGCTGCAACAGTATCGCCGTGCCCTCCTTCACCGACCCGCCGTCCAGCCCCATGCACAGGTCCTCACCGATGCGCAGGGTGCGGTCGTCGTCGTGGAAGGACCAGGTCTGGGTGCCTTGCGAGGCTCCGCAGGGCTGGATGGCCAGTTCCGCCCCGGCTCCCCGGGAACTCGCGGTGAGGCACTTGCCGGTGTCGGCGTTGACGATCCGGGCGGTGGCGACGGAGACCGTCTGGTCCGCCTTGCTCTCGGCCCGCTGGGCCGGCTCCTTCGCCGCGTCCTCCTCCCTCTCCTTCGGCGAGGCGACCTGCGGGCTCGCGCCGTCGGCGGGGTCGGAGTCGTCCGGGGGCGCCGTGCCGTCGTCCTTCCCCTGCTTCCCGTCCTTCGCCTCCTTCCCGTCCTCCGCCGCCTTCCCCTGTTTCCCCTCGTCGCCGTCGCGCTCGTCGTCCTTCGACGAGCCGGACGGAGCATCGTCCTTCGGGGTCCTGGCGGCGTAAACGTGCGGCGGCTGTGCCTCCTCCCCGTCGTGCAGCGCCTGGGGGTCGGCAGCCACGGCGGCGCGGCCCTCGGGCTCTTCGTCCCAGTCGTTGCCGGCCATGACCAGCAGCGGTACGGCCATCAGAATCACCCCGGCGATTCCGGCGGCGGCCAGCATGGGGGCCTTCGGCCTGCCCAGCGCACCGTCGCCGTCACCGTCGCCGCTTCCCCGCCCGGCTCCGCCGGACCGGCGGGCGCCGCCGAGTACGGCAGCCAGCCCGGACCGGATGCCTCCGGCGGCATCCGGCGACGCGGTGGGGGCCGGCGTGGCGATGTCCGCCCCTGTCCCCGGCCGCTCCCGGCGGTCCTCTCCCGGTTCCGCGGCCGCCTTCCGCTCCTCCGGCTCGTCCGCGGCCGCCTTCCGCTCCTCCGGCTCGTCCGCGGCCGTGGCCGTCCCGGACTCGGCCGTGGCCGTGTCGGTGGAGGGTGTCTCCGCCTTGCCCCGGCCGGCCCCGTCGGCCCTTCCCGTGCCTTCGGCCATGACGGCGGCGACGCCGGTGGTGGCCGTGCCGCAGCGCGGGGCGGGCAGCGGGGCCTGCTCCGCGTCGGCGCCCACCAAGGGCAGCACCACCGCACGGCGGACCGATGGTCCGCCGTCGGTGCCGGCCGGGTGGGCGGGCGTGCCGCCACCTGGCCTGTTCTGGCGTGACATCGTTCGTTCTCCTTCGGTCTCACGGTTGTCTGCCGGGTAACGGCCGCACGCTCGTGGTGCCCCGCAACCGGTAGGGCGGTGCGCCGCAGCCATATTGCCCGACCGGTATGAACGGAGGGCCGGAGCACGGACCTTGACCTGCCCGAGCACGAACAGCCGACCATGCGCTGAGAGTCAGGGGTGAGTTCACCGGTGAGCATCCCGATGCGCCGACCGGGGCAGACTGGGCCACGACGCGGCTGCGCTCACCTCGTTCGGTACGGTCGCGGGACCGTTTTCACTGCTGGGATCCCATGAGCTTCGCGTGTGGCCTTCCCGGCGCTTGCCAGGGTGAGAGCAGGTTTCGTCATGGGTTCGGTGGTCCGCAGTCGACGATCGTCCTCAGTCACAGGGACGAGCCGGAGAAGGGGGAATCCCGGCTGCCCATCGACGTCGACGCCACCGACCGCGATCAGGACGCCGAGCTCGAACGCCTTCTGAAGCCCGGTACGCGCCCGGCCGGCACCGGCCAGACGGGGGAGGAGCAGCGGCATGTCCTGGCCGACCCCGAAGGCAATGAGTTCTGCCTGCTCAAGGCCCGCCTCGCCCCACTCCGATGCTCATCGGTCACGCCTCGGAACCAGGTGTCCGGTACCCGGTCCTCCGACTCGGGAATTCCGTTCGGACGGCCGGCGAGGGGTTCGAGGATCTCGTCCCCGGCCCTGGTCCGGGCGTGGGGTCTGGGATCGGTGTTCCATGCGGCGATCCGGGCCCGGGTGTCCTTCTCCAGGACGTGGACGGTTTTGTGGACGCCCCGCCGTGTCCGCTCGCCGGCCGGCCTAGCGAACCGCCGCTCCACCGCACGCGGTGTCGAATCCGGCCGAGCGGCAACGTCTTTGCTCGACGCGCCGGTGGCGCAGACCGGGACGATATCCGGCACCGCGAGGCCCACACCTGTGGCGTCGCACGGCGTCGCACGGCGCCGCATCCGCCCCTCCGGCGCAGCCCGCTCCTCATCCGGCAGCGTCGACCCGGCCTTCGGCCGCCCGGCCGGTGCCATCCGGCAAGCCCGCACGTCCGAACGGAATTCCCGACTCAGAGGACCAGCGGTGCGAACAGATCCACCCCGTTCCCGTCGGGGTCCAGGACGGTGGCGTAGCGCTGTCCCCACACCGCGTCCCAGGGCTTGAGTTCGCTCCGACAACCGCTCGCCACCAACTCCTGATACAGGGAGTCCACTTCGGCAGGACTGTCGCACCGCAGGGCGAGCGAGGCCCGCCCTGCGCCCGAAGGCGGCTCCCACCCGGCGTGGAACGACCGGACGACCTCCTCGGTGTCCAGCAACAACCGCAGCCCACCCGGCAGTTCCGCCTCGGCGTGCCCCTGCTCCTCGGCCTCCTCGGGAAACGCGAACCCGAGCCGCCGGTAGAAGGCGACGGAGGCGCCCATGTCGGAGACGACCAGCCCGATGGCATCAAATCGTGCACTCATGGGGTCACCGTAGGCGCGCTCCGGCTCCCCGGTCTTGAAGGAATCGGACACGGCCCGCGCGTGGGTCAGCCGCGCGGCGGTGCCGTGCTCGCGCGTTCCACCAGGCGGGTGGACAGCTCGGTGCGGGTGCTTTCCGGGTGGTGGCCGTCCATGATGCGGAGCAGGAGGTGCAGGGCCGTCGCCGCCATCTCGGACAGGGGCTGCCGGACGGTCGTCAGCGCGGGGGCGAGCCAGCGGGCCTCGGGGAGGTCGTCGAAGCCGATGACGCTCATGCCGTCCGGCACGCGCAGGCCCCGTTCGGCCAGGGCCTCGTACACGCCGAGCGCCATCCCGTCCGAGCAGACGAAGACGGCTGTCGGCGGCTCGGGCAGGTCGAGGAGTTCACGGGTACGGCGGCGGGCGGCGGCTTCGTCGAACCCGGCGTGGCACACGTACTCCGCGCGCTGCCGGACCCCCGCCGCGGCGAGGGCCGAGCGGTAGCCGGCGACGCGGGCGCCGCTGGACAGGGTGTGCCGGTGACCCGCGACGACGGCGATGCGCTCGTGCCCCAGCGACAGTAGGTGCTCGGTCGCCGTGACCCCGCCCTGCCAGTTCGCCGCGCCCACCGACACGACGCCGGGCGGGGGTTCGAGCACCGGGTCGATCATGACGAACGGGATGCGGTGCTGCTCCAGCCAGGCGTACTGGGACATGCCCAGCTCGGCCAGGTTGAACAGGACCCCCGACGATCCGCGGGCCACCAGCTTGTCCAGCCACCCGCGCTCCGGGCGGCCGGAGTGGCCGCGGGTCAGCGCGGCCGACACCACGATCTCCAGCCCCGCGTCGTGCGCCGCCTCCTCCGCACCGTGCAGGACCGCGCCGGACCCCGAACTCCCCAGCGAGTCCACCACGAGGTCCACCATGCGCGGTGCCCTCGCCCCGTCGAACCGGGGTCTGCGCACATAGCCGAGCCGGTCCAGCGCCTCCGTGACCCGGCGCCGGGTCTCCGGGGCCACGTCCTCACGCCCGTTGACGACCTTGGACGCGGTCGGCACGGACACCCCCGCCTCGCGGGCCACGACCGCCAGCGTCGGCCCGGCCGCCACGCCCACCCGCCCCGTACCTCCCGTACGGACCATCGGGACCCCACCTCTCCGGCCCAGCCGAGGGCCACCGTATAGAAAGCGCTTCCTACTGTAGGTCCGGTGCAACCCGGCGGGAAGAACCCGCACACGGCCGACGGGCGTGAGGCACCCTCGCACCTCTACTGGTTCGCCTACCCTCCGACCACCGCGTCGACATGGAGAGGCAGGAGCCCAACTGTCGCCCCGCGGCCGCAGAGGAGTGTCAGTGGTGCCGTCCAGGGTCGCGGCATGACGGACACAGAGCTTGCCGCGTTCGATGCGGCGTGGGAGCGCTTCGAGCACTGGTTATCGGTGCGCGCTCCCATCGATCAGGCCGCCCTGCTGCAGCCTGCCACCGCCGAGGAGATCGCGGCCCTCGAAGCGCGACTCGGTTTCCCGCTCCACCCGCATTTGAGAGCACTTCTGCAGCGGCACGACGGCGTCATGCCGGATCCGGAGCCGGCCAACCACCACGCCGGCGCGTTCCTGCCGCTGGGACACCGGCTCATCGGAACCGACCGCATCGCGCGGGGGCACGAGTTCCTGGCGGACGAGTTGGCGGAGCTCATCGCCAACGGGTACTGGGAGGGGGACACGCTCTACGGCCACGCCCACCAGTGGGTGCCCTTCGCGCATCCCATCGACGGAGGGATCGCCTTCGTCGACCATCGTCCCGGCCCGGCCTACGGCCACGTCTACGAGATGGGTCTCGGATCGGGAGCCGTCGAGGCCACCAAGTGGGCGTCCAGCCCGGCCGAACTCTTCGACGGCCTGGCCACGAGCCTGGTCACCGGCGAACGCTACTTGAGGGACTGGCCCACACCTTACGAACTTCCCTCAGGGCATTTCTGCCTGGTCTGGGACAGCCGCACCACCCGCCCGGGAAACAGCGGCATCCGGGACTGGCCTTCGCCCCGCCCTCTCGACTCGCCACTGCGGTCGGCTTCGGCCCTCCCCCCGCCTCGTTTGGGCCGTGCGCTGGGCGCACTCCTTGAACGAAGCCGAACACCGCGGGTTCCCACGAGGGAATGCGAAGCTTGGTCTCCCGTACGGGGACGTCGAAGAGGAGCGGAGAACCATGCGTGAGGTGAGCCAGGCCGATGTGGTGCTCTCCGGATACGGTCCGGTCGGCCAGGCCTTCGTCGAGCACCTGGCGCGGCAGGGGGACGGGCTGGCCCGCCGGCACGGCGTACGGGTGAACGTGGCTGTCGTCCGGGCGAGTTCCGCGCAGTGCCGGCTCCGCGAGGGGGAGCCCGTGCCGCCCCGCTCGGAGTGGAGTCCGCTGGCCCCGCTGGAGGACACGCTCGACCGGACAGCTGCCCGCGTGTTCGTCCAGGCGATCCCGTCCTCACCCCGACTCCGGCGGCACGCCGCGGAGGAGGCCCTCGTCGCCCTGCGCAGAGGGGTTCATGTGGTCACGGCCACCAAGAGCCACCTGCTCAGCCACTGGCGGGACCTCGACGAAGCGGCCCGTGCGGCCGGCAGCATGATCAGGATCTCCGGGGCCACGGGAGCCGCTCTGCCGGCGGGGGACCTGGCCAGGACCTCGTTGCGCGGTCTGGGCTGCACGACGATTCGGGCCTGCCCGAACGGCACCGCCACGTTCGTCCTCGACCGCCTCGCCGAGGGCGACTCGCTGGGTGAGGCGGTCCGGGAGGCCCAGCGCCGGGGGACCGCGGAGGCGGACCCGTCGTCCGACCTGTCCGGTGAGGATGCCGCCACCAAGGTGCGGCTGCTGTCAGCGCTGGCCTGGGGATGGGACCCGGCGTCCGTACAGGTGCGGGCGGAGCCGGTGGGCGAGGGAACTTCCCGGGCGGCGCTGGACGCGGTCTCCCGGGCGCGCCGCCTGCGAGCCGTGGCGAGCGCCTCCCTGGACGAGCCCCACCTCGTCCGCGTCCGACTGGAGGAGACGGAGCCCGGCGACCCCTTGTACGCGCTGGTCGGGCCGGAGAAGGCCGTGGTGTTCGGCTGTCCCGATGCCGGCGACGTCATCGTGAGCGGGGGACGCTCGAGCCCTCTGGGCGCCGCGCTGGCCCTGGTGAAGGACACCATCGCGGTCACGGCTCCCCGCACAGGGTTCCTCTGACATGTGGCACGCGGGGACCTGGCCTCCGGGACGGCGGGAACGGGGAAGGGGGCACGGGGGTCGGGGCAGTCAGCCCTTGACGGTCCTGGTCCCGACCCCGGGAATCCCCTGGCCCCCCAGTGTCCGTAGCGCCGGCAGAGGGCGCGATCACGGTCGGTGAGCAGCACGGACGACTTCTCCGCATCCTCGGTCGGACCGTGCCGCGCGGCCTTGGTGAGTGGCCGGAAGGCGGTCGGTGCCGGCCCGCCGTCGGCTGCGCACGACACCCCGGCGACCCGGCTCTGTCCGCCGGGGCTTCGCGTGCGCGGTCGGCCCGGTTCGGTCGCCTCAGTAGACGCTCAGGCCGTACGCCGACAGCCATTCGGTCACCGGCTGGTAGTAGGTGGAGCCTCCCGAGCTGCAGTTACCGCTGCCGGCGACGATGATGCCGACAGCCGTGCTGCCCGAGAAAGCCGGACCGCCGGTGTCGCCGGGCTCGGAGCAGATGCTGGACCGGAACAGTCCGTACACGGTTCCCCCGCCGTAGTTGATGGTGACGTTCACGGCCTGGACGGTCCCGCAGCGGTATCCGGTGGTCCGCCCGACGTGGCAGATCGACTGCCCGACGACGGGATGCGCCGCGTTGGTGATGTCGCGGGTACCGGCGCCCAGCGAGACCTCGCCGGGGTAGGCGACCGCCGTATTGGTGTACCGGATGCTCGCGTAGTCGTTGCCCGGGAAACTCACTCCCGCGGTGACGCCGACGGCGACGGTCAGGGCGGCGTCGGCGTACCAGGTGCGGGCGCCCTGGGCGCACCGGCCCGAAACGAGCGCGTACAGCGTGGAGCCGGAGCGGGCGTTGAAGCCCACGGTGCAGCGGGCGCCGGTGCTGTAGAGGGTGTCGCCCCCGCGCACCGAGACGGCCGCCTGTCGCCCCGCCCGCTCCCCGGCATGGGCGGCCGATCCGACGGCGGGGGACCAGACGAGGAGCAGTGCCAGTACGACGACGGCCCGGACGACGGTTCGCAGGGGTCTTTCGGAACGCGTGGGACTCACGGCGGCCTCCTATGGCATGTGCCTGCCATTGTGTGCCTCCCGGACCCGGACGGTCAGGCCGAAAGCCGCCAACCCCAGGGCGCTCGAGGCGGAAGCGGGACGTCTGCGCAGGCGAGGTCGGGGTATCGCTGTGGCGTGGTACGCCAGGGCCCTGGCCACGGCGGCGGCCTGCGTCCACGGGCGCGGAGTGCAGGTGCCGGCCGAGCTGGAATCGCTCATAGCAGAGTTGAGCGGGATGGCTGGGCCCGAGCGGACGCTGCTGCTGGAGATCCGGCACAACCGCATGATGGTCCTCAACGGTGCGGAGCGCTACGCGGAAGCGGAGGCTGAAGGACTGGAGGTACTGCGTAGCCTGACCCGCCTGAAACATCTGGTACCGGTATGGGACATCGAGCTGAGCGTGCTGAGCAACTCGGTCCGCGCCCTGTGCGGACAAGCCCGCTACGAGGAGGCCGAGGCCATCGCCCGGGGCGATCTGCCCCGAGCCGAAGGAAGCACGCTCGCTGCCTTGCACTACGGTCTCGTGCGCGGTCTGAACGGGCAGGGGCGGCACCACGAAGCGCTCACCGAGGCGCGCCGGCTCACTCCACTCCGGACTCGGGGCCACAGCGGGGCCCTGGCTGTGAACACGGCCGCTGCCCTGCATGGTCTGGGGCGTCGGAGCGAAGCGGAAGCAGCGGTCCGTGAGGCGCTGACCGACTGCGAGCGGTTCTTGCATCCGGACCACCCCCAAGTCCGGGAAGCCCGCACGCTGCTGGCTCGCATCACAGCCGACGACCCACCGGTGCCGACAACCGAAGGGGCTACGCCCAGTGATCACTGATCCATCCGGTGGGGCGTGGACGGCCACCCGGCTTCGACGAAGAGCGGTACAAGAAGCGCAACCGTCGAACGAGCGATCAACGGGCTGAAGCAGTCCCGGGCCGTGGCCACTCGCTATGACAAGCGCGGCTACGTCTTCCTCGGCACCGCAACCACCGCAGCCCTGCTCATCCGGCTTCGGAGTTGGGTCCCGACTTCACAAAGCGACTGGCCGATACGCCAGGGCCTGATCGACCACCTCATTAGCCGAAAGCTCCCGCTCCGGCGGCCAGAAGATCAAGTCCCTGACATGTCCGGACGGGCATGCCAGGGCTCTGTCCAGCCTGTCCAGCCAGCCGTCCACCTCGTCGCCCGAGGCGTAGTCCGCGTCCATGGTCTGCTGCACGAGCGCGACCGCCTCCGCACGGCTCATCTCCCCAGCACTCATCAGGTCCCTCCGCCGAGTCACCCCAACGAGATCCTTGATCGCCCGGACAACTCCTAGGTCAGCCATGGGCGAGCCTTGCCGACGCCGCTCCGGCGGAGGGCTTCATGGCACGCGCGTTCGGGGTCTCGCTCGTGCCGGCGAGACCTGGTGTCGGCAGGTGGGAGCGCCCGTATGCTGGCCGTGTACCGCCTGTCGGAGTCACACCGCGGCTGCCGGGCGGACGAGGAGGTGAAAGGGAATGAGCGTTGCCATCGACCACACAGGGCCCTGGACCGTCGCCGACGTCCTCGCCCTGCCCGAAGACCGCACCACCCGCTACGAGCTGCTGGGGGAGTCCCTCGTAATGTCCCCCGCTCCCGGAGTTCGCCATCAGCGGGCCTCGTTCCGCCTCCACGTCGCCCTGGACGCGGCTGCCCGGGCCGTCGGCGCACCGGTGGAGATCCTGGAGGGCGTCAATGTCGCCCTGCCGTCGGGTCTGGTCGTTCCTGACTTGGTCGTGGCCGACGCCGGCGCGACCGCCGAGGACCCCGTCACCGTCGACATCGAAGCGGTTCAGCTTGTCGTCGAACTCGTCTCCCCGGGCAACAGCACCATGGACCGCAAGGTCAAGCCCATGCTGTACGCCGAGGCAGCCATCCCGCACTTCTGGCGACTCGAGTTCGACCCGGCCCCCATGCTCGCCATCTACGAGCTGCGGGGCGGCCGGTACGTGGAGCAGACGACTGCACTCTCCGGCGCGACCACGCACCTGGACGCCCCGTTCCCCATCGCAATCGACCCCGCTGGACTCGCACGACAGTAGATGCCGTTTGACGGCAACGCTGACGGCAACCGGACCCGCCAACGGCGCACACCAGCGGACTTCCACGGACTCACCGAACGGAGCTGACCTGCGAAAACGCAGGTGAAAAGGGCCCGCCGCCCGACGAGCCCTCACCGCCGCCGTCCAGGCACCACGACTCGAGGGCCGTACCGTCACCCAGAAGTTCGCCGAACAGGCCGCCGACTACCCGGCCCGCGACGGCCTGGTCCTCTTCGACAACCCGGACGCTTCGCTGATCTGCGTCTTCAAGCGCGACAACGCGCTCTGCGAACCAGGCCCCGACGCAACCGCCCCGAACCAGTTCGACTGCCGCCCCGGCTGCGGGAACGCCGTCCGTCTCGACAGCCACGCAAACGAACTGCTGGAAGAGGCCGACCGCATCAACCAACTCGCGGCCCTCGCCCCTCAGCCGCTGGCCAGGCGACTTCTGGTCACTGCCGATCAGCGTCGCGTTACCGCCGACACTCACCACGCCACCGCCCGACCCGCAGAGGCCCTGTCATGACCGAGCAATCCACCGACGAGCGTTCGCCGCGCCGGCCGCTGTGGCGTCGCGGCGTCGTGGCGTCGCGGCGATCGCCGGGATCGTCCTCGGGCCCACCCGGCGGCATCCACCGATCGGCCGGGCCCCGGACTCCCGCCGCCCCGTGACGTGACCGGCGGTGGGCGCGAAGTGGCCCGTCCACGCGGGTGTCCGCTTCCACAGGGGCTGTCGCGGCGGGCCCGTGCCGTGACGGACGATGACGGTCACGGGAGGACGCCCAGGCTCCCGTCCTTGTCCACGTCCACGCCCCCGCCCCCGCCCGGCACCGGGCGGGTGAGGTCGGGGTCGCCGAACTCGGCGCGCAGGGCCTGGAAGGCGGTCACCTTCTCCTCGCCGAAGCGGCGGACGTGGGCAGCGTACGCGTCGGGGGAGAGGAACGCCGACGGTCTGGACTTGCTGTGGAACTTGTCCGCGTACATCACCAGCCGCTCCTCCCGCGTCACCGCCGTGTAGTCGGCGGGAGGCAGGGGGAGGCCCTGGCGCACGATGTCGTGCCGGGTGATCCCGACTCCGGTGTGGTGGGAGCAGAACCGGCACAGGGCCTCGGGGAAGCCCTCCTCTTCGAGGATCTGCTGACCGAGCAGTCCGTGCCGGACGTAGCTCTTGTGGTCCAGCCGGCCGTCGTCCCCGTAGAGGCGGTAGACGCCGATGTCGTGGAGGAGACAGCCGGCGCGGACCAGGTCGGCGTCGAGGTGGGCGAGGTGCGGCGCGGAAAGGAGCTGCCCGGCGATGCTCCAGACGATCTCGCAGTGGGTGTGGACGAGCGCGAACGCCTCGGCGGTGGGCGCGTGCTTCTCGTGCAGCGCGCGGATCTCCTCGGGGCCTGGAATCCTCATCCCGGAATCCTGGGCGATTACCGTTTCGTTCACTTGATCGAGCACTCCTTCACGTCGAGCGGCTTGACGTCGCCGGCCGTTCTGCTGCACAGGACCTCCGCCTCCGAGACACCGGCCGGGGTTCTGCGGACCCGCTTGACGAGGATGCTGTGGCCGTGCCGTTCGCCGTACAGGGGCGCGTTGGTGAAGTCGATCGTCCCGGTGGCCATCCTGTCGAGCTTGACGCTCCTGAGGTTGACCCAGGTCGCCGCGAGGCTCTGGGGCACGTCCTCGCGGCTGGCCGCCCAGTACAGCGCACGCGCGGCGTCGTGGGAGAGGGCCGTCTGGCCGCTGGCGAAGTCGGGGGTGGCGTACGGGAGCCGGTCCTGTTCGATCCAGGAGAGGTGGCGGGCGGCGTCCTCGTAGAAGGCGGTGGCGGGCGCGGCGTCCTCCAGTTCGGCCAGGGCCGCGTGGTACAGCGTGATCTGCGGGGCCACGCCGTCGCTGCCGCCCGTGCCGGAGAACCTGGCCTTGCTCAGGTCGTCGCCCGTGAGGATCGAGATCTCCTTGTTCGCGCAGCCCGGCTGGGTGCTCAGCTGGGTCATCAGCGGTCCGACGTCCTCGACCCGTCCGGCGAAGTAGATCACCGAGGGGACGTTCTCTCCCTGGCATATGCGCTCCGCGTGCAACCGCAGTTCGGGGTCGCCGTTCACCACCCGGTACTCCCGTGTGGGCAGCGTCCGGAAGCGTTCCCGCTTCAGCATCTCCTCGCCGTAGGCGGCCTGCTCGCTGGTGTAACGGTCCTGCGAGCCCTTGAGGTCGCGGGCCAGCACCAGGGCGTGCGTGGCCCCGCCGGGGGTGCGCAGCTGCCGGGCGACGTGACCGAGCGCCTCTGCCTGGTGCTCGTCGGGAGCCGCGAGACTGAACCAGTTGGAGAACTCCTCCGGCAGGTAGCTCGCCGAGTTGGTGCCGGAGACGACGGGCACTTCCGCCTTGTGGAGCCGGTCCGTGACACCGGGGCTGCTCTGCAGGTCACGGCCGAAGCCGACGACGCCGACGAAGGTCGGGTCGCGTTCGGCGTACTCGGCGATCGCCTCGGCCGTCTCGCTCTGGTGTCCCATGTCCGCGCCGCCGTTGGCGAGCAGCACCCGCATCTTCACCGTGTGGTTCTCGTTGACGACACGCTGGGCGAGGTACACGCCGGTCAGCTCCTCGACGCCCTTGACCGGCGAGGGGTTCAGCTTGGAGGAGCTCAGCGGTCCCGCGTACACCACCGTGACGTAGGCGCCGGAGTGGTTGCGCAGCACCCTGGCGTTCTCGTCATGGATCCGGTTCTCCAGTTCGCGCAGTCTTCCGCCCTGCTCGTCGGCCTCTTCGTCGTCCGCGTCCCGGAGGTACGCGCCGAACCGCACGTCCCCGGTGGCTATCCCGACGCACTCCGTGCCGTCGCCGGGCGCGGAATGCCGTTCGGTGTCGCGGTTGGCGGTCAGCAGGCCCGCCGAGCAGTACGTCCGGTGCAGTTCGTAGGAGTGGACACCGCCCGCGGTGCAGGCGAGGACGACGGCGAGGGCGAGGCTGTACGCCGACCACACCACGCGGACCAGGGGCAGCCGGTGCCGGTCCCTGACACAGCGCCAGTCCGTCTCCCGCAGCTGCGCCAACTCCTCGCGGGGGAGCGGAATCCTGAGCACCCAGGGCAGGGCGTTCGTCCTGCTCGGCGACTGGTCGGCCCGGAGGTTGCCGGCCCATTCGTCGTACCAGTTCCGCAGCCGCTGCTGGAGCCGCGAGGGCTGGTACCGGGAGGGTGACGGTGACGGTGAGGCCTGCGGACTTCCGTCCTCGCCGCGGTCGAGCAGCGGCGCGTCGTCCGCCGCCACGCCCGCCACGATCAGCAGCGGGTCGAGTTCGCTGCGCCGGCTGCGGACGTCGCTGACCGCCCTGATCAGTTCGATGCCGCCGTTCTCCTGTCCTGCCCGGCGCAGGAACAGCACCGGTGGACGCGTCCGCTTGAACCCCCGCAGATCCCAGCTGCCGCGCCGGTGGTTGTTCCGCAGGTCCTCCAGGAGCGCCAGCACATACAGCTGGAGGGGGAACTGGCCGCCCTCCCGCAGGGCCTCGGCCACGTCGTAGGCGCGTGCCGCGATGGCCTTCCAGGAGCGGACGGGCCGCAGCAGCCGCACACTGGTCGACTGGTGGCGGGCGGCGGACTGGAGGAACGTCGTGGTCAGGAACCACCGGCTCTCCCTGCGTAACCACAGGAAGAGAGGGGCGCGGCCGGGGACGTGGTTCAGGACGGCGAGCAGGACCATCAGCCCTATGCCCGCCAGGAGGGCGATGTACCACTCGGGGCGGGTGAGCAGCGCGGTGAAGGCGCCCAGGACGCCCATGGGGAGGAACTGCTGCACGTCGGTGAGCAGTATCTGCCGGCGCGGGGGTCTGCGGGGGCGCCAGTGCTGCCGGGCCAGGAGGCGCAGCAGCTGGGTCCGGGCCTGCTCCCGCTGGGTGTTGCCCTCCGGAGTGCCGGCGGGGGCGGTCGGCCAGTGCTCGCGCATCTCCGGATCGTCGGTGGCCTCCTGGAGGGCACGGACGAGGCCGAGGCGGGGGAAGGAGTAGGGCCGGTAGGCGGCGGACCGGTCGCCCCACTTCCCGGAGTCGCCGAGATCGCGCAGGAGTCGTGTGGCCCGCGCCGTGGGACTGTCCTCCCCCGGTTGCGGCTCGGTCGAGGCGACGGCCAGGCGCGTGCCGTGCTGCTGCTGCCCTTCGCGCAGCTCGTCGACGAGCCCGGTGACCCGGTCGTCGTCGGCGGGATCCTCGGCGTGCAGCACGATCACCGGCATCGGAGGATCGCCCGCACGGAAGTCCTGGATCAGTGACTCCAGTTGGCGTTGGACGTCGATTCCCGCCTCGGTCGACATGCCCGGGTGGCCGCCCGGACAGTCCTGAGGGAAAAACTGATCACGGCCGTGCACGGACACCCCCCGGTGGTCGTAAGACACATGTGTCACACGCGTTCGGTGAGGATAACGCTTGCCCCTGACAACCGCTCCCGGGGGGACGACGAGCAGTCGGCGGCGGCGAGGCCCAGGGCGGGCGCGGGACAGCGGGCGGGAGACAGCGGTCGGGGTGGGGGAGCAGGGCCCGGGAAGGCCGTCCGGTGCGCGTTCGCTACGCCGGCCGCCGTAGCGTCGCGGCGATCGCCGAGATCGTCTTCGGGCCCACCCGGCAGCACCCTCCGATCAGCCGGGCTCCGGACTCCCGCCACCCCGTGACCTGCTCGGCGGTGAACGTGGCGCGACCCTTCCACGCGCGCGCTCCGGCGTCCCATGTCTCGCCGCTGTTGGGGTAGACCACGACGGGTTTGCCGGTGACGCGGGCCGCGAGGGCGACCGCGTGGTCGGCGTCCTTCGGGGTGCAGCAGTTCACGCCGACCGCGATGACCTCGTCCACGTCGGCGGCGAGCGCGAAAGCGTCCTCCAAGGGCTGACCCGCGCGGGTGCGGTCGCCCTTCGCCGAGTACGACAGCCAGGCCGGGATGCCGAGGGCGGGCAGGACGCGGAGGAGGGCCTCGGCCTCGTCGGTGTCCGGGATGGTCTCCAGAGCGAGGACGTCGGGCTCCGCGGCGGCCAGGGCCTCCATGCGGGGGCGGTGGAAGCGTTCCAGCTCGGCCACGCTCAGCCCGTACCGGCCCCGGTACTCGGAGCCGTCGGCGAGCATCGCGCCGTACGGGCCGACGGAGGCCGCCACCCGCAGGGGGCGGGACACCTGCGCCCGCCGGGCGGCCTCGCGGGCCGCCCCGACGCTCAGGGCGAGGAGGGCGGTGGCCCGGCCGTGGTCGATGCCGCGTCGCGCGAAGCCCTCGAACGTGGCCTGGTAGCTGGCGGTGATCGCCACGTCCGCGCCCGCCTCGAAGTAGGCGAGGTGCGCCTCGGTGATCGCCCCGGCGTCCTCGGCGAGCAGGCGCGCCGACCACAGCTCGTCGCTCAGGTCGTGGCCCGCTGCCGTCAGCTGGTTGGACATGCCGCCGTCGAGAACGGCTGTGCCGGCGGCGAGAAGGTCGGCCAGGGCGGGGGCGGTGTGCATACCGTCGACGGTAGTCGAGCCGTGAGCCGTGAGCCGTGGGCCGTGGGCCGTAGGCCGTGGGCAGGGCACGGGCGGGCGTCCTGCGCGGTTCCTCGGCACGGGGCCACGTCAGACACCGGGCGGGAACTCCGAGAAACCGAGCGCGACCCCTCAGTGCCCCCGGCGGGTGTTGAGCCGGGCGGCCTGGCGGGTCAGGTGGTCGCGTTCGGCGAGGTTGGACGCCTTCCGGGCCGCCTCGGCGTACAGGCGTGCCGCCGTCGCCAGGTCGCCGTCGTGCTCGTGGAGGTACGCCGCCACCGCGGCGTGGCGGGGCAGCGAGTCGTCCAGTGCGGTGAGCGCCGCCAGGCCGGCGCGCGGCCCGTCGGCCTCGCCGACGGCCACCGCGCGGTTGAGCCGGACGACCGGGCTGCCGGTCAGGCGCGTGAGCTCGTCGTACCACTCGACGATCTGCACCCAGTCGGTCTCTCCGGCGGTGGGGGCGTCGGCGTGGAGTGCCGCGATGGCGGCCTGGGCCTGGAACTCGCCCAGCCGGTCGCGGGCGAGGGCCGCCTGCAGGATCCCGACCCCCTCGGCGATCGTCGCGGTGTCCCACCGGCCGCGGTCCTGCTCGGCGAGCGGCACCAGGCTGCCGTCGGGCGCGGTCCGGGCGGCGCGCCGGGCGTGGTGGAGCAGCATGAGGGCGAGCAGCCCCGCCACCTCGGGGTGGTCGATCGCGGCCGCGAGCTGCCGGGTGAGCCGGATGGCCTCGGCGGCGAGGTCGACGTCGCCGGAGTAGCCCTCGTTGAAGACCAGGTAGAGGACGCGCAGCACGGTGGCGACGTCGCCGGGCCGCTCGAACCGCACGCCGGAGACGGTGCGCTTGGCCCGGCTGATCCGCTGCGCCATGGTCGCCTCGGGAACCAGGCAGGCCCGGGCGATCTGGCGGGTGGTGAGCCCGCCGACGGCGCGCAGCGTGAGCGCGACCGCGGACGACGGCGTCAGCGACGGGTGGGCGCACAGGAAGTAGAGCTGGAGCGTGTCGTCCACCGCGGGCGCGGGCCCGGGGGCCGGCTCCTCGTCGACCCGGTCCTCACGCCGGCGGCGGGCGGTGTCCGCCCGGGCCGCGTCGAGGAACCGGTGCCAGGCCACGGTGACCAGCCAGCCCTTGGCGTCCCGCGGAGGGCCGGCCGGCCAGACCCGGACCGCCTCGACCAGAGCGTCCTGGACGGCGTCCTCGGCCGCCGAGAAGTCGGCTCCGCGGCGGACGAGGATCGCGAGCACGCTCGGCGTGAGGCTCCGGAGGAGGAACTCGTTCACCTCGGAGGTCATGTACTCGTCGTTTCCGTGGCCGTTTCCGTCGTCATTCCGTGACGGTGGGCGGCGCGGCCAGGAACGGGCGCACCTCGAGCCACTCGTGGATCGGCTTCCCGCCCGCCCCGGGGGCGGCCGACAGTTCCCCGGCCAGCTCGAGGGCGCGCTCGTGACTGTCGACGTCGATCACCATCCAGCCGGCGATGAGGTCCTTGGTCTCGGCGAACGGGCCGTCGGTGACCGGCGGGCGGCCCTCGCCGTCGTACCGGACGAACGCCCCCTCGGGGGAGAGCGCCTGGGCGTCGACGAACTCGCCGGTTCCCTCGAGCCGGGCGGCGAAGTCGTTCATGTACTGGACGTGGGCCGAGATCTCCTGCGGCGTCCACTGGTCCATGGGCACGTCGTTGACCGCAGCCGGGGCGCCGCGGTAGTGCTTCAGCAGCAGGTACTTGGTCATCGTGTCTCTCCTCGGTGCTGTGTGACCCATTCTGGTCGCGTTCACTGCGGGGACGGAGCCGGCCACGGGTTCTCGACATCGGCACCCGAAAGTTTTTCGCTTCCGTGGGCATACCGCTCCGGCTCGTCCGAACCGTTGACCCACTCATGACAAGCGCTTACCTTTTCGACGTTCGATGTTCGTCATGTCAGATGACTTTCGGTATGCCGAACGGAACGAACGAGCCGAACAGCCCGTGCACGGACCACCTCCCCTCCCCGAGAGGCAGACCGCATGAGCCGCGCCGACGACCTGCCCCACCCCCGCCCCCACCTCCCCGAGCCGTCATCCGCTCCGTCCCCCACGCCCGCCCGCAGGCTGTTGCTGAAGAGCGCCCTCGCCGCAGGCGCCCTGGCCGCCACCACCCCCGCGGCGGCCCACGCGGCCGCCCCCTCCACGCCCGCCGGCAGACCGAAGGCGGCGGCCCCCTACGGGAACCCCCTCGTGCGCAACCGTGCCGACCCGCACATCACCCGTCACACCGACGGCTTCTACTACTTCACCGCCACCGTCCCCGAGTACGACCGGATCGTCCTGCGCCGTTCCCGCACGCTGGCCGGGCTGGGAAGTGCCGCCGAGTCCGTGATCTGGCGGGCCCACCCCACTGGTGACATGGGCGCCCACATCTGGGCGCCGGAGATGCACCGCGTCGCCGGCAAGTGGTACGTCTACTTCGCCGCCGCGCCCGCCGAGGACGTGTGGGCCATCCGCATCTGGGTGCTGGAGAACGCCCACCCCAACCCCTTCCGGGGCACCTGGGTCGAGAAAGGGCGGATCAGGACCGCGTGGGAGACCTTCTCCCTGGACGCCACCACCTTCACCCACCGGGGCACCCGCTACCTCTCCTGGGCCCAGCACGAGCCCGGCATGGACAACAACACCGCCGTCTGGCTCTCCGAGATGTCCGACCCGTGGACCCTGACGGGGCCCCAGGTACGGCTGTCCACACCGGAGTACGGCTGGGAACGCGTCGGCTACAAGGTCAACGAGGGGCCGTACGTGATCCAGCGTCAAGGCCGGGTCTTCATGACGTACTCCGCCAGCGCCACCGACGCCAACTACTGCATGGGTCTGCTCACCGCCCCCGACGACAGCGACCTCATGGACACCGCGAGCTGGTCCAAGTCGCCCGTCCCCGTCTTCACCAGCAACGACACGACCCGGCAGTACGGTCCCGGGCACAGCTGCTTCACCGTCGCCGAGGACGGCCGCACCGACGTCCTCGTCTACCACGCCCGTCAGTACAGGGAGATCAACGGGGACCCGCTCGACGACCCGAACCGCCACACCCGCGTCCAGACCCTCGGCTGGAAGCCGGACGGCACCCCGGACTTCGGCATCCCCGTGGCCGACGGGACCGCGGCGACCAGTGGCACGGGGGTGTGACATGAGACGTCTGTACGCGGTGGTGCTCACCTTCTGCCTCGCCCTCGCCGGCGCCCTCGCCACCGCCGGGCCCGCCCGGGCCGCACCGCAGACGATCGACAACGGCGTCCAGTTCACCGACGTCACCAAAAGCCCCGTGCACGCGCACGGCGGCGGGATCATCAAGGTCGGCGCGTACTACTACTGGTTCGGCGAGCACCGGGGCGACGACAACACCTTCCGGTACGTCGACGCCTACCGCTCCACCGACCTGAAGAACTGGGAGTTCCGCAACCACGTCCTCACCCAGGCCGATGACCCGGAGCTCGCCACCGCCAACATCGAACGCCCCAAGGTCATGTACAACGCGGCCACCGGGAAGTTCGTGATGTGGATGCACAAGGAGAACGGCTCCGACTACAGCGAGGCCCGCGCCGCCGTCGCCGTCTCCGACACCGTGGACGGCGACTACGAGTGGCGGGGCAGCTTCCGCCCGCTGGGGCAGCACATGTCCCGCGACATCACCGTCTTCACCGACACCGACGGCACCGGCTACATGGTCTCGGCCGCCCGCGAGAACTACGACCTGCACGTCTACCGGCTCACCGCCGACCACACCGGCATCGCGAGCCTGGTCGCCAACCCGTGGCCCGGCGGCCACCGCGAGGCGCCGGCCCTGTTCAAGCGGGGCGGCGTGTACTTCATGCTGACGTCCGGCGCCACCGGCTGGAACCCCAACCAGCAGCAGTACGCCACCGCCACCAGCCCCGCCGGCCCCTGGTCGGCGATGCGCGACGTGGGGGACGCGACCGCCTACGGATCGCAGACCGCGTTCGTCCTGCCGGTACAGGGGTCCTCGGGCACGTCCTACCTGTATCTCGGGGACCGCTGGGGCAACTCCTTCGGCGGCAGGGTCAACGACTCCCGGTACGTGTGGCTGCCGCTGACCTTCCCGTCCTCCACCTCGATGTCCCTGTCCTGGTCGCCCGAGATCACCGTCGACACCGCCGCCGGGACGGTCGGCGGGACCTCCGCCACGTACCACACGCTCATCGCCCGGCACAGCGGGAAGTGCGCCGACATCACGAGCCAGTCGCTGTGGCAGGGCGCCCAGCTCAAGCAGTACGACTGCAACGGCGGCGGCAACCAGCGGTTCTGGTTCAAGCCGGCCGGCAACGGCTACCACCGACTCGTCGTGCGCAACAGCTCGTTGTGCCTCCAGGAGAACGCGAGCACCGTCACGCAGGAGAACTGCTCCACCTCCGCCGCGGCCACCGCCCAGCAGTGGTCTGTCTCCGCCACCGGCTCCCACGTGACCCTCACGTCCCGTGCGACCGGCGAATGCCTCGACGTGTCCGGCGGCGCGACCGCCAACTCGGCCGCCCTCATCACGTACACCTGCAACGGAGGGAGCAACCAGCAGTGGACACGCGGGACATGAGAACGCGTCGGAGGCGGACGGCGGAGACCGTCGTCGCGGGAGCCGTGGCGGCCGCGACGGTCGTCGGCGGGCTCGGGCTGTCGTCCGCTCCCGCCGCCGCCCGGACGCGGGACCACAGGCCGGCCCTGGGCATCGAGAACTGCACCGCCACCGCCTGCCACTTCGACCTCCCGCCCGGCACCTACGACGTACAGGTCCGTCTCGGCGGGGAGAGCGCCTCCCGTACCGCCATCGGCGGCGAGACCCGGCGCACGCTGCTCGCGGAGACCACCGCCGGGGCCGGGCAGCGGGTCTCCCGCGGTTTCACCGTCGACGTCCGCACGCCCGAGGGGGAGCCCACCGGGCCCGACGGCAGCCCCGGGCTCGACCTCACCATCGGCGGCGCCGCACCCGCGCTCGCGGACATCCGGGTCACCCCGGCCGCCGACCGGCACACCCGGCAGATCCTCGTCGTCGGCGACTCCACCGCCTGCGACCAGCCCGGCGACCCGTACTCCGGCTGGGGCCAGCAACTGCCCCAGTACCTGCGCAAGGGCGTCTCGGTCGCCAACCACGCGGACTCCGGCGAGAGTACGGTCAGTTATCTGGGGAACCCGCGACTGTGGGACACCGTCCGGTCGTCGATCCGGCCCGGTGACCTCGTCCTCATCCAGCTCGCCCACAACGACAAGACCACCGACGAGGCGACCTACCGGGCCAACCTCGAGACCATGGTGGCGGGCGTGCGGGCCGAGGGCGGTGAACCGGTTCTGGTGACGCCCGTCGTGCGGCGCTGGTTCAACACCGACGGCACCCTGAACAACGACACCGCCCTGCTGGTCAACGGGCTCGGCGTCGACCACCCGGCGGTCGTCCGCGCCGTCGCCTCGGCGGCCGGCGTCCCGCTGATCGACCTCACCGCCAGGACCAGGGCGCTGGTGGAATCCCTCGGCGCGGAGGGCTCCAAGGCGCTCTACCTCTACGACGAGAAACGCGACAACACCCATACCTCCACTCACGGAGCCACACAGTTCGCGGCCCTGGTCCGCGACGAACTCGTCCTCGGGCGTCTGGTGCCCGAGGGCCGGGTCAGGATGGGATGAAGCCCCTGCGGCACCCCGACCGGAACCGGGGTGCCGCAGGCCCCCCTCGCGCCTGTTCCCCGCCCGGCGTACCGCCCACGCGGAAAGCCAGGCGGTGAGCAGGGGCTCCGTACGGGATGAGGCCGACGTCACCGCCTTGGCCGGACGACCCTGGTACGGTTGACGCTTTCGCGGGTATCAGAACCTTCGTACTCATCTCCGGCGAGGGACCGAGGAACCATGGGCATGGACATCCCCGGCGACAAACGGCTGGCGGCAGCGGTCGTGAGGGACGACGAGGGACGCGTACTCCTGGTGCGCCGCAGCGAACACGAGAGGTTCCTGCCCCGGGTGTGGGGCGTCCCGTGCGGCAAGCTCGAACCGGGTGAGAGTGCCCCGGACGGCGCGTTGCGCGAGCTCAAGGAGGAGACCGGCCTGCTCGGCGAGATCGTGCGCAAGGTCGGTGAGTCGTCCTTCCTGAGCGAGTACGCCGGGAACGAGGTCAGGAACCGGCAGGAGAACTTCCTGGTGCGCCCGCTGTCCCGGGACGTCACACTGCCCTCTCCCGACCAGGACCATGTCTGGCTCCGGCAGGGCGAGCTGACCCGCGTCGACATCGACGACTACAACCTGGACATCGTCCGGCAGGCGTTCACGGACTCCTGAGCAGGTCCGCCAGGGAGCCCAGCGACTCGAGATAGGACGGCACGTCCATCGGCACCTTCGGCACCGCCCCCGCGTGCGGGCCGCCCGGAGTGAACACGTCGGTGTGCCGCCGCCGTCGACCGCCCGTCTCCAGGAACAGGGTCACCGTCGGCCCCTGGGTGTCGCACCAGGCGCGGTGCAGGGTGTGCGCCGGCAGGGCGTACGTGCTGCCCGCCGCGTACCGGCCCAGATGCGTCAGCCGCAGCCGCGCCGGACCCGCCGGCTCCAGCAGCCAGTCCGCCGACCCCTCGGCCAGCGACTCCTCGAAGCGGGCGGCCTCGATCCCGGCGTCCCGCGTCCCGGTTCGCCCCGCGTCCCGTCCCCCGGGGACCTCTTCGTACAACTCCGTCCACAGCCTGCCCCGTACGACGTGCGAGGCAAGCGCCGAGCGGTGGTTGTGGATGTCCTCCCGGCCCGTGCCGCCCGCGCCCGCGTGCCACACATGGGCGCGCAGCATGTGCTGCGGGCCGGCGTCGACCAGCAGCAGCTTGTCGAAGCCGAGGGCGTGCCGGTACGACAGCCGGGCGGCCTCCTCGGGATCGCCCTCGCCACAGGCGAGTTCGGCGACCAGCTCCAGGATCCTGTCCGGTGCGCCGAGTTCGTCGACCACCGCGTACGCCGCGGCCACGTGGTCCCGCTCGGGCAAGGTACCGCCCAGTGATGCGGCCAGTGACCGCCGTGCCGCCAGGACCTGCCGGCCACCCATGCGCACTCCGTTTCCTTTGGCTCCCGCCCGTTGACGCGCAGTCCGTACCACGACCACGCACGCGTCAACGGACCGGAGCCGCCTCGTCCGGTCGATAGGTCCACACCGCGTGGGCACGCAGCGCCGTCACGCCTTGGTACGTCATCCACATCGGGCGCCGCAGTTCCGTGCTCTCGCCCCGCGCCCAGGACCAGATGCCGTCCTGCTGCCCGGCCCGCACGCAGGCGGCCGCGCCGTCCAGCAGCTCCCGCCAGGTCTCCTCCAGGCCGTCCTGCCGGGCCACCTCCAGCGAGCCCCGGCACAGCAGGGCGCGCACGACCCAGGACGCCGTGAAGTGCCGTACGTTCAGCACCTCGTGGCGCGCCGGGTCGTCGGGGCGGGGACGGCGTACCTCCTCGCGGCCGTTCTCCAGGTCCCTGCAGACGTGGTGGGGCGCGTCGGGGCAGGACAGCAGCCAGCGCACGCCGTCCTCACGGGCGGCCCGCACCGCCGGGCCCTCCCCCAGGACGCGTGCCGCACGGTCGAGCGCGAGCACCGCCTGCGCGGTGTGCACGGGTGACGGGTGGCCGTACGGCGGGTCGAGCCGGTATCCCCAGCAGCGCAGATGGTCCCGGTGCGGATCGCTCACCGCCCCGTCGACGAGTGCCTCCCGCAGGAGGGGCAGGGCGTCGCAGTCGGGCGCGGCGCGCAGCAGCCCGCGCAGCACCGTAGTCATCACGTGGGTCGACCCGCGGCCCGCGCGGTCGGCGTCATGGGTGAAGGCCGCCGTGCAGAGTTCCACCTCGCGCGCCAGCCGTCCGTCCCGGGGCGTCCCCGCGCGGGCGAGCGCGCCGAGCACCAGCGCGGTCACCTCGGGACGCGCCCGCGTGCCCTGCGACCGTGCCGACCAGCCGCCGTCCGGCAGCCGCAACCGCCAGAGGGTGTCGGCGAGTTCACCGATGGACAGGCGTCCGTCGGCCGTGCCCAGGTCCAGCATGGTCTGCATTCCGTACGCCGTCCCGACCGAGGTGGGGCGGGTCGGGGCGCTCTCGCCCAGCGAGTGCGACCAGCCGACGAGCCGCCCGCGCTCCGGATCGTCGACGACCGACACCTCGTCGACGAGCGTGTCGTGGGTGGCCGCGAAGAGCCGCGGAAGCGGACCGGGAACCCGGTTGCCGGCCGGTGCCCCGGTCGCGGGCCGGGGCACCGGCCGCGGTGCCGCCGCTGCCGCGCGGGCTCGCAGCAGTGCCGCCGCCAGCCACGCGGCGAGCGCGGTGCCGAGACCGCTCACCGAGGCGATCAGATACTTCGCCGCCTCCCCGTCGAGGGAGTCGGGCAGTACCTCGAACAGGAACTGGAACACGGCGTATCCGGCCGCCGCGCATCCGAACCCGCCCAGCCAGCCCACGAACCGGGTCGGCCGAAACGTCCCGGTGTCCGGGCCGGAAGGGGTGGGGTCGTCCGGGGAAGCGGGCCGCGACGAACCGCGGCCGAGCTGCTGTTGGGACAAGGCGTGCTTCATCCCCCTCCCGTTGGGCGGCACAGGACGTCCGCGTTCGTTCCATCCTAGGAAAACGGCTCCGTCTCAACGTCCGTACCGTTGTTTTCGCCGTCCCACACCCGGCACGGCCGCCCGATGCGTGACGGAGGCGTGCGGCACGGTGCCCGCGGCGCCGGGCGGGCACCTCCGGAGCGGAGCGATGCGCCCGTGGTGCGCGACCTGCGGTGTCCGCGCCGCGACCCAGAGCTACGGGGCGGGCGGGTGCGGCGAGCCGCCGCACGTGGGGCATGTGCCGCTCACCCCCACGTCGTGCGACGTTCACGCGGGGCCTCGATCCTCCACACGCGGCGTGGTTACGCCGCGGAAGACAGCCGCCCCCACCGGTGGCATCCAGGAGGCACGCACATGGGACACGGGCACACACACGGCCACGGGCCGCACCATCACCACCACGGAGACGACCAGCGGCACGAGGCGACGACGCCGCTGCCCGCCGCCTTCGACACCTCCGTGCCCGACGAGGCCCTCTCCCCGGAGCAGAAGTCGCGCCGTACCCTCCTGCGCCGGGCCGGGCTGCTCGGTGCCGGCCTCGCGGCCGGCACCGTGCTCTCCACGAGCACCGCGGCCGCCGCCCCCGCCCAGTCCGGTGGAAACAGCCGCGGCAACGGCCGGGGCAAGGGCAAGGGGTTCCTGTGGCTGGCCGGTGACCACCACATCCACACCCAGTACAGCAACGACGGCAAGTACCGCGTCGTCGACCAGGTCCGCCAGGGCGCCAAGCACGGCATGGACTGGCTGGTCATCACCGACCACGGCAATATCACGCACGCCAAGATCGGCGTCGAGAAGGTCAACCCCGACATCAAGGAGGCCCGCGCCGCCCACGAGGACACGCTGGTCTTCCAGGGCCTGGAATGGAACATCCCGGCCGCCGAGCACGGCACCGTCTTCGTCCACCCGGGCCGCAACGAGGTCTCCGTCCTCAAGCAGTTCGAGAACGACTACGACGGCAGCGTGAACGGCACGTCCAACTCCACCCCCGCCAACGAGGCCATTGCCATCGCGGGCCTGGAGTTCCTCGCCGAGCAGGTGAAGCGGCGCAAGATCCAGGACGCCCTGATGCTCGCCAACCACCCGGCGCGCAAGGGCATCGACTCCCCGCACGAGATCCGTGCCTGGCGCGACGCCACGTCGGCGAAGCACCAGATCGCCGTCGGCTTCGAGGGCGCCCCCGGCCACCAGGCGGCCGGTTTGCCGGGGCCCCTCGGCATGGGCCGCGCCCGCGGCATCTACGACGGCAGCCCCGGCGCCAACTCCTTCGCCGGCTACCCGCTGGAGAGCTACCGCACCTGGGGCGGCTTCGACTGGATGACCGCCACCGTCGGCGGACTGTGGGACAGCCTCCTCGCCGAGGGCCGCCCCTGGTGGATCACCGCCAACTCCGACTCCCACCAGGTCTACGCCGACACCGGCGCGCGCGGCACGGGCGGCGACTTCAAGACCGACGGCCGCTACCCGGACCCCGTCTACGGCGGGCAGATCGACGTCACCCAGGGCGACTACTGGCCCGGCCAGTACAGCCGCACCCACGTCGGCGCCGACGGCTTCTCCTACGCCGCGGTCATGGACGGCATCCGCGCCGGCCGCATCTGGGTCGACCACGGCCAGCTCATCAGCGGCCTGGACGTCCGGGTCTCCGGCGGGAGCCGCTGGGCCACCCTCGGCGGCGCGCTGCACGTACGCAAGGGCACCAGGGTCACCCTGACGGCCGACATCGCACTCGCCGGTGGCACCAACTGGGCGGGCTTCATACCGAAGCTGGCCCGCGTGGACGTCATCCAGGGCGACGTCACCGGCCCCGTCGCCGACAAGGACACCTTCACCGCGCCCACCGCGAAGGTCACCCGCTCGTACGACATCGACAAGACGGCCGGCACGGTCCGGGTCACGTACGACCTCGGCCGCGTCGACCGCCCGCTGTACGTCCGGCTGCGCGGCTGTGACGGCAACCGGTCCGCCGTCGGCGCGATGGGCGCGAAGGTCGACCCGGCAGGCCCCGCCATCGACGTCGTCGGTGACGCCGACCCGTGGCGCGACCTGTGGTTCTACTCCAACCCCGTGTGGGTCCTGCCCTCGTGACGCCGTACACCGTCACCGTCGACGCGGGCACCGGGGACCTGCGCGGCGCCGA
This sequence comes from Streptomyces yamdrokensis, assembly GCF_053890455.1. Lineage (NCBI taxonomy): Bacteria > Bacillati > Actinomycetota > Actinomycetes > Kitasatosporales > Streptomycetaceae > Streptomyces > Streptomyces yamdrokensis. The sequence continues at coordinate 6,501,070 of NZ_CM132679.1, forward strand.
CCACCTGCTCCAGCGGCTGGCAGCCGAACTGGACCTGCCGGAGGGCACGTTCGGCTGTACGCACCTGGTGCGCGGCGACCGCCCGCGTGTCGTCGTCTCCCTGACCCTGCCGTCAAAGCCGCACCTGCGCACCACGTGGGCGCGGCTCACCGCGGCCGGACACGGCGACCTGTCACCCGGCCCGCCCGACGGAGTCGGCCGTGCCGTCCTCTACCCGGGGGCCTCGGCGCTCACCGGCACGACGACGGTCGCCGAACTGCTCGCGGGCTCCGCCATCGACCGCGTGACGGTCCTCGGGGCACCGGGTGAACCCGACCCCGGGACACGGATGGTGACGCGGGACCACGTCCGGCCGCAGTGGCAGGGAGGCGCACTCGTCCTCACCGCCGCGCCCGCCGCCGGCGGCACCCTCGTCCCCTTCGAGTACCCGGACCCCACGCCCTGCTGCGCGGACCACTGACCGGCCCACCCCCGGCCCGCACGCCCACGCCCCCGTGGCGGCCCCGCACCGCCGGGCCGCCACGGGGGCGTTCGGTCGAGTACCCGGACACAGGACTCGCACAGACGTTCCCGTGCCCGGCGGGAGGCGGTCCGCCCGGCTCAGCCGGAATCCGGCCGCCCGGAGAAGACGAACGAGAACTCCGCGGGCTCGGCCCTCAGCACGTACTGCGGGAGCGGGCCCGGACCGCAGGACTGCGAGCCGATGCCGTGCAGGGCGTGGTCGAGGTTCACCCACACCGTGTCACCGGGGACGAGGTCGGTGAGGTGCCGGGCCGCGTCCAGCTGTTCGGTGGTCCAGGGCCTGGCCGTGAACCAGAACTCCGGCTCGCCCTCGATCCGCAGGCCGCCCAGCTCCACCCAGCGTACGTCGGCCCGCGCGCCGTTCTCCTGCGGGCGGACGTAGGGCGTCTGAAGATCCTCGATGCTCGCGTCCCACAGCAGGTCCCTGGACGCGGCCCTGGTGTCCGGATACGCCTCGCCCCCGCCGCCGAACCAGAGGGCGGCGTCCTTTGGGGAGCCCTCCAGCCCGAAGCGGATGCCGAGCCTGGGCAGCGGCACCCGCCAGTCGCCCTCCGGTACGACCGAGACGGTCAGCCGCACGTGCCTGCCGTCGGACGTCCACCGGTACGCCGCCCGCAGCCCCGTCTCCCGGCCGGCGGGCGCCACCCGGGTCCGTACGACCAGGGCGTCGCCGTCCGTCCCGACGGCGACCGTCCGGTGTCGCATGCGGTGCAGGCCCAGCTCACGCCAGAGCAGGCCGTACCGGGTGTCCGACTGCCAGGGCGCGCCGTCGTCGTTGTCGGTCGTCGCCCGCCACACGTCCAGGCGCAGCCCGCTCACCGGAACACCGGCGATCGTGCGCACCGCGCCGGTGCGCGCGTCGAAGGACGCCGGGCCCAGCGTGATCCCGTCCCCCCGGACGGCGGGCCGTACGCCGGTCGCGGCGGCCACGGGGGCGCGAGGGGCCACCGTCCGCTGCGCCCACGCCACTTCGTGGCCACGGCCCGCCCAGTCGGTGTCGTGGGCGAGCAGCGCGCGTACCGTCCACTGGACCTCCTCGCCCTTTCCGTCCGGTGCCTCGGGCAGCTCGACCTCGGCCGACCGGCCGGGGGCCAGCGCGGGCACGGTGAGGCGGTGCGCCCCGGTCGGCAGCCCGTCGATCTGGTAGGAGCTCTCGAACTCCAGATGGGACAGGTCGGCGAAGTCGTACCGGTTGGTCACCCGCACGGTGCCGTCCGCCTCACCGGCCTCGATGCGGACGGGCTCGATCACCTTCTTGTACTCGACCAGCCCCGGCGACGGCGTACGGTCCGGGAACAGCAGCCCGTCGCACACGAAGTTGCCGTCGTGCAGCTCCTCGCCGAAGTCGCCGCCGTACGCGTAGCCGAGCGTGGGGTGCCGTACGCCGTGGTCGATCCACTCCCAGACGAAGCCGCCCTGGAGCCGGTCGTACCGCTCGAACAGGGCCTGGTAGTCGGCGAGTCCGCCGGGGCCGTTGCCCATGGCGTGCGCGTACTCGCAGAGGATCAGCGGGAGTCGACGGCGCCGGCGGGAGCCGCCGTCGAGCCCGCGGGCGATCCGCTCGACCTCGGCGTGCGGCGGGTACATCCGTGAGTGGACGTCCGTGTCACGGCAGTCGATGTCGCCCTCGTAGTGCACCGGACGGGCGGGGTCCCGGGAGTGGATCCAGTCGGCCATCGCGGTCAGGCCGCGGCCGGTGCCCGCCTCGTTGCCGAGCGACCACATCACGACCGACGGGTGGTTCTTGTCCCGCTCGACCATGCGGGCGGCGCGGTCGAGCAGGGCGGGGGTCCAGCGGTCGTCGTCGGCGGGGTTGTCGCGCCAGCCCTGCTCGACGAAGCCGTGGGTCTCCAGGTCGCACTCGTCGACGACCCACAGCCCGTACTCGTCGCACAGGTCGAGGAAGGCGGGGTGCGGCGGGTAGTGGGAGGTGCGGACGGCGTTGACGTTGTGCCGCTTCATCAGCAGCACGTCCTCGCGCATGGTGTCCACGTCGAGAGCGCGGCCCCGCCGGGGGTGCCACTCGTGCCGGTTGACGCCCTTGAAGAGGACCGCCCGGCCGTTGACCTTGAGCAGGCCGTCCTCCAGGGCGACGGTGCGGAACCCCACGCGCAGCGGGACGCGTTCACCTGCCGTGGCGAGCACCCCGCCGTAGAGCCGTGGGGTCTCCGCCGACCAGGGGTCGACCGGCAGCGTCACACTCTCCCCGGTCGCGACGTCGATGCCCAGCTCCGGTACGGTCACCCGCCCGCCGGCACCGGAGTCGGTGTCGACGTCGACGCGCAGGGTGCCCTCGCCGGTGACGTGGTCGTAGGAGGCGTGCACGAAGAAGTCGCCGACGCAGCCCGCCGGCCGGTGCAGCAGTGTCACGTCACGGAAGATGCCGGGCAGCCACCACTGGTCCTGGTCCTCCAGGTACGAACCGGCCGACCACTGGTGGACGCGGACCGCGAGCACGTTCCCGGCGGGCTTCAGCAACGCCCCGACCGCGAACTCGTGCGGCAGTCGCGAACCCTTGAACTCCCCGATGTCCGTGCCGTTCAGCCACACCCGGGCACAGGACTCGACCCCGTCGAAGCGCAGCACGGCGTCGTCCCCCTCGGCCGGGGCGGGCCAGCCCTTCGGCAGGTCGAAGACGCGCAGATGGTCGCCGGTCGGGTTCTCGGTGGGGACGTACGGCGGATCGACGGGGAACGGGTAGAGGTGGTTCGTGTAGACGGGGCCCCCGAAGGCGCCGTCGCCCTGGAGGACCCAGTGGCCGGGGACGGTCACCTCCGCCCAGTCGGCGGCGTCGTAGCCGGGCACGCCGAACGCGTCGTCCTCGGCGTCGGCGGTCGCCGACAGGCGCAGCCGCCACCTGCCGTTCAGGGAAAGGGACGCCGCGTCCGAGGACGCGTACCGGGCACGCGGGGGAAGGGTCCCGCGGCCGGGGGAGACGTCCTCCACGTAGTCGGTCGCCGTGGTGCGCGTGCGCAAAGACATCGGTCTCCTAGGTCAGCCCTTGACGCCGGTCTGCGCGATGCCCTGGACCAGCCAGCGCTGGAGGAACAGGAAGACGCAGACCAGGGGCAGGATGGAAATGGCCGTGGCCATGAAGATCAGATGGAAGTTGACGGTCTGGTTGGTCATGTAGGAGGAGAGGGCGACCTGGACGGTCCAGGCGCTCGGGTCCTGGCCGATGACGAGCGGCCACAGGAAGGAGTTCCAGCCGCTGATGAAGGTGATCGTCGCGATGGCGGCGAAGAAGTTCAGCGAGTTCGGGACGACGACACGCCAGTACGCGCCCCAGTAGCCGAGCCCGTCCACCCGCGCCGCCTCCTCCAGTTCTCTCGGGAACCCCAGGAAGTACTGCCGGAAGAGGAAGCACGTGAAACCACTGAAGAGGCCCGGAATGATCAGACCCCGGTAGCTGTCCACCCAGCCGAGGGACGACACGAGCACGAAACTGGGCACGAAGGTGACCGCCGTCGGCACCATCAGGGTCCCCAGGACGGCGTAGAAGACCTTGCCGGCGTGCCGGTAGGGGATGCGGGCCAGCCCGTATCCGGCGAGCGAACAGACCAGCAGGGTGCCGACCGTGTGCAGTGTTCCGACGACCGCCGAGTTCCACAGCGACCGGGCGAAGTCGACCGTCGGGTCGTCGAACGGCTCGGTGATGTTGCCCCACTGGATGTCCGACGGGAAGAACGTCCACTCCTCGCCGGTGATCTCGGGATCGGTGGACAGGGCGCCTCGGACGATCAGGTAGAAGGGGACCAGGAAGAGGAGCGCGGCGAGGCCGGTCGCGGCGTACAGGCCCGCGGACCCGAGCACACCGGCGCGCGGGCCGCCCCGGCGCGACCGGTTCGGCGCGGGGCCCGCCGTCTTCGGCGTACCGGAAGTCATCTGCCGTCCTCCCCCCGGCCGAAGCCCATGAACCGGCCCTGCAACAGCGTCACCAGGCAGATCAGCAGCGTGAGGATCAGCGCGCCCGCGCTGCCCGCGCCGTAGTCCTGGTTGTCGCCCAGGGCCTTGTAGTACAGCTCGACCAGCGGCGGGCGCCCCCACGTGGTCTTGTTCAGCAGGTTGAAGAACTCGTCGAAGGCCTGGTAGGCGGCCACGAGCAGCAGAAGGACCACGGCCGTCGAGGTCGCGCGCAACTGCGGCAGTGTGATGTACCGGAACGTCTGCCAGCCGGGCCCGGCCCCGTCGATGGCGGCCGCCTCGTACAGCTCGCGCGGGATGTTCTGCAGCGCGGCCAGGAACAGGATCATGTAGAAGCCCGCCTGGAGCCACAGCCGTACGGTCACGATGACCAGCCAGTACCAGGGCGGGTTCGGGTCGGCCAGCCACGCGGTGTCGTCCACCCCGAACACGCCGAGCACGGTGTTCGCCAGACCGAAGCGGACCCCGTTGAAGATGGACATCTTCCAGACGAGCGAGGCGGCGACATAACTCACCGCCGTCGGCAGGAAGAAGACCGAACGGAAGAAGGCCCGCATGAACCGCAGCCGGTTCACCGCGAGCGCGAGCGCCAGCGACAGCGCCCAGGTGGTCGGGACGATGAGCGCCGCGAACACCGTGAAGGTACCGAGGGAGCCCATGAACCGGTCGTCCGTCAGCATGACCCGGTAGTTCTCGAAGCCGGTGAACTCGCTGGGCGTGACGGTGAACCGGGCCTCGAAGAAGGACAGCCACGCGCTCCACAGGATCGGCACGTAGACGAAGATCAGCAGGCCGAGGAGGAAGGGCCCGGTGAACAGCCAGAAGTTGAAGGTGCTGCTGGTCCGCAGTGGCCGCCGCGGCCGGGGGGAGCCCTTGGCCGGGGCGGGGCGGGCGGCACCGCGCGCGGTGGTGGTCGACATCTCGTCGCTGCCCGTCCGCGGTCTATCCGAACAGCTTCTGCAGCTCGCGGTCGACCGTCGTGTCGGCCTTGTCGAGCGCGCTCTGAGGATCACCGCCCTTGCGGACGCAGTCGGCGAGGACGTCCTCCAGGGCGCTGATCATGGCCTGGGTCCAGCCGATGTTGTCGAAGTGCCCGAACTCGTTGAACAGCCTGACACCCTCGGCCGGCAGGCCCGACTTGAGCTTGTCGGCGGACCGGGCGATCGAGGTGCGCGGCGGGATGTGGAAGCCGTAGGAGAGCGCCCAGTCCTCCTGGTACTCCTTCTGGTCGATCCACAGCCACTTCACGTATTCCCTGGCCGCCTCGACGTTCCTGCCCTTCGCGTTGACGAACATCGACCAACCGCCGTTGGTGACCGCCGGTTTGCCCGCTTCGGTGACCTTCGGGAAGGGGAAGATCCCGAGATCCTCACCGAGCGCCTCCTGCATCTGCGGCATCGCCCACATGCCGCACCACTGGATGGCGGTGAGCCCCTGGTTGAGCGCGGAGGGGTCCCAGAAGTCGGTCGGCGCGTCGAGCAGCAGATCACCGCTGGTGAAGAGCTTGCGCAGGGTACGGAAGCCTCCGACCACCGCGTCCGTGTGGTACGCGATCTCGTTCTTCTCGTCGAGGGTGTCGGCGCCGGACGCCCAGATCATCGGGTTGACGACCGGGTGCAGGGTGTTGCCCAGATAGATGCCCTTGACCTTGTCCGTGGTCAGCTCGGCCGCTGTCGCGAGGAGATCGTCGAGTGTGGCGGGGACACCGACACCCGCCTTCTCGAACATCGACTTGCGGTAGAAGAAGAACTGCGGGTCGTCGATCATCCGGACCCCGTAGATCTTCCCGTCGACGGTGTGCGACCGGATGTCGGCCGGGTTGAAGTCGTCCTTCACCGGCTCGACCAGGTCGGTCAGGTCCGCCACCTGGCCGCTCTTGACGAGCTGGATCTGCGGATGGAACTCGAAGACGTCCGGGGCCTTGTCGGTGAGCAGGGAGGCGAACAGCTTGCTCTCGAAGTTGGAGCCCGTGATCCACTGCGTGGCCACGTCGGCCTTCTCGTAGGCCTTGGCGTAGCGCCTGATGGCCTGCTCGGTGCCGGCCTCGCCGTAGGCGTGGAAGTACTGGACCAGGCGCTTGCCCGATCCCGACCCGCCGTCCCGGCCGGTGTTGCCGCCGCACGCGGCGAGCCCGCCGACGGCAGCCAGACCCATGGCCGCCCGCAGTACGGAACGGCGGTCCCAGTGGTGAGTACCCAATGCCGACATGTCGACGTCCTTGTCTCGAGTACGGCTCGAAAGGCAGGTGAGCGGAGCAGGCGCCCCGGGCGGGTGCGGGGAAGTGCGGGCGGCGCCGGCGGTACGGGGCAGTGCACGCGGAGCAGAGGGATCCGCGGTGAACGGCGGACGGCTTCCGGCGATGGTGCGGTGGACGGCGCGGAAAGGCCTTGCGGTGCCGGACGTTAACCTTCGGCCAAGGCTTCGGCAAGGGGTTGGGCAAAGTCCGTACGAAGCGTTGTGTGCCGTTCGGGATGACGAACGGATCGGTGAACGGATCGGTGAACGGGTCGGCCGGGTCCGGGATTCGAGGGTCGGGACGCGGACGGTGCGAGGGACGTCACGGCTCACCGGCGCTGGATCCGCGGGCTCGCGTGGCCGTGTCGGCGCGTGTGCCGGTTCCCTTCCGCGCCGCCTGCAACGCGCCCTCCAGCGCGAACGTCGCCGCGCCCAGGCAGACCGGATCGGTGGGAATCGGGGAGAGCACGATGCGGGTGGCGGCCAGCGGGCGGCGCAGCGCGTGCCGGGTGACGGCCTCACGCACCGCGTCGAGCAGCGGCTCGCCGAACGCGGCCGCGACCCAGCTGCTGAGCACGACCACCTCCGGGTTGAACAGGTTGATCAGGTCGGCGATCCCGGCACCGAGGTAACGGGCTGTCTTCTCGAGGACCTCGACCGCCACCGGGTCGCCCGAGGCCACCCCCCGTGCCAGGGCGTCGACGGTCGCCGTCTGGTCGTCGGGACGCAGCAGCGGACTGTGCGGACTCACCTCCCGCAGGTTCAGCATGATCCCCGGCGCCCCGGTGTACGTCTCGACGCAGCCGTGATTGCCGCAGTGGCAGGGACGCCCGTCCAGGACGAGCGTGGTGTGCCCCCACTCGCCGGCACTGTTGCTGACCCCACGGTGCACGCCGCCGCCCAGCACGAGCCCGGCGCCCACCCCGGTCCCGAGGTTGACCACCACCGCGTCACCGCGCCCGCGCGCCGCCCCGAACCACAGCTCGGCCACCGCGCAGGCACGCAACGGGTTGTCCAGGTACAGCGGGTGGGGGATCCGCTCGGCGAGCAGGTCCAGCAGCGGCACGTCGTGCCAGTCCCAGTTCGGCGCGTACTCGGAGACACCCGTGGCACGGTCCACCTGGCCCGGCACGCTCACCCCGGCCCCGAGCACCCGCGCGGACTCGATCCCGGCCCGTTCCACCACCGAGCCGACCGCCGACGCCACATGGCCCACGACCCGCTCGGGCCGGTTCTCGCCGGGGCGCATCTCCTCGCCGGCGCGGGCCAGCACGTTCAGCGCGAGGTCGAACAGCTCGACCCGGACGTACGTCTCGGCGAGGTCGACGCCGATCAGGACGCCGCCCGCCGCGTCGACGGCCACCAGACCGCGCGGACGTCCGCCGGCCGAGTCCTCGAAACCGACCTCGACGATCATGCCGAGGCCGAGCAGTTCGCCGACGAGGGTGGCCACCGTGGCGAGACTGAGCCCGGTGGCGGCCGCCAGCTCCTGCCGTGAGGTGGGGGACTCGGCGATGATCTGGCGCAGCACCTCGTAGCGGTTGGCGGTACGGATGTCCCGCGAGGTGCGCTTCACCGGAGGTGCCCCCATCCCTGCAGTGCCCGCACTGCCGTGCCGGGCGGCGTCGGCACCGGCGCGCGGCAAGGCTATGGCCGGCGCCGACGTTCGACAAGGGGTTCGGAAAGGGGCTGTACGAAGTCGGGGGGCGGGGCGAGTCGGGGACCGGGGTGCGGTCAGTCGCCCAGGACGTCCCGCACGAACGCGTTGCTGAACTTGCCCGCCGGGTCCAGTGACCGGGCCAGGGCCCGGAAGTCGCCGAGCCGCGGATAGAGGGCGCGCAGCTTCGCCGCCGGGGTGGTGAACACCTTCCCCCAGTGCGGTCGCGCGTCGAAGGGGGCCAGGGCCTCCTCCAGCCGCCGGACCACGGGCAGTACGGCGGGCGTGTCCGCGACCCAGGTGAAGTGGGCGGCCACGGTGTCCCGGTCGTAGGAGGGGCTGAGCCACTGGCCGTCGGCGGCCACGGTCCGCACCTCGCAGGTCTGCAGTACGGGGGAGATCGTCTCCCGGATGCTGTCGATCGTATGCAGCATGTCGACGGCGAACCGGCGCGGCAGCAGATACTCCGACTGCAGCTCCTCGCCGCTGCTGGGGGTGAACTCCGCGCGGAAGTGCGGCAGCCGCTCGTGCCAGGACCCCGGCACGCCGAACTGGTCCGTGCAGTTGATCGCCGGCATGCCCGGCACGGGGTGCAGCTTCTCGGTCGCGGGCGGCGCCCAGGGGAAGTCCGGCAGCGGTTGGTCCGTACGCCGCTTCACCCACACCTGCCGGAACCCCGGCGCCCTCCAGTCGGTGAACAGGCTCACGCTGTACGCGGCCGACATCACCGTCTCGAAGAGAGGGGAGTCCAGCCCGGCCAGCGGCAGCTCGGTGAACAGGTGCTGCTCGACGTCGAACGCCGGCTCCAGGTCCAGGGTGATCGCCGTGACGACGCCCAGCGCCCCGAGCGAGGTGACCGCGCCGCCGAACCGGCCCTCGTCCCCACGGCCGATCCGTACCGTCGAACCGTCCGCCGTGACCAGCTCCACCTCGCGCACCGCCGACGAGAGCGGACCGTTGCCGACCCCGGAGCCGTGCGTGCCGGTGGCTACCGAACCGGCCACCGAGATGTGCGGGAGCGACGCCATGTTCGGCAGCGCGAGCCCTCGCTCGTGCACGCGGTGGGCCAGCTCCGAGTACCGCACGCCGCCGCCCACCCGTACCGCCCGGGCCGCCGTGTCCACGTCGATCTGCGCGGGCAGGCCCTCGAGCGAGAGCAGGACGCCGGCCTCGCCCGGCTCGGCGATCCCGTTGAAGGAGTGCCCGCTGCCCAGAGCCCGCACCCGGCTGCTCCCGGCGACCAGCGCGCGCAGCGCGTCCAGGGTGTGCGGGCGGTGCAGCTCCTTGGCGGCGTACGTGATGTTGCCCGCCCAGTTGGTCACGGTCCCGGTCATCGGTCGTCCTTCCCCGAGGTGCGGGGCCGAAGAGGCCCCCGCCGGAATTTATCGCGAGCCCCGGGGTACGTGTCGCCCGGCCCGCCTTCCCGCTTCCCGCGGGGGCGCGTACGGGGCGCCGCACGGCACCGAAGCCCACCGGGCGGCCCGCAGACGTACTGTCTTTGCAGGTCCGGGGAGTGCTCCGCGTCACGTCGGGGCCCCCGGCACCACGGACCGACGGGCAGGGGCATACCGTGAGGAGTCGTACGTCCGAGCCGGGAGTCGTACGTCCGAACCGGAAGGAGACACGGGATGGGCAGCGGCAGCCGTACCGCGCTGGTCGAGGATCTGATGGAGCGGTTCCCGCACGTGCCGCGCGAGGCCGTCTTCAAGGAGGACCTGCTCCGGGGCGGGGTCGCCTTCGACCCGTCCGCCCTCAGCGACAACGAGGGCGGTGAGGTCAAACCGAAGTCGTACTTCATCTTCTCCTTCGACCACGGCACGCTGCCCGAGCTGGGCGAGGCCGCGCTCCGGCGCCCGCCCGAGGAGATCATCCTCACCGGCGGCCCCTACGACCTGCGCCGCACCGTCGTCTCCGTGAGGGTGAACCCGGCCTCCCCCTACCGGGTCGCCGCGGACGAGGACGGGGTCCTCGGCCTCTACCTCGACGGGAAGCGCATCTCGGACGTCGGCGTGCCGCCAATGCCCGAGTACTACCGGCACACCCTCTCCAACGGGAAGTCCGTCATGGAGGTCGCCCCCACGATCCAGTGGGGGTACCTGATCTACCTGACCGTCTTCCGGGTCTGCCAGTACTTCGGCGCCAAGGAGGAGTGCCAGTACTGCGACATCAACCACAACTGGCGCCAGCACAAGGCGGCCGGCCGCCCCTACACCGGGGTCAAGGACGTCGAGGAGGTCCTCGAGGCGCTGGAGATCATCGACCGGTACGACACGGCGAAGGCGTCCACCGCCTACACGCTGACCGGCGGCGCGATCACCAGGACGGTCGCCGGCCGTGACGAGGCCGACTTCTACGGCCACTACGCCAAGGCCATCGAGGAGCGCTTCCCCGGTCGCTGGATCGGCAAGGTCGTCGCCCAGGCGCTGCCCAGGGACGACGTGCAGCGCTTCAAGGACTACGGCGTGCAGATCTACCACCCCAACTACGAGGTGTGGGACCGCCGCCTGTTCGAGCTGTACTGCCCCGGCAAGGAGCGCTACGTCGGCCGCGACGAGTGGCACAAGCGCATCCTGGACTCCGCGGACGTCTTCGGCGCGCGCAACGTGATCCCGAACTTCGTGGCAGGCGTGGAGATGGCCGAGCCCTTCGGCTTCACCACGGTCGACGAGGCCATCGCCTCCACCACCGAGGGCCTGCGTTTCTTCATGTCGCACGGCATCACGCCCCGCTTCACCACCTGGTGCCCCGAGCCGACGACCCCGCTGGGCAAGGCCAACCCGCAGGGCGCGCCGCTGGAGTACCACATCCGGCTGCTCGAGGCCTACCGCGCCACGATGGACGACTTCGGCCTGTCCTCGCCCCCCGGCTACGGTGAGCCCGGGCCGGGGCGCGCGGTGTTCTCCGTCAGCTCCTTCATGGACAGCCTCCCGGCGCAGGAGCCCGTCGAGGCGTGAGACGCACGAGGGCCGAGAGCGCCTGAGAGGAAAACGGGAGAGCGGAGAACGGGGAAGGCCGGAACCGAGACGTTCCGGCCTTCCTTGCGTATCCTCCGGCGGGAGGCGTGGGCGGGGGCGCGCACGCCTCCCGCCGTGCCGCCCGAAGCGGAGACAGCGCTTGTCAGTTGTGTCGAGATCGTGAAAAGCTCGTCCATCGCCCCGAGGGTTTCCCCAACTGCGCTTAAAAAAATGGCGAGTTGACCTCGTTCGTGGATGCAGGAGACTCATGCCCGACCTGCCGGCCCCTCAGGACGCCACCGAGGCGGCACTGTTCTCCGAGTGCTGGGACGCGGTGCTCTCGTACGCCGATCTCTGCACGGCCGGCTCCACCGCCGCCGCGCAACTCGCGCGCGAGGCGTTCGCACAAGGCATACGGGAGGTGCGCGAGGCGGAGGCGAGCACCGTGCGCGGCACCGGCCGTCGCTCCTCCAGACTGCCGCGAATACCCCTGCTGCTGGCCGCCGTCCGCGCCACTGCCGCGGGCTGGGAGGACATCGGGCAGGGGCACCGGCTCGATCCGGACCTGAGGTTGTGGCTCCACTCGGACAAGGCCGCCCGCTACACCGGCCCGCCGCTGAGCCGCCCGATCGCCCTGCGCGGACTGCGCGATCTGCAGCAGGCCGACGCCGAGCTCCTCTGGCTGGCCGAGGCGGAGTCCCTGCCGCTGCCCCTGGTGGCCCGCCGGCTCGGCCTCGACCCCGCCACCGCCGCGGACGAACTCACCCAGGTCCGCCGCCTGTTCCGGGACCGCTGCCACCGCAACCACCTCGACTCCCCGATGGACGCGCAATGCCGCAGCTACGCCCGGCTGCTGGACGCCGTCACCCGCTCGCCCGCGGCCGAGACCCCCGACGACCTGTCCCGGCACCTCGCCGTCTGCGTGCAGTGCGCCGAGGCCGCGGCCTGCCTGCGGCTGCACGGCGGCGGACTGCCCGTCGCGCTCACCGGCGGGGTCATCGGCTGGGGCGGCCTCGCCTACCTGGAGCGCCGCCGCCGCGCGGCCGAGGCCCGCCTCGGCCCCGGCCGCCCCGACGGACCCGGCGTGGGCGGAGCCGGGGCCGGCGCGTCGGAGCGGGCGCGCGTCGTCCGCAACCGGCTGATGGCCGCCGCCGTCCTGGTGTCGGGAGCCGCGCTCGCCGTCTCCCTGACGCAGTTCGGCGGAGCGGAGGAAGACGGCGCGACCCGCCCCGACGCCGACCGCCGGGCGGTGGCCGACCCGAATGCGTACCCGCCCGCGGGCCCCGGCGCAGTCCCACCCGCCGCGGCCTCCGGCGCCGCACCCACCGACCCCCGCACACCCCCCGCCGGCGGACGCGCCCCGGACCGGTCGGCCACCGGCACCGGCCCCGGCTCCGCCCCCCACCCCGACCCCGAACCGCAGGGCAGCACCTCCGCCACGGCCTCCCCGCCCCGGACCACCGCGCCCGGCAAGCCGGCCGTCTGCCATGCCACGTACGACCGGGGCAACCAGTGGCCCGACGGCTTCCAGGCCACCATGACCGTCACCACGACAGAGCCCCTCGAATCCTGGCGCGTCGCCTTCACCTTCCAAGACGGCCAGCGCGTGACCCAGATGTGGGACGCCGAAGCGAGCCAGAAGGGCTCCCGCGTCACCGCCACCCCCGCCGACTACAACAAGAGGGTCCCCGCCGGCGGAAAACTGGCTTTCGGCTTCCTCGCCTCCTGGACCGGCGAGAACTCCCCGCCCACCGACGTCACCCTCAACGGCAGCTCCTGCGCGAGCGGGTGACGGGGCCCAAAGGCGCCCGTACCGGATGGCGCGGTGCGGCGGGCACGGAAAAAGGGTGGCTGCCCGGCTGACCGGCGCTCTACTCTGGGCGCGGAAGTGAGCAGGGCCGTTGGCCGCTGCTGTCGTTGGTGCGTGTGTGCCGAAAGGGAGGTGTGACCGATGGCTGTCTCCGCGATGGGTGCTGTCTGCATCCGGACGTTCGTTCATCCCACCTCCGTGGCCCTCGGCTGACACCTCTTCTTCTGCCGCGCCTGTGATGCGCGGTGCCGGGGCCGCCCTTCGAAGGGTTTCCCTTGAACCTCTCCTCTTCTCCGTCCGCTTCCCCGCATCCTCTCGCTCCCCTCGGCTGGGACGAGGGGTGGGAGGCCGCGTTCTCCTCGTACGGCGCGCAGGGGCTGCTGCCCGGCCGTGTGGTGCGGGTCGACCGTGGGCAGTGCGATGTCGTCACCGGTGACGGGACCGTGCGGGCCGACACCGCGTTCGTCACTCCGCACGACCCCCTGCGGGTCGTGTGCACCGGGGACTGGGCCGCCGTCGACCCGGACGGGGGCACGCCGAGGTATGTGCGGGCCTGCCTTCCGCGGCGTACCGCCTTCGTGCGGTCCACCTCGTCCAAGCGGTCCGAGGGACAGATCCTCGCCGCCAACGTGGACCACGCCGTCATCGCCGTCTCGCTCGCCGTCGAGCTGGACCTGGCCCGGATCGAGCGGTTTCTCGCGCTCGCCTGGGAGTCCGGGGCTCAGCCGGTGGTCGTGCTCACCAAGGCCGACCTCGTGCCGGACGCGGTGACGCTGGCGCACCTGGTCCAGGACGTGGAGACCAGCGCGCCCGGCGTGCCGGTACTCGCCGTCAGCGCGCAGGGCGGGGAGGGGCTCGACGTTCTCACCGCCGTCGCCGCCGGGGGTACGTCCGTCCTGATCGGCCAGTCCGGCGCCGGGAAGTCCACCCTCGCCAACGCGCTCCTCGGCGAGGACGTGATGGACGTACGGGCCACCCGTGACGTCGACGGCAAGGGCCGGCACACCACCACCACCCGCAACCTGCTTGCCCTGCCCGGCGGGGGCGTCCTCATCGACACCCCGGGCCTGCGGGGCGTCGGCCTCTGGGACGCCGGCAGCGGTGTCGGCCAGGTGTTCTCCGAGATCGAGGAGTTCGCCGGGGGCTGCCGCTTCCACGACTGCGCCCACGAGAGCGAGCCGGGCTGCGCCGTCCTCGAGGCCATCGAGACCGGCGCCCTCCCACAACGCCGCCTCGAGAGCTACCGCAAGCTGCTCCGCGAGAACCGGCGCATCGTCGCCAAGACCGACGCACGCCTCCGCGCCGAGATCCGCAAGGACTGGAAGCGGAAGGGGGCGATCGGCAGGGCCGCCATGGAGGCGAAGAGGGGCGGCGACAGCCGCCGGCGGTAACACCGGTCACAGGTTGCCCGCCCGGGCTCCGGCAGCGGCCGTCCGCGGACGCCCGGGCGGCCGCTCCCCCTTCCGCCCTTCGTGTCCGATTTCCGCCAGCCGGGGCCCTCCGGCCGGAGGAGACTGGACGGCGTGATGGACGAGGACAGCAGGTACGAGGCGGTGCGCAGCCGGGACGGGCGGTTCGACGGGGCGTTCTTCTTCGCCGTCGGGACCACCGGGATCTACTGCCGTCCCAGCTGCCCCGCGATCACGCCCAAGCGACGCAACGTGCGGTTCTTCCCGACCGCCGCCGCCGCGCAGGGCGCCGGGTTCCGTGCCTGCCGGCGGTGCCGTCCGGACGCCGTTCCCGGCTCCGCCGAGTGGAACGTACGCGCCGACGTCGTGGGCCGGGCCATGCGGCTGATCGCCGACGGCGTCGTCGACCGCGAAGGCGTCGCCGGACTGGCCGCCCGGCTCGGCTACAGCGCCCGCCAGGTGCAGCGCCAGCTCACCGGTGAACTCGGCGCCGGGCCCGTCGCGCTCGCCCGGGCGCAGCGCGCGCACACCGCGCGCGTGCTCCTCCAGACCACCACGCTCCCGGTCACCGGGATCGCCTTCGCCGCCGGGTTCGCCAGCGTGCGGCAGTTCAACGAGACCGTCCGGGCCGTGTACGCCGCCACCCCCAGTGAACTGCGTGCCGCCGCGCCACGGGGCGGCCGGGCCGGCCACCGCACCGCCACCCCCACCGCCGGTATCCCCCTGCGCCTCGCCCACCGCGGCCCGTACCAGCCCGGACCCGTCTTCGACCTGCTGGAACGCGAGGCCGTCCCGGGCGTCGAGGACGTCACCGGCACCCCGGGCACCCGCACCTACCGGCGCACACTCCGGCTTCCGTACGGCACCGGCACCACCGCCGTCGACGAACACCCCGGAGCCGCCCGCACCGGCTCCGGCGCCCGCCCCGGCGGCTGGCTCGACGCCCGGATCCACCTCACCGACCTCCGCGACCTGAGCACCGCCGTACAGCGGCTGCGCCGCCTGTTCGACCTGGACGCGGACCCGTACGCCGTCGACGCACGGCTCGGCGCCGACGCACGGCTCGCCCCGCTGGTCGCCGCCCGGCCGGGGCTGCGCTCGCCGGGCACCGCCGACCCCGCCGAACTCGCCGTACGGGCCCTGGTGGGCCGCGACGAGGCCGCACGGCTGGTCCAGCGGTACGGCAAGACGCTCGACGCCCCCTGCGGCACCCTCACCCACCTCTTCCCCGAACCGGCCGTCCTCGCCGACGCCGAACCCAAAGGCCCCCTGGGCGCGCTCACCGCCGCCCTCGCCGACGGCGCCGTGCGGCTCGACCCCGGCGCCGACCGGGACGAGGCCGCGGGTGCCCTGACCGGCGTTCCGGGCCTGGACGTCCGTACCATCGCCGAGATCCTCACCCGTGCGCTCGGCGACCCGGACGTGGCCCCGCCCGGTTCCGACCTGCCCGACAACTGGCGCCCTTGGCGCTCATACGCCCTGAACCACCTGCGTGCGGCAGGGGAGTTGGAGTACTCATGAACACGACCACGACCACGACCACGAACGCGACCACGAGCACGACGGTGCACGGCCTGGTCGGTACAGGTGCAGGCACGGACACGTACTGGACCAGCGTCGACAGTCCCCTCGGGGAGCTGCTTCTCACCGCCGGCCCGGACGGGGCGCTGACCTCGCTCTCCGTGCCCGGGCAGAAGGGCGGGCGCAGTGTGCGGGCGACCTGGCGGCAGGATCCGGGTCCGTTCCGTGCGGCCGGGGAGCAGCTCGCCGCGTACTTCGCCGGTGAGCTCAAGGACTTCCGGCTGCCGCTGCACACCGTCGGCACCTCCTTCCGGCAGAAGGTCTGGGCCGCGCTCGGCGACGTCCCCTACGGGGCGACCGTCTCGTACGGCGAGATCGCCGCGCGAATCGGCGCCTCCAGGGCCGCCGTACGGGCCGTCGGCGGGGCGATCGGCGCGAATCCGCTGCTGATCGTGCGCCCCTGCCACCGGGTGATCGGCGCCGACGGGACGCTGACCGGGTACGCGGGCGGCCTGGACCGCAAGGTCCGCCTGCTCACCCACGAAGGAGCACTGCGGCCGTAGCCGCGGACCGGTGGACCGGCCGGCGGGTCATCTCCAGACGACCGTGACGAGCCACGCCGCAGTGATCAGCAGACAGGTGAACAGTTCGGTCAGCACGCTCCAGCCGCCCGAGCGCATCGCCGTACGCGTCGCCGTCACCGCTTCGCCGTGGCGGCCCAGACGGACCCGCTCACAGGCGTAGACCCCGGTCACGAAACCCGGGGCCGCGCCCAGGACGGGTACCAGGACGAAACCCAGGAGCGCCCCCGCACCCGCGTACGCCAGCACCCGCCCGTCGATGCCGCCGTCCCGGAGCCGCCGGGGCGGCAGGGTCCAGCGGACCACCTGGGACAGGACCAGGACGACCGTCGCGCCGACGAGCACCCACCACGCCACGGGCCGCGGGTCCTTCAGCGCCCACCACATGATCGCGGCCCACACCAGCCACGACCCCGGCACCCCGGGCAGCAGTACTCCGCACAGACCGAGCAGGATCACCAGTCCGGTCAGCAGGAGGTCCCACGCTCCCATCTGTCCAGGGTGCCGGAGGACGGCCGACGGCGCAGACCAGGGGGGAAGGACCCCCACCGACCCCTCACATCGAACAAGCGTGTTCCGTGCGTCCCGAGTGGCCGGTGTCCCGTGTGCCGCGCGGCGCCGGGAACGGATTTCCCGTGCTCCGGTTTCATCGGGCCCGCGCGGTGGACAATTCAAGGTATGAGCGAGCAGGGGGGCTGGTCCACCGGCCACGAGGACGACTGGTGGGGGCAGTTGTACGACGGTGCCACCGGTGACACGGGCTCCGCGCCCGCACCCGATTCCCTGGACGACCGCTTCGACTCCGCGGCCGGCACGGTGAACGAGGGGGCGGACGGTCCGGTGGACGGGTCGGCGGACGGCCCGGTGGACGGCCCGGTGGGCGGAGGATCCTCCCCAGGGGGCCCGTCCGGCACACAGCCGTCCGGCGGCCGGACGCTCCGCCCGCCGGAAGGGGCACCGCCGGCCCGGCCCCCGCTGGTCCGTACGACCCCGGCGACCGGCTTTCCCGCCCCACCCGATGCCGCCCCCGGCCCCATCCCCACCGACGCTTCCCCCGCACCCCGGGCCCCTCGCCCCGTCCCGCCCGTGGAGCCGCCGCTCCCGCCGCGCGGCCACGTGGGCCCCCGGCCGCCCACCTACGACGCCGAGCCCACCGCGCTGCCCGCCGCCGACCCCCACGAACTGGACGACCTGGTCCCGGACACCGTGCTCGACGGCGCCCGGTACGGGGCCTGCACCCTGCGGGCCGCCTCCGTACGCGGTGACTCGGCGCGGTACCGGGGCGAACTGCGGCGGGAGGCCCTGCTGACCGCCCGGTTCGGCAGCGGGGACCGGGCCCTGGTGCTGGTGGCGATCGCCACCGGCGTACGGGGCACCCCCGGTGCGCATCGCGCGGCCGCCGAGGCCTGTCGGTGGATCGGCAAGGCGGTGGGCCTCAGCCACGCCCGCCTGGCAGAGGACATCGGGGCAGGCCGGCGCGGCGACCTCAAGTCGGGGCTGCACCGCCTCACCGACCGCACCCTCGGCAGGCTCCGCGCGGGCGCCGCCGAGCAGGGCCTCGAACCCGAGGCGTACGCGGCCACCCTGCGCTGCCTGCTGCTGCCCGCCGACCCCGACTGCCGGACCCGCGTCTTCTTCGGCGTCGGCGACGGCGGACTGTTCCGGCTGCGGGGCGGGGCGTGGCAGGACATCGAACCGGAGGCGACCGAGGCCCGGGGCGGGGCCGTGCTCGGCTTCGGCTCGCCGCCCTCCGAGACCCCCGAGGGCGACCGGCTCACCATGGACCTCGGCATACCGACACCCCCGAGCCCGTACGAGCCCGCCCCCGGCCCTTTGCGCGAGCCCTTCCGTTTCCGTACGTCCGTCGCCCGCGAGGGTGACACCCTCCTGCTGTGCGGTCCCGGCCTCGCCGACCCGCTGCGCGGCGAGGAGGAACTCCGCGCCCACCTGGCCACGCGGTGGTCCCGCCCCGGGCCGCCGGGCCTCGCCGCGTTCCTCGCCGACACCCAGGTACGGGTCAAGGGATACGCGGACGACCGTACGGCCGCCGCCGTCTGGGAGGCGTGAACCCACCGGGTGTGACTCCATGGAACCCGAACGGAGATCCGGGGATTCACGGACACCGAAGGGGCACCTGGGAACCATGGCCAAACAGAACATCGCGGAACAGTTCGTCGACATCCTGACCCGCGCGGGAGTCAAACGCCTCTACGGCGTCGTCGGCGACAGCCTCAACCCCGTCGTCGACGCCGTGCGCCGCAACCCCGCCATCGACTGGGTCCACGTCCGGCACGAGGAGACCGCCGCCTTCGCCGCCAGTGCGGAGGCGCAGATCACCGGCAGTCTCGCCGCCTGCGCCGGCTCCTGCGGGCCCGGCAACCTCCACCTCATCAACGGGCTGTACGACGCCCACCGGTCCATGGCCCCGGTCCTCGCCCTCGCCTCGCACATCCCGTCCAGCGAGATCGGCCTCGGCTACTTCCAGGAGACCCATCCCGACCAGCTGTTCCGCGAGTGCAGCCACTACAGCGAGATGATCTCCAACCCCCAGCAGATGCCCCGGCTGCTCCAGACCGCGATCCAGAACGCGGTCGGCCGCTCCGGCGTCAGCGTCGTCACCCTCCCCGGCGACATCGCCGACCAGCCGGCCCCCGACAAGGCCGTCGAGAGCGCCCTGGTCACCTCCCGCCCCTCGGTCCGCCCCGGCGACGCCGAGATCGACCGCCTGATCGACATGATCGACTCCGCCGGAAAGGTCACCCTCTTCTGCGGCAGCGGCACCCAGGGCGCGCACGCCGAGGTCATGGAATTCGCCCAGAAGATCAAGTCTCCGGTCGGGCACGCCCTGCGGGGCAAGGAATGGATCCAGTACGACAACCCGTACGACGTCGGCATGAGCGGGCTGCTCGGATACGGCGCCGCCTACGAGGCCACCCACGAGTGCGACCTGCTGATCCTGCTCGGCACCGACTTCCCGTACAACGCCTTCCTCCCCGACGACGTGAAGATCGTCCAGGTCGACGTGCGGCCCGAGCACCTCGGCCGGCGCTCGAAGCTGGACCTCGCGGTGTGGGGCGACGTGCGGGAGACGCTGCGCTGTCTGACCCCGAGGATCAAGGGCAAGGACGACCGCAGGTTCCTCGACCGGATGCTGAAGAAGCACGCGGACGCGCTGGAGGGGGTGGTGAAGGCGTACACGCGCAAGGTGGAGAAGCACGTGCCGGTCCACCCCGAGTACGTGGCCTCCCTCCTGGACGAACTCGCCGACGAAGACGCGGTGTTCACCGTCGACACAGGGATGTGCAACGTCTGGGCGGCCCGCTACATCTCGCCCAACGGCCGCCGCCGGGTCATCGGTTCGTTCTCGCACGGTTCGATGGCGAACGCACTGCCGATGGCGATCGGGGCACAGTTCGTCGACCAGGGCCGGCAGGTCGTGTCGATGTCCGGCGACGGCGGATTCGCCATGCTCATGGGGGACTTCCTCACCCTCGTCCAGTACGACCTGCCGGTGAAGGTCGTCGTCTTCAACAACTCCTCGCTCAGCATGGTCGAGTTGGAGATGCTGGTCGCCGGACTGCCCTCGCACGGCACCGCCACCAAGAACCCGGACTTCGCCGCCGTCGCCCGCGCGTGCGGCGCGTACGGGGTGCGGGTGGAGAAGCCGAAGGACCTCGCCGGGGCGCTCAGGTCCGCGTTCGAGCACAAGGGGCCGGCCCTCGTCGACGTCGTCACCGACCCCAACGCGCTGTCCATCCCGCCGAAGATCAAGGCCGAGATGGTGACCGGCTTCGCGCTGTCCGCGTCGAAGATGGTGCTGGACGGCGGGGTCGGCCGGATGCTCCAGATGGCGCGTTCCAACCTGCGCAACGTGCCCCGTCCGTAGGGGGCGTTCAGCCCGTTCGGGGTGCCCAGCGGCGGTTGGAGGTGTCGTACTCGTAGCGGGGCAGGCCCTCGATGCCGCTGGTGCGGAACGGACGGCCGCCGTCGTCGATCCGGACGGTGCCGGAGCGGCCCCCCGAGGACCAGTCCAGCTCCAGGTACCAGCGGCAGTCGCAGCCCGCGGCCGTGGCGGTCACCTCCAGTACCTCCGGGTCCTTCGCGGAGACCCGGTAGGGCATACGGACCGCCGGGATCGGCGTACCGGCGTCGTTCCCGGCGACCGCGCGGGCGATCGGCCGGTCCTTGTCCAGGTCCACCGCGAAGTACCGCGGGGTGAGGGCGCCGCCGCAGCCCTGGTCCATGGCGTACGCGTTGCCCGGAGCGGGGTCGGTGCGGCCGGTCACCCGGACCCGCAGCGCCGTGAGGACGACCGCCGTGTCCGACGTCCCCTGTACGGACAGTTTCACGATCGTCTCGCCCCCGTGCACCGCAGCCTGCGTGGCCGCCCAGGTGCCGGCGTCCTGCGGGACCGGGGGCGGCGGCACCTGGGCGGGCGGCTTGGCGACGACGTAGTCGTGACCGCAGCCGTGCGCCCATGCCTGGGAATCCACGGTCCAGGCGAGAGGCGTACCGGCGGGCGCGGAGGAGTCCTCGGACGAGCCGCTGGAGGAACCGCCCGGGGAGCCGTCCGAGGCGCTCCCCGCGGAACTCCCGGAGGTGCCGCCGGGAGCGGCCGGGCCAAACGGCCCGCGCCCGGTTCCGGAGCCGTCCGGTGAGGGCTTTGGGCGTCCGGACGAGCCGGACGCGGAGGCGGGCGGAGACGAGGCGCGCAGGCCCGGCGCCGTGGGGTCCACGAAGCCAGTCGGTACGGGGTCGGCGGTGGCCCGGGAGGTGTCGTCGGGGGAGGAACGGTGGCCGTCCGGCAGCGCGGCCAGCGTGCCCACGGCGGCGAGTAACGCGCACGCGACGGCCAGGGCACCCGCGACGCGCTTGCGCCGGTACCAGGGGCGGGGGAGGGGACGGCCGGCCGGGGGGTGCGGACCGATGACGACGCCCGCGTCCGGGGGCGGTCGATCGGCGCCGGGGGCGACCCCGGAAGCGGTGTCCGCGTCGGTGTCGTGGTGGGTCCCGGCAACGGCCCCGTCGCCACCGACCGTCTCCGCGGGACGGCTGTCCGCGGGCTCGGTGATCGGAGCCGAGGTGGCAGACGGAGCGTCCACGGCCGCCGCCACCGTCTCTCCCGCCCGCGGTCGTTGCCGTGCCGCGACGGCCAGGAGCCAGTGGCGGTGGAGGTCCAGGCGTTCCGCGCCCGAGGCCCCGCACAGGGCGGCGAAGCGTTCCACCGGAGCGAAGTCGAGGGGGACCGCCTCGCCCGCGCAGTAGCGGTGCAACGTCGAGGTGTTCATGTTCAGGCGGCGGGCCAGTGAGCCGTAACTGCGGTCCGTACGTTCCTTCAGTTCCCGCAGCCGAGCCGCGAACTCGGCCACGTCGTCCTGTGTCGACACCTTCACCCCGCGCACACTCGTTGGGCCGGACGGGCCCGGGACGGCATCCCAGGCACCTCATACACCTGCACGTCAGAGGGGCTGGGATGGTTCCATGCCCCCGGGAACGGCCGCCGGCGCTTGCGCCTGCCTCCCGGGACGGCGGATGCTCTTGGTGTCGCCCCGAGGGCCACCGGACGGACCGTCCGGGCCATCCTGGCAGCACTCGCATCCAACCACGCACTCCTCACGGGGGACACCCATGCCCATGCGCACCCGGGCCGCCGCGCTCTCCGTCATCACCCTCGTCGCACTCGCCGCCGTCACGTCGCTCACCGGGCCGGCCGGAGCCGCGCCGGCCACGGACGTGGCGCCGAAGGAACGGCGGGCGGAGGCCGCCACACCCAAGTTCCTCGCGGCGTCCCAGCTTCCGCCGCACCCGTCGTCCGAGTGGACGGCGGGGCCCGTCACCGACGGCTTCCCGGTCGAGCTCGCCCACTGTCTGGGCGAGGACGGCATTCCGGCCTACGACTACCGGCACCGGGTCTTCCACACCGAACTGGACACCGGTGCCGTGCAGGCCACGGTCGTGACGGGCTCGGCCGCCAAGGGCAAGGCGCTGGCCGCCCTGGTCGACAAGAAGATCCGTTCCTGCGCGGACCGCATCGAGCAGTCCGACCCGGAGATCGAGGCCGAGGGCCGGTACTACGGCTCGCTGCCGGTCGAGGAGGGCGCGCAGGTCCACGGGCTGCACACCAACGCATCCTGGGGTGCCACCGACATCCACCTGCTGTCGGTGGGACGCGACGGCAGGACGGTCACCGTCGTGAGCTGGGGGCAGCTGGGCGACTTCGGCGACGCCCCGGTGGCCGCCTTCAGGAAGACGACGGCCAAGGCAGTCAACAGGCTGTACTGACACTGACGCCAGGAAGGGAACTGTCCGCAAGGGCATGGTCCGCAACGGACCGCACGACCACCGCGAACCCGGGGTCGTCCTCTCGCCACGGGGGTCGGGAGGACGGCCCCGCACATGTGTGTGGCCGTTGAAGTTCGGCCAATCTCCGGCCTTGAGGACGCCTTACGACCGCCGCATGACTGCCGCGTGGGTGACAGGGCATGGATTCCCCTGGACGTGTTCGAGCCGCAGGGGGAATCGACACCGGAACGTGGGCGGGGGCCATGAGAAGGCAGGCACAAGGGGGTCGTCCCGGGGTGGCCGGGACCGGCTCGGTGACGACCGTGGACGGAACGGCCGACGAGGACGCGGAGCAGGTACCGGCGGCGGCCAGGCTGCAACGTCGGCTGGGGCGGGCGGACCTGCGGGCGGTGCCCGGGTCCCGTCACGACCTACGACACATGCTCAGGCACTGGGGAAGGCCCGGACAGTCGGAGACGGCGGAGCTCCTCACCACCGAGCTCGTCACCAACGCGCTGATCCACACCGACCGGGCGGCGGTCCTGACGGCCACCGTCGGACCCCGTGGATTACGGGTCGAGGTACGGGACTTCGTGGACCACGAACCCCGGCCGCGGGTACCGGCCGCCGACGACGGTACGCACGGCCGTGGACTGGTCCTGGTCGAGTCCCTCGCCGACGCGTGGGGGATCAGGGCGCACGGGGTGGGCAAGGCGGTCTGGTTCGAACTCGAAGCGGACGTTGCCTGACACCGGCACCGGCGCACTCGACGGGACGGAGTACGGCCCGTGCGGCCGTACTCCGTCCCGTCGAGTGCCCCGTCCCGTCCCGCCCTCGTCAGCCGAACTGCTGCTCCAGGTCCTTGAGCTTGCGCTCGAGGGAGTCCAGACGCGGCAGTGCCTGGGTGTCGTCCTCCGCGGTGAGGTCGACGGTCATCGGATCGGAACCACCGCGTACCGGCTGCAGGGACGGACGCGAGCGCACGGGCCGGACGGTCTCCGGCGCCACTATGGCGGGCTCCTTGGTCGTCACGTCGTCCGCCCGTTCCACCGTCGGGGCCTCCATGGGGTGGCCACCGCCGCCCACGAGAGCGCGGTGGCCCCGGCTGATGGCCTTCAGCCGCGCCCGCTCCACCCGCTCCTGGTCGCGTCGGCGCCGGCGCGTCTCGCCCTTCTGGCGCTGGTCCTCGCGGACCTCCTCGACCGCCTCGTCGAGGCTGCGTACGCCCTCCAGCAGCATCAGGGACCAGGCGCGGTACGTCTCCCGGGGAGCCCGCAGCCAGCGGACGATGCGGATCTGCGGCAACGGACGCGGTACCAGGCCCTGTTCACGCAGGGCGGCCCGGCGGGTCTGCTTCAGCGCGCGGTCGAACAGCACGGCCGCCGACAGGGACATGCCCGCGAAGAAGTGCGGAGCGCCCGCGTGCCCCACGCCCCGGGGAGCGTGCACCCAGTTGAACCAGGCCGCGGCGAACGCGAAGGTCCACACGAGTATGCGGGAGCCGAGCGCCGCGTCACCGTGGCTGGCCTCGCGCACGGCGAGCACCGAGCAGAACATCGCCGCGCCGTCCAGACCGAAGGGCACGAGGTACTGCCAGCCGCCGGACAGGCCGAGGTTCTGCTCGCCGAAGCCGACCAGACCGTGGAAGGAGAGCGCGGCCGCCACCGCGGCACAGCAGAACAGCAGGAGGTAGGAGACGGTGCCGTACAGAGCCTCCTTGCGCCTGCGGCGCTCCTCGCTGCGCTCCCACGAGTCGTCCGCGCTCGTGTCCTTGACCGAGGAGCGCTTGCCGCGCGCGAGCACCGCCACCGCCGCCAGCATGCCCAGGAGCAGCACGGCGCCCGGAAGCAGCCAATTCAGCGATATGTCGGTCAGTCTCATCTAGGGGTCCCTCGCATTGGGATGGGGCGTAACGCCCGCCATAGTGGCCCAATCCCGCCGTTCCTCCGGGGATTTCGGGGCAAGTGGCCGCCATTGAAGTGCGAGGGGGTGACCGGGGCGGCGTTCTGCTCGAACTGACGCGTGAGGAGCGGGAGTCGGGTTCGAATGAGACTGCCCGTACGGGTGGTTCCGTGGATACGCCTCGCGACGGGCGGGGGACCGTGAAGGCCCTGTGGGCTTCGTGGCGGTGCGGAGCCGGACGGATTCAGCGGGCGGGCGGACGGTCCGACGGGTGGCGCGACGTCAACTCGCCTTCGCCACCGGCGTGAGGACCTCCTCGGTGGGCATGCTGATGACCTTGCCGGTGGCCGCCTCCTCGCCCGCCCCTCCCTTCGGCCTTCCGGTGCCGCAGGTGCGCGGGCAGGTGGCGCAGACGTCGTCGGGGCGCAGGGTGTAGAACATGCAGCAGCTGATCCGGTCCCGGGTGTGCGTGGCCTCGCCGTCGGGCCCGGTGGCCGGGCGGAAACCCGCCGCGCCGACATACGGCCTGGTGGCGCCGGGCAGCAGCAGTTCCAGCTCCCGCAGGGCCCGCTCCTCCTCGCCGAGCAACTGTCCGATGTACCGCAGGCTCTCCACGATCTCGTCGGTCGCCATGCCCCACAGGGCGCGGCCGCGCCGGCGCATCCTCGGACCGAAGCCCGTCAGGACGGGCCCGAGGTGCTCGGCGACGGCGGCGCGCACCTCGGCCCGCAGGGCCTCCTCGTCCGAAACCACGCGGGCGCCGGGCAGCGCGGCCGCCGGGTCGCCCGGAAGGCAGGCGAACGTGTCGGGGCGTACGGCCATGCGGCCCACGGCGAGTCCGGCGGCGGCGCGGTCGAAGGAGACGTGGGTCACGGGGTAACGGGGCACGCGGCGGTGCAGGAACCACGGCACGGTGATCAGCAGACAGGCGGGCCAGGCGTAGCGGTGCAGGCCGAAGCTGGCGACCACGTCGGGGCGGGCCTGCTGCCCGTAGTCCCGCAGTACCTGACTGTCGTCCCAGGACAGGAAGGCGTCCAGGGCGGAGCCGCCGTCCCCCTCGGCGAGCGCGTCGGCGGACACCCAGGCGCCGCCCCGGGGCGTTTCCTCGTCGGTGGCGAGCTCCGTGACGGCGAGTGCCGGGAAGGCCTCCGCCAGGCGGGCGTACGCGTCCGCGACGGCCGAACCGGTCGCTGCCATGGGACCACCCCTTCACGTGTCGCCGAACCGGCCCGACGCCGGGCCGATAAAGGTAAGGCTCACCTTACCCAAGATCGTCGAGATGTGAACCGGGGGGCCCGTGCCCGTATGGTGCTTGACGAGCGACTGACAAGCCGCCGTAATGACCTCAAGTACCGAAACGTCCCGAGGAGGACCCCGTGAGGCAGGGCACCAAGGGCTTCGCGGGGGCGGGTGACACCGGGGCCGGGCGGGACGGCGCGGGCACGGGCGTGGACGCGCGTACAGGTACGGGAGCGGGCCGGGCCGGGGTGCCCGACCGGTCCGGCGTACGGGGCGGGGAGGCCGGCGCCGCACCCGGCCGAAACGACGCGGTACGCGGTGAGCACACCCACGGGGAACCGGCCGCCGTCCTTCCCCGGCCCCGGACGCCCGTCCAGCGGTCCTCCGTGCGCGGGCAGATCCTCGCCGCGCTGCGCACCGCTCTGGTGACGGGCGACCTGCGGCCCGGCGCGGTGTACTCCGCGCCGGTGCTGGCCGAGCGGTTCGGGGTCTCCGCGACGCCCGTCCGGGAAGCCATGCAGCAGCTCACCCTCGAGGGCGCGGTCGAGGTCGTGCCCAACCGGGGCTTCAGGGTGGTCGAGCGGGGCGACCGGGAGCTCGCCGAACTGGCCGAGGTCCGGGCACTGATCGAGGTCCCGGTGGTGCTGCGGCTGGCCGGTACGGTGCCCGCCGAGCGCTGGGCCGAACTGCGCCCCCTCGCCGAGGCCACCGTCCGCGCCGCCTCCTCCGGCTGCCGGGCCACGTACGCCGAGTCCGACCGCGCCTTCCACCGGGCGGTGCTCGCCCTCGCGGGCAACGACCAACTGGTCCGCATCGCCGAGGACCTCCACCGCCGCGCCCAGTGGCCCCTGGCCGGCACCGCCCCCGGCCCTCTCGGCCGGGCGGGGCTGGTGGCCGACGCCCACCAGCACACGACCCTGCTGGACGCGCTGATCGCGGGCGACCGGGACGCGGTGCGGTCACTGGTGGGGGAGCACTTCACCGGCGCGGTCTGAAGCACGGCGGCGCCGCCGCGTCCCGGCACGCGGCACCGCAGCCGCGGGCGTTCCTACGCCGTCGCCGCTCCCGGGGCCGGTGGGGCCAGCTGGCGGGACAGCCAGGTGGGGACGCCGCCGAGCAGGCGCAGCAGCCGGCGGGCCTCCTCGCGCAGACGGGACGCCTCCGGCTCGGTCTCCGTGTCGGCGAGGGAGACCAGGGCCGGGGCCGTGCCGACCAGGTAGCCCAACTCCTCGCGGATCCGCAGCGATTCGGCGAAGCCGTGCCGCGCCTCCGCCAACTCGCCCTCCCGCAGGGCGAGTCCGGCGAGGTGACGCCAGGTGCCGGAGAGCAGCAGTGGGTCGGCGTGCGCGGTGGCGCCCGCGTGGGCGCGGCGGTACGCGGCACGCGCCGACTGCGGGGAGCGGGCCAGGTTCTCGGCGATCAGTCCGCGCCGGAAGTCCAGCAGCGCCCGTGCCGGGGCTCCCGGAGGGATCAGCGCCGCCGCACGCCCGAGCGCGGCCCGCGCCTCGTCGGCCCGGTCGCGCACCGCGAGCAGGGTGGCGGCGTAGGCCAGGTACCCGCGTTCACAAGCGGCGGCGCCCCGTTCGTCGTCGGTGTCGGCCAGCGCCTCGGCCGTCCGCAGCGCGTCCTCGGCCTCGCCCCAGCCCGTCTCCGTGTACAGGCACCGCTCCACCAGGAGAGACGACCGCTGCAGCGACGCTGCCGGGGTGTCCGGGGTGAGCAGGGCGGCGGCGTCGGCCCAGCAGGCGCGTGAGCGCAACCGCCATACCGCGGTCTGGAGGGGATCGTCACCAGCGGTCGTTCCGTTACCAGACATGGCGGTGTGCGCCACGTTGCCCTCCCCGAGCACGCCATCGAGCTGTTGAGTGGTGGCCGCATCTCAGCACGAACAACGGGGCCGGGCCAAGAGGGTGGGTGAAGGATTTCACAAAGTCGTGGATCAACGGGCCCGAACGGTGGACTGCCCGACGGCGCCCGCGATTCCCCACCGGCGCACGCCCTCCTCACGCGCCACCCCCCCCACCACGCGAACGCCGGACGGCCGCCGGGCCGTCAGCTCATGCGCAGGGCCAGGAAGAAGTCCAGCTTGTCCTCCAGTCGGGACAGGTCACGGCCCGTCAGCTGCTCGACGCGCCCCACCCGGTACCGCAGCGTGTTGACGTGCAGGTGCAACCGGGCGGCGCAGCGGGTCCAGGAGCCGTCGCAGTCCAAGAAGGCCTCCAGGGTGGGGATCAGTTCGGCGCGGTGGCGCCGGTCGTAGTCCCGCAGCGGGTCCAGGAGACGGGCGGTGAAGGCCCGCCGTACGTCGTCGGGGACGAACGGGAGCAGCAGGACGTGCGAGGCCAGCTCGTGGTGACCGGCCGCGCAGACCCGGCCCGGCCGTGCCGCGGCCACGCGCCGAGCGTGCCGCGCCTCCTCCAGGGCCCCGCGCAGCCCTTCCGCCGAGTGCACGGCCGCGCTGACCCCGAGGGTGAGCCGCCCGTCGCCGTCCAGACCGGCCGTCAGCGGCTCCCGTACGGACTCCAGCAGGGAGTCGGCGAGAAGTCCCCGCCCGTCGGCACCCTCGTGCTCGCCCGCCACCGCGGGCAGCGGGACGAGCGCGACCGCCTCGTCCCCGGTGTGCGCCACCGCGATCCGGTCGGAGTGCTCGGGCCCCGTCGACGCCGGGTCGACCAGGATCTCCTCGAGCAGCGCCTGCGCCGCCGCCCCGCCCCCGGACCCGCCGCCGTCCCAGTCGACCCGCGCGACGACCACCTGCCAGTGCGGCGCGGCCCCGGGACCGGGCACCAGCACCGGCGCCGCCACCCGCAGCCGGGCCGCGACCTCGGCCGGCGCCGCGCCCGCCTGCACCAGCTCCAGCACCTCCCGCGCGAGCCGGCGCCGTACCGTGCGCGCCGCGTTCCGGCGGTCCCGCTCGACCGAGATCAGCTGGGTGACCCCGTGCAGCAGGTCCAGCCGCTCCTCGGCCCAGTCCCCGGCGTCCGCCTCGACCACCAGCAGCCAGTCCGACAGCACCGTCTCCCTGCCGTCCCGCACCTTTGGGGAAGCCGGTGCGCCCTGCCCGCCGGGCGCGGGCTGCGCGGCCTGCGGGGCGGCCGCCGCCCGGCCCGTGGGCCCGCCGCCGCGCACCGGGAAGAGGCTGTACGTCGTCCGGTCGTCCAGGGTCACCCGGTGCGGTCCAGGGCGGCCGTCGCGGGCGGCCGCCAGCTGTTCGGCCGCGAGCCGCACGCACACGTCGTCGGGCAGCCGTGGTCCCGCCTTCGAAGCGGCGATCAGCCGCCCGGTCGGCGAGAGCACCCACGCCCGCAGGTCCAGGTCGGTGCCGAGCAGGTCGAGCACCACGTCCGGGCCGCCGCCCGCCGGGCCCGACGTCATCAGCCGCCGGTGCCGGTCCACCACGGCCGCGAGGTCCCCTGCCCGCTCGCCGGACACCTGCCGTACGACATGCTCGGTGACCGTCGCGAAGGCCACCGACTCGTGCACCGCGAACAGCGGCAGCCGGTGCCGCGCACAGGCCACGACCAGGTCCTTTGGGACGGTGCCCAGCTCCGCCTCACCGGCCGCCAGGGCGACGACCCCCGCCTGCACCAGACGCCGTACGAACGGCTCGGAGTCGGCGGCGTCCCGGCGCCAGGCCAGGCCGGAGAGCACGAGTTCCCCGCCGGAGAGATAGCGGCTGGGGTCCCTCAGGTCGGTGGTCATCACCCCGTGCACGGTGCGGTCCAGCTCGTCCTCGCCGCAGAGCAGCGCGAGCCCCAGCGCGTCGGTCTCCAGCAGTGCGCGCAGCCGCATTCTCGTCGCCGCCGTTCCCTGTCTCGATGTGTACCGATGTCTACGATGGGCCTGTGGAGGGCCCCGCCCGGAGGCCGTGGAAGGTCCGCGAAGGGCCTTTCCCACAGCGCCCGGGGGAGTGGCCGATCCGGCACGGTCGGCCGTCCCCCGGACTGTGTACTCCGTCTTTTCCGTGTCCGTTGTTTCCGGAGGAAAACAAGGAGGTTGCCGAGGTCTTCTTTCATATGAATCTACAAGATGCCCCCGCTGGCCAGGCAACTCCTTCATGCCTTTCGTGACTGACCCGGGTGGAGCAGCGGGCGGTGTACTGAGCCCACTCCGCGTGAATCCCCCATGAACGAGCCGGGCCCGCCGCACACGGATTGGCTCGATCCGTACGACCCACGAGAAGAAGAAGTGAGCCGGTCATGGACTTCCTTCGCCCCGCCAGCTGGGAGGAGGCGCTCGCCGCGAAGGCCGAGCACCCCACCGCCGTGCCGATCGCGGGTGGCACCGACGTGATGGTCGAGATCAACTTCGACCACCGCAGGCCCGAGTACCTCATGGACCTCAACCGCGTCGCCGACCTCACCGAGTGGGAGGTCGGCGAGGACACCGTACGGCTCGGTGCCTCCGTCCCGTACACGAGGGTCATGGAACACCTGCGGGCCGAACTGCCGGGCCTCGCCCTCGCCGCCCACACCGTCGCCTCCCCGCAGATCCGCAACCGCGGCGGGGTCGGCGGCAACCTCGGCACCGCCTCCCCGGCCGGCGACGCCCACCCGGCGCTGCTCGCCGCCGGAGCCGAGGTCGAGGCCGTATCGGTGCGCGGGTCCCGCCGCATCCCGATCGACGCGTTCTACACCGGCGTGAAGCGCAACGCGCTGGCGCCCGACGAGCTGATCCGCGCCGTCCACATCAAGAGGGCCGACGGACCGCAGCAGTTCTCGAAGGTCGGCACCCGCAACGCGATGGTCATCGCCGTGTGCGCGTTCGGCCTGGCCCTGCACCCCGGCACCCGCACGGTCCGCACCGGCATCGGGTCGGCGGCGCCCACCCCCGTACGGGCCACCGCCGCCGAGGAGTTCCTGAACGCGGCGCTCGACGAGGGCGGCCTCTGGGACAACGGGAAGACCGTCCCTCCGTCGGTGGCCGAGCGGTTCGCCGACCTCTGCTCCGCCGCCTGCAACCCGATCGACGACGTCCGCGGCACCGCGGGCTACCGCCGGCACGCCGTCGGCGTCATGGCCCGCCGCACGCTGACCTGGACCTGGGAGTCGTACCGCGACACCCGCCGTATCACCGAGGGAGCCGCGTAATGCGTGTCCACTTCACGGTCAACGGACGGTCCCAGGAGGCCGACGACGTGTGGGAGGGCGAGTCCCTGCTGTACGTGCTGCGCGAGCGGCTCGGTCTGCCCGGGTCCAAGAACGCCTGCGAACAGGGCGAGTGCGGCTCCTGCACGGTGCGCCTCGACGGCGTCCCGGTCTGCTCCTGTCTCGTCGCCGCCGGCCAGGCCGAGGGGCGCGAGATCGTCACGGTCGAAGGGCTGGCCGACCTCGCCCGGCAGCGCCCCCGCGGTGCGCAGGACGGCGCCGGGAGCGGTGCCGTCGAGGGCAGCGCACTCGCCCCGATCCAGCAGGCGTTCATCGACGCCGGTGCCGTCCAGTGCGGCTTCTGCACCCCGGGCCTGCTGGTCGCCGCCGACGAGATGCTGGAGCACAACCCCAGCCCGAGCGACGCCGACATCCGCGAGGCCCTCTCGGGCAACCTGTGCCGCTGCACGGGCTACGAGAAGATCATGGACGCGGTCCGCCTCGCGGCCGCCCGCCAGTCCGAGAGGGCCTGAGCATGCCGACGAACGGTGTCCCCACCAGGATCACGCAGGACTCCCGGGCCAAGGGCGGCATCGGCGAGTCCACCCTCCGCCCCGACGGCACCCTCAAGGTCACCGGCGAGTTCGCGTACTCCTCCGACCTGTGGCACGAGGACATGCTCTGGGGCCAGATCCTGCGCTCCACGGTCGCGCACGCCGAGATCGTGTCCATCGACACGAGCGAGGCGCTCGCCACCCCGGGCGTCCACGCCGTGATGACGTACGACGACCTGCCGACCGACGTGAGGAACTACGGCCTGGAGATCCAGGACACCCCGGTCCTCGCGCACGGCAAGGTCCGCCACCACGGCGAGCCCGTCGCGATCGTCGCCGCCGACCACCCGGAGACCGCCCGCCGCGCCGCCGCCAGGATCAAGGTCGACTACCGCGACCTGCCCGTCGTCACCGACGAGGCCTCCGCGCTCGCCCCCGACGCGCCCCTCGTCCACGAGCACCGCGACGATCACCACAGCCACCACGTGGCCCATCCCAACATCGTCCACCGTCAGCCGGTCGTGCGCGGTGACGTGGCACGGGCCCGCGGGCGCGCCGACGTCGTCGTCGAGGGCGAGTACACCTTCGGCATGCAGGACCAGGCATTCCTCGGCCCCGAGTCCGGGCTCGCCGTCCCCGAGGAGGACGGCGGCGTCCACCTCTACATCGCCACCCAGTGGCTCCACTCCGACCGGCGCCAGATGGCGCCCGTGCTCGGCCTGCCCGAGGACAAGGTACGGATGACCCTGGCGGGTGTCGGCGGTGCGTTCGGCGGCCGCGAGGACCTGTCCATGCAGATCCACGCGTGCCTGCTCGCCCTGCGCACCGGCAAGCCCGTCAAGATCGTCTACAACCGTTTCGAGTCCTTCTTCGGCCACGTCCACCGCCACCCGGCCAAGCTCTTCTACGAACACGGCGCCACCCGCGACGGAAAGCTGACCCACGTCACGTGCCGCATCGTCCTGGACGGCGGCGCGTACGCCTCCGCCTCCCCGGCCGTGGTCGGCAACGCCGCCTCCCTCGGCATCGGGCCGTACGTCGTGGACGACGTCGAGATCGAGGCCCTCGCCCTCTACACCAACAATCCGCCCTGCGGCGCCATGCGCGGCTTCGGCGCGGTCCAGGCGTGCTTCGCCTACGAGGCCCAGATGGACAGGCTGGCCGGGCGGCTGGGCCTGGACCCGGTGGAGTTCAGACGGCTCAACGCCATGGAGCAGGGCGCGGTCATGCCCACCGGGCAGGTCGTCGACTCCCCGGCGCCGGTCGCCGAACTCCTGCGCCGCGTCAAGGCGATGCCGATGCCGCCCGAGCGGCAGTGGGAGAGCAGCGAGGGCACCGACGTGCGCCGGCTGCCCGGCGGCCTGTCCAACACGACCCACGGCGAGGGCATCGTACGCGGCGTCGGCTACGCGGTCGGCATCAAGAACGTCGGTTTCTCCGAAGGCTTCGACGACTACTCCACCGCACGCGTACGGATGGAGGTGGTCGGCGGTCGGCCCGCGGCCACCGTGCACACCGCGATGGCCGAGGTCGGGCAGGGCGGAGTCACCGTCCACGCCCAGATCGCCCGTACCGAGCTGGGTGTCGGCCAGGTGACCGTCCGTCCCGCCGACACCCGGGTGGGATCGGCCGGTTCGACCTCCGCCTCCCGGCAGACGTACGTCACCGGAGGCGCGGTCAAAAACGCCTGCGAGCTCGTCCGGGAGCAGGTCCTGGAGCTCGGCCGGCGCAGGTTCGGCTCGTACCACCCGGCGTGGGCGACGGCCGGACTGCTGCTGGAGGGCGGCAAGGTCGTCACCGGCGGCGGCGAGGTGCTGGCCGATCTGGTGGACGTCCTCGGGGACGAGGCCGTCGAGGTGGAGGAGGAGTGGCGGCACCGGCCGACCGAACCCTTCGACCTGCGTACCGGCCAGGGCAACGGCCATGTCCAGTACACCTTCGCCGCACACCGGGCCGTCGTCGAGGTCGACACCGAACTCGGTCTCGTCAAGGTGATCGAACTGGCCTGCGCCCAGGACGTGGGCAAGGCGCTCAACCCGCTGTCCGTCGCCGGCCAGATCCAGGGCGGCACCCTCCAGGGCCTGGGCGTGGCGGTCATGGAGGAGATCGTCGTCGACCCGAGGACGGCGAGGGTGCGCAACCCCTCCTTCACCGACTACCTCATCCCCACCATCCTCGACACGCCGGACATCCCCGTCGACGTGCTCGAACTCGCCGACGACCACGCGCCGTACGGGCTGCGCGGCGTCGGCGAGGCCCCCACCCTGTCGTCCACCCCGGCGGTCCTCGCGGCCGTCCGGGACGCGACCGGTCTCGAGCTGAACCGCACACCGGTCCGCCCGGAACACCTCACCGGCACCGTGTGACGCACCCACCGGCGCGGGGCAGCCGCCCGGGACGGACAACTGCCCCGGCCGCCACCGAGGCCCGCAGGCCCTTGCCGAGGAGACCGACAGATGCTGGACATCGCCGAGGAACTGCACCGGTGGGCCGTACAAGGCCGTGACTTCGCGGTCGCCACCGTCGTGGCGGTCACCGGCAGCGGGCCCCGCGGGCCCGGCGCCGCCCTGGCGGTGGACACCGACGGAACGGCCGTCGGCTCGGTCTCCGGCGGCTGCGTCGAGGGCGCTGTGTACGAGCTGTGCCGACAGGCCCTCCAGGACGGCGAAACCGTCCTCGAACGCTTCCGCCACAACGACGAGGACGCCTTCGCCGCCGGCCTGACCTGCGGCGGCGTCATCGACGTCCTCGTCACACCGGTACGGGCGGCCGACCCCGCCCGCCCGGTGCTCGCGTCCGCGCTCGCCGCCGCCGCGCGCGGGGAGGCGGCAGCCGTGGCGCGGATCGTGGGCGGCCCGCCCGACCTGGTGGGCCGCGCGCTCACGGTCCGCCCGGACGGCTCGTACGAGGGAGGCTTCGGCGCCCACCCGGAACTGGACCGCACGGCGGTGGCGGAGACAGGCGTGCTGCTGGAGGCGGGCCGCACCGGCATCCTGGAGATCGGCGCGCAGGGCTCGCGCTGCGGCGCCCCGGTGACGATCCTGGTCGAGTCGTCGGTCCCACCGCCCCGAATGATCGTCTTCGGGGCGATCGACTTCGCGTCGGCGCTGGTCCGGGCCGGTGCGTTCCTCGGCCACCATGTCACCGTGTGTGACGCGCGCCCCGTGTTCGCCACCCGGGCACGCTTCCCGGAGGCCGACGAGATCGTCGTCGACTGGCCGCACCGGTACCTGGAGCGCACCGAGGTCGACGCGCGTACGGTCCTGTGCGTCCTGACCCACGACGCCAAGTTCGACGTACCGCTCCTGCGGCTCGCCCTGCGCCTCCCGGTCGCCTACGTGGGCGCGATGGGCTCCCGCCGTACCCACCTGGACCGCGACGCCCGCCTGCGCGAGGCCGGCGTCACCGACCGGGAACTGGCCCGCCTGCACTCACCGATCGGCCTCGACCTCGGCGCCCGCACCCCGGAGGAGACGGCCGTGTCCATCGCCGCCGAGATCGTCGCCGCCCGCCGAGGAGGCACCGGCCTCCCCCTCACCGGCGCCCACACCCCGATCCATCGCGACAGCGACCGCGAACCCGGTCGTGCCTCCGCGTCCGTCGCCGGATCCGGTCCGACGGTGTGACGGACAAAGAGGCGCCGTCGGCGCGGACGCCCCCGTCCGCTGTCACGGCTGCCGCAGCAGGGTGTTCACCGCCCGGCCGAACACCCTGCGGGAGACGGCCCGCAGGGCCGGGTCGCAGAAGCCGGGCAGAAAGCGGACGCGCAGGTCCTCCCGCCACAGCACGCGGGTGCGGCCGCCAGGTCCCGGGCGGACCTCGATCTCCGCCCAGCCCCTGACCACACGGCCCCGCTTCTCCAGCCGGCACAGGCCGGGGGCACCGTCGGCCGGGGGCCGCCAGACGGTCACCTCCATCCGGTCGTCGAAGGCGACCGGGCCGAGGCCCGAGCGGGCGACGAAGACCGTGCCCTCACCAGTGGGCGGGGGAGTGGTCACGGTGACCCGGGTGAGCGGGACCGCCGCCCCGTGGCGGGGCCACTCCGTGAGCCGACGCCAGGCCTCGTCGAGCGGGAGGGGCGCCGTGCGCCGGAGATGGAAGGTGGCCACAGGGGGATCCTAGGCAATCGGGGCCGGCCGACGGGCCCGTAGGGGACGCGTCACCCGCCTGGCCCAGTCGGCGCGTGGGCTCACCGGGGGGCCGGCGCGGGCGCGGGCCGGGTACGGGGGCGTACCGGCAGCACCTGGCGCATCTGGTGTTCCGTGCGCTCGGCCACTTCGCGCGTCTCCGCCAGGACGTCCCCGAGCTCGCGCACGAGGCCCTCGTAGACCGGGAGACGAACGGGTCCGGACCGGCGCCCGGGAGCGTGTCCGGGACCGTGCGCGGATCCGTCGGGTCCATCGGTGCGACCGGTGTGATCGGTGCCGGTGGGATGGGAGGTCACTGAGGAGCCCTTCGTCGCGGGGTCGTTCCGGGTTCTGGCCTGCGGCATGTGAAAGGGGCCGCTTCTCAGGCCCCGTGGGACTCAGCGTCCGATGCCCGTCGCGGTGTTACACGTCCCCGTGGAATGTCCTGAACCGGACGCGATGACCGAGATGATCGAGGGGCGTTCCGGATCCGCTTCGGAGCCGTGCGCCGATGACGGGACGCCGGGAGAATGGATAGGGGGCGTTGCGGGCTGCTCGTGGAAGCCCGCAACGCCCCCTGGCAATCACCTGAGGGATACTCAGGACATCAGGTGGCGGCGATCACGTCAGCGGTCGCGGCGGTCCTCGTACTGCGGACGAGCCCGGACATCGGTCTCCTCATCGGTTGCCGGTGGGGATCGCGCGGGGTGGGGGGTTCGCACGAGGACCGGGCTACCGGCCCCGTGCGCCCGGCGAGCGGCACACCATTACGCTACGAGCCGCAGTGCGAGCCCCCAATGAGGGAACCCCCTACGGGAGCCGCACAGGGAAAACCCTCGGTCCCCGGGATCACTCCGTGCGGCGCCCCGCCGCCAGGCGGACGATGTCCACCCTCGAGCGGATGCCCAGTTTCCGGTACACCCGGGTGAGCGTCGCCTCGACCGTCTTGACGCTGATGAACAGACGGGCGGCGATCTCCCGGTTGGTGGCGCCCTCCATCACCAGCGAGGCGACCTGCCGTTCCATCGAGGCGAGACCGTCCAGCGCCGCCGAGGTGGCCACGGACACCGTCTCCTGCTCCACCGGACCGGCGGCCACGGCCGCGTCCACCTGCCGCAGCCAGGGCAGCGCGCGGCAGCGCCTGAACAGCCGGGCGGCCTCGTCGTACGGGGCATGACCCGGCACCGCCCCCGGGCGCCGGGCGCGCAGCCGGGCCAGCGCGAACGCGGCCCGCGCCTCCTCCAGTCCGTGCCCCAGCCGCCCCAGCCGCTCCTGCGCCGACGCCAACTGCTCCTGCGCGGTCTCGTGTTCCCCACGGGCCGCCCGCACCAGTGCCTCCGCGCGGTCCAGTACGGCGAGGACGCCCGCGCGGTCCAGCCGCAGCGCGTGCGCCCGGGTGAGGTTGATGAGTTCCTGCGCCTCGCCCGGCTCACCGATCCGGACCAGAGCCTCGGCGAGATCGCCGTGCCAGCGGCCCCGCGCCGGGTCGGTGATGCCCATGCCCTGTTCCAGTTCCCGCACCCGGCGCAGCGAGCGGACGGCGCCCGCCGCGTCCCCGGCGACCAACTGGGCGTAGCCGAAGGCGGCCAGCGCGCGCGAGAGGTACATCTGGTCGCCGTCCACCTCGGCATGGTCCGCGGCCTCCCGCGCCAGCGCCAGCGCCCGCTCCACGTCCCCGCCACAGGCCTCCGCGAGCGAGGCCAGCATCGCCGAGGCACCCTCCCCGATCCCGGCGTCCCGGGCCAGCCGCAGGCTCTCCCGGGCCAGGTCCAGGGCGCGGCCGCAGTGCCCGGAGCGCAGCTCCGTGTCGGCGAGGAAGCGCAGGAAGTGCACCTCGCTCTCGACCATGCCGCGCCGCCGCGCCTCACGCAGCAGCCCGGTGATGCTCTTACGGGCCTCGGGCAGCTGGTCGCTCATGAGCAGCCAGCGGAACCTGGCCATGCCCGCGCCGTTGTGGTGGCAGGCCACATACGGGTCCTGGGGTTCCCTCAGGGCCCGCTTGATGGTGGCCGGGGCGTCCGGGTGGCCCATCAGGGTCTCGGTGGACGACTGGAAGGACAGCGCCATCAGCTCGGTGCGCCGGTCCTTGCCCCGCGCCGCCAGGTCCGCCGCGTGCGCGGCCTCCCGCCGGGCCTTGTCGAAGTCGCCGTCGACCACCAGCTCCCGCCAGGCCAGCTGGTAGTGGACCAGGGCGAGCAGCCGCGGGTCGTCGCCCGCGTCGGCCAGTACCTGCGGGAAGACCGCGTCGACCTCACCGAGCGCCTGCCCGGCCGCCTCGATGACCACCATCCACGCCCGCACCCGCTCCGCGGGCACCGTGGCCCGGGTCAGCACCTCGCGCGCGATGTCCCGGGCGAGATCCGCCTCTCCCGCGATGATGGCGTCCTCGGCCGCCTGCAGCCGCCGCTCGTCCGGGCCCGGCGTGCCCTCGGCCGTGTCGGCCGGGGTGCGGCGGGCGGCCAGCAGCCCCAGCGAGGCGGCGACCGAGGGCGCCCCGCGGTCGCGGGCCAGCGTGGCGGCCTCGGCGAGCCGGGCCGCCACCTCCGGGTCGGTGCCGGTCGTGGCGAGCGCCAGATGCCGGGCCCGTTCGATGGGGTCGGAGGCCGCCGTGGACAGCGCCGCGTGAGCGGCCCGCCGCTCGTGCGCGGGGGCCTCCGCGTACAGCGCGGCCGAGATCAGCGGATGCGCGAACCGCAGCGCCGGCTCCTCCGGGTCCGTCGCCAGCAGCCCCAGCGCGGCGGCCTGGGCCGTCTCCTCCTCGGCGTGGTCCCGGCCGGCCGCGTGCAGCAGGGCCGGCGTGGGGCGGGCACCGGCGCTGGCCACCAGCAGGGTGCGCCGCGCGTCGTCCGACAGCATCTCCAGCCGGCTGAGGACCAGGGCACGCAGCGAGGTCGGCACCGGCAGCGGCTCGCCGGGGCGCGGCCGGGCCGGGCTCTCGGCCAGGGCACGGCCCAGTTCGAGCGCGAACAGCGGGTTGCCGTCGCTGGTGCGGTGGATGTCACGGACCGTGGTGCGGGACAGACCCGTGTAGCCGCGGTGGTCGAGCAGCGCTGACACCTGGGCACGGGAGAACGGGCCCAGCCGCACCACGTGCGTGTCCGGCGGGCAGGCCCGCAGATGACGGTCGTACTCCTGCCCTCCGGTGCCCTCGGCCCGCACGGCGCACAGCATCTGCACGGGCGCGTCGCCCAGGCGCCGGGCGGCGAAGCCCAGCAGCTCCGTGCTGGCCGAGTCCAGCCACTGCAGATCGTCCGCGACGATCAGGACGGGTCCCTCGGCGGCCAGCGCCCGCAGCGTGGACAGCACCGCCAGGCGCAGCGCGAGCCCGTCCTGCTGGAGCGTGGACTCGCCGCGGCCGGTGAGCGCCGACTCCAGGGCGGTGCGCTGCGCGGCGGGCAGCGCACCGGAGACCCTCTCGAGGACCAGCCCGAACAGATCCGCCAGCGCCAGGAACGGAAGGTGGGATTCGGACTCCGTGGCGGAGCAGCGCAACACCGTGGGCGCCCCACCCGCGTTTTCCGCCGCAAGTGCCCGCAGCACGGTCGATTTACCTATTCCGGCGGGCCCGTACAGCAGCACGCTGCCCCCGCGGGCCAGCTGCTCGCGCGCTTGGGCGAACGGTTCCTCCCTGCCGATGACCAGGTCGGAGCGGCACCTGGCAGGATCCTTGAAGTCCCGGCGCACGGTCACCGCTCCCTCCTGTGTCGTGTCCTGGCCAATATTAGGCAATGGGTCAGTTAAATCCGGAGGCGCGACGTCGTGAGGGAAATAACAGCGGACGCGCGGATGAAATCCAAAGTCCCTGCACACCGGTCGAAAACCCCGGCCCGCCGGTATTGCCGACCCCGCGAGAACACCGCAAACCTACGGCAACCGCCCCGCCCCGCGTGCGAAGACCACCGTCTCCCCACGCGGCCCCCTCGGTGGCCGTCCCGTCGCGTGCGCGGCTGATCCGCCGCCCCGCGGAGCAGCCCGTCGGGCCGGCTGCCACCTGTTCGCCCTTCGTGACGGCTCCCGAGTGAGCCCCCACCCCCTTTCGGGGTAGGTGAGACCTGCGTCACTGATCGGACGACGGGAGAGAGCCGCCCGGCAGGGTCCGGGACCGAGGAGGACGGAGCACCCATGACGACGGCGACGGAAGAGACCACATGACGGCGACGGCGACGGAGGAGTTCCGCAGGGCCCGGGACTTCCTGCTGGAACACCGCGACGACTACACCACGGCCTACGAGGGCTTCCGCTGGCCGCGTCCCGACCGCTTCAACTGGGCACTCGACTGGTTCGACGTGATCGCGGACGGCAACGACCGCATTGCCCTGCACCTCGTCGAGGAGGGCGGCGGGCGGACCGGGCTCTCCTTCGTCGAGCTGTCCCGCCGCTCGGACCAGGCAGCCAACTGGCTGAGGCAGCAGGGCGTACGGGCCCAGGACCGGGTGCTCGTCATGCTCGGCAACCAGGCCGAACTCTGGGAGACCGCGCTCGCCGCGATGAAACTGCGCGCCGTGGTCGTCCCCGCCACCCCGCTGCTCGGCCCCGCCGACCTGCGCGACCGCGTCGACCGGGGCCACGTCCGGCACGTGATCACACGCGCCGCCGACACCGCGAAGTTCGACGAGGTGCCCGGCGACTACACCCGCATCGCCGTCGGCGCGGGCGCCGGCGACGCCTGGCTGCCCTACGAGGACGTCTACGGCGCCGCAGAGCACTACGCGCCCGACGGGCCCACCCTCGCCGACGACCCTCTGATGCTGTACTTCACCTCGGGCACCACCGCACAGCCCAAGCTCGTCGAGCACACCCACACCTCGTATCCCGTCGGGCATCTGGCGACCATGTACTGGATCGGGCTCAAACCCGGCGACGTGCACCTGAACATCTCCTCACCCGGCTGGGCCAAGCACGCCTGGTCCAATCTGTTCGCCCCGTGGAACGCCGAGGCGACCGTCTTCCTGCCCACCTACACGCGCTTCGACGCCGCCCGGCTGATGACCGAGATGGACCGCGAGGGCGTCACCACCTTCTGCGCCCCGCCCACCGTGTGGCGCATGCTCATCCAGTCCGACCTGACCGGGCTGCGCACCCCGCCGCGCGAGGCGGTCGCCGCCGGCGAACCGCTCAACCCCGAGGTCGTCGAGCAGGTCCGGCGCGCCTGGGGCGTCACCATCCGCGACGGATTCGGCCAGACCGAGACGGCCGTCCAGGTCGCCAACAGCCCCGGCCAGCCCCTGCGGACCGGCTCCATGGGCCGACCGGGGCCCGGCTACCGCGTCGAGTTCCTCGACCCGGTCTCCGGCGCTCCCGGCGCCACCGAGGGCGAGATCGCGCTCGACCTGTCGAACCGGCCGGTGGGCCTGATGGCCGGTTACCACGGCGACCCCGACCGCACCGCCGAGGCCATGGCCGGCGGCTACTACCGCACCGGCGACATCGGCTCCCGCGACGCCGACGGCTACCTCACCTACGTGGGCCGCGCCGACGACGTGTTCAAGGCCTCCGACTACAAGATCTCCCCCTTCGAGCTGGAGAGCGCCCTGCTGGAGCACGAGGCGGTCGCCGAGGCGGCCGTCGTGCCCGCCCCGGACGAGCTGCGCCTGGCCGTGCCCAAGGCGTACGTCGTGCTCGCTCAGGGCCGCCGGCCCGGCCCGGACACCGCGAGGGAACTCTTCGAACACTCCCGCAAGGTGCTCGCCCCCTACAAGCGGATCCGCCGGCTGGAGTTCGGGGAGCTGCCCAAGACCGTTTCCGGCAAGATCCGCCGCATCGAGCTGCGTGAGGCCACGGCGGCGGGATCCGACGCCGAGTACCGCGAGGAGGACTTCCGGTGACCGTTCCCAGCCTCCGGTGACCGTTCCCAGCCGGTGAGCAGGAGTGGGTCCTGGACCCGTTCCTGGTCACTGCGGACGCCCCGAACGGTGCTGGGTGTCCTGGCGGACCGCGTCCGCTCCGCGTCCGGTGGCACGGGCCGTGTCCGTGGTCCGGGAACGCGGGGGCGGGGTCCCTCACGCCCGGGGGGTGTCCGGTCCGGCCTGGACGGTCCGATGCCCGCATCCATCGCTCCGGTGGGTGCGGGGCGGTGCCGTCCGACGCCGGATGGGACAGCCCTGGGCGCGTCGTCCGATCGCGATGCTCGCGGCGTCGTGCCGGCTGGTGCTGGCCAGTGGTTTCCGCCAGTGCTGGGCGCCCCACTTCGAGGTGTGGGCGGGGTCGACGGCGGTGATGCCGGTGGCGTCGGCCATGGAGGTCGGGCGGGCGCGGAGCCGGCCGGTGGGCATGCCGGCGATCAGCTGCCCGAACCGCTTCCTGCGGCCGTGTTCCGCGCGGGTTTTCCCGGCCGTGAAGTCCAGGTCCTCCACCGCGATCACCCGCGCACCGCAGCTCCGGGACCAGTGCAGCAGCAGCCGGGTCAGGGCGTGGCGGCCTGGGCGTCGCGGTGGTCGGCGTCGGTGTCCACACCGATCACCCCGCCGGCCGGCGCCGCCGGAGGGATCGTGCACGTGACGGGTTTCTGCCAGGAGGCGGTCACGTACCAGCGCACGCGGTCCACGTCGCAGGGGAGGGCCGAGGGGTGAGAGGCGGCTGCCGGGACAAGGGAAGTTTGGACAGTCGGGACGGGTACCGGGCGACGGTCCGGCGGAACAGCCTGCCCGTCATGCCGTCCGACACGGGGCAAACCACCTGACCCCGAAGCGGATCACCAGCAGTTGGGAGGCGTCGCCGACCTCCCCGCTACGGGGCCGCTTCACAGTTGGCCGTCGTCGCCCCGAGCAGTCGGCTGTCCTGTGGGTGGGGGAAGGCCACGCCGCGCGTTCCCCGGCGTCGTTCGCACGTGGGGCGATCACCGGTGCCGACATGGCGGAATGGGACAGATCGACGTTGGACATCCCCTGATGACTTCTGATCTCCTCTTCGGCATGACAGCACATCTCCGACTGCGACCAGGGGTCGCGGCGTTAACCGCTTCTGCGCTGCTGGGCGGCCTCGCTTGTGCGGCGGGTACCGTCCCCGGTGAGACGAGCGCCTCCGGTGTCGCCGCCCGGACGGAGAGCGACGCTCACTCCGGCCTCGACCTGGACAGGACGCTGCGGGAACTCGAGAAGTCCTACGGCGGGCGTATCGGCGCGGTGGGCATCGACCTTGGGACCGGCAGAACGGTCCGCTACCGGGCCGACGAGCGCTTTCCGTTCAACTCCATGTTCAAGGTGTTCGCGTGCGCGGCGGTGTTGCACAAAGCGCGCACCGACGCCCCCGGACTGATGGACGAGGTGGTTCGCTGGAAGCCTGCCGAGATGGCAGATCTGACCGCGAACTCCCCGGAGACCATTGAATACACCGACACAGGCATGACACCCGCACAGCTGTGCCGCGCCGGGATCACCAAATCCGACGGTTTCGCGGGCAACATGCTGCTGAAGCAGATCGGCGGGCCACGCGGGCTGACCGAGTTCTTCCGCGAGACCGGTGATCGGACGAGTCGCCTGGACCGGCCGGAGCCCGGGCTGACCGAGTGGAAGCCCGGCGAAACACGCGACACCACCACCCCTGCGGCGGCCGCCCGGACCTTCACCGAGCTCACCACCGGTAAGACCCTGCACGCCCGCGACCGGGCGCGGCTGGTCGGCTGGCTGAAGGCCAGCCTCACCGGCGCCAACCGGATCCGGGCGGGACTCCCCGAGGACTGGACGGTCGGCGACAAGACCGGCACCGGTGGCGCGAGAAACTACGGCACCGCCAATGACCTGGCGATCGTCTGGACACCCGGCTCGAACGCACCGATCGTCCTGTCGGTGTTCACCAACCGCGACTCCAACGGCACCCCGCACGACGACAAGGTGATCGCCTCCACCGCGACCGCGCTGGCCAAGGCCCTCGGCAGGGTGTGACCGGCCGTCGGGCCGTGACGCGGTCCGCGAGGTAAAGCGGCTCTCGAACGCGGACCAGTACGGGGCGCGTATCGGCCACGCCGGCCTCCCGCCACTGTCGCCGGCAGATCTCGTCCTCGGGGCCCGGTGCTGGTTCGTCCGGTGGCTGTCGGGGCGGCCACCGGACTGTTTCGTCCGGGAGGCGAGGACTCCGGTTTGCTCCGGCTGCCTTTGGCGGTTCCCCTTCCGCCGGTGGTGCACGGCGGGTGCGGGAAGCGACCGCCGGTTGCTCGACGGCCGGGGCCCGGCGGGCCCGCCGCCCGGATTTGTGCCCCCGGGGGCGAAGCAGCCCCGTGGCCGGGGCCCCGCGCCCACCGGCGGGCCGCGCCCGCCGTCAGCGCACGGCCGACGCCTTCCCCCGTGCCCGGTCCGAGAGGACGAGCCGACGGACGTGGTGGACCGGAGGCTCGGCCCCGAACAGCAGCCACCGAGGAGATCCGGACCCGGGCTCGTCCCGGCCTCGGGAAGGGCGTGCTCCGCCGCTGTTCCGATCACTGTGGGAGCAGGGTGACAGACGTCCGCTCGGGCCGTGTCGTGCGTCCCGCCTGCCCCGGCGATTTTGCCCGTTGGAGGCTTCTGGACATGCATACGCGCGGCCACCGGTCGAGCCCGTGCTCGCCCTCCTCGGCGCGGATCCGGCGCAGGCCGGGCGTGAGTCCGGTGTCGGTCAGCGTCCGGAAGCCGAGGCGGGCGTAGTACGGGGCGTTCCACGGGACGTCGGTGAAGGTGGTCAGGGTCAGGGCGGCCAGGCCCTGCGCGCGGGCCTGCCCGGCGGCGTGGGCGATCAGGGACCGGCCCACGCCCCGACGGGCGGCGCGCGGGTGGACCGAGACCTGCTCGACGTGCAACGCGTCGTCCACCGGCTCGGCGATCAGATACGCGGCGGGCCGGTCCCGTTCGTCGGCGGCGACCCAGCAGTGGCCCGCCCGCCGGTAGCGCTCGAGGGTGGCGAGGGCGGGCGGTTCGTCGTCGGCGATCTCCGGCATGCCCAGGGCGCGGAAGAGGGCGCCGGCGGTCCGTTCGATGTCCTGGAGGGCGGACAACTCGTCGGGGGCGGCG
The DNA here is from genome assembly GCF_053890455.1 of Streptomyces yamdrokensis. Taxonomy (NCBI): domain Bacteria; kingdom Bacillati; phylum Actinomycetota; class Actinomycetes; order Kitasatosporales; family Streptomycetaceae; genus Streptomyces; species Streptomyces yamdrokensis. The sequence continues at coordinate 6,545,852 of NZ_CM132679.1, forward strand.
GGCCGGATGTGCGTACGCATGCGCCGAGTATCGGACGACGGGGGCGGGAACGTCCCCGGGTTTTCAGGCTTGCCCGAAGCGGGTCGCCCCCAGCGCGTAGGCCTGGGTGTTCACCGGCCGCGGGGTGCCGGTGCGGCCGAGCGGGAACAGCGGGACGCCGAGGCCGTCGGCGGGGCGCCGGTCACCGGCCTTCGGGCCGTCCAATCCCTTCCCCCTCTTCTTCCTCCACCTCCTCCCACGGGACGTGTGCCGTCAGCCGGAACACGCCTTGGGGGTGCCGTTCCGCGGCCAGCGTGCCGTTCACTTTGGATGGCCGGGGAGAGCCCCGACGCCCGTACCGCCGCGGTGACCGCACTGCTCTCGTCGAACGGTGCCCTGCGGACGCTCCGGCCCGCCCTCACCTGGTCGGCCGAGGTCCGTGAGCGTGCGAAGACGCTGGTGGAGAAGGGCATTTGGGGCGCTCAGGCCGTGAGCACGGCGGTGGCGCGGACCGCCGCGGCCGTCGCGGCGTCGAGCACCGCCGTCACGCTCGCCGTGGTCGCGTCGTAGGACCCGCCCGGCCCCGCACCACCGGCATCCCTCACGTCGCACACCTCGACTCCGAAGGAGATGTCGGAGGGTGGAGCGGCCCGGTGTCAGAAACCGCCCCCACCGCAACCGCTCCCGCCCCCGCAGTAATGGCTGCGGGTGGGGCCGCCGTAGGTCCCGGAGCCCCGGGAAGGCCGGAGCGGACTCCTGCCCCGGATCTCCACCCGGGCGGTGAGTCCCGCCCGGAGGGCGAAGCGCGGCACGAACACCCGCAGGCCCTCCTCACCGTGCAGCGCGACGGCGAACAGCGTGTCGTCCGGGGTGAGGCCGCGCCGGACGGCGGGGAGCGGATGGCGCTCCCGCAGGGCTCGCACCTCGCGGCGGGCGGCACGGGTCGGCCTGAGCAGGGGGTAGGTCAGCAACCCGGCTTCCGCGAGGCCGACGCGCACCTCGGCCGCCGCCCAGCGCACATCGGGGTGGCGTACCAACTCGCCCAGGCCGGTGGGTTCGTCGAGGGCGGCGCCATGCACCGCGCTCTCCAGGAACAGGGCCCGTTCCGCGTTTCCGACGGGCTCCGCACCGTCTGCGCCTTCGGTGGCCGGCGGGTCCAGCGGGACACCGACGGGCGGGAGGGGCGGCAGCGGTTGTCCTGTGCCACCGGTCTCCGTAGGGCGGGAGGTCCGTACCGTGCCCGGCGGGCCCGGTTCGAGGGCGCCCCGCAGATACAGGGCGACGACGGCGACGGTGACGGCGGCACGCGGGCCGTCGCAAAGCAGCGCGATCCCGTGCGGTGTCCGCCGAGCGTCGGTGCGGTGGGTGCTGTCGTCCACGGCTCCCCCTGAACCGGGGCCCGCCGCCCCCGTGCCGACGGGCCCCTTGTGCGGTTTCTGCCCGGCGGTGGGGGTGCCCGAAGCCTTTGGGGCACGGTTCAGAGGTTCATTTGAGGGTGCCGTAGGAGGGCTACGGCCGCTGCCGTAGCCCCGTAGGGATCAGGCCTCGTGGTGCTCCTCCGACAGGCCCGGCCAGTCCTCGGGACCGCCGCCCTGCCACTCGATGAGGTCGGTTCCCCCGACATCGGTGACGTAGAGATCGGCGAGCCGCAGAATCTCGCCCACGTCGTCGATGTGCGAGGCGACGCCCAGCGCCTCGTCGCCCGAGGTGACCCGGCGCGAGCCGTCCAACGCCGGGGAATGCACCACGATGTGCGGATGCTCCGTTGGATCTGCCATGCCTCCAGGCTGCTGCCCGCCGGATGGATCCGCACCCCGGACGGGGCCCCTGGAGCCGGTGGACGGCGTCGAGACCGTGTGGTGGGGGAGCGCGGTCCACTGCCTGCGCTTCGGCGTCGACGAGCGACTGCTGGTGATCGGGTCCTTTGACATGCCGTGTGCCGATCACGGCGGTGCCGGCGCGGACGATGTCCGGGAAGCGGACGGTCGTCAACGCGGTCTCCTCGGAAGGCGATGAGCGGTCGGATCCCGACGATGATGCGGAGGCAGGGGCCCGGGTGGGCAACTGCTTTACCGGGCCCGCATGTTGTCCTCGCCCCGTCTCCAGGCGCCGGATCGGCCGGGGGACGCGCCGAGAACGGAGCGTCCCCCGGCCGCCGCCGTGCACCTCTTCGGCGCTTCGCCGACCGCGCGCCCCACACCGAACACCGTCGCACGGCCGGGCTGCGTCGGGGGGCGCGGTCCATGAAGGACCGCGCTCCTCGGCCCGGACCACGACCGAGGCGGCTCAGGCGCCCGAACGGGCATCCGTCTGCAGGCGGCGGCGCAGGGTGGAGGCGAAGTCCTCGGCCATCTCCAGCCGGGCCCGCAGGGTCTCGCAGCGTGCGTCGGCCACCTTGCGGTAGGAGTCCAGCCGCTCCCGCAGGCGCTCGAGCTCCCCGCCCGCGGGCCGGTCGTCGGTGGCGGCGAGCCGGTCGGTGATCTCCAGCAGGTCCCGCATCTCCTCCAGGGAGAAGTCCAGCGGCTTCATCCGGCGGATCACCATCAGCCGCGCCACGTCGGCCTCCGCGTACAGCCGGAAGCCGCCCTTGCTGCGTGCCGAGGGAATGACCAGGCCCACCTCCTCGTAGTGCCGGATGGTGCGCAGCGACAGACCGGTCCGCTCGGCCACCTCGCCGATCTGCATGTGCCGCTCGCTCATCGCCGCACCTTCTCCTTCACATCTCCGCCTGTTTACGAAACCGTCAAGTTCTTGAGTCCGCGTGAGAACAATCACAGGATCTTGGAGGCTGTTTACCTGCTTTTCATAAGCAGACAAACCTCACCCTCCCCTTACGTCGGGGTACAGTTTCCTCTGTGCTCGTCCCCGCCGCCCGGCGCGTGGCAGGAGCGCAACCGCCGTGGCGAGGCCCCGACCGGGCCCGGACGGCACCCGAAGACTTCCGGGTAATGATGCCCGACCGGCAACCGTGGGGTTGCCGCCCTGTCCGGCACGGCCCCGCCAAGGCGGCCGGACCGCCGGAGAGTCCGCATCCTGTGGAATCGGTACGACGCGCGTGTGCGTCCAGCGGCATGGACGTGTGCGCCCGAACAGAAACGGTTGCATGTCCTCACCGCTGTCCGCGGCCCCCAAGCTGCGCATGTCCAAGCCCGACTGGCTGGCCTCCCCGAAGATCCTCCGTACCGAGGTGCTGGCCGGGCTGGTCGTGGCCCTGGCCCTGATCCCGGAGGCCATCTCCTTCTCGATCATCGCCGGTGTCGACCCCGGCGTCGGCCTGTTCGCCTCGTTCACCATGGCGGTCGTCATTTCCGTCGTGGGTGGCCGCAAGGCGATGATCTCCGCCGCCACCGGCGCGATCGCCCTGGTCATCGCCCCGCTCAACCACGAGTACGGCCTCGGCTACCTGATCGCCGCCGTCATCCTCGCCGGTGTCTTCCAGGTGATCCTGGGCGCGCTCGGCGTGGCCAGGCTCATGCGCTTCGTGCCCCGCTCGGTGATGGTCGGCTTCGTCAACGCGCTCGCCGTCCTGATCTTCATGGCCCAGGTGCCGGAGATGCGCGACGTCCCCTGGGCGGTCTACCCGCTCATCGTCGCCGGCCTGGCCCTGATGGTGTTCTTCCCCAAGGTCACCAAGGTGATCCCGGCGCCGCTGGTCTCCATCGTCGTGCTGACCGTCATCACCGTCGCCGCCGGCATCGCGGTCCCCTCGGTCGGCGACAAGGGCGAGCTGCCGTCCTCCCTGCCCGTCCCGGGCCTGCCGGACGTCCCCTTCACCATGGACACCCTCACCACCATCGCCCCCTACGCCCTCGCCATGGCGCTGGTGGGCCTGATGGAGTCGCTGATGACGGCCAAGCTGGTCGACGACATCACCGACACCCACTCGGGCAAGACCCGCGAGTCCATCGGCCAGGGCATCGCCAACATCGTCACCGGCTTCTTCGGCGGCATGGGCGGCTGCGCCATGATCGGCCAGACGATGATCAACGTACGGGTCTCCGGCGCCCGCACCCGCCTGTCCACCTTCCTCGCGGGCACGTTCCTGATGGTGCTGTGCATCGTCTTCGGCCCCGTCGTCTCCGACATCCCCATGGCCGCCCTCGTCGCCGTCATGATCATGGTGTCGGTCGCCACCTTCGACTGGCACTCCATCCAGCCCAGGACGCTCAAGCGCATGCCGCTGGGCGAGACCGTCGTCATGGCGACCACGGTGGTCGTCGTGGTCACCACCCACAACCTGGCCATCGGCGTCGTCGTCGGCACCGTCGCCGCGATGATCATCTTCGCCAAGCGGGTGGCCCACCTGGCCAACGTCTCCGGGGTGGTCGACCCCGACGGCAAGCAGGTCGTCTACTCGGTCACCGGCGAACTGTTCTTCGCCTCCTCCAACGACCTCGTCTACCAGTTCGACTACAAGGACGACCCGGACGACGTGGTGATCGACCTGTCGGGCACCCACATCTGGGACGCCTCCTCCGTCGCGGCCCTGGACGCCATCGAGACCAAGTACGCCCAGCGCGGCAAGAAGGTCACCATCGTCGGCCTCAACGCACCCAGCGCCGACATGCACCAGCGCCTCGCCGGACAACTCACCGGCGGCCACTGACAGGCGAACCGGCCGCCCTGCCCTGCCACTGATCACTCAGTGGCAGGGCAGGGCGGCCTTCGGCACGCGGACCGGGGCGTCTGCGCGGACCGGTCCGCCCGGCTCGCGCGCGGCCCGCCGCCTTTGGACGGGAGGGCCGCCCGACGGGGAAAGCGGCCCGGACGGCCCGTGGAGCCTCTTAACACGCGCCTGTTTTCGTGCCGGCCACATAGACGGTGTTGGCCGACGTACCGCCCTGCAGGGGGTTGGTGAACTCGACGACATGTGCCGCTGACTCCGCGAAGACCTCGGTGAGCGCGGAGAGGAACTGCTCGTCGGGCGGGTCGTTCGACCACAGGGCGAACACACCGCCGGGGCGGAGATGCCCGGCGAGAGCGCGGAGCCCGGACGGCTGGTAGAGCGCGGCGTGGCGCGGGTGGAGCACATCGCGCGGCGAGTGGTCGACGTCCAGCAGGATGGCGTGGAACCGGAGGTCGGGTTCCTCCGGGTCCAGTCCGCCGGTGCCGGCGGCCATCGCGAAGAAGTCGCCGTGGACCAGGCGGCAGCGGGAATCCGACGCCAGCCCGGCCCCGAGGGGGACCAGGCCCCGCTGGTGCCAGTCGATGACCTCCGCGAGTGCGTCGATCACCGTGAGCGTGCGGACACGGGGGTCGTCCAGTGTCGCCCGGGCGGTGTACCCGAGCCCCAGCCCGCCGACGACGACATCCAGTTCGGTGTTCGGCAGCTTCGCCAGACCCAGCTCCGCCAGCGCGATCTCGCCGGCGGTGAAGAGGCTGGACATCAAGAACTCGTCGCCGAGCTTGACCTCGTACACATCCTCGCCCGAGACCGGATGACGGCGCCGTCGCAGACTGATCTCACCGATCGGTGTCTCCTGCCAGTCGAGCTCCTCGAAGCGCGGACTCATCCGTCCACCTTTCCGATGTCCGTTGGGTACGGGGCAGTGCCGCTGAGATGGCGCCTGGTGGCCCCCGCCCGGGGGCGGGGGCGGCCTCGTCAGGCGTCGATGATGACGGGGATGATCAGCGGCCTGCGGCGGTGGGTGCGGAAGGCCCAGTTGGCCACGGCGCGGGCGACGAGCTGTTCGAGCTGGTGGGCGTCGCCGACGCCTTCCTGGGCGGCGGTGGCCAGCGTCTTCTCGATGACGGGGACGACGGGTTCGAAGGTGGTCTCGTCGTGGACGAAGCCGCGGGCCAGGAAGTCGGGTGCCTCGGCCAGTGCGCCGGTGTCGGCGTCGACGATGGCCACGACGGTCACGACGCCTTCCTCGGCCAGGGTGAGGCGGTCCTTGAGGGATGCCTCGGTGGCGCCGCCGACCTCCATGCCGTCCACGTAGACGTTGCCCGCGGGTACCTTGCCGGTGATGGAGGCGCGGCCGTCGACGAGGTCGACGACGACGCCGTCCTCGGCGATGACGACCCGGTCGGGGTCGACGCCGGTGCGGATGGCGAGGTCGGCGTTGGCGCGCAGGTGGCGGAACTCGCCGTGGACGGGCATGACGTTGCGGGGTTTGACGATGTTGTAGCAGTAGACGAGTTCGCCGGCGCTGGCGTGCCCGGAGACGTGCACCTTGGCGTTGCCCTTGTGGACGACGCGGGCGCCCCAGCGGGTCAGTCCGTTGATCACCCGGTAGATGGCGTTCTCGTTGCCGGGGATCAGGGAGCTGGCGAGCAGGACGGTGTCGCCCTCGCCGACGCGGATCTGGTGGTCGCGGTTGGCCATCCGCGACAGGGCCGCCATCGGCTCGCCCTGTGATCCGGTGCATACCAGGGTGATCCGGTGGTCGGGGAGTTTTTCCAGTTCCCTGGTGCTGACGACCAGCCCGGAGGGGATCTTCAGATAGCCCAGCTCGCGGGCGATGCCCATGTTGCGGACCATGGAGCGGCCCACGAAGGCCACCTTGCGGCCGTGCTGGTGGGCGGCGTCCAGGACCTGCTGGATGCGGTGCACGTGGCTGGCGAAGCTGGAGACGATGACCCGCCGGGGGGCGGTGCGCATCACCTGCTCGATCGCCGGGTTCAGCTCGCGCTCGGAGGTGGTGAAGCCGGGGACCTCGGCGTTGGTGGAGTCGGTGAGGAAGAGGTCGACGCCCTCCTCGCCCAGGCGGGCGAAGGCGCGCAGGTCGGTGATGCGCTCGTCGAGGGGGAACTGGTCCATCTTGAAGTCGCCGGTGTGCAGCACCATGCCGGCTCCGGTACGGATCGCCACGGCGAGCCCGTCCGGGATGGAGTGGTTGACCGCGACGAACTCGCAGTCGAAGGGGCCAAAGCCCCGCCGGTCGCCCTCCTTGACCCGTACCGTCCGCGGCCGGATGCCGTGCTCCTTGAGCTTGGCCTCCAGGAACGCCAGCGTCAGCTTGGAGCCGACCACGGGAATGTCGGAGCGCTCGCGCAGCAGGTAGGGCACGCCCCCGATGTGGTCCTCGTGTCCGTGGGTCAGGACGACGGCCGCGATGTCGTCCAGGCGGTCCCTGATCGAGGTGAAGTCGGGAAGGATCACGTCCACCCCGGGCTGCGTCTCCTCGGGGAACAGGACCCCGCAGTCCACGACGAGCAGCTTGCCGGCGTGCTCGAAGACGGTCATGTTGCGGCCGATTTCGCCCAGGCCGCCCAGGGCGGTGACCCTCAGCCCTCCTTCGGGCAGGGGAGGGGCGGCTTTGAGTTCGGGGTGCGGATGGCTCATATCCCGACGTTATCGGAGAGCTCTCCGAGGTGGCTCCCCGCCTGCCCCGTGGAGCGCCGAAACGGGCGCGTGGAACGCGCCTGGGTAGGGTGATGACCGGGGCGTCGTCCGCGCCCGGTCCGAAGTATACGGCGAAGCGTGGATCGTGCGAGGGCGTGAGACCGTTGGGGCGGTGCGGCGTCAGCCGCGGTTCCTGACGAGGCGGGACCGCGGTGGTCCGCCCGTCCCGGGTCTTGTTCTGCGGGGCTTCCCGGTGCCGGTGCGGGATCGGGCGGCCGGTGACACGGTCGGCTTTCGCTCGTGGACGGTCGTGTGCGGCGCCGGCCCTCGGGGAAAGAGGGCCGGCGCCACTTGACGACGAAGACGGCGGCGGCCCGTCGGGCCCACCGCCGTGAGGGATCGGTAACCTACCCTGACGTCAAAGTAGGTTGCTGGTTCGGTGAGAGAGTGGGTACGCGGGGCGAGGCGGTGCGGAGTACGCGGCCGCCGGGCTTCTGCCCGAAGGACGTACGGGCCGGTCCGGAGCCGCTGGAGCGGCTTCCCCCCGACGGTTCGCCCTTGCCGGAGAGTGACAGTGAAGTACACGAGAAACTGGTGACACGGTTGCGCAAGTACTGGGTCGAAGCCGATGCGCGGTGTGAGGACCTGCGTCGGCAGTCGGGGCAGGCGGAGAGATCCGCCCGTTCCCCGCACGGGTCCCTGGCCCGGCCGGCGGGGGCCGCGGGGGACGCGGGGGCGGTGCGATGAGTGCTTCCCGGGAGGGGGTGGCTTTGGAGGCGGCCCGGCGGCGGACGTTCGCGGTGATCAGTCATCCGGACGCGGGCAAGTCGACGCTGACCGAGGCTCTCGCCCTGCACGCGCGGGCGATCACCCAGGCGGGCGCGGTGCACGGCAAGGCCGGGCGGCGCGGGGTGGCGTCGGACTGGATGGAGATGGAGAAGGCCCGCGGGATCTCGGTGACCTCGGCGGTGCTGCAGTTCGCGTACCGCGGGTGTGTGCTGAACCTGCTGGACACTCCCGGTCACGCGGACTTCTCCGAGGACACCTACCGGGTGCTGGCGGCGGTGGACTGCGCGGTGATGCTGGTGGACGCGGCCAAGGGTTTGGAGGAGCAGACCCGCAAGCTGTTCGACGTCTGCCGGCACCGCGGCATTCCGGTGATCACGTTCATCAACAAGTGGGACCGTCCCGGGCGCGGGGCCCTGGAGCTGCTGGACGAGATCGAGCGGGAGTTCCGCCTCCGGCCCACCCCCGTGACCTGGCCGGTCGGGGAGGCCGGACACCTGCGGGGGCTGGTCGACGTGCGCGAGCCGGGGCGGATGCTGCGCTACACCCGCACGCCCGGCGGCGCGCACGAGGCGGGCGAGGAGGTCGTGTCCGCCGATCGCGCGGCGCTGGAGGAGGGCGCGGACTGGAGCGAGGCGCTCGAGGAGCTGGACCTGTTGCGGGCCGACGGCGCCGTCCACGACCGGGAGGTGTTCCTGGCGGGCCGGAGCACGCCGGTCTTCTTCGGCGCGGCGGTCTCCAACATCGGGGTGCGGCTGCTGCTGGACGCCGTGGTCGACCTCGCCCCGCCGCCGGGCCCGCGGGTGCTGGAGGGCGGGGGGAGCCGGCCGGTGGACGCCCCGTTCTCGGGGCTGGTGTTCAAGGTGCAGGCCAACATGGACCCCGCTCACCGGGACCGGATCGCGTTCATGCGGGTGTGCTCGGGCGTCTTCGAGCGGGGCATGACCGTCATCCGTGCCGCCTCCGGCAGGCCGTTCGCCACCAAGTACGCGCACAGCGTCTTCGGTCAGGACCGCTCCATGGTCGACCTGGCCTACCCCGGCGACGTGGTCGGCCTGGTCAACGCCGCCGCGCTGCGGGTCGGCGACACCCTCCACACCGGCGGGCCGGCCGTGTTCCCGCCGATGCCGACCTTCGCGCCCGAGCACTTCGCGGTGGTCCGGCCGGTGGACCTGTCCCGTTCCAAGCAGTTCCGGCGGGGCATCGCGCAGCTGGACGAGGAGGGTGTGGTCCAGGTCCTGGCCTCCGACCTGCGCGGCGAGCAGGCGCCCGTGCTCGCGGCCGTGGGGCCCATGCAGTTCGACGTCGTCACCACGCGGATGGCCGGCGAGTTCTCCGCCGCCGTGCGGCTGGAGATGCTGCCCTACCGCCTGGCCCGGGCCACCGACGCCGCGGGCGCCGAGGCACTCAACGGCTCCCGCATCGTCAAGGGCGAGGCCCTCACCCGCCTCCGGGACAAGGCCCGGCTCGCCCTCTTCCCCGACCGCTGGCAGGCGGGCTCCTTCCAGCGGGAGTTCCCCGACGCACGGCTGGAGCACCTCGTCGCAGCCCACGACTGACCACCGGGGCCCCGTGGCAGGCGCAGTGGCCACTGCGCGTCGAGAGCCTGTTTCACTGGGGAGGTCAGGTGTCTCTTCGACGTCGCGGTACGGGAAGCGGCGGTCACCTCCCGCAGCCCCGGCCCGGCGGTGTCCGGCCCCTCCTGGCCGACGAGAGGACCACCGCGCCGGGGGAGCGGTCCTCGCGGACCGCTCCGGCCGAAGGGGGATGTCCTCGGCGTGAGCGGTGACGCCTTCGGCTCCCGGCGGGTGCGGCGCCTGCGTTTTGAACGGGGTTCGGGGCACCTGCCGAATGGGCATCGGCCGCGCGGGCCCTCCACACTCTCCCGCGATGTGAGAGTTTGTGCTTCTGTGCCGATCGCAGACGCCCAGCCGTCCGAGAGGGCGTCCGCACACGGCCATGGACACCGCACCGGGCCGGCCAGGGCCACCGCCGTGACGTGCCGGCGGGGCGGCCGCGTTCACGAGGGCCGGCCATGGGGCCATGGCGCTGCGCGGGCGCCCTGGCCACGTGCGGGACGGAGGGACGCGCCGGTCGGTTAGGGTCACCTCGTGGCGGACGACGCGGCTTTGTCCCGGGGAGGTCGATCGGCCCGGGGCGTATCGCGGCTGTGGAACGGTCGACTGATGCCTCCCTGTTGTGCCCCGATGTGCCCTCGCGGTGGGTCATCCGGGTAGAAGTGCAGTTCAGGGGCGTGTTCTGGGGGCGCAATGCGATTGAGAGTGGAATTCACGACCGAACCCTTCGATCTGGACGAGGCGCCCGCGCATGCGGTGGTGGCCCGGGAGGTCGTGGAGGGGGCCGCGCTGGACTCGGTGGACGTCGGGCCGTTCGGGAACACCGCGGAGGGCGGTGCCGACGTGGTCCTCGCCGCCGTGGACGCGCTGCTGCGCCGCAGCCTGGAGGCCGGTGCGACCCGGGTCTCGCTCCAGGTCAACGTGATCGCGGAGGACAAGGGATGAGCGGCCTGGCGGACGAGCCGTTCGTCGCCGCGGTCAAGCCGCTCGTCGACGCCATGGGCGGGCAGCTGCTCCCGCCCGGCGAGGCCGGTCCCGACGACGTCGTCCTCGCCTGGGAGGGCACCGACGCCGTCGCCGTGCGCCTGCCCCAGCTCGCCGACTCCCTCGATCACATCCTCGCCGCGCTGGAGCGCCGGCACGGGCGCCCCCTCGCAGGCCTGGACCGCAGGACCAAACAGGAGATCGTCCGCGGCCTGGAGGCGCGCGGTGCCTTCGCCGTCCGGCACGGCGTGGAGACGGTGGCGGGTGCGCTCGGCGTCAGCCGCTTCACCGTCTACAACTACCTCAACCGGGAGAAGGGCTCCTGAGGGACTCCTGAAGGGCTCCTGAAGGGCTTCGGCCGGTTTTCGGGACGGTCCGGCCGTCGCGCTTTTCAACAAACTGTTGACGTGGTGGTCCGGGGCGGCGTTAGCTGTTCGTACGCCCGTTCCACAGGACGGCCGTTCCCGGCCGGGGAGGCTTCGTGACGTCCACTTCCACGCCGCAGGGCCTGGCCCGTTTCAACGCCCTGGAGGAGAGCGCGGCCCTTGCCGCACTCCACGAGGTGTGCGCCTCCACGGAGTGGGCCCGCCGGCTGCTCGCCGCCCGCCCCTACCCGGCCGCCGACGACCTGTACGCCGCCGCCGACGCCGCCGTGGGCGGGCTGACCGCGGCGGACCTCGACGAGGCGATGGCCGGGCACCCGCCGATCGGCAGACCCCGGCCCGGCGACCCGGTCTCCGCGCGGGAGCAGGGCGGCATGGCCTTTGCGTCGGACCGGCTCAAGGCGGAGATGCTGGAGCTGAACCTCGCCTACCAGGAGAAGTTCGGCCATGTGTTCCTCGTCTGCGCCACCGGCCGGACCGGCGAGCAGATGCGCGACGCGGCCAGGGAGCGCATCGGCAACACGCCGGAGCAAGAACGTGAGAGCGTCCGCACCGAGCTGGGGAGGATCAACCGCATCCGCCTGGCCCGGCTCGTCGAAGCGGACCGACAGCCCTGACATCCCCGGGAGCAGCGCCCGCATGAGCACAGAGACCACCGCTTCCGTGTCCACGCACATATTGGACACCAGCCTCGGCCGTCCCGCCCGGGACGTCGCCGTCCAGCTCTCCGCCCGCTCGGGCCGAAGGGCCCACTGGCAGGCGCTCGGCGGCTCCACGACCGACGCGGACGGGCGGTGCGAGGACCTCCCGGCACTGCCGGAGGGCACCACCCACGTACGGCTCCACTTCGACGTCGAGCCGTACTTCACCGACAGGCAGGACGAGGCACGGCAGGACGCCCCCGCGCACCGGGACAGCGGCACCGGTGTGTTCTTCCCGGAGGTGGCGATCACGTTCGCCGTCGTACCGGGCGAGCACTACCACGTGCCGCTGCTGCTCAACCCGTTCGGCTACTCCGTATACCGAGGGAGCTAGCGGACATGCCCACGATTCTCGGCCGGAACCAGTACGGCAAAGCGGAGAACCGCGTCGTCAGGGTCACGCGGGACGGCGCCACCCACCACATCAAGGACCTCAACGTCTCCGTCGCCCTGTCCGGCGACATGGAGGAGGTGCACTACTCCGGCTCCAACGCCAACGTCCTGCCGACGGACACCACCAAGAACACCGTGTTCGCCTTCGCCAAGGAGCACGGCATCGAGTCCGCCGAGCAGTTCGGCATCCACCTCGCCCGGCACTTCGTCACCTCCCAGGAGACCGTCCACCGGGCCCGCATCCGCGTCGAGGAGTACGCCTGGGAGCGGATCGCGACCTCCGAGGCCCACGCGGGCGAGCGCGGGGAGCACTCCTTCGTCCGCAGGGGCCAGGAAACCCGGCTGACGCAGGTCACCTACGACGGCGGGTGCTGGGAGATCGTCTCGGGCCTGAAGGACCTGACGGTGCTGAACTCCACCGACTCCGAGTTCCACGGTTTCGTCAAGGACAGGTACACGACGCTGAAGGAGACCCGGGACCGCATCCTCGCCACCTCGGTCGCCGCCCGCTGGCGGTTCAACTGGACCGACGACGAGCGGCCGGTGCCCGACTGGGAGACGTCGTACGAGCGGACGAGGCAGCACCTGCTCCAGGCCTTCGCGGAGACGTACTCCCTCTCCCTGCAGCAGACGATGTACCGGATGGGCGCCCGGATCATCGAACAGCGCGACGAGATAGACGAGGTCCGCTTCTCCCTCCCCAACAGCCACCACTTCCAGGTGGACCTGGAGCCCTTCGGGCTCGACAACGACACCGCGGACGGCGCCGTGTACTTCGCCGCCGACCGTCCCTACGGCCTGATCGAGGCGACGATCCTGCGTGACGGCTGCGAGGCGCTCATACCGCCGGACCTCACCAACCTCTGAGACAGGAACGATCGCTGGAGGGACGAATCCATGGAAGCAGTCCGGCGCACCGTCATCGAGAACTGCGCGATCGCGGCCGTCGACGCGAAGGACACCGAGTACGCCTTTGGACACCTCGTCCTCGCCGGCCACCGCATCGAGTCGCTCGGCGCGGGCAGGGCCCCCGAGGGCCTGGAGAACGTCGTTTGCCGCATCGACGCCACCGGGCACCTGGCGACACCCGGCCTCGTCAACACCCACCACCACTTCTACCAGTGGATCACCCGGGGGCTGGCCACCGACCACAACCTGTTCGACTGGCTCGTCGCGCTCTACCCGACCTGGGCGCGCATCGACGAGCCGATGGTCCGCGCCGCCGCCCGGGGCTCCCTCGCGATGATGGCCCGCGGCGGTGTCACCACCGCCATGGACCACCACTACGTGTTCCCGCGCGGCTCCGGCGACCTGTCGGGCGCCGTCGTACGCGCCGCCCGCGACATGGGCGTGCGCTTCACCCTCGCCCGCGGTTCGATGGACCGCGGCGAGAAGGACGGCGGACTGCCCCCGGACTTCGCCGTCGAGACGCTCGACGACGCCCTCGCCGCGACCGAGGAGACCGTCAGGGAGCACCACGACACCTCCCGCGACGCCATGACCCAGGTCGCCGTGGCCCCCTGCTCCCCGTTCTCCGTCTCCACCGGACTGATGCGGCAGAGTGCGGAGTTGGCGCGCGGTCTCGGCGTACGACTGCACACGCACGGGTCGGAGACGGTGGAGGAGGAGAAGTTCTGCCACCAGCTGTTCGGCATGGGCCCCACCGACTACTTCGAGTCCACCGGCTGGCTGGGCGAGGACGTGTGGATGGCGCACTGCGTCCACATGAACGACTCCGACATCGCCGCCTTCGCCCGTACGGGCACGGGCGTCGCCCACTGCCCCTCCTCCAACGCCCGCCTCGCCGCCGGGATAGCCCGCGTCCCCGACCTGCTGGCCGCCGGAGTCCCGGTCGGCCTCGGCGTGGACGGAACCGCGTCCAACGAGTCCGGCGAACTGCACACCGAACTGCGCAACGCCCTCCTCGTGGGCCGCCTCGGGCCGCACCGCGAAGCCGCCCTGACGGCACGCCAGGCGCTGCGCCTGGGCACCCACGGAGGTGCCCAGGTCCTGGGCCGGGCGACGGAGATCGGCTCGCTGGAGCCGGGCAAGCTCGCCGACCTGGTGCTGTGGCGGATGGACACCCTGGCCCACGCGTCCATCGCCGACCCGGTGGCCGCGCTGGTCCTGGGTGCGGCGGCGCCGGTCACCGCGTCGTTCGTGAACGGCCGTCAGATCGTGGAGGAGGGCCGGCTGCGCACGGCCGACGAGGACGAGATCGCCCGCGACACCCGTGCCCAGGCCCGGCGGCTGGCCGCCATCGCGGCGCAGGGCTGAGGGGTCCTTGCACTGTGAGCGCCCGGTGAGGTCGTGTGGTCCGGTGCCGGGGGTGCCGCCCACGCCTTTCAGGCAGTGGGGGAGCATCGCGAGGCGCCACAGAGCCCTCGTGGCGGAGCCACCAGGGCTTTTGGGCAACGCGGCGAGGTGCGGTGCCGGGCCGCGCGACCCGGGCGGGCATGGTGCAAGGACCCCTGAGCGGGCGCCCGGCCGAACCGGCCGGGTGGTCGCCGTCGGGGCGAACGCCGCGCCGAGGGCTTCCGAATGCCGTGGCGGTTCGGACGGCCGGGGGCGGTGCCGTTCTGGCGGCGGAAACCTTCACCGACTGAAAGCGGAAGTGAAGCGGCCTTTGCCCCGAGCCGTCCATCGGTCTTCCTGCCGTTTCCCTTCCGCCGCCGCGGCCGGTCCTACAGGCCCAGCACACCCGGGTTCTCGGCCAGCTCCCAAAAGACGTCCTGCGGGCTCGGCAACAGCTTGCGCAGCCCCAGGTCCAGCACACCGCCGACCGCCGTGATCTCGGCCGAGACCGTGCCGTCCGTCCTGGTGACGACCTGCTCGATACGGAACGTCCTGCCGGTGCCCCAGACGAAGACGCAGCTCACGTCGACCTCGTCGCCGGCGAGCAGCTCGCGCCTGTAGCGGATGGTCGTCTCCAGGGCGACGGGCCCCACCCCCCGCGCCGCGAGCACGGACTGCGTGATGCCCGCTTCACGGAGCAGCGTCCAGCGCGCGTGCTCCGCGTAATTGAGGTATACGGCCTGGTTGAGGTGGCCCTGCACGTCGGTCTCGTATCCGCGCACGGTCACCCGGACGGAAAACGGCTCGCTCACTGCGTCCCCCTTCGCACCTGCTCGATTCGCCGCACTCGCCACCGATCCTGGCACGCGCCCTCATACGCGGCGCGGGGAGGCCAGCAGGTACCGGGCCCGCGTCCTCGGCTCCGTGTACTCGCCGACCTGCCAGCCGGCCCCCTCCAGGGTGGCCGCGCAGGCCCGCAGCGCCTCGCCGTCCGCCTCGTACACGGCGACGGCCTCCGGCTGCGGTGTCTCCCGCACCCGGTAACCGCCCTCGGTTTCCTGCCCGGCAGGGGGGTGCCCGGCGGCCTCCAGCGCGAGTGCGGCAGCCTGCACGAGATGCGAGCGCTCCCAGCCGCAGGGGCGGTCCGTGGCGCCGTCGGGGTTGGTCATCCGGCGCAGCTCCAGCATGCCCTGCCAGGCACTGTGCACCTCCCGCCGCCGGGCGGGACCGGACCGGTGCGCCGCGCCCCCGCCACCGACGCGAGCCGCGAACACCCCGGTCGCGGCCGGTGCCTCCGCTTCCACCGGCGCCGGTACCGCCTCCCCCTCCCGGATCCGATGCCCCGCCGGCGTCAGGAAGTGGTCGTGCGGCGCACGGGGGTGCCGGAACACCAACCCGCGCTTCACCAGCCCCGCAAGCTGGGTCTCCGTCCCCTTGACCCGCCCACTGACCGGATCGGCCGCCGCCACCACCCGACGCAACCCCGCGCCCAACGCTCTCGCCACCACACCCACCCCCGATCTCCGGCCGGCCCGCTGCGGGCCTTTCCGGCGCCTTCGAAGCCTACGGCCGAGCACCGACACTCCGTGGAAGTGCGCCGGTGGGAGAAGTTCCGCTGTGGAGAACCCGGCTCGTACACCGCAGCCCCCAGCAAAACCGCGGAGCGCGGGCGCCGGGTCCGCGCCGGGTCCAAGAACCGTGGAGAACGCCCCACCCCGCTGCCCCTGCTGCGCGAGCAGGGGCGCACGCGGTGGAGCGGGACCGCCGACGAACCGGGTGTGCCCGGTCCGCGGCTCACCGTGTGCTCCCCGCTCTGCGCGGCCGCGGCTTCGCGGTCAGGGGTGGCCGACAAGGTGTGCCGACCGGGCCCCACGTCCTGCCCGATGGCCGCTCCCGGGCCGGCCGGTACGGCTAGCCCATGAACTCCGGCCGCTGATAGGGCGTCCACCAGCTCAGCAGGCCCCAGATGCCGAGCGCGAGCGCACCCGCCGCGATCACGGCCGCGAGCCATGGGCGGCGCAGCGCGCGCAGGGTGAGCAGCCAGGCGAGGAGCGGGACGAGAGCCCCGCCTGCGGCGATGAGGGGAAGGTCGACGTAGAGGACGCTCAGGTCCCTGTGCATGCCCTCGAAGCCGCCGTCGATGCTGACCCGTGCCTTCGGCGACCAGGCGAGCACCGCTGCGACGGCGCCGACGGCCGCCAGGAGGATGCCCGCACAACCCTGTCTCTCCTGTCTCTCCTGTCTCTGTTCACTCATACCTTGATCCGACGCGGTCGCCCCGTCCGTGGTTCCCGGTGCCCTACTGCCGGTAGCCGCTCAGGAAACGGCCGATGCGGCCGATCGCGGCCTCCAGATCGTCCGCGTGGGGGAGGGTCAGGATGCGGAAGTGGTCGGTGGTGGGCCAGTTGAAGCCGGTGCCCTGGACCACCTGGATCTTCTCCCGCAGGAGCAGGTCGAGGACGAACTTCTCGTCGTCGTGGATCTTGTGCACCGCCGGGTCGATGCGGGGGAAGGCGTACAGGGCGCCCTTGGGCTTGACGCAGCTCACGCCGGGGATGTCGTTGAGCATCCGCCAGGCCACGTCCCGCTGTTCGTGCAGGCGGCCCCCCGGGGCGGTCAGCTCACCGATGGACTGGCGGCCGCCGAGCGCGGCCTGAATGGCGTACTGGGCGGGCGCGTTGGCGCACAGGCGCATGGAGGCCAGCGTCGTCAGGCCCTCCAGGTAGTTCCTCGCGTGCCGCTTCGGGCCCGTGACCACCAGCCAGCCGGAGCGGAAGCCCGCCACGCGGTACGTCTTCGACAGCCCGCAGAAGGTGAGGACGACCAGGTCGGGGGCGAGCGCGGCGGCCGAGTGGTGCACGGCGTCGTCGTAGAGGATCTGGTCGTAGATCTCGTCGGCGAGCACCATCAGGCCGTGCCGGCGGGCCAGATCGAGGATTCCCTCGACGATCTCCTTCGGGTAGACCGCGCCCGTCGGGTTGTTGGGGTTGATGATGACCACGGCCTTCGTACGGTCCGTGATCTTCGACGCCATGTCGTCCAGGTCCGGGTACCAGTCGGCCCGTTCGTCGCACAGGTAGTGGACCGCCTTGCCGCCCGCGAGGGTGGTCACCGCCGTCCAGAGGGGGAAGTCGGGCGCGGGGACGAGGACTTCGTCACCGTCCTCCAGCAGCGCCGTGACGGCCATCGACACCAGCTCGGAAACGCCGTTGCCGAGGAAGACGTCGTCGACGTCCACCTCCACGCCCAGGGTCTGGTAGCGCTGGGCCACCGCGCGGCGGGCGGAGAGGACGCCCCGCGAGTCGGTGTAGCCGTGCGCCTGCGGCAGCATCCTGATCATGTCCTGGAGGATCTCCTCCGGGGCCTCGAAGCCGAACAGGGCCGGATTCCCGGTGTTCAGGCGCAGCACGCTGTGCCCGGCCTCCTCCAGCGCGTTCGCGTGTTCGATGACCGGGCCGCGGATCTCGTAACAGACCTCGCTGAGCTTGCTCGACTGCCGGAACTCCATGCGCCGCTTCCCCTCGGGTATCCCGTGTTTCCTGCTTGGTTTTACCAAGTGACCGCTTGGAAAGTCCAACAACTTGTCTACACTGCGTCGCATGTCACCTCGCCGAAGCTACGACCAGTACTGTTCCGCCGCCCGCGCGCTCGACGCCGTCGGTGACCGCTGGACCCTGCTGATCGTCCGCGAGCTCCTCGCCGGCCCGCGGCGCTACACCGACCTGCACGCGGACCTTCCCGGCGTCAGCACGGACGTACTGGCCTCGCGGCTGAAGGACATGGAGCGCGACGGGCTGGCCACCCGGCGGCGGCTGCCCCCGCCCGGTGCGGCCTACGTGTACGAACTCACGAGCCGTGGAAGTGAGTTGCTGCCCGTACTGCAAGCGCTCGGTGCGTGGGGGCAGGCGGTGCTGGGGGAGCGGCGGCCCACCGACGCGGTACGGGCGCACTGGTTCGCGCTGCCCCTGCTCCGCGCCCTGGAGGGAGTGGGCGCCGGTCAGGACGAGGGTCCGGGCGAGGGGGAGGGCGGCCTGGTCGAAGTCCGGCTGGAGGAAGGGCTGTTCCACCTGCGGGTCGGCGCCGGGGACGGACCGGTCCACGGGGGCGGACCGGTCCACGGGAACGGGTCGGTCTACGGCGACGGACCCGCTTCCGGCGTGCCGGACGCGATCCTGGTCCTCGACACCGACACCTGTACGGCGATCAGCCGCGGCGAGGCGACCGTCGCCGAGGCCGTACGGGACGGGCGGGTGACGGTGAGCGGCGACGGCACGCTCGCCAAGGCACTGAGGGAGGTGTGACGGGAAGCGGGACGGCGGGAACGGCCGCCGAAGAGGGGGAGGCCCGCACGGGTCGGGCCTCCTGACGGCACATCACCTATGTGGTTTCACGCGCCCGGCGGTACCCGGGACGGCCGCCCCGTGCCCCGGGCCAGCCGGTAGCCGGCGACTCCGGCCAAAGCGGCCAGCGCACCGCCCACCGCGGTCCACACCCACCGGTCGGACCACCAGCCGGAGGTCCAGCCGTCCTCGGGCTCGAGGTCGGCCAGCACGGCGGCCGGCGAGTCGTCCCCGTCGCCCTCCTCGGTGTCGTCGGTCTCGCTGCGCAGTGCGATACCCGGCACCAGCGGCTCCGCGAGCGAACCGTCGACCGCCGCCGCACCGCCCATCTCCTTGGAACCGGCCCGGACTTCGATGTCCACCGGCTGGCCCAGGTCGGACGCCGAGAGGTTCACCGCGGTGAGCCGGATGTAGTACGTGCCCGGCAGCGGGTCATTGGCCCACGGCTCCGACCAGGCGCGGACCGTGCGCAGCACGCACTTCAGCTCCACAGAGGCCGCGTCGGCCGCCGCGGTGCGGGTCTGGGCGCCGTACTGGCAGGCCTGCCGGCGGCGCAGACCGTCGTACACGTCGACCCGCCAGGTCCCGGCGGCGTGCGTCTCGGGCAGCTTCACCGTCGCGTCGACGGTGGGGCGTTGCCCCGCGCCCGCCGGGAACGACCAGTACAGGTAGTCGCCGACGGAGGCACGCGCCGTGGCGGTCCGCCCCTGCTCGAACTCCGTCGCGGTACGGAACGAGGTGCCCGCCCGGGTCGGTCCGGCGGCGTCCCCCGACGCGCTGGGGGAGGGGGTGGAGTCGGCTGCCGCGGGGGCCACGGCAGCGGCGGCGAGCCCGAACGTCAGCAGGGCGGCGCTCAACGAGCGGGTGAAGCGGGTGGTACGCATCAGCTGGTCCTCCAGACCGCGAGCCGCCAGCGTGACAGCCAGCCCCAGACGAGACCGGCGAGGAAGCCCGTGAGGACCAGTGCGCCGAGCAGCCACCAGCCCCGGCCCAGGCCGAAGGAGGCCACGTCGCCCGACCCGCTCGGGCCGTCGACGACGTCGATGGTCAGTTCCAGCGGCAGGCCGGGCGTGGTCTTCACACCGGAGGCCGGCGAGAACGAGTTGGTCACCGCCAGGCACACCGTCTCGGCGACCGGCTTGCCGCCGGAGTCGTCACCGTCGTCGTCCCGTTCGGGCTTCGGGTAGCGCAGGCCGGTGGACAGGACGTCCGTGCGGCCGTTGCCCGTGGCCTCGCCGCGGACGATCTCCCGGCTGTGCACCGTGACGGCCCGCAGCAGCACGCCGTGGTCGGGGTTCACCGCCCGGTCGGCCGCCACGCTCACCGATGCGCGCAGTTCCCGGCCCGCCGGCACGTCCACGCGGTACCAGCGCTGCTGCCCGAACTCCTCACGATCCG
Source organism: Streptomyces yamdrokensis (assembly GCF_053890455.1). Lineage (NCBI taxonomy): Bacteria > Bacillati > Actinomycetota > Actinomycetes > Kitasatosporales > Streptomycetaceae > Streptomyces > Streptomyces yamdrokensis. The sequence continues at coordinate 6,565,976 of NZ_CM132679.1, forward strand.
TGTAGAGACCGGACTCCAGCGTCGGCGCCTTCGCGCACGAGGCGCCTCCCTCGGTCGCGACCGGTGTCACCACCGGCTCGGCCGCACGGTCCACCAACTCATTCACACGGTCGGTGAGTTCGTCCTGGTGCTCGACCGAGGTGTAGGTGCCGCCGGTCGCCTCGGCGATGCAGCTGAGCTGCCGGCTCAGCTTGGCGTTCGGCACCAGGCCCAGCGTGTCGATGGTCAGGCCGATGCCCTTGGCCGCGATCTCCCGGGCCACCTCGCACGGATCGAGCGGGGCACAGGTGTCCTCACCGTCACTGATCAGCACGATGCGCTTGGAACCGTCGCCGCCCTTGAAGTCGTCGGCCGCCTCCAGCAGGGCGGGGCCGATCGGGGTCCAGCCGGTCGGACTCAGCGTGGCCACCGCCGTCTTGGCCTCGGTGCGGTCCAGCGGACCGACCGGATAGAGCTGCGCGGTGTCCTTGCAGCCCTCCTTCCTGTCGTCGCCGGGGTAGTCGGCACCGAGGGTGCGGATCCCCAGCTGGACCTCCTCCGGCGTCGCGTCCAGCACCTCGTTGAACGCCTGCTTCGCCGCGGCCATCCGGGACTGCCCGTCGATGTCCCGGGTTCGCATCGAGCCGCTCACATCGAGGACGAGGTCGACCTGGGGCGCGTCCTGGCCCGTGGGTTCACCGGCGGCCGCCGCGGACGGGAGGGCGAGTCCCGCCGACAGAGCGGCGAGCAGGACACCGACGCCTGCGGCCGGCCATTTTCTTCTGATCATCGGCGGATCTTATTGATCAGAGACGCCCTGTTCCAAAGCGGGGCTCCGGGGCCGGCCCCACACGGGTTCGCCCTGAGGGGGATCGAGCAGTGGATTGGGCAGTTGTGCCCAGTCGTCCCCGGTCGTCCCCGGCGAAAGCCGCATCAGCGTCAGCGCCTTCGCGGGCAGCGGTTCGCCGCACAGTGCAGCGAGGTCCGGGGTGCGCGGCAGATCCCGTACGGCACTCTCCAACGCGGCGCGCAACGCCGGGCCGGAGCCCGTCGTACCGGCCAGCGCACCCGCCACCAGCGACCCGAACAGCTTGCGCCGCAGAGCCCGTTCGTCGTCCGTCACCATGCGGGCGGGCAACCCGGGCGCAAAGACGCCGTGGCGGGCGAGTCGCGCGGGGCTGATCCGCAGGTCGGCCAGATCGCGGTAGACCAGCCGCACCGGCTCCCCGTCCGGCGCCAGCACCACCAGGAGGTTCTGACCGTGCGCCTCCAGCGCCACACCCACATCGAGGAGTCGCAGTCCGACCGTCAGGGCGAGCCGCGCGAACCGGGCCGTCCAGCCCGGGGAGCGGGGCAGCCCGGTCGCCGCCAGGGCCGCCACCGGCACCACCCGCTCCCCGGCCGCCGCGTACTCCTGCGGCGACTCGCGCACCACGGCCGCCAGATCGGGGGAACCGGCCGCCGCGGCACCCAGGGTGCGGGTGATGTGCAACAGCCCGCCGGTCCGTGCCGCCACCGACTCCCCGAACTCCGACAGCACCGCGGACGCGGCGACCGAACCGAGCGAGATGTCCCGCACCGACGAGGTCAGCCGCGCGCTCAACGCCGTCTTCACATGCGGGCCGTCGGGCAGCGCGAGCGTGCGCAGCGCCATCAGCGGACGCGCCGCCATCCGCTTTGCGGGCTCCCGCTTGAGCACATGCGCCGCCTGCCAGGGATGCACCGGGATCACCACCCGCCCTCCGTCCCGCAGCCACTGGGGCCAGCTCCCCGTCACCAGACAGTCCCCGGCCGGCACCTCAACCAGCCCCAACTCCACGAGAGGCCGGTGCTCGGGCCCGTACGCCAGTTGCTCGGCCACCGAGAACCCTGGTCGGGAACGGCAGTTGGGATGGAACGGATGCCCGTCGACCACCCGCTGCTCCCACTCCCAGTCGGACCTCCCGTCCCAGGCATCCACGTCCTTCCCGCCCCTCTCCGGGGCTCCCGCCCGGGACAGCGCCAACGAGGCGACACTGTGCGCGAGTTCGGCTGCGAAGGCGGCCGAACGCGGTACGGCGAGCTCCCCCGTCAACCGCGCGGGATCGTCGTACGCCACCCCGTCCAGCCGTACGACGGTGACGTACGCGGCGGTCGCATACGGGTCCGGGCGCGGGCCGCGCAGCCGACGGCCGTCCGCCAGCCGCAGCGTGAGCCCGTCACCGTCCGGCTCCCGGCGCACGACCCACGGCAGCGGATCGTGCGCGAGGCCGCGCCACAGCCGGGTCAGCACGGCCGCGCGGGCCCCTGGCAGCGCTGCCGCGTACCGGGGCACCAGCGCGGGCCGTACGACGGCCAACTCGTCGGCGGTTTCGGCCTCGACGGCGAAGGGACGGTGCACGGGCGGGCTCCTCGGGTACGAAAGGCTCTGCGGAACGAACGGGTCGGTCCGTGACGGACATGCGGAGATACTGATCGTCTCCGTCCGGACAGACCGTAGGGAAACAGTGGAACGCGTGGACCTCATGCCCCCGCCCGCAGACGACGACGCGGCACCCCGCGCCCACGACACCGCCCGCCCGGCCGCCCGCGCCGACGCGTACGCGGTCGCCCCGCTCCTGAACTGCCTCCTGCGCGAGGTGGCACAACCGGTCCCGGACGGCGAGGACGAGGACGGGGAAACGGGCCGGGACCGGGACCGGGAGCCGGGCACCCTCCGGACATACCGCCTGCCGGGCACCCAGCGCCTGCTGCGCGTCCACGGCACCCGCCGCAGCCCCACCGCACCCGAGGTCCGCGGGCAGGACGGCACCTGGTGCCGCCTCGGCCATCCGGAACTGGTGGAACTCGTCGCCGGGGAGCTGCGCCGGCACACCGGGGTGGCCAACCGGGACCTGGCGGCCGAGATGACCGACAGCCGCGACGCGGTGGCCGCGCTGCTCGCCGCACGCGCAGGCGCCACCCCGCCCACCGACCCCTACCTGCGCTCCGAGCAGTCCCTGCTCACCGGCCACACCCACCACCCCGCCCCCAAGGCCCGCGGCGCGGGCCCCACGGCGAGCTGGCTGCCGTACGCACCGGAGGCGTACGCACGCTTCCCGCTGACGCTGCTCGGCGTGCGCGAGGACGCGGTCGTGGAGGAGGGTGACACGACGTCCCTGGACCGCCTGGGCACCGCCCCGCCCGGCTACCGCCTCCTGCCCGCCCACCCCTGGCAGTTGGAGCTGACGGCCCGGAGCCTGGCCCCCGCGTTCGCCGACGGCCGGCTGGTCCGGCTGGGCACGACCGCGTTCCCGGTATGGCCCACGGCCGCGATCCGCACCGTGTACACGCCCGCGCAGGACCTGTTCCTGAAGTTCAGCCTGGACGTGCGCATCACCAACGACGTCCGCCGTCTGTGGCGCCACGACCTGCTGAAGCTGATCAGGACCGACCGGGCCACGAGCGAGGCCTTCGCCGCCTCGGCCACGCCCGACGCCCCCGCGGCCTGGCTCGGCGACCGCGGTTACCGCACCGCGGACTTCGCCTTCGAGGAACTGGCCGTACTGGTCCGCGACGGCCTGCGCCCCCACCTGCTCCCCGGCACGACCCCGCACCTGGCCGCAGCCCTGCCGGAGGAGTACGAGGGCAACCCGCTGGCCACCACGCCCACCCCCGCCGCCTGGTGGAAGGCCTACCTGGCCCAGGTCGTCCCCCCGGCGCTGCGGACCTTCGCCCGGCACGGCGTCGTGGTCGAGGCCCACCTGCAGAACACCCTGATCGCCGTCGACACCGACGGCATGCCCGCGCAGGCCCTGTACCGGGACGCGGAAGGCGTGAAACTGCTTCCGGAGGTGACGAGGGAAGCGGGCTGGGAGCGCCTCGTCTACTGCCTGATCGTCAACCACCTGACGGAAATCGCGTCAGCCCTGACCGAACACCACCCGGGCTTCACCCCGTGGCCCGCAGCCCGCCGGGAACTCTCCCGCCACTCCCTCCCGGAGGCCCAGGCCCTCCTCACCACCCCCACCCTCCCCGCCAAGACCAACCTCCTCCTGCGCTGGACCCACGCCGACGGAGCCTCGGCCCGCTACGTGCCGGTCCCCAACCCGCTGGCGGAACCGTAGGCGCCGACGGGCCGTACGGCGCCTTCACTCCGGCGACGTACCACGGGCGATGCGGTACAGCACGTTCGGGCGCAGTGGGCCGTCGGGCGCCGTGGGGTCGTCGAAGTCCTCGGCCGGGTTCCGGGCCATGCCGATGCGGCGCATCACCGCCTGCGAACGGAGGTTGCCGGCCGTGGTGACGGCGAGGATCTCGGGAAGCCCGAGCGTGTGGAATCCGTGGGCCAGGACCGCCCGTGCGGCCTCGGTGGCGTAGCCCCGGCCCCAGGCCGGGCGGGCGAGCCTCCAGCCGGCCTCCACCCCGGTGAAGGGCATCTGCTCCTCCACCTCGTCCAAGCCCGCGAAGCCGATGAACTCGCCCGTGGCCCGTACCTCGAGCGCCCACCATCCATGGCCCCGCCGGTCGAACCCGGCCTGGAAGCGGGCGATGGAGGCCTCGCTCTGTTCGCGGGTGAGCAAGTCTCCCAGATGCTCCCTGACCTCGGGATCGGCATTCATCGCCGCCCACGGTCCGACATCGGAGCCACGCCAACGACGGAGGACAAGGCGATCGGTACACAGTTCAGCCATGCCGCCCAGCCAACGTGAACGCCGGCTCCCGGGCAACGCCATTTCGTCGTCGGCGCGGCGGTCGGTCATGACGACCGCCGGAGTCGTCGGACATCGCGCACAAGGGTGTGGACGCAGCCGAGAAGGACGAGTCCACCTGCCCAGAGCCGGAGAGCGGACGCTCCCGACCGGTACTCGCCGGTCCCGGCGACAAGAAGCAGGATGCCCATGAGGACGCAGAGGGCGGAGATCAGTGTGCTGACGAGACGAGTCACGCGCTTGTCATCAGCCATGATCCCGCGCGGCGGGAGCGAAGGGAGCTTGTCGGTGGCGCAGTTCGTCCTGCTCTTCACTGTTCTTCTGGCGTTGCTGCTCGGGGGCGGCGGCGTATTCGCCATCGTCACCGGACGGGTCGGCGTCCGGTGGGTACGCCGCCCCGTCCACCCCCAGTGGTGGGGTGCCGGCGCGTTGGTCATGGGCCTTGCCGTGGGGACGGTGAGGATCGCGCCTCCCGCCGTCTTCATGGTGTTGTTCCTGTGTGCCGTGGGGCTTCAAGCAATGTCCTACGGAGTCGCCAGGGCGCCCGAACAGCCCCGTATGCAACGGAATAGACCGGATTCCTGAGAGGCGCACCCGTCGCCGAACCCGCTCGGTGGTCTGGACCGGTGCCGTGTGTCCTGTGTTCAGGGACGGTTCGTTCCGTGCTTGCCCTCTGCGTTCACGATCCTCGCGGACCGGGTCCTTCGCGCACAGGGAGATCGTATGAGCGAGCACACGCACCACCGCCCCGGACCGGGGCGCCGGTCTCTGTTGCAGGCGGCGGTCGTCGTTCCCGCGACAGGAGCCACCGCGGCCGTGCTCGGGGCCGGGACGGCGGACGCGACACCCCACACGAACACCGGTACCCGGCGAGGCCGTTTCGACGAGGACAGTCCGCGCTTCTCGGTGGCGGTACTCCCCGACACCCAGTACCTGTTCGACGCCGACAGCGCGGACCCGGAGCCGCTGAAGGCGACCTTCCGGTACCTGGCGTCCGAGCGCGGCGAGGCGAACATCGCGTTCATGACGCACCTCGGCGACATCACGGAGCACGGTACGGAGGACGAGATCGAACTCGCCGCCGACACCTTCCGGTCCCTCCACGGCAAGGTCCCCTACAGCGTTCTCGCAGGCAACCACGACATCGCCTCGGGTGACGACCAGCGGGGCGACAGCGCGTACCTCCGGGCCTTCGGACCCCGGCGCTTCAAGGGCATGCCCACGTTCGGCGGTGCCTCTCCCGACGGCTACAACAGCTACCACGTGCTGCGCGCCGCCGGCCGGAAGTGGCTGGTGCTCGCCCTCGACTGGCGGGCCTCGGACAAGGGGCTCGCATGGGCGCAGGGCGTCCTCGACGCGCACCCCGCCCACCCCGTCATCCTCACCACCCACGACATCGCCTCGGCCGAAGAGGACGGCGAGGCGCGCCTGTCGGGCAACGGGCAGCGGCTGTGGGACAGCCTGGTCCGGGGCAACGACCAGATCTTCCTCGCGCTGGGAGGCCACTACTGGCCGCCCGGCCGCACCGTGCTCACCAATGACGCGGGCCACGACGTACACGTCCACATCACCAACTACCAGGACCGCTACTACGGCGGCGCCGGCATGATCCGGCTGTACGCCTTCGACCTGGCGCGCAACGTCATCGACGTGCAGACCTTCGCCCCCTGGTTCCTCGCGCGCGACCCGGACAAGCGGACCCCGCTCGAGGCGGAGACCCTCGAACTGACCGGTTCCACCGACCGGTTCAGCCTCGACATCGACTTCGCCGACCGGTTCGCGGACTTCGCCTCCGTCGTCGCGCCCAAGCCGCGGCCCGCGCACCGGGTCATGCCGAGGGGCACGGTGGCCTACTGGCGGTTCGACGCCGACGGCCTGTCCGCCGCCGGCCGTCCCGGCTCCCCGGTGCCCGCCGGGGCGGTGGTCCGTGACCTGACCGGGAACGGCAACGACCTGGCCGTACGGCTGCTCCACGACAGCGCCGCCGACGTCGTCACCTGGTCGGCCGACCACCACGACGGTCAGCCCGCGCACGCCAGCCTGCGGTTCGACGGAGGGAAGGCGCCGGACCGTGGGGCCGTACTGACCACGAAGTCCACGGCGCCGCTGAACAGCTCGAAGTTCCGTTCCGGGTTCACCATCGAGACCTTCATCAAGCTCCCCGACCCGTTCGAGGGCGACCACGCCTGGATGGGCATCCTCAGCTGGGAGGGCCGCAACGGGGACGCGGGCAAGACCACGGGCTGGTCGAAGGACGAGCCCACCTGCAGCCTGAACGTCTCCCCGGAGCGCTTCCTGCAGTTCGTGCTCTACCCGGACGTGCAGGACGCCGACCCCACCTCGTGGAGCCACACGCTGCCGGTCGGCCGGTGGACCCACATCGCCGTCGTCAACGACGGGCGACGCACGGTGATGTACGTGGACGGCTCGAAGATCGCCCGCAACCCGGCCCAGCCCGCCACCGGCATCGAGACGCTCGGCAAACCGTTCGTCATCGGCGGCACCCAGTTCGCCGAGAAGTTCGGGCAGGGCTTCTACGGCTGGATCGGCGACACCCGCATCGTCGAACGCGCTCTGAGCCCGGAGGACTTCCTGCAGCACCTCCCGTCCTCCGGGTAGCCGACCGCCGAGCGCGCCTCGGCCGACGTCCGTCGCCGCCCCGGGGACACGGGAACGCCTTGGACGGCCACGGATGTTGCCCGATGCGTGAGTGAAAACCGGCCGGTACCAGGCCCGTTGTCCGGCCAAGCGCTCTCCCGCCTGCTCGGCACGCAGCAGTTCGGCACCCTCGACACCATGCGGAGCAGCGGCCCCCACCCGCCTGGCCGTCATGGCCTGCAGCCGGGAGGCCTTCCCGGTGACGGCGCTCGACGCGATCGGTGCCGTCGCCGGTAGTGGGAGAACCGCGGGCGAGCCTCACATCGGCAGGAGGCAGCCGGTACGGGCCTGTACGAGTGCCTCCGCGAGGTCCCGTAGGTTTCCGGCCGTGTACGTCGGGGTCGGCATGACCCGTGGGCAGTCCGCTGTTCCGCGTCGCAGCCACGCGCCGCGGAGTCCCGCGCGCTGTGCCCCGTCGATGACCCACGGGTGAACCGCTACCAGGACGGCCTCGTCGGGACGTACTCCCGTCTGCTCCACGGCGTACTGGTGGGCATCTCGGGCCGGTTTCCAGCGCCGCGGCCCGCTCACGTCCGGACGGCCCTCGAAGCAGTCCGTGAGCCCGGCCCGGCCGAGGAGCCCCTCACTGAGTTCCGAGCTGCCGTTGGTCATGGTCACCAGCCGGGATCCGCTCTCGTGAAGAGCGCGGACGCCGTCGGGAACATCCGGGTGCACCTCAAGGAGGGAGAACCCCTCCGGCACGTGATCGGCCGCGTCCTCGACATCGCCGGACCACCCGGGCACACCGGGCAACAACCCCTGCACTCCCTCTCGGGCCACGGCGGAGAACTCCGCTGCCGGAGTCCTTCCCGCACCCTGCGCCGAGCGTAGGCACGCGAGGCGGCCCCGGCACACTTCCGGCCGCCTTCCGGATGCGCCGATGGGGCGGGCGGCTCCCTCGGCATCAGGGCGGACCTCCTCCGCGCTCCGCAGCGACCGGCATCGGCACCATCACCCGTTCGTCCCGGGGCCCGATGTGCGGTAAGACGCAGAAATCGGTACGTCGCCCGCAGCGGCGCCGTGCATCCGCCCGGGCCGGTCGGTCGGTGGCGCTGAGCGGCTCAGTTTCCTCCGGACAGCAGCACAGCGGCGCACGGACGTGTCCCCCCACCCCGCCCGGCTGGTGCTGAAAAGGTCTGAGCGGGACACACGTAAAGACGGGACAGACGTCAAGCAGCGGTGCGCACGACAATACGAGGCGCCGCGTGGCGAGAGGAAAGAGGTCGGCGATGCGCGCATTGACCGTGCGGCCCGGTGAGAAGGATTCCCTGGAGGTACGGGAGCTGCCTGATCCCGCCCCGGCTGTCGGCGAGCTGCTGGTGCGGGGCCTGGCGGTGGGGGTGTGCGGAACGGACAGGGAAATCGTCCGGGGCGAGTACGGCTGGGCCCCCGCGGGCCGGGAGTGGCTGGTCCTGGGGCATGAGTCCCTCGGGCGGGTGCGGCAGGCGCCGCCCGGCAGCGGGTTCTCGGCCGGTGACCTTGTCGCCGGGGTGGTGCGCCGGCCGGACCCCGAACCGTGCGGGGCCTGCGCCCGCGGGGAGTTCGACATGTGCCGCAACGGCCGTTACACCGAACGCGGTATCAAGGAGATCGACGGTTACGGCGCGCAGGCGTGGTGCGTGGAAGCCGGCTACGCGGTGAGGCTGGAGCCGCATCTGGAGCGCGTCGGGGTGCTGATGGAACCGACCACCGTGGTGGCGAAGGCATGGGAACAGGTCGAGAGGGTCGGTGCCCGTTCGTGGTTCGAGCCGCGTCGCGCCCTGGTGATGGGTGCGGGGCCCATCGGTCTGCTGGCCGCCCTCCTGGGCACCCGGCGCGGGCTGGAGGTGCATGTGCTCGACCGGGTGACCGAAGGGACCAAGCCCGCGCTGGTACGGGAGCTGGGCGCCACCTACCACGCGGAGGACGCCGAGCAGGTCGTCTCCGCCGTGCGCCCGGATGTCGTCATCGAAGCCACGGGCGCGAACGAGCCCGTCCTCGCGTCGCTGACGGGCACCGCGTCCTACGGGGTGGTGTGCCTGACCGGTGTGTCGCCCGCCGGCCGCAGGATGACCGTGGACGCGGGCGCCATCAACCGGGAGATCGTGCTGCAGAACGACGCGGTGGTGGGCTCGGTCAACGCCAACCTGCGTCACTACCGCCAGGCTGCCGACGCCCTGGCGCAGGCCGACCTGTCATGGCTCGAGCGCCTGATCACCCGGCGAGTGCCGCTGGAGCGCGCGGAGGAGGCTTTCACGCCACGACCGGACGACGTCAAGGCAGTCGTCGAGCTGTAGGCGGCAATATCCGAAGGAGAGCTCGGGATGTCTCACCACACTGCTCCGTTGGTCGTCGTCATGGGAGTGTCGGGTTCGGGAAAGACCACAGTGGGCCGACTGCTGGCACGGGACCTCGGTGTCCCCTACGCCGAGGGGGACGACTTCCACCCCGCGCCCAATGTGGCGAAGATGCGAGCGGGCCACCGGCTCGATGACGAGGACCGCCGCCCCTGGCTGCACGAGATCACACGATGGCTGGTCGGTCATGCGAACAGCGGCGGAGTGGTGACGTGCTCGGCGCTCAAGCGGGGCTACCGCGACCAGCTGGCCTCCACCGCCCCGCACGTCTTCTTCCTCCACCTCGATGGCTCGCCCGAGCTGATCGCGGCACGGATCAACGCGCGGCAGGGCCACTTCATGCCGCCCGCTCTGCTGCGTACACAGTTCGCCGACCTCGAACCGCTGGACGACGGCGAAGCGGGCGCGGCCATCCCGGTCGACGGAACGCCGCAGGAGACCGCTGCCCTCGCTCATGCCGCCGTCACCTCGTCCTGAGCCGTGCCCGGCCTCCGCGTGCGCCGAACCCTGTACGGAGCCCTTCGCCGGCCGTGACCGCACTCTCCCGGGGCGAGACCGCGTTCCTGGAGCAACCGGCCACCGAACGCCGGCCGGCCTCGGCGCCGAGCCGCCCTGCCCCGGGGGCATCCGGATCCCAGGAACGAAAAACCGGAACTATCAGCATCCAACCGGACGGCTTCGGGTGAAAAGTGTTCATGAAGCTGCAAGACGAACTTCCAGTCGACCATCACCTGGCGACCGTCTACCGCTACGGTGCCGCCTTCTGCGGCCTCGTCCTGCTCGCCTTCGCCGGCCTCGGCTTCGCCGACGCACTCAGTCCTTTCAGTACGTCGGGAAACACGATCGCGGGCATGACCAGCAACGTCGCGCTCAGTGTCATCTCCACCGCGGTGGGACTGGCGCTGCTCGTCGGCGCCGCCGTCGGCGGCAACTTCGCCTCCACCCTCAACATGACGGTGGGCGGGCTGTTCCTGCTGAGCGGCTTCGCCCACACCTTCGTGCTGGGACGCCCCGCCAACATCCTGGACTTCGGCATGAGCAACGTGATCTTCAGCTACGTCATGGGGCTGCTCATCGCGACGTTCGGCATGTACGGCCGGATCTCCAGCAGGCTGTCCCACGACAACCCCTACTGGCAACGCAGGCACTCCGGCCGGACGGCCCGGGAAACGCAGGCTGCCGCACGGCGGGACGCGGCACCGCAGTCACTGCCCCGGGCCGGGAGCCAGGACTCCCGGGGCGGACGCACTTCACTCCGGTGACGCCGCCGGCCGAGCCGACACGGGGTGCGTGTGCTCCCCGAGGACGGTGCCGTCGCCCCTGCGGGGGGCGCCACGGCGGTCCGGGGCCGGTTGTCCGGCCACGTCGAGGGCGGCGAGCGCCTGCGCCCGGCGGGCGCATCCCAGGCCGGCGAGGTCCGCCGCGGTCCTGCCCCCGTCGCCTCCTGCCGACCCTCGGTGCCGTCTGGTGTCCCCGTCCGCGGGCCGGGGAAGGCGTCGGGCGGCCTCCCCGCGCCTCCTCTACAGTGGAGGAAGACGCAGGCACGCCTGCTTCCGGCCACCGTCGTCACAGGTGGTCCGCGCGTTGTGAGAAGTCGTGAGAAGGAGTGGCGTCCCCCGATGGGTGAGCCTCCTGGCACCGCCCGTGCCCTGTCCCGTCCGCCCTCCGTGAGCGAGGGATCGGGGGCGGCACGATGACCGAGGTCCTGTTGCTTCTGCTGGCCCTCCTGCTCACCCTGGCCTGTGCGGTGTTCGTCGCGGCCGAATTCTCCTTGACCACAGTCGAGCGAAGTGACCTGGAACGCGCCTGTGAGGCCGGCGAGCGCGGCGCGGAGGGCGCGCTGAAGGCCGTACGCCGCCTGACCCTCCAACTGTCGGGCGCCCAGCTCGGCATCACCGTGACCTCCCTGGTGATCGGCATGCTCGCCGAGCCGTCGCTCGCGGCCCTGCTGCGCGGTCCGCTCCGGGAGGTCGGTCTGGGCGGCGCCGCCTCGTCGGTGGCGACCGTGCTGGGCGTGGTGGTGTCCACCGTCGTGCTGATGGTCGTCGGCGAGCTGGTGCCCAAGAACTGGGCGATCTCCCGGCCGCTGGCGGTCGCCAAGGTGGTGGCCGGACCGCAGCGCGGCTTCACGGCTACGTTCGGTCCGTTCATCCGGCACCTGAACAGCACCGCGAACCACTTCGTACGCCGCATCGGCATGGAGCCCACCGAGGAGCTGGCCTCCGCCCGCAGCTCCGAGGAACTGGTCGCGCTCGCCCGGCATTCGGCCGCCGAGGGGGCGCTGGAGGCGGACGCGGCCGACCTGTTCGTCCGTACGCTCCACCTGAGTGAGCTGACCGCGGAGAACGTGATGACGCCACGCATCGATGTCAAGGCGCTGGAGGCGCACGCGACGGCCGCGGACGCCGCCAACCTCACCCATGCCACCGGCCTGTCCCGCTTCCCGGTCTACCGCGACAGCCTGGACGAGGTCGTCGGCACCGTCCACATCCGTGACGTCCTCGCCCTGGAACCGGAACGGCGCGCCGTCACGCCGGTCACCGAGCGGGCCACCGAGCCCCTGCTGGTGCCCGACAGCCTCACGGCCGACCGGCTGCTGGAACGGCTTCGGGCGACCCGCACCATGGCCGTGGTCATCGACGAGTACGGCGGTACGGCGGGCGTGGCGACGGTGGAGGACATCGTCGAGGAGGTCGTGGGCGAGGTCCGCGACGAGCACGACCCCCTGGAGACACCCGACCTGGTGCCCGCGCCCGCCACCGGGGACGGCCGTGCGGCATGGGAGGCGGACGGCAGCGTACGCATCGACCAGCTCGCCGGCATAGGGCTCACCGCGCCCGACGGCCCGTACGAGACCGTGGCCGGGCTGATCGCCACCCGCCTGGGCCGCATCCCCGCCGAAGGCGACGTCATCGCCCTCGACGGCTGGCGGCTGGACGTCCTGGAACTGGAGCACCACCGCGCGGACCGGGTCCGTATCACCGAACCGGTCCGTGTCCCGGCGCAGCCGGGGGAGGAGTCCCGATGACCGGCCTCCAGCTCGCCGTCGGCGTCCTGATGATACTGGTCAACGCCTTCTTCGTCGGCGCCGAGTTCGCCCTGATCTCGGTGCGCCGCAGCCAGGTCGAACCCCGCGCCCACGCGGGCGACAAGCGGGCGCGGATGACCCTGTGGGGTCTGGAGCACCTGTCCACGATGATGGCCACCGCCCAGCTCGGCATCACCGCGTCCTCGCTGGTGCTGGGTGCGGTCGCCGAACCGGCCATCGCGCACCTGCTGGAGCCGGGCTTCGAGGCGGCGCGCATACCGGACGGCCTGGTGCACCCGATCGCGTTCGTCATCGCGCTCGGCCTGGCGACATACCTGCACATGCTGTTCGGCGAGATGGTCCCGAAGAACATCGCGCTGGCCGCCCCGACCGCCACCGCGCTGCTGCTGGGGCCGCCGCTGGTGGCCCTCACCCGCGCGCTCAAGCCGGTCATTTTCGGCATCAACGCCTTCGCCAACGCTCTGCTGAAACTGCTGCGCGTCGAACCGAAGGACGAGGTCGCATCCGCCTTCACCGACCACCAGCTGGCCCGCATGGTCGTCGACTCCAGAGAGGCCGGCCTGCTCTCCCCCGCCGACGGCGAACGGCTGCGCGACGCGCTGGAGCTGGGCACCCGGCCGGTGGGCGAGATCCTCGTCCCGGCCCGGCGGATGCACACCGTCGATCACACCATCACCCCGGCGCGGCTGGAGCGGGTGGCGGCGGAGGCGGGCTACTCCCGGTTCCCGGTCACGGGCCGGGACGGCGGTCTCCTGGGGTACCTGCACATCAAGGACACCCTCGGTCGCACCGACCGTGACCAGCCCTTCCCCCGCGGTGCCTTCCACCCGGTCACCCGGGTCCGCATCGACACGCCACTGGACGACACCCTCACCGCCCTGCGCGCCGACGGCAGTCACCTCGCCGCCGTGCTCGGCGAGGGCGACAAGGTGATCGGCGTCGTCACGATGGAGGACGTCCTGTCGGAGCTGGTCGGACCGGCAGCTCCTGCCACCGCGTGACCCCGGCCCGGCCCGGCCGCCCGCCGGATGTCACGCCCGGTTGTGCCCTGCTGGTCACCGGACGCCCTGATCGGGCGCCGGCACAACGAACCCGCCCAGGTGCCCGGGTGGGCCCCGTCCGGTCGGCCGGCACGTCGACGGCGTACGTGGATCCGGACTCAGTCCCTCGCCGGGCCGAGATACACCGGCAGGCTGCTGACGGAGTTGGAGAAGATGGACGGAACCGCGCTCAGCTCGGCGGGGTCGGCGGCGAGCCGTAGGCCCGGATAGCGGGCGAACAGCGGGGGCAGAGCGGCCATCGCCTCGAACCGGGCCAGGGTGGGTCCGATGCAGACGTGCGGTCCGCCGCCGAACGCCATGTGCTTCTTGACCGGTCGGTCGATGTCGAACCGGTCGGCGTCCTCGCCGTACTGCGCCGGGTCGCGGTTGACCCCGCTCCAGGGCGCGAGGATGCCGTCGCCCTTGGGGATGGTGACACCGGCCACGGTGATGTCCTCGACCGGGAACCTGGCCGGGAAGTTGCCGACCGGGGCATCCCACCGCAGGGTCTCCTCGATGACCTTGCCCCACGTTTCGCTGTCGCCGTCGCGGGCGACGGCCAGCTGGTCCGGGTGGGTGAGCAGCGCCCGCGTCGCGTTGGTGATCAGGCTGATCGAGGTCTCATGGCCGGCGCCGATGAGCATCCACAGCGTGTCCTCGAGCTCGTCGTCGGTGAGCGCGTCGTCCTCGTCGTTGTCGGCGAGCAGCGCGCTGGTCAGGTCGTCGGCCGGTTCGGCGCGCCGCATGGCGAAGAGCCGCTGCCACAGTTCGTGCCGCTCCTGCTGGGTGGCGAGGAACTGCTCGGCAGTCGTGTCGGCCCGTACGACGGTGTCGATGAGCTCGCGGAACCGCGGCCACCACGGTTCGGGTACGCCTATGAGCTCGCATATCACCTGCATGGGGAACGGGTAGGAGTAGTGCCGCCGCAGGTCGACGGTGCCGTCCGGTCCGACCTGGCCGGGCAGACCGTCCAGCATCGTGGTCACGATCTGGTCGATGCGCGGTCGCAGGCGCTCGACTCGGGTACGGGTGAACGAGCGGGTCAGCGGGCGGCGCAGCCGACGGTGCTCCGCGCCGTCGCGGGCCATCGCGTTGTTGAGCCGGATCATGCTGAGCAGTGGCCAGTCGTCGGGGATCTCGCCGCGTTGCAGGGCATCCCAGTTGCGCCAGTCCCGGCCCACCCTCGGATCGGCGGCGAGTTCGGCGAGCAGCGCGTAGTCGGTGACCACCCACATCCGGACGCCACCGGGAAGCTCTGCGCGGACAACCGGGCCGAGTTCGCGCATCCGGGCCGCCTCGCCATGGCGGTCGGTGCCCAGGGGATCGATGTGGACGAGAGGGGGGGCGGTTCGGTCGACCGTCGAGTCGGTCATGGTGATGCGCCTCCTGGCTGACTGGATGTCGACTGAATTTCAGGGCACGGGAATGAAGTGAATGCCAGCACGGCCCGCTTGAGAATCGGTTAATATTTTCTATAATTCCCAGTTCTGGGATTTGTGACTCATGCCACTTGGCGTTTGATTGACGCCTCTTGTGGGCTTGCTAGTCTCCTGTCGCGTAGCCGCTCAGGTCAGTGGACTATGCGGTGTTCCAATAGTGGTTGGGGGGCCCAGTATGAATACACCGACTTCCTTGACGCGGGCGTTGAGCCCGGCGGAACGCTGGTACTGGATTATCGACCAGCTTTCCACGCTCAATGTCTGCGCCCGGGTCCGTATTGAGGGTGAGGTGCCCGCAGCGGTTCTGCGCGATGCGCTTGGCGCGCTTCAGGCCCGGCATCCGATGTTGCGCTTGGCCATCACGGAAGAGCCGTCGGACTCGAGCGGCACCGGACCGCGGTTCGTGCCGACGAGTAATGCGATTCCACTGCGCGAGGTGAAGCTGAGCGAATCCGATGATTCGCGATGGGTGCGTGAGGTGGACGGCCATGAGCTGGCGGAGCCGATCGACTGGCGGTCCGGTCCGCTGGCCCGCGCCGTCGTCATCGGGCAGCCGGGGCAGATCCACGATCTCGTCATCACCGTCCCGCACTGCATCTCGGACGGGACCACCGCGCTCGCGCTGCTGCGGCAGTGGGTGCGGCTCGCCGCCGAGCCGCCGGCGCCCGGCCGGCGCCCCGCTGAGAATGGATCCACCCCGGTCCCGGTCCCGGTCGAAGCCCTCTTCCCGGCGCACTACCGCGTGATGCCGGGCGTCCTGCCCGACAGGGCCGCGACCGGCGGGGGCGGTCTGGAGGCGGACCCGGGCGGGGTGGGCCGGCTGGAGCCCGGGCGATTCGTGCCGTTCCACCAGCGCCGGACCCGGCTGCTGCACCGATTCCTCGGAAGTCGTGTACTGCAGAGCCTCGCGACGGCGTGCCGGCGGGAGGGCGTCACCTTGCACGGTGTGCTGGCCGCGGCGATGGCCTGTGCCGTGGCACGTGACGCCGGCGCCCCGCCGCCCGCGCATTTCGCGGTGGGCTCTCCGGTCGCCTTCCGGGACGAACTCGAGCGGCCGGTGTCCGAGGACGAGGTCGGCTGCTACGTGTCGGCGGTGCACTCCGTGGTCCGCTATCAGCCGGGCGATCTGTGGTCGATGGCCAGATTCATCAATCGCGATATCGCAGCGCGCAGGCGACGCGGCGAGCAGTATTCGGTGTTCGGCCTCCTCGCCGACCAGGGGCCGACCGGTGTCGCGGACAGTGGGCCGTTGGTCCAATACATCGAGGAGCACGGCTCTTTCAACTTCTTTGTGTCCAACATCGGGCGGTTCGACTTTCCCGGGAAGCTGGGTGCGTGGGGATTTTCCGGGGCGCAGTTCGTGGGGGGTATTTCGGTGGTCGGCTACTTCGCCTCGTCGGTTACCACCAGCCACGGCCAGTTGTCGTGGAACTTCACCTACATCGACGAGGCGATATCCCGGGAGCGCGCTGAGCGCCTCGTCGACGACAGCGTCCGGGCCGTGCTCGAGGCAGCGGAGGAAGCCGCCTAGAACGAGTCAGAAAGAGCTCGCCAGTGTTGGCATCTCCGGCAGGTCCGCCACCGGCCGCGGAGGCGGCGTCACCACCTCCGCGTCGTCGAGGGCGGGGTCCAGGGTCAGCACCGACTGGTGGAATTCCCTGAGCTTGGGAGAAGGCTCAAGACCGAACTCGTCGAGCAGGTTGCGCCGTAGCTTGTGGAACAATTCCAACGCGCGGACTCGGTATCCCGACCGGTACAGCGCGATCATGTACTGGGCGTGCAAATTCTCATGGAAGCGGTTTTGCGAGGTCAGCACCGCGAGTTCGCTGAGGATCTGGCGGTGCAGGCCCAGCTTCAGGTCCAGTTCGATGCGGTAGTCCAGCATCGTCATCCGGGACTGCTCCAGAGCCGCGGCCTCGGCGCGGATCCTGATGCCCGGTTCCACATCACTCATCATGGGTCCGTGCCACAGGTTCAGGGCTTCGCGGAAGTGCATGGCGGCCGAGCGGAAATCGCCGGTCGCCATGGCATTGCCGCCTGCCCTTTGGAGCCGATGGTGGATCTCCAGGTCGAACTGTCCGGGCTCGACGGCGAACCGGTACCCGTTCTGCACCGTCTGCAGCATGGTCCGGGCCACCTCCGCGGAAGAGGACCCGGTGCTCTGGGCCAGCCTCTTCCGCAGGTGGAACACATAGATCTGCAGTGCCGCGCGCGCGTTCTTGGGCGGGACGCCCTTCCACAGCTCGTCCGTCATCTCCGAGACGGGCACGACCTGCTCGTGGTTGAGCAGCAGAAGCGCGAGCAGGGTGCGCGGCTTCTGCGCTGTGGGTGTTATCTCGACGGCGCCGTGGTGGATCGACAGCGGCCCCAGGACCCTGATGCGCATCATCGACCGCCCTGCGTCAGCCGAGCTTGAGGCACACCTGAACCCCCTGGTGGACCGGGAGCCTTACGGAAAGGTACCCGTTGGCCGGGTCGTTGATGTGGTCCAGGAATTCCTGGTAGAAGCCCCGGCCGATGTCGAGGTCGATGTCATCTACGACCACCAGGGCGCCGGGCCTCAGCCGGGGTTCCACGACGTCGAGGATCGGCAGTCGCAGGTCGAGCCATCCGTCCAGCAGTAGCAGGTCGACCGGTCCGGGGAGTTCTCTCAGCGTCTCCCGCGCGTCGCCGAGCCGCAGGTCGATGAGGTCGGCGAGGCCGGCGGCGGCGAAACTCTCCTGTGCGCGGCGTGCCTTGTCCTGCTGCAGCTCGGTCGTGATCACCTGACCGCCGCCGTTGTCGCGTACCGCGGACGCCAGATAAAGCGTCGAAATCCCGAAAGAGGTACCGAACTCCACCACGGTTCGTGCGCTGACCGCCCGGGTGAGCAGGTACAGCAGGTCCCCGCCCTCCCTGGACACCGACATGATGATGTCCTTCGTGCGTTCAGCCAGCTCGGCGGCGCTCAGCTCGATGGGGTAATCGCCGGCCATGTCCACGCCGGCCTCAGCGAAGGCGGCCACCAGATCCTGCTTTTCCTCGGTGGCCAGCAGCCGGTTCAGGGTCGAGGCGACGGCGTCCGATCGTAATGTTGATGGCATGGGCAGGTTGCTCCTCATGGGATGTGAAGGGCTCAGGGGATCAGGACGGTCCTGCCGGGCAGTTCTCCGGCGGCGGCGGCCTCGTGGACGGCGCTCAGCTCGGGCAGCGGCCGGCGCTGGGCCACGTGGATCCGCAGTTCCCCGGCATCCACGCGGCTGACCAGCTCAGCGAGATGGCCGGCGTCGCTGCGCCCGAAGACCTGCAGGTTCCGCACCCCGCGCTCGATGTCCTGCAGGCCCGGGGGGACGGTGTTGGCGAAGGCTCCGCCGTCGACGACCAGGTCCACCAGGCGCGCGAGCTCCTCCGGGCCGAGGAACACCAGGTTCAGCACCGCATCGAACTGCTGCCCGGCCACCGCCTCCTGGAGAGGGGTGGAGGTGTAGTCGACGATCCGGTCCGCGCCGTAGGACTGGACGCGGTCGTGGCTGCGCGCGCCGGCGGTCGCGGTCACGACCGCGCCGGCCTGTGCCGCGAGTTGGATGGCGTATCCGCCCACCGCGCCGCCCGCGCCGTTGATCAGGATGCTCTGCTCCGGCTTCAGGCCGATGTGCTCGAACAAGGCCTGCCAGGCAGTCAGCCCGACCGAGGGCAGCGCCGCGGCGTCGGCCAGTTCACCGGTGCGGGGGGCGTTCGCCAGCGTCTCGGCCGGCGCGACGGCGTATTCGGCAGCCGCGCCGGGCGAGGCGATCGGCAGCCATGCCACCACCGCGTCCCCGACGCTCCAACCGCTCACGCCCTCGCCGACCTCGGTGATGACACCAGCCACGTCGTAGCACGGGACGTGCGGCAGGACCAGTGGGAACACTTCCGGGAAGTAGCCGGCGCGGATCGAGGCGTCCACCGGGTTGAACGCGGCACCGGCCACCCGCAGTACGACCTGGCCCTCACCCGCCGTCGGCCGGTCCGCCTCCTCGAAAACGAGGACGTCCGTGGCGCCGTAGGAGTGGTAACGCATCGCCTTCATCATCATCACCGCTTCTCTCGATTGCTTCGAACTCGAAGCACCATAATAGTGTGCTTCGAGTTCGAAGCACACCTCTCCGTTGATCCGGGCAGCAGGTACGCTCATTGGGTGAGCGGCTCCCACTCGGCCGCCGACGCGGACAGCGCTGGCGCACTCGATCCCCAGCAACTGGCGGCGTACTTCGCGCTCATGGAAGCCGTCAGCCTGCTCCAGCACCAGGTCGAGCAACAGCTGCGCGCCGAGGGCGACCTCAGCTATGTGCAGTTCCAGCTCCTGGCCCGCCTCGCCACGTCCCACGGCCGCATGACCATGACGCAACTCGCCGACGGTGTCGTCTACAGCCGCAGCGGGCTGACGTACCAGGCCGGGCTGCTGGAGGAGGCCGGTCTCATCACCCGCGGTCGCAGTCCCGACGACGACCGCGCCACCCTGGTCACCGTCACCGACAAAGGCCGGGCCCTGTTCGACCACGTCCTGCCCGGCCACGTCCAGGTCACCCGCCGGATGCTGTTCGACCCCTTGTCCGACGACGAGCTGGGACGACTCGGCGACATCATGACCCGGGTGCGGGACCACATGCGTGCCCAGCCCCCCCGTTCCGCCGCTCGTGGCAACCGCGGCCCGAGCCCGGCGTCCCGGGCCAAGGCCGCGCCGCAGGAATAGCGGCCTGCTCCGGCCCGGCCGGGCACTAGCGATCGCCGAAGCGCAGCGGGAGCTTTTCCGGACCGTGGATGCCGGTCGGTGGCCGCCAGCTGACCGGGCCCACGACGGAAGGCGGGCCCAGCCGCTTGACCAGCGCGGACAGCGCATCCGCCATTTCGGCACGGGCGAGCGGGGCACCCAGGCAGTAGTGCAGACCCGCGCCGAAGAGAAGAGGGGGTGCCGTGCTGCTGGTCGTGATGTCGAACGAGTCGCCGTGCTCGAAGACGCGCGGGTCGCGCTGCGCGGTCTGGGCGCACATCGTCATGAAGGTGCCCTTCTCGATGTGCAGGCCTCCGTAGTCGAAGTCCTCGGCCGCGCACCGGTAGATGATCGGCGTCGACGGGGACCAGCGGATGATCTCCTCGATGGCCTGGGGCGCCAGCTCGGGGTGCTCGGCCAGCAGGTTCCACTGCTCGGGGTGCTCGGCGAAGACGACCATGGCATTGGAAAGCTGATGGCAGGTGGTGTCGTGGGCGGCGAACACCAGCGTGACGAGAAGGTTGCGTAGTTCGTCCTCGCTGACCTGGCCTTCTTCTCGCTGCGCGGTGACCAGTGTGGAGATGAGGTCATCGCCCGGGTTCTTCGCCTTGTCCTCCATCAGTGAGGAGATATAGCCGTTCAGCCCTACGACGGCCCGCTCCACGCGTGCGACGATGTCGCCGCCGTGGATCATGCTGAAGACGAGGCCGATGTCGTTGGTCCACAGGCGGAACGTGTCGTAGTCCTCCCTCGGCACGCCGAGCATCCTGCACATGACCGCCAGCGGCAGCGGGTCCGCGAAGCTCTCGACGAACTCGCACGAGCCGGCCGATGCCATCTCCTCGGCCATGCGCTCGGCCTCTGCTCGGATGAACGGCCGCAACTCACTGATCATGCGCGGGGTGAAGGCCTTGCTCACCAGGCCGCGCAGCCGCCGGTGATCCTCCCCGTCATGATTGTTGATCATGGGGACGAACCAGTCGTAGATCGGTCCGTCGAAGACACCGTTCTGCTCCATGTAGCCCCGGCCGTTGTGATCGAGCCGCCGGTCCCGCAAGAGTTCCTGGGCCTCGGCGTACCGCAGGACGAGGAGGCCCATCGGGCTGTTCGCATACCAGCTCCTCGTCTGGGCCGCCATCACCTCGGGCGCGCCGAAGTCGAACTCCGGATCAACGACGTTGAGGAACGGGACATCGGAGGTCGACGCGTTCTCCGCCGTAACCATGCTTGGACTCCTTGACTTATCCGCCGATGGACAACGATGCGCGGGTGGCAGTGGCAGTGGCAGTGGCAGGGTCGCCTTCGGTGGCCGGCAGCAAGTGCCGGGCGGTCCTGGCCGCCCTTTCGGCCGCCCGTTCCGTCGCCCCCGCCCGGCCGGACGCCGCACCGATCCACCGGTGCAGACGGGCCCGGCGCAACCGCCCGGTGGTTTCGTACAGCACCTCGGCGACCAAGGCGTGGGTGAAGCGGAACCAGCCGAGGCGCCGCTGGTCCTCCATGATCAGGCCCGCCGCGATCGCGGTGTCGAGGGCCGCCAGTGCCGCGTCGATCCCGACCGGCACGACGTCGGCGACGACCGCGATGTCGAAGTGCCGGCCGACGACGGCTGCCACCGACAGCACCTCGACCGCAGGCCGGGGCAGCCGCGCGATGCGTCCCAGCACCACCTCGCGCACCAGGGCCGGCACCGGGGCCGCACGGGGATCGTCCACGTACTGGTCGTCGGCCAGCAGCCCGATCATCTCCCGCAGGAAGAACGGGTTGCCGTCGGTGCGGGCACACAGCCCTTTCGCGGTATGGCTGCTGACTTCCCGGCGCAGGACGGCGCTCGCCAGAGCCCGGGTGTCCTGGGGGGTCAGCCCTTCCAGCTCCAGCCGCGTCATCTCCCCGCGGGCCAGGGCGGCCAGCGTCTCGGCCAGGACCGGTGCCTCGTGCGACCGGTAGGACACGACCAGCAGCAGCCGGCTTGCGGGCACCGACTCGGCCAGGTGGGCCAGCAGCCGCAGGGAGCCCGGATCCGCCCGGTGCAGGTGGTCGAGCATCACGACCAGCGGTCCGGACCGGGACAGGCCGGTCAGGTACTGGACGATCGCCTCGAAACGCCGCAGCGCGGCACCGGGCGGCTCCGCGCCGTCCGTCGGCCGCTGGGTGTCCCCGTCCAGCAGCTCCGACACCGGGCGGGGTATCGAGTGCCGCGGGAAGGCGGCGGCCGCCGCACGCAGCACCTGCTCCCAGACCCACAGCGACGGTGCGGTGACGTGCTCGGTGCAGGTACCCCAGAGCACCGGCACCCCCGTCGGCTCGGCGAAGCGCCGCAGCAGACTGGTCTTTCCGGCTCCCGGTTCCCCGGACACCGTGACCACGCGCCCCCGGCCGGCCTGTGCCGCGGCCAGTGCCTCGGTCAGCTGCCGCAGCGCCGCCTCCCGGCCGACGAACACCTCTCCGTCGGCGTCCGGCGCCGGCGGCGGACCGGCCGAACCAGCCCGCGGGGGGACCGCGGTCCCGCTGAACCCCGGCGAGGCCGGGAGGGCCGGGGTCGGGTGCCGGTCCAGGGACGGGGCCTGGTTCAGGATCTTCCGCCTGAGGTGCTGCAGCGCCATCCGCGGGTCGACGCCCAGCTCCTCGGTCAGCCGTACCCGCATGGTCTGCAGCACTTCCAGTGCGTCGGCCTGCCGACCGGCCCGGTACAGCGCCAGACTCAGCAGCTCACAGCCGTACTCGCGCAGCGGATTGGCCTTCATGAAGGCCTCCAGTTCGGCCGCCGCCATCTCATGGGCCCCCAGGTCCAGCAGCGCCGCGCAGCGCATCTCGACGACCGACAGCCGCAGCTCCTGCAGCCGCGCCACCTCCGGCACCACACAAGGAACAGCGGCCACCTCCTGGTAGGCCTGTCCCCGCCACAGCGCCAGCGCCGCCTCGAACTCACTCAGCGCCCGCTGCGGGTGCTCCTGGCCCCTGGCCTGCCAACCCGCCTTGGCGTGCTCGACGAACCTGCGGGCGTCGACGTCGGTGGCGCCGACGTCCAGCAGATAGCCCTGGGTGCACGTGCGCAACACGGTCGCCGGTCTTCTCGGCGCACGATCCGGTTCCAGCAGCTTTCGCAGGTTCGCCACATACGCCTGGAGCGAGGTCATCGCCGAGGGCGGCGGATGCCCGGCCCACAGGGCCTCCATCATCACGTCCACGCTCACCGGCTGGCCCACCTGGCTCACCAGCAGCGCGAGCAACGTGCGCTGCTTGGGTGCCCCCAGATCCACCGGCCGGCCGGCAATCATTGCTTCCACTGGGCCCAACGCGCGGAATTCCACCGTGACCTGGGGGCCGCTGTGTACGGCCGGCGACTGCGTCTTGGTCACCGGGCGGATCCCGTAAGGCATAAGCTCCCGACGACTAATGCATTGATCATTTCAAGCCTTTCCGGGGGCGGTCAGCTGCTGTGTGTGATCATGTTGCGGAGTTCGTTCTGAGTGTCCGCTGTGCATCTGGGCATCGGCTGGTCGAGGCTATGGACGCCCGCTGAAAAATCTCTTAAAAGGCCCTAGGGTCTGTGCGGGTTGAGATCATGGAGGGGCTGGCCGGCTGTGCGGCTGGAGGGCGTATCCGCGCAGGTGGGACCCGGCGGTGCGGCTCTCGGGTGTCTTGTCGTGACGGGCGGCCGGCCCTTGCCGTTCCTTTACTTCCCGAACGTCCCTTCGCCGGGACCGGGACGAAGCGTGGGCCGTCGGCGGCCTGCCCGTCGGCCGCTCGTCCACCGGGTCGTCCTGCCCCTTCGCCGGAGCCGCTCCTCCTCCGCCACGGCTTTCTCCAACGGGTCGAGAAGCTCCGCGTCGCGGGCCGCCGCCTCAACGACCAACGCCTCCGTCAGCGCCTGGAGGACCCCGGCGTGCGCCCGCAGCCAAAACCGGTCATGGACCGTCGACCAGGAGCCGTGGCGTCCCGCCCCGCCAAGGACTGCCGGGTCCGCACCCTCCGCATCACCGCACCGAAGCAGCGGCGCAGGTCAGGAACCGGCCCGGACACTCCCAGCGGCAGATGCGGCTCGACCGACTCCCACTCCGCATCGGGCGGACCGCCACGCGTCACGCGCCCGCTCCACCGCAGCCGGCACCCCCTTCGGAGGGGGAACGGCGATCCGGTGTCGTGAGAGGCGGACGGGGCGCCAAGCCGGCGCCAACTCGTTGAACAGCCCCGGCCAAGTCGGGTGGCCGATGCTGTCGCACGACTCGAAGGGATCGGTCCATGACTGCAGAAGCAACGCTCGCACGTTTCCGCGAATACATGGTGGGGCCCGCGCGGTTCATGAATCTGCTGTCCTGCTTTGAACTCGGCGTCGTCGATGCGCTCCGGGAGAATCCCGGCATGACGGCGGCCAAGCTCGGCGATACCGTCGGGGCCAAGCCGGATGCCGTGGAGCAGCTCCTGTATCTGCTGGTCAAGGAGGGCTTCGTCGCGTACGACGAGGCTTCCGGCGCATACTCGCTGGACGCGCTCGCCGACGTGGCCGACGTCGATCTCCAGCGGGTACTCGCTTTCATGGACAAGATCAAGGTCACCACGCTCCGGCAGCTGTTCTACCTCACCGAGAGTGTGCGGAGCGGGACCGTCGTCGGCCTGCGCGAACTCTACGGGTTCGACGGGGACCTGTACGCCGCCATGGGCGTGCACGCGGACCTGCGCGAATCATGGTCGAGGTTGATGGACTCGGTCACCGAGCGCATTGATCCCTGGTTCTTCGACAACATCGACGTCCCCTCCGGCGCGCAGGTGCTCGATCTGGCCGGGAACACCGGTCTCGGCGCGATCCACACCTTCCGGATGAAGGCGTCCCCCGGACTTCGGGTGACCACGTTCGACCTTCCCGACAAGGAAGAAGAATGCCTGCGGAACTTCCGGGATCACGGTGTGGCCGAGCACTGCTCGTTCATCGGCGGTGACGTGTTCGAAGCCGTCCCCGAGGGCTTCGACGTCGTGCTGGTCAAACACTTCCTGAACATGTTCGACAAGGGGGATGTACTCAAGATCCTGGAGGGTGTCCACCAGTCGCTGAATGTCGGCGGACAGGTCGACATCCTGGTGCCGATATATTCCGAGAACATCAGGGATTCCTGCACCGTCGACTACTACCCGTCCTTCTTCCTCGGCTGCGCCACGGGTCAGGGTGGGCCGCAGAAGCTGTCGACGTTCCGGGCCTGGCTGGAGGAGACGGGGTTCACCGTCACAAAGGCGATTGCCCAGGATCCCGCCGACCTTCCGCCGGACGCCCTTCCGCTGCAGGGCATTCTGTGCGCGACGAAGACTGCATGATCAGCCGGGTTCGTCCTGGCTCCACCATTGGTTTCGCATGCCCAGAAGGGATCGGTCCATGACTGCAGAAGCAACGCTCGCACGTTTCCGTGAATACATGGTGGGGCCCGCGCGGTTCATGAATCTGCTGTCCTGCTTTGAACTCGGCGTCGTCGATGCGCTCCGGGAGAATCCCGGCATGACGGCGGCCAAGCTCGGCGATACCGTCGGGGCCAAGCCGGATGCCGTGGAGCAGCTCCTGTATCTGCTGGTCAAGGAGGGCTTCGTCGCGTACGACGAGGCTTCCGGCGCATACTCGCTGGACGCGCTCGCCGACGTGGCCGACAGCGACCTCCGGGGGGTGGTCGCCTTCCTGGAATTCATCAAGGTCACCACGCTCCGGCAGCTGTTCTACCTCACCGAGAGCGCGCGGAGCGGGACCGTCGTCGGCCTGCGCGAATTCTATGGTTTTGACGGGACCCTGTACGCTGCCGCGGCCGAGCACCGGGACCTGGGCGACCCCTGGGCAAAGGTGATGAACGCGACCACCGCGCGCATCGACCCCTGGTTCTTCGACAACATCGACGTCCCCTCCGGGGCGCAGGTGCTCGATCTGGCCGGGAACACCGGCCTCGGTGCGATCCACACCTACGAGCTCAAGAAGTCGCCCGGGCTCCGGGTGACCACATTCGACCTTCCCGAACGGGAAGAGGAGTGCCTGCGGAATTTCCGGGATCACGGTGTGGCCGAGCACTGCTCGTTCATCGGCGGTGACGTGTTCGAGGGCGTCCCGAAGGGCTTCGACGTCGTGCTGGTCAAACACTTCATCGACATGTTCGACAAGGGGGATGTACTCAGGATCCTCGACGGCGTCAGCCAGTCGCTGAACGTCGGCGGGCAGGTCAACGTCCTGGTGCCGGTGTACCCGGAGAACATCGAGGACACCGACAACTACACCATCGACTTCTTCCCGAGTTTCTTCCTCGGCGCCTCCATGGGCCAGGGCGGGCCGCAGAAGCTGTCGACGTACCGGAGCTGGCTGGAAGAAGCCGGTTTCACGGTCACCAAGGCGATCTCCAAGGATCCCGCCGAGCTGCCGCCGTACGCCCTCCCCGTGCAGGGCATCCTGTGCGCGGTGAAGACCTCCTGATCGTCGCGCGCCACTCGTAGCCACGACGACACCCACCACACTGGAGGGTCATGTCCCGCCGCCTGTTCACCTCGGAATCCGTGACCGAGGGGCATCCCGACAAGATCGCCGACCAGATCAGCGACACCGTCCTCGACGCGCTGCTGCGCCAGGACCCCACCTCGCGCGTCGCGGTCGAAACCCTGATCACCACCGGTCAGGTGCACATCACGGGCGAGATGACGACCTCCGCCCGGGTCGACATCGCCGGCCTGGCGCGGCGGAAGATCCTCGACATCGGCTACGACTCCTCCGCCAAGGGCTTCGACGGCGGCTCCTGCGGTGTGTCGGTGTCCATCGGCTCGCAGTCGCCCGACATCGCGCAGGGCGTCGACACGGCGTACGAGAAGCGCGTCGAGGGCGCCTCCCGCGACGAAGGAGGTGACGAGCTGGACAAGCAGGGCGCGGGCGACCAGGGCCTGATGTTCGGGTACGCGACCGACGAGACGCCCACCCTGATGCCGTTGCCGATAGAGCTCGCCCACCGCCTCTCGCGCCGCCTGGCGCAGGTCCGCAAGGACGGCACAGCCCCCTACCTGCGCCCTGACGGCAAGACCCAGGTCACCATCGAGTACATGGGCAGCCGACCGGTCCGCCTGGACACGGTCGTGGTCTCCTCGCAGCACGCGCGCGATGTCGACCCGGACTCGCTGCTCGCCGCCGACATCCGCGGGCACGTCGTCGAACACGTCCTGGCCCAGCTGGCCGACGACGGCATCAAGCTGGAGACGGACGACTGCCGCCTGTTGGTCAACCCGACCGGCCGGTTCGAGATCGGTGGCCCGATGGGCGACGCCGGGCTGACCGGCCGGAAGATCATCATCGACACGTACGGCGGCACGGCCCGGCACGGCGGCGGCGCCTTCTCCGGCAAGGACCCCTCCAAGGTGGACCGCTCCGCGGCGTACGCGATGCGCTGGGCCGCCAAGAACGTGGTCGCGGCCGGCCTGGCCTCGCGCTGCGAGATACAGGTCGCGTACGCGATCGGCAAGGCCGAGCCGGTCGGCCTGTTCGTCGAGACCTTCGGCACCGCCAAGGTCGCCGTCGACAGGATTGAGCACGCCGTCGCCACGGTGTTCGACCTGCGCCCGGCGGCGATCATCCGGGACCTCGACCTGCTTCGCCCGATCTACTCCCAGACCGCCGCCTACGGCCACTTCGGCCGTGAGCTGCCGGACTTCACCTGGGAGCGCACCGATCGCGTCGACGTTCTGCGCGAGGCGGTGAAAGCGGGCTGAACGGCCCGGCCCCGCCGGGGTGCCCGGCGCGACAGCCAGTGGTGCGCGGTTTCCCCGGCCGCGCACCACTTCCCCGCCGGGCACCGGCGACCGGCAGCCGTCAGGTCCCCGACACCGGCTCAGGTCCAAGGAGTGCTCTTCCGTGCGTATCGCCGTGACCGGATCGATAGCGACCGATCATCTGATGGTGTTTCCCGGACGCTTCGCCGAGCAGTTGATCGAGGGGCAGTTGGAACGGGTCTCCCTGTCGTTCCTGGCCGACCGGCTGGAGGTGCGCAGAGGCGGCGTCGCCGCCAACATCGCATGCGGCCTCGGACGGCTCCGGCTGAACCCGATCCTGGTGGGCGCGGCGGGCGTCGACTTCGCCGAATACGGCGCCTGGCTGCAGGCGAACGGCGTCGATACCTCCTCGGTGCTGGTCAGTGACAGGCTGCACACCGCGCGCTTCGTGTGCACCACCGACGAGGACCAGAACCAGATCGCCACCTTCTACGCCGGCGCCATGGCCGAGGCGCCCCGGATCGACCTGGCCGCGATCGCCGCGCGCACCGGCAAGCCCGCCCTCGTCCTGGTCGGGGCCGACGACCCCGCGGCCATGCTGCGGCACACCGCCACCGGCCACCGCCTCGGCATCCAGGTCGCCGCCGACCCCTCCCAGCAGCTCGCCCGCCTCGACCGCGAGCAGGCCCGTCAGCTGGTCGACCACGCACGGTGGCTGTTCACCAACGAGTACGAGGCCGCCCTCCTGATGGAACGCACCGGCTGGACGAAGCGGCAACTGCTCGACCGGGTCGGCACCTGGATCACCACGCGGGGCGCGTCCGGGGTGTCACTGGCCTCGTCCGGTGCCGCCACGCTGGAGATACCGGCCGTACCCACGGACAAGATCACCGACCCCACGGGGGCGGGCGACGCCTTTCGGTCCGGCTTCCTCGCCGGCGCGGCGTGGGGGTGGTCGCAGGAGCGGGCCGCCCAGTTCGGCTGCGCCCTGGCCACCACCGTGCTGGAGTCGGTCGGCACCCAGGAGTACAAGCTGGTCCCGTCGGATCTGGTCGCCCGCATTGCCCGGACTTACGGCATCGAAGCGGCCCGCGCCGTAGAGCCGCAGTGGTCATGACTGCGGTGGGGGAGTCACTCGGCACCGGGGTGGTGGCCGGCGGGCGACGGACAGGATGCTCCAGGTCCCGGATCCGGTGCCGGAGGACCTCCGGCGGGACGCCCTTGTCCGGCGCGCGCCGGGCCGTGGACGCCCTCGGCGTCGATCTGCCGCTGATCTGCTCACCGCCAGTCCGCGACCCGGCGCCGACCGAGCGCGGACCGAGCCCGCAGCGGCGTCGCCGTATCAGACGGTGCCGTTCCGCCAGGACACCTGCTGCCCCGGCACCGCCGCCGAGCAGACCCGGAACCCGGAGCCCGGTACACCGTGACCACCTCCTCTGAGACAGCGGGCACCCCGCACGACGTCCTCGCGGACGACGCCCGCACCCGCCTCGCGGAGCTGCGCGCCCCACCGCAAGCACGGCAACCCGCCCCAGTAGCCCGTTTCCCGCTCCAGCGCGGCAAGGGAGGATCACAATGGCGTCGAAGCAGGACGAACGCGTGCTGGTCGTCGGTGCCGGCATAGCCGGCATGTCGGCGGCGATCGCCTTGCGCCGCAACGGTGTCGCGGTCGATCTGATCGACATCGGTACCGACTGGACGGTGACCGGCGCCGGCCTCACGATCACCGGGCCGACGCTGCGGGCCTTCCGGCAGCTCGGCGTGTACGACGAGATCGCCGCGCAGGGCTACGCCGGTGAGGGCATCCGGGTGTGCGGGGTCGACGGCGAGCCCATCAGGGACATCCCGACGCCGATGCCGCCGGAGGCCCGGGTGTGCGGCTCGGGCGGGATCTCCCGGCCGGTGCTGTACAGGATCCTCTCCTCGCGGGTGCTCGCCGACGGCGTCCGCCCGCGCTTCGGTACGGCCGTCGAGAGGATCACCCACGACGGCGACGGCGTCGACGTCACCTTCAGCGACGGCACCACCGGCCGCTACGGCATGGTCGTCGGAGCGGACGGGATCTACTCTCGGACCCGCGAGCAGGTGTTCCCCGGCGCGCCCCGGCCGGAGTACACCGGGCAGAGCGTGTGGCGGATGTTCGTGCCGCGCCCGCCGGGGGTCGACCGCCGCCACTACTTCCTCGGAGGCGAGGCCAAAGTCGGCTGGACACCGGTCTCGGCGACCCGGATGTACATGTTCGTGGTCGAGCGCACACCACGGGTGGCCCGCAAACCGCACGAGCTGCCGGGCCGCCTCGCCGGCCTGCTCGAACCGTACGGCGGGTACGTGCGGCAGTTCCGGGCGTCGATCAGCGGGGACACCGGGATCGTGTTCCGCCCGCTGGAGTCGTTCGACCTGCCGGGCCCGTGGCACTCCGGGCGGGTGATCCTGATCGGGGACGCAGCCCATCCGACGACGCCGCAACTGGCCTCCGGGGCCGGGATCGCGGTCGAGGACGCCCTGGTGCTCGCCGAGGAACTGGCCCGCCACGGGTCCGTCGCCGAGACGTTCGACGCGTTCACCGCACGGCGCGAGCAGCGGTGCCGGCTCGTCGTCGAGAGCTCGATCGAGATCGGCCGGCTCGAACAGCAGCAGGCGCCACCGGAGGCCCAGACGGCGGTGGTGGAACGTGTGCTGGCCAAGCTGACGGAGCCGGTCTGAACTCTCCGCACCCCGGTTCGCTGTGCTGCTCGGAGTCGGTTTCCCGGGAAAGCCGTCGGTCACGTCGGAACCGTCCCGCTCGATGCCGGACACGGCTGCGTCGCTGAGGGAAGCGTCCTCGCGGTCGGTGTCGTCAAGGAGTGATGGCAGGTCGAGCAGGTTGCTCCTTGACGGCACCGGCGACGGCGATCCCCGGATGGGCCGCTGCGCTACGCGCCTGAGACGGCCGGTGGGATGTTGTGGTTGAGCCGGAAGGTGTTCTCCGGGTCATGGACGGCCTTGATCTCGGTCAGGCGCTGGTAGTCCTTGGCGTCGTACGCCGAGCGCACGTGCTCGGCGTCCTTCTCGCCGTTCATGAAGTTCAGGGCGCGGCCACCCGTGCTCCACGGCGCGATCGACTCGAAGATGCGGTCGTGCGCGGGCCGGATCTCTGTGATGTCGGCGCGTTCCAGCCGGGAGACCACATTGAGCACGTAACGCGCGTCGCGGTTGCCGACGGCGTTGGGGATGCCGGAGGGTCGGGCGAGCCGTCCGCCGAGATGGCGCAGTTCGACGACGTGCGGCACCGGCGCGTGCGGGCCGGCCAGGTCCAGGACGGCGCGCACCGCGTCGGCGTCGAGTTCGCCCAGCATGGCGGTACCGGACTCGAAGGCCCCCGGGAAGGGGGGGTCGTTGTGAATGGACCCGGAATCGGCGTAGGCCAGCTCGCCAAGGGTGTCGGTGAACGGGTTGAGCGCCCGCAGCGGCGCCACCAGGCTCTCGCCGGCCCCGAGGGCATCTGCGGCGTAGGCGATCCGGACATGGACGACATGGCGGCCGCGCAGCGTCGGCGGCAGCGCCGGAACGTCCGGGAAGGAGATCAGCGCGGCCGAGGAGGTCATCTCGTCGGGTACCGTGGCCGTCCACCGCACGTAGGTGTCGAGGACCTCGGCGGCAGATTCGGCGCCGAAGAACAGGCCTCCGCCGTAGATCGTCGTGACCGGCATGAGGTCGATCTCGATTCCGGTCACCACGCCGAAGTTGTCCCGGCCGCCGCGCAGTGCCCAGAACAGGTCCGGATCCGAGTCCTCGGTGACCTGCCGCAGCCGGCCGTCCGCCGTGACGACGTCCACGCCGCGCACATGGTCGGCAGCGTATCCGTAACGCCGCGAGAGCAGTCCCAGCCCGCCGCCCAAGGTGTAGGAGACCACGCCGACGCCCGGGGCCGAGCCCGACAGCGGTGCCAGCCCGGCCGGCGCCGTCTCGTGGAGCACCTGGTTCCAGCGCACCCCGGCCCCGATCCACGCGGTGCCCGCCTCGGCCTTCACCCGGACACCCTGCATCCGGGATGTGTTGATCAGAACGCCGCCCTCGGCCGCGACGGCGGACAGCGCGTGCCCGGTTCCCTGCACCGCCACCGGAAGCCCGTGGCTGGTCGCGAATGCCACCGCGGCCTGCACATCAGCGGGTCCGGTCGCGCCCACCACAACGGCGGGCCGATGGCAACGGGCGGTCTGGTTTCCGGCGCGTTCCGCGTCGTACTGCTCGTCTGCGGGGGTGAGCACCGGACCCAGCACCTGTTCGGCTAAGGAGTCTGTCGCTGCGGCTTCGACGCCGACGACCTTGCTGCCTTCCTGGTCGGAACGGCTCATGGTTGTTCCTCTCTTCGCGGCTGCTGCGGGATTCACATCCCGGATCGGGTCCAGGCCGCCGGAGTCGGTCAAGCGGCCTCACCACGGTATAGTCAGGTAGTTTGACCGCTTAGTCAAGCTGCCTGACGAAATGGCCGTGACAGAAAGGTCGCCCGAGATGACGACGCAATCCGGGAAGCCCGATGAGGGCGGCGGGATCGAGGTGCCGCTGCCCACTCTGCTCGCGCGGGCCAAGGACACGACGATCGAGCGGCTCCACCGGCGGCTCGGCGAGGAGGGGTTCGAGGAGATTCGGTACCGGCACGGCTCCGTCTTCCGGTTCATCGACGCGGAAGGGTCGCGGCTGACCGTGCTCGCCGAACGTTCCGGGCTCACCAAACAGGCAATCGCCGAGGTGGTCAACGAACTCGAGCGATTCGGCTACGTCGAGCGGACGGCCGATCCGGGCGACCGTCGGGCAAAGCTCATCCGGCTGACCGAGCGGGGCGCGCAGGGCCAGGTCGCTGCCGCCCGGATCCTCGGGGAAATCGAACAGCAATGGGCGCGGCATCTCGGCCGGGACGAGATCGCCGTGCTGCGCCGAACGCTGGAATCGATCATCGCCCGCCAAGGCGAATAGCCCTCCTTTGGTGCCGAGGACGGGGAAGCCCAAGCCGATGCCAAGCCGATGGCAAGAGGGGCGAGTGATGGTTGTCGAAGCTGGATCCCCGACCCGATTCCGATTGTCGGCATCGGAAGCCATGAGATGACCGGTGCGACTTCTCAGAAGGTGGGCTCTGCAGATATGCCAACGTTGTGCAAACCGTCGGTGAGCGTGCCGGAACATGTCATCACCATGGAAGACACCCTGAAATTCGCCGAAGCGGCACACGCCGGAAAACCGCAGCTTTCGCTGGCGCTTCGGCTGATCAGGAACACGGGCGTGCAGAAACGACACATCGTGCAGCCCATCGAGAAGACGCTCCGCCACCCCGGCTTCGAGGAGCGCAACCGGATCTTCGAGGCCGAGGCCAAGAAAAGGTGTCCCGCGGTCATCGGACGGGCCCTGGCCAACGCCGGCCTGACGGCCCAGGACATCGACGCGATCATCTTCGTGTCGTGCACCGGATTCATGATGCCGTCGATGACCGCATGGCTGATCAACAATCTGGGATTCCGGACCAACACCCGGCAGATACCCATCGCGCAACTGGGCTGCGCGGCGGGCGGTGCAGCGATCAACCGTGCTCACGATTTCTGCATGGCCTACCCGGAGAGCAATGTTCTGATCGTCTCCTGCGAGCTGTGCTCACTGTGCTACCAGCCCGACGACGACGGTGTCGGCTCCCTGCTGTCCGACGGCTTGTTCGGTGACGCGGTCGCGGCCGCCGTGGTGCGCGGAAGCGGCGGCACCGGTGTGTCGCTGGAGCGCAACGCCTCGTACATCATCCCGAACACCGAGAACTGGATCTCCTACGCCGTACGCGCCACCGGCTTCCACTTCCAGCTGGACCGCAGGGTGCCCGGGACGATGGAGCCGCTCGCTCCGGTGCTGCGCGAGCTCGCCGTGGACCATGGCTGGGACATCGGCAATCTCGACTTCTACATCATCCACGCCGGCGGCCCGCGGATCCTGGCTGACCTGAGCAAATTCCTCGGCGTCGGCGAAGGCATGTTCCGCCATAGCTGGGCGACGCTGACGGAATACGGGAACATCGCCAGCGCAGTCGTATTCGACGCGCTGCGCAGACTGTTCGAGGAAGACACGATGACGCCGGATGCCACCGGTGTGATCGCGGGTTTCGGCCCCGGTATCACCGCTGAGATGGCGATGGGAAGTTGGTTCGCGGACGCGCCGACGGCAAGCACGGACCGAGTGACGTATGCCGTACTGGCATCCGCCGAGGAGGCACAGTGAACGACGACCGACCGAGGCCGGACCGGGTTCTGGAGATCGCCAACGGCTATTGGGCCACCGGCCTCCTTGGCGTGGCCGTGAGGCACTCGCTGTTCACCCATCTCCAGGCCGGTGTGGACACCACGGGCCGACTGGCAGCCAAAGCAGGTCTCTCCGAGCGGGGCGCGCAGACCCTGCTCGACGGGCTCGTCGGCCTGGGCCTGATCGAACTGCGCGACGCCAGGTACCGCAACACCGCCGAAGCGGCCGTCTTCCTGGTCGAAGGCGAGCGCACCGACCTGAGCGGTTACGCGAAACTCAAGTTGGCCGAGATGAGCAAGCTGGTGTCCCTGCTCGATGTGTTCCGCATCGGAGGGCCGGTGACGGACGCGATGGTGGAGGTGGCCGACAACCCCCACTGGGAGGAAGTGGTCCCCGCCATAGCCGCGCAGTCGGTTCCGGTGGCGAGGACCGCCGCGGACCTGCTGGGGCTGGCGGAGGCAGGGGAGATCTCGATCCTCGACCTGGGCGGCGGCTCGGGGATCTTCTCGTCCATCTGGCTCGAAATCAATCCCGCCGCCCGATCCACGCAGCTCGACTGGGAACCGATCAACGCGATCGCCCGCCGGCTGCTGGCGGAGCGGTCCGTGGCCGACCGGTTCACCTGCGTCGACGGCGACCTCCACACCGTCGACTTCGGCACCGCCGCCTACGACATCGCCGTGTACTCCCATGTCGCGCACCAGGAGGGGCCGGAGGACAACGTGGCGATCTTCTCCAAGGTCCGGGGCACCCTCAAGCCCGGAGCCACATTGGTCGTCTGCGACTACGTCGTGGACGACGACCGGGGCGGCCCGTCCTTCCCGCTCCTCTTCGCTTCGGAAATGCTGCTCAAGAGCAAGAAGGGCGGGACCTGGCGGCGGGCCGACTACCGGGCATGGCTCACCAAGGCGGGCTTCGAGGACATCTCGTTCCATCCCACCCCGTCGCCCGCCACACTGATTCTTGCCCGGTAGCGCACCACTCGCTGTCCCGGGCAGTCGGCTGCCGGCGCCACACAACAGGCCGGCATGGACGTCGATCAGGGGGGCGACCGCATGGAATTCCGGGTGCTGGGTTCGCTGTCGATCAAGGAAGACGGCGAAGAGCTGATCCGTACCACCGGCAAGCCACGGCAACTGCTGGCCCTGCTGCTGCTCAACGAGCCGCGCAGGGTACCGACCGGCTCACTGGTCACCGAGTTGTGGGACGACGCGCCGCCGCAGTGTGCCCTGGCCACCCTGCACACCCATATTTTCGCGCTGCGTACGGAGTTCGCCCGAAGGCTTGATGTCACGCGCGACCTGATCGTGCGGGATCTGATACAGACCCGCGGGGACGGCTATCAGATCAACCTCGGCAAGGCGTCCCTCGACGTATGCGAATTCCAGCGCCTGCGGCACCTGGCGCAGACACTGCTGAACACCGGTGACGTGCTCGGCGCCAGCCGGGTGCTCAGCGAGGCACTCGGCATGTGGCGTGGTCCCGCGCTACTGGACGTCCACCACGGCAGGCTGCTCCGCGCCGCGGTGGCGGAACTCGACCGGTCCAGGTTGGACACACTGGCCCTGTTCTTCGGAACCCAGCTGGATATGAGCCGGCATCGCGAGATACTGAGCGAGCTGGCCAGGCTCGTCGTGCGGCATCCCCACAACGAGGAGCTGCACGCCCGGTACATGGTCGCCTTGTACCGGTCGGGATACCGGACTCGGGCCCTGGAAGTCTTCGACGAGCTGCGTCGGAGCATGCATGATGAACTCGGCATAGCGCCGTCCGCGCGGATCACCAGGCTGCGGCACGTCATGCGGGTCGCCGACGCGGCGACCGTGGACGCCGCAAGCGGCTACGGACATGCCAGGGGCGCATGAGCCCTTCGAAACCCTCCGTCACGAGAGCTGTACCCGCACTTCCCCGGGCAACTGCAGCACCGGCATCCTGTCCAGCCCCGAGTCGGAGGTGAGTACCGCGTTGTAGTACTGGCGCAGTTTGGGAGACGGGTCCAGGCCGAACCCGCGGACCATGTTCCTGTGCAGCCGGTGAAACACTTCCAACGCGCTGGTGCGGTAGCCGGAGCGGTACAGCGCGATCATGAGCTGGGCATGCAGGTCTTCGTGGAACCGGTCGTGCGTCACCAGGTCTGTGAGCTCAGCGAGAATCTCCTGATGCCTCCCGAGCCGCAGGTCCAGCTCTATGCGGTGGTTCAGCATCGTCGACCTCGACTGCTCAAGCCCTGCCGCCTCGGCACGGATGGTCGGCCCCGGTTCGACGTCGGCCAGCGCCGGACCGCGCCACAACGACAGCGCCTCACGAAAGTCCTGAACAGCCGTGACCAGATCTCCGTCGGCGATGGCCGCCGCACCTGAGCGTTCCAGCTGATGAAAGGCCCGCAGGTCGAACCGGCTCACGTCGCCGACGAACTCGTAGCCGTCGCGCGCGGTGCGCAACGTCTCGCTGCTGACGGCGTCCATGCTTTGACCGGTGACCTCGGCGAGGTTCTTGCGCAGTTGGAAAACGTAGAGCTGCACGGAGGCCCGCGCCGTTTTCGGCGCATGGCCGCCCCACAGCTCCTCTGCCAAGGTGGCCATCGGCACGACGCGTGAGTGCTTGAGCAGGAGCAGGGCGAGGATCTGACGTGGCTTCCGCGCGCTGACCTCCATCCTGCGGTCGGCGCAGGAGATGAGCAGCGGTCCAAGAAGCTGAACCTGCATTTCGTTTCCCCTCTCGGGACATGCGCAGGCGATGGGCACGTTCGCCGGGGGCGCGGCAGGGCGGCCTTTGCGCCGCAGCGTCGGGGCGCAGTCGGGCACCGACGCAACCTTTGACCGTAAGAGCACCGCGAGACCACCCCGGAAGCACCTTGAAGGGAGTGGGGCCTTACATCCCACGGTGTGACATCCCGCCGGAAGACCGCAGAGATCTCAGAACGCGGTCTTCCGGCGGTGAACGCTGCTGCGTGCGATGGGACTTCGTCCACCACGGGCCGGGGCTGCGGGGGCTGCTCCTTCCTGATCTTCGTGGGGATCGGGCCGGCGCGTCGGGCAAGCCGACAGGCGGGCACCCCGGACGCGGCCGGTTCGTGGCGAGGGATTGGCGGTGGGCCGCACGCCGGTGCCCGCCACGTCGTCGACGCGAGCCCTCGAACGCGGATGCCTCGCGTCGGCCGGTCCCGCTGAGCACAGGATCGAAGAGATGCGCACCATGCCGTACGCGAACCGGCTCTCGCCGGGACGGCAGCGCGCCCGCAGCACGGCGTGCGGCAGCGCGGACTTTCCCATTTTCATGTTCTCGGTGATGCGGCTCCCCGTTCGCAGCATTGTGCCAATGTCGCATTCACTGCCGAGAAGTGCAAGCTTGAATAGGGTCACTACGGGAGTGGCGTCGGTGACGGGAGAGTGCCCAGGGAAATCGGACCTTTGAATTCCGTATTTTACGCACTCGTCTTGCCCGGGCCTTGTGATACGTACACCGCGCACACCCCGAAGATACGTACTTCACGGCCCGTTGCGTACTCGAGGAAGCGTTTATCGACCCGAAACGCTTTGGGTTCGGGCTTGTCGGCAGTGTGTGGGCAAACCGGTGGGGGATACGCGGAGGCGGATCGGCGAGTCGATCTTCAAGTCGTACCGGGTCCGCTTCACCGGGTCCGGCGTGGGCAAGTACCTCGAGCGGCGGGGCCGGCCTTCCGGCGCCCGGACAGGAGTGCGGTCGAACAGGATGCGAAAGCGGTCCGCGTCCGGCACGAGGAGACCTGGCCGGTGCCCCGGGCCCAGGCGGAGGCGGGGAACGCCGAAGGGCTCTTCGGTGGTCAGGTCGGGGTCCGCTCGGACCAGGTCACCGGCCGCACCCGGGGCGCCAAGGGCGCGACGCCGGTCGTCGGTCGCACCGGGAATCGGTTCTCCGTGAACGAGATGTCCGCGATCAGTACGAAGGGCCGGATGCACTTCATGGTCTTCACAGGGCCGTTCGACGCGAAGGTCGTGTGCCGCTTCCTCACCCGGCCCGCCGGGCACTTCGACCGGGAGGTCCGCCCGGTCTTCGACCGGCACTTTGTCCACCGCTCGAAGACCGCCGGGGCCTGGCTCGCCGACCACCGGGACGGGACCGAGCCGCGCCTCCTGCCCCCCCGTACTCACCCGAGCCGCACTCGGACGAGCCGGTCGACGCCGATCTCAAACGCAGTCCGCCCCGCACCCACCGGGCCGGGAACCAGGCCGAACCCGCTGCCGGGACCCGCAGGTTCTTCCACCGCCGCCAACGCCGGCCCGGCATCGTCACCGGCTGCTTCAAGCCCCGTACGTCCGCTGCGTCCTCGGCGGGTGCCCCCAATGAGTTTCCGATCAATAGAAGACCGCTGGATCGAGAAGAAGGATCCGGTCACCGGGAAGAAAGGAGGAACCACTCACTGCGGGAAGGGAAAGAGATACAAGGCCGCCGGTATCCCCGGAATCCGGAACCGCTCCTTCGGGACCCTGTAGGACGCCGAAGCACGGCTTCGGCGGTCGGCCACGGGTGAGGAGCGCGGGGGAGTTCGCGGACCCGTGCGACGGATCCGCCACGCCGGCCGGCTGCATCACCATGCATGGGGTCAGGTCGTGGATTACAAGGCCAAGGTATCGCGTAGCCTGGGGAAATGCTGACTGAGGTCATCGCTACCCGTTACCTCACACCTCTGCGGTCCGGTGGGTCCGTGCCCGGCGTGTTCGAGGCCGACGACCTGGGCACCTACGTCGTGAAGTTCACGGGGTCCGCGCAGGGGCGCAAGGCGCTGGTGGCCGAGGTGATCGTCGGGGAACTGGCGCGTGCGCTGGGGCTGCGGTTCCCGGAACTGGTGCTGGTGGACTTCGATCCGGTGATCGCCGACAGCGAGCCGCACCAGGAGGTGCGGGAACTGCACGCGGCCAGCGCCGGGACCAACCTCGGCATGGACTACCTGCCGGGGGCGCGGGACTTCACGCCCGAGGTCGCCGAGGTGTTTCCCGTCGACCCGGTGGAGGCCGGGCGGATCGTCTGGCTCGACGCCCTCACGGTGAACGTGGACCGGACCGTGCACTCCTCCAACCTGATGGTCTGGCCGACGCTCGGCGTCGCGGAGCCCCGGCTGTGGCTCATCGACCACGGGGCCGCGCTCGTCTTCCACCACCGCTGGGACGCGTCCGACCCGGTGAAGGCATACGACTTCCGCCACCATGCCCTCGGCGGCCACGGGCCCGACGTCCGCGCCGCCGACGCCGAGCTCGCGCCCCGGGTGACCGAGGAACTGCTGCGCTCCATCACGGCCGAGGTACCCGACGCCTGGCTCGCCGGCGACCCCGACTTCGCGACGCCCGACGCGGCCCGCGAGGCATACGTGAGGTACCTGGACGCGCGGGTACGGGCCTCGGAGGCGTGGCTGCCGACCGACTTTCCCGGCGCGGAGGAACTGGCCGCGGAGAACGCCCGCCGGGCCGCCCGCTCCCGGCAGGGGCGCCCGGCCTGGCTCAAGAACGTTCCCGATCTGCACGGCAGGCCCGCGGCGGAGCAGGACTGGTCGGCGCACCTGGGGTGACCGGCGGCCCGGGGCGGGTGCCGTGCGGGTCAGCCCTTGAGCTGTTCGTAGGCCGGCAGGGTGAGGAAGTCGGCGTAGTCCTCGTCCAGGGCGACCGTCAGCAGCAGGTCGTGGGCCTGCTGCCAGTGGCCCGCCGCGAAGGCCTCCTCGCCCAGCTCTCCGCGGATGCTCGACAGTTCCCCGGCCGCGATCCCGCGGGTCAGCTCCGCGGTGACCGGCTCGCCGTTGTCGAGGACGACACCCGCGTTGATCCACTGCCAGATCTGCGAACGGGAGATCTCGGCGGTCGCCGCGTCCTCCATCAGGTTGAAGATGGCCACCGCGCCGAGGCCGCGCAGCCATGCCTCGATGTAACGGATGCCCACCTGAACGGCGTTGACCAGGCCCGCGTACGTCGGCGTCGCCTTCAGGGAATCGATCGCGATCAGGTCGGCGGCGCTGACGTCGACGTCCTCGCGCAGCCGGTCCTTCTGGTTCGGCCGGCCGCCGAGCACCCGGTCGAAGGACTCCAGGGCGATCGGGACCAGGTCCGGGTGGGCGACCCAGGAGCCGTCGAAACCGTCGTTCGCCTCACGGTCCTTGTCGGCACGCACCTTCTCGAACGCGACCTTGTTGACCTCCGGGTCCCGGCGGGACGGGATGAAGGCCGCCATGCCGCCGATCGCGTGCGCGCCCCGCTTGTGACAGGTGTGCACGAGGAGTTCGGTGTACGCCCGCATGAACGGGGCCGTCATCGTGACCGCGTTGCGGTCCGGCAGGACGAACTTCGCTCCGCCGTCCCGGAAGTTCTTGACGATGGAGAACAGGTAGTCCCAGCGTCCGGCGTTCAACCCGGAGGCGTGGTCACGCAGTTCGTAGAGGATCTCCTCCATCTCGTACGCGGCCGTGATCGTCTCGATGAGGACGGTGGCGCGCACGGTGCCCCGGGGGATGCCCGCGTAGTCCTGCGCGAAGACGAACACGTCGTTCCACAGGCGGGCTTCGAGGTGGGACTCCGTCTTCGGGAGGTAGAAGTACGGGCCCTTGCCGAGGTCGATCAGCCGCTGGGCGTTGTGGAAGAAGTACAGCCCGAAGTCGACCAGGGCACCGGGCACCCGGGTGCCGTCGGCGTCGATGAGGTGGCGCTCGTCCAGGTGCCAGCCGCGCGGGCGCGTGACGACCGTCGCCAGTTCCCCCTCCGGGCGC
This sequence comes from Streptomyces yamdrokensis, assembly GCF_053890455.1. Lineage (NCBI taxonomy): Bacteria > Bacillati > Actinomycetota > Actinomycetes > Kitasatosporales > Streptomycetaceae > Streptomyces > Streptomyces yamdrokensis. The sequence continues at coordinate 6,606,565 of NZ_CM132679.1, forward strand.
AGGGCGTAGGACCTGCCGGACGACGTGTCGGTGAAGTCGATGGTCCGGGCGTGGGCGTCGATCAGGTTGAGCTGGCCGAGGACCACGTTCTCCCAGGTGGGCGCGGAGGCGTCCTCGAAGTCCGCGAGCCACACCTTCGCGCCCGAGTTGAGGGCGTTGACGGTCATCCTGCGGTCGGTGGGGCCGGTGATCTCGACCCGGCGGTCGTTCAGGGCCTCGGGGGCCGGGGCCACCCTCCAGGAGTCGTCCGCCCGGACGGCGGCCGTCTCGGGGAGGAAGTCGAGCGTGGACGTACGGGCGATCTCGGCACGGCGCTCCGCGCGACGGGCGAGGAGTTCGTCCCGCCCGGGCGTGAACCGCCGGTGCAGCTCCGCCACGAAGGCGAGGGCCGCCCCGGTGAGGACCTCCTCCTGCCGGGGCAGGGGCTCGGCGTCGACGACGGCCAGCGGGTGCGGCGCTGGTGCGGACATCAGCTGTCACTTCCTTCGGCGGACAGGGCACCGGGTGCCGGTCGACCCGGGTACGGCGGGGAGCGCCCGGGGAGGGGTGGGGCTGAAGGGCGCTCTGGCTTGCGGATAGTAGTTTCCTTATCGTGGAAGTTCAATGGTTTGTTGATGTCGGGGGGTCCCGGGCCGGGCAGGCGGCACCCGCTCACTCGAGGCGGCTCAGATCCTCCTCCGTGTCGATGTCGTAGGCCTCGGCCACGTCCCCGCACTCGACGAGGGTGATCGCGTCCGCGTGTTCCTTCAGGTAGGCGCGTGCCCCCCGGTCGCCGGCCGCGGCCGCGGCCACGCCGGCCCAGTGCGCGGCCCCGAACAGGACGGGGTGGCCGCGCGCGCCGGCGTAGGCCGCCGAGAGCAGGGCGTCCGGGAGGGGCGCGCCCTGTGCCTCCCGTGCCGCGTGCGCGGCGAGTACCCGCGCGACCGCCTGCGGACCGATGCCGGGCTGGTCGACCAGCAGGACCAGGGCGGCCCGCGCCTGCGTGCCGGCCAGCGAGGCGAGCCCGGCCCGCAGGGACGAGCCCATGCCCTGCTCCCAGGCCGGGTTGTCGACGAGTACGCAGTCCGCCAGTGCGGCGCGTGCGCGTACGTCGTCCGCCCGCGCGCCGAGCACCACGTGCACGCGCTCGCAGCCGCCCGCGCGCAACGCCCGTACCGCGTGCTCCACCAGCGGCCGTCCCCGGTGCGTCAGCAGCGCCTTGGGACGGCCGCCCAGGCGCCGGCCACCACCCGCCGCGAGCAGCAGCCCCGCCACCTGTCCCGTGGCCCGTTCCGAGTCCGGACTCGTCCGACGTGTCGTCATGGGTTCTGCATACCTCAACACCCCGCGGACCACCGCCGGACGCCGGAGGGACGCGGTGGGCGGCGCGGGGGTGGCGCGGTGAGCGGGGGAGGAGAGCGGGGTGGATGGTGCGGAAGGGGTGGAAACGGGACGGATGCGGGGAGCGCGGAGGGGCGCATCCGGTCTGGAATGTCACGCTGTGGAGCAAGACGATGACGCAGCGGGCTGGCGCGGAGGGGGTGGGGTGGCGTTTACTGGCGCGCACCGGGCGACGGGGCGGCGGGGCCGATGGGGAGGCGCACCACCGCGTGCGAGGGGGAGGTCTGTGGTGCGGAGCGTAGGGCAGCGGCATGCGGCCGGCAGTCGGCAGGACGATCCACGGGTGACGGAGCTGCGCTCCGCCGTGGCCCGGTTGCGGCGTCAACTGGCAGCCTATCCAATGGAATTCCCCGACCGGATCATCGCGGAGGAGGAACTCGCCGCACTGGACGACCTCGCGGCCGGCGGCAATCCCGAGATTCCCCGGTTACGCCGTTCCCTGCTGCTGATCGCCGGCGCGATCGGCTCGGTGAGCGCACTCGGCCGAGGGCTGGGCGAAGTGCGGGACGCGGTGGACCTGTTCGGGCCGTCACCCCGGGCTTGACGCACACCTGTGCGCACGCCTCCCGAAGGGGGGCGTGCGCGGGCGCTGTGGTCGCGGTGGGCGACCGGTTCGGGGCTGGCCGGGTCAGACCGCCGGGCCGCTGCCCGGGGTGGTGAGCACCTCGGAGAGTTCCGTCGCCGCCTGCTGGAGCACCGGCACGATCCGCTCCGTCGCCGCCTCCGTGACCCGTCCCGCGGGACCGGAGATCGAGAGGGCGGCCGGGGTGGGGGAGTCGGGTACGGAGACGGCGAGGCACCGCACGCCGATCTCCTGCTCGTTGTCGTCGACGGCGTAGCCCTGGCGGCGTACCTCGTCGAGCGCGGCCAGGAAACCCTCCGGTGTGGTGATGGTCCTGTCCGTCGCCGCGGGCATCCCGGTACGGGCGAGCAGGGCCCGTACGTCCTGCGGCGGGAAGCCTGCCAACAGGGCCTTGCCCACGCCGGTGGAGTGCGGCAGGACGCGGCGGCCGACCTCGGTGAACATCCGCATGGAGTGCTTGGACGGCACCTGCGCGACGTACACGATCTCGTCCCCGTCGAGCAGTGCCATGTTGGCCGTCTCGCCGGTCTCCTCCACCAGGCGGGCCAGATATGGGCGTGCCCAGGTGCCCAGCAGCCGGGAGGAGGACTCGCCGAGCCGGATCAGGCGCGGGCCGAGCGCGTACCGGCGGTTGGGCTGCTGACGTACGTAACCGCACGTGACCAGGGTACGCATCAGGCGGTGGATGGTCGGCAGGGGCAGCCCGCTGCTCGCCGACAGCTCGCTGAGGCCGACCTCGCCGCCCGCGTCCGCCATCCGCTCGAGCAGGTCGAAGGCGCGCTCGAGGGACTGCACCCCGCCGCTCGGGGCGGACCGGACGGAGTCGTTGGTGCTGGCGTCGGACGTCGGCACGGCGCGTTCCTTTCGGGCTGGCGGGAAGGGCAGAAGCCTACCCGGCAGGCGATCGGCCGCCTGTCTGCGCGTTCACGCGTGCATGCGTTCCGCTTCCCGGAATATTAATTCCGCTTTATGGAACAGTTCAAGAGGTGTACGCCGACGTCCGTGTCGGCAGTGTGCCCTTGACGGCGTCGGAGCGGGAGTGAAGACTCCTTCAACAGAACGTTGAAAAAGTGGCCATGAGGGCTCAGGAGGGTGCGGGTGTCCGACGTCGAACTGGTGCTGCGCTCGACGCGCGTCATCACTCCCGGGGGGACGCGCGCCGCGTCGGTCGTCGTCGCCGCCGGCACGATCGCGGCCGTCCTGCCGTACGAGGCGCCCGTCCCCGGGGCGGCCCGCCTGACGGACCTCGGCGACGACGTGCTGCTGCCCGGCCTGGTCGACACCCACGTGCACGTCAACGACCCGGGCCGCAGCGAGTGGGAGGGCTTCTGGACCGCCACCCGCGCGGCGGCGGCCGGTGGCATCACCACGCTCCTCGACATGCCGCTCAACTCCCTCCCGCCGACGACGACGACCGGCCATCTGCGCACCAAGCAGCAGGCCGCCGCCGGCCGGACCCATGTCGACGTCGGCTTCTGGGGCGGTGCCCTGCCCGGCAACGTCGAGGACCTGCGCCCGCTGCACGAGGCCGGCGTCTTCGGCTTCAAGGCGTTCCTGTCGCCGTCCGGAGTCGACGAGTTCCCGCACCTCGGACAGGACCGGCTGGCCCGCACCCTGGCGGAGACCGCCGCCTTCGACGGGCTGCTGATCGTGCACGCCGAGGACCCCGGCCACCTCGACGCCGCCCCCCGGCACGGCGGCCCGAAGTACGCCGACTTCCTCGCCTCCCGCCCGCGCCACGCCGAGGACACCGCCGTCGCCCGGCTCCTCACGCAGGCGAAACGCCTCGACGCGCGCGTGCACATCCTGCACCTGTCCTCCAGCGACGCGCTGCCGCTGATCGCGGAGGCCAAGTCCGACGGGGTGCGCGTCACCGTCGAGACCTGCCCCCACTACCTGACCCTCACCGCCGAGGAAGTCCCGGACGGTGCCAGCGAGTTCAAGTGCTGCCCGCCCATCCGCGAAGCCGCCAACCAGGGACCGCTCTGGCAGGCGCTGGCGGACGGCGTCATCGACTGCGTGGTCACCGACCACTCCCCGTCCACCGCCGACCTCAAGACGACCGACTTCGCCACCGCCTGGGGTGGCATCTCCGGCCTCCAGCTCAGCCTGCCCGTCGTCTGGACCGGAGCCCGCGAACGGGGACACGGCCTGGAGGACGTCGTGCGCTGGATGTCGGCGCGTACGGCGGGACTCGCCGGTCTCGGCGGCCGCAAGGGCGCCATCGCGCCCGGCCACGACGCCGACTTCGCCGTCCTGGCACCCGACGACACCTTCACCGTCGACCCGGCGGGGCTCCAGCACCGCAACCGCGTGACGGCGTACGCGGGCAGGACCCTGCACGGCGTCGTGAAGTCCACCTGGCTGCGCGGCCGGCGCGTCATGGCCGACGGCGAGTTCACCGCACCGCAGGGCCGGCTGCTGGCCCGCGTCCCCTGACCCGGGCGTCCCCGGCCCCCGGCCCCCGGCCCCCGGCCCCCGGCCACCGACCACCGAAAGGAAGGACCGGATCACCGTGACCGCGCAGCACGAGTCCCCGGCGGCCCGCTTCACCGGCGCCGCGCGCCCCTACGGCGGCGGTGACCCGTACGCGGACTACCGCACCGCCGACTTCCCCTTCACGCAGCTCACCGACCTCGCCGACCGCCGGCTCGGCGCCGGTGTCGTCGCCGCCAACGACGAGTTCTTCGCCGAGCGCGAGAACCTGCTGCTGCCCGGGCGTGCCGTGTTCGACCCCGAGCACTTCGGGCACAGGGGCAAGACCATGGACGGCTGGGAGACCCGGCGCCGCCGCGGCTCCCGCGCCGGGCACCCCTGGCCGGCGGCGGAGGACCGCGACTGGGCGCTGATCCGCCTCGGCGCGCCCGGAGTCGTCCACGGCATCGTCGTCGACACCGCCCATTTCCGCGGCAACCACCCCCGGGCCGTGTCGGTCGAGGGTGTCTCGGTGCCCGGCTCCCCGGCACCGGAGGAACTGCTGTCGGACGAGGCGAGGTGGACGACGCTGCTGCCGCGCACCCCGGTGGGCGGCCACGCGGCCAACGGCTTCGCCGTACCGGCCGGCCGGCGCTTCACCCATCTGCGTCTGTCCCAGTACCCCGACGGAGGCATCGCGCGGCTGCGCGTGTACGGCGAGGTCGCCCCGGACCCGGTGTGGCTGGAGGCCCTGGGCACCTTCGACGTCGTCGCCCTGGAGAACGGCGGCCGGGTCGAGGACGCGTCCGACCGCTTCTACTCACCGCCCGTGAACACCATAAGGCCCGGCCGTTCCCACCGGATGGACCACGGCTGGGAGACCCGGCGCCGCCGCGACCAGGGGCACGACTGGATCCGCTACCGGCTCACGGGCCAGGCGGAGATCCGCGCCCTGGAGATCGACACCGCGTACCTGAAGGGCAACAGCGCCGGCTGGGCCTCGGTGTCGGTGCGGGACACGGAGCACGGCAGAGCCGATGGGCATGGTGGGGACGGCGGATGGCGGGAGATCCTGTCCCGGACCCGTCTCCAGCCCGACACCGACCACCGCTTCGTCCTCCCCGCTCCGGCGATCGGCACGCACGCGCGCGTGGACGTCTTCCCCGACGGGGGCATCTCCCGGCTGCGCCTGTTCGGTTCGCTGACCGGGCAGGGAGCGGCCGCCCTGGCCACCCGCCACCGGGAGCTGGGCGGCTGACCCGCCGGGCCGGCAGGGGCCGCGACGGACGATGCGGGGACGCGTCAGACCCAGGGCCTCGTCCCGGGGCCGGGCCCGCAGGCGCTGCTCGGGCGGATGCGCGCGATACGCGAGCGCCTCGCACCCCGCCTCCCCGGCGTGCCCGCCGACGAGGAACCGCGCGGCCACCTCGCCACGCTCGCGCCGACGACCCTGCGGGGGCTTCAGGAGAGCGGCGCGTGGGACACGCTGATCGTCGGGGGCGAGGAGGCCGACATCGACCTCTTCTACCAGTCGGACGCCCCGTCCATGTCGCCCGCCCCGCGGACCCGCGGACCCTCGGCCCTGATTCCGGCCCTCGGCAGACGACCTTCGACCCGGCCTGACGTCCGCCTCCCCACGACGACCCGGCGCCCGGCCGGGTGCCCGCCCAGGCACCCGGCCGGCCGAGCGCGACGCCGACGGACTTCCCGGAGCCCTCACACGCCGTCCTCAGCCGGACCTCAGGCTCTCCGCCACGGCGAACAGGGCGAAGCCCAGAACGAGCAGGGTGATGCCCGCGTAGATCTCGAGGCCGTCCAGGAACCCCAGCCGCCGCACCAGGCCCACGTCCAAGGAGGTGAACCCGGTCACCAGGCAGGCGGCACCCTGCAGCAGGGCAAGCACGCCGAGAATCTCCAGCAGTTTCCTCATGCACAGGATGATCACCGCGCGCCGCCCTCGCGCGCGTCGGCCACCGGGCGCGAGGCCGGTGACGAAGGTCGGCGTCCTGGCGCGCGGAGCACGCCGAAAGTCTGCGGCCGTACGACTTCGGTAGCCGATCCGGACCGGGGAGGGACGGACCGGGCGGCCCCTGCATAGGTTTGACGACCGTGATGAGAGTTGACAAGGCGCCACGGACGGCCTCGGTGTCCACGGGAGCACGATGGCTTCATCCGTCAGCCCTCCTCCACGAACTCGACCGCGTCCCCGACGCAGACCGCGTCCCCGGCCTCGACGACGCTTCCGGGCCCACCCGCTCCGCGCGGCGCCCCCACCGTCCCCGGCGCACCGCGCGGGACTGGGTCGTCGACTTCGCCTGCTTCCTGCTGGCCGTGTTCGTGGGCCTGCTGGGCCTCGATGCCCTGGTGGAGAATCCAGGCGTCCCGCGCACGGTGGTCGCCGCCGACCAGGTGCTCGGCGCGCTGTCCTGCGCCGCGCTCTGGCTGCGCCGCCGCTGGCCGATCGGCCTGGCCGCGGTGATGGTGCCCGTCAGCCAGATCTCGGAGACGTCCGGCGGTGTGGCCCTGATCGCCCTGTTCAGCCTCGCGGTGCACCGCCCCTTCCGGTACGTGGCCTGGGCCGCCGGGGGCCATCTCGTGGCGGCCCCGTTCTACTTCTGGTGGCGCCCCGACCCTGAACTGCCCTACGTCGCGACGCTCGTCCTCGCCGTTCTGATGACGGGAGTGTGCGTCGGCTGGGGCATGTTCGTCCGGTCCAAGCGACAGCTGCTGCTGAGCTTGCGGGACCGGGCCCGTCGGGCCGAGACGGAGGCACGGCTGCGGGCCGAGCAGGCGCAGCGGCTCGCCCGCGAGGCCATCGCACGGGAGATGCACGACGTACTGGCACACCGGCTGACGCTGCTCAGCGTGCACGCGGGCGCGCTGGAGTTCCGCCCCGACGCGCCCCGCGAGGAGATCACGCGGGCGGCCGGGGTGATCAGGGAGAGCGCGCACGAGGCGCTGCAGGACCTGCGGGAGATCATCGGTGTGCTGCGGACCGGCGAGTCCGACGACGCGGGCCGGCCGCAGCCGACGCTCGCGGCGCTGGACCGGCTGGTCGCAGAGTCGCGGGAGGCCGGGACGAAGGTCGTCCTCGACCACCGGATCACCGGCCCCGGCGCCGCCGTCCCCGCCTCCGTGGGCCGCACCGCCTACCGGATCGTCCAGGAGGCGCTCACGAACGCCCGCAAACACGCCCCCGGTGCCGAGGTCGTCGTCTCCGTCACGGGCGGCCCGGGGGAGGGCCTCGCCGTGTCCGTACGCAACCCCGCCCCGGCCGGGGACGTACCGCCCGTCCCCGGTGCCGGACAAGGACTGATCGGCCTGACCGAACGGGCTACCCTGGCGGGCGGCACCCTGGAGCACGGCCCCACGTCCGACGGCGGGTTCGAGGTCCGGGCCCGGTTGCCGTGGGGCTGAACGGAGACCGGCGAAGCCTCGTCACGACCGCCGTCCCGCCGTCGCCACTGTCCCCGTCCGCCCCCGACGCCCGAAGGCCCATGACCGCGATCAGACTGCTTCTCGTCGACGACGATCCGCTGGTGCGGGCCGGGCTGTCCCTGATGCTGGGCGGCGCCGACGACATCGAGATCGTCGGCGAGGCCGCCGACGGCGACGAGGTCCAGGAACTCGTCGACCGCACCCGCCCGGACGTCGTCCTCATGGACATCCGCATGCCGTCGGTGGACGGTCTCACCGCCACCGAACTGCTGCGCCGGCGCGACGACGCTCCGCACATCGTGCTGCTCACCACCTTTCACGCCGACGAGCAGGTGCTGCGGGCGCTTCGCGCGGGTGCCGCGGGCTTCGTCCTCAAGGACACCCCACCCGCTGAGATCGTCGACGCGGTGCGCCGGGTCGCGGCCGGTGACCCCGTCCTGTCGCCGACGGTCACCAGACAGCTCATGGCGCACGCGACCGGCAGCGCCGCCGGCACCCGGCGCGCACGCGCGCGTGCGCGGCTGGCCGCCCTCAACGAACGCGAGCGCGAGGTCGCCGTCGCGGTCGGCCGGGGGCACGCCAACGCCGGGATCGCCGCCGAGCTCTACATGAGCGTGGCCACCGTCAAAACCCATGTCTCCCGAGTCCTGGCCAAACTGGACCTCGACAACCGCGTGCAGATCGCCCTGCTCGTCCAGGACGCCGGCCTCCTGGAAGACACCCGGGAGACCTGACCCGTACGGGGCCGGCCGTCACTCCGGCACGTCCCGGCATCCCCGCGTCCCGGCATCCCGAAGGAGCCCCGTTCCCATGACCGCGTCCCCCGGAATCGACCTGACCACGGCCCAGCGGGCGCTGGACAGCCGGCCCTCCAGCCGGTTGCCCGGCGCGCGCGTGACCGCCTTCGGGGACGGCGCGGCCACCCTCGAGATCGACGTCCGCGCGGAGCTCCGGCAGAACGGCTTCCTGTACGGCGGCGTCCTCTCCCACGCCGCCGGCAACGCCCTCACCGACGGCTTCCCGATCCAGTGCCTCCGGCCGGCCACCGGACACGACCTGCGCGCCCGCGCGCAGGTCGTGTCCGGTGGCCGGCGCCAGGCCGTCGTCCGCTGCGACCTGCACACCCTCGAGGACGACGGCACCGCGACCCTGTGCGTGGTCGCCCAGGGCACGGTCCTGCCGGTCTCCGCACCCTGAGCACCCGGGCCCTGTCGTCACCGTCCCGCCTGTCTCGCGACGTCATGCCCCCAGCTCCTCGAGCAGGTGACCTCCACTCGCCGCACCGGGCACAGACCCGAGTGCATCCCGTACGAGGCTCTGCGCCCGGCACGCCGGGAACACGTTCCCACGAGCTCCCGGCTTCCTTCCCACTCCCGGCTCCGCCCGGGCGGGGGATCCCATGACGCCGCGAGGCCCGCCCTGCGGGCGGACGAGGAGGATGTGACGACGGGACCCGGGCCCGTCGTCCGGAGCCCGCGGGTCCACGCTCACCCGTAGGCAGACACCGCCCCGCCCGCGATCTCCCTCAGCCGCACCGGTCTGCGCTCCCGCCGGGACAGCTCGCACGCCTCCGCGACGCGCAGTGCCTGCAGGGCCTCGCGTCCGTCGCAGGGATTGGCCCGCTCGCCCCGCACCACCTCGACGAACCCGTTCAGCTCCGCCTCGTACGCGGGCCCGAAGCGCTCCAGGAAGCCCGTCCACGGCTTGTCCGCGGCCGGCGGCCCGGTCGGTTCGGTGGACGCGATCGGCGTACGGTCGTCCAGGCCGACCACGATCTGGTCCCGCTCCCCGGCGAGCTCCATACGCACGTCGTAGCCCGCGCCGTTCATCCGCGTCGCGGTGAGGACGGCGAGCGTGCCGCCTTCGAGGGTGAGGAGCGCCGCGCCGGTGTCCACGTCGTCCGCCTCGCGGAACATCGCGGGACCCGCGTCGGACCCGGCGGCATAGACGTCCACGACCTCCCGGCCGGTCACCCAGCGCACGATGTCGAAGTCGTGGATCAGCGTGTCCCGGTACAGTCCGCCGGACTGCGGCAGATACCCGGCCGGCGGCGGCGCCGGGTCACTGCTCATCGCCCGTACGGTGTGCAGCCGGCCGAGCCGGCCCGAACGCACCGCCTCACGCGCGCCCGCGTAGCCGGGGTCGAACCGGCGCTGGAAGCCCATCTGCAGGACCGTTCCGGCCGCCTCGACCTCCGCGACCGCCTGTAACGTGCCCGCGAGGTCGAGGGCGATGGGCTTCTCGCAGAACACCGGCAGCCCCGAACGGGCTGCCCGGCCGATGAGTTCGGCGTGGGCGGACGTGGTCGTGGTGATCACCAGGGCGTCCACCCCCCAGGCGTGGATCTCGTCCACCCCGGGCGCCGCCGTCTCACCGAGCCGGTGTGCGAGAGCCTGTGCCCGAGCCGGGTCGGCGTCCGTGAGGATCAAGGATCCCACGTCGCGATGCCTGCTGAGTGTGTGGGCGTGAATGGTGCCGATACGGCCCGTACCGATGACCCCGATGCGCATGGGAACAACCTGCGGCCCGCGTCCCTCCCTGTCAATCCGTATGTCCGGACAACCGAACTACGCCACTTCCCGTCGACCACGCGCGGGGCTACGCTCGGGCCGTGCCCAAACCAGGAGTGGACCCGACCGTACAGCTGGAGCTGAGCGTGGACCGCGGCTCCCCCGTGCCGCTGTACTTCCAGCTGTCCCAGCAACTGGAGGCCGCCATCGAGCACGGCAGGCTGACCCCGGGGAGCCTGCTGGGCAACGAGATCGAGCTGGCCGGGCGCCTCGGCCTGTCCCGGCCGACCGTCCGCCAGGCCATCCAGTCCCTCGTCGACAAGGGCCTGCTCGTGCGGCGGCGCGGGGTCGGCACCCAGGTGGTGCACAGCCAGGTCAAGCGGCCCCTGGAGCTCAGCAGCCTCTACGACGACCTCGAGGCGGCCGGCCATCGCCCCGCCACCAAGGTCCTGGTCAACACGGTCGTCCCGGCGACCCCCGAGGTCGCCGCGGCCCTCGGGGTGGACGAGGCGGGCGAGGTGCACCGCATCGAGCGGCTGCGGCTCGCGCGCGGGGAGCCGATGGCGTACCTGTGCAACTACCTGCCCCCGGGGCTGCTCGACCTGGACACCCGGCAGCTGGAGGCCACCGGTCTGTACCGGCTGATGCGGGCGGCCGGGATCACCCTGCACAGCGCCCGCCAGACCATCGGCGCCCGCGCCGCCGGGGCCACCGAGGCCGAGCGGCTCGGTGAGCAGCGGGGCGCCCCGCTGCTCACCATGCAGCGCGTGACCTTCGACGACACCGGCCGTGCCGTGGAGTTCGGCACCCACACCTACCGGCCCGACCGCTACTCGTTCGAGTTCCAGCTGCTCGTACGGTCGTGACGCCCCTGGACGCCGAGGCCGGACCCGGGACCTGAAGTCCCGGTGAAGTCCAGGTGACGCGGGCGACTTGGGGCGATCTTCGTCACATTGTCCGGACAATGTGACCGGATCATGGGGCGAGGCGTCGAAACGCGAGGGTTGTCCCGGCGGGAGCAGCCGTCGGAACGCACCGGGAAGCCGCCGGGAGGCCGTTCGAGGGCCATCGGAAGCAGCCGGGAGCGTCCCGGAGGCGGCGCGCGTCACGCGATCCCTTTGCTCCCGGGTACGCCGCCCGGGGTCACCGTGAGGCAGAATCGGCGACGATGAGCACCTACCGCGACCTCACACTCCCCAGGGCGCTGAGTTCCGCCCGGGCGGGCGCCGCCCCGATCGGCTCCCGCCGTGCTCCCGTGCTCCGCACGGTCGGCACCCGGGAACGCCGCTCGCACCTGACGGCACCGCGCGTGCCGACCGTCGGCATCGACATCGGCGGCACGAAGGTGATGGCGGGCGTCGTCGACGCCGACGGCAACATCCTGGAGCGGCTCCGCACGGAGACCCCGGACAAGTCCAAGAGCCCGAAAGTCGTCGAGGACACCATCGTCGAACTGGTGCTGGACCTGTCCGACCGGCACGACGTGCACGCGGTCGGCATCGGCGCGGCCGGCTGGGTCGACGCCGACCGCAACCGCGTGCTGTTCGCCCCCCACCTCTCGTGGCGCAACGAGCCGCTGCGCGACCGTCTCGCCGGCCGTCTCGCCGTCCCCGTCCTGGTCGACAACGACGCCAACTCCGCCGCCTGGGCCGAGTGGCGCTTCGGCGCGGGACGCGGCGAGGACCACCTCGTCATGATCACGCTGGGCACCGGCATCGGCGGCGCGATCCTCCAGGACGGCCAGGTCCAGCGCGGCAAGTACGGCGTCGCCGGCGAGTTCGGCCACATGCAGGTCGTCCCCGGCGGCCACCGCTGCCCCTGCGGCAACCGCGGCTGCTGGGAGCAGTACAGCTCCGGCAACGCACTGGTCCGCGAGGCGCGCGAACTGGCCGCCGCCGACTCGCCGGTCGCCTACGGGATCATCGAGCACGTCAAGGGCAACATCGCCGAGATCAGCGGCCCGATGATCACCGAGCTGGCCCGCGAGGGCGACGCCATGTGCATCGAGCTCCTCCAGGACATCGGCCAGTGGCTCGGCGTCGGGATCGCCAACCTCGCCGCCGCCCTCGACCCCTCCTGCTTCGTCATCGGCGGCGGGGTCTCGGCCGCCGACGACCTGCTGATCGGCCCCGCGCGGGACGCGTTCAAGCGGCAGCTCACCGGCCGCGGCTACCGCCCCGAGGCCCACATCGTCCGCGCCCAGCTCGGTCCCGAGGCCGGCATGGTCGGTGCCGCCGACCTCGCCCGCCTGGTCGCCCGCCGCTTCCGCCGCGCCAAGCGCCGCAGGGTCGAGAGGTACGAGCGCTACGAGCGGTACGTGGAGGCCGGCCGAGCCACCCAGGAGACGCCGTGACGAGCGACGCCTCCCACCAGTCCGACCGTCCCGGCGGGCCCCGGCCGCCCGAGGGCCGCGGGCACATGATCCGCCGCAGGGCGCTCACCCTTCTGATCATCGTGCTGCTGATCGGCGTCCCCGCCGGATACCTGATGATCTCCGCGAACCAGAGCCGGGCCAGCGGCAAGGACAAGGAGGCCAGGTACTCGGCGAACGGCCTGACCCAGGGCTGGCCGTCGAAGGTGCAGCGACGTCTCTACCAGGTGCCGGTCCCGCACCCCGCCTGGTGGGTGGCCACCTACGAGACGAACAACTGGAAGACCAGCCGCCTGTACGTCGAGTTCGAGACCACCGACGCCGGCCTGAGCGCCTTCCTCACCGGCATGGGCGTCCAGCAGGACGACCTGGAGCCGGACAGCATCACCATCGGCGAACGCGACCGGGAGGTCACCGGCTGGAAGTTCGACCGCCCCGGCATCTGGTCCGGTCTCGTCAACGAACAGAAGAACCCCGCGCCCACGCACGATGTCGTCGTCAACGAGGGCAAGCCGGGCTTCCCCAAGGTGTACGTCGTCTCCCGGACGGTTCCCTGACCCGCCCCACCGCTCCCGCCCCGTGACCGGGGGCGCCCGGTCCTGCCGGGCCGGGCCGCCGGCACCGATTGTCAGTGCCCGACCGTAGAGTCGAGGACGAAGGGGCGGACGACACGGATGGGCATGGACGGCGACGGGGACGGGCGGACGGTGACAGGGCGCATGGGCGAGGCGACCGTGACGGCCGACCGGCACACGACAGGGACGCGCACGGGCGCGGGAGACGCCGGTCCGGCGGACGCGGCGACCGGGGACGTCGCCGCCGAAGAGATCTCCGGGATCTCCGTCGGTCTCGCCGCGGTCTTCCTGCCGTCGGCCCTGCCGCGCGACGGACGCGTCGCTTTCTACGACCCCGGGGGGCTCGGCCCCGCCGAAGCCGCGCCTGCCGGGCCGGAGCCCGCAGGGCCGGTCGTGGGCGGCGCCGGTGGTCCGCGGTCCGACGATTCCGGGTCCGAGCCCTCGGCACATGCTCTGCGCACGGGGCTCACCGTCATCCGCCCGCACGGCGACGGGATCCGGCGGCGGACGGTCAGCGCGCTCCTTCTCCCTCTCGACGAGGCCCTGCCCCTACTGGTCCGTGCCCGGCACGCCCCCGCGGCGCACCCCGCCACCGCCTGCTGGGGCGCCGCCGCCCTGCACGCCCTGCGGCTCACGGCGCGCGGCCGGCTGCTGCCCGGCCTGACGGCCGCCGGTCACGACGCCTGGCGGGCGGGCCCTCTCGATCCGGACGACGTGGCACACCTGCGCGCGGTGGCCGCGGCCATGCCCCTCGAGGGCCACGCCGTCGCGCTGCCCGGCCCCGGCCCGCTGCGGCTGCCGCAGCCGGAAGCCCTGGTCCGCGCCTTCCTGGACGCGGTCGCGGACACCCTGCCCCGCACCCCGGCCGCGCCGTACGCCTCGGGGCTGCCGTTCGCCGCCCGCAAGGCCCAGCGGCTGCCCGGCGCCCACGACTGGGCCGCCGAGGTCGCCGCCGGCATGGACGCCGGGGTGCGTATCTCGCTCCGCCTCGACCTCTGTGCGTACGACCTGTTCGACGGCTCCGACGAGGGCGCGGGGGGCGCCGGCGCGCGCGGTGCGGGCGCGGCGGTCGTCCAGGTGCACAGCCTCGCCGACCCCACCCTCGTCGCCGACGCGGCAGCCCTGTGGGCGGGGACGGCGGACAGCGCGTTCGGCCCCCGCGCGCGCGTGGACGCGGCCCTCGCCGTCCGCCGGGCCGCCCGCGTCTGGCCCCCGCTGGACCGGCTCTCCGCCCAGGACGTCCCCGACGTCCTGCCCCTGTCCGAGGACGAACTGAACGACCTGCTCGGCGTCGCCGCCACCCGCCTCGCCGCGGCCGGCGTCGCCGTGCACTGGCCGAGGGACCTGGCCCAGGACCTGACCGCGACGGCGGTGGTCCGGCCGGCCCCCGGATCGGCGACCGACGGGAGCGGTTTCTTCGAGAGCGAGGACCTGCTGCGGTTCGGCTGGCAGATCGCGCTCGGCGGCGACCCGCTCACCGAGGCCGAGATGGACGCCCTGGCCGAGGCCCACCGCCCCGTCGTCCGGCTGCGCGACCAGTGGGTGCTGGTCGACCCCGCCCTCGTCCGCAAGGCCCGCAAACGGGAGCTGGGCCTGCTCGATCCCGTCGACGCGCTGTCCGTCGCCCTCACCGGCACCGCGGAGGCCGACGGCGAGACCGTCGAGGCCGTCCCCGTCGGCGCCCTCGCCGTTCTCCGTGACCGCCTCACCACGGGCGTCCGGCCGGCCGACCCGCCCCCCGGACTCGACGCCACCCTGCGCGACTACCAGCTGCGGGGCCTGGCCTGGCTCGACCTCATGACCTCCCTCGGCCTCGGCGGCTGCCTCGCCGACGACATGGGCCTCGGCAAGACGATCACCCTCATCGCGCTGCATCTGAAACGGGACCGCGCCGAACCGACCCTGGTCGTCTGCCCCGCCTCGCTGCTCGGCAACTGGCAGCGGGAGATCGCCCGGTTCGCCCCCGGCGTCCCCGTGCGCCGCTTCCACGGCCCGGACCGGACCCTGGACGGCCTGACCGGCGGCTTCGTCCTCACCACCTACGGCACCATGCGCTCGGCCGCCCCGACACTGGCCGCACACCGGTGGGGCATGGTCGTCGCCGACGAGGCGCAGCACGTCAAGAACCCGCACTCGGCCACGGCGAAGGCCCTGCGCACCATCCCGACCCCCGCGCGTGTGGCCCTCACCGGCACCCCCGTCGAGAACAACCTCTCCGAGCTGTGGGCCCTCCTCGACTGGACGACTCCCGGACTCCTCGGTCCCCTCACGTCCTTCCGCGCCCGGCACGCCCGCGCGGTGGAGGCCGGCGAGGACGAGGAGGCCGTCGGGCGTCTCTCCCGCCTGGTGCGGCCCTTCCTCCTGCGGCGCAAGAAGTCCGACCCCGGCATCGTCCCGGAGCTGCCGCCCAAGACGGAGACGGACCATCCCGTCCCGCTCACCCGTGAACAGGCCGCGCTCTACGAGGCGGTGGTGCGCGAGTCGCTGCTCGCCATCGAGACCGCCCAGGGCATGGGCCGCCGGGGCCTGGTGCTGAAACTGCTGACCGCGCTCAAACAGATCTGCGACCACCCGGCGCTCTACCTCAAGGACGAGCACGCCCGGTTTGGGCACGCACGGGCCGACGGCGACCGCCTCGCGGCCCGCTCCGGCAAACTCGCCCTGCTGGACGAGCTCCTCGACACCGTGCTCGCCGAGGACGGATCGGCCCTGGTCTTCACACAGTACGTCGGCATGGCCCGGCTGATCACCGCACATCTGACCGGGCGCGCGGTGCCGGTCGAGCTCCTCCACGGCGGTACGCCGGTACCGGAGCGGGAGCGCATGGTGGACCGCTTCCAGAGCGGCGCGACGCCCGTCCTGGTCCTGTCCCTGAAGGCGGCCGGCACCGGCCTGAACCTCACCCGCGCGGGCCATGTCGTCCACTTCGACCGCTGGTGGAACCCGGCGGTCGAGGAGCAGGCCACCGACCGCGCCTACCGCATCGGCCAGACCCAGCCGGTCCAGGTCCACCGCCTGATCACCGAGGGCACGGTCGAGGACCGCATCGCCGAGATGCTCCAGGCCAAACGGGCCCTCGCCGACGCGATCCTCGGCTCCGGCGAGTCCGCCCTCACGGAACTGACCGACCGCGAGCTGTCCGACCTGGTCTCCCTGCGGAGGACGTCATGACACCCCGTCCGTCCGACGAGGCCCGGGAAGCCCTGAGAGCTGCCCGCAGGCGCGCGGGCGCCGACCCGGCGCCGGACGCGGGAGAGCACGGGAAGCCCGTGGGAACCCGGGACCAACGTCCCGGTGACGTGGCCCGTGACGCCCTCCACAGGGCGGTCCGGGCCCGGCGTGCCGCGGACGCGGGAAGCCCGCGGACGGCGGCGGACGGGGGCGGGCACGGGGCCGGGGCCTGCGACGTGAGGGGTGACTCCGACGCGAAGGGCGACCCGGGCACGGTGGCGGAGACGGGGACAGAGACGGGGACAGAGACGGAACACGGGGGGCCGGTGGTGACCGGTGACGCCGGTACCGACATCGGCGTGCGGGCGGAGGGGCCCGCAGGGGAGGCGGACGCCGGCGCCCTGCCGCCCGCTGCCGACGGCACCCGGAGCCGTCCGGATCACCCGGCGCCGCGGCCCGCCCGGCGCCCCGCTGACATCGCGCGGGAGGCTCTGCGCTCGGCCCGCGAGGAAGCGCTGCGCGCGCGAACGGGGACCGACGACCGGTCCTTCGGAGACGGATTCCCCGACGACCGGTCCTCCGGTGACCGCGCAACCGGCGACCGGGGGAGCGACGGGCAAGCGGCCGTCATCGGCCCGCACACCGGCCGAACCCCTTCGGGCACCGCTCCCCGCGTCCCCCGTACCACCCGGGGCGACCGCGCCGCCGGTGTCCGGACGGTCGAGGCGCCGGCCGAGGGGACGGGAGTGCCCGCGGTACGGGACCTGCTCACCGACGCCGTCCCCGCACTCCCGCCCCTGTCCTCCGACACGGCCGAGCCGCCCCCGGAGCCCGGCGGCCGGCCTCACCGGCCGCCGACCGCGCACGAACCACCGACCGCCCACGAGCCTTTGGCACCCCCGGTACACCCGACCCCCCATCCATCCCCCGCCACCCCCCGAACGCCCCGCTCCATGGCGGCCCCCACCCGGGACGGCGAGTTGCGCCGCACCTTCCCCGCGTTCCCGTCCCGCACCCCGGACGGCACGGGGTTCGCCGACACCTGGTGGGGTGACGCATGGGTCACGGCGCTGGAGGAGGGCGCGCTCGATGCCGCGCGGCTGGTCCGTGGACGCCGGTACGCCGAGCGGGGGCACGTCGACGCCATCACCGTCACCCCCGGGCTCGTCCTCGCGTACGTCCAGGGAAGCCGTCCCCGCCCGTACCGCGTGCAGGTACGGCTGCGCACCTTCGCGGACGACGAGTGGGAGCGGTTCCTGGACGCGGCCGCCGACCGGCCCGGCCACATCGCGGCCCTGCTGGACAAGGAGATGCCCCAGTCCCTCGCCGACTGCGGTGCCCCGCTGCTGCCCCGCCCCGGCGACCTCGACCCGCGCTGCAGCTGCCCCGATTCCGGTCACCCCTGCAAGCACGCCGCCGCCCTCTGCTACCAGACCGCCCGGCTGCTCGACGCCGACCCGTTCGTGCTGCTCCTGCTGCGCGGCCGGGGTGAGCGTGACGTGATCGACGCCCTGTCCCGGCTCAGCGCCGCCCGCACGGCCCGTGCCACCCGGGACAGGGAACCGGAACCCCTCCCCGGGGTGCGGGCACGCGAGGCAGTCACCCCGCGCATCCTCCCGCCCCTTCCGGCACCGCTGCCCCCGCCCCCGCATCCGGAGCAGCCGCCCGTCTACCCGGCGGCCCCGGGCGGCCCGGACCCGTTCGCGCTGGACCAGCTCGCCACCGACGCCGCCGCCCGCGCCCACGCCCTGCTCACCACCGGCCGCGATCCCGTCGGCCGGCTCACGCTGTGGCAGGACGCCGTGCGGCTCGCCGCCGCCCGCCCCGGCTCCGGACTCACCGCCACCACCCGCGCGCTGTACTCCTCCCTCGCCCGCGCGACCGGGCGCACCCCGGCCGAGCTGGCCCGCGCGGTCGCCTCCTGGCGCCAGGGAGGGCCGGCCGGGCTCGAGGTCCTGGAGGATTTCTGGGACCCGCCGGCCGGCCGCTTCGACCGCGCCCGCCCCCTCCTCCTCGCCGCCGGCCTGCCGGCCTTCCGCCCCTGGCACAACCACCTCACCCACCCCCGGGGACACCTCCAGCTCCGCCTCGGCCGCGACCACCTCTGGTACGCGTACGAGTCAGAGCCCGGCCACGACGACTGGTGGCCCCGGGGCACCCCCGACCCGGACCCGGTGGGCGCCCTCACCGGCCTGGACACCCCGCGCACCCTCTGATGCGCGAGGCGCCGGGGTGCGGTTCCCGGGCGTCGGCCGCGGGGCGCGCCCGACCCGGCGCAGGGGACCGAGGGCGTCCGCGCCGACCACCACCGACCGTCACCTCATGCCACCGTACGGACGAGAGCTGATGGGCCTGTGCCACGTCCTGGAGCAGTACAACGCGTTGTCGCGCGCTCGGTGACCCCGGCGCACGAAGGAAGACCGGACCGATGACCGGACGGTGGCAGGTGGCCCTGGGTGCGAATCCGCCCCTCGCGTCGTGATCGCCGATGACCAGGAGCTGGTCCGCACCGGCTTCCGCCTGATCCTGACCGCCCGCGGCATCGACGTCGTGGGCGAAGCCGGCGACGGAGCCGAGGCCGTGGCCGCCGTGCGGAGGCTGCGGCCCGACGTCGTACTGATGGACATCCGGATGCCCACCATGGACGGCCTGGAAGCCGCCCGCCGCATACTCGCGCAGGCCCCGGACTGCCGGGTGATCATGCTGACCACCTTCGACCTCGACCACTACGTCTATGCCGCCCTCGCCGCCGGAGCCAGCGGATTCCTGCTCAAGGACGTCACCCCCGCGCATCTGGCCGCCGCCGTACGCCTGGTCGACACCGGTGACGCACTGCTCGCACCCTCGATCACCCGCCGCCTGGTGGAGCGCTTCGCCCCCAGCGCCACCAGAACCGGTTCAAGCCTCGCAACCCCGGCCGTCCACCGAGACCTGGCCGCACTGACGCCGCGCGAGCGCGAGGTACTGACGTTCATGGGGCAGGGTCTTTCCAATTCCGAACTGGCACGCGAACTGACGCTCAGTGAGGCGACGGTGAAGACCCACGTGGCCCGGATCTTCGCCAAGCTGACCCTGCGCGACCGGGCCCAGGCCGTCGTCCTCGCCTACGAGACAGGACTCGTCTCACCGGGCGGGTCCGCTGACACCGCCGACCCCCGCCGGTAGCCGGCAATCCGCAGATCAAGCATGAATCAGTCAGAGTGTGCGGTTTGGTGTCACATGAGGTGACACTTCGGCTCGGCACCCTGTTCGGAAGCTACGTACCGCCAACGAGGGTTTGCGGCACACTTGTTACCCATGGGTGACGCGTACAAGATCAGGTATGGGCGAGTGTCCGTGCTCGACCAGAACTCCGACTCGCGAGCCGGCGAACTCACCGCGGCCGACTGTACCGACGGACACGTCCACGTCGACAAGGCCACCGGCAAGCATGCCAACCGGCCCGAGCTCCGCACCGCGCTCAAGGTGCCCCGCAAGGGCGACGAATTCACCATCACCAAACTCGACCGGCTCGGCCGCTCCATCCGCCACCTGTACGAGATCGCCGACTCGCTCGCCGAGCGGGAGGTGCGCTTCACGGTCATCGACACCGGGATGGCGGTGAACTTCAACGACCCCCTCGGGAAGATGTTCTTCGGGCAGTTCCCCGGGTGTTCTCGCTTCGGCCGCCCAGATGTCGCGCTGGTGGCCGGTTAATTCGGGGGCCCTGAATTCAGCTGCTATCCCCACTGAACGCCACTCCTTCGCCTGCCATCCGTGCGCGGATGAATAACGGCTCGGCTCAGGCTGGGGTGAACGGGTTTGTGCGGCTGCTGCGTAATCGAGTAGGGCTGCGAACGAATGCGTAGCCGCCCCGCTACTGACTTTGAACGGGTGATGTCGTCCCGGTTCGGCTGACAGCCTGCTGCTGTGTGCGCTATCTCAATGTGGTGTGAGATATGCGCAAGGGGGTGGGCTGTCCGACAAGGAGCGGGCGGCCCGGGAACGGATCCGGCTGGAGGCCGGGGCCCGGTCCGAGGCGGGACGGGCGAACGCGAGGATCGCGGCGGACCTGCGGGTCTCGGTGCGGTCGGTCGAGCGGTGGCGCAAGGCATGGCGGGAGCGGCGTGAGGCCGGTCTGGTGTCGAGGGGATCGACAGTGCCGGCCTTGCCCACCACCGCGTACACGGAAAGGCGGTACGGCGGAGTCACCATGCTGGTGGGCGCCGACCTGGGAGCTTACCCCTACGTCAACTCCGTACTCGTGCGCGGCACCGCCGAGACGCTGGTCATCGACCCGTGGCCGGGGTCGGCGCATGACCCCGGCCACGGGGTTTCCACCTGTCTCTCGGGCCGGGCTCTCACCTCGTCCCGGCCTCGAGTGGTCCAGAGGCTCCCCACGGTGTGGACTTTCCGACGCGGGGGGAGCCATGGACAGTCACTCGTCGCAGAGAGTTGGTGAGGCGTCCTGACTTTAGAAGAAGTGCTTGCGTCCACCGACCGCGCGACCGGTCGCACCCAGGATCCACAGGATGGCGCCCACCAGAATGAGGATGCCACCGATCGTCGTCAGCAGACCCATGCCGACAAGCATGCCGATGATCAGCAGAATAAGCCCAAGAATAATCATTTCAAAACCCCATCTTCAATTCCGGTCTCAGGCGCGTGTGCGTATAAGCTTCACAAGAGCCTGAGTTCGTCCCTTGGCTGGCAGATCCCGACCAGCTCCAAATGCCAGGACCTCGGTGCGATAGCCCTTGTACCCGGCGACACGATGTTCATGCACTCCTTCGAAACCTCGTTCAGTACACCATCTCCTCGACCGTCCTCCGCTCCGGAAAACCCTTCCACCCTGGACGGTTCGGACGTTGGTGACGGAGACACCGGGCAGCGGCGCCTACGGGCAGGTCCTCAGGTCCAAGGGCATCTTCACCCCCGCCAGTCGGCCCTGGGTGACGGGACTGTGGCCGCAGGCCGGTTCGGTGGCTCGCTTCGAACCTTCCTCTGCTCGTGACACCGCCAGCCCTTATGCGCAGGAACTCGTCTTCATCGGCACCCAGATGGACGCGGAGCTGCTGCGGGCCGACCTGAACGGCTGCCTCATGCAGGAAGGCGTAGCTCTGCCCGCTTCCGATCCCTTCCCTGCCTGGGGCACCTACGGCTCCTGCGAGAGCTGCGCGCATGAGCACGACCCCCTCACCACGGTGACGGGGCGCTGAAACCCCGGGTCGGTCGGTGGTCGCAGCCACGGCGGAGCTTCAATGGTCCCGGACACGAGACTTTTCCGGCGTCAGCCCCGCCCTGCCTCCCCGCGGGGTTCCGTCGCCTCACGGCTGCGATGTTGACAGCGGATGCGATCGCAAATCCGTCGTCCCCACAAGCAACGCGGGAACCTGACGGAGTGAGGAGCCGAACGCGTCTTGTGCGCCAGCGACAGAGCGGGATCGGCACCGGTGGCGTTGCCGCGCGGGCCCGTCTTCGTCAGGATCCGGCCGACCTTGTCGTAGGTGAACGTCGTCTTCTCACCCAGCGGCGTGGTGACCGACGTCCGGTTGCCGGCCGCGTCGTAGCCATAGGTGGTGACCTTGCCACGCGGGGTCGTCACGGTCTCCAGCGAACCGAGCGGGGTGTACGTGTAGGTGGTCTTGCCGCCCAGGGGGTCTGTGGTGGAGGTGAGCTGGTTCGACGTGTTGTAGGTGTAGGTCGTCTTGTTCCTGCGGCCGTCGGTGTGGCTGGTGATGTTGCCCGCGCTGTCGTAGGTCCAGCTCTCCGCGTAGCCGAGGGCCGAGGGGGCGCTGCGGGTGAGCATCCGCCCGGCGCTGTCGTACGTCATCTCCGTGGTGTTGCCGCGCTGGTCGGTGATGGCGACGGGCCGCAGGTGACGGTCGTAGTCATAGGTGATGCTCTTGCCGTAGGGGTCGATCGTCTCCGTCGGGACGTTTCCGGCGTACACGTCGGTCCACACGCCGCCGTCCGGTGCTGTGGTGTGGGGGAGGGAGCAATCAGGCGGATCGTACTCCAGCCGTAGATCGTGATCTCGATGGTGAGTGGCGCCTCTCCGCCTACCCGAGTTCACCGAGACGGAGGGCGTCCCTTATCTCGCTGAGCTTCGCGGTTGTCGCCGGGGTCCGTTCCTTCGCCTGTTCGCCGAGACGGAGGGCGTCCTCAATCGCGCTGAGCTTCGCGGAGGACAGGACGCCCGCCCGCTCGATCAGGTCGTCCCGGGACACGGTGGTCAGCCACGTGCATGGGGTAAAGCCCGGGCGCGGGAACGCGAACCGCAGCACGCCTTCGAAGGGCAGTCCTTCCATGGCGCCGACTTGCACTTCGACGCCCAGACCGCTGATGTCGACGCCCGCAGGAGTGACGACCTGCATCGCCCGGATCCTGGACGCGTCGTCTGTCGCCAGCAGTACGACCAGCCGCCGCTCGTCGAACTCCACCCACCAGACTTCACCACGCTGCACATGTCCTCCTGACTCAGGACGGCAGGCGGAACTGCGCGACCCTGACGCGTTGTGGAGACGGGTGCGGCCGCCGTTGATCATCGGTGTGTGAAGACAAACGATCACGCGGTGGCCGCAGGTCACAGCGTAGACCCTGCCCGGTGGCAAGAGGCGTTCGAGGGCCTGATGGGCCGGATCGCAAGCCGGTTCACGCGGGTTGAACCCCGCCTGCGGGCGCGGCGGTTGGTACTCGGCCTGCTGTCGGACCCGCCGCGCAAGAACTGCTGGACCATCGCCGAGTGGGCCGGGGAGACCGGGCCGGTGCCGGCGTCGCTCGGGTCAGGGGGTCAGGACGGTCTTGCCGGCCAGCTCTCCGGCGGCAGCCGGGGCGCGGACCGCGGCCTGGTCGGCACGCAGCCGCTCGGCCAGGTCTCCACCCTCGACCCGGGCGGCCAGCTCGGCGATCCGGGCAAACCGGCCGGCGGCGCGGGCGTGGACCGCGGCCAGGTCGGCCAGTGGCAGCCGCTGGGCCACCTCGATCGCCAGATCTCCGGCGTCGACGCGGGCGACTAGGTCGGCGAGCTGGGTGACGTCGCTGCGCGCGAACACGTGCACCGTGCGCACCCCGCGCCCGGCATCCTGCGGGCCGGGAACGGTGACGCTGACGAAGGCTCCACCGTCGGCGACCAGGCCCACCAGCTGCGCGTTCTCCTCGGAGCTGGCGGGAGCCAGCTGCAGCACCACGTCGAAGTGCTGCCCGGCCGGCGTCTGCACAACGGGGGTCACGGCGTAGTCGACGATCCGGTCCGCGCCGTAGGAGCGGACACGGTCGCGGCTGCGCGCACCGGCGGTCGCGGTCACGGTGGCACCGGCCTGCGCGGCAAGCTGGACGGCGTACCCGCCCACTGCGCTGCCTGCGCCGTTGATCAGGATGTTCTGCCCGGGCTTGAGTCGGCGTGTTCGAACAGGGCCTGCCATGCCGTCAGCCCGACGAGGGGTAGGGCCTCGGCGTCGGCCAGCTCGACGGTACGGGGAGCGGTGGCCAGCGCCTCGGCGGATGCGGCGACGTATTCGGCGGCCGCGCCGGGTGCGTCCGCCGGCAGAAGCGCGACCACCGCGTCCCCCACGCTCCAGTTGGTCACGCCCTCGCCGACCTCGGTGATGACTCCGGCCAGGTCGAGGCCGGGAATGTGCGGGAAGGCCAGTGGGAGCAGGTCCTGTCGCAATCCCGCGCGGAGGCCGGAGTCCGCGTCGTTGTACGAGGTGCCGGCCACCCGCACCACTACTTGGCCCGCACCTGGCACCGGCCGGTCTGCCTCCTCGTAGACGAGGACGTCGCTGCCGCCGTAGGAGTGGTAACGCACTGCCTTCATGATCTCTCCCGTTCGCTCGCTTGCATGGCTCATCGGCTATCTCCCTGGCGGGTCAGCTGGTGAAGGACTCGTGGCCGAAGCGGCCCCACGCCACGAAGGCGAAGGATTGACGTCCGCGGGTCGGAGGCCGTTGGTGTTCAGCGCAGGGTGAGCGGGGTCGCTGATGTGAGGTGGGACAGTTTCTCCGGGTTGCGGACGTAGTAGAGGCCGGTGATGCGGGCGTCCTGGACACGGATCGCCATGACGCCGTCGATCTCGCCGTCCAGGCGGACGAGGAGTGCCGGGTTGCCGTTGACCACGGTCGGTTCGGCGGTGAGCGTGTCTTCGAACTTGCCGATGCCGCCGGCGAACATACGGGCCACCTGCTCAGCGCCCGTGACCGGCCGCAGCGCGGCGTGTTTGATGCCGCCGCCGTCGCTCATCAGGACGACCTCAGGGGCGAGCACCTCAAGGAGGGCCTGCGGGTCCCCGGTTTCGATCGCGCGGTGGAACGACTCCAGGACCGCCTGGCCCTCGTTCGAGGAGACCACCCGGCGGGGGCGGCGGGCGTCGACGTGCTGGCGGGCGCGGTGGGCGATCTGGCGAACGGCCGCGGGGCTCTTGTCGACGGCCTCGGAGATCTCGTCGTAGCCGATGTCGAAGGCTTCGCGCAGTACGAAGACGGCGCGTTCCATCGGCGACAGCGTCTCGAGGACGAGCATGAGCGCCATCGACACGCTCTCGGCGAGCTCGATGTCCTGGGCCACGTCCGGCGTGGTGAGCAGAGGCTCGAGTAGCCAGGAGCCGACGTACGCCTCCCTGCGGCGCTTGACGGTGCGCAGCCGGTTGAGCGCCTGGCGGGTGGTGATCCGGACCAGGTAGGCGCGCTGGTCGTTCACCTGTCCCAGGTCGGCCTTGACCCAGCGCAGCCAGGTTTCCTGGAGGACGTCTTCGGCGTCGGCGGCCGATCCGAGCATCTCGTAGGCGACGGTGAAGAGCAGGTTGCGGTGGGCGATGAACGTCTCGGTCGCAGGGTCGGTGGCGTCGTCGCTCATCTCTCGTCCCCTCTCCTCGTCCTTCGCGGTCGGCCCTGGCGGCCGACCGCGTTCGCATGCGTCCACAGCAAGATCCTCGCAGTAGGCACCGGTCAGGCTGCCCGGTCGGCGGCGGCCAGTGCCTCGGCGCGGTGGGCGCGCAGCAGCTGCTGGCGCTTGGCGACACTTCCCGGCATGCGGTGCAGCCTGAATGAACCGGGCTTGTGCGCCTCTTTGGCCAGGTGCTTGGGGATGCCCTTGCAGACCACTTCCTTGATCCTGGCGCCCAGCCCGTCGTCGATGTGCAGCCACACCGCGACGTCGGACCTGTTGGCGAACTGGTAGATGCCCGCGCTTCGGCCCAGGCTGATGCACTGGGCGTACATCGACTGATGGAGGTTCTCCGGCTGCTCACCTGCGAGTCGGCTGAGCACGGTATCGGCGGCCCGCGCGCCCAGCGGCACCGCGTTCAGACAGCTCATCCGCAGCGGCAGGTCCGACGGTGCAGCCGAGTCCCCGGCCGCGAGGATGCGCGCGTCGTCCACGCTCGTCAGCGTCTCGTCCGTGAGCAGACGTCCCACCGCGTCGGTGCTCAGCCCGCTGCGGACGGCCAGATCCGGAACGCCGAATCCGACGGTCCAGACGGTGACCTCGCTCGGCAGTTCACGACCGTCGGCGAGCCGTACGGCTTCGCGGGTCACCGCCGTCACCATCGCGTCAGAGCCGTCGATGACCGTCACACCGAGCCTGGCCAGCCGCTTCGCAACCGAGCGCCGGCCCCGGGTGTGCAGGTACGGGCCGAGCACACCTCCGCAGACCAGGGTCACCGCGCGGCCGGCCTCCGCCAGCTCGGCGGCGGTCTCGATGCCGGTGGGGCCGGCGCCGGCCACTGTCACGGGGGCCGTCGCGGGCGTGGCGTCGAGGACCGCACGCAGCCGCTGTGCCTCCTCCAGGGTGGCGATCGGGTAGGCGAACTCAGCCGCCCCTGGCACACTCAGTTCGGCGCTGCCGCTGCCCACCGCGTAGATCAAGTAGTCGTAGCCGAGCGTGCCGTCGGCCGTCAGTGTCACGCTGCGCTCGGCCACGTCGATCCTGGTGACGGTGTCGACCACCACCCGGACCCCCTCGGCCAGAACGTCCTGATAGGCGACGACCGCGTCGTCGGACCCGCCGACCAGCTGGTGCAGCCGGACCCGATGGACCAAATCCGGGCGCGGGTTGATCAGCGTCACTGTCACGTCGTCGCGCAGCATCAGCCGGTTCGCGGCCATCACGCCCGCGTATCCGCCACCGATCACGACCACATGCGTGTTCCCAGTCATAACGCCTCCTCCGATTCCAGGTGTTCGGCCTCAAGACACCGCGCTATCGGTCGCTGTGACAGGACGTGAGCCAGATCACCCAAGGTCCGTCGGCGATCGGCCGGTTGACGATCGAGGACGTCGAGGTCGGCGCCCACAACGTCTCCACCTCGGCGACGCCCCCGTCCAGTTGCCCGAGCCCGTCGCTCCACCGGCCCGCGTGGTCGCCGCGAACCGCAAGGGTCACGCGACCATCGGGGCCTGTGTCTGCAGGGCATCCTCTACGTCCTCCACAACGACACAGTCTGGCAACTCCTGCCCCTGGAGCTGGGGTTCGGCTCCGGACAGACCTGCTGGCGCCGCCTGGACCGGTGGCAGAAGGCCGGCGTCTTCGACCAGCTGCACCGCATCCTGCTGGCCGAACTGAACGCGGCGGGCGAACTCGACTGGCCTCGCGCGTGCGTGGACGGCTCCCACCTCCGCGCGAAGAAGGGGGTGCCGACACCGGTCCGTCACTGGTCGACCGGCGCAAGACGGGCAGCGAACACCACCTGATCTGCGACGGACGCGGCACCCCGCTCAAGGTCATCACCACCGCGGCCAACGTCAACGACGTCACCCGGACCCTCGCCCCAGTCGACGGCATCCCGCCCGTCGCCGGCCGCCCCGGCCGTCCGCGCAGGCGTCCCCAAGCCCTGCTCGGCGACAAGGGCTACGACTCCCACCCCCACCGGCGTGAGCTGCGCAAGCGGCGGATCCTGCCGGTCATCTCCCGCAGAAGCGCCCCGAACATCCAGGGCCTGGGCAAGCTCCGGTACGTCGTGGAGCAGACCTTTGCCCTGCTCCACCAGTTCAAACGCCTCGCCGTCCGATGGGAACGCCGCACCGAACTCCACGATGCCTTCGTCTCCCTGGCCTGCAGCCTGATCTGCTGGAGACGCCCCAAGAAGGCCCGACCATGATCGTGTTACGAGCTCTCACGGGTCTGCGTCCTGCTGAAGTCTGCGGACTTCGATGGGAGGACGTCGACATGGACAATGCCACGATCAGCATAGCCAACACCCGGACGATGATGGGGAATCGATACGTCGTGGAAAAGGACACCAAGTCCATGGCCGGAGAACGCGATCTTCCCTTGCCGGGGCCAGTACTGATGGCCCTCAGGACGTTCAAGACTCTCCAGGCCAAGGAGAAGCTCATCCTCGGGGAGGCTTACTCGGACTCCGGGCACGTCGTGGTGCACGAGACCGGGGAGGCTTTCACGATCAAGCAACTCCGCAGGCGCGCGTACCGGCTCATGGAGGTCCTTGGCCTGCGCAGAGTACGTCTCTACGACGCTCGAGCCTCCTGCCTCACCTTCCTTGCCAACAACGGCGTGCCGGATCACATCCTCGCCCGGTGGGCCGGGCACACGGTGAAGACCACGAAGAAGTGGTACGTGAAGCCAGACGTGGAAGACCTCCGCGAAGCCGCCACCACATGGGATGGCCTGCACGGTGAGGCGGAGGGGCGTGCGTGAGTTCGGCGGCGTATCCCAAGGGATGGCTGTCAGGGGGCTGATCGGAGTGGCCCGAAAGGTTTCCAGCTACGTCATCCCGACCTCCGGGACGGCACCGCATGCTTTGCTGCAAACTCGGAACGGCTGGCAGCCGTGCTGATGGAGGAAGCAGTGCGTCGGCGGGGGACCGGGCGAGAGTGCGGCCGGCAGGCCACGCTGCGTCAGGGGCGCGCGTACACGCCGAAAGGCTTCAGACTCGATCGACGAGGCCGTCGGCAGTGCCCGACGAGCCGAGCCTCGGGTGCATCGAGCCGTCGGCTTCCCCGGGCTGTGTGAGATTTCATGATACGTGAGAGGGTCTGGGGCGTGAGCGAGACACCACCGAACACCCTGCAATACCGCTTTGACGGGCCGGAAGACGCTCCGGTTCTGATCCTGGGGCCCTCACTGGGTACCACATGGCACAGGTTGTAGAGACCGTCCGGGGACGTCTATGCCAGTCCAGTGCGAGCATGGAATTGCAGGTCAGAGCCTTTTGGTCCGGGAGGGTCTGACCAGTTGGTGATGGCTGTGTGATACGCGGGCGATACGGCGAGACCCCACCGAGATCCGTCCGGGCGGGATCTCTGCGCGGGTCCATGAGACGGCGAAGCCGCACCGGAGCACTCCGGTGCGGCTTCGCCGTGAGGTCGAACGCGCTGGCGCACAAGACGCGTTCGGCTCCTCACTCAGTCAGGTTCCCGCGTTGCTTGTGGGGACGACGGATTTGCGATCGCATCCGCTGTCAACATCGCAGCCGTGAGGCGACGGAACCCCGCGGGGAGGCAGGGCGGGGCTGACGCCGGAAAAGTCTCGTGTCCGGGACCATTGAAGCTCCGCCGTGGCTGCGACCACCGACCGACCCGGGGTTTCAGCGCCCCGTCACCGTGGTGAGGGGGTCGTGCTCATGCGCGCAGCTCTCGCAGGAGCCGTAGGTGCCCCAGGCAGGGAAGGGATCGGAAGCGGGCAGAGCTACGCCTTCCTGCATGAGGCAGCCGTTCAGGTCGGCCCGCAGCAGCTCCGCGTCCATCTGGGTGCCGATGAAGACGAGTTCCTGCGCATAAGGGCTGGCGGTGTCACGAGCAGAGGAAGGTTCGAAGCGAGCCACCGAACCGGCCTGCGGCCACAGTCCCGTCACCCAGGGCCGACTGGCGGGGGTGAAGATGCCCTTGGACCTGAGGGCCTGCCCGTAGGCGCCGCTGCCCGGTGTCTCCGTCACCAACGTCCGAACCGTCCGGGGTGGAAGGGTTTTCCGGAGCGGAGGACGGTCGAGGAGATGGTGTACTGAACGAGGTTTCGAAGGAGTGCATGAACATCGTGTCGCCGGGTACAAGGGCTATCGCACCGAGGTCCTGGCATTTGGAGCTGGTCGGGATCTGCCAGCCAAGGGACGAACTCAGGCTCTTGTGAAGCTTATACGCACACGCGCCTGAGACCGGAATTGAAGATGGGGTTTTGAAATGATTATTCTTGGGCTTATTCTGCTGATCATCGGCATGCTTGTCGGCATGGGTCTGCTGACGACGATCGGTGGCATCCTCATTCTGGTGGGCGCCATCCTGTGGATCCTGGGTGCGACCGGTCGCGCGGTCGGTGGACGCAAGCACTTCTTCTAAAGTCAGGACGCCTCACCAACTCTCTGCGACGAGTGACTGTCCATGGCTCCCCCCGCGTCGGAAAGTCCACACCGTGGGGAGCCTCTGGACCACTCGAGGCCGGGACGAGGTGAGAGCCCGGCCCGAGAGACAGGTGGAAACCCCGTGGCCGGGGTCATGCGCCGACCCCGGCCACGGGTCGATGACCGGCGTCTCGGCGGTGCCGCGCACGAGTACGGAGTTGACGTAGGGGTAAGCTCCCAGGTCGGCGCCCACCAGCATGGTGACTCCGCCGTACCGCCTTTCCGTGTACGCGGTGGTGGGCAAGGCCGGCACCGTCAATCCCCTCGCAGCGTGGAGACGATCTATGCGGCCAGTCTCTCGGTGAGGGTGGCCCGGTACTCGCGTTCGTAGTCGATCGGGTTTTTGAACCCGCACACGCTGTGTAGCCGCCTGGTGTTGTAGAAGTCGGTGATCCAGGTGGCGATCTTGATGCGGGCCGCAGTGCGGGTGCGGAAGGTGTGCCGGTGGACGTACTCGACCTTGAGCACGCTGTTGAACGCCTCGTTCACGGCGTTGTCGAAGCAGGATCCGACTCTGCCCATGGACTGCACGATGCCCAGCTTGCGGCAGGCCCGCTTGAACTTCCGGGAGCAGTATTCGGCGAGTTCAATTGGTCGTTGCAACACCGGGCTGTTGCAGCGAGCGTAGCTGCTCTTCGAAGACCTCGGCCGGCGTCCGCCAACCGAGGATCTTGCGGGGCCGGTTGTTGATCGCCATGGCGACGGCTTCGAGGTCCGTGGACGACCACCGGGAGAGATCGGTGCCCTTCGGGAAGTACTGACGCAGCAGCCCGTTCGTGTTCTGGAGCTGGTTCGGATCGACGATGGCGGGCAGGAGGCTGATCGCCGCGGCGTCGTGCAGCACCTTGGCCGCCCCGAGTACGATCGCGACCGCGCACAGCTGCCCGACGGTGAGCACCCCGGCTAGGGCGGCGGTCGGGATGGTCACCAGCGCAGCGGCGGCCGCCAGGTCCGAGGCGATCAGCTGGGGCCGCCTGGGGTGCCGGTCGGTCAGGGCCCCGGCCCACAGCGCGACCGCGTTCGGAAGGCTTTCGAAGAACGCGAGCACGGCCACCTCATTGGCCGACGCACGCAGCTCCAGCACGGCCAGCGCAGGTAGAGCGACGGCGCTCACCGCCGACCCGGACAGGGTCATCGCCTCGCTGCCGAGCAGGAACCGGAAGGCCGGTCTCGACCACGCGGTGGCCTTCGCCTTCTGGCCGACGACCGTCACGGGGCCTCACCCCTGCCCTTCAGCTCCAGGGCGATCACGTTGGCGTACCGCAGGCCTGCGGCAAAGTGACGCAGGACCTCGTGGGTGAAGGGGTGGCAGTCCTCGGGCGGGCTGCCGGGATCGGCCCAGACCAGATCGCTGTGGGTGCCCGGCTCCCGGTTGTACGGCTCGCCCTCCCCCTGACGCGCCAGGAACGCCACCCCGGTCACCCGCTCCCCGTCCGCAGCATGCAGGTGCACCAGCTGACTAAACTCCAGCCGCTCCGGAGCGATCATGATGCCGGTCTCCTCGGCGAGCTCGCGCGCAGCGCCCTCGTCCAAGAACTCGCCAGCTTCGAGCCTGCCGCCAACGACATTGAGCAGGCCCGGAGAATCGGCTTTCTCTAGGCTCTCCAGAGTTGTCGTCCACCTTGCTCATGGATCTTCTGGAGGAGAAGTGTCAGATCGTTGGGGTGTTGCGTTCTACGACTTCCTGAAGCCGCCGCCGGGCCTGGGCGGGGGTGTGCTGGAGGGGTTCGGCGACCTCCATGAGCGGGCGTCGCGGAACGGAGCTCAGCATGGCACGCCGGTGCTGGTGACGGTCTCGGGCTTTACTGATCCGGGCGTGAATCTGTTCTTTCGTGTCTCGCCGATGGTGGGGCGTGGGATCAGAACCTGGCGGCGGTACGCGTACACCTTGGTCGTGTGGCTGAACTTCCTGCAGGTGTTCGGCAGAAGCTGGCGTGAGGCTACGGCTCGGGATGTGGAGGCGTTCAAGGACTGGCGGCCACGGACGTGCGCAACGATGAGCGGATCATGGCTGGGAGTTTCGACGCCGACCGGGCCGCTCTGAACACCTTCTACACGTGGGCCTCCGGCAGGTACGGGCTGCTCAACCCGGTGACGGGGATCTCTCCGGCGTCGGGTACTGGTGGCCGGTCCGGGCAGGATCTCGGGCCGGGGGGTCGTCGGCGGGAGGGGATCCGGCCGTCGGGCTCGCGCCGGCGTCAGGTGAAGTGGATGCTTCGGGTGCCCTTCGAGCAGTGGCGTGACGTCGGGTTGTGTGGCTTCGGCTTCGACGGTGTGCGGCGGGCCGGATGGTGCGGGCCGAACGAGGATCGCGACGCGGCGTTCGTCGACGGCCTGTACGGCACCGGGCTGCGTCTTCAGGAGTGGGGCAGTGTCCTTGACGTGGAGCTGCCGCGTTCTTCGACTGCGCGTCTTTCGCGGGCCTGGCTGGCGGCGGGGTGCCTGAAGGGGGCGAAGGAGGGCCGGTGGTACCGGATTCCGCGTGCGGTGCTGCGTGAGGTCGAGGGTTACGCCGATCCGTTGGAGGGCTCGCGGACGGAGGCGATACGCAGGGCCCAGCGTCGGGGCAGCTACGAGCGGCTCGCGTACCTGCGGGTGGTCCGCGGCTACAACGCCCGGAGCCGGGTGTTGTATCTGGAGGGCGGGGGCTCGTTGTCGGTTGACGTGCTAAGCCCCGATGAGCGGCGTCTGCTGTTTCGTCGGACCGCGTCCGGTCTCGAGCCGCTGGCGGTGTGGCTGTCGCCGAACGGCATGCCGAAGAAGGTGGAGGGCTGGGAGGACACGTTCACCGCGGCCAACAAGAGAGTACAGGGGGTCTGGACGGAGGCGGGCGGGGAGGGGCTGGTGCCGTTGTGGTGCCGTCCGCATATGTGCCGGCACTCGTTCGCGCTCAAGTGGTACTCGTTGCTGTCGGCGGTGTGGCAGCCGCACCTCGACGGGTTCACCGAACAGGAACTGCTGGACATACGGGAGATGTTCGGCGGTGTGTGGTACGCGCTGTCGCTTTTGATGGGGCACGCGGACCCGTCCACGACGCGGGACACGTATCTGGAACCGTTCACCGCGCTTCAGGTCGACTACCTGATGGAGTTGCTGGACGGCGACGAGGCCAAGGGGATCGAGGCGTTGATCCGTACGGTGGCCGAGCGGGGCGGGTGGACGCTGACGGGTGTCGCCCGCCCTGGCGTCCAGCCGTCGGTCGGGGGACGCGCATGAGCGCCGGGGGACGGGGCGGACGCCAGGCGGCCATGCCGCCGACAGGCTGGCAGCCACCGGAACGGATGCTTGAGTCGTCCGGTGGTACGGCGGTGCGCGTCATCGAGCAGTCGGGGGCGCGTTCACGGGTGTTCGACTTCGCCGACATCCATGACCGTAGAGGCCGGCGGGTGGTGATCGCTGAGGGGCTGCAACGCTGGTTGGCGTCGGCCTTCGCCGCTCGGACCTCGAACCGTTCGGGGGTGACGCGGCTCGGCGCCGCTGAGGGCATCTATGCGGTGCTGTCCTGGCTGGCCCGGTTCTTCGCGGCCCAGAGCCCGCCCGTTCGGGGGCCGAGCGACGTCACCGCAGATCACGTGCGGGCGCTGTGGACGCATATGGAAGGGCGCAACAACGCCACTCAACGGGATCACCTCTACCGGCTGCGTCTGCTGTGGCGCGATGACGACCAGTTGTCGGAGGAGGTGCGGGCGGCCCTGTACGAGCAGCCGCTGCCCGAGGTGACGCACATCGTGGATGTGCCCGCGTACGACGACGCGGGCATGCAGCGGATCATGACTGCGTTGCGGCACGATGTCCGGGTGGCGCGGGACCGGGTACGGGCCGGGCAGGGTCTCCTGGCGCGCTTTCGCGGCGGCCGGGTGCTGCCCATGGATTCAGATCATCAACTCGCGAGCCTGCTGGACGTCTTCGACCGCACGGGGGACATCCCGCGCACGGCCGGCGGCTCGCCGGTGCTGGCGGTGAGACAGGCGGGCGGGATTCGCGAGATCGCCCGGTGGCTGTGCCTGAACTCTCAGGAGCTGACCGCGTTCTGCCTGCTGCTGACGGCGGAGAACTTCGGCACGGTGGCCGCGTGGCCTGCGGCGCACTACCGGCCGGACGCCGGGATCGAGGGCATCCCGGGGGTTGCCCTGGTCGAATCGTCCAAGCCCCGGCGCGGCCCGGAGCGCGAGCACATGGTGACCCCCGTGGAAGACGTGCCGGAAGACCTGGCCGCGCTCCTGGTGGACGCTGATCCAGAACCTCGGCTCTTCCGTTCCCCGCTGCGGGTCTACCAGCTGCTCCTGGAGCTGACACAGGTCGCGCGCCGCCACGGTGGTCATGACCTGGCTCTGGCCGGGTTCCGCGCGACGGGCGCCTCCAGAGAGGGACGCTGGACGCGCGGGGCCGATGCCAAGAACATCGCCCGATGGTCCGCTCAGCACGGCTTTCCCACCAAGGAGCCCACGGCAGAGGGGATCGAGCCGGTGGAAGCCAGACGGCTTCGGCAGACCGGAATCGAACGCAAGCGCCGCCCGGTCGCACACACCCGGTCCACCATGAACGACCACTACCTGGCCCGCAGCAAGGCGGTCGTGGCCCAGTCCCGCACCGTTGTCGCCGACGCACTGCGCGCCCAAGTGGCCACAGCCCGAAAGCGGCGCAGCGTCCCCGTCCTGCCGGCCTTGCTGGTCGCCCGGGCCGCTACCGATCTGGACGGAGCGGCCCGCGAGGCAGACCTGGACCCGCAGGTTCTGCAGCGGCTGGTCACCGGCCAGCAGGACACCGTGCTGACGGGATGTGTCGACCACCTCAACAACCCGACCACGGAGCCGGGAGAGCCCTGTGCGGAATCGTTCCTGGCCTGTCTGGGGTGCGAGAACGCCCGGGCACTCCCGCACCAACTGCCTCTGCAGATCGCTGCCCTGGACCAGTTGAACATCCTGCGGGCCCACGTCGATCCGGCGACGTGGAAGGCGCACCACGCGGTGCACCAGGAACGTCTGGAGGACCTGGTGGGCCACTACCGCGCCTCGGAGCAGGACAAGGCACGCCGCGACCTCACCGAGCCGCAGACAAAGATGATCAACGAACTGATGAGTGGACGGATGGACCTGCGATGACCATGCCCTTGAGTGACGAGGCGGTAGCGCCTTCACTGCCGCACCGCCTTGCGGATGTCGTCGTCCTGCGCGCACGCCCGCTGTGGCACGGCATCGATCCGGTGTCGCTGTCACGGTTCGCGGACTGGACCTGGTCCCTGGCCGAGGCGCAGCCGGACCAGCACACCCAGCCCATCATGCTGTACTGGTCGACGTTCCCGTCCGCCTTGGTGGACGACTTCAAGGTGTTCACCCTCGCGGTGCTCGACTGCCCCTATCCACCGGCTTTGAGCAGGATCACGGGACTGGACCGGGCCAGCGTCGCCACGGTGCTCCTGTGGTTCAAGCGTCTCCGTGTCTTCGCGACCTGGCTGCGGCATCGCGGCATCGCCCGGCTCCGGGACGTGACCGAGCACGATCTCGACCGGTACCTCGACCGCGTGCGGGCGATACAGGCCAGTACCAACACGCGCCGTCAACTCCTGAGCGCTGTGCGCGCCATCTGGGCCTACGCGCCGCAACTTCCGTCGGAGCACCGGATGCCCGTCACGGTGCCGTGGCAGGGCCGCTCCCCCGGGGAACTGGCCGAGGACATGAAGACCGGCCGGGGCAACAAGACCCCGAGGATCGAGGCCGCCACCATGACCGCGCTGCTGGACTGGGCTCTGCGCATCGTCGAGGACATCGGCCCGGACGTCCGCGACGCGTGGCGGGAATTCCGGCAGCTGTACACGGGCGACCACCTCAGCCACCGCCGGTACGACGGGCTGCCGCAGGCCGAGCGGATGAAGCTCTTCCTCCAAGCCGCGCGTGAAGAGGGCAGGGAGCTGCCCGGCTACCCGGACCACCCCGGCACCATCGACTTCAAGTACCTGGCCTGCCTCATCGGGCTGCCCGCGCTGTCCAACTCCCTGTCCGGGGCCTCCCGGTCGCTGGCCGAAGCCGCTCGGCTGCCGGTGGCCGAGGGCTTCTTCATCGGCCGCATCACGGGACGGATCGACGGCCGTCCCTGGCGGGAGCGGCCGCTCACCGTATCGGAACTCCCCGCCCTCGTCTGGGTCGTGACTGCGGCATGCTTCGTCACGGTGTCGTACTTGTCTGGTATGCGTCCTGGTGAGGTGGCCAATCTGCGGCGCGGCTGCCGGGCGGAGGACGTCGAGTCCGGGGAACTCTTGCTGCTCGGGCACCGGGGCAAGGGGTACGACCGGACCGCGGCGGAGACCCAGCGGCCGCCGGCCCGTCCCTGGGCCGTCGTCAGCCCGGTGCACCAGGCCATCGCCCTGTTGGAGTCACTGCACGAGACGGAGCTGCTGTTCCCCACCCGTCTGCCGGGCAGCAGCGGGCGCAAGAGCCGCGCGGGCGCGCGGACCTGGGACACCAAGAAGACCAACACGGAGCTGCAGCGGTTGCAGGGCTGGGTGAACTCCACCTTCACGTCCGTCAGTGGCACGGCTGCGATACCGCCCGACCCGGTCAAGCACCTGCACGCCTCCCGGTTCCGTCGGACGCTCGCGTACTTCATCGTGCGCCGTCCCCGCGGCCTGATCGCCGCTGCGTTGCAGTACGGCCACCTCAAGACGAAAGTGACCTTGAACTACGCCGCGAACGACGACTCGTGGCTCGACGACGTCGCCGTGGAACGTCTCGAGATGGTTCTGGAACAGTCCGAGGACGACTGGACCCGCCTGGAGGAAGAGCACGAGCACGTCAGCGGCCCGGCCGCCGCGGAGTACCGCCGCCGCACCGCCGGCGCCGCGGCGTTCCTCGGCCGCACCGTGCGGGCACAGGCAAGTGTGAGCCGCCTCCTGGCGCAGACGGACACCGACAGCCACCACGGCGACGCCATGACCTGCGTGCATCGTGCGGAAACCGCGGCATGCCGCAAGGAGAAACTCCTGCTTGGGCTGCCCGCCGACGACGGACCCGATGAATCACTCTGCCGCAGCACCTGCGTCAACCTCGCCTACACCGACCGGGACATCGCCGAACACCGCACGCGCCTGCCCGTCCTGATGACGGAAGCACGCGATCCGATGACCCCGCGCCCGCGCCGGGACCGCGCCGCCGCACAGGCCGGCCAGATCCTCGCGGTCATCGAACAACACGAGACGTCGCGGCCAGCAGCCGCACACACGAACGGCGGTCAGGCGGCATGACCCGCAGGAACCGAGACCGGGACGCGGAGCGCGAGGCGATACAAGCCGCCGCGACACGTCTCCTGGCCGGCACACCCTTTCGCTCGACGGCCGGCAAACTTACCGGCACCGAGCTGATCGCCGAGTGCGGGCTACGGCGCGACATCGTCTACGGCGACCACAAGGACCTCGTGGACGAGTTCAAGGCGCGGGCCACGGCACAGAACTTCACCCCGCAGGCCGCCCAGCACATGGCGGACGAAAACGCCGCGTTGAGGGACGCCCTGGCGAAGACCAAGAACGAACTCGCCGCAGAACGCGAGCGGGTCCGCGCCCTCGTGCGTGCCACCGCCGAACTGTCACTCGAACTCGACCAAGCGCGCGAGGAACTCACGACAGCCCAGCAGATCACACGGCTACCCGGACCGCGAGGCGCCGGAATCACCTAAACGTTGGCAGGGGCGGCACACGTCGCCGGGCACGACCCTCTGGGCTTTCTCGTTGCCGCGAGCACGAGGACATGTCGGCGAGAACAAAGTCGGCTGGCCGCCTTCGGCCTGCGTCGCCATCGGAGGCGCGATGCCGGGCGTCGGGCTGGTCACGGCCGGGCGGGCCCTACTGGCCGGTCGGCTCCGGCGGGCGATGTTCCGGGTGCCTCCACCCGAAGGACGCACCGACGACCAGGGCCGCCGCGCTGAACCGCCCGCAGCGTCGCGGGCAGAAGAGAAGGCATCCTCGCAGTCCCCGGGCCCGTGGAACCCGGAGCAGCCGCAGCGTCACCGCGACCGCCCATCCCACCCCAGCGGGGTACATCACGGGTGGATCGCCGCATCGATTGGCGACCGGACCCCGCTGACGAATCGCGGTCAGCTCTCCGGCTCTGTCATCTTGCGTCCTCATCCCAGGTTGGCGAGTCAGCTACGCGCCCGAGGTCAGAGCCGGTCAGCTCGTACGGCTCGCCAAGAGGGTACGAAGTAGCCCCTTTTTGCACCATCGCGCGAATGGTGAAGCGTTCGCCAGGAAAGAGCGCAAGGAGTGCCACCTGCGAAACGAGTGACTTATGGATGAGGCTGCATTCAGGGTCAGCTCCCGGTGAAGCGTCCTTGATTTCCAGATGACTGACTTCCTTATCCACGAGCAATTCAAAGAAGTGCAGCAGTTCATATCCTTCGTCGGCCTGAGGACGGCCGGTGAACAGCTCCGTCTCGGATTCACCGAACAGCACCAGGGGTCTACCGCTCAGAATTCCTGCGATTTCCCAGGTGTTGGTCGGCTCGATTCCCATGGCGCCCCCAGAGAGGTGCTCTGCTGCTGCCCAAGACCCATCGTCCAGTCGGGTCGAGAAGTAGAGTTCTTCTGCGAATCGGGCGTCTTTGCGCCGGTGAAAGAGGAGGACGGAGCCGAGGCCGTCGCGTATGCATATGTCGGCGACAGCAGCCTCGGTCGTGCTGTCGAGGCGGGTGGGCACGGCGTGCGATGCGGCAGCGCCCGCCGTGTGCCCGGCCGTCAGAGCTGCGTGGGCGAGTTCTGCCAGATTCTTAGGCATCCTGGTCCTTGCGCGAAAGCGGTTTTCCATGAGAGCAATCCGAGCCGGGGTGGCCCACCCGCCTGTGGGTGGGCCACCCCGGATATGCCGCGTACCCATATTGTGATCATGATACGCGGCGCTGGACTACGCGCTGGCCTTGCAGATGGAGGAGACGGCGGTCACGAAGCCGTTCCACCCGAGCACGACCCCGTTGCCGTGGGTCACGATTCTCGTTCCGGGTTTCACTTGGATGTTGTAGTGAACCTCCCACTGCTTCTTCCAGGGCGTGTACCAGCTGGCCTTGCCTTGAAGTTTGCCCATTCTTCTCTTGCCCGGCCGGGTTCCCCAGGTTTCCGCGTATACGGCGTTTCGGGACAGGTACCGGTTGGCGAATCCCTTGATCTGGGTCTCCACGTAGTACCCGATGTAGCGGTGGCCGTCCTTGGTCACGCCGCCGCCGCGGCGGCTGGTGATGATCTGCAGGTTGTAGCCGTTGGTCTTGTGCTTTTTTCCGCACTTGGGGATCAGCCCGGTGGTGTCGGAACTGTTGCACGGGTCGGCGTTGGCGTAGTCGTAGGCATTCGCTGATCCGCCGGGAACCGGATCAGCCTGGAGGAACCGGCCGAGCTTCGGGTCGTAGAGGCGTACGCCCATGAGAGTGAGCCCGGTCAAGGTGTCGGCGGAGCGCTGCTTGGTGCCGAGCCAGGCGTAGCGGGTGCCTGCCTGGCCGGGACGCGGATTGCCGTACTCGTCGTAGTCGAGCACTGTCGGAGCCGTCGCGCCGTCCAGCGGGAGCTGGAGAGCGATGTCACCGTGCAGGTTGGCGAGTTGGAGCACCACGCCGCCGGTCTTGGTGCTCGTCGCGGTGAGATTTCCGCTCGCGGAGACGATGTTGCGGGTGACCTCGCCGGTCCCGGTGTCCTCCACCACCCACCTGGGGTTGTCGGAGTCGCTGTCATAGTGGTTGATCCTGGATGCAGTCTGCGTCCAGGTGGTACCTGAGCCGCTTTCCGTCGTCCAGGAGCGCACGCGCAGTTCAGGGTCACGCTGCCAGGTCTGGCGCTTGCCATTGACTGTCTGCCGATAGACAAGATCGTTGGCGTAGTAGGAAAGGGTGCCGTGGCCCGGAGCGGTGGTCGTCCGGCCGAACGCGTCGTAGACGTAGCCGGTGCCGGTGAGACGGTCGGCGCTGTCGTACGTGTGGCTGGTGGTGGTTCCTGCGGAGCTCGGACAGTCGACGCCGGGTTCGGAGGTAGCTGTGGTCACCGCGCTGCGGGTGCTGCGTGCGCCGAAGGTGTACGTGCGGCGGGTACAGACGGTGTCCGCGGTGTCGTCGACCCCGGCCAGACGTCCGACAGCGTCGTACCGGTACTGCTGGTGCGACCATCCCGAGTGGGCCGTCACCTGGGAGTGGATGGACCTGTCTACCGAGTCGGCGAGCACCACGGTGCTGTCGGAAGCCCTGGTGTAGGTACGCGCCAGGGGTGAGCCCGTTGTGTCGATCTCCTGGGCCAGGGTG
The DNA here is from genome assembly GCF_053890455.1 of Streptomyces yamdrokensis. Lineage (NCBI taxonomy): Bacteria > Bacillati > Actinomycetota > Actinomycetes > Kitasatosporales > Streptomycetaceae > Streptomyces > Streptomyces yamdrokensis. The sequence goes on from NZ_CM132679.1 coordinate 6,646,598, forward strand.
TAGCCGCCGGGCAGCTTCTCGTTGATGACGGCGCCGTCAGCGTCGTAGGCGGTCTCGAACGCACCTGCGACGGAGTCGGTGGTCTTCGTGGCCAGGCCGCGGGGCTCGACCGTGTGGTCGTAGGTGTAGGTGACCGTCGAGGGAACGGAGTCGGAGACCTGCGTGACACGGTTGAGCAGGTCGTGGCGGACCTGGGTGACTCCGCCGTCCGCATCGGTGTAGGAAAGCTGGCGGCCCAGTGCGTCGAACACCTTGGTGATGGTCCCGCTGGTGGCCGAAGTGTTCTTGATGGCCTCGCCGGTGGTGGCGTCGTAGTCGGTAGTCGTCTTGGACAACGCCTCGCCGACGCCTCCGGTCATGGCGACCGAGATGGGACGGCCCGCGTCGTCATAGCTGGTTGTGGTGGTCCTGGTGACGCCCCCGGCGGTTTCGGAGACGTTGGTGGGGTTGCCCCATCGGTCGTATTCGGTGGTGGTGACCGGGAGTGCCGACGGGTTGCTGCCGCCCCCGGTGATGGCGCCACCGGGCGAGGTCCGGCAGGGCAGGTCGGCCCACTCGGGGCGTCCGGCGCAGGTACCGGTGCCGGAGGCGGACCAGTAGTCGGTCACGCGTGTGGTCGCCGAGGTCGCGGTGCTGTCGGGCCGGATCTCCTTCGTCACGCGGCCCTGCTCGTCGTACTGGGTGACGGTGGTGATGGCGAGGCCCCCGGGGTCCTGGACCGTCTGGGTCGCCAGGCCGCGTGCCCAGTCGTAGACGGTCCGCGTCTCACGGGTCTCGGCATGGACGGTGGGGTGGACGCGGAGCTGTGCCCCGGTGGTGGTGCCGGTGATCTGGTCCTTGACCGTGGCAGTGCCGTCCGTCGGGCGCCCGGCGTCATAGGTGTTGACACTCCGGGCGCGGGCCACGACGGATGTGCCGGCGGAGACGAGCGTGGTGCCGCCCGAGGTGAGGTCCTGGGTCAGGTCGATCCGTGACAGAGGGCCCAGTGCCTCCAGTTCGCGTGTTCCGGTGGCGTTGTAGATGGACCGGGTCGACAGCAGGTCGGCCCGCTCGGCACTCGGGAGGTCCGCGATGCCCAGGTCGGTGAGAACCTTCTGTGCCGCGCCGCTTTGGCCGAGTGCCAGGGCACGGTTGGCGGGGGTGAGCTCGCGGATCGTGTTGCCGAACCGGTCAGTGTCCGACGCGGATATGTGGCCGCCTGGCAGGGCCGCGTTGATCTGGCGTCCGGAGGCGTCCATGTACTGGATAGTCGCCCGCGCATAGGCTCCCGCACCGAGGCTGCTGCCTGTGTGCGAGGCCGGTACGGAGTCCGCCGGGAAAATCGCCGTTGCGTCGGTGGGCGCATCCAGCTGGCCCCATGTCTTGACCTCACTCGATCCCATGGCGTAGGGGGCGGAGGCGCCGGTGAGCGGGACATCGTAGACCAGGCTGGTGACTGCCTCGCCCTGCACGGTCGCGGCCGTACCGGGCTGCAGGCCGGGACGCGAAACGCTCAGCAGCATCCCCGGACCAGCGGCGGTCGAGCTTCCCGCCTGGCCGTAGGTGAAGGTCCAGGGCAACTGGCCTGGCGGGGTCAGCTCGGTGACCCGGCCAGCGCTGTCATAGGCGTACTCGGTGACCAACTGCGGGGAAATTTGCGAGTTCCACGTACGACGCAGCCGTCCGGTGGTGTCGTACGCGTACTTCTGCACGGACGTCGAGGTGGCTGCCGTCGCTCCGGGAGCGGTGGACCAAACCTGGATCTCCTTCACTCGGCCGGTGAAGTCGCCGTACGTGCCCGCAGCGGCGGTGGTGGAGGTGGCGTAGACGAACTCCAACACCCGGCAGCCGCGTGTGGAGGGGGTCTGCGCACAGGTGCCGGAGGCGGCTGCCGAGGTCGGGGCGACAACCCGCTTGGGCCGCGCCTTGACCTTTCCATCGCTCGAGACCGTTTCTGAAAGGACCGTGGTGGTGGAGTTGCTGCGGCCGTCCAGACGGGCCGACGACACCTGCCAGGTCGTTGCCGCGTCGTCCAGCTTCGCGAAGTCGGTGACCGTGCCCTCGGCGTCGGTCAGGGTGAAGGAGCCCGATGTGCTCCCTTGCAGGGTGATCTTCTCGGCGCCCGGTTCAGCGATCCATGCGGTCTTGGCCGCGTTCGCGGTGAAGTGGATGGCGTCGCCTTGACTGCCGACCACGTCAACGGCGGTGTCGGAGACCCTGCTGACATAGGAGTAGTCCGAGCCGGCGGATTCGGCGACCGTGCCAGATGCCCACTCGTTGCCGAATATGGCCACCTGCCCCTCCTGGTCTCCTGCGGACGGTGTCCGAGAAGTAGCCGTACGGGTGACGGACAAGCCGAAGTATGAGGCTTCCACTTCGGAGAGGGTGAAGTCACCGGTGAGCAGGTTCACCGAGCCAGGCCCGATCAACTGAGGCGCGGCACCGAGGGCGTAGCGGTCGACAACGACCGTGAGAGGTTCGGTGCGACCGGAGGCGCTGTTGGCTCCCGTGAAGTCGGCCTTGACCTGCACTGCGCCGTCGGGGTTGACGGTGGCGACGGCGTTCCACACCAGCTGGCTGTTCTTGCCGTTGGTCAGCGGGACCGGCCATCCGGTGAGCGTGTCGCCCCCGGAGGTGACGTCCCCGACCGGGATCCTCTGCCAGCCGTCGGCTTCAGACCGGCGCCAGGAGAAGGACACGCTGTTGTACTTGCTCGCGTCGGCCTCGGCGACCAGCGGGAGACGGCGCGCTGTGCGCTCGCCTTCGGAGGGCTGAACGAAACCGCCGGGCCCGGCGTGGAAGGTGTACTCGATTGCCTCGGACTTGTTGTCCGCCTTGTCCACCGAGCGCACCTGCAGGGTGTGGGTGCCGTCCTTGGGCGGGGTGATGGAGAGGGCCTTGTCGGCGGTGGAACCGCCGGTGGCGACCTTGGTCCAGGTCACGCCGTCCAGCGACCACTCCAGCCAGTTGTGGTCGGAGGCGGGCGGGGTGACGGTGAAGGTGCCCGCCTGGCCCGCGCCCTTGACCCAGGAGCTCGACGGGTAGTCGGTGGAGACGATCTTCGTCGGGGCGGACGGGGCGCTGGTGTCGACGGTGAACGTCTTCCACGCCGACCAGCCGTTGTTGTAGTGCGTGCCGTCGTACGGGCTGGTGCGGAACTTGTATGTCTTGCCGTTGCTCAGTACCCCGGATGGCACAGTCACCGAGGCGATCTGCCCTGAGGGCACGTACTTCGACACGATGACGTCGCCGACCTGTGTGTTGGTGGCGTTGTCGTAGATCTGGAAGGTGCCGTTGACCTTGTCACCGTCGGAGTCGACGAAGGTGTCGCGCAGGGCGGGCGTGGTGGTGTTGACCGTGTAGGCACCGCTGTAGGAGAAATACGGCGGGCCGGCCTCCTGCTTGGTGCCAGTGCGCGGCCGGTAGTTGTAGTTCACGACCAGCTTGGGCGGGTTGGAGGCCGCGTTGGCGGAGTTGACCCGCTTCCACTGGGCCACGACGGTCTCGCTGGTGGCGCGCAGGCCCATGTGGCCGCGAGTGGCCTTGGCGGATGCCCACTCCTGCACGAGCGTGGTCGCGTCGGCGTTGATCCAGCCGTCCGGTTGCGTGGTGCACGCGGCGTTGCCGCGGGTCTCGGTGGAGGTGGCCTTCTTCGCCGTCCACGACGGCTGCGCCGTCCAGCGCGACGACGTCGAGGCCGCCCCGGTCGACCACACCTCCCACGGGTAGACCTTGCAGTCAGTGTTGTTGCCCGAGTGGAAGTTCCACAGGGACAGCTTCGCATCCAAGACCAAGGCATCCTGGATCGGAGTCGTGTTCCAGGAGATGAACGACCGCGCGGTGCGCGGGGTGCCGTCGGAGTTGGTCGTACCGGGGTTACCCAGGTCGAGTTCGGTGTCGGCGGACCAGTCGACCGTCTCGCCCTGCTGCACGTAGGTGTCGAAGACGTTGGACAGAGACGACGTCGACGGGTCGACGGTGACTGGGTACGTGGTCTCCGGGTCAGCGAGGAACTTCGCGTCCGGGGTGACGATCAGATCGACGGTGGAGCCCTTCCGCACCACCTTCATGCCGACCTTGGCCCGGTTCGTGTGCTCGCCCGACCGCTTGTCGACGGTGGCGTCCCACATCACCGGCGCGGGCATCACAGCCCGCTTCTTGTTCTTCTTGTCGGTGAACAGGACGCTGCCGTCAGCGAGTTGCTTCACCTTCAGGCCCTTGGCCTTTAGCGGCAGCGTGTACGAGTAGCCGCCCGTCTCCGGACGCTGCCTGATCTCGACGAACTGCTCGAAGCCAGTACGCGTGGCCTCGACGACCACGTCCGCGCCAGGAACGGCGTTGACGTACTCCGCACGCGTGCCGTCCAGCTTCGGCTGCGGCAGACCCCCCTTCCACTGAAGCGTGATCTGCTGGTCACCCTCGCCCAGCGTTACCAGGTCCGTCGCCTTGGCCTCCTGCGCGGCGGCCAGCGACTTCGCGGGGGTGCCGGTCCTGCCGGCGAGCCGCAGGCCCTCCGGGTGGGCGACCGGTTCCACACCTGATCCGGTTTCACGGAGGTTGACATCGACGTCGGTCCATCGGCCATCACGCTCGAACCGGACGGGTCCGGCGGCGAGTTCCGTGGTGAGACTTCCGTCCTTGTTGACCCAGGTGGTCGACGTCTCAGTGCGCTCGCTGAGCGCCTCCACGCGCCTGCCTGACAACCGGGCCGCGACCTTCGCCGACGCGATATCCGCCGCCGTGGTCACCGACTTTGCTTCCGAATCCTTCTCCGACACCCCGGCCGGTACCGCCGCTGCCACACCCTGCAGCAACGACACCGACATCAGCACCGCAAGCCCACCCGCGATCCAACGCAGACTTCGGCTACGGTCACGCCAAATCCACCCCGTCTCCCCAGGAGAAGGGGCCATATCCACAGGTCTCACGAATCCATCCCCGTCTACTCGTCACGTAAAAAAAACAGTGATCGATTCGCAAAGTAAGCCGGAGCACAACACCACCAAGATCATCTAATGCCTTATAAGCGGACACCACTGCCTACGCCCCGACCTATGACCTTGATCACATGAAGTGACGTCATCGATACCTACCGCTCAACATCCCGGGGGCTGCTGCAGGCTTGGCGTGGTACTGCGTCTACCAGCGCCGGGACAGAAAAAGGCGCCGCGGCCACTACGAACGGTGCCAGGTCGCGCCCGTGCAGCGGTGTAGCACTGTGGAGTTCACGACTCCGCGACTGACGCGTATCGGCAGGGCTCACACTCGCGCAGAGACCACTCCTACGACCAAAACGGCGTCGGCACCGCCCCGAGGAAACTCGACAGCGCTTGGCGCGAAGGCGGCCCTCGGAGCGAAGCGAGGCATTCCGGATCACTACGCCACTTGGCGGGGCCCCGGCGCCCCACATGGTGCCCACTGGTCAGGCCAGGTCGACAGGTGCGACTGGACTCGACAACGCCACTTCCGACAACCGACTTGCCTAGTGAATCGGCTGGTTGTCGCCGTGGATGTAGCCGAGCGGCACCGGTCCGACGCGGCGCAGCTGGGCCGCGTAGTCACGGACCAGCTCCTGCTCGCCTCCGGTGAGCCGGTCCCCGGCGCGGCCCAGGTGCTTTTTCACGCCGTCGGCTGCGGCTCTCAGAGCTTCTTCGGCTTCCGCTTGGTCGCCGCGATCGAGTGCCCCGGCTTCGTGGAGCCGGGCGCACAGCATGCCAGCCTGCTCGTGTACGGCCCTCCACGTGGCTGAGGACAGATCCAGACCCGGCGCTGGAGCGCCCGGCGCGACCGTGAGCAGCAAGGCCAGGTCCTCCGCGCGGCTGTCGATGAGCTGGGGGGCCCGGCTGTGCCCGAGTGCGGGAACGACGTGGCGGTAGGCCCTGGTCTCGCGGGCGAAGAACTTCGCCGACGGTGAGACCTTCACGTACCAGCGGGCCCCGCCCTGGCCCGATAGCTCCCACACGCGGGACCGGTGCCAGTCGTGCGACGTATCGCGTACGGACACCACGGGCCCGATCCGCTGCTCCGCCCAGTGCCGCACCGCCTCGGGCAGATGTTTCATCTTCCTCACGCGGCGCACCTCACGCTTAGGCGGGCAGCAGCCTGGGCGCGGGGAGTGCGGCCGTCGGCATTGGTGAAGAGGGCGAGCACGGTTCCTCCTTGGTGTGTGACCGTCCCGTCGTACGTACGGCGGGACGGGCGGGGCGACATGATCAGCGGTCCTGAGAGAGTTCCAGAAGCTCCGCGAATGTCCCTCCGCCGTGGACGAGGTCCTCATACCGGCCCTGTTCGGTGATCCGGCCGTGCTCCATCACGACGATGTGGTCGGCGATCTTGGTGTTCTCCAGGCGGTGGGTGACCACGATGGTGATCCGGTCGGCGGCGATGGCCTTGATCTGCTCGAAGATCTGATGCTCACCGCGCGGGTCCATCTGCGAGGTCGGCTCGTCCAGGATCAGCAGCTCGGGCTTGCGGTACAGGGCTCTGGAGGCGGCCGTGCGCTGCCACTGTCCTCCGGAGAACTCGAAGCCGCCGAAGATGTCCCGGGCGAGGAGGGTATCGAGGCCGGAGGGGAGGTCGTCGATGGCTTCGCGTAGCCCGACCGCGTCGATGGCCTCCCACACCGGTCCGTCGTCGTGGGTGCGGGGCTGGCCGAGGGTGACGTTCTCGCGGACCCGCAGCGGCCACTGGGCGAAGATCTGCGGCACCAGGCCGGTGCACCGCCAGACGGCAGCGGGATCGGCATCGGCGAGGTCGGTGCCGTTCCACGTCGTTCTGCCCTTGTCGGGGAGGTAGATCCCGGTGAGCAGCCGGGTCAGGGTGGATTTGCCCGAGCCGTTCGCTCCGACGATCGCGAGGATCTGGCCGCGCTTCAGGGTGAGGGAGACGCCGTCGACGGCCGGCTTGTCCTTCCCGGGGTACTGGTAGACGACCTCGTCGAGCCTGATCTCCTCCACCGGGGTGGCGAGCTGGTGGCGGCCGCGCTTCGGTGCGCGGGCGGTGGCGTCGTCGAGGAAGTTCTGCATGTCGCCCAGGTAGAGGCTGGTGTGGAAGACGGCGGCCCCGTTGACCACGACCTGGGAGAGGGCGGCGAGCGTGGTCTGGACGGCGATGACGGCCGTGGCCGCGATGGCGGGCTCGACTCGGCCGGTGGCCGCGAGCCACGCGAGAGCGCCCCAGGTCGAGAGGAGGAAGACACCGCCGGCCAGTGAGCAGAGCAGGGCGATGCGCAGGGTCCGCGGCGCGGCGGCCAGAGTCCGCCGATCGCACCGCTCGGACAGGGCCCGGTACCAGTAGACGAGGTAATCGGTCATCGAGTTGGCGCGGACTTCGTCGCCGTACTTCGACGTGGTCGCCCACCAGCGCATCATGCCGCGTACGTTGCGGTCGCTGATGTTGGAGTAGTGGATCTCGTAGTCGACCCGGGCGTTCAGCAGGGCGCCGATACCCGCGGGGAGAACGGCGAGCAGGAGCAGCGGCAGCAGCAGCGGGTGGAGCACCGACAGGACGCCGGCCGCGGTGACCATGCGGATCAGTGCGGACATGAAGCGCTGGGCGTCGGTGACCATCACGTGGGTGCGGGTCACCCCCATCTCCGCCGCCTCCTGCCGGTCGGAGAACCCGTCCTGCGCATACGCCGCGGCCTCGACCCGACAGACCGCCTCCACCAGCGCGCTGTCCATCTGCGAGGTGAGCAGGGGAGTGATCCGCCGTTCCGCGTACGTGGCCACCGCACTTGAGATACGGCCGAGAGCAGCAGCCAACGTCAGCACCAACAGCGCCGGCAGAGCACTGTGCAGCCGGTCGGCGACGGGCCCGGGACCGAGCACCGGGCCCATCGCCCGGGCGGTTGCGGTCAGCAGGACGGCCGCCGAGACACCCGTGAGCACCTGGCACGCCACCAGGAGCTGCACGGCCCGCCGGTCGGTCCGCCACGACAACCGGGCGATCCTCCCCAGCACGGCCGGAATCTGCGCACACATCCGCCGGAACGACACCTCGGCGAGCGGGTTGACGGAGTACTGGCCGCTGTAGGTGATCTCCGCTGGCGGCGGTGGGGGAGGAGGGGCGACGGTCGGACTCTTGTGGGCATCAGCCACGGCTACTGGTCCCCTGGATCGTCGAATGGACGCTGTCGGGAGTTCAACGACAGCACCGGGATTTCGAACTCACGTGTTTGAGACGAGCTGGCTTCCGCATAGCTACGGGCGAAACGGCGAGTGGGTGATGCACCCACCCGTGCCCCGCAAGGGTGCGGCAGGAAGCCCGGATGGCCGAAACGCCGTCGGTGAACCCCCTTGACGGAAGAAGGAGGACCCGCCGCCCGCCGCACAGCCGCGGCAGTCGGACGCGCGCCCGACCACAAGTCCGCGGCCCGGGGGTGGCGCTGGCTCGCGAGCGCGCGAGGCTACTGGATTCGCCCCCTGGGAGGCCGGGGTCGAGCCGGAGAAGCCAGCGCAGTCCGCAATGGCCGACTCGCACGGCGGGTTCGGTGACCGGTTACGCCGGCCATCAGGGTCATGAACTCAGCGAAGAGTGTCACGCAGGGCCGCCTCCAAGACAGGTAGCCGGTCCAGCAGCATCAGAGCTGCCTCGTGCCGTGCCCGCGCGTAGGACTCGAGTGCAGCGTCGACGAGGTGCGGTCGTTCCACTGGTGCCGACAACGGAAAGGCCGAGCAGAGCTTCGCTGCACAGCCGACACGAAGCGAGGACAAGAGGTCGTCCGCGGGCGCCTTGGGGTTGGCGTCTAGATACGCCAGGGCGAGATCGGTGTAGCCCTTGAGCCAGCTCTCCACACCGTTGGACAGGACGCTCTTGGGGTCACAGCCAAGACGCACGATTTCCCAGGCCAGGTACCCAGGTGTGGGTGGTCCGAAGTCCACGATCGCGGCGACGTCGTCGTTCTTCAACAGGACGTTGGGACCTGCCAGGTCGCCGTGCATGACCTGGACCGTCAGCTGTGGAAGTGAAGCAAGGATGCGCTCGACGTCCCCCAAGACGGCTTGCCGCTCACGCGCCGCCTGCAGAGCCCATGTCTCGAACTTCCCAAGCCTGGGCATGTGCTCGTACGCGAGAATCAGACTCTTGAAGCGGTCACGTGCGGCGGCCACGTCGCACACCGCGGCACCAGGTTCCAGGGTGGGTGAGGCGGCGGGGTGAACGAGGGCGGCAGGTATGTGCTCGTGGATGAACTTGGGGGCGCGCTGAACGGTCGGCAGCTCCGAACACGGGCCTACAAAATAATGGACGCAAACGGCCTTCGCAGGGTCCGTCTGTACGATGCTCGGGCGTCTTGCCTCACGTACCTCGCCAACAACGGTGTGCCGGATCACCTGCTCGCCAGGTGGGCCGGGCACACGAACGTGAAGACGACGAAGAAGTGGTACGTGAAGCCGGACGCGGCGGACCTGCTTCCGGAAGCGGAGGCATGGGGAGGTCTCGCAGGGGGCGTGTGACAGTTCATGACAGATGAAGGTGTGAACCCGTGACCGAAGGCAAGATCGAAACGCTGCAGTACCGCTTTGACGGGCCGGAACACCTACCAGTCCTGATCCTGGGGCCGTCCCTCGGTACCACATGGCACATGTGGGACCGGCAGATCCCCGAGCTGACCAAGCAGTGGCGTGTGTTCCGGTTCGACCTGCCCGGACACGGAGGCGCCCCCGCCCACCCGGGGGGATCGGTCGGCGATCTCACCGCGCGGCTGCTCGCCACCCTCGACGGCCTCGGCGTGCAGCGCTTCGGCTACGCGGGCTGTGCGTTCGGCGGCGCGATCGGTCTGGAACTGGCCCTGCGGCACCCCGAACGCCTCGCCTCCCTCGCCCTGATCGCGGCCTCGCCCCGGTTCGGCACCGCCGACGAGTTCCGCCAGCGCGGGGTGATCGTCCGGACGAACGGGCTCGACCCGATCGCCCGTACCTCGCCCGACCGCTGGTTCACCAGCGGTTTCGCGGCCGCGCAGCCGGCGATCACCGAGTGGGCCGTGCAGATGGTGCGCACCACGGACCCGGGCTGCTACATCGCCGCCTGCGAGGCCCTCGCCTCGTTCGACGTACGGGCCGAACTCGGCAGCGTCGGCGTGCCGACCCTGGTGCTGGTCGGCTCGGACGACCAGGTCACCGGCCCCGCCGAGGCCCGCACACTGGTCGCCGGGGTGCCGGACGCCCGGCTGGCCGTAGTGCCCGGCGCCTCCCATCTCGTGCCGGTGGAGCAGCCCGCCGCCGTCACCGACCTCCTGGTCCGGCACTTCTCCACGGCCTGGCAGCCCGCCTTCGAGTCCGTCACCGGACACATCGCCCTGCCCGCCGTCCAGGTCAGGGCGGGGCAGGTGGTCGTGCCGCAGCAGGCCGGGCCCGTCGCGGAGATCGCCGGCGCCGTTCCGCCGCAGGCCCAGGGCGGCGGGAGCGACGCGTACGAAGCGGGAATGAAGGTCCGCCGGGAGGTGCTGGGCGACGCGCACGTCGACCGGATGCTGGCCCACAGCGACGACTTCTCGGGCGACTTCCAGGAGTACGTCACCCGCTCCGCCTGGGGCGAGGTCTGGAGCCGGCCCGGCCTGGACCGGCGCACCCGCAGCTGCGTCACCCTCACCGCCCTGGTCGCCGGCGGCCACCTGGAGGACCTCGCCGTCCACACCCGGGCGGCCCTGCGCAACGGCCTCACCCCGACGGAGATCAAGGAGGTCCTGCTCCAGGCGGCCGTCTACTGCGGTGTCCCCGCGGCGAACAGCGCGTTCCGGGTGGCCCAGCAGGTCGTCCGCGAGGAGACCACACCCCAGGAGTGAGAGACCCGGGCGCCTCGTGCCGGAGCGGGCCCGTGGAGGCAGGATGGACGTATGAGGCTCACGAAGAAGTCGCACTCCTGCGTCCGCCTGGAGAAGGACGGCCGAACCCTCGTCGTCGACCCCGGAGGGTTCAGCGAGGAGGACGCCGCGCTCGGCGCGGACGTCATCCTCGTCACCCACGAGCACCCCGACCACTTCGACGAGGGCAGGATCAGGGCCGCCCTGGAGGCCGACCCGGCCGCCGGGGTCTGGACCCTGAAGTCCGTCGCGGACCAGCTCTCGGCCGCGTTCCCCGGCCGGGTGCGCACCGTCGGCCACGGCGACACGTTCACCGCCGCGGGCTTCGAGGTGCAGGTGCACGGCGAGCTGCACGCCGTGATCCACCCGGACCTCCCGCGGGTCACCAACGTCGGCTACCTCGTCGACGGCGGTGCCCTCTTCCACCCCGGCGACGCCCTCACCGTCCCCGACCACCCGGTCCGGACACTGATGCTCCCCGTCATGGCCCCCTGGAACAAGATCTCGGAGGTCATCGACTACGTCCGCGAGGTCCGGCCGGAGCGCGCCTACGACATCCACGACGCCCTGCTCACCGACCTGGCCCGGCCCGTCTACGACCGCCAGATCGGCGCCCTCGGAGGCGCTTTGCACCTGCGGCTGGCCCCGGGGGCGACGGCCGAGCTGTGAGCCGGACCGTGGCCGGCGGATGACGGCCGGACATTGTCCGAGGTGCCCGGTAGGTTGTGGGACATGCGCATCGCGACCTGGAACGTGAACTCGATCACCGCCCGCCTGCCGAGGCTGCTGGCCTGGCTGGAGAGCAGCGGCACGGACGTGCTGTGCCTCCAGGAGGCCAAGGTCGCCGAGGACCAGTTCCCGGTGGAGCAACTGCGCGAGCTCGGCTACGAGTCGGCGGTGCACGCCACCGGCCGGTGGAACGGCGTGGCGGTGCTCTCCCGCGTAGGCCTCGAGGACGTCGTCAAGGGCCTGCCCGGTGACCCGGGCTACGACGGCTCGTCGGAGCCCCGTGCCGTCCGTGCGACCTGCGGCCCGGTCCGCGTCTGGTCGGTGTACGTGCCCAACGGCCGTGAGGTGGACCACGCGCACTACGCGTACAAGCTCCGGTGGTTCGAGGCGCTGAAGGCCGCCGTGGCCGGTGACGCGGCGGGCGGCCGCCCCTTCGCGGTGCTCGGCGACTACAACGTGGCACCGACCGACGACGACGTGTACGACCGTGCCGCCTTCGAGGGCTCCACCCATGTCACCCCGGCCGAGCGCGCGGCCCTCGCGGCCCTGCGCGAGACCGGTCTGACCGACGTCGTCCCGCGCCCGCTGAAGTACGACCACCCGTTCACGTACTGGGACTACCGCCAGCTCGGCTTCCCCAAGAACCGCGGCATGCGCATCGACCTGGTGTACGGCAACGAGCCGTTCGCCAAGGCCGTTTCCGACGCCTACGTCGACCGCGAGGAGCGCAAGGGCAAGGGCGCCTCGGACCACGCGCCGGTCGTGGTCGACCTGGACGTGTGATCACCGGCCCCCCCGACAGCAGTTGCCCGCGTGCCCTGTGGTGCGGACGGCGGTACGAATGTCACCCTGGAGGGATGAACATCCCCTTCCTGGGCAACCGCCGCCGGAATTTCGCGGTCCGCGATCCCGAAGGCCTCGCGGAACTCCTCGCCGAGTGCGAGCTGCTGCGTTCCCAGGTGTCCCGGGCCGGTGTCCGGCTGGACGACTCCCCGGCCTCGTTGGAGGCGCTGGACCAGATGGTCCCGGGAAGCTGGCGGGACGACGAGGACACCCTGACCTGGCTGGGCAACGACGCGGGTCTGTATCTGGGCACGGTCATCGTGCGCACCGTTTTGGGAGCCGTCTGGGAGATCCGGCCCGACGGCCAGCCCGTCGTACGGCTCGCCTCCGGGCGGGAGTTCGACGTCGTGGACTCCGGGCACGCCTGGGCCGCGGGCGGGGTGCCCGAACTGTCCCAGCTGTACGCCGAGGTCGCGGAGGCCTGAGACGCCGGGCGGCGGACGGGCCCGGGATCCCCTCGCCAGGATTCTCGGGCATGAGCCGGCTCCTGCGGGGACGCCCGCCCCCCGGCCTCGACTACGATGTCTTCTCCGTCCCGGTGAGGAAGGGGACTTCGCGGTCACAGCGGTCACACCGCCGCCGGGAGGGGCCCGCCGCCCCACGTCCGCGGGGCGGTGGTTCACAACGGCCAGTCCCGCCCGGCGGCAGCCGGAGATCACTGCCCGCGTGGCGAAGACGGCCCGTGCCACGGGTCGTCCGCCGGCGAGCAGAAGGTCAGCTGCGCGCCGGACGGGTTGCGCCCGGTCGTCGCCCGCCCGCGCACGCCCTCCGGGAGGTTCAGGACTTCTGCTGCTTCTTCCGCGAGGCGGGCGCGGGAGCGGGTGCCGGGTCAGGGGAGGGCCCGGTGGCGGGGGCCGGCAGCGGGGTCCGCGCGGCGTGGGTCACGTCCCCGACCACCTCGACGACATCAGGGCCGTACGCCTGTGAGTTGACGACCTTCAGCAGCAGCACGAAGGAATGGGAACCGTGCTTGCGGGCGAGCCGCTCGTGATGGCGGGCGAGATAGCGGGTGGCGGCCTGGTTGGTGATCGCGCGCTGGCCGCAGAACAGGAACACCGGCCGGGCGTCACGCCGGTCACCGGCGGTGAGCCGGGCGAGCAGGACGTACTCCGTGACCCCCGGCTCCAGCCGGTAGAGCTCGGTGCCGATCCGGAAGGCGGCCCTGTCCGGGCCCGGTTCGGGATCCGTGTTGACGCGCACCCCCGGCAGCATCGCCGCCATGTGGGCCACCATCCGCCGGTTCGACGCGGGACCCCCCACGCAGAACTCCGTGCGCTCGCCCAGACCCTGGTGGACCATGTCCTGCGTGACCACCTGGACGTGCGCCCCGCAGTCCTTGATCAACGCCGAGAGCTCCAGCAGCGAGAACACGTCGAAGCGGTGCACGGCCGGTTCCGCCGTGGCCGGATCGCGGTTGACGACGAGGAGCGACTCGGAGTTGTCCGGCAGACCGAAGAAGGCCTGCTTGCGCCGGAGCCTGCGCTTCCACAGGTGGGTACGGGCGATCCAGCCCAGCGCGGCGAAGAGGCCGGAGGCGACCACACCCAGAACAATGTTGCGTACGTCGTCACTCATGGGCGCGCATGCTAGCGGGCTCGGGCAAACCCGTGTTCGAGACGTCCGGGGAAAGGGCGTCCGGGGAGGCGCGGCGGCGCGTCCCGTGATGTACCTGATGTGGGCATGGCGATGAATTAGGCTGCGGGAACGGCCCTTCAACGGAGGTGCGGATGAGTCATCGTGTCGGACGGAAGCTGACGGTTCTGGCGGTCACCGCCGCCGTGGTCTCGGCGGGAGCGGCAGCGCCACCGACGACCGCCGCGCAGGGCGGGCCCGGCCGGGCCCCGGCCGCCGCACCTGCCAAGACCCCGGTGGCAGTCGGCCACGGCGGAGCGGTCTCCAGCGTCGACGCCGACGCCTCCGCCGCCGGCATCGAGATCCTCGGGAAGGGCGGGAACGCCGTCGACGCGGCCGTCGCCACCGCCGCCGCGCTCGGCGTCACCGAGCCCTACTCGGCCGGTATCGGCGGAGGCGGCTACTTCGTCCACTACGACGCCAGGTCCCGTACCGTGCGGACGATCGACGGACGCGAGACCGCACCGCTGACCGCCGACTCCGGCCTCTTCCTGGAGGACGGCGCCCCCGTCCCCTTCGCCGAAGCCGTCAGCAGCGGCCTCGGCGTCGGCACCCCGGGCACCCCGGCCACCTGGCAGCGGGCGCTCGAGAAATGGGGCAGCACGTCCCTGCGGGCGGTCCTGAGACCCGCCGAGAGGCTCGCCCGCGACGGATTCACCGTCGACAGCACCTTCCGCGCCCAGACCGCCGCCAACGAGACCCGCTTCCGCCACTTCCCCGACACCGCCGAGCTGTTCCTTCCCGGCGGTGAACTCCCGGCCGTCGGCACCACCTTCAAGAACCCCGACCTCGCCCGCACCTACGCGGAGCTGAGCAGGAAGGGCGTCGACGCGCTGTACCGGGGCGCCATCGGCCGGGACATCGTGGACACGGTCAACGAGCCACCCGTGGACCCGGACTCCGGCTGGAACGCCCGCCCCGGAGACCTCTCGGCACGGGACCTCGCGGCGTACCGGGCCACGTCCCAGCCGCCCACCAGGACGTCGTACCGCGGCCTGGACGTCTACGCCATGGCGCCCTCCTCCTCCGGCGGCACCACCGTCGGCGAGGCCCTCAACATCCTGGAGCGCGCCGACCTCTCCCGGGCCGACGACGCCCGTTACCTGCACCGCCTCATCGAAGCCAGCCGCATCGCGTTCGCCGACCGGGGCCGCTGGGTCGGCGACCCCGCCTTCGAGGACGTACCGACGAAGCAACTGCTCTCCCAGCGGTACGCCGACTCCCGCGCGTGCCTCATCCAGGACGACGCCGTCCTCACCAGCCCGCTCGCCCCCGGCGACCCGCGCGACCCCGCGCCCTGTGCGACCGGCGGCCCCGCGGTCCCGACGACGTACGAGGGCGAGAGCACCACGCACCTCACCACCGCCGACCGCTGGGGCAACGTCGTCTCCTACACGCTCACCATCGAGCAGACCGGCGGCAGCGGCATCACCGTGCCGGGCCGCGGGTTCCTGCTCAACAACGAGCTGACGGACTTCTCCTTCGCCCCGGCGAACCCGGCCGTCCACGACCCGAACCTGCCGGGTCCCGGCAAGCGGCCCCGGTCCTCGATGGCCCCGACGATCGTGCTCGACGGCCACGGCCGGCCGGTCGTGGCGCTCGGCTCGCCCGGCGGCTCGACCATCATCACCACCGTGCTGCAGACCCTCACCGGCTTCCTCGACCGCGGTCTGCCGCTGGCCGACGCGATCGCCGCGCCGCGCGCCAGCCAGCGCAACACGGCCCGCACCGACCTCGAACCCGGCCTCTACGACAGCGCCGTACGGCAGAAACTGGAGGCCATCGGGCACTCCTTCCAGGCCAACCCGGAGATCGGCGCCACCACCGCCGTGCAGCGGCTGCCGGACGGCCGGTGGCTCGCCGCGGCGGAGAAGACCCGCAGGGGAGGCGGCTCGGCGATGGTGGTGCGCCCGACGCGGTAGGCCGCAGGCCCGGTCGGCGGGAAGGCGAAGGCGCCCGTGTCCCCGACGGGAAGGGGCGCCCGCGCGCTCACCGTTCGGGCGGCTTTGGCGCTGGAGGCTCCTCACGGCCGGTGCCGGCACCGGCCGTTGATCCGGTCCTGGCCCCCGCGCCGGTGCCGGTCTCCGCCCGCGTACGGAACGTGAGGTTTCCGTCCTCCGCGTCCACCGTCACCCGGTCGCCGCCGCTGACCGTGCCGTCCAGCAGGAGCCGGGAGAGCTGGTTGTCGACCTCCCGCTGGATGGTGCGGCGCAGCGGCCGCGCCCCGTACTCGGGCTGGTGGCCGCGCCGCGCCAGCCAGTCCACGGCCGCCTCGGTGAACTCGACCGCGACGCCCTGCCCCCGCAGCCCGCGCCGCGTCGACTCCAGCAGCAGATCGGTGATCCGCCGCAGCTCCGTGGCGGTCAGCTCACGGAACACCACCACCTCGTCGATCCGGTTGAGGAACTCGGGCCGGAAGTGCTCCCGCAGCGGCCGCAGGATCTGCTCCCGCCGCGCCTCCTCGTCCGCGTCCGCGCCGCCGGCGGAGAAACCCGGCGCCCCGCCGCGCCGCGTGATGGCCTCGGAACCGAGGTTGCTCGTCATCACGATCACGGTGTTGCTGAAGTCCACCGTCCTGCCCTGGGAGTCGGTCAGCCGGCCGTCGTCGAGAACCTGGAGCAGGATGTTGAAGACGTCCGGATGGGCCTTCTCCACCTCGTCGAGCAGCAGCAGCGAGTACGGATGCCTGCGCACCACCTCGGTCAGCTGCCCCGCCTCCTCGTGGCCGACGTACCCGGGCGGGGCGCCCACCAGCCGGCTGACGGTGTGCCGCTCCTGGTACTCGCTCATGTCGAGGCGGACCATGCGGTCCTCGCTGCCGAACAGGGCCTCGGCCAGCGCCCGCGCCAGCTCCGTCTTGCCGACGCCGGTCGGCCCGAGGAACAGGAAACCGCCGATCGGCCGGTCGGGGCTGGCGAGCCCGGCCCGCGAGCGCAGCACCGCGTCCGCGACCACCCGCACCGCCTCGTCCTGGCCGACGACCCGCTGGTGCAGATGCTCCTCGAGACCCAGCAGCCGGTCCTTCTCCTCCTCGGTGAGACGGCTGACCGGAATGCCGGTCTGCCGGGACACCACCTCCGCGATCGCCTCGGCGTCCACCACCAGACTCTGTCCCTCGTCGACCCGGCCCTCGCCACCGACATCGGCGATCCGTTCCCTCAGCTCGCCGATGCGGTCCCGCAGCTGCGTCGCCTGCTCGTACCGCTCGTCGGCGACCGCCTGGTCCTTGTCGCAGGTCAGCTGCTCCAGCTCCTGCTCCAGGGCGCGTACGTCCGTGCCCTTGGTCCGGGACCGCAGCCGCACCCGGGCGCCGGCCTGGTCGATCAGGTCGATCGCCTTGTCCGGCAGGCGGCGGTCGCTGAGATAGCGGTCGGACAGCTCCACGGCCGCCACCAGCGCCTCGTCGGTGTAGCGGACCTGGTGATGGGCCTCGTACCGGTCCCGCAGACCGCGCAGGACGGCGATCGCGTCGGACGGTGTGGGCTCCGGCACCATGATCGGCTGGAAGCGGCGGGCCAGCGCCGCGTCCTTCTCGATCCGGCGGTACTCCTCCAGCGTGGTCGCGCCCACGATGTGCAGCTCGCCGCGGGCCAGCGCCGGCTTGAGGATGTTCCCGGCGTCCATCGAGCCGCCCTCGCCGCCGCCCCCGGCGCCCACGACGGTGTGCAGCTCGTCGATGAAGACGATCAGCCGGTCCGAGTGGGACCGGATCTCGTCGACGATGGTGGTCATCCGCTCCTCGAAGTCGCCCCGGTAACGGGTCCCGGCGACCACGGCCGTCAGGTCGAGCGCGACCACCCGCCGGGCCATCAGCAGGTCGGGCACGTCCCCGTCGGCGATGCGCTGGGCCAGCCCCTCCACCACAGCGGTCTTGCCGACTCCCGCGTCACCGATCAGCACCGGGTTGTTCTTGCCGCGCCGGGAGAGCACCTCGATGGTCTGCTCGATCTCCTCCTCCCGCCCGATCACCGGGTCGACGCGGCCCTCACGGGCCAGCTCGGTGAGGTCACGGCCGTACTGGTCCAGCGTCGGCGTGCCCGTGGCGGTGCGGGGCCGCTCGGCGCGGTGCTGCGCGGGGTCCGGCGGGTCGGGCTGCCTCCCGGCGGCGGCGTACCGGGCCGCGTCCAGGATGTGCCCGGCGGCCGAGTCGGGGTTGGCCGCCAGGGCACTGAGCACGTGCTCGGGGCCGATGTACCCGGCTCCGGTCGACCGGGCCATCTCGTGCGCGTCCAGCAGGGCCCGCTTGACGGCGGGGGTGAGCGAGAGCGACGTCGGCGGCGGGGTGTCGTCCGGCCCGTGCTGGACGGGACCGGACCGTTCGTCGATCTCCGACGCCATCGAGTCGGGGTCCGCGCCCGCCCGGCTGAGCAGGCCGCGGGTCGGCTCGGTGGCCAGCGCGGCGCGCAGCAGGTGCTGGGTGTCCAGGTCCCGGCTGCCGTGCTCGGCGGCGTACTGCGCGGCACCGCGCACCAGATCCCTGGCCGGCTGGCTCAGCAGCCGGCCGATGTCGACCTGCCGGGGGCGCGGCCCGCCGAAGAAACGTGCGAGGAACTCTCCGAAGGGGTCCGAGCCGTAGCCCTCCGGACCCGTGAACCCGCTGCTCATGGACATCCCGTTCCGGCGCCCCTGCGAGAACCCCCAGGGCCGGGCGGGACCGGGAACCTGAGGGAGGCCCGGGGCGCGCTCACTGCTCGACGTACGGTCCGGACGCGGGTACCCGGCCGTCTCCCGGTTGCACACATGCGTGACCCCGCGGTGCGAGTGCCGCCTGCGACGTGCCGCCCGACGTGTGGTGGGAGCGGCGCGCTCGTAGAACACCCTCGCACGATCGCCCGGGGGCAGCACCTCGGAACCACGTCACCGCGCGGGGTCCCTCCGGGGCTCGCGAGGGCTTTCGGAGGAGGGCCCGGCCCCGGCCCGACCGGGCGACGTCGCTGTGGGAGGCGCATCCCCGCCCGCCCTCCTGCCCGGCGCCCGGCCGGCCGACGCGCCGACCGCGGCGGGGCACGCGGACGACGGCGAGCAGATCCGGTGCCAGGGCGTCGTACGGCCCGCCGGGAAAACCGGCCGGGCGGTCCTCGCACCGGACGCCGAGCACCGCCACCGCGAGGTGCGCACGTTCCTCGACGCCCATGTCAGGACGCGCCCTCCCGCGGAGGCGGCCCGCAGTGCAGCCCCCGGGCCCGGGGCTCGTCCCGCGCTGCTCCTCGGCCCGCCCGGGACGTCTTCGAGCAGCGGTAGGGGGACCTGCCGTACGCCCTGCGCGTCGCCGAATTCACCGCCCGACCGGGCCCCGCCGGACAGGCCCCGGCAGGCCGGCGCGGGGACTCACCCACCGGAGTGCGAAACAGGATCGACTCCGCGGCTTCACGACGATGGTCTTGGCAAGGCCGGGCGAGGGGCTTACGTTCGTCCCTCTACGACCGCTTCTACGGGCGTAGAGGCGCTGACGCCGCGTCGAAGGAGCAGCTCATGGCCAACGTCGTACGTGCCGCCCTGGTCCAGGCCACCTGGACCGGCGACACCGAGTCCATGCTGGCGAAACACGAGGAGCACGCCCGCGAGGCGGCCCGGCGGGGCGCGAGGATCATCGGGTTCCAGGAGGTCTTCAACTCCCCCTACTTCTGCCAGGTCCAGGACGCCGAGCACTACCGCTGGGCCGAGCCCGTGCCCGACGGGCCGACCGTCACCCGGATGCGGGAACTGGCCCGCGAGACCGGCATGGTGATCGTCGTTCCGGTGTTCGAGGTCGAGCAGTCGGGGTTCTACTACAACACCGCCGCAGTGATCGACGCCGACGGCACCGTCCTCGGCAAGTACCGCAAGCACCACATTCCTCAGGTCAAGGGGTTCTGGGAGAAGTTCTACTTCAAACCCGGCAACCTCGGCTGGCCCGTCTTCGACACCGCCGTCGGCAAGGTCGGCGTCTACATCTGCTACGACCGCCACTTCCCGGAGGGATGGCGTCAACTCGGCCTCAACGGGGCCCAGCTGGTCTACAACCCGTCCGCCACGCACCGCGGACTCTCGTCCCACCTGTGGCGGCTGGAACAGCCGGCCGCGGCCGTCGCCAACGAGTACTTCGTCGCCGCGATCAACCGCGTGGGCCAGGAGGAGTACGGGGACAACGACTTCTACGGCACCTCGTACTTCGTCGACCCCCGCGGGCAGTTCGTCGGCGACGCCGCCAGCGACAGCAAGGAGGAACTCGTGGTCCGCGACCTCGACCTCGGCCTCATCGAGGAGGTGCGGCAGCAGTGGGCCTTCTACCGCGACCGCCGCCCCGACGCCTACGAAGGGCTGGTGCGGCCGTGACCGACGACCTCCTGGGCCGCCACCGCTCCGTGCTCCCCGACTGGCTCGCCCTCTACTACGAGGAGCCGATCGAGATCACCCACGGCGAGGGCCGCCACGTCTGGGACTTTGAGGGCAACCGGTACCTCGACTTCTTCGGCGGCATCCTCACCACCATGACCGCCCACGCCCTGCCCGAGGTGACGGAGGCGGTCGCCGAGCAGGCCGGGCGGATCATCCACTCCTCCACCCTCTACCTCAACCGGCAGATGGTGGAAATGGCGGAACGCGTCGCCCGGTTGAGCGGCATCCCGGACGCCCGCGTCTTCTTCACCACCTCCGGCACCGAGGCCAACGACACCGCCCTGCTGCTCGCCACCGCCCACCGGCGCAGCAACACCGTCCTGGCGATGCGCAACAGCTACCACGGCCGCTCCTTCAGCGCCGTCGGCGTCACCGGCAACCGCGGATGGTCCCCGACCGGGCTGTCCCCGCTGCAGACCCTGTACGTGCACGGAGGCGTGCGCACCCGCGGCCCGTATGCCACGCTCGGTGACGACGAGTTCATCGCGGCCTGCGTCGAGGACCTGCGGGACCTGCTCGGCCACACCCGTCCGCCCGCGGCCCTGATCGCCGAGCCGATCCAGGGCGTCGGCGGCTTCACCTCACCGCCCGACGGACTGTACGCGGCGTTCCGTGAAGTCCTGCACGCGCACGGCGTGCTGTGGATCTCCGACGAGGTGCAGACCGGCTGGGGCCGCACCGGCGAACACTTCTGGGGCTGGCAGGCGCATGCCCGAAGCGGCCCGCCCGACATCGTGACCTTCGCCAAGGGCATCGGCAACGGCATGTCCATCGGCGGCGTCGTCGCCCGCGCCGAGATCATGAACTGCCTGGACTCCCAGAGCATTTCGACGTTCGGCGGCACCCAGGTCACCATGGCCGCAGGTCTCGCCAACCTCACCTACCTCCTCGAGCACGACCTCCAGGGCAACGCCCGGCGGGTCGGCGGCCTGCTCATCGAACGCCTGCGGGCCGTCGCCGCCCAGGTGCCCGCCGTACGGGAGGTCCGCGGGCGCGGCCTGATGATCGGCGTCGAGCTGACCAGACCGGGCACCGACGAGGCCGACCCCCGGGCGGCCTCCGCCGTGCTGGAGGCCGCCCGCCGGGGCGGACTGCTCATCGGCAAGGGCGGCGGCCACAACACCAGCGTCCTGCGGATCGCCCCGCCCCTGTCCCTCGACGTCGCGGAGGCCGAGGAGGGCGCCGCCGTCCTCGAACAGGCCCTGCGGAGCCTCCAGTAGCGGCCCGACGCCCGCTCCCGGCTGCCCGCGTCCCCCGTGCGGGGCGAAGCCTCCGGGGGGCGCGGGGCCGGGATCGATGTGCGGCTGCCGCCGAGCGCGGGCGCGACCAGCCGCCGAAGACCCGCACCTTTCGACCACGACCCAGCGGAGCGTGCACGCATGAGCCGTACCGTCATCCGTGGTGGCCTCGTCATCACCGCCTCCGACGAACTCCACGCCGACGTCCTGATCGAGGACGGCCGCATCGCGGCCCTCGCCGCCTCGGGCACCCCGGCCGCCGAGACGTTCACCGCCGAGACGTTCACCGCGGACCGGACCATCGACGCCACCGGGAAGTACGTCCTCCCGGGTGGCGTCGACGCCCACACCCACATGGAGCTGCCGTTCGGCGGCACCTTCGCCTCCGACACCTTCGAGACCGGCACCCGGGCCGCCGCCTGGGGCGGTACGACGACCGTCGTCGACTTCGCCGTGCAGAGCGTCGGCCACTCCCTGCGCGAGGGACTGGACGCCTGGCACGCCAAGGCCGAGGGCAACTGCGCCGTCGACTACGGCTTCCACATGATCGTCTCCGACGTGAACCCGGACACCCTCAAGGAGATGGACCGGCTGGTCGAGGAGGGCGTCACCTCCTTCAAGCAGTTCATGGCCTACCCCGGCGTCTTCTACAGCGACGACGGACAGATCCTGCGCGCCATGCAGCGCTCCGCCGGGAACGGCGGTCTGATCATGATGCACGCCGAGAACGGCATCGCGATCGACGTCCTCGTCGAACAGGCCCTGGCCCGCGGGGAGACGGGCCCCCGCCACCACGGCGAGGTCCGCAAGGCCCTGCTGGAGGCCGAGGCCACCCACCGCGCCATCCGCCTCGCCCAGGTCGCCGGCGCCCCGCTGTACGTCGTCCACGTCTCCGCGACGGAGGCGGTCGCCGAACTGGCGCGGGCCCGCGACGAGGGCCTGAACGTCTTCGGCGAGACCTGCCCGCAGTACCTGTTCCTGTCCACCGACAACCTCGCCGAGCCGGACTTCGAGGGTGCCAAGTACGTGTGCAGCACGCCCCTGAGGCCGAAGGAGCACCAGGCCGCGCTGTGGCGGGGCCTGCGCACCAACGACCTCCAGGTGGTCTCCACCGACCACTGCCCGTTCTGCTTCACCGGCCAGAAGGACCTCGGCCGCGGCGACTTCTCCAGGATCCCCAACGGCCTGCCGGGCGTCGAGAACCGAATGGACCTGCTCCACCAGGCAGTTGTCGACGGGCACCTCACCCGCCGCCGCTGGATCGAGATCGCCTGCGCCACCCCGGCCCGCATGTTCGGCCTGTACCCGAAGAAGGGCACCATCGCGCCCGGCGCCGACGCCGACGTCGTGATCTACGACCCGCACGCAGAGCAGGTCATCTCCGCCGAGACCCACCACATGAACGTCGACTACTCGGCCTACGAGGGAAAGCGCGTCACCGGCCGCGTCGAGAGCGTCCTCTCGCGCGGCGAACCCGTCATCACCGAGCGGGAGTACACCGGCCGCGCGGGCCACGGCGTCTACACCCCGCGGTCCACCTGTCAGTACCTCAACTAGGAGCAGCACGGATGGACTTCGGACTCGTTCTGCAGACCGACCCGCCGGCCTCGCGGGTCGTCGACCTGATGAAGCGCGCCGAACAGGCCGGCTTCACCCACGGCTGGACCTTCGACTCCGCCGTGCTCTGGCAGGAGCCCTTCGTCATCTACAGCCAGATCCTCGCCCACACGACGACGCTCACCGTCGGCCCGATGGTCACCAACCCGGGCACCCGCACCTGGGAGGTCACCGCCTCCACCTTCGCCACCCTCAACGACATGTTCGGCAACCGCACCGTCTGCGGCATCGGCCGCGGCGACTCCGCGATGCGGGTCGCAGGCCGCGCACCCAACACCCTGGCCCGAATGAGCGAGGCCATGAAGGTCATCCGCGCCCTCGCCGAGGGCGGGGAGGCCGACCTCGGCGGCGGCACCGTCGTCCGCTTCCCCTGGATCGAGGAGGGCTCCCGCCTCCCCGTGTGGATGGCCGCGTACGGGCCGAAGGCGCTGAGGATGGCCGGGGAGGAGGCCGACGGGTTCATCCTCCAGCTCGCCGACCCCTACCTCACCGGGACCATGGTCAAGGCCGTCAAGGACGCCGCGGTCGCAGCCGGACGCGACCCCGCCGAGGTGACCGTCTGCGTCGCCGCCCCGGCCTACGTCACCGAGGACGACTCCCCGAAGGCCCTCGCCCACGCACGCGAACAGTGCCGCTGGTTCGGCGGGATGGTCGGCAACCACGTCGCCGACCTGGTCGCCCGGTACGGCGCCGACAGCGGCGTCGTCCCGCACGAACTGACCGACTACATCGCCTCCCGCCAGGAGTACGACTACGCCCACCACGGCCGCAGCGGCAACCCCGACACCGCGTTCGTGCCCGACCGGATCGTCGACCGGTTCTGCCTGATCGGCACGGTGGCACAGCACGTCGAGAAGCTGGAGGCGCTCCGCGCCCTGGGCGTCGACCAGTTCGCCGTCTACGACATGCACGACGCCCCGGAAACCGTGATCGACGTGTACGGGACACACGTGATCCCGGCGGTCAACGGCTGACCCGGGCCCGCACGGGCCGGGTCAGGCCCTGCCGTCGAGCAGCGCCGCCACCGCTTCCTTGGCGGCCTTGATGGCGCCCTTGTTGATCTCGTCCGTGGAGGGCGCCTTCTTCGACTCGAAGTCGCTGCCGTTGTACGTCACGACCACCAGCGCGTTGGAGGCGCGGGCCACCACCACGCCCTCCCGGGTCTGCTGCTTGTCCTCGGTGGAGAGGTCCACGACCGAGTATCCGGCGTCACCGAGCCCGGGGACCTCGCCACCGCCGCTCCTGTCCTTCAGCCGCCCCCGGTACGACTCCTCGGCCGCCTCGTCCGACTGCAGGACCTCGAAGGACACGTCGAGCCAGCGGTACTCGTAACCGTCGAGCGCGTTCCACGAACAGGTGCGGCGCAGACCGGAGTCGGTGGACTTGATCTCCTTGCCCGCCGCCTTCGCCCCCGGCACGAGGGACTTGACGGTCTTCTCGGCGATGCTGTCGCAGGGCGCGGGAGCGGCGCTGTACGTCTTCGGCACGGTCGTCGGCGGCGGAGTGGAGGCGGACTGCGACCCCGTCGCCCCGGTCGGCTTCTTCTCGGCGGTCTGCGGTTCGGACGACGGTCCGGACGACAGGGCCCAGCCCGCCGCGGCGAGGACGACCACCGGGGACAGGCGCGCGGTCAGGGCTATCGGCAGAGGAAAGGAACGCACGTCGCACTTCTCGTGGGGGTCGGTGCGGAGGAGGGCCCGCACTGCGGACGGGACGCCAGTCTCACACGCTTCCCTGTGGGGCGGAAGTGTGAACTCGCTCCGTAGGGGCGGGGTGACAGGGGAGCACCGTCACGGGTGACGCTTTGCCGTACTTCCCTTGAGTTCAGGTGATTTGCGGCGCCCTGCCGTCGGTCGTCGGGCGGGAGCCGGGGCCGCGGGCCACGAGGGCCCGGCGGCCCGTCAAAGGCTCACGGCTTGCGGGCGAGGCCGCCGTGCTCGGCGATGACCGGCGCTTCGGGTGCGCCGGCGTCCGGGCGCCACCGGGTGACCGAGACCACGCCGGGCTCCAGGAGCTCCAGGCCGTCGAAGAACGAGGTGATCTCCTCGACGGTACGCAGGTTGTACGGCACGGCACCGCTCTTGTTGTAGCCGTCCTGGGCCTGCTCGAAGCCCGGGTCGACGCCCCGTGAACCGTCGTTGACGGACAGGTGGCTGCCGGACGGCAGCGCGTCCATCAGTCGCGTGACGATGGAGCGCGCCTCGTCGTAGTCGGCGATGTGGCCCAGGATGTTGCTGAGGATCAGGGCCGTGGGGCGGGAGAGGTCCAGCGTCTTGGCGGCGGCTTCCAGGACGCGCTCCGGGTCCAGCACGTTGGAGTCGACGTAGGCGGTCGCCCCCTCGGGGGTGGAGTAGAGCAGGGCGCGGGCGTGCGCCAGGACCATCGGATCGTTGTCGACGTAGACGATCCTGCTCTCCGGGGCGATGCGCTGGGCGACCTCATGGGTGTTCTCGGCGGTCGGCAGGCCCGTTCCGATGTCCAGGAACTGCCGGATGCCGGCCTCGGAGACCAGATACGTGATGTTGCGTCGCAGGAAGGCCCGGCTGCTGCGGGCGATGGTCACGATGCCGGGGAAGACATCGGTGTACGCGTCGCCGGCCTCCTCGTCGACCGGGTAGTTGTCCTTGCCGCCCAGCCAGTAGTTCCAGATCCGGGCCGAATGCGGCACCGAGGTGTCGATCTTCTGGTGTGCGGCGGTTCCGGGCGTCGTCTCGGGGTCGCTCATGGGTACGGTCCGTCTCTCAGCCGAGGCAGGCGTATTCAGCCAGTGGGTGTGTCGCACCACAACTTACGTCCCAACGGTGTTGTCGCGCACTTCAGTTCGTCACTCCGTCGAGGTACGGGAGGACCACGCCGTCGCCGTCGCTTTCTCCCGATGCCCGGCTTCGGCGCCGACCGTGCGGGGGCGCAGGCTTCGTCGGGGGGCGGACAGGGCGCACACCCGGCCGGCGGGGTCGAAGAGCTGCGGGTCTCTGATCATCTCCAGGACGATCCGGTGATGCCCCCGCTCGTCGGGGTGCAGGCCGTCGTTGAGCAGGGAGAGCGGAACCCTGCCGCCGTTGCCGTCCAGCCAGTCGTCGTAGTGGTCAAGGAAGACGGCCTTCTCCTGGGCCGCCACTTCTCCCATGGTCCGCGCGTAGCGCCGGAGCTCCGTGCGGCCGGGCCATTTCGCCCGATCGACCGGGTTCGGCGCTTGCAGGACGGGCACCGGAGAGCCGGGCGACAAGAAGCATGGAGCGTCCGCGCACGGTGGGCTCCTCGTCGGAGATCGGGGGTGGGCGGGCTCGTCCGGACGGAGGGGGCGGCGCTGTCCCGGCCCGGGAGGCCGCACGGTCAGTGGTGCCGGTGGTGCGCGGTCGATCAGTGAGCGTCGGACGGTGCGCGGCCGGCCGCGCACCGTCCGACGCTGTCACGTGGCGCCTGCCGCGCTTTTTGGCAGGGACGCCGCGGCGGCGCCCCTGCCGGGAGTCTGCGGGTGCACGCAGTGCCAGCGGTGGTCGCCGGGCGTTTCGGCCACCGCGGGGAAGACGGTGGCACACGCGTCGTCCGCCTTCCAACAGCGGGTGCGGAAGGGACATCCGGAGGGCGGGTTGGTGGCCGAGGGCACCGGGCCGTGCAGCACGATGCGCTCCGGGCGTTCCAGCAGGCTGGGCGTGGCGGAGAGCAGGGCCTCGGTGTAGGGGTGGCGGGAGTCGTCGCTCACCTGCTCGGCCCCGCCCTCCTCGACGACGCGGCCGAGGTAGAGCACGGCGATGCGGTCCGCGAGATAGCGCACGGTCTGCACGTCGTGGGAGATGAACACCATGCCCAGACCCAGACGGGAGCGCAGATCCACCAGCAGGTTGAGGATCTGGGCGCGCACGGAGACGTCCAGGGCGCTGGTGGGTTCGTCGGCGACGATCAGCTCGGGTTCCAGGGCCAGCGCGCGGGCGATCGCCACACGCTGGCGCTGGCCGCCGGAGAGCTGGCCTGGCAGCGCCTCCAGGGTGTGGCCGGGCAGACCCACCAGATCGAGGAGTTCCTCGACGCGCTGTTCGCGCTCGGCGCGGGTGCCGCGGCGGTGCACGTCCAGCGGGTCGCGCAGGATGCGGCGGACCGGCAGCCGCGGGTTCAGGGCGGTGGAAGGGTCCTGGAAGATCACGCCGATGCCGGCACCGAAGTCGTCGCGGCGTTCGGCGGCGGGCATCTGCCACAGGTCCTGGCCCTTGAAGTACACCTGGCCCTCGGTCGGGCGCTGCAGTCCGGTGACCACCCGGGCCAGGGTCGACTTGCCGCAGCCCGACTCGCCCACCAGGCCGAGGATTTCGCCACGCCGTACCTCCAGGGAGGCGTCGGTCAGGGCGTGCACAACATCCCTGCGCAGAATGCCGCCGCTGCGGGCCTTGTGCCGTACGTGGACGCGGTCGAGCCGGACGAGTGGGTCCATCGTGGTGTCCTCCGGGGCGGTCATCGGGCGCTCTCCAGCGACTTGGCCGGCCGGTCGACGGACGCCGGGTGATGGCAGGCGAAGCGGTGGTCCCGCGCACCGTCGCGGTCGGCCGTCGGCGGCGGGGTGGTGGCGCACAGGTCGGTGGCGGCCACGCAGCGGGAGGCGAACCGGCAGCCGGGGCCGAACGACCTGGGCGCGGGCACGACGCCGCGGATCTGGTGCAGCCGGTCCGAGCCCGCCTCCAGGGAGACGACGGAGCCGAGCAGGCCGCGGCTGTAGTGGTGGGTGGGGTCCGTCAGCAGCGAGCGGGTGTCGCCGGCCTCGGCGACCTGGCCCGCGTACATCACCGCGATGCGGTGCGCGAGGTCGCCCACCAGGGCCAGGTCGTGCGAGACGAGGAGCATCGCGAAGCCGAGTTCGTCGCGGAGCCCGACCAGGAGTTCGACGACCTGGGCCTGCACGGTGACGTCGAGCGCGGTGGTCGGTTCGTCCGCGATGAGCAGCCGCGGGCTGCGGGAGAGTGCCATGGCGATCAGTACGCGCTGGCGCTGGCCGCCGGAGAGTTCGTGGGGGTAGCTGCGCAGGGTGCGCTCGGGGGACAGGCCGACCAGGTCGAGGAGTTCCGCGGGGGTACGGGTGCTGCCGCGAGAGGTGAGGCGCTTGAGCTGGGTGCCGATGAGGACGGACGGGTTCAGGGACGACATGGCGTCCTGGTAGACCATGGCGATCTCCGGGCCCATGAGTGCCCGGCGTTCCTTGGACGACAGCGTCAGCAGGTTGCGGCCGCGGTAGAGGATCTCGCCCTCGGCCTCGGCGTTGCGGGCCAGCAGACCCATGACGGCGAGGCTGGTGATGGACTTGCCGCAGCCGGACTCGCCGACCAGGCCGAGGGTTTCGCCCTCGCGGACGTCGAAGGAGATGCCGTCGACGACGCGAGTGTCGCCGTAGCGGTCGGGGAAGCGGATCGTCAGGTCGCGTACCACGAGCAGCTCGGAGGCGTCCTCGGCCAGCGGCGGTACGGAGGGCTCCACGGCCGTCAGCCGGGTGGCGAGCTCGGTGAGCGCGGCGTCCACCTCGGCGCCGTGGGCGACGGGCGCGGCGGCGGCGACCTCCTTCTCGGGGTCGGCGCCGCCGGCGCGGGCCTTGTCCGGGGAGGCGGCGGCGTCCGTCATGCCCTCGGACAGGACGTTCAGGGCGAGGACCGTGACCAGCAGGCACAGGCCGGGAAAGAGGGTCGCCCACCAGCCGCCGGACAGCAGGATCTGCCGGCCGTACGCCAGCACGCTGCCCCAGCTGGGGTCGGGGTCCTGCACGCCGGCGCCGATGAAGGACAGGCTCGCCTCGAAGATGATGGAGTCGGCGACCATGACGGTGGCGAACACCATGACGGGGGCGGCGCAGTTGATGGCGACGTGCCGGGCGACGATGTAGCCGCGGCGGGCGCCGATGACCTGTTCGGCGGCGACGTAGTCCTCGCCGTACTGCTCCAGCACGTTGGCGCGGACGACGCGGGCCAGGGAGGGGGAGTAGACGAAGGCGATGGTGAAGATGATCACCGGGACGCTGGGGCCGAACACGGCGACGAGGACGGCGGCCAGGGCGATCGGCGGGAACGACATGACGACGTCGAGGGAGCGCATGACGCCTTCGTCGGCGTACTTGCGCGAGGTGGCTGCCAGGGCGCCCAGGAACGAGCCGATGCTCAGGGCGAGCAGGGTGGCGCCGAGACCGATGACGAGGGAGTAGCGGGCGCCGTGCACCACGCGGGCGAACACGTCGCGGCCGGCCCGGTCGGTGCCGAACCAGTGGTCGGCGCTCGGTGGCTGGGCGGGGATGCCGGTGGCGAGGGGGTCCTGGGTGAGCAGCGGCGCGAACACCGCGGCCAGCACGACCACGAGGATGACCCCGAGGGCGATCCGGGAGGGCAGGGGCAGGCGGCGCAGGCGGGTGCCGGGGGCCAGCCGCTCGGCGAGGGAGCGTGGGGCGAACATCACACCGTCCTGATGCGCGGGTTGACGAGCAGGTACAGCAGGTCGACGACGACGTTGACCACGAGGAAGGCGACCGCGATGGTGAGCACGGTGCCCTGGACGAGACCGACGTCGCCTCCGGTGACGCCTTCGAGGATCAGCTTGCCCATGCCGGGCAGGTCGAAGATCGCCTCGATGACGACGGCGCCGCTGAGCATGTAGCCGACCTTGACGCCGAGTACGGTCAGCGGGGTGACCAGGGCGTTGCGCAGCGCCGAGCGGACGATCATGAACGGAGGCAGGCCGCTGCCGCGGGCGGTGCGGATGTAGTCGCGGTCGAGTTCGGTGACCATCGAGGTACGGATCAGCCGGGCCAGGGAGGCGGATACGGGCAGGGCGAGGGCGGTCGCGGGCAGGGCCATGCTCCGCAGCCAGCCGCCGAAGGAGTCGGCCGGGTTGACGTACCCGCCGGTCGGCAGGAGCTGCATGTTCAGGGCGAACTGCTGGATGAGCAGGACACCGAGCCAGAACGAGGGCAGGGCGATCCCGGCCATCGACAGCACACGGAAGACCTGGTCGGGCCAGCGGTCGCGGCACACGGCGCTGGTGACACCGAGGACCAGGGCCAGCACGATGGCCAGCGTGAGGCCGAGCAGCGTCAGCTGCAGGGTGAGCGGGAACGCGGTGGCGATGCGGTCGGCGACGGGCTGGCTGGGGGGCACGGTGACGCCGAGGTCTCCCTGTGCCAGATCGGCCAAGAAGGCGAAGTACCGCACCGGCAGCGGATCGTTGAGACCTTGGGCCTCGGCGAACGCGGCACGGGCCTCGGGGCTCGCGCTGTCGCCGAGCGCGTTGTACGCGGGGTCGACCGGCGAGAACTGCAGGACCACGAAGACCAGCAGCGCGATGCCGAGGATCATCACCGGCATCATCGCGACGCGGCGCAGCGCGAGCCGGAGAAATGCAACCATCGTGAGGTTCCTAGGGATTGGGGGCCGGCCGCGGCCGCTGCCCGGCAGGCAGCGGCGGCGGCCCGACGGTCCGGGTGGACGAGGCTCAGGCGCGGCCGACGTCGACGAAGGACAGTCCGGTGGTGGGCAGCGGCCTGAAGCCCGACAGCGCTCCCTCCCGCCAGGCGGTGGGCAGCTTGCGGTGCAGCACCGGGTAGAGCGCCGCCTCATCGGCGACCAGGTCGGTGACCTCGCCCCACAGCTCCTTGCGCTTTTCCGCGTCGGCCTCCCGGGCGGCCTCGTCGAGCAGCGACTTGGTCTTCCTGTAGGCGGCGGAGCCCTTCCAGCCGTAACGGTTCTCCGGCCAGAAGCCGTAGTAGAACCAGCGCAGCAGCAGGTCGGCGTCGTTGCCGAAGACCGACGGGTCGCCGGGCGCGGCCAGGACCTCGAAGTCGCCCTTGTCGACCTTGGCGTACTGGGCGGGGGACTGGGCGATG
Source organism: Streptomyces yamdrokensis (assembly GCF_053890455.1). Classification (NCBI taxonomy): domain Bacteria; kingdom Bacillati; phylum Actinomycetota; class Actinomycetes; order Kitasatosporales; family Streptomycetaceae; genus Streptomyces; species Streptomyces yamdrokensis. The sequence continues at coordinate 6,677,661 of NZ_CM132679.1, forward strand.
TCGAGCTTGGCGTCGATGCCGGCCGCGGCCCAGCTCTCCTTGATCAGGGGCGCGATGTCCTTGACCCAGCCGGTGTCGGTGAGCAGCAGCGTGAAGGACAGCCTGCCCACGCCCGCGTCGGCGAGCAGCTTCTTGGCCTTGGCCGGGTCGTGGCTGTAGACGGTGGCGGCCTTGCGGTAGTCGGGGTGCGTGGCCTGGACGTAACCCGTGGCGGGCTCGGCGTTGCCCAGCAGCGCGGTCGAGATGATCTTCTCGGTGTCCAGGGCGTAGTGCAGCGCCTGGCGCACCCGCTTGTCCTCGAAGCGCTTGTCGGCGCAGTTGAACATCAGGAAGAGCAGCCCGAAGGACTGCACCGACTCCACCTTGTCCTTGCCGGTGAAGCCCTTGACGTCGATGTAGGGCACGTCCTCGATGGCCTGTACGCGGCCGGACTTCAGCGCGCTGACCCGCGCGGACGGGTCGGACATGAGGCGCCAGACCATCTTCTTGGCCTTGGCCGGGTGCGGGCCGTTGTACTTGTCGTACGCCTCCATGACGATCTTGTCCTCGCGGACGGCCGACACGAAGCGGTACGGGCCCGAGCCGACGGGCTTGGCGTCGAAGGCCTTGGCGTCGGCGCCGGCGATCTTCTCCGGCACGATCCGCACCACGGATATGCGCGAGGGGAAGAGCGCGAAGGCGTGCTTCAGCTTGAACTCGACCGTCGACTCGTCGACCGCCTTCACCTGGTCGATGAACGGGACGAACTGCGCCATCAGCGAGGCGTTCTTCGGGTCGAGGACCCGCTCGAAGCTGAACACCACGTCGTCCGCGGTGACCGCCGAACCGTCGTGGAAGGTGGCCCCCTCGCGCAGGGTGGCCCGGTAGGTGGTCGCGTTGATCTTCTTGGGCATCTCGGTGGCCAGCGCCGGCCGTGCGGCGAGCGTGGCCGGGTCGAGGTCCACCAGGCTCTCGAAGATGTGCATGTTGGCCGCGAACGGAGTCGCGCCCGAGGTGATCATCGGGTCGAAGCCCGTGGAGAGGGGATAGGAGAGGCCGGCTTCGATGGTGTCGCTGGCACTGCCGCCGCCGGAGCCACCGGAATCCTCGCCGGTGCTGCCGGGACCGCCGCAGGCGGACAGACCCGCGGTGATCGCGGTCGCCGCACCGATGGCGCTGGTGTATCTCATGAAGGTGCGGCGGTCGACGCCGGCTGCGCTGCGCGCGGACAAGGTTCCTCCAGGCGGGAAAATGACGTGCGATGGTCGATGTCAGGAAGAAGCGGGCGCGAACGGTACCTCACCCACGATGCATCAGACGTCTGATGTCTGATGCTTGATAGCGTGGGAACGTAGCTCGGCAAGGGAGAGGGGTCAAGAGGTGGCGGTGGATCAGGGGGCGGTCCGGCGGACGATGCCGGAGCCCAAAACGGCACGACAGCCATTGCGGCAGGAGGTCGTGGACGGCATCAAGGCATACATTCTGCACAATCAGTTGCGCCCGGGGGACCCGCTGCCGACCGAGCCCGCCTTGTGCGAGGCGCTCGGCGCCAGCCGCTCCAGCGTGCGGGAGGCGATCAGGATCCTCACCGCGCTCGACATCGTCGAGGTGCGGCACGGTCACGGCACGTACGTCGGGCGGCTGAGCCTGTCCGCGCTGGTGGAAAGCCTGGCCTTCCGCGGCCTGCTCAGTCCGGACGACGACTTCCAGGTGATGTCGGACCTCATCGAGGTGCGAGAGCTGTTCGAACGCGGCATGGCGGAACGGCTCGTGACGTCCCTGACCGGTGAGCAGATCGACCGCCTCGAGGAGCTCGTCGACGCCATGCGCCGGGCCGGAGCCGGCGAGGGGCAGGGATTCGTCGAGGCCGACCGCGCCTTCCACACCCTGCTCCTCGCCCCTCTCGGCAACGATCTCGTCGGGCAGCTGTCCGCGGCCTTCTGGGACGTCTACGTCATCGTCGCGCCGCATCTCGACGTCTTCACGCACGAGCACGAGGCGGCCACCATCGCCAGTCACCAGCGCATCGTGGACGCCGTCCGGGACCGGGATCCCGTCGAGTTCGCGGCCGCCCTGGTCGAACACTACGCACCGGTGCGCCATCGCATCACGGAGGCCCGCGCGCGCCGCTGACCTGGGCTCTTCCGGCGGCGGGGGCCGCTTCGGCGCAGGGCCGCCCCCGCCTTGCCGTGCCGCCGCCCGCCCCGCCGCCGGGGGGTGGTGGCGGGGCGGGCGGCGGCGGTGGCGGGGCACTTGACGGGCGTTCTCCGGATCCCTAGGGTCCCAGGACAACAGACATCAGACGTCTGTTCTCGGGAGTCGGTCTTCCGGATCGACATCCCTCCGGACTCCCGCGCTGCGCCTGCGCGCACGCCTCACCCACCGGGGCCCTCCACATGCCACTGACGGACCTCACGCTCGCCCAGTGCCTCGCGCTGCGGCCCGACCTCGACGAGCCCGCCGACCTCGACGCCTTCTGGGACCAGACCCTCCGCCAGGCCCGGGCGGTCGGCGGCCCCGCCCGCTTCACGCCCGTGGAGACCGGGCTGACCCAGGTGAGGACCTACGACGCGACGGTGCCGGGCTTCGCCGGTGAGCCGGTCCGCGGCTGGCTGCACCTGCCCGCCGGGGCCGACGGACCGCTGGGCTGCGTGGTGGAGTTCCTCGGCTACGGACGCGGACGCGGACTGGCACACGAGCAGGTGCTCTGGGCGAACGCCGGCTACGCGCACTTCATCATGGACACCCGCGGCCAGGGCTGGTCCACCGCCGGCGGCGACACCCCCGACACCGCGGACGTGGGCGGTACCGTCCCCGGTTTCCTCACGCGCGGCGTCGAGAGCCCCCACGACCACTACTACCGCCGCGTGTTCACCGACGCCGTCCGCTTCGTCGAGGCGGCCCGCGCGCACCCGGCCGTCGACCCGGCCCGGACCGTCGTGACCGGCATCAGCCAGGGCGGCGGCATCGCGCTCGCGGTGGCCGCCCTCGTGCCGGGCCTCGCCGGCGTGATGCCCGACGTCCCGTTCCTGTGCGACATCCGGCGCGGAGCGAACATCGCGGCCCAACCGCCCTACACCGAGATCGCCGAATACCTGCGCCTGCACCGCTGCCGCACCGAGACGGTGTTCACCACCCTGTCCTACGTCGACGCGGCCCTGCTGGCCCTACGCGCGACGGCACCGGCCCTCTTCTCCATCGCCATGATGGACGAGGTCTGCCCGCCCTCCACCTGCTTCGCCGCCTACCACCGCTACGGCGGCGGCAAGGACCTGCGCGTCTACGAGTTCAACGGCCACGAGGGCGGCGGCGGCCACCACCGGCGCGAACAGCTCGCCTGGCTGAGGGAACGGCTGGTCCTGCCGAGTCCCACAAGCCCTGTGGACCCCGCGAACCCTGCGGGCTCCACGGCTCTCTCCGCACTGCACGATCCGCAACTCGCCTGAATCCCTCACCCGAGAAGAGGCCTGTCCATGCAGCGAAGAGTTCCCCTCAGCGTCACCGCCACCGCGGCCGCGGCCCTGACGGTCCTGGCCCTCACCACTCCCACCGCCCACGGCGCGGACCAGCCCGCCCCCGCCGTGGCCGCCGCCACCTTCACCTCGCAGAACATCGCCACCGCGGGAACCGGGTCCCCCCACTACCGCATCCCCGCCCTGACCCGCACCACCAAGGGCACCCTGCTCGCCGCGTACGACGCCCGCCCCACCCTGGGCGACCTGCCCGGCAACCTCGGCGTCGTCCTGCGCCGCAGCACCGACGGCGGCACCACCTGGCAGGCGCAGCAGGTCGTGCGCAAGGAAGCCGCGCCCAAGGGCTACGGCGACCCCAGCCTCCTGGTCGACCGCGAGACCGGACGCGTCTTCGTCTTCTACGCGGCCTCCGTGAACCAGGGTTTCTTCGGCTCCGGCACCGGCAACGACGAGAACGACCCCAACGTCCTGCAGGCCGACTACAGCTACTCCGACGACGACGGTCTGACCTGGAAGCACGAGCGGATCACCGCGGAGATCAAGAACCCGGCCTGGGCCGGCATGTTCGCCGCCTCCGGCGAGGGCATCCAGCTGCGGCACGGCACCTACAAGGGCCGCCTGATCCAGCAGTACGCCATCCGCAACAACGGGGCCAACTACGCGGTCAGCGCCTACAGCGACGACCACGGCGCCACCTGGAGGATGGGCACCCCCGTCGGACCGGGCGGCGACGAGAACAAGACCGTCGAACTCTCCGACGGCCGCGTCATGCTCAACAACCGCTCCGCGCCCTACCGCACGGTGGCCCACTCCAGCGACGGCGGTGTCACCTACACCCCCTTCCAGCAGGACACCGAACTGCCCGACCCCGCCAACAACGGCTCCATCGCCCGCTTCGCGCCGGGCGTCGCCGCCTCGCACCCGCGGGCCTCCTGGCTGATGTTCAGCAACACCGCCACCACCAACAGCCGCAGCAACCTCACCGTCCGCCTGTCCTGCGACAACGGACAGAACTGGCCGGTCCGCAAGACCGCCGAGGCCGGCTCGGCCGCCTACTCCACCCTCACCCCCCTCGGTGACGGCACCGGCAACGCCCGGGTCGGCATGCTGTGGGAGCGCAACAACTACCAGCACATCACCTACTCCTCCTTCGACCTCCAGTGGCTCGGCGGGGTCTGCGCACCGGTCACCGTCACCCCGCCGGCCTCCCTGCCCGCCGGGAGGACCACCGACGTCACCGTCCGCGTCGTCAGCCAGAACGACGTCCTCCTTCCCGCCGGCACGGTCTCCCTCCAGCTGCCGGCCGGCTGGAGCGCCCCGTCCGTGGCCATGCCCGCGCTCAATCCCGGCCAGGGGGCGAACGTCAAGATCCCCGTCACCGTGCCGGCGAACGCCGCGGCGGGCACCGTGCCGACCACCGCCACCTACACCGTCCGCGGCACCCAGCGGTCCTACGGTGACAACAAGCTCACCGTCACGGCCCCCTGACCAGGGCCGCCCGGGCCGCCCGCCCACCACCCGGGGCGGGCGGCCCGTTTCCCTCCGTACCACCACCGCACAACCCAGGAGCACTCTCATGTCCCCGTCCCCGTCCCAGCCGCTGCGCGGCGTCGTGCCGCCCGTCTGCACCCCCCTGGACGCTTCGGGCGAGGTCGACACCGCCTCGCTCACCCGGCACGTCGAACACCTCGTGAGCGGGGGAGTGCACGGCCTGTTCGCCCTCGGCTCCAGCAGCGAGGTCGCCTTCCTCACCGACCGGCAGCGTGCGGTGGTGCTGCGGACCGTCGTGGACGCCGTCGCCGGACGCGTCCCCGTACTCGCCGGTGTCATCGACACGACCACCCCCCGGGTGATCGACCACGCACAGGCCGCGCGCGAGGCGGGCGCCGACGCCCTGGTCGCGACCGCGCCCTTCTACGCCCGGACCCACCCCCGGGAGATCGCCCACCACTTCCGCACCCTCCGCGCCCGCGTCGACCTCCCCCTGTACGCCTACGACCTGCCGGTCTCCGTGCACAGCAAGCTCTCCACCGCCCTGGTGCGCGAACTCGCCGAGGACGGCACGCTCGCCGGCCTCAAGGACAGCAGCGGCGACGAGGGCGGCCTGCGCCGGCTCATCGTCCAGCTCGGCGGGCGGCACGGCCGCGCCGACGGCCCGGCCCCCTCCTTCAGCATCCTCACCGGCTCCGAACTGACCGTGGACGCCGCCCTGCTGGCGGGTGCCGACGGGGTCGTCCCCGGCCTGGGCAACGTGGACCCCGCCGGATACGTGCGCCTCTACGACGCCGTGCGGGGTGGCGACCTGGACAGCGCCGTCAAGGAACAGGAGCGGCTCGTCGAGCTGTTCCGCATGGTCGACGCCGGGCCGGGGGACGAGATGGGCCCCAACTCCTCCGCCATCGGCGCCTTCAAGCACGCGCTGCGGCTGCTCGGAGTGTTCACGCACGGCACCACCGCGGCCCCGCAGATCCAGCTGGGCGACGCGTCGATCGCCTTCGTCGAGCAGCGGCTGCGCGGCGCCGGACTGCTTCCGGTCCGATGACGGCACGGCGACCGGACGCGACGGTCATCGGCCTCGACCTGGGCGGTACGAAGATCGCCGCCGCCCTGGTGGGGGCCGACGGCACCGTCCTGGACCGGCACTTCAGGCCCACACCGGCGACCGAGGGGGCCGAGGCGGTGCTCGACGCGCTGGCCGAGGCCGCCCGCGCGGTCCGGGCACTGGGCACGAGGGCGATCGGCGTCGCGGCCGCCGGGGTGATCGACCCCGCCACCGGGACCGTCACCAGCGCGACCGACGCGATCCGGGGCTGGGCCGGCACCCCCCTGGCCACCGGCCTCGCCACCCGCACCGGGCTCCCGGTGGCCTGCGACAACGACGTGCGCGCCGCCGCCGCCGCGGAACTGGCCACCCTCCGGAAGGACGGCGCCGGCCGCGGGGACGGCGCCGCGCACGACAACGGCGGCACGGACGGTCACCGGCCCACGCTGATCTACGCGGCGGTCGGCACCGGCGTCGGCGGCGCCGTCGCCGCCGAGGGGCGCATGCTGCACGGGGCGGCCGGCATCGCCGGACATCTCGGCCACCTGTCGAGCCCCGAGGCCGAGGGGCTGCCCTGCACCTGCGGTGCCACCGGTCATCTCGAGGCGATCGCGGCGGGTCCCGCCGTCACCGCCCACTACACGCGGATGAGCGGAGTCCCGGCCGACCGCCTGGAGACCGTGGCCGCCCGCGCGGCCCAGGGTGACCCGCACGCCACCGCGGCCATCGTCCTGGGCGCCGAGGCCGTCGGCCGTGTCCTGGGTGGCCTCGCCAACGTGCTGGGGGCCGACCACGTCGTCGTCGGCGGCGGCGTGCCCCGCATCGGAGCGCTGTACACGGACGCCCTGGACGCCGCCTTCGCCACCGAACTCATGCCCCCGCTGCGGGGCCTGCGCCCCGCCCCGCCGGGCGGCGGATCCGACACAGCGGTGCACGGCGCCGCGGCGCTGACCCGCACCCTGCCCCTGCACAGCCCCCGAGCCACCGGAGTTCCTCGATGACCCTGCCTCTGGCCGACGCCCTGAAGGGCCGGCTGATCGTGTCCTGCCAGGCCCCTCCCGGCGATCCGATGCGCCAGACCGACACGCTGGTGCGCCTGGCCCGTGCGGCCGAGGCCGGCGGCGCGGCGGCCGTGCGGGTCAACGAGCCGGAGGTCGTCGCGGCCACCGTCGCCGCGGTCGGCCTGCCCGTGATCGGGCTGTGGAAGGACGGCGACACCGGCGTCTACATCACTCCGACCGTGCGGCACGCCCTCGCCCTCGTCGAGGCCGGAGCCGCGGTCGTCGCGGCCGACGCCACGGCGCGCTCGCGGCCCGACGGCAGCACCTTCGCGGACCTGGTCGAGGCCGTCCACGCGGCGGGCGCCCTGGTCATGGCCGACGTGTCGGCCTTCGACGAGGGCTGCGCGGCCGTCGCCCGCGGCGCCGACTTCGTGGGAACGACGCTGTCCGGACACGTGCCGGGCAGCCCCCGCCGGACGGCCCCCGACCTGGCCCTCGTGGCCGACCTCGCCGCCGCGATCACCGCCCCGGTGATCGCCGAGGGCCGGATCGCGACCCCGGAGCAGGCTGCCGAGGCCCTGTCGGCGGGCGCACTGAGCGTCGTCGTGGGCACCGCCATCACCGCGCCGACCGCGCTGACCCGAGCCTTCGTGGCCGGACTCACCTCCTGACCGTGCCGACGGGACACCGTGTCACCTCGGCTGTTCACCGGCCGAGGTGACACGGCCGCCGACCTCGCTCTCTGCGAGCCACTCCACGCGACGAGGAACCGCCCGCTCCCGCTGGTGACGGCCAGGCGGAGGGTCGTGAGGGCGCAGCGGCCCTCCACGGGGGTGAGTGAGGACCGCTGCGCGGGGGAAGGGAGGACACCCACCCCCACTGATGCCGGTCACCTGCCCCCACCCTCTCGCCCCGCGCCGACCTGGGCGCCGGGGCCGCTCGCATGCCACCACGTCCTGCGGTCCTGCCGCTCACAGGTGACCGGCTGTCGCATCCGCTCGGGTGGTGAACGCACGCCCGTCGCCACCGGGCAGCAGACGCTGCTGATCCGCGTGAACCGGTCCGAGGCGTGAGCCCGGAGCAGTGAGCTCGAAGGAATGGCCCGCGCGGCTGCCGCGGCTCTCACACCGGTTGCCACAGGTGGGCGAGTGCCGTCGGGGTGAGGAGCCGGTCCGGCGGTCCCTGGCCGGCCAGGCGGCCGTCGCGGAGCAGCAGGCAGGTGTCCGCCGAGCGCGCCGCGTCCAGGTCGTGGGTGGCGTGGACGAGGGTCACCCCGTCGGCCACCAGCTCCGTCAGCAGCGCCGCCGTGCGCTCCCTGGCCTCGGGGTCGAGGCCGGTGGTCGGCTCGTCCAGCAGGAGCAGGTCCGACTCCTGGGCCAGGCCCTGCGCCATGAGCGTGCGCTGCCTCTGCCCGCCGGAGAGCTCGCCGAGCCGGCGTGCGGCGAGCGCCGTGATGCCGAGCCGCTCCATCGCCTCGTCCACCACCGTCCGGTCGCGCCGCGTGAGCCGGCGCCACGGTCCCCGCTCGCCCCAGCGGCCCATCTCCACGGTCTGGCGGACCGTCAGCGGAAGCGTGTCGCCGACGGCCCCTCGCTGCGGGACGAACGCCGGCGGCCGGCCTCCGTCGTGTTGGACCTCTCCCGCTGTGGGGCGGATCACTCCGGCCAGTACTCCGAGCAGCGTGGACTTCCCGCTGCCGTTCGGGCCGATCAGCGCGGTGACGGCCAATGCCGGTATCTCGCCGTCGAGTTGGTCGAGCACGGGACGGCCGGGGTAGCCCGCGGAAAGTCCGGTGAAGCGGACGCGGGGCGGCGTCCGGCCCTCGACGGCGGGGGAGAGGGTTCTATTGAACATGGTTGTCATTGTAGTGTGCTCGTTATGGAGTGGTTGACAGGCCCTTTCGAGGTGACCTTCGTGCAAAGGGCCCTGTGGGGCGGGATGCTGGTGTCGGCGATCTGTGCCCTGGCGGGCACCTGGGTGGTGCTCAGAGGCATGGCCTTCCTCGGTGACGCCATGTCGCACGGACTGCTGCCCGGAGTCGCGCTCGCCGCGCTCCTGGGCGGCAACCTGCTGCTGGGGGCGCTGCTGAGCGCGGCCGTGATGACGGCCGGTGTCACCGCCCTCGGGCGTACCCCCCGGCTGTCCCAGGACACCGGGATCGGCCTGCTCTTCGTCGGGATGCTCTCGCTCGGCGTCATCATCGTGTCGCGCTCGCAGTCCTTCGCGGTGGACCTGACCGGGTTCCTCTTCGGCGACGTCCTCGCCGTCCGGGAACAGGACCTGGTCCTGCTGGCAGCGGCACTGCTGTCGGCACTGACGGTCTCGGTTCTCGGCCACCGCGCCTTCCTCGCCCTGGCGTTCGACCCGCGCAAGGCCCGCACCCTCGGCCTGCGTCCGCGCGTCGCCCACGCCGTACTGCTGGGCCTGCTGGCGCTGGCCATCGTCGCCTCCTTCCACATCGTGGGGACGCTGCTGGTCCTGGGCCTGCTCATCGCCCCGCCGGCGGCGGCACTGCCGTGGGGGCGCAGCGTGCGGGCGGTGATGGTGATCGCGGCACTGCTCGGCGCGGCCGCCACCTTCTTCGGCCTGCTGCTCTCCTGGCACCTGAGCACCGCGGCCGGCGCGACCGTCTCGGCCCTCGCGGTGGGCCTGTTCTTCCTCTCCCACCTCGCATCGGGCCTCCGCCACCGGCAGCAACGCCGCCGCCTTGATCCGCGGACCTGACCCGAAGCCCCGACCCGAACTCAAGACCTGATCCAGAAACCTGATTGAGGCGATCCCCTTGCCCCTCCGAGGAAACGTCACTGCCGGGGCCTCCGCGCTCCTGGCCCTCGCGCTGCTCGCCACAGGCTGCGCGGACGGCCGGGACGGCGCCGCCTCCGCCCCGCCGGCGAGCCCGTCGGCCGCCACCCCGCACGGATACGTCGAAGGGGCGCAGGAGAAGGCCGAGCAGCAGTCCAGACTGCTCCTCAACGACCCGAGCGGCGGTGACACCCGTGTCCTCGACCTGATCACCGGGGAGTCGCACGAGGTCTCCCGGGTGCCGGGCACCTCGGCCCTCACCACGGACGGCCGGTTCGGCCACCTCCACGCCGCGGACGGCACGCGCGTCCTCGACACCGGCGCCTGGACGGTGGACCACGGCGACCACGTGCACTACTACCGCGCGGAGATACGCGACGTGGGCCGCCTCTCCGACGGCCCCCGTACCAGCGTCCGCAGCGACGCCGCCGTGACCGTCGTGACCCACGGCGACGGCCGGGCCGGGATCCACCGCAGGGCCGACCTGGAGGCGGGGGCCACCGGCACCCCCCGCCCGCTGCCCGGAACGCACGCCGGCGCCGTCGTGCCGTACGAGGAGCACCTGCTGACCCTCACCGACGACACGAAGGGCACCCCGAAGGTCGCGGTGTACGACCGCGAGGGCGAGCGCGTCGCGGCACCGGACGCCGAGTGCGAAAACCCGCGGGGCGACGCCGTCACCCGGCGGGGAGTCGTCCTCGGCTGCGCCGACGGAGCCCTGCTGGTCCGCGCGGAGGACGGCACGTTCACCGCCGAGAGGATCCCGTACGGTACGGGCGTCGCCGAGCGGGAACGGGCCACGGCCTTCCGTCACCGGGCCGGCAGCGACACGCTCACGGCGCCGGCCGGAGACCGGGCCGTATGGGTCCTGGACGTCACGGAGCGCACCTGGACCCGGGTGGAGACCGGCCCCGCCGTCGCCGCCAACACCGCGGGCGAGGGCTCGCCCCTGCTCGTCCTCGGCACCGACGGGGTCCTGTACGGCTACGACATCGCCACCGGCGAGCAGGTGTCCCGGACGAAGCAGCTGCTGAAGGACGTACCCGGCACCGGACCGGAGGCGACGACGCCCCGGCCCGTCATCGAGGTCGACCGCAGCCGCGCCTACCTCAACGACCCGGCGGGCAAGCGCGTGTACGAGATCGACTACAACGACGACCTGCGCATCGCGCGCACCTTCGACCTCGACATCGAACCGGCCCTGATGGTGGAGACCGGCCGATGACGACGACACCGAGGCGCGCCGTCCTGCGGCTGCGCCGCCTGCTCCTCACCCTGCTCGCCCTCGCCCTCGCCGGCACGGCCACCGCGTGCGCGACCGCCGACGACCGGCCCCGGGTCGTGGTGACGACGAACATCCTCGGCGACATCACCCAGGAGATCGTCGGCGACGAGGCCGACGTCACGGTGCTGATGAAACCGAACGCCGACCCGCACTCCTTCGGGCTGTCGGCCGTGCAGGCGGCCGAGCTGGAGCGGGCCGACCTCGTGGTCTTCAACGGGCTGGGCCTGGAGGAGAACGTACTGCGGCACGTGGAGGCCGCCCGGGAGGCGGGGATCGCCACGCTCGAGGTCGGCGGGGAGGTGGACCCGCTCGTCTTCCGGGCGCCGGCCGACGGCGGCCCCGAGGGGGACGCCGGACAGCCCGACCCGCATTTCTGGACCGACCCCGACCGGGTGCGCACGGCCGCCGGCCTGATCGCCGACCGGGTCGTCGAGCACGTGGACGGCGTGGACGAGAAGACGATCCGCGCCCACACCGACCGCTACGACGGGCGACTCGCCGACCTGACCGCCTGGATGGAACGCTCCTTCGACCGCATACCCGAGCAGCGGCGCGCGCTGGTGACCAACCACCACGTCTTCGGCTACCTCGCCGAACGCTTCGGCTTCCGGACGGTCGGCGCGGTCGTACCGAGCGGTACGACGCTGGCCTCGCCCAGCTCCTCGGACCTGCGCTCGCTCACCGAGGCCATGCGCGAGGCCGGGGTGCGGACCGTCTTCGCGGACTCCTCCCAGCCCACCCGGCTGGCCGAGGTCCTGCGCACGGAACTGGGCGGCCGGGTACAGGTCGTCGCGCTGTACTCCGAGTCGCTGACCGAGAAGGGCGGGGGCGCCGGCACCTACCTGCAGATGATGCGCGCCAACACCACCGCCATGACGGACGGCCTGACCGCCGGCTGAACCCGCGCCCGAACCCCCGTTTTCGAACACCCCCAAGCCGCGTCCGCGCGGCCGGAAAGGAACACGCACAGTGAGCAAGTCGACACGCGCCAGAGCCCTCACCGGTACGGCCCTCGCCCTGGCGGTCTCCGCCGTCCTGACCGCCTGCGGAGGCGGCGGGACCTCCTCGTCCGACGCGAAGGCGGAGAAGACGGAGAAGGCGACGAAGGGCACCCCGGGAGCCGGGGCCGCCAGGGTCGAGGAACCGCTGGTCGCCACCTTCGACGGCGGCCTGTACATCCTGGACGGCGAGACCCTGAAGCTCGCCACGACGATCGAGCTGCCCGGCTTCAACCGGGTCAACCCCGCCGGTGACGACTCCCACGTCTTCGTCTCCACCGACTCCGGCTTCCGGGTCCTCGACGCAGCCGGGCAGGCCCTCACCGACATCACGTACGACGGCGCCAAGCCGGGACACGTCGTACGGCACGCCGGCAAGACGGTCCTGTTCACCGACGGCACGGGCGAGGTCAACGTCCTCGACCCCGCCGACCTCGCCGGCGGCGGGAAACCCGAGGGCCGGAGCCACACCTCCGCCGAACCGCACCACGGCGTCGCCATCGAGCTGAGCAACGGCGAACTCCTCAGCACCGTGGGCACCGAGGAGAAGCGCACCGGCGCCCTCGTCCTCGACGAAAACGACAAGGAGATCGCGCGCAACGAGAAGTGCCCCGGCGTCCACGGCGAGGCCACGGCCCAGGGCGAGGCCGTCGCCGTCGGCTGCGAGGACGGCATCCTGATCTACAAGGACGGCGAGTTCACCAAGATCGACGCCCCCGACGACTACGGCCGCATCGGCAACCAGGCCGGCAGCGACGCCTCCCCGGTCCTGCTGGGCGACTACAAGACCGACCCGGACGCCGAGCTGGAGCGGCCGACGCGCGTGTCCCTGATCGACACCGAGACGGCAGAGCTGCGCCTGGTCGACCTCGGCACCAGCTACTCCTTCCGCTCGCTGGGCCGGGGGCCCCACGGCGAGGCGCTCGTCCTCGGTACGGACGGCGCCCTGCACGTGATCGACCCGGAGACGGGCAAGGTCGAGAAGAAGATCCCCGTCGTGGACAAGTGGCAGGAACCGCTCGACTGGCAGCAGCCGAGGCCCACCCTCTTCGTCCGCGACCACACCGCGTACGTCTCCGAACCGGGCACGCGCGAACTGCACGCCGTGGACATCGAATCGGGCGAGAAGATCACCTCCGTGACCCTGCCGAAGAGCACCAACGAACTCTCCGGCGTCGTCGCGGGCCACTGACCCACCGGCCGACCGCCCCCGGCGCCCCGGCGTCCCCGGCGCCCCCGGCCCGCCGGGGGCGCCGGGGCTTCGGCCGCGGGGCCCGGTCGCACTCCGGCACCGCCGGTAACGGGACAGAGGCGTTGATTAAACACCTCCTCCACGGGCACTAGGCACTGGGTCGTCGTGAGAACAGCGTGAAGGGTGCGCTTCAACCGGATGTGTGAGGTGAGCCGATGCCAGGTCTGCTGGGAACGTACAACCTGGGCGGTCGGGTGATGGCGCCGCGGGGTGTCTACGCGCCTCAGGAGGACACGCTGCTGCTGCGGAAGGCCCTGGAACGTGAGGCGGTCGGCCCCGGCACGGAGGTCCTGGACGTCGGAACGGGGTCGGGTGTGCTCGCCCTCGCCGCGGCACGGCGGGGAGCGCGCGTGTCGGCGGTCGACCGCACCCGCCGCGCCGTGCTCACCACCCGTGTGAACGCGGCGATCGCCGGACTGAGGATCGATGTCGTCCGGGGGGATCTCCTGACCCCCGCCGCCGGACGGCGGTTCGACCTCATCCTCAGCAATCCGCCGTACGTGCCCGCTCCGGACGCCGCACCACCCCGGCGGGGCTCGGCCAGAGCCTGGGACGCGGGCCACGACGGACGCTTCCTCGTCGACCGTCTGTGCGACGGCGCGGCGGACCTGCTGCGCCCCGGCGGAGCTGTGCTGCTGGTGCACTCGGCCCTGTGCGGGGTGTCCGCCACCCTGGAGCGTCTGGAGCGGTCCGGCCTGCGGGCCGAGGTGACCGACCGGCGCTGTGTGCCTTTCGGTCCGGTGCTCTCGGCACGCAGGAAGTGGCTGGCGGGCCGCGGTCTGATCGCGCCCGATGACGAGAAGGAAGAGTTGGTGATCATCCGTGCCGACCGCATCCGGTGACGGGCCGCACCGAGTGACGCCGACGAAGGACGGGCCGGTGCTCCTGGAGGGGCCGGTCGAAGTGACCCTCGAGGACGGGAGCACGGTCACGTCGGACCGTTTCGTGGTGGCCCTGTGCGCCTGCCGGCGCAGCAGGACCTACCCGTGGTGCGACACCAGCCACCGCCGCAGGGTCAGGGACTCCGCCGGCCGAGGCCCTCGCACCGGGCGCCCCGCGGCGGACAAGGACAAGCCGGCACGACGTGCCGGTTCGGATGCCGAACGGATTGCCGACGAGACCGCTGTCCGTACTGCCGACCCGAGTGGCGAGGCCGCAGAGTGAAGACGGTTCGAGTGAAGACGGTTCAGGAGTCCGGCACCCCTCTGACCGGGCCCGTCCTGCCGGCAGGACGGGGCGACCTCAGCCACGGAGTCGTCCGTGCCCTGCGGGGCGACCCCGGCGACGGGGTCCCCCTGCCGTCGCGCGGGACGGCCGACGAGGCCGACCCGTACGGAGAGGACCTCCACCTCGCGCTCTACCTCTGCTACGAACTGCACTACCGCGGGTTCCACGACGTGGATTCCGCCTGGGAGTGGGACCCGGGGCTGCTCGGGCTGCGCGCCGGTCTGGAACGTCGCTTCCTGGACGCGCTGCGCGCGGACACCGAGCGCGGCACCGGCCTCGAAGAGGCGTTCGCCGGGATCCTCGTCGAGCCCGTGGAGGCCGGTGGACTTTCGGGCCACCTCCGGGACGAAGGGGAACTGTGGCAGCTGCGTGAGTACGCGGCCCAGCGTTCGCTCTACCACCTCAAGGAAGCCGACCCGCACGCCTGGGTGATCCCCCGGCTGCGCGGCAGGGCGAAGGCGGCCATGGTCGCGGTCGAGTACGACGAATTCGGTGCCGGGCGGGCGTCACGGATGCACTCGCGGCTCTTCGCGGACCTGATGAGGGACCTGGACCTGGACACGACGTACGGCCGGTACGTCGACGTGGCCACGGCGGAGATGCTGGCGATCGTCAACCTGATGTCGATGTTCGGCCTGCACCGTGCCCTGCGCGGCGCGCTGGTGGGACACTTCGCCGCCGTCGAGGTCACCTCGTCGCCGGCCTCCCGCCGACTGGCCGAGGCGATGCGCCGGACGGGTGCCGGAGAAGCGGCCGTGCACTTCTACGCCGAGCACGTGGAGGCCGACGCCGTCCACGAACAGGTCGTCCGCCGCGACGTGGTGGGCGGGCTGCTGGAGGAGGAACCGTGGCTGGAGGCGGACGTGGCGTTCGGTATCCACGCCACCGATCTGCTGGACGCGCGCCTGGGCGAGAGGACGCTCACCGCCTGGCGCGACGGACGCACCAGTCTGCGCGGACCGCTCTGACCCGTCCCGTCCGGGGTACGCCGGTGCCGGACACACCACCCGCCGCGAGGACGACGCCCCACGGCCGACAGGCGGCGGATCCCCGGGATGCGTGCAAAAGTGGAAGAACAGGGGATGAGCCGCGACATGCTGGGCACCAGGACTACCACCAGTGAGCCCACCGTGAACTGGAGGATCCATGGCTGAACGGCACCGGCTGATCGAACGCCCGCCCGCCGACGTCTGGGCGGTACTCGCCGACGGCACCCGCTACGCCGACTGGGTGGTCGGCACGTCCGGGACACGGCCCGACGCGGGCGTGTGGCCCCACGTCGGCTCCAGCATCACGTACACCGTTCATCTGGCGCCGTGGTCGGTGTCGGGGAGCACCGTCGTCCGGCGGTGCGAAGCGCCCTTCATCCTGGAGCTGGAAGCCGACAGCGGATGGCTCGGCACCGCGCGGATCGCCCTCGAGGTGCGGCCCTGGGGCGAGAACACACTGCTCACCATCAACGAGCATCCCCTGCGCGGACCGGGCGGGAAGCTGCACAACACGGTCGCCGACGCCCTGATCCAACTGCGTCACCGCACCATGCTCGCCCGGCTGGCCGACGTGGTCGAGCACTCCCCGCGGCAGCCCTCCACGGTGATCTGATCCCGACGGCCGACCCCGCCCCCGCGGCGACCCCGCCCGACCAGGAGGATTCATGACCCGCGCTGTCGCAGTCGTCTGCACACTCAGCCCCTCGCCCGACCGCTCCAGCAGCCACCACCTCGCCGAACAGGTGATGTCGGAACTCGCCGGCCTCGGTGTGGAGGGCGAGACGATCCGCGTCGTCGACCACGACGTCCGGCCGGGCATCGCCCGCGACATGGGCGACGGAGACGACTGGCCCGGACTGTGGGAGAAGGTGACGGCCGCCGACATCGTGCTCCTGGCCACTCCGATCTGGCTCGGCCACCCCTCCAGCCTCTGCCAGCGCGTCCTGGAACGCCTGAACGCCGACATCTCGGAGACCGACGAGCAGGGGCGCCGGCTGTTCAGCGGCAAGGTCGGCCTGGTCGCCGTCGTGGGCAACGAGGACGGCGCGCACAAGGTGAGCGCGGATCTCTTCCAAGGGCTCAACGACCTCGGGTTCTCGCTGTCGCCGGGTGCGGTCACCTACTGGGTCGGTGAAGCCCAGCAGGGCACGGACTACCAGGATCTGGCGGCCACCCCCGACGCCGTGGCCGCCACCACCAAGGCCATGGCGGCCAATGCCGCCCATCTGGCGAAACTCCTCGAGCAATCGCCCTACCCCCCGAGTTGAGCATCCGTAGGTATCAGGCCGGTACCGGGAGACCGCAGCAACAGACAGGAGAAGCAGCCCATGGCGCAGAACGAGCCGCCCACGCCCCACCCCGCCGAGCAGCATCCGCAGCCCGAGTTCGCCCAGCAGGATCAGGCACACCCCGGCTGGACCGGGCCGATGGATCCGCCCCCGGACCACGGCGAGGAGACGTACCGCGGCTCCGGCGTCCTGACCGGGCGCAGGGCTCTGATCACCGGTGGGGACTCCGGCATCGGCCGGGCAGTCGCCCTCGCCTACGCCCGTGAGGGCGCGGACGTCCTTCTCACGCATCTGCCCGAGGAACAGGACGAGGCCCGCACGACCGTCGGGCTGGTCGAGGACGCCGGCCGGCGCGCCGTCGCGGTGGAATGCGACATCCGTGTGGAAGAGGCGTGCCAAAGCCTCGTCGACCGGGCCGTCGAGGAATTCGGCGGCATCGACATCCTCGTCAACAACGCCGCCTACCAGATGTCCCAGCCCGAAGGCATCGCGGCCATCAGCACCGAACAGTTCGACCGGGTGATGCGCACCAACCTGTACGGCATGTTCTGGCTCTCCAAGATGGCGCTCCCGCACATCCCGGCCGGTGGCAGCATCATCAACTCGGCCTCCGTCCAGGGTTACAAGCCCAGCCCCCACCTGCTGGACTACGCCATGACGAAGGGCGCGATCGTCACCTTCACCCAGGGGCTCGCGCAGATGCTGGCCAAGGACGGCATCCGCGTCAACGCGGTCGCGCCCGGTCCCGTCTGGACACCGCTGATTCCCGCGACGCTCCCGGACACCAAGGAGTTCGGGAAGCAGTCACCGCTGGGCCGTCCCGCCCAGCCGGCCGAGATGGCACCCGCCTACGTCTTCCTGGCCTCCCCGCAGGCCAGCTACATCACCGGCGAGATCGTCAACGCGACCGGCGGCACCCCACTGCCGTGACGGGGCCGGTACGAGCACGGGAGCAGCGGCGTCCGAGGCGTACCAGGGCGGTGGGCCGCTCACCCGCCGACGACACAGGAGAACCATGAACGAGAACCCGGACGAGCCCCAGAGCCCCGACCTGTCGCACCGTCGGCCCGACGGCGCCACCGACACCACGGTGAAGGCCCTGGGCGCGCTCTCGGAGGCTCTGGAGACCGTGGAACGGGCCCGGGGCAGCCTCTACGCCTTCCACCAGCTGACCGGCGGTGCGGACCTGAAACTGGACGAGGCGCTGGAGCACCTGCGCGCCGGGGGCCACCATGCCCAGGCCGACCGGTTGCAGCACGACATCGTGGGCCGGAACGTCATCCCCGGGCACTGGACCTTCGAGATCGTCGAGGAGTACAACACCCACTATTACCGGCCCTTCGCAGACGCCGAGGCCCGCATCCGGCGCGAACTTCTCGAGGGACGCGAGCACGTGTACGAGGCGGAGATGAAGGAAGCCCGCCGCACCCCCGGCCAGACCCCGTGAGCACACGGAGGCCGTAGGACCGCAGTACCGGCCCCCGTGGCGCCGGAGGCGCCGGGCTCACGGATCTTGTGGGTCGACGCCGGTCGCCGCGGAGGCGTCCTTGGCGCCGCTGGGACGCCGGGAGCGGCCCCTGGGCCCCGTGTCCCGGCGGCCCTTCTCGTCGTTGTGGGCGTACTCCTCGCCGCGTGCGCTGTCGCTCTGCACCGTCTCGCCCGGTACGGACTTCGTCTCTTGCCCGGACTTCGTTCGTCCCGGGCCCTTCTCGCCGCCGTGCTCGGCGGCCTGGAAGGAGCGGCGGGCGCTGGGGTTCTCCCGCTGACGCGTCTCGTCCACGTCGGGAGACCAGCCGTGCTGCGAGGTGCCCTGGTGACGGCTCGGACCCTTTCCCCGGGGTGGCTCGGGGCTCGGACGCGGGTGGTTTCCTCGCCATGACCGACCTGACTTCGACGAGGGCGGTGCCTTTGCGCCGTCACATGGGAAAATTGTCCACCTTCGGGCACTAGGTGTATTCGGCATCCGTCCCGGGGCGCCGCACCCGCGGGCCGGTATTCGGCCGGGCGCGCGAACGAGGCGGCAGGCGTCCGGCCTGTCATGGGCTTCGTCTCGGTCCGTGGTGAGCGTGTCCTGCCTCGGGCGGGCGCTTCAGGGTGCGTGACAGCGGGCGGGGGACGTGCATCCGGGAGCAGCCGAGCGGTCGGGTGGCGGTGCCAGGGAGTGGAGGTCCTCCACGGGTCGCACGTGTGCTGGTGCTCGGGCGCGCCCCCCCTGGCTTCCTTCCCCGGACGCTTCACTGAACAGTCGTCAGCATGTCGCCGACATGGGGGATTTGGGTCGAAAATCGGCGCGACGTCGGTCGGTGTGTGGCGCATGCGCGCGATCGTGGAGGTTTGGCGAACGATCCTGCGGCCACACGGAGGACGAGGTGGCCATGTCGAATACGAAGAACACGTCCGAATCGCAGAGTTCACAACAAAGTTCGCAGAAGTCGCAGAACTCGTCGCAGAGTTCCCGGAACTCGTCCGAGGACGACAGCGGGCACACGGGCGACACCCCCGCACAGGAGCGTCGGCCGAGCCTGATGGAGGTACTGCGTCAGGCGCGCGCCCAGTTCGCGGAGCTCACCGGCCTGACCGTCGAATCCGTGTCGTCCTTCGAACAGACGGAGGAGGGCTGGACGCTGGAGGTCGAGGTCCTCGAGCTCGAGCGGGTGCCCGACACGATGAGCCTGCTGGCGAGTTACCAGGTGGAGGCCGACCCCCAGGGGCAGCTCACCGGTTACCGGCGCAGCAGGCGCTATGAGAGAGGCCGTGCCGACGCGCGCGGTTCCGGCGGCCGCTAGGCCGCTCGACCGGAGAAGCAACCACCCGGAGAAGCAACCACACCGACGAACACGATGGAGGAACACCGGACATGACTGTCGTACCGGCACAACAGAGCAGCGGTGGAGGCGGCAGCAGCGGTCTCTACGACGTCCTTGAGCTCGTTCTGGACAGGGGGCTCGTCATCGACGCATTCGTGCGCGTCTCCCTGGTCGGCATCGAGATCCTGAAGATCGACGTCCGTGTCGTCGTCGCCAGCGTGGACACCTATCTGCGCTTCGCCGAGGCGTGCAACCGGCTCGACCTGGAGGCCGGGCCGCGCAAGGACCCGGGCCTGCCCGACCTGGTCGGGGAGATGACCGAGTCCGGTGCTCGCGGCAAGTCCAAGGGGGCGCTGTCCGGCGCCGCCGAGACCATATCCGACGCGTTCAAGCAGGCCCGGGACGAGGGCGACTCCGAGCGCGAGCCGGCATCGCGTCCGCGTGCCCGCAAGGCCGCGCCCTCGCGTCGTAAGGAGGAGCAGGAGTGAGCACGTACATCTACGGCATCATCGCCGAGGCGCACCCCTCTCTTCCCGAGGGCATGGGCGGCGTGGGCGACCCGCCGCGCGAGGTGCGGATCCTCGAGGAGAGCGGGCTGGCGGCCGTCGTCAGCGACGCGCCCGAGGGGCTGCGTCCCAAGCGCAAGGAACTGCTCGCCCATCAGCACGTGCTGAGCGAGGTGGGCGCGGCCGGCTGTGTGCTGCCCATGCGCTTCGGCAGCGTCGCCACCGACGACAATGCGGTCACCGCAGTGCTCGCGGAGCGTGCCGAGCACTACAAGGAACGCCTGAGGGCGCTGGACGGCCGGGTCGAGTACAACATCAAGGCCAGCCACGTCGAGGAGGCAGTCCTGCACCGCGTGATGGCCGAGAGCCCGGAGCTCCGCGCCATGGCGGAGGCCGCCCGGCAGGCGGGCGGCGGTAATTACGAGAGCAAGATCCAGCTCGGCGAGATGGTCGCCACCGCCGTCAAGGGCCAGGAGGCCCAGGACGCCATGGCGCTGGAGAACGCTTTGGTACCGGCCGCCCACGCCGTGAGCGTGGGCCCCGAGTCCACCGGCTGGCTGGCCAACGTGTCGTACCTGGTGGACCGGGACTCGGCCCAGGAGTTCCTGAACGCCGTGGACCGGATCCGCGAGGAGATGCCGCACCTGGAGGTGCGGGTGAACGGCCCGCTGCCGCCGTACAGCTTCGTCGAGCCCGGTCAGTCCGAGCCCGCGGGCGTGGCGGCCGGTGGTGTGGACGTCGGCTCAGGGTGACGACGTGGGGCTGATCACGGAGGTCCTGATGCTGCCGTTCGCCCCGGTGCGCGCCAGCGCCTGGGTCATCGGACAGGTGGTGGACGAGGCCGAGCGGATCTACTACGACCCCGCTACCGTCCGGGTCGAACTGGCCGCTCTGGAACAGAGGTTGGAGGCGGGGGAGATCACCGAGGAGGAGTTCGACCGGCAGGAGGACGAGCTTCTGGACCGGCTGGAGATCGCTTCGCGCAACAGCGCGGGATTGGGCAACGGTACGGCACCATGAATCGAGTGGGACTAGGCCTCGCGGTAGGGGCCGGTTATCTGCTGGGACGTACGAAGAAACTGAAACTCGCCGTCGCCGTGGGCACGATGGTGGCCGGCAAGAAGATGAACCTGACGCCGAAGGGCGTGGCGGAACTGGTCACCACGCAGCTGCAGAACAACCCGCAGTTCAAGGAGATCGGGGATCAGCTGCGCACGGACTTCCGGGGCGTGGGCAAGGCGGCCTCGGGCGCCCTGGTCGAGCGGCAGATCGGCGCGATCGCCGACCGTCTGCACGGGCGCACCGCCCAGGTGCGCGACCAGCTCTCCGGCGTGGCGTCCCAGGTGCGGGGCGTGGGGTCCGACGATTCCCGCGGCTCCGGGGCCTCGGAGGACTCGGAGCCGCGCGCGGAGTACGAGGACGAGCAGGCGGAGGAGCAGGCGGAGGAGCAGGCGGAGGAGCAGCCCGGCCGGCGCGACGAGCGGCGCGGGCCGCGACGCGAGCGGGCCGCGAAGAAGACCGCGGAGCCCGCGAAGAAGGCACCCGCGAAGAAGGCGGCGGCCAAGAAGACGGCCGCCAAGAAGACGGCCGGGGCCAGGAGCACCGCCCGAGGGGCCGGAGCCCGGCAGGCGAAGGGCGGTGGTGAGCGATGAGCGGCACGCTCGGTTCCGCGACCTCCACGGCGGGCAGCGCGGCGAAGAAGAACCCGCTCACCGACGTGGCCAGGAGCGAGGCCGCCGACCGTCTCAAGTCGGAGGTCCAGGACTACCTCGCCGTCCAGGCCCAGCGGTTGCTGACCGGCGCCGGCCGCAAGCTGGGTGAGACCACCGGCAAGCTCAACGACATAGCCGAGGGCAACAGCCCCGGCTTCACCAAGCTCGCCCTCGACGGGGGACGCAAGCTCGCCGAGGGCAAGAGCCCGGTGCGGGCCGCGTTCGAGGTCGGCGCCTCCAAGGTGAAGGACAACGTGGTCGGCGCGGTCAAGAACCTCGGCGGCGGCAAGGGCAGGCGCAAGGGCGGCGGAGGGCAGAAGCCGACCGTCATCATCGAGTACGCCGACGTCGGCGTACCGCTGCGCACGGCCTACGACCAGTGGACCCAGTACCAGGACTTCAGCACCTTCGCCAAGGGTGTCAAGAGCGCGAACCGCGCCGACGACACCTCGTCCGACTGGCAGATGAAGGTCTTCTGGTCCAACCGCAGCTGGAAGGCGAAGACCACCGAGCAGGTACCCGACGACCGGATCTCCTGGACGTCGGAGGGCGCCAAGGGCACGACCAAGGGCGTCGTCAGCTTCCACCGGCTCGCCGACAACCTCACCCGCGTGATCCTGGTCATCGAGTACTACCCCAAGGGCCTGTTCGAGAAGACCGGCAACATCTGGCGCGCCCAGGGCCGCCGGGCCCGCCTCGACCTGAAGAACTACGTCCGCCACATCACCCTCAAGGGCGAGGCGGACGACGGCTGGCGCGGCGAGATCCGCGACGGCGAGGTCGTCCGCAGCCACGAGGACGCCGTCGCGGAGGAGCAGGAGGCGGAGGAGCAGGAGAACGAGGAGCAGGAGAGGGAAGAGTCCGCGGCGGAAGGAGCGCACGAGGACGACGAGGAAGCTCCGTACGCCGAGGAGGAGGGTGATGCGGAGGCCGAGTACGAGGAGGACCCCGAGGCCGAGTACGAGGAGGAGGCCGACGCGGAGTACGAGGAGGAGCCCGAAGGGGAGTACGAGGAGGATCCCGAGGGCGAGTACGAGGAGGAGGCCGACGCGGAGTACGAGGAGGAGCCCGAGGCCGGGTACGCGGAGGACAAGGAAGCCCGCGAGGACGAGGGCGCGCCCCGTGACGAGGACGCCGGCCGTGGGGGCCGTCGATGACCACACCCAGCCGACTGCCCGACCCCTATGGCCAGGGACAGAGTGCCAACCTCGCCGACATCCTGGAACGGGTGCTCGACAAGGGAGTCGTCATCGCGGGCGACATCCGGATCAACCTGCTCGACATCGAGCTGCTCACCATCAAACTGCGGCTCATCGTCGCCTCCGTCGACAAGGCCAAGGAAATGGGCATCGACTGGTGGGAGAGCGACCCCGCGCTCTCCTCACGTGCCCGGCAGGACGAACTGACCCGGGAGAACGCCGAGTTGCGTGAACGTCTGCGCGAGCTGGACGCGGGGCGCGTACCGAGGGAGGCACCATGACAGAGCTGTGCTACGTCTACGCGGTCTGCCGCCCCCTCGACGCGCCCCTCCCGGCCCCGCCGGCCGGGGTCGCGGGCGACCCGCCCCGGCTGCTGAACCACCACGACCTGGTCGCCGTGGTGGGCCGGGTGTCCGAGGACGACTTCTCCGAGGAGGCGCTGCGGGCCCGCCTGGAGGACCTGGACTGGCTCGCCGGGACCGCGCGGGCCCATCAGCAGGTCATCGACGCGCTGACCACCGTCACCACCCCCCTGCCGCTCCGGCTGGCGACCGTCTTCCGGGACGACGACGGCGTGCGGGCGATGATGGAGGAGCGCGCGGAAACCTTCCGGCGCACGCTGGACAGGCTGGACGGGCGCGTGGAGTGGGGCGTCAAGGTGTACGCCGAGACGGAACCCGAGCGGTCGGGGGCCCCGGCGGAGCCCACGGAAAAGCCCGCCTCGGGCCGGGACTACCTGCGGCAGCGGCGCATGCGGACGCGGGCGAAGGAGGACCTGTGGTCCAGGGCCGAACAGTTCGCCACACGCCTGCACGAGACGCTGTCCTCCCGGGCCGACGACGCGCGGCTGCACGCGCCGCAGAATCCCGGCCTCTCCGGCGCCTCCGGCCAGAACGTCCTCAACGCCGCCTATCTGGTGCGGCGGGAGGCCTCCGAGGAGTTCGTGGAGATGGTGGACCGTACGAAGGACGACGCCCCCGGAATGCGTGTGGAACTCACCGGTCCGTGGGCGGCCTACTCCTTCGCCGGTGAGGAAACCGCCGACGCGGACACCGCAGGGGAGGGACCGTGACGGTCGTCGAACGCCGTGAGATCGCCCTCGTGGACCTGCTCGACCGGCTGCTGGCCGGCGGAGTCGTCATCACCGGCGACGTCACGCTGCGCATCGCGGACGTCGACCTGGTCCGCATCGACCTCAACGCGCTGATCAGCTCGGTCAACCGCAATGTTCCGTCGCCGTTTGGGGATTGACGTGACCGACCGCCGCAAGAGCCTCGACCTCGAACCCGACACGGTCGAGCGGGACCTGATCAAGCTGGTGCTGACCGTGGTGGAACTGCTGCGTCAGCTCATGGAGCGCCAGGCCCTGCGCCGTGTCGACGAGGGAGACCTGAGCGAGGAACAGGAGGAGCGGATCGGGCTCACCCTGATGCTCCTCGACGACCGCATGACCGAGCTGCGCGACCGATACGGTCTGCGGCCCGAGGACCTGAACCTGGACCTCGGGCCGCTGGGACCGCTGCTGCCCCGGGAGTGAGCCTCCCGGGGCAGCCGGCCCCGGCCACCCGCACAGGACGGGACCCCGGCCCTTCAGCCGGCCTTGCGCCCCCGCAGGGGTGCGGTGCCGGTGCCCGCGCCGTGCCGCAACCCGTCCAGGAACTCCCGCAGTACCGCATCGAAGAGGTGGGGCGGGGCGGGAAGGAGACGGAGTCCCCACCCGGCGGCGACGGCGGACCGGGCCGCCGTACGGGGCAGCCGGAGCGGGCGCACGCCGGATCGTGCGTCGGCTGGAACGCCCACGTCAGAGGCACCACGGCGGTCGCTCCGCGGAACACCTCCGCCGGGCCGGCCCGGTCGGACGCCGGATCGACGCTGTGCCACTCGGTCTTCGGCAGGATCAGATCGGGTTTCCGCCGGGCGACGCCCCGCACCCACTCGACCTGCGGGTCCTCGGACAGAAGGCACACGAGGCCCGTCCCCGCGTTGCCGGTCGCGCCCGTGACCACCACCCCGCCGCCCACTGTGCCGGCCATCGCCAGCTCCTCCCGGTGACGGCTGTGACGCCCGCCGGGTACCCGGTCACCGGAGACCCGCACGCCCCGGCGGACCCCGGTCCGCAGGAGGCCGCCCACGGGCGAGGGGACCTTCACATCCCTCGCCGGGTACGCGTACCCGAGGGACACAGGGCGGTCGATAGCCTGCTGGGGGAGCGGGACGGCGAAGGGGTCCGGACCGGACTCCCGGATTCTCCCCAGGGCCCGTTCCGAGCAGCGCCGGGACCGGCCGACACGCGAGAACAACGAGGTGAGAGGCCGTATGTTCACCACCCGCCCCACCCTTCAGGGCACCTTCGGCATGGTGTCGTCCACCCACTGGCTGGCGTCCCAGTCGGCCATGGCCGTCCTGGAGGGCGGCGGGAACGCGTACGACGCGGCCGTGGCGGGCGCCTTCGTGCTGCACGTCGTCGAGCCGCATCTCAACGGACCCGCAGGCGAGGCGCCCATCCTGCTGGCGCCCGCGGACGGCGGGGTGCGGGTGCTGTGCGGGCAGGGCGTCGCACCGGCCGGGGCGAGCGCCGCCCGCTACCGTGCGCTCGGCCTGGACCTCGTCCCGGGCACCGGACCGCTCGCCGCCGCCGTGCCCGGCGCCTTCGACGCCTGGATGCTCCTGCTGCGCGACCACGGCACCCGGTCCCTGGCCGACGTCCTCCAGTACGCCATCGGATACGCAGAACACGGGCACGCGCCCGTGGAGAACGTCGGCGGGGCCGTCGAGACCGTACGAGAACTGTTCGAGACGGAGTGGACCTCGTCGGCACGGGTCTACCTGCCCGGCGGCCACGCGCCCCGCCCCGGTGAGCTGCTGCGCAACCCCGCCCTCGCCGCCACCTGGCGGCGGCTGCTGGACGAGGTGGCCGGCGCGGGCGGCCGGGAGGAACGGATCGACGCCGCGCGGGAGGTGTGGCGCACCGGTTTCATCGCCGAGGCGCTGGTCCGGCAGGCCGGGCGGCCCACCCTGGACACCAGCGGCGAGCACCACACCGGCACGCTGACGGCCGCCGACCTCGCCGGCTGGTCGGCGACGTACGAGGACCCGGCGACGTACGACTGGAACGGCTGGACCGTGTGCAAGGCGGGCCCCTGGAGCCAGGGTCCCGTGCTGCTCCAGCAACTCGCCCTGCTCCCGCCGGAACTGCCCCCGTACGGTTCCGCCGACTACACGCACCTGCTGATCGAGGGCAGCAAGCTCGCCATGGCCGACCGGGAGGCCTGGTACGGGGACGCGGCCGAGGTGCCGCTCGACGACCTCCTGTCGGCGCAGTACAACGCCGAGCGGCGCACCCGCGTCGGCCCCCGTGCCTCCTACGCCCTGCGCCCCGGCAGTCCCGGCGGCCGCGCCCCGCGCCTGAGCGCGCACGCGCGCGTGGCGGCCGTCGGCGCGGGCGGCCCCCGCGCGAGGGGAGCCGGCGCGCCCGGGTCCGGCGAACCGACGGTCGCCAAGCACCCCACGTCCCCCGTGCCGGGAGAACCGGAGGTCCTCGGCGACGGGGCCACCCGCGGCGACACCTGTCACCTGGACGTCGTCGACCGCTGGGGCAACATGGTCGCGGCCACCCCGAGCGGCGGCTGGCTCCAGTCCAACCCGGTCGTGCCCGAACTCGGCTTCCCCCTCGGTACCCGGCTCCAGATGACCTGGCTGGAGGACGGGCTGCCCAACACCCTCACGCCGGGACGTCGGCCCCGGACCACCCTCACCCCGTCCGTCGCCCTGCGCGACGGAGTGCCGGTGATGGCGTTCGGCACGCCCGGCGGGGACCAGCAGGACCAGTGGCAGCTGCACTTCTTCCTCGCCGTCGCGCTGCGCGGCCCGGTACGCGGCGGGCTCGACCTCCAGGGCGCCATCGACGCCCCGAACTGGCACAACGACAGCTTCCCCGGCTCCTTCCACCCGCGCGGCATGCGTCCCGGCAGCGTCACCGTGGAGTCCCGCACGGACCCGGCGGTGGTGCGGGAGTTGCGGCGCCGGGGACACGCGGTGACGGTCGGCGAGGCATGGTCGGAGGGCCGGCTGTGCGCGGTCGCGCGGGACCCGGCCACGGGCGTGCTCTCGGCGGCGGCGAACCCGCGCGGCATGCAGGGCTACGCGGTGGGCCGCTGACCACGCCCCGGGGCCCCTTGTTCATGCGGATATCGCCTGGAGTGCACCGGGCGAGCGGGGTTTGTCAGTGGCGCGTGGTCTCATGGAGGGCATGATCGAGCACAACGAAACCATCGAAGAGTTTCTCGCCGGGCGCGCCGTCGACGTGGAGGAAGCCGTCCGTAAGGCCGCCGCCCAGGAAATCATGCCGCGCTGGCGCCGGCTCGCCGACCACGAGGTCGACCGCAAGTCCGGCCCGCACGACCTGGTGACCGACGCCGACCGGCAGGCCGAGCTGTACCTCACCGAGGTGCTGCCCGCCCTGCTGCCCGGCTCGGTCGTGGTGGGCGAGGAGGCGGTGCACGCCAACCCGGCGTCGTACCAGGGGATACGCGGCGAGGCGCCGGTGTGGATCGTCGACCCGGTCGACGGCACCCGGCAGTTCGTGCACGGCGACACCGGATTCTGCACCCTGGTCGCCCTCGCGCTGGACGGAGTCGTCCACGCCTCCTGGACGTTCGCCCCGGCCCTCGACCGGCTCGCCACGGCCGTACGGGGACAGGGCGCCTTCCTCGACGGCGCGCGGCTGCACGCGGGCTCCCCGGAGACCGGCCGTGATCTGCGCGTGGCCACGTCCCACCCGGACTTCACGACGGACGACCAGAAGCGCTCGCTGATCGCCCTCGGGACCGACGGCGTGGCCCCGCGCGCCTGCGGTTCGGCCGGACTGGAGTACCTGGCCGTCGCCCGCGGCGAATCCGACGCCACCGCCTTCACCTGGGAAGCGGCCTGGGACCACGCGGCGGGCCTGCTCCTCGTCGAGGAGGCGGGCGGCGCCCACCTGACCCGCGCCGGTGAACCCTTCCGCATCACCGGCGGCAACGACCTCCCCTTCACCGCGGCCCGCGACGAGGCCACCGCCCGCCGGGTGGCGGGACTGCTGTCGGCCGGAGTCTGACCCCCGGGTACGCCGAGTCGGCACCGGGCGCGCTGTCACCGGCCGGGCGCTCCCCGGGGCGGGGCCGGGGGAGTGCCGGTGCCCCGGCATATCCTGGGTCCTCCGGGGGCTCTGGTCGCATCCGGTTGCCGTCGGCCGACGAAGGAGTTCCGAAGGTGGTGTCGATGCTCGATGTGGTCGTGGTGGGCGCGGGGCCGAACGGACTGACCGCTGCCGTGGAGCTGGCCCGGCGCGGCTTCTCCGTCGCCCTGTTCGAGGCGAAGGGAACCGTCGGGGGCGGCGCCCGCACCGAGGAACTGACCCTGCCCGGTTTCCGGCACGACCCGTGCTCCGCGGCCCACCCGCTGGGCATCAACTCGCCCGCGTTCCGTGCCCTCCCGCTGGAGCGCTACGGCCTCGAGTGGCTGCACGCGGACCTGCCCATGGCCCACCCCTTCCCCGACGGCACGGCGGCCGTGCTGTCCCGGTCGGTCGGCGAGACGGCCGCCAGTTTCGGCCCGCGCGACGCCGGGGCGTACCGCCGCCTGGTCCAGCCCTTCCTGCCCCGGTGGGACACCCTGGTCCGCGACTTCATGTCCCTGCCGCTCACCGCGCTGCCCCGCGACCCGGTCGGCCTGGCCCGCTTCGGCCTCGTCGGACTGCAGCCCTCCACCTGGCTGACGCGCCGCTTCCACGACGAGCGGGCCAGGGCCCTGTTCGCCGGACTCGTCGCCCATGTGATGGCGCCCCTCGGCGGCTTCGCCACCGGCGCCGTCGGCCTGGTCTTCGCCCTCGCCGCGCACGCCCGCGGCTGGCCCGTCGCCCGCGGCGGCTCCCAGGCGATCTCGGACGCCCTCGCCGCCTACCTGAAGGACCTCGGCGGCGCCGTCCACACCGACTACGACGTCAAGCGCCTCGACGACCTGCCGCCGGCCCGCGCGTACGTCTTCGACACCTCGCCCACCGCCCTCGCCCGCATCGCCGGCCTCGGCAACCACTACGCGAACTACCGCTACGGCCCCGGCGTGTTCAAGATCGACTACGCGCTGGACGGCCCGGTGCCGTGGACCGCGCCCGAGGCCCGCAGGGCCTCCACCGTGCAGATCGGCGCGGACAGCGCCGAGATCGGCGCCGCCCTGCGCGCCGCCTCCCGGGAGGGCCGCGCCCCCGACCCGCCGTTCCTCATCACCGTGCAGCCCGGCGTCGCCGACCCCACCCGTGCTCCGGCCGGCAAGCAGGTCTTCTGGGCCTACGGACACGTCCCGAGCGGCTGGACGGGCGACCTGACCGACGCCGTGGAACGCCAACTGGAGCGCTTCGCACCCGGGTTCCGCGACCGCGTCCTGGCCCGCGCCACCGCCGGCCCGCCCGAAATCGCCGCCCGCAACGCCAACTACGTCGGCGGCGACATCGGTTCCGGCGCCGCCTCCGGACTCCAGCTCCTGCTGCGGCCCCGCCTCTCCCTGTTCCCGTACGCCACCCCGCACCCGGCCGTGTTCATCTGCTCGTCGGCCACCCCGCCCGGCCCCGGCGTGCACGGCATGTCCGGGCACAACGCGGCGAAGGCCGTCTGGAGGAGGCTGCGGCAGCCATGACCACCATCACCCTCGCCCGGGGCGACATCACCCGCGAACGCGCCGACGCCATCGTCAACGCGGCCAACTCCTCACTGCTCGGCGGGGGCGGCGTGGACGGCGCGATCCACCGCCGTGGCGGCCCGGAGATCCTTCAGGAGTGCCGCCGCCTGCGCGCCTCCCAGTACGGCAAGGGCCTCGCCACCGGCCGGGCCGTCGCCACCACCGCGGGCCGGCTGGACGCCCGCTGGGTGATCCACACCGTCGGCCCCGTCTTCAGCGCGACCGAGGACCGCTCGCACCTGCTGGCGTCCTGCCACCGTGAGGCGCTGCGCGTCGCCGACACACTCGGAGCACGGACCGTGGCCTTCCCGGCCATTTCCACCGGTGTGTACGGGTGGCCGCCAAAGGACGCCGCACGTGTCGCGGTGGAGGCAGTGCGGGGGGCCGACACGGCTGTCGAGGAGGTCAGGTTCGTTCTCTTCGACGTCCGGGCCCACGAGGCGTTCGCCGCGCGGGTCGGCTGACCCCCACCGGCGGATCACCGGACGCCGGCAACGCTTCCGTCCCCGCCGGGACGCCCTGCTCCGGAGCGTGGGGAACCGGTCGACGTGTGGTCTCCATGACCCGATCGGCCGACCCGCGGGGCCCGCTTTCCGGGCCGGCACGCTGCGCGAGTTGCCGTACACGTCAGGTCACCCACACCATGGAGGTCTCGTCCGGAGGCCGACTCGTCCGGCCTCGCCGCCGGGGACGGAAGGGGTGCCGCACATGACCAGGTACTTCGAGAACGGCACCGGTGAACTCGTCCCCGACGCGCTGGCCGGATTCGCCCGCGCTCACCAGGACCTCGTGGACCACGACCCCGTGGACGGATACGTCACCGCCCGGCACCCCGCGCCGACACGGACTGTGGGGCTCCTCTCGGGTGGAGGTTCGGGACACGAACCCCTGCACGCCGGATACGTGGGTGCGGGCATGCTCGATGCCGCCTGCCCCGGGAGGGTCTTCGCCTCTCCGCACAACCGGCAGATCTTCCGGGCCTCCCGCGCGGTGGCAGGGCCGGACGGCGTGCTGCACATCGTGAAGAACTACACGGGCGACCGGATCAACTTCGGTATCGCGGCCGAGCGGCTCGGCGACGCGGGGGTCGCCTGCGGGAGGGTCCTCGTCGACGACGACCTGGCCTCCGACTCCGAGGACATCGCCGCCGGGCGCCGCGGCACGGGCGCCACGGTCCTGGTGGAGAAGGTCCTGGGCGGCGCCGCGGACACCGGAATGGGGCTCGAGGCGCTGGTGGAACTCGGCACCTCCGTGGCAGGCCGGTGCCGGACGCTCGCCGTCGCCTCCGCCGCTCACCACGCACCGGTCACCGGCGAGCCGGCCTTCGCGCTGCCGCCCGGCGAACTGGAGTACGGCGTCGGTATCCACGGCGAACGCGCCGACCACACCCGGAGCCAGAAACAGGTCGGCGTGCTGGTGGAGGACATGGCGGGGGTGCTGCTGGACGCACTGCGTCCCGGACCCGACGATCCGGTCGTCGCCCTGGTCAACGGCCTGGGCTCGGTCACGTCGCTCGAGTTGTACGGCATCTTCGGTGAGCTGGGCCGTGTCCTCGACGCCCGGCGGGTCCGGCTCGCCCGGCACCTCGTCGGCGACTACGTCACGGCCCTCGACATGCGGGGCTTCTCCCTGACCCTCATGGTCGCCGACCGTACGGTGCTGGACTTCTACGATGCGCCGGTCCACACCCCGGCGTGGCGATGGTGAGTGGCCGGTGGCCGAAGGGTCCGGCTCCCGGCGGCCCGTGACAGGAGCAGGAGGACGGCATCATGACGACCGCCGCTTTCGACACCACGCAGACCGGTGACTGGATGCGTCGCTTCGCCGAATCGGTGTACGCCACCGAGGCCGAGCTGACCGAGCTGGACCAGAAGGTGGGGGACGGCGACTTCGGGACCAATCTCGCCGCGGGGGTCCGGGCCGCCGGGCTGCTGCTCGACCGGACGGGAGGCCCGGTCGGCTCCGCGAAGGAGCTGGGAGCCGTGGCCACCGCCTTCCTCGACGAGATCGGTGGGACCAGCGGCCCTCTGTTCGGTCTGTTGTTCCAGGCGTTGAGCAGGGCCGCCGATTCCGTCGTCGGCCCCGGCGGCGGGCTGACCACGGGTGCGCTCGCCGAAGGCACCGCCCAGGGCCTGGCCGCCATCCGCCGTGTGGGCGGTGCCGTACCCGGGGACAAGACACTCGTCGATGCGCTGGCCCCGGCCGCCGCCGCGTTGCGGGCGGCGGAGGGCACTTTGCCCGCGGCGGCTCTGGCCGCGGCGGCCGACGGCGCATGGCAGGGGGTGCGGGACACCGCGTCCCTGACGGCGCGCAGAGGCCGGGCGAGCTACCTGGGCGAGCGGGTGACAGGCATCCCGGACCCCGGAGCGGTGGGCGTCGCCCTGTTCTTCGCCTCCGCCGCCGCGACCGTGCGCACCCTGGCGCCTCATCTCTCCACCGGCTGAACGTCCCCCCGTCCGGGCCGGTGCCCTCTACGCGACGATCCGGCTGTGGGCCCACGACAGCAGTTCCCCGTCGGCGAGGCTCGCGACCCACAGGTCGGCCTTCTTGGCCTCCGGCCCAGGCGGGCACGGTCCGATGCCGAGGACGCGCAGTCCCGCCCGGCGGGCGGACTCCATGCCGGTCAACGAGTCCTCCACGGCCAGCGCCTCCTCCGGCGGCACGCCGCAGAGGCGGGCGGCCACCTGGTAGACGTCGGGCTGCGGCTTCGGCCGTACGTTCTCGCCGGCGACCACGATGTGGCCGAAGCAGTCGAGAAGCCCGGCCCGGTCCAGGCACGACTCCACCACCTCGCGGGGGCAGTTGCTCGCCACGGCGAGGGGGAGGTGGCGGGCGGCCAGCCGGACCAGGGCGGCGGCGCCCGGCATGGTGACAGGGTCCTCGTCGACGAGTGCGGTGAACGTGTCGAGGAGGGTCCCGGTCAGGTCCTCCACGAGGTCCGGTTTCCCGGTCTCCTCGGCCATGAGCGCGCCGCACTCGGTGTAGTGCATGCCCTTCGCCCGGTCGGCGAACCCGGTCGGCGGTTTGAGACTGAACGCCCGGAAGGTGATGCTCCGGGCCTCCTGCCAGTGTTGTTCCGTGTCCATCAGGGTGCCGTCGCAGTCGAAGACGATGGCGGCGGGGGACCAGGAAAGGATGCGATGAGCTGTCATGCAACTGCCATTCTCCAAGGCCGCGCCAGCCGGTTCGATGCCGGGGCGCAGGTGCGTGTCGGGATGTGACTGGTCCACTCGCGGACACGAGTGGTGGTGGGGATGCCGTACGGCTGCCGCGGTCGCGCGAGCGTGATGGAGCGCGCTGCGACGGACGCGGGTCGTCGTTTTCGGGTGAGTCCCGAAAACATCGTGGTCATTACGTTAATTTCGCTTCTGCGATTTCCGCAATCACCAATTCGAGTGCATGAGAATGCCCCGGCCGGGGTCCGTCGGCCTCTCGCGCGCGGGGTGGAGAAAAAAGCCGGAACGCCTGGAGGGCGGTCAACGCGCCTGGTGAAAGCTGTTTCCGGCGTTCCGCGGCCTCGGTCGGGGCGGGTTCGCCGCACTCGGCTGAAACGATTCTGTTCGACGGGGTCGACCCCGGGTGTGTTGCCGTCCGTTCCCACGCATGGCCGAGGAATAATAAGATCTTCGCGCGCTACGCATGTGCCTCAATGGGTGGTGCCCGACTTTTCCCGTCGTAGCGTTGGCGCGTTTGAGCGAAGGTGGAACCGGAGTGCAGGACAGGGCGCGTGCGACCCGCAGGGTGCTGTTGGAATCGGCGGCACATCTATTCGTCGAGCGGGGATATGCGGGAACGAGCGTCAATGACATAAGCGATCACTCGGGAAGAACCAGTGGGGCGATCTATTTCCATTACTCCAGCAAGGAGAAGCTGGCACTGGCCGTGGTCCGCGAGCAGTTCGCCACCTGGCCGCAACTCGGTGCCGTCTACGCCAGGCCCGGCGTCCCTCCGCTGGAGAAGCTGGTCGGTCTCAGTTTCCGGGTCGCGCGGTCCCTCAACGAGGACGTCGTCGCGCGTGCCGGTGCACGGCTGTGGGCGGAACGCCGCACCATCGAGGCCGACGTACCCACGCCGTTCGACGCCTGGTCGGTGGCTGCCACCCGGCTTCTCGCGCAGGCCCGCACCAGAGGCGAACTCGCAAAGGGGGTCGAGCCGTCGGCCGCGGCCGTGACGCTCGTGTGCGCGTTCTTCGGGCTCTGCACCCTGACCGACGAGATGCCGGGCGGGCGGAACTGGCGGGAGCGGCTCGACCAGTGGTGGACGCTGGTACTGCGGTTCCTGCAGGCGGATCCCGACCCGGCCGCTCTGCTCGCCCGAGCACGGGCGGAAACTCCCGCGCAGTGGGAGGACCCGGCTCCGTGCCCTGTCTGACGGAGCCGGCCCGCTCGGTTCCGGCCCGGCCGGGATTCCGCACCGTGGTCACGGGGCGGGCCCACGCGACCGTGGCCCGCCCCGCGGGCTCTCCTTCGCCGGCAGTCGCGGCCGGCGCCCGCTGTTCACGGACGAGCGACGGGGATTCGGCCATCGAACCATCAAGGTCGCACAGATCTCGACAGGATCATTGCTTCGATTGTGTTCGAGTCCTAGGGTGTGCCTGGCTCAGAGCTCGCTTGCGTCACCTCCGACATCACTCGTTGTGATCCCCCCGACAGCAACGCATCCTCCGTCAGGGTGTGTTGAGGGCCGGCCCTGACGTTCCCCCGGCCCCGGCCCCTGTCCGCGCATCCGTGTGCGTGCGGCGGTGCGCTGTCGAACCGAGGAAGGCCACGGCCATGCCGCACCCCCACGTGTCTCCCGACGACCGGTCCGCCCGTCCCGGCACACGGCCGCCCGTCAGCCGCCGCCGGCTGCTGGAAGGGGGCGCCGCCCTCCTCGGCGCGTTCGCCCTGTCCGCGCCGCCCGCCGGCGCGTACGCCGCCGGACGAGGCGCCGCGGCCGACGACGCGCCGGACGGCGGCCCCGCCGCGGCTCCGGTCGCGGCCGACGGGACGGAGTGGAACGGCGACATCTCCGTCTTCCGGCTCGGCACCGAGCCCCCGCACACCACACTCATGCCGTACGCGGATCTCGAGCAGGCCCTCGACGCCGACCGCACCCGCTCCCCGTACCGGCTGAGCCTCGACGGCACCTGGCGGTTCGCGCACGTCGACCGCCCCGAGGAGCGCGACCCCGACTTCCACCGCCCCGACCTCGACGACAGCTCCTGGGACACCCTCCCCGTCCCCTCCTGCTGGCAGCTGCACGGCTACGACGCGCCGGTATACGTCAACATCACGTATCCCTGGTGGGGTGCCAACGGGCTCGGCGAGGAGGCGCGCCCGCCCGCCGCCCCGACCCGCTTCAACCCCGTCGGCCAGTACCGGCGCACCTTCACCGTGCCCCGCGGCTGGACGGCCACGGGGCGGCGCACCTTCCTGCACTTCGAAGGAGTCAAATCCGCCCACTACGTGTGGATCAACGGCACGCTCGTCGGCTACCACGAGGACTCCTTCACCCCGGCCGAGTACGACATCACCGAGCACCTGAGGCCCGGCTCCAACCGGATCGCCGTGGAGGTCTACCGGTACTCCGACGGGGACTGGCTGGAGGACCAGGACATGATCCGGCTGAGCGGCATCTTCCGCTCGGTCCACCTGTACTCCACCCCGGCCGTCCACCTGCGCGACTTCACGCTCAACACCCCGCTCGGCGACGGCCACACGGCCGCCGCCCTCCATGTCACCGCCCAGGTACGGGACTACTCGGGCGGCAAGGGCGTGGGCCGGTACACCGTGGAGACCCAGCTCTACGACGCCCGGGGCCACGCCGTCTGGCCGAGGCCCCTGGAGTCGACCGCCGACACCGGCTCCGTACCGGCCGGCGAGGACGTCACGGTGCAGGCGTCCAGGAGCGTGCCCGAACCGCGGCTCTGGTCGGCCGAACACCCCTACCTCTACACGGCGGTGCTGCGGCTGCGGGACCCCTTCGGCACGGTGACCGAGACGCTCTCGCACCGGGTCGGGCTGCGCGAGTTCGCGCTCACGGACGGCCTGATGAGGATCAACGGCAGACCCGTCTCCTTCCGCGGCACCAACCGCCACGAGATGCACCCCGACCGCGGCATGTCCCTCACCCGCGCGGACATGGTCGAGGACATCGGGATCGTCAAGCGGCTCAACATGAACACCGTCCGCACCTCCCACTACCCCAACAACCCGCTCTGGCTCGAACTCGCCGACGAGTACGGCCTCTACCTCGTGGGCGAGACCAACCTCGAGACCCACGGCATCCGCGGCGAGTACCCCGGGAACCACCCCGACTGGACCGAGGCGTGCGTCGCCCGCGCGCAGAACATGGTGCACCGCGACAAGAACCATCCCTCGGTGGTCATCTGGTCCCTCGGCAACGAGGCGGGCGGCGGCACCACCTTCAACGCCATGCACGACTGGATCCGCTCCCAGGACGCCACCCGCGTCATCCAGTACGAGGGCGACGACCGCCCCGGCATCAGCGACATCCGCTCGAGGATGTACGAGAGCCCCGCCCGCGTCGAGCAGCGGGCCGAGGACACCGCCGACACCCGGCCGTACGTGATGATCGAGTACTCGCACGGGATGGGGAACTCCAACGGCAACTTCAAGAAGTACTGGGACGTCGTCCGCCGGCACGACGTGCTCCAGGGCGGCTGGATCTGGGACTTCGCCGACCAGGCGCTGCGCCGTCCCGCCCCTGCGCGCGTCGGTCTCACCGAATCGGGCCCGGCCGGGCTGCGCGGCGAGATCGTCAACCCCAGTGGGTCCTTCTCCCGCGACCGCGGCATCTTTGGCGGCACCGTCTTCGCCCGCGACGAACGCCTCGACCTCACCGGCTCGTTGACCCTGGAGGCGTGGATCACTCCGAAAGTGACGGGCTATCATCAGCCGGTCCTCGTCAAGGGCGACACCCAGTACGCCCTCAAACAGAACGGCGGGAACCTGGAGTTCTTCGTCCATGGCGGAGGCCGGTGGATCACCGCCACCTGGGCGGTCCCGGACGACTGGACCGGACGCGAGCACCACATCGCCGGGGTCTACGACGCGGACGCGGGCACACTGACCCTGTACGCCGACGGCGCGCGACGGGCCACCCGGACCACCTCCCGCGGCCCCGACGTCAACACCGCGCCGCTCTCCCTCGCCACCGATGTCGACAACCCCACCCGGGAGTTCAGCGGCACCATCCGGCGCGCCCGGGTGTACGCGCGTGCCCTCGGCGCCACCGAACTGGCCTCCGGGAACCGCGGTCCCGGTGACGAAGGGGTGCGGTTCTGGTTCGACGCGGCCGACGTCGGGCACACCGAACTGCGGCCCCGGGGCAAGGACTTCCTCGCCTACGGCGGCGACTGGGGCGACAACCCCAACGACGGCGCCTTCGCCGGGGACGGCATCGTCACCGCCGACCGCGGCCACACCGGAAAGGCCGCCGAGGTCAAGCGGATCCACCAGGCCGTCCACGTCACGCCCGCGTCCGGCGGCGCGCCCGCCCCGGGGCGCGTCACCCTCACCAACGAGTACCTGTTCACCAGCCTCCGTGAGTTCGACGGCAGCTGGTCCCTCGTCGCCGACGGGAAGGCCGTACAGCGGGGCAGGCTCACCCGCGGTCAGCTCGACGTGCCGCCCTCGTCCGGCAAGGACATCACGTTGCCCGTGCGGCCGCCGCGGAACCCGGCCCCGGGCGCCGAGTACTTCCTGCGACTGTCCTTCACCACCAGGGAACGCACCCCGTGGGCCGACGCCGGCTTCGAGGTGGCCGCGCAGCAGCTCCCCGTCGACGCGGGCAGCCCGCCCGTGACCCCCGTACCGCTGGAACGCGTCCCGGCACTGCGCCACGAGGACGGCGACCGGGCCGTCACGGTCCGGGGCAAGGGCTTCTCCGTCACGGTGGACAAGCGCGACGGCACCATCACCTCGTACCAGGCCGGCGGTCTGCGCCTGATCGACTCCGGCCCGGTACCGAACTTCTGGCGGGCGCCCACCGACAACGACCGGGGCAACGGCCAGCACATCCGCAACCAGACCTGGCGCGACGCCGGAGCCCGGCGCCGGGTGACGGACGTGCGGGTGCGGGCCCTGCGGGACCGGGCCGTCGAGATCACCGTCACCGGCACCCTGCCCACCTCCACCGGGTCCACCACCGCCGCGTCCGCGTACACCACCACGTACACCGTCTTCGGCAACGGCGAGATCAAGGTCGGCAACACCCTGCACCCCGGCGCGCCGGGCCTGCCGTACCTTCCGGAGGTCGGCACCCTGCTGTTCCTGCCCCGGGGCCTGGACCGCCTGCGCTACTACGGGCGCGGTCCCGAGGAGAACCACTGGGACCGCGCCGACGGCACCGATGTCGGGCTGTACTCCGGCACCGTCGCCGGACAGTGGACGCCGTATCTGCGCCCGCAGGAGAACGGCAACAGGACCGACGTGCGCTGGGCCGCCCTGACCGGACGCGACGGACGCGGCCTGCTCGTCAGCGGCGAACCGCTGCTGGAGGTCAACGCCTCGCACTTCACCCCGGAGGACCTGTCGGCCGGAGTGCGGCACGACTACCAGCTCACCCCGCGCGACGCGGTCGTGCTGCGGCTGAACCACCGGCAGATGGGTGTGGGCGGCGACGACAGCTGGGGCGCCCACACCCACGACGAGTACAAGCTCCTCGCGGACCGCGACTACGCCCACACCTACCGGCTGCGACCGCTGACCGACCCGGACGGGGCGACGGCGCTCTCACGGCGGCCCACAGCGGAGGAGTTCACCGACTAGAGCGGGCTGCGGGCCCGGGCAGCACGCGGCGAGCAGCGAGCAGCGCCCACGGGACCGGCGCGGTCACTCGGCCGCGTCGGTGATCCCGAGCCGCAGATGCTCCACGTGGTACACGGCCTGGTCCAGCAGCCCGGCGACATGGTGGTCGTGCAGCGCGTACACCACGGAACGGCCCCGGCGTTCGCCCACCACCAGGCCCAGGTTGCGCAGCAGCCGCAGCTGGTGCGAGCAGGCCGACTGCTCCATGCCCACCTCCGCCGCCAACTCCGTCGCCGGCAGCGGCCCTTCGCGCAGCCGGGCGAGGATCAGCAGCCGGGACGGGGTGGACAGGGCCTGGAGCGTGGTGGCGACCTTCGCGACGTTGTCCGCGTCGAGGCGGACACGCTCGGCGGCGTCCTGCGCGGGGATGACGGCTCCATGACCCATGCGGACATCCTACCCACCGGTCACGAACACCTGAATGAATGAACAGATGAATGAGTCTTCATGTGTTCCTGTATGGTGGCGCCCGTGTCCACGACTCTCGCTCCCACGCCCCTGCCGTCCACCGAGGTCCCGGCGGGGCGCCGCACCCGCGTGCTCGCCCTCCCGGAGACGCGGTGGGCGCTCGCCTCGCTCGTCGCCTTCCTGGCCGGTCTCGCACTGGACCTCGGCGGGGCGCCGGGCTGGGTGAGCGGTGTCCCGTTCGCGGTCGCCTACGTGTGCGGCGGCTGGGAACCGGCCCTCGAAGGGCTCCGCGCGCTGCGCGGGAAGACCCTCGACGTCGACCTCCTGATGATCGTCGCCGCGCTCGGCGCCGCCGCCATCGGCCAGGTGCTCGACGGTGCCCTGCTCATCGTCATCTTCGCCACCTCCGGCGCCCTGGAAGCCCTGGCCACCGCCCGCACCGCCGACTCCGTACGCGGACTGCTCGACCTCGCGCCCGCCACGGCGACCCGGCTGACCGCCGCCGGCGAGGAGTCCGTACCCACCGCCGGCCTCGCCCTGGGCGACATCCTGCTGGTCCGCCCCGGTGAGCGCATCGGCGCCGACGGCACCGTCCTGGACGGTGTCAGCGAGGCCGACCAGGCCACCATCACCGGCGAGTCGCTGCCGGTCGCCAAACGCCCCGGCGACGAGGTCTTCGCCGGCACCCTCAACGGCACGGGCGTCCTGCGGGTGCGGGTCGGACGCGACCCGGCCGACTCGGTGATCGCCCGTATCGTCGCCCTGGTCGAGGAGGCGTCCCGGACCAAGGCGCCGACCCAGCTGTTCATCGAGAAGATCGAGCAGCGGTACGCGGTCGGCGTGGTGGCCGCCACGCTC
The DNA here is from genome assembly GCF_053890455.1 of Streptomyces yamdrokensis. Taxonomy (NCBI): domain Bacteria; kingdom Bacillati; phylum Actinomycetota; class Actinomycetes; order Kitasatosporales; family Streptomycetaceae; genus Streptomyces; species Streptomyces yamdrokensis. The sequence goes on from NZ_CM132679.1 coordinate 6,717,512, forward strand.
GCGGTGTTCGGTATCCCGCTCGCCTTCGGCGAGAACCTCACCGACGCCCTGCTGCGGGCGATGACCTTCATGATCGTCGCCTCGCCCTGCGCGATCGTGCTCGCCACGATGCCGCCCCTGCTGTCCGCCATCGCCAACGCCGGACGGCACGGCGTCCTGGTCAAGTCGGCCGTCGCGATGGAACGCCTCGGCGAGATCGACACGACGGCCCTCGACAAGACCGGCACCCTCACCGAAGGCACCCCCGAGGTGACCGCCGTACGCCCGCTGCCCGGCTCCGGCCTCGACGAGGACGCCCTGGTCGCCCTGGCCGCTTCCGCCGAGCACGCCAGCGAGCACCCGCTGGCCCGCGCCGTGGTGGCCGCCGCCCACGCCCGGGCCCTGCCCCTCACCCCCGCCACGGACTTCACGGCCGCCCCCGGCCGCGGCATCACCGCCACCGTCGCCGGGCACGTCGTGACCGTGGGCCGCGCGAAGACGGCGGCCGGCGCGGACGGGACGGCCCACGACGCGAACGGCCGTGGGGCCCTCGAACCGGACGGCGGCGAGACCCTCGTCCACGTCACCCGGGACGGTGCCCCCGTCGGTACCCTCGCCCTCACCGACCGCCTCCGCCCCGACGCCCCCGGGGCGGCCGCCGCGCTGACCGACCTCACCGGCACCGCGCCCGTCCTGCTGACCGGCGACAACGCGCGGGCCGCCGCCCGCGTGGCCGACGCGACCGGTCTCACGGACGTCCGTGCCGGTCTCCTGCCCGAGGACAAGGCGCATGCCGTACGGGGCCTCCAGGACGCCGGCCGCAAGGTCCTGTTCGTCGGCGACGGCGTCAACGACGCGCCCGCCCTCGCCACCGCCCACGCGGGTCTCGCCATGGGCCGCGCGGGCTCCGACCTGGCTCTGGAGACCGCGGACGCCGTCGTCGTACGGGACGAACTCGCCGCCGTGCCCGCGGTCGTACGGCTGTCCCGGACCGCCCGCCGGCTGGTCGTGCAGAACCTCGTCATCGCCGGCACGGCCATCACCGTCCTGGTCCTGTGGGACCTGATCGGTCACCTCCCGCTCCCGCTCGGCGTCGCCGGCCACGAGGGCTCGACCGTCCTGGTCGGCCTCAACGGGCTGCGGCTGCTGCGCGAGTCGGCGTGGCGAACCGGGGTGGCGCAGGCCGGCTGAGGTTCATGTCGGATTTCCGCGAGACCGGGCCCGGTCCGTGCCCGATGCTGGACCCATGCAGAAGGGGATGCACACCGACACCGAACGCTGCGTCCGTGCCGTCCGGTCCAAGGACGCGCGGTTCGACGGCTGGTTCTTCACCGCGGTCCTGACCACCGGCATCTACTGCCGGCCCAGCTGCCCGGTGGTACCGCCCAAGCCCGAGAACATGGTCTTCCACCCGAGCGCGGCGGCCTGCCAGCAGGCGGGGTTCCGGGCCTGCAAGCGGTGCCGTCCCGACACCAGCCCCGGCTCACCGGAGTGGAACCAGCGGGCCGACGCCGTGGCCCGCGCCATGCGTCTGATCGCCGACGGGATCGTGGACCGGGAGGGCGTGCCCGGCCTCGCCGCCCGGCTCGGCTACAGCACCCGGCAGGTCGAACGCCAACTGCTCGCCGAGCTGGGCGCCGGGCCCCTCGCCCTGGCGCGGGCCCAGCGCGCGCAGACGGCGCGGCTGCTCATCGAGACGACGGCCCTGCAGATGACGGAGATCGCCTTCGCCGCAGGCTTCTCCTCCGTCCGCACCTTCAACGACACCGTGCGCGAGGTCTTCGCCCTCGCCCCGAGCGACCTGCGCGCCCGCGCACCGAAGCGGACGTCCGGTCCTGCCACGCCCCCCGGCTCCGCCGGCATCCCCGCCGCTCTGTCGCTGCGCCTGCCGTTCCGGGCCCCGCTCACCCCCGACAACCTCTTCGGACACCTCGCCGCCACCGCCGTACCCGGCGTGGAGGAGTGGCGGGCCGGCGCCTACCGGCGCACCCTGCGGCTGCCGCACGGGCACGGCTTCGTGGCCCTGGCCCCGCGGCCCGACCACATCGCCTGCCGCCTCACCCTCACCGACCCGCGCGACCTCACCGTCGCCATCAGCCGCTGTCGCCGCCTCCTCGACCTGGACGCCGACCCGGTGGCCGTCGACGACCGGCTGCGCACCGACCCGGTTCTCGCACCCCTCGTGGACAAAGCACCCGGACGCCGGGTCCCGCGTGCGGTCGACGAGGCGGAGTTCGCCGTCCGGGCCGTACTCGGACAGCAGGTCTCCACCGCGGCCGCCCGCACCCACGCGGCCCGCCTGGTGGCCGCGTACGGCGAACCGGTGGACGACCCGGACCCGGAGGGCGGACTCACCCACCTCTTCCCGTCGCCCGGGGCACTCGCGGACCTGGACCCCGAGACCCTGGCCCTGCCCCGTGCCCGCCGCGCCACCCTCACCACCCTGGTGCGCGCACTCGTGGACGGCAGTCTGCGCCTGGGCGTCGGGAGCGACTGGCCCGAGGCCCGTGCGAAGCTCCTCGCCCTCCCGGGCTTCGGCCCCTGGACCGCCGACGTCATCGCCATGCGCGCCCTCGGCGACCCCGACGCCTTCCTCCCCACCGACCTCGGCATCCGCCGCGCCGCCCGGGAACTGGGCCTGCCCTCCACCCCCGCCGCGCTCACCGCGCACGCGGCGGCCTGGCGGCCCTGGCGGGCGTACGCGGTGCAGTACCTGTGGGCGACGGACGACCACCCGATCAACATCCTGCCGGCATGAGGACGTATGAAACAGCACACCGTGATCGACAGCCCGTACGGCCCGCTGACGCTCGTCGCAGACGACGGCGGCGTCCTGTGCGGCCTCTACATGACCGACCAGCGCCACCGCCCCGCGGAGGAGACCTTCGGCGACCGCGCCGACGGCGTGCGGGCCTTCACCGAGGCCGAGGAACAACTGGAGGCCTACTTCGCGGGCGGGCTGAAGGAGTTCACCCTGGAACTGAACCCGCACGGCACCCCGTTCCAGCGCCGCGTCTGGGACCTGCTGACGCGCATCCCCTACGGCGAGACCCGCACCTACGGCGAACTCGCCGAGGACCTCGGCAGTCCGAAGGCGTCCAGGGCCGTAGGACTGGCCAACGGCCGCAACCCGATCGGCATCGTCATCCCCTGCCACCGGGTCATCGGCGCGAGCGGCGGCCTCACCGGGTACGGGGGCGGTCTGCAGCGCAAGCAGCGGCTGCTGGAGCTGGAGCGGGGCCCGGGCCTGTTCCAGCCGCCACTCCGCGGATTTTGTTGAATCCCGGTCGGATCTGCTCAGGCCGGCCTCGGTTCGCCTCGGTCCGTTCGACGGCCCTCCTCCAGCTCCGCTGTGCCCGAACCGTCGGCGAGGACATCCAGGGCGGCCAGTACACGGCGCCCGAGGGGACCGGGGAGATGGCCGGTCAGCTCCTCGCGCGGTACGAGCCGCCAGGACAGCAGCTCCGACTCCTGGAGGCGGATCGCCGCGAGGTCGTCCGCGCCGAGCGCTCCGCCGTCGTACAGGTACGCCACCATCGGCGGCCGTCCGGGGCCGCGCACCCAGTCCACGACGAGCAGCCGTCCGAGCTCACGGTCGAGCCCGATCTCCTCGGCCGTCTCCCGCCGCGCCCCCTGCCGGGGGGTCTCGCCCTCGTCCGACTCGATCGTGCCGCCGGGCAGCGCCCACCCCTCACGATAGTTCGGCTCGACGAGCAGCACGCGGCCCTCGCCGTCCCGGAAGAGGGCGGCGGCAGCGGCGAGGACCCGGGGGAGCGAGGCGATATAGGTGGCGTAGTCCTGAGTGTCCTGTGCGATGGTCATGCGGGAAGGGTAGTGGCGGCGAACGGTCCCACCGCCGCCGGAAGCCCGGCCGGCCAGGGCGCACGGCAGCACACACCGGTCCCGCGACCGGCACCGGACGGCGCACGCGCGGGGAGCACGCAGACCCCGGCCCGCCGCCCGTCCCGCGCCCGGCCCCGCCCGCGCCCGACGCCGTTCCACCTGCTGGGCAGGGGCATGACGTTCCGGGGCGCCGAGGGCTAGGGTCACTGGTGGCGCGACCGACCCGGCATGCGGACGGGCCCGGAGAGCAAGGGGATGGCGGAAGTGGCGGACGCTGCAGTGAACGGGACCCGATCGGCACGGTCGGCAGGAGCGGCACGGTCCGCACGGCCCGAAGCCCCGGTGCGGCGGGTGCTCATCGCCGCGGACAAGTTCAAGGGGTCGCTGACGGCCGTGGAGGTCGCCGAGCGGGTGACCGCCGGGCTGCGCAGGGTGGTGCCCGGCCTCGAGATCGAGGCGCTGCCCGTGGCCGACGGAGGCGACGGCACGGTGGCCGCGGCGGTCGCGGCCGGGTTCGACCGGCGGGAGGTACGGGTCACCGGCCCCCTCGGCGACGAGGTCACCGCGGCGTTCGCGCTGCGCGGCGACACCGCCGTGGTGGAGATGGCGGAGGCCAGCGGACTCGCGCGGCTGCCGGGCGGTGTGCTCGCACCGCTGACGGCGTCCACGTACGGCTCCGGCGAGCTGCTGAGGGCCGCGCTGGACGCGGGCGCGCGCACCCTTGTGTTCGGGGTGGGCGGCAGCGCCACCACGGACGGCGGCAGCGGCATGCTGGCCGCGCTGGGCGCCCGCTTCCTGAAGGCCGACGGCGAGCCGGTGGCGCCGGGCGGCGCCGCTCTCGCCGAGCTGGCCTCGGCGGACCTGTCGGGCCTGGACCCGCGCCTCGGTGAGGTCGGGTTCGTGCTCGCCAGCGATGTCGACAACCCGCTGACCGGCCCGAAGGGCGCCCCGGCGGTCTACGGCCCGCAGAAGGGCGCCTCCCCCGAGGACGTACAGCGGCTGGACGCCGCGCTCGCGCACTTCGTGAAGGTGCTGGAGGAACCGGCCGGGGCCAGGGCCACAGAGTTCGCCGCCTCGCCGGGTGCGGGCGCGGCCGGCGGCATCGGGTACGGCGCACTGCTCCTCGGAGCCCGGTTCCGGCCCGGTATCGAGGTCATGCTGGACGTCCTCGGCTTCGCACCGGCACTGGAGCGGGCCGACCTCGTGATCACCGGGGAGGGCTCGCTGGACGAGCAGACCCTGCACGGCAAGGCCCCGGCGGGGGTGGCCACCGCGGCCCGTGCCGCCGGCAAGGAGGTCGTCGCGGTGTGCGGGAGGCTCGCGCTGCAGCCGGAGGCGCTGGGGCGGGCGGGGATCCGGTGGGCGTACGCGCTGACCGATCTCGAGCCGGACGTGGCCACGTGCGTCGCACAGGCGGGCCCGCTCCTGGAACGCACCGGGGAGCGGATCGCCCGGGACTTCCTGAGCTGAGGCCGCCCGGCCACGCCGTACCGGGGGCACAGCCGCCGGCAGGGCCCGCCCCCGCGCCGGGCGCCCGCACAGCAAAGGGCCCCGAACCCCACAGGGTTCGGGGCCCTTTGCTGTGCGGGCGTTACGGCTGCGCCGCCCGTGCCTCGCGCCGGTTGTCGCGGAAGTTGTTCACCCGGCGAGCCGTGGCGAACAGCGGGATCACCGCGCCCAGCACCAGCTGCAGCGCGCAGCCGGTCTGCAGGAGCAGCTGGCCGCTCGGGGCGTCGAAGGCCCAGGCCGCCAGCAGTCCCATGGCCAGCACGATCCAGGAGAGCATCGCGACCGCGAGAGGGCCCCGGGGCTTCGGGTACTCGACCCGGCTCACCATCAGCCAGGCGGTGCCCAGCACGGCCAGCACCGTCGCCACGAACGGCAGCTCGAGAAGCACGATCGAGACGACGGTCAGCGCACCGAACGGGGACGGCATGCCCTGGAAGGTGCCGTCCTTGACGGTGACGCAGGAGAACCGGGCAAGCCTCAGCACCACCGCCAGCAGCACCACGATCGCTCCGACCGCGGCCACCTTCTGGTGCGCGTCGTCCGCGACCATGCCGTAGACGAGGACGAAGTACGCCGGGGCCAGACCGAAGCTGATCAGGTCCGAGAGGTTGTCGAGCTCCGCACCCATGGGGGAGGAGCGCAGCTTGCGGGCCACCAGGCCGTCGAACAGGTCGAAGACCGCCGCGCACAGCATGAGGATCACGGCGGTGGCCGCGCTGTGCCGGGCCATCCCGGTCTCCTGGCTGCCCGTGAGGTGCGGGATCAGGATGCCGGTGGTGGTGAAGTACACGGCCATGAAGCCGCAGGTGGCGTTGCCGAGGGTGAGGGTGTCGGCTATCGACAGGCGGAGGGAGAGGGGCATCTCCTCGTCGTCGTCCGCCTCGTCGGCGCCGGGCACCCAGCCGGAACTGGTCTTCTCCGGATCAATCACGGTCAATGCGAGTCACCCCAGCCACGGTCTTCTGGCCCACCTCGACGTCGATCTCCACGCCCTCGGGCAGGTAGAGGTCGACGCGGGAGCCGAACCGGATGAGACCGATCCGCTCGCCCTGCTCGACCTTGGTGCCCTCGGGCAGGTACGGCACGATGCGGCGGGCGACCGCGCCGGCGATCTGGATCATCTCGATGTCACCGAGCTCGGTGTCGAAGTGCCAGACGACGCGCTCGTTGTTCTCGCTCTCCTTGTTGAAGGCGGGAACGAATCCACCGGGGATGTGCTCGACCGACGTCACCGTGCCGGCCAGCGGCGCGCGGTTGACGTGAACATTGAGTGGGCTCATGAAGATCGCGACGCGGGTCCGGCCGTCCTTCCACGGCATGATGCTCTGCACCACACCGTCGGCGGGCGAGATCACCCGGCCCCGGGTGATCTCGCGCTCGGGGTCGCGGAAGAACCACAGCATCCCCGCCGCGAGAGCGGTGGCGGGGACGGCTACGGCCTTGGCGGCACCCGAGCGGCGGGCGCGGACCAGGCTGACGGCTGCGGTGGCGACGGTCGGCAGGAGCCACGGCGATGCTCCGCGCGCGAGGCGCACGCCGGCGAGGCTGTCGCGAGATGCAGAGGTTTGGCTGTGGGGCATGGATGACCTTCGTAGCGGATAGTGCCGCGCACATGGACGGGGGACGGCGGCTTTCCGGCGATCGTAGCGGCTCCGGGCGACAACTGGGTAAGCCAGTCAGTCGAGTCGATGGCCGGAGGGTGCTGACGGGGTGTGATCCTGTAGCCCACGAAAACACCCCGTATCCGGACATTCATCCCTGGAATCGATACTCTTCGAGCAGTCTGCGGCCGATGATCATTTTCTGGATCTCGGCGGTGCCCTCGCCGATCAGCAGCATCGGCGCCTCGCGGTAGAGGCGCTCGATCTCGTACTCCTTGGAAAAGCCGTAGCCGCCGTGGATCCGGAAGGCGTCCTCCACGACCTCCTTGCAGTACTCGGACGCGAGGTACTTGGCCATCCCTGCTTCAAGGTCGTTTCGTTCTCCGGAGTCCTTTTTGCGTGCGGCGTTCACCATCATCGCATGCGCCGCCTCCACCTTGGTAGCCATCTCCGCGAGCTTGAACTGAATGGCCTGGTGCTGGGCGATCTGCTTGCCGAAGGTGTGCCGCTGCTGGGCGTACCGGACACCGAGTTCGAAGGCGCGCAGGGCGACACCGCAGCCGCGTGCCGCCACATTGACCCGGCCGACCTCGACGCCGTCCATCATTTGGTAAAAACCGCGGCCGGTGGCCCCGCCGAGCACGCGGTCCGCCGGAACGCGCAGGCCGTCCATGATGAGCTCGGTCGTGTCGACGCCCTTGTAGCCCATCTTGTCGATCTTGCCCGGGATGGTCAGTCCGGGCCGGACCTCGCCGAATCCGGGCTCCTTCTCCACCAGGAAGGTCGTCATCGACCTGTGCGGCGCCGCGGCCGTCTCCGAAGGGGAGTGTCCTTCGTCACTCCTGACCAGAACGGCCACCAGTGACGACGTGCCGCCGTTCGTCAGCCACATCTTCTGGCCGTTCAGGACGTACTCGTCACCGTCCTTCACCGCCTTCGAGGAGATCGCCGACACGTCGGAGCCGAGAGCCGGCTCGGACATGGAGAACGCGCCCCGGATGTCGCCGGCCGCCATGCGCGGCAGGAAGTGGTCCTTCTGCTCGTCCGTACCGTGCTGCTTGAGCATGTACGCCACGATGAAGTGCGTGTTGATGATGCCGGACACCGACATCCAGCCGCGCGCGATCTCCTCCACGCACAGGGCGTAGGTGAGGAGCGACTCGCCCAGGCCCCCGTACTCCTCGGGGATCATCAGACCGAACAGGCCGAGTTCCTTCAGGCCGTCGACGATCGCTTGCGGGTACTCGTCGCGGTGCTCCAGGCCGGTCGCGACCGGGATGATCTCCTTGTCCACGAAGTCCCGGACGGTGGACAGGATCTCCCGCTGGACGTCCGTGAGGCCGTGGGTCTGGGCGAGACGGCTCATCTCTCACTTCTCCTGCTGCTCGAGTTCGGATCCAGGGGTGTCGCCCCGCAGGGGCGTCGTCCGAGGGCGGTGGTGGGAGACGGGCGGGCGGCCGGGCTGCTCGCCGCCGCGCTCCTTGATGTACGTCTCGGTCGGCACCATCACCTTGCGGCGGAACACGCACACCAGGGTGCCGTCCTGCTTGTACCCCCTGGTCTCGACGTGCACGATGCCGCGGTCGTCCTTCGACCTGGACGGCCACTTGTCGAGCACGGTCGTCTCGCCGTAGACCGTGTCGCCGTGGAAGGTCGGCGCCACGTGCTTCAGCGACTCGATCTCCAGGTTGGCGATCGCCTTGCCGGAGACGTCCGGCACCGACATGCCGAGCAGCAGCGAGTAGACGTAGTTCCCCACGACGACGTTCTTGCCGAAATCCGTCGTCCTCTCCGCATAGTTGGCGTCCATGTGGAGGGGGTGGTGGTTCATGGTGAGGAGGCAGAAGAGGTGGTCGTCGTACTCCGTGACCGTCTTCCCGGGCCAGTGCTTGTAGACCGCGCCGACCTCGAACTCCTCGTAGGTGCGTCCGAACTGCATACCGCTCAGGCCTCCGGGATCTCGAACGTGCTGGTGCGCCGCATACCGGCGGCGCGGCCCTTGCCGGAGACGACCAGGGCCATCTTGCGGCTGGCCTCGTCGATCATCTCGTCGCCGAGCATCGCGGAGCCCTTCCTGCCGCCCGCCTCGGACGTGTAGTAGTCGTACGCGTCCAGGATCAGCTCGGCGTGGTCGTAGTCCTCCTGGGAGGGCGAGAAGATCTCGTTGGACGCCTCGACCTGCCCCGGGTGCAGCACCCACTTGCCGTCGAAGCCGAGGGCCGCGGCCCGCTGCGCGACCGCGCGGTAGCCGTCGACGTTGCGGATCTGCAGGTAGGGGCCGTCGATCGCCTGGAGGTTGTTGGCGCGGGCGGCCATCAGGATCTTCATCAGGATGTAGTGGTAGGCGTCCGCCGGGTAGCCGGGCGGCTGCTCGCCCACGACCAGCGACTTCATGTTGATCGACGCCATGAAGTCGGCCGGGCCGAAGATGATCGTCTCGACGCGCGGGGAGGCCTGCGCGATCTCGTTGACGTTGTTCAGGCCCCGGGCGTTCTCGATCTGCGCCTCGATGCCGATGCGGCCGACCTCGAAGCCCATGGTCTTCTCGATCTGGGTCACAAGGAGGTCCAGGGCGACGACCTGCCGGGCGTCCTGGACCTTCGGCAGCATGATGCAGTCGAGGTTCGGACCGGCGCCCTCGACGACGGTCACGACGTCGCGGTACGTCCACTCGGTCGTCCAGTCGTTGACCCGGACCACGCGCGTCTTGCCGGTCCAGTCGCCCTCGTTGAGGAACTTGACGATGGTGTGCCGCGCCTCGGGTTTGGCGAGCGGGGCGCAGGCGTCCTCCAGGTCGAGGAAGACCTGGTCCGCCGGGAGGCCCTGGGCCTTCTCCAGGAAACGCGGGTTCGAGCCCGGCACCGCCAGGCAGGAGCGCCGGGGGCGAAGCCGGTTGACCTGGGGCGGGGGAGTCGTCATGCGGGGACCTCCAGGGGGTCGAGCTTGTTCGCGTTGCGGATCTCGTCGACGATACGGCCGATGATCCCGGTGATGTCGAAGTCCTTCGGGGTGAAGACGGCTGCCACTCCGGCGGCCCTGAGCTGCTCGGCGTCGGCGTTCGGGATGATCCCGCCGGCGATCACCGGGATGTCGGCCGCGCCGGCCTCGCGCAGCCGCTCCAGCACGTCCGGCACCAGCTGGGCGTGGGAACCGGAGAGGACGGACAGGCCCACCGCGTGCACGTCCTCCGCGAGGGCGGCGTCCACGATCTGCTCCGGCGTGAGCCGGATGCCCTGGTAGACCACCTCGAACCCGGCGTCACGGGCCCGCACCGCGATCTGCTCGGCGCCGTTGGAGTGGCCGTCCAGGCCCGGCTTGCCGACCAGGAAGCGCAGTTTGCCGACGCCGAGGTCACGCGCCGTCACCTCCACCCTGCGGCGGACGTCGGCGAGCGCCGAGCCCTCCTCGGCGGGGACGGCGACCGGCGCGGAGGACACCCCGGTCGGGGCGCGGTACTCGCCGAACACCTCGCGCAGGGCGCCGGCCCACTCGCCGGTCGTGGCTCCCGCGCGGGCGCACTCCAGGGTCGCCTCCATCAGGTTGCCGTCGCCCTTCGCGGCCTCCTTCAGCGCCTCCAGCGCCTTGCAGGGACGCGGGTGGTTGAACGGCGGCTGGTAGCGCGTGTCGCGCCAGTTGCGCAGCGCCGCCACGACCCGGGCCTCGACCGCCGGGTCGACCGTGTGGATCGCGGTGTCGAGGTCGGCGGTCAGCGGGTTCGGTTCGGTGCCCTCGAAGGCGTTGACACCGATGATCTTCTCCTCGCCCGACTCGATCCGGGCCCGGCGGGCGGCGTGCGAGGAGACCAGCTGGGACTTCAGATAGCCGGACTCGACGGCGGCCATCGCGCCGCCCATCCCCTCGATCCGCCCCATCTCGGCCAGCGACGCCTCGACCAGCTCGTCCACCTTCGCCTCGACCACCTTGGAGCCCTCGAAGAGGTCCCCGTACTCCAGCAGGTCGCTCTCGTAGGCGAGTACCTGCTGGATGCGCAGCGACCACTGCTGGTCCCAGGGGCGGGGCAGGCCCAGCGCCTCGTTCCAGGCCGGCAGCTGGACGGCACGCGCGCGGGCGTCCTTGGAGAGGGTCACGGCCAGCATCTCCAGCACGATCCGCTGGACGTTGTTCTCCGGCTGCGCCTCGGTCAGGCCGAGGGAGTTGACCTGGACGCCGTAGCGGAAGCGGCGGTGCTTGGGGTTCTCGATGCCGTACCGCTCGCGCGTGACGCGGTCCCAGATCCGGCCGAAGGCGCGCATCTTGCACATCTCCTCGACGAAGCGGACACCCGCGTTCACGAAGAACGAGATACGGCCGACGACGTCGCCCATGCGCTCCGGCGGCACCTGGCCGCCGTCGCGCACGGCGTCGAGCACCGAGACCGCCGTGGACATCGCGTACGCGATCTCCTGGACCGGCGTGGCGCCCGCCTCCTGCAGGTGGTAGCTGCAGATGTTGATCGGGTTCCACTTCGGCATGCGGGACACCGTGTACGCGATCATGTCCGTCGTCAGGCGCAGGCTCGGCCCCGGCGGGAACACGTGCGTGCCGCGCGAGAGGTACTCCTTGACGATGTCGTTCTGGGTCGTCCCCTGGAGCCGGGTGATGTCCGCGCCCTGCTCCTCGGCGACGACCTGGTAGAGCGCCAGCAGCCACATGGCGGTGGCGTTGATCGTCATCGAGGTGTTCATCTGCTCCAGGGGGATGTCCTGGAACAGCCTGCGCATGTCGCCGATGTGCGAGACCGGCACCCCGACCCGGCCGACCTCACCGCGGGCGAGGACGTGGTCGGGGTCGTAACCGGTCTGCGTGGGCAGGTCGAACGCCACCGACAGACCGGTCTGGCCCTTGGCGAGATTGCGCCGGTACAGCTCGTTCGACGCCTCGGCCGTGGAGTGGCCGGCGTAGGTCCGCATGAGCCACGGCCGGTCCCGTTCCCCTCGCGCCCGCGGCGCGCTCTGACGCTCACTCATGTGATCCCTCAGATGTTCCGGAAGCGGTTGATGGCGTCCTCGTGCTTCGCGCGCTTGGCGTGGTCGCGCACGCCCAGGCCCTCCTCGGGGGCCAGGCACAGCACGCCGACCTTGCCCTGGTGGAGGTTGCGGTGCACGTCGTGGGCGGCCTGGCCGGTGTCCTCGAGGGAGTACACCCGCGACAGGGTGGGGTGGATCTTCCCCTTGGCGACGAGGCGGTTGGCCTCCCAGGCCTCGCGGTAGTTGGCGAAGTGGGAGCCGACGATCTTCTTCAGGGACATCCACAGGTACCGGTTGTCGTACTCGTGGTGGTAGCCCGAGGTGGAGGCGCAGGTGACGATGGTGCCGCCCTTGCGGGTGACGTACACCGAGGCGCCGAAGGTCTCGCGGCCGGGGTGCTCGAAGACGATGTCGACGTCCTCGCCGCCGGTGAGTTCGCGGATGCGCTTGCCGAAGCGCTTCCACTCGCGCGGGTCCTGGGTGTGCTCGTCCTTCCAGAACCTGTAGCCCTCGGCGGTGCGGTCGATGATCGCCTCGGCGCCCATCGCCCGGCAGATGTCCGCCTTCTGCTCGCTGGAGACGACGCAGATCGGGTTGGCGCCGCCGGCCAGCGCGAACTGGGTGGCGTAGGAGCCGAGTCCGCCGCTGGCGCCCCAGATGAGCACGTTGTCGCCCTGCTTCATGCCGGCACCGTTGCGGGAGACCAGCTGCCGGTAGGCGGTGGAGTTGACCAGGCCGGGGGCGGCGGCCTCCTCCCAGCTCAGGTGGTCCGGCTTCGGCATCAGCTGGTTGGACTTCACCAGGGCGATCTCCGCCAGGCCGCCGAAGTTGGTCTCGAAGCCCCAGATCCGCTGCTCCGGGTCGAGCATCGTGTCGTTGTGGCCGTCGCTGGACTCCAGCTCGACGGAGAGGCAGTGGGCGACGACCTCGTCGCCGGGGTGCCAGGCGTTGACGCCGGGGCCGGTGCGCAGCACCACGCCCGCGAGGTCCGAGCCGATGATGTGGTACGGCAGGTCGTGGCGCCTGGTCAGCTCGCTGAGCCTGCCGTAGCGCTCCAGGAAGCCGAAGGTCGACAGCGGCTCGAAGATCGACGTCCACACCGAGTTGTAGTTGACCGAGGAGGCCATCACAGCCACCAGGGCCTCACCCGGGCCGAGTTCGGGCACGGGCACGTCGTCGAGGTGGATCGACTTGCGCGGGTCCTTGTCGCGGGTGGCGAGCCCGGAGAACATCTCCGTCTCGTCCTTGTGCACGGTGATCGCACGGTACGACTCGGGCAGCGGCAGGGCGGCGAAGTCCTCCGACGTGGAGTCGGGCGACTGGATCGCGGCCAGGATGTCCTTCATGGTCACGGTGTTGCCTCCGGCGGTGAGCACCCTGAGGGAGGGGCGCTGAGGGTTGCGTCGGTGCTGCTGAGGGTTCGAGGGGATGCCGTCGGTTCGGCGGTGGTGCTTCGGCAGCGCTTGGTGGCGCGGGAGGGTGCCTGTGACGCAGGCGTCCGGGCGGGCAGGCCTTCCGGCTTGCTGGGACAGCCGGCGCACGAAGGGTCGCTGCGCGCCGGCCGCCCGGACTCCTTCAACGTATGGCACGCCGTGACAGCACGCAAGGCACTGGGTGCCATAAATCGATCTCAGATGAAATCTTTACGCAACAAATGAGCGATGATCGATCGAACGGTATCGGCAGAGGGCGCGAAAAGAGGCCCTGACATGGCAGAACGGCCACCCCGTGGGGTGGCCGTCGTCACAGCGGTGAGGGCGTGTTCAGCGTTCCTTCAGGGCCCGCTCGATGGTGCGCATCACCTCGTCCAGCGGGGCGTCGGTGCGGGCGACCGTCACCAGCACCTCGCCCTGGGCGGACGCCGACGCGGCCGGCGGCCTCGGCGGCACCGTGCGGCGGCCCGCCATGATCCCGCTCCCGAAGGTCTTGCGGACGATCGAGAAGGCGTGGTCGAGCTCCGCCTCCACGTCGCCCTGGCCGTCCGCCCTGAGCCAGCGCCGCAGCACGTGGTTGTGCGCGGTGACCACGGCGGACGCGGCGACCTCCGCCAGCAGCGGGTCGTCGCCGGCGTCCTCGTCGTGCGCGTGCTCGTCGAAGTGGCCGAGCAGGTAACGGGTGAAGAGACGCTCGTAGCGGGCCACCGACGCGATCTCCGCCTCGCGCAGGGTGGGCACCTCGCGGGTCAGCCGGTAGCGGGCGACCGAGATCTCCGGCCGGGCCGCGTACATCCGCATGACCTCCTTGATGCCGCGGCACACCGTGTCGAGCGGATGCTCGTGTGCCGGCGCCGCGTTGAGCACCGCCTCGGCGCGCACCAGGGTGTCGTCGTGATCCGGGAAGATCGCCTCTTCCTTGGAGCGGAAGTGCCGGAAGAAGGTGCGCCGGGCGACCCCGGCCGCGGCCGCGATCTCGTCGACGGTGGTGGCCTCGTACCCCTTGGTCGCGAACAGCTCCATCGCGGCGGCCGCCAGTTCCCGGCGCATCTTCAGCCGTTGGGCGGCGGCGCGCGTGCCTGCGGCGCGTTCCGGCGGCTCGGTCGTGGCGGGTGTACGGGAGGACCTGGCGGGCTGGGACATGCCCCGAACGTACTGCATGCGCGCAGCTCGTCGCGCCCGGCCGGGAGCTCCCCCGCCCTCGGGGGGCGGGGGAGCGGTGCGGCCCGCGGGCTGCGGGAACCGGCCGGGTTCCAGCAGCCCGCCCCACTGGCCGTCGCCGCGGTACCGGTCGTCCAGGCGGTGAGGGGGATCAGCGCTTGGCATATTCGCGGAAGCCTCGGCCGGTCTTGCGGCCGAGGCAGCCCGCGGCCACCAGGTGTTCCAGCAGTGGTGCCGGGGCCAGCCCCGGGTCGCGGAACTCGCGGTGCAGCACCTTCTCGATCGCGAGCGAGACGTCCAGCCCGACCACGTCCAGCAGCTCGAACGGGCCCATCGGATAACCGCCGCCCAGCTTCATCGCGGCGTCGATGTCGTCGATGTCGGCGTAGTGCTCCTGCACCATCTTGACCGCGTTGTTGAGGTACGGGAACAGCAGCGCGTTGACGATGAATCCGGCCCGGTCGCCGCAGTCCACGGCGTGCTTGCGGATCGCGTGGCAGACCTCGCGCACCGTCGCGTGGACGTCGTCCCCGGTCAGCACCGTGCGGACCACCTCGACCAGCTTCATGGCCGGCGCGGGGTTGAAGAAGTGCATGCCGATCACGTCCTGCGGACGCGAGGTCGCGCGGGCGCAGGCGATCACGGGCAGCGAGGAGGTGGTGGTGGCGAGCACCGCTCCCGGCTTGCACACCTTGTCCAGCGTCCCGAACAGCTGCCGCTTGACCTCCAGGTCCTCGGCGACCGCCTCGACCGCCAGGTCCACGTCGGCGAAGTCGTCGTAGGAGCCCGTCGGCCGGACCCGCTCCAGAGCCTGGGCGGCGGCCTCGGCGGTCATCCGCCCCTTGTCGACGGAGCGCGTCAGCGACTTTCCGATCCGGGCCTTGGCACCCCGTGCCTTCTCCGCGCTGCGCGCGGCGAGGACCACGTGGTAGCCGGCCTTGGCGAACACCTCGGCGATTCCCGAGGCCATGGTGCCCGAGCCGGCCACGCCCACCGAACGGACCGGCCGGCCCTCGGTGGGCCGGCCGCCCTCCGGCGGGGTCAGCGCGTCCCGCACGACGGCGGCGCTTCCCGGTTCCTCGTACGTGTAGAAGCCGCGCCCCGCCTTGCGCCCCGTCAGACCCGCCTCGCTCAGTTGCCCGAGGATGGGGGCCGGCGCATGCAGCCGGTCGCGGGACTCCGTGTACATGGCCTCCAGGACCGTGCGGGCGGTGTCGACGCCGATCAGGTCGAGCAGCGCCAGCGGGCCCATCGGCAGACCGCAGCCCAGCCGCATCGCGGCGTCGATGTCCTCGCGGGACGCGTAGTTCGACTCGTACATCGCGGCGGCCTGGTTGAGATAGCCGAACAGCAGCCCGTCGGCGACGAATCCGGGCCGGTCGCCGACCGCGACCGGCTCCTTGCCCAGGTCCAGGGCCAGATCGGTGACCGCGGTGACGGCCGCCGGCGAGGTCAGCACCGAGGAGACGACCTCCACCAGCTTCATCGCGGGGGCCGGATTGAAGAAGTGCAGACCCAGCACGCGCTCGGGGCGGGCCGAGTCGGCGGCGAGGCGGGTGACCGACAGGGCGTTGGTACCGGTCGCCAGGATCGTCTCCGGCCGCACCACGGCGTCGAGTTCCCGGAAGACCTGCTGTTTGGCCTCGTACGACTCCGGCACCACCTCGATCACCAGATCGGCGCCGGCCGCCGCCGCGACGTCGGTGGAGGTGGTCACGCGGGCCAGCAGCTCCGTGCGCTGCTCCGCGGTGAGCCGGCCGCGCTCCACGGCGCGGGCCGTCGAGGACTCCAGGGCGGCGACGCACCGTGCGGCCCGGGCCGCACTGATGTCGATGCCGACGACGTCGCGGCCGGCCTTGGCGAGGACCTCGGCGATGCCGGTGCCCATCGTGCCGAGGCCGACCACGGCGACGGTCCGGAGCGGGGACACGGAAGTGCCGGACTGGGGGGACAGGGGGGACAGGGGAGTGGCCATCGAGGGACTCCAGGAATGAGGGTGACGACGGAGAACGCGCCCGGGTGCGCCGAAGGGCGCACCCGGGTGCGTGCGTAAGGAGTGCGGGTGATGCCGGGCTGCGAGCGCACACGCCCGGTGCCGTCACGACGGGCGTGCACACGCCCGGGAACGGCGGTTCCGGCCGGCCCTGTCCCGAGGCCGAGCCGTACTGCGGTACACGAGTACCGAACCGACTGCACTCACCGTGGCTGCGTCACCAAACCACCGTGAGGAGAAACGAACAGCAGGAACGCGAGTGGGTAACTCGCTCGATTGAGCTTAACTCGCCGGTAACGAGCGCGCCAGCCCTCGGTGTTTGTGATGTACGTCCCGAGGCGCGGGTGAGCCGTCTAACCTCGGGACATGGACGAAGAGTTGCGGTCGCTCACGGAACGCTTACGGGGCGAGGCGGCCACAGCGGCCGGATCGGCGGCCCTCGACCGGCTTCTGGTGACCGAGGACCCCGACGCCCTGGCCGCCGTACTCACCGAACCCGGGCAGTCGCTGTGGGCCAGGGAACTGGCCGCCTTCCGTCTCGGGCTGGCGGGGGACCGGCGGGCCTTCGAGCCCCTCGTCCTCCTCCTCAACCACCGGGACCCCCCGCGCTGCGCCGCCGCCGCCCATGCCCTGGCCCGCCTCGGCGACCCGCGCACCGCCCGCGCCGCCGCCGCCCTCGCCACCAACGAACTCCGCGTCGCCTACGCCCTGCACCCCGTACGTCTGCTCGTCGCGCTGCGCGCCCCGGAGGCGGTGCCCGCCCTGATCACCACGCTACGGCGGCGGCTGCGCCCGCGCGACCCGTACCGCGGGGTCGCCCTCGCCTGCGTGGACGGACTGGGCGAACTCGGCGACGCCCGCGCCGCCCCCGTCCTGACCGACGCCCTCGCCCACCCCGCCCTGGCCGAGGCGGCGGTCCACGCCCTGGCTCGGATCCCGGGGCAGCGGCAGGCGCCGGGGCCGCCGCGGATTCCCGGACAGCGTTAGGGGGCTTCTGACGGATCCCGGCGGCGTCGCGAGGCCCGGCACATCGGGAGCACGCACCGAACGCCGCTCCTTCCCCCAGGGAGAACCATCAAAAACCCCTGGCCGCAGGGCCGGTTGAGGGTCCCGGGGGCGGGGGCGACCGCTTGCTCAGCCGTGGAGCAGTTCCTTCGCGTACCGCACCTCCGGCACCACCGCACCGCCCACCTCGAAGGCCTCCTCGGTGCCGTCCGCGGCGAAGCCGGCGCGCTCGTAGAAGCGGCGGGCGCGGGTGTTGCCCTTGAGGACCCACAGGTACATGCGCGCGTGCCCGGCGTCGGCGCAGTGCCGGGTGGCCGCCGCGAGGAGGGCCCCGCCCACGCCCCGGCCGATGTGCTCGGGGCGGAGGTAGAGGGCGTACAACTCGGCGTCCCCGGTGCGTGTGTCACCGTCCCGGTACGGGCCGAAGGCGACCCAGCCGAGAAGCTCCCCCTCGTCCCCGTCGACGACCAGGTTCCGCACACTCCCGTCGCCGTCCAGCAGCCGGGCGCGCTGCCGGTCGGCGTCCGCCGCGACGTCGAGCCCGTCGAGATACGGCTGGGGAACCAGGCCCTCGTAGGCGTACTGCCAGCCGCGTACGCGGATCCCGGCCACGCCGCCGCAGTCGTCCGCCGTCATCGGACGCGGGACGACGCCCGCCGGGAAGACGGGAAGGGCTTCGTCGGGGACGGGGGCCCCGGTGGGCTCACTCATGGGCTCCATGATGGCCCGGGGGCCCGACGACGCGACACGTGCCCCGACCCGGCTCCCCGTCCCCGACGAACGCCCCTGCTCAGTTGCGGAAGCCGAGGAGGCCGTGCAGGGTCGAGCCGCGGGACGTGGTGGACGCCGCCTTCGACGTGTGCGGGGCCGGGTCGGGCAGGGGCTCGCAGACCGCGTCGGCCTCGCCGCGGCCGCGTGGCACGGTGCCGTCGGCCAGGTAGGCCGTCAGGTGCTCGTCCAGGCAGGCGTTGCCGCTCAGCGTGACGCCGTGGTTGCCGCCGCCCTGCTCCACCACCAGGCTGGAGCCGGCCAGCAGATGGTGGACCGTCACGCCGCCCTGGTACGGGGTGGCCGCGTCGTCGGTGGCCTGGAAGAGCAGCGCGGGCGGGAGCTTCGCGTTGACGACGTTCACCGGCCGCTGCGACCCGGTCGGCCAGAACGCGCACGCCGCATTGTACCAGGCGTTGTTCCATGTCATGAACGGCGCCCGCTCGTACACCTCCCAGTTGTCCTTGCGCCACTGCCGCCAGTCCCGCGGCCAGGACGCGTCCCGGCACTCGACCGCCGTGTAGACGCTGTAGCCGTTGTCGCCGGCGGCGTCGACCGCGCCGAAGTTCTCGTACGTCTCGACCAGGGGCCCCGGGTCGCCCTCGTTCACGTATGCCGCGAACGCCTCCGCCAGGTAGGGCCAGTAGCCGTTGTAGTAGCCGCCCGGGAGGAAGGTGTCCTCCAGTTCGGCCGCGCCCACCCTGCCACCGGCCGGCTTCTTCGCCAGGGCCGCGCGCATCGCGTACCACTCGGCCTCGATCTTCCTCGGATCGGTGCCCAGCCGGTACGTGCTGTCGTGCCCGGCGATCCAGGCCATCAGGGCGCGGTGGCGGTCGTTGAAGGCGTGGTCCTGGTTCAGGTTGGCCTCGTACCAGACCTCGGTGGGGTCGACGACCGAGTCGAGGACCAGGCGCCGCACCCGCTCCGGGAACAGCTTGGCGTACACGGCGCCCAGGTACGTGCCGTAGGAGTAGCCGAAGTAATTGATCTTCCCGGCGCCCAGCGCCTGCCGGATCACGTCCATGTCGCGCACCGCGCTGGTCGTGTTCACGTACGGCAGGAGATCCCCGTGCTTCCTGCCGCAGGCGTCCGCGAACGACTTCACGCGCTCGAGGTTGGCCCGCTCCACCGCGGGGGTGCTCGGCACCGGGTCCGGCCGTACCGGCCCGAAGAAGCCCGGCCGGCAGTCCAGGGCCGGCCTGCTCGCGCCCACCCCGCGCGGGTCGAAGCCGATCACGTCGTACTGGGCTGCCACCTCCTTCGGCAGCGAGGCCGCGACGAACCCGGCGAGCGTCAGCCCGCTGCCACCGGGGCCGCCCGGGTTGACCAGCAGGGGTCCCTGGTACTTCTTCGCGGTGTGCGGCACGCGGGACAGCGCGAGGGTGATTTTCCGCCCTCCGGGGCGGGCGTGGTCGAGCGGCACTTCGACGGACGCGCACTGCAGCGTCGGGTGGTTCTCGGTGCCGCAGTCCTGCCACGCGGGCTTCGCCGCGCGAAACGTGTCGGCACCGCTCGGTGCGGCCGCCTCGGCGGGCAGGGCCGTCAGGCTCCCGGCCATGACGGCGGCGGCGCCGCACAGCACTGCTGCGCGTTTCCTCATGGGTCCTCCCAGGACGGAGGTCGGTGAACCGCGGGCTCACGGTCCACGCGGCATCGTCCCGGAATGAGCCGCCGGATGAACGCGTTCTACCGACTCTTGACCCGATCGGGTCGTCGGATGCCCTCGAATGCTCCTGGAGGAGCGAGAGTTGGGTCGGACCGGAGACCGGATGCGCGGCGGCCCCCGGGGGGCCCGGCGGGCGCGGCCGGTCCGACGGGTCCGGCGGGCCTCGGGCGGTGGGGCATCTCCGCGCGGGTGGGACCGATGCCGTACTCGCGGGCCAGGTCGTGCACCTGACGGGTGATCCGGCGCTGGTACCACTTCGGGGCGTAGGCGCCCTGCGCGTACAGCCGCTCGTACCGGCTCACGAGGTACGGATGGTGCTGTCCGAGCCAGGCCGTGAACCACTCGCGGGCCCCCGGCCGCAGGTGCAGCACCAGCGGTGTGACGGAGGTGGCACCCGCCGCGGCGATCGCCCGCACGGTGGCCCGCAGCTGCTCCGGCCGGTCGCCCAGGAACGGGATCACCGGTGCCATCAGCACCCCGCAGCCGATCCCGTTCGCGGCGAGCGTCCGCACCACCTCCAGCCGGCGCTCCGGGGCCGGCGTGCCCGGCTCCACGGTGCGCCACAGCCCGGTGTCGGTGAAACCGACGGAGACCGAGATGCCGACGTCGGCCACCCGGGACGCCTGCCGCAGCAGCTCCAGGTCGCGCAGGATCAGCGTGCCCTTGGTGAGGATCGAGAAGGGGTTCGCGTGGTCGCGCAGCGCGGCGAGGACGCCCGGCATCAGCCGGTAGCGGCCCTCCGCACGCTGGTAGCAGTCGACGTTCGTGCCCATCGCTATGTGCTCGCCCTGCCAGCGCCGGGCGGCGAGCTGACGGCGCAGCACCTCGGGGGCGTTCACCTTGACCACGATCTGGCTGTCGAAGCCGGTGCCCGTGTCGAGGTCCAGATAGCTGTGCGTCTTGCGGGCGAAGCAGTACACGCACGCGTGCGTGCATCCCCGGTAGGGGTTCACGGTCCACTCGAAGGGCATGCGGGAGGCTCCGGGCACCCGGTTGAGGACCGAGCGGGCCCGGATCTCGTGGAAGGTGATTCCGGCGAACTCCGGTGTGTCGAAGGTGCGGGTGGTCACCGCCTCCGCGCCGAACAGCGCGGCGTCGGCCCGGCTGTGTTCGGAGTCCGGGGTGAGGTTCTCCCAGCGCATGACGCCTCCTCGGTAGCACTGGCCCACACAATAGAACAAGTGTTCCCTTGATCGTGCGAACGACGGTTTCGGTCGCACTCCCGATCACTTCCGGACCCCCGATTTGGGGGGCCGGGTGAGGGGGTGGTTGGCTTGCCCCGCCACCCCGAGAACCCATGTCCTGGAGGAAAACGATGGCGCAGGTCGAGGCCACTACGGAGCGGATCGTCGCGGCGGACGCGGAGACGGTGTTCGACGCCCTCGCCGACTACAGCGGCACGCGCGCGAAACTGATGCCCGAGCAGTACAGCGAGTACGAGGTCCGCGAGGGCGGCGACGGTGAGGGCAGCCTCGTCCACTGGAAGCTCCAGGCCACCAGCAAGCGCGTCCGCGACTGCCTCCTGGAGGTCACCGAGCCGAGCGACGGCGAACTGGTCGAGAAGGACCGCAACTCGTCCATGGTCACCACCTGGCGCGTCACCCCGGCCGGGGAGGGGAAGTCCCGGGTCGTCGTGACCACCACCTGGACCGGCGCGGGGGGCATCGGCGGCTTCTTCGAGAGGACCTTCGCCCCCAAGGGGCTCGCCCGCATCCACGACGCGCTGCTGGCCAGGCTCGCCGCCGAGGTCGAGAAGTAGACCGGTGCGGTGACGTGAGGGGGCCGGCGGCGCCGTGAGGCGGCCGGCCCCCTCACGGCGTGGGGCACGTGTGGGGCACGCGAGGGGAAAGGGGATCCGGAACGGACGTCCGTGCGGTGGAGCGCACTCCGGTGCGAACACCGGCGGTCAATTCCCGTATTGCCACCCGTCGCAACAAGCCGTGCCCGTACGGTGGTAGAGCGGTACAGATCTTGGGATCCGCGGGGAGAGAGGGCCTGGGCCATGGACCATGGCGCCAAGCGGGACGCGCCGGCCGGCCGTGGAGCCGAGGACGGCACGGCGACCGGGGGCCTCGGCGCGGGCCGGATCCCGCTGGCCGTCGTCATCGTGGACCGCGACGGGCTGGTCTCGCACTGGAGTACGGGCGCACAGCGCCTGTTCGGGCTGTCCAAGGGCGACGCCCTCGGCCGGCCGGCCACCGATCTGCTGCCGGTCTCCGGCGCCCTCCCCGAGGACGAGGAGGAACGGGGGGCCGGGCGGCACGGCGCGTACACGCCGTACGCGGACTACGACGGTCTCGGCCCCGGTCTCGAATCCTCCCTCGACCGGGGCCTTTCCTATCCGGCCGCGGGCCGTGCCCGCCTCGCCGCCCCTGCCCCCGCGCCCACGCCCGCGCCCGGGTCCGACGCCGGGTCCGACGCCGGGTCCGGGGCCGGCCGCGTCGACGTGCTGTGGTGGGCCTACCCGCTGGTCGGCCCCGGCAGCGAGCGGCTGCTGGTGCTCGCCGCCGACGCGGACGCGCTGCAGGGCGACGGGGCGGAGGCGTTCGAGCGGATCGCCCCCGGATTCGCCCTGCACACCGACTTCCCCGGCTCCGCGGACCTGGCCCGCCGGCTCCCCGAGATCCTGCCCAGCATGAGCGTCGGGGAGAGCGCCCGCATCGTCGCCCAGATCCTCGAACTGGGCTATCCCATCCTGGAGTTCAGCCAGAACGAGCGGGTGCCCGTCACTCCCGACTGGGGCGTCCCCCGCCGCGCCGGGCGCAAGGCGCGCCGGGAACGGGCCGCACGCGCCCGCGCGGCCGGTGAACCCGTGCCCGACGACCTGCGCGACGAGGCCGAGGACCTCGAGTACGCCGCCGTCCGCGAGCACCTCGAGTTCCTCAACGAGGTCAGCTCCCGAATCGGCACCTCCCTGGACCTGTCCCGCACCATCGTCGAGGTCAGCAAGGCCGTCGTGCCCCGCTTCACCGACGTCGCCGGCACCTATCTGCGCGAACAGGCCGTCGCCGGTGAGGACTTCGACGAGGGCGTGCCCGACACCACCACCATGTGGCACCGGGTCGCCCTCGAGCACACCGACGAGCCCGGCCGCTGGGACGACGTCGTGCCCGTCGGCGAGGCCATGCCCTTCCCGGCCCACACCCCGTTCTTCCAGTGCATGACCACCGGCGAGCCCGTGCTCGTGCCGCGCATCAGCGAACAGACGGGGCACGCCATCGCCTCGCAGTTCGAGAAGCGCGACATCCGCCCGCTGATCACCGGTCGTTCGATGCTCGTCGTACCGTTGAAGGCGCGTCAGGTGGTCCTCGGCTTCATGATTCTGCTGCGCCATCCGAAGCGGCAGGCCTTCAACGACATGGACCGCGTCACCGGCGCCGAACTCGCCGCCCGCGCGGGCCTGGTGCTCGACAACGCGCGCATGTACACCTACCAGGAGAACGTCGCCGAGACGCTCCAGGACAGCATGCTTCCGCACATCCCGCCGCGCATGGCGGGGTGCGACATCGCCACCCGCTATCTGCCGGGCACGCTGCTCGGCCGGGTCGGCGGCGACTGGTTCGACTCGGTGAAGCTGCCCGGCGCCCGAACCGCCTTCGTCGTCGGCGATGTCATGGGCCACGGCCTCAACTCCGCCGCCATGATGGGGCAGTTGCGTACCGCAGTGCAGACCATGGCGGGGCTCGACCTGCCGCCCGCGCAGTTGCTGCGCAACCTCGACGACCTCGCCCAGCGGCTCGGCGACACCCACCTGGCGACCTGTCTGTACGCCGTCTACGACCCCATCGCGAGCGAACTCCACCTCGCCAACGCCGGCCACATCCCGCCCGTCCTGGTCCGCGCGGCGGACGGCCGCAGCGAACTGCTCGACCTGCCCACAGGCGCCCCGATCGGCGTCGGTGGCGTGCCGTTCGAGTCCGCGCGCGTGCGGGTGGAGCCGGGCGACCGGCTGGTGATGTGCACCGACGGACTGGTCGAGATGCGCGGTGAGGACATCGGTGTCGGCCTCGCCACCCTGTGCGAGTCGGCGGCCCACCCGGCCGCCTCCATGGACGACGCCTGCGACACCATCATCTGCGCCCTCAACGCAGGCGGCGGCCGCAAGGACGACGTGGCCCTGCTGATGGCACGCCTGAGCGGCATCGAGCAGGGCCACGTCGCCGAGTGGCGGCTCGCCCCCGACCCGTCGGAGGTCCCCCGGGCCCGCGCCGTGGTCCGCGAGCAGCTCCACGAGTGGGGCCTCGCGAAGCAGGCGGACAACGCCGAGCTGATGGTCGGCGAACTCGTCACCAACGCCGTGCGGCACGCCCACGCCCGGCCCGTGGCGCTGCGCCTGGTCCGCGGCGACACCCTGCTGTGCGAGGTCGAGGACGACGACCACGAACTGCCCACCCTCCTCAGCGCCGGGCCGACGGACGAGGCAGGCCGCGGGCTGCGGGTGGTCAGCAGGCTCGCGCGGGAGTGGGGCACCAGCCGGACCGAGTCCGGCAAGAGCGTCTGGTTCGAACTGACGCTGCCGCGCCGCTGATCCGGCACACTCCCCGTCCCACACCTCGGCTCTCCCGTCCCACCCTCATCCGCCGCGAGCGGGTCCACGCGACGCGAACAAGGGCGCACTCGAGGCGGACGGGGGCTCACCCGAAGCGAACGAGGCGTGAAGGAACGCGCCGTGTCCTTGTCGGCGCGCCCCGGCGCGCGATACACCGTACTGGCCCGTCACGCGGGCGGATTCGCTTCACACCCTGAGGAGTCGGGCATGAGCGTGACCAGTCGGTACCGGGAGGCGTGGGAGGGCTTCTGGCGCGAGGCGCCGGACGGGCAGGGGGGAGTGTTCTGGGACGCGGAACCCACCCTGACCGTGGCCCGCCATCTGGCCCTGTTCGAACCGTATCTGTCCGATCCCGGTCTGCCCCTGGTCGACCTGGGCTGCGGCAACGGCACCCAGACCCGCTTCCTCGCGGACCGCTTCCCGCAGGTCGTCGGCGCCGACCTGTCCGCCGCCGCCCTGGACCACGCCCGGCGTGCCGACGCGGCCGGCCGGGCCGCCTACCGGCAACTGGACGCCGCGGGCGAGGGCGAGGCGCAGGACCTGCACGCGGAGCTCGGCGACGTCAACGTCTATGTGCGGGGCGTGCTGCACCAGTGCGAGGCCGACGACCGGCAGCCCCTGGCGGACGGCGTCGCCACCCTGGTCGGCGACCGCGGCCGTGCTTTCCTCGTCGAGCCCTCCGAGGCAGCCGGGCCGTTGCTGCAGAGCCTCACGGCCTCGCCCGCCGGGCCGCCGCCCAAGGTGGCGGCGATCTTCCGGCACGGCATAGCCCCCGTCAAGGTTGCCGACGACGCGGTGCCGGAGTTCCTGGCCGCGGCCGGGCTGACCCTGCTGGCGAGCGGCACCGTGCCCCTCACCACGACGGAGTACGCGCCCGACGGCTCCCGCATCGAACTGCCGTCCGCCTGGTATGTGACCGGGCGCGCCGGATGACCCGGGACGCGGCACAGGGCGCGCGGGTAGGGGCGCTGGAGACGTAGGGGCTGGTGGGAGGCGGTTTTGTGGGCCCTGTACCGTCATTGGTCCGGGCCGGCGGGAGTTTTCCACAGGCCTGGCAGAGCTCTGGCGGTACGACGTAGCGTGAGGCGCATGAAGATCCTCATCAGCGCCGACATGGAGGGCGCCACAGGTGTCACCTGGCCGGCCGACGTGCTGCCGGGCACCCCGCAGTGGGAGCGCTGCCGGTCCATGTTCACCTCCGACGTCGACGCAGCCGTGCGCGGTTTCTTCGACGGCGGCGCCGACGAGGTGCTGATCAACGAGGCGCACTGGAGCATGCGCAATCTCCTGCTGGAGCGGCTCGACGAGCGGGCCGAGATGCTCACCGGGCGGCACAAGTCCCTGTCCATGGTCGAAGGTGTGCAGCACGGCGACGTGGACGGCATCGCGTTCGTCGGCTACCACGCGGGCGCAGGCATGGAGGGCGTCCTCGCCCACACCTTCCTCGCCAACTCCGTCACCGGCGTGTGGCTGAACGGCGAACGGGCGAGCGAGGGCCTGCTCAACGCGGCCGTCGTCGCCGAGTACGGAGTGCCGGTCGTCCTGGTCACCGGCGACGACGTGGCCTGCGAGGACGCGCTCGGCTACGCTCCAGGGGCGCTGAAGGTCGCGGTCAAGGACCACGTGTCGCGGTACGCGGCCGTGTGCCGGACCCCCGCCCGGACGGCCCTCGACATCCGCGCGGCGGCCAAGGACGCCGCCGCGCTCGCGGTACGCCACGAGCCGGTGGCCGAGGGACCCTTCACCGTCTCGGTGGAGTTCGACGCGGAGCATCTGGCCATGGCCGCCACCGTCGTGCCGGGCGTGGCCCGGACCGGCGAGCGAAAAGTGGCGTACACCAGCGGAACCATGTACGACGGGATCCGCACCTTCAAGGCGGTCACCACGATCGCCTCGGCCGCGGTGGAGGAGCAGTATGGCTGACGAACGCGCCCTGGACGAGGTCGTGACCTTCACGTCCGACCTCATCAGGATCGACACCACGAACCGGGGCGGCGGTGACTGCCGGGAGCGGCCCGCCGCCGAGTACGCGGCGGAGCGGCTGGCCGGAGCGGGCCTGGAGCCGGTGCTGCTCGAGCGCACCCCCGGCCGGACCAACGTCGTCGCGCGCCTCGCGGGCACCGACCCGACGGCCGACGCGCTCCTCGTCCACGGCCACCTCGACGTCGTACCGGCCGAGGCCGCCGACTGGAGCGTGCACCCGTTCTCCGGCGAGGTGCGCGACGGGGTGGTCTGGGGGCGCGGCGCCGTCGACATGAAGAACATGGACGCGATGATCCTCGCCGTGGTGCGGGCCTGGGCCCGCCAGGGCGTGCGGCCCCGGCGCGACATCGTGATCGCCTTCACCGCCGACGAGGAGGCCAGCGCCGAGGACGGCTCCGGCTTCCTCGCCGACCGGCACCCCGGACTCTTCGAGGGCTGCACCGAGGGCATCAGCGAGTCGGGCGCCTACACCGTCCACGACGGCGCCGGCCGGCAGCTCTACCCGATCGCCGCCGGGGAGCGCGGCACGGCCTGGCTCAAGCTCACCGCGCGCGGGCGGGCCGGCCACGGCTCCAAGGTCAACCGGGACAACGCGGTGACCCGCCTCGCCGCCGCCGTCACCCGCATCGGCGAGCACGAGTGGCCGCTGCGCCTCACCCCGACCGTCCGCGCGGCACTCACCGAACTCGCCGCTCTCTACGGCGTCGACCCCGACCTGTCCGACGTGGACACGCTGCTCACCAAGCTGGGACCGGCCGCGAAACTCGTCGAGCACACGGTCCGCAACAGCAGCAACCCGACGATGCTGGACGCGGGCTACAAGGTCAACGTGATCCCCGGCCAGGCCGAGGCGTACATCGACGGACGGATCCTGCCCGGTGGCGAGGACGACTTCCACGCCACCCTGGACCGGCTCACCGGGCCCGACGTGGACTGGGAGTTCCATCACCGCGAGCCGGCCCTCCAGTCGCCGGTGGAATCGACGACGTTCGCCCGGATGCGGGCCGCCGTGCGGGAGTTCGCACCCGAGGGGCACCCCGTGCCGTACTGCATGTCCGGCGGCACGGACGCCAAGCAGTTCTCCCGCCTCGGCATCACCGGCTACGGCTTCGCCCCGCTGAAACTGCCGGAGGGCTTCGACTACCAGGCCCTCTTCCACGGAGTCGACGAGCGCGTCCCCGTCGAGGCGCTCCACTTCGGCGTCCGTGTCCTCGACCGGTTCCTGCGGACGGCCTGAGCGGATGGGGGAGAGCGTGGAGGAGACGGTGCGGACCCTGTCGTACGGCGAGTGGCCCTCGCCCGTCGACGCGGCCACGGCCGCGGCACACGACGGAAGCCCCGAGTACGTGGGGTTCGTGGGGGACGAGGTGTGGTGGACCGAGCCCCGGCCCGCCGAGGGCGGCCGCCGCACCCTGGTGCGCCGGCACTCCGACGGCGTCGAGGAGTCCGTCCTGCCCGCCCCGTGGAACGTGCGCAGCCGGGTCGTCGAGTACGGCGGACGGCCCTGGGCCGGGTTCGTGCGGGACGACGGCCCGTTCGTGGTGTTCGTCGACTTCGCCGACCAGCGCCTCTACCGGTACGAGCCGGGCGGCGAGCCGCGTCCGCTGACTCCCGTCTCCCCGGTGGGGCAGGGGCTGCGCTGGGCCGAGCCGACCCTGCTGCCGGACCGCGGCGAGGTGTGGTGCGTCCTGGAGGAGTTCACCGGCGACGGACCCGGTGACGTGCGCCGCGTTCTGGCCGCCGTACCCCTGGACGGCTCGGCCGCCGACGACCGCGGGGCCGTGCGTGAACTCACCGACGACCGCCACCGGTTCGTCACCGGGCCGCGCCTTGCGCCCGACGGGCGGCTTGTCGCCTGGCTGGCCTGGGACCATCCCCGCATGCCCTGGGACGGCACCGAACTCCGACTCGCCGACGTCGCCCCCGACGGCACCCTGCACGACGCCCGCACCGTGGCCGGCGGCCCCGGCGAGTCGGTCGCCCAGGCCGACTGGACGCGCGACGGCCGGCTGCTCCACTCGAGCGACCGCACCGGCTGGTGGAACCTCTACCTCGACGGCGAACCCGTCTGCCCGCGCGAGGAGGAGTTCGGCGGGCCGCTGTGGAAGCCGGGCTCGCGCTGGTTCACCCCGCTGGACAGCGGCCTGATCGCCGTCGTGCACGGCCGGGGCGCCGCCACGCTCGGCATACTCGACCCGCGGACGGGCGACGTCGTCGACGCGGCGGGACCCTGGACCGAGTTCTCGCCCACGCTCGCGGCCCACGGTGAGCGCGTCGTCGCGGTCGGAGCGAGCCCGCGCAGCGCCCACGAGGTCGTCGAGCTGGACACCCGCACCGGCAGGACCCGGGTGATCGGCGCCGCGCACGAGGACGCCGTGGACCCCGCCCACTACCCCGAACCCCAAGTCCGCACCTTCACCGGACCGGACGGCCGCGAGATCCACGCCCAGGTGTACCCGCCGCGCAACCCCGGCTGCGCCGGGCCCGACGGCGAGCTGCCGCCGTACGTGATCCGGGCGCACGGCGGGCCCACCGGCCGGGCACCGCTCGTCCTCGACCTCGAGATCGCCTACTTCACCTCGCGCGGCATCGGCGTCGCCGAGGTCGACTACGGCGGCTCCACCGGCTACGGGCGCGCCTACCGCGACCGGCTGCGCGAGCAGTGGGGCGTCGTCGACGTCGAGGACTGCGCCGCCGTCGCGCGCGCCCTCGCCGACGAGGGAACCGCCGACCGCGACCGGCTCGCCGTCCGCGGCGGCAGCGCCGGCGGCTGGACCACGGCCGTCTCCCTCACCACGACCGACCTCTACGCCTGCGGCACCATCCTCTACCCGGTGCTCGATCTGACCGGCTGGGGCCCGGAGGAGACCCACGACTTCGAGTCCCACTATCTCGAGAGCCTCATCGGCCCGCGCGCCGAGGTCCCCGGGCGGTACGCCGAACGCTCGCCCGCCGCGCACGCCGACCGGCTCACCGCGCCGTTCCTGCTCCTCCAGGGCCTGGACGACCGCATCTGCCCTCCCGCGCAGTGCGAGCGGTTCCTGGCCCGGCTGGAGGGCACCCGGCTGGAGGGCAGGGGAGTGCCGTACGCGTACCTCACCTTCGAGGGAGAGGGACACGGCTTCCGGCGCGCGGAGACCATGGTGCGCGCACTGGAGGCCGAACTGTCCCTGTACGCAAAGGTGTTCGGGCTCGAGGTGCCGGGCCTGCCGGTTCTGGAGCTGACCGGAGCAGCCGGGGCGAACCGGTGAACCGGGCCGGGCGGCCGAGCCGCGCCGGGCGGCCGACAGGCCGGGTCGAGCCGTTGCGGCGGCCGTCCCGGCTCGGTCCCGGCGCCCGGGTGGCCGTCGTCGCGCCCAGCGGGCCCGTGCCGGAGGAGCGGTTGCAGGCCGGTCTCGACACGCTGCGCGGCTGGGGCCTCGACCCGGTGGCCGCACCCCATGTCCTCGACCGGCACGGCGAGTTCGACTACCTGGCCGGCACCGACGCCGACCGGGCCGCCGACCTGCAGGCCGCCTGGTGCGATCCCGCGGTGGACGCGGTGATCTGCGCCCGGGGCGGCTACGGCGTGCAGCGCATGGTCGACCTGCTCGACTGGACGGCGATGCGGGCGGCCGGACCGAAGGTCCTCGTCGGGTTCAGCGACATCACCGCCCTGCACGAGGCGTTCGCGACCCGGCTCGGACTGGTCACCCTGCACGGGCCGATGGCGGCGGGCGTCGACTTCCTCAAGAACGCCCGCGCGCAGGAGCACCTCAAGGCCACCCTGTTCGCCCCCGAGACCGTCCGCACCCTCACCTCCGACGGCACGGCGCTCGCCCCCGGCCGGGCGCGCGGCGTCACGCTCGGCGGCTGCCTCACCCTGCTCGCCGCGGGCCTCGGCACTCCGCACACCCGGGCCTTCGCGCGCGGCGGCCTGCTGTGCCTGGAGGACGTGGGGGAGGAGCCGTACCGCCTCGACCGCTGTCTCACCCAGCTGCTGCGGGCCGGCCGGCTCGACGGCGTGTCGGGGCTGCTGCTCGGCTCCTGGGCGCAGTGCGGCCCGTACGAGAAGGTGCGGGCCCTGCTCGCCGACCGGGTCGGCGGTCTCGGCGTGCCCGTGGCCGAGCAGTTCGGGTTCGGGCACTGCGACGGGGCACGCACCGTGCCGTTCGGCGTCATGGCCGAACTCGACGCGGACGCGGGTACCCTGACGCTCGACGAACCGGCGCTGAACTGAGTCCGTCCGGCACGCGGCAGCGGGCATCGGACACCCGTCGTAGGGTGGCACGGTGCCGCACCACGCTTCCCGCCACCTCGCCGAAGGCCCCCACGTGGGAATACGTCACTTCACCCACGCGGACAGCGCCGAGTTCACCGCCCGCGCCCGGCAGAGCAGGGACCTGCACCACCCCTGGCTGTTCCCGCCGGACAGTGCCTCGGCGTACTCCGCGTACGCGCAACGGCTGATCGAGGACCCGACCAGGGCGGGCTTCCTGGTCTGTGAGAAGGGCGACGGCTCCATCGCCGGGTTCATCAACATCAACAACATCGTGCACGGCGCGTTCCAGTGCGGCGTCCTGGGGTACGGCGCGTTCGCGCACGCGGCGGGGCGCGGGCTGATGCGCGAAGGGCTCGGCCTCGTCGTGCGGCACGCCTTCGGACCGATGCGGCTGCACCGGCTGGAGATCAACGTGCAGCCCGCCAACGCCGCCTCCATCGCCCTGGCCCGCGGCTGCGGATTCCGCCTCGAGGGGTTCTCACCGGACATGCTCCTCATCGACGGCGCCTGGCGCGACCACGAGCGCTGGGCCCTCACCCGCGAGATGCGCGGGCCGCACTGACCGTGCCGGTGCGGCCCGCGTCCGGAGGGCAGAGGCAGCCGCGGCCAGGTGGGTCAGGGGGTGCGGCGGTCCGCGTACTCGTACACCGCCCCGTCCGGGTGCCGTGCGATGAGATTGCGGCCCACCGGGGTGGGGAGCGGGCCGGCGATGACGTCCGCCCCCATCTCGGCCAGCACCTGACCGGCCTCCTCGACGTCCTCCACCGCGATGGTCGCCGCCACCTTGCGCAGCACGTCCAGCTCGGCCGCGGGGCCGCTCATCAGCAGGAAGCAGCCGACGGCGGCCACCTGGACACCGGCTCGCTCGAAGCGCAGGGCCCTGCCACCCGCCAGCCGCTCGTAGAAGGGGATCGCGGTCTCGATGTCGTCGACGCAGACGCGCAGTGTGGCACCCAGAATCTCCATGACGACGAGCCTAGTTGGCCCGCTGCGGCGGTTGTACCTCAGCTCGCCCCACGTCGTGCCCCGCCGGATCGGGGACCGGCGGACGTTTGGCCGCCCGGTCCGGGGAAACGCGGAAGTCTCCCGAAGCACGTGACGACAGCGTTGGAGGCGAGCTGTGGGGCGACCCCGCATCGTGATCGTCGGTGCCGGCTTCGCCGGTTACCGCACCGCCCGCACCCTGTCCCGGCTGGCCCGGGGGCGGGCCGACATCACCCTGCTGAATCCGACCGACTACTTCCTGTACCTGCCCCTGCTGCCCCAGGTCGCCGCCGGAGTCCTGGAGCCGCGCAGGGTCACGGTCTCCCTCTCCGGCACGCTCCCGCACGTACGGCTGGTGCTGGGCGAGGCCGACGGCATCGACCTCGACGCACGCACCGTGCGCTACACCGACCCCGAGGGCGAGGGCGGCACCCTCGCGTACGACCGGCTGGTGCTGGCCGCCGGCAGTGTCAACAAACTGCTGCCCATTCCCGGCGTCGCCGAGCACGCGCACGGTTTCCGAGGGCTGCCCGAGGCGCTGTACCTGCGTGACCACGTGACCCGGCAGGTGGAGCTCGCGGCCGCCACCGACGATCCCGCGAAATGCGCCGCCCGGTGCACCTTCGTCGTGGTCGGTGCCGGTTACACCGGAACCGAAGTCGCCGCGCACGGAAAGCTGTTCAGCGACGCGCAGGTTCACAGGCACCCCATGCGGACAGGCATGCGGCCACGCTGGCTGCTGCTGGACATCGCCGACCGTGTGCTGCCCGAACTCGACGAGCGGCTCTCCCGCACCGCCGACCGGGTCCTGCGCGAACGGGGCGTGGAGGTACGCATGGGAACCTCCGTGAAGGAGGCCACGCACGAGGGAGTGCTGCTGACCGACGGCGAGTTCGTCGACACCCGGACGGTGGTGTGGTGCGTGGGCGTACGGCCCGATCCGCTCGCCGAGTCGCTCGGACTGCCCATGGAACGCGGGCGGCTGCTGGTCGACCCGCAGCTGCGGGTACCGGGCCGGCCCGAGGTGTTCGCGTGCGGCGACGCGGCGGCCGTCCCCGACCTGGAGGAACCCGGGCAGTACACCCCGATGACCGCGCAGCACGCATGGCGCCAGGGCAGGGTCTGTGCCCACAACGTCGCCGCATCCCTCGGCGACGGCGAGCCGCGCGCCTACCGGCACCGCGACCTGGGCTTCGTGGTGGATCTCGGAGGTGTCAAGGCGGCGGCCAACCCGCTGGGCGTCAACCTGTCCGGACCTGCGGCGGGGGCGGTCGCCCGTGGCTACCACCTCGCGGCGATGCCCGGCAACCGGGTGCGCGTCGCCGCCGACTGGCTGTTGGACGCCGTACTGCCGCGTCAGGCGGTCCAGTTGGGGCTCGTACGGTCGTGGTCGGTGCCGCTCGACACGGCGTCCCCGGAACTGGCCCGGGTGCCGTCCGGCCCGGCACGGGGGCACCGTCCCGGCGAGGCCACCGGACCCGCACCCGCCGCGTCGCAGTCGGCCACAGAACCCGCGAAGAATCAACCCGGCGGTGAGCCGGCCAAGAATCAGCCCGGCGGTGAGCCCGCGAAGAATCAGCCCGGCGGTGAGCCCGCGAAGGGCGGTCGGCCGGCCCCAGGACCGCCCACCGGCCCGGACACCGCCCCCGGCCCCGTCAAACGCACCGACGCCCCGGCGAACGGGGCCGGCCACGCCGGCACGACCGGCCCCAGGTATCCCCGTGATCCTGACGATCCCACCCCTCCCGTCCAAGGAGACTCATGAACACCGGTGAACTCGTCGAGCTCGGACAGCAGTTGCGCGTGGACAGCATCCGCGCCGCGGCCGCCGCCGGCTCCGGGCACCCCACGTCCTCGATGTCCGCGGCCGACCTGATGGCCGTCCTGCTGGCCCACCACTACCGCTACGACTTCGACCGCCCGGACCACCCGGGCAACGACCGTCTCGTCCTTTCCAAAGGACATGCCTCGCCCCTGATGTACGCCGCCTTCAAGGCTGCCGGAGCCATCGACGACGAGGAACTGCTCACCTTCCGCAGGCTCGGCAGCCGCCTCGAGGGGCATCCCACTCCCCGGCGGCTGCCCTGGGTCGAGACGGCCACCGGATCGCTCGGTCAGGGGCTCCCCGTCGGCGTCGGCATCGCGCTGGCCGGCAAACGGCTCGACCGCACCGGCTACCGGGTGTGGGTGCTGTGCGGGGACAGCGAACTGGCCGAGGGCTCGGTGTGGGAGGCCGCCGAGCAGGCCGCCCACGAGAACCTCGACAACCTCACCGCCGTCGTGGACGTCAACCGGCTCGGCCAGCGCGGCCCCACCCGGTACGGGCACGACCTCGACGCCTACGCCCGCCGGTTCCAGGCCTTCGGCTGGCACACCGTGGAGGTGGACGGACACGACGTCGACGCCGTGGACCGCGCCTGCGGCGAGGCGGCCTCCACCAAGGGGCAGCCGACCGTGATCCTCGCCCGGACCCTCAAGGGCAAGGGCGTCGCGGCCATCCAGGACCGCGAGGGGATGCACGGCAAACCACTGCCGGAAGCCGACGAGGCGATCGCCGAACTCGGCGGTCCGCGCGACCTGCGCGTCCAGGTGCGGGAACCCTCCGACGCCCGCGCCCTGCACGCCGTGCACACCGGGCAGGCCGAACCGCCCCGGTGGGACAAGGGCGAGAAGGTCGCGACGCGCAACGCCTTCGGTGAGGCGCTGGCCGCCCTCGGCACCGCGCGCGGCGACGTCGTGGCGCTGGACGGAGAGGTCGGCGACTCCACCCGCGCGGAGTTCTTCGCCAAGGAGCACCCCGAGCGCTACGTCGAGTGCTACATCGCCGAGCAGCAGATGGTCGCCGCGGCGACCGGCATCGCATCGCGGGGCTGGGTGCCGTACGCGACCACCTTCGCCGCCTTCCTGACCCGCGCGTACGACTTCGTCCGCATGGCGTCGGTCAGCGGCTCGGGAATCAACCTCGTCGGCTCGCACGCAGGCGTCGCCATCGGCGAGGACGGGCCCAGCCAGATGGGTCTCGAGGACCTGGCGATGATGCGGGCGGTGCACGGATCGACCGTGCTGTACCCCTGTGACGCCAACCAGACCGCGCGCCTGGTGGCCGCCATGGCGGACCTCGACGGCATCCGCTACCTGCGGACCTCGCGCGGTGAGAGCCCGGTGGTCTACGGCCCGGACGAGGAGTTCCCCGTCGGCGGCAGCAAGGTGCTGCGCTCCTCGGCCGAGGACCGGCTGACCGTGCTCGCGGCAGGTGTCACGGTGTCCGAGGCGCTGGCAGCCGCGGACACCCTGGCCGAGCAGGGCATCGCGGTCCGGGTGATCGACCTGTACTCGGTCAAGCCCGTCGACCGGGACACCCTGCGCCGGGCGGCGGAGGAGACCGGCTGCCTGCTGACCGTGGAGGACCACCATCCGCAGGGCGGTCTCGGGGACGCGGTCCTCGACGCCTTCACCGACGGGCGGCCCGTCCCGCGCCTGGTACGGCTGGCCGTCCGCGACATGCCCGGTTCCGCCTCCCCCGAGGAGCAACTGCGCGCCGCGGGCATCGACGCCGATTCCATCGCGGCGGCCGGACGGCTGCTGGCGGAGGAGGCGATCGTGCCGTGACCGACAGCGGCGGCGACGCCCGTGACGGCGTGCGGACGGTGCGGGCAGGCCGCCGCAGGGTGGGGATCCACCGGCCGGGGAAGGTGCTCTTCCCCGGCGGCGAGGGCGCCCGGGAGTACACCAAGGGCGACCTGGCCGACTACCACCGGGCCGTCGCCCCGTTCATGCTGCCGCACCCGCGGGGCAGGCCCCTGATGCTGGAGCGGCGGCCGGACGGCATCGACGGGCCCGCGTTCATGCAGAAGCACACTCCCGGGACCTGTCCGGAGTGGATCACCCGCGTCGAGGTCGGCAAGGAGGACGGCACGGTCCGCCGCACCGTGTGCGACGACACGGCCACCCCGCTGTACCTCGTCGACCAGGCGGGCATCACCCTGCACCGCTGGCTGTCCCGGGCCGGCCGGATCGAGCGGCCGGACCGGCTGGTCTTCGATCTCGACCCCTCGGGCGACGACTTCGAGGCGGTGCGGGAGGCCGCCCGGCTGCCGGCGGAACCGCTGGACGAGCCGGATCTGCCCTCGGCGCCGATGACCACCGGCTCCCGGGGGCTCCACATCGTCGTGTCCCTCGACGGCGGCCACGACTTCGACGACGTGCGCGACTTCGCCCGCGAGGTCGCCGACACCCTCGTCGGGGCGCGCCCCGGCCGGCTCACGACCGCCGCGCGCAAGAAGGAGCGGGCCGGCCGGCTCTACCTGGACGTGCAGCGCAACGCCTACGCGCGGACCGCGGTCGCCCCCTGCACCGTCCGGGCGCTGCCCGGGGCCCCCGTGGCGGCCCCGATCACCTGGGGCCGGCCGGACGACCCGGAGCTGCACGCCCGCCGCTGGACCGTCGCCGACGCCGTCGAGCACCTGCGCACCGACCCCTGGGCCGGACTGCCGCGCCGGGGCCGCGCACTGGGACCGGCCCGCCGACGGCTGAACGCACTGACCGGTGGGAGCGGGACGCCGGCACGGCGGCCGGCCGGCCGCACGCCGAAGGAGGCTTCGTGACCGGACTGCGGTACGTGTACGCCATATGCCGTCCCTACGGCACGCCGCTCCAGGCGCAGCTGACCGGTGTGGCGGGCGATCCGCCCCGGCTGCTGCCGCACCACGGCCTGGTGGCGGTCGTCAGCCATGTCCCGGAGGCCGACTTCGCCGAGGAGTCGTTCCCCACGCGCCGGGAGGACCCCGACTGGCTGACCGCGGTGGCCCGCGCCCACCAGGGCGTCGTCGACGCGCTCACCACCGTCACCACCCCGCTGCCGCTGCGGCTGGGCAGCGTGTTTCCCGACGACAGCGGCGTACGGACGATGATGGAGGCGCGTGAGGAACACTTCCTGCGGACGCTGGACCGGCTGGAGGGCCGGGTGGAATGGGGCGTCAGGGTCTTCGTCGAGGAGCCTGCCGAGGCCTCCGCCGCACCGCCGGTGTCCCCGCGGCAGGCCGAGGCCCTCGCGAACCGGCTTTTCGAGACGCTGTCCGGGTACGCCGAGGATTCCCGGCCACGCGCGTCACGCAATCCCGCGCTCCGCGGCGACGCCCCCACCCCGGGACACAATGTGTTCGATGCGGCTTTTCTCGTACCCCGGGCGGAATCCGAGAAGTTCGTGGAAAGGGTGGAACGGGCCAAAGGCGCGGTGCCCGGAATCCGCGTGGACCTCACCGGGCCGTGGGCGGCGTATTCGTTCGCCGGGGAAGACGCCTGAACGGCCCGGAGCGCAGACCCCGGGAAAGGGGTCTGCGCTCCGGGAGCCCGAAGGGCTTCGAGGGCTCGGGTCCCGCATCGGCCCCGAGGGTTTCGTCATCTCACCACCGGTACCAACGGCCCCTGCCGCCGCTCGCGGACGTGCCGCGCATGAAGAATCCCAGGAGCCACAGGACAAGCACCGCCAGCGCGATCCACCAGAGCACCTTCACGGCGAATCCGGCGCCGAAAAGAACCAGAGCCAGAAGCAGTACGAGCAGAACAGGAATCATTGTTTTGACCTCCTGGACTCCTGATTGCCCGGAATTCTCGTTTCACGCGTCCTTGCGGCAGAGGATTTCTCCGTGCAGGACGCTGAACCATCCGTCGTCCCGCACGCCCCACTCCCGCCAGGCGTCCGCCACGGCCCTCAATTGCTCGCCGGTGGCATGGCCCTGTCCGGTGGCCCGCCCGGCGTACTCCGACGCCACCGTGCGGTCGGCCCACAGGCCGCTCCACCAGGTCCGTTCCTCCGCGGTCGAATAGGTCCAGGTGCCCGAGGTCGCGGTGATGTCCGTGAACCCCGCGGCCAGCGCCCAGGACTTCAGCCGCCGCCCCGCGTCCGGCTCGCCCCCGTTGGCCCGCGCCACCCGCCGGTACAGGTCCAGCCAGTCGTCCATGCCCCGGGACGGGGGGTACCAGGTCATGGCCGCGTAGTCCGCGTCGCGGACGGCGACGACACCGCCCGGCCGGGTCACCCGCTTCATCTCGCGCAGCGCCCGCACCGGATCGCCCACGTGCTGGAGTACCTGATGGGCGTGCACCACGGAGAACGTGTCGTCCGGAAAGTCCAGCGCGTGCACGTCGCCCACCGTGAACGTGGTGTTCGTCAGGCCCCGCCCGGCGGCCGTGGAGCGGGCCCGCTCCAGGATGCCCGGCGCCCGGTCGAGCCCGGTGACGTGTCCGTCGGGGACGAGCGCGGCCAGGTCCGCGGTGATGGTGCCGGGCCCGCAGCCGATGTCCAGGATCCGCGAGGAGGGCTCCAGCGCCCCGAGGAGGTACGCCGCCGAGTTGGCCGCAGTCCGCCAGGTGTGCGACCGGAGCACCGATTCATGGTGCCCGTGGGTGTAGACGGCTGTCTCCTGCGGTGCGGACATGAGGGGCCCGTCCCTTCTCGTCGCGTTCCGGCGTTCCCGGGTTCCCGGGTTCCCCGCGTGACCGGCACAGTAGACGCATCGACCGAATGGCGAGACCCGTGTTTCACATTCCGGACGAAGGTCCGAGGTCGCGGGCGCACGCGTGCCCGGCGGTCAAAACGGTTTGCCACCGGCGTCGAGGCCCCGGACAATCGTCTCTCATGGGTCACCTCGAAGCCGCGTATCTGGAGTACTTCCTTCCCGACGGGAGGGCGCTCCTGGGCGACGTGTCCTTCCGGGTGGGGGAAGGGGCCGTCATGGCCCTGGTGGGACCCAACGGCGCGGGCAAGACGACGCTCCTGCGCCTTCTCTCCGGCGAGCTGAAGCCGCACGGCGGATCGGTCACGGTCGGCGGAGGCCTCGGCGTCATGCGCCAGTTCGTGGGCTCCGTACGGGACGGGACGACCGTGCGCGACCTCCTCGTCTCCGTCGCCACCCCCCGGATCCGCGAAGCGGCCCGCGCCGTCGACAAGGCCGAGCACGCCCTCCTCACCGTGGACGACGAGGCCGCCCAGCTGGAGTACGCGCAGGCCCTCGCCGACTGGGCCGAGGCGCGCGGCTACGAGGCCGAGACGCTCTGGGACATGTGCACGACGGCCGCGCTCGGAGTCCCGTACGACAAGGCGCAGTGGCGCCAGGTGCGCACCCTCTCCGGAGGGGAGCAGAAACGCCTGGTCCTCGAGGCGCTCCTGCGCGGCACCGACGAGGTGCTGCTCCTCGACGAGCCCGACAACTACCTCGACGTGCCCGGCAAGCGCTGGCTGGAGGAACGGCTCGAACAGACCCGTAAAACCGTACTGTTCGTCTCTCACGACCGCGAACTGCTCGCCCGCGCCGCCCAGCGCATCGTCTCCCTCGAGCCGGGTCCCGCCGGTGCCGACGCCTGGGTGCACGGCGGCGGCTTCGCCACGTACCACGAGGCCCGCCGCGAACGCTTCGCCCGCTTCGAGGAGTTGCGCAGGCGGTGGGACGAGAAGCACGCCCAGCTGAAGAAGCTGGTGCTGAACCTCCGTCAGGCCGCCTCCGTCAGCCACGACATGGCGTCCCGGTACCAGGCGGCGCAGACCCGGCTGCGCAAGTTCGAGGAGGCCGGCCCGCCACCGGAGCCGCCGCGTGAGCAGGACATCAGGATGCGCCTGAGGGGCGGCCGGACCGGAGTCCGCGCGGTCACCTGCGAGCAGCTCGAACTCACCGGCCTCATGCAGCCGTTCGACCTGGAGGTCTTCTACGGGGAGCGGGTCGCCGTGCTCGGTTCCAACGGCTCCGGCAAGTCGCACTTCCTGCGCCTGCTCGCAGGGGACGACGTGAGCCACTCCGGTGGCTGGCGGCTCGGCGCCCGCGTCGTCCCCGGACACTTCGCGCAGACGCACGCGCACCCCGAGCTGGAGAGCCGCACCCTCCTGGACATCCTGTGGAAGGAGCACGCCCAGGACCGGGGCGCCGCCATGTCCCGGCTGCGCCGCTACGAACTGACCGGCCAGGCCGAGCAGACCTTCGACCGGCTCTCCGGCGGCCAGCAGGCCAGGTTCCAGATCCTGCTCCTCGAGCTCCAGGGCGTCACGGCCCTGCTGCTCGACGAGCCGACGGACAACCTGGACCTGGAGTCGGCCCAGGCGCTCCAGGAGGGTTTGGAGGCGTTCGAGGGCACGGTGCTGGCCGTCACGCACGACCGCTGGTTCGCCCGCTCCTTCGACCGCTACCTGGTCTTCGGCAGCGACGGCAGGGTCCGGGAGACCTCCGAACCGGTGTGGGACGAGCGCAGGGTGGAACGGGCCCGGTAGGCGGGACGGGCCCGCCGGCCGGGATGTTCGTAGAGTGGATGCAGGGACGCGGGGCCCGTGGCCTTCCCCGGCGGGTACCCGGACCGCAGGACGCACACGACGAGCGGGGCACACGATGACCGGAGTCGAGCCGAACCGTCTGGACGACCAGCAGCTCATGAAGGAGCTGGAAACCATCCACCGCACGCGTCACGACACCCTGCTGTACGCCTCCAACGGCGCGCTGCGGGCCCACAACGAGCGCATGGCGCAGCTGGAGGGCGAGTACCTGCGCCGCAACCCCCGCCGCCGGGTGGCGGCGGGCCGCACGCGCGAAGGCGCCCGCGAGCGGACCGGCGCGGCCGGGGAGGCCCCCGCGGCCCCCACGACTTCGGGCACCTGACCTCCGCCCGGGCGCCGAGCCCTCGCCCGGGCGCCGCGCGGCCGCCCCGGGCCCTGCCCGGGGCGGCCGTCGGTCTCAGGCTGCCTTCGCGTCCGCTTCCGCGGCGAAGACCTCGAGATACGTCTCGCAGAACGCCTTGAGGTCGTCCGGCTTGCGGCTGGTGACCAGCTTGCCGGGGCCGTGGTCGCAGACCTTCACCTGCTCGTCGACCCAGGTGGCACCGGCGTTGCGCAGGTCGGTTGCGAGGCTGGGCCAGCTGGTCAGCTCCCTGCCGCGGACCACGTCCGCCTCGATGAGGGTCCAGGGCGCGTGGCAGATCGCGGCGACCGGCCGCCCCTGCCCGGCGAAGTCCCGCACGAACGCCACGGCCTTCTCGTCCGTGCGCAGGAGGTCCGGGTTGGCCACGCCGCCCGGCAGCACCAGCCCGCCGAAGGCGTCGGCCGACGTGTCGCCGACGACCTCCTGCACGGGAAAGGTGTCCGCCTTGTCGAGATGGTTGAAGGCCTGGATGCT
The DNA here is from genome assembly GCF_053890455.1 of Streptomyces yamdrokensis. Classification (NCBI taxonomy): domain Bacteria; kingdom Bacillati; phylum Actinomycetota; class Actinomycetes; order Kitasatosporales; family Streptomycetaceae; genus Streptomyces; species Streptomyces yamdrokensis. Next base: position 6,758,366 of record NZ_CM132679.1, read on the forward strand.
GCCGGACCGCGTCGACACGAGCACGGGTTCGTGACCGGCGTCCACGGCCGCCTGCCACGGCTCGGTCAGCTCGACCTGCTCGACGCCTTCGGGCGCGACGAGGAATGCGATGCGCATGGTGCGCTCCGTCCTTTCGGTATGAGTCGTTCGGATGATGTCGGGGGAGCCGCGCCTAGGCGTTCTCCGTCTCCCGGGACCGGGTCAGCGCCTCGGCCAGTTCCTGGACGCTGTCGTAGCGGGCCTGCCGAGGCAGCCGCTCCAGCGCCTCGACGAGCGTGTCAGGGGCGTGCCGCCGGCTCAGGGTGCGCATCAGCTCACGCGGGCCCGCGGGGAAGGCCCCGCGGCCCAGGATCCTGGCCAGCTCCAGCCGCACCGACTCCAGCGACGTCGGCGCGCGGCTCGGCGTCACCGGACCGTGCGCCACCTGCGGGTCGTCCTCGGCGGACGGCTCCGGATCGTTCCACTCCTCGGTCCGGGTGGGGCGCCCCGACCTCAGCAGGCCCTGCAGCTCGTGCTTCATCTCGTCGTCGCGGTGAACGCTCAGCCGGTCGCTGCCTCGCTGCATGTTTCCCTCCAGATGGCTCGGGGTGCGCACCGCGTACCCGGACAGCGGGGACCGACACGGGGTTCGCCGGGCGGATCGTCATCGCCTTCACCGGTAAGCCGGCCCGCCGCCGGTTTGCGCCGGGAGCTGCGGGAGACCCGGCTCGCCCGCTCCTGCGTGCCCCACATGTCTCCTGGAAGGGACCCGGCCATGGCGGTGCTCGCCGTGCTCGTTCCGTCGCTCATGCTCGGCGTACTGCTGGTGCTGGGCCGCTACGAGGAACTCCTGCTGCCCGGCCCGCCCGAACGGGCCCCCGACAGCGCCACTCCACCGCAGGACGCGGGCATCCGGGCCGGCGTCACGCCCGCCGCGCCGGCCGTCCGGGCGGAACCAGGACGGGCTCCCGGCAGTTCCTGACCCGCTGCACGGGTTCCGGCACACGAGGGTTTCACCCGCTCGGGCGTGCGCGTCCCGCGAATGGGGCCCGGCCGCGCGCGATGCGGCAGCCGGGGGACTGTGATGGATGCGGGGCGTGACCCCGTGCCCCGCCGACGTGGGACCACCCCCCGCGGCCGTCGAACGGGACGCCGTGCCCCGGCCGTCGCCCGAAGGAGCCCGCACCATGCGCCGCACCGCCCGTGCCCTGACCCTCGCCGCAGCCGTCGGTACCGTCCTCAACGTGCTCGCGCCCGCCGCGTCCGCGGAGCCGTCCGCCGAGGTCAGTCCGGGCAGCGTGGCCCCGGGCGGCACCGTCACCGTCTCGGTCTTCTGCGATCCGGCCGACGGGCCCCCGCCGCAGACCCTCGAGGCGACCTCGGAGGCCTTCGACGGTGAGGTCGTCGAACTGAAGAAGGCCGCCGGCACAGACGAGAAGGAGTCCCGTTCGACCTACCGCGGCACCGCGGACATCCGGGACGTCCTGGACGCGGAGGGCGCGGCAGGGACCCTGGAGGACGAACTCTTCGACGAGGAGCCCCATGAGGAGCTCTACGAAGACCGGGACGAGGGGCCGGACGACCGCCTGAACGAGGAACTCGGCGAGGAGATCGACGAGGAGATCGACGGAGGCGTCGAGGGCACGGAGGACGCCGGGGGCGCGGAGGACGCCGAGAAGACCGAGGACACCGAGGAGACGGCGGGGCCCGTGAGTCCTGCCGACGGTGCGTTCGACGCGCTCACCCCCGAAGCGCTCGGCGCACTCGACGCCGTCGGCACGGCGGGCGGCGGCTCCGCGTGGACCGTCGAGGGCACGTGTCCCGCCGCGCCCGGCGGGAAGGGCAAGCCGTGGAGCGCCGCCTTCACCGTCGTCGCCCGCCACCCGGACGGTTCCGGCACCCCCTCCCGCGCGCCGTCCCCGTCCCACTCCCACAAACCACCGTCCCCCTCCCGTGCGCCGTCCCCGTCCCACCCCCACAGACCACCGTCCCCCTCCCACGAGCCGTCCCCCTCGCCCTGCCCTCCGTCCGAGCGTGCCCACTGCGGCGGCCCCACCGTCCCGGGAGGCGTCCACGCGGGAGTGGGCGGCGGGTTCACCGGCTCCGTCCCCGCCCTGGTCGCGGGCGGGCTGCTGATCGCGGGCGCGTTCGGCGCCGCCGCCCACCGGCTCCACCGGGGCAGGGGTACGCGTACGGATCACTGATCTCTTTCCCGAGCGGCCTCCCGCGACCGGCCGGCCCTCGCACCCGGCCCATGCCCCGGCCGGGGCATGGACCGGAGTGGGGCGGGCACCGTGGGTACTGACACCGGACATCGCGTGGAGGTGTGTATGCGGCGGACGGACCCCGAAGGCCACGGCCCCGTCCGTTTCGGGCCGGCGCTGCCCGAGGACGGGCTGCCCGTGCTGCCCGAACTGGCCGCCGTCCTCGCCGCCGCCGCGTCCCGCCCGGCGGCCGAGCCGGTCGGCGGCGGCCCGGTCCTGCTGGACGCCGCGTGCGGCCACGGCGACCGGCGCGGCCTGCCCGCGGCGCCGGACCGGGTGGCCGCCGGCCCCGGCGCGCCCGTGTTGCTCACGGCGCTCACCGCGGCGATCGGCGGGGACGTGCTGGTGCCCCGGCCCTGCGCCGCCTGGTGGGCGCCCTACGCCCGGCTGCTCGGCCGCCCCGCCTTCCACGTGCCCACCCCCGCCGAGAGCGGAGGCGTCCCCGATCCGTACGCCCTGCTGGAGACCGTGCGGCGACTGCGTGCCGAGGGCGGAGACCCCCGCCTGCTGGTGCTCTCCGTCGCCGACGACCCCACCGCCACCGTCGCCCCGCCCGAGCTGCTGCACGAGACCCTCGAGGCCGCCGTCGGCGAAGGGCTGCACCTGGTGAGTGACGAGACCTGGCGCGACACCCTGCACGCGCCGCGCGACACCGTGCTGCTCAGCCCCGCCGAGATGCTGCCCGAACGGGTCACCGTGGTCACCGACCTGGCGGGCGCCCTGCTCCCGCCCGGCTGGCCCGCCGCGGTCGCCCGTTTCCCGGCGGGCGCGGCGGGCGGCGCGCTGCACGCGCGCGTGCTCGACGTCCTGACCGCGCTCGACGCGCGCGTCGCCACCCCGGTCGCCGCGGCCGCCGCCTACGCGCTGTCCGAGCCGGAACCGGTCACCGCGCGGGTGGCAGCCGCCGTACGCCTGCACGCGCGCGTGGCCGCGGCCGCCCGCGACGCGGTGGTCGCCGCGGGAGCCCTGGCCCGGCCCCCGCAGGCCGGGCGGCACCTGTACGTCGACCTCGCGCCGCTGGCCCCGGCACTCGCCGCGCACGGCGTCGGCGACGCGCAGGAGCTGGAGGACTTCCTCACCGGACGGCTCGGCATGCCCGCGGCGGGCGGTCACCGCTTCGGCGACGACCTCGAAGCACCCCGCGTACGACTGTGCACCGCGCCCCTGCTCGGTGACACCGCCGAGCGGCGTGCGGAATGCCTCGGATCCTCCGCGCCGTTGGAACTCCCGCACCTGCGACGCATGTTGATCCACCTGAGGGCGGTCTTCGACGATCTCCGCGATGACGCCCGGCGAGGGGAGTCTCCTCGATGACGCAGCAGTCCGAGCCGGCCACGGCCACGAGCACCGCCCCGCACGCAGCCGGCCCCGCCCCTGCCGGCCCGGCGGCCGGCTCCTTCCCGGCCCCGTACCCGCCGCTCGCCGAACCCCGCCCGCTCGCCGAACGGCGGGTGTGGCCGCGCACCTTCCACGACCGGCTCACCTCCCCGCTGCCCGGCCTGAAAGGGCTCGCCCGCTTCGCCCGTGAGGGCTCCACCGGACCCGGTCCGCAGGGCCTCGCCGGCATACCGCAACTGCCGTACGCCCCCGGCCCGCCGCCCCGTGTCGGTACCCGCACGGTCGCCGTCACCTGGGCGGGGCACGCCAGCTGGGTGGTGCGGATCGGCGGGCTCACCGTGCTCACCGACCCCGTCTGGTCCCGCCGCATCCTCGGCACCCCGGCCCGCATCACCCCCGTCGGCGTCGCCTGGGAGGCCCTGCCCCGCGTCGACGCGGTCGTCATCAGCCACAACCACTACGACCACCTGGACGCCCCCACGCTGCGCCGGCTCCCGCGCGACACCCCGGTGTTCGTGCCGGCCGGGCTCGCCGGCTGGTTCCACCGCCGCCGGTTCACCCGCGTCACCGAGCTGGACTGGTGGGAGGCCGCCGAACTGAAGGGCGTCCGCTTCGACTTCGTGCCGGCCCACCACTGGTCCAAGCGCACCCTCACCGACACCTGCCGCTCCCTGTGGGGCGGCTGGGTGCTCACCGACTCCGACGGACAGCGCGTCTACTTCGGCGGCGACACCGGCTACGGTCACTGGTTCTCCCGGATAGGCCGCCGCTACCCCGGCATCGACCTCGCCCTGCTGCCCATCGGCGCCTACGAGCCGCGCTGGTGGCTCAGGGACGTCCACTGCGATCCGGAGGAGGCGGTACGCGCCGCCCGTGACCTCGGCGCGCGCCGGATGGCGCCCATGCACTGGGCGACGTTCGTCCTCTCCGCCGAACCGGTGCTGGAACCCCTCACCCGCGTCCGTGCCGCCTGGGACCGGGCGGGTCTGCCCCGCGAGCACCTGTGGGACCTGCCCGTCGGCGGCTCCCGCGTCCTGGACTGACCAGGGCCGCCCGGCCCACCGACGCCCACCCGCCCGCCGTCCGCCGGGGCGGGCGGCGGATCACCGCGCCGCCGCCCGCCCCCGCAGGTAACGCCACGCGCCCGGAGCCACGCTGATCAGCACGGTCAGCACGACCGCCGTGAGCACGCCCTGCCAGGGCTCGTCGAACAGCGAGCCGCCGAGGACGCCGATCAGCTGGTACGTCGCCGCCCAGGCCAGACAGGCCGGCAGGTTGCCGCGGACGAAGCGGCGGATGGGCCAGTCGGCGATCAGGCAGGCCAGCATCACCGGAAGACGCCCCGCCGGCACCAGCCGGGACAGCACCAGCACCGAGACGCCGTGGTCGGCGAGTTTCTCCCGCGCCTGATCGAGCCGGTCCTCCGGCGCTCGCGCCCGGATCGCCTTCAGCCAGCGCGAGCCGTTCCGCGACCGCATCCCCCGCCGCCCCAGCCAGTAGAGCGCGATGTCCCCGAGGAACGCGGCCAGCGACGCCGTCGCGAACACCAGCACCATCGAGATCGGTGCCGCCCGGTGGAAGGCGACCACCGCCGCCGAACTGACCAGCGCTCCGGTCGGCACCACCGGCACCAGCGCCCCGATCAGCACCAGCAGGAACAACGAGGGATACCCGATCGCCTGCTGGGTGGTGTCCGGAGTCACCGTCGCCGGTACGGTCACCTGCGTCAGGGCGGCGGGCAGGGTCACCGTGGAACTCCCAGGCGCACGCTCTCCCCGTGCCCCAGCCGGTGCACCGGCACCCCGGGCGCCCGCTCGGCCGCCCGCCGCACGAACTCGTCGCCGGGCGAGTGGAATTCGTGCGGACGCACGGCGTCCATGCCGACCGGCCAGTACGTGCCGTAGTGCACCGGCACCGCGCTGCGCGCCCCCAGCCGGACCAGTGCCTCGGCGGCGCGGGCCGCGTCCAGATGCCCCTCGCCGAGGTACGGACCCCAGCCGCCCACCGGCAGCAGCGCCACGTCGACCGGGCCGACCTCCTCGGCCATCGTGTCGAACAGCCCGGTGTCACCGGCGAAGTACGTCCGCGCCTCGCCCTCCATGACGTAGCCGAGGGCGGGGGAGCGGTGCCGCCCGAGCGGCAGCCGCCGCCCGTCGTGCCGGGCGGGCACCGCCCGTACGACCAGGTCGCCCGCCGTCAGGACATCGCCGGGCGCCACCTCGCTCACCCTGAGATGCGTGAGCCGGCGCAGCGACGGCACCGCACGGCGTGCGCCCCGGGGCACGAGCAGGTGCGTGCCGGGGGCGAGCAGGGCCAGCGACGGCACGTGCAGATGGTCGGCATGCAGGTGGGAGACCAGTGCGAGGTCCGCGTGCCGGGCATCCGGCGGCGGCAGCGCGCCGCGCCGGCGCCGCAGATGCGCGAACCGGCGGGCGAACAGGGGATCGGTGATCACGCGGGTGCGCGCATCCTCGACCGTGCAGGTGGCGTGCCCCCACCAGGTGATCTCCACCGGCACCGCTTCGCCTCCTTCTGCGACTCCCCGAAGCCTACGCGCAGGAGTAGGGTCGGCGGCGAAGTCCGGAGGTGAGGGGGCGCCATGGGGCCGGTGCGGGTGATCGCGATCGCGAGTCTGACGCCGCTGGAGGAACTGGACGCCGATCCCTTCCTCGTGGACTCCCGCAGCCAGCACGCCATGTGCGCCCGCTGGGCCGACGAGCGCGGGTACGTGGTGACCCGGGAGCTGCTGGTGCGCGGCCTGCGCCCCGACCACTGCGTGCTGTGGGACGGCGTACGGCCCGGATCCGACCTGTTCGTGGCACCCAGCCGCCGGGTGCTGGAGAGCGCCCTGTCCTGCGTCGAGGAGTTCACCGTCGAGTGCGCGCGGCGCGGGGTGCGCGTGGAGACCGTCGGCCGCGCCGAACCGCTGTACGACGCCGTGATGAAGGCCCGGGTGCACCGCCGCCTGTCCATGCCGACCGCGGGCTACGACGGCCGTTGAGACCTGCCCGCCCGGCTCGGGGGGCACCGCCCGGCTCCGGGGACCGCCCGCGGACGGGGGACGAAACGGCACGTCCGGGCGTTGTGACAGGGTGTGGGTACGGGCGGGGGCCGGTTCGCAGGCCGCCCTGGCGGCAAACGGGCCGGGACGTGAGGTGGACTGGGCGTGAGTGGCGTGCGGTGGCGGCGGATCGCCAGTCAGATCGGGCGGAGCGTCACGGTGTGGGCGGTCGCCACCCTCACCATGCTGGTGCTCGCCGGTATCCTCCCCGACTTCCGGCTGCGCTCCGCCGACGGCGACAGCGCCACCGACATCGCGGTCACCGCGGCGCTCGGCGCCGGCGCCTTCGGCCTGCTGTCGGCGCTGGTGTGGCCGCTGCTGGTGCGCCTGCTGCTGCTCGTGCCGGCGCTCGTCCTCGGCCTGCTGGTGTTCTTCCTCAACGGCGCGTTCCTGCTGGTGGCGCTGCGGCTCAACCCCGTCGAGCGCGGCACCGCCGCCTGGGAGACCGCGGTCGTGGTCGCCGCCGTGATGTCCGCCGTCGCCTCCGCCACCGGAGCCGCCCTCGCCGTGCGCGACGACGACGCCTACCGCCGCCGCCTCTACCGCCTCGCCGACCGCCGCCGGCGCACCACACCACCCGCCCCGGCCACTCCCGGCACCGTCTTCCTGCAACTGGACGGCGTCGGCCACGACGTCCTGCTGCGCGCCGTCGGCGACGGCCTGATGCCGACCGTCGCCCGCTGGCTCGGCACCGGCGACGCAGGCCTTCCCCACTCCCACCGGCTCACTCCCTGGCGCACCGACTGGTCCAGCCAGACCGGCGCCAGCCAGCTGGGCATCCTGCACGGCAACAACCACGACGTCCCCGCCTTCCGCTGGTACGAGAAGGACCGCCGGGAGGTGATGGTCTGCAACCGTCCCACCAGTGCGGTGGAGCTCCAGCAGCGCGCCGTCCGGTACGCCGGGCACCCCGGACTGCTCGCCGACGACGGCGCCAGCCGCGGCAACCTGTTCAGCGGCGGCGCCGACGAACAGGCCCTGGTGCTGTCCATCGCCGCCCGCCGCCGCAGCCGCGAGAACCGCTCCCGCTCCGGCTACTTCGCCTACTTCTCCGACCCGGCCAACGCCGTGCGCACCGCCCTGTCCTTCGCCGCCGAGGTGATCCGCGAGATTGGCCAGTCCACCCGCGCCCGGTGGACCGAACAGCTCCCGCGCGTCTCCCGCGGCGGGCTCTACCCCTTCATACGGGCCTTCGCGACCGTCGTCGAACGGGACGTGGTCGTCTCCGCCGTCATGGGCGACCTGCTCGCCGGCCGTACCTCCGTCTACGCCGACCTGGTCGCCTACGACGAGGTGGCCCACCACTCCGGACCCGCGGGCCGGGACGCCGAGAAGGTCCTGCAACGCCTCGACCGCTCCCTCGCCCTGATCGAGCACGTCGCCGAACACGCCCCCCGCCCCTACCGGATCGTGGTCCTCTCCGACCACGGCCAGAGCCCCGGCGAGACCTTCCGCTCCCGATACGGCCTCACCCTCGGCGACCTGGTGCGGGCCGGCTGCGGACTGCCCGTGCCGCGCCGCGCCCGGCGCACCCGCAGCGGCGCCGAGGCCCGCGCGGCGGTCCGGGCCGCGCTGCGCCGCCCGGTCGAGGAGGGCATCGAGCAGCACCGCCCCTCGCGCGACTCCGAACCCGTCGTCCTGGCCTCCGGCAACCTCGGCCTGGTCTCCTTCCCGGACGTGCCGCACCGGATGACCAAGGAGGAGATCGACGCCCGCCACCCCGCCCTGCTGCCGACCCTCGCCAACCATCCCGGCATCGGCTTCCTGCTGGTCCGCAGCCAACGGCACGGCGGCGTCGTGCTCGGCGCGCACGGCGCGGAGATCCCCCTGGACGAACTCGACGACGACCCCGGGCCGCTCGACGCGTTCGGGCCGGGTGCCGCCGACGCCGTACGCCGCACCCACTCCTTCCCGCACACCGCCGACATCATGGTCAACTCCTCCCACGACCCCGCCGACGGCGAGGTGCTCGCCTTCGAGGAACAGATCGGCTCCCACGGCGGCCTCGGCGGTGACCAGTGCCGACCCTTCCTGCTCTCCCCGGTGGTCCTGTCCGCGCCGGTCGCCGACGGGGAGGAACTCGCCGGTGCCGAGCAGGTCCACCACGTGCTGCGCCGCTGGCTGAAGGAGTCGGACGACTCCGGGCTGAAGACGGATCAGGACCGGGAACAGGCGGCCTAGGACGGGCGGCGGCCGCCGGGGCGGATCGCTCATGTGCCGCCGTACGCGGGGTATGTGGGACGGACCGTGGTTGTCCCGGCCGTCCGAGGAGGTACGTGCGTGTCCGCCGTCAAGCGTTTACTCGACCGAAGTCTTGCCGCCCAGGCGATGCTGATCTTCCCGCTGTGTGTGGGGGCCACCGCCCTGTTGCGCAGGGACGAGCATCCCGTGGTCTGGGTCGTGCAGGCCGCGCTCTACACCGGTGTCACCGTGGCGATCCTGGCCGCTCAGCGTCGCCGTTCCGTACGGGCGGCGGGTGTTGGTCCGGGAGCGGTCGCCGGCCTCAACCGCGGGATACGGCGTGGTGAGGTGCCGCAGGACCCGGAGGAACGGGCGGCCATGCGACGGCTGGCCGACGACCAGCTCGAACGCATGCAGCGCGCGGGCCGGTGGTTCCCCTACTGGCTCGCCCTGATGGGGCTCGTCGCCGTCGGCCTGCTCGTCCTCGGCGTCGTCAGCGGCTCCGTCGTCCCCTCGGCGGTCTTCGCGGCCGGCACGCTCGGGTTCCTCTGGTGGGTGGTATGGATGCGCCGCCGCTCGATGCGTCGTCTCCGTACGGCGCGATCGGCGTTGGAGAGTCCGGGTGAACGCGTGTGACGGGCCCGCCCTCCCGTCGGCGGCGCGCCGCCCGCCCTCACCGCGAGGGCGGGCGTCCTGCGGCCGCGTCGAGCCGTAGTGTGATCGGATAGGGCCGGGAACCCGGTGGCCCGGGAGTCTCCCGACCGTTTTGCTCCCCGGCCGGACACACGGCCGGACTTCTTCGAAAGGATGCGTCATGGCAGCCACGCGCTCCGCACACACCGTCTGGGAAGGCAACCTCATCAAGGGCAACGGGGTCGTCACCTTCGACTCCTCCGGCAGCATCGACGAGCAGCCGGTCACGTGGGCTTCGCGCGCCGAGGAGGCGAACGGCAGGACCAGCCCCGAGGAGCTGATCGCCGCCGCGCACTCCAGCTGCTACTCGATGGCCTTCTCCAACATTCTCGACAAGGCCGGCAACCCGCCGACCCGCCTGGTGACCTCCGCCGACGTCACCTTCGTACCCGGTACGGGCATCACCGGCATCCACCTCACCGTCGAGGGCACCGTCCCGGGCCTGGACGAGGCGGCCTTCCTCGCCGCCGCCGAGGACGCCAAGGTCAACTGCCCGGTCAGCCAGGCGCTGAAGGGCACCGAGATCACCCTGACGGCAAAGCTCTCCTGACCCGCTCGCCCTGTACGCAAGGACGTACGGAGACACCCGCAGGCCGCTCCGCAGGGGGCGGCCTGCGTCGCGTCCGCGTCCCCCGCCCCGACGCCTGGGCCCCGACGACCCCGAAGACCCCGAAGGCAGGGAGCCGCCCCCCTCATGACGTCACGGCCCGCCGTCTCCGCGCACCGGGGAGGCTCCGAACGCGCCGCGCCCGCGACCCGGGAGGCCTACGAGGACGCCCTGCGGTCCGGCGCGGAGTACGTCGAGTTCGACGTACGGCGCACGGCCGACGGGGTCTTCGTCGTCCACCACGACGCCCGTGCGGGAGGCACCGGCCCGCCGCTGGCCACGCTCACCCATGCCGAACTCCGCGCGCGAGCCGGCTACCCCGTTCCCGTCGTGGACGACGTCATGGAGCTGATCGCCGGGAAGCTCGTCGGGCATCTCGACCTGAAGGAGACCGGCCACGAGCGGGAGCTGATCGACCGCGCGATCGCCCTGCTCGGCCGGGACGGGTTCGTCGCCACCAGCCTGGAGGACCGTTCCGTCGCCGCGATCACCACGGCCTTCCCTGGCGTACGCACCGCGCTCTCCCTCGGCCGGGACGGCACCGGGGTCCCGCGGGCCCGGCTGGCGCGCACCAGGCTGAGCGAGCTGCTGCCCATGCGGCGGGTCCGTGCCTGCGGCGCCCACGGGATCGCGGCGCACCAGCGGCTCGCCCGCGGCGGGGCGCTGCGCGAGGCGGCCCGCAACGGACTGTTCACCATGGTGTGGACGGTCAACGACACCGCCCCGATGCGCGCCTTCCTCACCGACCCGCGCGTGGACGTACTGATCACCGACCGACCCCGCCGCGCCGTGGAACTGCGCGCGGCGAGCGGTTGAGGACGGGCGACGAACAGTCCGGGCAAACTATTGACAACAGCGCGCTCAAGTTTTCTGCTGGAAGTCTGTAAGTCCGAAGAGGTGTGCCCTGGCGGAAGGGGACAGCGATGGGACGTGCGGTCGGAATCGATCTGGGGACCACGAACTCGGTGGTGGCCGTGCTGGAGGGCGGTGAGTCCACGGTCGTCACGAACGCGGAGGGGGCCAGGACCACCCCCTCCGTCGTGGCCTTCGCCAAGCACGGGGAGGTGCTGGTCGGCGAGGTGGCCAAACGGCAGGCCGTGACGAACGTCGACCGCACCGCCCGCTCGGTCAAGCGCCACATGGGTGACGGGCAGTGGCACTTCCCGGACCAGGGCTCCGTGGACGGCACCCGCTACCGGGCGCAGGAACTGTCCGCCCGCGTGCTGCAGAAACTGAAGCGGGACGCCGAGGCCTACCTCGGCGAGGACGTCACCGACGCCGTGATCACCGTACCGGCGTACTTCGACGACACCCAGCGGCAGGCCACCAAGGAGGCCGGGGAGATCGCCGGGCTGAAGGTTCTGCGGATCATCAACGAACCCACGGCGGCGGCCCTCGCGTACGGCCTGGACAAGGAGAACGAGCAGACCGTCCTCGTCTTCGACCTGGGCGGCGGAACCTTCGACGTGTCGCTCCTGGAGATGGGCGACGGCGTCATCGAGGTCAAGGCGACCAACGGCGACACCCGGCTCGGCGGCGACGACTGGGACCAGCGGCTCCTCGAACATCTCGCCCAGCGTTTCAAGAGCCGGCACGGCATCGACCTGGCACGGGACAGGATGGCCGTGCAACGGCTGCGGGAGGCCGCCGAGAAGGCCAAGATCGAGCTGTCCTCCTCCTCCGGGACCACCGTCAACCTGCCCTACATCACGGCCACCGCCGAGGGTCCGCTCCACCTGGACGAGAAACTCACCCGGGCCCAGTTCCAGGAACTCACCGCCGACCTGCTCGAGCGCTGCAGGACGCCCTTCCACCAGGCCGTGAAGGACGCCGGGGTGAAGCTCTCCGCGGTCGACCACGTCATCCTCGTCGGCGGCTCCACCCGTATGCCCGCCGTCACCGAGCTGGTCCGCGAACTCACCGGCAGGGACCCGCACAAGGGCGTCAACCCGGACGAGGTCGTCGCCGTCGGCGCGGCACTCCAGGCGGGTGTCATCCGCGGCGACGTGAAGGACGTGCTGCTCCTCGACGTCACCCCGCTGTCCCTGGGCATCGAGACCAAGGGCGGCATCATGACCACGCTGATCGAGCGCAACACGACCATCCCGACCCGGCGTTCGGAGACCTTCACCACCGCCACCGACAACCAGCCCTCGGTCGGCATCCAGGTCTACCAGGGCGAACGCGAGATCGCGGCGTACAACAAGAAGCTCGGCGTCTTCGACCTGACCGGTCTGCCCCCGGCCCCGCGCGGCGTCCCGCAGATCGAGGTGGCCTTCGACATCGACGCCAACGGGATCATGCACGTCTTTGCCAAGGACCTCGCCACCGGCCGGGAACAGAAGATGACCGTCACCGGCGGCTCGGCACTGCCCAAGGACGACATCGACCGCATGATGCGCGAGGCCGAGCAGTACGCCGAGGAGGACCGCAGGCGCCGCGAGGCCGCCGAGACCCGCAACCAGGCCGAGCAACTCGTCTACCAGACCGAGAAGTTCATCCGGGACAACGAGGACCGGATCCCCGCCGGCACCAGGGCCGAGGTGGAGGGCGCCGTCGCCGAGCTGAAGCCGCTGCTGGAGAGGCCCGCCGACACGGCCGCCCTGCGCGCCGGCGCCGAGAAGCTCGCCGCGGTCAGCCAGCGGATGGGCCAGGCGATGTACGCCCAGGCCGACGCCGGGAACGGGGCCGGGAGCGAAGCCCGGTCGTCCGCGGACGAGGCAGGCCCCCATGGGGCACCACGGGAACAGGGCGGCGAGGGCGGCGAGGACGGTGTCGTCGACGCGGAGATCGTCGACGACGAGAACGACAAGAACGACAAGAACGACGAGGGGGCGGGGAGCGGCGGAAGGGGCGGGCGCGGGGCCGCTCAGTAGCTGTCCCGGAACTCCCGCAGCAGCTTCTGCGTGTGCTGGGTGGAGGCGGCCCGCGCCGTCATGTGGTCCAGCACCTCCAGGTGCACCGAGACCTCCTTGCGGGAGTCCAGATACAGGGCGCCGGTCAGGTACTCGGTGAACACCATGTCGGGCAGCTCCGGCTCGGCGAACCGGAACAGCGAGAAGGGCGCGTACGTCCCCGGGTGGGGGCCGTCGGCGAATTCGGCGACCTGGAGCGTGATCCGGTCCCGCTCGGACCACTCCAGCAGCTTGTCGAACTGCTCACGCATCACCCGGCCGTCGAGTGACACCGGGCGCCGCAGGACCGTCTCCTCCAGGATCACCCACAGGTGGGGCGGATCCCGGCGCTCCAGGAGCCGCTGCCGCTCCAGCCGCAGCGAGACATGCCGCTCGACGGCCTCCGGCCCCTGGTTCCCGATCGTCCCGGCCTCCATGACGGCACGCGCGTAGTCCTCCGTCTGCAGCAGCCCCGGCACGAAGTGCGGCTCGTAGGACCGGATGACCCGGGCGGCGCCCTCGAGGCTCACGTACAGGCTGAACCACTCGGGCAGCACGTCGTGGAACCGCTGCCACCAGCCAGGACGGTTCGCCTCCTCCGCGAGCCCGATGAAGGTGGCGGCCTCGCTCTGGGACACCCCGTACGTCGTCAGCAGGATCTGGATGTACGGGATCTTCAACGCGACCTCGGCCGTTTCCATGCGCCGGACGGTCGCGGGGGCCACCCGCAGGACCCGGGCGGCCTCCTCGCGGGTGAGGCCCGCCGTCTCCCGCAGCTCCTGCAGCCGCCTGCCGAGTACCACTTGGCCCACCGTGGGTGCGGCCCGCCGTTCACTCACGCCACGTCTCCCCAACGCGCCCAAACACACGATCAGTCTGCCATGCCCGCCCGACCCTCTCACGGGAGACGGCCGGGCGCCCCCGTTCCCGGGCGCACGGGGCATGACGTCCCGGGTAATCGACCACGGCCCGCCCCGGGCGGGATCGTGGACGTACCGGGTCCCGGGCCGGCGCACTTTGGGCCGGGACCCGGACCGGGTTCGTCCAGCACCCGCTGACAGGAAGGTACGCGGTATCCGGAGCGTCGTATGCGATATGCGGTGCGCTCCGGCGTTCAACCCGTGACCGAACCGCCCCGAACCGGCCTCGACCCCGCCCCCGCCCCCGACCCCGACGGAGGGTGATCCATCATGTCCGCGACCCGGCTCGCCGCACTCACCCGGGCCCTTGGCCCACAGTCCGTACTGCGCCGCCTCCTGGTGCTCGACGCCGCCGTGACCGGCGTCAACGCACTCGCCTACCTCGCCCTCCCCGGTCCGCTCGGCCGTCTCCTCGGCGTCGGCTCCGGCCTGCTGGCCGGGCTCGGAGCCTTCCTCGCGGTGTACGCGGCCGGCGTGGGTCTGCTGGCCTCGCGCCCGCATCCGCCGGCACTGGGCGTCCGGGCCGTCGTCGAGATCAACCTCGTCTGGGCGGTGGTGAGCTGCGCCGCCCTCCTGCTGTGGCTCGAGCCGAGCACGGCGGGCGCGGTGTGGACGGTCCTCCAGGCCCTCGTCGTGGCCGGTTTCGCCCTCCTCCAGCACACGGCGCTGCGGAGTTCCCGTCAACTCATCCAGGAATGAAGGTACTTGGCCGTTGCCGGATCGGCCGGCAGGAGGGTCTCCACCGCCAGCTCGGCGACGGTCACGTCCATCGGTGTGTTGAAGGTGGAGATGGACGACACGAACGACAGGATCCGGCCCTCGTGCTCGATGCGCATCGGCAGCGCGAAGTACGCCACGGACGCCGACTCCTCCTCTCCGGCCCCCTCGACCGGGTCCGGCTCGAGTTCCGGCGCCCAGAACGCCGAGACCTCCTCGTACAGAGCCCGCAGCGGCGCGGAGCGGCGGAGTGCGATCTGCCGCTCCATCTGCTCCAGCAGATGACCGCGCCACTCCCGCAGATTCCGGATCCGGGGTGCGAGACCCTGCGGGTGCAGCGTGAGCCGCACCGCGTTCAGCGGCGGCACCAGCAGCGACTCGGGCACCCCGTCGAACAGCGTCATGATCCCGCGGTTGGCGGCCACGACGTCGTACATCGCGTCCACGACCAGCGCCGGATACGGCTCGTATGCGGTGATCAGCCGCTCGATGCCCTCGCGCAGCGCCTCCAGCGCCGGGTCGTCCAGGGGGGTCTCGGGGAACCGGGGCGCGTAACCGGCCGCCAGCAGCAGCGCGTTGCGCTCCCGTACCGGGACGTCCAGGTGCTCGGCCAGCCGCAGCACCATCTCCTCGCTGGGCCGGGAGCGGCCGGTCTCGACGAAGCTGATGTGCCGGGCGGACGAGTCCGCGCGCAGCGCGAGCTCCAGCTGGCTGACCCGCCGCTGTTCCCGCCAGGCGCGCAGCAGCGGCCCCACGCCTTCGGCGGCGGGGGCGGTCCCGGACATGAGAGTGCTCATGCCGGGACGGTAGCCGAGAAGGCACCGCACGCGGGAGCCGTGCCTTCGGGTCCGTCCCCCCCCGGCCGTCCCCGGCCTCCTGCACAGGGTCCGGCGGCACGTCCTGTGGCACGCTGGGCGGGAGAGGAATCCGACCGCACCGGGGGACAGAGGAGGAGCGCAGCCCATGCCCGACCCCGCCGCATCCGACGCACCGCTGTCGCCGAAGGAGATCGAGGAACGGCTGGACGGCCTGCCGGGCTGGTCGCTCGACGGCGGCCGGCTCACCCGTTCCTACCGGCTCGGCTCCCACTTCGCGGCGACGGCGATGGTCGTCCACGTCGCCCGGGTGCAGGAGGAACTCGGCCACCACTCCGACCTCACCCTCGGCTACAACACCGTGTCCGTCGCCGTCCAGACGCACAGCGCGGGTGGCGCCGTCACCGCGAGGGATGTCGAACTGGCACGCAGAGTAGAGGACTTGGCCCCCGGTCACGGTGCACACTGAGGTGTGTGCTCGACTACGACGAGGAAGCGGGGCGGTACGACGCCTCACGGGGCGGTGAGCCCCGGGCCGCGGCCGCCGCGCAGGCGGTGCTCGACCTGATCCCCCTCGGGGCGCGCGACCTGCTGGACATCGCCTGCGGCACCGGCATCGTGACCCGGCGCTTCCCCGCCGTCCGCCCCGGCCTGCGGGTGACCGGTGTCGACCTCGCCCCGTCGATGACCCGGATCGCGGCCACCCGTCTGCCCGGCGCAGTGGTCCGCGCGGACAGCCGTCGTCTGCCGTTCGGTGACGCCCGGTTCGACGCCGCCGTCAGCGTGTGGCTGCTGCACCTCCAGTCCGGCCCCGAGGACGTGCGGGCGCTCGTCGGCGAGTGCGCCAGGGTCCTGCGGCCCGGCGGGGTCTACGTCACCACCGTCGACAAGGCCGCCTCGCACAACGTGGGCAGCGACATCGACGCCGTCCTCGCCGCCCGCCCGCGCGGCCCGGTGCGCGACCTCGCCGCCGACGTGGCGGCCTGCGCCGCCGAACAGGGCCTCGTCCCGGCCGGACAGACCGTCTTCCGGGGCCACGGCCAGGGCCGCAGCCCTCGCCGTACCATCGCCGACCTGCGCCGCGGCTGGTTCGTCACCCTGCCCCCCGGCTCCCCCCTCGCCGACGCCTTCGCCGCCCGCCTCGCCGCCCTCCCCGACCAGGACCGCCCCCGCCCCGACCCGGTCTTCCGGTTACGGGCGTTCCGAAAGCCGCCGAAGCCGCCGAAGCCGCCGAAGCCGCCGACGTCCCTTGCGGGATGAGGCAACCGAACCGGGACCGGTGACCACTGAAAGGCGGAATCCCCCCGCCCTCCCTGGAGGTTCGTCCCGTGAAGCACCTGCACTTGCATCCAAGGAAGCACGCGCACAGGTCACGCAGACGCCGGTTCGCCCTTCCCGCGGTCCTCACCGCCGTGGCCCTCGCCGGGGCCGGGCTCACCGGGCTCGGCGCCGGTCCCGCCGAAGCCGCCACGGCACGCCAGGTCGAGGCACTCGACCGGGGCGTGGTCAGCGTGCACAACGGCAGCGGCAACCTGGTCGGCTGGCGCTGGCTCGGCACCGATCCGGACAACGTCTCCTTCAACGTCTACCGGGCCGGTACGAAGGTCAACGCAAGCCCCGTCACCGGCTCCACCACGTTCTTCCACTCCGGCGCCCCGTCCCACGCCGACTACACCGTCCGCGCCGTCGTGAACGGCGTCGAGCAGGGCGACTCCGTGCACGCCGTCCAGTTCCGCGGCGGCTACAAGGACGTGCCCATCTCCCCGCCGGCCGGCGGCACCACCCCGGACGGCGTCTCCTACACCTACGAGGCCAACGACGCCTCCGTCGGGGACCTCGACGGCGACGGCGCCCTCGAGTTCGTCCTCAAGTGGCAGCCCACCAACGCCAAGGACAACTCCCAGTCCGGTTACACCGGCAACACGATCGTCGACGGCATCCGGCTCGACGGAACCCGGCTGTGGCGCATCGACCTGGGCCGCAACATCCGTTCCGGCGCCCACTACACCCAGTTCCAGGTGTACGACTACGACGGCGACGGCAAGGCCGAGGTCGCCATGAAGACCGCCGACGGCACCCGGGACGGCACCGGCGCCGTCATCGGGAGTTCCTCCGCCGACCACCGCAACTCCAGCGGCTACATCCTGTCCGGCCCCGAGTACCTGACCATGTTCAACGGGCAGACCGGCAGGGCCATGGGCACCGTCGACCACGTCCCCGCCCGCGGCACCGTCTCCTCCTGGGGCGACTCCTACGGCAACCGCGTCGACCGGTTCCTCGCCGGCACCGCCTACCTCGACGGAGCCCGGCCCTCCCTGATCATGGCCCGGGGCTACTACACCCGTTCCGTCGTCGCCGCCTGGGACTGGCGGGGCGGCACCTTCACCCGACGCTGGACCTTCGACACCAACTCCTCCACCAACAGCGGCAAGGGCTACGACGGCCAGGGCTCCCACAGCCTCTCCGTCGGCGACGTCGACAACGACGGCAGGGACGAGATCGTCTACGGCGCGATGGCCGTCGACGACAACGGCAACGGCCTGTGGACCACGAGGACCGGTCACGGCGACGCCCAGCACCTCGGCGACCTCGACGCGTCGACCTCTGGCCTGGAGTACTACAAGGTCTCCGAGTCGGCCTCCCAGCCCGCGGCCCTGTACATCGACCCCGCCAACGGATCGGTCCGCTGGAAGCTGTCCGCCTGCTGCGACAACGGGCGCGGTGTCGCCGGTGACATCTGGTCGGGCAACTCCGGCCCCGAGATGTGGTCCTCCTCCGACGGCTCCGTCCGCGACGAGGGCGGCGGCACCAAGGGCCGCAAGCCGTCCTCCGCCAACTTCCTTTCCTGGTGGGACGGCGACCCGGTGCGTGAACTCCTCGACGGCACCCGCATCGACAAGTACGGCACCTCCTTTGACACCCGCCTGCTGACCGGGTCCGGGGTCGCCTCCAACAACGGCACCAAGGCCACCCCCGTACTGTCCGGCGACATCCTCGGCGACTGGCGTGAGGAGGTCGTCTGGCGCACCGGCGACAACACCGCGCTGCGCGTCTACTCCACCCCGCACGACACCAACGTCAAGATCACGACACTGCTCCACGACACCCTGTACCGCACCTCGCTGGCGTGGCAGAACACTGCATACAACCAGCCGCCGCACACCGGCTTCTTCATCGGTGACGGCATGCCGACCCCGCCGCGTCCGGCGGTCTACACCCCCTGAGCAGGGCCGCGGGGCACGTACGGCCGACCCGGCCGCACGTGCCCCGCGGGCTCCCCGCTCCTCAGCCGGTCACCTCACCGTGCAGGCCCGCCCGCCGAGTTCGAAGGCCGCCGGCCGCGTGTTCGTCGCCGAACGGCTCGCCGTGAAGCCGAACCCGATCGACGAGCCCGCCGCGACGGTGCCGTTCCAGTCGGTGCTGCGTACCGTCACCGCCGGACCGGACTGGGTGTGGGCCCCGTTCCAGAGCTGGGACACCCGCTGTCCGTCCGCGAACGACCAGGTCAGTGACCAGCCGTCCCAGGCGTCCGACCCGGTGTTGGTCACCCGGACCTGGGCCTGGAAACCGTCGGGCCACTGGTTGGTGACCTCGTAGGCCACCGCGCAGGCCCCCGTCGGCTCCGGATCAGGATCGGGGTCGGTACCTCCGCCGCCGTCGTCCCCGCCTCCGGTGTCCGAGGTGTCGCCGTAGACGATCCCGCGGCCGTTGGTCGCCACGTACACCCTGCCGTACACCCGCGGGTCACCGGTGATCGCCGCACCCGTCCAACCCCACTGGTGGGCGTCGTCGTTGATACGCGTCCAGGTCTGCCCCTGGTCCGTCGAGCGGAAGATGCCGCGCACGCCGTCGATCCTGGCGCTGGTGAAGACGGTCTGGTACGAGGCGTCGGGGGCCGCCTTGCCGAAGCCGACGGTGTCGGCCTCGTCGACGCCCCGCAGCCTGGTGAAGCTCTGTCCCCCGTCGGTGGAGCGCCACAGACCGTACGCCCCGCCGCTCTCCCCGCCGGCCAGCCAGATGTCGCCCCTCGCGCCCGGCAGCGCCTTGTACCGCACGCTGTCACCGCTCGGCAGGCCGGTGGCGGGGGAGGCCGTGAAGGTGGCACCGCCGTCCGTACTGACGTAGAACGTGCCGGACTTGAAGCCGTAGAACGTCTTCGGATCCACCCGGTCGGACTCGACGACCGCCCCTTCGGGGATGCCGCTCGACGCCGACCACGAGGTGCCGAAGCCGGTGGTGTGGTGCACCCCGGCGCCCCGCGGGCTCCACACGAAACGGCTGCCGTCGGCGCCCGCCGCGACCGTGCCGCCGCCGCTGACGCCCGAAGGGTCGGTGCCCGCGAACCAGTTGGCGCCGTTGTCCGTCGAGAACGCGATGTGCGGGCCGGAGTCCAGGTCACCCGCCCGGACCACCGTATCGGGGCTGGACTCGGCGAAGTCCAGACTGGTGGTACCGGTGAAGTTCGGCTGGGTGAACATCATCGACGGCACCTTCGTCAGGTCCGTGTGCCGGAAGCCGCCGACATCGAGGAGTCCGCTGATCAGCGGCGCGCCCGACGGGGGAGAGACGAGGTCGTTGACCGCCGTCTCCTCCAGGCCCCGCACCATGGGCTCGATGGTGAACGTGGTGTCGCTGTCCCAGTTCGTGAGGTTCTCGGTGCCGTAGACCGTCGCGCCCGTCCCGTACATCATGCGGTCCGGGTCGAACGGGTCGATCTCCAACGCCTCGGTCATCCACCCCAGTTTGGGCGTCTGCTCGGGCGGTGACGGGTTGGCGCCCCAGGTCAGCCACGGCACGGACGAGACGTCCATGGTGTAGCGGTCGACCCGGTTCGGGTACGGGGAGTAGTCCCACGCCTGCGTCCACGTCGCACCGCTGTCCGTGGAGCGGAAGATCTGGGTGTCCGGCCACCAGGAGCTGTACGCCGTGGCCATGAGGGTGCCCGGGTTCTGCCGGTCCACCGTCAGCCCGCTGAAGCCGTAGTATGTGTCGGCCTCGGCGACCGGGCTGACGTCGGTCCAGGTCCCGGTCGCGGTCGCGTACCGCCACAGCCGGCCCTTGCCGCCGTCGTACGGACCGCCCTTGTCGCTGTATGCGATGTACAGGTGACCGTTCCCGGTGTCCAGGACGCCCTTGTGCGCCAGGTGCCCGGTCGGCTGCCCGGCCATCCGCTCCCAGGTGGCACCCGCGTCCGTCGACCGGTACACCGCGTTCTCCGTGTCGGCGACGCCCACGTAGATCGTCCGCGTCGCGCTGCCCGGCGTGCCCGTCGACTCGTCGAAGGTGACCCAGACGACGCCCTGGTTGTCACTGGCGTACCCGGAGGTGTCACCCGGGTCCTGCGCGTAGTTGCCCGGGTTGGGGAAGGCCGTCACCTCCGACCAGCTCGCGCCCGAGTCGGTCGAACGCCACAGGCCGTTCCCGCTGGGCGCCCCCAGGTACAGCACGCTGTTGCGGTGGGGGTCGACGGCCAGGCGTTCGCCCATGCCCCGCCCCGGCATGTTGCCGCCCAGCTTGAACGGCAGGTCGGCCTTCTGCCAGGTGGCGCCCCGGTCGGCGGAACGCAGCACCGCGCCGTTGTCCGGGTCCCAGTCGTTGGTGTACGTGCCCGCCGCCGCGTACACGCGGTCCGGGTCCACCGGGTCGGAGGCGAGGCTCACCACGCCGGTGTGTCCCCAGTCGTCCCAGCCGACCGAGTCCAGCAGCGGCGTCCAGGTCTTCGTCCCCTCCTGCCACCGGTAGGCGCCGCCGATGTCCGTGCGGGCGTACGCCAGGTTCTTCTCGCTGCGGTTGAAGACGATGCCGGGGACGAAGCCGCCGCCGTCGATGCGGGCGTTCTTCCAGGTGTACGTGTCGGCGGCGAGCGCGGACCCCGCCGGGGCGTCGGCCGCGGCGGAGCGGTCGGGGGGAGCGGCGGCGAGGGCGGGCGGGCCGCCCGTGAGCAGGCCGGCCGCCAGGGCGAGCACGGCCGCCAGGACGCGGGTTCTTCGCACGGTGAAGTCCTTCCTCGGGGTGGGGGGAGGCGGGAGGAGCGGGGGAGGGGAGCGTGCGAGGGCCGGGCGGGCCCCCCGTGCGCGAGGGGGCCCGCCCGGCCGCCGTGGCCCCGGCGTCAGGTGCCGGGGCCGGCACGCGGAGCGCCGGCGGGGGCTATTCGAGGAGCTCCGCGTACGAGCCCATGGCCAGGGCGATGTCGGCCTGGGCCCAGAACCGGTGGTACGTGAAGGTGGGCGCGGCGCCGCCCGCCAGATAGGACTCGATCTTCGACCAGGCCGGGTCGTCCTGGTAGAAGGAACGGATCGAGTCGAACGTCGACGACGAGTCGATCCTGTCGCCGTTGGGCATGGTGCCGGTCCAGCCGCTCGGCACGTGGAGGGGGTCGTCGAAGCGGTGGTAGTCGGCGCGGGTCTCCGGGACGGCGATGCCGAGGTCGTCCTGGTGGTTGTCCCACATGCCGTCGAGGAGCGCCTTCGCCGTGTCCGCGGCCTCGGTGTCGCCCGAGCGGTCCGCGTAGTAGGTCAGTGTCTTGGCGTAGGCCGCGGCCACACCGACGTCGTTGGTGTAGTCGGTGACGGTGACGTGCAGCGAGCTGTTGGCGCCGGGGGAGGACGGGTTCCAGGTGTCGGGGCTGCCCGACCACTGGAGCGTCGCCGGGAGGCGGAAGGTGCCGTCCGGGTTGACGGTCGTCTCGGACAGTGCCCAGTCCACCCACTTGTCGAGGACGACCTTCGCGTCCGCGTCGCCCGTCTGCTGGTAGTACTCGGCGACCCGCTCCATGGACCACGCCTGGAAGCCGAACCACTGGTTGGACGGCGGGTCGTGGTACACCGGCTTCTCGTCGTAGTGCATGCCGTAGAACGTCGGCGTCCCGGCCGGCGGTGTCGCGTAGCGGCCCGCCCAGCTGTTGGTGGCGCCGCCCGCGATCGCGCCCTCGTCGGACTGCAGCCAGCGGTAGAACTCCAGTTGCCGGTCCAGGGACCTGCCCCAGTCCGCCGCCCCCGTCGCCGAGTCCGGCTTCAGGGCGTCGTAGGAGCTGAGGGCGTAGGCCGCCAGGGGGTTCTGGTAGCCGCCGTGCGCGTGGCTGGAGCCGATGCGCCAGGCCCAGCCCGCCGAGGTGTCGGTGGCACCGCCCCAGGCGTAGTACCAGGACATCAGGTAGTGCGAGGCGTCCTTGCCGGTACCGGCCGGGCAGGAGGAGGGACTGGTGCAGTTCCCGACCTTCTTGAAGTACTTGTCGTACATGGAGTAGCGCAGGTAGTCGCCCATCTTGGCGGCCTTGGCGACGGTGCTGGAGATGTCACCGCCGTTGCCCTGCTCCTTGGCCCACAGGTCGGCCCAGTAGGCGGCCTGCACCGCGCGCGCGTCGGCGTCCGGGGCGTTGGTGAACTTCCACTGCTTCGCGTAGGAGGTGTCCTGGGTGAACAGGTCCAGATACCCGTTCTCACCGCCGTACTTGAAGGCGTCGCAGGTGGGCTGCGGCACCGTCTCCCACACCGACTCCTGCGCACCGCGCTGGAAGGTGTTGATGTACGACGGCCCGGTCGCCGTCGGACCCGCCTCGCACCGGCCGGGCTCGTTGCCGTAGCCGTAGGTGTTGTCCACGTCCTGCAGCCAGTGCATACCGTAGACGTCGTCCGTGCCGTACGTGGACCTCAGCTCGGCGGCGATCGGGTCCGGGCCGACGGAGACGCCGGTGTCCAGCGGCGCCGGGTACTCGGCGGGGGTGTCGAGCTCGGGCGCGTACGTCGCCGGCTTCGAGGCGTTGTAGAAGGAGTTGGTCGGCTGGTCCGCGTGGGTCGGGATCATGTACCGCTCCATGATGTCCCAGGCCCCGTTGAACTTCGACCAGTCACCGGTCACCTTGCCGTACATGGCCTGCAGCCA
This sequence comes from Streptomyces yamdrokensis, assembly GCF_053890455.1. NCBI lineage: Bacteria > Bacillati > Actinomycetota > Actinomycetes > Kitasatosporales > Streptomycetaceae > Streptomyces > Streptomyces yamdrokensis. The sequence goes on from NZ_CM132679.1 coordinate 6,781,716, forward strand.
CAGCAGGTAGCTGTACGCCTCCGAGGTGGTCTCGTGGCCGTGGTCCGGCGCCTCGACGATCAGCGTCTCCACCGAGTGGTACGGGATGCCCTCGGGCGAGAAGTACCCGTTCGCCGGGTCGGTGATCTTCCCGTAGAGCTCCAGGAAGCGCGCGTCGTACGCCTTCGTCGCGCCCAGTTGCGTCACCGTGACCGCCGCCTCGGTGTGCCCCGGGGCCGACGACTCGAAGACCGCCGAACCCGTGCCCGACGCGTCGGCACCGATCGTGACCTTCTGCGCGGTGTCCCAGTTCGACGGCGTGAAGGTGAGCGAGCCGCCCGCGGTGACCGACAGCCCCGGGTTGCCGCTCGCGCGGGTCGTCGTGACGGTCGTGTTCGCGCTCGGCCGCGTCGACAGCTTCACTTCGTACGTGCCCGACTCGCCCTGCCGTACGCCCAGTTGGGAAGGAGTGGCCACGACGACCGGACCGGAGGCGACGGTGATGCCGACCGGGGCCGAGTTCGCGGAGGCGCCCAGGCTGTCGTAGGCCTTCGCCGTCAGTGAATGACTGCCCACGGTCAAACCAGCGGCGGAAAGCGTGAAGGGCGCGCTCTCGTCCGTGCCCAGCAGCTCGGTGTCGTCGTAGAACTCCACCTTGGTGATCGTCGCGTCGTCGGCCGCCGCCGCGGTCGCCGCGAGCGGAACCGTTTCGCCCCGCGTGTAGACCGCGCCGGCCTCGGGGCTGGTCAGCACGGTGATCGGCGGCTGGTGGGCCCCCGTGCAGGTGGTGCCGTTGACGGCGAAGGAGGAGGGTGCGGCGTTGCTGCCGCTGTAGGAGAACTGCGCGCCGGTGGTGACGGCGCCGCCGGCCGCGATCCGCGCGTTGTATCCGGCGTTCTGCACGGTCACGGTGGAACCGGACTGGCTCCAGCTGCCGTTCCAGCCGTTCACCAGCCGCTGGTTGCCCGTGTAGGCGTAGGTCAGGGTCCAGCCGTCGATGTCCTCCGCGGCACGGTTGGTGAGGGTCAGATCCGCGGTGAAACCGGAACCCCAGTCATTGGTCCGGTAGTCCACGCTGCACTGGACGGCAGCCGCCTGGGCGGGAGCCGATCCCGAGGAGAGCATCGTCAGCGGAAGCGCGAGTGCTGCCGCGGCGGCCGTCCACAGTCGCCGGAGGCCGCGGCGTCTTCTGGGTGGGGGATGCATGGTGCTGGTTCCTCCTGCGACTCGGAGATGTCAAGGCTTGAACCAGTGGGAGCGCTCCCATAGTGAGGATGGGGTCCAAGGCGGTCAAGGCTTGTGGAGAGTCGAAAAGATTCGATGACCGAAGTTCAGTGAATGTCGGTAACTCCCCTGTTCTTTGCCGTCACTTGGCGCTAGCTTCATGGACACCAGTGGGAGCGGTTCCACCAGTCGACGCGTCCGTCACGGCACGCCCGAACTGCAAGGAGTCGCTCATGTGGCACCCCCCGCGTTCAGTACTTTTACGTCCTGTCGCCGGTACGTCCGTGCCCCGCGCGGGCACCCCGGCCGCACCGGTCGTCACGGCGCACGAGTCCGCGCCCGTGTGCACGGCGGAGCCCTCCGCCGCGGCCTCCCCGCAGGACGCCGGCACCGCGGTCGCGGTGTTCCCGCTCGACGGCACCACCCGCACCCCCGGCGCGGGGGCAGCGCACTCCCGTGGGACCCCTCACGGCCGGTCCGGCCCCCGCACGTCCCGGACCGCGGACCGGGCCTCGTCCTGATCCTCCGCCCCGAGGCACCCCCCACGCCCACGCCCACGCCCACGCCGTACGGCACCGGACGCGCGACCCACGCGCGCCCCGGTGAGATCACTGCCGACCGTCAACCTCCCCTAGGGACAACCCTCTTCGGACAGCGCGACCCGTACACCCCCAACGGATAGGAAACCCGCACTCATGAGTCGCACGAGAACCGCGCTCCTCGCCGCCATGGCGCTGGTCGCCGGTGCCACCGGCACGGCGTACGCCGTCGTCCCCGACGGTGTCGGCGCCGCCGCCGTCCCCTGCACCGTCGACTACCAGGTGCAGAACCAGTGGGGCACCGGCTTCACCGCCGCCGTGACCGTCACCAACCTCGGTGCCGCCAAGTCGTCCTGGTCGCTGAAGTGGTCCTACGCGGGCAACCAGCAGGTCACCAGCGGCTGGAACGCCAAGGTCACCCAGTCCGGCAGCAACGTCACCGCCGCCAACGAGTCCTACAACGGCACGCTGGCGACCGGTGGTTCGGCCAGCTTCGGCTTCCAGGGCACCTACAGCGGCACCAACGCGATTCCCGCCACCTTCACCCTCGACGGTGTCACGTGCAACGTCGACGACGGAGGCCCGACCGACCCCACGGACCCGACCGATCCGCCCGGTCCCGGCGACCGCGTCAACAACCCGTACAGCGGTGCCAAGGTGTACGTGAACCCCGAGTGGTCGGCGAAGGCCGCCGCCGAGCCGGGCGGCGACCGCATCGCCGACCAGCCCACCGGGGTCTGGATGGACCGCATCGCCGCCATCAACGGTGTGAACGGCGGCATGGGCCTGCGCGACCACCTCGACGAGGCGCTCGCGCAGAAGGGCTCGGACGAACTCGTCGTCCAGCTGGTCATCTACAACCTGCCCGGCCGTGACTGCGCCGCCCTCGCCTCCAACGGCGAACTCGGCCCGACGGAGATCGACCGCTACAAGACCGAGTACATCGACCCGATCGCCGAGATCCTCGGTGAGGAGAAGTACGCCCCGCTGCGGATCGTCACCACCGTCGAGATCGACTCCCTGCCCAACCTCGTCACCAACACCGGCAGCCGGGCCACCGCCACGCCCGAGTGCGACGTGATGAAGGCCAACGGCAACTACGTCAAGGGCGTCGGCTACGCCCTGAACAAGCTCGGCGACGTGGGGAACGTGTACAACTACGTCGACGCCGGCCACCACGGCTGGATCGGCTGGGACGACAACTTCGGCGCCTCCGCCGACGTCTTCCACGACGCGGCCACCGCCGAGGGCGCGACCCCGTCCGACGTCCACGGCTTCATCACCAACACCGCCAACTACAGCGCGCTGAAGGAGGAGAACTTCACCGTCAACGACTCCGTGGCCGGCAAGTCCGTCCGCGAGTCCGGGTGGGTCGACTGGAACCGGTACGTCGACGAGCTGGGCTTCGCCCAGGCCTTCCGGAACGAGCTCGTCTCGACCGGCTTCGACACGAACATCGGCATGCTGATCGACACCTCCCGCAACGGCTGGGGCGGCAGTGACCGGCCCACCGGACCGGGCGCGACGACCAGCGTCGACACCTATGTCGACGGCGGACGCTACGACCGCCGCATCCACATCGGCAACTGGTGCAACCAGTCGGGCGCCGGACTGGGCGAACGCCCGCAGACAGCACCCGAGAACGGCATCGACGCCTACGTGTGGATGAAGCCCCCGGGCGAGTCCGACGGGGCCAGCGAGGAGATCCCGAACGACGAGGGCAAGGGCTTCGACCGGATGTGCGACCCGACCTACACGGGCACCCCGCGCAACGGGCACAACCTCACCGGCGCCCTGCCGGACGCCCCGGTCTCCGGTCACTGGTTCTCGGCGCAGTTCCAGGAGCTCATGCGGAACGCGTACCCGCCGCTGCCCTGACCGACCGACCGACCGACCGACCGACCGACTGACCGACTGACCGACTGACCGATCGACCCCGGTCCGCCGGGGACCGGGCCGCGTGCCCGGCCCCGGCGGACCGCTCACGCCCGTAGGGCGATTTTGGGAAACCGCTTTGCCGGAGCGGCAACAATACTGGCCTCCGCCGGGCGCGTCGGCGCACTCTGGCCGCATCCGAGCGGAGAGGCTGACCCCCATGGCGCAGCACGACCACGACCAGCACCACCCCGGGCACCGGCACGACGACCGGCACGGCCACCACCACGGCCACGGCGCGACGGACACCGGGATCGACTGGGCGGAGATGGCCTCCCTGCTCGAATCGGAGGCCGAAATCTTCACCCCCCTGTACGAACGGGCCCTCGGCTGGCTCGCGAAGGAGGTGACCGAACCGGGGCTGATCGTGGACGCGGGCAGCGGACCGGGTGTCATCTCGTGCCTGTTCGCCGAGGTCTTCGAGGGCGCCCGCATCGTGGCCGTCGACGGCTCCGCCCCGCTGCTCGAACGGGCCGCGGACCGCGCCGCCCGGCACGGCGCCGGCGACCGTTTCGGGACCCTCGCCGGTGAACTCCCCGATGTGCTCGACGAACTGGAGTACCCGGCCGACCTGTTGTGGGCCAGCCGCAGCGTCCACCACCTCGGCGACCAGCGCGCCGCGCTCACCGCCTACGCCGCCCGGCTCGCGCCCGGCGGCACGCTGGCCGTCCTGGAGGGCGGACTGCCCACCCGGTACCTGCCGCGCGACATCGGCATCGGCCGGCCGGGGCTCCAGAGCCGTATCGACGCGGTGGAGGCCGACTGGTTCACCCGGATGCGCACCGAACTGCCGGGCTCGGTCGCACACACCGAGGACTGGCCGGCCCTGCTGACCGCGGCCGGACTGCACCACAGCCGCTCCCGCACCTTCCTCCTCGACCTCCCCGCCCCGGCCACCGACCGTGTCCGGGCACACGTCGTCACGACGCTCACCCGCACCCGCGACAGACTCGCCGGGGAACTGGACGCCGAGGACCGCGCCACCGTGGACCGCCTCCTCGACCCCGCCGACGGGGCGAGCCTGCACCACCGCTGCGACGTCTTCTTCCTGACGGCTCACACGGTGCACACGGCCGTCCGCCCGGTGTAGGGCCGGTCCGGGCCGGCAGCGCCATACGGACGGCGGCCTCCCCGTGCGCAGGGAGAGACCGCCGTGTCCTGTTCCAAAAGGCCGGGAAGGCCCGGGGTCAGTTCACCGTCGCCGGGTCCGATCCCAGGCGGCGGTCCTCGTTCAGCGCGCTGATCGCCGCGAGGTCCTCCGTGTCCAGGCTGAAGCCGAACACGTCGATGTTCTCCTCGATCCGCGACGGTGTCACCGACTTGGGGATGACGACGTTGCCGAGCTGGAGGTGCCAGCGCAGGACGACCTGTGCCGGCGTGCGCCCGTGCTTGCGGGCGATGGCCACGATCGCCGGGACCTCCAGCAGGCCCTTGCCCGAGCCCAGTGGCGACCAGGCCTCCGTGGCGATGCCCCGCTCCGCGTGGTACTCCCGCGCGGCGGACTGCTGGAGATGCGGATGGAGCTCGATCTGGTTGACGGCCGGGACGACCGACGTCTCCTCGAGCAGGTGCTCCAGGTGCTCGGGCAGGAAGTTGGACACGCCGATGGCACGGATCCGGCCCTCGGCGTACAGCTTCTCGAACGCCCGGTACGTGTCGACGTAGCGGCCGCGGGCCGGCATGGGCCAGTGGATGAGGTACAGGTCCACGTAGTCCAGGCCGAGCTTGGACAGGGAGGCGTCGAAACCACGCAGGGTGGTGTCGTACCCCTGGTCGTCGTTCCAGAGCTTGGTGGTGACGAAGAGGTCCTCGCGGGGGATGCCCGAGGAGGCGACGGCCCTGCCGGTACCCGCCTCGTTGCCGTAGACCGCCGCGGTGTCGATGCTGCGGTAGCCCGCCTCCAGTGCCGCCGCGACGGCCGTCTCGGCCTCGGTGTCCGGTACCTGCCAGACGCCGAAACCCAGCTGGGGCATCGTGACGCCGTTGTTCAGGGTGATCGGGGGGACCATGCTCACGAGCTTTCGATCCTTCGGTCGGTGTCCGGTGGAACTACCATGGTCAACGATCACCGCCCGTGATGCATTCCGGACAGCACATCTCACGCACGGTGAGCGCGTCACCGGGCCGTCGGACACCGCCGTACGGCGGACCCCGCGCGCGGTACAGCGCCTCGGCCTGCTCCCGGTCCAGGGTGCCCGGGGCGGCGATGCGCGGTCGGTCGTTGCCGACGAGGACGCACCGGTTCACCGAAGGGCCGGACGGGAATCCGGCTCCGAGCAAGGTCCGGTGCCGTGATCTCCACCGGATCTCCCCGTCGGCGGGGCGGTCGCCGAGGGGGTCACCGCCCCGGTCCCAGCCGGAGCGTCACGAACCGGGGCCGGTACAGGGAGACGTTCCGGCCGAGCAGCACCGCGGCACCGGACTGCTCGAGCAGGTTCACGTCATAGCTGAGCACCAGCCGCCCGTCGCCGCTCAGTTCCGGGTGCGTCTGCGGGTTGTACGCGCCGGTCCCGCCGTGCGGCAACGCGGGGCTGAACTCCTTCGCCGGGCCGTGCCACGGTCCGGCGGGGGAGCAGGACCAGTACGCCGCCACAGTGGTCAGTCCCTCGACGCCCGTGGCCATCGTGAACAGGACGTACGTCCCGCCCTCCCGCACCACCGAGAAGGCGCTGCCCACACCCGTGCGGTGCCCGTCGCCGAGCACCGGGTGAGGGCGGGCGCGGGTCTGCCACACCGTGCCGTTCCAGTACTCCCAGGCCGCCGGGTCGCCGAGCCCGCCCTCCGGGACCCGCGCCGCGTACGCCTGCGAGGCCTCGCGGGAGACGGCCCGGCCGTCGTCGCCGCCGAAGACGTACGTCCACCCGTCCTCCTCGACCAGGGTGGTGCCGAACAGCACCCTCCGGGACGGATCGGGCACGTTCTGCTGGTCCAGCACGGTCTCCACCGACTCCAGGCGCAGGTCGGGCAGGGAGAGCGTGGCGACCTCGGTGGCGGTCGGCACCCCGTAGATCCACGGGGACCGCCCCGCCGTACGCACCCACAGCAGTACCCGGACGACCTGCTCCGCGGAACCGGGGGAGCGGGGCTCGACCCGGGCGCCGACCGGCCAGCGCCACCGGTCCGGGGCAGGATCGGGGAAGAGCGGGGCGGGGAGCGTGGACTCCAGCCGGCCGTCGCGCATCAGGACGGCCGAGTTGCGCACCATCGGCGCGCTCGTGTCCCGCCAGGCGTACGGCTCGCCGACCGGGTTGGGCGGGCTGTGCACGCGGCCCAGAAACGTGTCGGAGAACAGCCACAGCAGCCGGCCGTCGGGCAGCCGCACCGAGTGCGTGCCGTCGCCGCCCGTCCAGTCGTCGGTGCGGGCGCCGTCGTCGCCGTAGCGGGCGAACTCGGAGGTGAGGGCGTCGTCCTCGGTCCAGGACGCGACGGTGCGCGGTGTGCAGGCCCCGCCGTCCGGCCGCCCGTCGTCGCGGTCCGGGAGGCCCGTGACCAGCACGGTCCCCAGGAGCAGGGCCAGGGCCAGTACGAGTACCAGGCCGATCCAGGCCCCTGTTCCCCGTCGCGCCGGCGCCTGTGGCTGTGGTCGCGTCGGTGGCGGTGGCTGTACGCGGGTTCCCGCGCGTGCTGGTGCTGCGTCGTCGGGCACGCTCAGGGACGTTAGTGGCCGGAGCGGAGCGGGTCCATGGCGCCTGACGCCCCGACGCCCCGACGCCCCCGAGCGTGGCGCGGTGGCCGCGGGGTGGAGGGAGGGGCCGTCGCCGTGCGGCGGGGGAGCGGTCAGCCCTGGGCGGCCGGGGCCCGCAGGGCTACGCGGTCCTCACCCGCGTACACGTTCATGGAGCTGCCCCGCAGGAACCCGACCAGCGTCAGCCCCGTCTCCGCCGCCAGGTCCACGGCCAGCGAGGACGGCGCCGAGACGGCCGCGAGCAGGGGGATCCCGGCCATGACGGCCTTCTGCGCCAGCTCGAAGGAGGCACGGCCGGAGACCATCAGGACGGTCCGGGACAGCGGCAGACCCCCGCCCCGCAGGGCGCGGCCGACCAGCTTGTCGACCGCGTTGTGCCGGCCGACGTCCTCCCGGACGTCCAGCAGTTCCCCGTCCTCGTCGAACAGGGCCGCCGCGTGCAGGCCGCCCGTCCGGTCGAAGACCCGCTGGGAGGCGCGCAGCCGGTCGGGCAGCCCCGCCAGGAGTTCCGGGGTGACGCGCAGCGGCGGACTGTCGGCGACGGGGTGGCGGGTCGTGGTGCGCACCGCGTCCAGGCTCGCCTTGCCGCACAGGCCGCAGGACGAGGTGGTGTACACGTTCCGCTCGAGCGTGATGTCCGGGATCACCACGCCGGGCGCGGTCCGCACGTCGACCACGTTGTAGGTGTTCACCCCGTCCGCCCTCGCGCCCGCGCAGTACACGACGTTCCGCAGATCGGCTGCCGTCGCCAGGACCCCTTCGCTCACCAGGAAGCCGACGGCCAGCGCGAAGTCGTCACCCGGGGTGCGCATCGTGATCGCCAGCGGCTTCCCGTTCAGCCGGATCTCCAGGGGTTCCTCGGTGACGAGCGTGTCCGGGCGGCTGGACACCACCCCGTCCCGGATGCGGACCACCTTGCGTCGTTCTGTGACTCGTCCCATGTCCCCAGTCCCTGGTCGGTCCCTGGCCGGTCCCGGTTCCGTACGTGCTGACAGCCGAATCGGCCCTCGCCGCACAGATTGCCGTGCGTCACCGGATCGTCGTGCGGTGACGCGACCTTCACGATCTCATTGTCCTGCACGTGGTCCCGCGCGTGCGGCGTGAGGCCGCAGCCCACTCCGCGGTATCCGCACGCCGACTCGAGTCGCACGCTCACAGAGCGTGGTCGACCTTCGCCCCCCGCCGCGCGGCCCGCGCCGGGAAACCGGTCGGTCCGACCGTTCGCCGCAGACCGCATACCGTTCACCGCATACGATCGAGCGGTGGGTTTTCACAAGCTGGTGATCTCCCTATCGTCCGGGTTTCATGAGTCCTCCCGTCGCACCCCCGGGCTGGAGCCGCTGGCTCGTACCGCCCGCCGCGCTCGCAGTCCACCTCTCCATCGGCCAGGCCTACGCATGGAGTGTGTTCAAGCCGCCGCTCGAGTCCGCGCTCGGTCTCAGCGGCACCCAGAGCGCGCTGCCGTTCCAGCTCGGCATCGTCATGCTCGGCCTGTCCGCCGCCTTCGGCGGCACCCTCGTGGAACGCAGGGGGCCGCGCTGGGCGATGACCGTCGCCCTGATCTGCTTCTCCTCCGGCTTCCTGCTCTCCGCCCTCGGCGCGGCCACCGAGCAGTACTGGCTGATCGTCTTCGGCTACGGCTTCGTGGGCGGCATCGGTCTCGGCATCGGCTACATCTCGCCCGTATCGACCCTGATCAAGTGGTTCCCGGACCGGCCCGGCATGGCCACCGGCATCGCGATCATGGGCTTCGGCGGTGGCGCGCTGATCGCCTCGCCGTGGTCGGCGCAGATGCTCGAGTCCTTCGGCGGCGACAACGTCGGCATCGCACTCGCCTTCCTCGTCCACGGCCTGACGTACGCCGTGTTCATGCTGCTCGGCGTCCTGCTGGTGCGGGTGCCGCACACCGCGCGGCCGGCGGCCGGCGCTCCCGCCGCCCTCACCGGAACCGGACCGCAGGTCTCGGCCCGCGCCGCCCTGCGCACCCCGCAGTTCTGGCTGCTGTGGCTGGTGCTCTGCATGAACGTCACCGCGGGCATCGGGATCCTCGAGAAGGCCGCCCCGATGATCACCGACTTCTTCGCGGACACCTCCACACCGGTGTCGGTGACCGCCGCGGCCGGCTTCGTCGCCCTTCTGTCGGCGGCGAACATGGCGGGCCGCATCGGCTGGTCCTCCACCTCCGACCTGATCGGCCGCAAGAACATCTACCGCCTCTACCTGGGCGTCGGCGCGCTGATGTACGCCCTGATCGCGATGTTCGGAGACTCCTCCAAGCCGCTGTTCGTCCTGTGCGCGCTGGTGATCCTCTCCTTCTACGGAGGAGGTTTCGCGACCGTCCCGGCCTATCTGAAGGACCTCTTCGGCACCTATCAGGTCGGCGCGATCCACGGGCGGCTGCTCACGGCCTGGTCCACGGCCGGTGTGCTCGGCCCGCTCATCGTGAACTGGGTCGCCGACCGGCAGGAGGAGGCGGGACGGCACGGCTCGTCGCTGTACGGACTGTCCTTCATGATCATGATCGGGCTGCTGGTGGTCGGCTTCGTCGCCAACGAGCTCGTCCGTCCCGTGCACCCCCGCCACCACGTTTCCCGCCCCGACGAGACGAAGGAGGCCGCCGATGAGCGGCGAGAGCAGCACGAGTCCGCCTGACACGGCCGCGGCGGGCCCCGACCGCCGCGGGCTGATCGTCTTCGCGTGGCTGTGGGTGGGCGTCCCGCTCGCCTACGGCCTGTACGAACTCGTACGGAAGGCGACCCAGCTGTTCACCGGGTGACGCCGCGCCCCGGCCTCCGGGGGCCTGACCGAAGCCGACAAGCGTGGCGCCCGAATCCTGTCGCATCACCTGTCGGCGTACCCGCGAGTCACTGATCAGACTGGTGAATCCCGCAACCGCCACACGAGGGGAACCCATCCATGATCGGCTCGCGCATCGCCGCCGTCGGCCACTACCAGCCCGCCCGGGTGCTCACCAACGAGGACCTGGCGGGCATGGTCGACACCAGCGACGAGTGGATCACGAGCCGGGTCGGCATCCGCACCCGTCACATCGCGGGCCCCGAGGAGCCCGTCGACGAGCTGGCCGCGCACGCCGCGGCCAAGGCGCTGGCGGCGGCCGGCCGCACCCCCGGCGACGTCGACCTGGTGCTGGTCGCCACCTCCACCGCGATCGACCGCTCGCCCAACATGGCGGCCCGGGTCGCCGCACGCCTGGGCATCCCCGGCCCCGCCGCGATGGACATCAACGTGGTGTGCGCCGGATTCACCCACGCGCTCGCCACCGCCGACCACGCGGTGCGGGCCGGATCCGCCCGCCGCGCGCTGGTGATCGGCGCCGACAAGATGTCCGAGGTCGCCGACTGGAGCGACCGCACCACCTGCGTGCTCGTCGGCGACGGGGCGGGCGCCGCGGTCGTCGAGGCGACCGGGGAGTCCGAGGAGCCCGGGATCGGGCCCGTGCTGTGGGGCTCGGTGCCGGAGATGGGCAACGCGGTGCGGATCGAGGGGACACCGCCGCGGTTCGCGCAGGAGGGCCAGAGCGTGTACCGCTGGGCGACCACGCGGCTGCCGTCCATCGCCCGCCAGACCTGCGAGAAGGCGGGGTACGCCCCGGAGGACCTCGCCGCGGTCGTGCTGCACCAGGCCAACCTGCGGATCATCGAACCCCTCGCGCTCAAGATCGGCGCGGTCAACGCGGTCGTCGCCCGGGACGTCACCGAGTCGGGCAACACCTCGGCCGCGAGCATCCCGCTCGCCTTCGCCAAGCTCGTCGAGCGGGGCGAGGTGACGTCCGGCGACCCGGTCCTGCTGTTCGGCTTCGGCGGAAACCTCTCCTACGCCGGGCAGGTCGTCCGCTGCCCCTGACGGTTCCCCGTACGGTCTTCGTCAGCCCCTCGGGCGGAAGCCCCTCGTACGGGTGTGATGCGGTCAACTCCCCTCTGTCCGGCGCCTGTACGCCGTAGATTGTAGACGAAAGACAATCACTGTCGGCGGTGCCGTGCGCCCGGCCCTGCGGCCGGGCGGGGGCCTGCCGAGGAGGGGGACCGCGATGCTGCCGACCGGACTGCCCCAGGGGGCGGTGCCCAGGATCGAACGACCGGGCCCGCTGCGCGACCGTGTCTACGAGACACTGCTCGAACTCATCACCACACGCACCCTGGGGCCCGGCCGGCATCTGGTCGAGAGTGAACTCGCCGGCCGGCTCGGCGTCTCCCGGCAGCCCGTGCGCGAGGCGCTCCAGCGGCTGAACACCGAGGGGTGGGTCGACCTGCGCCCCGCCCAGGGCGCGTTCGTGCACGAGCCGACGGAGGCGGAGGCCGACCAGCTGCTCACCGTCCGCACGCTGCTGGAGGCCGAGGCCGCCCGGCTCGCCGCGCTCAACGCCGACAGCGCGGGCGTCGAGGCCCTGGACGGGATCGTGGCACTGGGCCTGCGGGCCGTCGCCTCCGACGACGTGGACGAGGCCGTCGCCCTCGACGCCCGCTTCCACGCCAAGATCATGGAGTTGGCCGGCAACGCGGTCCTCGCCGAGCTCGCCGCCCAGGTCGGCCGCCGGGTGCGCTGGTACCACACCCCCGTCGCCCGGCAGCGCGGCGGGAGGTCCTGGGCCGAGCACCGCGATCTGATCACCGCCATCGTGAACCGCGACGAGCGGCTGGCCGAGCGGCTCATGCGCGAGCACACCGAGCGCACCCGCCGGTCGTACCTCGAACAGGCGAAGTCCCCGAAGTCCTGACGGTGAGTACCCGGGGCGGGTGGCTCCGCGTGAGCCCCTTTGTCCTGTGAGTGGAAAAAGTAGGGGGCAATTCCTGCGCGACTTCTTCCCACCTCCGGCAGCCGCTGCTACGTTCCCTTCGAAAGCACGCCACACACGTGGCCGGAAACCGGCGCGCAGAGGCCGACCGAGGCGGGGAGGGGTTCGTGAGACGCATGACGGCACGGCCCGCGAACGCCCACCAGGCCCGGCTGCTCAGGCTGTTGCGCGACGGTGGCCCCAACTCCCGTGCCCAGCTGGGCGACCAGGTCGACCTCTCCCGGTCGAAGCTGGCCGTGGAGGTGGACCGGCTCCTGGAGACGGAACTCGTCGTGGCCGACGGACTCGCCGCCTCGCGCGGCGGCCGGCGCTCCCACAACATCCGCCTCAACCCGCACCTGCGGCTCCTCGGCGTCGACATCGGCGCGACCTCGGTCGACGTCGCCGTCACCAACGCCGAACTGGAGATCCTCGGGCACATCAACCAGCCCATGGACGTCCGCGACGGACCGGTCGCGGTCTTCGAGCAGGTGCTGTCCATGGCGGCGAAGCTGAGGGCCTCGGGACTCGCGGAGGGGTTCGACGGCGCCGGTATCGGCGTCCCGGGCCCGGTCCGGTTCCCCGAGGGCATCCCGGTGGCGCCGCCGATCATGCCCGGCTGGGACGGCTTCCCCGTACGGGAGGCACTCAGCCAGGACCTCGGCTGCCCGGTCATGGTCGACAACGACGTGAACCTGATGGCGATGGGGGAGCAGCACGCGGGCGTCGCCCGCACCGTCCCCGATTTCCTCTGCGTCAAGATCGGTACCGGCATCGGCTGCGGCATCGTCGTCGGCGGTGAGGTCTACCGCGGTACGACGGGCAGCGCCGGCGACATCGGGCACATCCAGGCCGTACCCGACGGCCGCCCCTGTGCCTGCGGCAACCGGGGCTGCCTGGAGGCCCACTTCAGCGGCGCGGCCCTCGCCCGGGACGCGCTGGAGGCCGCCCAGCAGCAGCTCTCCGCCGAACTCGCGAACCGTCTGGAGACGAACGGCACGCTCAGCGCCGTCGACGTCGCCGCCGCGGCCGCCGCGGGGGACGCCACCGCGATCGACCTGATCCGCGAGGGCGGCAGCCGTACCGGCCAGGTCATCGCCGGCCTGGTCAGTTTCTTCAACCCCGGCCTGGTGGTGATCGGCGGCGGGGTGACCGGCCTCGGCCACACCCTGCTCGCCGCCATCCGCACCCAGGTCTACCGCCAGTCGCTGCCCCTGGCGACCGGCAACCTGCCCATCGTCCTGGGAGAGCTGGGCCCCACCGCCGGAGTCATCGGCGCGGCCCGGCTCATCAGCGACCACCTGTTCTCACCCGCGTAAACAGCCCACGTCAGCACGGCAGCACGTCAGCACGGCACCCGGCTCCACCGCACGCAGCAGCAAGCCCGGCTCCACGGCACACGACAGCTCTGCCCTCCACCGCGCAGAGCGGCCCACCGCATCCACCCACAAAACAGCGCACCGGCACCACGTACCCCCACCCCGCCCGACGTACGGCCCCGCACCACCCGCGCGCCACCCACACCCCGCACCGTCCCTCCCACCCAGCGCCGCACCGTCCCGGCGCCCCGGCCTGCCCGAAAACACCCTCCCCGCAAGGGGATCGCCCTGTCACCGGCCCGCACGCCCGCCGAGGGGAATCCGCATGGCACCCGAACCACCGCTGCTCAGCATGTCCGGCATCACCAAGTCCTTCCCCGGCGTCCGGGCCCTGGACGGCGTCGACCTCGACGTCCAGGCCGGCGAGGTGCACTGCCTGCTCGGCCAGAACGGCGCCGGCAAGTCCACCCTGATCAAGGTGCTGGCCGGCGCCCACCAGCCCGACACCGGCACCATCCACTGGCGCGGCGAAGCCGTCACCCTGCGCTCGCCGATCGCCGCCATGCGCCTCGGGATCGCCACCATCTACCAGGAACTCGACCTGGTGGAACACATGACGGTCGCCGAGAACGTCCACCTCGGTCAGGAACCGACGACCGCCGGGTTCGTCGTCCGCCCCAGGACCGCCAGGGAAGCGACGGCCGAGCTGCTGACCCGGCTCGGCCACCCCGAGATCGAACCGGGCCGCACGGTCGGGGAGTTGTCGGCCGCCCAGCAGCAGATCGTCTCCATGGCGCGGGCGCTCTCGCACGAGGTACGCCTCATCGTGATGGACGAGCCGTCGGCCGCGCTCGACCCGGACGAGGTCGACAACCTCTTCCGCATCGTCGCCGACCTCACCGCCGACGGGGTCGCCGTCGTCTACATCTCGCACCGCCTCGAGGAGATCCGGCGCATCGGCGACCGGGTGACCGTGCTCAAGGACGGCCGCGCCGTCGCGGGCGGGCTGCCCGCCGAGTCGACGCCGACCCGCGAGGTGGTCGCCCTGATGACCGGCCGCGACGTCGAGTACGTCTTCCCCGAACGCCCCGCCTCCCCGCCGGTGGCCGAGCCGGTGCTGACCGTCGAGGGGCTGTCCCGCACCGGCGAGTTCGCCTCCCTCGACCTCGCCCTGCGCCCCGGGGAGATCGTCGGGCTCGCGGGCCTCGTCGGCTCGGGTCGCTCCGAGATCCTGGAGACGATCTACGGCGCCCGCAAACCGGACTCCGGCCGGGTCCTGGTCGACGGACGCCCCCTGCGGCCGGGCAGCGTGCGCGCCGCCGTCCGCGCCGGGATCGGACTGGCTCCCGAGGAGCGCAAGGCGCAGGCCCTGCTCATGCTGGAGTCCGTCACCCGCAACGTGTCGCTCTCCGCCATGTCCCGCTTCTCGCGCGCCGGCTGGATCGACCGCGGCGCCGAACTCGGCGCGGCCCGCGCCGCCACCCGCGAACTCTCGCTGCGGCCGGACAACCCGGACGTGCCCGTGCGCACCCTGTCCGGCGGCAACCAGCAAAAGGCCGTGCTCGCCCGCTGGCTGCTGCGCGGCTGCCGGGTACTGCTGCTCGACGAACCCACCCGCGGCGTCGACGTCGGCGCCCGGGCCGAACTGTACGCAGTCATACGGCGGCTGGCCGACGAAGGCCTCGCCGTGCTGCTCGTCTCCAGCGAGGTGCCCGAGGTACTCGGCCTCGCCGACCGCGTCCTGGTGCTCCGGGAGGGGGACGTCGTCCACACGGCGCCCGCCCGGGAGCTCGACGAACACCGTGTACTCGACCTCGTCATGGAAGGAAGCCCGGCGTCATGACGCAGCCCGTCTCCCCGCCGCGGGACAGCACCGACAAGGCGCCTTCGGCCGGCGGACCGCCCGCCTGGCGCACCGTGCTGTTCCGCGCCGACGTCCGCACCCTGTCGCTGCTCGGCGTCCTCGCCGCGCTCGTCCTCATCGGCGGCATCACCAGACCGGACGAGTTCCTGGACACCCGCAACCTCCAGCTCGTCCTCACCCAGGCCTCCGTCATCGGTGTCGTCACCGTCGGCATGACCTTCGTCATCACCTCGGGCGGCATCGACCTGTCGGTCGGCGCGATCGTCGCCCTGGCCTCGGTGTGGGCGACCACGGTGGCCACCCAGGAGTTCGGGTTCGCCGGCATCCTGTTCACCGCCGTCCTCGTCGGCGTCGGCTGCGGGCTGGTCAACGGGGTGCTGATCGCCTACGGCGGGATGGTCCCGTTCATCGCCACCCTCGCCATGCTCGCCTCGGCCCGCGGCCTCGCCCTGCAGATCACCGACGGGCGCACCCAGGTCGTCACCATCGACAGCGTCCTCGACCTCGGCGAACGCGACGCCTACGTCCTCGGCGTCCCGCCCCTGGTCCTGGTGTTCGCGGCGGTCACCGTCATCGGCTGGCTGGTCCTCAACCGGACCACCTTCGGACGCCGCACCGTCGCCGTCGGCGGCAACGCGGAGGCGGCCCGGCTCGCCGGCATCGACGTCCGCCGCCAACGCCTGTACCTGTACCTGCTGTCGGGGCTGTGCTGCGGCATCGCCGCCTTCCTGCTGATCGTCCTGTCCGGCTCCGGCCAGAACACCAACGGCAACCTCTACGAGCTCGACGCCATCGCCGCCGCGATCATCGGCGGCACCCTGCTCACCGGAGGCCGCGGCACCATCGTCGGCTCCGTGCTGGGCGTCCTGATCTTCACCACGATCACGAACATCTTCGCCCTGAACAACCTGCAGAGCGACGTCCAGCAGATCGCCAAGGGCGCGATCATCGTCGCCGCCGTGCTGGTCCAGCGCCGCACCGCGAGCACGACCTGACGAAAGGGTTCACCGCCATGCCAGAGCCGACACCTCTCACGAGCCGCAGAGGGCTGCTCTTCGGAGCCGCCGCCGTGTCCGCCGGAGTCCTCGTCACCGGCTGCACCAGCAACGAGCCCAGCGACGCCGAGCCGGCCGCGAGCGACCGGCCGGCCGCCGACGACAAGCCCGGCAAGCCGGTCACCATCGGCTTCGCGGGACCGCAGGCCGACCACGGCTGGCTCAACGCCATCAACGACAACGCCGAGAAACGCGCCGCGACGTACTCGGACGTCACCATGGAGGTCACCGAGGGCTCCAACGACACCGCCCAGCAGATCGGCCAGATCGAGACCCTCATCAACAAGAAGGTCGACGTCCTGGTGGTGCTCCCCGCCGACGGCAAGGCGCTCACCCAGGTCGGGCTGAAGGCGATGCGCGCCGGCATCCCCGTCGTCAACCTCGACCGCATCTTCAACTCCCCGCAGGCGTACCGCTGCTGGATCGGCGGTGACAACTACGGCATGGGCCTGAACGCCGGGCACTACATCGGCGAGAAGCTCAAGGACACCCCCGACGCCCGCGTCATCGAACTGGCGGGACTGGACAACCTCGAGCTCACCAAGCAGCGCACCCAGGGCTTCGACGACGCGCTGAAGAACTACCCCAACATCAAGAAGGTGGCCCGCCAGGCAGCCGACTTCACCGTCGAGTCGGGCCAGGCCAAGATGGCCC
This sequence comes from Streptomyces yamdrokensis, assembly GCF_053890455.1. Lineage (NCBI taxonomy): Bacteria > Bacillati > Actinomycetota > Actinomycetes > Kitasatosporales > Streptomycetaceae > Streptomyces > Streptomyces yamdrokensis. The sequence goes on from NZ_CM132679.1 coordinate 6,798,762, forward strand.
AGCTCCTGCAGGCCCAGTCGAAGTTCGACGCGCTGTGGAACCACGACGACGACCAGGGCGTCGGCGCGCTGCGCGCCATCGAACAGGCCGGGCGCGACGACTTCCTCATGGTCGGCGGCGCGGGCGCGCTCTCCGCCTTCCAGGCCATCAAGGCGGACGACGGCGTCCTCAAGGCGACCGTGCTCTACCCGCCGTCGATGGCCGCCTCCGCGATCGACCTCGCCCGCGCCCTCGGCCAGGGCAAGGGCGTCGGCGGCCTCGCCGAGTTCGAGATCCCCACCTCGCTGACCTGCTACTCGGCCGTCGTCGACAAGGAGAACGTCGACCAGTACATGTCCACCGGCTTCAAGTGAGGAGCCCCGCCCCACGGGCCTGACCAGCCCACCGGGCGGGGCCCACCCCCGCCCGCCACGACGACGAGGAGGACATCCGTATGGCACAGCCGCAGCAGTCAGATGGGGCAGACGGCGCAGAGACGGGGAAGCCACCACTGCGCGTCGGCATGGTCGGCTACGCCTTCATGGGCGCCGCCCACTCCCAGGGCTGGCGCACCGCGGGCCGCGTGTTCGACCTGCCGCTGAGCCCCGAACTGGCCGTCGTCTGCGGCCGGGACGCCACCGCGGTGCGCGCGGCGGCCGACCGCCACGGCTGGGCGGACACCGAGACCGACTGGCGCGCCCTGGTCGAACGGGACGACGTCGACCTCGTCGACATCTGCACCCCCGGGGACAGCCACGCCGAGATCGCGCTGGCCGCCCTCGCCGCGGGCAAGCACGTCCTGTGCGAGAAACCCCTCGCCAACACCGTCGCCGAGGCCGAGGCGATGGCCGAGGCCGCCGAACGGGCCCGGCGGCAGGGCCGGCTGGCGATGGTCGGCTTCAACTACCGCCGGGTCCCCGCGACCGCGCTGGCCCGGCGGATGGTGGCCGAGGACCGCATCGGCACCCTGCGGCACGTACGGGTGACATACCTCCAGGACTGGCTGGTGGACCCCGCGTTCCCGTTGACCTGGCGGCTGCGCCGGGAGCAGGCCGGCTCCGGCTCGCTCGGCGATCTCGGCGCGCACATCGTCGACCTCGCCCAGTACCTGGCGGGGGAGCGGCTGGCGGGAGTCTCCGCGCTCACCGAGACGTTCGTCCGGCAGCGGCCGCTGCCCGCCGCGCCCACCAGCGGTCTGGCCGCCGTCGACAGCGCCGGCACCGGCGAGGTCACCGTGGACGACGCCGCCCTGTTCACCGGCCGCTTCGCCTCCGGCGCCCTCGCCTCCTTCGAGGCCACCCGGTACGCCACCGGCCGCAAGAACGCGCTGCGCATCGAACTCAACGGCGAGCGGGGGTCGCTGGCCTTCGACCTGGAACGGCTCAACGAACTCTCCTACCACGACGGCACCGAGCCCGCCGCCCACGCGGGCTTCCGCCGCATCCTGGTCACCGAACCCGACCACCCCTACCTGGACGCCTGGTGGCCGCCGGGCCACGGCCTCGGCTACGAGCACACCTTCGTGCACCAGGCCCACGACCTGGTGCACGCCGTCGCCGAGGGCCGCACCCCCGAACCCTCCTTCGCCGACGGGCTGCAGGTGCAGCGCGTCCTGGCGGCCGTGGAGGAGAGCGCCGAGAAGAACTCCGTCTACACACCGATCGCCGCCTGAGAAGCCGAGAAAGGCAGACACGCATGCCCCGCGACTTCACGCTGTTCACCGGCCAGTGGGCGGACCTGCCCCTCGAGGAGGTCTGCCGGCTCGCCCGCGAATTCGGCTACGACGGCCTCGAACTCGCCTGCTGGGGCGACCACTTCGAGGTCGACAAGGCACTCGCCGACCCGTCCTACGTGGACTCCCGCCGTCAGCTGCTCGACAAGTACGGCCTCAAGGTCCGGGCGATCTCCAACCACCTGGTCGGCCAGGCGGTCTGCGACGCCATCATCGACGAACGCCACCAGGCCATCCTGCCCGCCAGGATCTGGGGCGACGGCGAGGGCGAGGGCGTACGGCAGCGGGCCGCCGCCGAGATCAAGGACACCGCGCGCGCCGCGGCCCTCCTCGGCGTCGACACCGTCATCGGGTTCACCGGATCGGCGATCTGGCACCTGGTGGCCATGTTCCCGCCCGTGCCCGAATCGATGATCGACCGCGGTTACGAGGACTTCGCGACGCGCTGGAACCCGATCCTGGACGTCTTTGACGCCGAGGGCGTGCGGTTCGCGCACGAGGTCCACCCCAGCGAGATCGCCTACGACTACTGGACCACCGTCCGTGCCCTGGACGCGGTCGACCGCCGACCGGCCTTCGGACTCAACTTCGACCCCTCCCACTTCGTGTGGCAGGACCTCGACCCGGTCGGCTTCCTGTGGGACTTCCGCGACCGGATCTACCACGTCGACTGCAAGGAGGCCCGCAAGCGCCTCGACGGACGCAACGGCCGCCTCGGCTCCCACCTGCCCTGGGGCGACCCCCGGCGCGGCTGGGACTTCGTCTCCGCCGGCCACGGGGACGTCCCCTGGGAGGACGTCTTCCGCATGCTGCGCTCCATCGACTACCAGGGCCCCGTGTCCGTCGAATGGGAGGACGCCGGCATGGACCGGCTCCAGGGTGCCCCCGAGGCGCTGACCCGGCTCAAGGCGTACGACTTCGACCCGCCGTCGGCCTCCTTCGACGCGGCGTTCAACAGCTGAACCGCACGCCCGGCCACAGGTCGGGGACGGGGACCGGAATGTCCGCCGGTCCCCGGTCCGACCTGCCCGGATCCCGCTTTGTCCTGCGTCGGGGAGAAGTTCGAGCAGCCCCGGTCCAAGGGGTGTTCGCCCCGGACGAACGCGGTTACCGTCCCTGAAGTGTTCAGGACACCCACGCCTCCGGGGTGACGGCGCACCCCGGCGCCCGCACCGCACGCCTTCGCACCCGTTCCGTACGGCCCCACCCCGTTCCCGGAGGGACTTCGTGCACAGAAGCAGACTCACATCCACCCACACCACGAGGCGTACCGGACTTCGCACCGCCCTCGCCCTGGTCACCGGCCTGATGCTGGCAGTGGGGACCCCGGCGACCGTCGCCGGCGCCCACCCCGGCCACCCGGAACACGACGAACCGGTGGCCGCCGAGGGACAGTTCCAGCAGGTACCGCTCGCCAAGGGCGAGCCCGAGACGGGCGAGCCGATGTCGCTCACCGTGCTCCCGGACCGCAGCGTCCTGCACACCTCGCGCGACGGCACGCTGCGCCTCACCGACCAGGGCGGCGTCACCAAGGTCGCCGGCAGGATCCCCGTCTACAGCCACGACGAGGAGGGCCTGCAGGGCGTCGGCATCGACCCGGACTTCGAGAACAACCGGGCGGTCTACCTCTACTACGCCCCGCCGCTCGACACCCCCGCGGGCGACGCCCCGGAGACCGGCACCGCCGAGGACTTCGAGAAGTTCGACGGCGTCAACCGCCTCTCCCGCTTCGTCCTCAATCCCAACGGCACGCTGGACATGGCCAGCGAGAAGAAGGTCCTGGACGTCGCGGCCTCCCGCGGCACCTGCTGCCACGTCGGCGGCGACATCGACTTCGACGCCGAGGGCAACCTCTACCTGTCCACCGGCGACGACACCAACCCCTTCTCCTCCGACGGCTTCACGCCGATCGACGAGCGGCCAAACCGCAACCCGGCCTTCGACGCCCGCCGCAGCTCCGGCAACACCAACGACCTGCGCGGCAAGATCCTGCGCATCAAGGTCGCCGAGGACGGCTCGTACACCGTCCCCAAGGGCAACCTCTTCGCCCCCGGCACCGAGAAGACCCGTCCCGAGATCTACGCGATGGGCTTCCGCAACCCGTTCCGCATGAGCGTCGACGACGAGACCGGCACCGTCTACGTCGGCGACTACGGCCCCGACGCCGGCGCCGCGGACCCGGACCGGGGCCCGGCGGGACAGGTCGAGTTCGCCAAGGTCACCGAGGCCGCCAACTTCGGCTGGCCGTTCTGCACCGGAGACAACGACGCCTACGTCGACTACGACTTCGCCACCGGCGCCTCCGGCGAGAAGTTCGACTGCGCCGCCTTGAAGAACACCTCGCCGCACAACACCGGCCTCGTCGACCTGCCACCCGCCCAGGCCGCCTGGATCCCCTACGACGGCGGTTCCGTGCCCGAGTTCGGCAGTGGCTCCGAGTCCCCGATGGCCGGCCCGGTCTACCGCTACGACCCCGAGCTCGACTCCAGTGTGAAGTTCCCCGAGGCGTACGACGGCGACTTCTTCGCGGGCGAGTTCGGCCGCCGCTGGATCAAGCGGATCGAGCAGACCGAGGACGGCACGGTCGCGAAGATCAACGACTTCCCGTGGACCGGCACCCAGATCATGGACATGGAGTTCGGCCCCGACGGCGCGCTCTACGTCCTGGACTACGGCGTCTCCTGGTTCCAGGGCGACGAGAACTCCGCGCTGTACCGGATCGAGAACGCCGAGGACGGCTTCTCCCCGATCGCGGAGGTGAGCGCCGACAAGACCTCCGGCGCGGCCGGCCTGAAGGTCAAGTTCACCGCCTCCGCCGAGGACGCCGACTCCCCGGACCTCACCTACAGCTGGGACTTCGGCGACGGCACCGAGGGCGAGGGGCTCACCCCCACCCACAAGTACAAGAAGATCGGCACCTACACCGCGACCTTCACCGCGACGGACCCCGAGGGCAACACCGGCAACGCCAGCGCCCGGATCGTGGTCGGCAACACCGAGCCCAAGGTGAGGATCGAGGTCCCGGGCAACGGCAGCCTGGCCGCCTTCGGCGAACCGGTTCCCTTCAAGGTGAAGGTCACCGACCCCGAGGAGAAGGTCGACTGCTCCAAGGTCAAGGTCGTCTACAGCCTCGGCCACGACTCCCACGCCCACGAGCTGACCAGCGAGACGGGCTGTGAGGGCACCCTCAAGCCGCCCGCCGGAGACGGCGGTCACGACCCCAACGCCAACATCTACGGTGTCGTCGGCGCCAGTTACACCGACGGCGGGGCAAACGGCCAGGAGGCCCTGACCGGCACCGCCCGCACCGTGCTCCAGCCGCTGCACCGCCAGGCCGAGCACTTCACCACCCAGTCGGGCGTGTCCGTGATCGACAAGACCGGCGCCAACGGCGGCAGGACCGTCGGCGACATCAACGACGGCGACTGGATCTCCTTCAGCCCCTACCGGTTCGACGGGCAGAGGAAGCTGACCGTGCGGGCCTCCTCCGGCGGCGCCGGCGGCTTCGTCGAACTGCGCACCGGCTCGCCCGACGGCAAGCTGCACGGCTCGGCGTACATCCCGCCGACCGGTGGCTGGGAGACGTTCCAGGACGTCGACGTGCCCCTGCGGAAGCTGCCCAGGAACACCACGGAGATCTACCTGGTCTTCCGGGGCGGCGAGGGCGCGCTGTACGACGTGGACGACTTCGAGTTCTCCAAGGAGCCCTTCAAGAAGGGCAAGAAGGTCCTCGTCTTCTCCAGGACCGCCGGCTTCCGCCACGACTCCATCCCGGAGGGCGTCGCCACGCTGAAGGAACTGGGCGGCCCGGCCGGTATCACCGTCGACGCGACCGAGGAGGCCGGACAGTTCACCACGGCCAACCTCGCCAAGTACGACGCGGTGGCCTTCCTGTCCACCACCGGTGACGTCCTGAACGCCGACCAGCAGAAGGCGTTCGAGAGCTACGTCAGCAACGGCGGCGGCTACATGGGCATCCACGCCGCCGCCGACACCGAGTACGACTGGGAGTTCTACGGAGGTCTCGTCGGCGCCTACTTCGACTCGCACCCGGCCACCCAGAAGGCCACCGTGCGCGTCGAGGACCACGACCACCCGTCCACCGCGCACCTGGACGACGCGTGGGAGCGCACCGACGAGTGGTACAACTACCGCACCAACCCGCGCGAGCAGGCCAAGGTCCTCGCCACCCTCGACGAGACGACCTACGAGGGCGGCACCATGAAGGGCGACCACCCGATCGCCTGGTGCCAGAGCTACGGCGGCGGCCGCTCCTTCTACACCGGCGGCGGCCACACCAAGGAGTCCTACGCCGAGGAGGCCTTCCGCACCCATCTGCTCGGCGGTCTGCAGTACGCCACCGGCCAGGTCAAGGCGGACTGCAAGCCGGACAAGGGCTACCGGAAGATCTTCAACGGCCAGACCCTGGACGGCTGGAAGCAGGCCGGCCCCGGCACGTTCGACGTCAAGGACGGCACCCTGGAGTCCAAGGGCGGCATGGGTCTGCTCTGGTACCAGGCCAAGGAGCTGGAGTCGTACTCCCTCAAGCTCGACTGGAAGATGCGGGGCGACGACAACTCCGGGATCTTCGTGGGCTTCCCGGCCTCCGACGACCCCTGGTCCGCGGTGAACAAGGGCTACGAGATCCAGATCGACGCCACGGACGCGCCCGACCGCACCACGGGCTCCGTCTACTCGTTCAAGTCGGCGGACATCAAGGCCCGTGACCAGGTCCTGCGTCCGCCCGGCCAGTGGAACTCCTACGAGATCAAGGTCCAGGGCGAACGCCTGAGGGTGTTCCTCAACGGAGTCAAGATCAACGACTTCACCAACAAGGACCCCGAGCGGAGCCTGACCGACGGCCACATCGGCCTCCAGAACCACGGAGCCGGCGACCAGGTCTCCTTCCGCAACATCCAGTTGAAGGAACTGCCCTCCTAAGGGCGACCAGAACGGCGGCGGGCGGAGGACGCCGGACCTCCGCCCGCCGTCCCCGCCGGGCCCCGCGCCCGGCACCCCGCCCGTCCCCCTCCGGCGCTCGCACCCGGTTCGCGTACGACAAGGAGGCTGCCCATGTCCGCCGAACCGTCCCTCCCCACCCCCTCCCCGGCTCCCCGCTTCGGCGTCTGGCTCATCGGGGCACGCGGATCCGTGGCCACCACCGCGATCGCGGGCTGCGCCGCCGTCGCCGCCGGACTCCATCCGCCGACCGGCATGGTCACCGAGACCCCCGGCTTCACCTCGTGCGGCCTGCCGCCGCTGTCGTCCCTCGTCTTCGGCGGCCACGACACGGTCGACTGCCCGCTGCCCAAACGTGCCGAACACCTCGCCGCCGGCGGCGTCCTGCCGCACGGTCTGCCCTCCGCCGTGCACGCCGAACTCGTCGCCGCCGACCAGGAGATCAGGCCCGGCGGCCCCCTGCCCGGCGACACGGACGGCGGCCCGGGCCGCCACGAGGACGAACTGATCGACGTGTTCGCGGCCGACATGCGCGACTTCGTGCGCCGCCAGGGCCTCGCGGGCGCCGTCGTGGTGAACGTCGCCTCCACCGAGCCCGCTCCCGCCGACGGCGCCCTGCCGCCGAGTTCCCTCTACGCGGCGGCCGCCCTGCGCGCCGACTGCCCCTACGTCAACTTCACCCCCTCCGCGGGCCTGCACCACCCGGCGCTCGCCGAGCAGGCGGCGACGGCCCCCGTCCCCCACGCGGGCCGCGACGGCAAGACCGGGCAGACCCTGCTGCGCTCCGTACTCGGCCCGATGTTCCTGCAACGCGCCCTCGCCGTGCGCGCCTGGTCCGGCACCAACCTCCTGGGCGGCGGAGACGGCGCCGCCCTCGCCGACCCCGCGGCCGCCGCCGCCAAGAACGCCGGCAAGGAACGCGTCCTCGCCGACACCCTCGGCACCACCCCCGAGGGCGAGGTCCACATCGACGACGTGCCCGCGCTCGGCGACTGGAAGACGGCCTGGGACCACATCGCCTTCGACGGCTTCCTCGGCGCCCGCATGGTCCTGCAGACCACCTGGCAGGGCTGCGACTCGGCGCTCGCCGCGCCACTCGTCCTCGACCTGGCCCGGCTGGTCGCCCGCGCCCGGGAGAGGGGCCTGTCCGGTCCGCTGGGCGAACTGGGCTTCTACTTCAAGGACCCGGTGGGGGACGGCCCGTCCTCGCTGGCCGAACAGTACGCGGAGCTCAGGCGCTTCGCCGGACGGCTGCGGGACGACGCCCCCGGCCGCGGGGCGCAGCGGTGAGCCGCGCGGGCGCCCCGGCGCAGGACACACCCGCTCCGGCCGGGCCGACGGCGGCGGACGACCCGGCACCCGGGACGGCCCCCGAGGACGCCACCGCCCCCCTCCCCGGCCCCGCGCCCCGCACCCGCTCCGCCCGCGTGGGCGCCTGGGCCGAACTGCTGCGCCTGCCCGCGCTGTTCACCGTCCCCGGCGACGCCCTGGCCGGCGCGGCGGCGGCCGGCGCGCGCCCCGGCCCCCGCACCCTGCTCGCCATCGGATCCTCCCTGTGCCTGTACGAGGCCGGCATGGCCCTGAACGACTGGGCGGACCGCACCGAGGACGCCGCGGAGCGCCCGCACCGCCCGCTTCCGTCCGGCCGCATCCGTCCGGCCGCCGCCCTCACCGCCGCCGGTGCCCTCACCGGCGCCGGACTGGCGCTCGCCGCCGGCGCGGGACGCCCCGCCCTCGCGGTGGCCGCCCCCCTGGCGGCGACCGTCTGGGCCTACGACCTCGCGCTGAAGCACACGCCCGCCGGGCCCGCGGCCATGGCCGCCGCCCGAGGACTGGACCTGCTCCTGGGCGCGGCCGCCACCGGCGGCGGCGCCCAGGCAGCGCTGCCCTCGGCCGCGCTGCTCGGCACACACACCCTCGCGGTCACGGCCGTCTCCCGCCGGGAGACCACCGGCGGTTCGGTCCTGGCCCCGCTGGCGGCCCTCGCGACGACGGGGGCGCTGACCCGGCTGGTCACCCACCGCCGCACCCGACTCCCGGCAGGCCGGCGGGCAGCAGCCGCCCCCGGCCTGCCGGGCCCCGGCCGGGCCGGGCGCCCGCCCCGGGCCACCGGCGTCCTCGCCACCGCCCTGGGCGCCGCCTACGCCGCCACGGCCGCCCGGCCCTACCTCCACGCCGCGCTCAACCCCTCGCCCCCGCTCACCCAACGCGCCGTCGGCGGCGGCATCCGGGCCACGATCCCGCTCCAGGCCGCGCTCGCCGCCCGCTCCGGCTCGGCCGGCACCGCCCTGCTCGTCGCGGCCCTGGCCCCGGCCGGCCGGATCTTCGCGAGGAGGTCCGGCATGAGGAAGGTGAGCATCACGTGAGCCGGAACCCGGGCGACGTCTCTCCGCCCCCGCCCCCGCCTCCCCTCCGCTTCGGCTACGGCACCAACGGCCTCGCCGACCTCCGTCTCGACGACGCCCTCGCCCTGCTCGCCGACCTCGGCTACGACGGCGTCGGGCTGACCCTCGACCACATGCACCTCGACCCGCTCGCCCCGGACCTCGCCGCCCGCACCCGCCGGGTCGCCCGACGCCTGGACGGACTCGGCCTGGGCGTCACCGTCGAGACCGGCGCCCGCTACGTGCTGGACCCGCGCCGCAAACACGGCCCCTCGCTCCTGGACCCCGACCCGGACGACCGTGCCCGCCGCGTGGACCTGCTCGTCCGGGCCGTCGAGGTCGCCGCCGACCTCGGGGCGCACGCCCTGCACTGCTTCAGCGGCACCGTCCCCGCGGGCACGGACGAGGACACCGCGTGGAAGCGCCTGGCGGAGGCGCTCACCCCCGTCCTGGACGCCGCCGCCACCGCGGGCATGCCCCTCGCCGTCGAACCGGAACCCGGTCACCTCCTCGCCACCCTCGCCGACTTCCACCACCTGCGCCGCACCCTCGGGGACCCCGAACTCCTCGGCCTCACCCTGGACATCGGCCACTGCCAGTGCCTCGAACCCCTCCCTCCGGCGGACTGCGTCCGCGACGCCGCCCCCTGGCTGCGCCACGTCCAGATCGAGGACATGCGCCGCGGTGTCCACGAGCACCTGCCCTTCGGGGACGGCGAGATCGACTTCCCGCCCGTCCTCGCGGCCCTCGCCGCCACCGGATACCAGGGCCTGACCGTCGTCGAACTGCCCCGCCACTCCCACGCGGGCCCCCACTTCGCCGCCCACTCCCTCCCCTTCCTCCACGCCGCGGCCCGCACCGCGGCGACCGCCCCCGCCACCGGCGCTGACACCGCCCCCGGCACCGCTTCCGGTGCCGGGGGCGGTGCCCCGGGTGGTGACATGGCCACCGGCTCTGTTCCCGGTGTCTCCGGTGTTCGCATCGCCGCCGCTTCTGACGGGGTGCATACCGGCATTGCTTCTGGTGCCGGGGGCGGTGCCCCGGGTGACCACACGGCCACCGGCCTTGTCCCCGGCGCTCACACCGCTACCGCTACCGGCACCGGCACCGGCACCGGCGGCGCCGGCACTGTCCCGGACAGTCACACGGCCACGGGTCTTTCCCTCGACGCCTCCGGTGCCCACACGGCCACCGACCCTGCCGCCGACGCCGCCCCTGCCGCCGACGCCGACGCCGTTGCCCCTGTCGCCGATGCCGCTTTCGCCCCCGCACCCCCGCCCGGCGATCCCTCCGCCACCTCCGAAGGGAGCAGCACCCCGTGAACCGCCCCCACGCCACCCCGGCCACCCCGGAGGCACCCCCCACCACCGGGCCCGGGGAAACCCCCCGGCCCCCGTGGACCGCAGCACCGGGAACCCCGGCAGCCGACGGCACCAACCCCGCCACCCCTGCCGCCCTCCCGACCACCGAACTGCACCGTCTCCTCTCCGCCCGTCTCGACGGAGCCGCCCGCGCCTGGCTGGACCAGGCCCTCGACGAGGCCGCCGCCCACCCCGGCACCCACGGCCCCGTCTCAGGGTGGGAGCTGCGCCTGGCCGAGGCCGGCCGCCGCTGCGGTACCGCCCACGCCGACGCCGCCCGCGTCCTGATCCTGCACGCGGCCCACGCCGACGCCGAGGCGCTGACCCGGGTCTACCACCAGGGCACCGCCGACGAACGCCGGGCGGTCCTGCACGCCCTGCCCCACCTCGTGTCCGGCCCCGAGGCCCGCCCGCTCGTCGAGGACGCCCTGCGCACCAACGACACCCGGCTCGTCGCCGCCGCCGTCGGTCCCTACTGCGCCCGGCACCTCGACACCCACGCCTGGCGGCACGCCGTCCTGAAGTGCCTGTTCACCGGCGTCGCCCTGGACCGGGTGGCGGACCTGGCCCGGCGGGCCCGCGGCGACGGCGAACTCGCCCGCATGCTCGGCGACTACGCCGACGAGCGCACCGCCGCCGGCCGCCCCGTCCCGGAGGACCTCCACCGCGTACGGACCCTGGCCCTGGCCCCGGCCGAGCCCGCCACCGCCCCCGCCGCCGGCTCTGCCTCCCCCACCCCGAGTCACACCACGGACGACCCCCACGGCAAGGAGTCCTGATGCGCCTCTTCGACCCCCACATCCACATGACGTCGCGGACCACCGACGACTACGAGGCCATGTACGGGGCGGGCGTCCGCGCGGTCGTCGAACCCGCCTTCTGGCTCGGCCAGTCCCGCACCTCGCCGGCCTCCTTCACCGACTACTTCGACTCCCTCCTCGGCTGGGAACCCTTCCGCGCCGCCCAGTACGGCATCGCCCACCACTGCACCATCGCCCTCAACCCCAAGGAGGCCAACGACCCGCGCTGCACACCCGTCCTCGACCTGCTGCCCCGGTACCTCGTCAAGGACAACGTCGTGGCCGTCGGCGAGATCGGCTACGACTCCATGACACCCGCCGAGGACACCGCGCTCGCCGCCCAGCTCCAGCTCGCCGCCGACCACGGCCTGCCCGCCCTGGTGCACACCCCGCACCGCGACAAGCTCGCCGGACTGCGCCGCACCCTCGACGTCGTCCGGGAGTCCGCGCTGCCCGTGGACCACGTCCTGGTCGACCATCTCAACGAGACCACCGTCAAGGAGGCCAAGGACAGCGGCTGCTGGCTCGGCTTCTCCGTCTATCCCGACACCAAGATGGACGAGGAACGGATGGTCGCGATCCTGCGCGCCCACGGCCCCGAGCGGGTCCTGGTGAACTCCGCCGCCGACTGGGGAAAGAGCGACCCGCTCAAGACCCGCAAGGTCGCCGACCTGATGCTCGCCGAGGGCTTCACCGAGGACGACGTCGACCGCGTCCTGTGGCGCAACCCCGTCGCCTTCTACGGACTCGGCGGCCGGCTCGCCCTCGACGTCGCCGCCCCCGAGGCCACCCACGAGGGCAACTCCATCCAGCGCGGCGTACCGAGGGACGAGCCCCCGCGGACGGCCGGCGTCGCCGCCGCGGAGGCGTGAGCCATGCGCTTCCGCCACCCCGACGGGTCCACCGTCCACCTCGCCTACTGCACCAACGTCCACCCCGCCGAGACCCTCGACGGTGTCCTCGCCCAGCTGAGGGACCACTGCGAACCCGTCCGCCGCCGGCTCGGCCGCGACCGGCTCGGCATCGGCCTGTGGCTCGCCAAGGACGCCGCGCGCGCCCTGGTCACCGACCCGTCCGCCCTGCGCGGCCTGCGCTGCGAACTCGACCGGCGCGGACTCGAGGTCGTCACCCTCAACGGCTTCCCCTACGAGGGGTTCGGTGCCGAGGAGGTCAAGTACCGCGTCTACACACCGGACTGGGCCGACCCCGAGCGCCTGGAGCACACCACCTCCCTGGCCCGCCTCCTCGCCGGACTGCTCCCCGACGACGTCCCCGACGGCAGCATCTCCACCCTGCCGCTGGCCTGGCGCACCGTCCACGACGCGCGGCACGCCGAAACCTCCCGCACCGCCCTGCGCACCCTCGCCGAACGCCTCGACGCACTCCAGGAACTGACCGGACGCTCCATCCGCATCGCCCTGGAACCGGAACCCGGCTGCGTCGTCGAAACCACCCACGACGCCATCGAACCGCTCACCGCGATCGGCCACGACCGCATCGGCATCTGCGTCGACACCTGCCACCTCGCCACCTCCTTCGAGGATCCGGACACCGCCCTGGACGACCTCACCCGGGCCGGCGTCCCCGTGGTCAAGTCCCAGCTCTCCGCCGCCCTGCACGCCGAGCAGCCCCATCTGCCCGAGGTCCGCGAGGCCCTGCGCGCCTTCGCCGAGCCCCGCTTCCTGCACCAGACCCGCACGTCCACCGCCGCCGGACTGCGCGGCACCGACGACCTCGACGAGGCCCTGGCCGGTGACACCCTCCCCGAGGGAGCGCCCTGGCGCGCCCACTTCCACGTCCCCCTGCACGCGGCTCCCACCGCGCCCCTCACCTCCACGCTGCCCGTACTGAAGACCGCCCTGACCCGGCTCGTCGGCGGCCCGCAGCCGCTCACCCGCCACCTGGAGGTCGAGACCTACACCTGGCAGGCCCTCCCACCCGAGCTGCGGCCCAGGGGCCGCGCCCAGCTCGCCGACGGTATCGCCGCCGAACTCACCCTCGCCCGCGACCTGCTGACGGACCTAGGCCTGAAGGAACTCCCATGACCGCAGACCGCGCAGACCCCACCGCAGACCCCACCGCAGACCCCACCGCAGACCCCACCGCCGAACCCGCCCCAGCACCCGCGGCCACCGGCCCCACCCCCCTCCTCGTCCTCGACGTCGTGGGCCTCACCCCCCGCCTCCTCGACCACATGCCCCACCTCAAGACGCTCGGCCGGACCGGCTCCCGCGCCCCGCTCGGCACCGTGCTGCCCGCCGTCACCTGCGCCGCCCAGTCCACCTTCCTCACCGGCAGCCTCCCCTCCGAACACGGCATCGTCGGCAACGGCTGGTACTTCCGCGAACTCGGCGACGTCCTGCTGTGGCGCCAGCACAACGGTCTCGTCTCCGGGGACAAGCTCTGGGACGCCGCCCGCCGCGCACACCCCGGCTACACCGTCGCCAACATCTGCTGGTGGTACGCCATGGGCGCGGACACCGACATCACCGTCACCCCCCGCCCGGTCTACTACGCCGACGGCCGCAAGGAACCCGACTGCTACACCAGGCCCCCGGCCCTGCACGACGAACTCACCGACACGCTGGGCACCTTCCCGCTCTTCCACTTCTGGGGCCCCGGCGCGGACCTCGTCTCCAGCCAGTGGATCATCGACGCGACCCGCCACGTCAACCGCACCCGCCACCCCGACCTGACGCTCTGCTACCTCCCTCACCTCGACTACGACCTGCAGCGCTTCGGCCCCGACGACCCGCGCTCCCTGAAGGCGGCCGCAGACCTGGACGCCGCCCTGGCCCCGCTGCTGGACGACGCCCGCGCCGAGGGCCGTACCGTCGTCGCCCTGTCCGAGTACGGCATCACCCGCGTGAACCGGACCGTGGACATCAACCGCGCGCTGCGCCGCGCGGGCCTGCTGGAGGTGCACACGCAGGACGGCATGGAGTACCTCGACCCGATGGCCTCACGCGCCTTCGCCGTCGCCGACCACCAGATCGCCCACGTCTACGTGCGCCGCCCCGAGGACCTCGACGCCACCAGGGCCGCCCTCGAAGGACTGCCCGGCATCGACCAGCTCCTCGACGACGAGGGCAAGAAGGCCCACCACCTCGACCACCCGCGCGCCGGCGAACTGGTCGCCGTAGCCGAACCCGACGCCTGGTTCACGTACTACTACTGGCTCGACGACGACCGCGCACCCGACTTCGCACAGCTCGTCGAGATCCACCGCAAACCCGGCTACGACCCGGTCGAGCTCTTCATGGACCCCCTCGACCCGTACGTCAAGGTGAAGGCGGCCACCGCACTGGCGCGCAAGAAACTCGGCATGCGCTACCGGATGGCGGTCGTGCCCCTCGACCCGTCACCTGTTCGGGGCAGCCACGGCCGCCTTCCGGCGAGCGACGACGACGGTCCGCTCCTCATCTGCTCCACCCCTCGTGCCCTCGGAGACCGCGTCGCGGCCACCGATGTCAAGCAACTCCTGCTCCAGCTCGCCGGACTCGGCTGACGCACCACCACGTACGCCCCTCCAAGAGCCGGCATCCAACTACCGAGAGTGAAACACACGGCACTGACAACGGCCGGTCCCGGCGGCACCGGAACCGGCCACGACCCAGAAGGCAGGCCACCCGTGACCCCGTACTCAGACCCCTCCCGCACCGAGGCCGCCCCCACCCCGGCCACCGACGCCCCGGACGAGGCACTGCGCCGCTCCCTGGGCGTGCACCGGCGCCGTTTCCTCACCACCTGCACCGCCGTGGCCGCCGGAGCCGTCGCGGCCCCCGTCTTCGGCGCCGCCCCCGCCCTGGCCCAGGACCGCGGCAGAGACCACGGACACGGGCACGACCACGGGCACGGCCATGACCGCGGCGGGCAGGTGCTCGTCCCGCCGCACAAACGCGGCATCATCCTCTACACCGTCCGCGACGCCACCGGCCGCGACCCCCTGTCCACCGATCTGCCCTCCGGCTTCCGCGAGGTGTTCAGGCAGCTGGCCCGTCACGGCTACCGCCAGGTGGAGTTCGCCGGCTACAACCAGCACGCGAACGCGCCCGGCGGCGCCAGCCTGGAATCCGTCGCGGGCGCCAGGCTGCTGCGCTCCTGGCTCGACGACTACGGCCTGCGCGCCCAGGGCAACCACGGCTTCATCCCGTCCTCCTGGCCGTTGACCACGGCCGACCTGGACACCTTCAAGAAGCACCTCGAGATCGCCAACATCCTCGGCCTGGACCACATGGGCACCGGCGGCGACCCCACCGGCAGTTCCCACCGCGCCGACTGGGACGTGGCCGCCGACAAGTGGAACGCCCTCGGCGCGATCGCCCGCCGCGAGGGCATCAAGCTCTACACCCACAACCACGACGGCGCCTACGGCTTCCTGCTCGACGGCGGCCCCCTGGACGACCAGGGCCGGCCGACCCGCAGTTCGGGCATCCGGAAGCTGGAGTACTTCCTCGAGGTCACCGACCCCAAGGCCGTCTGGCTGGAGATGGACATCTTCTGGGCGCACGTCGCCCAGTACAAGTTCCACACGTACACCGCCCACGACGGCTCCACGCGCAAGAAGGTCTTCGACCCGGCCGGCCTGGTCGCCCGCAACAACAAGCGCTACCCGCTGTTCCACGCCAAGGACGGCGTCGTCAGCACGACCAACGGCATGGGCTACGAGATGGTGCCCTTCGGAACCGGCGTCATCGACTACACCACGTTCTTCTCCCGGGTCGGGCAGCGGAACTACCACAACCCGATGGTCGAGGACGACACCGCCCCGAGCGCCACCGACCCCGCGCAGTCGCTGCGCGAGGCCAAGATCAGCTACGACAACCTGGCGGCCCTGCGCAAGCGGCGCTGCTGACCGGGACCACGGACCGGGCGGTCCCACCCGCAGAACCGTGGGTGGGACCGCCCGGCCCGTGCGGACGAAGCCCTCGTACCGGGGCCCGCCGTGCCGCGCCCCGGGGCCCGGTGGGGGAGCGGCTGCCGGGCGGTTTCCCGGAGTGCCGGCCCATGTCGTGACGAGGGCGGGAGGGCCGGACCCGCCGCGGTCCGGCCCTCCGTCCGGAGGCACGGAAACGCAGGTGAAAGGCACTGCGAAACCTTGGTATGGTTGTCCACGTCGCAGCAGGGATCACCCCTGACAGGGCGACATGCACCTGGTCCGGGTGGCGGAATGGCAGACGCGCTAGCTTGAGGTGCTAGTGCCCTTTAACGGGCGTGGGGGTTCAAGTCCCCCCTCGGACACACAAGAACCCTACGGCCCCCTTTTTTCGGGCAGGGGTGATCGGTACCCGTCTCGGCCCCTGGCCGGGGAGGGTGTTCTGCGTTCCGGTCCCTTCTTCCCGTCGCCTCCTTCCTTTCTCAGGTATCGGTTGCCTGTCGGTCGATGCGGACCCTTTCTGCTCGTGGCGTGTCCGCGGGCAGGGCCCTGGTCGCGGAGGCGTGAGCCTCAGGGTGATCTCCTGGGTACGGAGGCGGGCGACGGCCTGCCCGATCGCGTGCCGTCCCGGTGCCCCGGCGCGGTGTGAAGCGCTCCAGGACCGGTGGAGACGCCGATGTGCCCCGGTCTGCGCGCGAACGCGCCCCGGGTCCGTGTGCGAGGTGTCCATCGGTCCTGCCTGCGTTCTTGTCGGCGACACGACTGTTGTGCACTACCGGCAGTGACCGGAACGTACTGCCTGACGCGGAGAGCTCTCCGCGCTTCCGTTACCTTTGGATCGTCAGTGCGTCCGTGAGACGGACTTCGACGACCGGGCCATGTGGTACAAGGGGGATGCCGTCGGCCAGTTGATCCGCCGTGCCGACGCCGTCGGGCAGACGCTGACCTACGAGCGCGACGTACTCGGGCGTGTCCCTTTACAGGGCGGCTGGAGGGGAACCGTGGACGAGGGAACCGATGGTCCGGCCTCAGCGGGGCGCAGTGTCAGGGCTCAGGCTTCGGTGCTGAGGCACCTCGGTGCCATGCACGTGAGTGGAGTCGTACTCCTGATCACGTTCTTGGTACCGCCGTTGTGGATGCTGGACTCCGCCTACGCGGCCCCGCCGGGCGACCCCACCGCGGACGCCCCCTTCGTCCTCCTCCTCGCCGTGCC
This sequence comes from Streptomyces yamdrokensis, assembly GCF_053890455.1. Taxonomy (NCBI): domain Bacteria; kingdom Bacillati; phylum Actinomycetota; class Actinomycetes; order Kitasatosporales; family Streptomycetaceae; genus Streptomyces; species Streptomyces yamdrokensis. Next base: position 6,816,066 of record NZ_CM132679.1, read on the forward strand.
GCTGACCTGCGCGAGTCTCCACGTGATGGTGCAGATCCCGGCCGGGCTCCTGGCGTCCTGGCTGGGCAGAGGCCGCACGACACTCGTCCGGTACGGAAGCGCCGTCGTCATGGCGGGCGCACTGAGTGGGCTCCTCTTCTGGAGCCTGGGACGGAACACCGGGGGCGGCGTTCTGCCGGCATGGGCCGATGCGACGGTGCGCGGATCGATCGGTCTGGCCGGGTACATGTGGGTCACGCGGGTCCGGCCGGGATCCGTGCGTCGCGGCCGTCGCAGTATCGCCGGCCGGCGCCCCCGGTGACGTGCCACCGCATCGGTGCTCAGCCCCGTCTCGCGCCCTTGACCGCCCGGTTCCGCCACAGGCAGTACACGGCGGCCGGATCGTCGTAGTACCGCCACGGAGCGGCGTTCACGTAGCCGTCGACCAGCCGGAACTGCTGCAACGCCTCGTCGTGACGGCGCTGCTGGGTCAGGAAGTACGCCAACAGGTGACGTACGGACGCCGCGTCCGGGTGGTCCGGCGGGGCCGCGGCCACGTCGGCCAGGGCCGCGTCGACCATGTCGAGCAGGTAGGGCTCCAGTAGTTCGTCCGGATCCGCGTGGATGTCACGGTGTTCGTACCAGACGATCAGCGGCAGCGTGCTGAGCAGGCTGCCGGGCGGCGCCGTGGCCTCCGCCTCACGGGCGAAGGCCACGGCCAGCTCCTCCGAACCACGCCACTTCGCGCACCAGTACTGCAGCGCCGCACGGTGCGCGCCGTAGTGGTACGGATCCCGGGCGGTGACCTCCGCCCAGGTCCGGCGCATCTTCTCGTGCGAGTGGCCCAGGCCGAGCGCGGTCCAGATCTCGGCGACGTACGGCGACGGGTCGTCCGGGTTCAGCTCCGCCGCGCGGGCGTTGAGACGCGGCGCACTTCGCAGTGTGCCGTGGAAGCCGGCGAACTGCTGCTTGCTGGTGTCCTTCGCCCAGGCGCCGCCCCGCAGATGCCAGGCCAGGGACACCGTCGCCCGCGCCCGCACCAGCGCCGCGTCCGGGTCGTCCGGCCCGGCCGCCGCCTCCCACGCGTCCAGCCAGCCGTCCGGCTGCGCGGCCCGGTGCGTGCCGAGCACGTCGGCGTAGTACGAACGGCGCGCCCAGTCACGCTGCTCCCGCGTCCGGGCCATCAACCGCGCCGCCTTCTCCCAGCGGCCACGGGCGGCTTCCGCCCCGGCCCGCTCCAACTCGGCGTCGGCCGCTGTCAGCAGGGTGTTCTGTGCGGACTGCGGAAGAAAGCCCAGCGCCTCGGCCCTGCGGGACGAGCTCCGGGAAGGAGAAGGCTCCCCCATCACCCGGCGGTAGAAGAGGGCGGAGGCCGCGAGGACGAGTCCGATGACGACGATACGAGTGATCTCCACCGGTCACATCCCGCCCCGCGGCACCGCGACGGCCAGGGAGCCTTGCACACGCACGAGCACACCCATCAGGGCAGAGTCCTTCACGGGGAGAGGGGGACACGGGACCGGCACAGGTGGGGGGAGTCGGAGTATGGCCCGTCGGCGTCACCGCCCGCAAACCGGTTTCCTGTGGCTGGCCTGTGAAAAGGAAGCATGAATCCGGGTTTGCGGTGCTGTACGCGTGGGGTGGGAGAGAGGGACCTCAACGGGCGTCGCAGACAACACCGTTACTCGCCCGCCGACCCTGCCGCCCTGACCGACAGGTACGCCCGGGCGGCCGACTCCCAGGGACCGTCACCCTCCCGCAAGGTCAGAAGCGTTCCCCCGCTCCCGGGTTCAGGGGACGTATGCGAAGGAGGAGTGGAACAGCCTCGCCGACCTCGCCTTCGTCACCGGCCAGACGGGGGAATGGCGACGGCGGGCCGGTGTTCCCCGCGGGTGTCGGAGACCTCCAGGCGCAGTCGCCCGCCGTCCGCCTCGGCGGCCAGCCGGACGTGGAAGTCCCGTCCGGGGACGCGTCCGTGCCGTACGGCGTTGGCGCAGAGCTCGGCGGTGATCAGGGTCAGCGTCTCGTTGACGTCGCCGGTGTAGGGGTGGCCCCAGGAGTCCAGGCAGTGGGCGACGAACAGGCGGGCCAGGCGGGCACCTCGCGGGGTCGCGGTGAAGGTCATCGCCAATGCGGTGGGAGGCGTGGAAGGAGCAGGCAGCAGCCGGGGCCGCCGGAGGGAGGGATTGCGCATGCCGTCAGCGTGATGGGCGGGACCGGCAGCTGACCAGCAGCGACGCCTGTACGGGTCCGCGCTGTACGTCAGCGGCGGCACGAGGACGTGAGGTCGGGCTGTGTTGTCCCGATCTTCGCGGCCGGGCGGGCGTGCCACCGGGAGCGACGCCTGTACGGCCGTGCACTGTACACGGCCGCCGGGCCACGGCGGGGGAGTGGCGCGAGAACGCTGCCGCACGACGGGCTCAGCCCCGGCGGCACCGTTCCCGGAGCTCCGTGAGGACCGCCTTCTCACGGGAGGTGACGTCACCGTCCACGGTGGCCACGCGCTCCGCCGCGTCGAGGACGTCGTCGAGATCGCCCGGCTCGGCGTCCACGCGCCTCCACACCTCGGCCGGGTCGATGTCGACGACGTGCGCGAACTGCTCGTCGACCACCCCGTGCCGCTCCCGGGCCAGCCTCACCAGATGCCGCATCAGCAGCGCCTCGTCATCGGCGATCTTGGCCTTCGCGTTCGCCCTGATGACGAGCCACGCGACCCACAGCATCAACTGCGGGTGCCGGCTGCTCCGGCTCAGCCCCTCGGCGAGCTCGATCACCCGCGCCTCGTTCCGGAAGACGGCCCGCGCGTGCCGGCCGGCGAGCAGGGTCGTGTAGCGGTTCAGCAGGACGGCGAGGGGGACGCCGACCAGGGGGATGCCGATCTTGATGACGTTGCGCTGCAGGAGGTGCTTCCCGACGACGGGGAGCGCCTTCCCGGCGGTGAGCACCGTGTTCGAGTAGAAGCGCTTGACCAGCGGTCGCACCATGACCGGGATCGCTTTGGACACGGTCTTGTTGGCCGCTTCCCCGCTCTTGATCGTGAAGGCCACGCGGATGAGCTTCCACAGGTCCTCGGGGTCGTGCACGTCGATCGGGACCCGGTAGAGGACGGAGATGTCGTAGGCCAGGCGAAGCTGGAGCTGGGTGACGAACGCGACGTCCACCATCACGGTCGCCACGGCCGCGGGGACGGTCACCGGTGACGCACCCCCGAGGCTCCCGATGGTGGCGGCGACGGTCGCCGTGTACGCCCCGGCGGAGAGCCCGCCTTCGAGGGCTGCGTACCGGGCCGCCATCTTGATCCGCTGATCCACGACGGCGTCCGCGGGCACACCCGCGTACCGGTCCTGGAAGTACTGCCAGTCGACCTTCTCGGTGTACGCGTTCATGGCGTGAGCGGCGAGTTTGGTGAACCAGTTGCCCGACTTGATGTCGTCCGCGCTCAGGCCCTTGACGAAGTCCTTGATCTGGGCCTGCTCCTGCTCGACGACCTTCCGGTCGGCGGCGTCGCCGGTTTCGTTCGTGTCGGTGTCGGCAGCGTGCGTCGGCGCGTCCGTCATGGCGCGTTTCCCCCCAGACTGTTCCGCGGTCGCCGAACTGCGAGGCCTGGGCCCCGGCTGCCGTTTCTCCGCGCGTTGTTTCGGCGAGCGGCACAACGGCCACTCGACGTCCTCCCCTTGAGGCGCAACTTTAACGTCTCGTCACGCGATCGGCGCCGGGTCGGGAGACGGGGGCGCGGGTACAGGTGGGCGTCGCACACACGAGGGCAGGCACGCGTGCGCGCTCGGCCCCGCCGTCGCCGAAGCGCTCGATGTCGCGGGAACTGCCGGGGGCATCGTGGACTTCGTCAGTCGACCACGGCGCCGCTGCCGTCGGGCAGGGCGAGTCGGCGCCGGCCCCGCGTCGCCTGATCGGACATCGAGCCGCAGGGAGGCCATGAGGCTCCGGACGGTCGATTCCACGGTCGTCCGAGCTCACCAGCCCGGCTCCGCCGGTACACCCACGGGGTCGAACACGTCCGACCCCGTACGGCGGGGACGGCCTTGAGGGCCGTGGTCCTCGTCCGCCTCATCGAGGTCCGGCCCCGCCCACCGGAGCGGTGACCGGCCTCATGGTCCGCACGGCGCGCCGGCTCACGTCGCACTGAGGCCCGTGCACGGACCCTCGCGGTCGGCCAGGGCGCAAGGCGTCGGGTCCGCCCGATCGCGGCGGACCCGACGCCTTGACCGTCGCAGCCGTTACGGCCGACGCGGCCCCTGCCGGCCCGCCGGTACCGCGGACATCACTTCACCACGACGTGGTCCCCGGACGACTTCGACGATCCGGTGGTGGTGTTGCCGTAGTACAGCCATCGCCACGTACCCGTCTTGGACGCCTTCACGGTCGTCCTGAGGTTGCCCGAGCCGTTCGCGTACACCTTCTTCACCGTGGTGTAGGAGGTGGTGCCGGCAGGCTTGAACTGCAGGGTCACCCGGCGGCCTCCGTAGGAGGCGTACTTCCTGGTCTCCCAGTTGGCCCGGGTGACCTTTCCGGTCACGGTGACGGTCTTGCCCTTGGACACCGGTTCGGGCGAGGCGTTGACGGTCAGGCGGGAGTCGCGCTTGACGTGGACCGTCAGACCCTTGGCGTCGACGTCACCACCGCCGCCCTTGAAGTACACCTCGGCCCCGACCTTCCAGGCCCCGGCCTCGCTGTTGTGCATGTCCCACACGCTCGGGTCGAAGTACATCGTCTCGTTGAAGTCGCAGACGCCCGAGCTCACCTTGATGCAGTCGCTCGTCTCGATGGCGTGCCACAGCCGGTCACCCGAACCCTTGCGGTACAGGAACACCGCCGGCCACTTCCACTTGTGAGTGGTCGCCATCCGGAAGGAGGCGGGCGCCGCGACCTCCCCCGACACCCCGATCACGATCGGCTTGCCGCCGTTCACCTGGACACGGCTGAACGAGACCCCACCCTCGGCCGCCCCGGCCGGCACCGCGGCCACGGCCGTGAACGCCGCCGCCGCACCACCGGCCACGACGACTCTCCAGACCTGCTTTCCCACCTGGTCCCCAATCTGTACGGAAAGGCACCGGAGGCTCATCCCTCCAGCGCCTTACAGACAGCCGGCATCCACACGGGGTTGCACACCCGCGGATCACGATGGGGCATCAGACCAACCCCGCCTTCCGCGAGGCGGAGAGATCGGTGCGGCGGGGCGGCGGGCGAAGCACCGACCCCCTGGGCAGGATCTTCGAATGGAGAGCAGCGTGTACTCGGCGAGCTCTCGGACAACGCCGCCAAGGGCGTCCGCGAGCTCACCGGGCGGACCGCCGCCCGCGTGCGGGAGGCCGACTGAGGAGGGCCACGGCGGGCGGCCGGCCCGCCAGGAAGCAGGGGCTGCCGAAGCAGTCCCCTCACCACACGCACCGGGGGCCGCCCCCCCAGCGCGGGGTGCGGCCCCAGGCCGCTTGCTCGTACCCCGTGTGATCGCAGTCGGCGCCCTGCGATGCCGGTCCTGCTGCTCCAGGGCTGTCCGGTGAATGCTCTCCGAGCGGCTTCGGTCGTGGCGGCCGGGGAAAGCTCGCGGCCGTTGTCGCTCGGCTCTCAGGGCTCCACGCCACAGCGTCGCGCGATTCCTTCGAGGCGTTCGAGTTCCCGTCGTGCTGCTGTCGACTGGGCGAGGTCGAGGGCCATGCCGGCGCGGGCCGTGAGGTAGAGGATGTCCTGGCGGGTGGCGGTGTCCAGACCGGGGGCGTTCCGGAGGCGGCGGCCCGTGACGCTCAGGAAGATCGCGATGCCGTCGAGTTCGTCACGCAGGTGCACCGGCAGCACCTCCCGCAACTCGTCCTTGGCGTAGTCGCGCGCCTCCCGGTCCGCCGCACAGGGGCCAGGCAGCACGGGAGCCCAGGGAAGGCCGGCTTCTCGCGCGTCGTCGTACATCTCCGCCACCAAGGCGCGTGCGGACTCGGGATCGTCCGCGGCAGCCGCCTCGCGGGCCGATCGCAGGGCGGAACGCAGTCGTGCACGGGCCTGGGGGTCTTCGCAGGTCCGGGCGTCCAGACAGCCGGACCACACGTCGAACGCCTTGCTCAGCTCAGCGTCCAGCATGATCTCGTACACGTCCGGCACTCCGCTGCCCCTCCGTCGAGCCGGTCCCGGCATGGACGGCAGCGGTCAGGACAGGACAGGCACGGGGCGGGACGCCTGTGCATTGCCCGGAGGCGGCGTGCGGGCCCCCGCGTCAGCTGGGATGTGTACGGCCGAGGAGCCAAGTGCCCGGTGGCGACTGAGCCGTGCGGGCTCGTCCCACGCGTGACCAACAGGTGCGGGGCAGCCCTTGGCGGCCCTCTCATGGGGCGAGTCCGCGGTAGCGGATGAGGGTGCGGGCGGTGATGTGGGTCGCACCCGCTCAGCCGGCCGAGGTGTTCTGTGTCGCCGCGCGTGCTTCGGTGAGGGCCCGCTGCCTGAGGGTGCCGCCGAACAACTGCATCGTGGTGGCGGCCAGGACGTCGTCCCCGCCGATGGTCCGCCCGTCCCCCCTGCGGGTGGACAGGGCCAGGAGGGGATCCTTGAGGAGCGGGGGTGGGGCCGGTTCGCCCGGCATCGCCAGGGTGACCGTACCGAAACGTCTGACCCCGCCCTCGCGGACGACCATGGCCGCGTCCCGGGCGAGGTCCGTCAGGAACACGCTCGCGATTCCGTCCAGGTCGCGGACCATCGCCGGGACGGCCGTCACCCCCTGACTCCGCAGCAGCTTCCTGACCCCGGCCTCGAACCTGTGGGCGCCGACCACAGCACTCGGTCTGCGCGACCCGCTGCGCTTACGAGAAGGCACGACGACCCCCTCGGCGTCGTACAGGACACCGGTCAGGCCTCGAAACGTCGGGCTGTGGTCGTACCACCTGCTCCCCACCTCGAGCTCGACGTTCCGGTCGATCGCCGAGAGAAGGTCCCCGGGAATCAGCTTCCTCCGGGCCTCCTCCGCCGCCGCTCTCCTCGCGCCGTCGATGATCTCCGTCAGCACTGTCCGCGTCACCGACGCGGCGGCCCACGCGGCCGGCCGGGAGACGTGCATCGGGGTCATGTCCCTGAACACCGCTCTGACGAGAGAAGGCTTGAACGGCGGGACATCCATGACCGAGGCGGTCTCAGGACCGCTGCGCTCAGAGCGTGCGGGCTGTGCGGGCATCGGAGGAAACGCTCCCTGCTGTCGGAGTCATCAGAGGCCCATACTTCACCACGCAGATCCGCTCTCTTCCCCCATCCTCCGTCGAAGCGGCATCCGGTCAAGGGCTTGACGGGCACATCCCGACGGCCGGGCCGATGATCAGCCACCTCCCTGCGCGAGATCGATTCCTTCGGCCCCGACGGCACCCCACCGCAGCACGGTCTCGACGATGAGCTGACCCGTCTTTTGGCCCACATCGTCCGCCCGTTCGCCGACGGCTCCTCCCACGTCCGGCACCTCTCGGCAGCCGAAACGGCCAACGCCCGCTCCGCACCTATCGACATGTCCGTGCGTGTAGTGGAGGCCGATCCGGCCGTGACGGTCAACGGCGAGCCGCAGGGCGTGGTCACGAGGGGACTTTGACCAGCCTCTGGACTCTGTTGGGTAATTTCCGGGTGCGCCAGCAGCTCGCTCCACTGCTGCGGCAGGTGTCGGCAGCCGCTGGGTCCTTCCCGGCCGACTTCACCGGCCTCGACCACCTCGAACTCCTCGCGAGTGAGGTGCTCCCGCAAGTGGAGGACGTGGAGCCCCGGACACCCCTCGCTTGAGGCCGCCCGCTCTTCGGCCGCCCGCTCCCACGATGCGAAGCAGGAGCCGCCCTCGACGGCCCTTTCGCCGTGGTCACGGAGCAGCCGTGAAGACAGCGCCGTGTCCCCCTCCCCGCGCGGGGGAGGGGGACACGGTGGGACGCGTACGGCTCAGGGGGCCATGGTGGAGGCGGGGGACCCGTCCCGGTCGGCGGTGGTGCCGGCGCCGGCAGGGGCCTCGCCCTCGTCGAGGGCGACGTCCTTCGTCTCCTTGCCGACGATCAGCGCGACCAGGGTCAGCAGTGCCATCGAGGAGAGGTAGACGCCGACCAGCCACGGCGAGCCGTCACCGGCCTCCCACAGCGCCACCGCTATGAACGGGGCGACGGCCGCGCCGAGGATCGAGCTGACGTTGTACGAGATGCCCGAGCCGGTGTAGCGCACGCTCGTCGGGAAGAGCTCGGGCAGGAGCGCGCCCATCGGGCCGAAGGTCATGCCCATCAGCGTGAACCCGAGCACCAGCCACAGCACCACGCCGAGCGTGCCCATGCCGATCAGCGGTACCCACACCAGCCCGAAGACCAGGATCGCGGAGGTGACCCAGATCAGGGTGGAGCGGCGGCCGTACTTGTCGGCGAGCGGGCCGGAGACCAGGGTGAACACGGCGAAGAACAGCACCCCGAAGATCATCATCAGGACGAAGGTGGTGTAGCTGTACCCCAGGCCCGGCACGGCGGCGTCCTCGGCGGTACGGCCGTAGCTGAGCGAGAACGTGGTCATCAGGTAGAAGAGCACGTACGTCGCCAGCATGAAGAAGGTGCCGAGGACCAGCTGCTTCCCGTGACTGCGGAAGACGGTGGCCAGCGGCAGCTTCCGCACCAGCCCCGCCTCACGGGTCCTGGAGAAGACCGGCGCCTCGACCAGGCGCATCCGCACCCACAGGCCGATCGCGACCATCACCGCCGAGAACAGGAACGGAATGCGCCAGCCCCAGGTCAGAAAAGCCTCGGAGGGCTGGGAGGGGTCGGCGCCGGCGCTGGACGGCAGGAGGGCGCCGATGACCAGGAAGAGGCCGTTGCCGATGATGAAGCCGAGCGGGGCGCCCAGTTGCGGGAAGGTGCCGTAGAGGGCGCGCTTGTTCCTCGGGGCGTTCTCCGTGGCGACCAGGGCGGCGCCGCTCCACTCACCGCCGAGCGCGAAGCCCTGGGCGAGCCGCATCACCACCAGCAGCGCGGTGGCGATCCAGCCGGCCTGCTCGTAGGTGGGCAGTATGCCGATGAGGAAGGTGGCGATGCCCATGGTGAGGAGCGACGCCACCAGCGTGCCCTTGCGGCCCAGCCGGTCGCCGAGGTGCCCGAAGACGACCGCGCCGATCGGGCGGGCGACCATCGCGGCACCGAACACCGCGAACGACGACAGCAGCGCCGTGGTCGGGTCGCTGTCCGGGAAGAAGAGCGAGGGGAAGACCAGGACCGCGGCGGTTGCGTAGATGTAGAAGTCGTAGAACTCGATCGTCGTGCCGATGAGGCTCGCGATGAGGACCCGGGAGCGGGAGTTGGCGGGTGCCTGGGCTGTGCTGGTGGCTGGTGCGGGCATGTCACGGTCTTTCCACGGAGAACGGTTGCCCAAAGCTTTCAGGCATCTCACTTCTCAGGAATGCCGTGTCAGGATGTGAGACCTCATGGTTGTCGGCGCCCGTGGAAAATACGTGGCTCCGCCCCCTCCTCCCTCCCTCCCTGCACTCACCGGGCAGGCGCCGCCCGCCCCCGGGCCGCGCATCCATGACCAGTGAGGGGAGACCGGCCGTGCGTCGTCGCGCCGCTGCTGTCGCTCCCCGTTCCCCGCCCCGTCGGGGGCCGGCCGGAGCGCGGCACCGCCGAGCACTTCGCCTGGCACTTCGCCGCGTACGCCTCCGCCGTCGCCGAACGCCTCGGCGGCCGCGTTTGCACCACCGGGCGACCCTCGACGAGCCCTTGTGCTCGGCCTGGACCGGTCACCTCGAGGGCCCGATCGGCCGAGCCAGGTGCTCGCGACACCAGGGATCACATCCCCTGGTTGCCCCTTCCGCGGACAGGAACACTCGACGGCGAAGCCACCTGCCCCGGGTGGACATCAGGCGACGTCACAAGGAGTTCCTCATGAAGCGGCGGACAGCTCTGCTCCTCGGTGCCGCCCTGGCGGTGACCCCGGCCGCCCGGGCCCACGCGCATCCCGGCCACCCGACATCCCCTGGAGGGGCGCCCACGGCACCGCAAGGGCCCTACTGCGGGGGATGGCAGCGGCGCGCACCGATCGCCGGCGGCCCCCGGCAGGAGCACAGCGTCGCCGCCGTCGGCGACGACGTGTACGTCATCGGCGGCATCCTCCCCGGGGACGGCCCGTCCGGCGGCGTCACCACCACCGGACGGGTGGAGGTCTACAACACCTGGCGCGACACCTGGTCGGACGCGGCCCCGCTCCCCGTCGCGATGAACCACCCCAATGTGGCGGCGGTCGGAGACAGGATCTACGTTCTCGGCGGGCTGTCCGGCGGGGCCGAATGGCAGGCCCTCCGCGACTGCTTCGTCTACTCTCCGCGTGCCGACCGCTGGCGACGGCTTCCGCCCCTGCCCGCGGGTGTGGCACGGGGCAGCGCCGCGATCGGGGTGCACGGGACGACGGTCCTTCTCGCCGGCGGTATGCGCGTCCTCGTGCCGGGCGCGGGCGGCCTCCAGGACACCGTGGACACCGTGTCGGCGTACGACGTGATCACGCGGCGCTGGGAGACCCTGCCGAGTCTGCCGCAGGCCCGGGACCACGTGGGCGGGGCCGTCGTCGGTGGCACCTTCTACGTGCTGGGAGGCCGGGACCGGGGGCAGGTGAACGTGCGGGACACCGTCTACGCACTGCACCTGCGCACCCGCCGCTGGACCGAGCGGGCGCCGATGCCCACCGCCCGCGGCGGCATCGCCGCCGCGGCCGTGGGGACGAGGATCTACACCTTCGGGGGTGAGGGCCGGCACGACGGCACCGACCCGAACACGGTCTTCGACGAGACCGAGGCGTACGACACCGTGCGCGACCGCTGGCAACGTCTGGCTCCCATGCCGGTACCGCGCCACGGCACGGCCGCCGTCGCCGTACGCGGCACCGTCCACATCCCCGGTGGCGGTGTCCGGGGCGGCGCCGCCCCGGTGGACGTCAACGACGCCTACCGTCCCGCCCACCGGTGAGCCTTTGTCGAGCACCCCGGGCGGCCGGCCGGCTCCTTCACGGTCACTGTTGGCACGACCCCGGCCCCCTCCGGGGCGCGGACATCTCCGGGGCCCTTCTCGCTCCATGCCACCTGCACGGTTGTCAGTGACGCCAGGTAACCTCGGACGCGTCGTCAACGCGGCCCGACGGGCTTCCGCTCCACCCCGGTGGAGTCTCGAAGGACATGCCCCCACCCGCACGAGTCTTTCGTGCTGCCTGGGGGAAGTCCTTGCTGTTCCGCGCGTCCGCGAAAACGGTCGCCGTCATGGCGCTCGACGGTTCGCTGTTCCTGCACCTCACCGACCAGTTCGTCCACATGCACGGCTACCGGCCCGGCACCTCGGAGACCCGTTCCTGGGAACGCAGCCTCCCCGTCCTGGCCGCCGCGCTCAACGACGCGGGTCTGGGCGACGTGGAGATGATGCTGGAGTACGCGCTCCCGCTGAACAGCAAGCGCGCCGACGCCGTGCTCGCCGGCGTTCATCCGGCCACGGGCGCGCCGTCGTACGTCGTCGTCGAGCTGAAGCAGTGGAGTCAGGCGGAGCCGGACGAGGACGATCCGGCACTGTGCCGGATCGACGCCTACACGCATCCTGTCCTCAACCCGATCGAGCAGGTACGCCGCTACTGCGAGTACCTCGTCAACTTCAACGGAGCGGTCGCCGAGCACCCGGATCGCGTCAGCGGCGTGGCGTTCCTGCACAACGCGACCGAGTTCGGTGTGAGCGGACTGCGAGCGGTCGAACTCGACGAGCAAGGCCGGTTGTTCACGGGCGAGCGGCGCGGCGAGTTCATCGACCACCTCCGTGCCCGGTTCAGCGGCCGGCACCCGGGCGCCCGGGCCGCCGACGAGCTTCAGGCGGGCAGGACGGTGCCGTCCAGACAGCTCATGTCGGTGGCGGCACAGGAGGTCCGTGAGCGCGAGCAGTTCGTCCTCCTGGACGAACAGCAGGTCGCGTACCGCATGGTGCTCAACGCCGTACGCAGGGCGAAGCAGTCCGATCACAAGGAAGTCGTGGTCGTCACCGGCGGCCCCGGCACCGGCAAGAGCGTCATCGCGCTCTCCCTGCTCGGCGAGCTGTACCGTCAGGGAGTTCCCGCCCTGCACGCCACCGGCTCCCAGTCCTTCACCAAGACGATGCGCAAGGTCGCGGGCACCCGCAAGCGCGAGGTGCAGGAGCTCTTCAAGTACTTCAACAGCTTCATGACGACCGAGAAGAACACCCTGGACGTCCTGATCTGCGACGAGGCCCACCGGATTCGCGAGACGTCCGCCAATCGCTACACACCGGCCGCACACCGCACGGGCAAACGGCAGATAGAGGAACTCATCGATGTCGCCCGCGTCCCCGTCTTCCTCCTCGACGAGCATCAGGTGGTGCGCCCGGGGGAGATGGGAACGGTGCGGGAGATAAAAGCGGCCGCGGCGGCCAAGGGCCTGGAGTGCAGTGTCGTGCCGCTGGAGAGCCAGTTCCGCTGCGGTGGCAGTGACGCCTATCTGCGCTGGGTGGTGCGGCTCCTGGGTCTGGAGCCCGGCGGCGCGGTCGTCTGGGAGCCCGACGACCGCATGCGACTGTTCGTCGCCGAGAGCCCTCAGGCGATGGAGGCCTTCCTGGAAGCCCGCCGAAGCGAGGGCTACGGCGCTCGCATGTCCGCGGGCTACTGCTGGCCCTGGTCTCCGGAACCGAAGCCCGGTAACCCGCTTCCGGCCGACGTCGTCATCGGTGACTGGTCCCGCCCCTGGAACCTGCGAGGCGAACGCTCCGTCTCCGGTGCGCCTCCGTCCGCCCTGTGGGCCACCGACCCGGCCGGGTTCGGCCAGGTCGGCTGTGTCTACACCGCCCAGGGCTTCGAGTACGACTGGTCCGGCGTCATCATCGGCCCCGACCTGCTCTGGCGCGGCGACCGCTGGGTCACGGACCGAACGGCCTCCAAGGACCCGGTCTTCAGGAGGTCGACCCCGGACGACGACGTCGACCGGCTGATCCGCAACACCTACAAGGTGCTGCTGACCCGGGGGATGGTCGGCACGATCGTGTACTCGACGGACCCGGAGACGCGGGAGAAACTGCGGGAGCTGGCGGGCGGCCGGCTGGAACGGCGAGCTTCCGCGGTGTGACGGGGGCAGGTCCTCGCCACGGAGCACGCGATCCGGCCATGATGGCCGCGCTTCGCGTCGATCACCGCGTCGTCACCGTCCGTAGGACGGCTGGTCTCCCTAAGATCCCGAGTACTGATTGCGGCCCGACGGGCTTCCTCACGCGAGGACATGCCCCCACCCGCACGAGTCACTCGTGCTCTGGGGGACCCACCTCGTGTCCATGCTCCTGCTGAGGCTGGCAGCACAGGATCTGCTGACCCTGAACTCGAGGCGCCGTATGGTGCCGCACCTGGCCGCCAGATGGCGGCACTTCCGAGGCGCCGACGCCTCGCTGTCGGAACGTTCCGCGTGGGCCGAGAGCCTCGTGAGCCTCGCGCGGGACCTGGTCGCCGCCGGGCGCGGGAACGTGGAGATGATCGTCGAGTGCGCCGCCACCCTCGATGAGGCCGACCGCCCCGGCGACCCCAGGCTCATCGACGTCGTCCTCGTGGGCCATCACCCGGAAGAGAGGCGACCGTCCGTCCAGTTGGTCGAGCTGAAGCGCTGGTCGACGGTCACCCGGGTGGAACGGGCCACCGCGGAGCTGGTCCACGTACCGGGAATGGGCAGGAAGAAGCACCCCGCCCTGCAGTTGCGCGAGTACTACGAGGCGTTCACGGGCGGCAGGGGACCGCTGCACGGACTGGACTTCGAATGCGGCGGGTTCGCCTACCTGCACAACGCCACCGACGCCTCCGTCCGGCCCCTGGTCGACGTGGACGCTCCGACCGGCGCCTACGCCCGCGTCTACACGAACGACCGGCGCGATCAGTTGATCTCCGACCTCCGTAAGTGCTTCGCCGAGGAAGGCGGCGCGTCCGCGGCCGAGTTACTGCTGCAGAGCATGGGCTTACGCAACACACCCCTGCTCGACGCCATGATCCGCTCCCGCGGAGAGGACACGGTGTTCACCCTGCGCGGCCGGCAGAAGAAGGTCGCCGACCAGATCCTGGACACCGCGGCCAAAGTCCTCCCGGATCCGCGGCGCCCCGCCCTCGTGCCGGACGAGCGGCGCGTGGTCTTCCTGGTCACCGGCGGTGCCGGTACCGGGAAGAGTGCCATCGGCCTCCAGATCAAGGCGGAGCTGGAGGCAGGCGGCCACACGGTCAAGTACGCCAGCGGCAGCAGAGCCTTCAACGGCGCGATCCAGGAGCACGTCGGGTACGGGGACCGGGAGTTCAAGGAGACCTTCACCTACTTCAGCAACTTCGTCACCCCACCGGACCCGCCGCTGGACGTGCTGATCTGCGACGAGGCACACCGCCTGCGGGACCGCTCGACCAACCGCTTCTGGAAGCCCGAGCACCAGGGGACCAAGCCCCAGGTCGACGAGCTGCTCGACGCGTCCCGTCTGACCGTGTTCTTCCTCGACGAGGGCCAGTGCGTGCGGCCGAACGAGGTCGGCACCGTCGATCTGATCGAGAACGCGGCGCAACGGCACGGCGCCGCTCTTGTCCGCTACCGACTCCGGGAACAGTTCCGCTGCGGTGGCAGCGACGCCTACATCCGCTGGGTGCGCGCCGTGCTCGGAGTGGCGGACGAGGAACCGGAGCAGTGGACGCCGGACGGACTGATGCACGTGGAGGTGGCGGACAGCCCGGAGGAACTCGAACGGATCATCCGCACCGAAGCGCTGGCCGGGGCGTCCGCCCGTCTCGTCGCGGGGTACTGCTGGCCCTGGACGAAGCCGATCGGCAAGGAGAGACGGCTGGAGGCCGACGTGCGGATCGGTGACTGGCACAGACCGTGGAACGCGGACAGCGACGCGGTCTGCGAGAACGGGGCGCCGCCGTCCAGGATCTGGTCCGTGCACGAGAAAGGGCTTGATCAGATCGGTTGTGTGTACACGGCTCAGGGTCTCGAGTGGGACTGGTGCGGTGTGATCCTGGGTGAGGACATGGTGCGCCGGGACGGCCGGTGGGTGTTCCGCCGGGGCAAGGAGCGCAAGGACCCGGAGTCCGGCGTCAAGCGCGTCGCCGTACCCGGCTCGTTCGACCCCAAGGTGAGGGCGGGCAGCGTCGACGAGCAGGAGTTCGCCCGGCTGGTCCGCCACGCCTACCACGTGCTGATGACCCGGGCGAGCCGGGCGACGGTGCTCTACTCCACGGACGAGGAGACCCGGAGCTACCTGAAGGACAGGGCCGGCGGGCTCCAGGTGCACGGGCTGCGCCCCACCTGGGAGAACCTGCCGGAGGAAGCACGTGTGCCGCACCTGCCCCGGCCGCGCCGAGGGCGGCGCTCCCGCAGGAAGCGCCAGAGCACGGGCCCGCACTCGCCCGACCTGTTTCTGTTCTGACGCGGCGCGGACTGCTCGCATGAGGAGTGGCGGGCTCTCCGGGCCCGCCACAGGCCTGCGTCAGAAGAGCAGGCGCGCTGCCGCCGCCAGTGCCGCCAGTGCCGCCACCACGAGCTGGGTGGCGACACCGGCGGCGACGTCGACCAGGATCTCGCGAAGCCGGTGACGACGTGCGGGCTTGTACTCAACGGGGTTCATGGATGTCCGCTCCTTGGCGTGAGCTGGGAATGGCGGGACCGCCCTTCCGGGCATCCGCAGTCACGCCGCGTGCGACACGCAGCGGAGACCACTCGTCAGTCACAGCCGGGAACCGGCATCCGAACACCGCAGACGTACCCTCCGGGAAGGTGCGCAGCGGGAGCGACGGTAGTGCACCACTGTTGCGCGCTCGTGCTTTTCGGCCACCGCCGGAGTGCGTTCGGATGCGGTCCTTCCCGCACACCGGTGCGTCGACGGGTTCCCGCGGCGCACGGGTGACGGCCGAGAGCACGGGAGTAACGACTGTGTGGAGGTCGCGCACGCTCTCGGAGCCGTGCACGGCCAGGGCAGTGGGGAGCGGGGCGGTCCTCGACGCGCGAGGTCGGACCAGCCTGGCCCGGTTCGGCTCGATATGCGGAAAACCGGACCGCCGTCATTGCCGTACGCCGGTGTGAAGCGCGGCTTCCCCTTGTGATCATGCGGGCCGTATGTCCTGTAGTCCCGTCCTTCACCGCCTCTTCTCATGTCACAGGCAGCCACTAGGATCTGCCCGAGGGCCTGACCATGGGGAACGGCGGCCCTTGAAGGACACGAGGAGCGGGGAACAGGCATGCGGGAAGGCCGGTGGGCCACGGTCACCGAGTCCGAGTTCGAGCACGAACGCCGCGGCCTGGAGGCGATCCGCCGCAAGCTGCCGGACGCCGATCCATGGCGGGCCTGGTCGAACTTCACCTTCACCGCCAACACCGGCCACGTCCGCGAGGTCGACCTGCTGGTCGTCGCCCCCGGCGGCGTCTGCATGATCGAGCTCAAGGACTGGCACGGCTCGGTCACCTCCGAGAACGGCACCTGGGTCCAGACCACTCCAGGCGGGCACCGCCGCACCCACGGCAACCCGCTGCACCTGGTCAACCGAAAGGCCAAGGAGCTGGCCGGCCTGCTCGCGCTGCCCGGCGGCAGGCGGGTCTGGGTCGCCGAGGCCGTCTGCTTCACCGACCACGGCCTGCGCGTCCGGCTGCCCGCCCACGACCAGAACGGCGTCCACACCGTCGACGAGCTGGTCGAGATGCTCGAGCAGCCCCCGCCCGACGAGCGCCGCCGCATCACTGCGATCGGCTCCCGCGAGATCGCGGGAGCCCTCAAGAAGATCGGCATCCGCAAGAGCGACGCCCAGTACAAGGTCGGCCCCTACGAGCTGGAGCGGAAGTCCTTCGACTCCGGGCCCACCTGGGCGGACTACCTCGCCCGCCACAGCGACCTGCCCGAGGCCGCCCGCGTGCGGATCTACCTCAGCGAGCGCGGCTCCGAGGCCTCCCTGCGCCAGTCCGTCGAGAACGCCGCCCGGCGCGAGGCCGCCGTCCTCGGCCGTTTCAAGCACCCCGGTGCCGTCCAGCTCAAGCAGTACTTCCCCTCCGGCCACGCCGCCGGACCCGCGCTGATCTTCGACTACCACCCGAACACCCTGAAGCTGGACGAGTACCTGGTCCAGTACGGCAGGAAGCTGGACATCCTCGGCCGGATGGCGCTGGTGCGCCAGCTCGCCGAGACCATCCGCTCCGCGCACGCCAGCCGCATCCACCACCGGGCGCTCGCCGCCCGCTCCGTGCTCGTCGTCCCCCGCCCGCGCGGCGGGAAGGGCCGGGCGGTCGGGGAGGAGGCCGCCTGGCTCACCCCGCAGCTGCAGGTCTCCGACTGGCAGATCGCCACCCAGCGCAGCGGCGACTCCTCCCAGGGCCAGGGCATGACCCGGTTCGCGCCGACCGCCCTGTCCGTCCTGCACCTGTCCGACGACGCCGACGCCTACCTCGCGCCCGAACTCACCGCGCTCAGCCCCGACCCCGTCCACCTCGACGTGTACGGGCTCGGCGTCCTCACCTACCTGCTGGTCACCGGCAAGGCCCCGGCCGCCAGCCAGGCCGAGCTGCTGGCCCGCCTGGAGGCGGGGGAGGGCCTGCGCCCCAGCTCCCTGGTCGACGGCCTGTCCGAGGACGTGGACTTCCTGGTGCAGGCCGCCACCGCCTACCGGCCCGGCCAGCGGCTCTCCAGCGTCGACGAGTTCCTGGAACTGCTGGAGGTCGTCGAGGACTCCCTCACCGCCCCCGCCGCGGCCCTCGACGGGCACGCCGGGGAGGAGACCGGGGCGACCGCCGACAAGGATCCGCTGGAGGTCATCGCCGGCGACCTGCTCGCCGGCCGGTGGGAGGTCCGCCGCCGCCTCGGCACCGGCTCCACCAGCCGCGCCTTCCTCGTCCGCGACCTGGAGGCGGAGACCCGCAGGACACGCCCGCTGGCCGTGCTGAAGGTCGCCCTGTCCGACAGCCGCGGCGAGATCCTCGTCCGCGAGGCCGAGGCCATGCGCCGCCTGCGCCCCCACTCCGGCATCATCCGCCTCGTCGAGCCCGAGCCGCTGCACATCGGCGGCCGTACCGTCCTGGCGCTGGAGTACGTCGGCGACGAGCGCGACGACGGCGGCCAGGGCGCCGAGGGCACGTCCCGCCCGCGCCGCCGCGAGGAGACCGTCGCCCGCCAGCTCCGCGAGCACGGCCGCCTCCCGGTCGACCAGCTGGAGGCGTACGGCGACTACCTCTTCGGTGCCGTCGACTTCCTGGAGGGCGAGGGCGTCTGGCACCGCGACATCAAGCCCGACAACATCGCCGTCCGCGTCCGCCCCAACCGCACCCGCGAGCTGGTCCTCATCGACTTCTCGCTGGCCGGCTACCCGGCGAAGAGCACCGACGCGGGCACCGACGGCTACCTCGACCCCTTCGTCGACGTCATCACGCGCGGGTCCTACGACTCGCACGCCGAGCGGTACGCCGTCGCCGTCACCCTGCACCAGATGGCCTCCGGCGAGCTGCCCAAGTGGGGCGACGGCAGCGTCCTGCCCCGCATGACCGACGCGAAGGAGTGGCCGCACCCGACGATCGCGGCCGAGGCCTTCGACCCGGCTGTGCGGGACGGGCTCGTCGCCTTCTTCCAGAAGGCCCTGCACCGCGACGCGGGCAAGCGGTTCCCCGAGCTGAAGCCGATGCGGGACGCCTGGCGCAAGGTCTTCCTCGACGCCTCGCAGACCGTCCCCTCCAGCCACCGCACCCGCCCCGCCGCCCCCGCCGACGGGACCGCACCCGCCGAGGGCGCCGCCGCGGGGATCGCGGACGCCGAGCCGGAGACCGCCGAGCAGCAGCGCGACCGCCTCGCCGCCGAGGTCACCCGCGACACCCCGCTCACCGTCTCCGGCCTCACGCCCGCCGCCCAGTCCTTCCTCTACGGCCTGGGCATCACGACGGTCGGCGAACTCCTCGACCACAGCCGCCGCAAGCTGGTCAACGCCCCAGGCCTCGGCGCCAAGACCCGCAACGAGGTCCAGCAGCGGCAGCGGGAATGGGGCGAGCTGCTGCGCGAGATCCCCGTCTCCCCGCTCACGCCGAAGGGCCGGGCGGAGGCGAAGGAAGAACTGGAGCAGCTCACCGCCGCCGAGTCCGCCCTCGTCGGGCAGCTCGCGACGGGCGAGTCGGCGGGCACGCTGTCCGCCCGCACCCTGCGCTCGGTCAGCCTCGACACCCTCGCCACCGTCTTCGTGCCTGCCGTCTACAAGAACGGCTCCAACCGCAACAAGGCGGAGATGGTGCGGCTGCTGCTGCGCCTGCCCGACGAGCACGGCGTCCTGCCCGGCATCGGCGTCTGGCCGAAGCAGAAGGACGTCGCCGACGCGCTCGGCCTCAGCCACGGCCGCATCCCGCAGCTGCTCAAGGACGAGCGCAAGCGCTGGAAGGCGGAGCCCGCCGTCCAGGCACTGCGTGCCGAGATCATCGACCTGTTGGTGAGCATGGGGCGCGTCGCCTCCGCCGTGGAGATCGCCGACGCCCTCGCCGTCCGGCGCGGCACGCACCTTGCCGGACGCGAGCAGCGACGCGCGATGGCCCTGGCGGCGGTACGCGCCGTTGTCGAGGCCGAGCAACTGGTGCCGCAGGAGGCCGAGTTCCAGCACCAGCCGAACCGCAAGGCGACCGACGAGTCCCTGGGCGCCGGCCTCCTCGCCCTCGACGTCCGCGAGAACGACGCCCCGGACACCCCGACCGCACCCGGCCTGCTCGACTACGCGACCCGCCTCGGCAGGACCGCCGACCGGCTCGCCAGGCTGGACACCCTGCCGACGGCCGCGACCGTCCTGGCCGAACTGGGCGCGCTGACCGTCCCGCCCGGCGCCGTCGACTGGGACGAGCGGCGCATGGTGGAGCTGGCCGCCGCCGCGTCCGTGAACGCCGCCGCCACCCCGCGCCTGGAGATCTACCCGCGCGACCTGTCGCTCGTCCGGGCGCTGCGCCTCACCCAGGCCGGACTCGTCCGCTGGATCCCGGGCCAGTCCGAGGGCCGGCAGCCCGGTCTGACCGGCGAGGACGTGCACGAGCGGGTCCGTGCCCGCTTCCCCGAGCTGGTCGTGGTGGACGGGCGCGGCGGCACGGCCCACGAACTGCCGACCGGCGGCCCGCTCACCAAGGCGCTGCGCGACGCGGGCTTCGAGCTGTCACTGAGCATGCGCGAGGACACCGGCACCCTGCGCTACCTGCCGACGCGGGTGGAGGACGCGTCCAGCTACCTCACGACGGGCGCGTGGCGGCAGTCGACGCGCACGGGCACGGTGACGCGGTACGCGGACGACCCGCAGCTCGCGGGCGCGGTGCGCGCGGAGGAACGCCTGCTCGCCTCGGCCCGCCGGGACGGGTACCGGGTGCTGACCGTACGGCAGCAGCTCGTGCGGGACGCGGTGCGGGAACTGGGCGCCGAACGGCTGGGCGCACAGGCCCTGTCGGTGACCGAGCTGTTCCTGGAAGCCCTGCACGGGCAGGTCACCCCGGGCACCAAGCCGACCTGGGAGACCCTGCTCAAGGCGGACGCCGCCGAGCCGGGCTCGAAGGGTGCGGTGCGGTTCGCGGAGTACGCGCGCACGGCGTGGGGCTCGGTCGAACCCCGGATCGCCGGGCTGCTGGGTGGCGGTGACGGTGCGGGTCCGGTCCTGCTGACGGAGGCCGGGGTGTTCGCCCGGTACGACGCGATGGGTGTCCTGGACCGGCTGGCGTCGGCGGCCCGGCGGGGCGGGCGGGGGCTGTGGCTCCTGGTCCCGCAGAACGACCCCTCGCGCGAGCCCCGGCTCGGGCAGGTGGCCGTGCCGTACCAGGCCGGCCTGGGGGAGTGGATCCAGCTTCCGGACACGTGGGTGGGCAACGTCCACCGCGGGTCCGGCGAGGTTGTGGCAAGTGGTGTCGAGGGAGACGCGAAATGATCGACCGCAAGGCTCTGTTGAACGACCTGAAGCAGCAGGTCAAGGCGGTCGAGGCCGACCTCGGCAAGCAGGTGAAGGCCCTCGGTGAGGTCGGTACGCGGCTGCGGGCTGAGTACGACCAGGCGCGCAAGCTCGGGCGCACGGCGGCGACGTGGACCTCGTGGCTGGACGAGCGGGTCACGCAGGTCGCGGTGGCGTGGGTGCTGGGGTCCGTCTTCGTGCGGTTCTGCGAGGACAACCGGCTGATCCCCGAGCCGTACCTGACGGGGGCGGACGGCGACCGGCGCGAGCTGGCGGAGTCGCGGTACGACGCGTACGTGGAGTCGGACGACGACCCGACCTACCGCGGCTGGCTGGAGAAGGCGTTCGACGAGCTGGGCCAGGGCCAGGCGGGCCGGCTCCTCTTCGACAAGCGGCACAACCCGCTGTATCAGATTCCGCTGTCGCACGACGGTGCGCGGGAACTGGTCGAGTTCTGGCGGCAGAGGGATGAGGCGGGTGTCCTCGTCCACAACTTCACAGACCCGCTGAACGAGGACGGTACGGAGGGTTGGGACACGCGGTTCCTGGGCGACATGTACCAGGACCTCAGCGAGGCCGCGCGGGAGACGTATGCGCTGCTCCAGACACCGGAGTTCGTGGAGGAGTTCATTCTCGACCGGACGATGAACCCGGCGGTGCGGGAGTTCGGGTACGAGGAACTGAAGATGATCGACCCCACGTGCGGATCGGGGCACTTTGTGCTGGGCGCGTTCCGGCGGCTCGTGCGGCTGTGGGCCGGGGACCAGCCGGGCAAGAACGTGCACGAGCGGGTGCGGGAAGCGCTGAACTCGGTGCACGGCGTGGACATCAACCCGTTCGCGGTGGCCATCGCTCGGTTCCGGCTGCTGGTTGCGGCCATGGCGGCGAGTGGTGTGCGGAAGCTGGATGAGGCGTCGAAGTACGAGTGGCCGATTCACCTGGCGGTCGGAGACTCACTGATAAAGGCCCGCCACTCCCAGCAGGAAAACCTGTTCGACACTGAGGGCGAAGACGCAGAAGACGAGCTGGCCGAGTTCAAATACGCCACAGAGGACGTGCACGAACATCCGGAGATTTTGCGACCAGGGCGGTACCACGTGGTGGTGGGCAACCCGCCCTACATCACGGTAAAGGACAAGAAACTTAACGAGTTGTACCGACAGCTATATTCGGCCTGTGCACGCAAGTATGCGCTCTCGGTTCCGTTTGCTCAGCGGTTCTTCGAACTGGCCAAGCGCGGAGACGCCGAGGGTCGCGGCTACGGCATGGTCGGGCAGATCACTGCCAACTCCTTCATGAAACGGGAGTTCGGGACGAAACTCATCGAGGGGTATTTCGGGCACGCGGTGGAGCTCACTGAGGTCATCGACTCCTCGGGCGCCTATATCCCCGGGCATGGGACGCCGACAGTCATCCTGATCGGTAGGCGGAGGGGTGGGGACAGCCGCTCGCTAGTCATTCGAACCGTCCGCAGTGTCCAAGGTGAACCTGCCGCTCCGGAGCACGCCGAGGAGGGCTTGGTCTGGAGGGCGATCGTCGAGCAAATCGACAAGCCTGGCTCGGTGAGCCAGTGGGTGTCGGTTGATGACTTGAACCGCGAAAAGTACTTCAGTAAACAACCATGGGTCCTTGCCGATGGCGGCCAAGAGATGCTGGAGCAGATCAACATGGTCCGGCAGGCGATCCTGAAGCAGAATCTGCATCGAATCGGGTTCTACGGTGTCATGGGGTCGGACGATGCCATGAGCGCCGTTCCGCGCGCATTCACCAGAATCAAAGCTGAGTCGGAATATGTCCGACGCCTTGTTGTGGGAGACGAGGTGCGCGACTTCCAATTCGGAGAAGGGAACGAAGCTTTTCATCCGTATGACAGTCGACGCAACCTGACTCGCCCGGAACTGTTTCCCAATCTAGCCAGTTGGCTGTGGTCATACCGGACCGAGCTGGGAGGACGTGCCACTTTCTCGGGCGGAACATATTTCAGGGATGGCAGGCCTTGGTGGGAGTGGCATCAGCTCCCTAAGGACCAGGGAGCGCATCCGTGGGCCATTTCTTTCGCGTTTGTGGCTACGCACAACCATTTCGTGCTGGATCGGGGCGGGAAGGTGTTCAACCGTTCCGCTCCGGTGATCAAGTTGCGGGAGGGGGCGAGTGAGGAGGAGCACCTGCGGTTGCTCGGGCTGCTCAACAGTTCCACGACCGGGTTCTGGCTGAAAATGGTGAGCCATAAGAAGGGTGGTAGCCCCGAGTCTGGTGGAGGTCAGTCTGACCAGCCTTGGTCATGGACCTATGAGTTCACCGGCACCAAGCTGGAAGAGTTCCCCTTGCCCTCCTCCTACCCCACCTCCCTCGCCCTCTCCCTCGACACCCTCGCTCAGCGTCTTTCCGCTAATTCTCCGCCTGTCCTCATTGAGAAAAAGATCCCTACCGCTCTCGTTCTTCGCGAGGCCAATGCTCGCTGGACGTCCCTTCGTGCCCAGATAATCGCTACACAGGAAGAGTTGGATTGGCAGGTCTACTCCCTCTACGCCCTGCACAACGAAGACCTGCGTGCTCCTGAGGGATCCGTTCCTGAACTCGCTCTCGGTGAGCGTGCCTTCGAGATCGTCCTCGCGCGCCGCGTGGCCGCAGGCGAGGCCAGCGACGAGTGGTTCAGGCGGCACGGCTCCACGCCCATCACGGAGATCCCCGCCCGCTGGCCTGCGCCCTACCGCGAGGTCGTCCAGAAGCGCATCGACGCCATCGAGTCGAACCGTGCCATCGGCATGGTCGAGCGCCCCGAGTACAAGCGTCGCTGGGCCACCGAAGGCTGGGACGCCCTCCAGGAGAAGGCCCTGCGCTCCTGGCTGCTCGACCGCATGGAGAACCGCGATCTGTGGTTCGACGAGAACGGCCAGCCCACCATGCTTACCCTGGCCCGCCTCACCGACGCGCTCTCGCGTGACGAGGACTTCGCCTCCGTCGCCAAGCTCTACGCGCCCCGCAAGGAGCTTGTGCAGGTCGTCGCGGAGCTGATCAGCGGCGAGCACGTGCCGTTCCTGACCGCCCTGCGCTACAAGCCCGCCGGGCTGAAGAAGCGTGCCGACTGGGAGGATGTGTGGGACCTCCAGCGTAAGGAGGACGCCGCGCCCGACGAGCAGGCCAAGCGGAAGATTCGGGAATCCATCCCCGTGCCGCCGAAGTACACCTCGGCCGACTTCCTGCGCCCCTCCTACTGGCGAGCGCGCGGCAAGCTGGACGTGCCCAAGGAGCGGTTCATCTCCTACGGGCAGACCAACGCCGCCACCCCCGAGCTGTACGGGTGGGCCGGCTGGGACCACAAGGAGCAGGCGCAGGCGCTGGCGACCTACTTCACCAACACCGCGCTGTCCACCGAGGAGATCACTCCGTTCCTCGCCGGCCTGCTGGAACTCCAGCCGTGGCTGTCCCAGTGGCACAACGAGTTCGACATGCTCTACAGCGGCTCCCCGGCGGACTTCTTCGCCGGTTACCGCCAGCAGAAGCAGGGCGAGCACGGACTCACCGACGACGACCTCCGTGGCTGGCGTCCTCCGGCCGCGACCCGAGGTCGTCGCGCAACAGCGAAGCAGTAGCCAGGAGCAGATCGAGATCCGTCGGTTCAGGGGCCACCCGGTGCGTGAGCGGGTGGCCCTTTGCCCGCACGTGCAGCTCCGCCCACACGGTCTTGCCCGGGGCGGCCTGGCGAGGAGTGACGCCCCAGTCGTCTGCGAGGGCGGCGACGAGGAGTAGGCCCCGGCCGGACTCGGAATGCGGGTCGGTCGCCGGGGGACTGGCAGGGGCCTGTTTCTCGTCGCGGGTGTCGGTCACCTCGATACGGAAGGTGTCATCGGTCAGGGTGAGTTGGACGTGAAAGTCCCGGCCGGGGACGTGGCCGTGGCGTACGGCGTTGGCGGTGAGTTCCGACGTGATGAGGGTGAGCGTCTCGTTGACCGGGGTCGTGTAGGGGTGCCCCCAGTCGTCCAGACGGTGCGAGACGAGTCGGCGGGCGAGGCGGGCGCCGCGCGACGTCGAGGTGAAGCGCATGGTGAACTCGCGTTTGGGTGCGGGGTGCTGCGGCATATGCCCATTCGGGAGAGTTTCTGACTTCATAGGGTCAACGATCACGGACTCTGCGTAGCGTTGACCAGGAGCGATGCACTGACGGGTACGGGCTGTACACGCGGTCGGTGCGCTTGTACCCGGTGTTGGGCGTGACCGGTTCCCAGGCCCCGAGTTGGCTGACTGGGCGGTTCTACGAGAGGAGCTGCGGCGTGGACGACGAGGTTCAGCAGCCGGAGGAGTACGAGGTCGGGACGGGCATGCTGTGCGTGTTCGGACGGCAGTTGAAGCTGTTCCGGGAGCGGGCGGGTCTGGACCGTGCGGGGCTCGGGTCCCTGACCGGGTACTCGGCCTCGACGATCGCGTCATTCGAGCAGGGGAGACGTATCCCGCCGCCGAGGTTCATCGACCAGGTTGATGAAGCGCTGGACGCACGTGGTGTGTTGAGCACCAGCAAAGATGCGGTGGCTCGGGCCCAGTACCCGGCGTTTTTCCAGGGCGCGGCCAAGCTGGAGGCCGAGGCAGTTGTGCTGCACGTGTACGCCACTCAGGCTGTGCCAGGGCTCTTGCAGACCGAGGAATACGCGCGGGCGGTGTTCGCCATGTGGCGTCCGCAACTGGATGAAGAGGTCATCGAGCAACGGTTGGCCGCCCGACTGGCACGACAGGAGATCATCGAGCAGAGGCCCATCCCGCACCTGAGTTTTGTGATTGAGGAGGCTGTACTCCTGCGTCCGCTCGGCGGTGAGGCGGTGTGGCGGGGACAACTGGAACAACTCCTGCTCATCGAGCGGAAGCGGAACGTAGAGGTTCAAGTGATGCCGCTCTCCCGCCAGGAGCACGCGGGATTGGCTGGTCCGTTCACCTTGATGGAGATGAAGGATGGGCGCAGGATCGCCTATGCGGAGGTGCAAGGTGACAGTCGGGTCCACACGGAGCGTCAGAAGGTCCGAGAGCTTGAACGAACGTATGGGTCCCTGCGCGCACAGGCACACACTCCGGCAGAATCGCGAGCGTTGATCGAGAAGCTGTTGGGAGAGAGATGAGCGGGGAAAACACCAGGCTTGGCTTGGACAGCCTTGTCTGGTTGAAGAGTAGTTACAGTGCGGGTGATGGCGGAGAGTGTGTTGAGGTCGCCGTTCGCCCCGCCAAAGTCCACGTCCGCGACTCGAAGGACACAACCCGCGCCGCCCTCGCCGTGGCCCCCACGGCGTGGACCGCGTTCGTCGGGTTCGCGGCACTCTGACGGGACAGGGCCCTCGGCGGGCGAGTGCTTGCCGAGGGCCCTGTGTGGAGGTGGCAGCCCCCACCGGCTCTGAGCGGTGATGCCGGAAGTCAGGCCGCTGCCGCGGGCACACCGCCGAGGTGCCGGCCGGATCAGGCGAAGAGGAGGGTGGGCTCCGCGAGGATGTCACGCCCCGCTTCGCTCTTGTAGATCAGGTCGATGCTGCCGAAGCGGGCCTGGTCGTAGTCCAGGCCGAGTCCCGCCACCGCCTCCTTCACGGCAGCCTCGGAAGAGCCTTCGATCTCCAGGAAGGTGGGGAGGTCCGGCCAGGTGTCGAAGTCGTAGGTGACACCGTCCAGGTGCCATTCCTCGCGGTAGTTCTGCTGGTAGCGGACCTGCCGCAGGCCGAGCGCCGCGAGGAGTTCCGCGGTCCTGGCCAGGTCGTCGACCTCGATCTCGATCTCGGTGGTCCCGTGGATGTGCGTCGCGTCGGTGACCTGCTTCAGGGTGAGCGTCGTCCTGCCGCCCTCGTCGCGCAACCGCAGCCACTGCTCGCCCTGCACGGCGTCGTTCTCGAAGATCAGACGCGTGAACATGGTCCTGGGGAAGACCTGTTGCGCCCCGGCAGTGCGCAGAGCGTCGAGGGTGGCCTCCACGTCGATCTCCAGGAACTTCGCTTCGTATTCGTTCTGCGCCATGGTTCTCCTTGTCATGTGACGGTCTGAGCGGTCAGGGCGTGGAACTCCTGCTCGCGCATCGTGCTGATCTCCCTGCACACGGCGCCGTCCAGGAACTCGTCGATGGGTAGACAGAGGTCCATACGCTGAATGCAGACGCCTACGTGGAAGGCCCCCCTGGGGTCGCGGTAGAGACGGACCCCGTAGTAACCCTCATGGCAGTCGGTCGTGTTGTTGAAGCGGCAGCTCGCGCAGGTCTCGGGCAGGCGCAGGGGCCGAATGTGCTTGACCTTGATCACGCGTCCGCCGGGCAGGGTGTAGGAGATGCGGAATCCGGAGCTTCCAGCGATGACGTGGACTTCCTGAGGCACCGCGCCGAGGCCGCCGAGAAGCTCGTCGATGGCGTCCAGTGACTTGTCCCCGTCGGCCAGCGACGACAGGATTCTCAACGACACCTGCGGAGAGTACCGGTCCAGGAGCCGGTGGACGCGCTCGATGTGGCTGTGGTCCGGGACGACCACGTTCGCGCTCACGCCGACTCCCTCGTCGGTCGCCACCTGGATCGATCGCTCCAGCGCCTCGATCTTCCGCGCCGCCAGGGAAGCCGTCCGGAACCGGACGTTCTGCACCTGCGCCAGCTCCTCGGGTGTGGTGCCGAAGATCGAGAAGTTGACGCGGCCCAGGCCCGCCTTCGCGCACGCGGGGAGGACTCCGGCGCCGTTCTCACCGTTGGAGGTGACGCCCACCTCGTATCCCTCCTCCCTGGCCACGGCGACGATCGCCGCGAGCTTGGGGTGCAGGGTCGGTTCCCCTCCCGTGAGGTGAACCTCCTCGAAGCCCAGGGCGTCACGCAGCCTCGCCAAGGCGGCGCGAAAGGCGGCATCAGGGAACATGGGAGCTGCCACGAAGCGCGCTCCGTTGGTCGCCAGGTAGAGGGAGACCCGTCCCGACCGGCCGACAGCGCCGAATTCGCCGGCGGTCCGAGCGTGGTTGTCGCCGCTGACGGGTGTGCCTTCGTTGTGGCAGAAGGTGCAGGTCATTCCGCAGGCATCGATGACCTTGACCCGGAGTGTGCGGTCCTTCGTGACCCGGACCAGAGCCTGGTTGCCGACACTTCTCCATGCTCGGTGCTTGAACACGATGTACGGCTCCGTCCTCAGGGTGGCGTCGATGCTGTCCGCGATCGGATGCGGGGCGAGGGGCAGGTTGTCGACGGCTGGAGCCCTGCGTCTGTCGGTCACGATGGTCACAGCGCATCTCCCTCGGTACCGGAACGCGCGGAGGCTGCGTCGGTTGTTCGGGTACGGAGACGAACGTAGAGCAGTCGTCACCCAGGTCCCCAGGAGATTGCGCGAGTTTGCGGCAACTCGATTGACGGCCCGGAACGGCCCGCAGACCATCGTCATGTCGCGCAAACCTGAGCAAGGCAGCAGACAGGAGAACGACCATGAAGCTACGGTTCCTTGGTAAGAACTCCACGGTCGGTGACTGCCCGACCCTGTACGCCACAGACCGGGACACCTACCTTGTCCAGGGCTGGAAGATCTTCGCGAACGACCTGTTGACGCAGCTTGAGATCCCGGAGGGGGAGACGGCGGTGGAGGTCCCCACAGAGCTGTTCGAGCACCTCGTGAAGGACGGCCTGCCGGCCGGGGAGGTCAGGCACATCGAGGACCCGATCATGATCCTCACGCCGGGCGGTACGTTCGTCGTCCAGGGCCGGGAGGTCACCGACATCGAGGCCCTGGCCCAGATGGAGATTCCGGACTACGAGACCGTGGTCGAGGTCCCCAAGCCCGCGATCACCGCCCTACTGGAGGAACCGCATGGAGCTGATCTCCAGCGCCGAGCGCAACCAGCTCTTTGAAGGCTTCGCACAGGACGCATTCCATCTGGAGCTGAGGGACGACTACTCCGTCCCCGACGAGGACAGCCCCTTCACGAGCTGGCTCCGCGGCGAGCGCGTCGACTACTCCTACATGGAACCGTGGACGCAACTCATCAGGCGCGTCACCGGGGAAGGGAAGACAGTCCGACGCGTCCGCGTGGTCACCGAGCCCCACACCCCCTACATCCAGTGGGAGCACGCCACCACCGGCCTCAACGAGGAGGCCGGCGAGAAGATCCGCTGGCTGCCCCGACACCACCTGCCCGAGGGCGTCACATTTCCCGTGTATGGAAACGACTGGTGGCTGTACGACAACCGCCTCCTCGCAGTCGGACACTTCGACTCGGACGGCAGAGTGCTCGGGTCGGAGATCGTCGAGGACCCCGACACCGTGGCCGAGTGCGTGCGCCTGCGGGACCTGCTGTGGGCAGACGCCATTCCCCATCCCGAGTACAAGCCCTGACCGACCCGTGAGCAAGCAGGTGGAAGAGGCGCTGCAGGCGCTCGGTGCCCGGCTGCGTGGCTTCCGTAAGGACGCCGGATTCACCAGCGGCCGGGCATTCGCCCGTGCCACCTCGTGGCAGGAGTCGAAGGTCTCCCGCATCGAGAACGGCAAGCAGCGTCCCAGCGAGGACGACATGCGCGTCTGGTGCGAGACGACCGGCCGGGGCGAGCAGTTGGGTGACCTGGTCGCGATCGTCCGTCATGTCGACGAGCTGTGGCTCGAATGGCGAAGGCAACTCCAGACCGGTGTCGAGAAACGACAGCGCCAGGCGATCCCGGTGTACGCCAGGACCAAGGTCTTCCGCATCTGGCACCCCACGCTCATCTGGGGAACCCTCCAGACCTCTGAGTACGCTGCCGAAGTCCTCCGACAGGGCGTCAGCTACTACGAGATTCCCGATGACGCCGAAGCGGCCGTGGCCAAGCGACTTGAGCGCCAGCAGTACCTGTACAGGGGCGACCGCATCTTCAACGTCCTCCTAGGCGAACAGGCCCTGTACACCAACTTCGGTGGTTCGGAAGTGATGAAGGGGCAACTCGACCGTCTCCTGGCCGTGATGAGACTTCCCCGCCTCAGCCTGGGCATCGTCCCCAAGTCCGCCCCCACCTTCATCTGGCCGGGCAACGCGTTCTCGATGTTCGACAGCCGACTCGTCCTCGTCGAGACCTACTCGGCTGAGCTCTCCGTCACCCAGCCCCGAGAAATCGAGCTGTACACCAAGGCGTTCGCCCTCCTGAAACAGTCAGCGGTCTACGGCACCGCCGTCCGCGGCCTCATCTCCACAGCGATGCAGCACTTCGACCAGATGCCTACGGACTAGGAGAGCGGCCCCATGCAGCCCGTGACCCCGAACTGGCGAACCAGCTCCTACACCGAGACACAGAACTGCGTTGAACTGGCCGACAGCGATCCGAACAAGGTGATGGTCCGGGACACGAAGGCACGCAGTCGGGGAACCGTGACCGTCCTGCGGGACACTTGGACGATCTTCGTCCAACATGCCAAGCGGACGTAGTGACCCTCCCCGGGTGACGCTCGACACCGTGAAGGGAGCCGGCCTCACACCACCGTCACTCACATCACGAGGTCTCAACGGAGCCGAGACACCCCGGCCTTTGGCGTGCGGTGCTCCTGTAAGTTCCTGCCATGAAAAAGGGTAAAGAGGTCGAGAACCCCGAGTCGCGTTTCTTCACGGTGCTGCTGGCGGCGGCGAAGTTTCCGGGTGTGCGTATCCACAGGGAGGCGTACCTCCGCAGTGCGCTGGCTCGCCACTGCTCCGAGGACGAGATCCGACGAGCGATAGAGGAGACTCCCGCTGCCGCGGGCATCACCGTCGAGGTCCTCGACAAGGTCGCCAACGAATCCATCCGCTACGAAACCGCCAAGGTCAGCGCTCTCTCGGCCGCCGCCGGGATACCCGGCATCCTCGCCCTTCCCGCCACGGTGCCCGCCGACACGGCCCAGTACGTCGGCCACATGCTGCGCATCGCCCAGAAGCTCGCCTACCTCTACAGCTGGCCCGAGCTGTTCTCCGACGAGGGCGATGACGTCGACGACGCGACCAAGGCGGTGCTCACGCTGTTCTTCGGCGTGATGTTCGGCACCCAGTCGGCGAACGCCGCTGTGGGGAAAGTCGCGGGGATGATCGCGGAGCAGGTCGCCAAGGAGCTGCCCAAGAAGGCACTCACCCATGGGGTCGTCTACCCGATGGTGAAGAAGGTCGCGAAGTACCTCGGTGTCAAGATGACGACGCAGTCCTTCGCGAAGGGCGTCTCCAAAGCCATCCCCGTCATCGGGGCCGTCGTGTCCGGCGGGCTCACTCTCGCGACCTACCTTCCGATGGCCAAGAGGCTCAAGAACCACCTCGCCGGCCTGCCCCTGGCGGACCCGTCGCACCGAGTGTCGGAGGGGGACGTCGTGGACGGCGAAGTCGTGGAAGAACACGAGACCTTCGCCCCAGTGGACGCCGAACTGCACGGTGCGGACACTCCTACCCGCAAGCTGGAGGAACCCAGGCCCTGACGCCGCGAGTGCCCACCACCGGGGCGGGGATCTGTCGGCCTGTGGGCTTGCTCGTCACCCCGTCCCGCTGATCACCGCTACCCGCGAAAACCCGTTGAAGTACCGGCCCCCCGCGGCGGGGCCAGGGGAGCGATCTCCCGGTCGAAGAATTCGTAGAACCCCTCACCACGCTCATACAGCGCATCGAACCCGGCGTTCGTCTCCCGGATCAGTGAGCCGTCCGCATAGCGGTTGGCTCCCGCCGCATTGCCGTCCTCGTCGTACACGACCTCGTACATGACCACATCGCCGAGAATCACTACTTCTGGAACCAGGCGATTCTGCTCAATGCTGGAAAGTTCACGAGCGTCGATGACCTTGATTGCGTCGCCCACGTCCACACGCACACGCAGGACGAACAACTCCCATTGCACATAAGGCGTGACAGGGAATTCCACCACTCGCAGGCGACGGTGCGTGACGCCCAGTTCCGACGCCCGCCGGATTTCCCGGGTGTAGTCCTCGCGCCTCTCGTCGGCCAGGGACAGCGCCCTCTTCCAGTCGCCGCCGGCGAAGGCCTCCCAGCTCGGGAAGCCGCGCTCCTTGAAGTGCTGTCCGCGCTCGAGCTTGTTGAGGAAGCTGATCCCGCTGGAGTAGATCCGGCCGAGGTCCGCGTGGTACGTGGGGCGGTCCAGGCGTTCGGAGGCGCCGCCCGCGAAGGAGTCAAACACTGGGGATGTCCGGCTTCGCCGCGATGAGCATGTTCCTGGGAATGACCACGAGGCGTTCGTCCGACCCGATCGACACCCCGTCGGGCAGGTTCCGGCCGAGTGACTGGGTGAGGTCCCGGCCGATGACGGCGATGTCGCCGTTGGCGAGTTCCCAGATGTCCGGGCAGTCAGGGGTTCCGGTGGTGTTTCCCAGTTCCTGGGGTGTTTTTCCCAGACGTTGCTTGAAGCTCGTATCCGGATCCGCTTCCCATGGCCTGGCCATTTCCCTCGCCCCCTCGATCGGTCGGGAGGCCTCACTGTAGCGCGCACATCGCCCGTCTGACCACGTGTCAGACCTGCTCCGCAGGGGTATTGGCGAGGATTGATTCCTCCTTGTTCCCTGCCGCTCAGGGGTGGAATGATATTGATCGCACTGAAGATCACGCCAACGCCTGACGGGTGACACTTTCCATCTGTGCTGTCGGAAAATCGGGTGAACGGAGGGGCGGCAGTGGACGCAGAAGTGGCCTTGCTCGCGCAGAGCGCGGGGACCACCTTGGTCGCGTTGATGGCGACCGATGCCTGGCAGCATGTGCGTGACGGGGTCACGCAGCTCTGGCGCCGGACGCAACCCGAGCGCGCCGAGACCGTCGCCGCCGAGTTGGAGGCCGGTCGCGAGGACGCGCTGGCCGCAGCGGCTGCGGACGACCAGGAGACGCTGGACGAACTACGGCTTCAGTGGCAGGCGATGGTGCGGCGGCTGCTGATCGCCCGGCCTGCCGCCATTGAGGAACTGCGCGCACTGCTGGACCAACTCGACCCCGGTGGCTCGGTCGCCCGGCAGATCGCCCAGCACGCCACCGCATCGGGTCAGGCCCGGGTCTATCAGGCGGGACGAGACCAGCACATCGCCGAGCGATGACGGGCGGGACGGACGGCCACGCCGAGGACCAGGGACGCGTCTACCAGTCGCGGGGCGACCAGCACATCAGCGAGCACCACCACTACGGCGGTGACGGGCCGGAGCACGGCGGACCGGACTCGGTGCGACGCCCGGCGGTCGGGAGGCCCCTCGTCGCGCTGCGCGACCGCAGCGAGGTGATGGAACGCCTGCGGGCGAGCGTCGAGGCGGAGCGCGGCGGCCAGGTCTACGTGCTGTACGGCATGGGCGGCTCGGGCAAGACGGCGGTCGCCTGCGCCCTGTTCCAGGAGGTCACCGGAGAACAGGGCCGGGTGGGCCTGTGGGTCAACGCCTCCGACCGCGCGAGCCTGCGCGCCGGCATGCTCGCCGTCGCCGCCGACCGAGGGGCAGGCGACGGCGAACTGCTCGCCGCGCGCAACGGCCTCAGACCCGCCGCCGATCTCGCCTGGACGTATCTTGACCGTTCCGCCGAACCCTGGCTACTGGTCCTGGACAACACCGACGAGCCGGAGATCCTGCGGGACGGCGACTGGCTGCGCACCAGCCCGCGCGGCACCGTCCTGGTGACCACACGGCGGGCGGCGGCCCGGTGGTGGCCGGGCGCCGAGCTGCAGTACATCGGCGTCCTGCCCCGGGAGGACGCCGCTCTCGTGCTGCGCGATCTGGCCCCGAACAGCGGTACGACGGAGCAGGCCGCGCGGGTCGCGGACCGGCTCGGGCGGCTGCCCCTCGCCCTCACCCTGGCGGGCGGCTTCCTCTCCCGGCAGGTCATCGACCCCTGGACGATGGACGCCTACGGGGACCAGCTCGACTCGGACGAACGGGTCCAGCTGATAGACCGGGGAGCCGACGCGCTGTCCGAAGCCGACCCCCGCCATCTGGTCGGCCTGACCTGGCAGCTGACCCTCGACACGTTCGAAGCGCGCGGGCTCCCCGAAGCGGCGGCCCTGCTCAGACTCCTGGCCCGGTTCGCCGCAGAGCCGCTGCCGCTGACCCTGCTCAACCACGCCGACATCGGCGTCGTACTGCCGCGTGCCCGCACCGAGACGGCCCTCAGAGCCCTCCTCGACCAGTCACTGTCGGAACGGGTCGACGCCGCCGGCGCACGCTGCGTACAGAGCCACGGCATCCTGCTCGACAGTGTCTCGGCGGCGACCCCCGCGGACCTGGTGCCCGTCCTCGACACGACAGCCGTCCGGCTGCTCGACGCGGCCGTGCCCGGCGTGCCCGACGCCGGTCCGCACGATCCCCGACTGCGCCTGCTGGTCCCTCACGCGCTGGCCCTGCTGGGGCGCATCGGAGCATCGTCCGCCGCCGACGCCCTGGCCGTCACGACGCGGCTGGCCACCGCCCTGCACCGGACCGGTGACTACGTCTCCGCCTGGGAGACCGCCCGCAACGCTGCCGATCTCGCGCAGCGGCACCTCGACGCGGACCACCGTACGGTCCTCGCCGCCCGCTCCAGAGCAGGGCGGGCACTGTTCCGGCTGGGCAGGTACGCCGAGGCCGAAGCAGCGCTCCGTGCGGTCCGGGACACCCAGGAGCGCCTGTTCGGTGCCGACGACCCCGACACCACGGACAGCGCCTACGGCCTCCAGCTCGTGCTGGCGAACCTCGGCAGACGGGAGGAGTCCGTCGCGCTGCTCCGCGACACCGTCGCCGGACGGCGCTCGGCGCTCGGTCCCGCGCATCCGCTGACCCTCCGGGCCCGCGCTGGCCTGCTGGAGATGCTGCCCGCCGCCGACGTGGTCACCGAGGAGGGCGGCACCCTGCTCACGCTGCCGTCGGAGTGCGAGCACGTCCTCGGCCCCGACCACACCGTGACACTCGGTGCCCGGCACAACCACGCGTGGGCGCTGTACCTCCTGGGCCGCTTCGACGAGGCCGACCGTGAGATCCGGCAGGTCGTCGGGACGTACGAGCGGCGCTTGGGGCCCGAGTACCCGCTCGTGCTCGCCGCCCGGCAGCTCCTCTCCCGGACCCGTGCCGCGCTCGGACACGTGGGCGAGGCCATCGCCCTGATGACCGACGTCGTCGAGCGGCGGGAACGCGGCCTGGGCCCCGACCACCCCTTCACGGCCGCGAGCCGGCACCTGCTGGACGCCTACCGGTCGGGGCGACGGCGGCCGTAGTGCTCACGGCGGGCCCCGCCCAGCCGCCGCACGCTTCCTGACCAGCTGAGGCTCGAACGACCCCGCCCGGTCCCGCGGCACTGCGATCTCTACCGGCTCCGACTCGATGATCACCGTCTTGGGCCGGTGCCCGTTCTGGTAATTCTCCCGACCGCCCTCGGCCGCTCACCGGGCTCGTGCCCCGGGTGATCAGTGGGCTTGCCCTCCAACGCGGACTCCAGCACCTGCTTGGTCAGCTGCTGCAGCAGGCCACCCTCCCGGGTGAGCTTCACCAGATGGCTGATCATCATGTGCGCCGACCACGGCCACGCCTTCGGCGAGGACGGCTACCCCGGCCGTGGCATCGCTCATCTGACCGTGTCGAACGTGCCGTTCGCGGCCTGGCTGTCGGAGTAGGCGGATACGCTCCCGGGCCATGACTGACACAACCCGACAAAAGGCGAAGCGCGACGCCTCCGTCATCGTGGCCCGGGACACGGGGGGCCTGGTCGCCGTCCTGACCGCCGAATTCACCCAGCACGGCGGCGAGTACGTGTTCCTGCCCGGGGGGCGCCGGGAGGAGGGCGAGACACCGGAAGACTGTGCGCGGCGTGAGCTGCGCGAGGAAGCCGGCGTCATCGCCCAGACCTGGCGGCCCCTCGGCTCGTACGCCATCACCCTGGACTCCACTGCCCGCATCCACCTTTTCCTGGCCGAAGGGCTCACCTGTGGCCCGCAGCAGCTCACGCCCGGCGAAGAGAGCTTCAAGCTCATGTGGTGGCCGATGCCCGACGCGATCCGGGCCGCCACCGAGGGACGCTTCCTGCTCCAAGGGGGACCGCTGGCACTGCTGCTGGCCCAGCAGGCCATCGCCGTCTGAGAGGAGTCGATCCCGGGCACATCGGGACGCTCCTCGTACGCGCGGTCGCTCCGTGACGGACCCGCCCGGCCCGACCTGGCAGCTGACCCTCGACGCCTTCGAAGCGCGCGGCCCGTCCGAAGCGACGGCCCTACTCAGACCGCCGGACCGGTTTGAGGGCATCGCGTGGATGACCGACGTCGTCGAGCGGCGGGAACGCGGCCCGGGCCCCGAACACCCCTTCACGGCCGCGAGCCGGCACCTGCTGGACGCCTACCGGTCGGGGCGACGGCGGCGGTAGCGGATACGGCGGAACGGGAGCGGCCCGCACGGACGGTGCGCGAGGACATACGGCACGGGGCCGATGGGGGTACCGATGTAGGGTGCTGTGCGCAGGCCGTACGGGTGACGTTCAGTACGAGGGGGACGAAGAGTGCAGACGACGCGAACCCGTCCCACCTGACCCGGCCGACGCCGTGAGCGGCGTTCCCGGCCGGTCACCGCGTGACCGGTTCGGTCCTCGCCACCGGCCAGGACAGCCGGTCCGCCGCACCGGCGATCCGTACCCCTGGTCCCCGCCCCACCGCTCGGACCGGCCCCGGGCCCCGGCGGCGGACCCCGCGCGACACCGAACACGAGCAGCAGCACCGACCACCGTCAGGGAGAGCGAGACCCGCAATGGCCCAGCCGCCCCTCCTCCGCGATGTCATCGACATCAAGGAGTCCATCTCCACCTCGGACTTCGTGCTGTCCCTCGCCGAGGCGACGACACCCGAGGGCGCCCGGCACGCGCTCAAGGACTACGTCGTCACCGAGCGGCTGCTGGAGAACTTCGACGAGGCGCTGGCCCTCATCAAGTCCTCGCTCGACGGGCACCGCTCCAAGGCGGCCTACCTGCACGGCTCGTTCGGTTCCGGTAAGTCGCACTTCATGGCCGTGCTGTACGCGCTGCTCAGCGGCGACCCGGCGGCCCGTGCCCGCACCGAGTTCGACCCGGTGCTGACCAAGCACGAGTGGCTGACCACGGACGGCAAGAAGTTCCTGCTCGTGCCGTACCACATGCTCGGCGCGAAGGCCCTGGAACAGCGGGTGCTCGGCGGGTACGTGCACCACGTCAAGAAGCTGCACCCGGACGCCCCGACCCCGCAGGTGTACCGGACCGACTCCCTCTTCGCCGACATCCGCGCCATGCGCGCCCACATGGGCGACGAGGCCGTCATCCGCGGCCTGGGCACCAGCGACGCGGACGACGGCGAGGAGGACGAGTGGGGCGAGGGCTTCGCCTGGACCCCGCAGCTCCTGGACACCGCGCTCGCCGCCGAGGAGAACCACGAGGCGGGCGTCCCGCTCAACCTCACCAACCCCTCCGCCCCGGCCGAGCTGCGGGCCAAGCTGGTCAACGACGCCGGCACCAACCTCCTCCCCGGCTTCACCCGGAACGCCGCCGAGGACGAGCACGGCTTCATCTCCCTGGACGCCGGTCTGTCCGTCATCGCCGAGCACGCCCAGTCGCTCGGCTACGACGGCCTGATCCTGTTCATGGACGAGCTGATCCTGTGGCTGGCCACCCTCATCCACGACCAGAAGTTCGTGGCGCGCGAGGCCAGCAAGATCACGAACTTCGTGGAGGGCGGTGACGCCCGCCGCGCCATCCCCGTCGTGTCGTTCATCGCCCGCCAGCGCGACCTGCGCGAGCTGGTCGGCGAGGAGGTGTCCGGCGCGGCGGAGTCGTCCATCCAGGACACCCTGAACCTGGCCTCCGGCCGGTTCGACAAGATCACCCTGGAGGACCGCAACCTCCCGCAGATCGCCCACGCCCGCCTCCTCAAGCCCAAGGACGACGAGGCGGTCAAACTGGTCGACGCCGCCTTCGAGCAGACCAAGCGGGTCGGCCCGCAGGTCTGGGACACCCTGCTCGGCTCGGAGAAGGGCACCACCGGCGCGGACGCGGAGTCGTTCCGGCTGACGTACCCGTTCTCGCCGGCGTTCATGGACACCCTCGTCCACATCTCGTCCGCGCTGCAGCGCTCCCGCACCGGTCTGAAGCTGATGGGCGAGCTCCTCGCCGACCACCGCGACGAGATCCGCCTGGGCCGGCTCGTCCCCGTCGGCGACCTCTACCCGGTGATCGCGAAGGGCGGCGACAAGCCGTTCACCGACAGCCTGAAGGTCGTCTTCGAGGCCGCCGACAAGCTTTACAAGACCAAACTGCGGCCCTACCTGCTCAGCTCGTACGACATCACCGAGGACGACGTCGAGCAGTACCGCAACCGGCCCGAGTCCCTCACCGACCCGAAGCGGCTCAACGGCTGCCGGATGTTCACCGGCGACAACCGGCTCGTGTGCACCCTGCTGCTGTCCGCGCTCGCGCCCAGCGTGCCCGCGCTGTCCGAACTGACCATCCGGCGGCTCGGCGCGCTCAACCACGGGTCGGTCCTCGCCCCCATCCCGGGCGCCGAGGTCGGCATCATCAAGAACAAGGTCGCCGAATGGGCCGCCAGGTTCCCCGAGATCAAGGAGACCGGCACCGACGCCAACCCCGGCGTCCGCCTCGAACTCTCCGGCGTCGACGTGGACTCCGTCATCGCCAACGCCCAGGTCAACGACAACCCCGGCAACCGCGTCGCGCTCGCCCGCCGCCTGCTGTCCGAGGAACTGGGCGTCGAACACGGCCAGTTGAGCGACCAGCTCCACTTCACCTGGCGCGGCACCGCCCGCACCGCCGAGATCGTCTTCGGGAACGTCGCCGACGAGGACGAGCTGCCCGACCACGATCTGATGCCGCAGGAGGAGGGCCGCTGGCGGATCGCCATAGACCTCCCCTTCGACGAGGGCGAGTGGGGCCCGGTCGAGGACGCCAACCGCGTCCAGCGCCTGCGCGAGCGCCAGCAGGGCGAGCGGTCCCGCACCGTCGCCTGGCTGCCCGCGCACCTGTCCGCGCAGCGCTTCCAGGACTTCCGGCGCCTCGTCGTCATCGACAAGGCCCTCGCCGACGAGCACCGCTTCGACACCCAGTACGCCGGCCACCTCAACGCCGACAACCGCAGCCGCGCCAAGGGCCTCCTCGAAACCCAGCGCGAGGCTCTGCTCAAGCAGGTCAAGGGCGCCTTCAAGCAGGCGTACGGACTCGCCCAGAAGCAGGCCGCCGACGTCGTGCCCGACTTCGACGACCACCTCGTCGCGCTGCCCGACGTCGACGGGCTCACCCTGTCCTTCGGGCAGAGCCTGCGCGACGGCGTCCGGCACGTCGCGGGGAAGCTGCTCGTCCACCAGTACCCGGCCCACCCCGACCTCGACCCCGACGCCACCGGCACCGCCGTCAGGTCCGCCGACACCAAGAAGGTGTTCACCCACGTCCGGGCCGCCGCCGAGGCGCGCGACGGGCGGGTGGAGGTCCCGGCCGCCGACCGCAAGCTCATGCAGCGCATCGCCGGACCGCTGCGCCTCGGGCAGCAGAAGGAGGCGTACTTCGAGCTGTCCCGGTACTGGCCCGACCACTTCCGGCAGCTCGCCCGCTCCCAGGGCGTCACCGGGGACCTGTCCCTGATCACGCTCACCGACTGGACCGACCGGCCCGACCCGCGCGGCCTGCCCGACTTCCTCGCCCGGCTCGTCGTCGCCGCCTTCGCCGAGATGGACGACCGGGTGTGGGTGCGCGGCGGCACCGTCCTCGACCCCGCGCCCGAACTGTCCGCGATCAAGGACCACGACGCGCTGCGCAGCCAGCCGCTGCCCGCCGAGTCCGACTGGGACACCGCACGCCAGCGCTTCGAGACGGTCTTCGGGGCGAAGCCGCCCGCGCTGCGGCGCGGCCGGATGGTCAACCAGTTCGCCCGCCAGATCATCGAGGCCGCCCGCACCCACCGGGACCACGCGGCCGACCTGGTGCACCAGCTGGAGGCCCACGCCTCCTTCCTCGGCCTCGACCAGACCGCCGACACCGGACGGCTCGCTCTCGCCCGCCGCTCCCTGCAACTGCTGGACGCGCTCACGGCGGAGGCCGGCAAGGGCGCGGCCGGGGCGAAGAAGACCGTGGAGGCCCTCGCCTCCTTCGACCTGGGCGAGACCAGCGCCGACCGGTACGGCACCTCCGTCAAGAAAGCCCGCGCGGTCGCGGAGGCCGTCGCCTCCGCACCTTGGAGCACCCTGGAGCTCGCCGCCGGACTCGGCCCCGAGGGCGAGGCGCTGCTCGACTCGCTGCGCAACGTGGCCCGCGACGACCAGCGCACCGCCGACCTGCGCGACACGCTCGCCCGCACCCAGCGCGAGGTCGTCGCCCTGATCAAGCGCAGCCAGGCCGCCGCCACCCCGACGCCTGTACCGGTTGCGCCTCTGCCTCCCACGGCCGACGACCTGTCCCTGAACACGGATACTTGCGACCCGCGAATCCCGTACGTCCATCCCCAGGAAACGCCCTCTGCGAGCGGCGGCACGGCGAAGAAGTCGGGGCGCCGCAGTACGACCGTGCGCCAGGCCGCCGCCGCCCTTCAGGCAGAACTGACCGAATTGGCCGCCCGCCACCCCGACGCGACCATCGAGATCACCTGGCAGGTCGTCGAATGACGGACACCGCCACCGTCGTCCCGGGCGCGGTCCGGCTGAACACCGCGACCGTCACCCAGTACCTGTCCTCCCAGACGCATCTGGCCGCCTCCCTGACGGGGGAGGAGCAGGGGCGGCGCCGGGTCGTGCTGCTGCGGTCCGCGCCCCAGTGGGACGGCCCCGCCGAACCCGTCTGGGGCGAGGGCCGCACGGCCGGCGTCGCGGTCGCGCCGTCGCCGCTCGCCGTCCACGAACTCGTCCTCGACCACCTTGCGGGCCGCCGTCCCGGCCCCGCGGTCCTGGTCGTCCTCACCGACCGGGAGCAGCACGAACTCGACCCGGCGATCCTCGCCCGCGTCCACAAGCTGCGCATCGACACGGTCGACAGCTGGGACGTCGTCCGCG
The DNA here is from genome assembly GCF_053890455.1 of Streptomyces yamdrokensis. NCBI lineage: Bacteria > Bacillati > Actinomycetota > Actinomycetes > Kitasatosporales > Streptomycetaceae > Streptomyces > Streptomyces yamdrokensis. The sequence continues at coordinate 6,856,856 of NZ_CM132679.1, forward strand.
AGGCGTTCGGCGCCCGGCAGATAGACCCCCGGCTCAAGGACGTCAACTGGGCCTCCGAGGCACTCCTCGACGCCACTCCGCCCACCACGGGCGGCTGGCCGCCCGTCCCCGGCGGCTGGCTGTCCCGCCAGTACGCCCTCACCGCGCTCGCCCAGCGCCGCCTGCGCCTGGGCCGCTACGACACCGAGGACGGCACGCGCCGCCCCGGCGACGACCGGCTCGACGCCCAGGCCCTGCTGCACTGGTCGACCCGGCCAGGCGCCCCCGAACGGCTCCTCGCCCTGCGCGGCCCCGAACGCTCCGGACTGGCCGCCTTCCTCGGCGAGGAGGACCAGGCAGGCCTCGCCGGCCGCGCCCTGCTCGCCCTCGTCGACGCCGAACGCGGCGCGGACGCCGCCGCCTTCGGCCTGGTGTGCGCGGCCCTGTGGCAGCACGCCGAGCCCGCCCCCGAGACCTACCGGGCCCGAGGCCGCGCCGAACGCTACCTCGGTGACCACCCCCCCGCGGTCGGCGACCAGTTCGACGTCCTGGTGACCGTCTTCGGGCGGGCCGCCGAGGAGCACGTGACCACGCTGCTGGCGGCCGGACACCGCACCGGCGGCACCGACGCCGACCAGGCCCGGGAGGCGCGCCGCACCACCGGCATCGTGCTCGACCGGGCGTCCGCGCTGGCCCGCCAGTTCGGCGCTGAGCAGGCCGTGGCGGCGAGCCCCGTCCTGCGCGGCGGACTCGAGGCCCGGTTCACCGCCGTCGGCCAGGCCCTCGCGGCGGACGACACGGCCGCCGTGACGGACGCCGTCCGCCGCCTGGAGGACCACCGGCTCGCCGCCGAGTCGGAAGAGTCCGCCCGTGTCGAACGCGCCCGCATGGGCCAGCGCCTCGCCCGCTGGCTGGCCACCGACCCGCCCGCCGACGTCCCCACCGTCGCCGACGCCGTACAGCGGCACATCGCCGAGACCGGCTGGGCGGACCTCGCCCTGGAACACATCGAGGCCGGCGGCGACCCGGACCCCGTCCTCAAGGCCGCCTACGACGTCCTCGGCACCCGCGTCCGGGACCGGCGCCGGCAGATCGACGCGGCCTTCGCCCGCTCCCTGGCCTCCTGGACCCAGGCCGGCACCCAGCCCGGCTCCATGCTCACCGTCGAGACCTTCCTCGACCGCGTGGTCGGCCCGGCCGTGCGGCGCGGGGAGGAACGGCGGGTGCTGCTGCTCGTGCTCGACGGCATGAGCGCGGCCATCGCGAACGAACTCGGGGAGGAACTGCGCCGCTCCTGGGCCGAGTTCGACCCGCTGCCCGAAGGCAGTGCCCCGCACCGCCGGGCGATGGCCGCCGCCCTGCCCACCGTGACGGCCGTGTCCCGCACCTCACTCTTCGCGGGCACGCTGATGAAGGGCACCCAGGCCGACGAGAAGCGGCTCTTCCCCGCACTGAAGCTGTGGGGCGGAGCCCGGGCCGCCGTGTTCCACAAGGACGACCTGCGCACCGAGACCGCGGGCGGCACCTTCGGCCCGGCGCTCACGGAGGCGCTGGCCGACGGCAGGACCCATGTCGCCGTCGTCCTCAACGCCATCGACGACCGGCTCGCCAAGGAGCAGAAACTCGGCGACGGTGCCTGGCGGATCGACGACGTACCCGGCCTGCGCGACCTGCTGCGGGTGGCGGCCACCCAGGGCATGGCGGTCCTCGTCACCAGCGACCACGGCCACGTCGTCGACCGGCACGGCACGAAGGTCGACACCGCCGCCGATCCCGCCTCCGCCCGCCACCGCCTGCCCGGCGGCGGCCCGCTCGCCGAACGCGAGATCACCCTGTCCGGGCCACGCGTGGTCTGGCCCGAGCCCGGCGCGTCCGTCGTCGCCCTGTGGGACGCCGACTCCCGCTACACCGCCCTCAAGGCCGGCTACCACGGAGGGGTGTCGCTCGCCGAGGTCACCATCCCGGTGCTGGCCTTCCTGCCGTTCGGTGCGGAGCCGCCCAAGGGGTGGCGGGAGCTGGGCGACCAGCGGCCGGGCTGGTGGGCTCCGGAGGACACCGGGAAGGCACCGCTGCCGGACGAGCACGCGGCTCGGCCGGTGACCGCAACGCCTCCCGCTCCCAAGAAGCCGACGGGCAAGGCCAAGAAGGAGCAGGCGGAAGTCGCCCGGATGCACGAGGCGCTCTTCGACGTGGCGCTGACGGCAGGGGGAGACGACGCCCTGCTCACCCCGACCGTCGTCTCCCGGGCCGAGACGCTGGTGACGGCACTGCTCGACTCGGAGACGTACCAGGCGCAGCTCGGCGGCCTGGCCCGCAAGCCGCAGCAGGAGCAGGTCCACAAGGCGCTCGCCGCCCTGCTGGACGCGGGCGGCACCCTGCCCGTGACCGCGCTCGCCCAGCGCGCCGGCATGCCCGTCACCCGGGGCGACGGCTTCGCCGCCGTCCTGCGGCAACTCCTCAACTACGACGGCGTACAGGTCCTGGAGACCCTGCCGGACGGCCGCACCCTGCGGCTCCACGAGGCGCTGCTGCGCGAGCAGTTCGCCCTCGGAGCGGGCTGAGGACACGACTCCGGGTGCCTCCGGAGCTTGTCCCGGAGGCACCCGGAGCGTGGTCCCTCGTCAGACGGTGATCTCGCACAGCGGAAACCTCGCCGGTGGCCCACCGGTACTCACCCACGGCCGGTTGCCGGGACGGGACTTCAGACTCTTCCTGCTGCGGCTGCCCGGAGCACGTTCATGTCGAGGTGACCGACGCGCGCCCCGAACGGCTGCCGCCGACAACCTCCGCCGCCGAGGCCGGCTCACTCGAAGCGGACTCGGGACGGGGCTGCTCCTGGTGGCGGCGTACGCCGAACGCCGGGGCTGCGAGGTACGGGACACCTGCACGAAGACGGTGTGGGCCGAGAGCGCGTGCCCGCGGTGAGGAGCAGCCCGCCCCCCCCCGCTACCTCACGACGCGAACGCCCGCAGCACCTTCGCGAAGGTCGTCAGCTCGTCGATCATCTCCTGCGGAAGCGGCTTCTCGTCGAAGTGGGCGATCCGGTTGCGGATGTCCTTCACCCGCTTCAGCAGGCCGACGAACTGCTCCCGGGGCATGTTCGGCCACTTCAGCGCCTCCCAGTTGCGGTCGGCCCGTTCGGCGAAGGACTGCTTCGTCTGGTCGCCGTCCAGGAGCCTCAGGTAGTCGCCGAACATGAGGTCCGACACCTGGCCGGTGCGATGCTCCGGTTTCTTGTTCGTCTGGACCGCCTTGATGGCCTCCGTGTCCAGTGCCGCGCCCAGGCAGCGGCGCAGCAGCGACTCGATCTCGCCCACGATGAAGAAGGGCCGCGCCGCCCCCTCGAAGCGTTCCGTGACGTCCGCGGCGGTGACGGTGCCCGAGAGGCAGCCGTCGTCGCCGCGGACGAGCAGGTAACCGTGCTCGCGGACGACCGGGAGGGCGGTGAAGAACTCCTGCCGGGCGTCGGCGACGGGCAGGGAGTCCTTCTCCATCGCGTTGTCCAGGGTGGCCGGCTTCCCCGCCTCGTACATCTTGGCCACGGACCCCCAGGTGACGACCCCGTGGACCTGCGCCATTCCGGTGGTCACCGGGACCTGGGAGAGGCCCTTCGTGCGCATCAGGAAGGTGGTCTGGGACAGCGGAGTGCCGGGGCCCACGGACACCACGCCGCGCCGTGCCGACGGGATGTCGCCGAGCAGCAACCGCTGCGGCAGGGCGTGCGAGGGCAGGGCGTCATCGGTCGCGTCGGCCTCGTCGCCCGCACCGGCCGGTGCCCGCTGTGCGGGAACGGACGCCAGCGGCACGACGTCGACGCTGCTGCGCAGACCGCAGACGGCGAAGTCCGGCAGCGTGGTCAGCCCGGCGTCCGTGAACGCCTGCGAGATGCGGTGCACCGTCCGGTGGTCGCGGACCCTGACCTGGAACAGGTCGAGGATCTCCTGCACGGACACGGTCCTGCCCTTGAGCGAGGCGACGTCCCGCTCGTGAGACCTGGTCGTCATCGGACGTCCGCCTCCGGCAGGTCGCGGAGCATCGTCTTCTTGCCCATGGCGGAGTGCACCAGGTCCTGCAACTGCTTGGAGCGGTCCCGGTAGAAGCGCTCGTAGTCGTTCTCGCGCAGCGCGTCCGGATCGATCAGGTGGGTGGACAGGACGTCGTCGAACCACTCCGGACGCATGTCGGACGCGGCGATCATCGTGGACAGGTACGACGACGGCGCCCCCGTCATGTCCATCGCCGCACGGTAGGACAAGGGGGTCTTGTTCACGATCGAACCCGTGGGCAGACCCTCGCTGTTGCCACGCCGGAACCACGTCTTGGGGAAGATCTGCCGGATGTCCACGCCGTACTCGTCCAGCCTGCCGGGGCTGAGCGGGGCGCCCGTGTGGTGCCAGTCCACCGCCCCCTGCTTGATCAGCAGGGCGTAGATTCCCTTGTAGGCAGCACTGTTGCGGGTGCTGAGGGTGTCGAGGCGCTCGGCGAAGAAGAACGCCTCCGTGACCGTCTCGGGCGCCCGCTCGTTCTGCGCGATCCAGGGGACGAGCTGTTCGACGTCCTTGGTGAAGCGCGTCTCCGTGGAGCCGCCGTACATCTCACCGAGCACCCCGCACCAGTACCACTGCTCGATCCTCTCCTCCGCACCCAGACCGTCCGTCCCCGTGTCGAGGATCGCGCGGACCGCCGCGAGCGGGACGAGCTGCGTCTTGTACGGCAGGTCGGCCGGGCGGACGATGCACTGCCGCTCCAGGAAGTCGCCCACCCACGCGAAGGCGTCGGCGAGCTTGGGCGCCAGGCGGACGAAGTCGGCGAGGGGCAGGTCCAGCAGGTCGCGGCGCTTGCAGGACACCGTGGTCCCGACGCCCTCCTGCTTCCGCTCCCAGGTGCGCACCAACGCGATGGCCTGCAGGAAGTCGATACTGCTCAGGCCTTTCTCCAGGCTGTTCTCGACGCGGCCGAAGACCGCGTACTTGCTCGCCAGCGCCTGCTTGGTCTCCCGCCACACCACCGGAAGCTGGTAGTAGTCCCCGGTCCGCTCCACGTAGTCGCGGTCCCCGGCGTAGGTCGCGGTGAGCAGTTCGAAGACGTTCAGGGGCACACCGCCCGTGTTGACCCGCTCGAACACCGCGCAGACGGCGTCCATGGAGGTGGAGGCGGCCAGCCGGATCATCGGGACCTGGAAGGCGCGGACCTGTTGAAGGACCGCCTCGTCGAACTGGCCCCACAGGTCCCAGTTCCGGTCCTCGTCCGCCTTGATGTACGCCTTCTTCCACTCGTTCACGCGCTGGGCGTCGAAGACGAAGTGGAGGGGGAAGAGACCGGCCGCGCACTCGGCCTCGGTGGTGCTCAGGTCCAGCACCACGGTGCGGTTGAAGTCCGTCCGCATCACCTTGTCGGCCGGGACGGACACGATGGCCTCGTCGCGGTCCGCGGACGGCCCGACGGCCTTCGCGATGTCGACGTAGTACCACCGCTGGATGGGCTTCCCCCGCGCGTCCGCCGTCTCCACCGGGGCGTCCTGCCACAGAGCCTGGAAGAGGGAGGTGAGACGCTGCTGCCCGTCCAGCAGCAGGAGGTCGGCCTCCGGGTCCCCGTCCGGCCGGGCGCCGGTGAGGGTCCGGGAGCGGAACCGGGTGGCGCCGCCGGTCTGCAGCGTCATCACGACGCCGAGCGGGTAGTCCAGCGTGACCGTCGCGATGATCGCCCGGATCCGGTCGTCGTCCCACTTCCAGTTCCGCTGGAAGTCGGGCAGTTGTAAGGAACCCGAAGCGACATCCGCCAGAACGTCCTTGAGCTTCACGTTGTCGAGCGCCGCCATGTGACTCCACTTCCCGCCTTGTTGCCTGTACAGAGAGTGATTCCAGCAGTGCTCTGTTGTGACGGTCAAGCCGGTTCGCGGAGAAACGAGATCACCGCGCCGCCGGTGCCCGGCCGGCAGACGGGGCAGGTGCACCACGACGCGGCGCGGAACGTCGGGCGTTGCGACCTGGATGACCAACCGGACATCGTGACCCTTCGCCGAGGCGCTGAGCCACAGGGAGATGGAACACTGGTCCCCGTGAGCACCACCGGATCCAAGCGCCCCGCCCAGGTCAGCGCGGCCCGCCGCCGTACCGTCGTCGACGCCCTGCGCCGCGGGGCCGTGCCCGAGAGCGGGCTCGACCTGCTCGCCACCGGGCTCGACCGGTTCGAGGCGGCCCTCGACGCGGAACTGGACGCCGTCGCGTCCGGCGGGTCCGTGTTCAAGGCCGTGCGCGGTGAGTACGGGTCCGGCAAGACGTTCTTCACCCGCTGGCTGGGGGAGCGGGCCAAGCGCCGCAACTTCGCCGTGGCCGAGATCCAGGTCTCCGAGAACGAGACGCCGCTGCACAAACTGGAGACGGTCTACCGGCGGCTCACCGAGCGCCTCACCACCTCCAGCTTCCCGCCCAGCGCCCTGCGCCCGGTCGTCGACGCCTGGTTCTACGCCCTGGAGGAGGACGCACTCGCCGCCGGCGCGACCGAGGACGAACTGCCCGGCGAGGTGGAGAAGCTGCTCGTCGCGCGGCTCGCCGAGGTCTCCCGGCACGCGCCGTCCTTCGCCACCGCCCTGCGGGGCTACCGGGCCGCCCTCGCCGACGGCGACGAGGCGACCGCCGCGGCCGTCCTGGCGTGGCTCGGCGGTCAGCCGCACGTGGCCGCCGCCGCCCGCCGGTCCGCCGGGGTGCGCGGCGACCTCGACCACTTCGGGGCCCTCGGCTTCCTGCAGGGCCTGCTCACCGTGCTGCGCGACTCCGGGCACACCGGGCTCTTCGTCGTCCTCGACGAGGTGGAGACGCTCCAGCGGGTCCGCTCCGACGCCCGCGACAAGGCGCTCAACGCGCTGCGGCAGCTCATCGACGAGGTGCACTCCGGCCGCTTCCCCGGCCTGTACCTCGTCATCACGGGCACACCCGCCTTCTACGACGGCCAGCAGGGCGTCCAGCGCCTGGCCCCGCTCGCCCAGCGGCTCGCCACCGACTTCACCACCGACCCGCGCTTCGACAACCCCCGCGCGGTGCAGATCCGGCTGCCCGGCTTCACCCAGGAGTCCCTGGTCGGTCTCGGCGTCACCATCCGGGACCTGTACGCGGACGCCGCCACATCACCCGAGCGCGTGCGCACGGTCGTCGACGACGCCTACGTCGCCGACCTCGCGCGGGCAGTCGGCGGAGCACTCGGAGGAAAGGTCGGCGTGGCGCCCCGGCTGTTCCTGAAGAAGCTCGTCGGGGACGTGCTCGACCGCGTGGACCAGTTCGACGACTTCGACCCCCGGCAGCACTACAAGCTGACGGTCGCGAGCAGCGAACTCACCGACGTGGAGCGGAACCTGGCCGCCACAGTCGTCGGCGGATCCGCGTCCGCCGACGACATCGACCTGGAGCTGTGATGGCGGACGCGGAGGGCCCGGCCGAGGGAGGGGCCGATGTACTGGACCGGCTTGACCCCGTCGTCCTGCACCACATCGTCAACACCCTCGGCTGGCCCGACCTGCGCCCCCTCCAGCGGGCGGCGATCACTCCGCTCATGGACGGCGAGGACGCCGTCCTGCTGGCCCCGACGGCCGGCGGCAAGACCGAGGCGGCCTGCTTCCCGCTGCTGTCGGCGATGGCCGAACACCGGTGGACCGACACCTCGGTGCTGTACCTGTGCCCGCTGAAGGCACTCCTCAACAACCTGGTCGTCCGCGTCGACGCGTACGCCCAGTGGCTGGGGCGGCGGGCGGCGCTCTGGCACGGCGACACCAAGGAGTCGCAGCGGCAGCGCATCCGCACCGAATCGCCGGACGTCCTGCTGACCACACCTGAGTCGCTCGAGGCGATGCTGATCGGCGTCAAGACCGATCACGCCCGCCTGCTGGGGAGCGTACGGGCCGTCGTCGTCGACGAGGTGCACGCCTTCGCGGGCGACGACCGGGGCTGGCACCTGCTCGCCGTGCTCGAACGGCTGGAACGGGTCACCGGCCGGCCCATCCAGCGGGTCGGCCTCTCCGCAACCGTCGGCAACCCCGCACACCTGCTGCACTGGCTGCAGGGCGCGGGCGCGGGGACCCGTACCGGGCAGGTCGTGGCCCCAGGGGTTCGGTTCCCGGCGTCCGACGGGGCGGGCGACGGCGACCCGACCGCCGCGGAGCAGACCTCCAGACCGGCGGGTGACGTGGAACTGGACTACGTGGGGTCCCTGGACAACGCCGCGAAACTCATCGCGGCGCTGCACCGGGGGGAGAAACGCCTCGTCTTCTGCGACTCGCGGGCACAGGTCGAACAGCTGGGCGCGGCTCTGCGGGCCCGGGAGGTGACCGTGTTCCTCTCCCACGCCTCCCTCTCCGTCGACGAACGCAACCGTTCCGAGCAGGCGTTCGCAGAAGCCCGCGACTGCGTCATCGTCTCCACGTCCACCCTCGAACTCGGCATCGACGTCGGCGACCTGGACCGCGTCATCCAGATCGACTCACCCGCTTCCGTCGCCTCGTTCCTGCAGCGCATCGGTCGCACCGGCCGGCGTGCGGACACGGTACGCAACTGCCTGTTCCTCACCACCCGTAAGGACTCACTGCTGCAGGCGGCGGGCTTGCTGCTGCTGTGGTCGCGGGGGTGGGTGGAACCCGTCCTCCCGCCGCCCGAGCCGCGTCACCTCGTGGCCCAGCAGCTCCTCGCCGTCACCCTGCAACAGCACAAGCTCGGCGATCAGTTGTGGGACCGGCAATGGAACGGCCTCGCCCCCTTCGACCGGTCGGCGGCCCCCATCCTGCGCCACCTCACCGAGGAGGGATTCCTCGACACCGACGGCGGCCTCCTGTTCGTCGGCCCGGAGGCGGAACGCCGCTTCGGCAAGAGGCACTTCATCGAACTCACCGCGTCCTTCACCGCCCCGCCGCAGTTCACCGTCCTGTCCGGGCGCACCGAGATCGGCCGCACCGACCCGAGCGTCCTCACCGAAGAACGCCCCGGCCCACGCCGCCTGCTGCTCGACGGACGCAGCTGGCAGGTCACGTACATCGACTGGCTGCGCAAACGCGTCTTCGTCGAACCCGCCAACGGCGGCGGCGTCGCCAAGTGGATGAGTGGCGGCATCGCCGGACTGTCCTACGCCCTCACCCGCGCCATGCGAGAGGTACTGCTGGGCACGGACCCACCCGTCGTCCTCACCCGGCGCGCCGAGGCGTACCTCGCCGAACAGCGCGAGACCGACGCACCCGACACCGTGCACCCCCACACCACACTGGTGACCCGCGTCGGCAGCGACGTCCGCTGGTGGACCTGGGCCGGTTACCGCGCCAACGCCACCCTCGCGGCCACGCTGCAGTCGGTCACCGATCCCCTGCAACGCCCCACCGACTGCTGGCTGCGCCTGCGCGAGGACCTCACCCCGGCCGACTGGCACGCGGCCCGGGAGAGCGTCGGTGCGAACCTCGTCCTGCCCGACGTCGACCCCCGCGCCGTACGCGGACTGAAGTTCTCCGCCGCCCTCCCCGAACGCCTCGCCGTCGCCACGGTCGCGGCCCGGCTGGCCGACTTTCAGAGCGCTCGCGCGGTGTTGTCGCAACCCGTACGGCTCGTCGGCTTGAGTGGTTCCGCCTGAGAACCGAGAGACCGGTGTCCCGCAGGGCGTGAAGCAGACCCCGGCGTGACCGTTCACACGCCCGACCCCGCCCGGAGCCCGACCATGCTTGTGCTCACAGCGGAGGAAGACACCCGCAAGGTCCAGACGGCCGTCGCGGGATCTCCCGCCACCGACCACCCGGTCTACCTGCCGATGGACGCGGTCGAGTACGACCGTTTCATCCGTGAGTACCCGGCCCGGGAGTTCTACTGCGGGACGCTCCTCGGCGGTTGCGGCAAGAAGCTGTCCGCTCGCAAGTACCGCGACAAGAAGTGCCACTTCGCGCACGTCGCCTCGGGCACCTGCCACCGGGTCTCGACGAACGAAGCCAGCGCCGACCACCTGTACATCGGCCGGGCGCTCGCGGCCTGGCTGAAGGAACAGAAGTACGTGCACGTCCAGCCACGGTACAAGCAGAAGGGCAAGCAGGACCTGCGCGACTTCGTCGACGTCCGGTACCTGCAACGCGAGGAACACGGTTCCGTGCCCCAGTGGTCGGCGAGGGCGGCGACGATGAGCAGGCCGCGTCCCGATTCCTCGTGCGGTGACGCGGCGAAGTCCGTCAGGGGGGAGGGGGGCTGGTCCCCGCGAGCGTCCGTGACCGCGATGCGGAGGAGACCGACGACCGGGTTGTGGGTGAGGGCGAGGCGGAAGTCGCGGCCGTGCAGCGCCGCGTTGGCCGCCAGCTCCGCGACGATCTGCTCCGAGCGGTCGGTGACCTCGGGTGAGGCATCCCGGGCGCGCAGCTGCTCGTAGGTGAGCAGGCGGGCGAGGCGGGCGCCGCGGCGGGTGGACGACACCTGCTGCGTGAACGTCCGCACGGCGGCGGGAAGCTGCGGCATGGTTGCGCTCATGGGGCCACGGTGACGGGCTCGCGGGGGTGCGCTCCAGAGGCGCGACCCGTACGGTGCGTCACCGTACGGTCACATGCCGCAGGTGGTACGCAGGCTGAACCGTCACCCCCGGACGCGGGCCGGAGACACCTGGGGGTCCGGCAGGCGGCGGCATGGGTGACGAGCCTGTGGTGTGCGGGCGGGGCGGGGAGCGGCCTCGGGAAGCCGGCCGTCACGAGCCGCGGTCGGTGCTGCCCCGCTCCGGTGCCCGCCCGATCCACCCGTCATCCTCAGATGCTCCACGGATCGGGGTGCGGTACCACCGCCGGGTCCTCGGACCAGAGCAATCGGGCCTCGATTTCGTCACCGGTGAGTTCGATGAGCCGTTCGACCGCCCACCCGTTCCACTGGACGGCGCCGGGGAACTGCGGCAGACGGAAGGCCGCCAGGTGCGAGGGGACCGCGTCGGCGCGGTACACCGCCTTCTTGACCTCGCCGTTCACCTTCTTCGGCGTGGATGACCTGCGGAGATCCAGGCAGTCGACCACCCGCTCGACGAGGAGGAGGTAGTACTCGTCACCCTTCGCGCCGTCGATCTCCACAGGCACCAGGCTGCCGGCCGCCCGCAGCGGTTCGTCCCCGAATCGATCAACGACGTGCCGACTGAGCACGGGAGCGCCCGGATAGCCCGAGGGGAAGTGGCCCTTGGGCCACTTCCGCTCTCCCATCCATTCCGCACGGAACCGGTCAGGCCGGTCCTCGTCGGCTCCCAGACGCTGCCAGCGCTTGAGCCGCCGCAGATCCCAGCTGTTCGGGTCGAGTTGCTGATAGTCGGCCAGGCTGGGGAGGAGCCGGTACACCGCCGCGCTCTTTTCCGGCATATCGACCATTGCGTCACCGTCCGTGCTCGTCGTGTGGAATGTGGCGTGCTCCCTCATGGTGCCGTCCATACCGCGCCCGGCCCTGGTTGCCCGCCTGCCAGCTCTCTTTCGACCTGCTGCCCGATGGAGCGCAGTTCTTGGCGCAGCGCACTGCGGATGGCGCGCGCGCCGTACCCGGCCTCCGTCATCGTCTCCGTCACGTCTTTGAGTTGCGCGTTCAGGCGGAGCAGGAATTTCTTGCGGTGTGTGAAGTTGTGCGGCCGGGGGTGTCCGAGGGGGATCCCGTTCACCGCGTCGTTGATGTCGACGCCGTACCTCTCCAGCAAAGCCCGGGTCTCCGCCGCCTTGTTGCGCTTCATGCCGGACGGCACGATGTGGGCGGCCGCCTGGCCCGGGCCCTTGGCCCGCCCCTCCCTCGCGAGGTTCTTCGCGAGCAGCTCAGCGTTCTCGGCGCAGGACAGCAGACCCAGGTAATCGAACCAGGTCAACGGATTCAACGCATATGCCAGGGGATTGGGTCCTGCGTCCAGTCCCAGCGGGTCCGCGCTGAGGTAGGCGGCGGCAACCGGGTCGTAGTACCGGAAGAAGTTGTAGTGGAGCTGCGACTCGGGATCGGAGTACTGGCCGGGGAACCGTAGCGGAGTCGACGCTTCACGGCCTTCGTCCGCCATGAGGCCCCAGAGAGTGGCGTCCGCGCGCCAGACGACCTCACCGCTTTCGGAGACGAGTTCGGTCGGGGTGCCGACGAGGTCGGTGACGATGGCGTAGAACGACTCGTCGACGACGTGCTGGGGTGCGTCGGCGAGGGTGGTGCGCTTCGTCTGGGTCAGTGGCCGGACACCCTCCCGTTCCCAGGTCAGTGTGGACACCTCGGACGAACCGGCGCGGATCGTGGTCTGTGCCACCAGGTGCGGCCCGTCCCAGGTGAACCGGGTCTCCTCGACCACCCCCTGCCCGTCGGCTGCCAGTTGCTGCTTGGCGATACGCCGGCCGATGGGGTCGTAGCGGTAGTTCCAGACCGTGCCGTCGGGGGTGACGACGGAGGTGAGCCGGTCGTCGCCGTCCCAGGTGTAGCGCCAGATGTCGGCCTTGTGCGACAGCCGGGTCCTGCGGCGCAGCACGACTCGCCCGGCCGCGTCGTGCTCGTAGCGGATTCCTCCCGCGCGCAGGACACGGTTGCCCCGGTGGACACGTTCGCCCCGGGCCTCCTGGGCGGGGTACCGATCCGGCCAGGAGGCCCGGGTCTGGTTGCCGTGCTCGTCATAGGCGTACGACTCGGTCCACTCCTCCGCACGTACGGTGAGTACGCGCCCCGCGGGGTCGAGGTCGAATGCGCGGCGCCCGGATCCGCGGTCGTCGAGCGCGGTCACGTGACCGTCCGGCCGGTAGGTGTAGGTCCGGTGGGTCAGAGGGCGCGTATGGCCCGTGGAGGTCAGCTGCTGGCTGGTCAGACGGCCCCCGGCGTCCCAGCTCAGGGTGAGCGCGAGGCCGGTGTCGGTCCTCCTCTCGGTCTCGCGCCCCAGACGGTCGCGAGCGGAGGACAGGGTGCGACCGGCGGTGGTGAGCGCGGTGCGTTGGCCGGCTCCGTCGTACGCGTACCTGGTGACGGCACCGCTCGGGGTGGTCCGGGCGACCGGGCGGCCCACGATGTCATAGGCCGTGGCGAGGGTCTGCCCGTCGATGCTCTCGGCAGTGACCCGTCCCACCTCGTCGTAGGCGTATACGAGCGTGGCGTCGGAGTTGACGGCCCGGACAAGACGACCCGCCCGGTCATGGTGATAGGTGGTGACACTGCCATCGAGTGTCATCTCCGTCTGGTTGCCGACCGCGTCGTAAGAGAAGACAGCCGTCTGTCCGACGGCGTTCGTGCGGCTCAGCAACTGGCGTGCGGCATCGTAGGTGCAGGCCAGGGTCCGGCCGTCGAAGTCCGTCTCCGACACCAGGTTGCCGACCGGGTCGTAGTGATGGTCCCAGGTCAGTCCACGCGAGTCGGCCACCCGGACCAGCCGCAGCTCGGTGTCGTGGGTGAAGGTGTGCCGGACTCCGTCCGGTGTCGTACGTGAGGTGAGAAGGTCGAAGGCGCCGTAGGTGAAGTGAGTGGCGCGGCCCAGTTCGTCTGTGTGGGTGAGCTGGTTTCCCTCACCGTCGTACGTCCAGTGTTTTGAGGTGCCGTCCGCATCGGTCAGCGACGTGAGAAGGCCTTCCGGGGACCAGGCACGACGGGCCTCCCCACCCAGAGGGTCGATGACGACAGAATTGCGGCCGAAGAAGTCGTATGCGTACGAGACCACCGCTCCGAGGGGGTCGACGGCCGAGGTCGGCTGCCCGGCCGGGTTGTTGGTGAAGCGGTACACCGCGCCGCTCGCGTCCGTGAGGGAGGTCAGGGCGCCCGAAGACTCGCGGGTGAACCGGGTGGTGGCGCCGTCGGCGGTGGTCACCGATGTGCAGTTGCCGCGCTCGTCCCATTCCTGCCGCAGTACCGCACCGTCGTACTCGGTGATCTCCACCAGAAGCCCGAGGTCGTTGTATCGGGTCGTCGAGACGGAACCGTCGGGCAGCCGGACAGCCGCCAGCCGTCCCGCCTCGTCCCATTCCAGGTGCAGGACACGGCCCAGCTGATCGATGCGGCACAGCAGGCGGTCACGGTCGTCCCACTCCTGGACAACCGTGTGCCCGAGTGCGTCGGTCTCCTCGACCAATTGGTAGGTGTCGTTGAACCGATAGTGCGTGGCGTGTCCCAGCGAGTCGACGGCGACCGTGCGACGGGACCGGTCGTCGTAGGAGAAGGTGTAGGACAGGAACCCGTCCATGCCGTGGCCGGCCACACAGCGGCCGGCCACGTCGTAGTCGAAGCGGTACCAGACTCCGTTGCGGTCCTCCCAGCGGGTGATGCGCCTGCTCTCGTCGTAGGCGAACCGCAGGGGCAGACCGGAGGAGTTGTACACGGCGGAGAGATTGCCGCGGTCGTCGTAGCCGTACCGGACCAGGGACGGCTGCTCGGGGTGACTCCGCATCACCAGATCGGTGATCCTGCCGTTCTCACAGGTCACGCCGATACGGTAGCCACCGTGGTGGACTACCTCCTCAGGTGTGCCGTCAGGCCTGTAGGTCACGCCGATGGTGTTGCCGTTGCGGTCACTGATCGATGCCAGGGGCAGCTCGGCGGGTGACCGGTCGGGCAGAGGACGGAAGTACAGCCGGTGCCCGGTCTCCGGCCGGTGCACGACCAACTCGCCCTCAGCGGTCCCGTCCCAGCTCAGCGGCCACTGCGGACCTGTGACCGGCAGAACCGGAGCATCCGTGTCCGGGATCGGATAGTGCAGCACCATGCCGTCGTCGGCGGCGAACCGCACACCCGCGGCGTCGAGCATCAGGCGCTGGTCGAGCGTGCATGTCCAACTCGGTCCGAGAAGACGACCGCTGCGCGTGCGGGTGCGGTGGTGACGTTCCAGCACCAGGGGCAGCAGACCGTCCAGCGTTACGTCCGTGGCGGACATGACCATCTCCCCGGTGGCCAGATCTACCGGATCACCGCGGGTGGTGAGCTTCTTCATCTGACGGCCGAAGGCGCTGGCGCTCCTGCCCAGCCCTTTGACTCCCATGGCCATGCCCTTGAGACCGGTCTTGCCTACGGCCTTGAGGCCTTTGGCGAGTCCGCCGAGGCTGGTCAGGCCCTTCATGCCGGGGATGCAGTCCAGCGCGGCCAGGCCCACGTCCCACAGGGACGCCTGGCCCTTGCTGTATTTGTGGAGCGTGTCGGCGAGGACGACCAGGGCGGCGATCAGGACGATCGCGCCGAGGATGGGGCCGCCGATGATCAGGGCGACGATGCCGACGACCGCGACGACGACCTTGCAGACCGTGACGATGGTGTCCCAGTTGTCGGTGAACCAGTCACCGACCTCCTCCCACACCGACCGGTTCTGGATACCGGCGTCGGAGGCCTCGTCGATCTTCGACTTCGCCTCGCGGGCCGCCTCCTCGCGCATCCTGCGCGCGTCCTCGGCCATCCTCTTCGCCGCCGCCAGCGCGTCCTGCGCCTCCGAGACGTCCGAACGAGCCGTGCTCTCGGCGGACTTCGCGTTGCGCACGTCACGGGTCGCGGCCCGCACCCTCGCCTCGTCCGGCCCGTCCGCGTCCGACTTCGAACCGGTGGGGTCGTCCTTGTACGTGTCGGCCTCCTTGGAGGCCCTACCCACCCACGACTCCGCCGACGAGAGGCGGGACTGGGCCGAGGACAGATCGGCGCGCGCCTCGCGGGCCTTGGCCAGCGCCCTGTCCGCCAGCGCCTGCGCCCGCTCCAGCTTCGGCCAGTAGGCGGCGAGCGCGTCGCCGCACATCCCGTACGACTTCTCCAACTTCCTCAGGTTCTTCGGGACGCCGGAGAACTCCTCCTTGAACACCGTCGCCGACTTGCCCGCCCACTGCTCCAGCGCGCCCTCGCCCGCCATGCCCTTCACCAGGCGCAGCGCCTCGGACACGTCGTCGGCGAAGTCGTGCAGGAACCTCGCCAGCCTGCGCACCCGCTCCGGATCACCCGGGGTGGGATCCCCGTCCAGGTCCAGGACATGCCAGTCACCCGGCCTGTGACCCACCATCCCGCGACCCCCGTCACTCACGCATCACCAACAACCGTATGCACAGGTGAACCTACAAGGAACAACAGTTCGGGGAAAGTTCGGTTTCATCGGGCGGCGGTTGGACGCGGTTCGTGTGACGTGGTTGGACTGACCGCTCGAACAGGTCGTCCAATACACCGGGCGGAGCCTTGGGCGATGTGCCGGTTGCCTCGACTCGCCAGGGGAGCGAGAGATGGCCGGACCACACAGTTGCATACATACACCGTCCGTGACGGACTGCTCGATGAGCGGGTGGAGCGGTGGCGCGGTGACATCGTGCCGCTGCGGGCGAAGCTGGGCTTCGAGATCGGAGAGGCCTGGGTGGACCGGGAGCGCAACCAGTTCGTGTGGCTGATCTCCTGCGAGGGTCCCGAGACCTTCGCGGAACGCAACGCGCTGTACTGGGCGTCACCCGAGCGCAAGGTGATGGCCCTCACCCAGGCCGACTACCTCCTGGAAACCGACGACCCTACGGTCGGGGAACGATGACATGCGACTGCTCCGTGAGGTGGGGACAGCAGCCCGGTGCTCCCCCGTCCCAAGTGCTCCCTCACCACCTGAGGCGCCCGCCACCCATCCGGAGACTTCGGTGGTACGTCCAGGTAGGCCGGGCTGCTGCGCGGATGCCGGTCCAGCAGGTCCGTGACCGTCGCTGGAAAAGCCGTGGCCTCGTCCTCCCACCCCTCCCTACACTCAAGCACCAGCGAGCGCGGCCCCTCGTACCGGGTCCGCGCATCCGTGACCAGTGAGGGGAGTCCGGCCGTGCGTGTCCGCGCCGCTGCTGTTGCTCCCCGGTCCCGGTCCTCCTGGTCCTCCTCGCGGTCCATGGTGATCCTGGTGTCCTCGTCCGTCCGGTGCCCGCTGCGCGGCCGGCGCCGGATGTCGTGACGAGACGACACAGCTGACGGTTTGGGGCTTGGACGCGTTCACGCACGTCCAGGGTGTTCGCCTGCCCACCTGTCCGCACACCGTTCGTCCCGTCCCGCAATCGCGCTGCCCTGTCACAGAGCACCGAAAGGCCACAGGCCATGCGCGGCCCCATGCACACCAACTTCCTCGCCACCGTCCGCAACCTCGGCATCCTCGCCCACGTCGACGCGGGCAAGACCACCGTCACCGAGCGGATCCTGTATGCGACCGGTACCACGCACAAGCGGGGCGAGGTGCACGACGGCACCACCGTCACCGACTTCGACCCGCAGGAGCGCGACCGGGGTATCACGATCTTCGCCGCCGCCGTCAGCTGCACCTGGGACGGTCACCGCGTCAACCTGATCGACACCCCGGGGCACGTCGACTTCGCCGACGAGGTCGAGCGTTCGCTGCGTGTCCTCGACGGCGCCGTCGCGGTGTTCGACGCGGTCGCCGGGGTGGAGCCGCAAAGCGAGTCGGTGTGGCGGCAGGCCGACCGGCACGGGGTGCCGCGCATCGCGTTCGTCAACAAGATGGACCGGGCCGGGGCCGAGCTGGACGCCGCCGTCACCTCGATCCGCGAGCGACTGCACCCGGTGCCGTTGGTCGTGCAGCTGCCCATCGGTGTTGAGGACGCCTTCACCGGCGTCGTCGACCTGGTGCGTCTGCGTGCCCTGACCTGGGCCGAGGGCGACGGTGCGGCGGCCGTCCACGAAGGCCCCGTGCCGGACGACCTGCGAGAGGAGGCTCACCGTCGGCGGCGGCTCCTCGAGGAAGCCGTCGCAGAGCTGCACGCGGCCGCGCTGGAGGAGTTCTGCGCCACGGGCGCGCTCAGCACCCGTACTCTCACCTCCGCCCTGCGCGACCTGACCCACAGCGGTGAGGGAGTCGTCGTGCTGTGCGGCTCGGCCTACCGCAACCGCGGGGTCGAACCGCTGCTGGACGCCGTCCTCGCCTACCTGCCGTCGCCGCTCGACGTGCCACCCGTACGCGGGACGTACGACGACGGTGGCGAGCAGGGCGAGGGTGGTGAGCGGGAGCGTGCCGCCGACCCGGCGGCGCCCCTCGCCGCTCTCGCGTTCAAGGTGAACGCCACGGCCACCGGACGGCTGACCTACCTGCGCCTGTACTCGGGAACGATCGAGAAGGGAGAGACCGTGTGGGACGCGACCGCACGCCGCACCGAGCGCATCGGACGCATCCTGCGGGTCCGGGCCGACCGGCACGCCCCGCTGGACCGCGCGGTCGCCGGGGACATCGTCGCCGTCGTCGGGCTGAAGTCGACCCGTGCCGGCTCCACCCTGTGCGCGCCGTCCGCCCCGCTGGTCCTGGAACCTCCGGGTGCCGCCGAGCCCGTCGTCTCCGTCGCGCTCGAGGCGCTCCGGGGCACGGACACCGGGCGTCTGGCGTCGGCCCTCGCGCGGCTCGTCGAGGAGGACCCCTCGCTGGTGGCGCGGACCGACCCGGAGACCGGTCAGACGGTGCTGTCCGGCATGGGTGAACTACATCTGGAGGTCGCGGTGGAGAAGATCCGGCGTGAGCACGGACTGGGCGTCAACGTCGGTCGTCCCCGGGTCAGTTACCGGGAGACCGTCGGGCGCGGGGTGGCCGGGTTCGTGTACCGGCACGTCAAGCAGGAGGGCGGGGCGGGCCAGTTCGCCCATGTCGTGCTCGATGTCGAGCCGTTGGACACACCGGACTCCGCCGGGTCCGGGACCGGGGCCGGTTTCGAGTTCCGCTCGGCCGTCGTCGGCGGGCGCGTGCCGCAGGAATACGTCCGTGCGGTCGAGGCCGGCTGCCGGGACGCCCTGGCCGAGGGGCCGTTGGGCGGTCATCCGGTGACCGGTCTGCGCGTGACGCTCACCGACGGGGCGACCCACGTGAAGGACTCGTCGGACACGGCGTTCCGCACCGCGGGCCGGTTCGGTCTGCGGGACGCCCTGCGGGCCTGCGCGATGGTGCTGCTGGAACCGGTGGTCGAGGTCACCGTCACCGTGCCCGAGGACGCGGTGGGCGGGGTGCTCGGAGACCTGGCCGCCCGCCGCGGAAGGGTGACCGGTTCGGACACCCGGACGGGCGGCAGGGCCGTCACCGCGACGGTCACCGCCACCGTGCCGCTGGCCGAACTGTTCGGTTACGCGACCAGGTTGCGCAGCCGCACCCAGGGCCGCGGCACCTTCACCACCCGCCCCACCGGCTACGCCCCGGCGCCGGCGACGGAGCCCGTGCGGTAGCCGACACGTACGCGTGGAACGTACGCATGGAACGTATGACCGGCCCGTACGACCGGCGGGTCCTCCCGGTCACTCGCCCCGGGAGGACCCGCCACCGGCGTCACACCGGTGCCCGCCGTGACCGCCGGCGCCGGTCGAGGCGGGCACCGGGCTCCGGACGCCGGGATCAGGGGTAGGACACCACCTTCGACGGCACGGTGTTCGTGCCCGACGTCGGCGCGCTCGTGTCGTTGATGACGCACTCGTACTGCCCGTTGCCGCTGAGCGACACGACCCCTGCTGGACAACTTCGAGTGGGCCTACGGCTACGACAAGCGCTTCGGCCTCGTCCACGTCGACTACGCCACCCAGACCCGCACCATCAAGGGTTCCGGCCACCGGTACGCGGACATCGTCCGCGGGCACGGCAGCCGGGCACGGCGGGCCGCCTGATCCACCGGGCCACCACCGACGCCCCGCCCCGCACCACGCCCGCCGCCCGCGCGGGCGTGCCCGGCGGACACCGTCGGGCCACGTCCACGGCGCATGCCCGCTTCCGCGGGCCTGTGTTCACGGGGCTCCGGCCGCGAGCCACCATGCCATCGGGTGATGCGGCTCAGCCAGACGAGTGACAGCGGCCACCGCAGGCTGCCACCGGGCGAGCCGGTGTCCCAGGATCGATGCCGCCGCCGTCTCCGGCGGAATGTGCGTCGGCCACGGCTGTTCGAGGAGTCCCATCCCATGCGTTCACGCGTCATCGCCATCATGACCGCCGCGGTTGCGGCCGTTGCGTCACTCGCGCAACCCGCCCACGCCGCCCCGATCGTCGACGGGGTCTACCGGTTCGCGGCTCTCCAGGACGGCAAGTGCCTGGTCTGGCCCAAAACGCACGGGAGTATCGGCGCGGTGTCGCTGGGCGCCTGCACGGACAACGCGTCCACCTCGGCGAACTGGCAGGTACGGCAACGCCCCAACGGAACAATGGAGGTCTCCGCGCCGGGCTCGAACCCGCGTACCTGCCTGAGTGTGACGACGGAGCACCGCGTGGCGGTCAACAACTGCGCTGACAAGTACGCCGAGTGGACCGTCTTCTACGGCTCCGCCGGGCCCGGCAGCGTGGTGTGGGCCGACATCGAGCACACCCCCGGCGACCGATCCGGCTCGTGGGGGAAGCTGGTGGACAGTCCCGACGTAGTTGGCCGACTCGTGGTGAGGCAGGCTCCCATCGAGCCGCACTACTGGGCATTGCAGCAGGTCGGCTAGGAGCGCATCGGGCAACCCGCCTGTGTCTCGTGATCTTTCGGGCGGCATGATCCCGGTAGGCGCGGCGGGGATGGGCTGTTCGAGACCGAGCCGGTCGAGGCGAGGCGGCGGCAGGACCGTCCGACGCCGCTGGACAAGGCGTTCCGGGCGTTCGACCCGCACCAGGTCCTGCTGCTGCCTCCCTCGCCGGGCGACTGGCTGCCCGGGGACCACCTCGCCCGGTTCGTCGCAGACCTGGTCGACGAGGTACTCGGCCCCTGTCCGCCCCGACCCACCGGTCACAGCGACGGAGCCGCTTGCTCGTTACTGACTCAGGTTTTTCAGCGTTCCGCCTTTTCCCAGGGCCTGACCCCGAGTTTCCCGGTGGTTCCGAGATCGAGGTGCGGGGTCACCGTCACCGGGTCGGCACCCTCCTTCGCCCGGACCCGCACGTGGGGCACGTTCACCGGCGTACCGAACTCGGTGGTGTTGCGCCAGACCAGGCCGGCGGTCGCCGACTCGCCGGGCTCGAGCGTGACGGGCCGGGGCTGTTCGTCGGGCCCGGCGCCGGTGGTGATCTCACCGCTGCCGTCGAGGACCTCGACGCCGTCGACGGGCTCGAGGCCGTCGTCCAGGAGCTCCAGCAGCGGGTAGCCCTCGACGGTGTAGACGCGCGTGCCACAGTTGTCGAGGCGCAGGCTCACGACGCGCAGTCCCATGGCCGCGTTGCCCTCGTCGGCGCTGACCCGGATCCCGGAGGCGGGGCAGGCGCCCGGTTCGGCCGGCGCCTCGCCCGCGGGGACCTTGGTCACTTCGAGCACCTCGACCTGCGTCACCCGCGGTGCGGTGGGCGGCAGCTCCCCGGCCCGGACCGTGCCCCGCACGGTCCGTCCGGGGCCGACATCGCGCACGGTCCCGGTGCGGTTGGTCACGGCCCCGCCGTCACCGCTCGTGAAGGTGAAGACGACCGAGTAGGTCAGGGTCTCGGTGCCCTCGTTGGTGACCTCGTAGGTGGCGAAGACCCCCGAGTCCGAGCCCGTGGTGAGCCTGTCGGCGGAGACGGAGTGGCTGCGGGTGGGCGAGGGGGAGGCCGACGGGAGGGTCAGCGAGGTGATCCGCACGCCGTCCCTGCCCGGATCGTCGATCCGCGTGCCGTCCTGCGACGCGGCCGCGTCGGCACCAGTGCTCCCGGCGCCCGTGCGCTCCGTCCCACAGGCCGTGAGCAGCAGAACGGTCGCGGCGAGAGCCGACAGGAAGGGGATGGTCACGGTGGAAGCCGGGCGGAGGCCGGCGAGTCTGGGCATCCGGTCATCTCATCAAGGTGTGGCCCCCGTGCGTGCGACAGAGGTCACAGTTCCGGTCACAGGGGTGTCACAAGTGGGGCGGGGAGACAGGGGGAGACAGGGGGAGACGCAGCTCCGGAAGCGGCCACTCGTGGTTCGTCGGTTTCCTCGATCCACGCTCGGGCAGGAGGGGGCACCGCTATGGGGGCAAGTCCGGGTGGAGGCGTCCTACGGGGTGCTTCCGCCCGAGGGCGGGTTTCCGGTTCCGGTCAGCAGGCGCAGGAGGTGCGTGCAGGCCGATTCCTCCCGCGTGTGCCGGGTGACGACCGCCCAGGTGCCCCGTTCGTAGGCGCCGGTCTCCCACATGTCCGGGGCCGTGCGGGAGCGGCGCAGGTAGAGGAAGTCGGTCGGCAGGGGGGAGGGCTCGTGCACGCCCTCGATGTAGTAGTGGCCGTCCCGCACGCCCAGGGCGCGCAGGACGGTGCGCAGAGTGCCGCGGTTCACCGGCAGACCCGGGTCAGCCCGCCGCGTGAGCGAGGTAGCCGTTGTCCAGGAGCCATCTGACGTTCAGACGCTCGCCGTCGCCCGGGGTGAGCAGAGCGGGGTCGAGCTTGATCTGCTGCCCGCCGCCGGGCTGTTCGAACCAGGGGGCGATGCCGCCCTGCCAGACGGCGAAGGGCTGGGTGACGGTGTAGCGGTGGTAGTCGCACGGGTAGGCCGGCTCACGGGTGTTGAGGTTCTGCGGCGGCAGCGCCCGCTTGGCGTAGGGGTCGCCGGCGGGGGCCAGGTAGGAGCCGTACTCGGAACCGAAGCGGTCCAGGTCCTCACCCGGCTCCAGGACCTCCACGTGCTTGTCGACCTCCCCGTTGACCTCGGCGAACCCGTCGTTGGGCGGGTACTTCCACCCCGCCGGCCCCTCAGGATCCTCGTCCTTCCAGTACTTGGCCAGGAACGCGCCGGGGGAGAGGTCACCGGTGCGCCGGTAGTCCTTCAGCAGCGGTCCCACCGGGGCCTCCCAGGGACGGGGCAGGGCCTTTGGACCCAGCCGGGCATCGCCCCGGTACGCGCCGGTGCACGGGGCCGGACGCGGGGCCGTTCGTCCCGTCCGGTGATGCTCCTCGGTCGCGGAGGTCGCGGAGGTCGCGGGGGCCGCGGGGGTGGCGGCGGTCGCGGTCGTCGGGGACAGCGCGGTGGCGAATGCCAGGGTCAGGGCGGACAGGGCCGCGCGTGAGCGGTTCTTCACGTGTCGTACTCCGGTGCTCGTCGGGGCGCCCCGGCTCGTACGAGGCCACCCGCTGGGGCGCGCAGTGGCAAGGTGAACAGCGGCGGTGGCCAATGCCAGGGCCGATGTCGTCGGGGCGTTGTCGCCCGGCTTCCGCAGTCAGGAGGTGGCCGTCCCGGCTGGTTCGGCGTTTCGACGTGAAGACCAACGATCGCGTGACGGCAAGGACACGCGTTCTCGTGGCCGACGACGCGGAAAAGGGCCGGCCGGACCGTCGCAGGGCGCTCGTTCCCGTCGCTCAACTGCTTTTGGCCGAGCAGTGGATGGAGCGAGGAACCAGAGAGAGGACAACCGCCCTCCTGCCGGCGGTCGTGCACTGTCGGGCCGTCCGCAGGGGTGTCACCATGAGGCGGGGCCACGGTCGACGATCCCGACGGGCAGGCACCTGCCCGGCCCGGTCGCCCCGTTCATGCAGCGAGGAACCGAACCACGGGGAGCCGCCGTGATCGCGCACGTGACCGCCGTCCTGCCCCACCGAACACGCGTCCCGCTCCTCCTCGCCGTACTGCTGTTCATCGTTCTCACACCGGCCGCGCCCGCCGCTGCCACGAACGGGACTGCCGACACCGTCCGCTCCGCGAAGCCGCGAGGCGGGGCCGAGGTCGTCGCGGTCACCCGGGTCGCCGAGCGGCAGGCCGACCTGTCGGTGGGATCGCGGGCCCTGGGCGGCCGGACCGTCAAGGTGCGCCTCCTCACCCCCGACGGCTGGAACCCCCGTGACCGGCGTCAGCACTGGCCGACCCTCTGGCTGCTGCACGGCTGCTGCGGCGACTACACCTCGTGGACCGGCCTCACCGATGTCGCCGGGATCGACAGCCTGCGCGACGACGTCCTCGTGGTGATGCCGGAGGCCGGCTGGAACGGCTGGTACAGCGACTGGTGGAACCACGGCCGGGGCGGCGCCCCGGCCTGGGAGACCTTCCACACCGTCGAGCTGCGCCACCTTCTGGAGCGGGACTGGGCCGCAGGCGCCCACCGCGTCGTGGCCGGCCTGTCGATGGGCGGCCAGGGCGCCCTGCAGTACGCCGCCCGGCACCCCGGCATGTTCAAGGCGGCCGCCGCGTACTCCGGCTCCGCCCATCCCCTGCTGAACGACGAGTCGGCCGATCGCATCATGGGCTTCTTCGCAGGCCAGGGCGACGACCCGCTGCGCGTCTGGGGCGACCCGGTCGCGCAGCGCCGCATCTGGCAGGCCCACGACCCGTTCCACCTGGCCGAGCGGCTCAGGTCGGTCCCCGTCCACCTGTCCTGCGGCGACGGCACCACCGGCCCCCTGGACCCGCCGGGCGCCACCAGCGCGCTCGAGGCCGACTTCAACCGGCAGAACCACGCCCTCGCCGCCGAGCTGGAACGCGTGGGCGCGAAGCACGTCACCACGCACTTCTACGGGCCGGGAACCCACGGCTGGGCGTACTGGGAACGTGAGCTGCACGCCTCCCTGCCGATGCTGCTCGACGCCCTGCGGGTCGACGGCTGAACCCCGGTCCGGCAGCGGCCGACCACTGCGGCGCCGGCGCACGGAACCGGCCTGCCCGCACCCCGCACCCCGCGGCAACACGTGAACCGGACATGACATCACGGGGGCGTCGCGGGGACCGTCCGGACCACCCGGTCGCGATCGTGGAGGTGCGCCCCGCGGCCGCCGACCGCACGATGGGCCGTGTCGCCGACCGGCACACCGGCCGGCACCGGCCGGATGCGAAGGAGGCCCCGCGGTGGGCGAGCTGTACATCGACGGCGAGTGGACGCAGGCCGCGGCCGGCGGGCAGCGGGAGGTGGTCAACCCGTACGACGCCTCCGTCGTCACCACCGTCGACGAGGCGGACGCCACCGACGTGGACCGCGCGGTGCGCGCCGCCCGGCGTGCCTTCGAGGAGGAGGAGTGGGCGAACGCCCCCACCCGCCACCGCGCCGACCTCCTGCTGCGCGTCCACGACCTGCTGCTGCGCGACCGGGACGAGATCGCCCGCACCGAGACCCTCGACACCGGCAAGACGCTGACCGAGGCCCGCATCGACGTGGAGGACGTGGCGAACGCCTTCCGCTACTTCGCCGAACTCGCGGGCAAGGACGGGGGCCGGGTCGTGGACGTCGGCCCGGACGTCCTCAGCCGCGTCGTCTACCAGCCCGTCGGGGTGTGCGCGCTCATCGCCCCCTGGAACTACCCGCTGCTGCAGGCCTCGTGGAAGGTGGCGCCGGCGCTGGCCGCCGGCAACACCTTCGTCCTCAAACCCAGCGAGACCACACCGCTCACCACGATCGCCATGATCCGGCTGATCGAGGAGGCCGGCGCACCTCCCGGCGTCGCCAACCTGGTGCTCGGCTCCGGGGCAAGGGTCGGCGCCGCCCTGACGGAGCACCCCGAGGTCGACCTGGTGTCCTTCACCGGCGGTCTGGCCACCGGACGCGCCATCATGGCCGCCGCCGCCAAGGGGCCGAAGAACATCGCCCTGGAACTGGGCGGCAAGAACCCCAACATCGTCTTCGAGGACGCCGACTTCGCCGCCGCCGTGGACTACGCGCTGGACGCCGCCTTCCTGCACTCCGGGCAGGTCTGCTCCGCCGGCTCACGGCTGCTGGTCCAGGACTCCCTGCACGACCGGTTCGTGGACGCCCTCGCCCGGCGCGCCCGGGCGATCCGCCTCGGCAACGGCATGGAGGAGGGCACCGAGAGCGGTCCCCTCAGCTCCGCCGAGCACCGGGAGAAGGTCGAACGCCACATCGCCGCCGCCCGCAAGGAGGGCGCACGGCTCGTCACCGGCGGCACCCGCCCCGACGACCCGGCGCTGAGCAGCGGCTTCTTCCTCCTGCCGACCGTCTTCGCCGACTGCGACCGGTCCATGAGCATCGTCCAGGAGGAGGTCTTCGGACCGGTCGTCACCGTCGAACGCTTCCGCACCGAGGACGAGGCGGTGGAACTGGCCAACGACACCCGCTACGGCCTGGCCGGCGGCCTGTGGACCTCCGACGCGAGCCGCGCCCAGCGCGTCGCCCAGCGGCTGCGGCACGGCACCGTGTGGATCAACGACTTCCACCCCTACGTGCCGCAGGCCGAGTGGGGCGGCTTCGGCCGCTCCGGCGTGGGGCGCGAGCTGGGCCCCACCGGGTTGCGCGAATACCAGGAGGCCAAGCACATCTACCAGAACCTGGCCCCCGCGCCCTCCGGCTGGTTCAAGGGCTGACCAGGCGCGACACACCGCTCGCAGCCCGCAGCCCGCAGCCCGCAGCCCGCAGCCCCTGGCCCGTCCGCCCCCGACGGCTGCCGAAGAAAGGCATCCCATGGCCTCCACCACCCCGCACGGCGCCGAGTCCGCCTACGACTACGTCATCGTCGGCGGCGGCACCGCCGGCTGCGTGCTCGCCGCCCGCCTGAGCGAGGACCCCGACTGCCGCGTCTGCGTCATCGAGGGCGGCCCCAGCGACATCGGCGACGACCGCATCCTGCGCCTGCGCAACTGGATCAACCTGCTCGGCTCGGAGTTCGACTACGGCTACACCACCGTCGAGCAGCCGCGCGGCAACTCCCACATCCTGCACTCGCGTGCCCGTGTCCTGGGCGGCTGCTCCTCCCACAACACGCTGATCAGCTTCCTGCCCCTGCCGCAGGACCTCGACGACTGGGTGGCCCACGGCTGCACCGGCTGGGACCCGGCGACGATCCTTCCCTACCGCGACCGGCTGCTCACCAAGATCGTCCCGGTGGCCGAGGCCGACCGCAACCCCATCGCCAAGGACTTCGTCACCGCCGCCTCCCGGGCCACCGGAGTCCCCGTCGTCGACGACTTCAACGCCGAGCCCTTCGCCGACGGCACCGGCTTCTTCTCCCTGGCCTACGAGCCGGAGGGCAACCTGCGCTCCTCCGCTTCCGTCGCCTACCTCCACCCGGTCCTGGACCGCCCCAACCTCACCCTGCTCCTGGAGACCTGGGCCCACCGGCTGCTCGACGACGAGTCGGGGAGGCCGACCCGCGTCGCCGTCCGCGGCGCCGACGGCGAGCCGGCCACCGTGCGCGCCGAGCGCGAACTCCTGCTGTGCGCCGGCGCCGTCGACACCCCGCGGCTGCTGATGCTGTCCGGCATCGGGCCGGCCGACGACCTGCGCCGCCTGGGCATCGACGTGCGGGCCGACCTGCCCGGCGTGGGGGAGAACCTGCTGGACCACCCCGAGTCGGTGATCGTCTGGGAGACCGACGGCCCACTGCCGCCCAACTCCGCGATGGACTCCGACGCCGGCCTGTTCCTGCGCCTGGAGGCCGGCCAGCCGCGCCCGGACCTGATGTTCCACTTCTACCAGGTGCCGTTCACCGTCAACACCGAACGGCTGGGCTACCCCGTTCCGGAACACGGGGTGTGCATGACGCCGAACGTGCCGCGCGCCCGCTCCACCGGCCGCATGTGGCTGCGCAGCGCCAACCCGACCGACCATCCCGCTCTGGACTTCCGGTACTTCACCGATCCCGAGGGCCACGACGAACGCACCGTCGTTGAGGGCCTGAAGATCGCCCGCGAGATCGCGGCGACCGATCCGCTGAGCGGCTGGCTCGTCCGCGAGGTCGCACCCGGCCCGGACGTCACCTCCGACGCGGACCTGTCGGAGTACGGGCGCCGCGCGGCGCACACCGTCTACCACCCGGCGGGCACCTGCCGCATGGGCGCCGCGGACGACCCGATGGCCGTCTGCGACCCCGAGTTGAGGCTGCGTGGCGTCGAGGGCGTGCGCATCGTCGACGCGTCGGTGTTTCCGACGATGCCCACCATCAACCCCATGGTGACCGTCCTGCTCACCGCCGAACGCGCCGCCGACCTGCTCACCGGCCGCCCCGGGCCCGCCGGGGGGACGGGGCGGTGACCCGGCCCGTAGCAGTCCGGGACCCGGGGCCGGAGAACGAGGTCGACATGTTTCACCGGTGCTGGACGGGGACACGGAACCACCAGGACACTGCCGTACCACCCGTACCACAGCGAGTCCGGACACCGACGAGAGGTCTCCCGCGCTCCGTGCGCCGCGGCAACCGCCGCCGGCCGCCGCGAGCCGACGCCCTGACCCTCGACCAAGGAGGAAAACGGCCGTGTCGACCGCAGGAGACAAGAGCGCCGGAACAGCACCGGAGGAACCGACGGCGGAAGCCGGGACGGCGGGCACGGGCACGCTCAAACCCGTGGTGTTCTACGGGGCGGCCGTACTGATCCTCGCGATCTCGATCTGGGCGATCATCACGCCCTCCGGTGCGGAGTCGGTCATCGGAGTGGCGGTCGACAGGATCTCCTCGTGGTTCGGCTGGTACTACTTCCTCGCCGCGACCCTGTACCTGGCGTTCGTCGTCTTCATCGGTGCCTCCAAGTACGGCACGGTCAAGCTGGGGCCCAAGCACTACAAGCCCGACTACGGTCTCTTCGCATGGGCGGCGATGCTCTTCGCGGCGGGCATCGGCATCGACCTGATGTTCTTCTCGGTCGCCGGGCCCGTCAGCCACTACCTCACGCCGCCGGAGGGCGACCCGGAGACGGTCGAGGCCGCCCGGCAGGCCGTGGTGTGGACCCTGTTCCACTACGGCATCACCGGCTGGGCCATGTACGCGCTGATGGGCATGGCACTGGGCTACTTCGCCTTCCGGTACCGGCTGCCGCTCGCGATCCGCTCCGCGCTCTACCCGATCATCGGCCGCCGGATCCACGGACGGATCGGTGACGCCGTCGACCTGGCTGCCATCCTCGGCACCGTGTTCGGCATCTCCGTGTCGCTCGGCATCGGCGTGGTGCAGCTGAACTACGGACTGAAGGTCCTCTTCGGCGTACCGGAGGGGCTTCCCGCGCAGATCGGCCTGATCGCCGTGGCGGTGGTGATGGCCACGGTGTCCGCGGTGGCCGGTGTGGACAAGGGTATCCGCCGGCTGTCGCAGCTCAACGTCCTTCTGGCCGTCCTGCTGATGCTCTTCATCCTGGTCGTGGGTGAACCGTTCCGGCTGCTCAACTCCCTCGTCCAGAACGTCGGGGACTACGTCAGCCGCTTCCCGTCGATGACCCTGAACACCTTCGCCTACGACCAGCCCACCGAGTGGCTGGACGCGTGGACGCTCTTCTTCTGGGCCTGGTGGATCGCCTGGGCGCCGTTCGTCGGGCTGTTCCTGGCACGCATCTCCCGGGGCCGCACCCTGCGTCAGTTCGTCGCGGCGACGCTGATCATCCCGTTCCTCTTCACCGGCCTCTTCCTGGCGGTCTTCGGCAACAGTGCCCTGTTCCTGGTGCGCGACGGGAACACCGAGTTCGGCGAAACGGCCATGAACGCCCCCGAGCAGGGCTTCTACGGCCTGCTGGACCAGTACCCGGGTGCCCTGTTCAGCGTCGGACTCGCCACGTTCGTCGGGCTGCTGCTGTACGTCACCTCCGCCGACTCCGGGGCCCTGGTCATGGGCAACCTCAGCGCGGATCTTCCCACCCCGGTGACCGACGCGGCCCCGTGGCTGCGCATCTTCTGGGCGGTGACGACAGGGCTGCTGACCCTCGCCATGCTCCTCGTGGGCGGTGTGCAGGCACTCACCGACGCCACCATCATCATGGGGCTGCCCTTCTCCTTCGTCATGTTCCTGATCATGGCGGGGCTCTATCTGGCGCTGCGCACCGAACGGATGAGGGCGGAGGCGCTGACCACCACGCTGCCGGCGTCGCTCTCCGGGCGCACCACGCAGCAGGGCCCGCCGGGGGCCCGGAACTGGCGGGCCCGGCTGGCGCGGGTGATGGCGTTCCCCGGCCGGCGGGCGGCCACCAGATTCGTCGACGAAGTGGGCCGCCCCGCCTTCCAGGAGGTCGTCCAGGAGCTGCGGGAACAGGGGGTGGAAGCGGAATTCCTGGAAGGGGTCGACGAGGAGAACGACCTCACGCATGTCGGCCTCAGGGTACCGAGCGGCCCGAGCGACGAATTCGTCTACCGGATCTGGCCCGTGGAGTTGCCGACGCCCGCGTTCGCCACCAAGTCGGTCAGCACCCACGACACCTACGTACGCTTCGAGGTCCAGCTCGCCGAGGGCAACCAGGGCTACGACGTGATGGGCTACACCAAGGAACAGCTCATCGCCGACAGCCTCGACCAGTACGAGCGGCACCTGGAGTTCCTGCGGCTGCACCACGAGGCGGCGGCCGGATCGGCTTTCCCCGACCACCGCCCGGACGCGCCGGAGGCACACCTGCCGGAGTAGGCCCGTCTCCGGGCGACGTTCTTCCGCAACACCGATCCCGGCGGACGCTCCCGACCCGGTGGCGACCTTGTGGACCGGCCGCCTCCTGCGGAGCCGGTGGTCCTGCCGGGGAGAGTGCGTCGTGGGCGGGTCCGCCGCGGCACTCCGCCGGCGGGGTGAGGAGGGGCGGGCGAGGCGGCCGTGTCCCCTCGGGGCGCGGCAGGGGCGTTCGCGCCCCGAGGGGACACGGTGGCGGCGTGGCCAGGATGCCTTCCACCGAATCCGGCGCGCTCGACCGCACCGCCGGGTCCGCCACCCGGGCGGCGTTCAGGAAGTCCACCAACCGGGCCGACAGCGCCTGCTGACCCACACCGCGCGCGCCGCGCCCTCGACCCGTCGACGGGCGCGGTACCCCGGGCGCGGTACCCCACGTGTCCCGCGCCCGTCCGCCGGCCGGTCGGGATCGGCCCGTGCCACCGCCGGGAACCGGAGCCGGGCCGACGGCTGCGTCACGGTATGTCAGGACGGACGAGGGCCCTGGCGAAGGGCTCGCCGGTGCGCCGGGCGTACGTCATCCGCTCGCGCACCTCGCGCAGCGTGCGAGGCCGGTAACCGGGCCCGCCGCAGCAATTCCTGTGGAAGTGGACACCCGCGTGCAGCAGGACCGACAGGGTGCGCCAGGCCGCGGTGTCCCGACGCGGAGGTGCGGCGAAGGCCATGCCCACGTGGATGAGCGGCTCCGCGCAGCGGGGGCAGATCCGCTGCTGCCCGTCCCTGGCGTAGGTCTGCTTGCAGGAGGCCCGGCAGGGCAGGCAGACGTAGGAGGTCTTCGCGCGTCCCATGTCGGCCAGAGTAGGCGGCGGGCGGCCCGGGTTCGACATGATTACGGGACGACCCCGGAGCGACAGCCCGGCCGTGCCCGTCGCGCCGGCCGTGGCGGCTCAGTTGGCCAGTGCGGTGCGTTCGGCGTGGGCGACCTCGACGGAGGCTGTGTCGGAGACTTCACGGTTGCCCTCGAAGTCGCTGTACCCGCTGAACTCGCCCTCGTCGGACTCGGTGTCGCCGGCCTCCAGGTGGGTCGTGCCCACGTAGGTCTGGCCGACGAAGTCGCCGTCCTCGTCGAAGGCGTTGACGACGACGGAGTAGTTGGCGGGCCCGTCGCCCCTGTTGGTGATCCGGCAGGTGAACTCGTACGTCCCGTCGGGGTCCGCGTCGCAGTCGTTGTACGAGTAGATGTCGTCGTCGTCGCAGTACGCGTCGTCGCTGTCGTCGGCGACGAGCTCACCGCCCGAGACCTCGACATGGGCCATCACGTCGCCGCCGTCCTCGCCCAGAACCCACCAGGCGACGCCGCCACCGGCGAGGAACGCGGCGACGACGGCGAGTACGGGAGTGCGCCGCCCCGTTCCCGCTCCGGGCCGGGGACCGGCCGGGAGCGTCGGAGCCCGATGGCCATGAGGATCCTGAACGATCTCAGGAGCCGGGTGTGCCCGGGGGGGCCGGGTACGGGGCGGGAGGCAGCGTGGAGGGCGGCGGGGGCGCGGAGGCCGGCGAAGGTTCCGGTGCCGGTCTCCCGGGGGTGCTGTTGTCGGACATGGGCCGGCGACTCCTCTGCGGGGCGGTGCGCCGGGAGGCGGGCACGGGGCGGGAGGTGCGGCGGGTCGGGCGGAGGCGGCACTTGTCCTTGCTCTGCGTCCTGCGTTGCGCGCTCTGCGGTGTTCTTCCCGCCTCGTGCGCGGCGAAGCCCGCACGGGCCCGGCGAGAACTACGGGCAGCGCATACGCGGTGACGGACCCTCGGAGGTCGAGCGGTCCGGAACCCGATGCGAGGACTCGCCTGTTGTGACTGGAGAAGGACAAAGAGCCGTTCACCGAACTGGTCCGCCGCACCGGTACACGCTGACGTGCGCCGCTCGTTGGGCCTGAGCTCGGCCGTCCCGTTCCGACGTCCTGGTCCCAAGGTCGCCGCCGAGACGGGTCCATCGGCCGATGCCCGCCCCGGCCACCGAGGTGATCATGAGAGTGGTCCGTTCGAGCCGAGGAGGCAGCCGTGCGTGTGGAGCAGGTGAACTGGGTCGAGATCCCGGCCGGGTTGCTGCGTCGGGGTACACCGGTCGACGAGGTGGCGGCAGTGGCCCGCCGCTACGCGGACACCGGAGTGCCGGTGGAGTGGTACATGAAAGAAGCCCCGCGCACGGAGATCCACGTCCCCGCGTTCCGGATCGCCCGCACCCCGGTCACGGCCGGCCAGTGGGCGCTCTTCGCGGCGGCCACCGGCCGGCCGGTCCCGCGGACGCCGGCGGCGGACCACCCGGTCATCGGGATCGCCTGGGAGGCGGCTACGGCCTACTGCCGGTGGCTCGGGGGACGGCTCGGCCTCGATGTGCGGCTGCCCACGGAGGACGAGTGGGAGCGCGCCGCGCGGGGCGACGACGGCCGGGAGTTCCCGTGGGGCGAGGAGTACCGCACCGGCCTGGCCAATCTGGTGGACCTCGGCATCGGCACCACGATGCCGGTCGGCTCGTTCCCCGGCGGAGCCGGCCCCTTCGGCGTGCTGGACATGGCGGGCAACGCCGACGAGTGGACCTCCACCCTCTACGCTCCCTACCCCGGCGCGCCCGCCGAGGTGCCGGGCACCGAGGACTGGGCCTTCGACCGGCACGTCACCCGAGGCGGAGCGTTCCGCCACGACCGGGACCTGGCCCGGTGCGCCCGCCGGCACGGCGTCTATGAGCCGGATCTTGAAGCGATCGGGGTGGGCTTCCGCCCGGCGGCCCCGGCCGCGTGGAGCCGGACGCCGTGCCGGCGCGCATGACGGGCGGCACCTCCTTGGGGCCGTACGTTCTCAGCCGCACCGGCCTGTGCGCGTTCCGGCGCCGTGTACGTCGCGCCGGCGGCAGACCGCCGGCGGGTGTGAGCGTACGGCGGCTACCGGGCCGTGCCGAAGTTCTGGGTCCAGTAGTCACCGGGCTGCGCGAGACCGACGCCGATCTCCTTGAACGCGCAGTTGAGGATGTTCTCCCTGTGACCGGGGCTGGCCATCCAGCCGGCCATCACCTGTTCGGGAGTGGAGTAGCCGTAGGCGACGTTCTCGCCGTAGGTGCTCCAGCTGTAGCCGGCCCGTGTGATGCGGTCGGCGGGTGAGGAGCCGTCCGAGCCGGTGTGCGACATGCTGCCGCTTGCCGCCATGTCCTCGCTGTGGTTCTGTGCGGCCTCGGTCAGGGTGTTGTTCACCTTCACCGGGGAGCAACCGGCCTTGCCGCGCTCGGCGTTGACGAGTTCCACGACCTCGGTGACGGCTCCGGAGGCGTTGGTGTCACCCGTCGCCGCGGGGCTCGAGGAACCGGTGGTGGGCTCGGGGGCGGCCGTGGTGGGCTTCGGCGCGGTCGTAGAGGGCTCCGGGGCCGCGGTGGTGGGCTTCGGGGCCGCGGTGGTGGGCTTCGGGGCTGTGCTGATGGGCCTGGAGGCGGACGTCTCGGGAGCCGTCTTCTTCGGCCTGTGCGACGGCTTGGCGACGCTGTCCTTCGGCGTGCCGCTCTTCGAGGGGCTCGCGGTGGCGGCCGGTGTGCTCGACGGCGCCGTCGAGGGCCCGCCGTGCTGCCGCCCGCTCCACGGGCGGTACCGGTCGGCGTCGCCCCACCCGTCCTTGGCCGCGACCGGGGCGGCGGTGTCCTGGTTCTGCTGTCGCCCGCTGCCGGGCCAGTCGGCACAGGCCATGGCGACCGAGGGTATGCCTATGGCGCTCATGGCGACTGCCGTGACGACCGTCCGCCGGTACCGCTTCTGATGACGATGCTTTCCCATGCGTGACCTCACCTGCTGCTGTCCGGAGGTCGTCATTCTTGGGACGGCTCGGCACAGGGCGCAAAGGCCGTCGTACTACCGGGCTTCGTAGGTCCGCGAGGGTCTTGCGGCGGGCCGGAGAGCGTGCCGACCCGCTCGCGGAGGGCCCTCGGGCGGCCTGCCGCCTCGTCAGAAGCCCTTGCCCGGCGAAGGAACCGCGGCTCCCGGTTCCCCACCGGATCACCGCCCGCCCCGGCCCGCCCCGCGCCCATGGCAAGCCGGACAAATCCCTTATGTCATCGGAGCGGGTTCTACTAAGCGGCCTGCGTAGATCGCGGACGCGGTGTGACAGGTGTCACGGAATAATCAATTCCGGATTGGTCCCGGAGGCCGAGGAGCACCCCGCGGGTGCCGGGTGCCGGGTGCCGGGTGGGGGCGAGGCCGGATGCGCCGCCCGAGGGCACATCCAGGGCGGGATCGTGCTCACGTTCGTTCAGGGGCGAGCCGTTTGACGGACACGTCCGGCGGGCTCGTCCTCAGGACACCGGCGCCGTCGAGACGCCGGGTCGGGAGAGGCGTCACAGCGGAAAGGCCCGGGCAGCTGAAGATCTTCGGGTTCTTCTCGCCCGGTTCCCGGAGCTTCGGGTCCTTCTTCCGGGTGTCCGGGCCGGTCAGGTTCCTCGGCCCGGTGTCCGCGTCGGACACGAGGCAGCAGCGCACGCCGGCAGCACGGACACGTCCGGGTGCCGGCGCGGACGGGCGCTTGTGGGGGAGGAGGCGCCTGGCAGGGGGATGTGGGCGGCGAGCGGACAGCCCATTGCGCGCAAGCGTGTTCGACATTACGGTCCTCGGCGATCAACGGCCTCCACAGACGCGGCCGTCCATGGCTTGAAAGGTGCACGAGGCGCATGCGGCAGCCAGCCACCCAGATCATCCGGAATCCGGTCCTGCCGGGTTCGCACCCGGACCCGTCCGTGCTGCGCGTGGGCGACGACTTCTATCTGGCGACTTCGACATTCGAATGGCATCCCGGAATACGGCTGCACCACTCCCGTGACCTGGTGGACTGGCGGCCGCTGGGCGGTGCCCTGGACACCACACGCCTTCTCGATCTCACCGGCTGCCCGGACTCCGGCGGGGTGTGGGCGCCGAACCTCACCTACGCGGACGACCTGTTCCACCTGGTCTACAGCAACGTCTCCACCTATGCGGGAGGCTTCACCGACAGCCCCAACCATCTCACCACGGCCCCGTCGATCCACGGCCCCTGGTCCGATCCCGTACCGCTGCACGCGCGGGGCTTCGACGCGTCCCTCTTCCACGACGGATCCGACAGTTGGCTGCTGAACCTGGTCCACGACTGGCGGCCGGGGCACGGTGGCTCGGCAGGCTTGGAGGCGACCCGGTACGACCGCTCCGCACGCCGTCTGATCGGAGACCCGATGCGGATCGTGCTGCCGCCGCAGGCCGGCTGGATCGAAGGCCCCAACCTCTGCCGGCACGCCGGCTGGTACTACCTGCTGACCGCGGACGGAGGCACGGGCTACGACCACCAGGTCACCGTCGCTCGCTCCCGCACCCTGACCGGCCCTTTCGAACGCGACCCGCACGGGGCGCTGATCACGGCCCGCCACCACCCGGACCTGACTCTGCAGAAGGCCGGTCACGGCAGTCTCGTCGAGATCAAGGAGGGCCAGTGGTACCTGGCCTATCTCGTCGCCCGGCCCGAGGGCCGCCGGGGTCCGTGCGTGCTCGGCCGCGAGACCGCGCTGGCACCCGTCACCTGGACCGGCGACGGATGGCCGCGCGTCCCCACCGGTCTGCCCGCCCCGGAAGTCCCCGCCCCCGGCCTGGTCACCGGGGACAGTGAGGCCGGCGGTGAGGTGACGCGGACCCAGGACGGCGAGGACGGCGAGACGGACGGCTTCGACCGGCCGGTACTCGGACCGCAGTGGTCCACGCTGCGGCGTCCCGCGACGCCCGACTGGATCTCCCTCACTGCCCGCCCCTCCCATCTGCGGCTGCACGGGGGCCGTTCGCCACAGAGCCTGATCGGCCCCAGTCTGGTGGGCCGCCGGGTGACGTCCGCGAACGGTGCCTTCGAGGCGACGAT
Source organism: Streptomyces yamdrokensis (assembly GCF_053890455.1). Classification (NCBI taxonomy): domain Bacteria; kingdom Bacillati; phylum Actinomycetota; class Actinomycetes; order Kitasatosporales; family Streptomycetaceae; genus Streptomyces; species Streptomyces yamdrokensis. The sequence goes on from NZ_CM132679.1 coordinate 6,892,787, forward strand.
GGAGTACAGGCCGCGGTCCTTCCAGCACCTGGCCGGTATCACCGCGTACTACAACACACGCAACTGGTATTTCCTGCACGTCACGGCGGACGACGAGGGGCGGACGGTCCTGCGCGTGGCAGGCCGCGACCGCGGTGTGCTGAGCGTGAAGGAGACCGACGGGATACCTCTCGACGGGATCCGCCGCCTGCGTCTCGGCCTTGATCTCCAAGGGCCGGCCCTGCGTTTCCGCTACGCCACCGACGACGGTTGGCACCCGGTCGGCCCGCCCCTCGATGCCACCGTTCTGTCCGACGAGCATGCCGAGGAATTCGAGAACGGACAGATCAGGGCTCTCGGCTTCACCGGCGCGTTCGTCGGCATGTGGGCCTGGGACCTCACCGGAGGTGGCCTGCCCGCCGACTTCGACGAGGCAACCTGGCACGTGGCCCGTTGACGCCGCCGATACCGCCAATACCTCAAAGCCGATGCGGGTCGGCCCGCGGTGGCCGCTCCCACCTCTCCGAGCACCGCCGGGGCGACGGGGTGATGCTCAGCCTCTACGGTGTGTGGGCACGCCGGCACACGGACGGGGGACGGGAGGTCCGTGCCGTACCGCCTCACCCGCCGTCAAGGGAGAGATGTGGACCGGGGTGCGGTCGTGCTTCGTGGGGTTCGTCGTGGAGGTGTGAGCCGTGTCCCGGTGGTCGCCCTGTCTGGGAGAGTCATGACGAGTAGGTTCACCGAGCTGGTCGTCGACTGCCACGATCCTGGGAGGCTGGCGGCCTTCTGGTGCGAGGTCCTGGACTTCGAGGTGATCGACCGGAGCGAGGGCAAGGTCGAGATCGGCTCCTGGGTGCCGACCGTCGAGGAGGTCCGGGCCCGCCAGATGCCGCCCACCCTGCTGTTCGTCCGGGTGCCCGAGGGCAGGAGCGTGAAGAACCGGCTCCACCTCGACGTCAGCCCGATCGACGGCAGCACCGAGGACGAGGTGACCAGACTGCTCGGTCTCGGTGCCACCGGGAGGGATGTGGGCCAAGGGCCGGACCGGGGCTGGGTGGTCATGGCAGACCCCGAGGGCAACGAGTTCTGCGTCCTGCGCACTCTGGCACCGCAGGAGTAGTGCTGCTCCGCGGAAGCCCGCGGAGGGGTTGATCAAGCCGTCCCGGTCGTGGTCGACAGGGTGCCGGCGCCCGCCTGCTCACCGGATTCCGGAGTCGGGATGTTCGGTGTCCCATTCCTGGCGTGCTCGCGCGATGGTGTCGCGGTGCTCTGCCGACCAGTCCGTGAGGGCCTTGACCAGATGGGTGAGACTGTGGCCCATCGTCGTGAGCTCGTACTCGACCTGCGGGGGCACCGTGGGGTGCACGGTCCGGGTGACCAGGCCGTCGCGTTCCAACCGGCGCACGGTGAGCGTGAGCATCCGCTGTGAGATGCCGGGTACAGCACGCTGCAACTGCCGGAAACGGCGGACGCCCTGGGCCAGTTCGACGACGACCAGGACCGACCATTTGTCGCCGATCCGATCGAGCACCTCGCGGATCCCGCAGTCCTCGTGCTCATCGCCGCAACTGACGACGGGCTCGGTGGTTACCCCGGTGTGCCCCACTGACATGGAAGTGCCTCCTTACGTTCCCCGGCGCGGAACCGCAGGATGATCCCGGTTACCGAAAAGAACCTACCGGAACGGGAAGACCCTGATGATCCTGGTTACTGGCGCCACCGGTGCCCTGGGCACGCTGATCGCCGAGCGGCTGGCCGCCCGCGACGACACCGTCCTCGGAACACGCGACCCCCAACAGCCCAAGACCCGGCTGCCGGTTCGCCGCATCGACTTCGACGAGCCCGCCACCCTCGCCGGGGGTTTCGAGGGTGTGGATGTGCTGCTGCTGATCTCCGCGGGCTACGGCGAGGACGACACCGTCATAGCCCGGCACGGCGCCGCCGTCGACGCCGCAGGGAAGGCAGGCGTGAGGCATGTCGTCTATACGAGCCTGACCGGCGACGGCGATCATCTCCCCTACGCGCTGCCGCACCGCTGGACCGAGCGTCGGCTTCGGGACAGCACCATGGACTGGACGATCCTGCGCAACGGCCTGTACGCGGAGTTGCTGGGCGGGCTCGCGGCGCCGTCGGTCGACGGGAGAATCACTGCCCCGCTCGGCGAGGGCCGCCTGGCCGCCGTCGCACGGGCGGATCTGGCCGAGGCCGCCACACGTGTGACGCTGGAGGCGCCCGCTCACGCGGGCCGGATCTACGAACTCGTCGGTGAACAGGCCATCGGCGGCGCCGACCTGGCCGACGCGCACGGCCCGCACGTCACCTACACACCGGAGACCCTCGCTCGGGCCCGCACCCGTATCGCCGCTGCCGGCGCCGAGCCGCTCCAGGTGCCGATGCTGGTGGGCACCTACTCCGCCATCGCGGCCGGGTTCATGTCCCGCACCGACGGTGACCTGCGACGACTGCTGGGCCGTGCACCCCGCTCCGCGCTCGCGGCAGCCATCGCGTAGCCCCACGGCAACCAGTCCCCAACCTGTCCCACGGTCCCTCTGGGCTCGCCACGTCACGTCAGTAATCGGTCGCCGAGGGGGCTGCGCAGGTAGAGCACGAGGTGTCCGTGCCGGGTCCGGGTGACCAGTCCGGCGCGGTGCAGGACGCCGAGGTGCCGGCTCACCGTGCCGGGAGTGACTTCCAACCGCTGAGCCGGTTCGGTCGTGCTGGCCGGCCGGGTGAGGTGGCCGAGGACGCAGGCGCGGGTGCGGCCGAGCAGGTTGGCCAGGGCGGTTGGCGGAGCGGCCTGCGTCGAATGATCCGAGCCGAGAATCAAGCCCCCGCCCCAGGAGAACGGCCAGGCTCTTGAGCGGTCAGGACGGCAGGAGCACCTGACGAGCCGTTTCGGGCGTCGTCGCGGGGCGGGGAACGAGCCGAACGCAGGCGACCATCCCGTGGGTCCTCACCAAGGTCTGGGGTACCACGACCGCCGCGGCAGCAGCCATGTCGTCCGGCACAGGCCGACGCCTCGCCGAACCCGCTGGCGTATCGCCTAGCGGGGCCTGAGTCCGTCGACGACGACGTCCAGCATGCGGTTTAGTTGGGGGCGCTGCTCGGGTGCGCCGGCTACGGAAAGCAAACCGGCGAGGATGCCGCCTACGTCGGTCGGGTCGATGTCGCTGCGCAGTTCTCCTGATGTGGCGCCGGCCTTGAGCACCATCGCCAGGACCTGCTGGACCTCGTCACAGACCGGTCCGGTGCCGAAGCGGCCGGAAGCGCTCATGGCGACCAGGGCCTCGCAGATGCCGCGTCGTTCGCCGGCCCAGTCGGCGAACCGGAGCATCCACGCGTGGAGGGCCTGTGCGGGCGGCTCGGTAGCCAGCAGGGTGCGCGCGTCTTCGCGCAAGGGGCGGATCTGGTCCCGGTAGACCTCTTCGACCAGATCCTCTCGGGTGGGGAAGTGCCGGTACAGGGTGGCGTTCCCTACTCCCGCGCGCTTGGCGATCGCATCCAGCGAGATCGCGCGTCCGGAGGCGAAGGCTTCGGCGGCCGTGACGATCAGCTGCTCGCGGTTGCGTTGCGCGTCGGCGCGCAGGGTGCTGCGTGGAGGTGTCATGACCTTCGCGATCGTGAGTGTCGGATGAGGCTCGGGAGCGAATTGGGGATGTCCCCGGTTCAGTGTACGGTGAGGCAACCGGGGAGTTCCCCGATTGTGAAGCGGTCCCGCCCACTGCTTCAGCGACGAAAGGTTTGCCATGCCCACAGCGCTCATCACCGGGGGGACGACCGGGATCGGCAGAGCGACGGCCGAGCTGCTGCACGCCCGCGGCTACCAGGTCGCGGTCACCGGACAGAATCCTGATTCCCTCGCACGGGCACGGTCCGAGCTCCCCGACGACGTGCTCGTCGTCCGATCCGATGCGCGCGTGCTCTCCGACACCGACGCTCTGATGTCAGCGGTGTCGGAGCGGTTCGGGTCACTGGACCTGCTCTTCCTCAACGCCGGGATATTCCGTCCGGCACCGGTGGCCGATGTGACGGAGAGATCGTTCGACGAGCACGCCGACCTCAACTTCAAGGGCCAGTACTTCACCCTCCAAAAAGCCCTTCCCCTCATGAACGACGGCAGCTCGATCGTCCTGACCGTGGGCATCGGATCCCGTCGCGGCAGCCCTGGCGCCACAGTGGGGGCGGCGACACGCGGCGCGCTGCTGGCGATGCTGCCCTCGCTCGCGCTCGAACTGGCTCCGCGCGGAATTCGCGTCAACGCCGTGAGCCCCGGGGCCACCGACACCCCACTGTTCGACAAGCTGGGAGTGCCCCAGAGCGGCCGGGACGCCATGCGCGCGAAGATCCCCTTCGAGCGCTTCGGATCCAGCCAGGAGGTCGCGGAGGCAGTCGCCTTCCTCGCCTCGGACGCCGCCGGCTATATCACCGGCCAGGACGTCGCCGTGGCCGGCGGCTACGGGCTCGGCGCCTGACATACGGACACCTGCCGGTCAACCGGCCCGCACCTTTCGAACGCCACGTACCACAACTACAGGAGAACGCGATGCCACTCACTCTCGACACCTACCGGCTGCTGGGCCGTTCCGGGCTGCGGGTCTCACCGCTGGCGCTGGGCGCGGCCACCTTCGGCAACGACTGGGGCTGGGGTGCCGAGCGCGAGGAGGCGCGCAGGCTCTTCGATCGCTACACCGGGCTCGGCGGCAACTTCCTCGACACCGCCAGCACCTACACCAACGGCAGTTCCGAGCGACTGCTGGGCGAGTTCACCCGCACCAACCGCCCCGAAATGGTGCTGGCGACGAAGTACTCGACGCTGCGCCAGCCCGGTGACCCCAATTCCGGGGGTACGCACCGCAAGAGCATGCTGGCGTCGGTGGAAGCCAGTCTGCGGCAGCTGAACACGGACTACATCGATCTGCTCTATCTGAATGTATGGGACTTCAGGACGCCGGTGGAGGAGATCCTGCGCGGCCTGGACGACCTGGTGAGGCAGGGCAAGGTTCTGTATGTGGGGATCTCCAGCGCCCCTGCCTGGCAGGTGTCGCGCATGCAGGCGATCGCCGACCTGCGTGGCTGGTCGCCGCTGGTCGCACTGGAGACGGAGTACAGCCTGATCGACCGTACCGGGGAGCGTGACCTGATCCCCATGGCACGCGAGATGGGGCTGGGTGTGGTCTCCTTCTCCCCGCTGGGCGGCGGGGTGCTCACCGGCAAGTACAGCAGGGAGGACCAGAACCCGGTGGGCCCGGTTGCCGGCGAAACCGCCAGCAACCGCAAAAGCCTCAACGCCGCCCTGGGATGGGTCACCGACCGTAATCTTGCCATCGCCGCTGCGGTGAAGGAGGTGGCCTCGGAGCTGGGCCGCACACCTGCCCAGGTCGCACTGGCCTGGAACCTGCACTCCCCGGGCGTGACGGCACCCATCATCGGCGCCCGCACCATCGCGCAACTGGAAGACAACCTGGGCGCCCTGCAGGTCGACCTCGCTCCTTCCCAGCTGGCCCGCCTCGACGAGGTCAGCGCCATCGACCTCGGCAATCCGCACGGCCTGCTCGCCAGCGACCACATCCGCACGGTCACCACAGGCGACATGAAGATCGAAAGCCGCCGCTGATTCACTTCATGAACCGCGACATCCAGACATACCACCACGTTTTTGATGATGGAACGGAGCAACCTCGGCATGGGTAAGTACAGCGACAAGAACGTGGTGATCACGGGTGGCAGCAGCGGCATGGGGCTCGCGGTGGCGGAGCTGCTGGTGCAAGGCGGAGCCCGCGTGGTGATCACCGGCCGGTCTCAGGACACGCTCAACGCGGCGCGCAAACGGCTCGGCGAGAATGCCGTGGCCGTCCGGAGCGATGTGGCCTCACTGTCCGACCTGGACACGCTCGCCGACGGTGTGAAGAGCGAGCTCGGCTCGATCGAGGCTCTGTTCGTCAACGCCGGGATCTCCGCCCTGACGCCCCTCGAGTCGACGACCGAGGAGGCATACGACGAACTGTTCGCGATCAACGTCAAAGGCGCCTTCTTCACTCTGCAGAAGCTCGCCCCGCTGCTGAGCACGAACGCCGGCGTCGTCCTCACCACCTCGATCGCGAACGTCATCGGTTTGGTGGACACCAGCGTCTATGCGGCCGGCAAAGCGGCGCTGCGCTCGATGGCCCGCACCTTCTCCCGCGAGCTGCTTCCGCGAGGTATTCGTGTCAACGCGATCAGCCCGGGTCCCATCGACTCGGGGATCCTGGAAAGGATGAACTTGTCCGAAGAGGCCGCCGAACAGTTCAGGGCGGAGCGGACCGCGAGCAACCCCATGGGGCGTTACGGCACGGTCGAGGAGTTCGCCAAGGCGGCCGCATTCCTCGCCTTCGATGCCACGTACACCACCGGCATCGAGCTGGCCGTGGACGGCGGCGAAACCCAGCTCTGAACTCGCCCTGCCGTCCCGCCACGGGCGTAAGGCCCGTCACGACCGACCGAGAGACTTCCACCATGACCGTCCAGGGACCATACGGAGGTCTTTTCGTGCGCTCAGCAGAACTGATCACGCAGACGCTGGTCACCGTTCATGGCGAGCATGCCGCGGTGCTCGGGATGCCAGCCCGGTTCCTGGGCGCGGCCGGCACAGATGCGGCGGGAAGCGGCCATGACGAGGTCGCCGAAGGGCCCCGCACCTCCTCGGCTTCCTCTGGGGTGACGCCGCGAGTCCTCACGGTGAGGTCCTCGGCGACCTTCTCCGCGCGTCGTCATGCCACCGACGGTGAGAGAGAGGATGCAGGCCCAGCGGAGCATCCGCCCGGCCACGCCGCCCCAGTCAAGCGGGGGCCGTCGCGCTCTCACTCTCGGGGGCGCGCGGGCCGGGCAACATCGCGGCCCGGGCGGTCAGGTCCAGCTCTGGGCGGCTGTTCATGTCCAGCACCTCGAAGAACTTCGGCAACAACGCGAACCCGAGCCGGGTCGCCCCGGACTTGTTCCGCACCCGCCTCATGTCGTCTTTGAGCAGCGTCCAGACCTCGATCAGGTCCTCCGGCTCCCAGTCCTGCCGCACCCGCACTCCTCCACCCCGCCCGAGATCACTCGTTCAGCTCAACGAGGCGCCCGACGAGGGGGAACGACGACCACAGCAGTCGCACGGCGCTACATGTCCGTTCGCCGTAGCTATACGAGAACAGGGCCGTGACCAATTGCTCCGACGCCGCCGCACCTGCGGCAGCGACCATCGTGGGGGAGAAGCCCAGTGCCCCGCCCCGCCGGCGAGGCTTGACCGAGCGGACCGCCCGACTCCGCGACCGACGCCGCCTGCCGCCTGCCGCGGCCGTCGTCGACCGTCCGACGTCCGACGGCACGATCACCGATACCGGCACCGACTCCTACCGGCTCGCCCCCGGGCACGAGCTGAGGAAACCGCCAAGGCCGGCTGACCGCCTGAGGCGTGACTCGACGGCCCGCCCCGGGGCGGCCCCGGAAGGCGGAACAGCTGCCCGGGGCCGGCCCTGAGGACCGGTCACTTTCGCCAGAACAGGTGGTGCGTCACTCCGCTCGGGCTGGGAACGACCTCCAAATGGAACCGGTCGAGCAGTTCATCGGGGGACTCCCAGAGCCGTACTCCGGACCCGAGCTTCACCGGCGAGACCACCACATGCATGGTGTCGACGAGGTCTGCGTCGAGAAACTGCCGGATGGTGGTGGCCCCGCCGCCGAGCCGGACGTCCTTGCCCTGCGCCGCCTCCCGGGCCTGCCCGAGGACCGTGGCAGGGGCGCCGTCGACGAAGTGGAACGTGGTGTCAAAAAGCGTGAAAGAAGGACGCTTGTGGTGGGTCAGGACGAACACCGGGGTGTGGAAAGGGGGCTCGTCACCCCACCAGCCCTGCCACTCGTGGTCCTGCCAGGGCCCGCGCTGGGGCCCGAACTTGTTGCGGCCCATGATCTCGGCGCCGATGTTGTGCGCGTAGTCCCGCGTGAAGTAGTCGTCCAGACCCCGGCTCCCCCCGGGGTCGGTGCGCATGGGCCAGCTCGCCGTGGCACCGGCCCAGGCGAACAGCCTCTCGGGCTCGACATGACCGAACGGCCTCTCAAGGGTCTGGTCCTCACCGGCACCGATGCCGTCACTCGAGACGTTGAAGTTCTGGACTCTCAATAGCTGAGCCACGCGTTCCTCCTGCGATGGGGTGACAACAACCGTGGGACTCTCGGGACCGGACAAACTCATCGCTACCTCCGTGGCCGGTCAGGAAAACGGCCGACCAGCGTGGTGACCTGTGAGGTCCGCGCGGTTTGGACAGGCTCCCGTGGTGAGGGGCGTCCGCCCCCTGCGGAGCCTTTCACTGCCTGCCTGGTCATCGAGGAGGCTCGAGGAAGCTGTCACAGACGGCGGGCGGCCCATGCGGTGACGTATTCGTCGTGAGCGTTCCGGTCACCGTCGACCGCCGATCGGCGGTCGAAGCGATGGACAGACGCCGCCGCTTGAAGTGAACGAAGCCACTCGTGGGCCCCTGTCCCGGGCAGGGCCCGCGGAGCCGGCCATGGGGGAGGAGACCGCGCCCCGGTACCCCCACTTCTTCCCGGGCGTGATGTCCAGCGACCCGCTGCGGGGAAGCCGCGGCTCTGCCCCGCGTTCGCGGTGGCCGCGGCGCTCGCGGTGCGGGTGAGGGGGCCGCTCCTCACCCGCATCTCTTCCGACCGTCCTCGCCGTGTTGCCTCCATCCCGAGTTTTCCCTGCTCACGCCTGTTTCCCGGCCGACCGCCCGGCGGGCAACGGGAAACCCGTCGACCTCTGTCGGCAGCGGGACGACTCTGAATCCGTCAGCAAGCGGCAGCGAAGGGGGGTCGGGTCCATGAGACGTGCACTCGTGTCTTTGTGCGCGGTCGTGGGTGCCGTGGCGGCCGCCACGGCCGGATGCGGCGACGGCGGTGACGGCCGGGCACAACAGGATCCGCGTCCCAGGGCACTGACCTGGCAACAGGAACTGCGCGTCGCCGACGCGCAGCAACGTCTGACCAAGCAGTGCATGAACCGCCGGGGCTTCACCTACTGGGAGGACCGTGGCCTGACGCTCCAGGAGAGCCGCCCGGTGCGCTACGTGCAGGACGACGTGGCCTGGGCCCGTACGTACGGGTACGGCGGCCGGATCGAAGCGAAGAGCCTGCGCGTCCGCGAACGCAACCCCAACGGAACCTACCGCCAGAACCTCTCCCCGTCCCGGCGCATCGCCTTCGACACCGCGCTCGACGGCGGCGACAGCGCCCGCATGCTCACGGCATCACTGCCGGGCGGAAGGGAGACGCGCAGGCGCATCGGCGGCTGCACGGAGGAGGCCGAGCGCGCACTCTACGGCGACCCGGCCGAGTGGTACCGCACCGAAAAGATCGCCACCGGCCTCAACGCCCTCTACGGCAAGGAGCTGATGAGGGACCGCCACCTGACCGCGGCGGTACGGGCCTGGTCCCGATGCATGAAGAGGGCGGGCCGGCCCTACGAGGACCCCCGGGCGGCCCGCGAAGCCGTCCGGGCCAACGCCGGCCGGCTGGGTGCGGCCCGCGCCGACGAGGCGTTCACCGCCGAGCGGAGGACCGCCGTCGCCGACGCGACCTGTGCCCGGGAAACCTCCCTGCGCGCCGTGGCCACGGCGCGGGAGACGTACTACCTGGACCGCCTGCGGGACCGGTTCGGCAGGGACATCGACACCTACCGGCACCTCGGCCGGCGGGCCTACGACCGGGCGGTGCGCGTCGTTCCAAAGCGGGGCTGACCACTCCCCGCTCCCGGACGGACACCGCCCCCGGTGAGGGCACGCCGGGCTGCCGGCCCGGTGCGCCGGCACCGACGCACCACCGCCAACGCACCACCGCCAACGCACCACACCGTCAGAGGAAAACGAGGGAGACAGCATGCGCAAGTTCACCGTCACGATGGCCCTCCTCGGGCTCACTGCCCTGGGCGTCGTCGTACCCGCCACCGCCTCGCAGGCGGCCGGGAACACCGTCGCCGGACCGGGCTGCGACAGCAAGTGGGGGCCGCGCAACGGCAACGTGTACGCCTGGGAGAACCTGGACTGCTCGGGCGCCGAACTGATCCGCACCGCGGGCAACAGCGACTGGTGGGTCGGCTCGCAGGACAGGGCGACGTCCGTCATGAACCGCGGCTTCACCGGTGGCCTCGACCACGTCGCGTTCTACGAGAACTCCGGCTTCGGCGGCGGCCACGCCTGCCTCGCGCCGGGCGAGCTCTACGCCGACAACCTGACCGACAACCGGTTCACCAACGGTGTCAACGCGAACGACACCATCTCCTCGCACCGGTGGGTGGCCCGCAGCGCCTGCGGGGCCTTCCTGACCTGACCCGCCCGTCCGCCCGTCCGCCCGTGCGACGGGGAACGAACGTCCGGAACCGCCCCATGGTTCCGGACGTTCGTGTGTGCGCCAAACGGGGGAAAGGTTTGGCTGCGTTCACCACCCCGGCAGTAACCTGGGCGTCCACCGTCTCACGGCCGCACCGCATGGGGGACTCCGTGGGAGATCCGCAGCACGGGCACGAAGCCGACCACTGGAACGGGCGGGACCGGGACGCGCCGACCACGCACTCCTTTCCCGCGCAACTGAGACGACTCAGACAGGCGCGTGGCCTGTCGCTGACCGACCTGGCACGGCAGACGCATTACAGCAAGGGCTACCTCAGCAAGATCGAGACCGGCACGAAGCGGGCGACCGTCGACGTCGCCCGTCTGTGTGACCGAGTACTGGGCGCTGAGGGGGAGTTGCTCAGGCTCGTACAGGAGAGACCGCCCGCCGAGAGCGGGAGCGGCGCCGAGAACGCCGCTTCCGAGCGGCAGTCCGACGGGGCGTGTCCGTACCGGGGCCTGTCGGCGTTCACCCCGCAGGACGCGGACTGGTTCTTCGGCCGGGAGCGCGCGACGGCCGCACTGGTGGAACGGGTCTTCGAACGGGTGGGAAGCGGCCCTCTGATGCTCGTCGCCCCGTCGGGCGCGGGCAAGTCGTCCCTGCTCAACGCCGGACTGGTGCCCGCCCTGCGGCGCGGCGACTTTCCGATGCCGGGCGCCGACCGGTGGCCGGTGGTGACGTTCACTCCCACTTCACGGCCCCTGGACGAGCTCCTGGAACGCACCGCGAAAGCGGTGGGCGGGGACCTCGCCGTCACCGTCGAGGAGGTGCGCGAGAACCCCGACGCGGTGCTGGACGCCGTACGCGCGACAGCGGACGATCCGTCGGCGCCACCCGGGGAGCGCCGGCCCCCGCCCTGTCGGCCGGTGCTGATCGTCGACCAGTTCGAGGAGCTTTTCACCCTCTGCGCGGACGAGGACGAGCGGCGCTCTTTCGTCCGGGTGCTCTGTGCGCTGGCGGCCTCCCGGCCGGAGGAGAGCGCACACGGTCCCGCCGTCGTGGTGCTCGGCGTCCGGGCCGACTTCACCGGCAACTGTCTGGACCTTCCCGAACTGGCCCCGGTCCTCACCGACGGGCTGTTCGTGCTGCCGCCCATGTCCGTGGTGGAGTTGCGGGAGTCCATCACCCGGCCGGCGGAACTCGCCGGACTGACTCTCCAGCCGGGCCTGGTGCCCCTGCTCCTGCGCGACGCGGGGCTGCGCGGCGAGCCGGGCAGCACACTGCGGGGCAGTGGCAAGGACGCCGGTTCCGGAGCCGACGTGACACCCTCCGGCGTACTCCCCCTCGTCTCCCATGCCCTGCTGGCCACCTGGCAGCGGCGCGAGGGGGCAGCGCTGACCGTCGCCGGGTACGAGCGGGCCGGCGGGATCCAGGGTGCGATCGCGCGGACCGCCGAGAACGTCTTCGCCCGGCTGTATCCGGCCGAGCAGAAGACGATCCGCCGCGTCCTGTCCCGTCTGGTGTACGTCGCGGACGGCGGCGGGGCGACCCGTCGCCGGACGAGCAGGGCCGCCCTGATGGAGCAGTTCGCCGGCGCGGCCGGCGCGGCCGCCGCGCTCGACGCCTTCGTACGGGCCCGGCTCATCACCATGGACAGCGACACGGTCGAGATCACCCACGAGGCCCTGCTGCACGCCTGGCCACGGCTGCGGGACTGGATCCACGCCGACCGCGCCGGGCTGCTGCTGCACCAGCAACTCGCGCACGCAGCCACCGAATGGGAGCGCGAAGGCCGTGATCCGTCCGCGCTGTACCGCGGCACCCGGCTGAACACCGTGGGCTCCTGGGCCGACGAACTGGACGGCTGGAGCCGGCTCGGCCCCGGCGAGGAAGCGTTCCTCAGAGCGAGCCTGGCCGAGCGGGAAGGCCGTGAGAGGCAGGCCGTACGGCAGGTCCGGCTCCGGCAGTCGATGCTCGCCACGCTCGTCGTCCTGCTGGGGCTCGCCCTGACCGCCGGAGGCCTCGCCCACCAGCAGCGCGAGAGCGCCCTCGACCAGGAACGTGTCGCGCGTTCCCAGGCACTCGCCGTGCGGTCCGCGTCCCTCGCCGGAGGCCAGCCGGAGGCGTCGATGCTGCTGGCCGGGGAGGCCTACCGGGCCCACGCCACCGCCGAAGCGCGCGGCGCGCTGCTGAGCACGCAGTCCCAGCCCTTCTCCGGCCGGCTGAGCGGTCACCGGGGGCCGGTCAACGCGGTGGTCTTCGCGCCGGACAACCGGTCCCTGGCGACAGCCAGTTCCGACGGGACGGTGACCCTGCGACGGGTGTCGGACCGCCGTACGACCGCCACGTTCGCCGTGTCCGGGCCGGTCCGCTCGATCGCCTTCAGTCCCGACGGCCGCACCCTCGCGGCGACGTCGACGCGCGGGCCCGTGAGTCTCTGGGACATCGCCGAGCGTCGGAGGAGGACCGTGCTCGGCGACAGCACGAAGGGCGCCCGGGCGCTGTCCTTCGACCCCCGTGGGCACCGGCTCGCCGTCGCGACCGCGCAGGGGACGATCCAGTTGTGGGACACGGCGCGCACGCACCGCGTCACCGCCTCCCTCAGCGGGCACGAGGGAACGGTCAACGCCCTGGATCACGCCCGCGACGGCCGGACCCTGGTCTCCGCCGGCGCCGACCGGACCGTGCGGCTGTGGAACACCGACCGGGCCCGGCCCCTCGCCGTACTCGAGGGGCACACCGACGAAGTGCTGGGCGCGGTGTTCTCCCCGGACGGCCGGAAGGTGGCCTCCGGAGGCATCGACCGGACCGTAAGGCTGTGGGACGTGCGCGGCGGCCGGCTCGGCGCGACGTTGTCCGGGAGCAGCGACGACGTCAACGCCGTCGCGTACACGCACGGCGGCGCCACGGTCGTCGGCGCGGTCGGCGACGGGACGACCAGGCTGTGGGACGTCCGCAGCGGCCGGCAGACCGCCGTGCTCGCCGGTCACACCGACTACGTGATGGGGGCGGCCGTGACCTCCGCCGGCACCCTGCTCGCCACGGCCGGTTTCGACCGGTCCGTGGTCCTGTGGGACCTCGGCGGCCCGGCTCTGACGGCCCGTCCGTTCACGGAGGTCTGGCAGGCCCGGTACAGCCCCGACGGGAGACTGCTGGCCACCGCCGACGCCGACCACACGGTACGCCTGTGGGAGGTGGGCGGGCGCCGGCTCCTGGCGACGCTCCGGGGACACACCGAGGCGGTCTTCTCGGTGTCCTTCGCACCCGACGGGCGGACCCTGGCATCGGCGGGCTCCGACGGCACGATCCGGCTGTGGGACGTGGCCGAACGTGGGCCGCTGGCGACCCTGACCGGCCACACCGGGCAGGTCTACTCCCTCGCCTTCGCCCCCGACGGCCGAAGTCTCGCCTCGGCCGGCGCCGACCGCACGGTGCGCCTGTGGGATGTGACGAAGCGCGCGCCGCTGGCGACGCTGACCGGCCACCGGGACTTCGCCAACGGTGTCGCCTTCAGCCCCGACGGCCGGATTCTGGCGAGCGCCGCCGACGACCTGACCGTACGGCTCTGGGACGTCTCCTCGCGCCGCCCGCTCGGCACGCTGAACGGCCACACGGGCGCGGTGCGGAGCGTGACCTTCACCCCTGACGGGCGGACGCTGGCCAGCAGCGGCAACGACGGCACCGTACGGCTGTGGAACGTCCGCGAACGCCGCTCTGAGGCCGTCCTGACCGGCCACACCGGCTCCACCCGGGGCATCGCCTTCGCTCCCGACGGCCGCACGCTCGCCAGCAGCGGCAACGACCGTACGGTGCGCCTGTGGGACGTCGCCGGACGGCGTCCGTGGGCGACGCTGACGGGCCACACCGACTCGGTGTGGAGCGTGACCTTCGCCCCCGACGGACGCACGGTGGCCAGCGCCGGCACGGACGGCACCGCACGGCTGTGGGATCTCGATCCAGGGGCTCAGCTGGCGGAGATCTGCCGGCTGCGCGCGAGCATCGGTGCGGACGAGCGCGCGAAGCTCCTGCCCGGTACGCCTCTCTCCGACGGGGCGCCCTGCGACGGCCGGGGGTGACGGCGACCCGCCTGCTCGAAGGGGGTTTCCCAGGTGTTTCCCGTTGCCCATCGGCGGGAGGCGACACCTGGATCTCGACAAGCGCGAGGCACGGTCGGCAGGCTGCTGTGCGACCACTCCCTTCACCACCCACAGGAAACGGGGGTCCTGGCATGGTTCGCCGGACCGGTCTCATCCGCACACTGGTCGCGTTACTGGCCTTCCTCTTCTGGGCGCCGGTGTCCGCCGCCGCCGCGAACACCACGGCGCCCGCGCAGCGTTCGGCCGCCGACGCGTGCGGCGCCCTCGCACCCGGAGCCTCCGCGGCAGCCGAACGCGCGATCGCCGCCGCCTGCGCAGAGGTCGCGGCCGGTACCTGGTACACGTGGGGCGGCGGGCACGGACCCCAGCCGGGCGCCACGTACGGCCAGGTCGACCCCACCGACCCGGACAGCGAGCACGATCCCGAGCGGCTCGGCTTCGACTGCTCGGGCCTGGTCCGCCACGCGTACGCCAAGGCGGCGGGCTCCGACATCCTCAACGGTGTCGCCAGTCAGCAGTACTACACGCACCGCGCCGTCGGCCGCTTCACCGCCGCCCAGGGCCTGGCCCCGCTGCTTCCGGGCGACCTGCTCGCCTGGGGTACCTCGCAGGACCTGCACCACATCGCCATCTACCTGGGCGCGGGCAAGATGGTCGAGGCCAAGGAGTCCGGCACCAGGCTCATGGTCAGTGACGTCCGCCTGAACGGCGACTACTTCGGCGCCGTCCGCGTCAACACCGGGCCCGTCACCGGTCACATCCACCAGACCTGGGGCACCGGCGTGTGGACCAAGGCCGAACCCTCCATCAGGGCCGCCCGCGTCTACGCCTTCCCGTACTCCACCACCATCCGAGTCCAGTGCCAGAAGCACGCCGAACCGGTCACCTCCGAGGGCTACACCAACGACGTGTGGTCGTACCTGCCGGACTACAGGGCGTGGATGACCAACATCTACATCAAGGGACCGGCGTGGCTCGACGGCGTACCCGACTGCGGGACGACGCCACCGACACCGTGACGCGCCGGCGCCGAGGGCGGCAGACCCGGCGCCGGGGTCCGCCTCGAGCCGGCCGGCCTTCGGCATCCCCATCGGGCACGCGCCCCGTGGCGGACGGCCGGACCGGCCGTCCGCCACGTGCGGGCGGGACGTCGGGGCGATCCGCCGACCGGCTCGACCCGACAGGAGGACCACTCGATGCCCAGGACCACTCAGCTGCGTACATACACCGTTCGTGACGGCCCGCCCGACGAGTGGGTGGAGCGGTGGCGTGCCGACATCGTCTGACCCCTGGGCCGATCGCCCGCGCGGAAGACCGCCCGGACCGCTGTGTCATTGGTGGTGCGTAGGGTCTGCGCATGGTTGATCAGAAGTGGACCGGGGTGCGGGAGAGAGTTGCGGCGCTGGGCGCGCTGCCGGCGAGCAGCGAGGTGTTCGGGTCGTCCGGGCACCGCTGGGCCCTGGAAGGGACGCTGACCGAGGACGAACTCACGGAGCTGGAAACCCAGCTGGGCGTAAGCCTGCCCGCGGAGTACCGGGCGTTCCTCGCTCAGGTCGGTGCGGGGGGCGCGGGCCCCGCCTACGGTCTTTTCCCGGTACGGCGTGTGCAGGGCCGCTGGCGTTGGGAGGGCGACGGCGCCGATCTGGCGGACCTCTCCACGCTGGCCCAGCCGTTTCCCGAGAAGGGCCCGGACCCGGAACTCCTCGACGCGCTCACGGCCGAGCGCCCCGAGGAGGAGGACTTCGACGAGATCGAGGACTTCGACGACGCCATCGAGGCCTGGGACGAGCGCTGGGAATCCGTCATGTTCGCCCCCGCGCGCACCGCCGGAGCCGTCGTGATCTGCCATGCGGGCTGTGCCCTGCGGGAATGGCTGGTCATCAGCGGCCCTTACCGCGGCACGGTCTGGTCCGATCCCCGAGCGGACGACGCCGACCTCGAGCCGCTCCTCGACACCGAGGCCAAGCCGGTCACCTTCGCACGCTGGTACACCGACTGGCTGGACAAGGCCGAACGCTCCGTAAGGAAGCCGGCAGCGGGCGGGTGAGACAGGGGGAACAACCCGCCGGCCTCCATCCCGAACCACCCGAACCACCCGAACCACCCGAACCACAGGGAATGCTGTACGGGTGATTCAGCGAGAGGCCGCCGCTCGGATGATCGGGGAAGAACCCGAACGCACCCTTCAGGAGCAACTGTCGGCGGGCCTGCATCCGATGTGCACGACGGTGACGTCCGTGGCGGAACACGAACTGGTGTGGATCGTCCACTGGACGTCCGGGGAGTTCGTGCGTACCGGAAAACCGGGGTTCGTGCTGGCGGGGAACGGGCCCGTACCTGGTCGATCGCGTCGACGGAAGTCTTCATGAGACCGGTGTCGTCGCCTCCCTCACCGAGGCGTGGGAGGCCGACTGTCGCGCCCGTGTCCGGGGGCGGCCGAGCGGACCGCCGTGGACGGTCTGCACGACGAGGGGCGCGTGGTGGCCTCCACCCGCGGGCGCGCTCACGCCATGCACGCCCCGCGCCGGCTGGACGTGCCGACACCTCGGAGACCGGGACCGCGCCGGACACGAGCGAGGACCCTCCACCGGGCCGTCCGCCCCCACCACCTGACCGCACTCCCGCATCCGGGTCCGTCAGCCCGCTGACCGCCGCCGAACCGCGCGCCCCGCTCGTACGGGCCCTCGACGACCCCTCCTCGACTCCTTCTTCGTCAAGCGGGCCGCACGGCTGCGCGGCGAGATGCCGGCCACCCCGGTGCCCGGTGACCCGGGCCCGGACGAGACATCCACCAGAAACGGTTCCGGCTCACTTTCCGTTCTTTACCGAGGGTGCCACCGCCGGAGCGCATCAGGCGGTGCAGGTGGCACCTGTGGCACAACCTGAGCGAGGCCGCCGAGCGTTGTGTCGCAGCCCACCGTGGATGCCTGAGGGTGCCGGCACCGGATCCAGCCCAGCCGGCCGCCGAGCCGGAGAAGTTCGAAGACCCGTCCGGCTCGCTCTGGCCCACCGGACGTCGTTTCGCCGACCGCACCCGCGCCAAGCACGCCACCGTCCATGAACTGCCGGCTGCCAGGCTCGGCCGGAGGGCGGTCGGCCGCCGGCTCGGCATGACCTCCCGCACCGTCGAGCCCTTCGTCGACGCTGCCGCCCCGGAGGGCCTCTTCCGCGGGCAGTGGCAGGGGCGGCCGTCCAAGCTCGACGCGTTCAAGCCCTGCCCGGATGACCGCTGGAACCAGGGCCGCACGAACGCCTGGACAGCGTGGGAGGAGATCGTGCCCCTCGGCTACAAGGGCAGCTACCAGCGGGTTCGCGCCCACTGCCGGGAAAAGCGGCTCTTACCCGGCCCCGTCACCGCTCGGTCCCGTCACCCCGTGTCGTCGCCGGATGGATCCTGCGTCGGCCCCAGACCCTCACCGAGACCGAGCACCTTACTGGTCCACTGCCTCGAACCCGACGACCTCACCGGCCACGTCCGCTCCTTCGGCCAGGTGCTCACCGAGCGCCAGGGCGAACGACTGCCGCAGTGGCCCGACGCCGTCCGGCAAGACGACCTCCCCAGCCTCCACACCCTCGCCGCGGGCATCGGCCGTGACCGCGACGCGGTCATTGCCGGCCTCACGCTGCCCTGGAGCTCCGGCGTCGTCGAAGGCCACGTCAACCAAATCAAGATGCTCAAGCGCCGGATGTTCGGCCGGTCGGGCTTTGCCCTGCTGCGCAAGAGAGTGCTTCCGGCCGGCTGAAGGCGGCCACCCCTAGAGTGACGAGGACGAGAGAAGAGGGACCATGGATCCCCGTACACCCCGCCTGCGCCGCAAGTCGGCCGCGACTCCCTTCCAGCCACCAAGTCCTCGACTTCCGCATGGACTTCATCCACACGGAACTGCCCGTGCAGCCCGGATACCCCTCGACAGGATTGAGGAAGAGCTGGCATACGTCCGCGCACGGCTCAGTACCATCCAGTCCTTCCTCCGTCCATCCCGGTGAAGCACGGCACACCGTCCGCCGTACAGCGGCACGGTGACAACAATCCTGCCTTCGTGACGACTGACGTGCTTCGGCTCAACGGCTCCCCACCTCGCCGTCCCGGGGAACCCTCAGTCGAGACAGAACTCGTTGCCCTCGATGTCCCGCATCACGATGCACGACTCGTTGACGCCGTCGGCACGCAGTAGTCGCACGCGCACCGCACCGAGCGCGACCAGTCGTGCGCACTCGGCCTCAAGCGTGGCGAGGCGCTCTTCACCCACGAGCCCGGTGCCGACCCGCACGTCGAGATGCAGCCGGTTCTTGACGGCCTTGCCTTCGGGAACGCGCTGAAAGAACAGTCGCGGGCCCGCACCTGAGGGATCACTGCAGGCAAACGCCGACCCCTGACGCTCAGGCGGCAGCGAGCGATTGAAATCGTCCCAAGTAGCAAACCCTTCCGGTGGCGGCGGTACGACGTACCCCAACACCTCGCACCAAAAACGAGCGACGCGCTCAGGTTCTGCGCAGTCGAAGGTGACTTGGAACTGTTTGACCGATGCCATCGGTCCACCGTAGCAGGGGGTCTCTGTCGCTCAACTCCCGCTTGGAACATGTATGTTGACGAGAGAATGGCCCTTGCGGGCCGCTGCTGCGTCGTGCGGTCGCAGGGGGGCGAACCGATGCCGATGCCTCCAAGGGGTCGCCCGCCGTTCCGGACCGGACCGCGGCCACGCCCCTCACCGCTTTTCCTGACGGCAGCCTGCCGAGCCGGGTCCGCGCCTACGGAGAAGACGCCTCCCGAGTGAGTACCGGAACCGCACCCCGAACCATGGCCGCCCTCAGGAACCCGGCCATCGGCCCCCTCCGGCTCACCGGCCGACAAGCATCGCCGCCGGCCTCCGCCACCACGCCCGCAACACCGCCGGACCCTTGGCCGCCTTGAACATCAGGTGATCAAACCGGACACCCCGCGAGAGCGACGCAGCCCTGGGTCAGGAGCAGTTGCAGCGGTACTGAGGGCGGCCAACGCGTAGAGGTCGCCGCAGTACCCGGAGCGGTTCTCGTACGGGACTCCAAGTGCCCTGCTGACGCCAGGCCGGCCCTCGGGCCGGAAGCGTGGGCCAAATTCGTGGACACGACCGCCGGGCGCTGACCGGCGGCGGATGTACGAACGGAGGGCCGGCGCGTGATTCTGTTGGTTACTGAAGGACAACTGCACCGACACCCCGGACGTTGAGGACCTCGGCACGTACGGCTCTCACGCCGGGCCCGTCTGTCAGAACCGTGGCTATTGCGGCCGGGCGTATTCCTGTATGAAGGCCAAAAGCGACGTGGTCGACAACCATCTCACCGTAGGGTCCTGCAACTGATGTCATCTCGCAACATGCTGCACCCCGCTCTGTGGGGCGCAACACTGCTCGTCACCGCACTGGTCACCGGATGCTCGAACGGCGAGAACTCCCGTCCTGATCCCCTGCCATCTCCACCTGCCGTGCCGAGCAGCGCCTCAAGCGCTTCGCGATCGTCCGAAGCCAGCCCGGAACCGTCACCGGTCATCAGCTTCCTGGGGCGGACGAAGATTGTCACGCTCGGCGATACGGAGATCCGGGCCACTCGTAATGAAATAGGCATCAATGTCGCCTGTAATACCACCAACACCGCTGACAAAACTCGCAACATAAGAGTCACCGTCAGTGTCGGTAATGGAACGGACTGGGTGACGACCAACAATTTTGAATTTCAGCAGGTACCTCCAGGTCGGACTGCCTCGGAAACGAATGTCATGGGTGCTTCCTTCGAAGGTGACCTGCCGGACGACCCGGAAATCTACATCGACTCCGTCAGGTACTACTGACTGAAGTCTTTCCGCCGGGAGCAGCGTCCCGTCGCCGTCGGCCGACGGTGGGGGCGAAAGCTCGGGCGGGCGTTCGCCACGGGTGCCGGTGACCTCGACGCGTACGGTTCCGGTGGCGGCGTCGGCCGTCAGGAGCAGGTGGAAGCCCCGGCCCGTCACGGGCCCGTGCCCGTGCCATACGGCGTTGGAGCGCAGCTCGGCCGCGACGAGCGTGACGGCGTCGTGCGCGTCGGCGCGAGGCGGTGTACGGAACGGTACGGCGCGGCCCGGGGAGAGGCGCGGGACATGACGAGCGTGTGTGGGGTGATTCTGCTGAGGTCTCCCGCGTCCCGGAGGAACCCCAGCCGTGCCTGCGCTGTGTTCGCCCCCTCCCCGGACAGTGCCGCGGATGAGGTGTCGCGACACTACCTGCCGGTGGATATCGGCTACGTCAGGAGCATTCCTGTGATGCCGAGAACAATGAAGGGAACGATGATGATCACGCCTTTTCGGGCGAACCGGCGGCGTGCGGTTCCAGTGTCACTGGTAAGCAGTACTCCGTTGGCGACAGTCATTGAGATCAGTGATACTGCGAGAAGTGCATGACTGGCGATCTTCATTTTTGACATCCGTCCGAGAACGTGCAGGTCACTCTGTCGAATCCACCCCGGTCCGGCGGCGTGACCTCCGTAAGCGGAGGGCCCCGGAGGAAGTCGTCCCGGGGTCAAGTATGTTCTGCCGCTCAATTCCGATGCTGTGGGCCAGGGCAGGTATCAATGTCTCACAGCCCACGACTGCCGCCCAGTTCGAGGCCCCGCCCGTAAGTGGTGCCGTCGGCGGACCCTGCCCCATGTCACCCTCGCCCAAGCCGAATCGGCGACATCACTCGCACCGCCCTTGTCCTCGGCAGACACTGGAAGTGATCTTCACTGAGAAGACGTCACTGGCCGGCCCGTTCTTCCCAGGGCTCGGCGGCCGAGCCGGCTAACGCGCCACGCGGTGGCGGAGGTAGACGAATCTCGAGCCGAAGGTGCGGGTCTCGACGAGTTCGAGATCCACCCGGCGCTCGCGTTCGGGAAAGAACGGAACGCCACCGCCGACCAGCACCGGGTAGACCATGGCCCGGTACTCGTCGACCAGACCCGACGCGGCCGCCTCGGCGGCGAGAGTCGCGCCGCCGATCGCGATGTCGCCCTTCCCCGGCTCGGCCCGCAACCGCTCGATCTCCTCCGCCAGGCCGCCGGAGGCCAGGCGTGCATGGCCCTGCACCGCCGACAAGGTGGTGGAGAACACCACCTTCGGGAGCGGCTTCCAGAGCGCGGTCCACTCGCGCATGGAGTCGTCGAGCGATGGATCCTGGTCGGCGGTCTCCCAGTACAGCATCGTCTCGTACAGCCGTCGCCCCAACAGGTGGACGCCGACCTCTCGAATCTCGTCGGTCCAGAAGCGAAAGACCTCCTCGGCACCGTGGGGCCCATCAGGGTCTGTTCGGCGCGGGCGACCGCGGTCGCTCTCCGTCGGACGGAGCGGCTGGCTCGGGAGGACGAGGAGCCGGCCGTCTCTCTCGGTGTTCAGATGACGGGCAGCAGCATGGTGGTGCAGAACGGTCGCGAGTGCCTGCTGAGGCCGGGGGACTGCGCCGTCTTCGAATCGATCGCTCCCTACACCCTTCTCTTCGACGAGGGAGTCGACTACCACTTCATCCGTTTCCCCTGCGCGACACTCGCGCTCCCCGACCGGTTACTGCGAGACATCACCGCGGTCCCCCTGGGACCCGACAACCCCGTTGCGCGCCTCGCCTTCACCTATTTCTCCCAGCTGGCCGTCACCGACGAGTTGCACCAGGACGCGCACGCCGACGCCGTCGTGGAACCCAGCGTCGAACTCCTCCGGGCCGCCCTGACGTCCCAGCACGGCAACTCCAGCCTGGCCAGGGCACCGTTGGAGGCGACACTCGGCTTGCGGATCACTCAGTACATCCGGGCCCACCTGGCTGATCCCGATCTGTCGGCGGCACGGATCGCCGCCGCACACGACATCTCCGTACGCCACCTCTACGCTGTGCTGTCCCGGTCGGGAATCAGCCTCGGGGACTGGATCCGTACTCGCCGCCTGGCCGAATGCAGGCGAGAGCCGGCCGACTCGAACGGCCGGCTGCGGACCATCGCAGCGATAGGACGGAGCTGGGGCTTCGTGGACGCGACCCACTTCAGCAAGGTGTTCAAACAAGCGTACGGACTCTCGCCTCGGGCCTGGCGCGACCAGAACCGCCCCCGCTCCTCCGCATGATGGTCTCCCCGCGGCCACGTTTCGCGTGACCGACCTTGGACGCTCGCTCTGGGGCCAGGCCGGGCCGGGCCCAGCCGGTGCCGCTGACGACGCTGGTGCGGGTCGCGGGACCAAGACGGCCCGCCGGCTCGGATGGTCCCACTGGCGTCGCCGCCACCATGCCCGATCCCGAGCCGGCCACCACTGCCGTCAGGCCGCCCACTCCGCCTGAGCGCACTCGGTCACGTGAGCATGAAGTCCCGGGGCACGACCCCGCGTCACGACAACGAGCGTGTGAGCCATACACGCTCACCACGGTCGTCTGTGGCAACGTGATGCCGCTCGAAGCCTAGTTTCTCGAGGACACGGAGCGATGGTGTGTTCCATGTGCCGACGGTCGACCAGAGCCGTTTCCGCCCGGTCGCCACAGCGGC
Source organism: Streptomyces yamdrokensis (assembly GCF_053890455.1). Lineage (NCBI taxonomy): Bacteria > Bacillati > Actinomycetota > Actinomycetes > Kitasatosporales > Streptomycetaceae > Streptomyces > Streptomyces yamdrokensis. The sequence goes on from NZ_CM132679.1 coordinate 6,915,709, forward strand.
ATCGAGCACCGCATTGGCCGCTTCGGTGGCGTAGCCGCGCCCATGCGCGCGCTGGAACAACTCGTACGCGATTTCAGGCTCCTCCAGGATGGAGCGGCCGATGGGCAACCCGCGACAGCCGATGAAGTCGCCTTCGTCACGGCGCTGTACGGGCAGGAGGGCGATCCCCGTTGTCGCCGTTGCGGTGAGCTGCTTCGCGATGAACGCCCGGGTGTGCTCAATCGTGGGCGTCCCGTTGCCGCGTTCGGAGTGGAGGGCGCGGAGTTCAGCGGCGTCCGAATCGGCCCACGGTCGCAGTGTCAGCCGCTCGGTCTCAAGATGGAACGACATCGTCTCGTACGTGGACATGCCCCTGGTCGGTGGTGGGCACCAGCTCCCTGCGGGCGGGAGCCCTGTTCGGCTGGGAGGCCAAACTCCGCTCCGAGCAGGCGGTCGAAGCGTGCAAGCGCATGCTGCGCGAGGAGCCCCTCGTGAAGATCGGAGGGGAGCGGTTCGCCGCGACCACCGCCGCCGCCGGAGTCTTCCGTTCCATGGCCGCGGCCGCGGAGGAGGAAGCCGCGACCGAGATCGCGGAAGCCGTGATCACCGTCCCCGCCAACGCCACCGGCGCGGCCAGGTTCCGCACCCGCGAGGCGGCACGGGCGGCGGGCATCACGGTCAAGACCCTTCTCAACGAGCCCACGGCCGCCGCCATCTCGTACGCGCACGCCGTGGAGGAGGACGGAGAGTTCCTCGTCTTCGACTGGGGCGGCGGAACCATGGACGCCACCCTGCTCCTGCACGAAGGGGGCTTCTTCGACGAGAAGGCCAGCCGAGGCGTCAACCAGCTGGGGGGCCTGGAGATCGACGCCCGTCTGCGCCGCATGGTCCTCAACCGGGCGCCCGCACGCAGAGAGTGGTCCGAGTCCGAGCAGCGGCAGTTCAGCCTCGACCTGGAACGCAACAAGATCCTCCTGTCGTCCCAGGAGTCCGTACGCGTCACGACCCCGGACGGCGTCGTCGTCGAGATCGGCCAGGAGGAGTTCTCCGCCGCGATCCAGGACCTGATCAGCCGCGCCCTCGACCCGGTCGAGGCATGCCTCGAACAGGCCCGCATCGACCCGCGCGACCTCACCGCCGTCCTGATGATCGGCGGAAGCAGCCAGATTCCCGCGGTGCGCGAGGCCGTGGCGGAAGCGCTGGACTGCGAACTGGTCGGGCCCGAACTGTGCGACCCCATGACCGCGGTCGCCCAGGGGGCCGCCATCAGCGCGGCCGCCATGGACGGCGAACTCGAGAGCATCATCCGGGTCGTCAACACCCACGCGCTGGGCACGGTGACCAAGGACCGGGACGGCACGCGGGCCTTCAGTGCGCTCATCGACCGCAACCAGCGGCTGCCGCAGCAGCGCGCCAAGTCGTACCAGCCCTCCAGGGACGGAGTGCGGCGGCTGACCGTGGAGGTGTGGGAGGGAGACCCGGACCGGCCCGTCGACCACCCCGACAACGTCAAACTGACCGAACTCGTCCTCGCCTACCCGCAGCGCTCCCAGGCCGAAGAGGGCGCGTTCGACCTGGAGTACACATACAGCAAGGAGGGGCTGCTGACCGTGAAGGCGACCCTCCAGAGGACCGGCGAGACCGTACTCGACGGAGAGGTCAGGGTCTTCGGCGACAGCACGGTCCCCCCGGAGGTCGAGAAGGAGCTCACGAGGCTGTTCGCCCTGAGCGCCTCCGAGCGCGCGGCGCCCCGGCCCACCCACCCCCAGCGGGACCCCGGCCCCGCCGGCGCGCAGCCCGGTGGACGACCCGCCGGCGGACCCCCGGCGAAGAACGCCGGGTCGCCGTCGCCGGTCCTCCCGGCGGCCAAGGCCGCCGGCCGGGCGCCGCTCACCCCGCCGACGCCCGTGGCCGGGAAGCCCGCTCCGGCGACCGGGCAGAAGCCCGCCGCCCTGGTCGTCGACGGGTCCAACCTGGCCTGGAACGGCCGACCGCCCCGCGCGGCAGGGGGAAAGCCCAGCTTCCTCGCCCTGCAAGCAGCCATCAGGTCCCTGCAGTTCAAGAACCCCGACCGGGACATCCACGTCGTCGTCGACGCCACACTCCGCCACGACGTCACGGCGGAGGAGCGGCCGCTGGTGGAGCAGGCCGTCGCCGACGGCACCGTGGTCCAGCCGCCCGCCGGCACCGAGGGCCGCGGCGACGCGCTGGTCATCAGCATCGCCGACGAGATCGGCGGGGTGATCGTCTCCAACGACAACTTCGCCCCCTTCCAGAAGGCCAACCCCTGGCTCCTGGAGAACAACCGGGCCCTGGGCGCCACCCACTCCCAGGGGCTCTGGGTCTTCAATCCCCGCACCCCCAACGCCGCCGTGCCGACACGCCGGCGCCACTGACGGCGGTCGTCCGGGACTCGCGCCCCGCCTGATCTCCGGTCAGGCGGGGCGGATCCCCGAGGGGAGGCCGCTTCAGGCCCTCTGACACCGGTGACCGGTAACCACCGCTCGCCGTTCCGGTGTGCTGTCCGCGCTGCCTCAGCCCTGCACGGTTCGGTATGCCCGGAGAAAGGTCCGCACTCCCTCGACGACGAGTGGCCGGACGCGGCCGTCCTCCGCGGCATTCGCGGAACCGAGCCTGTCCATCGCGACGCCGAAGGTCAGCGCGATGAACTGGTCGGCCGCGAGCCGGGGGTCGGGGACGTCGAGCAGTCCGGCCGCGGCGAAGGCGGCGAACCGCTCGGCAAGTGCCTCCTCGGGGATGTCGGCCATGGAGTTGTAGCCCCGGTGCGGCAGGTGGCCGGATTCCGCCCGGACCAGTCGTCGCAGCGTTGCGTACTCCGCCGAGTCGAGCATGTCGGTCGAGATGCGCATGGAGAAGGTGACCAGGGCGTCCTCGAGGTCGGCGCCCTCGGTGAGGTCGGTGAGGGTGTCGTCCAGGGTGCGCCGGATCGTGGTGATCAGCGACTGGCCGACGGCGTCGACGACTGCTCGCAGCAGCGTCTGCTTGTCGCCGAAGTAGTCGTAGACCGTCCGCTTGGACACCTCGGCCCGGGCGGCGACCGCGTCGACGCTGGACCGGTCGAAGCCGTCGGCGAGGAACAGTTCCCGGGCCGCCGAGAGGATGGCGGCCCGCTTTGGCGTGGACCCCTCGCGCAGTGTCTTCGTGGTCGGCATGGGCACATCCTAACCGTCCTACACTGCACGGTGTAGTGTAATGTCGACTCATGGCGCGTGCCGCACTCCCGCACTCGCTCCGCCGACGGAGCCGTGCACGCGCCACCTCGGACACCGCTTCACCGGGTTCACCCCGCCGGACGACCCCGGACCCGTCCACACAGCACCATGCGCGCTGCCCCCGGCTGCCCCCGGTGAGTGGCCGCCGTGTCCGCGCCGGGCACGGCAGGGCGGCAGCGCCACGTGTACGGCCGACTCCTCACTCGCCCGGCAATGACGGAAAGGACGTCCATGACCGCAACTCTGGCTCCCCCGGTCCGCATCGGAAGGGCCGCTGTCGCTGCTCTCGGCATGCTGGCAGTCGCCACCGGTGCCTTGGAGTCGGTGGTGACGCCGACGCTCCCGCTCCTGCAACGCGAGCTGGATATGAGTCCGGCCGAAGGGGCGTTACTCAGCATCATGCTCCTCGTCACCGGCGCGCTCGTCACACCGGTCGCAGGCAAGTTCGGCGACCGCTACGGCGGAAAACGAGTCCTGATCAGGCTGATGACGGTGGTCTCGGCCGGTGGTCTGGTGTCCGCCCTGGCGCCGAACCTGCCCGTACTGCTGCTCGGCCAGGTACTGCAGGGAGCGATGGTGGGCGCGCTGCCCCTGTCGTTCATCCTGGTACGCGAACACCTCCCGGCGGGAGAGTCGAAGGTGGCCATCGGAGTGGTCAGCGGGCTGTTCGTGGGGGGCGGGATGGCGGGAACGCTGTCGGCCGGACCCGTGGCGGAAGGGCTCTCCCGACACTGGATGTTCGCGCTGCCGACGGTCGCGGTCATCGGGGCCACCGTGCTTGTGAACAGGCTGATGCCGCATGATCCGCCGGGCCGGTCGGACGCTGCCGGGGTCGACTGGCCCGGCCTGGTTCTCCTGAGCGGGACGCTGGTCACGCTCATGCTCGTGCTCGCGCTGGCGCCCGACATGGGCTCGCAGCCACTCGTGCTCGGCGCCCTCGTCGTGGTTCTGGCCGCCTTCGTGACCGGATGGACAGCCGTTGAGCGCCGTGTGGCCTCGCCGATGGTCGATCTGCACATGCTGGCACGGCCTGCGGTGTGGAAGTCGTGTGTGCTGACGTTCGTGATGTGCGTCGGTACCTCGGTGGCGGTCTATCTCGTCCCGCAGATGTTCGCGGTGTCCGCCGACGAGTACGGTTTCGGGGCCGACGCCACCGAGATCGGCTTCTTCCTGCTGCCCGGCGCCGTGGCGGCGTCGCTGGCCGGGCCGATCAGCGGGATCGGGGCGCGGCGTTTCGGCTCGCGTGCCGTGGTCACCGCGGGGATCGTCATCATGGTCGCCTCCCTGATCACCCTGGCGGCCGTGCACACCGAGGTCTGGCACCTCGTCATCGGCAAGATGATGATCGCGCTTGCCAACGGCCTGTGCGTCACGGCGATGGTGACCAGCACCGCCACATCCGTCGATCAAAGCGACACCGGCATCGCCACCAGTCTGGTCCTGGTGACTCGCGTGATCGGCTACGCCGTGGGTGTGCAGGTCAGTGGTGCGATCCTCACCGCCGGGACCCCTTCCGGGTCGGACGTCCCGGCCGAATCGGCCTTCGTCACCGGCTTCGCCATAGCCGGTGCCGTCACGGCGCTGTCCCTGCTTGTCGCCCGCACCATGAGCAAAGGAGTCGAGGAATGACCCGTATTGACCTGTTGAGGGATATCCGTACCACGCCGAGGCGCAAGGTCCTGATATCCGGGGCCGGCGTCGCGGGGCCCGCCCTCGCGTTCTGGCTGAACCGCTACGGATTCGCGGTCACGGTGGTCGAGAAGGCGGACACACCGCGTTGCGGTGGTTACCCCATCGACGTGCGCGGCACCGCACTCGAGGTCGTCCGGAGGATGGGAATCCTGCCGCAACTGCAGGACGCGCACATCGACCTGCGCCGGCTGACCTTCCTCGACGGGGACGGCGGTGAGGTGGCCTCGCTCAAGCCGCACACCGTCACCGGCGGTGCCGCGGGAGCGGACCTCGAGGTGCGGCGCGAGGATCTGACCGACGCTCTCCACACGGCGGTCCGTGACGACGTGGAGTTCTTGTTCAACGACTCCATCGACACCCTCGACCAGTCCGGCCACGGGGTCGACGTCACTTTCCGCGGGGGCGGCAGGCGTACGTTCGACATGGTGTTCGGTGCGGACGGTCTGCACTCACGTACCCGGGAGTTCCTGTTCGGCCCCGAAGAGCAGTTCCACCGGTACCTCGGCTACTGCTTCGCCGGGTTCACCATGCACAACACCTTCGGGATCTCCCACGAGATCATGATGTGGAACACCCCGGGCAGAGCCGCGGCACTCTACGCCGTGGGGGACAACGACGAAGTGCACGCCTTCCTGAACTTCGCGCACCCGGAACCGCCGTTCGACGCGTTCCGGAACCCGGAAGCCCAGCGGGACCTGGTCGCCGCGGTCTTCGCCGACGCGGGATGGGAGGTCCCGGGCATGCTGGCCGCCATGCACGACGCGGACGACCTGTTCTTCGACGGGGTCAGCCAGATCCGCATGCCCCGCTGGTCCAGCGGCAGGGTCGCGCTGGTGGGCGACGCCGCGTACGCACCCTCGTTCCTCACCGGACAAGGCACCAGCCTCGCGCTCGTCGGCGCGTACATGCTCGCCGGTTCCCTGGCCGACCGGGACCACGCCGCGGGCTTCGCCGCCTACGAACACCACACCCGTGAGTTCGTGACCGTGAACCAGGAGCAGGTCGGCGAGGGCGCTGCCACACTCTTCCCGGCCACTGCCCGGGCCCTGGAGCAGCGAAACGACATGCTGCGCAATCTCAGCGACATGCCCTCCGCGGAGGGGCGACCGGCCCATTCGGCCCTCACCCTGCCCGAATTCACGCCCATGACGTGAGCCCGGGCATGCGCACCGATGACGGATGCCGCCGGCCGCCGGCGGACAGGACCCGGACCCGGACCCGGACCCGGACCTGGTGACGGTGGGCGCGCTGATCGCGAAGCGCTACTGATCCCCTGGCGCAGAGTTCCGCTTCGCCGTCGTTGCCGGGAATCGGGTTGGGCCGGATCGGTCGCTCAGGAAAAGGGTTGCGGCCCGGCCGTGTGCTGAGCCGCAGGTCGGCCTCACGGCTGCTCGTCGTCGGCGTTCTCTGCGGGGTCAGGCACGCCCATCTGCGGTGTTGTCGTCTGATTCCTTCTCTGCGGCGGTGTACCGGACGGGCCGGTCCTCGGTCTTGATCAGGAGGCCGCCGGCGGCGAGGTCGCGGAGGATCCGGCGGGTGTTCTTCTCCTGGGGCTCGTGTCCCGCGTCGCGCAGGGCGCGCAGGCCCCGGGTGGTGTCCCAGCAGCCGCCGTAGGCGCGTACCGCCTTCTCGAGGTCGGCGCGCTGGCTGGACGTGCCGGCAATCGGTTCGGTCATCGTGCCGGTCCTCACGCCTGCTCGGCTGCGGCGGGCGCGTGCGCGCGCCTCGTGTGGTGGGTGATGCTCGCCGGGGCGCCGACGTAGGCGCACGACGGGCACTTCCGCCACACGCCCTCGGCGACTGCGCGGGCGCTCACCGAGTGGCCGGGCCCGTACCCGTGCGCGTGCAGCAACTGGGCGATGGAGGAGCCGTATTCCGCTGCCAGCAAGGCCGCCTCGGCCACCTTGTCGTGGCCCTGGGCGAAGAAGGAACCCGCGCCGACCTTCCTGGCGCAGCCGCACCAGCAGGTGCCGGTCGGGGTGAGGTGGGGAAGCGGCTTCCCGGGCTGTGTCGTCATGGCGTCACGGTAGTTCAGGGGGCGCGACGGGGCGGAGGGAATGCGGTGGATTCCGCAGGTGGGGCCGTAGCGCTTCGCCGGCCGCGTCAGCCTGTGACTCGTAGTCACACGATGGGGTGAGGGCGGGGCGGGGCGGGCACGGGTGGGGGCCGTGGGCCGTTCGATCCAGCGGCGAGGGATTCTCTTTCACCCCTGTTCATCGCTATTCGTCCCCCTTGTGAACCACGGGAGTACACATGGATCTCTGCTTTCACCGCAACCCCGGCGGCACGACCACCGGGCGCAACGACGCCAGCGGGTTCACTGTGACCCACGCCGGCGAGGAGGAGGTCGAGCGGCAGTTGTACGAGGACGCGGGGTGGGAGTACACGCCACCGCCGCCTCCGATGCCGACCGGGTTCCATCGGTTCTCCCTGGTGCACGAGGAGTTCGACGCGGCCGGGTTCGGGGACGAGCGGTACGCGGGGCTGCGGGAGCGGCCGCCGGACGGATGTCTGCCGGTCGGCTGAGGGCGCCTTGCGCTGGAGTGCGAGTGGCCGGGGAGGACGCTGCTGGACGCGGTCGCCGGCACCGTCGCCCAAGTCCGGCGCGAGCACGGGCCGGTGATGAACAGTCTTGAGGTCGAGAAGCCTCAGGAGTGGCTGGGCGACGACAGGGACGGGTACGCGGCGCACATCGTCGCACACCTGTTGCTCATGGGCGTATACCGTGCCCGCCTGCTCGGGTACGGGCGCAAGGACCTGGTCCGGCTCCTCGACGCGACCGGTATCGAGTAGTGGGGGAGTTCCGGCGGGCGGGAGGAGACTGCCTCGTTGCGGCCGGGGAGCCGGCCCGCCCGCTGCGAGCCGGCCGCCCATGCCGCCGGACACCCCCTGTCGGGGCTGGGCCGTCCATCCTGCTGAGGAGCGCCTCGAAGTCCCGGGGAGACGGAGGGCGTCTCCGCGTGGCCGGGCACGTCGCGCAGGGGGCGGAACGGCCGGCGGCCATGGTGGGGCCTGGCTACGGGCTATGGGCTATGGGGCCACCCGGGCGACCCCTCCTGTCTCGAGGGCCGCCCAGAGGGCACCGTCGGGACCCAGGGCGATGCCGTGTGGTTCGGACGACGGTGACGGCAGGTCGTACTCGGTGATCTCACCGCTCGCGGTGATGTGGCCGATGCGGTTGTTCCCCCACTCGGTGAACCAGCAGTCCCCGGTGGAGACCGCGGCAATGGCGTGGGGCTTGGCCGTACGGTTGGGGAGCGGGAACTCCCTGATATCGCCGTCCACAGAGATCCTGCCGATCTGGCCCGCTGCGATCTCGACGAACCACAGGGCCGTTCCGTCACTGGTGATGCCCACGGGCGCGGCGCCCGGGGTGGGCAGTGGGTGGATGGCGGTGTCGCCGTCGGTGGTGACGCGGCCGATCGCGTTCGCCTGGTTGAGGGTGAACCACAGGGCTCCGTCAGGGCCTGTGGTGATCGCCGAGGGGAAGCCGCCCGCGGTGGGAAGGGCGAACTCGGTGATCTCTCCCTTACCGGTGATGCGGCCGATGCGGTCGGTGTTCATCTGCGTGAACCACACCGCATCGTCCGGGCCCGCGGTGATGCCGAAGGGTCCGCCGTCGGGCGTCGGCAGGGGGAAGGAGTCCGTTTCGCCGGCAGTGGTGATGCGGCCGATCCGGTGGTCCCGAGCACGAGTGAACCACAGGGCCCCGTCCGGTCCGGGAGCAATGACCGCGGGGAGGCAGGCAGGTGGGTCCAGGGGGTGCTCCTCGAGCTCGCCGTCGAGGGTGAGACGTGCGATGCGACCGCTGTGCGCGAAGGTGAGCCACAGGGCGTCGTCGGGGCCGGCCGCGATGCCGTAAGGCCCGGCCTCCTTGTCCGCCACGAGGATCTCCCTGATGACTGGTGCGTCGGAAGGGGGCACAGCAACTCCTTGCGGGGCCGGGCATCGATCAGCGTTCCTGACCGATGGTCTCGGATCGGTTTCGTACGAGGTCGGCAATGACCGCGGCGAGCTCGGCGGGCCGGGTCATGGGGACGTTGTGGTTCGAACCGATGCCGGTCAGCCGGCGGCCGGGGGCGGCGTCGACGACTGCGTGTACCTCGTCGCGTCGCGAGGCGTGGAAGCCGTTGTCGGCCAGCACGATCGTCATCGGGCAGGTGACGCTGTCGTACACGTCGATGCTCGGGAAGACCGCTGCACCGGGCTCGACGGCACTGACGGTCACGATCTCCTCGACGGCCGGCTGTCGTGTCCATCCGTGGCCGCGGCGGAGGAAGGAGCGCCGGGTGACCTCCTCGACGAGCGCGGGCCGCGCCCCGGCATTGAGCCAGTCCCCTCCGGCCTCCCGCACGCACTGCTCGACGTGGGTCCGCATCTGCTCTTCGGTGGCGTCCCAGCCGTAGCGGAACATCGTCCGGAGGCGGTCCGCCGTCTCCGTGGTCCGCAGGGCGGCGTGCCCGGCGAGTGACGTGTCCCGGTCGTCGAGTACCACGCCGTCCACGACGCACAGGGCGGCCGGTTCCACCACACCCGCCGCAGCGGCCGCGGTCACCGCGTATCCGCCGGTGGAATGGCCCACCAGCACGGGGTGGTTCCAGGACAGCGCTGTGACGATGCCTCCGATGTCCCGCCAGTACTGCTCCGGGCCCGTGGAAACGAGCCGGGTCCGCCCGTGGCCGCGCAGGTCGATGGCAACCGGATGGCAGTCCCGCACCAGGTGGGCTGCCACATCTGCCCAGGCCGCGGCGTTGTGCCCGCTGCCATGGACGAGCAGCACCCCCTCACCGCGACCACCGAAGTCGAGGCCTGACACCACCCCGTCGGAAACCGGGAGTTCGATCTCTGTGCCGATCACCGTCGCACCCTGCCCGGGGGAGGACAGCGGGCGCAACTGCTTTTCGCAGGCCACCGGGTGGGTGACGGGGCAGGTCCTGGAGACCGTCCGTCGCCTGCCACCCGTCCGTTTCGGACCGGGGGCGGTGCCGAGGGGCGCGCCTCAGAAGGGCAGGGTCGCCGGGCCGGGCACGTACTCCGGGTCCACCTGGGCGGCCAGGTCCTCGCCGGTGCGGGCGTCGGCCCAGGAACGGGCGTTGCGCAGGTGGAACTCCACGGCGTGGCGGTGGAGGCGGCCCCAGTCGCGGGGGTGGGAGTCCACGGCCTCGCGCATGACCGTCAGGGCGTGGCGGTTGTGGGGCTCGAGTGAGATCAGGGGGTCCGAGGCGTCCGGGGAGCCGGAGGCCGCCGGGTCGGTGGGCTGCGCACGGCCCTGTTCCGCCGCCCGCACCCAGTCCGAGTGCACCAGGTGGGTCAGAAGGTCGTCGCCCACCTGTTCCTTGAGGAAGAGGAGGTCCTCCTCGCAGGTCACCTTGTTGCCGACGACCGCGATACGGATGCCGAACTCGCGGGCGTGGTCGCGGTACTGGCGGTAGACGGAGACGCCCTTGCGGGTGGGTTCGGCGACCAGGAAGGTGAGGTCGAAGCGGGCGAACAGGCCGGAGGCGAAGGCGTCGGCGCCGGCGGTCATGTCGACCACCACGTACTCGCCGGGGCCGTCGGTCAGGTGGCCCAGGTACAGCTCCACCGCGCCCAGCTTGGAGTGGTAGCAGGCCACACCCAGGTCGCTGTCGTCGAACTCGCCCGTGACCATCAGCGGGACACCGCCGGCCCGGGAGACGTGCCGCGCGTGCAGTTCGTCGTCGCCGAGCAGGCTCAGGAGGCGCGAACCGCGGCCGGGCGGGGTCGTCTTGATCATCGATTCGGTGGAGGTGACGCGGGGGTTGGTGCCGCGCAGGTACTCCTTGATGTCGTGCAGGCGCGGGCCCAGGGGAGGGGGCGTCACCGGGGAGCTCCCGGCGGGGGCGAGCGCCTCGGCCAGGTGCTGGTTGATGTCGCCGTCGATGGCGAGCACCGGGGCGCCGGCGGCGGCCAGGTGCCGGGAGAAGAGGGCCGACAGCGTCGTCTTGCCGCTGCCGCCCTTGCCGACGAACGCGATCCTCATCGACGCCCCACCCTTTTGAAAACGAATGTCATGTCGGTAGGTTCTAGGGGTGCGGTCGCGGCGGTGTCAAATTCCGCGTCGCGTGTCACGGCCGTCCGCCGTGGGGTTCACCCGGATGATCGATTCAGGAGGCTTAATGCGTAAGATGCGCAGGTGCGTGACTACATCATCAGGACCGCGGGCCCGGCGGACCTCGACCGTGCGCGAGCCGTGATGCTCGACACCGTCTACCGCGACTTCGGCACCGGTTACGTGCCCCGGTGGCACGGCGACATCGTCGATCCGGCCGCCGCCTATCTCTCCTCGCCCCGCCACACCCTCCTCGTCGCGATCGACCCCGAGGGCGACAGCGGCGACGGCGGCGGCGCCGGTGACGTCGTCGCCACCGCGGCGCTCGACTCCCGAGGGCCCGCGCACACGCCGAACCCGCGCGAACTCGCCGAGCGGTACCCCTCCGGCGAGACCGCGCAGGTGCGGCGCGTGTACGTCCGGCCGGACCACCGCAGGCGCGGGCTCGCCCGGCGCATGGTCCACGAACTGCTCGACTTCGCCGCGGCCGACGGCGGTTACCAGTCCGTGTACCTGCACACCGACCCGTCCGTCCCCGGCGCCGAGCCCTTCTGGCGGTCCCTCGCCAAGGTCGTGCACGACGAACGTGAGGACGCGGACCGCGGCAGCGGCGTCGTCCACTTCGAGATCCCGATGGGACGGTGACCGGTGCGCCGGCTTCCTCCGCGGCTGCTCGCCGCCCTCGCCGTCACCCCTCTCCTGGCCGGCTGCTTCGCCTCCGGGGGCGAGGACTCCGCCGGCGGTGACGACGCCGGCGGCGGCTCCCGGCTGCGCGTCGCGCTCGCCTTCCCGCCCGCCGAGCAGCTCTCCCCCTACGGCGCCGACGCCACCCTCCTCAGCCGGCTCGGTGTCTCCGAGGGGCTGACCGCGATGGACGCCAACGGCGCCGCCGCGCCCGCGCTCGCCCAGTCCTGGCGCCGGGACGGCGACAAGAGCTGGGTGTTCACGCTGCGCGAGGCCCGGTTCCAGGACGGTACGGACGTCACCCCGGCCGCCGTCGCCGCCGCCCTCACCCACGCCGCCGAGGCCGAGCCGGTCCCCGGCGCCCTCACCGGCGTCACCCTGACCGCCGACCCCGACGGCGACCGGGACGTCCGCGTCAGCACCGCCGAGCCCGACCCCGTCCTGCCGCTGCGGCTCTCCAGCCCCAGCCTCGCCGTGTTCGCCGAGAAGGCCTACGAAGAGAAGGAGGGGGAGACGAAGGGCGCCTCACGCGTCGACCCCGTCGGCACCGCCGCCGGACCCTTCGAGCTCACCAAGGTCGACGGGGCCGCCTCCGCCACCCTCGACCGCTTCGACGACTACTGGGCCGGGCGCGCCCAGGCCTCCGGCATCGACGCCCGGTTCATCGCCGACGGCACCGCCCGCGCCAACGCCCTGCGCACCGGTGAACTGGACATCGCCGAAGCCGTACCGGTGGCCCAGGCCGCCACCCTCGACGCGGCCGTGCGCCGGGACACCGCCACCACCCGCACCACCAGCCTGCTGCTCAACGCCTCCTCCGGCCCCTTCGAGGACCCGAGGCTGCGCGCCGCCGCCCGCGAGGCCCTCGACACCTCCACGCTCGCCGAAGGCGTGTACGAGGGATACGCCGACCCCGGCGCCGGTGTCTACGGGCCCGCCGTGACCTGGGCCGACGGCAAGCGCGGCAAGCCCACCGGACGGACCCGGGCGGCCGGTGGCGGCGACGGCGCCGCGATCACCCTCGCCACCTACGACAACCGGCCCGAACTCCCCGAAACCGCGCAGGTGCTGAAGCAGCAGCTGGAGAAGGCCGGGTTCGAGGTCGAGTTGGAGGTGCGGGAGTACTCACGGCTCGAAACCGACGCGCTGGACGGGAAGTTCGACGCGTTCGTCCTCGCCCGCAACACGATGCTGGACACCGGCGACCCCGTCGCCGTGCTCGCCGCCGACTACACCTGCGACGGCGCGAACAACATCGCCCAGCTCTGCGACGAGGACGTCGACCGGGCCGTCGCCGAGGCCGAGCGGACCGCCGACCCCGACAAGCGGCAGGACGCCGCCATGACCGCCGAGGCCGCCGTCCTCGGCAGCGACGCGGTGCTGCCGCTGGTCCACCAGCGCATCATCACCGGCGTCGGCACCTCGGTGCGCGGCGTGCTGTCCGACCCGTACGAGCGCACCCTCGTCGGTACGGGAACGCGGCGCTGACGATGCGACAGCGGGCGTCCGCACTCCTGTGGCGGGCCTTACTCGCGGCCGCCCTGGTGTGCGGTATCGGCCTGCTGCCCTGGCTCTCGCGCACCGACCCGGCGCGCACCGTCCTCAAGGCCCGGTCCGCCGAACGCGACCCCACCCCCGAGGTCCTGGCCGGCATCCGCGCCCAGCTCGGACTCGACGCCGGGCCCGCACACCTGCTGGGGCAGTGGCTGAGCGGTCTGTGGCGCGGGGACGCGGGACGGTCGTGGATCTCCGGCAGCGAGGTCATGCCCGACGTGCTCCGGGCACTCGGCGCCTCCCTGCTGCTGATGACGGTGGCGCTCCTGGCCGCCGCCCTCACCGCCGCGCTGGTGTGCGCCCGTACGCTCCGCCTCGGCGCGCGGCGACGGCTCGGCGGCCGGCGCGCCGCGGGCACCGGGTCCGCGGCGCTCGCCGCCCTGCCCGAATTCCTCCTCGCGTCCGTCCTCGCCACCGTGGTCGCCGTCCAGTGGGGATGGCTGCCCGCCCTCGGCTGGTACGGACCCCGGTGGACGGTGCTCCCCGCCCTCGCCCTCGGCCTGCCCGCCGGGGCCGTCCTCGGCAGGCTCCTCGACGATCTGCTGCCCGGCGCCTTCGCCGAACCCTGGGCCCTGAGCGCCACCGCCCGGGGCATCCCCGGCCGGCGCGTCGCCCGCCAGGCGGTACGCCGCTGCCTGCCCGCGCTGCTGCCCAACCTCGGACTGTTCGCCGTCGGGCTGACCGGCGGGGCCGTCGCCGTCGAGCAGGTCTTCGACATCCCGGGAATCGGCCGCACCACCCTCCAGGCCGCCCTCGCCCAGGACCTGCCCGTCCTCCAGGCGGGCACCCTCGCCCTCGTCCTGCTCGCTGCCCTCGTCACCGCCGCCTGCCGGTTCGCCGCCCGGCTGCTCACCGGGCCCGCCCTGCGCGACGGCGCCCTGTCGACACTGCACCGGCCGCCGCCACCGGCCCGCCGCGTCCAGCCCCTCGCCCACGGCGCCGTCCTGGCCGTCGTCGTCGTGCTCGGGCTGGCCCGCGACCCGCTCGCACTCGACACCGGGCAGCGGCTGCGACCTCCCTCCCTCACCCACCCGTTCGGCACCGACGCCCTCGGCCGGGACATGCTCGCCCGCGTCGGGCACGGAGCCTTCGACACCCTGCTGCTCGCCCTCGGGATCAGCGCGGCGACCCTGTGCATCGGCGTCCTGCTCGGGCTCGTACCCCGGTTGTCCGGGGCCCTCGTCGACACGGCCAACGCCGTACCGCCGGTGCTCGCCGCGCTGCTCGTCACCGCCGCCGTGGGCAGCGGCGCCACCACGCCCGCGCTCGCCGTGACCGCCGTCGGCTGGACCGCGCTCGCCGCGCACACCTCCGCGCTGCTGCTCCAGGAACGCGCCACCCAGCACGTCGCAGCCACCAAGGGCCTGGGCGCCGGCCGTCGGCATGTGCTGCGCCACCACCTGCTTCCCGCCGTCCTCCCGCCCGTCGCCCGCCACGCCCTGCTGCGGCTGCCCGGCATCGCCCTCGCCCTCGCCTCCCTCGGTTTCCTCGGGCTCGGCGCCCAGCCGCCGTCCCCGGAATGGGGCCTGCTCCTCGCCGAGAACCAGCCCTACGCCGAACGCGCCCCCTGGGCCGTCCTCGCCCCGGCCGCCGCCCTCGCCCTGCTCGGCGCCCTCTCGGTCACGGCGGCGGGCGGGCTGGGACGGCAGGGGCGGGGGAGGGGACGAGGCCGGGGGAGGCACGGGCCGTCCGGGCCGGAAGGGCTGAAAGGGCCGGCCCCGGCAGGGAAGCCCGGCAGCACGCAGGACAGGGACCGGCTGGTGGAGGCACGATGACGTTCCCGGCCCTGCTCGGCTCCCGCGGAGCCGGGGCGGAGGACGGCCGCCGCACCCGCCTCTCCCCGTTGCTGCGGCTGCTGATCCTCACCCAGCTCGCCTTCAACCTCGGCTTCTACGCCGTCCTGCCCTTCCTCGCCGCCCACCTGGGGCAGGACATGGGCATGGCGGGATGGCTGGTCGGGCTGGTGCTGGGGCTCAGGACGTTCAGCCAGCAGGGGCTGTTCGTGGTCGGCGGGGTGCTGGCCGACCGGTACGGCATCCGGCCCGTGGTCCTCGCGGGCTGCGCCCTTCGGATCGCCGGGTTCGTGTGGCTCGGGTACGCCGGGCGGACCTGGGCGGTGATCGGCGCGGTGCTGCTGATCGGCTTCGCCGCCGCCCTGTTCTCACCGGCCGTCGAGTCCGAGGTGGCCCGGCAGGCCGTCGTGTGGGAGGAGGGGAGCGACCGGCCCCGCACCCGCGTCCTCGCGCTGTTCACCGTGGCCGGACAGGCGGGGGCGTTCGTCGGGCCGCTGCTCGGCGCCCTCCTGCTGGCCGTGGACTTCCGCACCGCGTGTCTCGCGGGCGCCGGGGTCTTCGTCCTCGTCCTCGCCGGGCACGCCCGGATGCTGCCCCAGCGCATACCGGGACGGAAGCGGACGCCGGTCCGGGGCGGACCGCGGCTGGTCCTGCGCAACCGGCCCTTCCTCGCCCTGTGCTGCGCGTACGGAGCCTTCCTGCTCGCGTACAACCAGATGTATCTCGCGCTGCCCGCCGAGGTGGAGCGCGTCACCGGCTCGCAGACGTCGCTGGCCTGGCTGTTCGCGGTGTCCTCGCTGCTGGTGGTGACCACCCAGCTGCCCGTGACCCGCTGGGCGGGCAGGCGGCTGACGCCGCGCCGGTCCATGGCGGCCGGTCTGCTGCTGATCGCCGCCGGGTTCGCGGTGGTGGCGGGCGCCGCTGCGACGACACGCCCCACGCAGTGGCCGGGAGCCGCCGCGCCGGCACCCGTGACCGGGTTCGTCGTCCTGCTCACCCTCGGCCAGATGCTGGTCGCGCCCGTGGCCCGTGCCTGGGTCCCCGATCTCGCCGAGGACGGCCGGCTCGGCCTCTACACCGGGGCGCTGTCCTCCGTCTCCGGCCTCATCGTCCTGGCCGGCAGCTCGGCGACCGGAGTCCTGCTCGACGCGGGACTGCCCCCCGGGGTGCCCTGGCTGGTCCTGGCCGGCGTCACGGCGGCGGCGGTGGTGCTGCTGCCCCGGCGTGGGTGACGGCCGGGGACACCTCGCGACCGCCTGGTCCTCCCGGCCCCGCGGTGTCCGTCGCCGGCGCGATGGGGGACTCACTCCCCGTTGAGGCATGCTGTACGCATGAGTTCCGAAGCCATAGCCCAACTGCACGAGGTACGTGAGCTGTTGGCGTCCTTCCAGGGGCCGTCCAGTATCCGCCGGGCCACCGAACTGGAAGGGGCTGCCGAGAAGATCGCCTCCTGCGCCGTGGACCTGGCCGACGTCAAGGTCCCCCGAGACCTCCAGCTCCGGCTCGCCCTTGCCGTCAAGGCCCTCCAGGGCGCGCGGAAAGCGGCGCGTGCCCACCGCCGCAACCCGCTGACCCGCCCGCTCTCCCACGCCCGCTTCGCGCTGAACACGGGCAAGGCGGGCGGCTGGATCCACGGTGCTCTGGAGATCCTGGACCCCGAGAACACGCCCCCGTCCCCCTACGACACGGACGAGGCGAGCATCGGGCAACCGAACGCCGGGTGACGGCCGTCGTGCGACCAACCACAGGGCCCGCGCCGGCCACCGCGGCCGGCGTCCGGGCGCCGGCCGCGGCCGACCGGACGTCACCGCGCGTCACCGCGCGACGAGTTCCCGCACCGGCCGCTCGACGTGGGCGGGCCGCACCCGCGAGGTCCGCCACAGCCACAGCACGTCCCGGCCGAACGACCACACCAGCAGCCCCAGCGCCAGCGCCGTCACCCCGACGTTGACCGGGTGCGGCAGCAGGTTCGCGCCCGCCACCAGCAGGAGGACGCCCTGGAGCGCGGCCACCGTCTTGCGGGCCGTGCTCGGCGGCAGCGCGGCGTTCAGCCACGGCCACACCCGGGCCGCGGCGACGAAGACGTACCGCATACCGCCGATCAGCAGCACCCAGGGGCCCATGGCCATGGAAACGTACACGCTGAGCACCAGGATGAGGAACGCGTCCACCTCCATGTCGAAGCGGGCGCCCAGCGGCGTCGACGTGCCGGTCCTGCGCGCCACCTTGCCGTCCACCCCGTCGAGGATGAGGGCCACGGCGGTCAGGCCGACGAAGAGACTGACGGGCGGTGAGTCCTGGAAGGAGTCGGCGACCAGCGCGGTCACCCCGCCGACCAGGATCGCCCGGCCGAGTGTGACCCGGTTGGCCGCGCCGAACGAGCGCAGCCGGGACCGGTGCAGGGCCCGGGAGAGCACCGCCCACGTGGCGGTCGCGAACGCGAGGCCGGTCAGCCAGCCCGCAGGGCCCATGCCGATCGCCGTACCGAGCAGCACCAGCAGCAGGACCTGTACACCCGCCCCCACGGCGGTCTCCTGCTGTACGAGCCTCGCGTCGTAACTGTTGTTCAGGGCCACCGAACACCCTCCGGCCGTGTGACAGAGTCGATCAACGCCGCTACCTTGTGCGCGGCCTGTGCACCACTCGGTACGCGTGCAACGTGACGATCGTTCAGGAGGAAACCGATGAACCGCGCCGCTCATGCGTTCTGGCTCGCCTCGCCCGGCCGAGGCGAAATCAGGGAAGTCCCCCTGTCCGGACCGGGCGGGGACGAGGTCCTGGTGCGCTCGCTGTACTCCGGAGTGAGCCGCGGCACGGAGACCCTCGTCTTCCGCGGCCGGGTGCCCGAAAGCCAGCACGCCGCGATGCGCGCGCCGTTCCAGGAGGGCGACTTCCCGGGGCCGGTGAAGTACGGCTACCTCAACGTGGGCGTGGTGGAGGAAGGGCCCGAAACGCTCGTCGGGCGGACGGTCTTCTGCCTCTACCCGCACCAGAGCCGCTACGTCGTCCCGGCGGGCGCGGTGACACCCGTGCCCGACACCGTGCCCGCCCGGCGGGCCGTGCTCGCCGGCACCGTGGAGACCGCCGTCAACGCCCTGTGGGACGCCGCGCCGCTGATCGGCGACCGGATCGCCGTCGTCGGCGGCGGCATGGTCGGCAGCTCGGTCGCCGCGCTGCTGGCCCGCTTCCCGGGCGTGCGGGTCCAGCTCGTCGACGCCGACCCCGCGCGCGCCCGGACCGCCGAGGCCCTCGGCGTCGGGTTCGCGCTGCCCGGCGACGCCCTCGGCGGCTGCGACCTGGTCGTGCACGCCAGCGCCACCGAACAGGGGCTCACCCGCTCCCTCGAACTCCTCTCCGCCGAGGGCACGGTGATCGAGCTGAGCTGGTACGGCGACCGGAAGGTGAGCCTTCCGCTGGGCGAGGCCTTCCACTCACGGCGGCTCGTGATCCGCAGCAGCCAGGTCGGCACCGTCTCACCGGCCCGCCCCGGCCGCAGCTACGCCGACCGGCTCGCCCTCGCCCTCGACCTGCTGGCCGATCCGGCCCTGGACGCGCTCATCACCGGCGAGTCCGAGTTCGCGGAACTGCCCGCGCTCATGCCCCGCCTGGCCTCCGGCGACATCCCGGCCCTGTGCCACCTCGTGCGCTACGACGAGGCCGCCGCCTGACCTGATAAAAGACGTGCCCGACGCTGAACGCCCGGAGGCGTCCGGCCGTACTACCCGGCATCCCCGGCGGCGATCAGCCGGGGAGCAGACGCGCCGCACCTGGAGGGTCGTCCGTTGTTCAGCATCACCGTCCGCGATCACATCATGATCGCCCACAGCTTTCACGGCGAGGTCTTCGGACCGGCCCAGCGCCTGCACGGGGCCACGTTCCTCGTGGACGCCACATTCAGGCGCGAACAGTTGGACGAGGACAACATCGTCGTCGACATCGGCCTGGCCACACAGGAACTCGGGGCCGTCGTCGGCGAGCTGAACTACCGCAACCTCGACAACGAACCCGACTTCGCGGGGGTCAACACCTCCACGGAGTACCTGGCCAAGGTCATCGCCGACCGGCTCGCCGAGCGCGTCCACAGGGGCGCGCTCGGCGAGGGCGCCAAGGGCATCGCGCAGCTCACGGTCACCCTGCACGAGTCGCACATCGCCTGGGCGAGTTACGAGCGTGCGCTGTGACCGACACGAGCGTCGACACCGCCCTCGACACCGCTCTCGACACGACGGTCCACGAGACCGGCGGGGCCACGGGCAAGGCCCCCGGCAACGCCTTCGGCCGGGCCCGCCTGGACTACGTACCACAGCAGTCCGCCCAGGCCGCCACCCAGGCCTCCGCTCGATGGAACGGCGGGATCATCCCCATGTCCCTGCGCCGTGCGCACTTCCTGATGCCGGGTGGCGTCGACGACCCGTCGGTGCCCAGCGGCGGCAACGCCTACGACCGGCGCGTGTGCCTGGACCTGCCCGGATTCGGCTGGCAGGTGGAGCGGCACGCCGTGGCCGGTGACTGGCCCCGCCCGGACGCCGCCGCCCGCGGCGCGCTCGCCCGCACCCTGCGCGAACTGCCGGACGGCAGCGTCGTCATGCTGGACGGGCTGGTCGCCTGCGGGGTCCCCGAGATCGTCGTCCCGCAGGCGCAGCGGCTGCGCATGGCCGTCCTCGTCCACCTCCCGCTCGGCGACGAGACCGGGCTCGACCCGGCCCTCGCCGCCGACCTGGACGCCCGCGAACGTACGGTGCTGCGCGCGGTGCCCGCCGTGATCGGCACCAGCGACTGGGCGGTACGCCGCCTGGTCTCCCACCACGGCCTGGCGCCCGACCGCGTCCACGTCGCCGCCCCCGGCGCCGACATCGCGCCCCTCGCCTCCGGCACCGACGGCGTCTCCCGGCTGCTCTGCGTCGCCGCCGTCACCCCGCGCAAGGGACAGCACCGGCTGGTGGAGGCGCTGGCGGCGGTGTCCGACCTGCCGTGGAGCTGCGCCCTGGTCGGCGGGCTCACCCACGACCCCGAGTACGTCACCCGTCTGCGGTACCTGATCCGCGAGCACGGGCTCCAGGACCGGCTGGAACTGACGGGACCGAAGACCGGCGCCGAACTCGACGCCAGCTACGCCACCGCCGACCTGATGGTCCTCACCTCGTACGCCGAGACGTACGGCATGGCGGTCACCGAGGCACTGGCGCGGGGCATCCCGGTGCTGGCCACCGATGTCGGAGGGCTGCCCGAGGCCGTCGGCCGCGCCCCCGACGGCGGGGTGCCCGGCATCCTCGTCCCGCCGGAGAACCCCGCCGCCATCGCCCTCGAACTGCGCGGCTGGTTCGGCGAGGCGGACGTCCGCCGCCGGCTGAAGGCGGCCGCCCGCGGCCGGCGTGCCGCGCTGGGCGGCTGGGCGAGCACCGCACAGAGCCTGGCGACGGTACTGCGCCGGCTTCCTGCCGAACCCCGGAGGGCCGCATGACCGACCAGGCGACGACACAGCAGACCGGCGGCGGAACCGGCGCGAGGACGGCCATGACCACGGACACGGACGGCCCCGGCGCGATCCCGGCCCAGCCCGGCCCCCGGTACGAGGACGCCCGGTCCGTCATCCCCGGCGCCGGACCCGCGCCGCGCCCCGGTGAGCGGGCCACCCTCCGACTGCGGGGGACGGGCAGCGACACCGGCCCCGAGGCCGACGAGCCCGCCCGGTACGCGCCCGAGTGGCTCCAGCTGCGCGAGCCCGCCGACGCCTTCGCACGGGCCCACGACCTGCTCGACCCGCTGCGCGTCAAGCTCGCCAACCTGCCGAAACGGGCCGACGGTTTCATCATCCACGACATCGGCTGCGGCACCGGCTCGATGGGCCGCTGGCTCGCGCCCCGCCTGGACGGCGCCCAGCACTGGGTCCTGCACGACCGGGACCCCTACCTCCTGCACTTCGCCGCCGTCACCTCCCCGCGGTCCGCCGCCGACGGCAGCCGCGTCAGCGTGGAGACCCGGCGCGGCGACGTCGCCCGGCTCACCGCGGACGCCCTGTCCGGCGCCTCCCTGGTGACGGCGTCCGCACTCCTCGACGTCCTCACCCGCGAGGACGTCGACGCCCTCGCCGCCGCCTGCGCCGGAGCCGGCTGCCCGGCACTGCTCACGCTGTCGGTGGCCGGACGCGTCGAACTGACCGCGCCGCACCCGATGGACCAGGAGATCGCCGAGGCGTTCAACGCCCACCAGAAGCGAGGCGGACTGCTCGGCCCGGACGCGGCCACCGCCGCCGCGGAGGCCTTCTCCGAGCACGGGGCGACCGTACGGCTCAACCCGAGCCCCTGGCGGCTCGGCCCCGAGCACGCCGGGCTGACCGCCCAGTGGCTGCGGGGCTGGGTCGGCGCGGCGGTCGAGGAACGCCCCGAACTGGCCGGGCCCGCGGGCCGGTACCTGACCGAACGTCTGGAGGCCTGCGCCGCGGGCGACCTGCGGGTCGTCGTCCACCACACCGACCTGCTCGCCCTGTGTCGGCCGGCGGGCGGCACCGCGTGACCGCCAGGGCGGTGGAGACACCGGTACTGGGCCTGCCCGTTCCGGAGCCGTCCCCGTCGCACCCCGCACGCACCGGTTCCGGTGCCGGCCCCGCCACCGGCCTCCGCGCCCTCCTCGCCCGGCTCAACACCCCCGCCGTACGCACCCGCCTCGGCACCACCGCAGGCGTCGTCATCCTCGCCGTGCTGCTGTGGCGCCTGGGCACCGGCGTCCTCGTCGACGGGCTGCGCCGGATCGACGGGCCGTCCCTGCTGGTGGCGCTCGGGATCGGGCTGGTGACCACGGTGTTCAGCGCCTGGCGCTGGGCGTTGGTGGCCCGCGGCCTGCGCATCCGGCTGCCGCTGGCCCCGGCGGTCGCCGACTACTACCGCGCCCTGTTCCTGAACGCGGCCCTGCCCGGAGGCGTCCTCGGCGACGTCCACCGCGCGGTACGGCACGGGCAGAGCACCGGTGACCTGGGCCGCGGGGTGCGGTCCGTGGTCCTGGAGCGGACCGCAGGACAGCTCGCGCTGTTCGCCGCCGGTACCGTGATGCTGCTGACCATGCCGTCGCCGGTCCGCGACGACCTCCGGCAGGCGGCACCCATGGCGGGCCTCGCCGCACTGGGCGCCTGCGCCGTCGTCCTCGCCCTGCGGATGAACCGGCCGGGGCCCTCCCGCCGGGGCCGGGCGCTGCGGTCGGCGCTCGCCGAGGCACGCGAAGGACTGCTGTCCCGGCGCAACGGGCCGGGCGTCCTGGTCTCCTCCGCCGTCGTCCTGGCCGGATACCTGGCGATGTTCGTCCTCGCCGCCCGCGTCGCCGGGGTCGGCGCGACGGTGACCGAGCTGCTGCCGCTGGCCGTCCTGGCGCTGCTCGCCATGTCGCTGCCGTTGAACGTCGGCGGCTGGGGTCCCCGCGAGGGCGTCGCCGCCTGGGCGTTCGGCGCCGCGGGACTGGGCGCGGGCCGCGGCCTGACCGTCGCCGTGGTCTACGGAGTGCTCAGCCTCGCGGCGAGTCTGCCCGGAGTGATCGTGCTCGTCGCCCGCTGGTACGCAGGCCTGCGCGCCGGACGCCGGACGGCCGCCGCCACCACCGCGCCCGGACCCGCGCCCGGACCCGCGCCCGGACCCGCGCCCGGCTCCGACGCGCAGGGCGCCCCGGACTACGCGCCGCTGCCACCACTGGAGGCCGGGGCGGAGGCGGAGGTGAGCATCGAGAAATACGCGCCGAAGGAATCCACGAGACTCACCAGGAGTTCCCTGCCCTTTTCCGCCGAGCCCAGCGAAGGACGGCCGATGACACCGGAATCGGTATAGGCGGACATTCCCAGCGTGAGCAACCGGCGCCGGTCGTCGGCGACGTGATCGGAGGTCTCATAACCGGGGCGGAGCAATTCGGGATGAGTGTGCAGAAGGATGGATGCCTCGATTTCCCCCGCGTGCATGTCGGTGAGCAGTGAGGTTTCCACGCCGGCGTGCAGCAGCGCGGTCTCCCAGTCCTCCGGGGCGGGGAACAGCGCCATGCGCTCACCGCGGGCGGACGATTCCTGAACGACGTTGCCGAGTACGTAGTTCCCGCCGTGTCCGTTGACCACCACCAGGGTCTCCACACCGGACCGGCGCAGCGAGTCGGCGATGTCCCGTACCACCGCGTGAAGGGTCACGGAGGAGATGGAGACGGTCCCCGGCCAGGCCGCGTGCTCGTGCGAGCAGCCGATCGTCACCGGAGGCAGGAGATGCACCGGATACGCGTCGGCGATCTCCCGCGCGACGGCGCACGCCACCAGCGTGTCGGTCGCCAGCGGCAGGAACGGGCCGTGCTGCTCGAAACTCCCTACGGGAAGGACCGCGATCTGCCGTGAGACGTCGGCGCCCCGATTCCGTACATCTTCTGTAGTATCCGCCGGCAACAGACCGTGGACCGGGCCGTATGCCGCCGACCGCTTTGGTGAACCACTCATATCCTCACGGCCTTTCGTCTCTGCTTAGGAACTCGAGAATCATGACAGAAAACATAGGCGTACTCGGCAAGAAGCCCCCGCAGCGGACCGGCGTGGAACGCGTCGTGAATGCGCCGTTGCCCACCGTGTACGGAAAGTTCCAGGCGGTCGGCTACCTGGACCACGACCGCGGTGACGAACAAGTCGCCCTGGTCCACGGCGACATCGGCACGGACCGGGTCCTCACCCGGCTGCACTCGGAATGCCTGACCGGGGACGCGTTCGGCTCCCAGCACTGCGAGTGCGGCGACCAGCTCGCCGCCGCGCTGCGCGCCGTGGCAGCCGAAGGAGCGGGCGTGGTCGTCTACTTGAGAGGACACGAGGGCCGAGGCATCGGCCTGCTGGCGAAGCTGCGCGCGATGGCCCTGCAGGCGGAGGGCCTGGACACCGTCGAGGCGAACCTCGCCCTCGGTCTGCCGGTGGACGCCCGCGACTACGGTGTCGCCGCCGGCATCCTCCAGGACCTGGGCGTGGAGTCGGTCCGGCTGATGTCCAACAATCCGCGCAAACGCGATGCGTTGCAGCAGCACGGCGTCCAGGTCACCGAGCAGGTACCGCTGTTGATCCCGCCGTGCGAGAGCAACATCACCTACCTGCGCACCAAGCGGGAACGCCTCGACCACAACCTGCCCCACCTCGACGCGGTGGCGCACTGGTCCTGACGGCGCCCCCGGCCGGACAGCGGAGGGTTCAGCCGGCGACGGTCTCGTGCACGAGCCGCCTGAGGTCCCGGAAGACCGCGTGGGAGGACCTGGGCCGCACCTGCGTGTAGAACTGCACGGTCAGGTCGCGGCCCGGGTCGACCCAGAACGCCGTGGTGGCGACCCCCGTCCAGCCGTACGTGCCGAGGCCGGACGGGGTCTGCGTACGGGACGGGTCGACGACCACGGAGACGCCGAGGCCGAAGCCGACCCCCTCATTGCCGGGATCGTCGTGGGCCGGACGGCTGCCGACGGCGCGCAGATCGGCGCCGCCGGGGAGGTGGTTGCGGGTCATCAGGTCCACGGTCTGCGGAGCGAGCAGCCGGACCCCGCCCAACTCGCCCCGTCGTCGCAGAAGTTCTGTGAACCGGTGCATGTCGTGGGCCGAGGCCACCATGCCCCCGCTGCCGGACAGGAACCGCGGCCGCCCGTGCAGCGGCAGCCCGGCGACGGGCTCGATGCCGCGACTGCCGCCACCACTGCCGCCGTCGCCGCCGGATCCGCCCGTCTCCCCGTACAACTCCGCGAGTCGCGAGGCCTGTTCGTCGGAGACCTGGAACCCGGCGTCCGTCATCCCCAGTGGTCCGAAGATCCGTTCGGCGAAGAACACGTCGAGCGGCTGCCCGGACACCACCTCGATGATCCGCCCCAGCACATTGGAGGCGACCGAGTAGTTCCACTGCGTCCCCGGGTCGAACTGCAGCGGCAGCCGCGCGTACGCGTCGACCGTCCCCGCCAGGTCCGTTCCCGGCGCCACCGACGAGTCGAGCCCCGCCTCGCGGTACAGCGCGTCCACCGGATGGGCGTGGTAGAAGGCGAACGTCAGCCCGGCGGTGTGGGACATCAGATGCCGTACGAGCAGGGGGCCCGCGGCAGGACGCGTCCGTATCCCGTCGCCGGAACCGCTCTCGTACACGCGGGGCTCGGCGAACGCCGGCAGGTGACGGCCGACCGGGTCGTCCAGGGACAGCCGGCCCTCCTCGACGAGGATCAGCGCGGCCACGGCCGTCACCGGTTTGGTCATCGAGTAGATCCGCCACAGTGTGTCGCTCCGAACCGGCAGCCCGGCCGCGACGTCCCGCTTCCCGTACGCCGTGAGATGGGCGATCCGCCCGCCCCGGGCGACGGACACCAGGAATCCGGGCAGCCGCCCCTCGTCGACCTCGTGCGCGAAGTGCCGGTCCATCCGGTCCAGCGCCCTCGCGTCAAGACCGGTCTCCTCCGGGTCGGCCTCTTGCCGCAGCAGTCCCATGGCACTCCTTCGATCAACCTCACGGGCCGATTCCCGGAATACCCCGCCCGGGCCGGGTCAGACCTCGCCGCGCACGGGAACACACCGGCGAACCCGGCCGGGGAACACCCGGGCCGGTGCGTTCCGTTGAGCCGGGTATGACACAGGACACACAGCAGGCCCTGCTGGAGCTGATCGGCGACCAGGACGGCGGGGTGCTCGTCACCCTGAAGCGGGACGGACGGCCCCAGCTGTCGAACGTCAATCACGTCTACCACCCCGACGAGCGGATGATCCGCGTCTCCCTCACGGACGGCCGCGCCAAGACCCGCAACCTGCGGCGCGACCCCCGGGCGTCCTACCACGTGACGACCGCCGACCGGTGGGCGTACACGGTCGCCGAGGGCACCGCAGAGCTGTCGCCCGTCGCCGCCGGTCCGCACGACGAGACGGTGGAGGAACTCGTCCGGCTGTACCGCGACGTCCAGGGCGAGCACCCCGACTGGGACGACTACCGCGCCGCCATGGTCCGCGACGGCCGGCTCGTGCTGAGACTGCGTGTGGAGCACGTGTACGGGATCCCGCGACGCGGCGCGTCACAGGCGTAGCGGGCGGACGGGCGCGGACGGGCGGGCGCAGGGAGGGCGCAGGGAGGGCGCAGGGAGGGCGCAGGCGACGGACGAAAGCCGGCCGGGGCCCTCGAGCCGACGGTGCGGCATCCAGGGTCCCGGCCGGCGGGGGGACGGGGGGAGTGGACGGGGGCGACGGAGTGGGGCGGCCGGTGCGGGTCAGGCCGTCACTTTCTCCGGGCGGGTGACCCCGTCGTCGTTCGCGCGTTCGCCGAGCTGCTCGGTCGGGACGCGGTGCGTCTCCCGGGCGGAGAGCGCCGCGACGACCGGCGGCACGCACAGGGCGGCCGTGAAGAGCGCCACCGCCATCCAGTCGTCGCCGTCCGGGCCGGCGATCCGCGCGGCGAAGGTGACCGCGAAACCGGCCACGGCGAACCCGATCTGGGTGCCGATCGCCATGCCCGAGAGCCGCACCCGGGTCGGGAACATCTCGCCGTAGAAGGAGGGCCACACACCGTTGGCGGCGCTGTAGACGACACCGAAGGCGAGGATGCCCAGAAGCATCGTCAGTGCGAGGTCGCCGGTGGAGACGGCCCACAGGTAGACGAACATCGCCACCGCGCTGCCCGCGGCGCCGACCAGGTAGACCGGGCGGCGGCCGATCCGGTCGGAGAGCATGGCCCACAGCGGGATCGCGGCGAGCGCGACGACGTTCGCCAGCGCGGCCACCCACAGCATCGACGTCCGGGACATGCCGACCGAGTCACTGGTCGCGTACGCCAGCGCCCACACCGTGAAGATCGTGCTGACCGAGGCGACCAGCGCGCCCGCGACCACCCGCAGAACGTCCGCCCAGTGCTCACGCAGCAGCACCACCAGCGGCAGCTTCACGACACCCTCGGTCGCGCTCTGCTGCTCGAAGGCCGGGGTCTCGTCGAGCTTGCGGCGGATCACGTACCCGACCACGGCGACCGCGACGCTCATCCAGAACGGCACCCGCCAGCCCCAGGAGAGCAGTTGCTCCTCGGGCATCGCGGCCACCGGGATGAAGACCAGCGTCGCAAGGAGCTGACCGCCCTGCGTGCCGCTCAGGGTGAAACTGGTGAAGAAGCCGCGCCGGTGGGGTGGTGCGTGTTCCAGGGTCATCGAGTTCGCGCTGGCCTGCTCGCCCGCCGCCGAGATGCCCTGCAGGACGCGGCACAGCACCAGCAGGACCGGCGCGAGGGTGCCGACCTGGTCACGGGTGGGCAGGCAGCCGATGAGGAACGTCGACAGGCCCATCAGCATCAGGGTGAAGACCATGATCTTCTTGCGGCCGACCCGGTCACCGTAGTGGCCGAGGAACAGCGCGCCGATGGGCCGTGCCGCGTACGCGACACCGAACGTGGCCAGGGACAGCAGGGTCGCGGTGGCCGGGTCGGAGTCGTCGAAGAACACCTCCGGGAAGATCAGTGCCGCCGCGCTGCCGTAGATGAAGAAGTCGTAGTACTCCAGGGCGCTGCCGATCCAGGCGGCGGTCGCCGCCTTCCTCGGCTGTCCGGCCGGCTGTCCGGGCGGGGAGGAGTCGCGGGGCGGGTTGGGGACGGACACGGCGGGCTCCTTCGAGGGGACTCCACGACGGTACGTGGAGAGCGAGCGGAGGGGAGGCGCCGCTGTTCTAATTAACCCACTGGGTAGTTAGTTGCGGCTGGGTACGGATGCTGCGCCCGACCGTCCACGGTGTCAAGGGGTGGCGTCGTACGGACTTGCTCCGGATCCGCCGGAGCGGGGCCGCGGGCCCCGGGGCCGCGCCGGGCCCGTCGTCAGTCCGTCGCCCGCTCGGCCGTCAGGTACGCGATCACCATGTCGCCCAGCATCGCCCGGTAGTGCTCGCGCCGGTCCGCGTCGACCAGGTCGCGGCCGAACAGCACGCCGAAGGTGTGCCGGTTGGACACCCGGAAGAAGCAGAACGCGCTGATCATCGCGTGCAGGTCGACGGCGTCCACGTCGGCCGTGAACAGGCCCGACTTCTGCCCCGCGGCCAGGATCCGGCGGATCACGTCGAGCGCGGGCGAGCCCATCCGCCCGAGCTTCCCGAAGGCCGCGATGTGCTCCGCGCCGTGGATGTTCTCGATGCTGACCAGGCGGATGAAGTCCGGGTGCTGCTCATGGTGGTCGAAGGTCACCTCGGCGAGGCGCCGGATGGCCGCCACCGGGTCCAGGTGGTCGACGTCCAGCTCCTGCTCGGCCTCCCGGATCACGCCGTACGCACGCTCCAGCACGGCCGTGAACAGCTGCTCCTTGCCGCCGAAGTAGTAGTAGATCATCCGCTTGGTGGTGCGGGTGCGGGCGGCGATCTCGTCGACGCGGGCGCCGTCGTAGCCGGCCCGCGCGAACTCCCGGGTCGCCACGTCGAGGATCTCGGCCCTGGTGCGGGCCGCGTCACGGACGCGCCCGCGCTCGCCGGGCCGTGCCGGTTCTTCGACGCTGGTCATGGGTTCCTTCGGGTGGGAGGGCCGTGCCGGTGATTGTAGAAGGAGGCCGTGCCCGGCCCGTCGGGTCTTCCGCGCGACCCGACCGGCTGATATAGCTAACGTACTGGTTCGTACATTACTGGGCCGCTCTCTGGAGGCGTCGGTGCTCAAGGACTCGTATCTCGTCGGGCTGATCGGCTCCGGCATCGGCCCGTCGCTCAGCCCCGCGCTGCACGAGCGGGAGGCCGCGCGGCAGGGTCTGCGCTGTCTGTACCGGCTCCTCGACCTGGACGCGATCGGTGTACCGCCCGAGGCGGTGGGCGAGCTGCTGAGCGCGGCCCGGCTGCTCGGATTCGACGGGCTCAACATCACCCACCCGTGCAAGCGGTACGTCGTCGAGCACCTGGACGCGCTCGATCCGCGGGCCGAGGCGCTCGGCGCGGTCAACACCGTCGTCTTCGAGGACGGCCGGGCCGTCGGCCACAACACGGACGTCACCGGCTTCGCCGCCTCCTTCGCCCGCGGCCTGCCCGACGTGCCGCTGGAGCGGGTGGTGCAGCTCGGCGCGGGCGGCGCGGGTGCCGCCGTCGCGCACGCCGTCCTCACCCTCGGCGCCGGACGGGTCAGCGTCGTCGACGCCCTGCCCGAGCGGGCCGACGAACTCGCCGACTCCCTCAACCGCGCCTTCGGCGCCGGCCGCGCCACCGCCGCCCCCCTGGACCTGCTGCCCGAACTCCTCGCCGCCGCCGACGGCAGCGGCGGCCTGGTGCACGCGACCCCCACCGGCATGGCCGCCCACCCGGGCCTGCCCCTGCCCGCCGACCTGCTGCACCCCGGGCTGTGGGTCGCCGAAGTCGTCTACCGGCCACTGCGGACCGATCTGCTGCGAGCCGCCCGCGCCGCCGGCTGCGCCACCCTCGACGGCGGCGGCATGGCCGCCTTCCAGGCCGCCGACGCGTTCCGCCTGTTCACCGGCCGGGAACCCGACCGGGCCCGCATGCTCGCCCACCTCACCGACCTCACCGGCCCGGTCCCCGCTCCCCAGTAGTCCTCACCGTGGGGAACTCCACGGAACGTCACGGAAGCAGAGGTACCGACGTGCGTACGTCCATCGCCACCGTCTCCCTCAGCGGCACCCTCACCGAGAAGCTCACGGCCGCCGCCCGCGCGGGCTTCGACGGCGTGGAGATCTTCGAGAACGATCTGCTCGCCAGCCCGCTCACCCCCGGGGAGATCCGCACCCGGTGCGCCGACCTCGGCCTCACCGTCGACCTCTACCAGCCGATGCGGGACATCGAGGCGGTGCCCGCCGAGCTGTTCGCCCGCAACCTGCGCCGTGCCCGGCACAAGTTCGCCCTGATGCGCGAACTCGGCGCCGACACCGTGCTCGTCTGTTCCAGCGTCGACCCCGAGGCGGTCGACGACGACGCCCTCGCCGCCGCGCAGCTGCGTGAACTCGCCGACCTGGCCCAGGACTTCGGCGTTCGCGTCGCCTACGAGGCGCTGGCCTGGGGGCGGTACGTCAGCACGTACGACCACGCCTGGCGCATCGTCGAGGCAGCGGGGCATCCGGCGCTCGGTACCTGTCTGGACAGCTTCCACATCCTCTCCCGGGGCTCCGACCCCGAGGGGATCGAGGACATCCCCGGCGAGAAGATCTTCTTCCTCCAGCTGGCCGACGCCCCGCTGCCCGCGATGGACGTGCTCCAGTGGAGCCGCCACCACCGCTGCTTCCCCGGACAGGGCGGCTTCGACGTCGCCGGGCTCGTCCGGCACGTCCTGCGCACCGGCTACGCGGGGCCGCTGTCCCTCGAGGTGTTCAACGACGTGTTCCGGCAGGCCGAGGCCGCCCCTACCGCCGTCGACGCCCGCCGCTCCCTGCTCGCGCTGCAGGAGGAGGTGGGTGCGGGGGAGGACACGCCGCCCGCGTCCCTCACGCCCGCCCCGGTCATCCCCGCCCCCGTCGTCCCCACCGGCTTCGCCTTCGCCGAACTCGTCGCCGCCGACGCCGAACCCCTCACCGGCCTCCTCGCCGCCCTGGGCCTCGCCCGCACCGCCCGCCACCGCAGCAAGCCCGTCGACCTCTGGCAGCAGGGCGAGGCCCGCATCCTCGTCAACACCGGAGCCGTCGTACGTCGCGACGCCGCCCACCTCGCCGCCGTGGGCCTGGAGTCACCCGACCCGCGCGGCGCCGCCGGCCGTGCGGAGGCCCTGCTGGCGCCCGTGCTGCCCCGCCGCCGCGCACCCGAGGACGCCCCGCTGGACGCGGTCGCCGCACCCGACGGCACCGAACTGTTCTTCTGCGACGCCCGGCGCACCGACTGGCGGGCCGACTTCGAGGACACCGGACAGACTCCGGCCGCCACCGCCACCGGCGTCCGCCGCATCGACCATCTCGCGCTCACCCAGCCCTGGCACCACTTCGACGAGGCGACGCTCTTCCACCGCAGCGTGCTCGGCCTGGACGCCGAGGACAGCGTCGACGTCGCCGACCCCTACGGCCTGCGGCGCAGCCGCGCGGTCAGCAACCCCGACGGCACCGTCCGGATCGCCCTCACCGTCGGCGCCGCGCCCACCGACGACACCGTGCACGCCCAGCACATCGCGTTCGCCACCGACGACGTGGTCGCCGCCGCCCGCCGACTCCGCGAGGCCGGCGCCCCGTTGCTGCCGATCCCGGCCAACTACTACGACGACCTCGCCGCCCGCCACGAGTTCGCCGACGGGGAGCTGGAGACGTACCGCGAGCTGGGCATCCTCTACGACCGTGACGACAACGGCGGCAGCCTGCGGCACTGCTACACCCGCACCGTCGGCCGGGTGTTCTTCGAACTCATCCAGCGCGACGGCGGCCACCGCGGCTACGGTGCCCGCAACGCGCCGGTACGACTGGCCGCCCAGCACGCCGTACGGACCGCGAGCGCACTCGGCGGCGGCGCCTGAGCAGCCGGCGAACAGCCCCTGCCCGGGCTACGGCGTGTCGCGCAAGCCCCGTCCGCCCCGCCCGGCACGCGCTACCTCGAGCTCCGCGAACAGGAAGCCCCACGGCGCCACGGGGACCGGCCCCGCGGGTGGACGGCGCTGCTTTCGCGACACGCCCCGCCGGACCGCCGGGCCGCGACGCGGCTCCGGTCACGGCCGGGTGTTCCACTCCTCGATCACCGGACTGCCGTGCTCCAGCGACAGCCGGCTCAGCGTGCCCGTCTCCAGCCGGAACAGCCGTCCGTCCGCGGGCGGCAGACCCAGCCGGCGTGCCGTCAGGACGCGCAGCAGGTGGCCGTGCGCCACGAGCATCACATCGCCCGCGTCGAGTGCCCCGGCCACCTTGGACAGCACCCGGTCGGCCCGTGCGCCGACCTGCCCGGGGGACTCGCCGGGGAACTCGGGGCCGGGCGGCACCCCGTCGGTCCACAGGTCCCAGCCGGGCCGGGTGCGGCGGATGTCGGCGGTGGTGACGCCCTCGTAGCCGCCGTAGTCCCACTCCCGCAGGTCCGGCTCCGGCAACGCCTCCGCCAGGCCCGCCAGTTCGGCGGTGCGCCGGGCGCGGGCCAGCGGGCTGGTGAGCACGAGGGCGAAGGAGCGGCCCGCGAGCAGCGGGGCCAGCGCCCTGGCCTGCGCCTCGCCGTCCTGCGTCAGGGGCAGGTCGCTGCGGCCGGTGTGCCGCCCCGACCTGCTCCACTCCGTCTCACCGTGCCGGGCGAGCAGCAGATCACCCACGGCCGCTACACCTCGTCCGGGCTTGCCCGGTCCGCCCGGTCCGCCCGGAGCCCTCCGGCGGTCCGGCTTCCCCGGCCCTCCGGGCTTCCATGGCCTCCCTGGTCGGGCCGGTCCGCCGACGTGTCCGCGGACGTGACCGCGTGCCCGCCGAACTGCCTGCGCAGCGCCGCGACCATCTTCATCTGCGGCGAGTCCTCCTGCCGGGAGGAGAACCGGGCGAACAGGGAGGCCGTGATCGCGGGAAGCGGCACCGCGTTGTCGATGGCCGCCTCCACGGTCCAGCGGCCCTCGCCCGAGTCCTCGGCATAGCCGCGCAGCTTCTCCAGGTGGGCGTCCTCGTCGAGGGCGTCGACCGCGAGGTCCAGGAGCCAGGAACGGATGACCGTGCCGTCCTGCCAGGAGCGGAACACCTCGCGGACGTTGTCCACCGAGTCGACCTTCTCGAGCAGCTCCCAGCCCTCGGCGTACGCCTGCATCATGGCGTACTCGATGCCGTTGTGGACCATCTTCGCGAAGTGCCCGGCGCCGACCCGGCCCGCGTGGACGTAGCCGTAGGGGCCCTCCGGCTTGAGCGCGTCGAAGATCGGCTTCAGGCGCTCCACGTGCTCGTCGTCACCGCCGACCATGAGCGCGTAGCCGTTCTCCAGCCCCCACACACCGCCCGAGACACCCGCGTCGACGAAGCCGATGCCCCGGGCGCCCAGCTCCTTGGCGTGTTTCTCGTCGTCCGTCCAGCGGGAGTTGCCGCCGTCGACGACGGTGTCGCCCGGCTTGAGCAGGCTCCCCAGCTGGTCGATGACGCGCTGGGTGACGGTACCGGCCGGGACCATCACCCAGACCGCGCGCGGCCCCTCGAGCCGGTCGACGAGGTCGGACAGATGGGCGACGTCGGAGAGGTCGGGATTGGTGTCGTAGCCGACGACGGTGTGCCCGGCGGCGCGGATGCGCTCGCGCATGTTGCCGCCCATCCTGCCGAGACCAACAAGGCCGATCTGCATGTCAGTTCACTTCCCGATGTCGTGGTGGGGCGGCCCACCGGGGCGGCGGGTCGGTGCGGACGTGTCACCCGTGTCAGGCATGAGGAAAGAAGGGCCTCTCAGGCAGGGGTGGTGGCCTCCTCGGCGCTCTCGCCGCGCAGGGCGACGGCGTACATCTCGTCCGCGTCGAGCCGCCGGAGCTCCTCGGCGATCAGCTCGGACAGGGGGCGGACCTTCAGCGCGAGCCGCCGCGACGGCTGCCCCGGCAGTGACAGCGTGGCCATCGGGCCCTCCGGCCGGTCGATGACGATCTCGCCGTCCGCCGTGCCCAGCCGCACCCCCGTCACCACCGGGCCGGCCGTCTCCACGCGTTCGACCGGTACGTTCAGCCGGGCCTCCAGCCAGCGTGCCAGCAGCTCCGCGCTGGGGTTGTCGGCCTCGCTCTCCACGGCCGCCGACGTCACCGTCAGCCGGGCCTGGTCCAGGGCGGCGGCCAGCATCGAACGCCACGGCGTCAGCCGGGTCCAGGCCAGGTCGGTGTCACCGGGCGCGTAGGTGCGCCTCCGGGCCGACAGGACCTCCAGGGGGTTGTCCACCGTGTACAGGTCGGTGATCCTGCGCTGGCCCAAAGCGCCCAGCGGGTCCTTCGAGGGGTTCTCGGGCGCGTCCGCCGGCCACCACACGACCACCGGGGCGTCCGGCAGCAGCAGCGGCAGCACCACGGAGTCGGCGTGGTCGGACACCTCGCCGTAGGTCCGCAGGACGACCGTCTCGCCCGTACCGGCCTCCGAACCGACCCGCACCTCGGCGTCCAGCCGCGGACGGGTGCGCTCGCGCGGAGTGCGGGCGTGCCGCTTGATGACGACCAGCATGCGCGAGGGGTGCTCGTGCGAGGCCTCCTCGACGGCCCTGATCGAGTCGTAGGCGTTCTCCTCGTCCGTGACGACCACCATCGTCAGGACCATGCCCACCGCCGGGGTGCCGATGGCGCGGCGGCCCCGCACCAGCGCCTTGTTGACATCACTTGCCGTGGTGTCGGTCAGATCGATCTTCATGGCCTGCGCCAGCTCCGTCCGTCTCGTGCGAGCATCTCGTCGGCTTCCGCGGGCCCCCAGCTGCCCGAGGCGTACCGCGCCGGTCTGCCGTGGGAAGCCCAGTACTCCTCGACCGGATCGAGGATCCTCCAGGACTCCTCCACTTCCTGATGCCGGGGGAACAGGTTGGCGTCCCCGAGGAGGACGTCGAGGATGAGCCGCTCGTAGGCCTCCGGGCTGGCCTGGGTGAACGACTCGCCGTACGCGAAGTCCATCGTCACGTCCCGGATCTCCATCGAGGTGCCCGGCACCTTGGAACCGAACCGCACCGTCATACCCTCGTCCGGCTGCACCCGGATGACGACGGCGTTCGATCCGAGCTCCTCGGTCGCCGCGGAGTCGAAGGGGGAGTGCGGTGCCCGCTGGAACACGACCGCGATCTCGGTGACCCTGCGGCCCAGCCGCTTGCCGGTGCGCAGGTAGAAGGGGACGCCCGCCCAGCGGCGGTTGTCCACGCCCAGCTTGATCGCCGCGTACGTGTCGGTGGTGGAGCCCGCGTCGACGCCGTCCTCCTCCGTGTAACCAGGCACCCGCCTGCCACCCTGCCACGCGCCCTCGTACTGCCCGCGCACGGTGTGCCGGCCCAGGTCCTTGGGCAGCCGCACGGCCCGGAGCACCTTCAGCTTCTCGGTGAGCAACGACGCCGCGTCGAAGGAGGCCGGTTCCTCCATCGCGGTGAGCGCCATGAGCTGGAGCAGGTGGTTCTGGACGACGTCACGGGCGGCGCCGATGCCGTCGTAGTAGCCGGCCCGGCCGCCGATGCCGATGTCCTCGGCCATGGTGATCTGCACGTGGTCGACGAAGGACCGGTTCCAGATCGGCTCGAACATCGTGTTCGCGAAGCGCAGGGCCAGGATGTTCTGGACGGTCTCCTTGCCCAGGTAGTGGTCGATCCGGAAGACCTGGTCCGGGTCGAACACCTCGTGCACGATCGCGTTGAGTTCCTGGGCCGACCTCAGGTCGTGGCCGAACGGCTTCTCGATCACCGCGCGCCGCCAGGAACCCGCGGGATCGTCGGCCAGCCCGTGCTTCCTCAGCTGCTGGACCACTTTCGGGAAGAACTTCGGCGGTACGGAGAGATAGAAGGCGTAGTTGCCGCTGGTGCCCCGGGAACTGTCCAACTCGTCGACGGCCGAGCGCAGTTGCTCGAACGCCGTGTCGTCGTCGAAGTCACCCGGTACGAACCGCGTACCCTCGGTGAGCTGCTGCCAGACCTCCTCGCGGAACGGCGTGCGGGCGTGCTCCCTGACCGCGTCGTGCACCACCTGTGCGAAGTCCTGGTCCTCCCAGTCCCTGCGGGCGAAACCGACCAGCGAGAAGCCCGGCGGCAGCAGCCCCCGGTTGGCGAGGTCGTACACCGCCGGCATCAGCTTCTTGCGCGACAGGTCGCCGGTCACTCCGAAGATGACCAGCCCGGAAGGGCCGGCGACGCGCGGGAGACGGCGGTCGCGCGGGTCACGCAGGGGGTTGGACCAACCGGTGCCGGCCCGGGCCGGCACCCCGGTCTCCTCGGTCTCCCCGGTCTCCTCGGTCTCCTCGGTCTCCTCGGTCATTCCGCGTCAGCTCCTTGTCGTCGAGGCGGCCGAGGGCCTGCCTCGCCGTACCTCGTGGCACCCTCGGTCCTCTCCTCCACCTACAGGGTGTCCCGGTACGCCCGAACCCTCACCTCCGTAACCCGTTCACGAGTAAAAGTATGACGTATTCGAGGGGAAGGGCCCTGCGGCGTGGGCGCTCCGGGAGAGCCGCGGGCGGCGGACACGGATGAGGGGCCCCACGCGTGCGTGGAGCCCCTCGGCGGAGCAGTGGAACCGATGGGTCAGCGGCCGAACGTGAACCAGTTGACGTTCACGAAGTCCTGCGGCTGGCCGCTCGTGAAGGTCAGATACACGTCGTGCGTGCCCGTCACGGACCCGATGTTCGCCGGGACGGTCCGCCACGACTGCCAGCCGCCCGTGTTGCCCACCGAGAAACTTCCGACGGGGGCGTTGCCGCGGCTGTCCAGACGTACCTCGACCAGACCGCTGACCCCGGCGGGCGCGCCGCTCGCCACCCGGGCCGAGAACTGCCTGGCCGCGGACGAGCCGAAGTTCACGCCCTTGAACTGCAGCCAGTCGCCGTTGGCCAGCGCGCCCACGTTCTGACCGCCGCCGGAGTCCGAGGTGGTCTCCGTCATCGTGCCGGACTGGCCGTCGAAGGACTCGGCCTGGATGGTGCCGTAGGCGTCACGGTTGCCGGAGGGAGGCGGTGTGGTGCCGCCCCCGCCGCCGGAGGTCAGCACCTGCACGTAGTCGACGAGCATCGGGTGTCCGGGCTGCGTACCGGTGTCCGGGCCGCCGCCGAAGGCGTCGGGGAAACCGCCGCCCATCGCCACGTTGAGAATGATGAAGAAGCCGTGGTCGGTGGCGTTCGTCCAGGTCGTCGCGTCGACCTGGTTCTCCCGCACGGTGTGGAAGTTGTTGCCGTCGAGGTAGAAGCGGATCTCCTCCACGCTCCCCGAGCGGTCCCACTCCAGACGGTAGGTGTGGAAGCCGGCCTGACAGGTCGTGCCCTGGCAGGTGGTCGAACCCCCGATGCCGCTGTTCTCGTTGCACGGCCCGCCGGGCGCGGTGCCGCAGTGCATCGTGGCGAAGACGGTGTTGTTGCCCTGCGTGTTCTCCATGATGTCGAGCTCACCGACGGCAGGCCAGTTCCAGTAGTTGCCCCGGTACGGCGCGCCCAGCATCCAGAACGCCGGCCAGTAGCCCTTGGCGGCGGCACCGGTCACGTTCGGCACCTGGATACGGCTCTCGACGCGCAGGACGCCACCGGCGGGCGGCTCGAAGTCGGAACGCCTGGTCTCGACGCGGCCGGAGGTCCAGTTCCCGGAGGCGTCCCGGCGCGGGGTGATACGGAGGTTGCCGCTGCCGTCGAGGGAGACGTTCTCCGGGTTCGACGTCATCGTCTCGATCTCGCCGGTGCCCCAGTTGGCGGGGCCGCCCGGATATCCCTTGCCGGTCGCGTACTGCCAGTGGGAGGTGTTGACGCCGCTGCCCGCGGCGCCGTTGAAGTCGTCGACGAAGACCTGGTTCCAGCCCGACGGGGGAGTCGGGGCGGAGGCGCTCGCCGACGGCAGGGCGATGGTGGAGGCCGCGAGCGCGAGCCCGAGCGTGCCGACGGCGGCCATCAGCGTCCGCCGCAGCGAACGGGATCCGCGGGGGACACGGGGTCTGCGGGGCGTGCCGGAGGGGTCACTCATGTGGGGATGCCTCTCGGAGAGGAGTACGGATGCGGATGTGTTGCCGATCCGGGTGCGGGGAGTGCCCCAAGAGCCCTGCTCGTCGGTCTGAGAGCGCTCTCAGGGTGCCGCCAATGTGCTCCGTGCCCCCGTGACCGTCAAGAGGTGTAACCGAGAAAGTCCTTGTGCGCGGGAAGGGTTCATCTCATGAATTGACGCGAATGGGTGCAACAGCGCCACGCGCGGCGGCACGAAGCGGCGCCCGGCCGGATGCCCCGGTGTGCGGTCGAAGGCGTCATGATCGAGGGCAGGACCGGCGGCGGTGGCATCGTGGACGAACGGACCGGCAGGCGTCGGAGCCGCCGTGGTGGGAAGGGTGCGGACGTGAAACTGACGATTCTGGGCGGCGGAGGATTCCGGGTCCCGCTGGTGTACGGCGCTCTCCTCGGGGACCACGCCGAGGGGCGGGTGACGCGGGTCGTTCTGCACGATGTCGACGACCGTCGACTGTATGCAGTCGCCCGTGTACTGGCCGAACAGGCGGCCGACGTGCCCGACGCCCCCGAGGTGAGCACCACCACCGACCTGGACGAAGCGCTGCGCGGTGCCGACTTCGTCTTCTCCGCGATCCGGGTCGGCGGACTCGAGGGCCGCGCGCACGACGAACGGGTCGCGCTCGCCGAGGGCGTCCTCGGGCAGGAGACGGTCGGCGCGGGCGGCATCGCCTACGGGCTGCGGACCGTCCCCGTCGCCGTCGACATCGCCCGCCGGGTGGCCCGGCTCGCCCCCGACGCCTGGGTCATCAACTTCACCAATCCGGCGGGCCTGGTGACCGAGGCCATGTCCCGGCACCTCGGCGACCGGGTCATCGGCATCTGCGACTCACCGGTCGGCCTCGGCCGCCGCATCGCCCGGGTGCTCGGCGCGGACCCGCGGGAGGCGTGGGTCGACTACGTCGGCCTCAACCACCTCGGCTGGGTGCGCGGCCTGTACGTCAAGGGCCGTGACGAACTCCCGCGCCTGCTCGCCGACCTGCCGCTGCTCGGCTCCTTCGAGGAGGGCCGGCTCTTCGGCGCCGACTGGCTCCAGTCCCTCGGCGCCGTCCCCAACGAGTACCTGCACTACTACTACTTCAACCGGGAGACCGTCCGCGCCTACCAGCAGGCCCGGAAGACCCGCGGCGCCTTCCTCCACGAGCAGCAGGCCCGTTTCTACACACAGGTGGGCGACCCCGGCACCCCCGCCCTCGCCACCTGGGAGCGCACCCGCGCCGAACGCGAGGCCACCTACATGTCCGAGAACCGCGAGACCGCCGGAGCCGGCGACCGCGACGAGGACGACCTGTCCGGCGGCTACGAGAAGGTGGCCCTCGCCCTGATGCGGGCCGTCGCCCGCGACGAACGCACCACCCTGATCCTCAACGTCCGTAACCGCAGCACCCTGTCGGCGCTGGACGGGGACGCGGTCATCGAGGTCCCCTGCCTGGTCGACGCCCAGGGAGCACACCCCGTATGCGTCGATCCGCTGCCCGCTCACGCCACCGGCCTGGTCTGCTCCGTCAAGGCGGTCGAGCGCGAGGTGCTCCGTGCCGCCGAGTCCGGCTCCCGCACCCACGCGGTCAAGGCGTTCGCGCTGCACCCGCTCGTCGACTCCGTGAACGTGGCCCGCCGCCTCGTCGACGGCTACACCGCGGTCCACCCCGGCCTCGCCCACCTCAAGTAGCCCTGCGGGAAGAGCACCTCAGGAGGAGCGCACCTCATGCACGACGAACGCCACCGGATCGAGCACCGCGCCCAGCGGCTCCACCACCAGCGCGTCAAACCCGCGGTCTACGCCGCCACCGTTCCCCTCACCGTCGAGGCCTGGCACGCACCGGGCGAACCGGTCCCCTTCGCCGAGGCCGCGGCCGCCCCCTACGCGCCCTTCGCCCCGGGCACCCCGTGGGGCCCGCCCTGGGGCACCACCTGGTTCCGTATGCGCGGACGGGTCCCCGGGACGTGGGCCGGACGGCGCGTCGAGGCGGTCATCGACCTCGGCTTCACCGGCGCCGGACCGGGCTTCCAGGCCGAAGGCCTCGTGCACCTGCCCGACGGCACCCCCCTGAAGGCAGTCAACCCGTTCAACCGGTACGTCCCGGTCGGCCGCCCGGCCGCGGGCGGCGAGGAGATCGACTACCTGGTCGAGGCGGCCTCCAACCCCGACATCCTGGCCGACGGTTTCGCCCGCCCGACCCCGCTCGGCGACCGGCTCACGGCGGGTGACACACCGCTGTACGTGTTCCGCGGCGCCGACCTCGCCGTCCTCGACGAACCGGTCTGGCACCTCGACCTCGACCTCCAGGTGCTGCGCGAGCTCATGGCCGAACTGGGCGAGCACGAGCCCCGCCGGCACGAGATCGCGCACGCGCTCGACCGGGCCATGGACGCCCTCGACCTCGACGACGTCTCCGGCAGTGCCCCCGCGGCCCGCGAGATCCTCGCCCCCGTCCTCGCGCGGCCCGCGCACGCCAGCGCGCACACCGTCTCCGGCGTCGGGCACGCCCACATCGACTCCGCCTGGCTGTGGCCGCTGCGCGAGACCCGGCGCAAGACGTCCCGCACCTTCTCCAACGCCACCGCGCTCGCCGACGAGTACGACGAGTTCGTCTTCGCCTGCTCGCAGGCCCAGCAGTACGCGTGGGTGCGCGAGCACTGCCCCCAGGTGTGGGAGAGGATCAAGAAGGCGGTCGAGAGGGGCCAGTGGGCGCCGGTGGGCGGCATGTGGGTCGAGGCCGACGGCAACCTGCCCGGCGGCGAGGCCCTCGCCCGCCAACTCGTCCACGGCAAACGGTTCTTCCTCGAACACTTCGGCATCGAGACCAAGGGCGTCTGGCTGCCCGACTCCTTCGGCTACACAGCCGCCTACCCACAGCTCGCCAAGCTCGCCGGCAACGACTGGTTCCTCACCCAGAAGATCTCCTGGAACCAGACCAACAGGTTCCCGCACCACACCTTCTGGTGGGAGGGCATCGACGGCACCCGCATCTTCACCCACTTCCCGCCGGTCGACACCTACAACGCCGCCCTCACCGGCGACGAGATGGCCCGCGCCGTGCGCAACTACCGCGAGAAGGGCGGCGGCAGGCGCTCGCTCGCGCCGTTCGGCTGGGGCGACGGCGGCGGCGGCCCCACCCGCGAACACATGGAACGGGCCCGCCGGCTGGCCGATCTGGAGGGCTCCGCGAAGGTCGTCGTCGAACACCCCGACGCCTTCTTCGCCAAGGCCCGCGAGGAGTACCCGAACGCACCGGTCTGGAACGGCGAGCTCTACCTGGAACTCCACCGCGCCACCTACACCAGCCAGGCCCGCACCAAACAGGGCAACCGGCGCAGCGAACACCGGCTGCGCGAGGCCGAGCTGTGGGCCACGACGGCAGCCCTGCACGCGCCGGACCAGTACTCCTACCCGTACGACGCCTTCGACCGGCTGTGGAAGACCGTCCTGCTGCACCAGTTCCACGACATCCTGCCCGGCTCCTCCATCGCCTGGGTGCACCGGGAGGCCGAGGCCGAGTACGCCGAGGTCGCGGAGGAACTGGAGAGGCTGACGAGGGAGGCCACCGACGCCCTGGGCGCCGGCCGCCCCGGCGCCGGGGCCCGGGTGTTCAACACGAGCCCCTACGACCGTGCCGAGGTGGTCCGCACCCCCGACGGCCCGCCCGTGTACGTGACGGTGCCCGCGAACGGCAGCGCACCCCTGCGGGCGGAGCTGGAGGCGGATGCGGCTCCGGCCGTGCCCCCGCGGCCCGTCACCGTCACGGCCACGGACACGGGGCGGGTGCTCGACAACGGGCTGGTACGGGTGCGGGTGGCGGACGACGGGACACTGTCGTCCGTATACGATCTGCGGTCGGCCCGCGAGGTACTGGCAGGTCCCGGCAACCTGCTGCGGCTGCACACGGACCTCCCCAACCACTGGGACGCCTGGGACATCGACAAGCACTACCGCAACCGCCGCACGGACCTGCTCGGCACCGAGTCCGTCACCGTCGTCGCGAAGGACCCGATGATCGGCGCCGTCCGTGTGGAGCGCGCCTTCGGCAGCGGCTCACGGATCACCCAGACGATCACCCTGCGCGCCGGCAGCCCCCGGATCGACTTCGAGACCGAGATCGACTGGCACGAGGCCGAGAAGATCCTCAAGGCCGGCTTCCCGGTGGACATCCGGGCCCCGCACTCCTCCGCCGAGATCCAGTTCGGCCACGTCCAGCGCCCCACCCACACCAACACCAGCTGGGAGGCGGCCCGGTTCGAGGTGTCCGGCCACCGCTGGGTGCACCTCGGCGAACCCGGCTACGGTGTCGCCGTCCTCAACGACTCGACGTACGGCCACGACGTGACCCGCACGGTCCGCGACGACGGCGGAACGACCACCACGGTGGGCCTCAGCCTGGTGCGCGCGCCCCGCGTCCCGGACCCCGGGGCCGACCAGGGCACCCACCGCCTCACCTACGCGCTGCTGCCCGGTGCGGGCATCGAGGAGGCCGTCGCGGAGGGCTACGCCCTCAACCTGCCGCTGCGCGTGACCCGGCCGGCGGTCCCGCCGGACCCACAGGCCCTCGTGGCTGCCGCCGCTCCCGCCGCTCCCGCCGCTCCCGTTGTCTCCGTGGACGGCGAGGGGGTGACCGTGGAGGCCGTCAAGCTCGCGGACGACGCCTCCGGTGATGTCGTCGTCCGCCTCTACGAGTCCCGGGGCGGGCGCGCCACCGGCACCCTGCGCACCGGCTTCCCGCTCGGCGGCGCCACGGTGACCGACCTCCTGGAACGCCCGCTGGAACCGGCGGACACCGACGGGAACACCGTGCCGGTGGCCCTGCGACCCTTCCAGGTGCTGACCCTGCGGCTGGCGGTGCGGCGGGACTGAGACGGGACCGACGGTGTGCATCGGGCCGGCCGGTCACCCCCCGTGACAGCGGCCGACCGACCCGAGCCCCCCCCGTTCCCCCGTGCTTTCCCCGGGCTTCCCCCATCCCCTCCGGGAGGCTTCCCCGTCCCCCGGAGGGGCTTCCCCCGTCGCCCTTCACCGTTAAGAGCGCGCCCCCCGCCGCCTGATACACCCTCCGGAGGAATTTCCCGGGAAAAATCCGGTCCCGGCACGGGAAGCGCGCCGGGACCGGCCGGTGGGGGCGGGAACGGTGAGTGAGTGCGTGGGAAATCCGGGTTCTAACGGTGGTGCGTTCCCCAGGCGGGGCCGCCGGCAACGGCGTCCGCGGCGGCGGTGCGCACCTGACCGGAGTCGGCCGCCGTCCGGGGCCCGGCGGGCACGGCCGGGGCCGGTACACCGCTCAGCGAGGGCGTGGGCACGTCCACGGGGCTGTCCGCGGGCAGGCCCGTACGCTGCTGCGACACCGACACCGACACCGGTCGCAGCGGACGCGGCCCCGACACCACCGAGTAGTCCTGGCCCAGGAACGGCGGGAACATCTCCCCCGGGTCGTCACCGAGCGCCAGCCGCACGGCGG
The DNA here is from genome assembly GCF_053890455.1 of Streptomyces yamdrokensis. NCBI lineage: Bacteria > Bacillati > Actinomycetota > Actinomycetes > Kitasatosporales > Streptomycetaceae > Streptomyces > Streptomyces yamdrokensis. Next base: position 6,958,661 of record NZ_CM132679.1, read on the forward strand.
CCCACGGCACGTTCACCCCGCACAACGACAGCTGGTGCAGACCGCCGGCCGGTCGGGTGTTGACGTCCATCAGCACGGGCCGTTCGCCGAACATCCGGAACTGGATGTTGGACAGATGGTGCAGCCCGAACCCCTCCGCGATCCGCCGGGCCGGCTCCAGCCACCGCTCGTGCAGTGTGAACCCCCTGCGGCGGCCGTTCTTGGTGCGGCCGACGGCCAGCCGGACCCGGTTGTCCGGCCCGGTGAGGCAGTCCACCGACACCTCCGGCTGTCCCAGCACCGGCATCACCAGCCAGTCCACCGGCTCCTCGGCCTGCCGCACCGCCTCCAGTACCAGCTCCAGCGGCACGTACGGGCTGGGGAAGCCGTCCAGCTGCGTGAGCGAGAAGGGGACACGCGTGATCACCCGGTAGCCCACACCGCCCGCGCCGGACGCGGGCTTGAAGCACGCCCGGTGCCCCCGCGCCTCCAGCTCGTCGACCGCGTGGACCAGTTCGTCCGCCGACCGCACCCGCCACCACGGCGGCACCGGCACCCCGATCGCCTGGACGGCCTCGTAGGCGATCACCTTGTCGTGGAAGACGGCCACCGCCTCGGGAGGCGGCGCCAGCAACGCCGTACCGGCCGCCTCGAACTCCGCGCGGTGCGAGACGATCGCGCCCTGGTGCAGCCGCGGCACGAACACGTCGATGCCGCGCCGGGCGCACTGGGCGAGCGCGTACTCGACGTACGCCGCCGGGGACAGGCCCTCGGGCTCGAGCTCGGCGGTGTCGGCGGCGGCCAGTACGGGGGAGTCCGGGTCGCCGTGGGTGGCATGGATCTCGACGGCCCGGTCGCTGGGATTCCTTCTCAGCTGATCCATGAAGAACACGTTCTCCGCGTACGTGCGGTTGAGCCATACGCGTACGCAAGAGGCCATGCAGGGCCGCCTTTCAGGGTGTGCGGGCAGGCCTCGGCGGCCCGTGCCCGGGCAGAGGGTGTGGAGGGTCGCCGGACGGCCCCGGGAAGGGCTTCACTGCGGCGGTGTAGCGCCGATCATACGGCTTCGATCCGTGCTCCCGAACCACGGTCGTGTTACGGATTCGGTGGTCCTGCCCGCCGGTGACCGTACTCTTCGTGCCATGGTGTGCGTACGGATTGATCGTTCAGATTCAAGGGGCGACAGATGACGTCAACAGCGGGCGGCGGCGGACAGCTGTGGGCCATCAGCGACCTTCACATCGGCTATGACGAGAACCGTGCCCTGGTGGAGCGGATGCGTCCCGAGTCGGACGGCGACTGGCTCCTCGTGGCCGGAGACGTCGCGGAGACCGTGGACGACATCCACTGGGCGCTCAAGACCCTCGCGGGCCGGTTCCGGAAGGTCGTCTGGGCGCCGGGCAACCACGAGCTGTGGACCCACCCGAAGGACTCCGTCACCCTGCGCGGCGTCGCCCGCTACGACCACCTCGTCGCACAGTGCCGCGACCTCGGCGTGGTCACTCCCGAGGACCCCTACCCCCTCTGGGAGGGCCCCGGCGGTCCCGTGGCGGTGGCCCCGCTGTTCCTCCTGTACGACTACTCCTTCCTGCCGGCCGGGTGCGCCACCAAGGAGGAGGGGCTGGAGTACGCGCAGGGAACCGGCGTCGTCTGCACCGACGAACACCTGCTGCACCCCGACCCGTACCCGAGCCGGGAGGCCTGGTGCCGGGCCCGGGTCGCGGAGACCGAACGGCGGCTCGCCGGCCTGCCCGCCGACCTGCCCGTCGTCCTCGTCAACCACTACCCGCTGCACCGGCACCCCACGGACGTCCTGTGGTACCCCGAGTTCGCCATGTGGTGCGGCACCGTCCTCACCGACGACTGGCACCGCAGGTTCAACGTCCACACGATGGTCTACGGCCATCTCCACATCCCGCGCAGCACCCGGCAGGACGGCGTCCGTTTCGAGGAGGTGTCCGTGGGCTACCCCCGCGAATGGCGGAAGCGGCCGACACCGCCGGGGCGGTTGCGCCGGATCGTGCCGGGGGAGGCGCAGGCGACGGAGTCCGCGTCCACGCCCGGGGCCGCGACGGGGAAGGGCGGGAACCGGTGATCGGGGAACTGCTGCCCGAGACGGTCGTCGTGGTGGAGGCCTACGGCGACGAGGGCGCCGACGCCCCGCTCTACCCCGAGGAGGCGGCCGTCGTGGCGCGGGCCGTCGACAAGCGCCGGCGGGAGTTCACCGCGGTACGCTCCTGCGCCCGCCGGGCCATGAGGAAGCTCGGCGTCCCCCCGCACCCCGTGCTGCCCGGCGAGCGCGGCGCGCCCGGCTGGCCCGACGGGCTGGCCGGCAGCATGACCCACTGCGCGGGCTACTGCGCCGCCGCCCTGGTCCGTACGGGTGACCTGGCCTCCGTCGGCGTCGACGCGGAGGTCCACGGGCCGCTGCCCGCGGGGGTGTTGTCCTCCGTGGCCCTTCCCGGGGAGGCGGAGCGCGTCGCCCGGCTGACCCGGGAACGGCCGGGGGTGCACTGGGACCGGCTGTTGTTCAGCGCCAAGGAGGCCGTCTACAAGGCGTGGTTCCCGCTCACCGGGAGGTGGCTCGACTTCATGGAGGCCGACATCGAGCTGTTCGCCGAACCTGCCGACGGCGCCGGTGGTTCCGGCGCTCCGGCGCGCGGTGGGTTCAGGGCGGTGCTCCTGGTCCCCGGCCCCTGGGTGGGCGACCGCCGCCTCGACCACTTCGACGGCCGCTGGGGCGTCGAGGGCGGCCTGGTCGGGACCGCGGTCGCCGTACCGCACGGCTGACCTGTCACGGCTTTGGGTGCCAGTCGCGGAGCAACCGGAAGAAGGACTCCTCGTTGCCGGACAGCCCAGCCCGGGCCAGGGCCGTCTCCGCCTCCGCGAGGACGGAGGGTGCCACGACCGGGGGCCTGCGGGTGCCCGGGGGGCCGGTCTCCAGGTCGTGGACGGCGCGCACCGTGTGCAGCAGTCGCAGATAGGCCCGGACGGCGGTGCGCTCGCGGTCGGTCGGTACGGCGGTGGGCATCGCTCGGCTCTCCCCAGGTCGTGGTCCGGCATCGCGCGTCCCGCGCGGTGCGGGCGCGCCCCCAGTCTGCCGCCCACCACTGACAACCGGTCCGTGCCGCGGACCGGCCCGCCCGGCTGAACCGGCCCGCCCCGCTCAGGCCTTGGGAGGCTGGACGTTCTCCAGGAGCATGTCCAGCCACTCCGCGACCTTGTCGCGGTGCTGGTCGGTGGGGAGCTGGGCGGCCCGCCACGCGATGCCGCGCACCCCGTGGTCCTGCAGCAGCCGCTCCAGCGGGTCGCCGACCGCCACCGCGGCCCGCCGCTCACGGTCCGCCAGGTTCTGCAACAGCTCCTGCTCGGTGTGCTGGAGCGCGTTCGCGAGGGCTTCGGGGTCCTCGGCGGTGAGGAATCCGGCGTGCACCCGGAAGAACCGCTGGATGGCGTCGCAGTGCTCCATGGTGGGACGCCGGTCGCCGTTGATCAGGGCGCCGGCCTGCTGCCGGGACATGCCCGCGCCGTCGGCGATCTCCTGCTGTGTGTACTTGCGGCCGTTCGGCTTGAGCCGGGTGCGGCGCAGCAGGTCCAGGCGCTGCACGAACCGGGTCTGCACCTCGGGCTCACCCGCCGGGCGGCCGCTCAACAGGGCCTTGACGACAGGCTCCGGGACTCCGGAGGCCGCGGAGAGCCGGCCGACGCCGAAGACCTCGGTGTGCGGCACGTCGAGCCGGTCGGCGAGTGCGGCGACGCGGGCGACGACGGCCGTCAGCGCGGTCGTCAGCGCGGTGTCCTGCCCCTCACCCACGAAGCCACCGGTCACCGACAGATCTCCTACGTCTCTCACAGGCTTCTCACACGGGATTGCCGTGAACTTCACGGAGACTAGCCCGTGCTTCGAACTCACATCCAGGTCTCGCCACAACTGTGGCCAATTTCAGCCGTCAACCGGCATGAAATGCCACGATAGTTGACACGCCCGAGGTTCGGGCAGCAGGATCGGGGCGCCGCGTCAAGGCCGCACAGGCAAGAGGGGTGAGCCTCCCGATGGCACATCAGGCAGGAGGGCAGCGGCCGATGCCGCGGCCCGGCCCCGAGACTCCCGAGGCGCGGGCCTACCTGGAGGACTACGCCGCGTTCCTCCACGCGGTGCCCTTCCCTTCCCTGGTGGTCGACCACCGCTGGGACGTGCTGCTGGCCAACACCGCTTTCCGGACACTTTTCCGGGATGTCGAACCGCATCCGACGGCCATGCCCGGCGACAACTTCCTCCGGTTCGTCCTCTTCCACCCGGACGCCGCCACCGTGCTGGGCGAACACGAGTCGAGCTGGTGCCTGCCGATGCTGGCGCACTTCGCCAAGACGGTGGAACGGCACGATCACGACCGCGGGCTGCAGGCCATCCGCCGGGACATCGCCCAGGACCCCATCATGGAGGCCGCCTACCGGCAGGGGCTGCCGCACTGGCTCCGTGCCGTCGGCGAACAGGCCGCCGAGCACGACGGCGCGGTAAGGCCGTTGCGGCATCCCGATCCGCGCTGGGGGGTCACCGACTGCCGTCTCGTCGTGGAGACGACCAGGGTTCTCGACGACATGGACTGCGTCCGGCTGACGCTGGTCCTGCGCGAGGCGCCCCGCACCCCGGCCGGCCACCGCAGACGTCGGCGCGCCGCTTCCCACCTCAGCGTGGTGCCGGCGGCGGACTGAACCGTCCTGCCGGAGCCGGAGCCGGAGCCGGAGCCGGAGCCGGAGCCGGAGTCGGAGTCGGAGTCGGAGTCGGAGCCGTCATGGTGGCGCCGGTTTCTTGCGTATTCGCGCAAACAGCTTGCGCGGCTTGCGTTATTCTTGCGATCATGACGCGACGACTTGCTGTGGTGGCGAAGAAGGTCGGGGTCAGCGAGGCCACGGTCAGCCGGGTGCTCAACGGCAAGCCGGGAGTCTCCGAGTCCACCCGGCAGGCGGTGCTCTCCGCCCTGGACGTGCTCGGTTACGAGCGGCCCACCCAGCTGCGCGGCGAGCGTGCCCGCCTGGTCGGCCTGGTGCTGCCCGAACTGCAGAACCCGATCTTCCCCGCCTTCGCCGAGGTGATCGGCGGCGCGCTGGCCCAGCTCGGACTGACGCCGGTGCTGTGCACCCAGACCCGCGGCGGCGTCTCCGAGGCGGACTACGTGACGCTGCTGCTCCAGCAGCAGGTGTCCGGCGTCGTCTTCGCCGGCGGGCTCTACGCCCAGGCCGACGCGCCCCACGACCACTACCGGCAGCTCGCCGAGCGCAACATCCCGGTCGTCCTCGTCAACGCGGCCATAGAGCACCTCGGCTTCCCGGGGGTCTCCTGCGACGACGCGGTGGCCGTGGAACAGGCCTGGCGGCACCTGGCCTCACTCGGCCACGAGCGGATCGGTCTGGTGCTCGGCCCCGCCGACCACGTGCCGTCGGCCCGCAAGCTGGCCGCCCTCCGCGCGGTCGCCGGCGAGGTGCCCGAGGAGCACGTCGCCCGCGCCATGTTCTCCGTCGAGGGCGGGCACGCCGCCGCCTCCCGGCTCATCGACCGGGGCGTGACCGGCTTCATCTGCGCCAGCGACCCCCTGGCCCTCGGCGCCGTACGGGCCGCCCGCCGCCGGGGGCTCGACGTCCCCGCGCGGATCTCGGTCGTCGGATACGACGACTCGGCCCTGATGAACTGCACCGAGCCCCCGCTCACCACCGTCCGCCAGCCCATCGAGGCCATGGGCAAGGCCGTCGTGGACCTGCTGAACGCGCAGATCAACGGAGGCCAGGTGGCCGCCGAGGAGCTGCTGTTCGAGCCGGAGCTGGTGGTGCGCGGGTCGACCGCACAGGCACCCCGGAGCTGAGCACCGGCCCGCGGACTCCGGCCCTCCGGGGCCCGGAGTCCGCGGGCCCCTCCGGGGCTGCTTCCGCCCCCGCTTCCGGCTATCTGTCGAATAATTTCAAACTCTGCGCGACATCTTGCGGACCCTTGTCGCCGGTGCTTGAGTGTGCCCCGCCCACCGCTCCTGTCCGAGGGGTTCACTCGCTCCTGTCCCAGAGGGGTCCACCGATGAGAAGCACCGGGATCCGCCGTACCCTCGTCGCGCTAGGCGTCGGCGCCCTCACGCTCACCGCCTGCGGGTCGAACGACGACCAGGCCGCCGACGGCAAGACCCGCATCACGGTCAACTGCATGCCGCCCAAGAGCGCCGAGGTCGACCGCCGGTTCTTCGAGGAGGACGTCGCCGCCTTCGAGAAGAAGAACCCGGACATCGACGTCGTCCCGCACGACGCGTTCCCCTGCCAGGATCCGAAGACCTTCGACGCCAAGCTCGCCGGCGGGCAGATGGAGGACGTGTTCTACACGTACTTCACCGACGCCGGTCATGTCGTCGACATCAACCAGGCTGCCGATCTCACCCCGTACGTCAGGGAATTGAGGAGTTACGGGACGATCCAGCAGCAGTTGCGGGACATCTACACCGTCGACGGCAGGATCTACGGCGTACCGCGCACCGGATACTCCATGGGGCTGATCTACAACCGGCAGCTCTTCGAGCGGGCCGGACTCGACCCCGACCGGCCGCCCACCACCTGGGCCGGGGTCCGCGACGCCGCGAAGAGGATCGCCGCACTCGGCGACGGCACCGTCGGCTACGCCGACTACAGCGCCCAGAACCAGGGCGGCTGGCACTTCACCGCCGAGCTCTACTCCCAGGGCGGCGACGTCGTCACCCCCGACGGAAAGGAGGCCGCCGTCGACTCGCCCGAAGGCCGCGCCGTGCTGCAGACCCTGCACGACATGCGGTGGGAGGACGAGTCCATGGGCAGCAAGCAGCTGCTCGTCATCAACGACGTCCAGCAGATGATGGGCGCCGGCAAACTCGGCATGTACCTCGCGGCCCCCGACAACATCCCGATCCTGGTGAAGGAGAAGGGCGCCGAGTACGAGGACCTCGCCCTCGCCCCCATGCCCGGCGGACAGGCCACCCTCATCGGAGGCGACGGCTACATGTTCAACGAGAAGGCCTCGCCCGAACAGATCAGGGCCGGCCTGAAGTGGCTGGACCACATGTTCCTCACCCCCGGCGACGGCTTCCTCGGCGACTACGCCCGCGCCGAGAAGAACGGCGCGCCGGTCGGCCTGCCCGAACCCCGGCTGTTCACCGGCGCCGCCGACGCCAAGGACCAGCAGGTCAAGGAGGACCACGCCAACGTCCCGGTGGAGAACTACCAGGCCTTCCTCGACGGCAACCAGAGCCTGGAGACGAAGATCGAGCCGCCACAGGCGCAGCAGCTCTACTCCGTCCTCGACGGTGTCGTCTCCGCTGTCCTCACCAAGGAGGACGCCGACATCGACCGGCTCCTGGAGGACGCCTCCACCAAGATCGACGGCATCCTGGCACGAGGCTGACCGGTGGCGACGAAGACCGCCGCCGCACGGCGCGCCGCCCCGCCACCCGCCGTCCGCCCGGTGAAGGCGGCGCCCCCGTCCGCAGGCCGGGGGCGCCGCCGCCTCGCCGACCAGGCGCACGCCTACGGCTTCCTCCTCGGCGGCCTCGTCTGCTTCGCCCTGTTCTCCTGGTACCCGGCGATCCGCGCCGTCGTGATCGCCTTCCAGCGGTACACGCCCGGCTCACCGCCCGAATGGGTCGGCACCGCCAACTTCACCCGCGTCCTGTCCGACCCCGAGTTCGGCGCGGCCTGGCGCAACACCCTCACCTTCACCCTGCTCGCCCTGCTGATCGGCTTCGCCGTCCCGTTCGTCCTCGCCCTCGTGCTGAACGAACTCCGGCACGCCAAGGCGTTCTTCCGCGTCGTGGTGTACCTGCCGGTGATGATCCCGCCGGTGGTCAGCGCCCTGCTGTGGAAGTGGTTCTACGACCCGGGCACCGGCCTGGCCAACGAGGCGCTGCGGTTTCTGCACCTGCCCACCTCGAACTGGTCCAACGGTGCCGACACCGCCCTGGTCTCCCTGGTGATCGTCGCCACCTGGGCCAACATGGGCGGCACCGTCCTGATCTACCTCGCCGCCCTCCAGTCCATCCCCGGCGAACTGTACGAAGCCGCCGAACTCGACGGCGCGAACCTGCTCCAGCGCATCCGGCACGTGACGGTCCCCCAGACCCGGTTCGTCATCCTTATGCTGATGCTACTTCAGATCATCGCCACCATGCAGGTGTTCACCGAACCGTTCGTGATCACCGGCGGCGGCCCGGAGAACTCCACCGTCACCGTCCTCTACCTCATCTACAAGTACGCCTTCCTCTACAACGACTTCGGCGGTGCCTGCGCGCTGAGCGTGATGCTCCTCGCCCTCCTCGGAGGATTCTCCGCCGTCTACCTCAGGCTCACCCGTTCCTCCCAGGAGGCGGCATGAGCAGCACCCGCACCCTCGTCTCCCCGGCCGTCCTGGCCCGCCCCCGAGGCCGGGCCGTCTACTGGACCGTGTTCACCGGCGTCCTTTTGACCTTCGCGCTGGCCTTCCTCTTCCCGGTCTACTGGATGGTCACCGGCGCGATGAAGTCCCCGGACGAGGTGGCGCGCACCCCGCCCGACCTCCTCCCGGACCGGTGGGGCACGAGCGGCTGGACCGACGCCTGGGAACTGATGCAGCTCCCCACCCACCTGTGGAACACGGTGGTGCAGGCGGCCGGCGCCTGGCTGTTCCAGCTGGTCTTCTGCACGGCCGCCGCCTACGCCCTGTCCAGACTGCGGCCCGCCTTCGGCAACGTGATCCTCGGCGGCATCCTCGCCACCCTCATGGTCCCCGCGCAGGCCCTGGTCGTCCCCAAGTACCTCGTCGTCGCCGACCTGCCGCTGATCCACACCAGCCTGCTCAACGACCCGCTCGCCATCTGGCTGCCCGCCGTCGCCAACGCCTTCAACCTCTACCTGCTCAAGCGGTTCTTCGACCAGCTGCCGAGGGACGTCCTCCAGGCCGCCGAGATCGACGGCGCCGGACGGCTGCGCGTCCTGTGGTCCATCGTGCTGCCCATGTCCCGGCCGGTGCTCGGTGTCGTGTCGATCTTCGCCCTGGTCGCGGTGTGGCAGGACTTCCTGTGGCCGCTGATGGTCTTCTCCGACACCGACAAGCAGCCGATCGGTGTGGCCCTGGTGCAGTTGTCGCAGAACGTCCAACTGACCGTCCTCATCGCCGCGATGGTGATCGCCAGCATTCCCATGGTCGCGTTGTTCCTCGTCTTCCAGCGGTACATCGTCGCCGGGATCGGCGCGGGCGGCACCAAGGGCTGACGCAGCGCACCGAGGGCCGACGCCGGACCTGTCCACCGAAGAGAAAGGCACGCACCGTGGGAGAGTCCGCCCCCGCCCGCAGCGACGACGACTGGTGGCGCTCCGCCGTCATCCACCAGGTGTACGTCCGCAGCTTCGCCGACGGCGACGGCGACGGCACCGGCGACCTCGCCGGAGTCCGCGCGAAACTGCCGTACCTCGCCGGACTCGGTGTCGACGCGCTGTGGTTCAACCCCTGGTACCTGTCCCCGATGAAGGACGGCGGCTACGACGTCGCCGACTACCGGACGGTCGACCCGGCCTTCGGCACCCTCGCCGAGGCGGAGAAACTCATCGCCGAGGCACGCGAACTCGGCATCCGCACGATCATCGACATCGTGCCCAACCACGTCTCCGACCAGCACGCCTGGTTCCGCGCAGCCCTGGCCGGCGGCCCCGAACGGGAGCTGTTCCACTTCCGGCCGGGCCGCGGCGAGAACGGCGAACTGCCGCCGAACAACTGGACGTCGGAGTTCGGCGGCCCCGCCTGGACCCGCCTTGCGGACGGTGACTGGTACCTCCACCTGTTCGCCCCCGAACAGCCCGACCTCAACTGGGCGCACCCCGCGGTCCGCCAGGAGCACGAGGACGTTCTGCGCTTCTGGTTCGAACGGGGGGTGGCCGGCGTCCGCATCGACTCCGCCGCCCTGCCGGCAAAGGACCCCCTGCTGCCGGACCTCGTCGAGGGCCGGGGCCCGCACCCGTACGTCGACCGGGACGAGCTCCACGACGTCTACCGGGCATGGCGGGCCGTCGCCGACGAGTACGGCGCCGTCTTCGTCGGCGAGGTCTGGCTGCCCGACGCGGAACGCTTCGCCCGCTATCTGCGCCCCGGCGAACTGCACACGGCGTTCAACTTCTCCTTCATGACCTGCCCCTGGGACCCGGCCCGGCTGCGGGCCTCCATCGACGAGACGCTCGCCGCGCACGCACCCGTCGGCGCACCCGCCACCTGGGTCCTGTGCAACCACGACGTGACCCGCACGGTCACCCGCTACGGCCGCTCGGACACCGGATTCGACTTCGCCACCAAGGCCTTCGGCACCCCGGCCGACCTGGCCCTCGGCACCCGCCGCGCCCGCGCCGCCGCCCTGCTGTCGCTGGCGCTTCCCGGCGCGGTCTACCTCTACCAGGGGGAGGAACTCGGCCTGCCCGAGGCGGAGGTGGCACCGGAACACATCCGGGATCCGATGCACGCCCGCTCCGGGGGCACCGACCCGGGACGCGACGGATGCAGGGTGCCGCTGCCGTGGGCGGCGCGGGAACCGTACGCGGGATTCGGGTCCCGGGGCACACCGTGGCTACCGCAGCCGGACGGCTGGGCCGTGTACGCGGTCGACCGGCAGCAGGACGACCCCGGCTCCATGCTCACCCTCTACCGTCGGGCGATCCGCCTGCGCCCCGCCTTCGGCACGGGCCCGCTCACCTGGCTCCCCGCCCCCGAAGGCGTCCTGGCCTTCGAGCGAGCCGACGGCGTGCGGTGCCTCGTCAACCTCGCCGACACCCCGGCCGACCTGCCCGAGCACGCCGGGATCCTGCTCGCCAGCGGGCCCCTCGACGCCGGGAACCGGCTGCCGGGGGACACGGCCGTCTGGCTCCGCACGCGGACGGCCCGGCCCGGGCCGACAGGACCTGGCGAACCGGAGGCGCGTCCTTCCTGAAGTCCACCGGGGTGTCCTCGGCCGCCGTCACCGCCCCGCGCTTCGCCGCCTGGATCTGTTCGTACACACGGGTCCGCAGCTCGGCGAAGCGCGGGGCGACCCGGGTGGTCGACTGGTCCCGTTCCCACGGCAGATCGACCTTCAGCTGCTCCTGGACCACCGTGGGGACGAACAGGACGGTCATCGACCGCTCCTGCCACGGCCGGCACACCAGGTCCTCGAGATCGGCCCGGGTCTGCGCGTCCACGGCGGCGAACGGCTCGTCCATCAGCGGTACATCGGGCTCGTACGCCAACGCCCCGGCGATCGGGACCCGTTGCCGCATGCCGCCGGACAGCTGCCAGGGATACGCCCCGGCGGCGTCCGCCGGGCCCACCGACTCCAGGGCGTCGGCGACCAGTTCCCCGCGCCGGGCCGCGCTCAGGCCCTTCCGCTTCAGCGGGAGTTCGACGTTCGCGCCGGCCCGCCTCCACGGGAAGAGACCGCGCCCGTACTCCTGGAAGACGAACGCCATCCCGGGCGGCGGTCCGTCGGTCTTCCGCCCGCCCGGCGTCACCTCGCCCGACGTCGGTGCGAGCAGTCCGCTCACGCACTTCGGCAGAGTCGTCCTGCCGCAGCCCGACGGGCCGACGAGACAGACCGGTTCACCCGCCCCGACCGTGAAGGTGAGATCGCGGCCCGCTTCGGTACGGCGCCCGGAACCCTCGTAGGCCTTCCGCAGGCCGCGTACGTCGAGCATGGACCCTCCTTTCCCGAGCCTCACGACGACCCCCTGGTGGCGTCGCGCAGGCCGTGGTACCAGGCGAGCACCCGCCGTTCGGCGAACCGGAACAGGACCGACAGGACGCACCTTCTGCTCCGGCGCCGGGCCCGCAGCCGTCCGGCCCGGTGCGGCGAGCGGGTGCTGTCGACGGCCCTTTCGGGGCGCCCGGCAGCCGGGCCGTCTGTCCGATGAGGCTCCTCGCGGCCTCTGCGGCCTTCGCGGCCCGGCGGCGAGGCCCCTGTCGCCGGGGCCGAGCGCGACGGGCCGGACGAGTCGCGTGCTCGGCTCCCGGACGACGGATACGCCACGGGGCGGCAGCGTAGCGCCCAGGGGGACGCGGACTCGGGCACCGGAGCGTACTCACGCCGGCCGAGCCGATGCGCCACCGGGGCGTTGTGCCACCGGGGCGCAGCCCACTGCGGGGCGGAGGGAAGGCGCAGTCGGCGCGGCGGCCGGTCTCCCCGCCGCCGACCTGCCGGGAGGGCCGGGGCGTTCTAGGGTGGACGGCACTGCGCCACACAGCGACCGGGAGCTCTCATGCGTCTGCCCATCGAACCCAGGCACGTGGCACCCCGTCTGGCCACGGGGGCGTTCATCCTCAACTCCGGACTGTCCAAGCGGGGCGCCGACGAGGAGACGGCAGCCCAGTTGCACGGGATGGCGAAGAACACCTATCCGTTCCTCGAGAAGGTGCGGCCCGCCGCCTTCTCCCGGCTGCTCTCCACCGGGGAGATCACGCTGGGCGCCGCCCTGCTGCTGCCCGTCGTCCCCACCGTCGTCGCCGGTGCCGGGCTGGCGGCGTTCTCGGCGGCGCTGCTGGGGATGTACCTGCGGACGCCGGGGATGCGTGAGGAAGGCAGCCTGCGGCCCACCCAGGAGGGCCTCGCACTGGCCAAGGACGTCTGGATGCTCGGGGTCGGGGTCGGATTCGTCGTCGACGAGGTGACGCGCGACAGGCGCTGACCGGGCCGGGGACCAGCGCTGGGCCCGGCCCCTGTCCGCGGCCCTGCCGTGCGGCCGTCTACGCCACGTCGGCCGGGTGGCCCTGTTCGGGCTGCCGATGCCGATGCCTGTGCCGGAGCCGGTGCTTCCGCCTGTGCCGTGGCCGGGGTGCGAGGCCGGCGGGTTCCGATGACGCCGCCGGTCCCGGACGCAGGGTGAGGACCGTGGCCCCGGAGCAATCGGTCCCGGAGCGATCGGTCCCGGGGTGAGCGGCCTCGGGGTGAGCGGCCTCGGAGCGACCCGGCACGGGCAAGTCCGCCGCGGTGTGCACTCCGGTGTGCTCGCCGGGGTGCGGGCGCGGGGCCGCCCGGGTCAGGAGGAGCACGCCCCATGACGCGAGTGCCGCGCCGGTCAGTGCGAGCAGCACCCCCGCCGGACCGCCCCGGAACCTCTCGCCGAGCAGGCAGAGTCCGATCACCGCGGCGGCCACGGGGTTCGCCAGGGTCACCACCGCGAGCGGGGCGCCCAGCCCGCTGCGGTACGCGGTCTGGGACAGCAGCAGCCCGCCGGCCGCGAACACCGCGACGAGCAGGGCCACCCCGACCATCCGGACGTCCGGCAGCGGGCCCGAGCGGTCCGTCACGGCCGCCGTCACGGACTGGGTGAGCGCCGACGCCACCCCGGAGGCGATGCCCGACGCGGTCGCGTGCCGCAGTCCGGGCCGGGCGCCGGGCCGCGACAGTACGCCGATCAGAGCGGCCGTGGCGCCCGCGACCAGCAGCGCCTCGGACACGGACAGTGTGCCGTCCGGTGCCGGCTCCGACGCGGTGGCCAGGATCGCCGCGAGACCGGCCAGGGTGAACGCGGTGCCCCGCCACTCGGCGCGCCCCACCCGCCGCCCCGCGATCCACGCCCCCGTGGGCACGGCCACGACCAGCGTGAGCGCGCCGAGGGGCTGGACCACGGTCAGCGGGCCGTACGCGAGCGCCACGACGTGCAGCAGCGCGCCCGCGGCGTTCAGCGCGACCGTCCACCACCAGGCGCCGGTGCCCAGCAGCCGCAGGGCACCGGCGCCGGGGGACCGTGACGCCAGCCGTTCCTGCGCGACCGCGGCGGCCGCGTAGGCGACGGCGGAGACGAGGGACAGGGCGACGGCGACGAGGACCGCGCTCATCGGCGCACCCCCGCGAGTTCCTCGTCCACGGCCCTCGCCTCGTCCGCCGCGCCCGCCGCACCCGCCGCACCCGCCGCACCCTTTTTGTCTCTTTGCGTCGGCACCGCCGGCGTCCGGCGGGCCCGGTGGGGGAGGCGCAGGGCCGCGAGGGCGACGCCCAGCAGCACGGCCGCCGCGATCGCGTCCAGCCAGAAGTGGTTCGCCGTACCGACGATCACCAGCAGCGTCAGCAGCGGATGCAGCAGCCACAGCCACCGCCACCGTGAGCGGGTGGCGACCACCAGGCCGATCGCCACCATCAGCGCCCAGCCGAAATGCAGCGACGGCATCGCCGCGAACTGGTTCGACAACGTGTCGGTCCGCGGAGGCCCGTAGACCGAGGGCCCGTACACCCGCGCGGTGTCCACCAGGCCGGTGGCGGCGAGCATCCGGGGCGGCGCGAGCGGGAACGCCAGATGCAGCACCAGGGCGGCGGCGGTGACCGCGGCAAGTACCCCTCGCGCCCACACGTAGTGGACCGGACGGCGCAGGAAGAGCCAGATCAGAAAGGCGGCGGTGGCCGGGAAGTGGACGGCCGCGTAGTAGGTGTTCGCGAGGTGCACCAGGCCGTCGCCGTGCAGCAGCAGGGACTGCACCGCTCCCTCGCCGGGCAGGTGAAGTGCCCGTTCCAGCTCCCACACGTCGTGCCCGTTGCGGAGGGCCGCCTCGGAGTGGCCCGTCGCCAGCCGACGGCCGAACTTGTAGACGAGGAAGAGCCCCACCACGAGCAGGAGCTCGCGGAGGAGGGGCGGACGCGCCGACGCACCGGACGCCGCCGACGCACCGGACGCCGACGGCGGACCGGGCCCCGCCGGTGGCGGCTCGCTCGGTGGCTCGCTGCGGGCATTCATCCCCCGGCCCTTTCGCCGACGCTGGTTCTGTGGTGGTGCCGGTGGCACTGGTGGTTCCGGATCGCGCTGCGGTGCCGAGCCTCAGCGGTACGAATTCGATTCGACACGCAATCGTACCGATACGAAGTCGTACCGATACGCGAGTGTACCGATACGGTACCGTTCCGGTACACTCGCGTATCGATGGGTGGGGGACGCGGGCCCGCCGGGAGCCGGCACCCCGGAGGACCCACCCCCAGGACGAGGAGCCGAGCCGATGACGTCGCAGGCCGCGGACCGGCCGGAACCGGTCGGCAGTTCGCGCCGCTCCAAGATCACGCCCGAGCGTGAGCGGGAGTTCTTCGACGCGGTCCTGGAACAGATCCGCCAGTGCGGCTACGACGCCGTCACCATGGAGGGGGTCGCCGCCCGGACACGGTGCAGCAAGTCCACGCTGTACCGGCAGTGGCAGACCAAGCCCCGGTTCGTCGCCGCGGCCCTGCGGTCCAGCGGGCAGGCGCGCTTCGCCGGCATCGACACCGGCACCCTCGCCGGGGACCTGCGCGAGGCCGCCCGGAGCGCGGGCGCGTGGTCGGCGAAGGACACCTCGCTGTTACAGGCACTCGGGCACGCGGTCACGCAGGACCCGGAGCTGGCGCAGGCCCTGCGCGAAGCGCTGGTCGAACCGGAGATCGTCGCACTGAGGGCGATCGTGCGACGCGGGGTCGAACGCGGTGAGGTCCCCGCGGACAACCCGGCACTGGCGTACGTCCCGGCCCAGTTCTTCGGCGTGCTGCGGGTGCGGCCCCTCCTGGAGGAGGACGCGGACCCGGACTACCTGCTCGGGTTCGTGGAGGCCGCCGTACTGCCGGCACTCGGCCTCGAATGAGACCAGGGCCGCCGTTCCCGGATGACCGGGCGGCGACCCGGCCGCGCCGCACCGTGGGGACGGGGGCGGCGCGCACCACCGGCCGGGTGGGGCTCCCCCCGAGCGGAGGGGAACCCCACCCGGCCGTCGTTCCGGTGGGCGGACGGCGCGGCGCAGGGTGGCGGGCTCAGACGTCCTGGCCGTTGCCGCCGCCGCCGCTGCCCTCCGCCTCTTCTATGCCCTCGGCGATGTCGTCGAGGACGGACTGCTTCTGGTCGGTGTCCACACCGAAGCGGACCACGACGATCTGCTCCGGCTGTGCGGGGGAGGGGAAGGCCAGCGACTGGACGTACCCGTCGGAGCCCTTGCTGGTGACCGCCTTCCAGCGCACCAGGTAGCCCTTCTGCCCGGCGACGGTCACCGCCTTCGACTCGAGGACCTCGTGCGAGCTGATCCTCCCGTAGGAATCGCCGCCGTACGACTCCTCGGCGTTGGCGGAGATGTCCGCCTTGGCGACCTCCTCCGCGGTGGAGCCGCGGGTGCCGAGGGCCAGTGCCGGTGCCGAGTACGCGCCGCCCTTGGTGCAGGTGCTGGAGGTGTCGCCGGGGCAGTCGTACGTGTCCTCCGACATGATCTGGGCGCCCACCTGGCCCTCCTGGCCGTACCAGCCGTCCGGGATGGGCAGGCTGATCCCGCTCAGCCCGTCGGTCACCGACCCGCTCTCGATCCGCGGCGGCTGTGAGGTGTCCGGTCCGGGGCCCTCCTCGCCCTCCTCCCCCGGACCGCCCTTTGGAGCACGCTCCGTGCCCCCGCCCGGCCCGCCGTCCCGTCCGTCCGGTGCCTGCGAGGCGGTGGAGCTGTCGCTCCCGCCGTCGTCGGTCAGCGCGTACACGCCGATCCCGATGCTCGCCAGCACCGCGACGGCCGCCGCCACGGCGATCCCGATGCGCAGCCCGCGCCCTCGGCCGGAGCCCGGGCCGGACTGCACGACCCCGGGATACCCGGGATGCGCCGGGTACGCGGGGTACGCCGGCCGGGTCGGCTGGTCCGGCTGGTTCGGATACGCCGGTCCGGCCGCCGTACCCGGGGCCGGAGGGCCCCAGGCGGGCGCCGATCCCGTCGGCCTGACCTGGTCCGTCCAGGCGGTGCCGTCCCACCAGCGCTCGGTGGCCGGTCCGTCATTCGTCTGCCCGGGGTCGGGATACCACCCGGGAGGAGTCGCCTGCGTCATGCCCCCACCGTATGAGGCGTCGGTGAAAGAGGGATGAGAGAGGTCCGTATATCCGGGGTTCCGGGGTTCCACGGGCCCGGGCGGGCCCACGCGTGCGCGCCCGTGCGTGTCCGCGCGTGTCCGTGGGCGCGCGTGTCCGTGGGCGCGCGGGTCCGGTCGGGCGGGCGGCCGGACGTCCGAACCCCCAAAACCCGGCCCGGGGAGCCTCGTCCCGGGGCCCCGCCCTGCCTCCCGCCCTTGTCGAAACAACCCGACGCCCCGTCATTTTCCTTTCCGGTGAACGGCGTTGACTGTCGGGCCCTGGTGAGCGGTAGGGCGCGTCGACCTCTGTACCCGCTGTCCCCCATCACGGCAAGAGCCCGGCCGGTACCGCTCCGTCGGGGCCGTCGGAGGGCTACGCTCGACGCCTGTACGTCGTTCGGGCGACTTGGGGAGGTAGCGGGATGACGGAGGTACGGCCCATGGCATCGGCCTCGGCCTCTCTCTGGGAGCGGGAGGAGGAGGTCGCCGCCATCACCGCGATGGTCGACGCCCTGTGCGCGGACCGGTCCTCGCCCGGCAGCCTGCTGGTGCTGCGGGGCGAGGCGGGACTCGGCAAGACCGCGCTGCTCGCCGAGACCCGGCGTATCGCCGAACAACGCGGCTGCACCGTGTGGTCGGCCCGCGGCGGCGAGACCCTGCGCACCGTCCCGTTCCACGTCGTACGCCAGCTCCTCCAGCCCGCGCTGGTGTCGATGGTGCCGGAAGAGGCCCGCGAGTACCTCGGCGACTGGTACGACATCGCCGGCCCCGCCCTCGGCATAGCCGAGCCCGGCGGCCGCCACGCCGACCCGCAGGGCGTCTGCGAGGGCCTGGTCGCCGCCGTGCGCCGGCTGGCCCGCCGGGACTGGCCGCTGGTGCTGACGATCGACGACGCCCACTG
Source organism: Streptomyces yamdrokensis (assembly GCF_053890455.1). Taxonomy (NCBI): domain Bacteria; kingdom Bacillati; phylum Actinomycetota; class Actinomycetes; order Kitasatosporales; family Streptomycetaceae; genus Streptomyces; species Streptomyces yamdrokensis. The sequence goes on from NZ_CM132679.1 coordinate 6,976,358, forward strand.
GGTCGACCAGGAGACCCTGTACTGGCTCTCCGTCTTCGCGCAAAGCCTGCCGGACCTGCCCGTTCTCGTCGTGGTCGCCCGCCGGCCCGGCGAGATCTCCGGGGTGAGCGCCCGCCACCTGGAAGCCGTCGCCGAGGCGGCCGCGCATCCCGTCACCGTCCTCAGCGCGCTGACCCCGCCCGCCGCGGCCGGCCTCACCCGCGCCACCCTCGGTGAGAACGCGGACGCCGCGTTCTGCCGCGAGGTGTGGGCCGTCACCGGCGGCAACCCCTACGACACCGTCGAACTGCTCGCCAAGGTCCGGGACAGTGCACTCGAACCCGTCGAGGCGTACGCCGGTGAACTGCGCGAACTGAACCGCTCCGCCCGCGGCGGAGGACTCGTCGCCCGGCTGGAGGAACTCGGCATAGACGCCACCCGGTTCGCCTGGGCCGCCGCGATCCTCGGCAGCGACATCACCGTCGGTCTGGTGGCCGAGCTCGCCACCCTCGAGCACGCCGACGCCGTCCGCTGCGCCGAACGCCTGCGCACCGCCCGTATCCTCACCGCACCCGACCCCGGGACCGGCCGCAGCGGAGCCGCCGACCTCGAGTTCGTCCACCCGCTGATCGCCACCGCCGTCTACAACTCCATCCCCGACGCGCTGCGCCGCGCCATGCACGGCATAGCCGCCCGGATCGTCACCGACTCCGGACGCGGCGCCGCGGCCGCCTCCCGCCACCTCCTCGAAGTGCACCCGGACGACGACGAGGAACTCGTCCGGCAACTGCGGGACGCCGCCGGTGAACACCTCGCCGTCGGCGCCCCGGACGCCGCCCGCCGCTGCCTGGAGCGTGCCCTGGAGGAACCACCCCGCCCCGAGGTCCACGCGCGCGTGCTCTACGAGTTGGGCTGCGCGACCTTCCTCACCGCGCCCGCCCGGACCATCGGCCATCTGCGGACCGCGCTCGGCATGTCCGGCCTCGACGGGGACGCGCGGGTGGACGCCGTGGTCCGGCTCTCCCAGGCGCTGATGCACAACAACCAGATGGAGGAGGCCGTCCGCACCGTCGAGGCGGAGGCCGCGCGGCTGGAGCCCGGCCCCGCCCGGATGCGGCTGCAGGCCGTGCAGTTCATGTGGGAGGGCATCCACGCCGGCGAGGCCACCGCCCCCGGCCGTTCCGAACGCCTCGCCGCCCTCGCCGCCACCTGCACCGGCCGGGACAACGCCGAACGCGCGCTGCTCATTCTGCGTGGCTTCGACGCCATGATGCGCGGCGAGAACGCCGAGGAGGTCGCCGAGATCAGCGACCGCGCCCTCGTCGACGGCCGTCTCGCGCCCGGCCTCGGCTGGACCGACGCCGAGTGGGGCGTCGAACTGCTCCTGATGCTCGCCAGCACGTACGCCTACACCGACCGCCTCGACCGCGCCGAGAGCCTCTACACCGAGGCCCTGCGCTCCTACGAGTCGGCCGGCTGGAGCGGTGGCCACCTGGCCCTCGCCCACGCCTACGTCGGTCTCGCACACCGCAGGCGGGGCCGCCTCGCGGCGGCGGAGAAGTCGCTGCGCGAATCCCTGCGCCTGGCCGAACGCGTGGGCCGCGGCCTGCCCCTGTACTGGACGGCGACCTGCAACCTGGTCGACACCCTGCTCGTCCGCGGCCATGTGGAGGAGGCATGGGAGGTCGCCGAACGGCACGGGTTCACGCCTCCCTACCCGTCCACCATCGTGCTGCCCGACCCCCGTTCGGTGCGCGGCAGGCTGCTGCTCGCGGTCGGCCGTACGAAGGACGGCATCAACGAACTGGAGGCCGCGGAGAAGGCGGCGGTCTCCCGCGGCCACCGCAACCCCGTCCACGTCTTCTGGGCCGCCGACCTCGCACGTGCCCTCGCCGCCCAGGACCCGGCCCGTGCCGTCCGGCTCGCCGTCGAGTACCGCCGCCAGGCCGAGCGCTTCGGCACGGACACCGCCATGGGGGAGGCCCTGCGCTGCGCCGCCGCCCTGGAGACCGGCCAGCGGGCGGTGCGGCTCGCCGCGCAGGCCGTCGCCCACCTGGAATCCTCGCCCTGCCAGTACGAACACGCGGCGGCCCGCGTCGAGTACGGCATCCTCGCCCGCTCGCGGACCGACCTGGAGCGGGCCCTGGCCCTCGCGCGCTCCTGCGGCGCGGACGGCCTGGCCGCCCGCGCGGAGGCCGGACTGGCCGTACTCACCGGCCGGCCGGCGACAGCGGCCCGGGCCGCGACCCCGCCAGGGGAGCCGGGGCACCGGCCCCGGTGACCCCCGGGCAGGCAGCCGAGGGGAGCCGCCTTTCTCGGCCACCGAACGGCGCGCGCTCGCGGACGGGGCGACCAGTGGCGGGAGCCGGCCTGCCCGGGGCCCCGGTCGGGCCGCAAGACCGCGCCCCGACCGGCGACGATCCACGGCGTCACGGCTGCGGCGGACGGACCCGGGCCGACGTCGCCCGCGAAAGCTGCGGGCCGTCAGCGCGTTCGTCGCGGTGCGGCTGCCGTGGTCCGCGCCCGCGGACCACGCCCTGGGGGAGGTGCGCCGGGCCGCCGGAGACGGGGACCGGCGCCGGGAGTCCGGGCGCGCCTCGGCTCCAAAGGCTCCTCGGCCCGGCCCGCTCACCGGCCCCTCGACGGCCCGAGCCCGGACCACCCGCCCGCCGGTGGTCCGTCGTGTCCCGCCCCGTCCCGGACCCACCCCTCACCGCCGCGCACGCTCCCTCCCGGTGCCCACCGGCCCGGCGGCGGGTCACGACGCTCCGCCGGACTCCTCCGCCCCCGCCCCCGCCCCCGCTTCCGTCTCCGCCAGTACTCGCTGGGCCGTGGCGAACGCAGAGTTGGCCGCCGGGACTCCGCAGTACACCGCCGTCTGCAGCAGGACGGCCCCGATCTCCTCGGGGGTGAGGCCGTTGCGGCGTGCCGCGCGGACGTGCATGGCCAGCTCGTCGTAGTGGCCGTGCGCGACCAGGGCGGTGAGCGTGATCATGCTGCGTTCGCGGCGGCTGAGCGTCGGGTCGGTCCACACCTCGCCCCAGGCGTAGCGCGAGATGAAGTCCTGGAACCGCGCGGTGAACGGCGTCTGCCGTGCCTGGGCCCGGTCCACGTGCGCGTCCCCGAGGACCTCGCGCCGTACCCGCATCCCGCTCGCCGCGTCCCCGCCGAAGTGCGCCCGCAGTGCCGTCAGCACCGCCTCCGGACGCTGTGCCGGCGCCAGATGCGAGGCCCCCGGGATCTCCACGAGCCCCGATCCGGGTACCGCGTCGGCGATCTCGCGCAGATGCGCCGGGGGCGTCGCCGGGTCCTCCCGGCCGGCCACCAGCAGCGTCGGCGCCCCGATCTCGGCGAGGCGGTCCCGCAGATCGAACGCGGCCAGCGCGTCGCAGCAGGCGGCATACGCCCCGGGATCGGCGTCCCGGTGGTCACGGACCAGCTCGGGCACCGTGAAACCGGGCGTGAACCAGCGGGAGTCCGCGCTTTGAGCGAGCCCCGCCAGGCCCTCGCTCCGCACCAGCGCCGCCCGCTCCTCCCACGCCTTCGCACCGTCGAAGTGCGCCGAGGAACAGATCACGGCCAGCGACGACACCCGCTGCGGATACCGTACGGCCAGCTCCAGACCCACCGCGCCCCCCACCGACACCCCCGCGTAGGCGAACCGCCCGATGCCGAGCGAGTCGGCGAGCGCGATCACCAGATCCGCGAGATCGCCGACCCTCGCGCCGGGGCCGATCAGCCCGGCCGCCGAACCGCCGTGCCCCGGCAGGTCCCAGCGGACCACCCGGTGCGTGACCGACAGCTCGGGCGCCACCTTGTCCCACAGGGCGTACGACGTGCCCAGCGAGGGGCCGAGCAGCAGCGGGGGAGCGGAACCGGATCCTTCGACAAGGTGGTTGAGGAGAGGGTCGGTCACGAGCGCTCCAGTGCACGGTCGGTGAGAGGCCCGGCGGAGCCGGTGTAACGGGCGGGATCGGTCGCGGCGGTGAGGTCGAAGCTCCTCCACTCCGGACGCTCCGCCAACTCTGGTTCCGCGGACAGAAGTCCGTCGAGCATCTCGCCGAGCAGCGCTCCGAGGCCGCGGCCCTCCGCGTACGCGCGCCGCGCCAGACCGGTGAGCAGTTCCTTCGCCCGACCGCGCCCGAGGACGGGCGCCAGCTCGGCGGACAGCCGTTCGGAGACGATCAACCCGTGGGTCAGGTCCAGGTGTTCGCGCATGACGTCCGCGTGCACCCGGAGCCCTTCGGTGAGTTCTGCGGCGTGGTGGGCCGCGCCGCCGGCCAGGCGCAGCAGTTCCCGCAGCGGCTCCCACTCGGCGTGCCAGGCCCCGGCCGGCCGTTCGTCCTCGGCCACCAGCGAGCCGTACAGTGTGGCCGCGAGCTGCGGGGCCTGCCGGGCCGCCGCCGCGATCAGCGTCGAACGCACCGGGTTGGCCTTGTGCGGCATGGCCGAGGACCCGCCGCCGCTGCCCTCGGAGACCTCGGCGATCTCGGTGCGGGAGTACGTGAGCACGTCCGCCGCGAGCTTGCCCAGCGCTCCGGCGGTGAAGGCGAGAGCGCCGGCGAGGTCGGCGACCGGGGTGCGCAGCGTGTGCCAGGGAAGAGCGGGCGGGCACAGCCCCAGCTCCCGGGCGTAGAGAGCGGGAAGCCCGGTCGGATTTGTCGCCCCGTACGCCGTGAACGCGGCCAGTGTTCCTGCCGCGCCGCCGAGCTGGGCGGGAAGCGTGACGCGTACGGCCGTCGCCCGGTCGCGTGCGTCGAGCACCAGGGAGCGCCACCCGGCGGCCTTCAGTCCGAACGTCGTGGGTACCGCGTGCTGGGTCAGCGTCCGACCCGGCAGCACCGTGTCGCGGTGCTCGGCGGCGAGGCCGGACAGCGCCCGCTGAGCACGGTCGAGGTCGTCGAGAAGCGGACCGAGGGCGCGGTGGGCCACCAGCATCAGCGCGGTGTCCATGATGTCCTGGCTGGTGGCACCCCGGTGCACATAGGAGCCGTAGGGCTCGCCCACCGCCCCGGTCAGATCCGCGACCAGCGGGATCACCGGGTTCCCGCCGCTTCGCGCCCGCCCGGCGAGAGAGGCGAGGTCGAAGCGCCCGGGGTCGGCGGCCGCCTCCGTTACCGCCGCGCCGGCCCCGGCGGGGGCGAGCCCGGCGGCCGCCTGCGCCCGGGTCAGCGCGGCCTCGGCGTCGAGCAGTGCCCGCAGCACGGCGCCGTCATCGGCCTCGGCGGCGGCCGGTGAACCGGCCCACCCGGGGGCGAGCAGGCCGGTGCCGGCATCGGCTGATGTCACGTGAACTCCAAGAAGACCGTTTCACCCTCGCCCTGGAGGCGGACGTCGAAACGGTATGTCCCCCGCCCCTCGTCCGCCGCGACCAGCGTGGCGCGGCGCTCCGTGTCGAGCCGGGACAGCAGCGGGTCCGCCGCGAGTGCCGCCTCGTCGCCCGGCAGGTGGATCCGGGTGAACAGATGCGTCAGCAGGCCCCGCGCGAACACGCACAGACTGAGGTACGGAGCGTGCCGCCCCCGTGCCCCCGGCCGCAGCGTGCGCACGTACCAGTGGCCGTCGGTGTCGGTCTGGATCCGGCCGAAGCCGGTGAACTCCACCCCGTTGCGGCCCAGGAAGTCGCCGCTCGCCGGGTCCCGCCGCATCGAGCCGTCGGCGGTCGCCAGGTTGCCCCGGGGGTCCGGCCCCCACACTTCCAGCAGCGCGTCCGGCAGCGGGTCGCCCTCGCCGTCGTACACGTAGCCGTGCACGGTGACGGTGTCCGGGTGGCCGAGCGGCGCTATGTCCTCGCCGCCGCGGAACGGCAGCGCGTACCCGTAGAAGGGGCCCACGGTGTGCGAGGGGGTGGGCAGCACGCTCTCCGGACTGCCCGTGTCGATCTTCGTCATGCCGGTCGGTGCCCTTCTTCCGTCCAGGTGGCCCGCGGCCCGTCGAGCACGATGTCCCAGTGGTAGCCGAGGGAGAACTCCGGCACCGACAGACCGTGGTCGTAGGTCGCCACCAGCCGCTGACGGGCCGCGTCGTCGGTCACCGACTGCAGGATCGGGTCGTAGGGGAACAGCGGGTCGTTCGGGAAGTACATCTGCGTCACCAGCCGCTGGGTGAAGGCGCTGCCGAAGACGGAGAAGTGGATGTGCGCCGGACGCCACGCGTTGACGTGGTTGCGCCACGGATAAGGACCCGGCTGAATGGTCGTGAAGCGGTAGAAGCCGTCGGCGTCGGTGAGGGTGCGGCCGGCGCCGGTGAAGTTCGGGTCCAACGGGGCGTCGTGCTGCTCCCGCTGATGGGCGTACCGTCCGGCCGAGTTGGCCTGCCAGACCTCCACCAGCTGACCGCGCACGGGACGCCCGTCCCGATCGAGGAGCCGCCCGGAGACGGTGATCCGCTCGCCGACGGGCTCGCCGGTGTGCTGCCGGGTGAGGTCGTTGTCGGTCTCGGTGACGTCACGTTCCCCCCAGGCGGGGGAGGACAGCTCCACCAGCTCCGGGTCCCTGGTGGCGTCGACCGCGATCGCCGGCTGCCGGGGGTGGCGCAGCACCGACGAGCGGTACGGCCGGTAGTCGCGGCGCGGATGGTGCTCGACGGGGGCGCCGCCCGCCACCCGTTTCCCGTACGCGGCGTGCTCGGCCGCGATCTCCTGGTCGATGTCGTGCTGGGTGAGAACGTTCGTCACAGAGGCCACCACCTTTATTAGTCAGGGCACTGAGTATTTTCATAACAACTCCTTCACGCTGCCACCGCTGGGTGGGGGCGTCAATACCTTCGTCCAACCTGCGCTGATGTCGTCATGTGTCGCAGACAAGGCCGGCCGTGCACGGGTATTGTTCAGTGCACCGACGAATCGGCGGAATCGGCAGTGAGGGGCGTACATGGCCGCGGTGGACCTCACCACGCATCCCGGGCACCTGGCCCGGCGGCTCCAGCAGGCGCACCACCTGCTGTGGAACACGATGGTGTCCGAGGAGATCACCTCCCCGCAGTTCGCGGTCCTCAACGCGCTCGTCGCCGAGCCGGGCCTGGACCAGCGGACCGTGGGGGAGCGGGTCGGTCTCGACCGGTCCACCATCGCCGAGGTGATCGGCCGGCTCATCCGGCGGGAACTGCTCGGCAAGGTCCGTGACCCGCAGGACGGCCGCCGCTTCCTGCTCCGGCTCACGGACGACGGCCTGCGCACCCACCGCAGGCTGACGGTGCGCACCGCCCGGATGAACCAGGTCTTCCTGGGCCCGCTGGACGCCGACGAGCAGGCCGCCTTCTTCGGGCTGATCCGGCGGGTGGCGGACGCGGCCGAAGGGCTGCGCCGTCCCGGCGAGCCGGCGGCTCGGTGACCCGGTGAGCCCGCCGGCCGCGTCCGTGCCGGTCAGGAGGCCTCCGCGTAGACCACCCACACCTGCCCCTGCGCGAAGTTCACCGGAGCGCCGTCCCTTGTCGTGAACGCGGTGCCGTCCGAGGCGTCCGGGCGGTTCCAGCGGATGTCGTGGGCGCGCCCGTCGCGCAGCACGGTGGCCGTTCCGGAGCCCACCGTCTCGGTGTACGGCGTGTTGTTGCCCCGGGAGTCGTGATAGCCGGACGGGCGGACGGTCACGTACTGCACGACGACGGTCGCGGGCGCCACCGGCTCGCCCCGCGCCGTGACCGTGGGGGTGCCGTCCATGGATACCAGCCAGCGGTCCCGGGCGCCGGACCAGGTGAAGGTGAAGCGGGCCGCCGGATAGCGCACCGTACGCGTGCTCTCGGGTTCGCCGCCCGCGGGCGGCGGGCCGTCGCGGAAGCCGGTGGTCAGCGAGGCCCGGCCGGGCGGGCCGTCCATGAACCGCCGGGGCTGGAGGTAGAGGTTGTGCGGGGCGGACCGGGTGGCGCCCCGGACGTAGACGTCCGCCCCCGCGTCGGACGTCCCGGGCGTCAGGGGCTCCAGCGGAGCCCGGTCGAGCAGCGGCAGCAGCCTGCCCTGAGCCCCGGAGAACGCCAGAACCGGCCGGTCGAACTGGCGCAGCAGCTCCAGGTCGGCCTCCCGGGCGCTGCGCACCGGTCCGACGGACTCGGGCAGCCGGGTGGCGTAGACCGCCATCAGCCGGCTCAGACCGCCCTCGACCTGCTCCACGTACACCACGTCCGCAGACTCCAGACCCGTCTGGGGGCGGGCCGCGGGAGCGTTGTCGATCTTCACCGCGAGGACCGGCGGGCGGCCGCCCCCTTCGGTGCCCTCCGTTCCGGTGCCCTCCGTCCCGCCCGGTCGCGTGGTGCGGGGCGATCCGCGTCCGTCGTCGCCCGGACCGTCCGACGCGGTGCAGCCGGCCGCCAGACCGGCCGCCAGCAGCGTCGCCAGCAGCGCTCTCGCCGTCGCGACGCGCCGTGTGCGTGCTCTTCGTCCCGTGCCCACCGTCGCCACCCTGCCTGCCCCACGTCATCGGTTGTCTCGATTGTGCGCTTTTCTGATCGTCGGTGGACAGGTCTGATCAATGGTGTTCCCGCGCGGTGGCTTCCGCCGATCGGCTCAGCGGGGCGCGGTTCGGTGTGGAGCGCACGGGTACCCGGAGCCCGCCGTACGGACGGCGCACCGGCCACGACGACGCAGGGAGCAGGCGGCGATGAAGGCAGTGACCTGGCAGGGAAAGAGGGACGTCCGGGTGGAGGAGGTGCCCGACCCGCGGATCGAGGAACCGACGGACGCCGTCATCCGCGTCACGTCCACCGGACTGTGCGGCTCCGATCTGCACCTCTACGAGGTGCTCACCCCGTTCATGACCCCCGGCGACATCCTCGGCCACGAGCCCATGGGCATCGTCGAGGAGGTCGGCGCCGGGGTGCCGGACCTCCAGGCCGGTGACCGCGTCGTCGTGCCGTTCCAGATCGCCTGCGGCAACTGCTGGATGTGCCTCACGGGTCTGCCCACCCAGTGCGAGACCACCCAGGTCAGCGCCGAGGGCATGGGCGCGGCCCTGTTCGGCTACACCCGCCTCTACGGCGCGGTACCGGGGGGCCAGGCCGAGTACCTGCGGGTCCCGCAGGCCCAGTACGGCCCGATCAAGGTCCCCGAGGGGCCGTCCGACGACCGGTTCGTCTACCTCTCCGACGTGCTGCCCACCGCCTGGCAGGCGGTGGCCTACGCCGACGTCCCGAAGGGCGGCAGCATCGCCGTGCTCGGCCTCGGTCCCATCGGCGACATGGCCTGCCGGATCGCCCGGCTCAAGGGAGCCGGCCGGGTCTTCGGCGTGGACCTGGTCCCGGAACGGCTGCGCCGGGCCCGCGAACGGGGCGTGGAGACCTTCGACCTGCGCTCCTTCGCCGACGAGAAGGAACTCGTCGGCGCGATCCGCGACCAGACCGACGGCCGCGGCCCCGACGCCGTGATCGACGCCGTCGGCACCGAGGCACACGGCAGCGCGGCGGCCCGCATGGTGCAGAACGCCGCGGCGCTGCTGCCCCGGAAACTCGGCGGCCCCCTGGCCGAACGCTTCAGCGTCGACCGGCTCGCCGCCCTGTACACCGCGATCGACCTGGTGCGCCGCGGCGGCACCGTCTCGGTCTCCGGCATCTACGGCGGCTCGGCGGACCCCATGCCCCTGCTCACCATGTTCGACAAGCAGATCCAGCTGCGCATGGGGCAGGCGAACGTGCGCCGCTGGAGCGACGAGATCATCCCCCACCTCACGGACGACGACCCCCTCGGCGTCGAGGACTTCGCCACCCACCGCCTGCCGCTGTCGGAGGCGCCCCGGGCCTACGACATGTTCCAGCGCAAGCGGGACGGCGCGGTCAAGATCCTCATGCAGCCGTAGCCGTAGCCGTAGCCGTAGCCGTAGCCGCAGCCGCAGCCGCCCGCTTCGCCGGACTCCGCGATCCGCCGTACCCGCCCGAGTCCCCGAAGACGCCGGACGAACCCCGTCGGGCACGGCCGGGCCGGGTCGGGAAGCCCGGGCCCGCGGCTTCCCGACCCGGCGCGCCGAATCACCCTCACGGGTACATCAGCGCTGTGTCACGGCAGTTCCCTGATCCGGACGTCCCGGTACGAGACCACGTCGGTGGTGCCGTGGACCTGGAGTCCGATGTGGCCGGAGGCGAACCGCCGCCCGTCCGTGCCCGGGTCGTCCGAGCGCGGCGGGGCGAAGTCCTGACCGCCGGTGTTGTCGAACTCGTTGATGAGCACGCCGTTGCGGAAGACCGAGTAGTGCTGGCCCTCCACCCGGATCTCGTAGTCGTTCCAGGTGCCCTTCTGCGTCACACCGGCGCCTGCCAGGCCCACCCGGTCGAAGCCGTAGACCGAGCCCGTCTTGTACATGTCGCCGGTGGGTGAGTCGAACACCTGTATCTCGTGCCCGTACTTGATGGCGACCCACTCCGGCCGGGTCTCCTCCGGGTGGTCGTGGACCTGCGGGAACCGCACGAACACACCGGAGTTGGCGTGCCCGGTGCCCGGGGCGTCGTCACGCCACTGCAGCTTCAGCGAGAAGTCGCCGTACTTGCGCTCGGGGAACCACAGCATGCCGAGCCCGGACTTCGTGGTGCCGGAGGTGATCGATCCGTCCGGGTTCAGCGCGAACGAACCACCGCCCACCTGCTGCCACTTGGCGAACGCCTCCGCACTGCCGTCGAGGATCTTGCGGTAGCCGTCGGTCCGGCCCGGCTCGCCGATCCCGGACTGGCGGGCCGCCTGGTTGACGGCCCGGAGCTCACGCCGGTCGATGACCCCTTCCTTCCTCAGCTCGTCCAGCACGCTCCTCACGTGCTTCAGGAACAGCGCGCTGGACGTCCACTCCTTCTCGTCCTCGATCAACTCACCGATCCTGCACCGGTTGTTGGTGACCCGGTTGGGCACGCCCGAGTCGACCTCGCCGACGACCACCGTCAGCCGTTCGTCGTACTCGGGGCAGGGCGGCGCGGGTACCTGGCCGGTCACGACGGTGAAGCTCACCGTGAGCGGCGCGGAGGTGTTGCCCGCCTTGTCGCTCGCCCGGTACGCGACGGTGTGCCTGCCCGCCCGGTCGACGACGACGGGCTCCGTGTACGCCAGGTAGGGCCCGGAGTCGAGCGAGTACTCGATGGACGCGACGCCGGAACCGTGGGCGTCGGTGGCGCTGACGGTCACCTTCGCGCTGCCGACGTACGCCCCGTCGGAGTTCTTCGCACCCTCGACGTCCACGCCCGTCACCGGCGGGGTGGTGTCCTGCGGGGGCGCGGTGACGACGGTGAACCCGACGCTCTTGACCGCCGAGACGTTGCCCGCCCTGTCGGTGGCGCGGTACCGCACGGTGTGGGTGCCGACCTGATGCACCATCACCGGGCCGCCGTACGCCTGCCAGGCACCGTCGGCGCCGAGCGCGTACTCGATGGTGTTCACCCCGGAGCCCGTGTCGGAGGCGCTGACGGTGACGGTCGCCATGTCGATGTAGGCACCGTCGGCGTTCTTCTCGCCGTCCACCGTCGCCGAGGTCTCCGGCGCGGTGGTGTCGTCCGTCGGCGGGGGGACGACGGTGAACCCGACGCTCTTGACCGCCGAGACGTTGCCCGCCCTGTCCAGCGCGCGGTAGCGCACCGTGTGCGTGCCGACCTGGTCGACGACCACCGGCGCGGTGTACGGCTGCCAGGCGCCGTCGACGCCGATCGCGTACTCGATCCGGTCGACGCCCGAGCCCTCGTCGGTGGCCTCGACGACGACGCTCGCCGCACCGACGTAGGCGCCCTCGGCGTTCCGCGTGCCGGTCACCGCGGCCGTCGCCTCGGGTGCCGTGGTGTCCTCGCCGCTGCCCTCGGTCACCACCAGGATGCCCTGCATCGCACCGTGGCCGGGGATCGTGCAGTGGTAGAAGTAGCGGCCCGGGGTGAGCGTGACCTCGGCGGTGTGCCGGCCGCCCCGGGCGTCACCGGGGTTGGCCAGGATGTTCAGCTGGACGTCGTCGTTGAACTCGGGGTCCGACGTGGCGAACGTCAACGTGTGCGGCATACCGGTGGTGTTGCCGGTGGCCACACTGTTCTCGAAGACGATCGTCGCCGGACCGGCCACCGCGGTCGCCGGTGCGGTGAGGTACTTGTCGATGTCGTTGCCCGCGGTCCAGGTGAGCACCTGGTCCGCCGCGGCCCCGGCCTTCCCCGTCCGCCCGGCCTCCGGCTCGCCGGCCGCGGAGACGCTCTGCAGGCCGAGCATCATGAGGAGGGTGGCCAGCAGGGCCGCCCAGACTCTTCGTTGCCTGTGCATCACTGGTTTCACTCGGCCTTCCTCGCCAGCTGACCGGCGGCCGGGGTCGGGCCGCCGCCCGTGTAGGTGACCCGCCACAGAGCGGACTTGGAGTCCGAGGTGAAGAAACCGCGGCCGTAGTCGAGGACGTACAGCGCGCCGTCCGGACCGAACTTCCAGTCCATCAGGTTCTTGATGCCGTCGTTGCCGACCGGCACGATCTTCTTCAGCGACTCCGAGTGCACCGGCAGTCCGCCGTCGCCCTGCGTCTTCGGGTTCATGAGCACCGCGTTGCGCGGCTGGTCGGCGTCGTAGAAGTCGCCGACGAACCACTTGCCGTCCCAGTAGGCCGGCCACTTGGTGTCGCTGCCGCTCGCCTCGTCGAAGCGGTAGACGGGCCCGTTCATCGCGGCCTGGCCGCCGCCCTTGAGCCAGGGCAGCCGGTAGGAGGCCTCGTCCTGACTGTAGGACGGGACGCCGTTCTCGTCCCGGGGGAAGTCCGGGGCGCCGCCCTGCGGCGAGTACCAGATGTTGTTGCCGGTCACCGGCGGCAGATTGACCAGACCGTCGTTGTTCGGCGACTCGTTCTTCGGGTTGTCGCAGTCGTACCAGCCAAGGGGCCGCGACGGGTCGGGAAGGTTCCGGTCCCGGTAGGGCTGGTTGTTGCCCATGCAGTACGGCCAGCCGCGGTTGGACGCCTTCGTGATCGCGGCGAAGGTGTCGTACTTGGCCGGGCCCCAGGTCGTCGACGGCTGGCCGGCGTCCGGGCCGACCCAGCCGGCGTAGAGGACGTCGGTCGCCGGGTCGACCGAGATGCGCGCCGGGTTGCGCACACCCATCACATAGATCTCGCCGCGTGTCTTGCCGCCGCCCTCGGCGCTCTCCTCGCCGGTGAACAGGTTGCCCTCGGGGAGGGTGTACGTGCCGTCCGGTTCCGGGTGGATGCGCAGGATCTTGCCGTTGAGGTTGTTGGTGTTGCCCGCGGTGCGGCGCGCGTCCGCGAAGGAGACGCCCTTGTAGTTCGGCTCGGGGTTGTTGCCCGAGTAACCGCCACTGAAGCCACTGGAGTTGTTGTCACCGGTGGCGATGTACAGGTTGCCCTCGGAGTCCCAGGCCAGCCCGCCGCCGGAGTGGCAGCAGCTGTGGATCTGCACCGGCCAGTCGAGCAGGACCTTCTCGCTGGCCAGGTCCAGCTTGCCGGTGGACTCGTCGAACGTGAAGCGGGAGACCCGCCGGTCGGCCATGCGCTTGTCGCGGTCGATCTCCGAGTGGGGCGTGTAGTGCAGGTACACCCACCCGTTCCGCTCGAACCGCGGGTCCAGCTCGATGCCGAGCAGCCCCTCCTCGACCTTGACCAGTTCGTCACCGCCGCCCTTGTTGCCGAAGACGGTGAGCGCCCCGGCGAGCGTGACCTTCCCGGTCCCCGGGTCGTAGACGTGGATCTCGCCCGTGCCCTTGCCGATGTCCGGGTCGTTCCAGTCGGTGACCACGGGCCGCGAGGAGTCGGCGCCGCCGCGGCCGATGTAGAAGACGCGGCCGTCGGGGGCGGTGACCAGTCCGTGCGGCTCACCGATCTGGTCGCTTCGACCCGGCTGGTTGGGCCGGGTCAGCCGCTCGGCCTCGTAGTTGCCGTTGATCGTCGCCTTGCAGTCGGCCTGCGCCAGCCGGCTGGTCCACAGCAGGGCGCCGCGCAGATGGTCGCGGAAGTCGGTCTCGTCGTACGACGACACCGTGCCGCCCATGCCGGTGTAGAAGGACCGGCCGCCGTCGTAGTCGCGGCACCAGCTCACGGGGTGGTCGGCGCCGCCCGCGCCGGTCCCCGGCCGGTAGCTCGACTCGCGGACCCTGGCGACGGTGTGCACCTCGCCGGACGGGTTCCTCTCCCAGTTCAGCCACTTGTCGGGCCGCTTCCACTCCTGCGGCAGGCTCTTGGTCGCCGGGTGCCGCCGGTCGCCGACCTCGACGGTCGCCCGCTGGACGTCCGTGGGGCCGGACGCGGCAGGGCGGGCGCCGATGAGACCGGTGAACCAGTCCGAGTACGGTTCCGCGCGGGCCGCGTCATGAATGCCGACGAATCCGCCGCCGGCCTCCATGTAGGCCTCCAGGCCCGCCTCCTGGGCCGGGTCGAGGACATCTCCGCCGCCGGTGAGGAAGACGACCGCGTTGAAGCGGCTCAGCCTGGTGTCGTTGGTGAACACCGAGGCGTTGTCCGTCGCCGTGACCGCGAACCGCTGGTTCTGCGGACCGGACAGCCCGATCCTCTCGATCGCCTCGATCCCGGCGTTCACCAGCGGCGACTCGTCGCCGGCCGCGGCGGAACCGTGGAACAGCAGCACCCGTACGTTCGCGCCGCCCGGGGGCGACTTGATCGACATCGTTGTCAGGGCCGGGTCGGGAGCCGGGCGCGCGGTGGCGGCGGGACCCGACAGCAGTCCGGCGGCGACGACCCCGGCGGCGACGGTCGCCGCCCAGGCCCTTCGCCCGGTTCTGGTCTCTCTCGTGCTTCTCGTGCTCAACCCGTGCAAGCGCATGGGTCCTTGATGCGATGTGAACCGCACGTGGCCACCCACCCCTCCTCGGTCGCAGCAACAGCGTCAAGGAAGCTAGACCTCTTTGCGTCACACGCCAATACCTATGGCCGCAATGAAACGAACTTTGTCCTGAGTGTGGATGAACGGAAGGGCGGCCGGTACGGTTTCCCAGGCTCATGACAGTCAACTCACGGCTGTCGCACCGTCATCGTGCTCACACCTCTCAACCATCGGCACCATCACGTTCCGTACCAGTAGGAGGAGTTCGGCATGGACAGACGCTGCTTCAACCGGCGGGTGCTGCTGGGTGGCGCTGTCGCCGCGACATCGTTGTCCCTGGGATCCTCCGAGGCGGTGAGCGCTCCGACACCGGCGAAGACCGCGCCCGCCGGCGGCGAGGTGAGACGCGTCAAGCTGTACGCCGAGCGACTCGACGGCGGGAAGATGGGCTACGGCCTGGAAAAGGGCAAGGCGTCCGTCCCCGGCCCGCTGATCGAGCTCAACGAGGGCGACACGCTGCACATCGAGTTCGAGAACACCATGGACGTACCGGTGAGCCTGCACGTCCACGGCCTGGACTACGAGATCTCCAGCGACGGCACCAAGATGAACCGCAGCGACGTCGCGCCCGGCGGCACGCGCACCTACACCTGGCGCACCCACAAGCCCGGACGGCGCCCGGACGGGACCTGGCGGTCGGGCAGTGCCGGCTACTGGCACTACCACGACCACGTCGTCGGTACGGACCACGGCACCGGCGGCATCCGCAACGGCCTGTACGGCGGGGTGATCGTGCGGCGCAAGGGGGACGTCCTGCCGGACCGCACGCACACGATCGTCTTCAACGACATGACGATCAACAACAGGCCCGCCCACACCGGCCCCGACCTCGAGGCCACCGTCGGCGACCGCGTGGAGATCGTCATGATCACGCACGGCGAGTACTACCACACCTTCCACATGCACGGTCACCGCTGGGCCGACAACCGCACCGGCATGCTCACCGGACCCGACGACCCGAGCCAGGTCGTCGACAACAAGATCGTCGGCCCCGCGGACTCCTTCGGCTTCCAGATCATCGCGGGGGAGGGGGTGGGGGCGGGCGCCTGGATGTACCACTGCCACGTCCAGAGCCACTCCGACATGGGCATGACCGGAATGTTCCTGGTGAAGAAGCCGGACGGCACGATCCCCGGCTACGACCCGCACGAACACGACCACGGCCAGGAGCCCGACCCCGAGGAGAGCGGGAGCGGGGAACACGAGCACTGACGGGGTTCGGGGCACGGGCGCCGAGGGACACGCGGCCACGGGGCACGGGCCCCGGGGTACGGGCGTACCCCGGGGCGGCCCCTCGGTGAGAGCGCTCTCGTCCCCAGGGGCTCCGGGGCTATCCTGATCCGCAGCCGCTGGTGAGGAGCTCCCGACGTGACCGAGACAGTGCCGCGCCCCACCCTGGAGGCCGTGGCCGCGCGGGCCGGGGTCTCGCGGGCCACCGTCTCCCGTGTGGTCAACGGCGCCGACGGCGTCACCGAGCCCCTGGCCGAGCGCGTCCGGCAGGCGGTGGAGGAACTCGGCTACGTGCCCAACCAGGCCGCCCGCACCCTCGTGACGAACCGGCACGACGCCATCGCCGTCGTCGTCGCCGAGCCCGAGAGCCGCGTCTTCGCCGACCCGTTCTTCGCCCGCCAGCTGCGCGGCATCAGCAGGGAGCTGACCGCGCGCGACAACCAGCTCGTGCTGCTGCTCACCGAGGGCCGCCACGACCACGCCCGCGTCGCCCGCTACCTGGCCGGCGGCCATGTCGACGGCGCGCTGGTCTTCTCTCTGCACCTGGACGATCCGCTGCCCGAGCTGATCCAGCGTGCGGGCGTCCCGGTCGTGTTCGGCGGCCGGCCCGGCTGGTCCGGCGGCAGGGACGGTGTCGTCTACGTCGACAGCGACAACCGCGGCGGCGCCCGCGACGCCGTGCGGCACCTGCTGGGCCTCGGCCGCGGCCGGGTCGCGCACATCACCGGCGCCCTGGACCAGACCTCGGCCGTGGACCGGCTCGACGGCTACCGGGACGCCATGGCCGACGCCGGTCCGCGGCTCGTGGCGGAGGGCGACTTCACCCTGGCCGGTGGCGAACGGGCGATGCGGGAGCTGCTGGAGACATGCCCCGGCCTGGACGCCGTGTTCGCCGCCAACGACCTCACCGCGGTGGGAGCGCTGCGGGTGCTGCGCGAGCACGGACGCCGGGTGCCGGACGACGTGGCGGTGGTCGGCTTCGACGACATGCTGCCGTTCGCCGAGCAGACCGACCCCCCGCTGACCACCGTCCGCCAGGACATCGAGGAGATGGGCCGGCTCATGGCCCGGCTCCTGTTGCGCGGCCTCGACCGCACCACCGCCGCGCACGAGACCGTGGGCGGCGCCCCCTCCAGCGTGATCTTCCCGACGACCCTGGTACGCCGCGCCTCCGCGTGAGGCCCGGACACCCAGGGGCCCCTGCCTCCGACGGCGCCCGCGCGTGCCCGCGCCTCGGCGTGGAACGCTCCGCGCGCCGCCGTGCGTTCCGGCGCCGGGGCGGGCATCGTTCGTGCGGTCGGCCGGAACGGGTGCCGGCCTGGGCGTCCGGGCGCGGGCCAGGAGCCGAGGCGCGGGGAGCCGCGTTGATCCCGCGTTGATCGAACGTTTTTCGCGCCCCGGCACGCTGTCGGGCATGCACATCGACACCATCGCGTCGCCCGACCTCGCGTGGCAGGAGGAGGCCCTGTGCGCGCAGACCGGGGGAGACTTCTTCTTCCCCGAGCCCGGCAGTTCGGTCCGTGACGCCAAGCGGATCTGCGGTCTGTGCCCCATCCGGGCCGCCTGCCTCGACTACGCCATGACCAACGACATGCGCTTCGGCGTCTGGGGCGGACTCTCCGAGAAGGAGCGGCTGGAGCTGCGCCGTACGTCCCGGTGACGGGTGACGGGTGACGGGTGACGGGTGACGGGTGGCGGGTGGCGAGGGGCGCGCGGGTCGTCAGGACCTGCCCGGCGGATCATGCCGGAGACGCGGGGCCCGCACGCCCTCCTCCGCTTTGCGGCCGCACGTGCCGGACCCCGCTCACGTCGGCCGAGGGGGGGAGACGGCGGCGGGAGGGCGGGGGTCAGCCGGCCGCCCGCGCCGCCATCCGGGCCTTGCGCGCCGCGAGCTTCTCGTCGAACTTGCTCGCCTCGGAGTCCAGACCGCCGAGGAACAGGCCGAGCTCCTCCTGGGCCTGCAGGCCCTCGGGACCGAGCCCGTCGATCTCCATGACCTTCAGGAAGCGGATCACCGGCTGGAGCACGTCGTCGTGGTGGATGCGCAGGTTGTAGACCTCGCCGATCGCCATCTGAGCCGCGGCCCGCTCGAAGCCGGGAATGCTGTGGCCCGGCATCCGGAAGTTCACGACGACGTCCCGCACCGCCTGCATCGTGAGGTCGGGGGCGATCTCGAAGGCGGCCTTGAGCAGGTTCCGGTAGAAGATCATGTGGAGGTTCTCGTCGGTCGCGATGCGGGCCAGCATCCGGTCGCAGACCGGGTCACCGGACTGGTGGCCGGTGTTGCGGTGCGAGATACGGGTGGCCAGCTCCTGGAACGCGACATAGGCGACCGAGTGCAGCATCGAGTGGCGGTTGTCCGACTCGAAGCCCTCGCTCATGTGGGACATGCGGAACTGCTCCAGTTTGTCCGGGTCCACCGCCCGCGAGGCGAGCAGGTAGTCCCGCATCACGATGCCGTGCCGGCCCTCCTCCGCGGTCCAGCGGTGCACCCAGGTGCCCCAGGCCCCCTCGCGGCCGAACAGCGTGGCGATCTCGTGGTGGTAGCTCGGCAGGTTGTCCTCGGTCAGCAGGTTCACCACCAGGGCGATCCGGCCGACCTCGGTGACCTTGGACTGCTCCTTCTCCCAGGCCTCGCCGTCCTCGAAGAACCCGGGGAAGTTACGGGCGTCGCTGAACGGCACGTACTCGTGCGGCATCCAGTCCTTGGCGACCTTCAGGTGCCGGTTGAGTTCCGTCTCGACCACTTCCTCCAGCGCGTACAGCAGCCGGGCGTCGGTCCAGGCGGAAGAGCTGCCGAGGTGGGGAGAGGTGATCGACATACAGTACTCCAGGGGGACGGGGACGTACATGGGCATCGGCGAGCGGTGCCGACAACCTACGGAATCGTAGGCTACGAATCCGTAGGTTACGAAACCGTAGGTTAAGCGTGTCGTAAAGACTGCTGATCAGCCCGGGAGCCGTCCCTCAGGCGTACAGGTCCCGCAGCCGCACCGAAAGGCAGGTGACGCAGCCCTCGAGCTTCTCGAACTCCCCGATGTCCACCAGCACCGGCGCGTAGCCGAGGTCCGCGAACAGCTCCGCCGTCTTCGGCGCGCTCGACGCCATCAGCAGCCGGTCCCCGCCGAGCAGCACCACATGCGCCCCGGACTCCTCCGGTACCGGCAGAAAGCGGGGGAACAACGAGGGCGCGTCCAGGTTCGGGATGTGTCCGACGACCGTCCCGTCCGGCAGCGCAGTCACCGCCGACTTCAGATGCAGCACCTTGCTCACGGGCACCGCGACCACCCGGGCGCCCAGCGGTTCGAACGTCGCCCGCAACTGCTGGATCCCGGCCGCGTCGGTACGCCCGCCCCGGCCGACGTACAGGGTGTCGCCGATCTTGAGCACGTCCCCGCCGTCCAGCGTGCCCGGCTCCCAGACCCAGTTCACCGAGCAGCCCAGCGCGGCCACGGCCTCCTCGACCCCGACGGTCTCCGCGCGCCGGGACTCGGCGCCGGACCGGGCGATCAGAGCCACGTTCCGGTACATGACGACCGTGTCCTCGACGAACACGGAGTCCGGGCAGTCCTCGGCCGGGACCACCTCGACCGTCTCCCAGCCGTGCTCGCGCAGCGCCTCGCAGTACGCCTCCCACTGCTCCACCGCGCGGCCGAGGTCGACGGCCTCCCGTTCGACATGGGTCACCAGCCCTTCGGCCAGTCGGGGGCCGGGGCGGCGGACGAGAGCCTTCTTGCTGGGCACGTGCGGGACTCCGTATCGGACGGGGCAGGGCTGCCGCCGGTACCGAGGGCGCCGGTGGGCCGGCCGGTTTCCCCCGGATGTCCGGCGCAGCCATCATGCAGGGCGAACCCGGCCCGGGTCACCCCCCGGCGGCCTGCTGATCCACCACCGGTGACCGGCCCGCGCGGGTCGCACCCGGGTCACCCGACGGCTTCCGGCGCGATCTCCCTCAGTTCCCCCTCCTCCATCAGCAGCCAGCGCGTGATCCCGACCGACTTCAGGAACGGCAGGTCGTGGCTCGCCACGATCAGCGCCCCCTGGTAGGACTCCAGCGCCGTGGTGAGCTGCCGGACACTGGCGATGTCGAGGTTGTTGGTCGGCTCGTCCAGCATCAGCAGCTGCGGCGCCGGCTCGGCCAGCATCAGCGCGGCCAGCGTCGCCCGGAAGCGTTCGCCGCCGGACAGTGTCACCGCCTTCTGGTCGGCGCGGGCACCCCGGAACAGGAAGCGGGCCAGTCGCGCCCGGATCCTGTTGTCGGTGGCGCCCGGCGCGAACCGTGCCACGTTCTCGGCGACGCTCAGCTCGCCGTCGAGGACATCGAGGCGCTGCGGCAGGAACCGCAGCGGAACCTGCGCCGCCGCCTGCCCGGACACCGGCGGGAGTTCGCCCGCGACGGTGCGCAGCAACGTCGTCTTGCCCGCGCCGTTGCGTCCGATCAGCGCGGCCCGCTCCGGGCCCCGCAGCTCGAAGCCGCCCTCCACCCGGGCGCCGTAGGCGAGTTCGAGGTCCGTGAGGGTGAGGACGGTACGTCCCGGCGGTACGGCCGTGTACGGCAGGTCGACACGGATCTCGTCGTCGTCCCGTACGGCCTCCACCGCCTCGTCGAGCCGCTCCTTCGCCCCGGCGAGTTTCTCCTCGTGCATGATGCGGTGCTTGCCCGCGGACTCCTGGGCCGCCCGCTTGCGGGCACCCATGACGATCTTCGGCTCGCGCTTCTGGTCCCACATCTTCTGCCCGTACCGCTTGCGACGGGCCAATTTGACCTGAGCGTCCGCGAGTTCGCGCTTCTGCTTGCGCAGGTCCGCCTCGGCGACCCGCACCATGCGCTCGGCCGCCTCCTGTTCGACCGCCAGCGCCTCCTCGTAGGCCGTGTAGTTGCCGCCGTACCAGGTCACCTCTCCGGAGCGCAGGTCGGCGATCTGGTCGACCAGATCCAGCAGTTCGCGGTCGTGGCTGACCACGACCATGACGCCCGGCCAGTTCCCGACGGCCGTGTACAGCCGTCTGCGGGCGTACAGGTCGAGGTTGTTGGTGGGTTCGTCGAGCAGCAGCACGTCCGGCCGGTCCAGCAGCAGTGCGGCCAGCCGCAGCAGCACCGACTCGCCGCCCGAGACCTCGCCGATGGTGCGGTCCAACCCGATCCGCCCCAGGCCGAGTTCGCCGAGCGTGGCCAGGGCGCGCTCCTCCACGTCCCAGTCGTCGCCGACCGTCTCGAAGTGCGCCTCGGCCACGTCGCCCGTCTCGATGGCGTGCAGCGCGGCCCGCTGTGCGGCGATACCGAGCACCTCGTCGACCCTCAGCGAGGTGTCGAGCGTGACGTTCTGCGGCAGGTATCCCACCTCGCCGGTGACGCGGACGGCGCCGTCGGCCGGCCGGAGTTCACCGGCGATCAGCTTCAGCAGGGTCGATTTCCCCGACCCGTTGACGCCGATGAGGCCGGTCCGGCCGGGGCCGAAGGCGACGTCGAGGCCCTCGAGGACGGGGGTGCCGTCGGGCCAGGTGAAGGACAGGGCGGTACAGGTGATGGCTGTGGACATGCGGGCCTTTGCGGTTGCGTGGTGCGGTCGGGGCAAACGCGTGTCGAGACACCGCAGGAAGACGGCGACCGGGAGCCGGGCGGGGAGACGCGGGCATGAAAAAAGCCCTGCTCCGCAAGGACGGCTCGTACGCCGAGGTCGCACGCTGCGTGCACACCACACGGGTGTGACGCGGTGTCTCAGGACCTCAGACGAGCAACGTCCCTCTCCAATCGACGGCAACAGAAGCCTGTACACCGTACGAAGGGCCGGGGACGGCTGTCAACGCGTTTTCGCGGGGGCCGCAGGGCCGCAGACCGGAAGGGTGCCGGACGGACCGGGCAGGCCCGCCGGGCGGCCCGGCTCAGCCGGTGAACGCCCCGCCGGTGCCGAAGGCCAGCTCCGCGAAGCGCTCGCCCATGCGACGGTGCGTGGCGGCGTCCGGGTGCAGCGCGTCGGGCAGCGGCAGCTCGGCGTGGTCCGCCTCGCCGTAGAGCTCGCGGCCGTCCAGGTAGTGCAGATGGGGGTCGTCGGCCGCCCGCTGCTCCACCACGCGGGCCAGCTCCTCCCGTACGACGTCGAGGGTCAGTTTCCCGGCGGTCCGCTCCTCGGGGTCTCCCATGGCCACGAACCGGAGCCGGCCCTCGCCGGTGGTGCTGAAGTCGGGCAGGCTCGGGCCCGGGGTGTCCTCGTGGATGGGGCACAGAATGGGCGAGACGACCAGCAGCGGCGTCGTCGGATGGCCGTCGCGGACCGTGTCGAGGAAACCGTGCACCGCCGGAGCGAAGGCACGCAGCCGCAGCAGATCCATGTTGACCAGATTGATGCCGGTCTTGATGCTGATCAGGTCCGCGGGCGTGTCCCGCATCGCCCGAGCGGTGAACGGGTCGAGCAGCGCGCTGCCGCTCAGCCCCAGGTTCACCAGGTCCACCCCGCCGAGCGAGGCGGCCAGCGCGGGCCAGGTCGTGGTCGGGCTCGCGGCCTCGAAGCCGTGGCTGATCGAGCTGCCGTGGTGCAGCCACACCCTGCGACCCCCGGGGGCCACCGGTGTCACGGGAGCGTCGGTGCGCAGGGCGACCAGCTGGGTCATCTCGTTGTGCGGAAGCCAGATCTCGACGCGTTTGTCATGGCCCGGCAGTCCGGTGAACCGGACCGTGTCCACAGGACCCGGCCGGAGCTCCTCGGAGCCCGTGGCCATGTTCACCAGCATGACGTTGCCGTCGGTGAGACGGGCCTGCCCGGCCGGTTCGCCGTCGATCAGCAGGTCGTAGACACCGTCCGGGCGGGGCGGAGCGTCCTCGTAGGCCGTCTTGGTGCGGAGCGCGTCCAGTTCGACAGCCGTGGCCCGGGTGCGCAGCACCAGCCGGACGCCGGACGGCTGCGCCTCCGCCATGGCCAGCTGTCCGTCGGCGGCCTGCGCGCGGGCCCGGGCGGGCAACCGGTGCGGCTGCACTCCCCGCGCGGTCCGCTCCAGCTCGAGTGCGCCGCGCAGCAGATCCTCGGTGAGCGGGGTGGTGATCCAGCCTTCCGCCGGGGGAGTGGGGGAGGAGCCGTCGGTGGGGCCGTGGGGGGTGCTCATGATCGCAGGCTGTCAAGCGCGCCGACGATCCGCAAACACTCGTCCGGCGCCGCTCGCTCAGCAGGCGTCGCGGATCAGCTCGGCGAGATCGCGGTCCAGGTCGAGCTGGAGGTGCTCCAGGCCGGCCGGCACGAGCTCGCCGGCCGCCTCCAGGAACCGGCGTATCTCGCCCGAGCGGACATGCACGACGGCGGTTCCCTCCGGAGCGTGGAACTCCAGCACGGTCCGGTCGTAGCCGTACGGCCGCACGCGGACGTCACCGTGGCCCTCGGGCTCGTGCAGCCCCGCCGTGAGCAGCTCGCGGGCGAAGGTCCAGCAGACCTCGACGCCCTCCAGAGTGGCGGGGGCGGGAAAGGTCATGCGGACGGCGAACGGATCGCTCCGGTCGTAGTGCAGAGTGGCGGGAATACTCGCCATCCGCGGCGCGGCGGCGACGAGACGGGCCTCGACGGGCTGCTCGATGACGATGGACAACGCCTTGCTCCCTCGTGACGGCTGGACGGCTTCCGGGCGGATAGGGCGGGCTACTCAAAGAGACGACGGAACCGGTCGATCCGTGCCCCCCGGAACAGGGTGACCTCCGTCACCGCTTCCATGCACCGGACCGGTCCACGGGCCGCGGAAGGAGCGGACGCGCCACGCGGGTCCGGAACGGCGCGCCGCACCTCGGCCGAGGACATCTCGTTTGGCAGGCGGGGCGGCCTGCCCTCCGGCGGGCGCCCGGCGACAGGTGAGGTGCGGCGGCCCGGGGCCCGGGCCCCGGCCCGGGACCCGAAGTCCCCCACCCAGTAGGCTCCTCGCCACCATGACGAGCGTACGCATCCCCGACGGCTGGCCCACGACCGAGGAAGCGGCCCGGGCCGTCCAGGACGGACTGCGCGGGCGGGTGGTGCTCGACGAGCCCGGCCCGCCGCCCGGGACGGGCCGGGTCACCGGTGTCGACGTCGCGTACGACGACGAGCGCGACCTCGTCGCCGCCGCGGCCGTCGTCCTGGACGCGGCGAGCCTCGAGGTCGTCGCCGAGGCCACGGCCGTCGGCCGGATCTCCTTCCCGTACGTGCCCGGCCTGCTGGCCTTCCGCGAGATCCCCACCGTGCTGGCCGCCCTCGACGCCCTGCCGTGTCCGCCCGGCCTGGTCGTCTGCGACGGCTACGGGCTCGCCCATCCCCGTCGCTTCGGCCTCGCCAGCCACCTGGGGGTCCTCACCGGCCTGCAGACGATCGGCGTCGCGAAGAACCCCTTCACCTTCACCTTCACGGCGCCGGCGACCCCGCGCGGCAGTACGGCCCCGCTGCTCGCCGGCGCCGAGGAGGTCGGCCGGGCCCTGCGCACCCGGGACCTCGTCAAGCCGGTCTTCGTCTCGGTCGGCCATCGTGTCGGCCTCGCCAACGCCTGCGCCCACACCCTAGCGCTGACTCCCGCCCACCGCCTCCCGGAGACCACCCGCCGGGCGGACGCCCTGTGCCGCAGGGCCCTGCGGGAGGCGGCGGGGACGGACGCCTGAGGGGTCCTTGCACTGTGCCCGCCCGGGTCGCGCGGCCCGGCACCGCACCTCGCCGCGTTGCCACAGAGCCCTGGTGGCTCCGCCACGAGGGCTCTGCGGCGCCTCGCGATGCTCCCCCACTGCCTGAAAGGCGTGGGCGGTACCCCCGGCACCGGACCACGCGACCTCATCGGGCGCTCACAGTGCAAGGACCCCTAAGTGGTCGGCGTCGGAAGTCCTTCGGGGGTTGATCAAGCGGTCAGGGCGACGGAGGATTCTTCTCATCGGTCGGCGAGTGTGTGTCGGTCGAGCCGGGCCAGCAGAGCGTTCGGGTCGGAGGTGGTGAACTTCCGCTGGAACGGCTGTGCCATGGCGTTGTAGCGGTCTTCGAATGCTCGGAGCCGGTTTCGGACCTCGTCGAGGTCTGTGAAGTCGTTGGGTGAGACGGCCTTGCGCTGCACGATGGAAAAGAAGATCTCTATCTGGTTCAGCCAGGATGCGTGGACGGGTGTGTGGACCATTACGGCGTTCGGGAACCTGGAGGCCAGACGGTCGATGGCCCGCTTGCCGCGATGAGAGGAGCCGTGGTCGACGATGAAGAAGACCCGTTTCGCGCTGGTGTAGGGCTCGCTGGTCATCACCTGCTCGACCAGTTTCATGAACGGCACGATGCCGGTGGTCTGTTCACAGCGGCCGAAGACCTCGGCCCGGTGGATGTCGTAGGCGGCCAGGTAGGCCAGGGCTCCGCCGCGTCCGTAGGTGTGGTTGACGCGCATCGCGCGGGCCTGGCCCGGGGCCGGGGTGGGGTGGCGGCGGGCCCGGATGGAGGTCTTCTCATCCGCGGAAATGACGTACTCGTCTTCGCCGAGCGGGGCGCCGTCGAAGATGCGGGCATACAGGTTCAGGACCCGTCGAGCGGTGGCGCGGAAGTCCGGGTCGCGGATGAAGATCCAGGAGCGGTGTTGCCAGGGCTTGAGTGCGTCGTCCTTGAGCCAGCGGCGCACCGTGGAGGCGGGGATCGTCTCGGTGATGGCCCGGGTGACGGCCTCGCGTGCGAGTTCAGGGCATGACCGGCGTGAGAGCGGGGTTCCGCACTGGGTGGGCAACTGGCAGGCCAGCGCCTTGACTTCGGCGATCTGTAGCGCGGTGAACGTCGGTGGTCGCCCTGGCCGCTTGCGGTCGGCCAGGGCGAGCATCCGGCCGGCCGCGAACCGGCCGCGCCAGCGGCGCACGGTGTCCACGTGAAGGTGGGTTTCGGCAGCGATTCGGGCGTTGCCGCGGCCCCGTGCTGCCAGCAGCACGACCGTTGCCCGCCGGCGTGCCTGATACAGGGTCTTGTGGCCGTAGGCCATCTTCTTGAGCCGACGGCGCTCACAAGCGGTCAGTTCCACCGGCACGGCAGAGCACACGGGCATGGAAGAAGGACGGCCCATCTCTCCGGGGGCGGTGAACACGAGCCACGGGCCGGTTCCCCTCACCGGCACGGCCCGGAAGCCTCGGTGGTCAGTTTTCGGCGCTGTTCAGCAGTGTGTGCTGTGCGGGCGGCACGACATGGTCCTCCTCCCCGACGAGGAAGAGGACACATCCGGTGGGGTTCGGGGGCAGCGACAGTGTCGGCTCGGGCCGGCTGATCGGGATGTCGGTGCTCGGCAGCCAGCCGCCGTAGAAGACGGCCGCTTCGGCGAGGTCGAACCCGGTGGCTGCGACGTAGGCGATGTGACCGCCCGGGCTCAGCCCGACCATGCTGACGCGGTGGGTCATGCCGTGGCTGCCTTTGGGGAGAGCCGGCGCAGGTTGGCGGCGAGGATGCGGTCGAGTGCGCGGTCGGACAGGATCGGGCCCAGGCGCATGATCAGGGCGGCATCCCGGCCGGCGGTGTAGCGGGTGCGCGGTCTGCGGGTCGTCACGGCCTTCGCGATGACCCGGGCGGCGGCGTCGGCGGTCAGGCCCGATGCGGTGCCCGAGGCCATCAACTTGTTGTTCGCCTGGACCAGGCTGCCGTAGCGCTCATCCTGCTCGGGTGTCATCTTGGCCGCCAGGTCGTTGGCCGTCGCGATCCCGCGGGCGGCGATCTGTGTGCGGACGCCGCCGGGCTCGACCACGACGACTTGTACGCCCAGCGGTGCGACCTCGCGGCGGAGTGAGTCGCTGACTGCTTCCAGGGCGAACTTCGCGCCGGCGTACGCGCCGTATGTGGCCATGGCGTACCTGCCGCCGATCGAGCTGATGTTGATCACGCGGCCCTTGCTGCGCAGCAGTGCGGGCAGGAGCGCCTGGGTGACGGCGATGTGGCCGAACAGGTTGACTTCGAAGACCCGCCGCCATTCGGCCATCGGCAGGGCTTCGACCGGGGCGTTCACCTGGATGCCGGCGTTGTTGACGAGCGCGTGCAGTGCGCGCGAGTCGTCGGCGACCCGCGCGGCGAGTGCCGCCACGTGCTCGGACTTGGTGATGTCGAGGATGACCGGCTCGATGCCGGTCGATCCGATGGCGTCGGCGTCACGGTCGCGTCGCACGCCGGCCAGGACGTGGAATCCCTGCCGGGCCAGTTCGCGGGCGGCTGACGCGCCCATGCCCGTGGAGGCTCCGGTGACTACGACCAGCTTTTGGGCTTCAGTTGACGTCATGGTGTGTCCAGTCGTGGGAGGTTAGTCGGCTGGGCCGAGAACAAGAGCGATCGCGATTTGGACGTGCCGGGCCCGGTCGCCGGGCGGGACGGTGAGTTGCTTGACGCCGGCCGCGACGGCGAGCAACTGGAAGGCGAGATCCTCGGCGGAGACGCCTGGGGTGCGCTCCGGCGCCCCCTCGGCGCGGAGAACGTCGGCCACCGCCTCGACGACGAAGCGCTCCAGGTCGTGCAGGAGCGAGTCTCCCAACGTGCGTGCTGCGGCGAGGAGTTCGTTCACCGCCTCGCTGGTCGCCGTGGCGGCGGGTCCATGCAACGCATTGAAGGCGCCCATCAGCCGCTCGTGCGCCGACAGGTCCGCTCTGGCCAGTTCCTGGGCGACGGCGGCCTGGGTCTGGGCGATCACGCGCTGCAGGCTGGCGTGGAAGAGCTGCTGCTTGTTCTTGAAGTGCAGGTACAGGCCCTGACGGGAGAGCCCGGCCGCCTCGGCGAGGTCGTCCATGGAGGTCTTGCGTAGGCCGAAGCGCAAGAAAACCGGCATCACGGCGTCCGCGATCTCCTCACTGCGCGACAGCGCCCGCCCGCTCTGGCTCGTCACGCGGGCACCTGCGCTTCCCGCCGCCTGAGGGGCGCGTAGTCCATACCCGTCAGGTCCGCGTTCGCCTCCCCGCGGCCGACGCGCCATTCGCGTCCTGGGCCCGTATGGCCCTGCGCCCTGCGCACGCCGGACCGCGATGGTCGTACAGATGGGTCCGAGTCCGCCCGTGGCGCGATCGGCGTTTGGCCGGCCATGTCCGAGATTCGGCTCCCGGTCCAGGTCTGCGTCGTCATCACACTCCTCACCAGGCTTTGGGCTCAAGCTTTACATGTTGAGCCTAAAGTGTCTACTCAGGCAAGTGAGGGCCCGCAGCGAACGACGGTGCACGTACGCCCCGTTCGGGTTCCGGGCCGGTCGCCGAGGTGCCGCAGGGGCCGGACAGCCCGTTCCACCCGACCGTGGTCAACGTGGAGACTGTCGTCCGGGACGGCATCGCGCGCGGAGAGTTCCGCGATGTCGGAGATGTGCACCTCGCGGTGGAGCTGCTGTCCGGTGCCATGCGCGCCGGCGCCGAACGCATCGGCGGGGACCCAGGCGCCCTCGCGGCTACGTCAGCGCGGCGCGGGAGATCATCCCCACCTCTCTTGCCTCTCGCTCGTATTGGCGCCCGTCGGCCGGCCTGCGGCACGCACGGCATGCCGCCGCCGAGTGAAACTTCGGGCCGGACCCGGGCTCGGATCCCCCGGATCCCGTAGAGGGGCCTCGCCTGGCCAGCAGCACACACACCGGCACCGGTCGCCCGTCCACTCCGCCACCGGCCCACGGACACCACGAGACAAGTCCCCCGGTCAACCCCCGAAGGACTTCCGGAGCGGACCACTAAGCGGTTCCCTCCCGCTCGCCCCGGTCCTCCCGGTCGCTCCGCTCGTCCTGCTCGATGCGCCAACGGCCCACCTCGCGGTACTCCGAGTCGTAGATCTCCGCCCCGTCGCCGGCCTTCATCGGGTAGTGCCGCAGGTTGCCGCCCCAGTAGCGCAGGATCCGCCCCAGCTCACCCACGGGGTCCTTCGCCAACGCCTCGTCGTCCATGCCCACTTCGAGAAGAAATCTCATGCCCTCAAGTGTTCCATTGAACTTCCCTTTGGCACTTGTGCGGAAGGTTGTGCCGAACAGTCCGGATCCGCTGCCGGAAAGTCTCAACCCGGTGTCACCGGTCACCTCCGACCTGATCCGCCGGACAGGCCCGGCCGACACCTGAACCGGGCGGGGACACGGACCGCGTCGTACAGTGGGCGGACAGTGGCCAAGCGCTTGCTCGCCCGCTCTTGTGCCGAGTGGAACGTGTTCTTAGCATCATCGATGTGACATCGGTCGTGTCAAAGCTGGGGGTGCGATGACTGAGGCACAGGTACCTGCGCCCGCACGGACGTCGGGGCAGGGGCCGCTGACCGGCGTGCGGGTGGTCGAGCTGGCCGGGATCGGACCCGGACCGTTCGCCGCGATGCTCCTGGCCGATCTGGGCGCCGACGTCGTCCGCGTGGACCGCCCCGGCGGCCCCGGGATCGGCATCGACCCGGCGTACGACGTCACCAACCGCAACAAGCGCTCCGTCGTCGTGGATCTGAAGGCCCCCGACGGCGCCGGCCTCGTCCTCGACCTGGTCGAGCGCGCCGACATCCTCGTCGAGGGCTTCCGCCCCGGTGTCGCCGAGCGACTGGGCGTCGGTCCCGGGGACTGCCACGCCCGCAACCCGTGCCTCGTCTACGGCCGGATGACCGGCTGGGGCCAGCAGGGCCCCCTCGCGGACCGCGCGGGGCACGACATCGCGTACATCGCCCGCGCCGGCGCCCTCGGCATGATCGGCAGCCCCGGCCGGCCACCGGCCGTCCCGGCCAACCTGCTCGGCGACTACGCGGGCGGCTCCCTCTACCTCGTCGTCGGCGTCCTCGCCGCCCTGCACCACGCGCGCGCGGGCGGCACCGGGCAGGTCGTCGACGCGGCCGTCGTGGACGGCACCGCCCACCTGTCCGCCATGATCCACGGCATGCTCGCCGCCGGAGCCTGGCAGGACCGGCGCGGAGCCAACCTCCTCGACGGCGGCTGCCCGTACTACGGGACGTACGAGACGGCCGACGGCGGACACATGGCGGTGGGCGCGCTCGAACCGCAGTTCTACGACGAGTTCCTGCGGCTGCTCGGCATCGACGACGAGGGCCGCGACGACGAGGGCGAGGCCGGGCCCGGGCCCTTTGGGGCCCGCACCGACGTCACCCGGTGGCCCGGCCTGCGCGAGAGGGTCACCGCCCGCTTCAAGGGACGCACCCGAGAGGAGTGGACCGCCGTCTTCGACGGCTCCGACGCGTGCGTGGCCCCCGTCCTGTCGCTGCGCGAGGCCCCGCACGACCCGCACCTCGCCGCCCGCGGCACTTTCACCGACCACGCCGGTATCACCCAGCCCGCACCGGCCCCGCGGTTCTCCGCCACCCCCACCAGCGTCCGCACCGGGCCCGCCCGGCCGGGCACCGGCACCGACGACGTGGCCCGCGACTGGGACGTACCCCGACTGCTGTCCGCGCTCCGGCACCCTCAGCGAAAGGCCACCTCGTGAGCATCGAAGCGTACGTGTACGACGCGATCCGCACCCCGCGCGGGCGCGGCAAGGCGAACGGCGCCCTGCACGGCACGAAGCCCGTCGACCTGGTGGTCGGGCTCATCCACGAGATCCGCGACCGTTTCCCGGACCTCGACCCGGCCGCCGTCGACGACGTCGTGCTCGGTGTCGTCAGTCCGGTCGGCGACCAGGGCTCCGACATCGCCCGGATCGCCGCCATCGCGGCCGGGCTGCCCGACACGGTCGCCGGCGTCCAGGAGAACCGCTTCTGCGCCTCCGGCCTCGAGGCCGTCAATCTGGCGGCCGCCAAGGTCCGCTCCGGCTGGGAGGACCTGATCCTGGCCGGCGGAGTGGAGTCCATGTCCCGGGTGAAGATGGCCTCCGACGGCGGCGCCTGGTTCAACGACCCGATGACCAACCTCGCCACGAACTTCGCCCCCCAGGGCATCGGCGCCGACCTCATCGCCACCATCGAGGGCTTCTCGCGGCGGGACGTCGACGAGTACGCGGCCCTCTCCCAGGAGCGCGCCGCCACCGCCTGGAAGGAGAACCGCTTCGCGCGGTCCGTCGTCCCGGTGAAGGACCGCAGCGGACTCGTCGTCCTCGACCACGACGAGCACCTGCGCCCCGGCACCACCGCCGACTCCCTCGCGGGGCTCAAGCCGTCCTTCGCGGACATCGGCGAGCTGGGCGGCTTCGACGCGGTGGCGCTGCAGAAATACCACTGGGTGGAGAGGATCGACCACGTCCACCACGCGGGCAACTCCTCCGGCATCGTGGACGGCGCCTCCCTCGTGGCCATCGGCACCAAGGAGGTGGGCGAGCGGTACGGGCTCACCCCCCGCGCGCGGATCGTCTCCGCCGCCGTCTCCGGCTCCGAGCCCACCATCATGCTCACCGGGCCCGCCCCCGCCACCCGCAAGGCGCTCGCCAAGGCCGGACTGACCATCGACGACATCGACCTCGTCGAGATCAACGAGGCCTTCGCGGCGGTCGTGCTGCGCTTCGTGAAGGACATGGGCCTGTCGCTGGACAAGGTCAACGTGAACGGCGGCGCCATCGCGCTCGGCCACCCGCTCGGCGCCACCGGCGCGATGATCCTCGGCACCCTCGTCGACGAACTGGAGCGTCAGGACAAGCGCTACGGCCTCGCCACGCTCTGCGTGGGCGGCGGCATGGGCATCGCCACCATCGTCGAGCGCCTCTGAAATCCCGGCGGACCCCGGACCCCGGACCCCGGACCCCGGACCCCGGACCCCGGACCCCGGACCCCGGACCCGAGCGACTTCTACGGAGACCTGTCATGACCGACACCCCCACCATCCGCTGGGAACAGGACGACAGCGGTGTCGTCACCCTCGTCCTCGACGACCCCCAGCAGTCCGCCAACACCATGAACCGGGCGTTCCGCGACTCCCTCGCCGTGATCACCGACCGCCTGGAGGCGGAGAAGGACGGCATCCGCGGCGTCATCCTCACCTCCGCCAAGAAGACCTTCTTCGCCGGCGGCGACCTGC
Organism: Streptomyces yamdrokensis; assembly: GCF_053890455.1. Taxonomy (NCBI): domain Bacteria; kingdom Bacillati; phylum Actinomycetota; class Actinomycetes; order Kitasatosporales; family Streptomycetaceae; genus Streptomyces; species Streptomyces yamdrokensis. Next base: position 7,008,206 of record NZ_CM132679.1, read on the forward strand.
GCGACCTGATCAAGGTCACCCCCGAAACGGCGCAGGACCTGTTCGACGGCGGCATGGCGATCAAGCGCCAGATGCGCCGTATCGAGACCCTCGGCAAACCGGTCGTCGCGGCGATCAACGGAGCGGCCCTCGGCGGCGGTTACGAACTCGCCCTCGCCTGCCACCACCGGATCGCCCTGGACACGCCCGGCTCCAAGATCGGTTGCCCCGAGGTCACCCTCGGCCTGCTCCCCGGAGGCGGTGGCGTCGTGCGCACCGTCCGGTTGCTCGGCATCGCCGACGCCCTGCTCAAGGTGCTCCTCCAGGGCACCCAGTACAGCCCGCGGCGCGCCCGGGAGAACGGCCTCGTCGACGACGTGGCCGACACCCGCGAGGAACTGATCGCCAAGGCCCGTGCCTTCATCGACGCGAACCCCGAGTCCGCCCAGCCCTGGGACCGGCCCGGCTACCGCATCCCGGGCGGCACCCCGTCCCACCCCAAGTTCGCGGCCAACCTCCCCGCCTTCCCGGCCACCCTGCGCAAGCAGACGAACGGCGCCCCCTACCCGGCGCCACGCAGCATCCTCGCCGCCGCCGTGGAGGGCGCACAGGTCGACTTCGAGACCGCCCAGGTGATCGAGGCCCGCTACTTCGTCGAGCTGGCCGCCGGGCAGACGTCGAAGAACATGATCCAGGCGTTCTTCTTCGACCTCCAGGCCGTCAACTCCGGCGCCAACCGCCCCCAGGGCATCGAGCCCCGCACGGTCCGCAGGGTCGCCGTGCTCGGCGCCGGGATGATGGGCGCCGGCATCGCCTACTCGTGCGCACGCGCGGGCATCGACGTCGTCCTCAAGGACGTCACCCTCCAGGCCGCCGCCAAGGGCAGGGAGTACTCCGAGAAGCTGTGCGCCAAGGCCGTCTCCCGGGGCCGGACGACCCAGGAGAAGGCCGACGCGCTCCTCGCGCGGATCACGCCCACCGCCGAGGCGCAGGACCTGGCCGGCTGCGACGCGGTCATCGAGGCAGTCTTCGAGGACACCGCCCTCAAGCACAAGGTGTTCCAGGAGATCCAGGACGTCGTCGAACCCGACGCGCTCCTGTGCTCCAACACCTCCACCCTCCCCATCACCGCCCTCGCCGAAGGCGTCGACCGCCAGGGCGACTTCATCGGGCTGCACTTCTTCTCGCCGGTCGACAGGATGCCGCTGGTCGAGATCATCAAGGGCGAGCGGACCGGAGACGAGGCGCTCGCCCGCGCCTTCGACCTGGTCCGGCAGATCAAGAAGACCCCGATCGTCGTCAACGACTCGCGCGGCTTCTTCACCTCCCGGGTCATCGGCCGTTTCCTCGACGAGGGCGTCGCCATGGTCGGCGAGGGCATCGAGCCCGCCTCCGTCGAACAGGCCGCCGCCCAGGCGGGCTACCCCGCCAAGGTGCTCTCCCTCATGGACGAACTGACGCTCACCCTGGCGCGCAGGATCCGGGGCGAGTCCCGGCGGGCCGTCGAGGAGGCCGGCGGCACCTGGAGCGAGCACCCCGCCGAGGCCGTCATCGACCGCATGGTCGACGAGTTCGGCCGCCCCGGCCGTGCCGGCGGCGGCGGCTTCTACGAGTACGGCGAGGACGGCAGGCGCACCGCCCTGTGGCCCGGCCTGCGCGAGCACTTCACCAAGCAGGGGCACGGGATCCCGTTCCGGGACATGCAGGAGCGGATGCTGTTCGCCGAGGCGCTGGACACCGTCCGGCTGCTGGAGGAGGGTGTGCTGACCTCGGTCGCCGACGCCAACATCGGCTCCATCCTCGGCATCGGCTTCCCCGGCTGGACCGGCGGCGTCCTGCAGTACATCAACGGCTACGAGGGCGGCGCCGGGGGAGAGGCCGGGCCGCCCGGATTCGTGGCCCGCGCGCGTGAACTCGCCGAGCGCTACGGTGAGCGGTTCGCGCCGCCGGCGCTGCTGGTGGACAAGGCGGAGAAGGGCGAGCGGTTCACGGATGCCCGCTGACCCTCTGGCGCGGGCGGTGCCGGGGGCCGGCCGGCCGGCGGGGACGGGAGCATCAGTCTCCCTTCCCCGCCGGCTCCGCCGTCCCCGGCCCTTCCCCGCCGTCCAGCCACTCCCGCAGTTCCTCGCGCAGCGACCGCTGGAAGGCCGTGAGCAGCGCCTGCACCACCAGCGGATGCATACGGGCGGACAGTGACCTCACCTCCCGCGGGTCCCGCTGCGCCACCGCGTCCCGCAGCAGCCGCGACAGTTCCTGGGCGGCCGCGCGGGCATGCCCGGTGAGCGCCGTACGGGCCTCGAGGATCGTCTCGTGCGTCAGCGGTACGTCCAGCAGTTCGACGCCGAGTCGCAGCAACCCCGCGTCGACCCGGAAGTCCTCGCCGTCCCGCTCGACGACGCTCAGCGCCGCCAGCCGACGCAGATCCTCGTCGTCCAGCGCCCGCCCCGCCCGCCGCTCCAGCTCCTCGCGTGACACCTTCTCCACCGTGTCGGGCGCCCAGGAGGCCACCACAGCGCGCTGGATCCCCAGGTCCCGCACACTCAGATCCGGCGGCAGCCGCCCCAGATACCGCTCGATGGCCGCCAGCGTCATGCCCTGCCGCTGCAACTCCTCGATCAGTGCCAGCCGGGCCAGGTGCTCCTGCCCGTAGTGACCGACACGGCGCGGCCCGATCACCGGCGGCGGGAGCAGTCCCCTGCTGCCGTAGAACCGGACCGTCCGCACCGTGACCCCGGCCCGCGCCGCCAGCTCGTCGATGGTGAGGGCCGGCTCCTCGATGTCGGTCGTCATGCATAGCAGTATTACTGTCCCACCAGTGCTGCGACACCTCACCTGCCCCGGAACGCACCGGACCCGACTGGCAGTGCCGGCGCCGGCAGGCGGTCGCGTGTGGAACCGCTGATCACCGAGCGGCTGGTCCGGCGCGGCGTACCGGTGACCGTGTACGAGCACGACGGAGGCCGAGCGCCCGTACGGTACCCGTGCGCCGGCTTCCGCGCGCCGGACGGGTTCGCGGTTCCCGGCTCCGCTCGCATGTCCACGGTCCGTCAGACGCCCCCTTCTGCACACGAGTTGACCGTTGTACCGTCCGCGCATGCCGATACGCACGCGCTTCACGACCTGGAGACCGCTCGTGACGGTGGCCCTGGCCGCCCTGACGGCCACGCTGCTCACCCCCACGACGGCGACCGCGGCGAGCACCGCGCCGCGCGAGAGCCTGCCCGTCCACTCCTACGACGACGCGATCCGCGAGGCCGTCTGGGTGGACACCGGACTCGACGGGGACGGCGACGGACGGACCGACCGGGTCGCCGTCGACATCGTCCGCCCCGCCGAACCCGCGCAGCGGGGCCGAAAGGTCCCCGTCATCATGGACGCCAGCCCGTACTACTCCTGCTGCGGGCGCGGCAACGAGAGCGAGCGCAAGACGTACGACGCGAACGGCGACGTCGTACGGATGCCGCTGTTCTACGACAACTACTTCGTGCCGCGCGGCTACGCCGTCGTCGGCGTCGACCTGGCCGGCACCAGCCGCTCCGACGGCTGCGTGGACGTCGGCGGCCGCTCCGACATCCGGTCCGCGAAGGCGGTCGTCGACTGGCTGAACGGCCGCGGCACCGCCTACACCACCCGCACCGGCGCCGAGCGGGCCGACGCCGGCTGGACCAACGGCCGCACCGGCATGATCGGCAAGAGCTGGGACGGCACCATCGCCAACGGTGTCGCCGCCACCGGCGTCGAGGGCCTCGAGACGATCGTGCCGATCGCCGCCATCTCCTCCTGGTACGACTACTACTTCAGCAAGGGCGCCCCGCTCTACGACTCCGGCCCCGACTGGCTGTCGAACTACGTGGAGAGCCCGGACGCCCGCGCCCGGTGCGGGGCCGTCCAGCGCGAGCTCGTCGACGGCGCCCCGCGCACCGGCGACCTGACGCCGCTGTGGACCGAACGCGACTACGCGCGCGCCGCGAAGAAGGTGAAGGCCAGCGTCTTCCTCGTACACGGCATGCAGGACCTCAACGTGCGGATGCAGCACGTCGGCCCGTGGTGGGACGCCCTCGCGAAGAACGGAGTCGACCGCAAGATCTGGCTCTCCCAGACCGGACACGTCGACCCGTTCGACTTCCGCCGCGCCGACTGGGTCGACACCCTGCACCGCTGGTTCGACCACGAACTCCTCGGCCTCGACAACGGGATCGACCGCGAGCCCATGGCCGACATCGAGCGCGCGCCCGGCCAGTGGGCGACCTCGGAGAGCTGGCCGCCGCGCGGCACCCGCGCCGCGACCCTGCGTCCCGCCCACGGCACCGAGGACGGCGTCGGCACACTGGGCCTGCGCAAGGGCCGCGGCACCGAGACGTTCACCGACGACCCGAGCCTCGACGAGACCGACTGGGCGGCCGGTGTCGACACATCGACACCGGACAAGGCCGGCTTCGTCACCGTGCCCCTCTCCCGTGACCTGCGGGTGTCCGGTGCCTCCGAGGCCACCGTCACCGTGACCCCCAGCACCCCCACGGCACACCTGTCCGCGGTCCTCGTCGACCTCGGTCCCGACACCATCCGCGACTACGCCGCCGCGGGCGAGGGGATCACCACCCGCACCGACCGCACCTGCTGGGGCGCGAGCACCGAGGGCGACAGCTCCTGCTACCGGGAGACCGATGCCACGACCGCCGACGTCGGTCACACGATCGTCAGCCGGGGCTGGGCCGACCTGGGCAACCACGCCTCCGACGGCAAGGGCGCCCCGCTCTCCCCGGGCAAGCGCTACACCATCACCCTCGACCTGGCCGCCACCGACCACGTCGTCCCCGAGGGCCACCGTCTCGCCCTGATCGTCGCGGGCACGGCCCGTGGCCTGATCGACCCACCGGCGGACACCCCCACCCTCGCCGTCGACCTCGCCCGGACCTCCGTGCGCGTCCCGTTCACCGGCGGAACCGCCGCCTTCGCCCGCGCCACCGCGGACGCGCCCACCTGGTCCGGGCACGCTTTTGGTGCCACCGTCCGCGACGGCGTACGACCTCCGCACACCGTCCAGCGCGTTCCGGGAGAAGGAGGAGGTACGTCCGGAACCGGATGAACCACGCGCCGCCGGTCACGGCCTCGCGCACGAGCGATCAGCGACTCGGGCGGACGGTGATCACTTCGATCGCCATCCGCCCGTCGGTTGACAGGAACGTGACCGCTGGAGAGGTGAGTTTTGCGCCAGAGGTGGTAGGGGCATGGCTGGGGGAGTGATCCTCCGGCCAACGGCTCGATGAAAGGTGCCGCCTGTGACGAAGGACCAGCACAGCGACAAGGAGCATACGGCGGGCCCTCTGCCAGGCTCGGAAACGGGCCTGGCGGGCCGTGAGAGGCCTCGGACCGACCGGGTGGTGTTCGGTGTCACGGCGGTGCTCACCGTCGCGTTCGTCGTCTGGGGCGCCACCGCGACCGATTCGCTCGAGAACGTCTCGAGCAGCGCGCTCTCGAGTCTGATGCACAACGGCGGCTGGGCGTTCATGCTGGCCGCCTCCGGCTTCGTCGTCTTCGCCCTCTGGCTCGCGGCCAGCCGTTACGGCCGGATCCATCTCGGCGCCGAGGGCGAGGAACCCGAGTTCCGCACCGTGTCGTGGGTCGCGATGATGTTCAGCGCGGGCATGGGAATCGGTCTGATGTTCTACGGCGTCAGTGAGCCGCTGGCGCACTACGTCACGGCGCCGCCCGGCACCGACCCGGCCGACTCGGGCGAGCGCATGGAACTGGCCATGGCGACCACGCTCTTCCACTGGACGCTCCACCCGTGGGCGATCTACGCCGTGGTCGGCCTCGCCATCGCCTACAGCACCTTCCGCAGGCGCCGCCGGCAGACCATCAGCGCCGTCTTCACCCCGCTCATCGGATCGAAGCACGCCAACGGGAACACCGGACGAGCCATCGACATCCTCGCCATCGTGGCGACCATCTTCGGCTCGGCGGCCTCACTGGGACTCGGCGCGCTGCAGATCGGCTCCGGCATGCAGGAGCTGGAGTGGATGGACGAGGTGAGCACGGGGCTTCTCGTCGGCATCATCGCGGTGCTCACGGTCGCGTTCGTCGCCTCCGCGGTCTCGGGCGTGGAGAAGGGCATCCAGTGGCTGTCCAACACCAACATGGTGCTCGCCCTGGTGCTCGCCCTGTTCGTGTTCGTGGTCGGTCCCGCGGTCCTCGTCCTCGACCTGCTGCCCACCTCGGTCTTCGGCTACCTGGGTGAACTGCCCCAGATGGCCGGCCGTACGGAGGCCAGCACCGGCGAGGGAGTGGCGGACTGGCTGGGCAGCTGGACCGTCTTCTACTGGGCGTGGTGGATCTCCTGGACGCCGTTCGTCGGCATGTTCATCGCCCGTATCAGCCGGGGCCGTACGATCCGTCAGTTCATCGGCGGAGTCATCCTCGTGCCCAGCACGGTCAGCCTGGTCTGGTTCGCGGTCTTCGGCGGCTCCGCGATGAGGCTCCAGGAGCAGGGCCGGCTCGGTGACGAGTCGACGGCCGAGGGACAGCTGTTCGCGGTGCTCCAGGAGTACCCCCTCGCCACGGCGGCGAGCCTCCTGGTGATGATCCTCGTCGGCATCTTCTTCGTCTCCGGCGCCGACGCCGCCTCGGTCGTGATGGGCACGCTCTCACAGAAGGGGGCGCTCGAACCGGGACGCCTGGTGGTGGTGTTCTGGGGCGTGGTCACCGGAGCGGTCGCCGCGATCATGCTGCTGGTGGGCAGCGGCTCCGGCGACGCGCTGACCGGCCTGCAGAACATCACGATCCTCGCGGCGGCCCCGTTCGTCGTCGTGATGATCCTGATGTGCGTGGCGCTCATGCGCGACCTGCGCCGGGACCCGGTCATCGTGCGCAGGGAGGTGGGGTCCGAGGCGGTCGACCTGGCCGTCATCGCGGGGCACACGAAGTACGACGGGGAATTCGAACTCCGTATCGGACCCGGGGCCGGTACGGACGTGGAGGGGGATCCGGTCGGCAAGCACTACGAGGCATCGACCAAGCCCTGACCGCCGGCAGCCGCTTTGGCCGTCACCGGCCGTTTCCGGAGCCGCCCCGCCGCCTCTCACCCCAGGGCGAGCTCCGCCGCCTCCCGCGCGCAACCCCAGGCCACGGTGACACCCGCGCCCCCGTGACCGTAGTTGTGCACCAGCCTCCGCCCGTCCGGGAGCGGCTCGCGTCCGAGGCGGACGGTGTCCCGGACGGGCCGCAGTCCCACCCGGTGCTCCAGGATCCGCGCCCCCGCGACCAGTGGCCGCAGCGCCGCGCACCGCCGCACGATCGCCTCGGCCTGAGCGGGGTCCGGCTCCAGGGACCAGTCGTCCTCCTGCGCCGTACCGCCCAGCACCAGCCGCCCCGGCTGCGGGAGGACGTACGCCGTCGCCCCGTCGGCGCCCGTGGAGACCGTCCAGGTACGGATCCCCGGGTTCTCCACCACGACCAGCTGCCCCCGCACCGGACGCACCGCGGGATCGGGCACCAGGTCGCGCGCCCCCAGCCCCGAGCAGTTCACCACGACCGGGGCGTCCGCCTGAGCGAGGTCCGTCACCGCGCGTTCCTCCACCACTCCGCCCGCGGCCACGAACCGCTCCCGCAGCCAGGGCAGATGGGCCGACATGTCGACGAGCGGCAGCCGGGCCCACACGCCCGGCCCCGACGGGTGCTCCTCCGCGCTCGACACCCGCAGCCCCGGCAGCCGCGCGGCGGCCCAGGCGCCGACCTCGTCCAGCGTGGTCCCGCCCAGTACCCCTTCGACCATCCGTACGCCGGTGACCTCCGGCCGCGCCGCCAGCTTCTCGTACACGTCCAGCGAACTCAGCGCCCACGCGTGCGCCGACACCACCGGCTCGATCCGGTACGGCCACCACAGCGCCCCGGCAACCGCCGAGGTGGTCCGCCCGACCGGGTCGCGCGTCCACAGCCGTACCCGTGCGCCCCGCTCGGCGAGGACGACGGCCGTCGTCAGTCCGACGACCCCGCCGCCGATCACACGGACATCGAAGACCGGTTCGGTTTCCATGCGGGGACGTTAGCGGAATATGTCATGCAGTGCTCAGGTCCGTCCCGCTGCGGGAATACTCACAGCATGTCTGCCGAGTACGCGACCTTCGGCCTGACACCGGCGATCCGTGCCGGTGGCCTCCTCCCCGGCGGCGACCACCAGGTCCACCGGGACTTCGTCGACTTCGTCGTCGACGGACGCCCGCTGCTGTTCCGCCTCTGTGACCTCGACGCCGTCTCCCCGCTCGCCTCCGACGTCCCGCCCGCCATCTTCACCGCCCAGGTCCGCAGCCTGCTCCTGGAGACCGGGGCACCGCTGCCGTCCGGCCGGTACATCGTCTACGGCTGCCCCGACTGCGAGGACCTCGGCTGCGGTGCGGTGACCACCGCCATCGAGCGGGACGGCGAGGACTACATCTGGCGGGACTTCGCCTGGCAGACCGACGAACACGCCGACCTGGAACGCAACGGGTATCACGGCCTGGGCCCGTTCCGCTTCCGCGGCGCCGACTACCGCACGGCCCTCGCCGCCCTGCTGGCCGACGGCGCCCCGGGCACCCGCCGCCGCGTCCTGCTGATCGGCGCCCGCGTCGCCCTGCCGGCCAGGCTCGCCGCGGCCCTGCGCACCATCGGCGTCGGCGCCGACATCGCCCACGACGCCGACGGCGTCCCCGCCGACGAACTGCGCGGCTACGCCGCCGTCGTCTTCGACCGGTCGGTCAACCCCGCCGAACGTGCCGCCGTACGCGCGGCCTTCGCCGCCGCCGGCGTCGACGTGCCCTGCGTCGACGGCCACGCCCCGATCGTCCCGCTGCTCGTCGCCCAGACCGAGCACGCCCTGGACCGCAGCCCGCCCGGACAGCGCCGCCTGACCGTGCTGACCGCCCCCGCCTCCTCGGCCTCGGCGGGTGCCGACGCGGAGGTCGAGGTCACCGCGTCGTGCCGGGTGCGACTCACCGCGTACCGCCTCGACCGCCTGACCCGCAGCCACACCCGCGACGTCTTCGACGGCGTCCTGGAACCGGGCCGCCACCGCATCCCCCTGGACCCGAGGACGGTCAGGGGCGAGTCCTACCTGGTGGCCCGCACCGCCGGGGCGGTCCTGACGACGGCGGTACGGCGGTGAGGGCCGGGAGGCGGGCCGGGGCGGGGAGCGCGTACGGGGAGACGCACGCGGAGCCGTCCGGGCAGGCGCGGCGGTCGCGGGAGCGCCGGAAACCGGGTGTCCGGGGGGTGACGCGCGAAGGCTAGGATCGGCGGTCTGATGACTGCCACCCTCGTCGCCAAGAACCTCTCCGCCGGCCATGGCGACCGCTCCCTGTTCAGCGGCCTCGACCTCGTCGTCGCCCCCGGCGACGTGATCGGCCTGGTCGGTGCCAACGGCGCCGGCAAGTCCACGCTGCTGCGCCTGCTCGCCGGGCTCACCGCGCCGGAACAGGGCGAGCTGCGGCTCTCCCCGCCCACGGCGAGTGTGGGCCACCTCCCGCAGGAGCCGGAGCGCCGGCCCGGCGAGAGCGTCCGGGACTTCCTGGCCCGCCGCACCGGCGTCGCCGAGGCCCAGCGGACGATGGACGAGGCGACACAGGCCCTGGTCGACGGGGCGCCCGGCGCCGACGACGCGTACGCGGACGCCCTGGAGCGCTGGCTGGCCCTGGGCGGCGCGGACCTCGACGAACGCGCCGAGGAGGTCACCTCGTCGCTCGGGCTGAGGATCGGCCAGGACCAGCCGATGACCGCCCTGTCCGGCGGCCAGGCGGCCCGCGTCGGCCTCGCCTCCCTCCTCCTGTCCCGCTACGACGTCTTTCTCCTCGACGAACCGACCAACGACCTGGACCTGGACGGCCTGGAGCGCCTCGAACGCTTCGTCAAAGGTCTGCGCGCCGGCACGGTCGTGGTCAGCCACGACCGCGAGTTCCTCACACGCACCGTCACCAAGGTCCTCGAACTCGATCTCGCCCAGCGGCAGATCAACCTCTACGGCGGCGGCTACGCGGCCTATCTGGAGGAACGGGAGGTGGCCCGCCGGCACGCCCGCGACGAGTACGAGGAGTACGACGACAAGAGGTCCGCGCTCCAGGACCGGGCCCGGACGCAACGCTCCTGGATGGACAAGGGCGTGAAGAACGCACGTCGCAAGGCGGGCAACGACAACGACAAGATCGGCCGCAAGTTCCGCAGCGAGGCCAGTGAGAAGCAGGCCGCCAAGGCCCGCCAGACCCAGCGCATGATCGAACGCCTCGACGTGGTCGAGGAGCCGCGCAAGGAGTGGGAGCTGCGCATGGAGATCGCGGCGGCCCCGCGCTCCGGCGCGGTGGTGGCGACGCTGCGGGACGCCGAGGTGCGGCGCGGCGACTTCGTGCTCGGGCCGGTCACCCTGCAGATCGACTGGGCGGACCGGGTCGCCGTCACGGGCGCCAACGGTGCCGGGAAGTCGACCCTGCTGGGCGCCCTGCTGGGCCGCGTCCCGGTCGACGTCGGGCACGCCGCGCTGGGCTCGGGCGTGCTGCTCGGTGAGGTCGACCAGGCCCGTGCGCTGTTCCACGGCACCGAAGCGCTGCTCGACGCCTTCCGCGCCGGGGTCCCGGACACCGAACCGGCCGAGATCCGCACCCTGCTGGCCAAGTTCGGCCTCAAGGCGGACCATGTGATGCGTCCGGCGGTCACCCTCTCACCGGGCGAACGCACCCGCGCCGCCCTCGCCCTCCTCCAGGGCCGGGGCGTCAACCTCCTCGTCCTCGACGAGCCGACCAACCACCTCGACCTGCCCGCCATCGAGCAGCTGGAGGGTGCCCTCGACTCCTACGAGGGCACCCTCCTCCTCGTCACCCACGACCGGCGCATGCTCGACGCGGTCCACGTCACCCGCCGTCTGGAAGTGGCCGACGGCAAGGTCACCGAACACTGACCGGGTACGGACGAGCCCTGACCGGGCCCTGACCAGGACGCCGCCGAACAGCCCGACGGCCCGGCCCCTCGCACACAGCGGAGCAACCGGGCCGTCGGCCGACGCGACACCTAGCGCTTGCCCTTCTTCGGGTCGGCCAGCCCCGCCCGGCGCAGGGCGTCGGCCATCGCGCCGTTCGCCGGTGCGGGTGCCTGACGCGCGCCGCCGTTTCCGCGACCGCCGCCGCCACCACCATTACCACCACGGCCCTGCCCCTGCCCCTGGCGCTGCTGCGGCGGGCGCCCGCCGCCGCGCTGCCGGCGCCCGCCGGGAGCCGCCTCGGTCTGCTCCGCCGCCTCGTCGTCCAGCCGCAGGGTCAGCGAGATCCGCTTGCGCGGAATGTCGATGTCGAGGACCTTCACCTTGACGATGTCGCCCGGCTTCACCACGTCCCGAGGGTCCTTGACGAACGTCTTCGACATGGCGGAGACATGTACCAGGCCGTCCTGGTGGACGCCGATGTCGACGAACGCGCCGAAGGCCGCCACGTTCGTCACCACCCCCTCCAGGACCATCCCAGAGGAGAGGTCGGAGATCTTCTCCACGCCCTCCTTGAAGGCGGCGGTCCTGAAGGCCGGTCGCGGGTCGCGCCCCGGCTTCTCCAGCTCCTTGAGAATGTCCGAGACGGTCGGCAGACCGAACGTCTCGTCCACGAAGTCCTGCGGCCTCAGCGAGCGCAGCACCCCCGCGTTGCCCACCAGGGAGGCGACCTCCTCGCCGGACTTCTGCACCATGCGCCGGACCACCGGATAGGCCTCCGGGTGCACGCTGGAGGCGTCCAGCGGGTCATCGCCGCGGATCCGCAGGAAGCCCGCGCACTGCTCGTACGCCTTGGGGCCGAGCCTCGGCACCTTCTTCAGTTCGCCGCGGGACCCGAACGGCCCGTTGCTGTCCCGGTGGGAGACGATGTTCTCGGCGAGCCCGGAGGTGATGCCGGAGACCCGGGCGAGCAGCGGCGCGGACGCCGTGTTGGCATCCACCCCCACGCCGTTCACGCAGTCCTCCACCACCGCGTCCAGCGAGCGCGACAGCTTCACCTCGGACAGGTCGTGCTGGTACTGGCCGACGCCGATCGACTTCGGATCGATCTTCACCAGCTCCGCCAGCGGGTCCTGGAGCCGGCGCGCGATCGACACCGCCCCGCGCAGCGACACATCCATGTCGGGCAGCTCCTGCGAGGCGAACGCGGACGCCGAGTACACCGAGGCGCCCGCCTCGGACACCATCACCTTCGTCAGCTTCAGCTCGGGGTGACGGGTGATGAGATCGCCGGCCAGCCTGTCGGTCTCGCGGGACGCCGTACCGTTGCCGATCGCGATCAGCTCGACGGCGTGCTCCTTCGCGAGCCGGGCCAGCTTGGCGATCGACTCGTCCCACCGGTTCGCCGGGACGTGCGGATGGATCACGTCGGTGGCGACGGCCTTGCCCGTCGCGTCCACCACGGCGACCTTCACCCCCGTACGGAAGCCGGGGTCGAGGCCGAGGGTCGCGCGGGTGCCGGCCGGAGCGGCGAGCAGCAGGTCGCGCAGATTCGCCGCGAACACCCGCACCGCCTCGTCCTCGGCCGCCGTGCGCAGCCTCAGCCGCAGGTCGATCCCGAGATGTACCAGGATGCGCGTGCGCCACGCCCAGCGGACCGTGTCCAGCAGCCACTTGTCGGCCGGACGGCCCTGGTCGGCGATTCCGAACCGGTGGGCCACCGTACCCTCGTAGGAGGACGGGCCCTGTGTCGCCTCCTCCGGCTCCAGGACGAGGTCCAGGACCTCCTCCTTCTCGCCGCGCAGCATCGCCAGGATCCGGTGCGAGGGCAGCTCGGTGAACGGCTCGGCGAAGTCGAAGTAGTCGGAGAACTTGGCGCCCGCCTCCTCCTTGCCCTCGCGCACCTTGGCGGCGAGCCGCCCGCGCACCCACATGCGCTCCCGCAGCTCGCCGATGAGGTCCGCGTCCTCCGAGAACCGCTCGGTGAGGACGGCCCGCGCGCCGTCCAGGGCGGCCTGCGCATCGGCGACACCCTTGTCGGCGTCCACGAACGCGGCGGCCGCGGCGAGGGGCTCGACGCCCGGATCCCCGAGCAGCCCGTCCGCCAGCGGCTCGAGCCCCGCCTCGCGCGCGATCTGCGCCTTGGTACGCCGCTTCGGCTTGTACGGCAGGTAGACGTCCTCCAGGCGTGCCTTGGTCTGCGCGCCCCGGATCCGTGCCTGAAGCTCCTCGGTGAGCTTGCCCTGCTCGCGCACCGAGTCCAGGATCGCCGTACGACGCTCCTCGAGCTCCCGCAGATAGCGCAGCCGCTCCTCGAGCGTGCGCAACTGCGCATCGTCGAGCATCTCGGTGGCTTCCTTGCGGTAGCGGGCGATGAAGGGCACCGTGGAACCGCCGTCGAGCAGTTCCACGGCGGCCCTGACCTGCCGCTCCTGTACGCCGAGCTCCTCGGCGATCCTGCCTTCGATGGACCCTTGGAGGGGTGTCGTCACGATCCCGTACCGCCTTCTTCGCTGAGGTTGCGCGGCAATTGTGGCAGGTGGTGCCGACAATCGGGGATCAGGGCGGCGACTCGCGGAGCCCCGGTGCGCGCCGGGTCAGGCGCGCCGGCCCCGCCCCGCGGACGAGGCGCCCCCGAACAGCCGGGCCAGCGCCCGGAACGGCAGGGTCACGACGGTGGCGGCGGCGCCGCCGATCTGACGCAGAACATCCGCGATGGCACGCAAAACGATCTCCTCCTTCGGTTCACCGTCCGTCCCGGGCCGGAACGGGCGGTGACCTACGGGTACCTCGTCAACGCTTCAACATGCCTGTCCGCCGCGTACGTCGTGTCCTACCCGCGTCCCGGCGGGGTCCAGCCGAACCGGGGCGGCCTGCGTTCGAGGAAGGCGGCGACTCCTTCCGCCGTGTCGCCGGTGCCGCGCGCCTGACCGCTCCAGTGGGCGTCCCGGTCGGTGCGTCCGTTCGCGAACTCCTTCGCCGCCGCCTGCGTCAGCCGCGAACGCGAGACCAGGGTCGCGGTGAACTCCGCGACCCGCCGGTCCAGTCCGTCCACGGGCAGCACCTCGTCGACCAGCCCCGTACGCAGCGCCCGTGCGGTGTCGATCAACTGGCCGGAGAACAACAGGTACTTGGCGGTGGCCGGCCCCACCAGCGACACCAACCGCCGGGTGGAGGAGGCCGGGTAGACGATCCCGAGCCGGGCCGGGGTCACCCCGAAGACCGCCCCCTCCTGCGCGAACCGCAGATCGCAGGCCGCCGCCAGCTGTGCCCCGCCGCCGACACAGTGGCCCCGGACCGCCGCGAGCGTCGGTTTGGGGAAGACGGCCAGCGCCTCCTCGGCCGCCACGGCGAGCAGCTGCGCCTCCTGCGGCGACCCCTTGAGCGTGGAGATGTCGGCCCCGGCGCAGAAGGTTCCGCCCTCGCCGGTGAGCACCAGCGCCCGCACCCCGGCGTCCTCTGCCAGCGTGTCGAGCAGCGGCGGCAGCGCACGCCACATCGCGGTCGTCATGGCGTTGCGCTTCGCCGAATGGCGGATGACGACCGTGGCGACCGAGTCGGTGACGCTGTGCGACAGCTGCGGCTCCATGCGCCGGATGCTATCCACCCCGGTCGGAGTGCCGACCGGCGGGAGCGTGCGGGGCGTTACGCGACACCGGGAGCAGGGGAGGAGGGGAGAGAGCGGACAACGAGGAGGCAGTCATGGCCAAATCCACCAAACCGCGTAGCGAGGCGGCCAAACTGAAGAGCGGCTTCGGCCGGCTCGCCGCGCTCGGCGTGATCCTGGTCGTCGCCGGCCTCTTCGGTCTCGTCTACACCGGCGTCGCGACTCTGACGACGATGGTGCTGTTCGGCTGGCTGCTGCTGATCGGCGGTGCGGTCTCGCTGCTGCACGCGGTCCAGGCCCGGCACACCAGCTTCTTCTGGCTCGCCGTGATCGTCGCGGCGCTGAACATCGCGGCCGGCGTGGTGGTCCTGCGCACACCGGAGGCGGCGGCCGAGGCACTGACCATGTTCGCCGCGCTGCTGTTCCTCACCGGCGGACTGTTCCGTCTGGTGGGCAGCATGGTGGTTCGCGGGCCGCAGTTCGGTGTGACGCTCCTGCAGGGCGTCCTCGGCCTCCTGCTCGGCATCCTGGTCCTGGCCACCTGGCCGGGCAGCAGTCAGTACGTGATCGGCACCTTCCTCTCGCTCACCCTGCTCTTCGACGGGCTGGGGCTGATCGCCACCGGCTACGGCGGGCGCAGGATCGTGGGCATGGTCTCCGACCGGCTGACGGGCCCGGAGGAGGCGGGGCCCCATGCCAAACCCGTACAACCCGAATAGTGCGCCGACACGACACAGAGCGGACAGAAACAGTGCCGCAAGCGACGAAAACGTAAGCCAACGGCCAGAAACGCTCGATATCCGCTGACTTCTGTTCAGGGCTTCGGTGGGGCGCGCATAGTTACCAACACTCGACGTGTGGTGACAATCGAGCGTGAGGGTGGCGACCGGACGATGGACGACCAGGGGTGCGGGCCCGGCCCACGCCCACAGGGCGGGGAGAGACCCGCCGAGGCGAAGAGCGCGACACCGCGACCGGCGCCACTGCCGTACGAAGGCGTATGGCGGTTCACCGCCCCCGCCGTCGACGCCTCGGTCCCGCAGGCGCGCCACGCCGTACGGGACCTGTTGCTGCGCCAGGGGGTGCCGGCCGCCGACGAGGTGGTCCAGGGACTGCTGCTGATCGTGTCGGAACTGGTCACCAACGCCGTACGGCACGCGGCCCTGCTCTCCCCGACGCTCGCCGTCGAGGTCGCCGTCGGAGCCGAGTGGGTCCGGGTGTCCGTGGAGGACAGCCACCCCTACCGCCCGACCGCTCTGGAGGCCGACCACGGCCGCACCGGCGGCCGCGGACTGCTCCTGGTGCGCGAGATCGCCCGCGAGGCGAACGGCATGTGCGACGTCGAGCACACCGCGAGCGGCGGCAAGGTGATCTGGGCCGCCCTGCCGCTCAAGCCCGCGCAGGTCTGACGGCCCCGACCGCGCGGGCCCGGGCGGACCCGGCGCCCGAGCCCGGTCTGCCCGACGCGCACGCGGGCCCGCGACCGGCCCCGCGCACGGTCACCAGCCCGCCGACGGTCCGGTCAGCTCCCGGACCGCCGGGCGCGCCGCGTCCAGCACGGTCATGAACCACGCCGAGAAGGTGCCCTCGGCATGCTGCCGGGCCAGCTCGTCCGGAGTCACGAACGCCGTGGACACCACCTCTTCGGGATTGACCCGCAGCGGCGCCTGCACCATGCCGACGAACAGGTGGTTGTACTCCTGCTCGACCAGACCGGAGGCCGGGTCGGGGTGGTTGTAGCGCACCGTGCCCGCCTCGGCGAGCAGCGACGGGGACAGTCCCAGCTCCTCGAAGGTCCGCCGGGCCGCCGCCGCGAACGGCGCCTCACCGGGATAGGGGTGCCCGCAGCACGTGTTCGACCACACACCGGGGGAGTGGTACTTGCCCAGCGCCCGCCGCTGGATCAGCAGCCGCCCCCGCTCGTCGAACAGGAACACCGAGAACGCCCGGTGCAACCGCCCCGGGGGCTGATGGGCGGCCAGTTTCTCCGCGGTGCCGATCGTCACGCCGTCTTCGTCGACCAGCTCCAGCAGAATCGACTCGGCGGCAGAGCCCGACGGGCTGTGCGTCGCGGTGGCAGGTGTGATCGGCATACCCATCCTTCACTCGGTCTTCGCACCCCAAGTCTGCCGCACGAATCCGGCACTTCCCGCACCGCCCGCATGTCCCGCGGGCGGTGCGGGAAGTGGCCGGCACGGGCCGGACACCGGAAGAGGGGCCCCGTGGACGACCTGCCCGGACCGGCGGCGGGAGAACCGTGGGAAGCGTGGCGCCATGGACGAAAGGACGCAGGCCGGGGGGCGGAAGGATGCTTCCCCCGGCGCACGGGGGCCACGCTCACGCCCCATCGGCGCCTCCCACCCCGGCCGCACCCCGCCGTCGCCACGTCACCCCACGGCGCCGGGACGGCGTCCGCGGCCCGGTGCCGTCTCAGTGGCAGAGCCGCGCCTCGTGCTCCGCGTGACCCCGCGGTTCCAACTGGAAGGTGCAGTGCTCCACGTCGAAGTGGTCGCCCAGACAGCTCTGCAGTTCGTGCAGCATCTTCTCGTGCCCGATGGCGCTGAGCACCTCGGAGCTGACGACCACGTGCGCGGACAGCACCGGCATGCCCGAGGTGATGGTCCAGGCGTGCAGATCGTGCACGTCCTCGACGCCTTGCGTGCCGAGGATGTGCGCCCGGACCTGGGCCATGTCCACGCCCTCGGGTGCCGCCTCCAGCAGGACGTCCAGGGTCTCGCGCAGCAGCTTGAAGGTGCGGGGCACGATCAGTGCGGCGATCACGAGGGAGGCGATCGGGTCGGCGGCCATCCAGCCGGTCGCCACGACGACCAGCGCCGAGACGATCACCGCCACCGAGCCCAGCGCGTCGGCGGCCACCTCCAGGAACGCCCCGCGCACGTTCAGGCTCTCCTTCTGCCCGCTCATCAGCAGCGTCAGCGACACCATGTTGGCGACCAGACCGATCGCGCCGAAGACCAGTGTCAGCCCGCCTTCGGTGGCGGCCGGCGTGATGAACCGCTGGACCGCCTCGTACAGCACATAGCCGCCCACTCCGAGCAGCAGCAGACAGTTCGCGAGCGCGGCGAGTATCTCCGCGCGGGCGTAACCGAAGGTGCGGCGCTCGCTCGGCGGGCGGTTCGCGAAATGGATCGCCAGCAGCGCCATGCCGAGCCCCAGCGCGTCCGTCGCCATATGAGCCGCGTCGGCGACCAGGGCGAGCGAGTCGGCCAGCACACCGCCGATGATCTCGACGACCATGACGGCGAGCGTGATCGCCAGCGCCGCCCGCAGCCTGCCGCGGTACGCCGCGCTCGCCGTACCGCCGGCGGGCGCGCCGTGCCCGTGATCGTGCCCAGCCCCCATGGAAGCCGTCCCTCCCTGACTCGTCCGGCTCACAGTGAACTACGGGCCGGGGGTATCCGGCAACGCGGCACTGAACACCGTTGTCATGTGCTCTGACCTGCGGAAACGGCATGCAGGTCAGACGTGTTCGGGGAGAGTGCGCATCGCCCGGGCGCCCCGGCCGACGCCGCGGACGAGCCGAAGTCGAGGGTGCCGCCCGGTGCGGGACCGTTCTCACCGTGCGCATGTGCCGGGGCGCAGGGCGTGGTCTCCGTGATGAGATCCACACCGGCCCTGCCGTGCGCGACTCCCGGAGCGGGGAGCGTGGAGTCCTCGCCGGCGCGGCGCCCGGCGCGGGAGCGGGAGGGCTCTCGCCCTCCCCGGCGATACGGTGAGGGCGAGGGCGCCCAGGACCTCCACCGGGCGGTCCGTGGGCCTCACCGGCCGACATCGCGCTGGTCAGAGGCTGGCAACCCGCTCTCCGGCAGTGGCCGTGGCCCGTCTCGTACACGTCCTGCGGCACCCGTCCTCCAGGCCGGTGCGGCCCGCCCGGCGCCGAGTGGGCGGCGCCGGAGCAATGCCCCGTATCCGCCTCAGTGCCCCTTCTGGGTACGCGGTTTGTGGGCAGGCCCCGCTATCCCCGATGATGATCGCGGCAGGGACGCAGGTGAAACCACAGCGATCCAACCGCCGAACGGGCGGTGAACGCGGGCTCAGGGACATCCGCTAACCTCGGCCGACATGCCGCCCGGGGCCCCGTACGGCCGCCCCCATCATGTACACGACCGGCGTGGACGCGTCGGCATCCAGGGAGTGAGATTCGGTTGTCGACCGCCATCCTCACCGGCCAGCCGGTTCCGGGTTCGTCGCTCGAGGCGGACCTGCGTTCCCTCGGCTTCGACGTGCGGATCGCGTCCGACACCGCGGCGGCGAAGGCCCTGCTCGCCGAGGTGCCCGCCGGTCAGCGGGTCGCCGTCGTCGACGCCCGGTTCGTGGGCCATGAGCACGCGCTGCGTCTCGGCCTCACCGACCCCCGCTTCCCGCTCGCCGCGATCCCCGGTGCCGTCACCGCGCAGCCGGCCGCCCGCCAGGCCCTGGCCCGCGCGATGGCCCGCGAGAACACCGAGGTCTCCGAGCCCGCGACCGGTGAGCCCGCGACCGGCGGGATCCCGGCATCCGCCGGGACCACCCTCGCCGGCCCCCTCACCGACCGCGTCGTCACCGCCCTGAGCGCCGACGGCAGCGATCCGCACCGTCCCGACCTCGGCAGCCTCGTCGCCACCGTCCCCGACGGCCCGCAGGCCCGCAACGAGGCCCGGCAGGCCGTCGCCGCCGTCGACGACGAGGCCGTCCGGCTGAAGTCGGCCGTCAAGGCCCGCGACGGGTTCTTCACCACCTACTGCATCAGCCCGTACTCCCGCTACATCGCCCGCTGGTGCGCCCGGCGCGGTCTGACCCCCAACCAGGTCACCACCGCTTCCCTGGTCACCGCGCTCATAGCGGCCGCCTGCGCGGCCACCGGCACCCGCCCGGGCTTCGTCGCCGCCGGTGTCCTGCTCCTCGCCTCCTTCGTGCTGGACTGCACCGACGGCCAGCTCGCCCGCTACTCCCTGCAGTACTCCACCCTCGGCGCCTGGCTCGACGCCACCTTCGACCGCGCCAAGGAGTACGCCTACTACGCGGGCCTCGCCCTCGGCGCGTCGGCCGCGAGCGGCAGCGGGGGAGGCGACGACGTGTGGGCCCTCGCCCTCGGCGCGATGGTCCTGCAGACCTGCCGGCACGTCGTGGACTTCTCCTTCAACGAGGCGAACGCCGACAGCACGGCCGCCACCGCCGGCACCAGCCCCACCGCCGCCCTCTCCGACAGGCTCGACAGCGTCGGCTGGACGGTCTGGGCGCGCCGCATGATCGTCCTCCCGATCGGCGAGCGCTGGGCGATGATCGCGGTCCTCACGGCCCTCACGACCCCCCGCATCACCTTCTGCGCCCTGCTGGTCGGCTGCGCCTTCGCGGCGACGTACACCACGGCCGGCCGCGTCCTGCGCTCCCTGACCCGCAAGGCCCGCAGGACCGACCGAGCGGCGCGTGCCCTCGCGGACCTCACCGACACCGGACCGCTCGCCGAACGCCTCGCCGGGGCGCTGGAGACCGCCGCGCGGCGCCTGCCCGGCTTCACCGCCCCCGCCGTCGCCCTGCTCGGAGGCGCCGCCGTCACCGCCACGGCCGCGCTGACCGGCTTCGGCGGACCGTGGCCCGTCCTCGCCGCCCTCCTGTACGTCCTGACCTCCGCCCTGGCCGTCGCCCGCCCCCTCAGGGGCCCCCTCGACTGGCTGGTCCCGCCGTTCCTGCGCGCCGCCGAGTACGGCACCGTCCTGGCACTGGCGGCGGGCGCCGGGGTGAACGGAGCGCTTCCGGCGGCCTACGGCCTGGTGGCCGCCGTCGCCTACCATCACTACGACACGGTCTACCGCATCCGCGGCGACGCGGGCGCGCCCCCGCCCTGGCTGGTGCGGGCGATCGGGGGGCACGAAGGCCGCACCCTGGCGGTCGTCGTCCTGGCCGCCCTGCTCACCGCCTCGCAGTTCGCCGTCGCGCTCACGGTGATCGCCGTGGCCGTGGCCCTGCTGGTGCTCTTCGAGAGCATCCGCTTCTGGGTGGCCGCCCACCGGGGCGGCGCACCCGCCGTACACGATGAAGGAGAACCCGCATGATCGGCCTCGTGCTGGCGGCCGGCGCCGGACGGCGTCTGCGCCCCTACACCGACACCCTGCCCAAGGCGCTGGTGCCGGTGGGGCCCGCGGGCATAGAGGGCGAACCGACGGTCCTGGACCTCACCCTCGGCAACTTCGCCGAGATCGGCCTGACCGAGGCCGCCGTCATCGTCGGCTACCGCAAGGAGGCCGTGTACGAGCGCCAGGCGGTCCTGGAGCAGAAGTACGGGCTCAAGCTCACCCTCATCGACAACGACAAGGCCGAGGAGTGGAACAACGCCTACTCCCTGTGGTGCGGCCGTGACGCCCTCAAGGACGGCGTGATCCTCGCCAACGGCGACACCGTGCACCCGGTCTCCGTCGAGAAGACGCTCCTCGCCGCCCGCGGCGACGGCAAGAGGATCATCCTCGCCCTCGACACGGTCAAGCAGCTCGCCGACGAGGAGATGAAGGTCGTCGTCGACCCCGCGAAGGGCATGACGACGATCACCAAACTGATGGACCCCGCCGAGGCCACCGGCGAGTACATCGGCGTCACCCTCATCGAGGGCGACGCCGCCCCCGCGCTGGCCGAGGCGCTGAAGACCGTGTGGGAGACCGACCCGCAGCAGTTCTACGAGCACGGCTACCAGGAACTGGTGAACCGCGGCTTCCGGATCGACGTGGCGCCGATCGGTGACGTCGACTGGGTGGAGATCGACAACCACGACGACCTCGCCCGTGGACGGGAGATCGCATGCCAGTACTGACCCGGCTCATCCCCTCCCCGCTCGTCGTCGACATCCGCCCCGGCGCCCTCGACGACCTGGCCGGGGTCCTCGCCGACGAACGCATCGCGCAGTCGGGCCGCCTCGCCGTCGCCGTCAGCGGCGGCTCCGGCGCCGGGCTGCGCGAGCGGCTCTCCCCGTCGCTGCCCGGCGCCACCTGGTACGAGGTCGGCGGCGGCACCCTCGACGACGCGGTCCGGCTGGCCGGCGCCATAAAGGCCGGCCACTACGACGCGATCGTCGGACTCGGCGGCGGAAAGATCATCGACTGCGCCAAGTTCGCCGCGGCACGCGTCGGCCTCCCCCTGGTCGCCGTACCGACGAACCTCGCGCACGACGGCCTGTGCTCGCCCGTCGCCACCCTCGACAACGACGCCGGCCGAGGATCCTACGGCGTGCCGAACCCGATCGCGGTCGTCATCGACCTCGACATCATCCGGGACGCCCCGGTGCGCTTCGTACGCGCGGGAATCGGCGACGCCGTCTCCAACGTCTCCGCCATCGCGGACTGGGAGCTGGCCAACCGGATCAAGGGCGAGCGGATCGACGGGCTCGCCGCCGCCATGGCCCGGCAGGCCGGCGAGTCCGTGCTGCGCCACCCCGGGGGCATCGGCGACAACGACTTCCTCCAGGTGCTCGCCGAGGCACTGGTCCTCAGCGGCATCGCCATGTCGGTGTCCGGCGACTCGCGGCCGTCCTCCGGGGCCTGCCACGAGATCAACCACGCCTTCGACCTGCTTTACCCCAAGCGGGCCGCCGCCCACGGAGAGCAGTGCGGCCTGGGCGCGGCCTTCGCCATGTACCTGCGCGGCGCGCACGAGGAGTCGGCGTACATGGCCGGAGTACTGCGCCGGCACGGACTCCCGGTACTGCCCCAGGAGATCGGCTTCACGGTGGAGGAGTTCGTCAAAGTCGTCGAATTCGCCCCCGAGACCCGTCCCGGCCGCTTCACGATCCTCGAACATCTCGACCTGAAGACCGAACAGATCAAGGACGTCTACGCCGACTATGTCAAGGCCATCGGTAGCTGAACTCCGTCCGGTCGTCCACCCCGCGGGGGTGAAGGACCGGCGCAGCGGTGAGCACTGGATGGGACGCCTCTACATGCGTGAGGTGTCCCTGCGGGTGGACCGCTACCTGGTGAACACCAGGGTCACGCCCAACCAGCTCACGTATCTGATGACCGTCTTCGGCGTCCTCGCCGCCCCGGCCCTGCTGGTGCCGGGGATCACGGGCGCGGTCCTCGGCCTGGTCATGGTGCAGCTGTACCTGCTGCTCGACTGCGTGGACGGCGAGATCGCCCGCTGGAAGCAGCAGTTCTCGCTCAGCGGGGTCTACCTCGACCGGGTCGGCGCCTACCTGTGCGACGCGGCCGTCCTCGTCGGATTCGGCCTGCGCGCCGCCGACCTGTGGGGCACCGGCCGCATCGACTGGCTCTGGGCCTTCCTCGGCACCCTGGCCGCCCTCGGCGCCATCCTGATCAAGGCCGAGACCGACCTGGTCGGTGTGGCCCGCCACCAGGGCGGACTCCCGCCGGTCAAGGAGGCCGCCGCCGAGCCGCGCTCCTCCGGCATGGCGCTCGCCCGCCGGGCCGCCGGAGCCCTGAAGTTCCACCGGCTGATCCTCGGCATGGAGGCGTCGCTGCTGATCGTGCTCCTCGCGATCGTCGACGCCGCCCGGGGAGACCTGTTCTTCACCCGCCTGGGTGTCGCCGTCCTCGCCGGGATAGCCCTGCTGCAGACCCTGCTGCACCTGGTGTCCGTCCTTGCTTCCAGCAGGCTGAGGTGACCGCGATGGGATCCTCCCTCAAGGTCGGCGCGGTGATCATCACCATGGGCAACCGCCCCGACGAGCTGTGCGCCCTGCTCGACTCGGTCGCCAAGCAGGACGGCGACCCGGTCCGGACGGTCGTCGTCGGCAACGGCTCGCCCGTCCCGGAGGTCCCCGACGGCGTGCGCACCGTCGAACTGCCGGAGAACCTCGGCATCCCCGGCGGACGCAACGTCGGCATCGAGGCGTTCGGCCCGAACGGCCAGGAGGTCGACATCCTGCTGTTCCTCGACGACGACGGCCTCCTGGCGCACCACGACACGGTCGAGCTGTGCCGCCAGGCGTTCGCCGCCGATCCGGAGCTCGGCATCATCAGCTTCCGCATCGCCGACCCGGAAACCGGCAGCACCCAGCGCCGCCACGTGCCCCGGCTGCGCGCCGCCGACCCGATGCGCTCATCGAGGGTGACCACCTTCCTCGGCGGCGCCAACGCCGTACGCACCCGGGTCTTCGCCGACGCCGGCTGCCTGCCCGACGCGTTCTTCTACGCGCACGAGGAGACCGACCTGGCCTGGCGGGCCCTCGACGCCGGCTGGATGATCGACTACCGGTCCGACATGGTGCTGTACCACCCGACCACCGCCCCCTCGCGGCACGCGGTCTACCACCGCATGGTCGCCCGCAACCGTGTCTGGCTGGCCCGCCGCAACCTTCCCGCGCCCCTGGTCCCCCTCTACCTGGGCGCCTGGATGCTGCTCACCCTGCTCCGCAGACCCTCGCGCCCGGCTCTCAAGGCCTGGTTCGGCGGCTTTTGGGAGGGCTGGACCACCCCCAGCGGTCCTCGCCGGCCCATGAAGTGGCGTACGGTGTGGCGGCTGACCCGGCTGGGCCGGCCCCCTGTCATCTGACAAGCTCGTGTCCGGGACCATCGGGGCCGCACCCAGGCCTCCCGGCACATGCCCGGTCCGTACGGGCCGGGCATCTCGAAGAGGGAAAGCTTTCACCAGTGAGTGAGACAACGCACGACGGCCCGGCCGCGGTCAGCGCGTCCGGGCCGCCCGACGACGGCCTCACGGCGGCCGAGCTCGCCGCCAAGTACGGACTGACGGTGAGCGGCGCCCGACCGTCGCTCGTCGAGTACGTCCGGCAGCTCTGGGGACGCCGGCACTTCATCCTCACCTTCTCCCGGGCGAAGCTGACCGCGCAGTACAGCCAGGCCAAGCTCGGCCAGCTGTGGCAGGTGGCCACGCCGCTGCTGAACGCGGCCGTGTACTTCTTCATCTTCGGCCTGCTGCTGGGTGCCCGCCGGGGCATCCCGAGCGAGGTCTACGTCCCGTTCCTGGTGACGGGCGTGTTCGTGTTCACGTTCACGCAGAGCTCGGTCCTCGCCGGGGTGCGGGCCATCTCCGGCAACCTCGGCCTGGTGCGGGCCCTGCACTTCCCGCGGGCCTCGCTGCCCGTCTCCTTCGCGCTGCAGCAGCTGCAGCAGCTGCTGTACTCGATGGTCGTCCTGGTCGTCGTGGTGATGGCGTTCGGCAGCATGCCCGCGCTGTCCTGGCTGCTGGTCGTCCCCGCGCTGCTGCTCCAGTTCGTCTTCAACACCGGCCTCGCGCTGGCCTTCGCGCGCCTGGGCAGCAGCACGCCGGACCTCGCCCAGCTGATGCCGTTCGTGCTGCGGACCTGGATGTACGCCTCGGGCGTCATGTTCAGCATCCCGGCGATGCTCGCCGACAAGGACGTCCCCCACTGGCTCGCCGACGTCCTGCAGCTGAACCCCGCCGCGGTCTACATGGACCTGGTCCGCTTCGCGCTGATCGACGGCTACGGCTCCTCGTACCTGCCGCCGCACGTGTGGGCGTTCGCGGTGGGCTGGGCGCTGCTGGCCGGCGTGATCGGCTTCGTGTACTTCTGGAAGGCGGAGGAGAGGTACGGCCGTGGCTGACCGGAGGACGGACACGCACATCCCCACCGTCGTCGCGGACGACCTGCACATCGTCTACCGCGTCAACGGTGTGCGCGGCGGCCGCGGCAGCGCCACGGCGGCACTCGGCCGGATGATACGACGGGGCAAGGACGACGAGGCGCGGGGCGTGCGCAAGGTGCACGCGGTGCGCGGGGTCTCCTTCGTCGCCTACCGCGGTGAGGCCATCGGTCTGATCGGCTCCAACGGCTCCGGCAAGTCGACCCTGCTGCGGGCCATCGCCGGCCTGCTGCCCGCCGAGAAGGGCAAGGTCTACACCGACGGCCAGCCCTCCCTGCTCGGCGTCAACGCGGCCCTGATGAACGACCTGACGGGCGAACGGAACGTGATACTCGGCGGGCTTGCCATGGGCATGTCCCGCGAACAGATCAGGGAGCGCTACCAGGAGATCGTCGACTTCTCCGGCATCAACGAGAAGGGCGACTTCATCACCCTGCCGATGCGCACCTACTCCTCCGGCATGGCCGCCCGGCTCCGCTTCTCCATCGCGGCGGCCAAGGACCACGACGTCCTGATGATCGACGAGGCGCTGGCCACCGGCGACCGCAAGTTCCAGAAGCGCTCCGAGGCGCGCATCCGGGAACTGCGCAAAGAGGCCGGCACCGTCTTCCTGGTCAGCCACAACAACAAGTCGATCCGCGACACCTGCGACCGCGTGCTGTGGCTGGAGCGGGGCGAACTGCGCATGGACGGCCCGACCGACGAGGTCCTCAAGGAGTACGAGAAGTTCACCGCCAGGTAGCCCGGTCCGCCCACCCGTGTCTCTGCGGCCAAAACCGGCCGAAAGAAGCGGGCGTCTGCAAAGGAAACGTCAACTCCTGCCGTGCGCAGGAATCTTGACACGGACCGGTTCGTTGTTCCGGGGCGCGGGGGCACCCCGGCGGTCCGTGCCGCGCTGCACGACGTAAGCTGTACCGGTCCCTAAAGACGGCAATCAGGGCCATAACGCGTGACACCCGTCGGCGATCCGGCCGGGTGCAAACACAAGTGGCGTGTCCGAAATAGTGTGTATTGGGTCGGCAGTGTAGAACGGGAGATGTGACGGCAATGGCTACGGAGACTCCCCTGCTGAACGCAGCATGTGCCGTCCCCGCCCAGGGCTGCCCGCGATGAGGCGAACCGGCACGGCGCACCCGGCAGATCCCGGGGGCGCCCCCCTGGACACCGAGCGCGCCACTCTGGACAAGGCCGCCACCGAGAACTTCCCGGTGGCGCCGTTCTTCCTGCCCCGGGCCTGGCGCGACGACCTGATGGCGGTCTACGGCTACGCCCGGCTCGTCGACGACATCGGCGACGGTGACCTGGCCCCCGGCGGTGCCGACGCCGAACTGCTCGGCGTCGCCCCCGACCGGGCGGCCGACCGGACGGTGCTGCTCGACGCCCTCGAGGCGGATCTGCGCCGCGTCTTCGACGCGGTCCCGCACCATCCGCTGCTGCGCAGGCTCCAGCCGACGGTCCGCCGCCGCGGCCTGACCCCGGGCCCCTTCCTCGGCCTGATCGCCGCCAACCGCCAGGACCAGATCGTCAGCCGCTACGAGACCTACGACGACCTGCTCGCCTACTGCGAACTGTCGGCCAACCCGGTCGGCCGCCTCGTCCTCGGTGTCACCGGAACCTCGACCCCCGAGCGGATCCGCCGCTCAGACGCGGTCTGCACCGCCCTCCAGATCGTCGAGCACCTCCAGGACGTCACCGAGGACCTCGGCCGCGACCGTGTCTACCTGCCCGCCGAGGACATGAAACGTTTCCACGTGGACGAGGCGGATCTCGCCGCGCCGCACGCCGGCGCGGCGGTGCGCGCCCTGGTCGCGTTCCAGGCGCAGCGCGCCCGGGAACTCCTGGAGGAGGGCGCCCCCCTGGTGGGCAGCGTCCGCGGCAGGCTGAAGCTGCTGCTCGCGGGGTTCGTGGCAGGGGGACGGGCGGCCCTGGGCGCGATCGCCGCCGCCGAGTACGACGTACTTCCCGGCCCGCCGGGGGTCGGCAAGGCCCGGCTGCTGCGCGAGGCCGGCACGACGCTGCGAGAAGAGGGGTGATTCCGGCAGTGGAGTCGGACACGCACACATCGGCGCCGGTACTCGCCGCATACAGCTACTGCGAGGCCGTCACCGGACAGCAGGCCCGGAACTTCGCCTACGGCATCCGGCTGCTGCCGACGCCGAAGCGGCGCGCGATGTCGGCGCTGTACGCGTTCTCCCGGCGCGTCGACGACATCGGCGACGGCACGCTGGCGGACGACGTCAAGGTCGCCCGGCTCGAGGACACCCGGGCGCTGCTCACCCGGGTCCGGGACGGCGCGGTCGACGAGGACGACACCGACCCGGTGGCCGTCGCCCTCGCACACACCGCGCGGCAGTTCCCGGTCCCGCTCGGCGGCCTCGACGAACTGATCGACGGCGTCCGGATGGACGTGCGCGGCGAGACCTACGAGACCTGGGACGACCTGAAGGTCTACTGCCGCTGCGTGGCCGGTGCCATCGGGCGGATCTCCCTCGGCGTCTTCGGCACCGAACCCGGCGCACGGGGCGTCGAACGCGCCCCCGAATACGCCGACACGCTGGGGCTCGCGCTCCAACTCACCAACATCCTCCGGGACGTCCGGGAGGACGCCGAGGGAGGGCGCACCTATCTGCCCTCCGACGACCTCGCCAAGTTCGGCTGTTCGGCCGGGTTCAGCGGGCCGACCCCGCCGGAGGGCTCCGACTTCGCCGGCCTCGTCCACTTCGAGGTGCGCCGGGCCCGCGCCCTGTTCGCCGAGGGCTACCGGCTGCTGCCCATGCTCGACCGTCGCAGCGGCGCCTGTGTCGCCGCCATGGCCGGCATCTACCGCCGCCTCCTCGACCGCATCGAGCGCGAGCCCGAGGCCGTGCTGCGCGGCCGGGTCTCCCTGCCCGGACGGGAGAAGGCCTACGTCGCGGTGCGCGGCCTCTCCGGCCTGGACACCCGGCACGTCACCCGGCGGACCGTCAGGAGGCGCGCCTGATGGACAGACCTCTCCCACCCGGTCGCGCCCCCGGCAAACGGGGCGCAACCCTCCGCCGCGGTCTCGCGTCCCTTCCCAGGACGGCCCGCCGCGCACCGATCCGGCGGCACGGCGGCCGGGCAGGGGAGGGCGCGCCATGACCCGTGTCGACAGCTCCGAAAAATCGCACGCCGGCGGCGACGCACCGGCGGGGCGGCACGCCGTCGTGGTCGGTGGCGGTCTCGCCGGCGTCACCGCCGCGCTCGCGCTCGCCGACGCCGGCGTGCGCGTCACCCTGCTCGAAGGCCGTCCCCGGCTCGGCGGACTCGCCTTCTCCTTCCAGCGCGGCGACCTGACCGTCGACAACGGCCAGCACGTCTACCTGCGCTGCTGCACCGCCTACCGCTGGTTCCTCGACCGGATCGACGGCACGGCCCTGGCACCGCTGCAGAACCGTCTGGACGTGCCCGTGATCGACGCCGACCGGCCCGAGGGACGCCGGCTCGGCCGACTGCGCCGCGACCCGCTGCCCGTACCCCTGCACCTGGGGCGCAGTCTCGCCGCCTACCCGCACCTCTCGCTCGCCGAACGGGCCGGCGTGGGCCGCGCCGCGCTCGCGCTCAAGGGACTCGACCTCACCGATCCCGCCCTCGACGACCAGGACTTCGGCAGCTGGCTGGCCGCGCACGGCCAGTCGCCGCGCGCCGTCGAGGCACTGTGGGACCTGGTGGGGATCGCCACCCTCAACGCGGTCGCGGGCGACGCCTCGCTGGCACTCGCCGCGATGGTCTTCAAGACCGGCCTGCTGTCCGACCCGGGCGCGGCCGACATCGGCTGGGCCCATGTCCCGCTGGGGGACCTGCACGACCGGCTGGCCCGCAAGGCGCTCGACTCCGCCGCGGTCCGTACCGAGGTCCGTACCCGCGTCACCTCCGTCACCGCCCGCGGCGACGGGGGCTGGAGCGTCCGGACTCCCGGCGAGACCCTCGACGCGGACGCCGTCGTCCTCGCCGTACCGCAGCGCGAGGCGTACGGCCTGCTGCCCGCCGGAGCGCTCGACGATCCCGGGCGGCTGCTCGGCATCGGCACCGCGCCGATCCTCAACCTCCACGTCGTCTACGACCGCACCGTGCTCACCAGCCCCTTCTTCGCCGCCCTCGGCAGCCCCGTGCAGTGGGTCTTCGACCGCACCCGGACCTCCGGTCTGCGGCAGGGCCAGTACCTGGCCGTCTCGCAGTCGGTCGCCCAGGGCGACATCGACGAGCCCGTGGCCGCGTTGCGTGAGCGCTACCTGCCCGAACTGGAACGCCTGTTGCCGCGCGCCCGCGAGGCCGGCGTGCGGGACTTCTTCGTCACCCGGGAGCGCACCGCGACGTTCACCCCCGCTCCCGGCGTCGGACGGCTCAGGCCCGGCGCCCGCACCAAGGCTCCCGGCCTGTACCTGGCCGGAGCGTGGACCGCCACCGGGTGGCCCGCGACCATGGAGGGTGCGGTCCGCAGCGGCGTCGGCGCGGCGGACGCCGCGCTGAGCGCCCTGGGCCGGCCACGGCCCCGCCACCTCTTCGCGTGGGACGGGGAGGCCGGCCGCGGCGCCCGGGGCCCCGCCGTGCGAGAGGGACTCCGGTGAGCGCCGACGCACCCGCCGCGGCGGGTCCCCGCACCCCCGGTACCGCAACAAGAGGAGAGACTGTGCCCACTGTGCCCCCGGCCTCGAAGGCCGCTGGAAGGACCGCGGCGGACGTGCCCGCGCTCCTGGAGCGCGGCAGGACACTGGCCATGCCGGTACTGCGGGCGGCCATCGGCCGCCTGGCGCCTCCCATGGACACCGTCGCCGCCTACCACTTCGGCTGGATCGACGCCCAGGGCAGGCCCGCGGACGGCGACGGCGGCAAGGCCGTGCGCCCCGCGCTCGCCGTGCTGTCCGCCGAGGTCACCGGTGCCGCCCCCGAGGTCGGCGTCCCCGGCGCGGTCGCCGTCGAACTCGTCCACAACTTCTCCCTGCTGCACGACGACCTCATGGACGGCGACGAGCAGCGCAGGCACCGCGACACCGTCTGGAAGACGCACGGCCCCGCCCAGGCCATCCTCGTCGGCGACGCCCTGTTCGCCCTCGCCAACGAGGTGCTGCTGGAACTCGGCACCGTCGAGGCCGGCCGGGCCACCCGCCGGCTGACCACCGCCACCCGCGCCCTGATCGACGGCCAGGCGCAGGACATCTCCTACGAACACCGAGACCGCGTCGGCGTCGAGGAGTGCCTGGAGATGGAGGGCAACAAGACCGGCGCCCTGCTCGCCTGCGCCAGCTCCGTCGGCGCCGTGCTCGGTGGCGCCGACGCGCACACCGCCGACACCCTGGAGAAGTACGGCTACCACCTCGGTCTGGCCTTCCAGGCCGTCGACGACCTCCTCGGCATCTGGGGCGACCCGGCGGCCACCGGCAAGCAGACCTGGAGCGATCTGCGCCAGCGCAAGAAGTCCCTCCCCGTCGTGTCGGCGCTCGCCGCGGGCGGCCCGGCCTCCGAGCAGCTTGCGGGGATCCTCGCCGCCGACGCCGGCGGCAGCGACTTCGCCACCTTCTCCGAGGAGGAGTTCGCGGCCCGCGCGGCCCTCATCGAGCAGGCCGGCGGACGGGAGTGGACCGCCGAGGAAGCGCGTCGTCAGCACACCATCGCCATCGAGGCCCTCGACGCCGTCGACATGCCCGACAGGGTGCGGGAGCAGTTCACGGCACTCGCGGACTTCGTCGTCGTACGAAAGAGATGATCACTATCGGTCGAATAGCCCTCGCGTAGTCGCCGGCCGGTGTTGCGGGGAGTACGGCACCGGCCGACGGCGGACCCACAGCAGACGCACACATTGCAGGACTGCACGAAGGGGAAGCCATGACAGCGACGACCGACGGAAGCACCGGGGCGGCCCTGCCGTCCTCGGTGGCCGCGGCCAGCGACACCGACACCGACATCCCCGCGGCGGCCGGGGTACCCGACATCGCCGCCGGCGCCATGCGGCGCGCCACCGAGTTCCTGCTGTCCCGCCAGGACGACCAGGGCTGGTGGAAGGGGGACCTCGAGACCAACGTCACGATGGACGCCGAGGACCTGCTGCTGCGTCAGTTCCTCGGCATCCTCGAGGAGGAGACCACCCGCGCCGCCGCCCTGTTCATCCGGGGCGAGCAGCGCGCGGACGGCACCTGGGCCACCTTCCACGGCGGGCCCGGCGACCTCTCCGCCACCATCGAGGCGTACGTCGCCCTGCGGCTGGCCGGTGACGCGCCGAACGCCCCGCACATGGCGCGCGCCGCCGCCTGGGTCCGCGGCCGGGGCGGGATCGCCGCCTCCCGGGTCTTCACCCGGATCTGGCTGGCCCTGTTCGGCTGGTGGAAGTGGGAGGACCTGCCCGAACTCCCGCCCGAGCTGATCTGGTTCCCCTCCTGGGCGCCGCTCAACATCTACGACTTCGGCTGCTGGGCCCGCCAGACCATCGTCCCGCTGACGATCGTCTCGGCCAAGCGGCCGGTACGGCCCGCCCCGTTCCCGCTCGACGAACTGCACACCGACCCGGCCCGCCCCCGCCCTCCCGGACGGACAGCACCGGTGACCAGCTGGGACGGCGCCTTCCAGCGGCTCGACAAGGGCCTGCACGCGCTGCGCCGGGCCGTCCCGCGCCGACTGCGCGGGGCGGCGATGAACACCGCGGCCCGCTGGATCATCGAGCGGCAGGAGAACGACGGCTGCTGGGGCGGTATCCAGCCGCCCGCCGTGTACTCCGTCATCGCGCTGCACCTGCTCGGCTACGACCTGAACCACCCGGTGATGCGTGCCGGACTGGACTCCCTCGACCGGTTCGCCGTGTGGCGCGAGGACGGCGCCCGGATGGTGGAGGCCTGCCAGTCCCCGGTGTGGGACACCTGCCTCGCCACCATCGCCCTCGCCGACGCCGGCCTGCCCGCCGACCACCCCCAACTGGTCAGGGCCGCCGACTGGATGCTCGGCGAACAGGTGGTACGGCCGGGCGACTGGTCGGTACGCAGGCCCGGACTCCCTCCGGGCGGCTGGGCGTTCGAGTTCCACAACGACAACTACCCCGACATCGACGACACCGCCGAGGTGGTCCTCGCGCTCCGCAGGGTCAAGCACCACGACCCGGAGCGGGTGGACAACGCCATCGGCCGCGGGGTCCGCTGGAACCTCGGCATGCAGTCCCGCAACGGCGCCTGGGGCGCCTTCGACGTCGACAACACCAGCCCGTTCCCCAACCGGCTGCCGTTCTGCGACTTCGGCGAGGTCGTCGACCCGCCGTCGGCCGATGTCACCGCGCACGTCGTGGAGATGCTCGCCGTCGAGGGGCTCGCCCACGATCCGCGCACCCGGCGGGGCATCCGCTGGCTGCTCGACGAGCAGGAGCCGGACGGCTCGTGGTTCGGGCGCTGGGGAGTCAACTACCTGTACGGCACCGGGTCCGTGGTGCCGGCGCTGGTCGCCGCCGGTCTCCCCGGCTCGCACCCGGCGATCCGACGGGCCGTGGCCTGGCTGGAATCGGTCCAGAACGACGACGGAGGCTGGGGCGAGGACCTGCGCTCCTACCGCGACTCCCGCGAGTGGAGCGCAAAGGGCGCCTCGACCGCCTCGCAGACCGGGTGGGCGCTGATGGCCCTGCTGGCGGCCGGCGAGAAAAAGTCCGCGGCCGTGGAACGCGGCATCGCCTGGCTGGCCGCCACCCAGCACGAGGACGGCTCCTGGGACGAGCCCTACTTCACCGGCACGGGCTTCCCCTGGGACTTCTCCATCAACTACCACCTCTACCGGCAGGTCTTCCCGCTCACCGCGCTCGGCCGGTACGTGAACGGGGAACCGTTCGCCAAGACGCCGACGGCGGTGCCGACAAAGACGCCGGTCGTGCAGCCGGGGGCGGACGCCGGTGCGCAGCGGCAGCGGCTGGCCGGGGCGACGGGCAGCTGATGGGCCCCCGGGCGATGCCGGCCCCGTTGCTGATCGCCTGCGCGCTCGGCATCGAGCGGCTCGCCCTGCGCGGGAGAGGCCACGGCGCCGGCGAGCCGGTCACCGTCCTGCGCACGGGCATGGGGCCGGCGGCCGCCGAGCGCTCCGTCACCCGGGCGCTCGCCGGCCCGGCGCTGCGCGACGCCGCCGTGCTGGCCACCGGCTTCTGCGCCGGGCTGGCCCCCGGGATGCACCCCGGCGACCTGGTGGTCGCCGGGGAGACCCGCGACCCGCGCGGCAGCGTGCCGTGCGTCGGAACCGACCTGCTGGTGAAGGAACTGGCGCGCGTCGCGCCGGGGCGCACCGTCCACACCGGGCCGCTCACCGGCTCCGGGCACGTGGTCCGCGGACACGAACGGCCCGAGCTGCTCGCCACCGGCGCGATCGCGGTCGACATGGAGTCCGCTGCCACGCTCCTGAGCGCCGTCCGCGCGGGTGCGCGCCCCGTTGCGGCCGTACGGGTGGTCGTGGACGCTCCTGAATACGAACTGGTCCGGATCGGCACGGTGCGCGGTGGAATATCGGCTTTCCGCGTCCTTCGTTCCGTTCTTCCCGCGTATCTCGAATGGCACCGTTCCTTGCTGCTCCCTGGGAGGTGAGCCAGATGGCCATGCCGCTGCGTCAGTCCGTCAAGGTCGCCACATACTTGGCCGAACAGAAGCTCCGCCGACGTGACAAGTTTCCGCTGATCGTCGAGCTGGAACCGCTCTTCGCCTGCAACCTGGCCTGTGAGGGCTGCGGGAAGATCCAGCACCCGGCCGGGGTGCTCAAGCAGCGCATGCCGGTCGCGCAGGCCGTGGGCGCGGTACTGGAGTCCGGGGCGCCGATGGTGTCGATCGCCGGCGGCGAACCGCTGATGCACCCCCAGATCGACGAGATCGTCCGCCAGCTGGTGGCACGGCGCAAGTACGTGTTCCTGTGCACCAACGCCATGCTGCTGCGCAGGAAGATGGACAAGTTCACCCCGTCGCCGTACTTCGCGTTCGCCGTGCACATCGACGGGCTGCGCGAGCGGCACGACGAGTCCGTCGCGAAGGAGGGCGTGTTCGACGAGGCGGTGGCCGCCATCAAGGAGGCCAAGCGGCGCGGCTTCCGGGTCACCACCAACTCGACCTTCTTCAACACCGACACCCCGCAGACCGTCATCGAGGTACTCGACTACCTCAACGACGACCTCAGGGTCGACGAGATGATGATCTCGCCCGCCTACGCCTACGAGAAGGCCCCCGACCAGGAGCACTTCCTCGGTGTGGAGCAGACCCGCGAGCTGTTCAGGAAGGCGTTCGCCGGTGGCAACCGCCGTCGCTGGCGGCTCAACCACTCGCCCCTGTTCCTGGACTTCCTCGAGGGAAGGGTCGACTTCCCGTGCACCGCGTGGGCGATCCCGAACTACTCGCTCTTCGGCTGGCAGCGTCCCTGCTACCTGATGAGCGACGGCTATGTGCCGACGTACCGGGAACTGATCGAGAAGACCGACTGGGACAAGTACGGCCGCGGCAAGGACCCGCGCTGCGCCAACTGCATGGCGCACTGCGGCTACGAACCCACCGCCGTCCTCGCCACCACCGGGTCCCTGAAGGAGTCCCTGCGCGCCCTGCGCGAGACGGTCTCGGGAAACAGGGAGTGACGCCGTGACGGCTGTCCTCCTCGGGTCCCGAGGATGCCGGTGCGGCCGCCCGCCCCGCGGCGCAGGAGCCGGCGGATCCCGGTCGGGCCGGTGGTGGTGGGCGGGGACGCGCCGGTGTGGGTGCGGTCGACGACGACCACGCGTACGTCGGACGTCGGGGCGACGTCGCAGCGGATCGCGGAGCTGACGGCGTCGGGGGCCAGACCGTGCGGGCGGCGTGTCCGACGCAGGACGCGGCCCGGGGGAGGCCCGCGAGGCCGACCTGGGTGTGGCCTCGGGCAACGGCAAGGGGCAGATCCTCCTCGTGGCCGTCGTCGAGGACAACAGCGGTGCGGCGGGCGTGGGTTCGGCCGTGGCACTGGCACTGGCGCCGGGCGACGCCGATGTCGACGTGCCGGTACGGCGGTTCGGCGTTCCGGGGCAGTTCCTCGCGCACGCCGAGCGCGGTGAGGTGCCGGCGGACATCGGCCTGACGCCCGTCGGGATCGCCGGCCGGATCGGCGCGAGCCCGGACGTGGAGGAGGAGCGGCAGCTCCGGAACGAACCGCCCGGGAAACAGCGGGAGCAGTGGGGGCAAGGGGAACCACGGGAGCAACGGGAGGAACAGCCATGACCACTGCGGAGTCCGCCCCGGAGCCGTCGGAGCCGTCGGAGCCGTCGGAGCCGTCACGGGCGGCCGGGGACTTCGACCTCGGCGCACTGCTGGCCGAGCGCGGAGCCGAGCGCTACGAGCTGCACACCAGACACCTCAACCACCAGCTCCCGCGCATGCTGCACACCATCGGGTTCGACAAGGTCTACGAACGTGCCGAGGGAGCCCACTTCTGGGACGCGGACGGCAACGACCACCTGGACATGCTCGCCGGATTCGGGGTGATGGGCCTGGGGCGCCACCACCCCGTGGTCCGCAAGGCCCTGCACGACGTCCTCGACGCCTCGCTCGCCGACCTCACCCGCTTCGACTGCCCGCCGCTGCCCGGACTGCTGGCCGAGAAGCTGCTCACCCACAGTCCTCACCTGGACCGGGTGTTCTTCGGCAACAGCGGCACGGAGGCAGTCGAGACCGCGCTGAAGTTCGCCCGGTACGCCACCGGCAGGCCCCGCGTCCTGTACTGCGCGCACGCCTTCCACGGGCTGACCACCGGCTCCCTGTCCGTCAACGGTGAGTCCGGCTTCCGGGACGGATTCGCCCCACTGCTGCCCGACACGGCCGTACCCCTCGGCGATGTGGACGCGCTGGAAAAGGAGTTGGCCAAGGGCGACGTCGCCGCCCTCATCGTGGAACCCATCCAGGGCAAGGGCGTGCACGCGACCCCGCCCGGCTACCTGCGTACCGCCCAGGAGTTGTTGCACCGGCACAGGGCGCTGCTGATCGCCGACGAGGTGCAGACCGGGCTCGGACGGACCGGCGACTTCTACGCCTACCAGCACGAGGAAGGGGTCGAACCGGACCTGGTGTGCGTGGCCAAGGCGCTCTCCGGCGGTTACGTCCCGGTGGGGGCCACGCTCGGCAAGGACCGGATCTTCCGCAAGGTCTACTCGTCGATGGACCGGGTGCTGGTCCACTCGGCCAGCTTCGGGGGCAACGCCCAGGCCATGGCGGCCGGCCTCGCGGTGCTGTCGGTCATGGAGAACGAGCAGATCGTCGCGAACGTCCGGGCCACCGGGGAGCTGCTGCGGTCCCGGCTCGCGGCCCTCGTCGACACCTACGAGCTGCTCGCCGACGTCCGTGGCCGGGGCCTGATGATCGGCATCGAGTTCGGCCGGCCGCGGTCGCTGAAGCTGCGCGGTCGCTGGGCCATGCTGCAGGCCGCGCGCAAAGGGCTCTTCGCGCAGATGGTGGTCGTCCCGCTGCTGCAGAAGCACAGGATCCTCACCCAGGTCTCCGGCGACCACCTGGAGGTGATCAAGCTGATCCCGCCGCTGATCATCGGCGAGCGGGAGGTGGACCGGTTCGTGGACGCCTTCACCGCGGTCATGGACGATGCCCATGAGGGCGGTCTGGTGTGGGAGTTCGGCAGGACACTGGTGAAGCAGGCGGTCGCCGACCGGTGAGAACGACACTTCTTGCCCGGGAGGCAAAAAATTTGCCCCCCGGGCAAAGCTACGGCTGAATGGAGTCATGAGTTCCCCCGAGGCCGGGACGCCGGCCGAACCGGCCGACGCGCTTCCCGCGGTCGCCCCGCAGCTGCGCGCCCTCAGGCGCCGGGCCTCCCTGACGCTGGAGGCCGCCGCCCGCGACGCGGGACTGTCGCCCGCCCACCTCTCCCGGCTGGAGACCGGACAGCGCCAGCCCTCGCTGCCGATGCTGCTCTCCCTCGCCCGCGTCTACGGTACGACGGTCTCCGGACTGCTCGGTGAGACCGCCGCCGACCGTGAAGCCGTGGTGCGCGCCGCCGGCATGGAGCCGACCACGGCCGGCGGCTGGACCTACCGGCAGGCCGGTTCCGCGGGGCGCGGGATGCAGGCCCTGCGGGTCCTGGTCCCGCAGGGATCCCAGGGCGACATCGTTCGGGTCCACCCCGGCGAGGAGTGGCTGTACGTCCTCGGGGGGCGGCTGCGGCTCCGCCTCGGGGACACCCTGCACCGCCTCGCTCCGGGCGACAGCGCGCACTTCGACTCGCTGACGCCGCACCGCATCGCCGCCGAGGACCCCGACGGGGTCGAGCTGCTGTTCGTCCACACCCTGCTGCAGAGCCCCACGGCCGCCCTGTGCCTGGGCCCCACCCATGGAGATGTGTCATGAAGGACATGGAGGAGAAATTCCCTCGCGCCCTGTGGGTGAGGCTGTTCATCTACGTCGTGGTGGGCCACCTCTTCGCGGCCTTCATCTACCTGCTCTTCGAGCTGGGCGCGAAGGCGTAGCCCTCGAGGGGCCGCTCAGTCCAGCATGCGATCGCGCAGCCGCTCCCGGTACTCGGGGGTGAACCCGAGAGCCTGCTCGAGGTAGGGGTCCACGCCGCCCCAGGTCTCCTCGATCGTCTCGAGCGCGGCCGACAGATACTCGGCGCGGGCGTCGAACAGCGGGTCGAGCAGTTCCATGACCTCGGGTGAGTAGGCCGAGGCGGAGGTGGCGCTGCGGCGCACCTTGTAGCGGCGGTGCGCGGCGCTGGACTTCAGGTAGTCGTCGAAGATCGCGTCCCGTTCCACGCCCAGCGCGAGCAACGTCACCGCCACCGACAGGCCCGCGCGGTCCTTGCCCGCCGCGCAGTGCATCAGCGCGGGCAGGCTCTCCTCGGCGAGCGAGATCAGCACGCGGGAGTGTTCGGAGGTGCGCTGCGTCACGGTCGCGCGGTACGAGGCGATCATCCGGTCCGCTCCCTTGCCGTCGGCGAGGATCGCGCGGAGCTGGTCGAGGTCCCCGTCCCGGACCATCCTCCAGAACTCGGCGCCGTCGGCCGGGTCGCTCAGCGGCAGGTTCACATTGCGCACGCCGGGCAGCTCGATGTCCCGTCCGTCCAGCTTGTGGTCGGCCGCGTTACGGAAGTCGAAGACGGTGTGCAGTCCCAGGGAGGACAGGAAGGCTGCGTCCTCCTCGGTGGCGTGTGCGAGGTGGCCGCTGCGGAACAGCATCCCGTGCCGCACCCGGCGGCCGTCGACGGTCGGCAGGCCGCCCACGTCACGGAAATTGCGCACACCGGTGAGCTCGGGTTCGGTCGACGGGATCTGCTGCGTCACGGGGGCCCCTTTCCCACTCTGCGCCGCCGGCGCGGCGGCGTCGACGGGTGTCACCCGACGATACGACATGCCTGGCGGGGCCATGAGTTGGTGACCGGGCCGGCGGCGTGGCAGCCGGCGGTCTCGAGCCGCCTGCGCGGACGGACCCGTGACGGCTCCCGAGCGGCCCCCAGCCGGACCGAAAGGCCCCTTCTTCTGCTATTCGGGCGTTCTGTCCGTTTGGATAGTTTCGTCATAACATGCCCCGATAGAAAGGGAGATGGGAATGGGGTGGTGAGCATCGTCATAGAGGTGACGATGCGTTGTCGCCATGCTCACGTAATTTCGGTGTTTCGCAA
Source organism: Streptomyces yamdrokensis (assembly GCF_053890455.1). Classification (NCBI taxonomy): domain Bacteria; kingdom Bacillati; phylum Actinomycetota; class Actinomycetes; order Kitasatosporales; family Streptomycetaceae; genus Streptomyces; species Streptomyces yamdrokensis. The sequence goes on from NZ_CM132679.1 coordinate 7,046,898, forward strand.
GGGGATTCGGGGGTGCGTGACAATCGGGGCGACTCTGGGTGACGGTTTTTATGTCAATGGATCACACAAATGCGCCTTTGCTCGGAAGATCGCGCTTGTTCCTTTGCGTCCCGGTCGCCTACGTTCACCATCGATCCGGACAGACGCCTAATCCTGCCGCTGTCCGGAGCCTTCACACTCTGACCCGTGTGCGGCAGGAGCGGGGGACCCACAGGTACGACTGCCTGTTCCGGTCTCCGGAACGGCTCGGGGTTAAGCCGCGTTTCGGCGCGGCCGGGCATCTCCAGTCCGAACCCGACAGCTCACCTCGTAGGCGCCGGAGAGGAATTCGTCATGCCCGCAAAGGGTAAGCACCGCCGCCCCAGCGCTTTGCGTTTCACCCGTTCCATCGCCGTCGCCGGGACCGGTGGCGCCGCACTCGCCCTGCCGCTTCTCGGTGCCACCGGAGCGAACGCCGCCCCTGTGCAGATCGCTCCGGAAAAGGCCGTCCAGTCGTATTCCGTCGCCGGCAAGACGGCTGACGGCGTGAAGACCGACGGCGAAGAGGGGGGCGACGCCCGCACGTACATAGTGAAGGGCGGCGACTACCTGGCGAAGATCGCCGAGTCCGAGAGCGTCGACGGCGGCTGGAAGCAGCTCTACGCCGACAACCGCGAGGCTGTGGGCAGTGACCCGTCGCTCATCCACCCCGGTCTGAAGCTCTCGGTCGACGGCAAGGCCGCCGCGACCGGTACGCCGAAGAAGTCCTCTTCTCCCGAGAGGAGCGCTTCACCCTCTTCGTCCGCTCCGTCCTCCGCGTCGAAGCCGGCGGCGGCCGGTGAGTCCTCGGAGCAGTCCGCTTCGAAGCCGTCCTCGGACTCCTCCGAGCAGTCCGCGTCGAAGGCGTCCTCCGGTGCGGCGACCGTGAACCAGGCCGCGAACACCTCCGGTTACAGCTCGCCGGTGCCCGGCGGCGGCCTCGGCACCGCCTACAAGGTGGCCGGCAGCATGTGGTCCAGCGGCTACCACACCGGTGTCGACTTCGCCGTCCCGACGGGCACCTCCCTGAAGGCCGTGGGCCCGGGCACCGTCGTCTCCGCCGGCTGGGCCGGCGCGTACGGCAACCAGGTCGTCATCAAGCTGAACGACGGCCACTACGCCCAGTACGCCCACCTGTCCTCGCTGTCCGTCTCGGCCGGCCAGGCCGTGAGCGGCGGCCAGCAGGTCGGCCTCTCGGGCTCCACCGGCAACTCGACCGGCCCGCACCTGCACTTCGAGATCCGCACCACGCCGGACTACGGCTCGGACGTGGACCCGGTCTCCTACCTCCGCGGCAAGGGCGTCTCCATCGGCTGACCCCCGCGGCAACCTGCCCGGCACGCGCCGAAGGCCGGACCCCGATCCCCGGGTCCGGCCTTCGGCGCGTTCGGTGTGTTCGGTGTGTGCCCGGAGTGTTCCGTACGTCACGTCGCCCGCCGCCCAACATCCCCCTCCCGAGGGCTATTCCGGAATTGGCCGATGCTTTGCGAGTGGCTTATCTCACCGGCCGTCAATGCCTTCCTACGGTCGCGTAGGTCACATTCGAAGGTGAATCATGTCCGGTTGTGGCAGACGATTCGAAGAATGACAGCAAGCCAGTGATCGGGTCGTACGTGGCGGTGGGGGACAGCTTCACCGAGGGCGTCGGCGACCCCGGCCCCGGCGGGGCGTTCGTCGGCTGGGCCGACCGGTTCGCGGTACTCCTCGCCGACCGGCGCCCCGAAGGCGACTTCCAGTACACGAATCTCGCGGTGCGCGGGAAACTGCTCGACCAGGTCGTGGCCGACCAGCTCCCGCGGGCCGTCGAGCTGGCCCCCGCACTGGTTTCGTTCTGTGCGGGCGGCAACGACATCCTGCGCCCCGGCAGTGACCCGGACGAGGTGGCCGAGCGTTTCGAGCGGGCGATCGCCGCGCTCACGGCCGCCTCCGGCACGGTGCTGGTGACGACCGGGTTCGACACCCGGGGAGTGCCCCTGCTGAGGCATCTGCGCGGCAAGATCGCCACCTACAACGGGCACGTGCGGGCCGTCGCCGACCGGTACGGCTGTCCGGTGCTCGACCTGTGGTCCCTGAGGAGCATCCAGGACCGCAGGGCCTGGGACGCCGACCGGCTGCACCTGTCGCCCGAGGGACACACCCGCGTGGCGCTCCGCGCGGGCCAGGCCCTCGGCCTGGACATCCCGGCCGACCCGGAGCAGGCATGGCCCCCGCTGCCGCCGCGCGGCAGCCTCCACGTCCGGCGGGACGACGTCCAGTGGGCGCGCGAGTACCTGGTGCCGTGGATAGGACGCAGGCTGCGCGGGGAGTCGTCGGGGGACCATGTGACGGCGAAGGGAGTGCTGTCCCCGGGTGACATCAGGGAGCGCATCGCCGCGGTGGCCTGACACCGGGCGTGAGGGCGCGAAGGGGAGCGGGGAGGGGGCGCGTACGGAGCCCGGTGCGGGCGCGCGCACCCGTCTCCGCGGCGCCGCACCGACGCACATAATGGAATGTCTGACCGATTCCACTTGGAGGCATCGTGGCCGGTATCCGTTCCCAGAGCTCCGGGCTCCGTGCGCTACGGCCCGCGGCCTTCGGCGCGGACCCCGCCGGTGAGCGCATGGCGCGCATCCGCCGGTCCCCGCACTACCGGGACGGCGTGTTCCAGAATCCCAAAGGCCCCACCCGGCCCCGGCCCCCGGGCTCGTCCCGGGACCTGGCGAAGACCTACTTCGACAAGGAGACCCGGTCCCGCCGGGCCCCGCACCACCCCCTGCCGGTGCACGCCACCACTCTCGCCGACCTGGCCCGCCCGCCGGCCTTTGGACTGCGCCTGACCTGGATGGGACACTCCAGTGTGCTCGCGGAGATCGACGGGCGGCGGGTGCTGTTCGACCCCGTGTGGGGCGAGCGCTGCTCCCCGTTCCCCTTCGCAGGCCCGAAGCGGCTGCACCCGGCACCCCTGCCGTTGGCCGCGCTCGGCCCGGTCGACGTCGTCGTGATCTCGCACGACCACTACGACCACCTGGACCTGCCCACCATCAAGGCGCTGGCCGGCACGGACACGCTGTTCGCCGTGCCGCTCGGCGTGGGCGCCCATCTCGAGCACTGGGGCGTGTCCGCCGGCCGGCTGCGCGAACTGGACTGGCACGAGGCGACCGAGGCCGGCGGACTCACCCTCACCGCCACCCCGGCCCGCCACTTCTGCGGCCGGGGCCTGCGCAACACGCAGCACACCCTGTGGGCCTCCTGGGTCGTCGCGGGCGGGGAACACCGCGTCTACCACAGCGGGGACACCGGTTACTTCGACGGCTTCAAGGACATCGGCGCCGCCCACGGCCCCTTCGACGCGACGATGATCCAGATCGGCGCGTACTCGGACTTCTGGCCCAAGGGACAGTCGGACCCGATTCCGGGACCGGGTTCCTGGCCGGAGATCCACATGAACCCCGCCGAAGGCCTCCGGGCCCACCTCGACCTCCAGCAGGGCCGGCCGGGCGGAGTCCTCCTGCCGATCCACTGGGGCACCTTCAACCTGGCGCCGCATCCGTGGGCGGAGCCCGGCGAGTGGACCATGGCGGCGGCCGACGCGGTCGGGCAGCCCGCCGCCTTCCCCGTCCCGGGCCTGCCGTTCGAGCCCGCCGGGGAGCTGCCGGCCGAGCCGTGGTGGCGGGGCCTGGGACACGTCCCGGACCACAAGTGGCCGCTGCCCGACCCCGTCACCGACTCCTCCCACGAGGGCCTGGACCTGGTGGGGGAGGAATGATCCTTGGCCTCGATCGCTACTTTGAGTGATATTCATGAGTGGCGCACAGTGCGGGAGGGCCCCTGAGGAGGGCCTTTGAGATGGCCTCCGACCGGGCGGCCGGATGGAAGGACGAGGGCCGGGGAGCTGCGAGCTCCCCGGCCCTCGGCGTTTCCCGGTGACCATATCTGAGCAGGTCGGATCGATTGGCGCCCGTTCTTTGGTGAGGGGGAGGTGGGTTTATCGGTCTGTCGTACGAAGCCTCATACCAGAGCGGGACGCTGTCCGTGCGAGTTTGTCAACTGACCACCGCACATGATGCGGTGGTGGCTACGGTGAGTGTCGGTCGGGTGACGCATGGCCGACGCCCTCGGCCTTCCGAGGCGTCCCCGACCGGTACGGCGACACCGCGACGACACCCGTCGCTCGGCGCATCGCGCCACGGGGTCGCGCCCATCAGATCGGATCAGGGAGCGGGGACCGGTAGGTGCAGGCAGAAGGCGGAGGCGGACGAGAAAGAGGCCGGGGTGCCACGCCCCGGCGCTCGGTCCCGGCCGGCGCCTCGGGCGTGACCGGTGCGCCCGGCGCGCCTGCCGGGTCGCAGACAGCCGCGGGCGTCCCGGACGGGCCGCCGGCCGGCCCGCGTGCCGATGCCGGCGACGGGCGTACTCCCGTACCACGCGGCGGCGAGCCGCGCGATGCACGGAACCGCTCCCGCGCGCCCGGCGGCCGTGGCGCCACGCGCTCACCCCGCACCCAGGACCGACGGACCAGTTCGAGGACACCCATGCCCGACCCCCGCCCTCCCGCCGGTCCGCCCTCCCGCACGGACCGCCGGGAGGGCGGACGGCACGGACGCCCGCCCTCCCGGCCCGCCCCCGCGCACCCCGAGGCGCAGATACGGCCCCAGTTGCTGCGGCTCGCCGTCCTGCCGCCCGTGGCGGTCGCCCTCAGCGCCTGCGCCGCCGTGCTGTTCCTCATCCGCTCCACCGGCGTACGGCCGGGCGCGCCCCTGTGGGGCGTGCTCGGCGGCGCGGTGTCGGTGACCCTCGCCGGCATCGTCATCGCCGCCGTCGCCGCCGACCGCGCGGCGCAGGCCGTGCACGACCGCGTCGAGCGCCTGCGCCGGAGCACGGCCCGGCGCGAGGCCGATCTGCATGCCCTCGTGGACACCCTGCGCCGCGGCGACGGCCCGCCCCCGCGCACGCAGCCGGGCAGAACGCCGGGGGACGCCGACGAGTTCGACCGGCTCGCCGCCGACCTGTCCCGGGCCCACGACAGCGCCGTCACCGCCGTCGTCCAGGCGTCCCGGCTCTCCAGCCAGGCGGGCAGCGAGCAGAAGCTCGAGGTGTTCGTCAACCTGGCCCGGCGTCTGCAGTCCCTGGTGCACCGTGAGATCTCCATCCTCGACGAGATGGAGAACGAGATCGAGGACCCCGACCTGCTCAAGGGCCTCTTCCACGTCGACCATCTCGCGACCCGCATCCGCCGCCACGCCGAGAACCTAGCCGTCCTCGGCGGGGCCGTCTCCCGGAGGCAGTGGAGCCACCCGGTCTCCATGACCGAGGTGCTGCGCTCGGCCATCGCCGAGGTCGAGCAGTACTCACGGGTCAAACTCGTGCCGCCGGTCGACGGCACCCTGCGCGGGCACGCCGTCGCCGACGTCATCCACCTGCTCGCCGAACTCGTCGAGAACGCCACGCTGTACTCCGCCCCGCACACCCAGGTGCTGCTGCGCGCCGGTCTCGTCACCTCCGGGCTCGCCGTCGAGGTCGAGGACCGCGGGCTCGGCATGCCCGTGGGCGAGCAGGACCGGATGAACGCCCTGCTCGCCGACCCCGACCAGGTCAATGTCGCCAGCCTGCTGGCCGACGGGCGCATCGGCCTGTACGTGGTCTCGCAGCTCGCGCGGCGGCACGGCATCCAGGTCCGGCTCCAGAACAACATCTACGGCGGAGTGCAAGCCGTGCTCGTGGTGCCGCAGGCCCTGCTCGGCGCCGAGCAGTGGTCCGCGGAGCAGGGCGCGGGCGCAGGCCGGCTGCCCCGGAATCACGCGGCACCGGGCGCGGAACACAGCGGCGGACCGGTACACCGGCCCGCGCATGCCGTCCCCGCGTCCGGCAGCCTCCCGCCGAACGGTCCCGCCGGGCACGGGGGCGGCCGGCAGCCGGCCGGGCCGCAGACGGGCACCGGTCCGTACGCCGACGACACCGGCCCGCAGACCGGGCCCGACGCGCGGACCGGCCTCGTGCGGCAGACCGGATCCGGCCTGTCGCCGGAATCCGGGAGCGGGACGTCCCTCACCCCGGTGTCGCCCCCCGCCGTACCGTCCGCGCGGCACCATGACCGGGCCACCGCCCCGGCCCCGACGGCTCCCGACGGCGTGGCGCCACCCCTGCCGCTGCGCGGCGCCCGCGCGGTGCGGCCCAATCCGGCCGAGGCCGTGCCCGGGGTCACCCCGGGCGACCGGCGGACGCTCGAGGAGAGCGGGATCGGGACCGTTCCCCTCACCCCACGCAGCACCACGGTGCGCGGCACCACGGGCAGGCCCCGACTGCCCCTCCGCCGTGCCCAGGAACACCTGGCGCCCCAGCTCCGCGACGGTCCCACGCCGCGCCAGGACACCGAGCACGTCGCCGGGCACGACCCCCACCTGATGGCGGCCTTCCGGCGGGGCGTCAGCCTCGCCGAAACCCAACAGTCCATGGACACGGGCCACATGGGGAACGAGGACGTGGGCCGCGGCGACCTGTGCCATGACGGCACGGCCGACGACCACATGGCGGGCGACCACACGGCGTCCCTGCCCGGGCCGCCGTCGTCACCCATGGGCGAGCGCCCCAGTCCCCCCGCCCACCCGATGGACACCCACTCCGTCGACACCCACTCCGTCGACACCCACTACGTGGCCGCCCGCTTCACGGACCCGCACCACAGCGTCACGACTCACGCGATGGAGTCCCCCACCACGGAGTCCCACCCCGCCGACGCGCGTCCCACGCGTGCGGCAGCCCAGGAAGCACGCGGAGCCCGCGACGGCGTGCCCGCGCCCCGCACCGACCACCCCACCGCACGGCACGACGGGAGCGCACCCGCCGGATGAGCACGCCCGCACCCTCCTCCCCCTACCGGGCCCTCACCTCCCCGCCCGTCCCCGCCCCCAGCGCTCCCGCAGACCTTCGTACCCCAAGGAGTCGATCCACCATGGCGAGCGATGCGCCGACCGCCCACGTTTCCGATCTCGACTGGCTGATGAGCGGCCTCGTGCAACGGGTGCCGCACACCTCCAGCGCCGTACTGCTCTCCTGCGACGGGCTGGTGAAGTCCGTGCACGGTCTCGACGCGGACAGCGCCGACCACATGGCAGCCCTGGCCTCCGGCCTCTACTCCCTCGGCCGCAGTGCCGGCATCCGCTTCGCCGGGGGCGGCGACGTCCGCCAGGTCGTCGTCGAACTCGACTCGATGCTGCTGTTCGTCTCCACCGCCGGTTCCGGCACCTGCCTCGCCGTGCTGGCCGGCCGCGAGGCCGACGCGGCGGTGCTCGGCTACGAGATGGCCATGCTGGTCAAGAGCGTGCGGCCGTACCTGGTGACCGCCCCCCGGCAGCCCGCCGTCGAACCGCCGGCGATGAGGCCTTGAACGTGACGACGGCCGGTGACGGCCCCTGGCTGGACGACGCGGCCGGGCGGTTGGTGCGCCCCTTCACCGTCAGCGACGGCCGCACCCGCCCCACCGTCGAACTCGACCTGATGTCACAGGTGATGGCCACCGGGGCCACCCCCTTCGGTTACCTCGGCCCCGAGCACGCGCAGGCACTCGAACTGTGCCGCGCGCCCCTCCCGGTCGCCGAGGTGGCCGCCCACCTCAAGCTGCCGCTGGCCGTCACCAAGGTGCTGCTGGCGGACCTCGTCGACAGCGGAGGCCTCACCACCAAGCCCCCCGTGTTCGACCACAACCCGACGGACCGGGCCCTTCTGGAGGCAGTGCTTGATGGACTACGACGACAGCTCTGACCGCGGCGCAGCCGCCGACGTGTTCCCCACCGCGCTCAAGATCCTCGTGGCGGGCGGGTTCGGCGTGGGCAAGACCACCTTCGTCGGCGCGGTCAGCGAGATCGCGCCGCTCAGCACGGAGGAACTGCTCACCACGGTCAGCGCTGCCACCGACCGGCTCGACGGCATCGAGAACAAGGTCGAGACGACCGTGGCGATGGACTTCGGCCGCATCACCCTGGACCGGGAACACGTGCTCTACCTGTTCGGCACACCGGGCCAGGAACGCTTCTGGTTCATGTGGGACGAACTCTGCGAGGGCGCCCTCGGCGCGGTCGTCATCGCCGACACCCGACGCCTGGAGGAGTGCTTCGCCGCCGTCGACTTCTTCGAGCAACGCGGCCTCGGCTTCATCATCGCCGTCAACGAGTTCGACGGCGCCTTCCGCTACGACCCCCAGGAGGTACGCACAGCCCTGGACCTGCCGGCCGGAATCCCCGTCGTGTGCTGCGACGCCCGGATCTCCAGCTCGGGCGTCCAGACCCTGCTGACCCTGGTCCGCCATCTCATCGCCCACGCCCCGGCCCCCGCGACGGGGTACCGCGCCCACATGTGATCCCCACACACCACCACGGAGCCCGTATATGACATGTGCCCACATTCAGGGAGCCCGCCCATGAGCTACGACCCGCCGCGTCCGGCCGGTCGTCTGCTGCTCACCCCCGAGGACAAGGAAGCCCCGGCCCGCATCGAGCGGCTGCGCCGGCTGGGACTGGGCGAGCGTCCCGAGCCCACGCTCGACGCCTTCGCGTACGGGCTCGCCGAGCTCACGGGGGCGGTGTACGCCATGGTCAACTTCCTGGGGGAGGAGGGACAGTTCTTCGCCGGGCTGCACACCCCGGCGGTCGCCCCCGTCGTCCGCGGCGACGGCACCGGCGCACTGCTGGGCCGGTCGCTGCCCCGCGACCACGGCTTCTGCCCCCATGTGGTGGCCCGCCGCAAGGCACTGGTCCTGGGGGACGTGAGCGACTATCCCCGGTTCGCGGGCAACCCGGTCGTCGACGAGTTCGGGGTGCGCTCCTACCTGGGTGCCCCGCTCATCGACAGCACCGGCACGGTGCTGGGCACCGTGTCCGTCTCCGACATCCGCCCCCGGGCCTGGGGACAGGAAGGGCTCGCCGCCATCAAGGAACGGGCCGCGGATCTCGTCGTACGCCTCGAACACGGGGAGAGACACGGACTGCCCTTCTGAAACCGCGGAGACGGGCCCGCTTCTTCGAGCCCGCGGACGCGGTGTGCTGCGGCCGATGGGGTGACGGCGTGAAGGAAAGCTGTGGCCGCGCTTAAGAAATCCTCGATGGACCGGTGATGGTGTCGTACGGCAGATTGCAGTGCGATCCCACCCCGCTTCCGGCCAGGGCTGCTCCGGCATGCCCGGAGCCGGGACTCACCCCGAGGAGCCGTGGCGTTGAAGGCGCTCGTCAAGGACAAGGCCGAACCCGGGCTGTGGCTCGCGGACGTCCCGGAGCCGGCCGTCGGCCCCGGCGAGGTACTCATCAAGGTGCTGCGCACCGGTATCTGCGGTACCGACCTGCACATCCGTGCCTGGGACGGCTGGGCCCGGCAGACGATCAGCACCCCGCTGATCCTCGGGCACGAGTTCGTCGGCGAGGTCGTCGAGACCGGCCGGGACGTCGGCGAGATCAAGACCGGTGACCGGGTCAGCGGCGAGGGCCACCTGGTGTGCGGCAAGTGCCGCAACTGTCAGGCCGGCCGTCGGCACCTGTGCCGTGCCACCATCGGCCTCGGCGTCGGCCGCGACGGCGCGTTCGCCGAGTACGTCACCCTGCCCGCGGCCAACGTCTGGGTGCACCGCGTCCCCGTCGACCTCGATGTCGCCGCGATCTTCGACCCGTTCGGCAACGCCGTGCACACCGCCCTGTCCTTCCCGCTCGTCGGCGAGGACGTCCTGATCACCGGTGCCGGACCGATCGGCCTGATGGCCGCCGCGGTGGCCCGGCACGCCGGCGCCCGCCACGTCATGATCACCGACGTCAGCGAGGAGCGTCTGGAACTCGCCCGCAAGATCGGCGTGAGCCTGGCGCTGAACGTGCGGGACTCGGCGATCGCCGACGGGCAGCACCTCCTCGGCCTGCGCGAGGGCTTCGACATCGGCCTCGAGATGTCCGGCCGGCCCGAGGCGCTGCGCGACATGATCGCCAACATGACCCATGGCGGCCGGATCGCGATGCTCGGCCTGCCGGCCGAGGAGTTTGCGGTCGACTGGTCCCGGATCGTCACCTCGATGATCACCCTCAAGGGGATCTACGGCCGTGAGATGTTCGAGACCTGGTACGCCATGTCGGTGCTCCTCGAAGGCGGCCTGGACCTCGCCCCCGTGATCACCGGCCGGTACTCCCACCGCGACTTCGAGGCGGCCTTCGAGGACGCGGCGAGCGGCCGCAGCGGAAAAATCATCCTCGACTGGACGGCGTAGCCCGCCTCGCGCCGTTCTCGGCGCCCCCTCCTCCCCTTCCTCTTCCGCGAGCACTTTCAGGAGCTTCCCGATGTTCGACTCCGTGCGCGACGACCTCCGCGCCACCCTCGACGAGATCCGCGCCGCCGGACTGCACAAGCCCGAGCGCGTGATCGGCACCCCGCAGTCCGCCACGGTGAACGTCACCGCGGGCGGCCAGCCCGGTGAGGTCCTCAACTTCTGCGCCAACAACTACCTCGGCCTCGCCGACCACCCCGAGGTGCTCGCCGCCGCCCACGAGGCCCTCGACCGCTGGGGCTACGGCATGGCCTCGGTGCGCTTCATCTGCGGCACGCAGGAGGTGCACAAGGACCTGGAGGCGCGGCTGTCGGCGTTCCTCGGCCAGGAGGACACGATCCTCTACTCGTCCTGCTTCGACGCCAACGGAGGCGTGTTCGAGACCCTGCTCGGCGCGCAGGACGCGGTGATCTCCGACGCGCTGAACCACGCGTCGATCATCGACGGCATCCGCCTGTCCAAGGCCCGCCGCTTCCGCTACGCCAACCGCGACATGGCCGACCTGGAACGCCAGTTGAAGGAGGCCACCGAGGGCGGGGCGCGCCGCAAGCTGATCGTCACCGACGGCGTCTTCTCCATGGACGGCCATGTCGCACCGCTGGCCGAGATCTGCGACCTCGCCGAACGTCACGACGCCATGGTCATGGTCGACGACTCGCACGCCGTGGGCTTCGTCGGACCCGGCGGACGAGGCACGCCCGAACTGCACGGCGTCATGGACCGCGTCGACATCCTCACCGGCACCCTCGGCAAGGCACTCGGCGGTGCCTCCGGCGGCTATGTCGCCGCCCGCGCGGAGATCGTCGCCCTGCTGCGCCAGCGCTCCCGGCCGTACCTGTTCTCGAACACGCTCGCCCCGGTGATCGCCGCGGCCTCGCTGAAGGTCCTCGACCTGCTGGAGTCCGCCGACGACCTGCGGGTCCGGCTGGGCGAGAACACCGCCCTGTTCCGCCGCCGGATGACCGAGGAGGGCTTCGACATCCTCCCCGGCGACCACCCCATCGCCCCGGTGATGATCGGCGACGCGTCCCGCGCGGGACGCCTGGCGGAGCTGCTGCTGGAGCGCGGTGTCTACGTGATCGGCTTCTCCTACCCCGTGGTGCCCGAGGGGCAGGCCCGGATCCGGGTCCAACTGTCCGCCGCGCACTCGACCGAGGACGTGAACCGCGTGGTGGAGGCCTTCGTGGCGGCGCGGGCGGAGCTCGACGCCTGAGAGAATCGGTTGCATGATCGAGGCACGGCGGCTCCACATCCTCCGTGCGGTGGCCGACCACCGCACGGTCACGGCGGCGGCCGCCGCGCTGTATCTGACACCGTCCGCGGTGTCCCAGCAGCTTGCCGCGCTGGAGCAGGAGACCGGCCACCGGCTGGTGGAGCGGGGTGCCAAGGGCGTACGGCTGACCCCGGCCGGTGAGATCCTGCTCGGCCACACCCATGTGGTCCTCGCCCAGCTGGAGCGGGCCGCGGCCGAACTCGCCGCATACGGTTCGGGCGCGGCCGGCACCGTCACCGTCGCCTCCTTCGCGACCGGGATCGCCCAGGTCGTCGTCCCCGCGGTGGTCCGCCTCGCCGCGGGGGCGCCCGGTATCCGCATCCGTGTCCAGGACGCCGAGGGCGACGCCAGCCTGCCGATGCTCCTGGACCGGCAGGTCGACGTGGCCGTGGCCGTCGAGTACCGCGGGGCGCCGGCCGCCGACGACCCCCGCCTGACGCACGTCCCCCTGTACGCGGAGCCCTTCGACGCGGTCGTCCCCGTCACGCACCGGTTGGCCGACATCGCCGAGGTACCGCTGGCCGAGCTGGCCAAGGACCCGTGGATCGGCCCGTACCCCGGCAACCCCTGCCACGATGTCGTCGTCCTGGCCTGCGAGAACGCCGGATTCCAGCCCCGGCTCGAGCACTCCTCGGACGACTTCCGCGCGGTGGTGGCCCTGGCCTCGGCGGACGTGGGCGTCGCACTGGTCCCGCGCTCGGCGCTGCGCGGCACGGACCTGACCGGCGTGACCGTCCGACCGGTCGACGGTGTCGCGCCGACACGCCGGGTCTTCGCCGCCGTACGCCGGGGAGCCGAGGGCCACCCGCTGATCCGCCCGGTCCTGGACGCGCTCGGCGAGGCCGCCGGCGAGGCGTAGGGCCGGACACGGCGGCGTCGGCGGCGTCGATTCCCCGTTCCCGGGCCGGCCTCCTCCCGGCGGAACCGAAGCGGTCCGTCCGGCCGTCCCCGCAGTCGGCCGTGCGGCTGCGCGAGGCACATGGGCCACGCGGGAACGGACTCGAGGAGAAGACGCGCTCGTGGAAGCAGCGGACACCTTGTCGATGACCGGCGTGCCCCTCGGCCGCGCCACCCTGGTCGGCGTGGTCTCCCCGTTCGTGCCCCACCTGTCCGTGCCCGTCTTCCCGGGCACGGACAGGTCCATCTGACCGCGCGTCGCCCGACCGCCCACGCGGGACGGGTTCTTGTCGTCTCGCCCGCCGCGCTCCCCGGCGCCCGCACGGCCCCTCGCCGCTGCCACCGGGTGATTGTCAGTGCCGACCGCTACGGTGCCTGCCATGCCGGATGCCGAAGACGTACGACGGATCGCGCTGTCCCTGCCGGACACGACGGAGAAAGTGGCCTGGAGCATGCCCACGTTCCGGGTGGCGGGGAAGATGTTCGTCACCCTGCCCGAGGACGAGACGTCCATCGCCGTGCGCTGTCCCAAGGAGGAGCGCGACGAACTGGCCCTCGCGGAGCCGGAGAAGTTCTGGACAGCCGGCCACGAGGCGCAGTTCGCCTGGGTCCGGGCCCGCCTCGCCGCCCTGGAGGACGAGGACGAACTGCGTGACATCCTCGCCGACTCCTGGCGTCAGGCGGCCCCGCCCCGGTTGCTCGACGCCCATCCCGGGCTGGGCCGGCCGCCGGGGGAGTGAGCACGCGGGGCTTCGTCGGCGAAGGCGTCGGCCGTTGGTTCGGGGCCCGGCCGGAGCGGCGATCAGAACGGGCCCCGACTCCTCGAAGGCGCTGCCACTCGGCCAAAGGGGTGCGCGATCATCCCCCTGGGTGCGGTATTGTTTCGGTGCACGTCGGCCCGGGGAAACCACCAGGTCAGACGGGCAACGGGACGTGGCGCAGCTTGGTAGCGCACTTGACTGGGGGTCAAGGGGTCGCAGGTTCAAATCCTGTCGTCCCGACCAGCTTCATCGCAGGTCGGAAGCCGTTTCCGCGGACAGCGGAAACGGCTTTTGCTGTTCCTGGGCGGGAGCCGGCCCGGGCCCGCCTCCTCGTCCGCCCCGCCGACGGCGCGGTCCCGTCACCCCCAGCCCGCAGTGTCGGTGACACCGCCCCACCCGCCGGCCGGCGGGTGACGCCCCGGGTGTCCGGGAGGCGGTGATGCCGCGAGTCGGCTCAACTCGGTGTGTGCACAGATCTTGCGCACCGGTGTGACGTGTGACACGGTCCATCGTCACCGGGTGTCAACGGATGGCATCCAGTGCCGTAAACCTCCGGGAGACCGTTGTGAAGCAGCAGCGAACCGAGCCGGACGACATCGACGACGTCCTGCATGCCACGGCGAGCCGCAAGGCCGCGTTCCGTCTTCTGCCGATCCTGTGCCTCGTGTACTTCATGGCCTTCGTGGACCGCACCAACGTCGGCATGGCCAAGACGGCGCTCGAAGCCGACGTGGGCATCAGCGCCGCGGCGTACGGCGTCGGTGCCGGTGTCTTCTTCCTCAGCTACGCCTTTCTCGAGGTGCCCAGCAACCTGATCATGCACCGCGTCGGTCCGCGCCGGTGGATCACCCGTATAGCCGTGACCTGGGGCCTGCTGTGCTCCTGCATGATGTTCGTACAGGGCGAGCTGTCGTTCTACATCGTCCGGTTCCTGCTCGGAGCGGCCGAGGCGGGGCTCTACCCGGCGCTCATGTACATCGTCACCGTCTGGTTCTCGCAGAAGCAGCGGGTGACGGTGGTCGGGATCATCTACCTGGCCGTGTGTGCCGGCCTCACGCTCGGAGGCCCCCTCGGCGGGGCGCTCATGGAACTCCACGGAGCCGGCGGGCTGTACGGCTGGCAGTGGATGTTCCTCGTCGAGGGCGTGATCACGGTCGCCGTCGCGTACCTCGTGTGGACCCGGGTGCCCGACCGGCCCGAGGACGCCCCGTGGCTCACGGCACGGGAGGCCGGGGTGCTCAACGACCGCGCGGTCGTGCGGACGGCTCCCGGGCACAGCAGCCTGAAGGGCAACCTCAGGGTCGCCTTCGCCCGGCCGTTCATCATCGCGCTGTCCCTGATCTACTTCGCCAACCAGGTCAACAGCGTGGCGATCCAGTACAACTTCCCGTCGATCGTCGAAAGTCTCGACGTCGAAGGATCCTTCATGATCGGCGTCGTGAGCGGCAGCGTGGGCATCAGCGCGTTCGTCGGCGTACTCGTGATCCCGTGGATCCAGCGCCGTGTGCGCGACGAGATCCGGGTCCTGACGTACGTGACGGCCGCCACGGTCCTGGTGGCGGTCGCGTACAGCGCCTCCGACGGTGCCCTGACGCGTATCCTGCTGATCGATGCCGCCATGATGCTGCTCATCGGCGTCCTCCCGCTCTACTGGTCGGTGGCGATGGCGAGAATGTCCGGGCTGATGGCGGCGGCCGGGCTGGCGTTCATCAACACCGTCGGACTCCTGGGCGGATTCGTCGGGCCGTACCTGTACGGACTCGCCGAGAGCCGGGGCAGTGAGGCGGCCGGGCACGCCGTGCTCATCGGAGCATCCCTCCTGGGGGCGCTGCTCGTGCCGGTGCTGTGGCGCACGGTGCGCTCCGAGGACCGCGGGTCCGCCCGTGACACGGACGAGTCGCCGGAGCGGGTTCTCACCAAGGGAGCGAAGTGAACGTACGCAACCGTGTCGTCGCCGTCCTGCTCGGCGTCCTGACGACCGTCACCTCGTGGGGCGTGACGTCGCCCGCGAGCGCACACGAGTCGTCCGTGGTGCGCCGCACCAGCCTCGGACTCGTCAAGGGCATCGACCAGAGCCGGTCCACCGGCACTCTCGCCTGGCTCGGAGTCCCGTACGCGGAGCCCCCCGTCGACCAGTTGCGCTGGCGTGCGCCGGTGACTCACCGGCCGTGGCGCGGAGTGCGCGACGCGCGCCGCCACGGGGACGGCTGCATCCAGGAGGGGCGTTTCTTCAGTCCGGCGCCGAGCGGTCCGCACTACGGGCTCGACATCCGTGACGGGCTGAGGAAACCCGTCGGTTCGGAGGACTGCCTCACGCTCAACGTGTTCCGCCCGTCGACCGCGCGCAAGAACCTCCCGGTCATCGTGTTCGTCCACGGCGGAAGCAACATGGTCGGCTACTCGGCGGACCCGATGTACGACGGACGCGCACTGGCACGCGAGGCCGACGCGGTCGTGGTCACCGTGAACTACCGCCTGGGCGTCTTCGGATGGCTCGACCTGCCCGGACTCAAGACCCGCGAGCCGGACAACGACTCGGGCAACTTCGGCACGCTGGACCAGGTCGAGGCACTTCGCTTCGTCCAGCGCAACGCGCACGCCTTCGGCGGCGACTCCTCGAACGTGACCGTCATGGGCGAGTCCGCCGGCGCGGTGAACGTCTGGGCGCTCATGGTCTCGCCGCTGAGCAAGGGCCTGATGCACAAGGCGATCCCGCTCAGCGGCGGCCTGCAGTTCGCCACGCCGGCATCGGCACGCACCTACGCCGAGCGGTTCGCGGACGAGGCGGCGGGCGCGGTGCACGAACCGGACGAGGCCGTGCGCCGCCTGAGGGCGATGCCGGCCGACGACCTCGTCCGCGCGCAGGTGCGGCTCGGTGCCGAAACGGGGGACCCGCCCCGGGTGATCGCGGACGGCTCGGTGCTGCCCACCGACCCTCACGCCGCGGTAGCGGCCGGACGGTACCGCGACGTGCCGGTGCTCGCCGGCAACACCGCGGAGGAGGGGAAGCTGTTCGGTTCGGTCATCGGTGCGTACCGCCCGACCGACTACCAGCGCTTCACGTGGCAGTACCGGTTCGATCCCGACCGCCCGTCCGGACTGGGGGTCGACGACTTCATCGTCGACCGGTACCTGCCGGCCGACGCCCCCGGCGGATGGAACGAGGCGGCCGGCGAACTGACCGACGCCGTCTTCACCGGAATCATCCGTGACTCCATGGACTCCCTGAAGGCGGCGGGAAACGAGCGTCTCTTCCACTACCGGTTCGACTGGAACCAGCAGCCCGCACCGTTCGACACCGTCTACGGCGCGGCGCACGCCATCGACCTGCCGTTCGTCTTCCACACCTTCGACCAGGGAGTGTTCGCGTTCTCGTTCAGCCGGCGCAACGAGCCCGGACGGCTCCAGCTGTCGCACATGATGACGGACAGTGTCCGCGCGTTCGTGCGTACCGGCAGTCCGCAGCACGACGGCCTCGGCGCACGGTGGGGCCGATGGCCGGACAACATGACCCTGGACGCGGGGAACACGACCGCGACCGCCCGGCCAGGCATGTTCGGCGGGCAGGCGGCAGCCGTCGAGAGCGGGGGATGACGGCCGTCCCGGCCCTGTCGCCGCCGTGGTCTATAGACTTCCGGGCAGGTTCGTGAACGACGACCGGGAGGCGGGAGCCGTGGCCGAGCGGGGGCTGGAGACGAAGTACCGCATCGCGGAGACGGCGATGGCGCTGTTCCTGGAGCAGGGCTACGAGAGCGTCACCGTGGAGGCCGTCGCGGACGCGTCGCGGGTGTCCCGGCGGACGGTCTTCCGGTACTTCGACGGCAAGGACGAACTGGCGTTCCCCGACCACTCCGCACGACTGGAACTGCTGGCGCGCCACCTGGTGGAGCCGACCCCGAAACGGTCGGCGGTGGACGTCGTCATCGCGGCCACCGAGGTGGTGATGCTCGATTTCCTCAGCAGGCCCGAACTGGTGCTCCGCCGCTTCAAGCTGACCCGGATCGTGCCCGAGCTGCGCAGGCGCGAAGTACTCGAGAACGAGCGCTACGTGTCCCTGACCAGGGGGTACCTGCGCGACCACCTGCCGGCGGACCGTCCGCCGTTCCTGCCGATGGCGCTCTCCGCGCTGATCGACTCGATGCACCGGTCGGCGCTCGGCGACTTCGCCCGCAGCGGCGGGACGGCGGACGCGTACGCCGAACTCAAGGAAGGCATGGAGTGGGTCCGCCGGGCACTCGCCGAGGAACCGGGCGCGGGCGGCCCCCTGCTGTTCGCCGTCCTGCCCGACACCGCGGCAGCACGGCGGTCGTTGGCCGCCCTGCGTGACGAGGCTCAGGACCTGTTCTGAGGCAGGGGCACCGCACGACGGCGTGGCCTGAGCCGTCGCGGGCCGCCCGCTGCCGCGACCGCAGTCGTCGCCCCCGCACCGGCCTCTTCGCGCGGTACCGCCTCCCCTCGCCGGTGGCCGCCGTACGCGGCGTCACCGGCGTCATCGGCGGGCTGCTCCCGCCGCTCGCCGTCCACGGCGTCACGGCTCGCGCGCCGGGCACCAGGCTCGCGACCTGCCGGCGACGGCCCCGGGGCTGTTCCTGCTCGGCGGAGTGCTCGCCGGCGGCATCGTCTTCGTCGTCGTCGCGTCCTTCCCGGCCCGGCTCGCCTTCGGCCGGTGGTGCTCCCCTTTTGGGAATGAGCCGGGAACGAGCCGGGAATGAGCAGGCCGCCCTCGTGGTTGTGGGGGCGACGGGTGACCCGCCGAAGCCCGTTGTCCCTTCTCCGTCGCCCCTTTGATGTGGAGTCACTCATGACCACAGCGCGGGATCTGCTCGTCGTCGTCATCGACACACGGTCCGGTACGTCCGTCGAGCCGGGCGATCTGTCGCTGGCGCTCGCGGGCGCGGAGCTGATCGACCTCATCGACACCGGGGCCGCCGACCTCGACGGGGACCGAGTGGTGGCGCCGGACCCGCGGCAGGCGGCGGAGCCCGCCGCGGGCCCGGCCACCGACGATCCGCTGCTGCGGCAGGCCGCGTCCTCGCTGGTCCGGCAGGAACCCCACGAGCCGGTCGAGGACTGGCTGTGGCGCCGTGGCCGCGACCTGGTGGACGCGTATCTCGCGGAGTCGGAGACGACGGGATCGGCTGCCCCCCGTTGGCGGACGCGGAAGCCTTCGCTGAGCATCGACCCCTCGGCGCTGGCCGACTCACCGGCGCGCCGTCACGCGAACGACCGCTGGGCGGCGCACGAACCCGTGCTCACCGCCCTCGCCGCCGCCGCGGGCGTCGGCGCCCGGGACGCCGGTGACCCGGGCGCCGACGATCCCGACAACGCCCTCGGGGACCACGACGACCTCGCGGATCTCGGCGACGACCGGATCGTGACCGTGCTCGCCGCGGTCAACGAAGCCGTCGTCGAGCTGGCCGGTGTACGACAGCGCCGGGCCGTCGAGGCGGCGGCCTTCGACAACATCTGGCGAGCCGTATGACCGGGGCGCGACGAGAACGGCCGGGAAGCGGCAGGGAGCGCGTCAGCTCAGGCAGCCCGCGTGCGCGAGGGCCTGCCTCAGCAGGACCCCGTGCCCGCCCGGCATCTCGTTCTGCACCGCATCCGACAGCGCCTCCTGAGGGCTGAACCACACCAGGTCGAGGGCGTCCTGCCGGGGCCGGCAGTCACCCGTCACCGGCACGATGTAGGCCAGGGACACCGCGTGCTGGCGTGGGTCGTGGTACGGCGTGACCCCGTGCGTCGGGAAGTACTCGGCGACAGTGAACGGCTGGAGCGACGCCGGGACCCGGGGCAGCGCCACCGGGCCGAGGTCCTTCTCCAGATGGCGCAGCAGCGCGTCCCGGACGCGCTCGTGGTGCAGCACCCGGCCGGAGACCAGCGTCCGGCTGACCGTGCCGTCCGGTCCGATCCGCAGCAGCAGGCCTACGCTGGTGACTTCGCCGCTGTCGTCGACACGTACGGGGACGGACTCGACGTACAGGATCGGCATGCGGGCACGTGTCATCTCCAGTTCGTCGGAGGACAGCCATCCCGGCGTGGTTTCGGTCGTGTCAGACATTGTTTGATCATACTTTCAACGGTCGGGTTGACGGGGATGGCCGCTCCGCGGGGGTGTGTCCTCCTCGAAGGGCTCGGCCGGGCCGGCAGGGGCGGGGCGGCGGGGGTCCGGGGCGACGCGTCAGGGTTTCATGGCCACCGCGCCGTACTGCGGCACCACCGGGGCGACGGAGCCGGTCCCGGCGCGCCATCGCGAGCAGGACACCAGGCCGGGCTCGACCGGAGTCAGCCCTTCGAGGAACGTGGCGATGTCCTCGGCGCTGCGAGCCGTGATCGGGGGAGTGGCGTTCTCGTTCCAGAACTCCATCGCCGGGATCTGGTTCTCGCCGCCCACCTCGGCGTCGTGGGTGGGGTGGGTGAGGACGAGGAAACTGCCGGAGGGCAGCCTGTCCATGACGCGCCGCACGGTTGCGCGCGCCTGCTCGGTGTCGAGGACGAAGTTGAGGATCCCCAGCATCATCACCGCGACCGGGCGGCCGAGGTCGAGGGTGGCGGTGGCCCGTTCGAGTATGGCGTCCGGGTCGCGCACATCGGCGTCGACGTAGTCGGTGGCGCCCTCCCGGGTGCCGGTGAGCAGGGTCCGGGCGTGCAACAGCACGACCGGGTCGTTGTCGACGTAGACGACCCGGGAGTCGGGCGCGATCCGCTGGGCGATCTCGTGGGTGTTCTCCGCGGTGGGCAGTCCGGTGCCGATGTCGAGGAACTGCCGCACACCGCGCTCACCGGCCAGGTAGGTGACGGCCCGCCCCAGGAAGTCCCGGTCCGCACGGGCGATGTCCCGGATGAGGGGGATGATCGAGGCGACCTGGTCGCCGACCCGCCGGTCGACCTCGTAGTTGTCCTTGCCGCCGATCCAGTGGTTCCACACGCGGGCGTTGTGCGCCACCGAGGTGTCCAGCCGCGTCGAGCCGCGCGGCGGGGCGTGCTTCTCATCCACGTCTCCTCCCCTCCCTCTCCCCTGCCTTCGCCCTTTCCCGCGACCGGATCCGGCCGTCGCGGCCATTGTGCCCGCGCGGTGATCACGTTGTCCCGGGAATGGGAGAGCGGGGCGGGGCGGAAGGGGAGGGGACGCCGACGGAAGGCGGGAAGCGCCGTGGAGGTCCGTCGCCGCGGTCCGTCACGCCTGGTGGGGGGAGTTCTCGGCCTCGAACATCCAGCGCTGCTTCTCCAGCTGGGCGGTGACGGAGATCAGCAGGTCCTGGGTGACCGGGTCCGGCTTCTCGGTGGCGTCGATGCGCTCGCGCAGCCGTACGATCGCGGCCCCCAGCGCCTCCGTCATCAGCCGCACGGCGTCCGCGTCGCGCAGCCGACCCTCCTCGGGGACGGGCAGCGCGAAGACCTTGGCGACGGTCTCCGGGCGGCCGTCCGGCGGCACGCCGAGCGTCGCGGCCCGCTCCGCGACCGTGTCGGCCTCGGTACGCGCGGTCGAGACCACTTCGTCCAGCTGGAGGTGGACCGAGCGGAACCGCGGACCCACGACGTTCCAGTGGGCCTGCTTGCCGATCAGTGAGAGACCGAGCAGATCCACCAGGGTGTCCTGGAGTGCCTTGCCGGCGACCCGGCGGGCCTCGTCGGGCAGGGTGCTCCGCACAACGGTCATGGGGTGTCGCTCCTCGTCGGTCGGATTCGCGGGCGCTCCGCGAACGCGCGGGTGCCCCGCTTCCCTCCGCGCAAACGCGGGCCCGCCGCGGTGCGCGCGGGGCCGGGCGGGGGTGGCGGCGAGCGCCGTGCGGGAAGCCGACAGGCGAGACGGTGCTTACGGCGATCGTTAGGTGGACATAGCATCGGTCTCCGCAATGGACACGATGACGCTCTGGCACCTCACCGGCTGGGAGTTCGCCGCCCTCGCCTTCGCAGCCCTGCTCGTGGGCTTCTCCAAGACCGCCGTCAGCGGGGCGAACACGGTCAGCCTCGCGATCTTCGCGGCGATGCTGCCCGCCCGCGCCTCCACCGGCGTACTACTGCCCATCCTCATCGCCGGTGACGTGCTCGCCGTCCTCACCTACCGGAGGCACGCCCACTGGCCCACGCTGTGGCGGCTGTTCCCGGCGGTCGCGGCCGGTGTCGTCGTCGGCACCGTCTTCCTGACGTGGGCGGACGACGAGGCCGTGGGGACGTCGATCGGGGCGATCCTGCTGCTGATGGCCGCGGTGACGGTGTGGCGGCGGCGGGTGGCGGACCGGGCCGCGAAGACCGCCTCCGAGGCGGAGAACGAACAGGGCGGACGGAACGGCCCGGACGAGGTCACCTCCCGGTCCGGCCGGATCAGGGCCCGCTCGTACGGCGTCCTCGGCGGCTTCACCACCATGGTCGCCAACGCGGGCGGGCCGGTGATGTCCATGTACCTGCTCTCCGCCGGCTTCCGGAAACTGGGGTTCCTCGGGACCTCGGCGTTCTTCTTCCTGATCGTCAACACGTCCAAGGTGCCGTTCAGCGTGGGCCTCGGACTGATCAACGCGGAGTCACTGCTGCTCGACGCGGCGCTCGTGCTGTTCGTCGTACCCGGCGCGCTGCTCGGGAAATGGGCCGTCGGCCGGATCAACCAGCGGTTGTTCGAGCAGTTGGTGATCGCGGCGACGGTGGTGGGCGGCCTGCAACTCCTGCTGCGCTGAGGAGGGAGCGGGAAGCGCCGACGGGGAGAGCCGCTGCTGCGCGCGCCGGGCTGGGTTCACCGTCCGAGGAAGGGCCCCTGTCCTTCCGGTACGTCCGGGAGATCCGGGTGGTGCCGGAACCGGCTCGGGGCCGCCGTACGGCCGACCGTCGCCGCCAGTTTGCGCAGCATCCTCCAGTTCAGGCGCGGGGGTGCCTGGGCCACCCCCGGCCGTTTGCGCGGGACGCGGACACGGAGCGCGCCGGGCGCGATACGGCAGCGGACGGGAGCGGGCAGCAGCAGCGCCTCGCCGTCGACCCCGGCCTCGATCTCCGCCCGGTCGCCCTCGATGAGGACCTCGGAGGCGGTCAGGTTGGTGAGCCGGCCCCGCGAGGGGTCCAGCAGCAGCACGGCGGCGTCGACCGCGCTCTCGACCTTGACGCCGAGGACCCCGAGCACACCCGTGTCCAGCCGCTCCCGTCGGCCGAGGCCGAAGGGGTCGTCGGTGCGGTAGGGGTTGTTGCTGATCAGTACGGCCTGCGGATTGTCGAGCACCGTGTCCCCGACATGGGCGACCAGCCGGCCTCCCTGCTGGCCGGTGAGCAGGTCGGGCAGCAGCTCCAGACTGGTGCCGATCTTGTCGTCCCGGTAGGCCGGACTCTGCACGATCGACGCGTACGCGCCGAAGGACGCGTTGTTCACGAAGGGCTGGCCACCGGCGAAACCCAGATCGATGCGCAGCTCCACCCCGTCGGTGAGCGCGTCCAGGCAGGCCGCCGGGTCACCGCGGTCCAGGCCCAGGTCCAGGGCGAAGTGATTGCGGGTCCCGGCGCTGATGACCAGGAACGGGATGTCGTGCTCGGCGGCCACGGCCGCGACCAGCGCCTGTGTGCCGTCACCGCCCGCGGCGCCCAGCAGATCCGCGCCGCCCGCGACGGCCTCCCGGGCCATGGCCGTCACGTCGTTCTCCTTCTCCGGATCGAGCAGGACGACCCGGGCGCCCAGCCGTTCCGCCTTCTCCCGCAGCCGGTAGCGGCCCACCTTGCCGCCGCCCGACCGCGGGTTCATGATGAGCACCGCCCGCCGGGGCGGCGGCGTCCGCCGTTCCCCCGGCCGTTCGCGCAGCCGCTCGCTTCCCGTCCCGCGCAGCGCGAACCTCCCGCTCCACACGGCCAGCGCCCACAGGGCCAGTGACAGCGGGAGGGCCCAGAACAGGATGACCGCGTACACGGTGATGACGGCCGCGGGCACACAGACGGCGACCAGTGCGGCGACCCAGCGCAGCGGCCCCCGCAGGGTCAGCGTCCACCACAGGGCGGCGGCGCTGGCGGCGAGCCCGAGCGCACCGCAGAGCAGCACCACCAGGCCTCGTGTGCCGCCGTAGACGAGCGGGATCACCACCGCGAGCGCGGCCGCGGCCAGCGCCGCCCGGGCGGCCCACCGCTGGGCCCAGTAGGCCTGCCTGCTCAAGTCCACGGCCATGACTCCTCCAGTCGCCGGCGTCATCGTAGGGTGTACGAGACCATGGGCGGGACCGGGTTCCGTGACCTGGTCACGGCGCATGTCCGACATCCGTGTGCCTGACCCGTTCCCGTACCCGTCCTGATCGGTTCCGGCCCTCGCCGTGGCGCGTTCCGGCCCGCGCGGCGCCTCTTTTCCCGGGCCGCCGCGCGTCCTTCGGCAACCGGCCCCGTACCTGCGCCGCGACCGCCCCGTACCGGCCTCGTACGCTCGACGCCATGTCCCCGCAGCCGTCGTCTCCGTCGCCGCCCCCGCACGTCCTGGTCCTCGGCGGCACCACCGAGGCACGCGAACTCGCCGCCGAGCTGACCGCCCGCCCCGGCGTACGGGTGACCACCTCGCTCGCCGGACGCGTGGCGCGGCCCGGAGCGGTCGCGGGCGAGGTGCGCGTCGGCGGCTTCGGCGGGGCCCGAGGACTCGCCGACTGGCTGCGCGACCAGCGCGTGACCGCCCTGATCGACGCCACCCACCCGTTCGCCGGGACGATCACGGCGAACGCGGCTCGGGCCGCGACCGCGACCGGCCTGCCCCTGGTCGTCCTGCGCCGCCCCGGCTGGCAGCCGGGCCCCGGCGACCGCTGGCACCCGGTCCCCACCCTGGAGGCCGCCGCCGAACTGCTGCCCCGGCTCGGGCACCGGGTCCTGCTCACCACCGGCCGCCTCGGCCTCGCCGCCTTCGCACACCTGACCCGGCTCCACTTCGCCGTACGGTCGGTGGAACCCCCCGAGCCGCCCATGCCGCCGCACACCCGTGTCCTGCTGGCCCGCGGCCCGTTCGGCGTGGCCGACGAGACGGCCCTGCTGCGCGAGCACCGCATCGACGTCCTGGTGACCAAGGACAGCGGGGGGCCGGCGACCTCCGCCAAACTCACGGCAGCACGCGAACTCGGTCTGCCGGTCGTGGTCGTCAGCCGCCCGCCCCTCCCGGAAGGCGTGCGCGCGGTGCCCGACGTCGCGGGCGCCCTGGAGCGACTGGGGCCTCTCTGACGCCTCCCGGGGCTCGCGCGTCCCCGTGGCTCACCCGTCTTCGGGGTTCCGGCGCAGCAGGTACGTGTCCATGATCCAGCCCTTGCGCTCGCGGGCCTCGGCGCGCAGCGCTTCGATCCGCGGGCCCGCCTCGGCGAGCGGTCCGGACACGAGGATCTCGTCCGGGGTCCCTATGTAGGCGCCCCAGTAGATGTCGACGTCCTGGTCGGCGTACCGCCGGAAGGCCTGGTGGGCGTCCAGCATCACGACCACGTCGTCCACCCCCTGCGGGAATCCCTCCGCGAGCCGCCGGCCGGTGGTGATCTGGACCGGGCGGCCGACCCGGTTGAGTCCCGTACGGTGCCGGGCGACGAGGGCGGAGACACTGCTGATCCCCGGGACGACGTCGTAGTCGAAGGCGACCTCGCCCCGCGCCAGGACCTCCTCGAGAATCGCGAGCGTACTGTCGTACAGTGCCGGATCGCCCCACACCAGGAACGCGCCGACCTGGTCCTCGCCCAGCTCATCGGCGATCAGCCGGGCGTAGATGTCCGCGCGGGCGCCGCGCCAGTCGCCGACGGCGGGGGAGTAGGCGGCACCGCCGGCCCGCCGGTCCCGCTCCGGGTCGCGCGCCTCGACGACGCGGTACGCCCGCTCCGGCAGGTGCGCGTCGAGCATGTCCCGGCGCAGGCCGGTCAGATCCGCCTTCACCTCACCCTTGTCGAGGATGAAGAACACGTCCGTGCCGCGCAGCGCCCCGACCGCCTGCAGGGTCAGCTGGTCGGGGTCGCCCGCACCGATACCGATGACATGAATCTTTCGCACGCCCCGAGTCTGCCGCACGCCGCCGGCACCGGGCCCACCGCCTCCACACACCGCCCCCCGCCCCCGTTGCCGGGAGCCGCCGCCAAGGAACCTCCCGCCTACGAGCCCTGCCCCCGCGCCCCCGCCCGCAGCCGGGGCGCCCGCGCCCCGGCGTCCACGGGAACGCCGTCCCCCCGTTCGGCCTCCGCCGCCAGCTCCCGGGCCCACGCGACGACACCGCCGAGGTCGATCCCGTACGGACGCGTCTCTCCCGCGCCCGCCGCCCACTCCTCGGCCGAGCCCGCCCCGCGCCGCAGCAGCCGGGCCCCGCCGGTCACGTTCCCGCGCGCCGTGTGCGTGAGCCCCACGGCGAGCTGGGCGAGCCCCCGCCACAGCTCCCGCTCCTCCTCGGGCCCCGACTTCCAGGCGTCCTCGAACACCTCGTGCGCGTGGAACGGCTTCCCCTCGTCCAGCAGCCGCTGCGCCTCGGCGACGCTCTCCAGCGGCGGCCGGACAACTCCCTCGGGCTGTCGCGGCACCCCCTGCGCCCCGTAGGGCAGCGGTCGCCCCAGCCCGTCCCGGGGCCGCGCACTGCGCGCCCGCCCGTCGCCGTCCCGGTCGCGCGCGTCGCCCGTCCGCCCGGAGGCGGCCCTGTCGTCCTGCTCCCAGGAGATGCTGTCCTTGCTTCCCATACCCCGATTGTCCCGTGCCCGGACCGCTTTCGGCCCGGCCGGGGCCGTGGGGTAAAGTACTGACCGCGCGATCACGCGGTCCACCGCATGTGAGCGCATCGGGACGTGGCGCAGCTTGGTAGCGCACTTGACTGGGGGTCAAGGGGTCGCAGGTTCAAATCCTGTCGTCCCGACTCGCGAGAGTCGCAGGCGAGGGCCGGTGTCGGAGATGTCCGACACCGGCCCTCGGCCATGTGCGGGGGCGGCGCCCGTCTGCGGGGCCGCCCGGAAGGCGCCGCCCGCTCTGCCCTGCGCGAAGACCGCCGAACGGATCGGGCTGACGGGGCGCGCGTGGAGAAGCCCGGGTACGCCGAGCCGGGCCGGACCGAGGCCGCCGCCATGGCGGCCCTGCTGGGCGACAGCGACCGCGGCTCCATGGTCCGGCACGGAGCCCCCGCCGGCGCCACTCGCCGGTGGCCGGCCGTGCCCGTCGCGCCCCTCACGGGGCAGCGGCACCGTCGTCCCTACGCGGCCGCCTCATGGGCTGCGGTCAACCTGTCGTGTTCCGGAGGTACTCGGTGAGGGCCTTGCCCGGCCGGAACGTGACCGCCTCGCCGTCCGTGTGGAAACTGCCGAAGCTGCCCAGGACGACCGTTTCCCCTCGACGGAGGGCCTCGGCGATCGAGCCCGGATGTTCCACGGTCCCGAAGACGGCGTCGAGCGCACGCTCGGCATGCTCGGGGGTGAGCCGACGGCCGTCGCCGTTGTCCGCCGCGTTGCCCGCGGTCGCCTCGATCAACTGGGTCCTGTCCATGTGTCCCGCCTGTTCGCTGGGGAGCCGGAGAGCCGGAGCCTGCGATGCCACGATCACGGCATCCGGTGGTCGGTGCATCCCCTGACGGGCGTGCGGGTGGGGAAGGGCACGGCCGGCACGGTGCGGCGCCCGGCCCCCCCACCGCAGGACGGTGAGCCGTTCGGCGGCACACCGCTCGCTGATTCGCCGGACGGCGGTTGTGATGAGGGTGACCTCCCCCCCCAGCAGAAAGCGAGTCGGTCGTGTTGGTCAAGAAGCTGCACGAGTCCGGAGTCCGAGCCGAACACGCCTACACGGCCGGCTTCGTCTCCATCGGTCTGTCCGTCGTCTCCTGGAAGGCCTCACTGCGTGTGGAGAAGAAGGGAGAGGAGCGCGCCGATCGTTGGGGCATCTTCGTCGGGGAGTGGGCCCCCACCTTCTTCGCCCTCGGCCTTGCACTGTCGACCTACGAGAAGTAGCACCGGCGACACCCGGGGGCGGTGTGCGGGACATCGCTTGCGGAACGCGCCCGGTGCCGGACCGGCAGCAACCTCCGGGCGCGGTCCTCCAGCGACCGGACGTGGCCGTACACGCCCTCTCCCCGGGGCCGACGACCCGGCAGGAGGCCGCTTCCCCGGCCCGGACCCTCTCGTGAGCTGCGGGGCGCACGGTGATCCCTCACCCTGGAAGGAGAGGGAACGAGCTTCCCGCAGTGCACGGTGAGGGGACCCGGAATGGCGAAGAACCGTAGTGAGGGCAAAAAGCCGAAGAAAGGCGACAAGGTCGCCTGGAGCAGCCACGGAAGTCAGGCCGAGGGCGAGGTGGAGAAGGAGATCACCGAGCGGACGGAGGCCGCGGGACGGACGGTGGACGCCTCGCCGGACGACCCGCAGTATCAGGTCCGCAGCGAGAAGTCCGGCAGGTCCGCGGTGCACAAGCCGTCCGCCCTGAAGAAGAAGTGAGGCCGCGTGGACGGCGACGAGCGGAAAGAGACCTGGGACGCATTCCGTGAGCTGGTGAACATGAAGCCGGCCGAACTGGAGAAGTGGCTGGCTTCGGAGCAGTCGCAAAACGCCGGACAGGACAAGGGCGGGGGAGAGTCCACGGGGCACGCCTCGGGCCGCCGGATCGTGGATATCCTGCGCGCGAAGAAAGGCGACCTCTCGGACGACGACTATCAGCACATGCGGAAAGTCGTCGGCTACGTCCGGCGGCATCTGGCCCAGCGGCCCTCGGGCGACGTCGAGGACACCCGGTGGCGGTATTCGCTCATGAACTGGGGCCACGACCCGCTGGCATGACAAAAGCCGCGTCAGGGGCGCTTCTCCGCACCGCTGCGGGGCGCGTGGAGAGCATGCCGGGAGCCGGGACAGTGCCGGCGTCCGTGAGCGAGGTGCCGCAGGTCATGGACGGTACGCCGGTGCACCGACCATACTGATCGGGCCCCTGGCCACTCACAGAACGACTCCATGGTCAAAAACAGCACTCCCACGCCCACCGTCCCCGACACCGTATGGCTGGCGCGCGGACGCCACCCGGGCCCTGAGCCCGAGCTGGACGTCCGCCGCAACCTCATCGCCCTCAAGGCGGCCAAAGGCCTCGACGACTTCCTGGAGCTCGACCCCGTCGAGGCGGTCCGGTCCACCGTCCTGCACCCCCGGGACGCCTCCGCCGACCCCGGCCCGTCGGCCCGCCGCCTCTTCGAGGCCCGCTGGCGTGTGGCCGGGGACGTCACGGTGCGCGCGCAGCTGACCACGTACGACCCGCAGGCCCGGGGGGAGGAGGCCGAGGGGGTCACCTGGATCCTCGTCGCCGAGGCGGGGCGTGCGTGGGACGCCCGCTGGCCGTCGCCCGCCACCCTGTTCTGGCCGGACAGCAGCCGGGTCGAGTGGGACCACGACACGGTGCCGGGCGTGCGCCTGCGGACGGTGAACCACCTGCCGAAGGACGACGACGAGGTGCGCCGCCGGCTGCGGGACTGCGCGCGCGGCAGCTGGTTCGTCCATGTCGTGGTGCACGAGGCGATGACACCGGACACGCGCGGGCAGCGGCCGATCGCGGAATTCCTGCCGCCGAGCCTGCGGCACCGGGTGGTCGAGCACCGGGGCACGCCGGAGCAGGCCCGGATCGCCGACTTCGCGCTGCAGCGGGAGCTGAAGCTGCGGATGCCGCGCGGAGGCGCCGTCGTCCTGCCCACGGTGCCGCGGCAACCGGGCTACGACCCGGAGCACTCCACGGTGCGCAACATCTTCCTGGACGGCTCGGAACCGGTCGAGTTCCTCGGCAGGATCATCGAGTCCGCCGCACTGCCGAGGCCCCTGCCGTCCGGGGCCGAGCAGGCCCTGACGCGGCTGCGCGAGGGCTGGCACCTGCTCAGCCCGGACGAGGAGCTG
Organism: Streptomyces yamdrokensis; assembly: GCF_053890455.1. NCBI lineage: Bacteria > Bacillati > Actinomycetota > Actinomycetes > Kitasatosporales > Streptomycetaceae > Streptomyces > Streptomyces yamdrokensis. The sequence goes on from NZ_CM132679.1 coordinate 7,075,914, forward strand.
GCCCACGCCCAGGACATGGTCGCCAGGTACGCCCACGCGCTCGAAGCCATGACGGAGTCCCGTGACCGGTACCGGGAAGCGGCCGAGGCGGCGCAGGCCGCACTCGCCGAGGTGCCCGGCGGCGACGGCGTACCCCTGCCGCCCGCTCCGGGACCGGCGGCCGGGGAGGAGGGCTCGCCGCTCAGCAGCCTCACGAAGGCGTTCGGCCGCTTCCGGGCCACGAACAAGTAGGCCGTTCCCCGTCACCGCCCGGCCCCTCGCCCCCGGCACCAGCTACATCGACAACCCGGAGGGGCTGTCGGCGAAGGTGATCAGGGAGTCCGCCGAGCGCAGCAGGGAGCGGCTCGGCATGGAACGGCTGGACCTGCTCTACGCGCACATCGAGGACCGTGCGGTCCCTCTCCGGGAGACGGCCCAGGGATTCGCCGCCCTCGTCGCCGAGGGCACGGTCGGACTGCTCGGCGCGAGCAATCACGCGGTGTGGCGGGTGGAGCGGGCCCGCGCCCTCGCCGCCGCCGCGGGACTGCCCGGCTACGAGGTGCTCCAGTACCAGCACAGCTACCTGCGGCCCCGGGCCGACGTGCCCGAGGACCTCTTCCCCGACGGAAGCCTCGGGCACGCCGGCGCCGAACTGCTCACCTACCTGCGGGACGAGCCCCGGCTGACCCTGGTCGCGTACTCGCCGCTGCTGAAGGGCGCGTACGCCCGGCCGGAGCGGCTGCCCCGGGACTACGACCACCCGGGGACACCCGCCCGGCTGAAGGTGCTGCACGAGGTCGCCCGGGAGACCGGGGCCGGCGCCGGCCAGGTGGTGCTGGCCTGGCAGCTCGGCCACGAACCGCCGATCCTGCCGTTGGCCGGAGTCTCCTCCGTGGCACAGCTGGAGGAGAACCTGGCGGCGGTGGACCTGGAGCTGTCGTCGGAGCAGCGGGCCCGGCTGGACGCGGCGCACTGAGACGCCCGGGACGCCCGCCCCGTGCCCGCCGAAGGCCACCCGCTCAGGACCTGACCAGCAGCTGGAAGTCGAACGAGTAGCGCGAGGCGCGGTAGACGTGGGCCGCGTACTCCACCGCGCGGCCCGTGTCGTCGTAGGCGGTGCGGTGCATGGTGAGCAGGGCGGCGCCCTCCTTCTCGTCCAGGCGGGACGCCTCCCCGGCGGTGGCCGAACGGGCGCCGACGGTCTGCCTGGCGCTGTGCAGGGTGATGCCCGCCGCGCGCATCATGCGGTACAGGCCGGTCGACTCCAGCCGGGCGTCGTCCAGTTCCAGCAGGCCCGACGGGAGGTAGTTGCACAGGAGGGCGACGGGCAGGCCGTGGGTGCGGCGCAGACGTTCGAGGCGGACCGTTTCTCCGCCCTCGGGCAGACCCAGGGCCGCCGCCGCGCCGGGGGGCGCCGGGACCGTCTCGTGGCGGACGACCTCCGTGCTCGGGCCCTGCCCGGCCGCCTCCAGGTCGTCGTAGAGGCTGCTGAGCTCCAGGGGGCGCCTGACCTGGCTGTGCACCACCTGGGTGCCCACCCCACGCCGCCGGACCAGCAGCCCCTTGTCGACGAGGGACTGGATGGCCTGGCGGACCGTGGGGCGGGACAGACCGAGGCGCACCGAGAGGTCGACCTCGTTGCCCAGGAGATTGCCCGGGGCGAGGACGCCCTGCACGATCGCCGCTTCCAGCTGCTGGGCGAACTGGTGGTACAGCGGCACCGGACTGCCCCGGTCCAGGGGGAAGTCCAGTGAACCGAGCGCGGGTCCGGTCACGGCACGGGCCGGACCACCGGTCTTCGCCATGGACGTACCTTCCTGTCGCGGAGCGCTCCCGGGGCAGGAGCCGCTGAGGGGGCGGGGGTCAGGAGTTGCTCGGGAAGCCGAGGTTGATGCCCCCGTCGGACGGGTCGGGCCAGCGCGTGGTGACGACCTTGCCCCGGGTGTAGAAGGCGACGCCGTCGTTGCCGTAGACGTGGTGGCCGCCGAAGAGGGAGTCCTTCCAGCCGCCGAAGGAGTGGTAACCCACCGGGACCGGGATCGGCACGTTGACGCCGACCATGCCCGCCTTCACCTCGAGCTGGAAGCGGCGGGCGGCGCCGCCGTCCCGGGTGAAGACCGCGGTGCCGTTGCCCCAGCGGGAGTCGTTGATCAGCGCGATGGCCTCGTCGTAGGTCTCCGCACGGACCACGCACAGCACCGGACCGAAGATCTCGTCCTGGTAGGCGTCCGCGGTCAGCGGCACCCGGTCGAGCAGCGAGACACCGACGAAGAAGCCGTCCTCGTGGCCGTCGACCGTCAGACCCGTCCCGTCGAGCACGACCTCGGCGCCCTGCGCCGCCGCGCCCGTCACGTACGAGGCCACCTTGTCGCGGTGCTCGCGGGTGATCAGCGGGCCCATCTCGGAGGCCGGGTCGTTGCCCGGACCGATGCGGAGCTTCCTGGCCCGCTCGGTGATCCGGCCGACCAGGTCGTCACCGATGTCACCGACCGCGACCACGACCGACACGGCCATGCAGCGCTCGCCGGCCGAACCGTACGCCGCGTTGATCGCCTGGTCGGCGGCCAGGTCCAGGTCGGCGTCGGGCAGGACCAGCATGTGGTTCTTGGCGCCGCCCAGGGCCTGGACCCGCTTGCCGTGCTCGGTCGCCTTCAGCTGGATGTGCCGGGCGATCGGGGTGGAGCCGACGAAGGAGACGGCCTCGATGTCGGGGTGCTCCAGGATGCGGTCCACGGCCGTGCGGTCGCCGTGCACGACGTTCAGCACACCGTCCGGCAGGCCCGCCTCGGTGGCCAGTTCCGCGAGGCGGACGGAGGCCGACGGGTCCTTCTCGGACGGCTTCAGCACGAAGGTGTTGCCGCACGCGACGGCCAGCGGGAACATCCACATCGGCACCATGGCCGGGAAGTTGAACGGCGTGATGCCGGCGACCACGCCCAGCGGCTGGCGGATCGAGGCGACGTCGACGCGGCTGGAGACCTGCGTGGACAGCTCGCCCTTCAGCTGCACGCTGATACCGCAGGCCAGCTCCACGATCTCCATGCCCCGCGCGACCTCGCCGAGGGCGTCGGAGTGCACCTTGCCGTGCTCGGCGGTGATCAGCTCCGCGATCTCGTCGCGGTGGGCGTCCAGCAGCTCGCGGTACTTGAACAGGATCGCCGTGCGCCTGGCCAGCGACGAGGTGCCCCAGCTCTCGAAGGCGTCCTTGGCGGCGGCGACGGCGGCGTCCACCTCCGTGGTGTCCGCGAACGCGACCTGCTTCTCCTGGGCGCCGGTGGCCGGGTTCCAGACGGGGCCGAAACGGCCGGAGGTGCCTTCGGCGGGCTTGCCGCCGATCCAGTGGCTGACGGTCTTCATGAGAGCGGACGACCTTTCACGTGTGGTCGGGTTGGTAGGGAAGGGGGCTCGGGTGCCGGGCCCGGGGTGTCGGCGGCGCGGTGCGGAAGTGCCGCGGTGCAGAGGGTCAGAGGTGGCGGCGGCGGCCGGCGGCCCGGGCGTCGTAGCGTTCGCGCGCCCGGACGGCGGCCTCGCGGGAGGCGACCTCGGCCACCGGCACGTCCCACCAGGCCTCGGCCGGGGGAGTGGTGGGCGCCGGGTCCGTCTCCACGTACACGCAGGTCGGACGCTCGGCGGTGCGGGCCCGGGCCAGGGCGTGGCGCAGCTCCCCCACGGTCCTGGCGCGCAGCACGTCCATGCCCAGGCTGGCCGCGTTCGCCGCGAGGTCCACGGGCAGCGGGGCGCCGGTGAAGGTGCCGTCCTTCGCCCGGTAGCGGTAGGCGGTGCCGTAGCGCTCGCCGCCGGTCTCCTCGGACAGGCCGCCGATGGAGGCGTACCCGTGGTTCTGGACCAGCACCAGCTTCACCGGCAGCCGCTCCTGGACGGCCGTGACGATCTCCGTCGGCATCATCAGGTACGTGCCGTCGCCGACCAGCGCCCACACCGGTGTGCCGGGCGCGGCCTGCTGGACGCCGATCGCGGCCGGGATCTCGTAGCCCATGCAGGAGTAGCCGTACTCCAGGTGGTACTGGCGCGGGCCGCGCGCCCGCCACAGTTTGTGCAGGTCGCCGGGGAGCGAACCGGCCGCGTTGATCACCACGTCCGCGTCGCCCACGACCGCGTCGAGCGCGCCGAGCACCTGGGTCTGCGTCGGTACGGCGTTCTCGTCATCGGCGCGGTAGGCGGCCTCGACGACCTGCTCCCAGCGTTCCTTCCCGGCCGCGTACCCGGCTTCGTACGCGGCGTCCACGCGGTGCCCGGCCAGCGCTCCGGCCAGTGCCTCCAGACCGGTCCGCGCGTCGCAGACCAGGGTGCGCGCTCCCAGCTTGTGCGCGTCGAAGCCGGTGATGTTGAGGTTGAGGAAACGCACGTCCGGGTCGGCGAAGAGGGTGCCGGAGGCGGTGGTGAAGTCGGAGTAGCGGGTGCCGACGCCGATCACCAGGTCGGCGGTGCGGGCCAGTTCGTCGCTCACCGCCGTGCCCGTGTGGCCGATGCCGCCCAGGTCGGCCGGGTGGTCGTGACGCAGGGAGCCCTTGCCGGCCTGGGTGGAGGAGACCGGGATGCCGGTGGCGTCCACGAGGGCCCGGAGTGCTTCCTCGGCCTCGCTGTGGTGGACGCCGCCACCCGCGACGATCAGCGGACGGCGGGCGGCCCGTACGGCCTCGGCCGCCGCCTCCAGCTCGACGGGGTCCGGTGCCGGACGCCTCACGCGCCAGACGCGGTCGGCGAAGAACTCCTGAGGCCAGTCGAACGCCTCGGCCTGCACGTCCTGCGGCAGGCAGAGGGTGACGGCGCCGGTCTCGGCCGGGTCGGCGAGCACCCGTACGGCGTTCAGCGCGGACGCGATCAGGGCCTCGGGGCGGGTGATCCGGTCGAAGTAGCGGGAGACGGGGCGCAGCGTGTCGTTGACGGACACGTCCGCCTCGACCGGGTGCTCCAGCTGCTGGAGCAGCGGGTCCGCCGCGTGCGAGGCGAAGTAGTCGCCGGGCAGCAGCAGCACCGGCAGCCGGTTGACGGTGGCGAGTGCCGCGCCGGTGACCAGGTTGGTGGCGCCGGGGCCGATCGAGGTCGTCACGGCCTGCGCCGACAACCGGTTGAGCTGGCGGGCGTGGGCGACGGCCGCGTGCACCATGGCCTGCTCGTTGCGGCCCTGGTGGTACGGCATGACGTCGGCGTACTCGACGAGCGCCTGCCCGACGCCCGCCACGTTGCCGTGGCCGAAGATGCCCCACGTGCCGGCGATCAGCCGGTGTCGTACGCCGTCCCGTTCCGTGTACTGGGCGGCCAGGAACCGCACCAGGGCCTGGGCGGTCGTCAGTCGGCGGGTGGCGGCGCTCATACGGACCTCTCCGGGGCGGTGTAGAGGGGCAGGCGGGGGTCGAGGGGCTGGTCGGGCCAGGTGGAGCGGATCCAGGCGTGGTCGGGGTGGTCGCAGATCAGCCAGGCGCGTTCGTCCTCGGGGCCCGCCATGACGTTGAGGTAGTACATGTGGTGGCCGGGCACGGCCATGGACGGCCCGTGCCAGCCGTCCGGGATGAGCACCACGTCGCCGTCGCGCACCTCGGCCAGGACGTCCGTGTCCCGGCCCGGACCGGACGGGGAGACCCGCTGGTAGCCGAGGCCGGGGATGCCGTCGTGGTCCGCGAACTCGAAGTAGTAGATCTCCTCCAGCACGGACTCCTCGCCCGGCCGGTGCTCGTCGTGCTTGTGCGGCGGGAACGACGACCAGTTGCCACCGGGGGTGATCACCTCGACCGCGATCAGCCTGTCGCACTCGAAGGTGCCGGCCGCCCCGAAGTTGTTGACCTGACGGGAGCAGGTGCCGGTACCGCGCAGTTCCACGGGGATGTCCGAGGCGGGTCCGTAGCGGGCGGGCAGCCGCCGGGTGCAGCGGGCGCCGGTGAGCGCGAACCGTCCGCCGCCGGCCGACGTGACGGTGGCGCGGGCGTCGCGCGGCACGTAGGCGAAGTCGGTGACGCCGTCGAACACGCCGGTGCGGCCGGCGAGTTCGAACGAGTCGTGGCCGAAGTCGTCGGCGGAGGCGACCGTGCAGCCGCCGCTGAGCGGCAGGACGATCCACTCGCTCGCGCCGGTGTCGAAGGTGTGCGTGCCGCCCGGCTCCAGCTCCAGCACACGCAGGCCGGCATGGCCCCAGCCGGCCGACTCGGGGGACACGTCGACACGGTACGGGCCGGCCGGGGCACGGTCCGCGGGAAGGTGATGGGTCATGGCAGCCTTTCCGGTCACAACCGGCTCACGGTTCACAACAGGCTCAGCAGACTCATGGTTCACGGCTGACGCATCGTTCACAGCAGACTCACGGCCGTGTCCACCGCTTCCTCCACACTGCCGCCGGCCGGGTAGAGCAGCGAGCGGCCGACCACCATGCCCTGCACGGAGGGCAGCTTCAGCGCCCTGCCCCACCGCTCGTACGCCGCCTCCTGGTCGCCGACCTCGCCGCCGAGCAGGACCACGGGCAGCGTGGAGCCGCGCAGGACCTCCGCCATGTCGTCGGCGTTCTCGGTGACGGGCAGTTTCAGCCAGGTGTAGGCGGAGGTGCCGCCGAGTCCGGAGGCTATGGCGATGGAGCGGGTGACTGCCTCGGCGGACAGGTCGTTGCGGACCCTGCCGCCGGCCCGGCGCGAGATGAACGGTTCCACGAACACCGGGAGCCGGCGTTCGGCCATGGCGTCGACGGCGCGGGCGGTGGACTCCAGGGTGGTCAGGGACCCCGGGTCGTCGTAGTCGATGCGGACCAGCAGTTTGCCCGCGTCGAAGCCGAACCGCTCGATGTCCTCGGGACGGTGGCCGGTGAAGCGGTCGTCCATCTCGAAGGCCGAGCCGGCCAGACCTCCGCGGTTCATCGACCCCATGACGACCTTGTTCTCGAGCGCGCCGAGCAGCAGCAGGTCCTCGAGGATGTCGGCGGTGGCCAGCACCCCGTCGACACCGGGCCGGGACAGCGCGACGCACAGCCGTTCCAGCAGCTCGGCGCGGTCGGCCATGGCCAGGGGCCGGTCGCCGATGCCGAGCGCACCCCGCGCGGGATGGTCGGCGGCCACGATCATCAGCCGTCCGCTGTCGCCGATCAGCGGACGGCGGGCCCGGCGGGCGGCCGCCTCGGCGACGGCCTCCGGATGCCGGGCCCGGACCGTGGTGAGGTCACAGATGCTGAGGTTCAAGGAAGGACTCCGTTCAGGACTGGCTCGGCAGGCTCATGTCGCCCGGCGGCACGGCCCGCGCGAGGAGGTCCGCGACCTCCGGCCCGGTGGGCATGGCGGACGAACAGGCCAGGCGCGAGGCGACGAGGGCGCCGGCGGCGTTGGCGTGGCGCATGGTGCGCTCCAGGTCCCAGCCCGAGAGCAGACCGTGGCAGAGCGAGCCGCCGAAGGCGTCGCCCGCGCCGAGACCGTTGACCACGTCCACCGGGACCGGCGGCACCTGTGCGCGGGTGCCGTCGCGGTGCACGGCGAGCACTCCCCGGGGGCCCTGCTTGACCACGGCGAGTTCCACACCGGCCGCCAGCAGCGCCTCGGCGCACGCCTCGGGCTCGCGCACTCCGGTGGCGACCTCGCACTCGTCGAGGTTGCCGACCGCGACCGTGGCGTGCCGCAGGGCCTGGCGGTAGTAGGGGCGGGCCTCGTCGGGGTCGCGCCAGAACATCGGGCGCCAGTCCAGGTCGAACACGGTGGTGCCCGCCTTGGCACGTGCCTCGAGCGCGTCGAGCGTCGCCCGGCGGCTCGGCTCCTCGCTCAGACCGGTGCCGGTGATCCAGAAGATCCCGGCCGCGCGGACGGCGGCGAGGTCCAGCTCGGCGGTGTGGATCTCCAGGTCGGGAGCCTTGGGCCGGCGGTAGAAGTACAGGGGGAAGTCGTCCGGCGGGAAGATCTCGCAGAAGGTGACCGGCGTCGGGTACGCGGCGACCGGGGTGACCCACCGGTCGTCGACGCCGAAGTCCCTCAGGGCCTCGTGCAGATAGGTGCCGAACGGATCGTCTCCCGTACGGGTGATCACGGCCGTGGAGCGGCCGAGCCGGGCGGCGGCCACCGCCACGTTCGCGGCCGAACCGCCGAGGAACTTTCCGAACGTTTCGACTTTTGTCAGCGGAACGCCGGTCTCCAGTGGGTAAAGGTCGACCCCGATGCGGCCCATGGTGATCAGGTCGAAATACTGTGGTGCGTCTGAGTCGGTCATCGAGCGAAGCTCCTCGAACTGCTGGGGATGCGGGTCCCGGGACGCCCTGCCACGGTGGGGCGTGGAAGCCGGGGACCTGCCGCCTCTCAGGTGTAGGTCTCGAAGGGCGGCGATGTCAATAGTTTGTACTTACATTCGGACTAGCAAGTGAAATGATGTCTTAACAAAGTATTGACAGAGTGCGCGTCAGGGACTTTGATCCCGTCCCAGCACGACAGCTGTTTCGCACGACGACACAGACCCGGACGTCCGAGGCTCCGGGGAGGATCCTCGGACCCCCGCCCTTTTTCCGCGTAGCACAGTGAGGTGCAGGCAAGATGGACCGCTCTTCCCACCACCGCCCCCGCAGAATCGTGCCCCTCGTCGCGGTGGCCGCGGCGGCCGCCCTGACCCTCGCCGGCTGCTCCAGCGGCTCCGGCGGCAAGAAGGCCGAGGAGGGCGGCGGCGACGGCGCGTCGGCCGGCAAGGCGGACACGCCCGAGATGACCGTCGCCCTCGTGACCCACCAGGCGCCCGGTGACACCTTCTGGGACATCGTCCGCAAGGGCGCCGAGGCCGCCGCCGCGAAGGACAACGTCGATCTCATCTACTCCGCCGACCCGAACGCCGGCAACCAGGCCAACCTGGTGCAGAACGCGATCGACCAGAAGGTCGACGGCATCGCCGTCACCCTCGCCAAGCCGGACGCCCTCAAGAGCGTCCTCGCCAAGGCGGAGAAGGCCGGCATACCCGTCGTCGGCCTCAACTCCGGCCTGAGCGACTGGAAGGACCTCGGCCTGCTGGAGTTCTTCGGCCAGGACGAGTCCGTGGCCGGCGAGGCCTTCGGCAAGAAGCTCAACGAGGTCGGCGCCAAGAACACCGTCTGTGTCGTCCACGAGCAGGGCAACGTCGGCCTGACCCAGCGCTGCGACGGTCTGAAGGAGACCTTCGAGGGCGAGACCCAGATCCTCAACGTCAACGGCACCGACATGCCGTCGGTGAAGTCGACGATCACCGCCAAGCTCAAGCAGGACTCCTCCGTCGACTACGTCGCCACTCTCGGCGCCCCCTTCGCGCAGACCGCGGTGCAGTCGGTCGGCGACGCCGGCAGCGAGGCGAAGGTCGCCACCTTCGACCTCAACAAGGACCTGACCAAGGCGATCCAGGCCGGCGACATCGAGTTCGCCGTGGACCAGCAGCCCTACCTCCAGGGTTACCTCGCCGTCGACGGCCTGTGGCTCTACGAGAACAACGGCAACTACAGCGGCGGAGGTGAGCAGCCGGTGCTGACCGGCCCCGCGTTCGTCGACGAGTCCAACGTCGACGCGGTCGCCGAGTACGCCGCGAAGGGCACTCGGTGATGAGTATGACCCGACAGGCTGAGCCGGCGGTGACCCCACCGCCGGCCCCCGGCCCGAAGGAGACCGACGGCCGCACCGCGCGGCGCCCGCCGGCACTGCGGCTGCTGGCCAGGCCCGAGGTCGGCGTCTTCCTCGGCGCCCTGGCCGTGCTGGTCTTCTTCCTGATCGCCGCCCCGCCCATGCGGGACGGCGGCTCGATGGCGAACATCCTGTACCAGTCGTCGACCATCGGGATCATGGCCCTGCCGGTGGCGCTGCTGATGATCGGCGGCGAGTTCGACCTGTCGGCCGGGGTCGCCGTGGTCACCTCGGCGCTCACCGCGAGCATGCTCGCCTACCAGCTGTCCATGAACGTCTGGGTGGGCGTGATCGTCGCCCTCGCGGTGTCCCTCGCCGTCGGCCTGTTCAACGGCTGGTTCCTGGTCAGGACGGGGCTGCCCAGTTTCCTCGTCACCCTCGGCACCTTCCTGATCCTCCAGGGCGTCAACCTGGCCGTGACCAAACTGGTCACCGGGAACGTCGCGACCGACGACATCAGCGACATGGACGGCTTCGAGCAGGCCAAGGCCGTCTTCGCCTCGAGCTTCGAGGTCGGCGGCGTCCAGGTGAAGATCACCGTCGTGTGGTGGCTGATTTTCGCGGTCCTGGCCTCCTGGGTGCTGCTCCGCACCAAGTACGGCAACTGGATCTTCGCGGTCGGCGGCAACAAGGAGAGCGCCCGCGCCGTCGGTGTGCCGGTGACGTTCACCAAGATCTCCCTGTTCATGCTGGTCGGCTTCGGCGCCTGGTTCGTCGGCATGCACCAGCTGTTCTCCTTCAACACCGTCCAGTCCGGCGAGGGCGTGGGCCAGGAGCTCATCTACATCGCCGCCGCGGTGATCGGCGGCTGCCTGCTGACCGGCGGCTACGGTTCCGCGATCGGCCCGGTCTTCGGCGCCTTCATGTTCGGCATGGTGCAGCAGGGCATCGTCTACGCCGGCTGGAACCCGGACTGGTTCAAGGCCTTCCTCGGCGTGATGCTCCTCGGCGCCGTCCTCATCAATCTGTGGGTCCAGCGCACGGCGACCCGGAGGTGACCGCAATGACCGACGACACGACCGGCACTCACGGCGGTGTCCTGCAGGACACCGCCCCCGACGGGAAGCACCCCCTGGTCGAACTCCGCGGAGCCGGCAAGTCCTACGGCAACATCCGCGCCCTGCACGGGGTCGACCTGGCCGTCCACCCCGGCCGCGTGACCTGCGTACTCGGTGACAACGGTGCCGGGAAGTCCACCCTCATCAAGATCGTGTCCGGGCTGCACCAGCACACCGAGGGCGAGTTCCTCGTCGACGGCACCCCGGTACGGTTCTCCACCCCGCGCGAAGCCCTCGGCAAGGGCATCGCCACCGTCTACCAGGACCTCGCCGTCGTTCCGCTGATGCCGGTGTGGCGCAACTTCTTCCTCGGCTCGGAGATGACCAAGGGCCCCTGGCCGGTCCGCCGTCTCGACATCGAGCGGATGAAGAGGACCGCGGACGAGGAACTGCGCAACATGGGCATCGTCCTGGACGACCTGGAACAGCCCATCGGCACCCTCTCCGGCGGCCAGCGCCAGTGCGTGGCCATCGCCCGCGCCGTCTACTTCGGCGCCCGCGTCCTCATCCTGGACGAGCCCACCGCCGCGCTCGGCGTCAAGCAGTCCGGTGTGGTGCTGAAGTACATCGCCGCCGCCCGTGACCGCGGCCTCGGCGTCATCTTCATCACCCACAACCCGCACCACGCCTACATGGTCGGCGACCACTTCAGCGTCCTGCGCCTGGGCACCATGGAGCTCTCCGCGGCCCGCAGCGAGGTCTCCCTGGAGGAACTCACCAACCACATGGCCGGCGGTACCGAACTCGCCGCCCTCAAACACGAGTTGGCGCAGGTCCGCGGCGTCGACGTCGAGGAGCTCCCCGAGGAGGGAGAGCTCCAGGCCCCCGCAGTGGCATCCCCGGAAGGAAAGTCCTGACATGGCAGTCGCGCTCGACCGCATCAGGGTGGGCTCCGCCCCCGACTCCTGGGGCGTCTGGTTCCCCGACGACCCGCAGCAGGTGCCCTGGCAGCGCTTCCTCGACGAGGTCGCCGAGGCCGGCTACTCCTGGATCGAACTCGGCCCCTACGGCTACCTCCCGACCGACCCGGCCCGCCTGAGTGACGAGGTGAAGAAGCGGGACCTCAAGGTCTCCGCCGGCACCATCTTCTGCGGACTGCACCGCGGCCCCTCCGAGTGGGAGTCCACCTGGGAGCAGGTCAGCCGGGTCGCCTCGCTCACCCGGGCCATGGAGGCCAAGCACCTGGTCGTCATCCCGTCCTTCTGGCGCGACGACAAGACCGCCGAGATCCTGGAGCCCCCGGAGCTGACCACCGAGCAGTGGGGCCACCTCGCCAGGGGCATGGAACGCCTCGGCCGCCAGGTGCGGGACACCTACGGGCTCGACATCGTCGTCCACCCGCACGCCGACACCCACATCGACACCGAGGAGCACGTCGGGCGCTTCCTCGACTCCACCGACTCCTCCCTGGTCAACCTGTGCCTGGACACCGGGCACTACGCCTACTGCGGCGGCGACAGCGTCAAGCTCATCGAGACCTACGGCGAACGCATCGGCTACCTGCACCTCAAGCAGGTCGACCCGGACGTCCTCGCCGACGTGGTCGCGAACGAGATCCCGTTCGGTCCCGCCGTGCAGCGCGGCGTGATGTGCGAACCGCCCGCCGGAGTACCGGAGCTGGGCGCGGTCCTGACCGCGGCCCAGAAGCTGGATGTGGACCTGTTCGCGATCGTCGAGCAGGACATGTACCCCTGCGAGCCGGACAAGCCGCTGCCGATCGCGGTCCGCACCCGCAGGTTCCTCCGCTCCTGCGGCGCCTGACACCGCCGGACGACCCGGAAGGGAGGCGGGAGCCGTGCACGGCAACCAGCCCCTGGGAATCGCCGTCATCGGCACGGGCCGCATGGGCGCGGACCACGTGCGCCGGATCGACCGGGTGATCAGCGGCGCGCGGGTCGCCGCCGTCGCCGACACCGACGCGGAACGGGCCAAGGCGGTGGCCGCCGGCATCGACGGCTGCACCGCGCACACCGACCCGGCCGCCGCGATGGCGGCGGCCGGAGTCGACGCGGTGCTCGTCGCCTCCCCGGGGCCGGCCCACGAGGCCGCCCTGCTCGCCGCGTTCGAGCTGGACCTGCCCGTCCTGTGCGAGAAGCCGCTCACCCCCGACGCGGCCTCCGCGCTGCGCGTCGTCGAAGCCGAACAGGCACTCGGCCACCGCCGGATCCAGGTCGGCTTCATGCGCCGCTACGACGCCGAGTACGTCCGCCTCAAGGCGCTGTTGGAGACCGGGCGGCTGGGCCGCCCCCTGATGCTGCACAACCGGCACCGCAATGTGAGCAGTTCCCCGTTCTTCAGCAGCTCCATGCTGATCACCGACTCCGTCTCCCACGAGGTCGACGTCACCCGCTGGCTGCTGGGCCACGAGATCACGGCGGTCACGGTGCTCACCCCCGACTCCTCGGCCGGGGCGCCCGACGGGCTGCGCGACCCGCAGTTCGTCGTCCTGGAGACCGACGGCGGCGCGCTGAGCGACGTCGAGATCTTCGTCAACTGCGGCTTCGGCTACCAGGTCCAGGCCGAGGTGGTCTGCGAGCGCGGCACCGCCCGTGTCGGCGACGGCCACCACCTGGTCACCAGCACGGCCGGCCGCTGGGGCGGCACCATCACCCAGGACTGGACCGAACGCTTCGCCCAGGCCTACGACGACGAGCTCCGGGCCTGGGTCGACACCACCCGCCGGGGCGAGGTCGACGGCCCCAGCGCCTGGGACGGCTACGCGGCGGCCGCCGTCTGCGAGGCCGGCGTCCGGGCCCTGGAGGAGGGCGGCCGGGTTGCGGTCGAACCGGCGGAGAAACCGGCGCTGTACCGGTGAGGTGATGCAACGCGTGGGTGGGGCCGCCCTTTCGAAGGGCGGCCCCACCCACACTGTTCATCCCACCGGAGTCCAGGGGCGCGTACCGCCGCTCACGCCTGCCGCACTTCCTCGACGGTGACGGGGCGGTGCTCGTGCAGGGACAGGGTGCAGGCGTCGGCGATCCAGCCCGCCTCCAGGGCGTCCGCCACCGTGCACGGGGACGGCCGGGAGCCGGCCACGACCTCGGTGAACGCCGTGAGTTCGGCGCGGTAGGCGGTGGTGAAGCGGTCCATGAAGAAGTCGTGCGGGGTGTCCGCGGGGAAGGTCGCCCCGGGCTCCACCGACCGCAGCGGCAGTTTGTCCTCCAGACCGACCGCGATGGAGTCCGTGAAGCCGTGGATCTCCATGCGGACGTCGTAACCCCGGGCGTTGTGCCGGCTGTTGGAGACCACGGCGACGGTGCCGTCGTCCAGGGTGAGGATCGCGCCGGTGGTGTCGGCGTCGCCCGCCTCCTTGATGTAGGCGGCGCCCCGGTTGCCGCCGACCGCGTACACCTCGGTCACCTCGCGGCCGGTCACCCAGCGGATGATGTCGAAGTCGTGCACGGAACAGTCGCGGAAGATGCCGCCCGACGCGGCGATGTACGCGGCCGGCGGCGGCGCCGGGTCCAGCGTGGTCGAGCGCACGGTGTGGAGCCTGCCCAGCTCTCCGCTCCGCACGGCCGCCCGCGCGGCGACGAAGCCCGCGTCGAAGCGGCGGTTGTAGCCGATCTGGATCGGCACGTCGCGGCCCTCGACCGCCTTCAGCACCCGCGCCCCCTCGGCCATCGTGCGGGCCACCGGCTTCTCGCAGAACACGGGGACGCCCGCCTCGACGCAGGCGAGGATCAGCCCGGGGTGGGCGTCGGTCGCCGCGGCGATCACCACGCCGTCCACGCCGGCGGCGAGCACGGCCTCGGGGGAGTCCGCGACCTCGGCGTCGAAGCGCTCGGCGGCGGCCTTCGCGGCGTCCGCGAACGGGTCGGAGACGACGAGCGACTCGACGGAGCCGAGCCCGAAGAGGGTCTCGGCGTGGAAGGCGCCGATACGGCCGAGACCGAGGATTCCGATGCGCATGGGGGTGGTGCTCCTTGGGTGCGGGGTGCGGGGTGCGGGTGCGGGTGCGGTCTTGCGCGGGGGGAGAGAGCGGGGGGAGGGAGTGGGGTGTGGCGGGTGCTGCCCTGTCAGTCGAGGCCGCCGAGGACGTTCTGGTCCCAGTCGATCACGGAGCCGGTCACCACGCCGGAGCGGTCGGACAGCAGCAGGACCACGAAGTCGGCGATCTCGTCCGGCCGGCCCAGCCTGCCCATGGGCAGCCGGACGGCTGCCCGCTCGCGCCAGTCGTCGCCGGCACCGTGGAAGGTGCGCTGGGTGGCGTCCTCGCCCTCGGTGGCGGTCCAGCCGATGTTCAGCCCGTTGATCCGGATCCGGTCCCACCGGTGGGCGTGTGCGGCGTTGCGGGTGAGGCCCATCAGTCCGGCCTTCGCGGCGACGTAGGGCGCCAGGAAGGGCTGTCCGCCGTGCGCCGACGAGGTGATGACGTTGACGACCGTGCCGGGTTCCTCGCGCCGCACCATGTCCGCGACGGCGGCCTGCATGGCGAAGAACGGTGCCTTGAGGTTGATCGCGATGTGCTGGTCGAACAGCTCGGGTGTGGTGTCCAGCAGGGTTCCGCGCGAGGTCAGCCCCGCCGAGTTCACCAGGCAGTCGACCCGGCCGTACGCCTGTACGACCTCGGCGACGGAGCCCCTGGCCTGCTCGGCGTCGGCCAGGTCGGCGCGGACGAACACCGCCCTGCCGCCCGCGGCGGTCAGCTCGGCCACGAGGGCCTCACCCGGCTCGGGCCGCCGCCCGGTGACGGCCACGTCCGCCCCCTCGCGGACCGCGGCCCGCGCGACGGCGGCGCCGACACCCTGGCTGCCACCGTTGACGAGGACGACCTTGTCGTCGAGAAGTCCCATGTCCGTGTTCCGGTTCCTCTCAGCTCTCACGCCGTCCGGCGCCGGCCCGCAGCGCCTCCCGCAGGGTCCGCACGGTCCAGCCCTCGCGCAGCGCCCGTCGTACGAGGTCCGCCTGCGAGGGCGGGGCCAGGCCGTCTGCGGGCGGGTCGTTGTCGAGGTTGGTGGGGAAGGGGTAGCCCTCCGCGCTCGCCGCGATCACGTTCTCCTGCCACTGCTCGCCGGCGCCCTTTGCCCGGCTCTTGAGCAGCACCGGGTAGACGGCGCCCGTCACGGTCTCGCGGTCCACCGTCTCCATGGCCCGGCCGAACGCTGAGGACACCTGGAGCAGGTTGGCCATGCGCCGGATGTCCGCCGAGCGGTTGGCGCCGGCGGCGTGGAGCAGCGCCGGGTTGAAGAAGACCGCGTCGCCCTTGGCGAGCGGCAGCTGTACGTGGTGCTCCTCGAAGTACGCCCGGAACCCGGGGAGCCGCCAGGCGAGGTAACCGGGCCCGTACTTCTGCGAGTGCGGCAGGTACAGCGTGGGCCCGGACTCGACGGGCATGTCGCAGTGCGCGACCGCGCCCTGCAGGGTGAGCACGGGGGAGAGGCGGTGCACGTGCGCCGGGTAGGCGGCGGCGGCCTCGTTGGAGAGGAAGCCGAGGTGGTAGTCGCGGTGCACGGTCTGGGCCGCACCGCCCGGATTGACCACGTTCACCTGGGAGGTGACCTGGTAGCCGGGGCCGAGCCAGGCCGCGGACACCAGCGCGATCACGTCGTTGGCGTAGTAGTCGGCGAAGGCCTGCGGGTCGTAGAGGGCGGCCTTCTCCAGGGCGTTCCACACCCGGTCGTTGGCGCCCGGCTTGGCGAAGTGGTCGCCGGCGGTGGCACCCGTGGCGCGCTGCTCGGCGATCAGGGCGTCGAACACGGCGGTGGCCCGGTCCACGACCGCCGGGTCGGGGAAGGCGCCCCGGACGATCACGACGCCGGGGCCGTCGGCGAGGGCGCGTACCAGCTCGGCCTGGACCTCGCGCCGGTCGGCGAGGGAGAGCCGGTCGGCGTCGTAGAGCAGCACGTTCTGCTCCACGGCACAGGCGTGCGGGTAGGCGGAACGGTCCGTGGTCCGCTCGACCAGGGCACGGAACGCGTCCAGGTCGCAGTCCTGCTCGGACAGCCAGTGCCGCTGCCGCGCGGACGGCTGGGCCGGGGTGGAGGCGGTGGAGAAGGACATGCTCGTCCCTTCGGGTCACGTTTCGGGTCACGGGGGACTCGGCTCTGTCATTCTTGTCAGTACAAAGCCTTCGAACAACCAGCAGTCAGCCATCAAAAACCCCTCAGGAGTCTCAGGAGCCGGTCGCATGGGCCACCCTTTCCTGATCAGGGAAATCGCACGTCAGGCAGGTTTGAGCGAGGCCACGGTCGACCGGGTGCTCAACGGCCGGGGCGGGGTGCGGGACAGCACCGCGCAGGAGGTGCGCCGGGCGATCGCCGACCTGGACCGGCAGCGCACCCAGGTACGGCTGGTCGGCCGTACGTTCATGGTGGACATCGTGATGCAGTCGCCGGCGCGGTTCTCCACCGCCGTCCGTGCGGCCCTGGAGGCCGAACTCCCCTCCCTGCGACCGGCCGTGGTCCGCTCCCGCTTCCACTTCCGCGAGACGGGTCCGGCGGGGGAGCTGGTCGCCGCCCTCGACCGGATCGGACGGCGCGGCTCGCAGGGGGTGGTTCTCAAGGCCCCGGACGTCCCCGAGGTCACCGCCGCCGTCGGCCGGCTCGCGGCGGCGGGCATCCCGGTGGTGACGCTGGTGACCGACCTGCCCGCGAGCGCCCGTGTCGGCTACGTCGGCAGCGACAACCGGGCGGCCGGCGCGACCGCCGCGTATCTCATGGGGCAGTGGCTCGGCGGTGGCCCCGGCAATGTGCTCACCAGCCTCTCCAGCGGTTTCTTCCGCAACGAGGAGGAGCGCGAGATGGGTTTCCGCAGCGCCATGCGCGCCCGGTACCCCGAGCGCGCCCTCGTGGAGATCGCCGAGGGACAGGGCCTGGACACCACCCAGTACGAGCTCGTCCGGGCGGCGCTGGACCGCGACCCGGACATCCGCGCGGTCTACTCGATCGGCGGTGGCAACATCGCCACCCTGCGGGCCTTCGAGGACGCCGGGCGCGAGTGCGCCGTGTTCGTCGCGCACGACCTCGACCACGACAACACCCGGCTGCTGCGCGAGCACCGCCTGTCCGCCGTGCTCCACCACGATCTGCGCCACGACCTGCGCGAGGCCTGCCACCTCGTGATGCGCGCCCACGGCGCCCTGCCGCCCGCGGGGCCCACCCTCCCCTCCGCGATCCAGGTGGTCACCCCCTACAACATGCCGCCCGGCACGGTGGCCGGGTGACGGCTCGCGGTGAAGGAGCCGCGGCCCGGGCGTGTATCCCCGCCCGGCGGGCCGGGGCTGCCTACCGTCGTGCGCATGAGGAAACCGACCCCGGAAGGCGGGCCCGAGCGGCTGGTGACCCTCGCCGACGGCGTGTTCGCCATCGCCATCACCCTGCTCGTCCTTGACCTCTCCGTGCCGCGGGGACTGAGCCCCGAGGAGTACCACGACGCTCTGCGCGAGCTGCTGCCCAACCTGGGCGCCTACGCGATCAGCCTGGTGGTGCTGGCCGGCTTCTGGCGCGAGCACCGCGCGATCTTCCGCACCGTCCGGCAGGTGGACGGACAGGTGATCTCGCTGACCGTGCTCGGCCTGGGCGTCGCGGCACTGCTGCCGTTCCCGACCGCGCTGATCTCGGAGTACGGCGACGAGCGCGTCTCGGTGGTCATCTACTCGGCGGCGGTCGCCGCACTCGGCGGGGTCCATCTCATGCTGGCCGTCCTCCTCGCCAGACGCCCCTGGCTGCGCGGCGACGCGGCCCCGGCACGGGAGGAGGGGCTCTCCATCGCCGACCTGGGCTCGACGGTGGCGGTGTTCCTCGTGACCATCCCGCTGGCCCTGGCCGTCGGGCCCGCCGCCATGTGGTGGTGGCTGGTGCTGGTGCCGCTCAAGGTCTGGCTGGGCCGCCGGGAGGGCGCGGCCCGCTGAACCGTCACGAGGGGGCGTCCACCGTCACCCAGGCCCCGTTGCCGGCCGACCGCACCATCGCGTCCAGTACGGCCGCGCTGCGCACGGCGTCGGTGAGCGTGGCGCCGTACTCGGCGCCCTCGGCGACGGAACGCAGGAAACGGTGCGCCTCGATCACCTTCAGGTCGTCGTAGCCCATGGCGTTCGCCGCGCCCGGCTGGAACGCGCCGAACTCGCCGTCGCCCGGGCCGACGTGGACCGTGCTCACCGGCTGGTCCTGGTAGGCGGTGCCGCGGCTGACGCCGAGCTCGTTCATCCGGCGGAAGTCCCAGAACACGGCGCCCTTGGTGCCGTGCACCTCGAAGCCGTAGTTGTTCTGCTCGCCGACCGAGACCCGGCAGGCCTCCAGCACACCGCGCGCGCCGGAGGCGAAGCGCAGCAGGCAGTTGACGTAGTCCTCGTTCTCCACCGGGCCGAGTTCGCCGCCACTGGCACGGGCGTGGCCGGCCGTGGCACCGGCCGGGCGGGCCCGCTCGGGCAGGAAGATCGCCGTGTCGGCGGTCAGCGAGGCGATGTCGCCGAGCAGGAAGCGGGCCAGGTCGGCGCCGTGCGAGGCCAGGTCGCCGAGCACTCCGCTGCCCCCGCGCTCCCGCTCGTAGCGCCAGGTCAGGGCGGACTCGGGGTGGGCTGCGTAGTCGCTGAACAGGCGGATGCGGGCGTGGGTGACGGTGCCGATGTCACCGGCGGCGATCAGTGCGCGGGCCGCCTCGACGGCGGGCGCGTTGCGGTAGTTGAAGCCGACCGCGCTGCGGACGCCGGCCTTCTCGACGGCGTCCGACACCGCGCGGGCGTCGTCGGCGGTGAGACCGACCGGCTTCTCGATCCAGATGTGCTTGCCGGCCTCGGCCATCGCGACGCCGATCTCACGGTGCAGGAAGTTGGGGGCCGTGATGCTGACCGCCTGGACGCGGGGGTCGGCGGCCACGTCGCGCCAGTCGCGGGTGGTGCGGGCGAACCCGAACTGCGCGGCGGCCTCCTCGGCCCGGCCCGGCACCTCCTCGGCGACCGTGATCAGCTCCGGGCGCAGGGCGAGCTGCGGATAGTGGTGCGGCACGCGCGCGTACGCCTGGGTGTGCACCCGCCCCATCCAGCCGAATCCGATGACGGCGACACCGAGCGTATCCACCATGAGAGCCCTTCCTCGGACCGTTCCGTGACCGGACCGTTCCCTGTTCCGTCCAGCATTGTCCAGACAAACCTTGAGTGTGTACGGGTGAGGGTGTCAAGGAGGGTGACAGGCGGGCAGTACTTGTCCGCAAAGAAGTGAACAGAATTGTTGACCATTCTGTCTGGATAGGGTTAGGGTCACCAGGCACCCACTCAGGGGAGAGCGACGATGCCCGACCAAGTCCGCCCGAGCACCGGGGAGCAGGCCAAGCAGCACGCCGTCGCTCAGTTGCGCCAGGCGATCCTGCGCGGCGAGATGGCACCGGCCCAGCGTCTGGTGGAGAACGAGCTCGCCGAGCGGTTCGGGGTGACCCGGGCCAGTATCCGGGCCGCGCTCATCGACCTGGAGGCCCAGGGACTGGTCGAGCGGATCCGCAACCGCGGTTCACGGGTGCGGGTGGTGACCGTGGAGGAGGCGGTCGCCATCACCGAATGCCGGATGGTGCTCGAAGGGCTGTGCGCGGCCAAGACCGCCGCCACGGCCGACGACGCGCAACTGGACCGGCTCACCGAACTGGGCACGGCGATGTCCAAGGCCGTGGCCGACGGCGAGCCCCTTGTCTACTCCCAGCTCAACCAGGAACTCCACACCCGCATCCAGGAGTTCTCCGGCCAGCGCACAGCCGTGGCCCTGCTGGACCGCCTCAACGGCCAACTGGTCCGTCACCGTTTCCAGTTGGCGCTCAGACCGGGACGCTCGCAGCACTCCCTGACCGAGCATCTGGCCATGATCGAGGCGATCAGGGCCAGGGACCCGGAAGCGGCCGAGGCGGCCGTCCGCGCCCACCTGACCAGCGTGATCGAGGCGCTGAGCGGCTGACGGCCGGTCATTTGGCACCGTGGGGCGAGCGCCGCACGGGGTCTTTGGGGCAGCCTCGTATGCGGTAGGGTTGACCTGCGTGATCACGCGGTTCACCCGCGGACCGCATCGGGACGTGGCGCAGCTTGGTAGCGCACTTGACTGGGGGTCAAGGGGTCGCAGGTTCAAATCCTGTCGTCCCGACTTGCGAAGTAGCAGGTCGGAGGTCATTTCCGGTTGACCGGAAGTGGCCTCTTCGTCGTTCCTGGGGACCGGATGGGGACCGAGTGCCACGGGGCGGTCATGTGACGCCCCGTGACTCGGGCCAGGTGCGTCACCGGGGCGATCGTCGAACGCTCCGACCTGAGCAGGCGTTTCCCTTGATGCCGCGTCCGGCCGACAGGGCGCGGCCGCGCGCAAGCCGGCACCCCCATCGGGTTCGGCGGCCCGTTCCGTGTCGAACGGATCGCGCGCCCTCCCGTGGAGCAGTGGGAAGCAGCCGGGGTTGATCGTCCCCCTCCCGTGCCCGCAGGTTCGCCGAGCCGGTCCCGCGGTGGGCCGCCGGGCGATTGGGTGCGATATGTGCTTGATCTTGCTTTATGCGGTCTTTAGTGTTCGCCGGGAGGGAAGCGCTGCGAGGTCCGAGGCCCGTGCCACCGTCCGGAAGCGAGGTGTGGAGCGCGTGCACGCGAGGTGCGGCTGCCGGCCGGTTCCGGGTCGCAAGGGACGTCCCAGAGGGACGCGATGGCTGCGGGCGTTCGCCGTGCTGCCGTTGCTGGCGTCAGCGCTCACCGCTTGTGGCAGTGACGAGGGCTCCGGTGGACCCACCCTGAACTGGTACAACTTCCCCGACGACTCCGGTGCGCTCCAGAAGGCGGCCGACCGGTGCGGCCAGGCGTCGGGCGGCCGCTACAGGATCAGCTACAACAAGCTCCCGCGTGCCGCGGACGGCCAGCGCCAGCAGCTCGTCCGTAGACTCGCCGCCGAGGACGACTCGCTCGACATCCTGGGCCTGGACGTCACTTGGGCGGCGGAGTTCGCCGAGGCGCGCTGGATCCGGGAATGGACGGGGACGGCGAAGCGGCAGGCCGTCGAGGGCACCCTGCGCGTACCGCTGCAGACCTCGACCTGGAAGGGCAAGCTGTACGCCGTCCCGTACAACACCAACACCCAGATCCTGTGGTACCGCAAGGACCTGGTGCCCACCCCACCCAGGACCTGGGCCGAGATGCTGGACATGGCCGGAGCCCTCGCCCGGCAGGGCAAACCGCACTTCGTGGAGATCCAGGGCGCCCAGTACGAGGGTCTGACCGTCTGGTTCAACACGCTGATCAACAGCGCGGGCGGCTCCATCCTCAACGCGAGCGCGACCGAGCCCTCCCTCGGTCCTCCTGCCGTGCGGGCCGCCGGGATCATGCGTGATCTGGCGAACTCCCCGGCCGCGGACCCCTCCCTGCCCAACCAGATGGAGGACCAGAACCGGCTCGCCATGGAGTCGGGGACGGCGGCGTTCGAGCTCAACTACCCGTTCGTCTATCCGTCGATGAGGGCGAACAACCCCGAGCTGTTCAAGGACTTCCGCTGGGCGCCGTACCCTCGGGTCGACGCGAACCGCCCGGCACGGCCCACCATCGGCGGCATCGATCTGGCTGTGAGCGCCTACTCGCGCCACCCCGGCCTGGCCTTCGAGGCGGCGCTGTGCCTGCGCAACCGGGAGAACCAGCTCACCGCCGCGCTCGAGGGCGGTCTGCCGCCCACCCTGCGCGCCCTGTACGACGAGCCCGCGTTCATGAAGGAGTACCCCTTCTCCGGGGAAGTGCTGGCCGCCCTGGAGTCGGCGGGTGTGCGCCCGGTCACTCCGGTCTACCAGAACGTGTCGATCGCGGTCTCCCACACGCTGTCTCCGCCGTCCGGGATCACACCGGAGAGCTCGGTCGACACCATCGGGGAACAGATCGACGATGCCCTGCGATCCGAGGGTGTGATCCCGTGAACCACCACCTCCCGCACCACTTCGTCGCCCGGCGCCGCAGCGCGCGGGTCTCGTCCTTTGGCGGTCCGGGATGAGCACGCGGGCGCAACCCGCCGGAACCCCGCCGCCCCCCGGGCCAAAGACGGAGCAGGCGGGGCCGGACCGGGCGGGCCGGGCGGCACTCTCGGCGGGCGCCAGGCAGGAGCGGCGGCTCGGCTGGCTGCTCTGCGCGCCCGCCGTCGTCGTCATGATCGCCGTGACCGCCTACCCCATCGGGTACGCCGTCCATCTGTCCCTCCAGCGGTACGACCTGCGCTTTCCCGGACGGGCGGAGTTCGTTGGCCTGAGCAACTACGGGGCGGTGCTGTCCTCCCCGTTCTGGTGGGACGCCTTCTGGGTCACGCTGTTCATCACCGTCGTGTCCGTGGCGATCGAACTCGTCCTCGGAATGGGGCTCGCCCTGGTGATGCACCGCACGATCTTCTGGCGCGGCGTCGTCCGCACGTCGGTCCTCATTCCGTACGGGATCGTCACCGTGGTCGCCGCCTTCTCCTGGCAGTACGCCTGGACCCCGGAACTCGGATACCTCGCCGAGTTGCTGCCCAGCGGGGAGGCGCCGCTGACCGAGCAGTGGCCCGCCCTCTGGCTGATCGTCCTCGCCGAGGTGTGGAAGACGACGCCGTTCATGGGCCTGCTGCTGCTCGCGGGCCTCGCGCTGATCCCCGAGGAGGCCCTGAAGGCGGCCATGGTGGACGGCGCCACCGCCTGGCAGCGCTTCACCAAGATCATGCTGCCGCTGATGAAACCGGCCGTCCTGGTGGCACTGCTCTTCCGCACACTGGACGCGTTCCGGATCTTCGACAACATCTACATCCTGACCGCGGGCGCCCAGGGAACCGGCTCCCTGTCGATCCTCGGGTACGACAACCTGTTCACCGCGCTGAACCTCGGCATCGGGTCCGCGATCTCGGTCCTGATCTTCATCTGCGTCGGGATCATCGCCTTCACCTTCGTCGGACTCTTCGGCGCCGCCGCACCCGGCGCGGAGGTGAAGCGCTGATGATGGCCGCGGTGGGAAAGACGCACGCCGCCCGATGGGGTGTCATCAACGTGGTGGTGGTGCTGTACGCCCTGTTCCCGGTGTGGTGGATCGCCGCGCTGTCGTTCAAGGACCCCAGCACCCTGACCGACGGCAACTACATCCCCACGGACTGGACCTGGGAGAACTACCAGGGCATCTTCGAGACCGCCGAGTTCACCCGTGCGCTGATCAACTCGATCGGTATCGCCCTGATCGCCACGGTGATCGCGGTGGTGCTGGGCACCATGGCCGCCTACGCGGTGGCCAGGCTGCGCTTCCCCGGCAAGCGGGTGCTCATCGGCATGTCGTTGCTGATCGCCATGTTCCCGCCGATCTCCCTGGTGTCACCGCTGTTCGACATCGAGCGGACCATCGGGATCTTCGACACCTGGATCGGACTGATCATCCCGTACATGACCTTCTCCCTGCCGCTCGCGATCTACACCCTGTCGGCGTTCCTCCGGGAGATCCCCTGGGATCTGGAGAAGGCCGCCAAGGTCGACGGGGCGACGCCCGCACAGGCCTTCCGGATGGTCATCGTGCCGCTGGCCGCGCCGGGCGTGTTCACCACGGCCATTCTCGTGTTCATCTTCTGCTGGAACGACTTCCTGTTCGCGATCTCGCTGACCTCCACCGAGTCCGCGCGCACAGTGCCCGCCGCGATCGCGTTCTTCACCGGGAGTTCCCAGTTCCAGCAGCCCACGGGGTCGATCGCCGCCGCCGCTGTGGTCATCACCATCCCGATCATCGTTTTCGTCCTGTTCTTCCAGCGGCGGATCGTCGCCGGACTGACCTCCGGGGCAGTCAAGGGGTGAACGGGCCCACCACGGCAGACGGGTCTCCGGGTCCGGGACACCGACCGCAGCACCCGGACCCGGAGGCATGAAGTCAAGGAGGCACCATCCATGGCCGAGATCATCCTTGAGGGAGTCACCAAGCGCTTTCCCGACGGGGCCCTCGCCGTGAAGGACGTGGACCTCGAGATCGCCGACGGCGAGTTCGTGATCCTGGTCGGTCCGTCGGGATGCGGCAAGTCCACCACCCTGAACATGATCGCCGGACTTGAGGACATCACCGAGGGCACCCTGCGCATCGGAGACCGAGTCGTCAACGACCTCGCTCCCAAGGAACGCGACGTCGCCATGGTCTTCCAGAGCTATGCCCTGTACCCGCACATGAACGTCCGGGAGAACATGGGCTTCCCGCTGCGCCTGGCCAAGGTGGACAAGGCCACCGTCGAGGCCAAGGTGACGGAAGCCGCCCGGATCCTCGACCTGACCGAGCACCTGGACCGCAAGCCCGCCACCCTCTCGGGCGGTCAGCGCCAGCGGGTGGCCATGGGGCGGGCGATCGTCCGTGATCCCAAGGCGTTCCTGATGGACGAGCCGCTGTCCAACCTGGACGCCAAACTCCGGGTACAGATGCGCACCCAGATCTCCCGGCTGCAGCGGCGCCTCGCCACGACCACCGTGTACGTCACCCACGACCAGACCGAGGCGATGACGCTCGGCGACCGGGTCGTGGTCATGAGACAGGGCCTGGTCCAGCAGATCGGCACGCCTGCCGAGCTGTACGACCTGCCGCGCAACATCTTCGTCGCGGGCTTCATCGGCTCCCCGGCGATGAACTTCCTGAGCGCCACCCTGGAGGGCGGTGTCCTGCGCTCGTCCCTGGGCGACCTGCCTCTCGACGGCCGTACGAGGCAGTCGCTGGAACGGCGGAACGCGCCCCGCGAGGTCATCGTAGGGCTGCGACCGGAGGCGTTCGAGGACGTGGCCCTGTCACACGACCGGGACCGGACGGGCCCGGTCTTCAACGCCGTCGTGGAGGTACTGGAGTCGCTGGGATCCGATGTGTACGTCTACTTCACCGCGGAGGGCGGGCCCGCGACGACCACCGAACTGGAGGAGCTCGCCAAGGACTCGGGCCTGCGCGACACCGGCGCCGACACCCGTCACCTCGTGGCCCGCCTGGACGCCGCCACGCGTGCCCGCGAGGGCGAACCCGTGGAGCTGCAGGTCGACATGGCCAAGGCTCACGTGTTCGACCCGGCGACCGGAGCGAACCTTACGCATCCGGTGAGGGCGGACTGACGACGCACCCCACAGGGCGCGATCCGCATCCATGTACCCGGCGGCTCAGGAGGCGGCGGGTCCCTGTCAGATCCTCGAACCTGTACGCCATCACGCCACCGCGGCGGCGTACGGCTTCCTGAGACCGCGCTCGCCCCTGCACCGGTCCTGCGCCGGTACATCCGCCGAAAGGAAGCGCCCCGACATGACCGAACACGCCCGGGCGTCTGCCGGGGCCGTCGCCGCGGCTCTCCAGGACGTGGCGGCCCTCGGCGGTTTCTTCGTCATGCGCGTCGGCGGCCGGGACGAGGGCCGGCATCCGCTCGACCACTCCTACGCGGGGGGCTTCACCGACCCGGCCGAGGCCGTGGCGCACCAACCCGCTCTCGCGCTGAACGAGCAGGTGATGGGCCATCTGCGGGGGCCCGCGGACGGACTCCGCGTCAGGATCGCTCCGCGTCTGCTGGACGGGAGGGAACGCCGCCTCCGCACTCGCCGGGGCGGCCCACGCCCTGCTGGGGGCCCGCCCCGGGCTGCGTGAGCCGCTCACCGGCCTCACGGCCGAGCTGCTGGGGACCGGGCGACCTGCGGGTACGGGAATGATCACCGGACCGGATCTCACGTTCCGACGCCGCAGTTGCTGCCTCCACTACCGTGCACCGAACGGCTCGAAGTGCGGTGACTGCTGCCTGGCCGGCCGGGACGGACCGTGACAGGACCGGCTTTGGCGGCCGGCCGCGCTGCTGCGCCGGGAGGCTCGGGTGACGCCCGGCCTCCACGCGCCCGCTGTTCCCTCCCTGTGACGCCCCGTTGACAGAGGAGGACGCAGAACACACAATCAGTGCCGTGACCACACTCCGGTTCAACACGATGGCGGGGCCTCTGCGCGTCCCGAACCGAATCGGTTGTGAACGCTCCGGTCGATAATCGGCTGCCCTTGAGCCGCAGGCTCGACGCACCCCGACCCTGAACCCGTCCCGCGCCTCCGTCTTTCCGGCGGACGCTGCGGGCATCATTGCGCCCGGCCGTCCCGGCGGCTTTCAGACCGTCCGCACCCCTGTCTTCCGCGGACGCCGGACACCGTGGCGAAACAGACACGAGAAGGAGCACTTCATGACCGTCACGCATGCTGGTCCGGCCGTCGGCCTGCGCGAAGCGCGCATCCCGCAGGACGGGATGTACGAGGGGAGGCGCACGCTGCGCCGGCTGCCCGAGGGACGGGAGGAACGTCCCTACGAACGGTTCGACGTGCTCCCGCAGGCGCGCACGATCGGCGCCGAGATCAAGGGTGTCGACCTCTCACGCCCGCTCGGTCCCGCGCTTCGCGAGGAACTCGACCGGGCTCTGCTGGAGTGGAAGGTGCTGTTCTTCCGCGCCCAGCACCTCACCTCCGACCAGCAGCGCGCCTTCGCGGGCCACTGGGGCGAGCTGGAGACGAACCCGCTGCTCGCCACCGGTTCCACCGAGGACGTCGTCCGCTTCGACAAGCGTGACTCGGCCACCCCGACCTACGAGAACGTCTGGCACGCCGACGTCACCTTCCGGGAGCGGCCCGCGCTCGGCGCCGTCCTCCAGGTACGCGAGATGCCCCCGTTCGGCGGGGACACCATGTGGGCGGACATGGCGGCCGCCTACGACAACCTTCCCCAGGAGGTGAAGGACCGTATCGACGGCGCCCGGGCCGTGCACGACTTCATTCCCGGCTTCGCCAGGTTCTACGGGCCCGAGCGGCTGATCCCCCATCAGGACCGGTTCCCGCCCGTGGAACACCCGGTCGTGCGCACCCACCCCGAGACCGGGCGGCGCATGCTGTTCGTGAACACCTCCTTCACCACCCACATCACCGGGATGGCCCGCGACGAGAGCGACCGGCTGCTGCGGTACCTCTTCCAGCAGGCGCACGTTCCGGAGTTCCAGGTGCGCTTTCGCTGGCAGCCGGGGGACGTCGCCTTCTGGGACAACCGCGCCACCCAGCACTACGCCGTCAACGACTACGGCCGCGAGCGCCGTGTCGCCGAGCGCGTCGCCATCGCCGGCGACCGCCCCTACTGAGCGCCCCTGCCGGCCGCCGTCCACCGGTCCCCGCACAGCATGTCCGCTTTCGCGGGACCGGCGGGCGGCGTGGGCCGGGCGCCGGTCACCCTCCCCCGAAGGTGACCGACGCCCGACCGCTCCCCCGGCGCCGGACAGTGGTCGTGGCGTCCGGTGCGGCGGCCCGGTGCTGCTACCAGCACATGACCGCCGTCTCGCCCGAACCCCGTGCGGAGTACAGGCGGATCCGGACGAAGTAGCGGCGGCCCTTGACGAGCCGGACCGCGAGCGTCGCGTTGCGCGGGGTTCCCCCGTCGTCGTGCCCGGCGAGATAGCGGGGCTCCCCGTCCCGCTCCTCGAACACCACGACGACCAGGTCGCCGTCGCCGAAGGTGCCCACCGTGTACGCGCGGGACTCCACCGGGTCGATGTGGAAGTCGGCCTGTTCGCCGGGGCCGAGGCCCAGCGGTACCGAACGGAACGGCACCAGCGTGGGCGGGCCGGGCCGTTCGGCCGGGGGATACCAGCCGAGGACGAACTCCTTGTCGGCCGCGGACAGGGTTCCGGGCGGATGGACGCCCCCGCGGTACTGCTCCGGTTCCAGGATCAGCCCCGGCGCGAAGGTGTACCCCATGATCGAATCGGCGTCCCAGACAGGGCCGTTGGCCTCGTTCGCGTCCAGCTCGCGCAGGATGTTGCGGTGCGTCCGCTCCCGGCTCCAGTGGTTGGGCGGGCCCGCGAGCTCGGCGTACACGGCCTCCTCGTCCCAGTGGAGACCGGCGCAGGGGCTCTGGTGCTCGTGCAGCATGCCCAGGGCGTGCCCTATCTGGTGCAGGGCCGTCCCGCGCTCCCCGGGCGCGGTCAGGTCCCAGCCGAAGTTCATGGTGCGCTCGTGCAGACCTGCCGGCAGCGCCTCCTTGCCCACGGCCGACCAGGAACCGCCGCCGGACTGGAAGCCGATGCGCAGTTCCGCCTCCGAGTGGTCGCGGACCTCGGCGAAGGTGAGTCCGATCCCGAGGTCCTGCCACTCGGCGAAGCACGCGCGCACCACGTCCTGCTGCCTCTTGGTACCACCCCACGACACCCAGCGGGTCCGACCGGTTCCCGGCACGGGAATGACCGACCCGTCGGTGTCGCCGCGGAAGAAGCAGTAGTGCAGCACGGTGCCGTTGACCCACATCCGCCGCCCGGCCGTCAGCGCGCCGAGCCGCTCGGCGGCGAGCCCCGGCGCGAAGGCGGGGGCCGGCTGCCGCGGCAGCGAGCAGTAGCGAGGGGTCATGGGCGACAGGGTGCCCCACGCGGGGCCTTCGGCGCCTGAGTCGGGGTCTACTCAATTCGCCCTGTATCAAGGGTGAGTATCCCTGCTCCTGTTGCCGTGACGACTTTTCCGGGGAACACGACCACGCCGTACACGCGGTTCACGCCGAACGAGAGGGACGAGGCGCCGTACGTCAGGGACGCGGTGGCGCCGGAGCCCTTGCCGGTCTGGCCGTTCACCGGCCGTGAGGACGAACTCCAGCTGGTACGGCGCTCGCTGACCGGCGCCCGGCGCGGCCTCGTGGTGGCCGGGCCGGCGGGGCGGGGCAAGACCCGGCTCGTGACCGAGGCCCTCCGCGGTACCGACTGCACCCGGGCCACGGGGATCCCGCAGGCCCACCGGAT
Source organism: Streptomyces yamdrokensis (assembly GCF_053890455.1). NCBI lineage: Bacteria > Bacillati > Actinomycetota > Actinomycetes > Kitasatosporales > Streptomycetaceae > Streptomyces > Streptomyces yamdrokensis. The sequence goes on from NZ_CM132679.1 coordinate 7,105,234, forward strand.
ACCGTTCGCCGCCTTCGCCCCGCTGCTGCCGGAATCGGTCACCCTGCACCGCGCGGTTCAATTCCTCTCCGGAGCAAGGACCTTGCTGGTCGACGACGCCCACCTGCTCGACGACTCCTCCGCCGCCCTGGTCCATCAACTCGCCGTGCGGTCAAACACCCGGCTGCTGATCGTCGTCACGGACGGGGCCCCCGTACCCGCCGCGGTGTCCCGGCTGTGGACCGGTGAACTGCTGCCCCGCCTGGTCCTGGAGCCACTGCCCCGCGAGGAGAGCGCACCACTGGTCGCGGCGGGCCCGGGTGGCCGGATTCTGGAACCGCTCACCGTCAACCGGCTGCACCGCCTCGCCGGCGGCGACCTGCGGCTGCTGCGCGAACTCCTCGGCGCGCTGGGGGAACACGGGCGGCTCACCCGCGTACCGGGCACCGCCGAGTGGGCCTGGCGCGGCCCGGTGCCGCTCACCCCGGCCGTCCGCGAACGCACCGCCCACCTGCTCACCCGTACCGGCCCCGGTGAGCGCGAGACGCTCGACCGCCTCGCCTTCGCCGAACCGTTGCCGGTGGCCCCGGTGGCCCCGGTGGACCCGGTGGACCCGGTGGACCCGGTGGACCCGGTGAGCCCGGACGGTCTCGACCTCGACGCCCTCGAACGCCTGGAGGACGACGGACTGGTCCACGTCGACGACCGGGGGACCCTCGGCCTGGCCCACGCCCTGCACGGCTGCGTCCTGCGGGCCGCGGCAGGCAGGCTGCGGGCGCGACGGCTGGCCCGCGCCCCCGAGGAGTACGAACCCGCCCTGGCGGCCGAGACCGCCGTCCTCACCACGCTGGTCGAACAGGACGACGTCCGGACGGTCCCGGCGCCCGTGGGGGACTGGCTGGTGGCGGAGGGCGCCCCGGTGCCCGCGGCGTACGCGGCTCTGCGGGCCCGGCTCGCGCGGCTGCGGGGCGAGGTGCGGGAGGCTGCCGCATGGGCCCGCGAGGGACTGCGCACGACGCCCTCCGCCCCCTCCTGCCAAGCCGAACTCGCCCTCGCCGAAGCGCAGTCGGACGGCAGCACAGGCGTGCGGCACGTCCCCGGTGCCACCCACCCCTCCCACGACCCCTACCAAGCCGTCCGCCTGGGTACCCCCGAGCGGGCCGCCGGGCGGCTCACCGGTGTCTTCGCCGCCCATGCCGACGCCCTCGTGCACGCCGACGGCCCCGCCCTGGACCGCGCGGCGGGAGAGCTGGAGCGGCGCGGCTTCCTGCTGTACGCGGCCGAGGCCTACGCCCAGGCCGCCACCGCCCACCGCGCCCCGGGCGCCGCCCGCACCGCACGCACCCGTGCCCTCGCCCTCGCCCGCCGCTGCCAGGGCGCCCGCACCCCCGTGCTGGCGGGCCTGGTCCTGGGTGAACTCACCGCACGGCAACGGCAGATCGTCACCCTTGCCGCCACCGGCCTCAGCAACCGGCAGATCGCCGAACACCTCACCCTGTCGGTCCGAACCGTCGGCAACCACCTGTACAGCGCCTACACCCGCCTCGGCGCGAGCGATCGCACCGCCCTGCCCCGGCTGACGGAACTCCGGCCGGTGGAAACCCGGCCGGCCGAACCACGCATGACGCAACCCCGGCCGGCCGCACCCCGGGAGGCCCAGCCCGTCTGACCCCCGTACCCCGGTCCCCAAGGACTTTGTTCAGGCCGCGCCGAACGCCGAGAACGACCATCCGGTGGCCCGGTGCACCGCGTCGCCCGGCAGGGAGGCCCGTGCGTCGCGCAGGGCCTCCGCGAGGGAAAGGCCCGCGTCGAGCCCCTTGTGCAGCGCGAGCATCAACGGCACCACCGCGGCGTCGTTGACGGGCGCGCTGCACGCCACCACGCCCGCGGTACCGAGTGGAAGCAGCGCCGTGACCAGGCCCAGGAGTTCGTCCGCACCCACGCTGGCGAACCGCGCGGTGTCGCAGCAGGAGAGGATGATCCGGTACGGGCTGCGGTCGAGCCGCTCGAAGTCGTGCACGATCAGCGGCCCGTCGGCCATCCGCAGCGAGGAGAACAGCGGGCCGTCCGCACGGAACTCGCCGTGCGCGGCGATGTGCGCCAGCTCGGCCCCGTCCAGTTCCTCCAGGACCCGCTCCACCCTCGCGTCGTCCTCCTCCAGGACCCGCGCCCCGCCGTACCGGCCGGCGAGCTCCGACACCTCCGCGCCGCCCGTCGCGAGCCCGGGGCCGCGCACCAGCACCTGGCGGCCCCCGGACGGCGGCGCGGTCTCCCGCGCGCGCAGCCAGCCGCTCGCCGACGGCGACACGCTGAACACCCGGTCCCGCAACGACGGCAGCAGCGCCCACGGCACCCGGTGCAGCCGCCCCGGCGGCACGACCACCAGCGGACCGGTGCCCAGATGCGCCGCCGCCGGACCCAGCAGCAGCTCCTCCAGACGCCTGCCCGCGGCCTCCACCACCGGCAGCCGTGCCTGAGCCCCCGGATGGGCGAGGCGCCGCAGCCCGGCCTGCACATGCTCGGCCTCGGTCTCCGCCGCGGCCAGCTGCCCCGCCTCGAACCGCCGGACCCGCCCCTGTCCGCACAGCAGCACCTGCACCCGCCCGTCGAGCACGGCGAGTTCCACCAGCAGGACGTCACCACTGTCGCTCAGCCGCTGCAGCAGCCTGCCGACATCGAACCTGTCCCCGATGTCGAAGCGGCCCCGGCCGTCGGCCGGCGTACCGCGCACGTGCAGGGTGCGGGAACGGATCTCCCGCTCCAGACGCCGCTGTTCCCGCTCCAGCGCCGGTACGGCCCTGCCGTCCCTCCGCGACTCCTCCGCGCGGGCGGCGATCTCCCGGTAGGCCGTCATGCCACTGAGCAGCGCCGGGTCGGCGGGTGGCCGGGTGGGCGGTGTGGACAGCGCGGTGGCCCGCCAGCGCTCGCTCCACACCAGCAGCCGCCGCGGCCCGCCCGAAACCAGGCTCGCCCGCTGCGCCAGGGCGGCCAGCTCCGCGCCCTGAGCGGTGGCACGGGCCCGCAGTTCCGACGCGCCCAGCGTCATCCGGTGGTCGTCGAGCACGTCGAGCCCCCGTCGGCAGGCCTCCAGCACACCCCGCGCGGACCCGGCCGCCTGCGCCCGCAACGCCTGCGCCGCCCAGCCCGTCAGCCGCGCGAGCGGAGGCCCGCTGCGTCTGCTGCGGGCGGCGACCGTCAGATGCCGCTCGGCGTCCGCCGTCCAGCCGAGATCCAGCGCGATCCGGCCCGCGAGCAGCGACGCCTCCGGCGCCGTCGGCGCGCCCAGCGCGGCCAGCCGGTCGGCCACCGCGGCCGCCTCCGCGACCAGCCGTCCCGAACCGCGTCCGGCCGCGTGCCGCGCCTCGATCAGCACCAGCCGTGCGTGCGTCTCCCACCAGGCGCGCCGCTGTCCCGCGAACAGCCGTACGGCGAGCGCCGCGCGGGCGATCGCCGTCTGCGGGTCGTCCGCCAGCCGGGCCGCCCGCGCGGCGGCCAGCAGCAGCTCCGCCTTGCGGGTGGACTGGCCGCCGATCCCGTCGAGCGTCTTGACCGCCGCGTCCGCCCCGGCCAGCGCCTCGGACGCCAGCCCCGCCGCCATCAGCACCTCGCAGCGCCGGATGTCGAGCATGAACGTCGGCGTGCCGAGCTTGGCGTAGCGCTCCTCCGCCTCGTCCAGCAGCCTGAGTGCCGCCGGGACGTCACCGGAGCGGAACGCGGCGAGACCCCGGCTCTCCACGGCGTCCGCCTTGTCGTGCTCCTGGCCCGTGGTGTCCCACAGCGCCTCCGCCGCGGTGAAGTCGGCCTCCGCCCGTTCCACCGCGCCCAGTGCCAGATGCACCGTCGCGCGCAGGGTCAGGGCACGCGCCGTCCAGATCACGTCGTCCACCTGCCGCAGCACGGTGATCGCCCGCCGTACGTCCTCCAGCGCCTCCTTGTGATGCCCCAGCACCCACCACGCGTACGCACGCCGGAACAGCACGCGCGCGCGTGTGTGCCCGGTGCACCGCTCGACGCCACGGCTCAGGGCGTCCAGACCCTGCCGAGTGCGCCCCGCGTGAACCAACGCCACCCCGAGGGTGCCCAGGACGTCCGCCTCCCGCTCGGCCGAGTCCGCGCGCGCCGCCCAGTCCCGGGCCCGCCGCAGATGGGTCAGGGCCAGCCGCATGTCGCCGAAGTCCCGCTGCCACATGCCGATCACCTGGTGGGCGACGGACGCGTGCAGCGGCGTGGGACGGCCGCCCAGTACCTTCTCCGCCCCCGCCAGGGCTTCGCCCGGGGCGGCGAACACCATCGGCAGCAGTTCCAGCACCGATTCGCTTCCCGCTGTCACCTCATGGATGGTAGTGCTCCGCAACCGCGCCCCACAGGTGTGACGTTGTATCAAAAGACCGTCCCACGACTCTGATTCACGACGCGTCGTCCGACCGGCGCCGTCGGACGGCAGCACCGCCCGACGGCAGCGTCACCCGACGACACCGACTCCGCTCCACGACAGCTCCCGCGGCCCCGGCCGCCATCGTCCCGGTGGAGGACACGCCATGGCACCACAGCGATTCCGTGAGCAGTACGACCAGATCCAGCGTTCCATGCCCGACGTCCCCCTGGCGATCGGCCCGGACGACGCGGGAGAGTTCCTCTACGAGAAGGGCGTCGTGCTCGCCCGCGACGGCGAGGAGGCCCGCCTCGTCGAGGACACCGTGCGGCAGCACTTCACCGCGTTCGCCGGCCTGACCGCCGACCACGTGCGCCGGACGGGCCCGGAGACCAACCGCTCGGGCATCACCCGCATCCGGGTCGCCGACCCCGGGCAGGGCGACGGCAGCGGCGACCCCGCCGTCGCGGGCGCCCTGCGCGCCCTGCGGGAGCCGGAGGGCCGTACCGGCCGCCGGCTGGTCAGCCGCAATCACGTGGTGTCGATCGCCGTCAACGCCTGCCCCGGCGACGAGCCCGTCCCCGTGGGGGCCGACGCGCAGCCAAACCCGGCCGTCGCCGACGGCGCGTACGCCGGGGACAGCGCCGTCGGTGTCCTCGTCATCGACACCGGCCTCATGAACGACTACCGGTCCTACCCGCTCCTCGCCCACACCCGGGGCGACGCCCAGGTCGAGGAGTGCGGGGAGGACGGCCTCCTGAGGCAGTACTGCGGTCACGGCACGTTCATCGCGGGGCTCGTCGCGGCCGTCGCCCCCAACACGGACATCACCGTCCGCGGCACCCTGAACGACGCCGGTGCCATCCTGGAGTCCGAGTTCGGCGAGAAGCTGTTCGAGGCCGTCGACCAGGGCGGCTGGCCCGACGTCATCAGTCTCTCCGCCGGCACCTCCAACGGCCGCACCGACGGACTGCTCGGCGTCGACGCCTTCATGCGGGAACTGAGGCAGCGGCGCACCCTGCTGGTCGCGGCCGCCGGCAACAACTCCAGCGCCACGCCGTTCTGGCCCGCCGCCTACGCGGACCTCCCCGGCTTCGAGAACGCCGTCCTGTCGATCGGCGCCCTGCGCGGCGACGGCGACTTCGGCGCCTGCTTCAGCAACCACGGCGCCTGGGTGAGGGCCTACGCCCCCGGTGAGCGCCTCACCAGCGCGCTCACCGGCTTCGAGACCCCCGTGCCGTACGTGTACCAGCACTCCACCTACGACGCCTGCCGCTACGGCTTCGGCTACGCCTGCACCTGCAGCCACCCCCGGCACACCGGCGTCCTCAGCGAGGAGGGCGGCTCCGGCAAGCCGGACCAGGTGATGTTCGAGGGCCTCGCCCAGTGGAGCGGCACCTCGTTCGCCACCCCCGTCGCCGTCGGCATGGTCGCCGCCCACATGACCGCGCGGGCCGAGACGGACCCGCGCAAGGCCCGGCGGCAGCTGATGGACGCGAACAGCGACGTCGCCGAGGTGCGCGGGGCGAACGTACCGGCGCTCATCCCGGCCACCTGGCGTCCCACGCCGGTCGCGCTCCCCTCCGCCCGGACATGAGGTCCAAAACCGTCCCCTCCGCGGCGTACGATGACGTGCCGTACACGAGGGGTGGGGACGTGGACCGTACTGATGTCGGCGCGTTGGTCCAGTCCGCCGTCGGCGGCGACGCGGCGGCCTGGAAGGCGATCGTGGAGGGGCTGGGCCCCCTGGTGTGGTCCGTGGTGCGCGCCCACCGGCTCTCCGACGCGGACGCGCACGAGGTCTACCAGACGGTGTGGTTCCGCTTCGCCCAGAACCTGGGGCGCATCCGCGAACCGGAGAAGACCGGCGCCTGGCTGGCCAGCACGGCGCGGCACGAGTGCCTGAAGGTGCTCAGGAACGCGCGCCGGCTGACCCTGACGGACGACCCGCAGCTCCTGGACCGGGCCAGCGAGGACGGTGCACCGGAGCAGTCGCTGCTGGAGGCGGAGGAAGCCGCCGCCCAGAGCGAACGGGTACGGCGGATGTGGCAGGAGTTCGAGGAACTCGGCGACCGGTGCAGGCAGTTGCTGCGCGTGCTGATCGCCTCGCCGCCGCCCAGCTATCAGGAGGTGTCCGCCGCGCTCGGTATCGCGGTGGGCAGTATCGGGCCCCTGCGCCAGCGCTGTCTGCGCCGGCTGCGGGCCCGGCTCGAGGCACGGGGGGCGATGTGAACGGCATGGACGGCATGGACGGCATGGACGGCATGGACGGCACGCACGACGGGATGGACGACGATCTGCTGGAGGAGGAACTCCGGCAGGCCGCCGCCGTCCTGGACCCGCTGCCGCCGGCGCTGCTGCAGATCGCCGTGGACGCCTACGCGCTGCACGACCTGGACGCCAGGGTGGCCGAGCTGACCTTCGACTCGCTGGTCGACGCCATCCCGGTCAGAGGCGCCGAGGACCCGCCGCGGATGCTCACCTTCAGCGTGGGCGAGGTGACCGTGGACGTCGAGGTGACCGCGCACGGCCTCATGGGGCAGCTGCTGCCGCCCCAGCCGGCCCGGATCGAGGTGCTGGGCGGACCGCAGCCGGGCTCCTCCCTCACCGCCGACGACATGGGCCGCTTCACCGGCGCCACCCCGCCCTCCGGCCCGTTCGCCCTGCGCCTGCGGACCGCCGGGGACGTGGTCGAGACGGAGTGGCTGCGCACCTGAGCCGTATCCCGGCCCGGTCGTAGCGCGTCGCGCTACGACCGGGCGCCGGGAACGACGCCCGGTCGGCGCGACACCGCGTCCACCAGGGTCCCCAGGGCCGAGGCGAGGTCCCGCAGGCCCGCTCCCGCGGGACCGCCCGGCTCGGTCATGTACGTGTCCCGGCGGATCTCCACCATCAGCGCCGTCACCTCCGCCCGCTTCTCGTAGAACTCCAGCGGCACGTACGTCCCGGCGAACGGGCTGTCGAGTCCCGTCTCCCCGCAGGGCGCGAACGCCTCACGGGCCGCGTCGAGCAGACCGGCCGGCGTGTGGAAGGCGTCGGTGCCCAGGCAGACCGGCGGGCGCGGGCCCTCGCCGTGGAGTTCGTAGGGCAGGGGCGCGGTGGGGTAGGAGTGGACGTCGATGATCACGGCCCGCCCGGTGGCCGCCAGACGGTCCGCCACAGCCTGGGTCATGGCCTGCGCGTACGGACGGAAGTACCGCTCGATCAGCGGCCCGTGCTCGAACCCTTCGGGCCGCAGCGTCTCCTTGTGCGTGGTCCGGGTGTAGACCGCGCCCATCCCGGACGCCAGCATCTCCTCCCGCTCGTCCGGGAACCGCTCGGGGTCGATCACCAGCCGGGACAGTCCGTTCACGAACCGCCACGGAGTGATCCCGGCCGCCTCGGCGGCGGCCTCGGCGATCGCGGCGGTGTGCGCGTCGGTGATGTGGTCCAGCTCCCGCTCCAGCTCCGCGTCGCCCAGCACGATCCCGGACCGCACCCCGGCCGGTATCTCCCGCGAGGAGTGCGGCACATGGAGGATCACGGGGGAGTCCCCGGCACCGGGAAGAAGACGGAAGGGCTGCGGGACGTGCGGGACCTGCGGGGTGTGCTGCGGTACCGGCGGGACATCGGTCATACGGCTGCTCCAAGGGCGTTGTCAGTGGTGCGCGACAAGATCAAGGTGCCACACGCCACTGACAACGCAGCCGCCGCACCGGGACCGAGGACCGGTCCCATGCCCCTCACCAACGCGCAGGTCACCGCCCATGCGTTCCTCCGGGACCTGTTCCGGGACGGCCGCTGCCCGGACCACGTCGTCGACCGGGGCCGCGGCGTCCTGTTCGCCCTGTGCGCGCGGATCGAGGCGGAGCGGCCCGCCGGCCTGCCCGCGCTCCACGTCCTCACCCACGCCGCGACCGAGGAGTTCAACGACCCGGCGGCCGCGTTCGTGGAGGCGAGCAACGAGATCGAGACGGTGTCCCGCGAGGCGACGGCCCGGACCGCCCGGACACGGCTTTGCCCCGGCCGGGCGCGCTGCCGGCCGGGGCGGAGCGGGCAGCCCTCGAGGGCTGCCCGGTGGCGTCAGCTCAGGGACGCCAGCGCCTCGTTCCACGTGGCGGACGGACGCATGACCGCGGCCGCCTTCGCCGGGTCGGGCTGGTAGTAGCCGCCGATCTCGGCCGGCTCGCCCTGGACGGCGCCCAGCTCGTCGACGATCTTCTGCTCGTTCGCGGCGAGGGTCTCGGCGAGCGGGGCGAAGGCCTTCGCCAGGTCCGCGTCGCCGGTCTGACCGGCCAGCTCCTGCGCCCAGTACAGGGACAGGTAGAAGTGGCTGCCGCGGTTGTCGATGCCGCCGAGGCGACGGCTCGGGGACTTGTCCTCGTTGAGGAAGGTCGCCGTGGCACGGTCGAGGGCGTCGGCGAGGATCTTGGCGCGGGCGTTGCCCGTGGTCTCGGCGAACTGCTCCAGGGACGGCACCAGGGCGAAGAACTCGCCCAGCGAGTCCCAGCGCAGGTAGTTCTCCTTGACCAGCTGCTGCACGTGCTTGGGCGCGGAACCGCCCGCCCCCGTCTCGAACAGGCCGCCGCCCGCCATCAGCGGGACGACCGACAGCATCTTGGCGCTGGTGCCCAGCTCCAGGATCGGGAACAGGTCGGTCAGGTAGTCGCGCAGCACGTTGCCGGTGACCGAGATGGTGTCCTCGCCACGGCGGATGCGCTCCACCGACAGCTTGGTGGCCTCGACCGGGTTCAGGACGCGGATGTCCAGGCCCTCGGTGTCGTGCTCGGCCAGGTACCGCTCGACCTTGGCGATCAGGTGGGCGTCGTGGGCGCGGGTCTCGTCCAGCCAGAACACGGCCGGGGAGCCGGTGGCGCGGGCGCGGGTGACGGCCAGCTTGACCCAGTCGCGGATCGGCGCGTCCTTGGTCTGGCAGGCGCGGAAGATGTCACCGGCGGAGACGGCCTGCTCCAGGACGGTGTTGCCGGCCCGGTCGACGAGGCGGACGGTTCCGGTGACCGGGATCTCGAAGGTCTTGTCGTGGCTGCCGTACTCCTCGGCCTTCTGCGCCATCAGGCCGACGTTCGGCACCGAGCCCATGGTGGACGGGTCGAAGGCGCCGTTGGCGCGGCAGTCCTCGATCACGGCCTGGTAGACGCCGGAGTAGCTGGAGTCCGGCAGGACGGCGAGGGTGTCGGCCTCCTGGCCGTCGGGGCCCCACATGTGGCCGGAGGTGCGGATCATGGCCGGCATGGACGCGTCCACGATGACGTCCGAGGGGACGTGCAGGTTGGTGATGCCCTTGTCGGAGTCGACCATCGCCAGCTTCGGGCCCTCGGCGAGCTCGGCGTCGAAGGACGCCTTGATCCCGGCGCCCTCGGGCAGGCCCTCGAGACCCTTGTAGATGCCGCCCAGACCGTCGTTCGGGCTGAGGCCGGCCGCGGCGAGCTGCTCGCCGTACCGCGCGAACGTGTTCGGGAAGAAGGCGCGCACCACGTGGCCGAAGACGATCGGGTCGGAGACCTTCATCATCGTGGCCTTCAGGTGCACGGAGAACAGCACACCCTCCTGCTTGGCGCGGGCGACCTGCGCGGTGAGGAACTCGCGCAGCGCGGCGACCCGCATCACGGAGGCGTCGACGACCTCGTCCTTCAGGACGGGTACGGACTCGCGCAGCACCGTGGTGGTGCCGTCGTCACCGACCAGCTCGATGCGCAGCGCACCGTCCTCGGCGATCACCGCGGACTTCTCGGTGGAACGGAAGTCGTTCTCACCCATCGTCGCCACGTTGGTCCTGGACTCGCCGGTCCAGGCGCCCATGCGGTGCGGGTGGTTCCTGGCGTAGTTCTTCACCGAGGCGGGGGCGCGGCGGTCGGAGTTGCCCTCACGCAGGACCGGGTTCACGGCGGAACCCTTGATCCTGTCGTAGCGGGCGCGGATCTCGCGCTCCTCGTCGGTCTTCGGGTCGTCCGGGTAGTCCGGCAGCGCGTAGCCCTGGCCCTGGAGCTCGGCGACCGCGGCCTTGAGCTGGGGGATCGACGCCGAGACGTTCGGCAGCTTGATGATGTTGGCCGCGGGGGTCTTCGCCAGCTCGCCGAGCTCGGCGAGGGCGTCCGGGATGCGCTGGTCCTCGGTGAGGTGCTCCGGGAACACGGCGATGATGCGTCCGGCCAGCGAGATGTCACGCGTCTCCACGGGGACACCGGCCTGGGAGGCGTACGCCCGGACCACCGGCAGGAACGAATACGTCGCCAGGGCGGGGGCCTCGTCAGTGTGCGTATAGATGATGGTCGAGTCAGTCACCGGGTGCTCCGCTCCACGTCTGCAACATTGCTCGACATCAAGATATCCCGTACGCGCCCTGAGCTCGACAGGGGTCCGGACCGTATGGGGGCCGACCGCGCCGCCCCCATGGGTTTCGGACCCCTGCGAACCGGTCGGCCCGCCGTACGTCAGATCGGCCGGGACACCGTCATGTCACCCGGTTCCGGCTCGGCGCCGCGCTGCTGCGGGAAGATCACCGAGCCCTGCTGCAGCGCCACCGTCCGCGCGGGCGACGGGATGCGGATGCCCTCCTCGCGGTAGCGCCGGTGCAGCCGTTTGACGAACTCGTGCTTGATCCGGTACTGGTCGCTGAACTCGCCGACGCCCAGGATCACGGTGAAACCTATGCGGGAGTCGCCGAAGGTGTGGAAACGCACCGCCGGCTCGTGTTCCGGGAGCGCCCCGGTGATCTCCGTCATCACCTCGGCGACGACCTCCATGGTGACCCGCTCCACCTGCTCCAGGTCGCTGTCGTAGGACACCCCGGCCTGCACCAGGATGGTCAGCTCCTGCTCGGGACGCATGAAGTTGGTCATGTTCGTCTTCGCGAGCTGTCCGTTGGGGATGACCACCAGGTTGTTGGAGAGGTCGCAGACCGTCGTCTGACGCCAGTTGATGTCCTCGACATAGCCCTCCTCGCCGCTGCTCAGCCGGATGTAGTCACCGGGCTGGACGGTCTTGGAGGCGAGGATGTGGATGCCCGCGAACAGGTTGGCGAGCGTGTCCTGGAGCGCCAGCGCGACCGCCAGACCGCCGACGCCGAGGGCGGTGAGCAGCGGGGCGATGGAGATGCCCAGCGTCTGGAGCATCACCAGGAAACCGATCGCCAGAACCAGGATCCGGGTGATGTTCATGAAGATCGTGGCCGAGCCGGCGACGCCGGACCGGGCCTGGGTCACCGACTGCACCAGGCCGGCCACCACCCGGGACACCGACACCGTCGCCGCGAAGATGACCAGCACCGTCAGCGTCTGGTTGACGTTGTGCTGCACGGTCCTGGTCAGCGGCAGCGCCGCCGCCGCGGACGCGGCGCCGCCCGCGACCGCCGCCCACGGCGCGATCATGCGCAGGGCGGCCACGGCGACGTCGTCGCCGCGCCACTGGGTGCGGTCCGCGTGCCGGCCGAGCCAGCGCAGCAGCATGCGCAGCAGGAACGCCGCGAGCAGGCCGGCGACGATCGCGATACCGGCGTACAGCACGTCGTTCATGGTGAGCGCACGCGTCATCGCTCACCTCCGGCGAACGCCCCTGCCATGGAACGTATGTGATGTCGTGTCACGTCTCGTCACCTGCTCGCGTTCGGGGATGCCCGGGGGAGTGCGGCCCGGGAGGGCGTGCCGTGCCGAACCGGTCGCCGGCGGTCGGCACAATCGCTCATCCTGCCGTATCCGCAAGGGCGGTTCGTACCACGCCGTGGCCGCGGGGAGGCCTGCTGCCGCCCTGGTCGGACGGGCCGCGCCCATTCCGTGCAGGCGGCGGGTCTTGACCTCAACAATGGTTGAGGTTCTACCTTTCCCGACATGAGCATGGAAACCACAGCCTGGACCCAGCTGCGCAGCGTCATGACAGCGGAGGAGGAACACCGCCCCTTCGCGCGCCGGACGCTGCGCCGCATCGCGGGGTTCGCCCGCCCGCACCGCCGCCGCATGGCCCTTTTCGTCCTGCTCGGATCCGCGACCGCGATGCTCGCCGTCGCCACCCCCGTACTGGCCGGACGCGTCGTCGACACCATCGTGACCGGCGGAGACTCGGCCACGGTCGTCAGGCTGGCCCTGCTCATCGCACTGATCGCGGTGGTGGAGGCGGCGCTCGGCATCCTCGGCCGGAGACTGTCGGCGTCCCTCGGGGAGGAACTCATCCTCGATCTGCGGACCGCCGTCTTCGACCATGTGCAGCGGATGCCGGTCGCGTTCTTCACACGCACCCGTACGGGCGCGCTCGTCTCCCGTCTCAACAACGACGTGATCGGCGCCCAGCGGGCCTTCAGCAACACCCTGTCCACCGTGGTCGGCAACGTGGTGACGCTGGTGCTCGCCCTGGCGGTGATGCTCACCCTGTCCTGGCGGATCACCCTGCTCGCCCTGCTCCTGCTGCCGGTGTTCGTCGTCCCCGCCCGGCGCATGGGCCGCCGCATGGCCAGGATGCAGCGCGAGGCCGCCGCCCTGAACGCGGCCATGGGCACCCGGATGACCGAGCGTTTCTCCGCGCCCGGCGCCACCCTCGTCAAACTCTTCGGCCGCCCGCAGGAGGAGTCGGAGGAGTTCGCGCTGCGCGCCCGCCGGGTCCGGGACATCGGCGTGCGGACGGCCACCGCCCAGACCGTCTTCATCACCGCGCTCACCCTCGTCTCCGCCCTCGCCCTGGCCCTCGTCTACGGCCTCGGCGGTCACCTCGCCCTGCGCGGTTCCCTGGAACCCGGCGCCGTCGTGTCCCTGGCGCTGCTGCTGACCCGTCTGTACGCCCCGCTGACCTCCCTGGCAGGGGCGCGGGTGGAGGTGATGAGCGCCCTGGTCAGCTTCGAGCGGGTCTTCGAGGTGCTCGACCTGAAGCCGCTGATCGAGCAGAAGCCGGACGCCCGCGACGTGCCCGACGGTCCGGTCTCCGTCGAGTTCGACGACGTCCGCTTCGGCTACCCCTCCGCCGACAGGGTCTCCCTCGCCTCCCTGGAGGAGGTCGCCTCCCTGGACACGCGCGGCGGCGCCGAGGTCCTGCACGGCGTCTCCTTTCGCGCCGAACCCGGGCAGACCGTGGCCCTCGTCGGCTCCTCCGGCGCCGGCAAGTCGACCATCGCGCACCTGCTGCCGCGCCTCTACGACGTCGACTCGGGCGCGGTGCGCGTGGGCGGCGTCGACGTGCGCGACCTCACCGCGCAGTCGCTGCGCGACACCCTCGGCATGGTCACCCAGGACGGCCACCTCTTCCACGACACCGTCCGCGCCAACCTGCTGCTCGCCGCGCCCGCCGCGAGCGAGCCCGACCTGTGGGACGCGCTGAGCCGCGCGCGCCTGGACGACCTCGTACGCTCCCTGCCCGACGGTCTGGACACGGTGGTCGGGGAGCGCGGCTACCGGTTCTCCGGCGGTGAGCGCCAGCGCATGACCATCGCCCGGCTGCTCCTCGCCCGGCAGCGGGTCGTCCTCCTCGACGAGGCCACGGCCCACCTGGACAACACCTCCGAGGCGGCCGTCCAGGAGGCCCTCACGGAAGCCCTGGAGGGCAGGACGGCCATCGTCATCGCGCACCGGCTGTCCACCGTCCGGGCCGCGGACCTGATCCTGGTCGTGGAGGCCGGCCGCATCGTGGAGCGGGGCACGCACGAGGAACTCCTGGCACTCGGCGGCCGCTACGCCGAACTGCACCGCACCCAGTTCGCCCGCCGGCCCGCGGACCAGGAGCGGAGCGCGGCGGTGGTGGTGTAGAGCCCACCCGACGCCCAGGACCTGACACCCGACGCCCCGTGGGGCGTACGCGCGAGCGCCGGCGGTGCTCGCGCGTACGGCCGCCTACGGTTCCTTGCGGTTCCCTGCGGAGGGTCGTTCCGCGTCACTCTCCACGGAAGTCGCCCCGCTCCGCACGGAACTCTCCCCGTCGCCGGACCTCCCGCTCTTCGGACCGCCACGGCCACGGCCGCGACCGCGGCCGCGGCCGGAGCCCTCACGGCCGCCGCCACGCCCTCCGCTGTACGCGTCGAGCTCGATGGCGAGCGGTGAGGCGGTCAGCACCGACGAGTACGTGCCCACCGCGACGCCGATCAGCAGCGCGAGCGCGAAGTCGGTGAGCGAGTCACCGCCGAGCACCGCCAGCGCGGTCAGGATGAAGATCACACCGATGCCGGTGTTGACCGTACGGGGCAGCGTCTGCAGGATCGCCCGGTTGGTGGACGAGGCCAGCGGAGCCTTGGGGTTCTTGGCCCACAGTTCCCGGATGCGGTCGAAGACCACCACGGAGTCGTTCACCGAGTAACCGATCACGGTGAGCAGTGCGGCCAGGAACACCCCGTCGATGGGCTTGCCCAGCCAGGCGAAGACGCCGGTGAGGATCACCACGTCGTGCGCCAGGGTGCCGACCGCGGCCGTACCGAACATCCAGCGGAACCGGACGGCGAGGTACACCAGCTGGGCGCCGAGGGCCAGACCCAGCGCGATCAGCGCGTTGCGGCGCAGTTCGTCCCCGAGGCTCGGACCGATCAGCTCGTCGCGGACCTTCTCCGCCCCGCCGCCGACCTCGCCGACGGCCTCGGCGACCTCGACCGCCTCGGCGTTGCTCAGCTCCTCGGTGCGCACGGTCAGCCGGTTGTCCCCGGAGGACTGCACGACGGCCTGCGGGAAACCGGCGTCGGCCAGGGCCGCCCGGGCCCGGTCCGGATCGACCGTGCTGCTGGTGGAGTACTCGATCAGGCGGCCGCCGGTGAACTCCACGCCGAAGTTCAGCCCGCGCACCAGGATGCCCGCGCCGGTGACGACGAGCACGAGGAGGGAGACCGCCAGCCAGCGGCGTGGGCGGCGCATCAACTGCGGGTCGCGGCGGGTGAGGTACTCGCGGACCCGGCCGATGGAGGCCAGGCCGGTGACCTTCGGCCGACGGTGCACCCACCGGCGCGCCACGGCGAACTCGGCGAACACCCGCGTGATCACCAGCGCGCTGATCATGGAGGCGACGACACCGATGGCCAGGGTGACGCCGAAGCCCTTCACCGGACCGGAGGCGAGCAGGAACAGGAGCACCGCCGCGATGAGCGTGGTGATGTTGGAGTCGGCGATCGCGCTGAACGCGCCCTTGAACCCGGAGGTCAGCGCCGAGCGGCTGCTGGGCCGGCCGCGATGGCCGTACTCCTCGCGCGCTCGTTCGAAGACCAGCACGTTGGCGTCGACGGCCATACCGATCGCCAGGACGAAACCGGCCAGACCCGGCAGCGTCAGCGTCGCGCCGAGGGCCGCGAGGGCGGCGTAGGAGATCACCCCGTAGCAGACCAGGGCCAGGGTGGCCAGAAGACCCATCAGCCGGTAGACGGCGATGATGAACACCGCGGTCAGGGCGGTGCCGACGACGGCGGCCCAGGCGCTCGACTCGATGGCCTCGGCACCCAGCGTCGGCCCCACGGTCCGCTGCTCGACCGTTTCGACCGGCACCGGGAGGGCGCCGCCGCTGATGAGCAGGGCGAGTTCGCGGGACTCGTCGCTGGTGAACGAACCGGTGATCTGGGTGGACCCGCCGGTGATACCGGCGCCGCAGGCCACGGACGGATCGACCTGCGGCGACGAGATGATCTTGTCGTCCAGTACGATCGCGACCCGGCGCTGCGGATCGCCCGCCGGGTGGCAGGCCGCCTCGCCGGTCAGCTTCGCCCAGCCCCGGTCGTCCTTGAAGTCCACGGTGACGAGCCAGCCGGCGGCGCCCTGCTGGTCGAAGGCGGCCTCGGCGCCCTCCACGTCCTCGCCGGTGAGCGCGGCGGGAGCCAGGTGGAGTTGCTCCCCGGCCTCGTCGGACAGGACGCGTTCGCCCTTCGGCAGCGGATCGTCGGGGCCGGACCCGGTACCGGGTCCGAGCACCGGATGGACGGTGAGCTGCGCGGTACGTCCCAGCACCTCGGCGGCCTGCCGCGGGTCCTGCACACCGGGCAGCTCGACGATGATCCGGTTGTCACCGGAGCGGACGATGGTGGGCTCGGCGACGCCGAGCGCGTCGATCCGGCCCCGCAGGACCTCGAGCGTGCGGTCGGTCGCCTCGCCGTCGGCCTCGAGGGTTTCGGTGGAGCGGGTCTCCAGCACGATCTGGGTACCGCCGCGCAGGTCGAGTCCCAGACGTACGGGGACCGTCGCGGCGATGTAGACGGACACGGCGATCACGGCGAGTGCGAACAACGCCCGGACACGGGCGGAACTTTTCACGGATGACTCCAGCAGTCGCGCCGCGGCCGGTCGGGCACGCGGCGGAGGGGAAGAGGAACGGGACTCTCACGTGCTGGACGGCCCGGGCGGCGCCCGGCCGAGGTCCGCCGGCATGTGCGCGGCGGCGGGCGGCGCGTGCCCGGCCGCCGGGGCGGGCCGGGCCGGGCGCGGCGGGATACGGGGGGTGTGCGCGGGGGTGAAGAGCAGATGACCCGCCGGAACCGTGCGCTCCCCGGCGTCCCGCTGCGGCCTGAGCGGGACGGTACGGGCGGTGCAGCCGTCGTCGGTCCGCGGACGTGCGTCCGAGGAGCCGGCTCCGGGCGCGGCGGAGGGGTCCGGAGCGTACGGCCCCGGCCCGTCGGGTGCCGGGGCACCGGGTACGGCGGGAGCGGGTCCGGACGGGCCGGGAGCCACGGGGCCGGGAGCCGCAGGGGCGTCGTGGACCGGTGACCGCGCCGCGCGGACGGTCCGTGGGTCGTCGGCGAGACCGAGCCCCAGGGCCAGGAGGACGGAGGCCAGGGCGGCGAGGACCGCGACGGCGCGGAGCGGAAGGCGGGCGGCACGTCCCGGCGGGGTGGCGTTCAAGGCTCGACGAGCCCCGCGCGGATGGCGTACCGGGTCAGATCCAGGCGGTCCCGCAGCCCCAGCTTGTTCAGCAGGTTCTCGCGGTGCCGCTGCACCGTCTTGACGCTGATGAAGAGCAGCCCGGCGATCTCCTTCGACGAGTGTCCCTCGGCGACCAGCTTGAGCACCTCCTCCTCGCGCGGCGTCAGCAGCTGGGGTGCCTCCTCGCCGTGCCTGACCCGGTCGAGGTAGTTGCGGATCAGGGCGGTGACGGCCCCCGGGTAGAGGAAGGGCTCGTCACGCATCGCGGCCCGGCAGGCGGCGACCAGATCACGGTCGGCGACCGACTTCAGGACGTACCCGCCGGCCCCGGCCTTGAGCGCCTGGAACAGGTACTGCTCGTTGTCGTGCATCGTCAGCATCAGGATGCGCAGGCCCGGCTTCAGCGCGGACAGCTCACGGGCGGCCTGCAGACCGGTCATCCGGGGCATGGCGATGTCCAGCACCGCCAGGTCGATCTCCTGGGCGCGGGCCATGGAGATCGCCTCCGCACCGTCACCGGCCTCGGCGACGACCTCCAGGTCCGGCTCCCGGTCGAGGATCAGCCGGACGCCTCGGCGCACCAGGGCGTGGTCGTCGGCGAGCAGGATCCGGATCGTGGTCGGTGAGGCCTGGTGGTTCATGACTGCTTCCTGACGGCGGGCACGGCCAGCCGGATCCGGGTGCCGGTCCGGGTGACGGGAGTGATGTCCAGTGTCGCCCCGATGAGCAGGGCCCGTTCACGCATACCGCGCAGGCCCGCCCCCTCGTGGGCGGCACCGACTCCACGGCCGTCGTCGGTGACCTCGAGGACGACCTGGTCGTCGTCCCGGTACAGGCTCACCGTGGCGGAGCGCGCCTCGGCATGCCGGGCGACATTGGTCAGACTCTCCTGCGCCACACGGTAGATCACCAGCTCCGTACCGTTGTCCAGCGTGGGCAGGCCGGCGTCGAAACGGCGCTGCACCCGCAGCCCGGTGTGCGTGGCGAACTCGGTGGCGAGCGAGGTGACGGCACTGACCAGACCGAGATCGTCCAGTACCCCCGGACGCAGCCGGCGCACCAGCCGGCGGACCTCGTCCAGACTCTCCCGGGTGATCTCCCGCACCTGCTGGATCTCGCCGCGCAGCGGAGCGGGCGCCTCGTCGGCGACCTGCTTCAGGGCCAGCAGGATGGCGGTCATGCTCTGCCCGACCTCGTCGTGCAGTTCGGCGGCGATCCGGCGCCGCTCCGCCTCCTGGGCGAGCAGGGCACGGGCGCTGCTCGCGGCGCGCTCCTTCTCCAGCCGCTCCAGCATGGCGTTGAACGTACTGACCAGCTCGGCGACCTCCCCGCCGCCGCGCACCGGAAGCCGCTGACCGGGCCGCAGCAGATCGACGGTGGCCATCAGCCGGGTCACCCGGGCCAGCGGGGCCAGCCCGATCCGCAGCAGGGCCGCGTTGGCGACGAGCATCACGCCCATGCCGCCCACCAGGATCACCGCCTCGGTCAGCAGTACCGGCACGGACACGGTCACCGGAGCCCACAACAGCAACGAGGTGGCCGCGCCCAGCACCACCGCGTTGAGTCCGAAGATCCGCCAGTACAGGGACACGGAGGTCACGCCTTTCCTCTTTCGTCTGCCTCTACTGTCGGGCACCGCGGCGCCCGACGCGGCAGCGGCTCCTGGTCCCGGCGAACAGCCAAACGGACAGGGTGCACGAGCCGGCGGACTCCGGTCGATGGGCTCCGTGCCCCATTTGAGCCCGCCGGGCGGGCCCATGCCGTCCGGACTGGGTCCTCGGACCCGGCGCAGATGGGTACCGCGCCCAATGGGTTCCGGGCGGGGAAGCGGCGATGGTGATGGATCGACCAGAACCACCATCCGTCACCAGAGGAGACTCTCCGTGTCGCTCGACCTGCCTCTCACCGAATCACGTGCCGACCACCCCGCCGTGGACCAGATCAGGCAACGCCTCGAACACGCGCGCACCACACGAGTGGCACAGCTCAAAGCGCTCGACGACACCGGACAGAGCCCCGGCGATCACCTGCTGGCCAACCAGCAGGACTCCATCAGGCGTGTCCTGAAGGAGATCGACGAGGCCTTCGCCCGCGTCGAGGACGGCAGCTACGGCACCTGCCTGGGCTGCGCCAAGCCCGTCCCCGCGGAGCGGCTCGAGATCCTGCCGCACACCCGGTACTGCGTCTCGTGCCAGAGCCGCGCGGCCTGACCCCACCCGGCCCCGTATCCGCACCCGGCCCGTCCGTAATCCTCTCCCGCTCTGCCCAAGGGGTTGAAGTGGTGACCCACCAGACGATCGACGAGCACGACGAGGTCCTCACATCCGAGGACCTCGCGACGTTGCGTGCGAACCTGCGCGAGCAACAGCTTTTCCGCCGGGACCAGCTGCGGCAGTTCGCCGTCGACGCCGGGGCGTTCCCCGGCGGGCCGGGCAGCCCGGGTGACGCGGGCGTGCCGCAGGTCGCCGGCCAGATCGAGGTCCAGGTCAGGCTCGCCGCGTCCGCCCGCATGGTGCTCGCCGACGTGGAGGCGGCGCTCACCCGCATGGACACCGGGGACTACGGCGTCTGCCACCTGTGCCGCGGCCCCGTCGAACGCGACAGGCTGCTGATCGTCCCGCAGGCCCGCTACTGCGCCCGTTGCCAGCAGGTGCGAGAGGCCGCGCGATGACCACGGCACACCACCGGCCGCCGGACGGCCGGCCGGAGCACGTGCGTACGCGGCACGTACGGGGGTGACCCGCACGGCCGCCGAAATGCTCCGCCCGCGCGCTGCACCCACCGTCCCGGGCGCGCGGGCGGTGGCCGCCCCCACCGCGGACACCCACCCCGCCGGACCGCTCCCGGAGGGGTGCCTCGGGGCGTACCTCACCGAGGCGGTGCCGCGCGGGGGGCACCGTCACCGGCGCCCGGCACACCCCGCCGGGCGCCGGTGACCCGTGTCGTGACCCGTCCCACGGCGGCCCGGACGGCGACACCCCGCGCCCCGACACCCACCCACCTGCCACCCACCCCGAAGGAGTCATGCCGTGGCGGGCACCATTCCTCCCGCACAGCCGCCCCCGGGCCCCCGTCTCGGCCCGCCCCCGACATCCCGGCCGTGGCGTCGGCGGCCCAATCCCCTGCGCCGCCCGGCCGACGTTCTCCAGGCACGGGTCGGCTTCGGGCTGCTGCTGACCGTGCTGGCCGCGGCGCCTGTGGCCGGCGTCGTCGTCGCGGATCTCGCCCACCGCCACCACGAGGACACGGCCCGCCACCAGACCCTGACCCGGCACGAGACGGACGCGACCCTCACCGAGGACGTACCGCGCCATCCGGAGCCCGGATCCGACGAGGCGAAGCTCGCCCGATACCCCGCCGAGGTCCGCTTCACCACCCCCGACGGGCGCACCGCCACCACCCGGGCCGAGGTCCCACCCGGGCTGTCCGCCGACAGCCGGGTGCGCATCTGGGTGACCGCCGCGGGCCAGGCGACCGAACCGCCGCTGACGCGTGAGCAGATCCGCAGCCGCAGCATGGGCTGGGCCCTCCTCGCCGCCGTCGGAACCACCCTCGCCGGCCTCGCCGCCCACGCCGCGGCCCGCCATGCCGTGCGGCGCCGCAACCTCGCCGCATGGGAGAGGGCCTGGGCCGAGACGGCACCCCACTGGACGACACCCGGATGAACGTATGAACGGACGAACCGTCATACGGACCGCACGGAACCCGTAGGCGCGGCCGGCTCGCCCGGGGCATCCGACATCCGGAAGGGAGAATCAGGGGGACCCCGCTCACCCGCCCGACCGGCGCGCCTCCGACGCCGGTGACATCGTGCGCCGGGAGGCGCTGCCCGTCGGGCCGACGGGCAGCGCGACCGACCTGTTCCACCGGACCGTCGGCCTCATCGCATTGCGGTCGCCCTCGGCGCCCTCGCCCCCCATCGCTTCCGGGCGGACCGCGTTCACCCGGAAGGACCGCTCCCGCGCGGGCTTCCTCCACAAGCGGTCCACCGAGGACAGCCGTATCGACCGGACCCGGCCCGCACAGGACCTGGCGCCCCCGGTCTGCGCCCGGTCCGAGCCGTGTCCCGGCGTCCTCGCCCTCCACCGGGGCCGGCGGCTGGGGGTTCCGGCCGCCCGCGCCCCCGGGGGCGCCGCGGGGGTACGCCCGGCCGCAACCACGACCTGGCCGTCACCCGCGTACGCGCCGGGGACGGCCGTGAACTCCCCGCCACGAAGGCGGAAGAGGACGCGGCGGGGAGAGGCGGACAGATTTTTGCAGGAACTGCATTTTTGCGTATTCTGCACGATGTGAGTGAGAGAGACCCCGCAGAGGGCGGGCTTCGGGGACGCAAGAAGCGGGCGACCCGCGCTGCCCTGACAGCGGCCGCGGTACGGCTGGCGGCGGAGCACGGCGTGGAGAACGTCACCGTCGACGCGATCAGCGAAGCCGTCGGCGTCTCCCCCCGCACGTTCTTCAACTACTTCGACTCCCGTGACGACGTGTTCGTGATGGTGGGCGCGGAGTCGGGCGCGCGCGTCCGGCAGGCGGTGCTCGCCGCGCCCGCCGACGTGCCTCCGCTGGTGGCGCTGCGCGACGCGCTGGCCGCGGAACTGGGGGAAGTGGAACAGCAGCACGAGCTGTGGCAGCTGCACTCCGAGGTGCTGCGCAGATCGCCTCACCTGCTCGCGCGCAGCTTCGGCGCCCACATCGAGGACGAGTTGTCCCTGGCGGAGACGCTCGCCGAGCGCGTCGGCGCCGGTTCGCCGCTGTTCACCGGGGACCGTCCTTCCTTCGGGACGGCCGAGGGGGAACTGCGCAGGCAGGCCCTGGGGCTGTATCCGAGGCTGCTGGCCGCGGTCGGCTCCACGGCCGTCCGTGTCGCCGTGGAGCACTGGTGCGTGCGGCAGGACGAGGCCGCCTTCGAGGCCGTCTTCCGGACGGTGTTCGACCACCTGGCCGCCGGACTCCCGGAACCGGCCGTGCCGGCGGTGCCGGCGGTGCCGGCGGACGAAGCCTGAGCGGATCCGTCCCTCACCCGACCTCCGAACCTTTGTGAAAGAGCTGAAGTGACCGAATCGCCGGCGCCCGCAGAGGCGTCACCCACCTCCATGACCCACCGGCAGATACTCCAGGCCATGTCGGGGCTGATGGCCGGCATGTTCGTCGCCGTCCTGGCCGGCACCGTGGTCGCCAACGCGCTTCCGCGGATCATCACCGACCTGGGGGCCAGCCAGTCCTCCTACACCTGGGTCATCACCGCCGAACTGCTGGCGATGACGGCGACGGTGCCCCTGTGGGGCAAGCTGTCGGACCTGTTCAACCAGAAGCTGCTGCTCCAGCTGTCCCTGTCCCTGTTCGTCGTCGGCTCGCTGCTCGCGGGCTTCTCCCACGGCGTGGAACTGCTGATCTTCAGCCGCGTGGTGCAGGGCATCGGCGCGGGTGGACTCACGGCCCTGGCGCAGGTCGTGATGGCGGCCGTCATCCCGCCGCGCCGGCTCGGCAAGTACGCGGGCATCTTCGGTGCCGTCTTCGCCGTCGGCACCGTGGCCGGACCGCTCATCGGCGGTGTCATGGTGGACACCTCCTGGCTCGGCTGGCGCTGGTGCTTCTTCATCGGCGTACCGTTCGCGCTGCTCGCCATCGCACTGCTCCAGCGCACCCTGAAGCTGCCCACCGTCCGCCGCGAGGCGAAGATCGACTTCCTGGGTGCCTTCCTGATCGTCGCGGGCGTCTGCGCCCTGCTCATCTGGGTCTCCCTCGCGGGGAGCGAGTTCGACTGGATCTCGTGGCAGACCGCCGCCCTGACCGGTGGGGGAGTGCTGCTGCTCGTCGCCGCGGTCGTCGTCGAGGCGCGCGTGCCGGAGCCGGTCATCCCCCTGGGCATCTTCCGCAACCGCACGGTGACGCTCACCACGGTCGCGAGCCTGTTCGTCGGTGTGGCCATGTTCGGCGGCACCGTCTTCCTCTCGCAGTACTTCCAGATCTCCCTGGGCAAGTCCCCGACCGTCGCGGGCCTGATGAGCCTGCCGATGATCCTCGGCCTGCTCGTCTCCTCGACCGTCGCCGGGCAGATCATCACCGCCACCGGCCGGTGGAAGGTGTACCTGGTCGCGGGCTCCGTCATCATGACGGCGGGCCTCGCACTGCTGTCCACCATCGAGGCCGACACCCACTTCGGCCTGCTCAGCGTCTACATGGCGGTCATGGGCATCGGCGTCGGCATGCTGATGCAGAACCTGGTGCTGGCCGCGCAGAACGACGTTCCCGCGACCGAGCTGGGCGCCGCCACCTCGGTGCTGTCCTTCTTCCGGAGCATGGGCGGCACGATCGGTACCAGCGTGCTCGGTGCGATCCTCGCCAACCGGGTCGCCAGTGAGATGACCAAGGGCCTGACGGACGCGGGCGTCCCGGCCGCGGCGAACGGCTCGGGCGAGGGCGGAGTGCCCGACACGGCGACGCTGCCCGAGCCGGTGCGGGAGATCGTGGAGCACGCCTACGGAGTGGCCACCGCGGATCTCTTCCTCGTGGCAACGCCCGTCGCGGCCCTCGCCGTGATCGCGGTGCTGTTCATCAAGGAGAAGCCGCTGAAGGACACCAGCGGGATGGAACGGCTCACCGCCGAGTCCGCCGAGTCGGCGGAGTCCGCCGAGTCGGCCGAGTCCGCCGGTACGACGGCATCGCCGGCCGGCGTCGGCTGAGACGGACGCCCTTCGGGGCACCGGCGTGCGGAGGTCTTCCGGGGAGGCGCCCGGAGGGCCTCCGCAGGTGTGTGCGGCCGGCCCGACCGTGCGACGTGGGCCGTTCGGCACCCGGACCCGGCGGCGCCCGGGGCCGACCGGCCCTCGGATCGTCCCGGACAGCCCTGGGAAGCCCCGCCGGTCCGCAGGACGCTCGCCAGGACGGGAAGCCCGGGGGAGGTCCGGGGCGCCGCACGGCACGACGCGCCCCCGCGTACCCGGGGGGCGGGCGCGTACGGCGTGGCCGACGAGTGGCCGCGCGGCCTGTGGGAGGAGGCGTACCGCCATGACCGGCACCGTGTCGGTCACTCACGGAAGCACGAACGGATCCACGGAGCGGAACGCCAAGGCCGTCGCCGACGTTCTGCGGCGCGGGAGGTCTTCGTCCGCATCGGACCCGAACCGGTCACCGGGCGCGAACGCGTCGGCGGACAGACCCCGTACGGGGTGGACCTCACCGCCTGAACGTCTTCCGGCTTCCTCCCGGTCCGTTCCTGGGTTCTTCCGACTGGTCTCGCGCAGAGGGCCGTTCGGCCCGCAGGCCGGGCCGTGCAGCCCCTGCGGCGGGTGGTGGTGACGCGAGACATTGAAGGTGCAACGAGAGTCGTTCACCTCCCGCACATCGCATCACCCCGGGAAGGGATGAGCATCATGGCAGTTCACGACGGTTCCCCACGGCGTCCGGGAGTGCGTGTCCCGGCTCTGCGCCGGGCGGGGAGGACGGCTCACGCGTCCGCCGGGCCGACGACGGCGGCGTCGACCGCGGCCGGCGCGTACGTGCTGGCCGGGCTCCGGATCCTGACGGGCTTCGTCTTCCTGTGGGCGTTCCTGGACAAGACGTTCGGCCTCGGCTACGCCACCCCCTCCGGCGGGGCATGGGCCGAGGGCGGCTCGCCGACCGGGGGATTCCTCGGCGGCGTCGCCGTCGGGCCGATGGAGTCGGTCTTCCACGCCTGGGCCGGTGCGGCGTGGGCCGACTGGCTGTTCATGCTCGGTCTGCTCGGCATCGGCCTCGCCCTGATCGCGGGCATCGGCATGAGGCTCGCCGCGGTCGGCGGCAGCGTCATGATGGCGTTGATGTGGGTCGCGGAATGGCCGCCGGCCCGGTACCTGTCGGACGGTTCGCCGAGCATGTCGACGAACCCGTTCGTCGACTACCACCTGATCTACGCCGTCGTCCTGATCGCCCTCGCCGCCGCGGGCGCCGGCGCCACCTGGGGCCTGGGCAGGATCTGGGCGCGCCTCCCCCTCGTCGGCCGCAACCGCTGGCTGCTCTGAGGACCCACCCCGCCCGCCGCGCCCGCGGCGGACACCCGCCCCACGGTCCGGGGCGCCCCCACCCACCGGCGGGGGCGCCCCGGACCCGTCGTGCCGAACTGGTCCTCGCCCACCTGGCCCCCACCGCCAGGGCCTGCGCCCCGGCCTCCCTCTCGACACGGCCGCACGGATGCCGGTGCGCACGGTCGAACACCTCGCCGTGCGCTACCTGCTCGACCGCCCGCCCGCCTTGAGGGAGCAGTTCACCGAGGAACTCACCCGCCTCGTCCTCAACTGCCTCCGGCCGCCCCCGTGACGCCCTCCGCGCGTGTCGACAACGCTCGCGGACCGTACGCCTAGCCGACGTAGGTCTCGAACTCGGCTACCTCCGGGATGCCGTCGGAGCTGGTGATCTCGAAGGTGGCCTTGTGCAGCGAGGTCCGGGGGAACGTGATCACGCCCGCGCCGCTCCCGGACGCCAGAACCGCGCCGGAGTCGCCGTTGACGACCCGCCACGACCCGATGGTGCCCTCGGAGCCCGGGGCCTCCCGGATGGTGACCGCGGACACGCTGGTGGCGGAGGGCCACTTGACCGAGACGGAACCGGTCGAGCCCACCGGGGACCAGAAGGTGCTCAGGTCACCGTCGCGCACGTGGCCGTAGCTGGTGCCGTCCGCCCGGCTGGAGCCGTCGGAGCCGGCGCCGATGCTGAGGTTGGTCCCGCCGGGCTGCGTCGGCTCGGGACCCGTGGTCGAGGAGGCGCTGGGGGCGGGGGCCGGGTCGGCCGCCGAAGCGCTCGGGGCCGGGGCGGGCGCCTGCGAGGCGCAGTTTCCGTCCGACACCTTCAGCCCCTTGTCGGCACCGGCCGTCCGGCCGACCACGTCCGGCACGCAGCCGGCGTCGTCGAGCTCGAAGGAGTAGGGGATGGCGACCGTGGTGTTGGACTTGGGGTCGGGACCGGCGGGCCGGTTGTCGCCGCCGGCCCCGGACCAGGTCACGTTGTCGAAGACGTTGCCGCTGACCTGCCAGTATCCGGTCGTGTCGGTGTAGAACGTGCCGAGGACGTCCTTGGAGTCCTCGAAGTAGTTGTTGTCCACCTTGGCCTTGGCGCCGGCCCGGGAGTTGATGCCGGACGAGTTGAGGCTCCGGTAGTGGTTGTTGTACATGTGGGCCGTGCCGCCGCGCAGCAGGGGCGCCCGGGAGTCGATGTTCTCGTACAGGTTGTGGTGGTACGTGATGAAACCGTTCGAGAGCTCGGTCTCGCTGGAGCCGACGAGGCCGCCGCGGCCGGAGTCGCGCAGGACGCTGTAGGACAGGGTGACGTACTTGGTGTCGTCCTTCATGTCGAACAGGCCGTCGAAGCCCTCGGACTCCCCCCCCGAGGCCTCCAGCGTGGAGTGGTCGACCCAGACGTTCCGGACGCTCTTCTCCATGCTGATCGCGTCACCGCCGTTGGACGTGGGTGAGCCCGACTTCTTGACGTTCCGGACGGTCACGTTCTGGATGATGACGTTGCTGGCCTCACGGATGTGGATGCCCAGCTGGTCGAAGACGGCACCCTTGCCGACCCCGACGAGCGTGACGTTGCTGACCTGCTTCAGCTCGATCACCCCGGCGGCGGTGTTGCAACTGCCGCCGGACACCTTGCTGGTGTTGCCGTGGTCGATGGTCCCCTCGACCTCGATGACGATCGGTGTGTCGTCACTCGCACGGTCGCAGAGCGCCTTGTGGATCCCGGTCCCGGTGGTGGCCCGGACCGTCTCCCCGCCCTCGCCGCCGGTGGTCCCGCCGTTCTGGGTGGCGAAACCGGTGGCGCTGCCGCTCACCGCGGACGCCGTCCCGGGCAGGGACAGGAACACGCCGGTCCCGGCCGCGACGGCCGCCGCGGCCACCGCCGCCTGGAGCCGCAGCTTCGACTTGCGGTGGGACTTCGGGCGCTGGGTGCTGTTCTGGGTCGTGGTCAACGTGCTCTGCTTTCTGGTGCGTGAAAAGCGGTCCGTGCTCAGTGCTTCGCGTGAGGTGGACCGCGTTGCACCCTCTTGTCGCCGCCCGCACCGGGAAGGTTGCCGTCCTTCGGAAAAAAGATCTCCGCCCGGGATTTCCGGCCGTGTTCGTGCTCAGGCAAAACCGCCCGCCTCCCCGCCGGTGCGCTGCTGGAGTTCCCACAGGGACCGGAACAGGCCGGGTTCCCGGGTGAGTTGGGCGTAGGTGCCTTCCTGCACGATCCGTCCTCGGTCGAGGACGACGATCCTGTCGGCCACGGCGACGTTGGTGAGCCGGTGGGTGATCAGCAGGATGGCCCTGTCCTTGGCCAGTTCCCGCAGCCCGGTGAAGACGTGGTGCTCCGCCCGCGCGTCCAGGGCGGCCGTCGGTTCGTCCATGACGAGCAGCGCCGCCTGCCGGTGGAAGGCCCTGGTGAGCACGACACGCTGCCACTGCCCGCCGGACAGCTGCTGGCCTCCGTACCACTCCGACGTCAGGAGCGTGTCGAGCCCCGACCGCAGACCGGGCAGCATGTCCGCCGCCCCGGACGCCTCGCAGGCGGCGAGGACGGCGGCGTCGCCGGTGTCCCCCTGCCCGAAGGTGATGTTGTCGCGGAGCGTCAGCGGCAGGTAGGTGTACTTCTGCGGGGCCAGGGCGACATGCTTCCACGCCTCCCAGGGCTCCAGCCGGGCCGTGGTCGTGTGGTCCCACGCCACCTCGCCGGAGGTGGGCAGCAGCAGGCCGCAGATCAGCCGGGACAGGGTGGACTTGCCCGAACCGTTCTCCCCGACCAGCGCCACGATCTCCCCGCGCCGCACCCGCAGGGACACCCCGCTGAGACTGTCCCGCTCCGCCCCGTCGTACCGGTAGGTGATGTCCCGGACCTCGAACCGCTCGGGCGCCCCGGGCAGGGTCCGGTCGCCGCGGGACGCGGCCATGGCCTGCCCGTGGGCGTTGTCGAGGAAGTTCTGCCAGTCCTGGACGTACCAGCCGGTGCGCACCAGGTGGGCCCCGCCGTTGATGATGCCTCGCACGGACGTCGTCGCGGTCTGGAGGGCGAAAACCGCGCCGCCCCCGGCCGCGAGATCCATCCGGCCGGAGGCCAGCAGCCACAGCAAGGCGGCCCACACCGCGGCCGACGCCACGCCGCCGGCGAGAGCACCGCCCAGCCCCATCCACGCACCCGTGTCCGCGGCCCTGCGTTCCGCGGCGTTGACCGAGGCGGCGAGCCGCCGGTACCGCGCTGTGAGGAACGGTCCGGCCAGGCAGGCCCGCATCTCCTCGCTGGACTCCACGTACGCCATGTGCCAGCGCAGCTTGTGCAGCATCCGCCGCCGCCCCGAGGTCTCCAGACCCGCCAGGTACACCACCCGCGCGGCCCGTACGTACGCCGCGGCCTGTGGCAGACACGCCAGGAGCAGCAGCGGAAGCAGCGCGGGGTGCAGCACGGCGAGTACGGTCGCGCCCGCGGCGAGCGTCGCCGTCGAGGCCAGCACGTCCTGTGCCTCCTCCACCAGGTCCGGGGTGACCTGGGCGCCGCGGTCGGCGATGTCGTAGAAGTCGTTGTAGCCGGGCTTGTTGTTCGCGGCGAGCTCCGCGCCGAGCGCGGCCTCGACCATGGTCAGCTCCGCCGCCCGCGCCAGCACCGGACGCAACCGCCCGGTCAGCCACGTCACCGTGATCCCCAGCAGCGCGCGCAGGCCGGTGGCCACGGCGATCACCGCCAACTGCGGGGCGGCGTCCCACAGTCGCTCGGTGATGTCGCCCGACGAGATCAGCGCGATGATCGTCCCCGTGACGGCGAGCAGTCCCAGCGCCGCCAGCACGCCGGAGCCGGCCTGGCACGCCAGCAGCCCGACCGTCGCACTCCGGTCCACCTGCCAGGCCATCCTCAGGGAACGGCGCACCAACACGGGCAGCCGCCGCGCCATCGTCCCGGTCGTCAACTGCGCACCGGCCTGGTGCCTGGACTCGTCCCGGTACAGGAACTCCTCGTCCTGCACGCTGCCTCCACCACGCGGAGTGCCCGTGCCCGTGTCCGTGTCCGTGTCCGTGTTCGTGTTCGTGCCCGATGCTCCGGGATCAGGCTGTTCCTGTGTGCCGGCCGAGGTCAAAGTGGTCCCCCTGACGGTCGTTGCGACTGACTTGCCAGGCTCAACGACCCCGCTCGGGTTTCGAACACATGTGTTTCGGTCGGGTGCCGAACCCCGGAACCGGGGGCGCGGCGGAGCATGCGGGATGCACCGACCCTTGCCGGACAAAGGACCGGTCACACAACGGCGGTGGCCGAAACGCCGAGTGCTCCCCGGCTGAGGGCCCCGGCCCTTCTGCGGGCCACAGGGGACGGCCCGGCCCCGGTCCCACGCCCGTGTGCGCACGGGGCCGGGCCGTCGTCAACGACGCGTCGGCACGGCGTCGGCCCCTGTCCGACGGGAGGTGGCGAAACGCCCCGTGCACCTCGGGTGCACGGGGCGTCCCACGCCCGGCCGGACACGCTCCGCGGCGGAGTCCGGGCCGAAGCGGGGGAGTCCGGCACGGTGGGCGTCCCGGACCACGGCCTCGGGGTCAGCTGCTGCGCAGCCGGGTCAGTGTCGCGTCCAGGTCGGCCTTGCGGGGTCGGTTGTGGGGCAGCCTGGCGAGCATGGCGGCCATGCCGCAGGTGTCGGTCACGGCGGAGAGGACCAGGCCGCCGGCGATACCGGCGGACAGCAGCCGGAAGGCCGGGTGGGCGAACTCGCCCAGGGCCAGGCCCAGCAGGACGATCGAGCCGGCGGTCAGACGGACCTGGCGCTCCATGCCCCAGGTCGCCCTCGTGCTCCCCTGAGGGTGGTCGAGGCCGTGGCC
This sequence comes from Streptomyces yamdrokensis, assembly GCF_053890455.1. Taxonomy (NCBI): domain Bacteria; kingdom Bacillati; phylum Actinomycetota; class Actinomycetes; order Kitasatosporales; family Streptomycetaceae; genus Streptomyces; species Streptomyces yamdrokensis. The sequence goes on from NZ_CM132679.1 coordinate 7,135,185, forward strand.
CTCGGCGGCCCAGGCGCCGGTGCCTCCGGAGAGGGTGGCGGCGCGGACGCCGTTCTCGGCGAGCATCCGGCGGGCGTTCTCGGAACGGGCGCCGGAGGCGCAGACGACGAGGACCTCGCCGCGGCCGGCGGCGGAACGGATGTCCGGCAGGGCACGGTCCAGCTGGTCGAGCGGGATGTTGAGGGCACCGGGGATGTGGCCGCCGGCGTACTCGCCGGGGGTACGGACGTCGATGACGGTGAGCTCGTGGAGACGGGAGCGGGCCTGGCGCGGGTCGACGGTGGTGGGAGCGGTCATGGTCGATGTCGTCCTTCGTGTCGATCGTGTTCGGTGTTGCTCTGCGAGGGGAGAGGAGCGCTCGTACCTCGCGGATGTCAGTGAGGGGCGGTGGTCGTGGGAGTCGGTCCTGCGGCCGCGGAGCCGCGATCGGTGCCCGACCGTGCGGACACGGTCAGAGGAGCGCGTCGGCGAGCATGAGGGCGGCGACGGCGAACAGCAGGCAGGCGAAGAGGCGCTGGAGCGCCCTGCCCCCGACCTTCGCCGACAGCCGTTTTCCGTCCCAGGCGCCCAGGACCGCCGCCGCGGTGAACGGCGCGATGACAGTCCAGTCCAGGTGCATTCCGGTGCCGGCCCGGGCGCCGAGCGCGGCCAGCGAGTTGACCATGATGACCAGCAGGCTGGTGCCGACGGCCCGGCGCATGGGCAGGCTCAGCACACCCACCAGGGCCGGCACGGCGAGGAAGCCGCCGCCCACGCCCAGGAACCCGGTCACCGTGCCGAGCCCGGCGCCCGCGGCACCGGCCCTGCCGGGACGCACCCTGCCGGACGTCCCGGCGTGGGCGGGACGCAGCATGCGCAGGGCGGCCAGCGCCGCGACGACGGCGAAGGCGACGGTCAGCACCGTCTGGGGCAGGTGTCCGGCGACGGCCCCGGCGATCACGGCGGGCACGATGCCCGCCGCCGCGAACAGCAGCCCCGTCCGCCAGACCACGTTGCCGTCCCGGGCGTGCCCCACGAGTGCCGAGACCGTGGTCAGGATGACGATGATCAGGCTGGTCGTGGCCGCGTCCGACGGGGTGAAGCCGAGCAGGTAGATCAGGGCGGGCACCGCCAGGACGCTGCCGCCACCGCCCAGCCCGCCGAGGGCCAGGCCGACGACGGCACCGGCGACGAGCGCGAGAATCAGAGACGTCATGCCACCGATCCGCTGTTCCCGCGTTCGTCGACGACCGGATGCCCGGCGGCGGCCCATGCGGTCATGCCGCCCTTGACGTCCACCGCCTCCGCGCCGCGTTCGGCCGGCAGGGAGGCGGCCCGCTGCGAGCGGTTCCCGCTGCGGCAGATCACCACCAGCGGCCGTTCCCGGGCCGCGCCCGGCAGTGCCGCTCCCGCCGCGAGGCGGGACAGCGGCGCGTGGACCGCGCCGGGCGCGTGTCCGGCGTGCCACTCGGTCTGCTCGCGCACGTCCAGCAGGACGGCCGGGGCGTCGGCGCCCCGGGTGCGCCGGTGGGCCTCGTCCACGGTGACGCGGTTCTCACCGCGACGGAAGAGGGACATCACACAACCTCCCGAGAAGTCGTAGGGGCAGGGGCGGGCGGGCCCGTTCAGCCGGTGACCACGGTCAGTCCGGCCTCGGTGGCGGCGTCGAAGCCGTCGTCCACGGCCACCACGTCACGGCCCGCGGCGTCCAGCAGCGAGGCGGCGATCGCGGCACGCATGCCGCCGGCGCAGTGCACCCACACGGTGCCCGCCGGGACCTCGCCGAGCCGCTTGTGCATCTCGTGGATCGGAATGTGCACGGAGTCCTCGACGTACCCGGCGGTCCGCTCCGAGTCGCGCCGCACGTCCAGCACGACGATCCCGTCCGTGTCCTGCTCGGCCAGCCCGGCGAACGTGGACCGGGGGAAGGAGGCGGGGGGACCGCCCCCGGCCACCCACTCCTGCGGCGTGCCGGTCGCGGCGGCCGCGGGCCGGTCGATGCCGACCCTGACCAGCTCCCGCTGGGCCGCGGCCAGCTGCTTGGGGGACTCGGCGAGCAGGGTCACCGGCTTGCCCCACGGGATCATCCACGCGAGGTACGTGGCGATCTTGCCGTCCGCCTCGAAGTTGAACGATCCGGCGACGTGCCCCTCGGCGAACGCGACCCGGTCGCGCAGGTCCACGACCCACTCGCCGGCCGCGAGGCGAGCGGCGATCTCCCCGGCGTCCGCGACGGCCAGAGGCGTCAGGTCCACCGGAGCCGGACCGGCGGCGTTGGCCGGGCCCATGTGCGCGTAGTAGGCGGGGACGTCGTCGAGGCCGGCCAGCAGCCGGGTGACGAAGGAGTCCACGTCCGTGGTGAGCGCCGTGTTGACGGTCTTCTCCCTGCCGATCGTCGTGGCCTCCCCCTCGGCCTGCGCCGAGGAGCAGAAGCTGCCGAAGCCGTGCGTCGGCAGTACGGACGTCCCGTTCGGCAGCTCGGCCGCCAGACGGTGCGCGGAGGCGTGCTGGGCCCGGGCCAGCTGCTCGGTCAGACGGGGCTCCACCAGGTCCGGGCGGCCCACCGTGCCGATCAGCAGCGAACCGCCGGTGAACGCGGCCACCGGCCGCCCCTCCTCCCGCAGCACGTAGGAGGTGTGGTGCGGGGTGTGGCCCGGGGTGGCGACGGCCCGTAGCTCGAGTCCGTCATCGACGGTGACGGAGTCGCCGTCGGCCACCGCCACCCGGGCGAAGGACACCTGTGCGCCGGCCGGCACCAGATAGGCGGCACCCGTCGCCCGCGCCAGGTCCAGGCCACCGGTGACGTAGTCGTTGTGGACGTGGGTCTCCATCACGTGCGTGATCCGCACCCCGCGCCGGGCTGCCGCCACCAGCACCTGGTCGAAGTCGCGCGGCGGGTCCACCGCCACGGCCGTCTGCCTGCCGCCGGCCAGGTAGTGGCGGTTGCCGAGGCCCTCGAGCTCGATGGTGTCGATGAAGAACACGAAGATGTCCCTTCCGTGAAATTACCCCCCGGGGTATATATGTCACCGTAACACGATTACCCCCGGGGGTATTGCGGCGTGTCTGTTGCGCTTCCTCGCGTGCTTGTGGGAGCGGCTGCCGGGACTCGTGTCCGGCGCGGGGAAAGGCCGGGCGTGGGCGCGAGGTCCGTCACGGAGCGCAGGGGCCGTGCGGCCGGTGAGGTCGATGACGCGGGTGCGGGCGCCGGGAGTGCGGCGGTTCGGCCCGGCTTCCGGCGCGGCCGGGCGGGGCGGGGCGACCGGCTCTGCCGCTGGGCGGCCGGCTGCGGGCTCGAGGGTGTGGCCCGACCGTGCGCGGCCGGATCAGGTGCCGGAGGCGCGGGTGGTGAGCGAGGCGAGGACGGCGTCGAGGCGACGGGTGGCTTCCTCGGCGACCGGCCGCAGGGCGTCGAGTTCGGTGAGGGCGACCATCGTGCCCGGATCGAGGGCCTGTACGGCGGTGTGCCCGCCCTCGGTGCGGACGACGACGTTGCAGGGCAGCAGCAGGCCGATGGAGCGATCGGTGTCCAGGGCGCGGTGGGCGAGGGAGGGATTGCAGGCGCCGAGGATGACGTAGTCCTCCATGTCGTGGTCGAGCTTGGCCTTGAGGGTGGCGGTGACGTCGATCTCGGTGAGGACGCCGAAGCCCTGGGCGGCGAGGGCTTCACGCACCCGGTCCACGGTGGTGACGAAGTCGGTGTCGAGGTGCACGGTGCGGGCGTAGTGCATGGTTCCGCCTTTCGGTCGTTCTCGATGCCGCACCGGGTATCCGGGTGGCGGTGAGCCACTCGTGCGCTGCGGCGCGGCCGCTCGGATGCGCGAACGCCGGGCCGGGCGTCCCGTACGGTTCCCACGCCGGTGACGGGAAGAGCCTCGCCGGCCACGGCGATGTCGTCCGGCGTCTCGGACCGACCCACCGGCGTCAGTGGCTCGGCGGCCGTGAAACGGCCCGGCCCTTTGTCACCCGACCGGCCCAGGCGACCGCGGCCGGTTTTCGCCGGTTCAAGGACGGGGAAGGGCGGGGGCGCGTGGCCCTCGCCGCCGGGAATACCGGACTCACCCGCTTAGGAGGCCGAAGACCGAGCAGCGCCCTGAACGGTGGAGGACGGGGCGATCAGGCGGTAGAGAGGTAACCAGTGAAGAGATGACCAACGGATCATGCTGCGCGGCTCCGGCCGCCTGTACCCCGGAAGGAACATCACCATCATGTCCGCTCAGCACGCCGCCCCCGCAGCCGGTCGGACCAGGGTGCAGCAGGCCGCCCTCGCCGTCGGTGCGGTGTTCCTCCTGATCGGCGTTCTCGGCTTCGTTCCCGGTGTCACGACCGACTACGACACCATGAAGTTCGCCGAGCACCACTCCGAGGCCAAGCTCCTGGGCATCTTCCAGGTGTCGGTCCTGCACAACATCGTCCACCTGCTGTTCGGTATCGCCGGCATCGCCATGGCCCGCACGGCTGCCGCTGCCCGCATGTTCCTCATCGGCGGCGGTGCGATCTATCTGGTCCTGTGGATCTACGGGCTGATCATCGACCACGACAGTGCCGCGAACTTCGTTCCGGTCAACACGGCCGACAACTGGCTGCACTTCGTCCTGGGCGTCGGCATGATCGCCCTGGGTGTCCTGCTCACCCGCCGCACCACACCGGCCAGCCGCTGATTCCAGCGCCCCGGCTCCGCGGACGGAGTGGCACAGCCACAACCCCTCCCGAGGCGGGTCGCGAGTCGCGCGCGGTCGAGCGGTGGCAGGGCGCCTGCCGGTGCTCCGAGACCGGTGGTGACGCCCCATGTGCTTCCGCCGGCGTCCCGGAGTACGGCGGCGGCTGTGCGCGTCCGCTCGGAGACGGCGGCCGGGCCGACGGCGGCCGGCCAAAGCGCCGACAGTGAGTGCCTCCGGAGGAAGGGCGTGCCTCGGAGCGTCACGCGGTGGGCGAGGGCGGGGGCCCGGAACCGGACGAAGGACCTGGCTCCCGTCGACTCGTGGAGCGGTTCAGCCCAGATTGGTGAGCAGGTCGTTGCATGCCTGCTCACAACGGCGGCAGGCCTCGGCGCAGATACGGCAGTGCTCGTGCGTGTCCGCGTGGGAGGCGCACTCGTCACCGCAGGCCTTGCAGACGGTGGCGCAGGCTTGAACGACGGCGCGAGTGATGTTGGCGTCGTAGCCGGTGTGGCGGGAGAGGATCGCGGCGGTGGTGGCGCAGATGTCGGCGCAGTCCATGTCGGTGCGGATGCACTTGGTCAGCTCGCCGACCATGTCCTCGGACAGGCAGGCGTCCGCGCAGGCGGTACACACCTGCGCGCAGGTGATGCACTCCTCGATGCAGCGGACCATCGCGTCCCTGTCCACCCCGCCCAGGTCGGCGGGGTAGGTCTCCAGCATGTCCCTCACAGCAGTGGCCATCGCTTGACAGCTCCTTCGCTCTCGTAGGACCCAGCCGTTCGCCGATGCCCTGTCGTTCGGTGCGGTGTCCGGGTGACACAGGAACGGGTGAGGTAAACGGCGCGTCTGCTGGCGCGCGGCCTCAAACGGCTCCCGGCGCCTGCCTCAGGCGGAGCCGCCAAGGGCTGCCCAGGGCCGCACGGCCATGCGTGAGTCACGGACAGGGCTCCCCCGCCTCTTCGCGGCGTGCGGTGGGAGCGCCCCCTTGGGAGCAGCGGTGCCGGAGGGCTGATCGGGTGACCGGCAGGAGGGCCGACGGGCTCAAAGGGCATATCCCGTTCACAACCGGGCAACCAGACGGGCATGCTGAACGTCCTGCTGGCGGTGGTCGGTGCCCTGGCACTGGTGGTGGCGGCGCTTTCCGGGCCTCTTCGGCGCGCTCCGCTGAGTGCGCCGCTCCTGGCCCTGCTGACGGGGGTGATCATCGGCCCGGAGATGCTGGGGGCCGTTGATTCGCCCACAGTGGTGGAGGGACACGAGGAGCTGCACGAGGTCTCCCGTCTGCTGCTGGCGGTCTCGGTCATGTCCGTGGCCCTGCGTTATCCGTTCCGTGATGTGCGGGCGCGGGTGAGACCGCTGCTCGTCCTGCTGACCGTGGCCATGGCCGGGATGGCACTGCTCACCACGGCGGTGTCGGCCGTCGTCCTCGGTCTCGGTCTCGGTACGGCGGCGCTGCTGGGAGCGGCTCTGTGCCCGACCGATCCGGTACTCGCCTCCGGCGTCGTCACCGGCGAGCCCGCCGAGAAGGGGATCGCCGCCCGGACCCGGCAGCTGCTCTCCCTGGAATCGGGTATCAACGACGGGCTCGCTCTGCCCCTGGTACTGGCCGCTGTGGCGATCGCCGGACCGCTGACGGGAACACGAGCACTGACGGAGTCCCTGTGGCAGGTCCTGGGTGCCGTCGTCCTCGGAGCGGCAGCAGGCCGGCTGGGCGGAAAAGTACTGCGCACGGCGGAGAGGAGCGGAAGCATTTCATCCGGCCCCCTGCTGGTGTACACCCTGCTGCTGGCACTCTTCGTGCTGGGCGTGTCCGGGCTGCTGCGCATCGACGGAGTTCTGGCCGTCTTCGTGAGCGGCCTGGCCTTCAACGCGATCAGCCCGATGGACGAACGAGCGAGTGAGAACAAGATCGACGAAGCGATCAACCGTTTCCTCGTCCTGCCGCTGTTCGTGCTTCTCGGAGCCACGATCCCCTGGCACGAGTGGGGTGAGCTGGGCTGGTGGCGCGGCATCCTGCTGGTCCTCGGTGTGCTGCTGCTGCGCCGGCTGCCGATCCTGCTCGCTCTCAAAGGCCCCCTGTCCCTGCCCTGGCGGGACGCTGTCTTTCTGGGCTGGTTCGGTCCCGTCGGCGTCTCGGCCCTGTTCTACCTGACCATGGAGGCCCACCGGCTCGGCACCGACCCCGAGGTCCTGGCGGCCGGGACGCTGGTCATCGCGGCCAGCACCGCCGTGCACGGCGTCACCGCCGCCCCCGGCCTGTCCCTCTACCGCCGAGCGGGCGCCCGGAGCACCGGGAAGACCGGGAGACGAATCCGCCGGTGACGGTCCCGGGACGCGCCCCGGTGACGCCCGCCGGCGGCATCGAAACGCACACGGTGGGACCCGGCCGGCGGTCGGCGAGCCGGGCCAGGAGTCCGGCCCCGTGTCCCACGGCGGCGGATACGGTGGCCCGAGGGCATCCGAGGGCATCCGAGGTTCAGCCGGAGGACGTCGAGGCGGTGGTCACCGGCCTGCGGGGCTGACACCGGGCCGTCGTCCTTGTGGGAGAAACCCTCGCGCGGGGTACCAGTGGATCCGTGTTCTTCGACTCCTGGAATGAACTCGCCCGCGTACTCGTCACGGCGGGGCTGGCCTACCTGATCCTCATCGCCGCGGTCCGCACGTCGGGCAAGCGGACACTGTCGAAGATGAACGCCTTCGACCTGGTGGTCACGGTCGCGCTGGGATCGACCCTGGCCACCATCCTGCTCAACCGGCAGGTGGCTCTCTGGGAAGGGGCCCTGGCGCTCGGCTCGCTGGTGGCGCTGCAGTTCGTCACCGCCTGGGCGTCGGTCCGCTTCCGGAGCGTCCGCCGGCTGGTGAAGGCCGAGCCGACCCTGCTGCTGCACGAGGGCCGCATGCTCCATGAGGCGATGCGGCGCCAACGGGTCACACCCGACGAAGTGCGGCAGGCGATCCGTGCCCAGGGAACCGGAGCGCTGGAACTGGTACACGCGGTGGTGCTGGAGACGGACGGCAGCTTCAGCGTGATCCCCCGTTCGCAATACGGCTCGGGAAGCGCCATGGACGACGTGCCACGGCGGCAAACGCCTCACCACGACGACGCCGGCCAGCCCTGAGGACTCCTCCGGGTCGTCCGCGGACCGAAGACCGCCGGGCACGCGGGACCCGGTTGTGTGCCGGGACGTGGTGTACGCGTTCGACCGCCTGGCGCGGCGCAGCGGGGGACCGCGAAGGAAGGCCGCACGCCGCGAGGCCCGAGCGGACACACCGGGTCGATGAAGCGTTACCGCGTGCAGAGGAAAGGCCCTTCGGCCTGCCGGCCCGAACGTGTCGTCACCGGCCCACGGGATCGCCGTCGGCGCCGTCGCCCCAGGTGCGCAGCATCACGTGGCCGCCGTGGTGCAGCGGTGTGCTCAACCGCAGACGGGTCGCCTCGCGGCCGGTCTGCGCGTCGACGATGTGTACTTCGCCGTGGCCGCCGCGGGTGACGGCGACCCAGTCGGAGCCCGGCGAGGCGGCCACCGCGCGGCGTTGGACTCCCTCCCAGGGGGTGCCGCCGAGACGCGGAGCGCCGTCCATGGCGGGCAGGGCGAAGCGTCGGACGCCGTCGTGGGCGCCCAGAAGGATCAGCTCGTCGCCGTCGGGGTGAATGCGGGTGAAGACGGTGTGGCGCCGGGCGAGAGCCAGCCTGAAGACCAGGCCGTGGCCGAGCTCCGTGAGGAGCGTACGGCCCGTCTCCAGTTCATGGCGCCATGCCTGGTTGGTCCACTCCGGCCACCGCAGCGGGTCCGGAACGCCACCGCGCAGCGTGGTCCACAGTGCCTGCCGACGGGTGTCGAGGCGCAGGTACCAGCCCCGGGCGGGTGATTCCCACGGGATCACCGCCCCGGCCACGAGCGTGTCGCCCTTCCTTCGGGCCCGGTGGACTCCCTCGCTCGTGGCCGCGAACACGTGCCCCGAGCCGGGAGCCTGTGCGTCCCCGTGTCCGTCGTCCGGCAGCGGCAGGAGTGCGTGAGGCGTGACCGCCGGGCAGCCGGGCGGAGCCGCGAGGAGGTCCGCGAACCGGTGGACGGCCAGCGCCCCGGGTTCCCGGTGCCGCAGTACGACCAGCGGATCGCCGCCGCCCAGCACCGTCACCCCCGGTTCGCCGACGCGCGTGCGCACCCGCGCGGTTTCCCCGGTGGCCAGGTCGACGACCGTCAGCAGGTCCGACCACGGCTCGGTGTTCTTGCCCAGGCCGGTCGTGACGGCCAGCCGGCGGCCGGACGGGTCGCAGGCGAGGTGCTCGGCCGGAACGGCGACCGGGACCGCGAACTCCACGAGCTCCTCGCCGAAGGGATCGAGCACCAGGAGTTCCCCCCGCCGGTCGTCGACACAGGCCACCCGTCCTCCCGGCAGCGCCAGGAACCCGGCGTGCTCGGAGAGGTGGCGACCCGTCAGCCGTCCTGTGACCGTGCCGTCCGGCACGGTCAGCACGTGTACGGATCCGTCCACGTGGTCGGAGACGAGCAGTACGGGAGCGGCAGCGGGCATGGGATCCTCCGGGAAACCGGTCTTGTGAAAACGATTATCATGTATCTTCGGTGCGTTCCCGGTCCCTGAAAAGAAGCGAGGGCATCGATGCTGCGCTCATCGTCGAAATTCGTCCGCGGTTGGCTCACCGTGGCGGTGGTGGGTTCCGTCCTGGTCGGCTGCGGCTCGTCGTCCGACGAACCCGCGAGTGACAAGGCCGAGCCCGCCGCGAAGACCGAGGTCACCGTCGAACCCATCAAGGCGGCGACGGAGCTGACCGACACGAACGGTGTCAGGATCTCCCTGGACAGGGAACCGGAGCGGATCGTCTGCCTGTTCGCGCTCTGCGACGACATCCTGACCGAACTGGGCATCGTCCCGACGGCCACCAACAGCGCGTTGCTCGCCCACCCGGGCTTCCTCGGGGAAGAGGGCGCGAAGAAGGCCGACGTCGTTCCCGGCGGGTTCATCGCCCCGGAGGTGGAGGCGGTCCTCTCCCACAAGCCGGATCTGGTGATCGGCCTGGGGGACACCCACGGCAAGCTCGCCCCGGCGCTGAAGGGCGCCACCACGTTCTGGGCCATGCAGCCCGAGACGTGGGAGGACAGCGTGGGATACCTGCGCGACCTCGCGGCCCTCACCGGCCGCACCGCCGAGGGGGAGAAGGCCGAGAAGACCTTCCGGACCAAGCTCGCCGAGGCCGAGAAGACCCCGAGCGAGAAGACCGCTCTCATCATCTACGGCAGTGACGAGAACTTCGGCGTCGCGACCCCGGAGGGGGACGTGGCCGCCAGCCTGTTCCCCAAGATCGCTGACTACCCGTGGAAGTCCCGTGGTGTGGAAGGCAGTTACAGCCTCGAGGAGATCCTCGCCCAAGGCGTCGACGTGCTGTTCGTCGAGACGATGAGCTTCGGCGACGCGGACGGCAGGCTTTCGGAGAAGCTGGCCGAGAACCCCCTCTGGAGCAAGATCCCGGCAGTGAAGAACGGTGACGTCCACGAGGTGAACTCAGAGGTGTGGGCCAAGGGGCGTGGCACCCGCTCCCTGGGCATCGTCCTCGACGAGGCCACGGCCGCGCTGCGGTGAGGGCGCCCTTCTCGGCGCCCGCCGCGGCGGATCGCACGGCGGCACGGCCCCGGTGGCCCTCACCCCGGGCACGGGGGTGGCAACCACTCCTGGTGGCCGTGCTGCTGACCGTCTCGTCGATGTGCGCACTGAGCCTCGGCACCCCCTACGTCCCACCGCACCGGCTCGCCGGTGCGGTGCTGGACGGGGACACCACGCTCGCCGGGATCGTCGTCACCGAACTGCGCGTGCCCCGACTGGTGCTGGCGCTGATCGCCGGAGCCTGTCTGGGCGCGGCGGGGCTCGTGCTCCAGGAGGCGTTGCGCAATCCCCTGGCGGTGCCGGAGATGCTGGGTGTCTCGTCCGGGGCCGCGCTGGGGGTGGCCGCGCCGCTGGTGCTGGCCCTGTCACTGCCCGCCGCCGTCCAGCCCCTGCTGGCCATCGGCGGGGCCGCGCTCGGCGGCGGGCTCACGCTGCTCGCGGCCGGGCTGGGGCGCAGTCCGTCCGCGGTGCTGCTGACCGGCGCCGCGGTCGCGGCCGCGTTGCAGGCCGCGCTGCTCGTCCTGATGGTCATGGCCGACCAGCTCGACCTCCAGCTCATCTACCGCTACCTGCTGGGCTCCCTCTCCGCCCGGACCTGGGACGACGTGAGCGGACTGTGGCCGTGGCTGCTCGTCGCCGCCCCCGCCCTCGTGCTGTGCGCGCCGGTGCTCTCGGTGATGCGGCTGGGCGACGAGGACGCGGCGGCCCTGGGCGTGCGCGCCCAGCGGGCGCGGCTGGCCGCGCTGGCCATCGCCGTCGTGCTGATCGCGCCTGTCACGGCTGTGTGCGGACCCGTCGCGTGGGTGGGATTCCTCGCCCCGCACCTGGCCCGACGGTTCGACCCTGCGGCGGGAGCGGTGCGTTGGCTTCCGTGGTCCGCCGTGTGGGGTGCCGTCGTCGTGGCGGTCGCCGATGTCCCGGCCCGGCTGGCGCTGGCGCCCGTGGAGACGCCGGCCGGTGCCTGGACGGCCTTGCTGGGGGTGCCGGCCGGGATCGCCCTGATGCGGTCGGGTGGTCGCGGCCGGACGACCCGGCGCGGGCCGGCCCCTTCCGCTGCCGTGCGCACGCTGCTGCACGGACCGCGGACCGGGATCTTTGGCGCGGCGGACCGGACCCCTTGCGCCGGGACGCGGAAGAACGCTCGCCGGGACGAGCCCGGGGCCCGCGGTCCCAGCGGTGCCTCCCCCTTCCCCGCAGGGACGACTGGAACGGAGGACGCACCATGAGACGGCGTTTCGCGGCGCTCGCGGCACTGGCCGTCGTGTGCGCCGGGGTGGAACTGGTGGCCGGGCGCGGCATGTCCCCGGCGGCGGTCTGGGACGTCCTGGGGGGCGGGGGCGATGTGACGGAACGCCACATCCTCCTGCAGCTGCGCCTGCCCAGGATGCTGGTGGCCCTCGGCGCGGGCGCGTGCCTCGCCGTGGCCGGACTGGTCCTGCAGTCCGCGCTGCGCAACCCCCTCGCCGGACCCGAGGTGACGGGAGTGACACCGGGGGCGGTCCTCGGGGCCGTCACCGCGACAGCCCTGGGACTCGCCGGGTGGGACTCGCCCCTGGCCGTGGTCCTCGCCGCGTGCGCGGGCGGATGCGCCGGAGCGGCGCTGCTGTGGCTGCTCGCCGGCCGTGGCCGTGGCGATCCCGCGCAGACCGCCGTGCACGGAGTGCTGGTGTCGGCGGTGCTCGGCGGGCTCACCGCCATGGTGCTGCTCGTGGAGCCGGGCGGACTCGGCAGCGTCGTCCAGTGGCTGGTGGGCACCACGGAGGGCCGGGTGTGGCAGCACTGGCACCTGCTGTGGCCGTGGGCGCTCGTCTGGGGGGCCGCGGCCTGGCTGCTGGCCGGCCCGCTGACCCTGCTGCGCTGCGGGGACGACATCGCCCTCGCCGTCGGCCTTTCCGCCCGGCGGGCCCGCACCCTCGCCCTGCTGTGCGCGGTGGCGCTGACGGCGGGCGCGGTGGCCGCCGTCGGGGCGCTGGGCTTCGTGGGGTTGCTCGTCCCGCACCTGGCCGTGGCCGTCTTCGGCGCGGACCTGCGGGTGAGCCTTCCCGGCGCCGCCCTGGTGGGCGCGGTCGTGGTGTGCGGGGCGGACGCGGCGGCGCAGCTGTCCTCGCGGCTGCTGGCGGTGGCGCTGGACTCCGGACGGCTCACGCTGCCGGTCGGGGCGCTCACCGCCTGCCTCGGCGCCGCGCTGCTGCTGGTCGTCGTGCGCCGCACGCCGAGCCGTACGTTCTGAAGTCGACGTAAGGACAGAGCATGACCGAGTCCGTGGGGATCCACGTCGAGGGGGTTCACTTCGGCTACCCCGCACGAGCTGTGCTGCGGGGTGTCGACATGACCGTCCGGCCGGGCGAACTGACCGCCCTCATCGGCCTGAACGGCTGCGGCAAGTCGACCCTGCTGCGACTGGCCGCCGGGCTGCTGCGGCCGGATCGGGGGCGCGTGCTGCTCGGCGGGGACGACCTCGCCCAGCTCTCCCGGCGCGCCACGGCCCGGCGGGTGGCACTGCTGCACCAGTCCGCTCCTGCCGTACCGGGGATGACGGTGCGTCACCTGGTGCGACAGGGGCGGTACGCGGCACGTGGCCCGCTGGGCATGCTGCGTGAGGGCGACGACCCCGTCGTGCACCGGGCGCTGCGCGACGTCGGTGTGGAGCAGTGGGCCGACCGTGACGTCGACGCGCTGTCCGGGGGCGAGCGGCAGCGGGTGCGGCTCGCCATGGCGCTCGCCCAGGACACCCGCGTCCTGCTGCTCGACGAGCCGACCACCTATCTGGACCTGCACCACCAGCTCGACGTGCTGCAGACGGTGGTCCGCCTGCGCGAGGAACGCGGGCTCACCGTGGTGATGGTGCTGCACGACCTGGCCCACGCGGCCCGGTTCGCCGAACGCGTCGTCGCCCTGCGCGACGGCCGCGTGGCGGCCGACGGAACACCGAAGGAGGTGGTGACACCGGGGCTGCTGGCGGACGTGCTGAAGGTGGCCGGCCGGGTCGGCCGGGATCCCGAGGGGGGCTGGCCGGTGTGTTACCCAGATCACCCTCTCTCGGGTATGGAATATGAAAATCGGATTCATTAGAGTGCCATTGCGGCGTTCGTCCGGACGTCGTATCTCCCTTACGCATAAGGAGAGTTCATGGACAACGAGCAGGTCTTCGCGCCCATCGCCGACCCGGGTCAGCTGGCCCACGACTCGGCCTCCCACTCCAACGCGCTCGTCGAGAACCCCTTCGAGGACACCGAGGAGTAAGCGAGGGCCCCACCGCCCTCGACCGTGGGCCCGCCCGATGCCTTCCGGGCGGGCCCACGCCCATCCCAGGCCCGTCGTCAGGAGGATCGCCGTGTCCCGCAGCCGGCTCGTACCCGGTGTCGAGGTCGTCGCCGTACCCGGGCGGGGTCTCGCCGTCCGTACCGCCGAAGGGGAGTTCCTCGGCGTCAGGACGCGGGACGCGGACCAGGGGGCCCTGCTCTCCCTGCTCTCCGGCGCTGCCGCGGTCCCGGCGGACGAGGAACTGAACCGTGTGGTGCGGGCCTTCGAGGAGGCCGGTTACCTGTCGGACGAGCCACAGCGCCCGCAGTGGCCCGCCGCCCGCCGGGGCGTCCGGCTGGTGGGCGACCCGGCACTGACCGAACCGCTGGCCGCGCACCTGGCCGCCCTGGGCGCCGAACCGCGCACGACTTCGCCCGCGACCGGTCCCGGCACGTCGCCGGCGGAGATCGAGGACCTGCTCGACGAAAACCCCGCCGCCGTCGTGTGGTGCCTCGACGGACCCGTACCCGACGGGCTGTGGGACGCCGCCGACCGGCTCCCCGAGCACGGGGTCGCCTGGCTGCGCTGCCACCGCGAGGGCTGGCAGGCGTACGTCGAACCCCTCGCCGCCGCTCCCGGGGACGTCACCGCGGCCCACGTCCGGGCCCGCCGGCTCGCCGCCACCCCCGCCCACCGCGAACTGACCGCCTACTGGAGCGGTCCCCGTACGTCCGGCGCACCCGTCAGGCTCACCGTTCCCGCCGCCGGGCTGCTCGCGGCTCTGCTGGCCGACGACCTCAGCCGGTGGGCCACCGGCGCCCCCGACGCGGCCGGCCTCCCGGCACGGCGCCGGCTCCGATGCGTCGACCTGCGCACCCTGACCGTCACCGAGCGCCCCGTCCTTCCGGTGCCCGACGTCGCACCGATGCCGAAGAAGCACGGATGACACCTTTCAGCGCGATGACCGAAGGCCTCGCCACGGACGTCCGCCTCCCCGACGGCGACGGCCCCTTCCCGGCCGTCCTCATCCGTACTCCCTACGACCGTGCCCGGCACCGGGCCGAGGCGCGCGGCTGGGCGCGCCGGGGGTTCGCCGCCGTCGTCCAGGACGTGCGGGGCCGGTTCGCGTCGGCGGGGGAGTGGCACCCGTACGAGAACGAGACCGCCGACGGGGCGGCGGCGGCCCGATGGATCCGGCGACAGCCGTGGAGCGACGGGCGGCTCGTCGCCGCCGGCGCCTCCTACGCCGCCCACTGCGCTCTCGTCCTCGCCCTCGAGGCGTCCGGCGAGGCCCGGCCGGACGCCGTCATCGCCGCCGTGCCCGCCCTCGGCGCCGCCGAGACGGCACGCGAACCCTCGGGCGTGGAACGGCTGCTGGCCCGCGCCGGCTGGTGGGCCGCCCACGGCGACCGGCGGGACTCCGACGAGAGCGCGCTGGACAAGGCCCTCGCCGCGGACCCCGGCCTGCTCACCCACCTGCCGCTCACCGGCCTCCCCGAGCGGCTGGGGCGAGTCCTGCCTTCCTGGGCGGACCTGTGGCGTCACCACGAACGCGGCCGGCTCGCGTCGCGGGCGGTGCACGCCGGCATGCCCCTGCTCGCGGTCGGCGGCCACCACGACCACTTCACCGAGGACACCGTCGCGCTGTGGCGCACCTGGGGCGGGCCCTCGGCACGACTGCTGCTGGGCCCCTGGGGGCACGGCCTGGTCACCGCGGCCGGCCCCGGCGCCGGACCCGCCCACCGGGTGAATCTCGGCGACCTGTACGTGCGTTGGGCCCGCCGTGCCCTGGCCGGCGAGCTCGCCCCCGGCCACCACGGCGCACTGGCGCTCGGCGGCGGCGACCTGTGGCTGCCCTCCGGCACCGACGGCGAGCCCCGCGCACAGCGGCTGCGGCTGCTGCACGGCTCCGACTTCACCGCCGACCCCGACCGCCCCGTCCGCTCCGACGACCTCACCGTCCCCACCGGCGGACCGCCCGACCGCTGCCTGCTGGCCACCCCGCCGCTGCCGTGTCCGCTCGACGTGGTCGGACCCGTGCGCGTACGGCTGCGGGCCACCGCCCACACACCGTCCGCCGACTGGGCCGCCCGGCTCGTCGCCCTCACACCGGAAGGAACCGCCGAGCGACTCGCCGCCGGTGTCCTCAGGCGCGAGGAACCGGCAGGGCGGGAAACCGGGTTCACCCTCGAACTCGGCCGGCTCGCGCGTCGGCTGCGGGCCGGCACCCGGCTCCGCCTGGAGATCGCCGGGCACCACTTCCCGATGCACGCCCGCAACCCCCACACCGGGGAGGACCCGGTCACGGCCGGCCGGCTGCTCGCCTCCCGGCGGGAGGTCGACCCACAGAGCGTGGCACTGACGCTGCCCGTGCTCCCGTCCCGTCCCACGTCCACCGATCCCGCCAAGGAGATCCTGCGATGACGACGCTGCCGCTGGAAGCTCTTGTCGACCCCGTCTGCGGCATCGTCCGCAAGGTCAAGCCCGTCGAGCACCCCGCGGGCGCCCCGCCCCGCTACACCGCGCTCACCGCCGAGATGTCCGACGCCCGCAGACTCGGCCTGTGGCCCGCCGACCGGGTCTCCCTCGGCACCACCTTCGGCGATCCCGGGCAAGCACGTGTCGCGGCGATAGCCGAGGGGATGGAGCGCTACTGCGGCAACCGCGTGCCGCCGCCCGGCCACCCCGACGCCCCGCTGCGCGCCACCGCCGCCGAGCTGGCCGGGAAGGGCCTGCGGCTCTACGGCCCCGGCGACCTGCCCGCCTACGCGCCATGGCAGTACGCCCGGGAGAAGTTCCCCTATCGTCGCCTCACGGCCGACACCCCGTCCCTGTGGACGCGCGGCACCGAGCGGCTGCCCGACGGACGAACGGCAGAGGTCTGGGCACCCGTCGCCCTCACCCACCTCAACTGGCGCCAGGGCGACCTGCGTGAGCTGCCCCGGACCCATCACCTCAACTACGCGGGCATCGCCACCGGGCAGGGCCTCGACGACGCGGTCGAACGCGCCCTGCTGGAGATCGTCGAACGCGACGCCCTGGAACTGTGGTGGCACCTCGACGGACCGGCCCGCGGCATCGACCCGGCCAGTGTGCCCGGCCTCACCGACGACCTCGCCGGCTCCGCGCTCGACGTCCACATCGTGGAGATGCCCTCGGAGTTCGCCCCCTGCATGGCCGCGCTCGTCCACGACCCGCGGCTCGGCCTGTACGCCGCCGGGTTCGCGTGCAAGTACGACCCGGCCGAGGCCGCCCGCAAGGCGGTTCTCGAAGCGGTCCACACCTGGGTGTTCACCCAGGGCCTCACCGACTCCGACGGCTGGGTCTTCCAGGCCGTCGAGGCAGGACTGCTCGCCCGCGGGCTGTACCTGGAGCACCGCGCCGACGGACGCTACCTCGACGTGTGCGGCGAGCAGTTCGAGCACGTGCGGGACCTGGGGGCGCACGTGCAGGTGTGGCTGGACGAACGGATGGCGGCCGAGGCCCGCCGCTTCACCGAACCCGCCCACGGGACCGTGTCCGTCGACGCGGTCGAGCCCGGCGGGCGGGAGCGGCTGGAGCGCGCGCTGCACGCGGGCGGCCACCGCGTCATGACGTTCGACCTCACCACCGAGGACGTGGCCGAGACGTCCCTGCGCGTCGCCCGGGTCCTCGTTTCCGGGCTGCTCCCCAACGCCCCCGCCGCCTTCGGCTACTTCGGCTGCCCACGCCTCGCCGAAGCGGCCGTCCGGCGGGGCTGGCGTACGACCGCACCGGGCGCGCCGGAGGACTTCACGCTGGCGCCCCCGCCGCACATGTGAGGGCCACTGCCGTGGAACACGCCCACGAGGGCCACCCGGTGGACCTCGCCGCCGCGCTGACCCGCGCCCGCTCCCCGGAGCGTCCCGGTCCCGGCACATCCGCCGGACCCGCCGTCCGGGCCTGGCCGGGACCGTCGCACCCGATCCCGGAGGCCGGCCCGGCGGACCTCGATCTGCAGGCACTGCTGCGCCTTTCGCTGGCGGCCTCGGACGACTCCGGGCGGCTGCGGCCCGCATCCTCTGCCGGAGCCCTGCACCCGGTGGACACCGAACTGGTCGTGGGCACCGGCTGCCCCCTGCCGCCAGGCCGGTACGGCTACGACCCCCTGCGCCACCGCGTCCACCGCCTCGGCCGGCAACCCGACGGCACACCGCCGGGCGTGAGTGCCGAACTCTCCGTCACCGCACGGCGCACGGTCTCCCACTACGGCCACCGCGCCTGGCCCCTGCTGCTGCTGGACACCGGGCACGCCGCCGCGGCGCTCCTTCTCGCGGCCCGCGCACTGGGCGCGGACGAGCCCGAGGTACGGCTGGACGGACTCGCCCAGAGCCCCCTGGCCGTAGTGCGCATCACCCCGCCCGGCGGGCAGGGCCCGGTACGCCCGCCGGACGGCACGCACCGCCCGCAGCCGCCGGCGGGCGCGCCCACTCCCGGCGAACTGCTGACCCGGCGCAGCACGCCGCCGCCGCTTTCGGGCGCCCCGCACCCAAACGCGCTGCGGGCGGTTCTCGCCACCGCCGAACGGGCGAGCACCGGCGACCTGCGCTGGTCCGCCGCCGTCGGACCACCACGCCCCGGCCTGGTCGAGCCGGCGGCCGACGGCACCACACTGCGGCGGTGTGCGGCGGGGGAGGCCCGCCGCACGCTCGCGGCCTGGGCCGCGGGCCAGGCGTGGATCGCGGACGCGGGAGCCGTCCTGCTCGCCCGCGGCTGCCCCGCGGACGCCGGCACGCCGCACATCCGCCGCACCCACCTGCGGGCCGGCTTCGCCGTCCACCTGGCCCACGTCACCGCCCTGCGCCACGGGCTGGCCGCCCGGCCCGTCGGCTCCTGGCAGCAGGCGGACCTCGGTGCCGCGCTCGGCGGCGCACCGGGCCGGGACTGGATCGTCCACGCCCTGGCCCTCGGCACCCGCCACGCCGACGAGGAGAACACCACATGATCGTCCACCCCGAGCTGCGCCGCGCCGCCCGGCGCGCACGGCGCCCCCTGCTCACGGCCACCCTCCTGCAGGGCGCCGTCACCCTCACCCACCTCGCGCAGGCCGCCCTGCTGGCCGTCACGCTCGCCGGCCTGGCCCGCGGCGACACCGGCCGGCTCCCGTGGCTGCTCGCCGCGGTCCTCGCCGTCGTCGCCGCCCGCGCCGGGCTCGCCACCTGGCAGCGGCGCACCGCCACCCGCGCCGGAGCCCAGGTCAGGGTGGCGCTGCGGGACGAACTCCTCGCCCACCTCGGCCGCCTGGGACCCGCACACCTGACCACCGCGCGCGCCGGGGCCGTACGCACCACCCTCGTCGACGGGGTGGAGGGCGTCGACGCGTACGTCTCGCGCTACCTCCCCCAGCTCCTGATCACCCTCACCGTGCCGCCCCTGGTGCTCGCCGTCCTGGCCGCCGTGGAACCGATGGCCCTCCTCGGTCTCGTTCCCGCCCTGCTGCTGGCCCTGTGCGGCCCGCGCGCCTGGGACCGGCTCCTCGCCACCCGCGGCAAGGAGCACTGGGACACCTACGAAGGGCTGGGCGCCGACTACCTGGAGGCCCTGCAGGGCATGTCCGCCCTGCGGGCCGCCGGCGCGGTCGGCCGCACCCGCGCACGCCTGGAGGAGCGCTCGACGGCACTGCACCGGGCGACCGTGGCGAAACTGCGGGTGTCCCTGGTCGACACCGGCATCACCGATCTCGCCATCCAGGGCGGTACCGCCGCCGCCGCGCTCCTCGCGTGCTGGTCGGCCGGCACCGGATCCACCGCGGCGACCGGCACCTACCTGGTGCTGCTGCTGGCCTCCGAGTGCTTCCGTCCCGTCCGGGACCTCGCCCGCGAGTGGCACGCCGGATACCTGGGGGCGTCGGCCGCGGACGGGCTCGCGGCGCTGCGCACCGCCGAGCCCGCCGTCCGCGACACCAAAACGGCGCCCGCCCACTGGCCGGAACCGCCCGAACTGCGCTTCGAGAACGTCGGGTTCACCTACGACGACGCACAGGCGCCCACCCTCCACGGTGTCTCCTTCACCGCGCCGGCGGGACGTACGACCGCGATCGTAGGCCCGTCCGGCGCGGGCAAGTCCACGCTCGTCGCCCTGCTCCTGCGCCACCACGACCCGCAGGAGGGCCGGATCACCCTCGACGGGCGCTGCACGACCCGCTGCGCCCTCGACTCGCTGCGCCAGGGCATCGCCGTGGTCTCCCAGGAGACCTACCTCTTCCCCACCACCATCGCCGACAACCTGCGTCTGGCCCGACCGGAGGCGACGGACGGCGAACTGACCGCTGCGGCGCGGGCCGCCGGCATCCACGACGAGATCACCGCCCTCCCCGACGGCTACGCCACCGTCCTCGGCGAACGCGGCGCCACCCTGTCCGGCGGCCAGCGCCAGCGGCTCGCCCTCGCCCGGGCCCTGCTCGCCGACGCCCCGGTGCTCGTCCTCGACGAGGCCACGAGTTCGGTCGACGAACGCCGCGAGGCGGACATCGTCCGTGAACTGCTGACCGCCGCCGGCGGCCGTACCGTCCTGGTGGTCGCCCACCGGCTCGCGGCCGTCCGGCACGCCGACCGCATCGTCGTCCTGGACGCCGGACGGGTCGACGCCGTCGGCGAGCACGCCGACCTGACCGAGGCAGGGGGCGTCTACGCGCGACTCGTCGAGGCCGGCCACGTCCACCGAGGAGAACTCGCCGCATGAGCAGCGCCATCGACATCGCCACCACCGACGCGGACGTGCCCGCGCGGGGCTCACTGCGCGCCATGCTCCCCGCCCTCGCCGTCCACCGGGCCATGACGGTCCGCACCTGCGTCGCCGCACTCCTCGAACAGGGTTCCCTCGTCGCCCTGCTGACGCTGGCCGCGTACACCGTGGGAACGGCCGTCGTCGAGGGGCGTGCCCCCTCGGCCGCCACCGTCACCGCACTCGTCGGGCTCGTCCTCGTACGCGCCCTGACGACCTGGCGCGAGATGGACCTCTCGCACGACCTCGCCTACCGGGTGCTGGCCGTACTGCGGGTACGCGTCTTCGACGGACTCGCCCGCAGCGCGCCCGCCCGTGTCGCGGGCCGGCGCAGCGGAGACCTCGCCGCCACGGCCATGGCGGACGTGGAGGCACTGGAGTTCTTCTACGCCCACACCACCGCCCAGCTCCTGGCGTCGGGGGCGGTCCTCACCGGCTCCACCGCGGTCCTCGCCACGGTGGAGCCGTGGCTGCTGGCGGCCGTGCTGCCGGTCGCGGCGCTGCTCGCGGTGGCTCCCTTCGCCGACGCGCGCGGACGCACGGCGCGCGGGAGCCGTACCCGGACGGCCGTCGCGAGGCTGTCGGCCGACACGGTGGAGACCGTCGACGGGCTGCGCGAGCTGCTCGCCTTCGGCGCCCTGGCCGAACGACGCCGCCGGCTGGCCGAACGCGGGCGGCAGGTGGGCGACGCCCAGCGTGCCGAGGTCACCCGGGAGGCCGTCGCCGCCGCGGTCCGGGACCTCCTCATCGTGGCCGCGGTCCTCGGTGTGGTGGCCGCGGCCGCGCAGTCCGTGACCGCCGGACGGCTGCACGGGGCGTGGGCCCCGGCGGCGATGACGCTGGCCCTGTCGGCGCTCGGTCCGGTCGCCGAGTCGGCCCGGGCCCTGAGCCAGGCCGTGGCACTGCGCGCCGCCGCCGCCCGGGTCGACGCGGCCGTGAAGGCCCCCGCTCTCGCCCCGCCGCCCGCCGCCCCCCGCCCGCTGCCCCCCGGCCCGCTGGGCGTCCGGCTGCACCGGGTGAGCTTCGACTACGGCAACGGGCCCGTGCTGGACGGCATCGAGCTGACCGTCCGCGCCGGACAGACGCTCGCACTGGTCGGTGCCTCGGGGGCCGGCAAGTCGACCTGCGCCCACCTGCTGGCCCGGTTCTGGGACCCGTCCGAAGGAGCGGTCCAGCTGATACCTGCCGACGGAGAGCCCGTCGACGTACGGAACGTGAGCGACGCGGAACTGCGACGCGCCGTCGCGGTGGTGGGACAGGACACCCCTCTCTTCCACGGCACGCTCGCCGAGAACCTGCGGCTCGCCGCGCCCGAGGCGGACGACGGCCTGCTCACGGCGACGGCACGCCTGTGCGGTGTCGACCTGATCGCCCCGATGGACACCCCGGTCGGCGAGCGCGGCTCCACCCTCTCCGGAGGCCAGCGGGCCCGCATCGCCCTCGCCCGCGCGCTGCTGGTCCAGCCGGCAGTGCTCGTGCTGGACGAGTCCACCGCCCACCTGGACAACGCGGGCGACGCCCAACTGGCCGCCGCGCTCCGCAAGGAGGGCCGCACCACGATCGTCATCGCACACCGCCGGGCCACCGTCCGCCGAGCCGACCGCATCGCCGTCCTGGAAGCCGGCCGCATCACCGAGGAGGGCACCTGGGAGGAGCTGACCGGCCGCCCCGACAGCGCACTCAACCGGAGCCTCGGCCACATCCCCTCCTGAGGGCCGGGCGCACCGACCGCTGCCACGGCGACACCCGACGGCGCCGCCCCGGTCACACTCCGGTGAGGCTTAGCGGCGGGTGCAGTGGGAAACGACTATTCCCGAACGGTTGCCGCGGTGATGGTCGATCGACACGGGGAGGGACCTTACGTGGACACGCCCTTGTACCTGAGGCCGAGGGCGGATCCGCCGCTCGCCGCACTACTGGAGGACCAAACGTTCCTGCACTCGCTCGTCGACGCCCTGGGCTCTCCGCTCAACGTCCTGCTCCCCGAGGTCGTCGCCGGGAACGCGGCACGCTTTCATGACGTCTACCGCCGCCACCACCTCGCCGGGCGGGTGTACTTCGCACACAAGGCGAACCGGTCCAGCGCGCTGGTGCGGAGACTGGCGGCGGAGGACGTGGCCGCCGTCGGCGTCGATGTCGCCTCTCTGGAGGAATTGCGGCACGCTCTGAGCTGCGGATTCACCGGGAACCGGATCATGGCCACCGGCCCGAAGGACGCCGGGTTCCTCTGGCTGGCGGCGCGTGTGGGCGCGACGGTGAACCTGGACTCGCCCGGCGAGCTGGAACAGCTCGCCGGCCTGGTGCGCAGGCATGGTCCGGGCAGGGTCGACGTGCTGGTGCGCCTGTCCGGATTCGAGTCGGCCGCCGGCCACGGGGGAGCGGGCACCCGGATGCTCTCACGACGCAGCCGCTTCGGCACCCCCCTGCGCGAGGCGCAGACACTGCTGTCGGCTCTCGAACAGCACGCGGACGCCGTGGAGCTGACCGGTGTCGCCTACCACCTCGACACCACCGGCGTGGAGGAGAAGGCACGGGCGCTGGAGCAGTGCGTTCTGTTCATGGACGACTGCCGGGCGCGGGGGCTCGCACCGCGCGCCGTCGACATCGGCGGCGGATTCGGCGTCGGCTACCTCGCCGAGGCCGGGGAGTGGGAGCGGTGGACCACCGCGCTGAGCGAGGCGGTGCTCGGCGGCCGCCCGCCGCTGACCTGGCGCGGTCACGGCTACGGGCTGCGCAACGAGGGCGGCACGGTGCGCGGAACCGCCGCGCTGTATCCCGCCCACCGTTCCACCGCCGGCCCCGGCTACCTCGACGAACTGCTCTCGCTGCCCGCACCGGTGCTGGGCCGGCCGGCCGCCACCCTCCTGCTGGAGCACCTCCACGACCTCTACATCGAACCCGGTCGCTCCCTGGTCGACCAGTGCGGGCTGTCGCTCGCGCGCGTGCTCGACGTACGGCCCGCGGACTCGGACTCCGGACAGTATCTGGTACGCCTCGGCATGAACGCGGGAGACATGAGCCTCGAGGAGCACGGAGTCCTCGTGGACCCCGTGCTGCTTTCGCGCGGCGAGCCGAAGAAGGGCGATGAGGAACCGGTCGGCGTCTTCCTCACCGGCAATCTCTGCCTGGAGGGAGATCTCATCACCCGCCGTCTGGTCCACCTTCCCCGGCTGCCGCGCGCGGGCGATCTGCTGGCCTTCGTCAACACCGCCGGATACGCCATGGACTTCCACGCACACCGCGCGCAGCGGCAGCCGCTCGCCAGAACGGTCGCGGTGGAGCGGCGAGGGGAGTCCTGGCAATGGTGCCCGGACGAGGACTACTGGCCGATCACATCCCCGGGGGGGACACCCGCATGAGGTACGACAGCATCACGGATGCCATCGGCAACACACCGCTGGTGCGCATCGACCCCGCCGTGCACGGGCTGCGCAACATCGACCTCTACGCCAAGCTGGAGATGCTCAACCCGTTCGGGTCCGTCAAGGACCGGCCCGCCTGGCACATGGTCCGGCCCCACCTGGAGGCCGCGGCCGACGGCGAGGGGACGGTCGTGGAACTCTCCAGCGGCAACACCGCCAAGGCCCTCGCCCTGCTGGCAGGCATGCACGGGCTGAGGTTCAAGAGCGTCACCAACCGCATGCGCGTACCCGAGATCAAGGAACTGCTCCTGCTCCTCGGCGCCGAGATAGAGGAGCTCCCCGGGCGCAGCGAGTGTCTCGACCCGACCGACACCGACGACCCGTTGACCCACTTCCACCAGGCGCTCTCCGACCCCGGCAGCACCTATCTGCACACCGACCAGTACTTCAACCCGCGCAACGTCGAGGCGCACGCGGCGGGCACCGGTCCCGAGATAGTGAAGGACCTGGACGGGCGGGTGCCGGACTGGTTCGTCGCCTGTGTCGGCACGGCCGGTTCGTCGACCGGCGTCGCCAGGGTCCTGCGCGAGCACGACCCGCAGGTACGGGTCCTCGGCCTGGTCGCCCACAAGTCGGACTTCATACCCGGCATCCGCACCATCGACGAGGTGCACCAGGTCGGCCTGTTCGACCCGTCGACGTACGACACCATCGAGTCGGTGACCTCCGGCGAGGCCATCGACGGGATGCTCACCCTGATCCGGCGCTGCGGACTGCTGTCGGGGCCGACCGGAGGCGCCGCCTACCAGGGAGCGGTCCGGCACCTGCGGCACGCCGACGCCGAGCTGGACGACACGGGGGAGCGCCGGACGGCGGTCTTCATCGTGTGCGACCGGGCCGAGAGCTACCTCAGCTACGTGCGTCAGCGCCGCCCGGAACTCCTGGGCCGGGCGGCGGGCCGTGGGCACGCCGCCTCCGGGCTCACCGACGCCGAAGCCCGCGCGCAGGCCCGCGTCATCGGCGTCGACGACGCCCGGCGCTGGACCACTGCGGGCGATCCCCGTCCGCTCGTCGTCGACCTGCGCAGCCCGCACGCCTACGCCGCCCTGCACATCGAGGGCTCGGTCAACATCGTCGACGAACTGTTCGAGGAACTGCTCCGCGGCGGGCTCCCGTTCAGCAAACGCACTCCCGTGCTGCTGGCCTGTCCCGTCGGCGAGAAGTCGCTGCGCCATGCCGCCGCGCTGACCCGGATGGGTCACCCGGACGTCCGCAGCCTGGCCGGCGGGATCGTCGCCTGGCGGGACGCGGGCGCACCGCTGGTGCGCGAGTGAGCGCCGCGCGGCCGCTTCCCGCGGCGGACGGGGAGAAGGACTCGCTGTGGCAGCGGGAGTTGAGGGAGCAGTTCCCCATCGTCACCGGCCATCCCGAGCTGGCGTATCTCGACAGCGCGGCGACGTCCCAGAAGCCGCGCGCCGTACTGGAGGCCGTGCAGACCTACCTCACGACGTCGAACGCCAACGCGGGCCGCGGCACCTACCCCTGGGCCAACCGGACCACGGAGCTGGTGGAGTCGACCCGGGAGCGGGTCAAGGAGTTCCTCCACGATCCCGAACCGGGCCGCTCCGGCGTCCACTTCACCAGCGGCACCACCGAGGGCCTGCGCACCGTCGCCCGCGACTGGCTCGTCCCGTACCTCGGCGACGGGGACGAGATCCTCGTCCCGTTCGCCGACCACCGGGCCCACCTGGACCCCTGGCTCGAGGCCCAGAGGCTGCTGGCCGGGCGGGGCATCGACGTCCGCGTGCGGGCACTGCCGTACCAGACGGTCTCGGGCGACTACGACCACCGGGCCCTCGGCGAGGTCGTCGGGCCGCGGACCCGTTTCGTGGCCGCCACCCACGTCCACCACGTCTACGGCGGCGACATGAACGTGCACCGCATCCGCGCGGTGGTCGGCCCGGACGTACCGATCTGCCTCGACGCGGCCCAGAGCGTCGGCCACCTGCCCGTCCGCCTCGACGACCCGGCGCTGGACGTCGACTTCGTGGTCTTCTCCGGACACAAGGCGATGGCCCTGCCCGGGACGGGAGCGGTCTGGGCGCGCAACACACGCGGCCCCGTGTTCCGGCCGGACGGCTGGCGGGGCACGCCCAACACGGTGGGCATCGCCTCGCTGCGGGCCGCGCTCGACTGGCTCGACGCGGCCGGTCCCGACCGGATCGCGCGCTGGACGGCAGGTCTCACGACCCGCCTGACCGACCGGCTGAGGCACATCGGTCCGTACGAGCTCCTCGGCTGCCCCGCCAGCCTGGCGGCCGACTCCGCGCTCGCGGCCTCCCAGCGCCGGCACGGCATCGTGACCTTCCGGCACCGGGACATCCCGTCCGACGACCTCGGGTTCATCCTCTTCAGCCACGGCTTCATGGTGCGGGCCGACAGCCTCTGCCAGGCCGGCGCGGACCCGCGGGAGGGATCGGTACGGGTGAGCCTGCACGTGTACAACACGGTGGAGGAGATCGACCGCCTGCTGACCGTCCTCGCGTCCTTGGCGTGAATGGCAACTGATAACCGTTTCCACCTGTAGATTCGTCACTGTCCAGGACACGTGAGAGACGGATGAGGTGGCGCGAGCGATGGGCGTGAGCATGGCGACGGCCGAGGAATGGGTGGAGCGCTGGGAGCGGCAGCAGGAGCGGTACGCGGTGGACCGCGAGGAGCGGTTCACCGTGATCGCGGATGTCGTCGAGCACGCCACCGCCGGCCTTTCCCGGCCCCTCCTGCTCGACCTGGGCTGCGGCCCCGGCTCCCTGGCCGCCAGACTCGCCGCCCGTTTCCCGGCCGCGGAGATCGTCGCCGCCGACATGGACCCCCTGCTGCTGGAACTGGGGCGCACGCACTACGCCGACGCCGCCCGTTACGTCGACACCGTCATCGGTGAGGAGGGCTGGACCGACGCCCTCGGACTGGACCGTCCCCTGGACGCCGCCGTCTCGACGACCGCGCTGCACTACCTGCCGGAACCGGTGCTGCTGCGCACCTACCGCGGCCTCGCGTCCCTGCTCCGCCCCGGCGGCGTCCTCGTCAACGGCGACCACTTCCCGCCGGACACGTCACCGTGCTCGGACCTCACCGCCCACGTGGGCCGTCGCCGGTCGGAGCGCACGGGCGAACGCGCCGGGGAGGACTGGCGGTCCTGGTGGGAGGCGGCGGCCAGGGACCCGGAACTGACCGACCTGTTCACGGAGCGCGGGCGGCGCCGGCCGGCCCACGGCACGAGCGGCGAGCAGATGACGGTGTGCCGCCACGCCGAGCTGCTGCGCCGGGCCGGCTTCGCCCATGTCGCACCGGTCTGGCAGTTCGGCGACAGCGCCGTCCTGGTGGCGGTCGTGGGCGGCGCGGCCGGGGCCGGGTCCCCGGCCGCGACAGGAGACGTACGGGAGAGGTGAGCGGCTTCAGGGGTCCTTGCACTATGCCCGCCCGGACCACGCGACCTCATCGGGCGCTCATAGTGCAAGGACCCCTCAGAGGACCAGGCTCATCAGGATCTCGTCCCGGTCGTCACCGGGTGCCACCCGCAGCGCACCCGGCCATCTCCCGACCTCGCTCCAGCCCGCCTTGCGGTAGAAGTCCTCGAGCCCCAGGCCCGACCTCGCGGTGAGCCGCAGCCGTTCCAGGCCCATCTCGTCGCGTGCGACACCCCTGGCGTACCGCATCAACGCGGCGCCGACGCCCGTGCCCCGGAAGCGGACATGTGTCTGGACGTGGTTGACCGTGCCGCAGTGCGCCACGAGAGGGTGGCGCTCGCGGCGCAGGAGCATCCAGCCCGCGAGCGTGCCGTCCACGTTCGCCAGGAGGAGTCTGCTGCGGTCCGAAGAGAGTCCCCGCGCGATCCCCTCGACCGCCGGCCGGAGTGCCGCCGGGGTCACCGGAGGAAGTGGACAGTCCATGGGTACGACGGCCCCGCCGGCGTTGATGACCCCCGCCCAGCATTCGGTGAGTTCCCGCCCGGCGGCCGCGGTGACGTCCTGGGCCCGGCTGATCTGCGTGATCATGGGAGTGCGCACTGTCTCATGGGTTGTCACACCCGAAAGCCTGCCAGCCGCGCGATACTTCGGGTACTTCGCGTCGCCACTCCGCGTGCGCGGTCGCGGGCGTCGTCCTAGTGTTGGTTCGGTAGCGCGACTGCGGCCGTCGCACAGGCGGTCGCCCGTTCGTTCCGCACCGGGAGCACGTCATGACGTCCGCCACCGAGCATCACGTCCACGAGGCCCACGACCACCGGCACGGGGAAGGCTGCGGGCACGTCGCCGTTCCGCACGCCGACCACGTCGACTACGTGCACGACGGACACATCCACCGCACGCACGACGGTCACGTGGACGAGTGCACGAGCGCGGGCCACACCCGGCACGAGGAGCACGAACACGAGCACAAAACCGGCTGCGGGCACGTCGCCCTTCCGCACGCCGACCACATCGACTACGTGCACGACGGGCATCGGCACGCCGCCCACGAGGGGCACTGGGACGACCACTGAGCCACCCGGAATGCCCGTGTCCGCCGCGTCCACCGGCGGACAGGGGCGGTGGTGCCCGACGCAACCGGCGGCCGCGGACCGCACGCACCCCGTCCGGCCGCGCCGCGCCGGGTTCGCGGCCACGGCCGGCACGGGAAACGCCCCGCGTCCGCGCCGTACACCCGCCGGGCGGCGCGCGCGGCGGGTGAGCAGGCGGTCGCCCCGCGCTGCCGGCCGGTGCGCGGCCGCACGGCAATCGGTGTCAGCGGCCACCGATCCCCCGGACGGTCACACGCCGGTGCGGTTCACCAGCTGCTCTTGGTGACGCCCGGGAGCTCGCCCGCATGGGCCATCTCGCGCAGGCGGATGCGGGACAGACCGAAGGCACGCAGGTGGCCGCGGGGGCGGCCGTCCACGGAGTCGCGATTGCGCAGGCGGGTGGCGCTCGCGTCGCGGGGCTGTCGGCGCAGCTCGCGCTGAGCGGCCGCGCGTTCGTCGTCGGACGCCCGGGGGGACGAGATGATCCCCTTCAGCTCGGCGCGGCGCGCGGCGTGGCGGGCCACCACGAGGCGGCGCTGCTCGTTCTTCGCGATCTTGCTCTTCTTCGCCATCAGACCTTCCCTCCCCGGGCGCGGATGCGGGCCACCGCGGCCTCGACGCCGATCGTGTCGACCGTCTTGATGCCCTTGGTGGAGAGGGTGAGCCGGACGTGACGCCCCTCGCTCGCCAGCCAGTAGCGCTTGCGCTGCACGTTCGGGTCGAACCGGCGCTTGCTCCGCCGGTGGGAGTGGGAGATGTGATGACCGAAGCCGGGCTGTCGGCCGGTGAGTTGGCAGTGGGCGGACACGGTTCCTCCTCGAGTGCTGTCAGGGGCAGCACAGTAGCAGCTTGATGAAAATGAAAATCAATAGCGTGTAGAGTGCGGTCCATGGCCCGTAACGAACTCCGCCCGATCATCAAGCTGAGGTCCACAGCCGGCACCGGCTACACCTACGTGACCCGCAAGAACCGCCGTAACGACCCCGACCGGCTGACATTGCGCAAGTACGACCCGGTCGCAGGCCGCCACGTCGACTTCCGTGAGGAGCGCTGAGAGCCTTGAAGCCCGGAATCCACCCCGAGTACCGCCCGGTCGTCTTCCGTGACCGGGCCGCCGACTTCGCCTTCCTGACCCGCTCGACGGCCACGAGCGACAAGACCGTCGAGTGGGAGGACGGCAACACCTACCCGGTCGTCGACGTCGAGATCTCCTCGGCGAGCCACCCCTTCTACACCGGCACCCAGCGGGTCCTGGACACCGCGGGGCGGGTCGAGCGCTTCGAGCGGCGCTACGGACGCGGACGGGAAGGCCGGTGAGCGGGGACCGGACGCGGCTGCCGGTCGCGATCGTCGCCGGGCTGCACGCCGACGCCCGCCGGGCCGCCGTCGACGAGATCCTGCGCACGGTCCCCGGCTCGGTCGCGCTGCACCACGACCTGACGTCCGCCGTCGTCGGCGCGGTGCACCGGACCGTACGCGACGCCGGCGGCCTGCTGGACAGCGGTGACGCGCCCCTGGTGAACGACTGCGCGTGCTGTGCGCTGCGCGAGGACCTCGTTCCCGAACTGCTGCGGCTCGCGGAGCAGGGCGGTCACCGGCTGGCGGTCGTGGAACTGTGGGACTCCGTCGAGCCCCAGGGCATGGCCGCGGTCATCGCCGCCGTGGGCGCGCCGCTGACGCTGACAGGGGTGGCCACCGTGGTCGACCCGGCACTCGTCCTGCCGTGTCTCTCCAACGGCGACGACCTGGCCGACACCGGCCTCGCCGCAGCCCCGACCGACCGGCGCACGGTGGCCGACACCTTCGCCCGGCAACTGGAGTACCCCACGGTGATCGGCCTCGTCGAGGACGGCCTCGGCGGGGAGTCGGGCGAGGCCGCCGACGAGGGCGACCACGCGCTGCTCGCCCAGCTCACACCGGGCGCGCGCAAGGTGGCCGGGGGAGGCGGGACCCTGGGGGCCGTACTGCTGGCGGGCTTCGACGTCGAAGCGGCCGCCGCCCGGGTGCACCCCGCGTGCGCGCTGCTGCCGCAGGAGTGCGACGAGCACGGTGTGGGCACCTTCGTCTGGCAGCGCGAGCGGCCCTTCCATCCGCAGCGCCTCTACGCGGCGCTGGAGGACCTGACCTGCGCCGCCGCCCGCAGCCGTGGACGGTTCTGGCTGGCGGACCGCCCCGACACCCTGCTGTCGTGGGACGCCGCGGGCGGCGCGCTGTGCGTGGAGTCGGCCGGACCCTGGCTGGCAGCCCTGCCCGAAGCCGCCTGGGAGATGGTGCCCGCCGAACGCCGCCTCGCGGCCTCCGTGGACTGGCACCCCGAACACGGCGACCGCTGCCAGTACCTCACCTTCACCGCCCCCGGCCTGGACCGCGACGGTCTGCTCGCCCTGCTCGACTCGTGCCTGCTCACCGACGACGAATACGCGGCGGGCAGGGGCCGCTGGGAGCAACTTCCGCACGCCTTCGACGACCTGCTCGACCCGGTGACCTGAAAACGCGCCCCACCCGGCGTGCCGCCGTGTCGCCCGCTCATGCCCCGCACCCCGTCCGAAGAGAAGAAAGGAACGATCCCACCGTGCCCCGACGCACAAGCACCGACCGGCACACCGCGACGCGTCAGCGCGTCAATCCGCTGGACGCCGCCGGTATCACCCACGTCGACTACAAGGACACCGATCTGCTGCGCAAGTTCATCTCCGACCGGGGGAAGATCCGCAGTCGCCGGGTGACCCATGTGACGCGTCAGCAGCAGCGGCGGATAGCGCAGGCCGTCAAGAACGCGCGGGAGATGGCCCTGCTCCCCTACGGCTCCCGACAGCGCTAGGTCTTTCGTCTGGACCAGGCCGGATCAGGAAGAGGGGGTCGGTGTGTTCGCCCCGCATGCAAGGCGGGGCGAACACACCGACCCCCTCGCCCGCTTCTAGTAATGAAATTCATTTCTGATTACTGTATGGGTCGAGCGTCGCGCGGTGTGGTTCGGAAGCGGGCCCCGGCGGCCGTCGGGGACCCTCGCGGTGTCCGTGCCGGCGGACCGTGGTGTCCGCGCGTGCGTCCGCTCTTCGACGAACCGTGTGGCACCGAGTTTCTGGAGCAGTGATGAGCGACCCCTACGAGCGGTCCGCCGAGTACCTCGACATCATGATCGCCGAGTCGTGGGAGCCGCTGGCTCCGGCCCTGGCGGACGTCCTGTCGCACGTCCGGGCCGAAACCGGGACCGTGATGGACCTCGGGGCCGGATCGGGCCGGGGCGTACGCGTCATCTGCGAGGCGCTGCCGCAGGTGCCGGTCCTCGCCGTCGAGCCCTCCGCCGCGATGCGTGCCGTCCTGCTCGCCCGAGTCCACGAGGATGCCGAACTGCGCAGGCGCGTCACGGTGGTTCCCGGTGACTGCGCGAGCGCCGACTGGCCCGACGGCGTGCGCGCGGTGGTGGCCCTGAACATGCTCGGCCACCTGCCGCCCGGGCAGAGGCGCGCGCTGTGGAACCGTGCGGCCCGGCAACTCGCCCCGGGCGGGGTGCTGGTGTTCAACGTCACTCCGCCGTTCGCCCCGGTGGAGGTGGAGCGGGTGCGGATGGCCCGGGTCGTCGTCGGCGAACTGGAGTACGAGGGCTGGGCGAGTGCGTGCCCCACGGGGGCGGACGAGATCACCTGGCGCATGGAGTACGGCGTCCTGCGCCGGGGCCGGCCGTTGGCCGGGACGTCGGTCGAGTACCGCTGGTGGGTCGCCGCGGAGGACGTGCTGGCGGCCGAGGCCGCCGAGGCGGGGCTCGCGCTGCGCCGGGCGGGCGATCCCGGGCTGGGGCTGTGTGTTCTGGAGCGCGCGAGTGATCTTTCACCGCACGTTGGTTGATCTGATAATCATTTTCATCTAGGTTCATTGGTGTTCCGCTTCCCCCGGGCCCTCCGGCAGGGGGAAGCGTTCTCTTGCCTGCCCTGCGACGGAGACCGGATGAACCAGCCTGTGCCGAGTGACGACATCCTTGCCCGCGTCATCGACTGCATCGCCGAAGTCCTCGGCACACCACCGCGGGAGGTCGCACGGACGACTCCGCTCGCGGCCCTGGGACTCGAATCGTTCACCGCGGTGCGGCTGAGGCGGCGGATCCGCGAACGCACCGGTCAGGACCTGCCGTTGACCGCCTTCCTCGGTGACGGCGCGACGGCCCGCGCGGTGGCGGACCGCCTGCTCGCCGATCGCGTGCCGAAGGAAGTCCCTGATGCCGGGCCTCTCGGTACCGAGGCACGGACGGGGGCGGAGCCCGGCGGTGCACGGCCCGACGGGGAGACGGAGGGGGAGGGCTTTCCCCTGACGCCCATCCAGGCCTCGTATCTCGCAGGGCGGGCCGAGGGCATGCCGCTGGGCGGGGTCGCCACCTTCTACTACTACGAGTACGACCGCATCCCCGGTGACGCGGACCCCCTCGTGGACGTGGCCCGGCTGGAAGCCGCCTGGAACCGGCTGATCGCACACCACCCGATGCTGCGCATGACGGTGGACGACCGGGGCCGCCAGCGCATCGCCGCCTCTCTTGGCCCCTACCGGATCGGCGTCACCGATCTGCGCCGCGAGCCCGCGGAACGTGTGAGGGAAACGTTGTCCGCCCAGCGGCGAGAGCGTTCCCACCAGAACCGGCCCACCGGTTCCTGGCCGCTCTTCGACATCCACACCACGTTGCTGCCCGACGGACGGACCCGGCTGCACGTCGGCGTGGACGTGCTCCTGACCGACCTCGCCGGCTGGATGCTGCTGATGCGTCAGTGGGGCCGTCTCGTCGAGGACCCGGCCCACCGGCTTCCCGAGCCGAAGACCCGGTTCGCCGACCTGCAGCGCGCCCGCTCCGGGGACCCGGAGTGGGCGGCCCGGCGCGACCGCGACCGCGCCTACTGGGCCGAACGCGCCCCCGAACTGCCGCCGTCGCCGCGGCTGCCCCTGCTGCGCGACCCCGCCGACACCACCCCGCCCCGCTTCGTCCGTTCCGCCGCCGAACTCGACGCCACGGCCTGGGCACAACTGCGCGCCCGATGCGCCGAGCACGCGGTCACGCCGACCGCCGCCCTGCTCGCGGCCTTCGCCGTCGTCCTCGGCCGGTGGGGCGCCGGGGAACGGATCTGCCTCAACACCACCCTGTTCGACCGCCCGGAGGACGAGGACGGAGCCGAGGGCGTGGTCGGCGACTTCACCACCACCGCCCTGGTCGGCACGCCCCGCTTCGACCCCGCCGACTGGAAGGGCTTCGCCGACTACGCCGCCGCCGTCAACCACCGCTTCTGGGAGGACCTGGACCACCGGTCCGTGTCCGGCGTCGAGGTGCTCAGACAGATACGGGCGCAGAACCCGCCGTCGGTGGGAGCCCCCGGCCATCCGGTGGTCTTCACCAGCGGGGTGGGGCTCGCGGGCGACGGGGAGCCCCCGGCCGCCTGGATCGGCCAGGAGGTGTACGGCATCTCCCAGACCCCGCAGGTCCTGCTCGACCACATCGTGTGGGACGAGGGCGGACGCCTCCGCCTGGCCTGGGACGCCGTCGACGGGGCGTTCCCCGACGGCTGGACACAGGCCCTGCTCGACGCCTACGTACGCCTGCTCCACACCCTGACGAGCCCCGACGCCTGGCACGACACCGTCCTGGGCTGGGACCCCTCCTTCCATCCGGAAGAGCCCCTGGACGCCGTGCCCTTCCCGGCCGCGGGCCCCCTGCTGCACGATCCGGCCGCCGACGCGGCCCGGCGGCATCCGCGACGGGCCGCCCTGCGCACCCCCACCGCCACCGTCACCCACGCCCGCCTCGCGGACAACGCCGCCGCCACCGCGGCACTCCTGGCCGCTCACGGCACGGGGCCCGGCGACATGGTCGCCGTCGCCTGCGAGAAGGGTGCCGCGCAGATCACCGCCGTGCTCGGCGTCAGCCTGAGCGGGGCGGGCTACCTGCCGGTGGAACCCTCCTGGCCGGCCGCGCGGATCGCCGCGGTCTGCGAGCGGGCCGGTGTCCGGCACGCGCTGGCCGGCCGGGGAGTGAGGACCGACTGGCCCGCCGGCGTCACCGTTCACCGCCTGACCGCCGCGGGGCGCCCCGCCCGCACCGCCGCGGCCCCCACCGGACCCGTGGCACCGCTCGCGGTCCCGCGCCCCGAGGACATCGCCTACACCATCTTCACCTCGGGTTCCACCGGCAGCCCCAAGGGCGTGGAGATCGAGCACCGGGCCGCGCGCACGACCATCGACGACATCGTCGACCGGTTCTCCCTCGGCCCCGACGACCGCGTGCTGGCGCTGTCGGCGCTCAGCTTCGACCTGTCCGTGTTCGACGTCTACGGCGTCCTCGGCGTCGGCGGCGCTCTGGTGCTGCCCGACCCCGCCCGGCAGCGCGACCCGCAGCACTGGCTCGAACAGGCGGGCCGGCACGGCGTCACCGTGTGGAACACCGCGCCCGCCCTGCTGGAAATGCTGGTCGAGTACGCGGAGATGGAACCGGAGGAGGCCGCCGGGGCGCTGCGCTCCCTGCGTCTGGTGATGCTCTCGGGCGACTGGATCCCCCTGACCCTGCCCGACCGGCTGCGACGGCTCGCGCCCCGGGCGAAGGTGATGAGTCTGGGCGGAGCCACCGAGGCGTCCATCTGGTCCATCACCCACCCGGTGGAGCGCACCGACCCGAGCTGGCGCAGCATCCCCTACGGCCGGGCGCTGCGCGGCCAGAGCTTCCTCGTCCTCGACGAGGACGGCGGGCCCTGCCCGGTGGGTGAGGCGGGGGAGCTGTTCATCGGCGGCGACGGGCTGGCCCGCGGCTACACCGCCGATCCGGTCCAGACGGCCGAGAGGTTCGCCGTCCACCCCGTGCTGGGCCGCCGCCTGTACCGCACCGGCGACCTCGGCCGGTGGACCGCCGACGGCACCATCGAGTTCCTCGGCCGCGTCGACCGGCAGGTCAAGATCCGCGGGCACCGCATCGAACTGGGCGAGGTGGAGGCGGTGCTGGCCCGCCACCCGGCGGTCCGCCAGTGCGTGGTGTCGTCGGTGCGGGGCCCCGACGGGCGCCCCCGGCTCGTGGCCCACCTCTCACCCCGGGGCGCGAGCGAGGCGCCGACCGCACAGGAACTGGCGGACGCTCTGCGTGAACGGCTGCCCGACTACATGGTGCCCGGCCGGTTCGTCATCCTGGACCAGCTGCCGGTCACGGCGAACGGCAAGATCGACCACGCGGCGCTGACCGCCGCACCCACCGACGACCGGCCCACCGGCGCCGACGGACCGCACCCGGCCGCCGCCGTGAAGCACGAGCCCTCCCTGGCACCGAGTACGGCTCCGGCCGAGTCCGACACCGAATCCGCATCCGTCGCCGCCCCGGACGGGGACTGGATCGCCGCGGCGCTGGCCGAGGCGGCTGCCCTGGGCCTGGAGGCCGCCGTCGTGGTCCGGCCCGGACGGCTCCGGCCGGACCAGGCACTGGAGGCGTCCGCCCAGTGGCTCCGGCACGTGGCGCGAACCGCCGACGGCAGAGCCGCAGCGCCGCGCCTGGGTCCCGGAGGGCTGGTGGAGGTGGTCTGCCATCCCCAGCCCGCGGCCCCCACGGCGCCCTCCCCGTCCGGGCCGGCGTCCGGCGCTCCGGACCCGGACGGCACCGCATCCGCTCAGGCGCCCCGGCACCGCGGACAGGGCGCGGCCGCGCCCGTGACCCCGGCCGTACTGGAGGCTCTGACCGGCATCCTGGCCGACTTCACGGACGTGCCGGTGACGCCCGACAGCACCTTCGGGGAGCTGGGGGCCACCTCCCTCACCCTGGTCCTCACCCACCGCAGGCTCCGCGAGAGCATCGCGCCCCGCCTCGCACTGGCGGACATGTTCGAGCACTCCACCGTCGCGGCCCTGGCCGCCCGCATCACCGCCCAGAGCACCCCGGACACCGGGCGAGGCGGCGGCGCCGCCGGTACCGACGCGGCTGCGCCACCCCTGTTCCCGCAGTCCGAACGGCCCGCGCGCAGAACGTCCCGCGTCGCCGCACGCGCCCTGGCCGAGGAGACCACACGATGACCGAGCCGACTTCCTCCCGAGGAGACATGCCGGACACCCCCCGGCCCGACGACGAGGCCGGTGACGACCTGATCGCGGTCACCGCCCTGGACTGCCGGTTCCCCGGGGCCCCCGACACGGCGGCCTACTGGGATCTGCTCGTGGGCGGCCGCAGCGGGCTGACCCGGCAGAGCGAGCGGGAACTCGCCGAACGCGGCATCCCGGCACGGCTGTCGGCCAACCCCGCCCACATACCCGTCAGCGGGATCATCGACGGACAGGACCGGTTCGACCCCGAGCCGTTCGGCCTGACCGACGCCGAAGCGGCCGTGATGGACCCTCAGCAGAGGCTTTTCCTCGAAGCGTGCCGGCGCGCCCTGGAGAGCGCCGGGCACGGCGGCGGCGTCGGAGCGGGCGCCGTGGGCGTCTTCGCCGGCGCGGCCCACAGCGACTATCTCGCCCGCAACCTCGCCGACCGGTACGCCGCCTCCGCCACCGACCCCGTCGGCAGCCTCCAGGCGGCCCTCGCGGGAGTCGCCGACTACCTCCCCCTGCACGTCGCGCACCGCCTCGCGCTCACCGGGCCCGCCGTCGCGGTCGGCACCGCCTGCTCGACGTCCCTGGTCGCCGTGCACCTGGCCGCCCAGTCCCTGTTGTCGGGGGAGTGCGACACCGCCCTCGCCGGCGGCGCCTCCCTGATCGTCCCGCAGGGCAGGGGCTACCTCCACGTCCCCGACGGGATCTTCTCCGCCGACGGGCACGTCCGCACCTTCTCCGCCGAGGGCACCGGCATCGTGCACACCCAGGGCGTCGGTGTGGCCGTACTGCGACGGCTGCGCGACGCCCTCGCCGACGGCGACCCGGTCCTGGCCGTCCTGCACGGCTCCGCCGTGAACAACGACGGCGGCGACCGCACCGGCTTCACCGCCCCCTCGCCGCGCGGGCAGGCCCGGGTCGTCTCCGAGGCGCTCGCCGTGGCCGGTCTCACGCCCAGGGACATCACCTACGTCGAGGCCCACGGCACCGCCACCCGCCTCGGCGACGTCGTCGAGGTCGCCGCCCTGCGCCGCGTCTTCGGCGCCGCCGGACCGGCCTGGTGCGCCCTGGGCTCGGTCAAGAGCAACATCGGGCACGCCAACTCGGCCGCCGGCATCGCCGGTTTCGCCAAGACCGTGCTCGCCCTGCACCACGGCGTCCTGCCGCCCACCCTGGACGCCCTGCCCCTCAACCCCGACCTCCACCTGGACGACTCGCCCTTCACCGTCGTCCACGAGGCCACCGACTGGACCGGGCCCCGGTACGCGGGCGTCAGCTCCTTCGGCATCGGCGGCACCAACTGCCACGTCGTCCTGGGCAGCGCCCCCGTCCGGCCCGAGCCCCCCGCCGATCCGCGCCCGCAGCTCGCCCTGCTCAGCGCGCACCGCGACGACGCCCTCACCCGCCTCGCCGAGGACACCGCGACCGCCCTGCACACCACGGCGGTCACGCCCGCCGACGCGGCCCACACCCTGCACACCGGCCGCGCCACGCTGACGTACCGTGCCGCCGCGGTGATCACCGGGGCGGCGGAGGCCGACAGCCGCGCCCTGCGCACCGCTCCACGGCGGCGGCCCGGCCCCACCGTGCCCCGGGTCGTACTGGCCTTTCCCGGCGGGGGAGCGCAGTACGCGGGCATGGGCCGCGAACTGTGCGCCGAGGAGGAGGAGTTCGACCGGACCGTGCGCGAGTGCGCCGACCTCTTCGACGACGGGAACGGCACCGGCCTGACCGCGCTGATCGCCGCCGACCCGTCCGACGAGCACGCACGCCGGCTGCTGCGCGACCCCGCCCACGGACTGCCCGCCCTGTTCACCGTCTCCCTGGCCGCCGCGCGCACGCTGCGCTCCTGGGGCGTCGAACCGGACGCGGTGGTGGGCCACAGCCTCGGCGAGTACGTGGCCGCCGTGCTGTCCGGAGCCCTGTCCCTGCCCGACGCCGCGACGCTGGTGGCGGTCCGCTCGCGCGGCATGTCCCGGGCGGCCGGCGGCGGGGTGATGCTGACGGTCCCGCTGACCGAGCGGCAGGCCCTCGCCCTGCTCGCCGGGTACCCCGCAGTGGACCTGGCCGCCGTCAACGGCCCGCGGTCCTGTGTGGTGTCCGGACCCGCGCCGGCCGTCGCCGAAGTCGAGCGGGCCCTGACCGCACGCGGTGAACGCACCGTGCGGCTCTCCCTCGACGCGGCCGCCCACTCGCGCCTGGTCGACCCGGTCCTGCCCGAGCTGCGCGCGGCCGCCGAAACCGTCCGGCCGCGTCTCCCCGGCATCCCGCTCGCCACGACCCTCACCGGGAAGCTGCTGGACACCGCTCCCGGCGCCGACCACTGGGTGGCGCACCTGCGTTCCACGGTGCGCTTCTCCGACGCCCTGGCCACCGCCCTGGGCGAAGGGCCGGCCGTCCTCGTCCAGGCGGGGCCGGGCGGCGCACTGCTCCAACTGGCCCGTCAGCAGGGGGACCGGCGGCCCCTGGCCACCCTGGCCACCTTCCCCGACCGCGACGAGCCCCGCCAAGGACGTGCCGCGCTGCTCGCGGCCGCCGGAGAGCTGTGGACCCACGGAGTCCCCCTGGACGCCGCGGCCCTGCACCGCCCGGGGCGACGCCGTGCCGTCCTGCCGGGCCTGCCCCCGGCACGCCGCAGGCTGTGGATCGATCCGCCGGAGACCACCGCGCGGGCCGCCGCGGCGGCCGGTGCGGCAGCCGGCCGGGAGCACCGTGCCGGGCAGGCCGCCCCGGACGAGTCCGAGCCCTTCCAGCTGCCCGTCTGGCAGCGCACGCCCCCCGTCGAGACGGACCGGCCGGTGCTGCGAGGCCGCTGGCTCGTGGCCGGTCCGCCCGGTTCCCCGCCGGCCGAGCGGGTGCGCGCCGCGCTCGCCGCGGCCGGGGCCCGCACCGTCACCCTCGACGAGGCGGCCCGGGACCCCGACACCCCGTGCGAGGGCGTCGTCGTGGTCGGCCCGTACGGTGACACCGGCGACGACCCGGCCGAAACCGTCGGCGCGTCGGTTCTGCACTACGCGGAGGTGGCGCGGGCCGCCGCGTCCTGGGCGCACCGCACCTGCCTGCTGCACCTCAGCCACAACGCCCAGCAGGTGGAGAGCGCCGACCGGCCCGCGGCCCACGCCGCCGCCACCCTCGCCGTTCCCCGCGTCCTCGCCCAGGAGTTCCCGGGCCTGCGCTGGCGCTCGGTGGACCTGCCGGCCGGACCGCCGGACGCCGACGACGTCCGGGCCGTGCCGGCGGAGGCCGCCGACCTGCTGTCGGGAGGCCCGAACGGTATCGAGTGCGCTCTGCGCGGCGGACACCGCTGGACGCGCGGCATCACCCCCTGGCGTCCGTCCGCGCCCCCGCCGGACCCGGACGGCCCGGCCGGCGCCGACGGCGGGACGGGCACGGCGGTGATCCTCGGCGGACTCGGAGACGTGGGCCTGGCCCTGGCCGGACACCTGGCCGGCTCCGGACGGCGGGTCGTGGTGACCGGCCGCACCGGGCTCGCCCCGGACCCCGAACCCGGCAGCAGCCAAGCCGAACGGGCACAGGCGATCCGTGCCCTGCGGGACTCCGGCGCCGACATCGAGATCCGTGCCGCGGACGCCGCGGACACCGCCGCCACGACGGAACTGCTGCGGGAACTGACCGACCGCCACGGCCCGCTGGACCTGGTCGTGCACGCCGCCGGCGTGGTCGCCTCCGCCGCCGTCGCCCCCCTGCGCGCCACCGGGGAGCAGGCCGTCCACGCGCACGCGCACGCCAAGGTCACCGCGGCCCTCGCGCTGCGCAGCGCCGTGCACGACCTCCCGCCCGGCCGCCGCCCGGCCACCGTCCTGCTGATGTCCTCGGCCACCGCGTTCGTCGGCGGCCTCGGCCTCGCCCCGTACGCCGCCGTCAACCGGTACCTGGACGCCCTCGCCGAGCACGAGCACACCACCGGCGCGGAGACACCCCGCTGGATCAGCGTGGCCTGGGACGGCTGGCGGGTGGGGCCCGGCCGGAGCGAACGCACCGTCGCCTCACGGCACTCGATCGGTCTGGCGGACGGCATGCGCACCGTGGACCGGCTGCTGGAGCTCGCGGCCCGGGGCCGTGCCCCGGCCTCCGTCGCCGTCTCGCCGGCCGACCTCGCGCCCCGCACCGCCGGCACACCCACCGCCGTACCCGCCCCGGTCGTACCGGCTCCCGGCGCGCCCGCGGCACAGTCGCGGACCGGCGCGGGATTGACCACCGTCACGGAGACACTCCTGGCCGAGGTCTGGTCGGACCTGCTGGGCTTTCCCGTCACCGACCGCGACGCCGACTTCTTCGCGCTCGGCGGGCACTCCCTGCTGGCCACCCGGATGCTCGCCCGGCTGCGCGACGACCACGGCGCCGACCTGCGGCTGCAGGACCTGCTCGCCCGGCCCACCGTCGCGGCCCTGGCCCCGATGCTGCCCGGCGGGGAACCCCGGCGCGCCCCCGCCGGGACGAAGGAAACGGGCGGACCGTCTCCACAACCCGGTGACGGGCCGCGGGAGTTCCCCCTCACCCGGGTGCAGCACGCCTACTGGGTCGGCGGATCGGGCGGCTACCGCCTCGGCGACGTCCCCTGCTCCTTCCACCTGGAGTACGACTGCCCCGGACTGGACACCGACCGCTACGAGGCGGCCTGGAACGCGGTCGTCGCCCGCCACCCGATGCTGCGCGCGGTCGTCTCGCCGGAGGGCCGCAACCGGGTGCTCGACAAGGTGCCCCACTACCGGATCCGGGTGCAGGACCTGACGAAGGACGACGAGACCGGGCGCGCCCGGAAGCTGGAGCGCGTCCGCGAGCGCATGGTGCGCCGCGAACCCCGCCCGGGCCGCTGGCCCCTGGTCGACATCCGGGCCGCCCGGCTGCCCGGCGACGTCGTGCGCCTGTTCGTCAACGTGGACGTGCTGGTGTGCGACACCGCCAGCTACCTGGTCTGGGACCGCGAACTGCGCACCCTCTACCACGACCCCGGCACTCGACTACCACCGTTGGAGACCACCTTCGCGGACTGTGTGGCCGAGCTCCGGCGCCGCGCCGAGGGTCCCGACTACGCACGGGCCGCCGCCTACTGGCGCGCCAGGCTGGACGACCTGCCCGGTGCACCCGCGCTGCCCGTCCAGGCGGGGAGTCCCGGTGACCGGCCCCGTTTCGCACGGCGCACCGCCCGTCTGGAGCCGGACCGCTGGGACGCCCTCAAGGCCGAGGCCGCCCGGCGCGGGCTGACCCCCACGGCCGTCCTGCTGACGGCCTACGGCGAGGCACTCGCCGACTGGTCCGGACAGGACCGGTTCGCCGTCACCCTCACCCTCTTCGACCGGCCCACGCGACTCCCCGGCGCGGACGCCGTGGTCGGCGACTTCACCTCGCTGATGCTGCACGAGGTGGACCGCTCGGACACCCGCTGCTTCGCCGACGCCGCCGTACGGGCCCAGCGCACCCTCTTCGAGGACCTGGACCACCGGGAGTTCTCCGCGCTCGACCTGCTGGCCGAGAAGTCCTCGCGCACCGGCCGCTCCGAGTCCGTTCCCGTGGTCTTCACCAGCGCCCTGGGCCTGTCCGGACCGCTCGGCGGCGGACACGACCTGGACTGGGCGGGCACACCGGTGTACGGCGTGAGCAGCACCCCGCAGACCTGGCTGGACCACCAGGTGATCGAGCAGCACGGGGCGCTCCTGCTCCAGTGGGACGTGCTCGAGAGCGCCCTGCCGGCCGACGAGGCGGACGCGGCGTTCGCCGCCTACACCGAGAGGGTGCGCCGACTGGCCGACGCGCCGCGGGCATGGGACCTCGACGAGCCCCGCACCGCGCCCGCCGTCCCGGCCCGCGCACCGGAACGGGCGGCACCCGTCGACGTCGCCCGGGTACGGAAACCGGCCGTTCACGGCCCGGCCTGCGACACCGACGCGGCCATGCCGCTGCGCGACGGCGACGGCGACCGCCCTCTGTTCCTCATGCACCCCTCCGGTGGGGACGTGCTGTGCTACGGCGAACTCGCCCGCCTCCTCACCGGCGGCCGGCCCGTCGTGGCCCTCACCGACCCCGCCCTGACCGGGGGCACCGGGCCCCGGACCATCGCCGAGATGACCGACCGCTACCTCGCCGCACTGCGCGCCCACCAGCCGCGGGGTCCCTACCTGCTGGGCGGCTGGTCGATGGGGGGCACGGTCGCCCACCAGATGGCCGTGGAGCTCGAACGACGCGGTGAGAGAACCGATCTCCTCGTCCTGATCGACTCCAACACCCCCGACCGCATCCGGGCGCTGGGCGGTACCGACCGCGCCCAGGACACCGCCTTCGCGGCCGTCCGCTACCTGCGCTCGCTGGAGGCGTTCCTCGACCTCGACCTGGACCTCGGCGCGGAGGCGGAGACGATCCGCTCCGCCCCGGACCCGGCGGCGGTACGCCGGGCCGTCACCGAACGGCTGCGACTGGCCGGCCTGCTCGGCCCGCGCGACACCGCCGACACGCGCCTGGAGGTCTTCGAACGCCACCTGCGGGCGCTGGCGGACCACCGGGCCGGACACCTCACCGATCCGGCCACCCGGCTGCTGCTGATCGCCGCGTCCCGTCCCTCACCGCACAACGCCGGCGTCGGCATGGGCGTCGACGACGCCGGAGACCTGCCCTCCCTGGGCTGGCTGCCGCACGTCAACGGCCCGGTGGACGCCCATACGGTCGACGGCCACCACTACTCCCTGC
This sequence comes from Streptomyces yamdrokensis, assembly GCF_053890455.1. Taxonomy (NCBI): domain Bacteria; kingdom Bacillati; phylum Actinomycetota; class Actinomycetes; order Kitasatosporales; family Streptomycetaceae; genus Streptomyces; species Streptomyces yamdrokensis. The sequence continues at coordinate 7,178,087 of NZ_CM132679.1, forward strand.
TGCACGACCCCGCCGTCCGGCGGACCGCCGCCCTGATCGACCGGGCCCTGGCCGCCGTACCCACCGGCCGGTAGGCCCGGCCGCCCGCCCGACACCCGAACGAACCTCTCGCGGAAAGCACCCATGCACCAGCACCCGTCACCCCGTACCCCCCTGTCCCGCAGATCCGCTCTCACCGCCCTCGCGGCGGTCGGCGCCCTGCTGCTGAGCGCCTGCTCCGACACCTCCGACACCTCCGCCACCGACACCCCGGCATCCGCCACGGGTGCCCCCGTCGACGGCGGCACCCTGCGCTACGCCGTCGCCGGATCCCCCGCCACCGCCGGCGACGACCCGCACGGCGGCCTCGGCAACGAGTCCGACGTCCTGCGCTTCGCCCTGACCTACGACGTCCTGACCGTCCCCGGCGAGGACGGGCGGACCCGGCCGCGCCTCGCGACGTCGTGGAAGCCCAACGGCGCCATGGACCGCTGGACCCTCACCCTGCGCGAGGACGCCCGCTTCACCGACGGCGAGCCGGTGAGCGCCGCCGACGTGCTGTACTCCCTGCGGCGCATCAGCGGCAAGGCCGCCGAGAACTACGGCCGGCTCGCCGACTTCGACATGGCGAAGTCCACCGCACCCGACGAGCACACCGTCGTCCTGGCCACCCGTGCCCCGATGGCCGACGCGCCCCGGGCCCTGGAATCGGTCACCTTCGTCGTGCCCGAGGGCACCAAGGACTTCTCCCGGCCCGTCACCGGTTCGGGTCCGTACCGGGTGGAGCGGACCGGCGCCCAGACCACCGTCCTGACCCGCAACGAGAAGTGGTGGGGCGAACGTCCGCACCTGGACAGGATCGAGATCCAGGCCGTCGCCGATCCCCAGGCACGTGCCGACGCCGTCGCCTCCGGGCAGGCCGACGTCGCCGGCAGCGTCAGCCCCGCCGCGGTCAAGAGCGCCGGCTCCTCGGCGAAGACCCAGGTCGTACGGCGCGACGGAGTCACCGAGTACCCGTTCGTCATGCGCCTGGACACCAAGCCGTTCGACGACCCCGGGGTCCGCGAGGCGTTCCGCCTCGCCGCCGACCGCAAGGCCCTGGTCGACACCGTGTTCCTCGGCTACGGCAAGGTCGCCAACGACCTCCCCACCCCCTACGACCCCTCGGCCCCCGAGGACCTGCCGCAGCGCACCCGCGACGTGACGAAGGCCAGGAAGCTGCTGGCCGAGGCGGGCCACGCCGACGGACTGTCCGTCACCCTGCACACCACCACGTCCTACCCCGGCATGGACACCGCCGCCACCCTCTACGCCCAGCAGCTCGCCGACATCGGCGTCGACGCCGAGGTGAAGGTCGAGCCCGCGGACACCTACTGGACCGCCGTCTACGCCAAGAAGGCGTTCTACACCGGGTACTACGGCGGCATCTCCTTCCCCGACCTGGTCCGCGTCGGACTGCTGTCCGACTCCCCGACCAACGAGACCGCCTGGCGCAGCAGGACCTTCGACGACGGCTTCGCCCGGGCCATGTCGACCGCGGACGAGGCGCGGCGCGAGGAGCTGCTCTCCGGCATCCAGCGGGAGCTGTGGAAGGACGGCGGCTACGTCGTCTGGGGCACCGGCGACGGCCTGGACCTCGCCGCGCCCGGCGTGCGCGGACTGCCCGACGGGCCCGGCTTCCAGCGCATGTTCATCGACCAGGCGTGGATGGCGAAGTGACACTGCGCACTGTCGGCCGCGCCCTGCGCCCGGTCTGCCGGGCCGCGGTCCTGGCCGTCGCCGCCACGGCCGTGGTCTTCACGGCCACCGAACTGCTCCCCGGCGACGCCGGGGAGCTGAGGACGACGGGCCGGGCCACCCAGGAGGACGTCGCGGCGGAGCGGGGCCGTCTCGGGCTGGACCGGCCGGCCGCGGTGCGCTACCTCGACTGGCTGTACGGTCTGGCCCGGGGGGACCTGGGACGCTCGCTGGCGGGCGGCAGGCCGGTGGCGACGTTGTTCGCCGAGCGGCTGCCCGCCACCGCAGCCCTGGTCGCGGTGGCACTGGCGGTCACCGTGCTGCTGACCGCGACGGCCCTGACCGTCGCGTACCTGCGCGGCGGCCGGGGCGGCCCGGCCGCCACCGGACTGGCCGCCGTGCCGCAGCCGGTCTACGCGGCGGTGCTCGGCGCGGTCCTGGCGGGGCTGCTGGGCTGGCTGCCCCCCGTGTCCCTGCTGCCGCCCGGCGGCTCGCCCCTGGCGGACCCCCGGCTCCTGGTGCTGCCCGCTCTCACCCTGGCGCTGCCCTCGGCCGCGTTCGCCACCGTTCTGCTGCGCGGGGCACTGGGCGACACCCTGCGCCGCCCGCACGTGACCGACGCACGGCTGCGCGGCCTGCCCGCCCCGCTCGTGCTGCACCGGCACGTCCTGCCCTTCCTGTACGCGCCGGCACTCCAGGTGGCGGCCCTGCTGGCCGGAGGTCTCGTGGCGGGAACCGCCCTGGCGGAGACCCTGTTCGGCTATCCGGGCACCGGGCAGCTGCTGGTGTCCGCCGTCGCGGTGCGCGACGTCCCCGTCATCCAGACCGCGGCCCTCCTCCCGGCCGTCGTCCTGCTGCTGGGCATGCTCCTGGCCGACCTGGCCGCCCGCCGCACCACGGCTCCGGGCCCCGCGGGGAACACCGGCCCGCCGGTGCCGCACACCCCGTCGGTACCGGATGCGGGGAGGACCGTGTGACCGGCAGGTCCTTGCCGCTCCTGTCCAGAGCCGCCCGTCCCCCGGTGTCCGTGACCGCGGCCCTCACACTGCTGGTGTGCGTGCCGCTCGGCCGGTACGCCGCCGCGCACCCGCCGGAGCGAACGGTCGCCGCCCCGTGGACACCGCCCGGCGGACGGCATCCGCTGGGCACCGACGTCCTGGGACGTGACGTGCTGTCCCGCGTCCTGGCCGGGGGCACCCAGCTCCTGACCGTGTCCCTGCTCGCCGCGGTCGCCGCCGTCGTCTGCGGCACGGGCCTGGGGCTGGCCGCGGGCTGGTCGGGCGGCCGCACCGCCCGTACCGTACGGGCCCTGTGCGACGTGCTGCTGGCCGTCCCCGCCCTGGTCCTGGCGCTGGTGCTGGCCACCGCCCTGCCGGGGACGACGGCGGTCGTCGTGGCGTCGGTGCTCGCGGGAGCCCCGCTCACCGCGCGGGTCGTCGGCACGCAGTGCGCGCGACTGCGCGACAGCGGGCACGTGCACGCCGCCGTCGAGCGCGGCGAGCGCACACCCGCCGTCCTGCTCCACGAGGTACTGCCCACCCTGCGCCGCCTGGTCGCCGCCGACGCCGGGCTCCGGCTCGTCACGGCACTGCAGATCGCCGCGGCCCTCGCCGTGCTCGGCCTGGGGCCCCAGCCCCCGGACCCCGACTGGTCCCTGATGCTCAGCGAGAACCTGCCCGGCGCCGTGCTCAACCCCTGGGCGCTGCTGGCGCCCGCGCTGCCCCTGGCGGGCTGTGCCTGGGTGTTCGCCGCGGCGGCCCGGACGGCCGCCCGTGCTCCGGGGGAGGCGGTATGACGGTCCGCGCCCCCGACGAGTTCGTTCCCGTCGGTGCTCCGCTGCTGGCGGCCGGGGGCCTGACCGTTCGCCGCGCCCCGGACGAGGCCGCCGTCCTGCCGCCGGTCGACCTCCGCGTCGGCCCGGGGCAGGTGCTGGCCGTCACCGGCGCGTCCGGTGCCGGCAAGTCCACGTTGCTGCGGGCCCTGCTCGACGTCCTCCCGGACGGCCTGCACCGCACGGCGGGCACCGTGTGGTGGCGTGGTGAGGCGGTGCCGCAGGGCCGGGCGGCCAGGCGGTGGCGGCGTGCCCGGTGCGGCTGGCTGGCGCAGGACCCCGGCGCGGCCCTCAATCCGCTGTGGCGCGTGGACCGGCTGATCGGTGAGGAGTTCACCGGTGACGCCGCCGCCCGCGCCCGGCGGGTCGAGGCACTGATGCACCGGCTGGGCCTCCCGCCGGGGCTCGCCTCCCGGCGGGCGGGGGAACTCTCCGGCGGACAGGCCCAGCGGGTCGCCCTGGCCCGGGCCCTGTGCGCCGAGCCGGAGCTGCTCGTCCTGGACGAACCGACCTCGGCACTGGACCGCGCGACGGCCGACCTGGTGGCCGAAGCGGTGCACTCCCTCCGCGGGGCCCCCGGCCGGTGCGTCGTCCTGGTCACGCACGATGCCCGGCTGGCCGCGGAACTGGCCGACCGGACACTGGTGCTCACCGCCGACGCGGGCCCGGCCTCCTGCGCGGACGCCGCCGCGCGGCACACGTCGCGTGCGACCGCCGTACGCGGACGGACGACGCGCACCCCGGAGAAGGAGCCGCTCCGTTCCTCCGCCGACCCCGCGCCGCCACCGGCCGGGCGTCCGCCCCGCACGGCGAGCCCTGCCCCGCCCCCGGTCCCCGTGCTGTCGGCGCGGGGCCTGACCCTGCTCACTGCGGACGGCACACCGCTGCTCGACGCCGGCGACCTGGACCTGCCGGCGGGCGGCTGGCTGGCCGTCACGGGACCGTCGGGCAGCGGCAAGACGACCCTGCTGCACGCCCTCGCGGGCCGCCGCCCGCCGGCCGGCGGACAGCTGCTGCTGCACGGACACCCGCTGCCCGCCGGGACCCGCGCGCGTGACCGGCGGAGCCTGCGCGCCGTACAGCTGGCCGGACAGGACACGGTGGCGGAACTCAACCCGGCGCACACCGCCGGCCGGGCGGTGGCCCGGCCGCTGAAGGTGTTCCACGGCACTACCGCAGCGGCCGGGCGGGAACGTGTAAGGGAACTCCTCGAAGCCATGGGACTGCCCGCCGAGCTGTCCGGCCGCAGACCTGTGGCGCTCTCCGGAGGCCAGCGCCGCCGGGTCGTCCTCGCCCGGGCGCTGGCCGCCGAGCCGGACGTGCTGCTGCTGGACGAACCCACCGCGGGCCTGGACCCGGACTCGGCACGACTCGTCCTCGACCTGCTGGACCGGCTGCGGGAAAACGGCCCCGCCGTCCTGACCGTGACGCACGACGCCGGCACGGCCGCCCGCGCCGACCGCGTCCTCCACCTGACCGGGCGCCGCCTGGTTCCCCGGCCGCCCATGCCCTCCGAGCATCCCCACGACGAGAGAACGGAGCACTCCGGTGTCCGACAACACGACGGCTGAGCACACCAGCCGGATCGCGGACCTGCTGGCCGCCCATCCCTGGGTGGCCCGGGCCCGCCCCGCACCCGACGGCGGCGTCCTGGTCGTCCCGCATCCGGACGCCGTGACCGCCTCACCCGGGCCGGGCCCCCTGCTGCGCGAGCACCTCGAACAGTGGGCCGAGGTCTACGAGTGGGTGTACGAGACGGCCGAGGGCCGGCACGCCGACGACCTGGACCTGTCCGGGTGGCGGGCGTCCGACACCGGAGCGCCGCTGCCCGAGGCCCACATGCGCGACTGGGTGGACCGCACGGTGGACCTCGTCCTGGCCCGGCGCCCGACGCGGCTGCTGGAACTCGGCTGCGGCACCGGTCTGCTCGCCCACCGCCTGCACCCGCACCTGGACGGGTACGTCGGCACCGACGTCGCCCAGGTCGCGGTGGACCGCCTCACCGACGCCGGCCTGCCCCGCACCGCGTTCGTCCGGGCCGCCGCCCACGAGGCGTCCGCCTCCCGGGTGCGGGACACCATGGACGCCGTCTTCGGCCCCGGCGCGCTCCCCGACTGCCTGCTGCTCAACTCGGTCACCCAGTGCTTCCCCGACCTGGCCTACCTGACGGCCGTGCTGCACGGGGCACTGTCCACCGTCGAGGACGGCGGCACCGTGATCGTCGGGGACATCCGGCACTCCGGCCTGCTGCTCGACCACTTCGGACGGCTGGAACGGGCGCGCGACCCCGAGGCGGACGACACGACGATCGCCGCCAGGGCCGCGGCCGCCACCGAGGCGGACGAGGAGCTGTCCTTCACCCCCGCGGCCGTCGCCGCGGCGGCCGCGGCCCAGCCGCGGCCGGTCCGCATGAGTGTGCACGCCCGCACCATGGCCGAGGACACCGAACTCACCCGCTACCGCTACGACGTCGTCCTGCGCGTCGGCCCGCCCGCCGGCGGCCCGGACGCCCGGCAGGTGCGCCGCACGCCCTGGGGCGGACACCGGGGGAGCGGCCTCCGGGAAGCGCTGGGCGAGGCGCTCGGCAAAGGTCCCGTCGTCGTCCACGGGATCCCCAACGCCCTTCTGGACGACGCTCCCGGGGCGGTGACCCCGTACGCCCTGCGCGAGGCCCTGGAGGGAGAGGACGCCGCCGTGCTCCTCGATGCCGCCGATCCGCGCATGCTGGCCGTGGCGGTGCCCGCCGACTGCGCCCCCGCCGCAGCCGCGGATGTCCCGGCGCCCCCCGGTCCGACCGCCCACGAGCCGTTCCCCCTGTTCGTGCGGCGCCGCCTGCCCGAGGTACTGCGCGACCACCTGCGCCGGACCGGACCGCACACGCCACCACCGGCGATCACCGTGGTGGACGCCATCGAGGACGGCCACGCGTGAACGGCGCCCTCACCGACGAGATCCTCACCGGGCTGCCGGGCGTGACGGACTGGCAGCTGGTGCGCGACGGCGGGCAGGACACCCTGCTGGTGGCGGGCCCACCGCCGGGCACGCGGCCGCCGGCCGGTCCCGGCCGCGACGACGCCCGCGCCGTGGGCCGGGCCGCGGACGCCGGCGACGCCGCCGTACGCGGTACCGATCCGGCCGCCCTCCCGGCGCTGATGCGGCAGCTCGACGAGACGGCGCTGCTGACGACGGCCCGGGTGCTCGACCGGACCCGGCTGTTCCGCGACGGCGGCCGGCGCGGCACCGACGAGATCCTCGAGGCCCTGGCGGTCGCACCCCGGCACGCGTGGATCGTACGGCGCTGGCTGGCCACCCTGACCGCCGAGGGCCGGCTCCGGCTGGACGCGGCGACGGGCCGCTACCACTCCCTCACGGTGCCGGACCGCCGCGACCACGCCCGGGCGCTGCGCGAGCTGGACGGCGCCTGCCGGGGCCTGGGCTACCCGGCGTCCATGACCCGCTTCTTCCGGGCCGCGGCCGAACGGCTCACGCTGCTGCTCCAGGACCGCACGTCACTGCAGGAGGTCCTCTTCCCCGACGGGGAGACGAGCACCGCGCAGGGCAACTACCGCGACAGCGTCCCCAGCCGCTGGGCCAACCACGCCGCGGCGTCCCTGATCGCCGATGAGGGCGACCGCCGGACGGCACCGGCCCCCCTGCGTGTCCTGGAGGCGGGCGCCGGCGTGGGCGGCACCACCGGCTCCGTCCTGGAGGCGCTCGGCGACACGCCCGTCGACTACGTGTTCACGGACGTCTCCCCGTTCTTCCTGCGAACGGCCAGGGACGTCTTCGGCGACCGCCCCGGCCTGCGGCACGCCCTGTTCGACATCCAGGCCGACCCGCTCGAGCAGGGTTTGGAGCCGGGCTCCCAGGACGTCGTCCTGGCGGCGAACGTCCTGCACAACGCACGGCACGCCGGACGCTGTCTGGCGGCCCTGCGGGAACTGCTGGCGCCCGGCGGTCTGCTGGTCCTGGTCGAGTCGTGCCAGGAGCACTACCAGGCGCTCACCTCCATGTACCTGCTGATGTCACCCGCGCCCGGCGAACAGGGCTGGTTCACGGACCTGCGGGCCGGCCAGGACCGGGTCTTCCTGACCGCGGAGGAGTGGACCCGGCAACTGGACGCGGCCGGCTTCGACCCCCTGCCCGTCCTGCCGCACGAGGGGCACCCCCTTGCCGCGGCCGCGGGCCAGCGCGTCATCGCGGGCCGTGTCAGGTCCCACGGCGCCCGCCCGGACCCCGCCCGCGTCCGCGCCGCACTCGCCGACCGCCTGCCCCCTGCCCTCCCCCTGCCACGGGTCCACGCCGTGGACGACGTCATCCGCCCCACCCTTCCGACTGGAGCCCCCCGTTGACCTCAGCACCCGCCCCCGGGCACACCGCCTCCGTCCAGCCGGTCCCCGCCGACCTGGTCGACGCCGTGCGCGCCGTATGGGCCGACGCCCTGGAGACCGACCTGGCCGCCGTACCGGCGGACGCCAGCTTCCTGAGCCTGGGAGGCGACTCCGTCCTGGCCGTCCGGATGGCCGCGATGCTCCGCAAACGGCTGGGCACGCCGCTGGCGTTGGCGGACGTCCGCGTCGAGCAGAGCGCCGCGCAACTGGCCGCCCTCGTCCACGAACGCAGCACCGGATCGGGAACGGGCGCACTGCGCCCGCTGCCCCTGGACCTGCGCCGGCGCGAGGACCCGGACGCCCCGTTCCCGCTCCTGCCGCTCCAGCAGGGCTACTTCGTGGGCCAGCAGGACGCCTGGGAGCTGTCCTACCGCTCCGCACACCACTACGTGGACATCGGGCTGGAGGACATCGACGCCGACGAGGCCCCCGAGGCGCTGCAGGACGCCCTGGAGCGCCTGGCCGAGCACCAGGCAGTCCTGCGGGCCCGCATCCTGCCCGACGGCCGGCAGCGCATCCTGCCCCTGGACGATCCGGAAGCGGTCCCGCAGCTCCAGGTCACCGACCTGCGCGACGCCGACGAGGAGACGGCCGCGGCCCGGCTCGCGGAGATACGCCACGCGATGAGCACCGAGGGCCCCGACCCGTCCCAGGGCTGCGGTCTGGACATGCGCCTGACGCTGATGCCAGGCGACCGCGCCCGGCTGCACTCCTCGACCAGTCTGCTGATCATCGACGGCTGGTCCTCGGGTGTCTTCTACCGCGACCTGTTCGCCCTGGTCTCCGACTACAACGCCGTCCTCGCGCCGCTGGACATCGACTACGGCGACTACGTGACGACCCTGCGGGACCTGCCCGGCACCGAGGCGTGGCAGCAGGACCGCGACTGGTGGTGGGACCGCATCGACGGCTTCCCGCTGCCGCCGGCGCTGCCGCTGGTGGCCGATGCCGGGGAGGTGCGCCCCACCCTGATGGGCACCCGGCAGGCGGTGCTCGATCCGGAGCGCTGGTCAAAGCTGCGCCGCTTGTGCACCGCGCACGGTGTGACCCCGTCCGCCGCGATGTTCGCCGCGTTCGCCGCCGCCGTCGCCCGGGCCTGCGGCCACCGCCGCTTCCTGCTCAACACCCTGCAGCTGAACCGTCTTCCGCTCCACCCCGACGTGTCCCGCCTGGTGGGAGCCTTCTCCTCCACCATGCTCCTGCCGGTCGACCTGCCGGCGGCCCCCGTCTTCGCCGACCTCGCCGGCCGCGCCCAGCAGGACATCGGCGACGCCCTCGCCCACAACCTGATCACCGGCGTGGAGGTCTCCCGCGAACTGGGCCGCCGCCGGGGCACCCACCGCCCGGTCGCGCCGGTCGTCTTCCAGTCCACCCTGGGCGTGGACGCGGCGCTGGGCAGTGAGGTGCCCCAGGAAGCCGGACCGCTGGGCGAAATCGACCTGCTGAGCCACCACCAGCAGCTGCGGACCCCCCAGGTGGCCCTGGAGGTACGGCTGTTCGAGCTGCGCGGCGAGCTGGTGGTCGTCTTCTCACTGGTGGAGGAGCTGTTCGCGGCACAGGACGTCGACCGGATGTTCGGCGACCTCATGGCCACCGTGGAGTCACTGGTCGAACCGGACGGCTGGTCCGCCGTGGTCGGACTGCCCGACGCGGTCGACGGCGAGCAGGCGGAGCCGGCCCGGCAGGCACCCGGCCGGCGCCTGTCCGTACCCGCGGCGGCGGTCGGCGGAGCGGAGCCGGGACCGCCCGGGGACGACACGGAACGAGCCGTCGCGGCGCAGTGGCAGAAGCTGCTGGACTGCCCGGTCGACGAGCGCACCGCCGACTTCTTCGCGCTCGGCGGCGACTCGCTGCTCGCGATGCGGATGCTCGGGTCGCTCGCGCGGGAGGGCCTGGGGCGGGTGACACCCCGCCGCTTCCTCCGGCAGCCCACGGTGGCCGGACTCGCCGCCGCCCTGCGCGAACCGGACGACCGGTGAGAGAAGGTGCGGCGGGGGCGGACCCGCCCCCGCCGCACCTCGGTGTCAGCCGCCCAGCCCGGCGTCCTCTCGGAAGAGTTCCTGGTCGAGCCAGACCGCGGCACGGGCGCCGTCGGCGGCACCGGTGACAACGAAGGTGAGGGCGTCCGGCAGGGCCTCCAGCCGGGCGGTGTCGCCGGCCGCGTAGACACCGGGCACGGAGGTGCGCTGGAACTCGTCCACCCGCACGCAACCGTCCGGCAGCATCCGGCACCCCAACTGCTCAGCCAGCGGGGAGTGCTGACGGGTGGGAGCCCGGTGGTAGACGCCCTGCCGCCCGAGCACCCGCCCGTCGGCGAGGACCAGGCGGACGGCTCCCTCCTCGCCCTCGATGCGGGCCACGGCCGTCTCCTCCACGGCGATCCCGGCGTCGGCGAGCCTGCCCGCGGCCTGTTCGGGCACCGGATGCCCGTTGGTGCACACGATCACGTCGGGACTGAAGCGGTCGGCGAGGTACAGGGCCTGCATGACCTGCGGCAGCTCGTGCCCCAGGACGGCCAGGCTCATCCCGCTGGTCTCCCAGCCGTGGCAGAACGGGCAGTGGTAGACCCCCCGGCCGAACAGCGCGGACAGTCCCTCCACCTGTTCGTCGAGCACGTCGACCTGCCCCGTGGCGAGGACCAGTTTCCGGGTCCGCTCCACGGTGCCGTCGGCCAGCGTCAGGGCGAACCCCTGTGACTCGGGCGCGACGGCGGTCACGGTGGCCTCACGCACGGCCACGTTCGCATAGGCGGTGAGCTGCTCCCGGCCTATGCGGCGCAGTTCGGCGGGCGGGAAGCCGTCACGGCTGAGGAACATGTGCATCCGCGCCGCGGGCGCGTTACGGGGGCGGCCCGAGTCCAGCAGGAGGACCCGCCTGCGCTGACGCCCGGACACCAGCGCCGCGTTGAGGCCGGCGGGCCCTCCGCCCACCACGGTCACGTCGAACATCGTCGTCACTTCCTTCTTGGCTCGTCCCTGGCTCATCAAATAATGACTACGATAATAATTATCATTTTCATCAACCGGATCGGTGAGACATGACGGGAATACCGGTGCAACACCTGGCGGCGATCGGCGTCATAGGCGGTTACGGAGCAGTCGGCAGCGCGGTCGTACGACGGCTCCACCGGGCGGGTGTCCACCCGCTGCTGGTGGCCGGCCGTGATCGGGGCCGGGCGGAAGCGCTGATCGCCGGCCTCCCCGAGGGCGGCCCGGACGTGAGCGCCCTGGCCGTCGACCTGACCGATCCCCGTTCGCTGGATCGCTTCGCGGCGGGCTGCCGGCTCGTGGTCAACTGCGCGGGCCCCTCGTACCGTGTGCTCGACGCGGTCGCGCGGGCCGCGCTGCGGGGCGGCGCGGACTACGTCGACGCGGCCGGTGACGACCCGGTCCACAACCTGCTGTCGGCCGACGGGGGCGCCGGGCGTTGGGCGGCGGCCGGACGCGCGGCCGTGCTGTCCGCCGGCGCGCTGCCGGGTCTGTCGTCGCTGCTGCCCCGCGCACTGGCCGCCCGCGCCACCGGTGCCGTCGCGCTGGACGCCTACGTCGGGGGTGTCGCGCCGCTCACCCCGGCCGCCGCCGGTGACGTGCTGCTCGGCCGGGGACCGGAGCACGGGACGCCGGCTGCCGCCTGGCAGGAGGGCGGGATGCGGGAGCGCGCGCTGGCCCCCCGCCGGGGCGTGCGGCTCGACGCCTTCCCCGCCCCCGTCGACGCCTTCCCCTTCCTGTCCACCGAGGCCGTCCGGCTGGCCCGCGCCACGGGCATCGGCCGGGTGCGCTGGTACACCGTCTTCGGCGGCGGGCGCCTGGCCGAGGAACTGGCCATGGCATGGGCACTGGACAGCACGGAGACCGCCGACCTGGTCGCGGCGGCCGACGAGGACGTACGGCGCCACGGGGCCTGGTACGGACAGGAGTTCCACCTCTGGGACGGAGCGACGGACGGCCCGCCCACCGCGAGGCTCGTCCTGCGCGCCGAGGACTCCTACGAGTTGAGCGGGTTCCTCGCTGCCACCGCCGCTCTCCACGCGCTCCACGGGGCGATCGCTCCCGGTGTGCACTTCGCCGCGGATGTGCTCGATCCCCTGCGCGTCACCGAGGACCTGGCGGCCGACGACGCGGCGGAGCTCACGACACTGTGAGTGTCCGTCGGCGCGCCCCCGACCGGTGGACGGGCCGGGGGCGCCGACGGGCAGGCGGCTCGGCGGATCACCCGTGCGCCACCGGCCGGTCAGAAGTCCGTCCGGCGGCCGGCCCGGGGCGGCAACCGTCGCACACGCCCGTGAGTTCGACCGTGTGGTCCACCGCATGGAACCCGATGTCACGAGAGATCCTCGCCACCCACTGTTCGACCTCTTCGGAGTCGACCGCCAGGCTGAGCCCGCACTCCCGGCAGACGACATAGTGACGGTGGCCGTCGTCCGGCCTGGGCCGGTAAAGACGTTCACCGTCACTGTCACGCACCACGTCGACGTGCCCGGCCGCCTCCAGTAACCGGAGCGTGCGGTAGACGGTGCTCAGCCCCACCGCCGCGCCGTCCGTGACCAGAGCGGCATGCAGGGCCTGCGCCGAGGCGAAACCGTCGCAGGCGTGCAGGGCCCCGAGGACCGCGGCCCGCTGCGGGGTCGCGCGCCACTCGCCGAGGGCCGTTCCGTACATGAGTGCGCCTCCCGTCGCGTCTGGAAAGCCGTCCGGGCACGCTCCGATGCCCGGACGGGCATAGCGCAAGGACCCCTAAACGGCCGCTGTCGGACTCCGGTGGTCGTGCTCCGGATCGCAGACCCCTCCGGTGTCCCACGCGGGAAAGGGGTCGTCGGCGGGTACCTGTTCGCCGTCGGCCGTCAGACACGCGGCAAGGGCGGCGCGCAGACCCGACTCCCGCAGGCCGACCCCGATGAACACCAGCTCCTGAGCGTGGGGCGCGTCGGCGTCCCTGACACCGGACGGCTCGAAGCGGGCCACGGCCCCGGCCTGCGACCACAGGCCGGTCACGCCCTCACGGCCGGCGAGCGTGAAGAAGCCCTTGGAGCGCAGCACCTGGCCGTGCGCTCCGCTGTCCAGGTCCTCGGTGACGAAGGCCCACAGGCGTCCGGGATGGAACGGGGCAAAGGACCGGAAGACCAGGGAGGAGATGCCGTACTCCTCGGTCTCCGGCACGTGGTCGCCGTTGAGTTCCTGGACCCAGCCCGGCGCCTGCTGCGCGCGCTCCAGGTCGAACCGTCCGGTTTCCAGCACGTCGCGGACACCGACCCGGCCGTGCACCGCGGGAATCAGACGAGCCGTCGGATTCAGCCGCGCCAGCACCCCGCGCACCCGGTCGGCGTCGGCTTCGCCGACCAGGTCCAGCTTGTTGAGCACGAGCACGTCGGCGAACTCGACCTGGTCGATCAGCAGGTCGCTCACGGTGCGCTCGTCGTCCTCGTAGGGAGCCAGCCCCCGTTCGGCGAGGTCGTCCCCGGTCCCCAGTTCGGCGAGGAAGTTGGCGGCGTCCACGACGGTGACCATGGTGTCCAGCCGGGCCACGTCGTCCAGGGTGGCTCCGTCGTCGCGGGCGAAGGCGAAGGTGGCCGCCACGGGCATCGGCTCGGAGATTCCGCTCGATTCGATGAGCAGGTAGTCGAAGCGGCCCTCCCGGGCGAGCCGGTCGACCTCCTCCAGCAGGTCGTCCCGCAGTGTGCAGCAGATGCAGCCGTTGGTCATCTCCACCAGACGTTCCTCGGTGCGGGAGAGCGCCGCCTCGCCCCCGCGCACGAGGGCGGCGTCGATGTTGACCTCGCTCATGTCGTTGACGATCACCGCCACGCGCAGGCCCTCGCGGTTGGTGAGGACGTGGTTGAGGAGCGTCGTCTTGCCGGCGCCGAGGAAGCCCGACAGCACGGTGACGGGCAGGTGCCGCGTGGGCATCGGTGTCAGTCCTCCGGCCGCAGCAGGCCGCGCCGGTAGGCGGGCACGAGGTGCTGCGGCACCCGGTAGGTCACACCGTCGACCGTGACCGGCACCAGGTTCGGCGTACTCGCCTTCCACTGGGCGCGGCGGTGACGGGTGTTGCTGCGGGACATCTTGCGCTTGGGAACGGCCATGGGTGGTTCCTCTCGGTCAGGACGGTCGTACGGCGTGATGTGCGCCGCAGACGGGCGGGGAGACTGCCTCGACCGGGCCGGAGGTCGTCCACCACGACACCGCACCGGGGAGGCACCGACAGCATACGACAACGGTTTTCATGTGCGAAAGCTGCCCGTGTCCGGCGGACCGCGCGATCCGGCCATGCCGGGGCGCCCCGTCTCACCTCCCGTCGCGGCAGGAGGCGGGCGGCCGGTCGCACACCGGCGGCGGCCCGGTGATCCGGCGGGAGGTGAACTCCCGCTCGGGGAGCGAGTACTCCCTCGAGGCGTGCGGCTCCGTCGACAGGGGATCCCGCCGGCCACCGGCTCCTTGTCGGCCCGTCCGGGCGCGACTGTGGCGGGCGAGGGTGGGGCCGGACGTGCCCCGCGGGTCCGCAGTGCGTTGCTCGCAGGTCCGGTGCCGGTGCCGGTGCGGACCCGGGCCACGCCCGGGCCCCGTGGGCTTCGGGCCGGACGCGGACGTGGCGTCGCGCTCGGCAGGGCGCCACCGGTTCTCACCCGCGCCGTCCGAGCGGATCCTTGTTTGAAGTATTGACCACCGGTTGTCGCGAGCCTACGTTGACCGCGTCCTGAGAGCGCTCTCAGAAAGGTCGCCCATGAGATTCCGTAGACGTCTGGCGCTACTGTCGGCGGCCGCCCTGGCCGCCACGGGTCTGGCGGCCACCGTCGGCGGCGGCGTCGCCTCCGCCGCCACCATCGAGGTGGGCAGGGGAAGCTACAGCGACGACCGTCCGGCCGGGAGCAAGGGGCCGTCCAACAGCGATGGTCAGCCTGTCAAGCCCAAGGTCACGCCCGCCATGGCGGACAAGCCGGTGCCGACCAACGACTGGTGGTCCTCGCTGATCTTCCAGCGGTTCGCCGGCAACCCCTGGTCGGAGAACATGTACGGACACCCCCTCACCTACAAGGCGGTGTCCGGCGGTCTGGAGGTCGGCTACCCGACCACCCACCAGATCGTGGGCGACGGCCGCCAGTACGAGTTCCCGCACAAGGCCGACCTGACCCTCGGCCTCGCGGGCCTCAACTCCCCCGACGCCAAGGCGGACGGGTGGAGCGACTGGACCGTCACTCCGTACTGGAACGACGGTACGCGCACCCTGCGGGCGACCATCGGCCACGGCATGCCCTACGTGTACGCGGAGGGCACCGGCGGCGCGGCGCGGATCAGCGCCGCGGCCCCGCCGGCCGTCTTCGCCGACCGGGGCGACGTCCTCGGCGTCACCATCTCGGGCCACCACTACGCGCTGTTCGCCCCGAGCGGCAGCGACTGGACCGTCTCCGGCAACGAGATCCGTGCCGACCTCGGCGCCAAGGACTACTTCTCCCTGGCCGTCCTCCCCGACAGGGAGGCGCTCGCCGACTACGAGAAGTACGCCTTCAGCTTCGTGACCGGCTCCGAGGTGGACTGGGACTACCGGGAGGGCGACGGCGAGGTCGAGGCGACCTACACGCTGACCACCGAGGCGAAGCAGGGCGAGGAGACCGGCACCCTCCAGGCGCTCTACCGCCACCAGTGGCTGCACACCTCCGACACGCTCACCGATCACAGGTACGTCTCGTCGCGCGGCGAGATGAAGGTCCGCGAGGGCACGTCGTTCACCACCACGCAGAAGGTGAACGGCGTCCTGCCGGGGCTGCCGAGCGCTCCGGGCGTCGACGAGGCGAAACTCAGGACCTACATCGACGACGTGCTGGCGCAGGGTGATCCGTTCAGCGGTGCCACCGACACCTACTGGACCGGCAAGGCCCTGGGCAAGCTCGCCCAGCTCGTGCCGATCGCCGACCAGATCGGCGAGACGGCGAACCGCGACAAGCTCCTCCAGCTGATCAAGACCCGTATGGAGGAGTGGTTCACCGCCGGCGGCCCGTCCGAGTTCTCCTACGACAAGGACTGGCGCACCCTCATCGGCTACCCGGCCTCCTACGGCAGCGACCAGGAACTGAACGACCACCACTTCCACTACTCGTACTACGTGATGGCGGCGGCGGTCGTGGCGCAGTACGACCCGCAGTGGGCCGCCGACTCCGAGTGGGGCGGCATGGTCGGG
Source organism: Streptomyces yamdrokensis (assembly GCF_053890455.1). Classification (NCBI taxonomy): domain Bacteria; kingdom Bacillati; phylum Actinomycetota; class Actinomycetes; order Kitasatosporales; family Streptomycetaceae; genus Streptomyces; species Streptomyces yamdrokensis. The sequence goes on from NZ_CM132679.1 coordinate 7,194,194, forward strand.
GAACTCGTCAAGGACGCCGCCAACCCGGCCAGGGACGACACCGAGTACCCCTTCCTGCGCGGGTTCGACGTCTACGCCGGCCACAGCTGGGCCGCCGGCCACGAGGCCTTCGCCGCCGGCAACAACCAGGAGTCGTCCTCGGAGTCGATCAACCTCAGTGCCGGTCTGATCATGTGGGGCTCGGCCATGGGGGACAAGGCGCTGCGCGACCAGGGCGTCTACATGATGATGACCGAGTCGGAGTCGATCGCGCAGTACTGGTTCGACGCCGACCAGCAGGTCTACCCGCAGGACTTCACCCACGACGCCGTCGGCATGGTCTGGGGCAGCGGCGGCGCCTACTCCACCTGGTGGACCGCCAACCCCGAGGAGATCCACGGCATCAACTTCCTCCCCGTGACCGGTGGTTCGCTGCACCTGGCCAGGGAGAAGGACATGCTCCGCCGCAGCGTGGCCGAGATGGAGAGGGAGAACGGCGGCCCGGCCGTCGAGTGGCGCGACATCTTCTGGCAGGTCCGGGCGCTGTACGACCCGGCCGGGGCCATGGCGGCCTGGGACCGGGAGAACGGCGGCTACGTTCCCGAGGAGGGCGAGACGAAGGCCCACACCTATCACTGGGTCTCCACGATGAACTCCATCGGTGCGCCGGACATGACCGTCACGGCCAACACGCCCACGGCCGTCGTCTTCGACAGGAACGGCGCCACGACGTACGCCGCGCACAACTACGGAGCCGAGCGGTGCTCGGTGCTGTTCTCCGACGGCGGCGTGCTGAACGTCCCGGCGAAGTCGACCGCGTCCGGAGCGGGCGACGACACCCGGCTCGGGAGGCTCTGCGGCGCCGCGGACGGCGGCGGTGAGGAGCCGCCCCCGGCCGACGAGAAGCCCACCGCACCCGGCACCCCGGCCGTGAGCGACGTCACCGACACCTCCGTCGGACTGACCTGGGGCGCGGCGACCGACGACAAGGGCGTCAAGGACTACGACGTCCTCCGCGACGGCACGAAGGTCGCCACGGTCACCGGGACCACCCACACCGACACCGGGCTGGCCCCCGGCACCGAGTACACCTACAGCGTCAGGGCCCGTGACACCGCGGGCCAGGTCGGTCCGGCGAGCGGCACCGTGACCGTCACCACCACAGGTGACGCCCCGCCGCCGCATGTCACGGGCGACACCTTCTACCTGCGGTCGGGCGGCGAACTCGCCACCCGGGCGGCCGCGACGGGCTCCTCCGACACCGTCCCGTCCGCCGGCGGCACGAACAACGACGGAACACCGAGGAACCCGCTCGTCTACGAGGTGAAGAACGTCAAGGGCACCCTGAAACCGGGCTCCGGCACGGCCTTCACCCTCAGGACGGACGCCGGCACCTCCGTCGGGCACGCCCAGCAGGCCCGGGTGTCGTACGACCTGACCGGTGACGGCACGTTCGACCGTGTCGAAACGTTCCGCTACTTCGCCACCGATCCGGTCCCCGGCTGGGAGGAGTACTCCTCGGCCCGGCAGGGACTGCACTCCGCCTCGGGCACCCCGGGCGACCTGAACGGCGGCACCGTCCGCGTGGAGGTCTGGAGCGCGCTGGGCAACGGCCCGTCCACCCTCCAGGTGGGCAAGGACTCCGTCCTCACCATCCCGTTCACCTGATCAGGTGCCCGGCCCCGTTCCGGTGGGGCCCCCACCGGAACGGAGCCGGCCCCCGGGCAACCGGCCCCCGGTGAACCGACCGTCGGCACAGCCCACTTCCGCACCATGTTTTCCACCACGGCGCACGGCGCGCACACCGCACGCTGTGCGGCCGAGCGCCGGCTCGCCGTGCAACAGGGGCGGCCGGAGGCCGCCGCCGACGGTACGGCCACGGCGTCCCTCCTCATCGCCGAGCCGGCCGCGAACGCGGCCCTGCACGGGCGGCGGGCGCGGGGCAGGGACGCACGTCCCGCTCTCACCCCGACGCCCGCCATCCTGTGGATCGAGGCCACCGACGCGCGGGGCGAACGCCTGCCCGCCCCGGCCCGCCCCGACCGCCGGTACCGACAGCGACAGCGACGGTGGATCCGGACGGGGCCTGTCCCTCGTCGCCCTGCTCGCCGACGCCTGGGGCCGCGAGCCCCGTCACCCGGGGGGCAGGACGGTGTGGGCGGAGTGTGCCCGGCGGGCCGTCCGGCCGTCCGGCTGGGTGGCCGCGACATGACAGCGGACAGCGGACAGGGCCAGAGCGGCGTGTCTTGACCCGTCCGGGTCCACACCTTCCCTGCCACCGGCGCCGGGCGCCGGGCAGTCTCGCTCCGCGAGGTGCCATCGACGGTCGGCGCCAGGGCACCGTACGGTCGACGGTGGTCACACCGGGTCGGCCGGGCGTACAACCCCGGTCACAGGAAAAGGGGCGGGGAGCGCCGATGGAGAACAAGGATCCCTGGATCAGGCCGCTGCGCGGTGCCGCGCCACCTCGCGCGCGCGTGCTCTTCTTTCCGCACGCCGGTGGCGCCGCCTCGTTCTACGCGCCGTTCGCGCGGCGGTTCCCCGAGGGGTACGACGTCGCGGCCGTTCAGTACCCGGGGCGGCAGGAACGCTTGGGCGAGCCGTTCGTGGCGACCGTCGAGGGGCTCGCCGACCGGCTGGTGCCGTCCCTGCGGCGATGGGCGGCGGAGCCCGTGCCGCTGGTGCTCGTCGGTCACAGCATGGGGGCGTCCGTCGCCTTCGAGTCGGTACTCCGGCTCGGGCACGACCGGTTGACGACGCACTGCCGCCTCGTCGTTTCCGGCCGCACCGCCCCGTCGGCACCGCGCGAGTTGCCCGTCCTCGACTCCGACCGGAAGATCCTCGACCATCTTGCCGCTCTCGGCGGCACCGACCCGGCGATCGTCCGCAGCCCGGAACTCATGGACCTGTTCCTGCCCGTCCTGCGCAATGACTACCGGGCGGTCACCCGGTACCGGCCGGTCCCCGACGCCGTGGTGGACACGCCGGTCCTCTGCCTGACCGGGGACCGGGACCCACAGGTCGCGCCGGAGGGGGCCGCAGCCTGGAAGAGTCACACCACGGCCGGTTTTCGGCTGGAAACCCTTCCCGGGGAGCACTTCTTCCTGACGGACCATCCGGACACCGTCGTGCGGCTCGTCGCCGAGTGCGCCGACGCCGGCGGACGATGACGGGCGGCGCGTTCGCGGATCGCGGGGGCTCGTGGTGGTGCCGCGACCTCGTTGGTGTACGCCCGTGCACGCGTGGTGAGCGTGAGCGCCGGTGACTCCTTCCACGCGCCGGGTCGTTCCCCCGTGCCCGGCGCCCGCCGAAGGGACCGGGACGGGGCGGCGTTCGGGCATGCCGGTGCCGAATCTGGCCGAAATCCACGGGGCGAGAGGCCATGCGTCCGAGGCGGACGGTGCAGGTGGTGGCAGTCGTGGGCAAGTTGTTGAAATGAAGTCAATTCTCCCTGAGGGCAAGGGGTTTGACTATGCAGAGACGGGATACACGCACCTGGCGGCGGTTCACCGACAGGCCATCTCCCCTCCAGTTTCGGGGGGTTGCCATCCTGTGACCCAACGTGAAAACTGTGAGCGCGTTCGGCCCGGATGGATCGTGCCGAAGCGCCTTTTCGGCGCGCAAAGCGCTAAATCGTAGGAATGGGACAGGAGAGCCCTGCGCGGAGCCGCTGCGCGGGAAAAGTCACGGGGGGATGCAGTGATGTCTGCTTTGCGTCAGAGGCACGTGTCACCAGGCTGCGAGTGTGCGGGCCTGCCGGCCGCACGGCGGACGTCCGGACCGCTCGGAACCGCCGCCCCGGCGTACGGAACCTGTCCCCAGGTCTACTGACGCCCCCGGCGGCCACGGGCGTTCCGTGAGGCGGACGGGCAGCTCCCGAGTGGCGGCCGGCCCGACCGCGAGCCGGCCACCTGGCGCGGAGCGAGGTCCGCTGGGCGGTGGCACACCCGTCGGCCGCGCCCATGGCTTCCTGGCCGGCGAACCCGCACCACCGTTGACGGCCCATGCCGGGCCCGCGCGTTCCCACCCAAGGAGAACCGGTGACAAGCACTCGAACGACCGGGGCCGAATCGCCCCTGAACGCGTTACCCGGCCGGTGGCGGTCCTCGCGCGAGGCGGGCCCCGCGGCCTACGACGGGACGCAGGGCCAGTGGCGTGGCGTGGGCCACCGGGGGGTCTCCGCCGTACTCGCCGACCTCACTCCGGTCACCCCCGCCCAGCAGGACTTCGAGACCTTCCGGCAGGGCAGCTTCGCCGGCACGGACCCGCCGGGACACCGCACACTCCGCACCCTGGTGAGCCGGGGCTTCACCCCCAGAGTGGACCGCGGGCTCGAACCGCGCATCAAGGCCATGTGCGCGCGCCTGCTCGACGGTGCCGCCGCCCGCTTCACCGCTCCGGACGTCTTCGGCGTCGCCCGCAGTCCGAATCCCCGTCCGGCCCTCGGTCGCGGCATCCACTTCTGCTTCGGCGCGCCCCTGGCCCGGCTGGAAGCGCGGATCGCGCTGCATATGCCGGTGGAACGTTTCCCCATCCTCGCGGTCCCCGCCTACGACGATGTCGCGTACCGGAACCCGGCCGTCATCGTCGGCGTACGCCACCTGCCGATCGCCGTCACCAGGGCGTGACGCGCGTCGACGTGCGCAGGTCCCGCAACCGCTCACCCGCGGGCCGGCCGCGTTCTCTCCCCGCACCCGCTCTCACCAGGAGTCCCCTTCCCATGCCGTACCCCACCGCCGCTCCGGCCGCCGACCGGTCGCCGTCCCCGCTGCGCCAGGAGTTGCAGAGCCGCCTCGACTCCCTCGCGCGCGCCCACCGCGTGCCCGGCGCCCAACTGGCCGTCCACACCGGCACGCACACCCTCAGCGTGCACACCGGCACGGCCGACGCCCTGACGGGCACCCCGGTCACCGCGGACACGGCCGTCCCCCTGGGTTCCGTCACCAAGCTCGGCACGGCCGCCGCCGTGCTGCTCCTCGCCGACGACGGAGACCTCGACCTCGATGATCCTGCCGCCGAACTGCTGCCCGAATTAAGGCCGTTACCCAAGGTGACCGTGCGCCACCTACTCGGTCACACCGCCGGTCTGCCCACCGGACCGGACTCCGACAGCGCCGCCGGCGCCACCGCCACGCGCTACCTCTCGGCGGTCTGCACCGCGCGGAGCGCCCTGTTCCCGCCGGGAACCGGCTTCTCCTATTCCAACGCCGGCTACGTGGCCGCGGGCCGGCTCGTGTCCGAAGTGACGGGCATGACCTGGCAGGAAGCGCTGCGAGCGCTCCTCCTCGATCCCCTGGGCATCGTCCCCGCCTTCCTCGGCGACGCCACCCCGGCGCGGCCGGTCGCCACCGGCCACGCCCTCAACACGGCCACGGGCCTGGTGCGCCCGGCCCACCAGAACCTCGCCCCGGTGGAGGCTCCGGCCGGAGCCCTGATGGCGAGCGCCGAGGACCTGGTGGCCCTGGGAAGGGCCGTCACCGGCCGGTCCACCGTCCTGCCCGCGTCCGCCGCCGCCCGGATGCGCCGTCCCGAACCGGCCGCCGACCCCGGTGCCCTGGCGGACTCCTGGGGCCTGGGCCTCGCCCTCTTCCGGCAGGACGGCCACGTGTGGTGCGGCCACGACGGGAACGCCCAGGGCACCTCCTGCCATCTGCGGGCCGAGCCGGACAGCGGCGTCGTCGTCGCCTTCACCGGCAACGCCGGCGGCGCCACCGCACTGTGGCGGGACCTCGCCGCCGACCTCGCCCGGCTCACCGGCATACGCGTGCCGACCGCCCCGTCCGCCGCCCACCGCGGTCCTGCCGTACCGCTGCCGGAATGCGCCGGCACCTACCGCAACGGCGGCACCGAGTACGCGGTCAAGCTCGACGGGGACGGCACGCCGACCCTGTCCGTCGACGGTGACTACCCCATCCCGCTGGTGTGCTACCCGGACCTGTCCTGCGATCTGGTCGACCCGGCCACCGGCCGGCACGAGCCCGGCGGCCGCTTCCACCGCGACCCCGCCACCGGGACCGTCGACCGCCTGCAGATATCCGGACGCACCGCGCGCCGCACCGGCACCGTCTGACCGCGCCCGCGTCACGCACCCGCCCCGTACGCATGGACCCCGCACCGCTCAGGTGTGCCCGCAGGCTGTCCGAGACCGCCGCGCCGGGTCCGCGCGCCGCCCCGCGCCCGAAGGACTTCGCCCCGATGACGGACCTGCACGCCCAGCACCCCGCCGCGCCCGCCTCCGCACCGGTCGGCACGGCCCCGCCGACCGGCGCGGACCATGCCACCCGCCACGTCCCGCTCGGTGAGCTGTTCGCCCGGTGGGTGACGCGCGACCCGCACGCCCCCGCGGTGACCGACGGCCGACGCACCTGGTCGTACGGGGACCTCGCGCGGCGGGCCGGCCGACTCGCCGCCCACCTCGCCGGCAGCGGCGCCGGACCGGAGCGGACGGTGGCGCTGGTCCTGCCGCGCTCGATGGAACTGGTCGCCGCCGAGCTGGCCGTGTCCCTGGCCGGTGCCGCCTTTCTCCCCGTGGATCCCGCCTATCCGGCCGAACGGCGTGCGCTGATGCTCGCCGACGCCGACCCGGCGGTGGTCCTGGACGACCCGGACCGGGTCCGCGCGCTGATGGACGCCGGGGACCGGGAGGCGGACCCGCCCGAGAGCCGCGTGCTCCCCGACCACGCGGCGTACGTCATCTTCACCTCCGGCTCCACCGGCACCCCCAAGGGCGTCACCGTCACCCACCGCGGCATCGGCGCCTTCGCCGCGGCCGCCGCCGAGCGGTACGCCGTCGGCCCGGGCGACCGCGTGCTGCAGTTCTCCTCACCCAGTTTCGACGCCTCCGTACTGGAGCTGTGCGTCTCCGTCCTGTCCGGCGCCCTGCTGGTCGTACCGCCGGACGGGCCCTGGCTGGGCGACGAACTGGCCGCGGTCCTGGACGAACACCGCATCACCCACGCCCTCATACCGCCCGCCGCCCTCGCCACCCTGCCCGACCCGGCGGACACCGGCGGCGCGCCGCACCTGCGCACCCTGATCGTCGGGGCCGAGGCGTGCCCGGCCGCGCTCGTCGACCGGTGGGCACCCGGCCGCCGCATGATCAACTCCTACGGGCCGACCGAGGCCACCGTCGTCGCCACCTGGACCGGGCCGCTGACCGCCGGCACCGGAACACCGGCCATCGGCAGCCCGCTGCCCGGCACCGAGGCCCACGTCCTGGACCCTGCGAGGCGCCCGGTGCCGCCCGGTACCGAGGGCGAACTGTACGTGGGCGGCGGCGGGCTGGCCCGCGGCTACCTCGGCCGCCCCGGTCTGACCTCGACCCGGTTCGTCGCCCACCCCTCCGGGTCGCCCGGCGCCCGCCTCTACCGCACCGGCGACCGGGTGCGCCGCAGGGCGGACGGCGAGCTGGAGTTCCTCGGCCGGGTCGACCGGCAGGTCAAGGTACGCGGCTTCCGCATCGAGCCCGGCGAGATCGAGGCCGCCCTGACCCGTGACCCCGGCGTCCGTGAGGCCGTCGTCGTGGTCCGCGACGAGGAACCCGCCCGCGGCCGGCTCGTCGGTTACGTCACGCCCGCCGACCCGGCCCGCGGAGCCGACCCGGCCCGGCTGCGTGCCGCCCTCGCGGCCACCCTGCCGGCCCACATGGTGCCCTCCGCCGTCGTCGTCCTGGACGCGCTGCCGCTCACCCCGCAGCACAAGATCGACCTGCGGGCCCTGCCCGCCCCCGGCGGCGCGCGGACCGTGGAGCATGTCGAGCCGCGCACCGACGGCGAACGGGCCCTCGCCGCGATCTGGGCCGACGTCCTCGGCGTCGACGCCCTCGGCGTCACCGACGACTTCTTCGACCTGGGCGGCGATTCGATCCTCGCCGCCCGCACCCTGACGCGGATCCGGGAAGTCCTCGGCGTCCGGCTCTCCGTGCGCGACGTGTTCACCGCGCGGACCGTCGCCGCGCTCGCCCCGCTGGCCGCCGAGCCGTCCGCCGCCGCGCCGCCGGACCCGATCCCCTCCGCCCCGCGCGAAAAGCCCGTCCCGCTCTCCGGTGCCCAGCGACGCCTGTGGTTCCTCGACGACCTCACCGGCGGCGGAACCGAGTACAACACCGGCGTGGCGCTGCGGCTGCGCGGCCCGCTCGACACGCAGGCCCTGCGACGCGCCCTGGACCGGCTCGCCGCCCGCCACGACTCCCTGCGCACCACCTTCGCCACCGTCGACGGCCGGGGCGCCCAGATGGTCGCCCCCGAGGCGGTGCTCCCCTTGCGTACCGCCGACGTCGTGCACCTGCCCGCCGACCGGCGGGGCGACGCCGTCGAGCGCCTGCTGACCGAGGAACTGCGCCGCCCCCACGACCTGACGACCGGGCCCCTGACCCGGGCGCTGCTCGTCCGCCGCGCACCCGAGGACCACGTCCTGCTGCTGGCCCAGCACCACATCGTCACCGACGGCTGGTCGGTCGGCGTCCTGACCCGGGACCTGGCGGCGCTCTACCGCGCGGAGGCATGCGGCGAACCGGACGGCCTTCCCCGGCCGGGCGTGCAGTACCCGGACTTCGCGCTGTGGGAGCACGAGCGGCGCACCGGCGACGCGGACGCCGACGGCCTCGGCTACTGGAAGCGCCACCTGGCCGGCCTGCAGCAACTCGAACTGCCCACCGACCGGCCCCGGCCGGCGGTGCGCACCACCGCGGGCGCGGCACACCGCCACGACCTCCCGAAGCAGCTGGTGGACCGGCTGCGGCAACTGGCGCAGGGCCGCGGCACGACCGTCTTCACGCTGTTCGCCGGGGCGGCGGCCGTGCTGTTCTCTCGCTACTCCGGGCAGCGGGACGTGGCGTTCGGGACCGTCACCAACGGGCGGGGCCGCCGCGAACTGGAGGACGTGACGGGCTTCTTCGCCAACACCGTCGTGCTGCGCGGCGAGGTCGACGACGCCCTCACGGTCGACCGGTTCGTGGAGTCCATGCGCGCGAGAGTGCTGGACGCCTTCACACACGACGACGTGCCGTTCGACCGGGTGGTCGAGGAACTGGCCCCGCCGAGGGACCCCAGCCGCACTCCGCTGGTGCAGGTGCTGGTGGTGCAGCAGGCGGCACCCGCCCGGCCGCCGCTGGCAGCCGGGGTGCGGATCGAGGACCATCCGCTGCCCCGCCCGGCCGCCCGCTTCGACCTCGTGCTGGAGTTCGCGCCGCGCGCCGACGGCGGCTGCGAGCTGACGGTCGAGTACAGCACCGGCCTGTTCGAGGCGGCGACCGTGGCCCGGATGAGCCGGCAACTGCACCGCCTGCTGGAAGGCATGGCGGACGGCCCGCACCGGACGCTGGCCGAACTGCCGCTGCTGTCGGACGACGAACGGCGCACGCTCCTCGACTCCTGGAACCCGCCCGCGCCGGCCGGCGAGCACGCCGACGGCGCCACGCTCCCGGCGCTGTTCGAGGCGCAGGCGGCCCGGACCCCCGACCGGACCGCCGTGACCTGTGACGGGGCCCGGCTGGACTACGCCGGGCTGAACCGGCGGGCCAACCGGCTCGCCCGGCTGCTGACGGCACACGGCGCGGGACCGGAGTCCCTGGTGGCGCTGTGCCTGCCGCGCTCCGCCGACCTGCTGCCGGTGCTGTGGGCCGTCCTGAAGTCGGGCGCCGGATACCTGCCCGTCGATCCCGGCTACCCGGCCGAGCGGATCCGTTTCATGCTCGCCGACGCGGTCCCCGCCCTCGTCGTCGCCACCCGTGAGACCGCCCACGCGCTCCCCGACGACTGCGAACCGCTGCTCCTGGAGGACATCGAGCCGTCCGATGCCGGCGCCCCGACCGACGCCGACCCGACCGACGCCGACCGGACCCGGCCGCTCGACCCGTCCCACCCCGCCTACGTCATCTACACCTCCGGATCCACCGGCCGCCCCAAGGGCGTGGTCGTCACCCACCGCAGCGTGGCCGCGCTGGCCGCCTGGGCCAAGGAGACGTTCGGCCCGCGCGGGCTGGCGCACGTCGTCGCGTCCACCTCCCTCAACTTCGACGTGTCCGTCTTCGAGCTGCTGTGCCCCCTGCTGGCCGGCGGCAGTGTCGAGGTGGTCGCCGACCTCCCCACCCTCGCCGACGGCGCCGGACCGCGCCGGGCCGGACTGCTCAGCGGCGTCCCGTCCGTACTCTCCCGTGTGCTCGGTGGCGACGGCGCCGTCGAGGCGGACACCGTCGTCCTGGCAGGCGAGGCCCTGCCCGCCCGGACCGTGCGGGACATCAGGGAGGCCATGCCCTCGGCCGAGGTGGCGAACCTCTACGGCCCGACCGAGGCCACCGTCTACGCCACCGCCTGGTTCGCCGGCGGCACCGTCCCCGACCAGGCCCCGCCCATCGGCCGTCCCGTCGCGCGCACCCGCGCCTACGTGCTGGACCGCCTGCTGCGCCCCCAGCCCCCCGGCGTCATGGGTGAGTTGTACCTCGGCGGCGGTGGGCTGGCCCGCGGCTACCTGCGACGCCCCGGTCTGACCGCCACGCGCTTCGTCGCCGACCCCTTCGGTACCCCCGGCGACCGCATGTACCGCACGGGCGACCTGGTGCGCTGGAGCGCCGACGGCCGGCTCGAGTACCTCGGCCGCATCGACCAGCAGGTCAAGGTGCGCGGCTTTCGCATCGAACTGGGCGAGGTCGAGGAGGCCCTGCGCCGCTGTACGGGCGTCGCCGAGGCCGCCGCGACCGCCCACGACGGCGACGGCCACCGCCGCCTGGCCGGATACGTCGTCCCCGCTTCCGGCGCACGTGTGGAACCGGAGGCGCTGCGCCGTGAACTCGGGCGCACCCTGCCCGACTACATGGTCCCCTCGGCCGTCGTGGTGCTGCCCGCCCTGCCGCTCAACCCCAACGGCAAACTGGACCGCGGCCGGCTCCCCGACCCGGCGCCGGCCGAACCCGCGACACGCCACGTCGCCCCCCGCACCCCCACCGAACGGACCCTCGCCGCCATCTGGGCCGACGTCCTGCAGGTGGAGCGGGTCGGAGCGGACGACAACTTCTTCGCGCTGGGCGGCGACTCCATCCTCAGCATCCAGGTCGTCGCCCGGGCCCGGCAGGCGGACCTCACGATCACCTCGCGGGACGTCTACCGGCACCAGACGGTCGCCGCCCTGGCCCGCTGCGCCGACGAGGCGGGAAGCCGGCGGCCCGCCGAGGCGTCCGTACCCGTCGAAGCCACGGGCACCGCGCCGCTGACGCCCATCCAGCACTGGCTCTTCGACAGCGCGGGCGAACGCGCCGGGCACTTCGCCCAGACACTCTCGGTGGAACTGCACGCCGGCTTCGACGCCGTCGCACTCGAAGCCGCCCTCAACGACGTGATCGTCCACCACGACGCCCTGCGCTCCCGCTTCCCCACCGACGAGGGGGGCGTACGGTGGCTGATCGACGGCCCGGCCGCCCGCCGCCGCCTCGCGCGCCACACCGGACCGGACACCGACACCCCGCACCTCGGCCCCCACGACCTGCGCCACGGCCCCATGCTGCGTGCCGTGCTGCACGACCGGGGCCCCGAACGGCCGCACGTGCTGCACCTGGCCGTCCACCACCTCGTCGTCGACGGGGTCTCCTGGCGCCTGCTCCTCGAGGACCTCGACCGGGCCTACCGCGCCCGCCGTGCCGGCCGGGACGGAGCGGCGGAGCTGCCCCCCAAGTCGTCCCCGCTGCGGCAGTGGGCCGAGCGCCTCGCCGCGCACGCCGGCGCCGGCGGGTTCGACGACGAGAGGGCCTACTGGGCGCGGGCGGCCGAGGGAGCCCGGGCCGACCTGCCGTCGGACCGGACGGGCACCAACACCTACGCCTCCCAGCGCTCGGTGACGGTACGCCTCGGCTCCCAGGACACCGAAGCGCTCCTGCGGACCCTGCCCGAGACCTACCGGACCCGGGCCAACGACGTCCTGCTCGCCGCCCTCGGCCGGGTGCTGTGCGGCTGGACCGGTCACGACCGGGTGCTGGTGGACGTCGAGGGCCACGGCCGCGAGGAGCTGTTCGCCGACGTCGACACCAGCCGCACCGTCGGCTGGTTCACCACCCGCCACCCCGTCGCCCTCGCCGTCCCGCCCGAGGCGCACTGGGACGCCGTACTCAAGCAGGTCAAGGAGCAGCTGCGCGCGGTGCCCCGGCACGGCCTCGGCCACGGCGTCCTGACCCTGCCGGGCCGCCACGCCGCACCGCTCCCGGCGACCGCCGCGCAGATCAGCTTCAACTACCTGGGCCGCTTCGGGCTCTTTGGGACCTCCGAAGGGCTGTACGGAGGCCCGTTTTGTCCGCTGGAGCTGGACGCCGATCCCTCGGCGTCACGCCCGCACGCGCTGGAGGTCGTGGGACGGCTGGACGGCGACAGCCTGGAGTTCACCTGGTTCTACTCGGACGAGCTGCACCGGCGGGACACCGTCGCGGACCTCGCCGGACGGTTCGCCGACGCGCTGGCCGGCCTCGCCCGCCACGCGGCCCGGCCCGGCACCGCCGGACGCACCCCCTCGGACTTCCCGCTGGCCCGGCTCGACCAGACGCACGTCGACCGCATCGTGGGGGAGGACCCCGCGGGCGTGGAGGACGTCCACCCCCTCACGCCCACCCAGGCCGGCATGCTCTTCCACCGGCTCTCGCAGGACGACCGCGGCGTGTACTTCCAGCAGCTGACGTTCGTCCTGGACGGCGTGGAGGACCCGGCCGTTCTGGCGGACGCCTGGCAGCGGGTCACGGACCGTACGCCGGTGCTGCGCGCCCGCGTGGTGTGGCAGGACGTGCCCGAGCCGCTCCTCGTGGTGCAGCGCCGGGCAGCCGTCCCGGTGGAGCGGGCGGACTGGCGCGGCCTGTCCGGCGCCGAGCGGGAGGAGCGGCTGCGCGCACTGCTCGAGGACGACCGCGCCCGCGGTGTCGACCTGACACGCGCGCCGCTCCAGCGCCTGGTGCTGGCCCGGGTCTCCGAGCGCGCGGTCCGTGTCGTGTGGTCCTTCGACCACCTGATCCTGGACGGCTGGAGCCTCTTCCAGGTCCTCTCCGACGTCTTCGCGTGCCACGCCGGCCTGTCGGGCGCCGCGGACGTCCCGCCGCCCGACCGCCGCCCCTTCCGCGACTACGTCGCCTGGCTGCTCGGCCGCGCCGACCGGGCCGAGGCCGAACGGCACTGGCGGACCCGCCTGAACGGCCTGGACGAGGCCACCGCGCTGCCCTTCGACCGCGAACCCCGCGAAAGTCACCGCGCGGAGTCGACGCGGGCGGTACGCGTCACGGTGCCCGAGAACACCACCCGGGCACTGGCGGACATGGCCAGGACGGCGGGCCTGACCATGAACACCCTCGTGCAGGGCGCCTGGGCACTGCTGCTGAGCCGCCGGACGGCCCGCGACGAGGTGGTCTTCGGCACCACCGTCTCCGGACGGCCGCCCGAGCTGCCCGGGGCCGACGCCATGACCGGCCTGTTCATCGCGACCCTGCCCACCCGCGTGACCGTGCCGCGGGACGGGACGCTGCTCACCTGGCTGGGCCGGCTCCAGCAGGAGCAGAGCGAGGACCGCCGCCACGACCACGTGCCGCTGCACCACATGAGGGCGTTCACCGAACTGCCCGAACGCGCCGCCCTGTTCGACAGCATCGTGGTCTTCGAGAACTATCCGGTCGACGACGGCCTCGCCACCGCGCACGGGCTGCGGCTCAGCGGCCTGGACGGCATCGAGACCACCAACTACCCGCTCGGCCTGGTCGCCTATCCCGGCACGGAACTCACCCTGCGTCTCGGCTACGACCCGGACCTCTTCGACGCCGCCACCGTCGAGCGGATGGCCGAGTACCTCACCGTCCTGCTGGAGGGCTTCGCCACCGCACCGCACAGCGCGCCCGCCCGCCTGCCCCTGCTGACGGCCGCCCGGCGCGAGCAGGTGCTCCACACGTGGAACGACACCGCCACCCATGCCCCCGCGGCGACCACCGCGGACCTGTTCGCCGCGCAGGTGCGGCGCGCCCCCGACGCCGTCGCGCTGCTGGCCGGCGACGAGCGGCTCACCTACCGCGAACTCGACGACCGGGCCGCGGCACTGGCCGGCCGGCTGGCCGCGCTCGGGGTGCGCCCGGAGGTCCCCGTCGGCGTCCTGATGGACCGCTCGACCGGCCTCGTCGTCGCCCAGGTCGCCCTCGCCCGCCTCGGCGGCGTGTACGTCCCGCTCGACGGCAGGGCGCCGCGGGAGCGGCTGCGTACGATGCTGGGGGAAGCCGGCACCGACCTGCTGCTCACGGACGGGGCCTGGGAGGAGACGGCTGCGGCCCTCCTCCCGGAAGGCCGCGTACTGCGGCCGGACGACGACGCCGCCGCGGCCCCGGAGCCCACGGCTGTGCCGCGCGTGCACCCGGACAACGTCCAGTACCTCATGTTCACGTCCGGCTCCACCGGCAACCCCAAGGGCGTGGCGGCGCGGCAGCGGGACGTCGCCGCGCTCGCCCTCGACCGTGCCTTCGCCGGCCACGACCGCGTCCTCGTGCACTCCCCGCACGCCTTCGACGCCTCCACCTACGAACTGTGGGTGCCGCTGCTGCGCGGCGCAACGGCCGTGCTCGCCCCGCCGGGGGACCTCGAAGCCGCAGCCGTGCGCCACGCGATCACCGAACAGGGGGTGACCTGCCTGTTCCTGACCATAGGCCTGTTCCGTCTCCTCGCCCAGGAGGACCCCGCCTGCCTGCGCGGCGCGCGGGAGGTGTGGACCGGCGGCGAGGCCGTGCCCGGCTCCGCCGTACGGCGCGTGCTGGAGGCCTGCCCGGACCTCACCGTCGTCGACGTGTACGGCCCGACCGAGACCACCGCCTTCGCCACCCGGCGGGTCTTTCGCACCGGTGACGCGCTGCCCGCGACGCTGCCCATCGGCCGCCCCCTGGACGACACCCGCGGGTACGTCCTGGACGGCGCGCTCCAGCCGCAACCGCCGGATGTGCCGGGAGAGCTGTATCTCGCGGGTGCCGGACTCGCCCGTGGCTACACCGGACGTCCCGGCGCGACGGCGGCACGCTACCTGGCCGACCCGTTCGGCCCGCCCGGCGGACGCATGTACCGCACCGGCGACATCGTGCGCTGGAGCGCCGACGGCGAACTGCACTTCGTGGGGCGCGCCGACGACCAGATCAAGATCCGCGGCTTCCGCGTCGAACCCGCCGAGATCGAGGCCAGGCTCACCGCGCACCCGGCGATCGCCGAGGCGGTGGTGTCGGTGTCGCGGCACGCGGGACGCAAACGCCTGGTCGCCCACCTGGTACCCGCCCCCGGCGCAGCCGTGCCGCCGGCGGCCGGGCTGCGCGAGCGCCTGTCCGGCGAACTGCCCGACTACATGGTCCCGGCCGCGTTCGTCACCGTGGCGGAGCTGCCCCTGACCGCGAACGGCAAGGTCGACCGGCGACGCCTGCCCGAACCCGACCTGTCGGCGGCGGCCGACACCGCCCACCGGGCGCCGCGCACCGGCGCCGAGCGGGTTCTCGCCGGTATCTGGGCCGAGCTCCTCGGCGTGGAACGGGTCGGCGTCGACGACAACTTCTTCATGCTGGGCGGTGACTCGATCGTCAGCATCCAGGTCGTCTCCCGCGCCCGCACCGCGGGGCTCGCGCTGACCCCCAGGGACCTGTTCCGGCACCCCACGCTCGCAGCCCTGGCCACCGCCGCGACCGGCGCCGCCCCGACCGTCGCGGGCACCGGCGAGGTGGCCGGCGAGGTCGGGCTCACCCCGATCCAGCACTGGTTCCTCGACGCCGAACCGCCGCGCCCGGAGTACTTCAACCAGTCCGTGGTCGTCGAGACGGCCGAGGACGTCGACTCCGAGGCGCTGGAGGCAGCCCTGGCCGCGCTGTGGACCCACCACGACGCCCTGCGCGCCCGCTTCACCCGCGCCGCGGACGGAACCTGGCACCAGGAGTACGCCGCCCCCGGCACCGAAACCCCCCGACTGCTGCGGGCCCACGACCTGAACGGTCTCGACGCGCGGGCCGCCGGGGAGGCCGAGGCCCGCTTCTCGCAGGAGGCGCACACCGGATTCCGGCTGGACACCGGCCCGCTGATCGCCGCCCGGCTGTTCACCCGCGAGGACCGGGCCGCGCGCCTGCTGCTGACCGCCCACCACCTGATCGTCGACGGTGTCTCCTGGCGCATCCTGCTGGAGGACCTGGAGAGCGCCTACCGGCAGGCCCGGGCCGGCGAGCGAATACGGCTGCCACAGCGCACGACGTCCGTGCGGGAATGGGTGCGACGGCTCACCGGACGTACCGGCGAGGGGGACTTCGCCGCGCAGCGCGCCCACTGGGAGACCGTTTCGCGGCACTGCGCCGACCCGCTGCCGGTGGACCTCGACGGCGGCAACACCGCCGCCGACCTGCGCGCGGTGACCGTACGCCTCGACCGCCACCGGACCGACGACCTCCTGCGCAGGGTTCCCGGCGTCTACCGCACCCGCGTCGACGACGTCCTGCTGACCGCCCTCGGCCGCGTGCTGGCCGACTGGACCGGCCGCGGCACCGTCGCCGTGGGACTGGAGGGGCACGGCCGCGAGGACCAGCTCTTCGACGACCTCGACCTGTCCCGCACGGTCGGCTGGTTCACCAGCCTCTTCCCGGTCGCCCTCGAGCTGCCCGAGGGGAGCTGGGGCGCCGCGTTGAAGTCCGTGAAGGAGCAGCTGCGGGCCGTACCCGGCCGGGGCGTCGGCCACGGCGCCCTGCGCCACCTGGCGGGTGACGGGCGGCTCACCGCCGCGCCGCTGCCCGGCATCAGCTTCAACTACCTGGGGCGGTTCGACTGGTCGGCCGACGGCGGCGCGCTGGTCCGGGCGGTTCCCGGCGGTCTGGGCGGCGCCGAGGACCCCGGGGCGCCGCGTCCGCACCTGCTGGACGTGGTGGCCCGCGTCGAGGACGACGAGCTGGAGATCACCTGGCACTACAGCGGCGGACGGCACCGCGAGAAGACGGTCGCCTCCCTCGCCGAGGGCATGCTGCGGTCACTGGAGGAGATCGTCGCGCACTGCGCCGCCCCGGACGCCGGCGGCCGCACGCCCTCGGACTTCCCGCTGGCCCGGCTCGACCAGGCCGCCGTCGACCGGGTCGTGGGGGACGGGCGCACGGTCGAGGACGTGTACCCGCTGACGCCGATGCAGTCGGGCATGCTGTTCCACAGCCTCATGGACCCCCGGGGCCGCACCTACGTGAACCAGGTGCAGGTGGTGCTGCGCGGCGTCACCGACCCGCACGCGCTCGCCGAGGCGTGGCAGCGCACGGCGGACGCGAACCCGATCCTGCGCACCCGCCTGGTGTGGCAGGAGACCGCCGAACCCCTCCAGGTGGTGGAGCGCCGGGCCGTAGTGCCCGTCACCCACCACGACTGGTGCGGACGGCCCGCCGAACAGTGCGCGCGGGACATGGAGTCGCTGCTCGACGCGGACCGGCGGGCCGGGATCGACCTCGGCGCGGCCCCGCTCATGCGGCTCGCGCTGATCCGCCTGGCGCCGGACCGCGTGCGCATGGTGTGGACGTTCCACCACGTCCTGCTCGACGGCTGGAGCGCGGCCCAGGTGTTCGACGAGGTGTGCGAGCGGTACGCGGCCCTGACCTCCGGACACCGCCCGCAGGTGCCCGACCGGGCGCCCTTCGCCGGCTACCTGCGGTGGCTGGCCGCCCAGGACACCGGCCGTGCGGAACACCACTGGCGCGAGACCCTCGCCGGGTTCGCCGTTCCCACCGCACTGCCGCGCGACCGGCACCCCGCCGAGGCCCACCGCACGTCCTCCTCGGGAACGGTCCGGGTGGCCCTCGGGCAGGAGGTGTCGGCGCGGCTGAAGAAGACCGCGCAGCGGGCCGGACTGACCGTCAACACGGTGCTCCAGGGCGCCTGGGGGCTGCTGCTGCACCACTACGGCGGCGGTGACGACGTCGTCTTCGGCACGACCGTGTCCGGCCGCCCGGCCGAACTGCCCGGCGTGACCTCCATGGTGGGCCTGTTCATCAACACCCTGCCCACCCGGCTGCGGATCGACGGCCATCGCCCCCTGCTGGAGTGGCTGCGCGAGGTGCAGGCCGCCCAGTCGGAGGCCCGGCGCCACGACTTCGTCTCCCTCGCCCAGCTGCAGACCTGGAGCGAGGTGTCCGGCGGAACCAGCCTGTTCGACAGCATCGTCGTCTTCGAGAACTACCCGTTCGACGAAGGAGCCCTGGCCCGGCACGGGATCGCCGTCGAGCAGGAACGCGACCTGGAGCCGACCAACTACCCGCTCAGCGTGGTCGTCGCCCCCGGCGACGACGTGACGGTGTCCCTGGACTACGACCCGGCGGCCTTCGACGCCGCCACCGTCGAAGGCCTCGGCGCGAGCCTGCGCACGCTGCTGACGCGGATCGCCGCCGACGCCGACCGCCGCCTGGCCGACCTGCCGCCGCTCGAACCGGACGACGGACGCCGCCTGCTGGAAAGGCTCGCGGGGCCGGTGGCAAAGCTGCCGCACCGAACCCTCCCGGACGCCTTCGCCGCACAGGCCGCCCGCACCCCGGACGCCCCGGCCGTGACCGCCGGCGCCGAGCACCTCACCTACCGGCAGCTCGACGAGCGCGCCAACCGGCTGGCCCGCCTCCTGATCGAGGCCGGGGCCGGACCGGAGCGGTTCGTCGCGCTGGCCCTGCCCCGCACCGCCGACCTCATCGTGGCGCTCCTCGCGGTCCTCAAGAGCGGCGCCGCCTACCTTCCGGTCGACCCCGGCCATCCGGCCGAGCGCATCGCGTTCCTCTTCGAGGACGTGCGGCCCGACGCGGTGATCACCTGCGCGGAGACCTCCGCGCGGCTGCCGGACGGCCCGTACACGCGGATCGCCCTGGACGACGCGGCCTGCGCCGGGCGTCTGGCCGCCGCGTCCGCGGCCGGCGTCGGTGACGGCGAGCGGCGCGGCGGGCTGCTGCCGGAGCACCCCGCCTACGTCATCCACACCTCCGGCTCCACCGGCCGGCCCAAGGGCGTCGTCGTCCCCCACGCCTCGGTGGTGGCGCTGACCGACTGGGCCGCCGCCGAGTTCACCGGCCGCGGGCTCGAGCACGTGGTGGCCTCCACCTCGCTCAACTTCGACGTGTCGGTGTTCGAGATCCTCTCGCCCCTGCTGTCCGGTGGCCACGTGGAGGTGGTCCGCGACCTGCTGGCCCTCGCCGAGCGGCCCGGACCGTGGCGTGCGGGACTGCTCAGCGCGGTGCCCTCCGCGCTGAGCCGCCTGCTGGCCGAGGACACCGTCCGGGTCACGGCCGACACCGTGGTCCTGGCCGGAGAGGCGCTGCCCGCCCGTGCCGTCCGACAGGTGCGGGAGGCGATACCGGGCTGCCGCGTCATGAACATCTACGGCCCCACCGAGGCCACCGTCTACGCCACCGCCTTCACCTGCGACCCGGCGGACCCCGACCGGGTCCCGCCCATCGGCCGGCCCGTCGGCGGCGCCCGCGCCTACGTCCTCGACGCCCGCATGCGCCCCGTGCCCGTCGGGGCACCCGGCGAGCTGTACCTCGCCGGGACCGGTGTGGCCCGCGGCTACCTGAACAGGCCCGGCCTGACCGCGTCCCGCTTCCCCGCCGACCCCTTCAAAGCGCCCGGCAGCCGCATGTACCGCACCGGCGACCTGGTCCGCTGGACGGCCGACGGCGACCTGCTGTACCTCGGCCGGACCGACGACCAGGTGAAGGTGCGCGGCTTCCGCATCGAACTCGGCGAGGTGGAGGCCGCGCTGGCCCGGCACCCGCAGGTGGCCGCGGCCGCCGCCCGCGTCGTGGAACGCGACGGCCACAAGCGCCTCGTGGGCTACGCCGTGCCGCGCGGCGCCGACGGCCCGGCACCGGCCGACCTGCGCGCCTTCCTCGCCCGGACGCTGCCCGACCACCTGGTCCCGGCGGTCGTGGTGCCGCTGGAGCGACTGCCGCTGGGCGCCACCGGCAAGCTCGACCGGCGGGCCCTGCCCGAACCGGTGTGGTCCGCGGCCGTCACCACGGAGGGCACCCGGCCGCCGCGCACCGCCACCGAGCGGACGCTCGCCGCGATCTGGTCCGAGGTGCTGGGCATGACCGACGTGGGAGCGACGGACAACTACTTCGCACTCGGCGGCGACTCCATCCTCGGCATCCAGATCGTCTCCGCCGCCCGCCGGGCAGGACTCGCGCTGACGCCCCGGCACCTCTTCCAGCACCAGACGGTCGCCGAACTGGCCGCGGCGGTCGAGGAGTTCCCGGTCGCGATGGCCGGCGCCGAACAGGGCCCGGTCATCGGAGTCGTCCCCCTGTCGCCCGTACAGCACTGGCTGTTCGACACCCCCGCCGGCGACCCGGCCCGCTTCACCCAGGCGGTCTCCTTCCAGCTCGCCGCCGGCACCGACGAGACGCTGCTGCGCGCCGCCCTCGCGGCGGTGCTGGAGCAGCACGACGCGCTGCGCATGCGCTACGAACCGGCCGGCGACGGACGGTGGCGCCAGCACGGCACCCCGCCCGGCGCCGAGCCGTACCTCGAGGTGCACGGGGCACCCGTGGCGCCGGCCGCCGTGGCCGCCGGCCTGTGCTCCGGATTCGACCTGACACGAGGGCCGCTGCTCAAGGCCGCCCTGTGCCGCCCGGACGACCACCGGCCGCCCGTCCTGCTGCTGGCCGCCCACCACCTGGTCGTCGACGCGGTGTCCTGGCGCGTGATCCTGGAGGACCTCGACGCCGCCCACCGGGCGCTGCGCGCCGGCGCCACGCCCGACCTGGGGGCGAAGACGACCTCCTTCCGTGCCTGGGCCGAGCACCTGGCCGCGCACACCGCCGACGGCGGCTTCGACGACGAGATCGCCCACTGGAGCGCCCTGCGCCCCACCCCCCTGCCGACCGACCTCACCGGCGGCAACACCGCCGCCGACGAGGAGACCGTGACCGTGGGGCTGAGCGGCGAGGACACCCGCCGGCTCCTCCAGGACGTGCCGGACGCCTACCGCACCCGTGTCAACGACGTCCTGCTGTGCGCCCTCGGCCGGGTCCTGGCCCGCTGGACGGGACAGGACCGGGTGGTGGTCGCGCTGGAGGGCCACGGCCGGGAGGACCTCTTCGACGACGTCGACCTCACCCGTACCGTCGGCTGGTTCACCACCATGTTCCCCGTGGGCCTCGACGTGCCCCGCGACGCCGGCCCCGGGACCGCGCTGAAGACGGTCAAGGAGAACCTCCGGGCCGTGCCGCGCGGGGGAGTGGGCTACGGCGCGCTGCGCCACCTGCACCCCACGGCGGGACGCGAGCTGCCCGGCCTGCCCCAGGTGGGCTTCAACTACCTGGGACAGCAGGACTGGAACGCGGCCGAGGGCGGTCTGCTGCGCGCGCCCCACGGCGGGCTGACCGGAGGCATGGACGGCTCGGCGGACCGGCCCCACCTCATCGACGTCCTCGGCCGGGTCACCGACAAGCGACTGGAGTTCACCTGGTCGTACTCGCGGCAGGTGCACCGGCACGACACCGTCGCGCGCCTCGCGCAGGAGACGGCGGAGGAACTGAGGCGGATCGTCCGGCACTGCGCCGAGCCGGGCGCGGGCGGCCGCACCCCGTCGGACTTCCCGCTGGCCGCACTGGACCAGGCGGCCGTCGACCGGCTCGCCGGCGACGGGCGCGACGTGACGGACGTCTACCCGCTCACCCCCACGCAGGCCGGCATGGTCGTGCACGGCATGGACGAGCCCGGTGAGGGCCTGTACGTCGAGCAGATCACCTTCGTCGCGGACGGCGTGCGCGACCCCCGGCTGCTGGCGGCCGCCTGGCAGCACGTCGTCGACCGCACGCCCGTGCTGCGGACCGCCGTGGCCCTGGGCGGGGTCCCCGTCCCGGTCCAGACCGTGCACCGCGACGTCCCCCTGCCCGTCACCGAACTCGACTGGAGCGGCCTGGCCCCGGCACAGCGCGAGAGCGCACTGCGGCGGCTGCTCGACGAGGACCGCGCCCGCGGCATCGCCCTGGACCGCCCCCCGCTGCTGCGCGTCACCCTGATCCGGCTCGGCCCCGACGAGGTGCGCGTGGTGTGGACCTTCCACCACGTCCTGCTGGACGGGTGGAGCGTCTTCCACGTGCTGGGCGACGTGATGGCCGCGCACGCCGCGCTCGCCGCCGGCAGCGAGCCGCGGCTGCCGCAGCGGCGGCCCTTCGCGGACTACGCAGCCTGGCTGGCCGGCCGGGAGACCGCCGCCGCCGAGGAACACTGGAAGGCCGTCCTCGCCGCGCACACCGAGCCCACCGCGCTGCCGTACGACCGCAGGCCCGCCCCGGGCGCCGCCGCCCGGTCGGGAACCTGGCTGTCCCGGCGGCTGGACGCCGACGGCACGGCCCGGCTGACGGACTTCGCCCGACGCCACCGGCTCACCCTCAACACGCTGGTGCAGGGCGCCTGGGCACTGCTGCTGGCGCGCTTCAGCGGCGAGCGGGAGGTGTGCTTCGGCACCACCGTCTCCGGCCGGCCCGCCGACCTGCCGGGCGCGGACACGATCACCGGCCTGTTCATCACCACCCTGCCCGCGCGGGTCACCGTGGACGAGTCCACGCCCTGCGCCGCGTGGCTGCGGGAACTCCAGGCCTCCCGCGCGGAGGACCGGCGCTTCGACCACGTGCCGCTGACGGACCTGCACCGGTGGAGCGAACTGCCCCCGGGAACGTCCCTGTTCGACAGCCTGCTGGTCTTCGAGAACTATCCCGTCGGCGACGCCACCGCGGGCGCGCACGGCGTGCGCATCCGGGATCTCGACGCACGCGAGGCGACCAACTACCCGCTCACCGTGGTGATCTCGCCCGGCGACGAGCTGAGCGTGGAACTCGGCTACGACCCGCGGTACTTCGAGGAGACCACGGCCCACGCCCTGGCCGCCCGGCTGATGCACGCCCTGTCCGCCCTCGCCGCATCCGGTGACCGGGCGCCGTTGCACGCCCTCGACGTGCTGCCGCCCGGTGAACGGCACCGGCTGCTGCACGGTCCCGCGCGCCCGCAGCTGCCGCCGGTGTCCCCGGCGACGCTGCCCGCGCTGATCGAGGCCGCGGTCGACCGGTGGACCGGCCGGACGGCGCTCGACACGGGGGAGTCGCCACTGACCTTCGGCGAGGCGGAGGCACGAGCCAACCGGCTGGCGCACCGGCTCGTCGCGCGAGGGGCGGGGCCCGGCGACATCGTCGCGCTGGTCCTGCCGCGCTCGGCGGACATGGTCCTCGCCCAGCTCGCCGTGGCCAAGGCGGGCGCCGCCTTCCTCCCGGTGGACCCCGGCTACCCGGCCGAGCGGGTCGCACTGATGCTGCGCGACGCGGACCCCGCCGTCACCCTCACCGCCGAGGAGGTCGCCGGCCTGCTCGCCGCGCCGCCCGACGGCACGCCCGGCCACCGGCCCACCGACACCGACCGCGTCCGCCCCCTGGACCTCGACGACCCGGCGTACGTCATCTACACCTCCGGCTCCACCGGCACCCCCAAGGGCGTCGTCGTCACCCACCGCGGACTGGCCGGCTTCGCCGCCGCCGAGGCCGCGCACTACCGGGTCCGCCCCGGGGACCGCGTCCTGGCCTTCGCCACGCCCAGCTTCGACGCCTCCGTGCTGGAGCTGTGCATGTCCCTGCCGAGCGGCGCCGCCCTCGTCGTACCGCCGCCCGGCCCGCTGCTCGGCGCCGAACTGGCCGACGTCCTGCGCACCGGGCGCATCACACACACCCTGCTGCCGCCCGCGGCGCTCGCCACCCTCCCGCCGGACACCCCCGGCACCCTGCCGGACCTGCGCACCCTGGTGGTCGGCGCGGACGCCTGCCGGGCCGAACTGGTCGCCCGGTGGGCGCCGCACCACCGCATGGTCAACTCCTACGGGCCCACCGAGGCGACCGTCGTCGCCACCTGGTCCGGCCCGCTGGAACCGGACGGCTCCGCACCGCCCATCGGCCGCGCGCTGCCCGCCACCGGCGCCTACGTCCTCGACGCGCGCCTGCGCCCCGTCCCCGACGGAGTGCCCGGCGAACTGTGGCTCGCCGGACCGGCCCTGGCCCGCGGCTACCTGGGCCGTCCCGGCCTGACCGCGACCCGCTTCACCGCCGACCCGTTCGGACCGCCCGGCACCCGCATGTACCGCACCGGCGACCTGGTCCGGCGCGACGCCCGCGGCGAACTGCACTACCTCGGACGTACCGACCACCAGCTCAAGCTGCGCGGCCACCGCATCGAGGCCGGCGAGGTGGAGGCGACCCTGGTACGCCACCCGGCGGTGCTGGACGCCGTGGTGAGCGTGCGGGAGGACGGGCCGGGGCTGCCGCGCCTGGTGGCCCACCTGCTCGTCGCGCCCGGCGCCGAGCCGCCCGCCGGCGCGGAGCTGCGGGCCTTCACCGCCCGCACCCTGCCCGGCCCCATGGTGCCCTCGGCGTTCGTGACGCTGGACCGGTTCCCGCTCACGGACAACGGCAAGACCGACCGGGCCGCGCTGCCCGCGCCCGGCCCGCAGACGCAGGAGCGGACCGCCGGACACGTGCCGCCCCGCACGCCCACCGAGGAGGCCGTCGCCGCGCTGTGGGAGGAGGTCCTGGGGGCCACCGCGGGGGCCGAGGACGACTTCTTCGCCCTGGGCGGCGACTCCCTGCGCGCCCTGCAGATCGCCTCCCGCGCCAACGACACCTTCGGCGTGACCCTCACGCCCCGCGACGTCCTGGTCCACCGCACCGTCGCCGCCCTGGCGGACCTGGTGGAGGAACAGGTGCTGAGCGAACTCGAGGACGCCGCACGCGGCGACAGCGACCACGACGAACGGTGAGGACCAAAACCCCATGACGTCTTCGAAGCGAAACCGCGCCGAGGCCCTCCCGCAGGACCTCCAGGAAGCGCTCCGCCGCCGGCTCGCCGGACGGGCCGCAGGCACCCCCGGCGCCGCCGCCCGGCAGACCATCGGGCACGCGGACCGCAGCCGGCCGCTGCCGCTGTCCTTCGCCCAGCAGCGCCTGTGGTTCCTGGACCGGCTGCGCCCCGGCGACCCGCGCTACAACAGCGCGGTCGCGTTGCGCCTGACCGGCACCCTCGACCGCACCGCCCTGTCCGGCGCGCTGGAGCACGTGGTGGGGCGGCACGAGGCGCTGCGCACCACGTTCGACGAGGCCGACGGCAGGCCCGCGCAGAGCGTGCGGCCGGTCGGCCCGCTCCCGCTGCCGGTCCGGGACCTCACGGCTCCCGGGGACGGGAAGGCTCTGGAAGCGGCCCTGTCGACCGAGTACGAGCGCCCCTTCGACCTGCGCACCGGGCCGCCGCTGCGCGCCCTGCTGCTGCGCGAGTCGGACGATGCGCACGTGCTGCTGCTGACGGCCCACCACATCGTCACCGACGGCTGGTCGATGGGCGTGCTCCTGGACGAGCTGTGCACGGCCTACGACGCCCTCGTACAGGGCGCGGAACCCGTGCTGCCGCCGGTGGCCACGCAGTACCCGGACTTCGCCGTCTGGCAGCGCGAGCAGCTCTCCGGCCCTCGACTGGAGCGCGAACTGACGCACTGGAAGGAGCGGTTGGCGGGCGCGGTGGCGCCCGAGCTGCCACTGGACCGGCCGCGCCGCGGCGAGGAGTCCGGCGCGGGCGCGGTGCACACCTTCACCGTCCCCGCGGCCACCACGGCCCGGCTGAAGCACCTCGCGGCCGAGCGGCACACCACGCTGTTCACCGCCCTGGTCGCCGCCTGTCAGGCTCTGCTGGCCCGCTGGTCCGGGCAGGACGACATCACCGTCGGCTCGCTGACCCCCGGACGCGGGCGCACCGACCTGGAACGGGCCGTCGGGTTCTTCGTCAACACCGTCGTGCTGCGCACCCGCGTCGAGACCGCCGGTTCCTTCCGCGACCTGCTGGCCGCCGCCGCGGACACCGTCAACGAGGCCTTCGCGCACGGCGACACGCCGTTCGAGCGGCTGGTGGAGGCCGCCGGCGCGATCCGGGAGGCGGGCCGCAACCCCCTGTTCGACGTGATGGTCCTGCTGCACCCCGCGCCGCCCGCCGCACCCGACCCGCACGGCCTGGCCGCCGCCCCGGTCGCCGTGCCCCGGCGGGCCGCCACGTTCGACCTGAGCGTGGAGTTCGTCCCGGACGGGGACGGGCTGACCGGCCTGCTGGAGTACCGCACCGACCTGTTCGACGCGGCCACCGCCGAGCGCATGGCGGATCAGCTGCTGCGCACGCTGGACGGCGCCGCCGCCGAACCGGACCGCCCGCTCGGTGCCCTGCCCCTGCTCTCGCCCCGGCAGACGCGGCAGGTGACGCGGGACTGGAACGCGACCGCGCGGCCCGTCCCCGAGGGGACCCTGCCCGAGCTGTTCGCGCGGCAGGCCGCCCGCACCCCGCACGCCACCGCCCTGGTCGCCGGGGACGTACGCCTGGACTACGCGACGCTCGACGCCCGCGCCGACCGTCTCGCCCGCCACCTGGTCGCGCGCGGCGCGGGTCCCGAGCGGCTGGTCGCCCTCAGGCTGCCGCGCACCGCCGACATGATCGTGGCGATCCTCGCCGTCTGGAAGGCCGGCGCCGGCTACCTGCCGCTGGATCCCGCGCTGCCGGCGGACCGGGTGCGGTTCCTGCTGGAGGACGCGCGGCCGGCGCTCGTCCTGGACGAAGCCGCGCTGCGGGAAGACCCCGGCACGGCCTTCGGCCGGCTCGCCCCGCCGCACCCCGACACCACCGCCTACGTCCTCTACACCTCGGGCTCCACCGGCCGCCCCAAGGGCGTGGCCGTGGCACACCGGTCCCTGGCGAACCTCCTGGCGGGCCATCGCGAGGGCTTCGTCGCCGAGGCGGGCGGCGGGCCGCTGCGGGTGGCGCTGACGGCGTCGTTCTCCTTCGACACCTCACTGGAGGGCGTGCTGCTGATGGCCGACGGCCACCCGCTGCACCTGGTCGACGAGACGACCCGGCTGGACGCCGCCGCGCTGGTCGAGTACGTCGTCGAGCACCGCATCGACTTCCTGGACCTGACCCCCACCTACCTGCGCCAGCTGCTGCCCGCCGGACTGCTCACCGACCCGCGCCACCACCCCCGGGTGCTGATGCTCGGCGGCGAGGCGGTGGGGCCCGGCCTGTGGCGGGAGCTGGCCGGGCGGCGGGACGTGGCCGCCTACAACTTCTACGGGCCCACCGAGTGCACGGTCGACGCCCTGGCCTGCCGCATCGGGGGCGACGGCCGTCCGACCGTCGGCAGGCCGCTCGCCAACGTGCGCGCCTACGTCCTCGACGACCGGCTGCGGCCCGTGCCGCCCGGAGTCGGCGGCGAGCTGTACCTGGCCGGCGTGCAGCTGGCGCGCGGCTACGCCGGCCGGCCGGGGCTCACCGCCGCACGGTTCCTGCCCGACCCGTTCGGCCCGCCCGGCACCCGCATGTACCGCACCGGCGACCTGGCCCGCTGGACCGCCGACGGACGCCTGGACCACCTGGGGCGCGCCGACGACCAGGTCAAGGTGCGCGGCCACCGCATCGAGCCCGGCGAGGTCGAGGCGGCCCTGACGGACCTGCCCGAGGTCGCCGCCGCCGCGGTCGTCGCCGTCACCGACCCGCACGGCCACGCCCGGCTCGCCGCCTACCTGGTGCCCCGACAGGCGGCGCACCGGCCGCCGCTCCTCGACGGACAAACGGCGCCCGCCGGGGCGCCGGTCCCCGCCGGCCACGACGCGCGGCTCGTCGTGGCCGACGTGCGAGCGGCCTGCCGGCGCGTGCTGCCCGACCACATGGTGCCGTCCTCCTTCACCGTGCTCGACGGCCTGCCGATGACCGTCAGCGGCAAGGTCGACCGGCGTGCCCTGCCCGCCCCCGACCTCGACGGCGGCGAGCGCGACAAGGAGTTCGTCGCCCCGCGCACCCCCGAGGAGGAGATCCTCGCCCGCATCTGGGCCGAGGTGCTGGGCGCGCGCAGGGTCGGCGTGACGGACAACTTCTTCGAGCTGGGCGGCGACTCCATCCTCAGCATCCAGGCCGTCTCCCGCGCCCGCGCGGCCGGCCTGAACCTGACCTCGCGGGACGTCTTCCGCCACCAGACCGTCGCCGACCTCGCCGCCGCCGCGTCCCCGCGGACCGCCGACGCGCCCGCGCCGCGGCGGCCGCGCGAGGAGGGCCCGGCACCGCTGACGCCGGTCCAGGAGTGGTTCTTCGCCACGCACGGCCCGCTGCGGCACTTCAGCATGTCGATGCTGCTCGACCTGCCGCACGACCTGGACGAGCCGGCCCTGGAGCGCGCCCTGGAGGCGCTGGTCGCCCACCACCCCGCGCTGCGCACCCGCTTCGCCCGCTCGGGGGACACCTGGCGCCAGCACTCCGGCGACGGCCCGGCCACCGGCCTGCTCACCCGCCACGACCTCTCCCGCACCGCCGACGCGACGGCCGCCCGCGAAGAGGCCGCCGCGGCCGCCCGCGCCGCCCTCGATCCGCAAGCCGGCGCGCTGCTGCGCGCCGCCCTGCTGTCCCGCCCCGACGCGCGCCCCCAACTCTTCGTCACCGCGCACCACCTGGCGGTGGACAGCGTCTCCTGGCGCATCCTCCTCGCCGACCTCGCACAGGCCTACCGGCAGGCGGCCCAGGGCGACCCGGTCCACCTGGAACCCGTCCCCACGCCGTTCGCCGACTGGGCCGCGCACCTGTCCCGCCGAATACGCGACGGCGACCTCGACGCCGACCTGCCGCACTGGACGGCCGAGGCCGCCGAACCCCGTACCCCGCTGCCCGTGGACCGCCCCGGCACCCCGCTCGCCGGCTCGGTCCACACCCTGCGCACCCGCGTGGACCGCGTCACCACCGAGGCCCTCCTGCGCCGGGTGCCCGCGGTCTACCGCACGCAGGTCAACGACGTGCTGCTCAGCGCGCTGAGCAGGGTCCTCGCCGACTGGACGGGCACCGAGCGGGTGACCGTCACCCTGGAGGGCCACGGCCGCGAGGACGACACGCTGGACCTGTCCCGCACGGTGGGCTGGTTCACCACCCAGTACCCCGTCACCCTGGCGCCCGCCGGACCGTCCGACGCGCCCGACTGGGGCACGACCCTCAAAACGGTGAAGGAGCGGCTGCGGGCCGTTCCCCGGCACGGCCTCGGCTACGAGGCCCTGGCCCGCCTCGGCTCGCCCGACCCGGCCGCCCGTGCCCTGCGGGACCTGCCGCTGCCGCAGGTCTGCTTCAACTACCACGGCCAGTGGGAGGCAGGTGACGGGCGGGACTTCGCCCCGGCGGGCGAGGCACCCGGCCGTGACATCGCCGCCGACGAACCGCCGGCCCACCTGCTGGACGTCTCCGCCGCGGTCGCCGGCGGCGAACTGGAGATCACCTGGCACTACAGCGACCGGGTGCACGACGAGGACACCGTCCGCACCCTCGCCGACGGCATGACCCGCGCGCTCGCCGCGATCGCCGGGCACTGCGCCCGCCCCGGCGCGGGCGGCCGCACCCCGTCGGACTTCCCGCTGGCCCGCCTCGACCAGGACCGCCTGGACCGGCTGGTCGGCGACGGACGGGACGTGGCGGACGTCCTGCCGCTGACCCCGCTCCAGGAGGGCATGCTCTTCCACCGGCTGGTCGGCGGCCCCGACGACGTCTACGTCGACCAGGCGGCACTCCTGCTGGAGGGCGTCGCCGACCCGCACGCCCTCGCCGCGGCCTGGCAGCGCGTCACCGAGCGCAACCCCGCCCTGCGTACCCGCGTGGTCTGGGAGGACGTACCGGTTCCCCTCCAGGTCGTCCACCGGGACGTGCGGGTACCGGTGACCCACCTCGACTGGCGGGGCCTGGACGGGACCGAGCGCGCCGAGCGCCTCGCCCGGCTGCGGGCGGACGACCTGGCCCGCGGCATCGACCTCGCCGCCGCGCCCCTGATGCGGCTGACCCTGGTCCGGCTGCCCGACGCGCGGCTGCACCTGCTGTGGACCTCCCACCACCTGATCCTGGACGGCTGGAGCCTGGCCCAGGTGCTGACCGAGGTGTTCGAGGAGTACGCGGCGCTCACCGCCGGCGCCGAGTCCCGGCCACCGCTGCGGCGTCCCTTCGGCGACTACGTGCGATGGCTCGCCGAGCAGGACCCGGGCGCCGCCCGCGCGCACTGGCGAGGCGTCCTCACCGGCTTCACCACCCCCACCCCGCTGCCGGCCGACCGCCCCCTGCGCGAGGCCCACCTGTCCCGCTCCGCGGACGTGCACGTGGCCGGCCTGGACGACGAGGCGTCGGCCCGGCTGGCGCGCACCGCACGCGACGCCGGACTCACCCTCAACACGGTCGTGCAGGGCGCCTGGGCGCTGCTGCTTGCCCGGTACGGCGCCGAGGACGACGTGGTGTTCGGCACCACCGTCTCCGGCCGGCCCGACGACCTGCCCGGCGTCGAGTCGATGGTGGGCATGTTCATCAACACCGTGCCCACCCGGGTACGGGTCGACGCCGGGCGCACGGCCGGCGCGTGGCTGCGGGAACTGCAGGACGCCCAGGCCGAGTCGAGACGGTTCGCGGCCGTGTCGCTGGCCGAACTGACCCAGCTGAGCGACGTGCCGTCCGGCAGCCCGCTCTTCCACAGCATGGTCGCCTTCGAGAACTACCCCTTCGACGAGGCCCGCACGGCCGGCTCCGGGGTGCGCCTGGCCCAGGTGAGCTCCCGCGACGCCACCAACTACCCGCTCGTCCTGCGCGCCCACCACGGCGAGCGCCTCGGCTTCGACCTCGCCTACGATCCCGCCCTGTTCGACGCGGCGACCGTCCGCTCGCTCGCCGACCGGCTGTGCCTGCTGCTCACGGAGCTGGCCGACGGCCCCGACCGGCCGCTGCGCACCCTGGCCCGGCCGACGGCCGAGGAACGGCGGCGGATGCTCACCGACTGGAACGGCACCGAGGAGGGACGCCCCGAACAGACCCTGGTGGACCTGTTCGAGGCGCAGGTCGCCCGCACGCCCGGCGCCGTCGCCGTCACCTGCGGAACCGAGCGCCTGGACTACGCGACGCTCGACGCCCGCGCCGGCCGGCTCGCCCACCGGCTCGCCGGACTCGGCGCCGCACCGGAGCGGTTCGTCGCCCTCGCCCTGCCCCGCTCCTGCGACCAGGTCGTCGCGGTCCTCGCCGTGCTGAAGACCGGCGCGGCCTACCTGCCGATCGACCCGGCCTCGCCCGCCGAGCGCATCGGCCACCTCCTCGCCGACGCCGCCCCGGTGACGCTGGTGACCACGACCGGCACGGCGGCCCGGGTCGACGGCACCGACGTCCCCCTGCTGCTCCTCGACGATCCGCGGGTCGAGGCCGACCTCGCCGAACGCCCGGCCACCGGCCCCGCCCCGGCCCGCCGGCCGCTGCCGGAGAGCCCCGCCTACGCCATCCACACCTCCGGCTCCACCGGCCGCCCCAAGGGCGTGGTGATCCCGCACGCCAACGTGGTGCGGCTGTTCACCCGCACGAGCCACTGGTTCGGCTTCGGCGCGGACGACGTGTGGACCATGTTCCACTCCTACGCGTTCGACTTCTCCGTGTGGGAGCTGTGGGGCCCGCTGCTGCACGGCGGCCGGCTCGTCGTCGTGCCCGACGGGACGGCCCGCTCCCCGGAGGACTTCCTGCGCCTGCTGGCGGACGAGCGGGTCACCGTCCTCAGCCAGACGCCGTCCGCGTTCTACCCGCTGATCCGAGCGGACGCCGAGCACCCCGAGACCGGCGCCCGCCTCGCACTGCGCACGGTGGTCTTCGGCGGCGAGGCCCTGGACGTCGGCCGGCTCGCCGACTGGTGGACGCGCCACCGGGCCTCCGCCCCGCGGCTGGTCAACATGTACGGCATCACCGAGACCACCGTGCACGTCACCCACGCTCCGCTCGACCCCGTCACCGGCGCCGACGGCCCCGCCAGTCCCATCGGCACGGCCATCGGGGACCTGCGGGTGTACGTGCTCGACGCGGACCTGGCGCCCGTGCCGCCCGGCGCGACCGGTGAGCTGTACGTGGCGGGCGAAGGCCTGGCCCGCGGCTACCTGGGCCGCCCCGGCCTCACCGCCACCCGCTTCCCCGCCGACCCGTTCGGGCCGGCCGGCAGCCGCATGTACCGCACGGGCGACCGGGCGAAGTGGCGGGCCGACGGCACCCTGGAATACCTGGGCCGCGCGGACGCCCAGGTGAAGATCCGCGGCTACCGCATCGAACCCGGCGAGATCGAGGCGGCCCTGCACACCCACCCCGGTGTGGCCGAGGCCGCGGTCGGCGTGTTCGAGGACGCCTCCGGCACCCGCCGGCTCGTGGCGCACGTCGTCGGCTCCGGCGGCCCGGCCCCCGCGGCGGCCGAGCTGCGCGCCCACCTGGAGCGCCTGCTGCCCGCCCACATGGTGCCCGCCGCCTACGCGCCGACGGACGCCCTGCCGCTCACCGTCAACGGCAAGCTCGACCGGCGCGCACTTCCCGCGCCGGGACCGGACGGCTACGCCGCCGGCACCGACCGGACACCGCCGCGCACGCCCGCCGAACGGCTGGTCGCCGCCGCCTGGGCCGACGTGCTGGGAGTCGAGGAGGTGCACGCCGGCGACGACTTCTTCGCGCTCGGCGGCGACTCCATCCTCGCCGTCCGCGTCACCGCCCGGCTGCGCGCCGCGTTCGGCCCCGACGTCTCCCCGAGGCTGCTGTTCACCCGTCCCACGGTGGCCGCCCTGGCCACCGAGCTCGGCGAACCGGCCGACGGCGCGCCCGCCCCGCAGACCGACGCGATACCGGCGACCGCCCCGCAGACCCCGGCGCCGCTGTCGTACGCCCAGCAACGCCTGTGGTTCCTCGACCGGTTCGAGCCCGGCAGTACCGAGTACACGACGCTGTCCGTACTCCGCCTGCGCGGAACGCTCGACGTGAGCGCCCTGCGCACCGCGCTGGACGGCCTGGTCGCCCGGCACGAGGCGCTGCGCACCACGTTCGTCGAACAGGACGGACAGGCCCGGCAGCTGGTGCACCCGCCGCACCGGGTCGACCTGCCCGTGGACGACCTCACCACGGCCCCGAACGCGCGGGCGGCGCTGGACGCGCTGCTGGAGCGCGAGGCCGCCACGCCCTTCGACCTGGCGGCCGGGCCGCTGCTGCGCGCCCGGCTGGCCCGCCCGGCCGCCGGCGAGCACGGCGAGCACGGCGAGCACGTCCTCGTACTGGCCGTCCACCACATCGTCACCGACGGCTGGTCGCTCGGCGTCCTCGGCCGGGACCTGGGCGAGCTGTACGCGGCGGCACACGAGGGCCGCCGCCCCGAACTGCCCGAACTGCCCGTCCGGTACGCCGACCACGCCGCCTGGCAGCGCGCCCGCACCGACCGCGTCGAGCACCAACTCGCCCACTGGCGCGAGACACTGGACGGAGTGCCCCCACTGGAGCTGCCGACCGACCGGCCGCGTCCCGCCGTACGGACCCGGGACGGCGCGCTGGTCACCTTCACCCTGCCCGCCGAACTGACCGAACGGCTGCGCGAGCGGGGCCGGGAGGCCGACGCCACCCTGTACATGACGCTGCTGACCGCCTGCACGGTCCTGCTGTCCCGCTGGGCCGACCAGGACGACTTCGCCGTCGGCACCGTCACCGCGGGCCGTGAGCGTCCCGAACTGCACGACGTGGTGGGCATGTTCGTGAACACGCTGGTGCTGCGCAACCGGGTGCGCCCCGGCACGACCTTCCGCGCGCTGCTGGAGCAGGTGCGCGGCACCGTCCTGGAGGCGTTCGCCCACCAGGACGTGCCCTTCGAGCGGCTGGTGGACGCCCTCCAGCCCGAGCGGGACACCAGCCGCACCCCCCTGTTCCAGGTCATGGTCGCCCTGCACAACCTGGGCGCCGAGGCTCCCGTGCTCCCGGGCCTGGACGTCGAGCCGCTCACCCCGCCGGTCCGGCACGCCACCTTCGACCTGGCCTTCGACTTCGTGGAGGGCGACGGCGGCGTCACCGGCCACCTGGAGTACGACACCGCCCTGTTCGACGAGGACACCGTCCGGCGCCTGGCCGCCCGGCTGCGGCTGCTGCTCCAGGCCGCGGCGCAGGACCCCGACCGGGACGTACGGGCGCTGGAACTGATGACCGCCGCCGAGCGGCGCCGGGTGCTCCACGACTGGCAGGGGCCGCGGCTCGCGGTTCCCGAGACCACCTTCCCCGCCCTGTTCGAGGCGCAGGCCGCCCGCACCCCGCACCTCACCGCCCTGGTGGCACGGGACGCCACACTCGACTTCGCCACCCTCAACGAGCGCGCCAACCGGCTCGCCCACCACCTGGTGGCCCAGGGCGTCGCCCCCGAGCGAGTGGTCGCCGTACGGCTGCCGCGCACCTGTGACCTGCTGGTGGCGGTGCTCGCCGTCGCCAAGGCGGGCGGCACCCTCCTGTGCCTCGACCCCGACCTGCCCGCCGAACGCGTCACCCACCTCCTCGAGGACGCGGCCCCGCACACCGTGCTGAGTGCCGGCGCACTGCGCGAGGTGCCGTGGGACCGGCTGCCCGCCCACGACCCCACCGACCGCGACCGCCCGGCCCCGCTGCGCCCGGACCACGCCGCCTACATCGTCTACACCTCCGGCTCCACCGGCCGCCCCAAGGGCGTCGTCGTCGAACACCGCCACCTGGTCAACCTCTGCCACGACCACCGCGAAGGGCTCGTCGCACCGCACACCGCGGACGGGCGGCGGCTGCGCGCCGCGCTGAGCGCCTCGTTCTCCTTCGACACCTCCTGGGAGGGGCCGCTGCTGCTCGCCCTCGGGCAGGAGGTCCACCTCGTCGACGAAGACGTGCGCCTGGACCCGGACGCGTTCTGCGCCCAGGTCGCCGAACGCGGCCTGGACCTGGTGAACGTCACCCCGTCCTTCCTGCGCGAACTCACCGCCGCCGGGCTCCTCGCGCCCGGCCGCCACCACCCGCGCGTCCTGCTGGTCGGCGGCGAGGCGACGGGCCCCGACACCTGGCGGGAACTGTGCGCCGCCGCCGGCCTCGGCGTCACCGCGTACAACATGTACGGGCCCACCGAGTGCACCGTCGACGCCACGTACGGGCGCTGCGCCGACCACCCGGACCGACCGGTCATCGGGCGCCCCGGCCGCAACCTGCGCGCCTACGTCCTCGACGGCGCCCTGCGCCCGGTGCCGTCCGGCGTGCCCGGCGAGCTGTACCTCGCCGGCGCGCAGGTGGCCCGCGGCTACCTGGGCCGCCCCGGCCTGACCGCGTCGCGTTTCGTCGCCGACCCGTTCGGCGCGCCGGGGGAGCGGATGTACCGCACCGGCGACCGCGCCCGCCGGGACGAGCGTGGGCTGCTGGAGTTCCTGGGCCGCGCCGACGAACAGATCAAGATCCGCGGGTTCCGCATCGAACCCGGCGAGGTCGAGGCCGCGCTGCTCGCCCACCCCGACGTGTCCGAGGCCGTGGTGACGGCACGTGAGCACGCGGGCCGGCTCATGCTCGTGGCCCACCTGGTACCCGCCCGGGACGCCGTCCCGACCGCCGACGAACTGCGCCTCGCGCTCCGGCGCACCCTGCCGGACCACATGGTGCCGGCGGCGTTCGTCCCGCTGGCGCGGATCCCGCGCACCAGCAGCGGCAAGACCGACCGGCGCGCCCTGCCCGCCCCGCCCGCGCACCCCGACCCCGCCACGACGTACGTGGCACCGCGCCCCGGCCCCGAGGAGACGCTGGCCGCGATCTGGGCGGACGTCCTGCGGGTCGAACGGGTGGGCGCGCGGGACAACTTCTTCGCGCTCGGCGGCGACTCCATCCTCAGCATCCAGATCGTCTCCCGGGCCCGCCGGGCCGGACTGGCGCTGACCACCAAGGACGTCTTCCGCCACCAGACCGTCGCCGAACTCGCCCTGCGCGTCACCAGGGCGGCCCCCGCCCCGGCGGACGCGGCCGCGCCCGCCGAGGCACCCCTCACCCCGATCCAACGCTGGTACCTCGACGGCCGCCGCCCCGGCGACCCGCTGCGCTTCACCATGTCGCAGCGCCTCGAACTCGCCCCCGACACCGACAAGTCCGCCCTGGGCCCCGCCGTGGACGCCCTCGTCCGCCACCATCCGGCCCTGCGCACCCGCTTTTGCCGCACCGACGACGGCTGGTGCCAGGACGTCCTGCCGGACGTCCCCGAAGGCATCCTCACCCACCACGACGTGACCGGTCTGGACGGCCCCGCGCTGGAGGCCGAGGTGCGGCGCGCGGCGGACGCGGCCCGGGCGTCCCTGGACCCGGCCGAGGGCCGGATGGTGCGCGTCCTGCTCTTCGAGCGCGGCCCGGACCTGCCCGCGCAACTCCTGTTCACCGTCCACCACCTGGCCGTCGACGGCGTCTCCTGGCGGATCCTGCTGGCCGACCTGGAGAGCGCCCACCGCTCGGCCGCCGACGGACGCCCCGTCGCACTGCCCCCGGCCACCACCGCGTACGGCCACTGGGCGGCCCGACTGGAGACGCACACCCGCTCCGGCGCCCTGGACGGCGACCTCGCCCACTGGGAGCGCACCGCGGCGGCCCCGGCCGACCTGCCCGCGGGCCGGCCCGGCCCCAACACCCACGGCACCGCCGCCACGGTCACCGTGCTGCTCGAACCGGAGACGACCGAGGCCCTGCTGCGCCGGGTCCCGGAGGTCTACCGCACCCAGGTCAACGACGTCCTGCTCAGCGCCCTCGGCCGCACCCTGGCCCGCTGGTGCGGGCGCGAGACCGTGCTGGTCGGCGTGGAGGGCCACGGCCGCGAGGACCTCTTCGACGACGTGGACCTCTCCCGGACGGTCGGCTGGTTCACCGCCGAGTTCCCCCTCGCGCTGCGCGCCGCCCCCGACGCCGGCTGGCACGACACCCTGCGCTCGGTCAAGGAACAACTGCGCGCGGTGCCGCTGCACGGCCTGAGCCACGGCGCGCTGCGCCACCTGCTGCCCGACAGCCCGCTGGCCGCCGCCCCGGCGCCGCGGGTCGGCTTCAACTACCACGGCCGGTGGGACGCCGGCGGGAGCCGGAGCGGGCTCTACGGGGCCGCCCTGCCCCCGGCCGGTTTTGACACCGACCCCGACGCACCCCGCCCCTACCTGCTGGACATCACCGGCGTGGTCCAGGGCGGCCGCCTCGAACTCGGCTGGACCTATCCGCCGGCCGTCTACGACGAGTCCACCGTCCGCGGGCTCGCCGACGAGATGTGCGCGGCGCTGCGCGACATCGCGGCCCACTGCGCCCGCCCGGACGCGGGGGGCCGGACCCCGTCGGACTTCCCGCTCGCCGGGCTCGGCCAGCCGGAGCTGGACCGCCTCGTGGGCGACGGCCGGCACGTGGCGGACGTCCTGCCGCTGACGCCCCTGCAGGCCGGCATGCTCTTCCACGGCCTGGTGGACACGGCGGGCGCCTACTTCGACCGGACGGCCGTACGGCTGTCCGGGGTGACCGACCCGCAGGCCTTCGCCGCGGCCTGGCAGCAGGTCGCCGACCGCACCGGGGCCCTGCGCACCAGCGTCCACTGGCAGGGCCTGCCGCACCCGGTCCAGGTCGTCCACCGCCACGTGGAGCTGCCCGTCACCCACCTGGACTGGCGGCACCTGACGCCCGAGGAACGTGAGAGGCAGACCGGGGAACTGCTGGCCGCCGACCGCGCGGCGGGCATGGACCTCACCACCGCGCCCCTCACCCGCATCACCCTGGCCGCGCTGCCCGGCGACGAGATCCTGCTGCTGTGGTCCTCCCACCACCTGATCCTGGACGGCTGGAGCACCGGGCAGCTGCTCACCGAGGTCTGCGAGCGCTACGCCGCGCTCACCGGAGGCCGCGAAGCCCCCGCACCGGTCAGGCGCCCCTTCTCCGACTTCCTGCACTGGCTGCACGAGCAGGACGAGCACGAGGCCGAGGCCTACTGGGCCGGCACCCTCGCCGGCTTCCCGGTCCGCACCCCGCTGCCGTACGACCGCACACCGGCCGAGGCACACCGCGCCCGCGCCGCCGCCACGGCGCACCGGCAGCTGGACGAGCACGTGTCGGCGCGGCTGCGGGAGGCGGCGGCACGGGCCGGGCTGACGGTGAACACCGTGATCGAGGGCGCCTGGGCGCTGCTGCTGGCCCGCCACGGCGGACGCGACGACGTCGTGTTCGGCACGACCGTCTCCGGGCGTCCGGCCGAACTGCCGGGCGTGGAGGCGATGACCGGCATGTTCATCAACACCGTGCCCACCCGGATCCGCGTCACGGGCGGGGGAGCGGCGTCCTGGCTGCGGGGCGTGCAGGAGCGGCAGAGCGACGCCCGGCGCTTCGACTTCCTCGCGCTGCCCCGCATCCTGGCGCTGAGCGAGGTCCCGGCGGGCGAGGCGCTGTTCGACAGCATGGTGGTCTTCGAGAACTACCCCGTCGACGAGTCCGCCACGGCCCGCACGGGCGTGCGCGTCGAGGAGGTGCGGGCCGACGACGCGCCGACCTTCCCGCTGTGCCTGCGCGCCCACCTCGGCGACCGGCTCGGCATCGACCTCGCCTACGACCCCGGCCTGTTCGACGCGGACACGGCCGAACGCCTCGCGGCCAGGCTCGCGGTCGTCCTGAGCGCCCTCGCCGACGGCATCGGGGCCGACACGGACGTGACCGGCCTGCAGCTGCTGACCGAGGACGACCGAGCCCTGCTTCAGCGGTGGAACGCCACCGCCCGGCAGGCGGCGCCGCGCAGTCCCGTCGAGCTGTTCGCCGAGCAGGCCCGCCGCACCCCCGACGCGCCCGCCCTGCGCGACGCCGGCACGG
Source organism: Streptomyces yamdrokensis (assembly GCF_053890455.1). NCBI lineage: Bacteria > Bacillati > Actinomycetota > Actinomycetes > Kitasatosporales > Streptomycetaceae > Streptomyces > Streptomyces yamdrokensis. Next base: position 7,232,839 of record NZ_CM132679.1, read on the forward strand.
ACCTGACGTACCGCCGCCTCGACGACTGGTCAAACGCCGTGGCGTCCCGGCTCCTCGCCGGCGGTCTGCGGGCGGAGGACCGGGTGGCGCTGCCGATGGACCGCTGCGCCGAACTCGTCGTCGCCCAGCTCGCCGTCCTCAAGGCGGGCGGCGCCTACGTGCCGGTGGACGCCCGCGCCCCGGAGGAGCGCCGCCGCACGCTGATCGAGCGGGCGGGCGCGACGGCCGCGCTGACCGCCGCGGACGTCGCCGCCGCACGCACCCCCGTGCCGGGCGCGCCCGCCGCCCTGCCCGCGGACGCCGACCGGCCGGCGTACGTGATGTTCACCTCCGGATCGACCGGCGAGCCCAAGGCGGTCGCGGTACGCCACCGTGACGTGGCCGCCCTCGCCACCGACAGCCGCTTCGCCGGCGGGGTGTGCGACCGGGTGCTGCTGCACTCCCCGGTGGCCTTCGACGCCGCCACCTTCGAGGTGTGGGCGCCCCTGCTGAACGGCGGCTGCGTGGTCGTGGCACCGCCCCGGCCCGTGGACGCGGCACTGCTGCGGCACCTGGTCAGCGACGGCGGACTGAGCGTGCTGTGGCTGACCGCCGGCCTCTTCCGGCTGCTGGCGCAGGACGCGCCGGACTGCTTCGCCGGCCTGCGCCAGGTGTGGACCGGCGGCGACGTGGTGCCCGCCGCGGCCGTACGCCGCGTGCTGTCCGCCTGCCCCGGCCTGACCGTCGTGGACGGCTACGGCCCCACCGAGACGACGACGTTCGCGACGTCCTTCGCGCTCACCGACGCGGCGGCCGTCCCGGACACCGTGCCCGTCGGCCACCCGCTCGACGACATGCGGGTCCACGTCCTCGACGCCCGGCTGCGGCCCGTACCGCCGGGCTGCGCCGGCGAGCTGTACCTCGCCGGCGAGGGCGTGGCACGCGGCTACCTGGGCCGTCCCGGCGACACCGCCGCCCGCTTCCTCGCCGACCCCGCCGGCCCGCCCGGCACCCGTATGTACCGCACCGGCGACCTGGCCCGCCGCCGCCTTGACGGCACGGTCGAGTTCCTGGGCCGCGCCGACGACCAGGTGAAGATCCGCGGCTTCCGCGTCGAACCCGGCGAGGTGGAGGCGGCCCTCGCGGCGCATCCCGGCGTCGCGGACGTGGCGGTGCTGGCCCGCGAGGGCCGGCCCGGCGGCCGGCGCCTGGTGGCCTATGTGGTCGGCCCCGAAGACCTCACGGCCGTGCGGGAGTTCGCCCGGCGCTCCCTGCCCGACTACCTCGTGCCCTCGGCGTTCGTCGCGCTGCCCGCGCTGCCGCTCAGCGGCAACGGCAAGGTCGACCGGGCCGCCCTTCCGGCGCCGGAGGCCGCCGACGGCGACCGGCGAAGCGCGCCGACCGCGCCGCGCACCGACGCCGAGCGGCGCACCGCCGACGTCTTCGCGGAGGTCCTCGCCGTGCAACGGCCCGGTGTGGAGGACGACTTCTTCCAGCTGGGCGGCGACTCCATCCTCAGCATCCGGCTGGCCGCCCGCCTGTCCGAGGCGTTCGGCACCGACCTGTCACCGCGCGCGGTGTTCACCCACCCCACCCCCGCGGCCCTCGCCGCCCTGCTCACCGCGGAGCCGTCCGGCGACGCCGCGCCCACCGCGATCGTCCCGGTCCCCCGCGACACGCCCGCCCCGATGTCGTACGCCCAGCAACGCCTGTGGTTCCTGGAGGAGTTCGCGCCGGGCAGCGGCGAGTACGTCACCGCGCTCGCCCTGCGCCTGCGCGGCCGGCTCGACGTGCCCGCCCTCACCGCGGCCCTGCGCGCCCTGGCCGGGCGGCACGAGGCGCTGCGCACCACCTTCGACGCGGTGGACGGCCACGGCGTGCAGATCGTCCACCCGGCGCCGGACGTGCCGCTGACGCTGCACGACCTGTCGAAAACGGCGGGGGCCGAACGGGCGGTCCGGCTGGAGGAGCTGCTGGAGGCAGAGCGTGCCCGCACGTTCGACCTGCGGCGGGGCCCGCTGCTGCACGCGGGGCTGATCAGGCTCTCGGACGACGAGCACGTCCTGACGCTGACCCTGCACCACATCGTCACCGACGGATGGTCCACCGGAGTGCTCACCGGCGACCTCGCCCACTTCTACCGGGCCGAACGGGGCGCGGACGAAGGGGAGCTGCCGCCACTGCCGGTGCAGTACGCCGACTACGCCCACTGGCAGCGCGGCAGCGGCACGGACGACCACCTCGCGTACTGGAAGGAGCACCTGACCGGTCTGGAGACGCTGGACCTGCCCACCGACCGGCCGCGTCCGGCGGTGCGCACCCACGACGGCGCCGCCGTACGCCTCACCCTGCCGCGCGGTACGGCCCGCCGCCTCGTCCAGGTGGGCCGGGACCGGCAGGCCACCCTGTTCACCACGCTGGTCGCCGCCGCGCAGACCTACCTGGCCCGCCTGACCGGCGGCCGGGACATCACCGTCGGCACGGTCACCTCCGGCCGCGACCGCGCCGAGACCCAGAACCTCGTGGGGTTCTTCGTCAACACCCTCGTCCTGCGCTCCCGCGTCGAACCCGGCCGTCCCTTCCCCGAGTTCCTCACCGAGGTGCGCGGGACCGTGCTGGACGCCCTCGCCCATCAGGAGGCGCCGTTCGAGCGGGTGGTGGACGAGGTCCAGCCGGTCCGCGACACCAGCCGCACCCCCCTGTTCCAGGTCATGGTGGTGCTGCAGAACGCCCCGGCCGCCGGCCTCGACCTGCCCGGCGTCGAGGTCACCGACGTCGACACGGAACTGCGGCACGCGGCGTTCGACCTCACCCTGGAGTTCGCCGAGACCCCCGCCGGAGAACTGCACGGCCTGCTCACCTACAACACCGACCTGTTCGACACGGCCACCGCCGAACGGATGGCCGACCAGCTCGGCACGCTCCTGACCGCCGTCGCCGACGACCCCGACCGGTCCGTGGGCGCCCTGCCGCTGGCCACCGACGAGACGCTCAAGGCCGTCCTCGACCAGGGACGGGGCACCGCCCGCCCGGTACCGGCGGCGACGCTGCCGGACCTGTTCGAACAGCAGGCCGCCCGCACGCCCGACGCCGTGGCCCTGGCCGACGCCGACGGCCGCGAGCTGACGTACGCGCAGGTCGAGCGCGCCGCCAACCGGCTGGCGCACCGGCTCATCGCCCGGGGCGTGGGACCCGAGCGGATCGTGGCACTGGCCCTGCCCCGCGGCGCGGAGACGGTGGTGGCCCAGCTCGCCGTGGCCAAGGCCGGCGGGGCCTTCCTGCCCGTCGACCCGGACTACCCCCAGCAGCGAAGGGAGTTCATGCTGCGCGACGCGGGCGCCCGGCTCGTCCTGGACGACCCCGCCGCCGTACGGGACGCGGACGGGCCGGACACCGCCCCCACGGACGCCGACCGCACGGCCCCGCTGACCGTCGCCCACCCGGCGTACGTGATCTACACGTCCGGTTCCACCGGCACACCCAAGGGCGTCACGGTGACGCACGGCGGCCTGGCCGCCTTCGCCGCGGCCGCCGCCGACCGCTACGACGCGGGCCCCGGTGACCGGGTCCTGCAGTTCGCCTCGCCCAGCTTCGACGCCTCCGTGCTCGAACTGTGCGTGTCCCTGCTCGGCGGAGCCACCCTCGTCACCGGGGAGAAGGGCCCCCTCGTCGGCGAGCGGCTCGCCGAGGTCCTCGCCCAGCGACGCGTCAGCCACACGCTGATCCCGCCCGCCGCCCTGGCCACGGTCGACCCCCAGGCCGCCGGCGCCCTGCCGCACCTGCCGCACCTGCCGCACCTGCGCACCCTCATCGTCGGCGCCGAGGCGTGCCCGGCCCACCTCGTCGAACGGTGGGCCCCCGGCCGGCGCATGATCAACTCGTACGGTCCGACCGAGGCCACCGTCGTCGCCACCTGGACCGGCCCCCTCGCCCCGGGCACGGGCGCCCCGCCGATCGGCCGCCCGGCCGGCGCCACCCGCGTCCACGTCCTCGACGCCGCCCTGCGCCCGGTCCCGCCCGGCGTCACCGGCGAACTGTACGTGGCCGGACCCGGACTGGCCCGCGGCTATCTGAACCGGCCCGGCCCGACCGCCTCGCGTTTCGTCGCCGACCCGTTCGGCGCGCCGGGGGAGCGGATGTACCGCACCGGCGACCTGGCCCGCTGGGACACGTCCGGCGAACTGCGCTTCGCCGGACGCGTCGACGACCAGGTCAAGCTGCGCGGCTTCCGCATCGAGCCCGGGGAGATCGAGAGCGCGCTGCGCCGCAGCCCGCGGGTGCGCGACGCGGTGGTCACCGTACGCGGCGGCGGGACCGGCCCGGACGGCCGGTCCGGCGGACGGCTCGTGGCTTACGTCGTGCCCGCCGAGGGCACCACGGAGGAACTGCCGGTGCCCGAGCTGCGTGACCACCTCGCCGGGCTGCTCCCGCCGCACATGGTCCCGTCGGCGTTCGTGCCGCTGGAGCGCCTGCCGCTCACCCCCAACGGCAAGACCGACCGCGCCGCCCTGCCCGAACCCGGCCCCACGCACACCGCCGCCGGGCCGCGCACGGCACCGCGCACCGACACCGAACGCCGCATCGCCCGCATCTGGGCCGACGTCCTCGGCGTGGCCGACGTCGGCGCGCACGACAACTTCTTCCACCTCGGCGGCGACTCCATCCTCAGCATGCAGGTCGTCTCCCGGCTGCGGCGGGACGGACTGCACCTGGCCACCCGCGACCTGTTCACCCACCAGACGGTCGCCGAACTGGCCACCGTCGTCACCGGCGCGCCCCGGCACTCCGGGGAGGGCCCGGTGAGCGGAGACGTGCCGCTCACCCCCATCCAGGAGTGGTTCCTCACCAGCCCGCGCGCCAGCCACAGCCACTTCAACCAGTCGCTGCTGCTGGAACTCGGCACCCCCCTGGACGCCGCCGCCCTGGAAACAGCCCTGAACGCCCTGCTCGACCACCACGACGCCCTGCGCATGCGCTTCACCGGGGACGAAGGCGGCCGGCGCCAGTTCAACCCGCCGCCGTCCGGCACCGACCGCGACCGGCTCCTGCACCGCCACGACCTGAGCGGGCTGACCTCCGCCGAGGCCGACGCGGCGATGGAGGAGGCCGCCGACGACCTGCACACCGGCTTCGACCTGGCGCGCGGCCCGTTGCTGCGGGCGGCCCTGTTCACCGGGGACGCCGGCCGGCCCGCCTTCCTCCTCCTGGTCGCCCACCACCTCGTCGTGGACGCCGTGTCCTGGCGCATCCTGCGCGACGACCTGGAGGCCGCCCACCGGCAGGCCGTCCGGGGCGAGCCCGTCGCGCTGGGAGAACGCACCACCTCCTTCCGCGACTGGGCCCGAGGCCTCGCCGCACACGTCGAGGCGGGCGCCCTCGACGACGAACTGCCCTACTGGGAGCGGGCGGTCGACACCGAGCCGCTGCCGGCCGGGACACCGGGCGGGCCGGAGACGGGCCTCGTCGACACACTCACCGTCGAACTGGACGAGGCGGACACCGAGGCGCTGCTGCGCGCCGCGCCGACCGCCTACCGCACCCGCGTCAACGACGTGCTGCTCGCCGCCCTCGCCCTGGCCCTGGCCCGCTGGACCGGCCGCGAGGAGGTCCGCCTGGACCTGGAGGGACACGGCCGCGAGGACGTCCTCGACGACGTGGACCTCTCCCGCACGGTCGGCTGGTTCACCACCGTCCACCCCGTCGCCCTCCAGGTGCCCGAACCCGCGGGCCCCGGCCCCACCCGGGACTGGCGGGCCCTGGTGAAGTCGGTGCGCCGCCAGCTGCGCGCCGTGCCCGGCAACGGCCTGGGCTTCGGCGCGCTGCGCACCTTCGGCCCGCCCGAGGTGCGTCAGCGGCTCGGACGGGCCGCGCACGGACAGGTCGTCTTCAACTACCTCGGCCAGTGGGACGCCCGCCCGGAGAGCCCCGGCGACGGCCTGGTGCGCGCCGAGCACGGGTCGTTCGGCCGGCACCACGACCCGCGCGACAGCGGCTCCCACCCGCTGGAGGTCGTCGGCGCGGTGCAGGGCGGCCGGCTGTCCTTCACCTGGCACCACCGGCCCGCCCTCCACGCCACGGACACCGTGCGACGTGTCGCGGACGACTTCGCCGAGGCCCTGCGCCACATCGCCCACCACGCCCAAAACAACCGGTGAGGCCCCGCCCCGCGATCCGCGCCCCACCGCCGGACACCCCACCACCGGCCCAATCGCCCGCCACCCGCCCGACCGAGAGAGCGAGACCGACAGACATGGACGAGAACACCCGCTACCAGGTGCTGCGCAACGACGAGGAGCAGTACTCGCTGTGGCCCGTCGACGTCGAGGTGCCCGCCGGCTGGCAGCCCGTCGGCAAGGAGGGCACGGAGGCGGAGTGCTCCGCCTACGTGGACGAGGTCTGGACCGACATGCGCCCGCGCAGCCTGCGGGAGCGCATGGAGAACACCGGAGCCTGACGCGTCCCGCGCAGCCACGAAGGACGGGCCGGGGTGCGTCCGCGACCGCACCCCGGCCTCCGCCCCGCCCGCCCTGCCCGCTTGCCCGCCCGTCCGAGGAGCCGTCATGACACCGGTCCTGCACACCGAACGACTCACGTTCCGGCCCTACCGCCCCGAGGACGAGGACGTCTTCGTGGCCCTGCTGCGCGACGAGGAGGTCTGCCGCTGGATGGGCCAGGAACGCGTGCCGGAGGCCGACCTCCGCACGCTGTTCCGCGTCATCCTCACCGACGTCTACCCGCAGCACAGGTTCGACGTGTGGGGACTGTGGCGCGAGGAGGTCTACGTCGGCCACGCGGAGGTGAAGAAGACCGGCAACGTCGACGGCCACGAACTGATCACCGCTCTCGCCCCCGAGTACTGGGGCCGGGGCCTGGGCACCGAAGTGGTCCGCGGCCTGCTCCGCCACGCCGCCGACAACCTGGGCCTGAAGGAGGCCTACGGCATGGTCGGCGCCGACAACACCGCCAGCCTGGCCATGACCCGCCGACTGGGCTTCAGGCACGTGCGCGACGTGGTCGGCGACGACGGCACCGTGACCAGGATGGTGGTGATCTCGACGACGGACCCGGCCTGACGCCGGAAACCGGTCCGGAACACCACGGCGCCGTCCCACGCCCTCGATCCGGTTCCATGCCCTCTCCCGCGGGGCGTGCCCGTGACGGGCCGAGGCGGCCGTGCGGTCAGCGGGTGCGGTCGTGTGTCCACCGGCCGGCCAGGGCCTCATCGACGAGTCCGGTCAGTTCGATGAGCCGGAAGGACTCGGTGGCGTGGAGGTTCTGGGCGTCGATGGTGGAGCGCAGCAGGGCGAGAGTGGTGACGATGGGCGGGTGCCGGTCGGGTGCGGTGCTCCAGGCGAGTTCGCGCAGCAGCATCGCGATGCGGGTCAGGACGGCGGGTTCGGCGGCGCCGTAGCGCAGGGGCTGGACCACGGCCAGCTCCAGGAGGTCCTCCAGGCCCGGGCGCCGGAGCACGACTCTGATCCGCCGGCCGTCGTCGCGCAGCAGCCGGGGGCCGAGACCGTGCTGGGCCAGCTCGCACAGCAGCGCGGCGGAGTGGGACAGGGCGTGCACAGCGGTCGTCGGGTCGTTGACCCCGGGGGAGAGTGCCTTGGTGGCGATGTCGGTGAGCTGCCGGAGCCCGAAGGCGACGTCCTGGAGGCCGGTGCGTTCGGGGCCGGTCCTCACCGCTTTGGCGGCTCGTTCGGCCAGACGTGTCCATGCGTCGGGGGAGAACGGCTCTCCGGCGCGTGGCCAGGCGGCTCCCACGGGCGTGGCGGCGATCAGCGAGCTTCCGGGGAGGGGGTCGATGAGCAGGACGGCGTCGGCTTCGACGGCTGCCCGCAGCAGGGCCGCCTCGTCGACGGAGGTGAAGAAGCCGGAAGAGCCGACGCTCAGGGGCAGTGCGCCCGCGGGCGGTTTTGGCGGTGCGTCGGAGGAGCGCGCGCCGCCGGAGCCCCTGCGGTCCGCGTCCTCTTCTTTCGAGAGGACCCGATCGAGGGTGCGGCCGGCGGCGGAGTGGATGCTGCTCATCATCGTCTCGACCCGGATCTCGCGCGCCAGGTGGGACAGGAACAGGACGAGGGCGAGCAGGCTGGCCAGGGTGAGCAGGAAGGCGACCGTGACCGACAGCTCGGGGACGAACCTGGTCTGCTCGTCCTCGCCGGTGCGTACGGTGCGCAGCACGGTCAGGGCATAGGTGAACGTCGCGAGGAAGAGCGCCAGGGTCGTCTGGACGTACCGGTCGGAGTTGAAGGTCCGCAGCACACGGGGGGAGAACTGGCTGCTCGCCAGCTGAAGCGTCAGCACGGTGAGCGAGAAGGTCAGCGCCGTGACCGTGATCAGGGAGCCGGCGATGGCTTCCAGCACCGCGCGTGCGGCATCCGAGCTGCCGCCGAAGAAGTAGTCACTCAGCCAGGACGGGAGGTCGTGCTGAAGCCGCTCGTCCAGCCGAGGCAGCCCCACACCCGCGACGACGGCGAGTACGACACCCAGCGTCGGCACGGGCCACAGCTGGACCCGGAGCGTGTCACGCATCAGCACGAGCTCAGACTACAGACCGCCGCAAACAGGGCAACTTGCGGAACGGTGCTGTGGGTGAATGCCGTATTGGTGCGTTGCAGTGGATTTTCTGCACATATGTGATTCGTTCCATTCGGGGTGGATATCCGACTCGCATGGGAATGACGGGAGTCATCTGCCGGCGAGAGGGCGGACGGGCGTGGAGGCGGCTCGTGGTGGCCCTTTGCGTGCCGGTCATCGCGTTGTCGCTGCTCGTGGCCTGTGGCCGGGAGGATCCGCTGAACGAGCCCGCCGAGCGGTTCGAGATGGTCGACATCGACTACGAGCGCGCCATTCGCCTCTCCGTGGCCGAGGTGACCGCCGGTGAACTGGTTGCTCTGGAGCTCAAGGAGCCCGAGTCGAACTCGCCCGTGTGGGAGAGCCGGATCGCGGACCAGGACGGACAGCTCACGACGGTCCGGCTCGGTGCCACCCGGGGCGAGGTGCTGGGGACGAGCCCCGGCCCCGACCTGGCGGACTCCGAGCGCCGGGAGCTGATGCGGCTTCTGGAGGAGGCTCAGCTCCTGCCGGGCGAGGCGGCTCGGGAAGCGGCCGACACGGCGAACGGTGAGCTCGTCACCGCTCTCGAGCTGCAGGGGCGTGAAGGCGATCCGGTCTGGCGGGTCAATGTCCTCGGCGTGGCCGACGAGTCGGCGACGGTCCACGTGGTGGACGCAAAGAACGGCGAGATCCTGGAACGCCGCCCGGCGTGACACGGACAGGAGCCCCGGCGCCGGACGGCCGGTGGCCAGTGCTCCGTCGGCTCCCGCAGATGTCCACCTCAACGACTTCCAGGCCGGTCGTCCGTTCCACCGCGCTGGTGGCATGGGCGCGCACGTCCCCGGCCCCCACACCCACCCCCGGGTGACGCCGCTCCCCGGAGGCGTTCGGGTGAATCCCTCTTCCGGATCAACGGCCCGGAAAGCCGACGACATGCGAAGCGGGGGGCCGTTCCCCCAGGACGGCGCGGCCGGTACGTACGGTGCACATGTGCAATTGCTCCCGGAACCCGTTCGCCGGCTCGCCGCCTGGTGCGCCGTGATCCTGTTGGCCGTCGGGGTCGGCTACGTCGGGATCCAGGTGTGCGTGGCGCTGCGGCCGGCCGTCGTTCCCGTGCTGCTCGCCCTGCTCGGTACCGCGCTGCTCCTCCCCCTGTACCGGTGGCTGGTGGAGGCGAAGGTCAACCGGTCCGTCGCCGCCGGGCTCACCTGCACCGCCGTCCTCGCCGTGGTCGGCGGTGCCGTGTACGTCGTCACGGCCGCGCTGGTCGACACCTGGGACCAGATCGTCGCCTCGCTGCGCAGGGCGGTGCGCGGGCTGGCCGACCACTTCGGGGCGGGCGGCACCTCGCTGGGAGACCTCGCCGACGACGCCCTGGACCTGCTGGGCAGGTTCGGGGGAACGGCCGCCTCCAGTGTCGTGACCGGGGTCGGTGTCGTCGCCCAGACCCTCGGCATGGCCGTGCTCGCGCTGCTGCTGGTCTTCTTCTTCCTCCGCGACTCCCACCGGGCCGTCGGCACGCTGCGCTCGCTCGTCCCGCGCGGCAGCGCCGACGGCGTCGAGGCGATGGCCCGGCGGGCCTTCGAGGGCGTGGAGGGGTTCATGCGGGGGACCACCGTGGTCGCGCTCATCGATGCCGTCTGCATCACCGCCGGTCTGCTGATCCTGCGCGTACCGGGGGCCCTCGGGCTCGGGGCGATCGTCTTCATCGGCGCCTACGTCCCCTACATCGGCGCCTTCGTCTCCGGGGCCGCGGCCGTGCTGGTCGCGCTCGCCGACCGGGGGTTCGTCGTCGCGCTGTGGGTGCTCGGGGTGGTGCTCGTGGTGCAGGCGCTGGAGGGAAACGTCTTCCAGCCGATGGTCCAGAGCCGGACCGTGCAGATCCACCCGGCGCTGGTCCTCGTGGCGCTCACCGCGGGCGCGTCCGTGGCCGGGATCGTCGGAGTGCTCCTCGCGGTCCCGGTCACCGCCGCCGCCTTCGGCGTCGTGCGCGAGCTGCGCACGCGTTACGCATGGTCCGGCGTGCCGTCCGCGGACTCGTAGGGTCCACGCCGAATGTCGGGCGTGTGTTCGGCTGCCTCGGTTGCCTAGGCGTCGCCGTTACCGTCGCCGTTTCCGGCGCCACGGCGGCCGAAGTCATTCCCGACGTGCGCGAACCGTCTTCCACGTCGTTCGTCCCTCCGGGCCGTCGAACAGCTCCCGCCGGATGGCGCGACGCTGCGCGGCGGTGGTCGCGCCCCAGATGCCGGCGTCCTCCCCCTGCTCGACGGCCCACCGGCGGCAGGCGAGCAGGACGCTGCAGCGACGGCAGACCGCACGGGCGCGAGCGACCTGGGACTCGCTCTCCCGCTCGGTCAGGGGGAAGAACAGCTCGGGGTCCTCGCCCGCGCACGCGGCATCGCGGATCCATCCGCGTGCGGCGGGAAGCAGGGCAGCGCTGAAATGAGAAGGCCGACGGTCGTCCGGCACGGCACACCTCCGCCAGATGCCGGCTGAGCCGGCAGACGGCTGCGACACGGGTGTGCCGCAGGGTCGGCAGAGGTTGCGCTTTCCACTGTACGCCCGGTATGCCCCGTACGGCCGGGCGCCGGGCCGTAGCGGCGACGCCTTGACACGGCCATGTACGGGCCGGGCGTGAGCGGGCGCCGTGTGCCACGTGTCGCATCGGACAGCGGGTTCAGGGGCACCCGGCCACGACACCGCCGGTGCGACGGAAGGAGACAGCAGATGACGGGAGTCCCGCCGGGGAAGGACCTGCGATCCCGCTCCGCCTCGCGTCGGTCGCTCCTGCTGCTCCTGCTTCTCGCGATCTGCTACGCGGTTGCCGCTCTGGGCGGTGCCGCGGCCACGGACTCGGGCAGCACGTACCGCTCACTCGAGCGCCCCGCGTGGGCCCCGCCCTCCTGGCTGTTCGGTCCGGTCTGGACGGTGCTGTACGCCACCATCGCCGTCTCCGCCTGGCTCGTACTGCGCCGCCGGCCGCTGGCGGAGGTCAAGGCGGAGATCGTCCTCTGGGGCGCGCAGCTCGCCTTCAACCTGGCCTGGACGCCGTTGTTCTTCACCGCCGGCCGGTACGGCCTCGCGTTCCTCGACATCTGCCTGCTCCTGGCCGCTCTCGGCACCACGATGCTGCTTTTCCGGCGTACGAGCCCGGCCGCCTCGCTCGTCCTCGTCCCCTACGCGCTGTGGACGCTGTACGCGGCGGCCCTCAACCTCGCCATCTGGCAGCTCAACGCCTGACACGACCAAAGCCGACGGACGCGGCGCCTCGTCCGTCCGGCCGGGCACCGTGCCGGGGCGATGGCCACCGGCCTCCGCAGCGGACACGAACGGCCAGGAGCAGGCAGATGTCGGGGAACGCGGGCCCCACGGCCGGGTGGACGGGTTTTGCTCACCGGAGGAAAGGGCGTCGGGCCTCAGGGCACATCAGGGCTCGGTCCCGGAACGGTTCAGCCGGGAGGGCGCCGGCAGTGCGCCGTACGGCCCGACGCCTTTCCGGATCAGTACAGGCCCACGAGAGTCCCATGACCGACGCTCTGGCGGTCCAGCACCTCACGTGCGGCGTCCGCCGTCACCTCATGGGGTATCGAAACGGGGGCCGGGAGGGCGTAGAGACGAAAGGCGTAACGGTGCGGTCCGTCCTCCGGCGTGCCGGACCCGCCCCAGCCGTTCTCACCGTATCCGTTCCGGTGCACGTAACTGCCCGGGTCGTCGGTCCCGGCTGCCAGTCCGTCACGGCGTGGATCGATACCGGTCACCAGCCAGAGCAGGAAGCCACCGGGCGGTGCGTCGAGGCGCTCACACAGGAGAGCCAGTTCTGATGCCTCCTCAGGGACGTTGGACCAGGACAGAGGCGGGGAGAGGTTGTCCTCGTCTCTCGCGCAGCGGTGCGGGAGACGTCCGTGGTCCACGAATGCGGGACTGTGCAGATCGATGTCGGCCATGGTGAGTTCAGTACCCGAGTCGGCCCTACCCATACGACCGGTATGTGCGGGGCATAGGACGGTGCGGGCCCTACCGCTCTTGCTCGGCCGCCGTTGCGTCGTCGTCCCCGTCTGCGACCGGCGTGGTGCCGTCCACGCCCGGGGAGCCGAAGTCCAGAACTTCGGCGACCTCACGCCGGGCCCGTTCCGCGGTGCGCGCGGCCACCGCGACGACGTCACCGCGTTCGGCTATCAACCGGTCGTAGATCGGCGCAGCGGCTCTTTCCGTGGCATGCATGTCTTCTGATCCGTTTCTGCTGGAGGTCGTGGGCACGACCCGGGGAAGGTCAGCCGCTGTTCGGGAGCGAATCGTCCCGGGGCCGGGAGCCGGCCGACCGGTGACGGGCCGCGATCAGGCTGTTTCGAGACCGCGGGTGCCGGTGGACACGCACAGCGCGTGGGCGCCGCCCCTCATCCGCTGAGGCACCCGCACACTGTGCCGGCCGCGGAGGCGCCCAGCGCCGCGAGGACTTCGGACTGCTCGATCCAGTCCCGCAGCACTGCGGGGCGGGCCGTCGACATCAGGAACTCTCCTTCCGCACCGCCGCAGGTCGCGGGCAGGGCCGTCGCTCCACTACCCGGTTTTCCGCTCCGCACACCCCACACGTCACCACAGAGCCGGTGATCACCAGGACCACCTCCGTGGTCCGGGCCGAAGAAGCCGTCCGGTCCCGGATCTCCCTCCTTGCGGTCACGCGGACCCGGCGTGCCGTCCCTTCGCTCCACGACGGCCAACAGGGTGTGCTTCGCCCGGCGACCCGCCCGGGAACGGTCGGACGCGCGCCGTCGTGCAGCACGCCGGTGCCGCGTTCGCGGGTTTCGCGTGTTCAGCGAGCCGCTGGACGGCACCGCGGCGATGAGGGCCGGGACCGGAACGGAGGCGGTCGCCGCCCGCCTGGCAGGCGGTCCTCCCGCACTTTCCGGTGGTGGTCCGCGACGGGCGGGTACACGTCCGCCGCCCGTGGATCACTTCGAGCCGGAACAGGACGTGCCCCGGCCTTCCCGTCGCCGCCGTCGGCCGGAATGCACCGGTGCCGACCTCGCAGCCACGCGACCACGGCACCGGACGATCGGCGGGATCGCCACCCCATGGGAGTTCCGGAACCCCGCCGGCTTCAGCCGTGTCGTCCGGCACACCTACGGAGTCTCCCTCGGCGTTCCGGCACACGGCCGAGGCAGCGCCCCAGCCGGCTCCACGCCCCGGCGGCGAAGGGTCCGTGGGGCATGTCTCAAGCCTTCCGCAGCCGAGCCGTGCTCTGCCGTACCACCAGGTGCGTCGCCAGTTCGATGCGCTGTGCCGCCGTGCCGGGGGCGTCCGGGCGCAGGAGCATGCGGGCGGCCTCCTCGGCCATGCGCCGCAGGGGCTGGTGGACTGTGGTGAGGGGCGGGCTCGACCACTGGGCCAGTGGTACGTCGTCGTAGCCCACCACCGACAGGTCCTCCGGTACGCGCAGGCCCCTGACCCTGGCCGCCTCCAGGACGCCGAGTGCCTGGAGGTCGCTGCCCGCGAAGATCGCCGTCGGCCGGTCGGTGCCGTTCAGCAGGTCCATGGCGTGCTCGAAGCCGCTCTGTACGTGGAAGTCGCCGAAACGCATCAGACGCGGGTCGGTCTCCAGGCCCGCCATCGCCATGGCGGAGCGGTAGCCGTCGAGGCGGGCGAGCGAGCAGAGCATGTCCTCGGGGCCGGTGATGATCGCGGCCCGCTCGTGACCGAGGTCGGTGAGATGGCGGGTGGCGGCGAGGCCACCGGCCCAGTTCGCGGAGCCGACGGAGGGGACGTCGGGGGCGGGGTCGCCCGCCGGGTCGATGACGACGAGGGGGATGGCCGCCGCTCTGAGCTGGCGTTTGATGTCCTCCGGGAGGGTGGAGAAGACCAGCACGACGCCGAGCGGCCTGCGTTGCAGCACGCCCGGGAGCCACTCCGGAGCGGGGGTGTGCCGGGTGCCGCTCTCGGTGAGCGCCACCGTCGCGCGGTTCTCCTTGGCGACGCTCTCCACGCCCCGGATCAGCTCCATCGCCCAGACGCTCTCCAACTCGTGGAAGACGATTTCGATGAGCGGGGAGCGGGACGCCGACTGGGCGCGACGGCGGTAACCGTGGACATCCAGCAGCCGTTCCACCTTGGCGCGGGTCGTGCGAGAGACATCCGATCGGCCATTGAGGACCTTCGAAACTGTCGGCATCGAAACGCCGGCCTCTTTCGCCACCGTGGCCAGGGTGATTCTGCCGCTCGTCTCGCCTTCATCGTGCATAGCCGCAGGATACGGCACCGCGTGTCGGTAACGGTTTGGATGAGTGCCGACTCGACCGTTGACCGAAACTTCCGTCTGACCTACTGTCCCACGGCATGGACTTTCGGCGATGAGGCCGAAACTTTCGAAAGGCGAACGATGAAGACACGTGCGCGCTTGCCCAGACTGGTCGCCGGTGGTGCGACGCTCACCCTGGCACTGACCCTTTCGGCCTGCGGCGGCGGGAACGGCGGGGCGTCGGCGGACGACGGCAAGATCCATGTCCTGGTCTACGGGGACGCCACCAACAAGGTCGAGAAGAAGCTCGTCGACACGTTCAACAAAACGTCCGACGTCAAGGTCGTCCTCGACACCATCCCCGGTGCGGACTACCAGAAGAAGCTTCAGACGATCATCAGCACCCCGCAGGCACCGGACGTCTTCTTCAACTGGGGCGGCGGCAGCATCAAGCCGTTCGTCAAGGCCGACCTGCTGATGCCGCTCGACGACTTCATCAAGAAGAACCCGGACCTGGAGAACAAGTTCCTTCCGTCCGTCTTCAACAACGCCGCCGTCGACGGCAAGCCGTACGGCATCCCGATGCGCGGCACCCAGCCGGTCCTGCTCTTCCACAACAAGAAGGTCCTCGACGAGGCGGGCGTCACGCCGCCGAAGACCTGGGACGAACTGCTCGACGCGGTCGGGAAGCTCAAGGACGAGGGCGTGACGCCGATCGCGCTCGGCGGCGGCGACATCTGGCCGACGCAGATGTGGTTCCAGTACCTCTTCGACCGCGTGGCCGGACCCGGACTGTTCGAGAAGGCCGTCGGCGGCGACAAGAGCGCCTGGGAGAGCGCGGACAGCAAGAAGGCCCTGGGCATGATCAGGGAGCTCGTCGACGCCGGCGCCTTCGGCAAGAACTACGACTCCGTCAAGTACACCAACGGCGGCTCGGTCCAGCTGGTGTCCTCCGGCAAGGCCGGCTTCGAGCTGATGGGCTCCTGGTACTACTCCCAGCAGCTCACGGACCACGAGGCATTCGCCGAGAAGGACCTCGGCTACACCGCCTTCCCGACCGTCGAGGGCGGCAAGGGCGACTCGGCCAACGTCGCCGGCAACACGAACAACTACTACTCGGTGATGAAGAAGACGAAGCACCCCGAGGCCGTCGCCGAGTTCCTGGAGCTCATGTACTCCGACGACTTCGTCAAGGCGCAGCTGGACATCGGCAACCTGCCGACCACGACCAACACCGACAAGTTCATCGACACCTCGTCCACCCCCGAGTACTCGCGCTTCCAGTACGACCTCGTCGCCGACGCCCCGTCGTTCCAGCTGTCCTGGGACCAGGCGTACCCGCAGAAGGCGAGCTCGTCCATGCACAAGGCCATCCAGCAGTTCTTCAACGGACAGCTCGACGCGGACGGCTTCATCAAGGCCATGCAGGCCCTCCCGACCGAGTGACGAACGGCTCATGACGACAAAGACCACGAGCGCTCCGCCCGCCGCCGGACCCCGCAAGGGGCCCCGGCGGCGGCCGCCCGCCTCGTCCGCAACGAAGGTGGGTCGTCCCGGCTTCGCCTGGGCGCTGCCCGCCGCAGTGTTCTTCGCCCTCTTCGCGATCACTCCGCTGATCATGGTGGCGGTGCTGTCCTTCATGAGCTGGGACGGGATCGGCTCGCCCGAATTCGTCGGCATGGACAACTGGTCGCGCCTGATGGACGACCCGGTGATGCTCCAGAGCATCTGGCTGACCCTGCTCCTGACCGTGCTCGGCGTGGTCATCCAGACGCCGCTGAGCATCCTGCTCGGCGTCTGGGCCGCCGGCCACCAGCGCAACCGGGCCGTACTGTCCGTCATCTACTTCATCCCGCTGCTGCTGTCCGCCACTGCC
The DNA here is from genome assembly GCF_053890455.1 of Streptomyces yamdrokensis. Lineage (NCBI taxonomy): Bacteria > Bacillati > Actinomycetota > Actinomycetes > Kitasatosporales > Streptomycetaceae > Streptomyces > Streptomyces yamdrokensis. Next base: position 7,249,482 of record NZ_CM132679.1, read on the forward strand.
GTCTCCGTGCTGTGGCGGGCGCTGCTCGACCCGAACTTCGGCATCCCGGCCGAGGCCGCCTGGCTGTTCGGCGACGGCAACCTGTTCGGTGAACAGGCCACCGCCATCGGGGTGCTGGCGTTCGTCAGCACCTGGCAGTTCACCCCGTTCCACACGCTGATCTATCAGGGCGCCGCCCGGGCCGTCCCGCAAGTGCTCTACCAGGCGGCCGAAATCGACGGGGCGGGCCGCTACCGGCAGTTCTTCCACATCACCCTGCCGCAGCTGCGCAACTCGATGATCACCTCGATGATCCTGATGATCGTCGGCGGTCTGACCACCTTCGAGACGGTCCTCATCCTGACCCAGGGCGGCCCCGGCACCGACACCACCATCAGCGCCTACTACATGTACGACAAGGCGTTCAAGGGCTTCGACTTCGGCGCCGGCTCCGCCATCGCCCTGGCCCTGGTCGTCGCGGCCACCGTCATCTCGCTGATCGTCGTCCGGGTCTCCGGCTACGACAAGATGCGCAGCACCATGGAGGGTGTGTCATGAGGCGCCGTCCCCACTACCTGGCCGGCGCCGGCTCGCTCTTCTGGCTCTTCCTGGTCGGCCTGCCGCTGTACGTGATGCTCGCCGCGACCGTGCGCACCCGACAGGACTACGCCGAGAACGGCCCGGTCTCGATCCCGGACAGCTTCACCCTGGACAACTACACCGGCGCCTTCGACTCGGGCTTCGGCCAGTACTTCTTCAACACACTCGTCGTCACCGGCTGTGTGATCGGGATCGTGCTGCTGCTGGTCCCGCCGCTCGCCTACGCGATCGTACGCAGCCGGGGCCGGACCACGTCGGCGATCTTCCGGCTGTTCCTGCTCGGTCTCGCCATCCCCGCCCAGGCCGTCATCGTGCCGATGTTCTACCTGATCAGCGAGGCCGGACTGTACGACAACCTGCTGGGCGTCATCCTGCCCACGGCCGCGTTCTGCCTGCCGATGTCGGCGCTGATCCTCAGCGGCGCGATGCGCGACATCTCCTCGGAACTGTACGAGGCCATGGCCATGGACGGCGCCTCCCCGCGGCGCATGTTCTTCCAGCTCGTACTGCCGTTGTCGAGGGGCGGACTGTCCACGATCGTGGTCTTCTCCGCGCTCCAGGCATGGAACGGCTTCCTGTTCCCGCTCGTTTTGACCCAGTCCGACTCCAGCAAGGTCGTCACCCTGGGTCTGTACAACTTCCAGACCGAACACGGTATCGACATCCCCGGTCTGCTGGGAGCCGTGGTGCTGTCCATGGTGCCCATCCTGCTCGTCTACCTGTTCGCCCGTCGTGCCCTGGTCCAGGGTCTGATGGGTGTCGGAGGAAAGTGACTGCCGACGTGGCCGTAGAGACCACCCCCGAAATCCCCCTCTGGAACGACCCCGACCGCCCCGTCGCCGCCAGGGTCGACGCGCTGATCGGCGCGATGACCCCGGACGAGAAGATCGCCCAGCTGTACGGCGTGTGGGTCGGCGCGTCCGCCAACGGCGGCGAAGTGGCCCCGCACCAGCACGACATGGAGGAGGCCGTCGACCTCGACGCGCTTCTTCCCGCCGGGCTGGGCCAGTTGACCCGCCCCTTCGGCACCGCGCCCGTCGACCCGGCGCTCGGCGCGCTCTCCCTGCTGCGCACCCAGTCCCGCATCACCTCGGCGGGCCGCTTCGGGATTCCCGCCGTCGCGCACGAGGAATGTCTGGCGGGCTTCGCCGCCTGGGGCGCCACCGCCTACCCCGTCCCGCTGTCCTGGGGCGCCACCTTCGACCCGGACGTGGTGCGCCGGATGGCGACCGCCATCGGCCGCGACATGCGGTCCGTCGGTGTCCACCAGGGTCTCGCGCCCGTCCTCGACGTGGTGCGCGACGCCCGCTGGGGCCGGGTGGAGGAGACCATCGGCGAGGACCCCTACCTCGTCGGCACCATCGGCACTGCGTACGTCCAGGGCCTGGAGTCCGCCGGGATCGTCGCCACCCTCAAGCACTTCGTCGGCTACTCCGCCTCCCGCGCCGGACGCAACCTCGCCCCCGCGCCCATGGGCCCCCGCGAACGGGCCGACGTCCTGCTGCCGCCGTTCGAGATGGCGATCCGCGAGGGCGGCGCCCGCTCCGTGATGCACTCCTACACGGACACCGACGGCGTCCCCGCCGCGGCCGACGAGAGCCTGCTGACCGGACTGCTCCGCGACACCTGGGGCTTCGACGGCACCGTCGTCGCCGACTACTTCGGCATCGCCTTCCTCAAGATCCTGCACGGCGTCGCGGGCGACTGGGCGCAGGCCGCGGGCGCCGCGCTGAAGGCCGGTGTCGACGTCGAACTGCCCACCGTCAAGACGTTCGGCGCACCGCTCGCCGAGGCCGTCGCCGACGGCCGGGTACCGGAGTCGGTCATCGACCGCGCCCTGCGCCGCGTCCTGCACCAGAAGGCGGCGCTCGGCCTGCTCGACCCGGACTGGAGCCCGGTCCCGCCCGCGCTCGAGGGCGTCGACCTGGACGACCCGGAGGCCCTGCGCGGCAGGATCGACCTGGACCGGCCCGAGAACCGGGAACTGGCCCGCGAGATCGCCGAGAAGGCGGTCGTCCTGCTCGCCAACGACGGCACCCTGCCGCTCGCCCGGCCCCGCCGCATCGCCCTGGTCGGCCCCAACGCGGCCGAGGCCACCGCCGTACTGGGCTGCTACTCCTTCCCCCAGCACGTGGGCGTGCAGCACCCGGACGTCCCGGTCGGGATCGACCTGCCCACCCTGCGGGACACCCTGGCCGCGGAGTTTCCCGACGCGGACATCACCGTCGCCCGCGGCACCGGCGTCGACGACGGAGACCTCTCCGGCATCGGCGAAGCGGTCGACGCGGCACGGGACGCGGACGTCGTCATCGCCGTACTCGGCGACCGCGCGGGTCTGTTCGGCCGCGGCACCAGCGGAGAGGGCTGCGACGCGGAGTCCCTCGCCCTGCCCGGCGTCCAGCAGCACCTGCTGGACGCGCTGCTCGACTCCGGCAGGCCGGTGGTGACCGTCCTGCTCGCCGGGCGGCCGTACGCGCTCGGCCGCGCCGTCGCCGAGTCCGCGGCGATCGTGCAGTCCTTCTTCCCCGGAGTCGCGGGCACCCAGGCGATCGCCGGGATACTGAGCGGCCGTACCAGCCCTTCCGGACGGCTCCCGGTCAGCGTGCCGCGCGGCCCGGGGTCCCAGCCGACCACCTACCTCGGCGCACGGCTCGCCCAGGTCAGCGAGGTGTCCAACATCGACCCGACGCCGGCGTTCGGCTTCGGACACGGCCTGGCGTACACGGCGTTCGCCTGGGACGACCTCGCCGTGGACGCCGGACAGGCTACGACGGACGGCGAGTTCGCCCTCTCCCTCACCGTCCGCAACACCGGTGAGCGGTCCGGCACCGAAGTCGTCCAGCTCTATCTCCACGACCCGGTCGCCTCCGTCGTCCAGCCGGTGCAGCGGCTCGTCGGCTACACCCGGGTGGAGCTGGAGCCGGGAGAGGCCCGTCGCGTCCGCGTCACGGTTCCGGCCGATGTGGCCTCCTTCACCGGCCGCGACGGCCACCGGATCGTCGAACCCGGGGACCTGGAACTCCGCCTGGCCGCCTCGAGTACCGACGCGCGCCTGACGGCGACGGTCACCCTGACCGGCCCGGAACGCCGGGTGGACCACACCCGTCGCTTCCACGCGGCCTTCACCCAGGAGCCGGGCCCGCAGGCGTCAGCCTGACCCGACACGGGCCCCGGCCGGCCCGGACCACGTGAACGGTCCGGGCCGCCCGGGGCCCGTCCGGCCCCGGGCGCGGCAGGTCAGATCCGGTCCTGCCCCAGCCTCGCGACGAACCCGGACCATGCGCTCCGCGCGAACGCGAGCCGAGGGCCACCGCGCTCCTTGGAGTCCCGTACGTGTATGGCGGTCGCGTCGGCGGCGACCTCGACGCACGCTCCTCCTTCGCCGCTGCTGTAGCTGCTCTTGAACCAGTCCAGCCGTGCGGGCTGTTCAGTGTTCATCGGTCTCCCAGCATCTTCTCGATCAGGGTCAGTGACTCTTCTGGTGTGAGCGCCTGTGCCCTGATGCTGCCGTAGCGTGCGGAAAGGATACGTACCTCATCCGGATCCGTGACCAGACGGCTGACGTGCTGTACTTCCAGGTATGCCACCTGGGGCTTGCCCTTCGGGGTGAGCAGGATGAAGGGCCCACCCAAGCTGGGATGCTCCTTGCGTTCCGTCGGCAGCACCTGAAGCTCCACGCTGCGTAGCCTGCCGAACTTCAGCAGCCCTTCCAGTTGTTTCCGATGAACGTCCCACCCGCCGAGCGGGCGACGCAACACGGATTCCTCGATGGTGAAGGTCGTGAACGGCGGAGGCCAGCGGTCGAAGATCTGCTGGCGGTCCAGCCGTGCAGCCACGCGCTGTTCGACGGTCGCCTCGTCCAGTAGAGGCTGGCGGGTGCCGAATACCACGTGTGCGTGTGCCTCCGTCTGAAGAAGTCCGGGAATCGCGAGCGAGCTGTAGTCGTGCAGCTCAACCGCTTCCGCCTCCAACCGCGCATAATTCTGGAACCACTCCGGATGCCGCACCCTCCGCCGGGTCTTCGCCCGCTCCACGTCCTCCGCCGCGGACGCGAGCAGGCCTCCGCAGTCCAGCAACTGGTCCACCGCGACGAGCAGTTCGGGCTGAGGCGTTCGCCGTGCCCGCTCGACCGACGAGATCGTCTCCTCGCCGTACCCGATCCGGTCGCCCAGCTCCTTCTGGCTCAGTCCGGCCCGTTCCCGGGCCACCTTGATCTGTCGGCCGAGGGCCCGGAACAGGTCCGCGACCTCGTCCGTGCCGTCCGCCTCGTCGCCTGTGGGAACCCCCGTACCCGGCTGTGCCGCCATGCCGTACCACCACCCTGTTCCTTGTGCAGAGGACGAACCGGCGAAAGCCCGGCCGGGACACGGCCGTACGCCCGTACATCACACCTTCTGTCCCGGGACAGTCACCCTGCGTACTGTCCGGAGTGCTCCACACAGTAGGACGAATCGGTCACCCTCGGTGATGTGAATCAGGAAACCGTCACCGCACCCGGTGAACCGACCGTCGGCACAGCCCACTTCCGCACCGTGTTTCCCACCACGGCGCACGGCGCGCACACCGCACGCCATGCGGCTGAGCGCTGGCTCGCCGCGCAACAGGGACGGCTGGAGCCCACCGACGACGACAGCACCGCCACGGCCTCCCTCCTCATCGCCGAACTGACCGCGAACGCGGCCCTGCACGGCCGGGTGCGGGGCAGGAACGCACGTCTCGCCCTCACCCTGACGCCCGCTGTCCTGCGGATCGAGGTCACCGACGCGCGGGGCGAACGTCTGCCCGCGCCGCCCCCGGACGCCGGTGCCGACAGCGACGGTGAGTCCGGGCGGGGCCTGCTCCTCGTCGCCTCGCTCGCCGACGCCTGGGGCTGCGAACCCCATCACCCGGGCGGCAAGACGGTGTGGGCACAGTGCGCCCGGCGGGCCGCCAGGACAGGGCGGTAGGCAGGGCAAGGGCACTCTGTCACCGGTGCCCCGCCCGCCCTGCTCACCACGGGCCGGCCGTCGGCCGGCCCGTCCTCAGGACGTGCCCCGGCTCTCCCAGCGGTCCCGGAACCGCGTCAGCGTCTCGGTGAGCAGCTCCCGGTTGCGGTCCTTCTCCAGCAGGGACAGCCGGATGTTGGGACGCAGCTCCAGTTTGCCCTCCGGGAGGTCGACACCGTCCAGAGTGTTGAGACGGGTGAGGAGTTCGGCGCGCAGTGCGCGGTCGGTGAGCGGCTCCCGCGCGGCGAGGTACTGGAACACCACCTCTGCCGTGCCCCCGCGTCCGGCACCGGAGCCGAGGAACGCGGCGAGGTCGCCGTACGAGGTCCAGGTGCGGGTCTGTCCTGAACCGATGGCCGGAACCCGGGCCGCAGATGCCCGGCCACCGTCCGGAAGGCCATCTCGCACTGCAGGCGTCCTGTGAGCGGGGCCCGGTGTGTGCCAGGGCGCTTCCCCTTCGCGGGGTGCTGTTCCAGCGGGCCGGTGCCGGGAGGTGGCGGCGGCCGTCGTGGACTTCGGCGACCTGGCCGACGGCGGTGAGGTGGGTGCGACCGTGCGTGACCAGGACGGTGGCGGTGGCCTGCTGGTGGGTGAGGCGGGTGATCGGCGGACGCGAGGTCCTGAGCGCCGGCCGGCGCCCCTGCTCGTGGTGTCTGGTTATCGCCCTTACGCGGTAAATGCCTGGACTGGGGGCCTCCCCGGACGGGAGACTTCCGACCTCCGAACCTCCGGGAGCGTGATGGCGACAACGGATACGCACAGGCCGGTGCCGGGCAACAGCGCGGTCGTTCTCGCGCTGCGCCGCTACGGCCGGGAACTGCTGCGACTGCGACGGCTGGCCCTGCCCGCGCTGCTGCTGCCGGCCGTGGGCAACATCGGCATCCGCTACGTCGCCCCTCTGCTGATCGCCAAGCTCGCGGGGCAGGCCGCCGACGACGGGGGTCTCACCCTCGCCTCGGCGCTGCCGTACGTGCTGGGCTTCGGCGCGGTGCTGCTGCTCGCCGAGACCGTGTGGCGGATCGGGCAGCACTGCCTGAACCGGGTGGACGCCCTCGGCATGGAGCACCTGTACGTGCTCGGCATGGACGAACTCCTCGCCAAGGACGCCGCGTTCTTCCACGACAACTTCGCCGGCTCCCTGACCAAAAGGGTGCTCGGCTTCGGCAAGCGCTTCGAGGACTTCGTCGACACACTGACGTACCGGATCGTGGGCAGCCTCGTGCCCCTGGTGTTCGGCGCCGTCGTGCTCTGGCACTACGAACCGCTGCTCGTCGCCGGCCTCCTCCTGATGATCGCGCTGACCGCGGTGGCCGCGACGCCTCTGATCCGTCGCCGGCAGAGGCTCGTCAACGACCGGGAGGCGGCGATCGCCCGGGTCTCCGGCCACGTCGCCGACAGCCTCATGAACATGGAGACCATCCGGGCGTTCGCGGCCGAGCGGCGGGAGGCCGACGAACACCGCAGCCGTGTCGCGGAGTCCCGGCGCCTGACGCTGAAGTCGTGGGACTACGGCAACCTGCGCGTCGACGTCCTGGTCGCCCCCATGGCCGTACTGACCAACGTGCTGGGCCTGGTGGTCGCCGTCGCCCTCGGTGGCCCGGGTCAGGGAGTCGAGGAGATCGTCGTCGCTTTCACCTACTACTCCAACGCCACCCAGATCATGTTCGAGTTCAACCAGATCTACCGGCGTCTGGAGAGCTCGATGACCGAGGCCGCCCAGTTCACGGAGTTGCTGCTGGACCCGCCCACCGTGCTGGACCCGGCGGAACCCGAACCGCTCGCACCACGGGACACCGGCATCCGCTTCGAGGCGGTGACCTTCGCCCACGAGGGTGCGGAGCCGATCTTCAAGGGGCTCGACCTGGACGTGCCCGGCGGCGCGCGGATCGGTCTGGTCGGCAGGTCCGGCGGTGGCAAGACCACACTCACCCGGCTCCTGCTGCGGATGTCGGACATCGACGGCGGACGCATCCTGATCGGCGGTCAGGACATCAGCCGGCTGCGCCAGGCCGACCTGCGCTCACTGATCGCCTATGTCCCGCAGGAACCCGCGATGTTCCACCGCAGCCTGCGGGACAACATCGCCTTCGCCCGGCCCGGCGCCACCGACGCGGAGGTCCGCGCGGCGGCCGCGGCCGCCCACGTCACGGAGTTCGCCGAGCAACTGCCCGAGGGGTTCGACACCCTGGTGGGGGAGAGGGGGGTGAAACTGTCGGGCGGTCAGCGCCAACGGGTCGCCCTCGCCAGGGCGGTCCTTCGCGACGCCCCGATCCTGCTGCTCGACGAGGCGACCAGCGCACTGGACTCGGAGAGCGAAATCCTCGTCCAGGACGCCCTGTGGCGGCTGATGGACGGACGTACGGCCCTCGTCGTCGCCCACCGCCTGAGCACCGTCGCCGGCATGGACCGCCTCGTCGTCCTCGACCGGGGACGCGTCGTCGAGCAGGGCACCCACAAGGAACTGCTCGACGCGGACGACGCCTACGCCAAGCTGTGGCGGCACCAGTCGGGCGGCTTCCTCGGGGAGAACGCCGAGCCGGCCCCCGACGACGATCCACCGGGAGCCGGTCTCTCCGCGCTGCCGGGGCCGGCCGCACCGGCCGCACCGGCTCCGGACGGGGGCGGGAAGCCGTCAGCGCAGGCGCGCACGAGCACCGGGCCCGCATGACCGAGCCGGCTCCCGGTCCTCGGGTGCCCTCCCGGACGCGCCGGTCTCCGGGCACTGCTTCCTCCACCCGGTACCACCGGCCGATGCGGAACGCGTGCCCGCCGCCGCGGCGGCTCCACCGGCCGATGCGGCCCGTGCGGGAGGGGGACGAAGCGTCCGGGCCCTTATCGCTCCCGCACGGGGCCCTTGCCGCTCCCGCACGGGTGCGTCATGCCCGGTGCGGGATCCGCCGGACCTCGATCAGCGCGAGGCTTTCCGGATGGAGGGTCGGCGCCTGGACGCCGAGCACGGACAGGACGCGGCCCGGCAGTTCGACACCCTCCGGCGTCCACCAGGGGAGCGGACTGGTGACCGGACCGCGGACCGCGTCCCCCGGCGGCAGCGGGGCCACGGCGTAGCGGGTGTCCTCCGCCAGACCGGGCAGGCGCACGCGGCCCGTCGGCATCTGCACGCTGGTGGCTTTCTGCACCACCGCGTACACGGCGTGGGACCGGTCCGGGGCCACGACGCCGTGCACGAGTACCGCGGGATCGTGGGAGTCGCCGTGGACCACGGTTCCCCCGTGCAGCAGCGGCCGGAGCCGCTTGTGGGTCGCGATCCACTCGGCGAGCCGCCGGCGTTCCTCGGGCGTCGCCAGGGTGAGGTCCCACTCGATGCCCATGTGGCCGAAGAGCGCGGTGCCGGCGCGGAAGTCGAGGCCGTGTGTGCGGCCCGTGGTGTGCGCGCCGGGGGCGCCCACGTGGGCGCCCATCAGTTCGGGAGGCAGCAACAGGCCGGTCCAGAGCTGGATCTGCTGCCGCTCCAGGGCGTCGATGCAGTCGCTCGTCCACACCCGGTCGCTGCGTTCGAGGATGCCCAGGTCCACCCGGGCGCCGCCCGATGAGCAGGACTCGATCTCCAGCCCGGGACGGCGTCGGCGCAGTTCGTCCATCAGCGCGTACACCGCGGTGGTCTGTGCGTGCACCCCGCCGACGCCGTACGGGCCGCTGCCCGCGTCGATGAGGTCGCGGTTGTGGTCCCACTTGAGGTAGTCGACGGCGTACTCGCCGACCAGGGCGTCCAGGCGTTCGAGCACGTACGCGTACGCCTCCGGCCGGCCCAGGTCGAGCACCTGCTGGTGCCGGGCCTCCGGTGGCATGCGCCCGGCCGCGGACAGGATCCACTCCGGATGGGCCCGGGCCAGGTCCGAGTCCGGGTTGATCATCTCCGGCTCGACCCAGAGACCGAACTGCAGGCCGCGGGAACGGACGTGCTCGACGAGCGGATGCAGCCCTTGCGGCCAGATCTCGGGGTCCACGTACCAGTCGCCCAGGCCGGCCCGGTCGTCGCGACGCCCGCGGAACCACCCGTCGTCCAGGACGAACCGCTCGGCTCCGACCTCCGCCGCCGCGTCCGCCAGGGCGGTGAGGGTGCCGAGGTCCTGCCGGAAGTAGACCGCCTCCCAGGTGTTGAGGGTGACGGGCCGTGCAGCGGCCGGGTGGTGGGGGCGCTGCCGCAGGTACGTGTGGAAGCGCGCCGCCATGCCGTCCAGACCCTGTCCGTACGAGCCCAGCAGCCACGGGGTCGTGTACGCGGCACCGGGCCGCAGGCGCATCTCACCCGGCAGCAGCAGCTCGCCACCGCCGAGGAGCGACACCCCGGAGTTCGTCCGCTCGGCGAAGGTGCGGTGGTTGCCGCTCCACGCGACGTGCAGACTCCACACCTCGCCACCGCGGAAGCCGAAGCCCCGCTCACCCACCGCGTGCAGGAGGGTGGCGTCGACGCCGGTACGTCCGCGCCGGTTCTCCCGCAGGTGTGTGCCGAGGGTGAACTCGTGCCGCTGCGGAGACCGTTCCCGCAGATGGCGGCCGGTCAGGTCGAGCACTTCGGCGGCGTGGGCCGGTACCGGCAGGGCGAGCTGCAGCGCCTCCAGCGTGTAGGGGCCCTCACCCCGGTTGGTGAGACGCGCGCGCTGGCGGACGAGACCGGAGGGGGTCAGCTCCAGCTCCCACCGCAGACCGAGCCCGGCCTGTTCGTCCGTGGCCTCGACCGTCAGCGAGCGGGGGCCCGGGAACCGCAGCTCCCGGACGGTGAAGGCGCAGGAGAAGTCGGCGCCCTCGCGGTGGCCGGACAGTCCCGGTGTGCCCAGCCAGCCGGCCGACTGCTCGGGCAGCACGCTCACGGGCACCGGGACGTCGGGAACGCTGGTGCCCAGCTCGGCGACGCTCGCCGCGGCGAGGGAGGCGAGGTCGCCCGCACCACCCGGTGTGCCGTCTCCCTGCGCCCCCGGACCTCCCGGACCTCCCGGACCTCCCGGGTCTCCCAGGTCTCCGAGGTCGGCCCCCCAGTGCAGCACCCGCGGGAGGCGGGGCCCCGAGCAGTCGAGGACCAGGCTCGTGCCCCCTGCACGGAAATGGAGCAGGTGGGAAGAACGGTCGGTGGTCACGTGTGCGCACCTTCGATCGGTCGGGGGCGGACAGGGGGACGGGAGGAAGCCGCCCGCGGCGAAGGCCGGGCCGGCTCGCCCACGGTCGGTTCACCGACGCCGCGTTCCAGCACCTCACGGCAGTGCCTGTCGAGGCCAGGGTCGGTGAGGAGGGTGTCGGCCGCTTCCGGCCCGGCGATGCTCACCGCGCCGGAAGCGTTCCACTCGGTGTGGCCGGCGAGCATTCCGTCACCGGCCCGCCGGCGGGCCGCCGTGCTCCCGGATCACCGCGACGTCGCCCGCGCGGACGACGACCTCGCCGTCGGCGGTGGCGCCGCTCAGCAGGTCGGTGCCCGCCGCCGGGACGGACACGTCGCGCGGGGAGTGGTTGATCAGGAACAGGTACGTGGCGTCCGGGCCGCGCCTGCGGACCGCCTCGACCCCGGCCGGGACCTCGGCCGCGGCGGTGACCCCGGCCTCCCGGCAGACCCGGGCCAGCAGCGTGCGCAGGGCGTCCGCGTCCGGGCGCGTCGCCACGTACCAGGACACGCCGTCACCGTGACCGTGACGCGTGATCGCCGGGTGCCCAGGGGCCGGACCGCCGCACGACGGGTCCGCCGCGAACGACAGGACGGTCTCGGCCCCGCGCGGTTCGACGAGTTCGGTCCAGACCGCGGCCCGGGAGCCGTCGGAGAGCCGGACCGTCTCCGCCTCCCGGAGCGGGAAGAATTCGTCCACCCGGATTCCGAGCATGTCCCGGTACGCCCCCGGATGGCCGCCGAGGCGGACGTGGTCGTGCTCGTTCACCACACCGCTGAAGAAGCCGACGGCCGCGTGTCCGCCGTCCGCGACGAACCCGTTCAGCGCCGCGGCGTCCGTGTCGCTCGTCAGGCAGAGACTGGGCACGAGGACCAGCCGGTGACCGCTCAGGTCGCTCCCGGGGTGCACCAGGTCGCAGGTGACGCCCAGCGACCACAGTGCCTCGTACCAGGCGCGGACCAGGTCGAGGTAGCGCAGGTCCCGCGAGGGGGTGGCGTCCATCTCGAGGGCCCACCAGGCGTTCCAGTCGAAGAGGAGCGCCACGTCCGACACCACGCGGGTGCCGCGTACCTCCGCCAGCGCCCCCAGATCCCGGCCGAGAGCGGTGACCTCACGCCAGGTCTTGGTGTCCGTGCCGCCGTGCGGGAGCATCGCCGAATGCCACTTCTCGGCGCCGGCCTTCGACTGGCGCCACTGGAAGTACAGGACGCCGTCGGCGCCGCGCGCCACGTGCGCGAGGCTGTTGCGCCGCATCTGCCCCGGGGTCTTCGCGACGTTGCGGGGCTGCCAGTTCACCGCGGAGGTGGAGTGCTCCATCAGCAGCCACGGAGCGCCGCCGCCCATACCGCGCGCGAGGTCGGCGTCGAGGGACAGCCCGATGTGCGCCTCGGGGTCCGCGGCCGTGAGGTACTGGTCCACGGACACGAAGTCGCACGTCTCGGCGAAGGAGAACCCGTCGACCTTCTTCTCGAGGGTGACCAGGAGGTTGGTGGTGAGCGGCACACCGGGGGAGAGCCGGCGCACGATCCCGGCCTCGCGCCGGTGCAGTGCCAGCAGCGCGTCCGAGGAGAACCGCCAGTGGTCCAGCCGCTGGGTCGGGTTCGGCACGGCGGCGGTGGCACGCGGCGGCATGACCTCGGCCCAGTCGCCGTACCGCTGGCTCCAGAACGCCGTTCCCCAGGCCTCGTTGAGACCGTCGAGACCGCCGTACCGCTGCCGGAGCCAGTCCCGGAAGGCCTCGGCGCTGATGTCGCAGAAGCAGTGCGCGTTGTGGTTGCCCCACTCGTTGTGCAGGTGCCACAGAGCGAGCGCGGGGTGCTCGCGGTACCGCTCCACGATCCGCTCGGTGAGACGGCCGGCCGCCTCGGCGTACGCGGGGCTGCTCGGGCAGAACGTCTGCCGTGAGCCGTGACTCAGCCGGACGCCCTCGGCGGTCACCGGCAGCGCCTCGGGGTGGCGCAGCGAGAACCACGGCGGCGGGGACGCCGTGGCCGTCGCCAGGTCGACGGCGATGCCGTTCGCGTGCAGCAGGTCCATGACCTCGTCGAGCAGACCGAACTCGTACACCCCCGGGCGCGGCTCCAGGAACGCCCAGGAGAAGACGCCGACGGTGACGAGATTGACGCCGGCCTCACGCATGAGGCGGACGTCCTCCTCCCACACCTCGCGCGGCCACTGCTCCGGGTTGTAGTCACCGCCGTAGGCGATGCCGCCGAGCCGGTCGGACAGGTGCTTGAGCGCGTCGTTCACGACTTCACCGCTCCCGCCGCGAGACCGGCCTTCCAGTAGCGCTGGAGCACCAGGAAGGTGATGACGATCGGGACGACCGAGACGAGCGACCCGGTGAGGCTGAGGATCTGCAGCGACGGGTCGCGGCTGACCTGGGACTGCCAGGTGAACAGGCCCAGGGTGACCGGGTAGAGGCGGTCGTCCTGGAGCATCACCAGCGGCAGCAGGAAGTTGTTCCAGATGACCACGAACTGGAACAGGAAGATCGTCACCATGGCGGGCGACATCAGCCTCACCGCCATGGTGAAGAAGGTCCGCAGCTCCCCGGACCCGTCGATGCGGGCGGCCTCCAGGAGCTCGTCGGGCACGGAGGCGGCCGCGAAGATGCGCGAGAGGTAGACGCCGAACGGGCTGACGATGCTCGGCAGGAAGACCGCCCAGAAGGTGTTGGTGGCGCCCACCTTGGCGAAGAGCAGGAACAGCGGCAGCGCGAGCGCCGTGGCCGGGACCAGCACCCCGCCGAGGACGGCGGAGAACAGGAACTCCCGTCCGCGGAAGCGGTACTTCGCCAGGGCGTAACCGGCCATGGCGGACAGCAGTGTGCCGACGGCCGCGCCCGCACCGGCGTAGAGGAGGCTGTTGAGCAGCCAGGGCAGGAAGACCCCGTCCTGCTTGGCGAACAGCGCCCGCAGGTTGTCGATCAGGTGCATGTCGGAGAACCACAGGCCGAACGTGTCGACCAGGTCGCCCTGGCTCTTGGTGGCCGAGACGACCAGCCAGAACACCGGAAGCAGCATGTAGACGGCGATCACGGCCAGGAAACCGGTGGCGACGGCCACCGAGAGGCGGCTCTCCCGCGGGCCGCGCGACGCCGTCGGGGAGGCCGGCGCGGGCGCGTGGGCGCCCGCGGTGTCGGTGAGGAGGCTCATGATTCAGCCTTTCGACCCGTGAACTTGAGGAATCCGAACGACAGGACGAACGTGGCCAGGGCCAGCGTCACCGACATGGCGGCGGCCTCGCTGTAGTTGTCCGACGAGGCGAGCGAGTAGGCCGCCAGGTTCGGGGTGTAGGTACTGGTGACACTGGTGGAGATGGAACGCAGCACCTGCGGTTCGGTGAACAGCTGCAGGGTCCCGATGATCGAGAAGACGCCCGTCAGCATGAGGGCCGGACGCAGGATGGGGATCTTGATGCGCCAGGCGATCTTCGCCTCGCTCGCCCCGTCCATGCGCGCCGCCTCGTAGATGTCGCCCGGAATGGCCTGCAGCGCGGCGTAGATGATCAGCATGTTGTACCCGGTGTAGGTCCAGGTCACGATGTTGCCGATGGACCAGAGCATCATCGACGAGCCGAGGAAGTCCGGCGCGGCCCCCGCCTTGTCCAGCAGCTCCACGACGGGCGACAGGCGCGGGTCGTACAGGAACGCCCACATGAGCGCCGCGATCACGCCGGGGATGCCGTACGGCACGAAGTAGGCGATGCGGAAGAAGCGCTTGAGACGGGCCACCGTGGAGTCCAGCAGCAGCGCGAGCGTCAGGGCCAGCAGCAGCATCAACGGGATCTGCACCAGGCCGAAGAGCACCACCCGGCCGACGCTGCCGAGGAACTCGGGGTCGCCCAGTACTTCCCTGTACTGCTCGAGGCCGGCGAACACGGTCGTCTTGCGGCCGAAGGTGCCGCCGGTCCGTTCGGTCCTGAGCAGGCTCTGGTAGAAGGCGTAGCCGACCGGAACCAGGGTGAACAGGACGAACGGTATGAAGAACGGCAGGAGGAAGAAGGCAGGCGCCCAGTTCCGCTTGCGGCGCGGCGGAGCGGGGACTGCGGTGTTCTTGACTGGCGGCGCCGCTGCCGCGGCTGTCCGGTCGACGGTCATGCGGTGGTCTCTTCCCGGGCTTGCTCGACGAGGGGGAGGGAGAGGACCGGCGGCGCGTGTCCCACGCGCCGCCGGTACCCGGAACTTACTTGGCGACCTCGAGGGACTGCTTCTCCAGGGAGTCCACCGTCTTGGCGTCCGTCTGCTCGAGCGCGTCCTGGAGGGTTCCCTTGCCGCCCAGCGCTCCCGCGATGCCGTCGCCCATGAAGCGGTAGGTGTCCGTCATCGTCGGGCCGAAGGTCCAGTCCGTGGTGACGTTCTCGGAGGCGTCCGCGAAGACGTCGAAGATCTTCTGGCCGTCGTAGAAGTCCACCGGCTGCTGCAGGGCCTTCAGCCCGAGTCCCTCGGTGGCCGCGGGGTAGAGACCGCCCTCACGGTTGAGGATCTCCAGCGCCTTCGGGTCCGTGTTCAGCCACAGCGCGAACTTCGCCGCCTCGTGGGGGTGCTCGCTCTTGCCGAGGACGGCCGTGGTCGAGCCACCCCAGTTGCCGGCCGTGGCCTCGCCCGCCGACCACTGCGGCATCGGTGCGACGCCCCACTTGCCGGAGGTCGCCTTGGCGTTGTCACGGATGGTGCTGTAGCCCCAGGCGGCGCTGACCCAGGTCGCCACCTCGCCCTCGTTCCACGCCTTGTAGAGCGCCGGGGAGAAGCCCTGCAGGTTGGTCGCGACCAGCTTCTCGTCGATCATCCTCTGCCAGTAGTCCGCCACCTCACCGGCGGCCGGGCTGTCGACGTCGACCTTCCACGTGTCGCCTTCCTGGCCGAACATGCTCGCGCCCTTCTGCCACAGCAGGCCGCTGAACCAGTTCGGGTCCGTCTGCGAGAAGTGCGTCATGTACGCCTTCGAGTCGGCCTTCTTCAGCTTCTTGGCCGCCTCGTAGTACTCCTCCCAGGTCTTCGGGACGGATATGCCGTGCTTCTCGAACAGGTCCTTGCGGTAGAAGAGGGCCATCGGGCCCGTGTCCTGCGGGACCGCCCAGACCCCGTCCTCGCCGCCGGCCCCGAAGGTCACCTGCGACCAGGTCCACTTCACGAAGTCGTCCTCGGCCTCCTTGACGCCCGCGCACGCGGCGATGTCGGTGAGGCCTTCCTGGAGGCGGAAGCTCGCCAGGGAGTCGTACTCGATCTGGCCGAGGTCGGGGGCGTTGCCCGCCTTCAGGGCGTTGGACATGTTCTGGTACGTGCCGGCGTTGCCGTTCGGGGTCGACTTGACGGACACCTGGATGTCCGGGTTCTGGCGGTTCCACTCGGCCACCGCCTTCTCGACGCCGGGGATCCAGGACCAGTACGTCAGCTCGACCTTGCCCTCGCTCTTCTCGCACGTGCCCTGACCGCCCGAGGCGCTGTCCTCGGTGCCGGAGCCGCCGCACGCCGCCGTGGCGAGCAGGGGAAGGGCGGCAAGGGCCACCAGGGCCCGGCGGAGCACGGGGCGTTGGGTCCGCAGTGACATGGCGTCTCCTCAGGTGCGTGCCGCTCTGTCATCTGCGTCAGAGCGGTCGGGGTGCGCACACATTGACTGTTAACGACTCGTAAAGTCAACACAGTCCATCGGGAAATCACGGAACCAAACACAAACCGTTATCGGCGTCACAGGGATGTGGAGCAGTGGTCTCTACCTGCGAGGGTTGGCTTTGCCGACTGGGGGACGGGATTGTCGAACGTTGTCAGAAAACGATTCAGTGAATGTGCATACGTGAACCATATGGTCCGTGAGGCGTCCCCGTCGGGCCTCTCGGTTTCGCGAGCGCATCTTCGGCGCCCCTTCGGTGTGCCGCCCGGAGGGCGCGTCCGACCGGTTGAACGAGGAGGTCGTGCCGCGGAGCGGCGCCCCCGGCCCCGCGGAACGGCGCCCCTGGATCCGCAGACCGAACAGCCGGGAGCGTCGCGCCGCGTGAGGTGCGCCGGTTAACTCGCGCATGTGCGCTTCCGTACGCCCGGGCCCCGCCCGTCGCGGACACGCACCCCGCCCCGCCGGCCGGGCCCCGCCGAGGGCGCGCTCGGCGGGCTCGTGGGGTAGGGCGAGCCCGCCGCGCCTCGCCGACTGCGGATCGCCCGACCGGACAGCGTCCGCCCGCGCGGGCGGACGCGGGCCCGTGAGCCGGTGCCGGCGCTGTGTGAGAGGGCGGGTCACGAAGGGACCGTGGTGGCCGGCGGGGTCCACCGGTGGTTGGGGGGCACGGTGCTGGAGACGCCGTATTCCTTCTTGAGCTGTTCGGGGATGGCGTAGTGCATGACGCGCCCGCGGGTGAGGGAGGACAGCTCGAGGACGGTGGTGAGGTGGCCGAGGCGGTCCAGGGCCCAGGCTCCGAGGGGTGAGCGGTCCTCGATGGTCTCCAGGACGCCCAGGAGGTGGGGGGTGGCCTTGACGACGGTGTCCCACGGGCTGCTGGGGACCTGGAGCCAGTCGGCGCAGGTGTCGCCGACGAGGTGGCGGATCAGGGCGGAGACGACCGGGTCGAAGAAGGTGCCGGGCACGATCTCCTCGTAGAGGTCGATGAGCTGCCGGGTCAGGTGCGCGCCCTCCTCGGAAGGCCCCATGTGCCGGACCATGTACAGATCGAGGAAGGCGCGGGCTTCGGCGAGGGTCCCGGGTACGGCGTCCTGATCGACGCCGAGCATGGCTCCGACCACGCGCCAGGCGTAGTAGTACGCTTCGGCGCCCTCCGTTGACATGTGGATGCCGAGGCGGTGCAGGCTGTCCAGGACGAGCAGGGAGAAGAACATCTGCCCGCCGATCATGTCCTCCTGGCAGATCGGCGTACCGAGCGCTCCGGTGTCCCACCGGTCCTCGCGTGCGAGGTGGTGGCGGATGGAGGCGTGCAGCAGGCGGACCTTCTGCGCCGCGGGGATGAAACGGCTGCCGGCCTCGAAAGCGCCGGGCTGCATCAGGTAGACGGTGAACTGACCGGTCTCCGCCATCCGCTTGGAGGGGTACTTCAGCGAGTGGGTGGCCGACAGCAGCTTCGCCACGTGCGGGACGACGTAGCAGGCGGGCATGGAGGCGAAGGACAGCGCGGTGGAGATGTGCACGTTGTTGTCGATGAAGAACATCCGTGCCTTCTCCATCTCACCCCAGTCCACCCAGGCCGGCGGGACACCGGTGGCCCGGAGGTACTCGCGGGCGACGTCGGGCAGGCCGTCCGGCAGGGGAGCGCCGGCGGTGGAGACGTAGCGCATCAGGGCGTTGAACTTGCCCACCTCCCCGCGTTCGAACAGGGTGGCGACGGTGGCATCGGCGAGTTCGTCACCGGACTGGCGCAGGGCGTCCATCGATGCGCGGGTGCAGGTCATGGCAGGGCTCCTTGTCTTCCCACGGGTCCGCCCCCGGCGGGCGGGGCCGGCGGCCGGTGAGGGATGCGGTCTTTGGTCTCCGCGCGCCGCTCAGGACAGGCGTACCGCCGCCGAACGCGCCAGTTCGGTCAGGGCGGCGGCGGCGTGTGCCGGCACGCACAACTCATGGAGGGCGTCGAGGGACTCCTCGACACGGGCGGTGATCATGCCCTCGACGCGGTCGGGCACCTTCAGCCGGCGCATCACCTCGCGCACCGCGTCCAGCCCCTCCCCGGCCACGTCGCGCCGGCCCAGAAGAGCGCGCAGCCGCGCCCGCTCCTCCTCGCCGGCGATCCGCCAGGTCTCCGCCAGCAGGACCGTCGGGCGGTGGCCGCGTACGTCATCGGCGTTGGCCTTGCCGGTGCGTTCCGGATCCCCGAACAGACCGAGCAGGTCGTCCCGCAGCTGGAACGCCTCGCCCAGGGGCAGGCCGTACGCGGAGTACCCCGCGCGCAGCCGCCCGTCGGCCCCCGCCAGGGCGCCACCGATCAGCAAGGGCTGCTCGACGGTGTACTTGGCGGTCTTGTACCGGATCACCTTCAGGGACGCCGCGGTGTCCGGATCGGCTCCGGTTTGGAGGATCTCCAGACACTCGCCCGCGATCAGTTCCCGGGCCAGCGCCGGCCACAGCGGCCGGGCCCGCGCCAGATAGGCCGCGGGCAGGCCGGAGGCGGTGAACAGCTCCCCGGCCAGCGACATCAGCAGATCCCCGACCAGCATCGCCAGCGACCGTGCGGCGGCGGTGCCACGGGGACGACGGCGTACGGCACCGCGCAGCGCGATGTGAGCCGTGGGCCGGCCGTGCCGCAACGGGCTGTCGTCGATGAGGTCGTCGTGCACGATCGCGGCGGCATGCACCAGCTCCATGGAAGCCGCCGCCCGCACCAGGGCGTCACTGTCCGGCTGCCCCGCCGCGCGCCAGCCCCAGTAGCAGAAGGCCGCACGCAGCCGTTTGCCGTCCGCGACCACCGCCTCCAGCTGTTCGGCCACCGGGCCCAGGGCCGGGTCGATCGCCGCGAACTGCTCGGCCTCCCGCGCGACGAACCGCCGCAGTACCCCGTCGACGCGGGACTTGAACGCGGCGTGCTCCCACCGGTCAGACGCCATCGGCGGCCTGCCGGGCCAGAACGTGCTGGGCGAGGACTTCCAGGTGGGCCGGGGGCACGGCCGCGTACCGGTCCAGCACGAGGCGCCCCCGCGCCGTCAGGTCGCGCTCGGCCTCCGCCGCCAGCTCCGCGGCGTCCGAGCGGCGCAACAGCCCCCGCACCGCCCCCACGGCGGATCCCAGCGTGCTCACCGCCAGGTCCGCCAGTCCGGCCACCAGCAGCACGGCCTGTTCTTCGGGGCCCTCACGGCGTCCCGTTTCTCGGCTCATCCTTCTCCCCACCCACAGCACGCTTACGCGGCACGGCACCGATCACCCGCCGCCGTTCCCAGGGTCGCCCCACACCGGATGCGGCAGGGAGGGAAATCACCATCGAGTGACGGCATCGCGTCCGTGTGCGGATCCGCGGTCCTCGAACGGCACGGCATCGGGGCGACCGGAGCTTTGGCACCGAGCCGCTCCTTGTCGTGATGCCGCGAAGCACGGAACCACTCCGCCGGTCACCGGCGCCCGGGCAGGGCCGGTGTCCGGGCCGTCACGCCCCGCCGTCGGGGGACTCGCCGTCCATGGAGGCGATCTTGCGGAGGATGTCCGCGGCCACAGGCCGCTCGCTCTCCGACAGCGACTCCAGGAGCTGCTCGTTGATCCGTTTCGCCGGAGGGATCAGGGAGTCGAGCAGCTGGGCTCCTTCGCCGGTCAGGCTCAGCAGGGTCCGCCTGCGGTCCTTCTCGTCGCGTACCTGGCTCACGTAGCGCTGATCGGTCAGACGACGGACCATCTGGTTGACCGTGGAGCGGTCCAGCGACGTGAGGCGCGCGAGGGTGCGCTGGTCGATGCCGGGTTCCTGGCGCAGGGCGTTGAGGACGGCGAACTGCTGCGACGTGATCTCCCGGGACACGTGCCGGAACCACAGCGCGGTGTGCACCTGTTCCGCGCGCCGGATCAGGTGCCCGACGTAGTTGTGCAGGTCCAGTGCGCGCGCCACAATGCTCCGTTCGTCCGCCGCCGAGGTGATGCCGGCCGGGGGACCGGTCGGCCTGCCTGGGAGTCTACGAGCGCCCGGCACCACCTCGCGTGCCCCGGTCGCCGTCAGCGGCCCCGGAGGCCGGGACGCCGGCCGTAGGGAACGGCCCGGGACCCGTCGACGCCCACTTCCAGGCGGCCGACCCGCTCGATCTCCAGGACGACACGGTCCCCGTGGGCGAGCGGCCCCACACCGGCCGGTGTGCCGGTCGCGATCACGTCGCCGGGGTGCAGCGTCATGACGGAGGAGGTGTAGGCGATCAGCTCCCGGACGCCGAAGATCAGATCCGCGGTACTGGTCTCCTGCCGGGTGGTGCCGCCCACGTCGCAGCGCAGGCCGAGGGTGTCCGGCTCGGGGATCTCGTCCGCGGTCACGACCCACGGTCCGATGGGGGTGAAGGTGTCGAACGACTTGCGTGTGGAGCGGTCCTCGCCGGAGCGGACGGTGATGTCCAGGACACACGTGTAGCCGAAGACGTGGTCCAGCGCCTCGCCGGCGCTGACGTGACGGGCGGTGCGGCCGATGACGACGCCCAGTTCGCCTTCCTGGTCGGTGCGCTTGTCGGTGTAGGGCAGGATGATGTCCTGGCCCGGTCCGACGACCGACGAGTTCGCCTTGAGGAAGACGCCGAGGTCGGCGATGGAGGTGGTGTACTCCATCTCGGCCTTGTGGTCGAGGTAGTTGACCGGCGCACCGACGATCTTTCCGGGGCGGGGCAGCGGGGCTTCCAGAGCGGCCTCGGCGAGCGGAACGCGCGGGCAGCCGGAGAGCTCGAGGTGCGCGGCGCCGTCGCGGGCCGTGGTCTCGATGTACCGCTGGAGCGCTCCGGCCGGGCCGGGGGTGCCGGGGCCGGCGAGCTGTTCGGTCACGTCGACGAGTTCGCCGCCGTCGACCAGGCCGAGTCGCCCCTTGTTGAACAGAGCCAGGTGCATCGTGGCCTCCTTGCGAGAGCCGGGTGGGGGCGGATCAGGCGCCGGGGTCGGCGTCCTCCGCGCGGTAGAGGCCGAGGGAGCGCATGACGGGTTCGTCGCTGTAGGAGAACAGGACGGCGTCGTCCGAGGCCGAGGTGTTCAGGTGCCGGTAGGACGCCCAGCCGGGTACGGCGAAGGTGTCGTTCCCGGACCACTCCAGCCGCTCCCCGTCGACGATCGTGGCGCCTTCGCCGCGGACGACGCTGAAGATGGTGGAGGCCGTGTGCCGGCGCCCGGCGCCCTGGAAACCGGGGCGCAGCCGCTGGACGCGGCAGCCGATGGTGGGCATGACCGGCCCGCCCGTCCACGGGTTGGTGTACTCCAGGACGATGCCGTCGACGTCACTCCCCTCGGCGGTGTCCGCGATGGCGTCCAGGGAGCGCCGGGTCTCTTCCCACGTGTACCGGCTCACGGGGGAGTTGGGGCCGTCCTGGGTGAGCCAGACGGGGTTCAGCCGGCCGTGCAGGAACTGCCGGCTGCCCGCGTCGTCGGGACGGGTGACGGGCTGGAGGCGCTGGGGGTATTTCTCGTAGAAGCCGGCCTCCAGGGCGTTGACGAGCGGGTAGTCGAGCGCGTCGAGCCAGATCATCGGCGCGTCGCCTTCATGGGTGTGGTCGTGCCAGTGCCACCCGGGGGTCAGCAGCAGGTCGCCCGGGGACATGAAGACCCGCTCGCCGTTGACGGTCGTCCACGCGCCGTCGCCCTCCAGGATGAAGCGGAAGGCGTTGGAGGTATGCCGGTGCGCCTGTGCGGTCTCGCCGGGCAGGATGATCTGGAGTCCGGCGTAGAGGGTGGTGACGGTGGCCGGGGGATCGGTCAGGCCCGGATTCACCAGCATGAGCACCCGCCGTTCCGCCTCCTCCAGAGACAGCGCCCCGGAGAAGTGCAGCAGGTGCGGACGCAGCTCCCGCCAGCTCCAGCGGTAGGGCACGGCACGGCTCTTCGGCCGGGCGGGGAACAGGTTGCCGTGGAAGCGCCACAGCGGTGCGGCTCCCAGTCCCTCCAGGACCTCGTAAGCGGGTTCGTCGGTCATAGTTTCCTCCTTCTGGTACGGGCTCACGGAGCGGGGACGCCGGCCGCGGCCGGCGTCCACACCCAGGAGATGTCATCGAAGTCGTCGGGTCTGCGGGACGTCAGGAGCATGGTGCGCAGGGTGGCCCCCATGCCCTCCAGATGACAGATCTCGCCGAAGCGGCGGGCGTTGGTCTGGATGCGTGTCGCCCGCTCCCGGCGCTGAGCCGCGTACGCCGCGAAGACGCCGGCGGGATCGGTGAACCGTCCCAGCGCGTGCCCCAGGGCGACCGCGTCCTCCAGCGCCTGGCAGGCGCCCTGGGCCAGGTACTGCAGCATCGGGTGGGCGGCGTCGCCGAGGAGCACGATCCGGCCGTGCACCCACTCGTCGATGGGCAGGCGGTCGTACAGCGGCCGGCGCCGGTCGCGCGAGACGAGCGGCAGGGCGTCGCGTACGGCCTGGCAGGCCCCGGCGAAGCGCTCCTCGAGTTCCGCTTCGGTGCCCCAGTCGTCGGAGTCCGGCGTGTAGTGGTCGCTCTCGAAGACGGCGACCTGGTTGTACAGCTCACCGCGGCGCACGGGGTACTGCACCAGGTGCATGCGGGGGCCGGCCCACACCATCACCGCCTCCGAGGCGGCGTGCCGCGCCATGCGGCCGGTCATCCTCCCGGTGGGCAGAGCGCCGCGGAACGCCACGTAGCGCGAGCAGACCGGGTCGCCGTCGCCGACGAGGATCTGCCGCAGCCGCGAGTGCAGGCCGTCCGCGGCCACGACCGCGTCGGCGGTCAGCTGCTCCACCGGTTCGGCGAAGTGCAGACGCACACCGGAGGCGTCCTGTTCGGCGTGCGTGACGGTGTGTCCGGTGCGCAGCGTGATGGCAGGGTGCTCCTGGCAGGCGGACAGCAGCGCGGTATGCAGGTCCGTGCGGTGCGTCACCAGGTACGGATGGGCGAAACGCCGGCTGTAGGCCGCGCTGCGGAGGTCCAGCGACGTGATCTGGTCTCCCGTCAGGGCGTCCATCATGACGAGGGCGGGCGGCGCGACCGCGGTCCGCTGGACAGCCGCGAGGACACCGAGTTCCTCAAGGGCGAGCGAGGCGTTCGGGGCGAGTTGCAGGCCGGCGCCGATCTCACCGAACCGGGCGGCCCGTTCCACGAGCGTCACGGCGTGTCCGGAGCGGGCGACTGCCAGGGCCGCGGCCAGTCCGCCGATGCCGCCGCCGACCACGGCGATGCGGAGAGGATCAGTAGTCACGGGCACATGGCCTCCTGGTGCGGAAGGAGTGGAGGACACCGGGGAGCGAGGGCGGCGGACACGGGCACGACCTCATGGTCAGTAGGCCAATCATTGGTGTGCTGATTATATTGCGGCGGTGCGACCCCGATGTCAATGGTCTGCGTCGCGCAAGAAGCCGGTACGGTGCGCACCGACTTCAAAGAGCGCCGGCGCGCTCTGTGTTCAGCAGGCGGCCGTGAAGCCGTCCAGGCGCAGGGGGGTGTCGGTGCGGGCGGTGATGTCCTCGATCGTGACGTCCGGAGCGGTCTCGACGAGGGCGAGGCCGTCCGGTGTGACGTCGAGGACGCCGAGGTCGGTGATGATCCGGTGCACGCACCGTTCGCCGGTGAGGGGGAGCGTGCACTTTTCGAGGATCTTCGGGCTGCCGTCCTTGGCGGTGTGCTCCATGAGGACGATGACGCGGCGGGCGCCGTGCACGAGGTCCATGGCGCCGCCCATGCCCTTGACCATCCTGCCGGGAATCATCCAGTTGGCCAGGTCGCCGTTCCAGGAGACCTGCATGGCGCCGAGGACGGCGGTGTCGATGTGGCCGCCGCGGATCATGCCGAAGGACAGCGCGGAGTCGAAGAAGCTCGCACCCGGCAGGACGGTGACGGTCTCCTTGCCCGCGTTGATCAGGTCCGGGTCGACCTCGTGCCCGTACGGGTAGGGGCCGGTGCCGAGGATGCCGTTCTCGGAGTGCAGGACCACGTGTACGCCGGGCCGGAGGTGACCGGGGATCAGGGTGGGCAGGCCGATGCCGAGGTTGGCGTAGGAGCCGTCGGTGAGTTCGGCGGCGGCGCGGGCGGCCATCTGGTCGCGGTTCCAGGCCATCAGGTGCTTACCGTCCTCTTCTCGATGGGCTTGTCGGCGGCCTGCCCGGGGCTGAGCAGTACGATCCGCTGGACGTAGACGCCGGGCAGGTGGACCTCGTCCGGGGCCAGTTCGCCGGGTTCGACGAGTTCCTCCACCTCGGCGACCGTGACGCGGCCGGCCATGGCGGCCAGGGGGTTGAAGTTGGCGGCGGCCCTGCGGAACACGAGGTTGCCGTGGCGGTCGCCGCGCCAGGCCCGTACCAGGGCGTAGCCGGTGGTGATGCCGTGCTCCAGGACGTACGGACGGCCGTGGAAGTCGCGGGTCTCCTTGGGCGGGGAGGCTACGGCCACCGATCCGTCGGGGGCGTAGCGCCAGGGCAGGCCGCCGGTGGCGACCTGGGTGCCGACGCCGGCCGGGGTGTAGAAGGCGGGGACGCCCGCGCCACCGGCCCGCAGCCGCTCGGCGAGCGTGCCCTGCGGGGTCAGCTCCACCTCCAGCTCACCACTGAGGTACTGGCGGGCGAACTCCTTGTTCTCCCCGACGTAGGAGCCGGTGACCCGGGCGATGCGACCGGCCGCGAGCAGCACGCCGAGGCCGCGGCCGTCCACGCCGCAGTTGTTGGAGACGACGTCCAGACCGGTCGTGCCCTGCGCGTACACGGCGTCGATGAGGGCGGCGGGGACACCGGAGAGACCGAAGCCGCCGACGGCGAGCGAGGCACCGTCGGGTATGTCGGCGACCGCCTCGGCGGCGTTGCCGCGGACCTTGTTCATGGTGGGGTTCCTTTCATACGGGGGCGCCGGGCAGGGGTGACGTCCAGGGAGCCGGGGGCGAGGATCGTGCCGCCCCCGCGGGCGACCGGCCGCCGGGTCTCCGGAACCTCTTCGTGCAGCAGGTCGCCGCCGACGACGAGCGCGCCCCCGGCCGCGAGACGGAGGGCGGCCGCCCGGTCCCGGCCGCGGGCGGTCCCGGAGATCGGCACCACCTCCCCGTCGAGCCGCTCCATCCGCCGGCCTCCGGGCCGAACAGGGCGTCGGAGACGGACTTGACAGCGCCGTGCGCCGTCAGGCCCACGTCGACGGGGATCTCGGCACCGGTGATGAACGACGACTCGCCCGACAGCAGGAAGACGACCAGCGGGGCGACCTCCTCGACCGTCCCCGTGCGGCCCAGCGGGGTCTCGCGGACGTTGGTCTCGCGGAACGCCGGGGCGGCGGAGGCGGTCATCCCGGTCTCGACGCAACCGGGGTGGACGGTGCTCACCCGGATGCCGCGTGGCCCGAGTTCCAGCGCGGCGGTCTTCGACAGGCCCCGCAGACCCCACTTGCTCGCGGTGTGGGCGTCCGGGTAATGGCCGGTGAGCGCGGCGGAGGAGCCGGCGTTCACGATCGAGGAGCCCGGCGGCATCAGCGGGCTCAGGTGCTGGATACCGGGCAGCGGACCGGTGACGTCGACCGGGCGGACGCGCTCGAAGTCCTCGGCCCGGACGTCACCGACCCGTGCGCGCCAGGTGATGCCCGCGTTGTTCACCAGGCCGTGCACCCGTCCGTACGCGTCCTTCAACTCGGCGGCCGGCCGGGCCCCCTCCTCGTCGCTGCCGACGTCGAGGCGGCGACAGTCCCCTGCGGGGGTCACGTCGGTGGCGACGACGCGGGCGCCCGCGCGGGTGAGGGCCTCGGCCTCGGCGGCGCCCTGGCCCCGGGCCGCACCCGTGACCACGACGACCTTGCCGAGCAGCTTCTTCGGGTGCGGGTCGCTCACGGCCGCTCCCGGCCGCGACGCCGGCCGGCCGGCAGCGGCACGGGCGACACGCCGGGGACGACGGTGTTGGTCAGGGTGCCAATGCCCTCGACGGTGAGGCCGACGGTGTCGCCGGGCTTCAGCGGCGGTGGGGTCCGCTCGCCGCGCAGACCCCACAGTTCGGCGAGGCAGCCGCCGTTGCCGCAGGTTCCCGAACCGAGCACGTCACCCGGCACGACCCGGGTGCCGCGGGAGGCGTAGGCGGCCATCTCCTCGAACGTCCAGCTCATGTTGGACAGCAGGTCCCTGCCGACGGCCTCGCCGTTGACCTCGGCGGTCAGGGCGAGGCGCAGGAAGCCGTCGGCGTCCCGGTACGGCTCCAGCTCGTCGGCGGTGACCAGGTACGGGCCGAGGGTGGTGGCGGTGTCCTTGCCCTTGCAGGGGCCGAGGCCGACCTTCATCTCCGCGGACTGCAGGTCGCGGGCGGACCAGTCGTTGAAGACGGTGTAGCCGACGATGTGGTCGCGGGCCCGCTCGGGGGTGAGGTCTTGGCCCTCCCGGCCGATGACGGCTCCTACCTCGAGTTCGAAGTCGAGCACGGCCGAACCGGGCGGCATCGGGATGTCGTCCTGGTCGCCGTGGATCGCGTGCGGATTGGTGAAGTAGAAGGTCGGCGCCGCGTACCACTGCTCGGGAACACCCGCGACACCGTCGACGGAGCGGCGCACTTTCTCGACGTGCTCCTCGAAGGCGACGAAGTCCCGCACCGACGCCGGCTGGAGCGGAGGCAGCAGCCGTACCTGGGAGACATGCGGGCCGGCCGGAACGTCGAGCGCCTCCCGTCCGGCGGCGAGCAGCCCGGGCAGGCCGTCGGTCTCCACGATCAGCGTGGACAGCGAGGAGACGCCCGGCAACGGGAAGAGGGTGCCGTCGTCCTCCACGACGGCCACCCGGCGGCGGTGCTGATGTTCGTACGCGGCGAAACGCATGGTGTGGCTCCTGGGGTGAGGGGTCGATCGAGGGGGACGCGCATGACGTCGTGGCCCACGGTGGAGCGGCCGCGGTGGCCGGCCGCCCGGGCGGAGGCGCGGACCGTTGCCGGCCCCGCGCGGTCGGGGAACCGGGTGGGGCCGGCCGGAGCCAGGTGACGGAGGACCACGTGGCGCGCACGCGCGACGGCGCTCTTCCCGATCCCGCCGACGTCGGTGTGGACCTCGCGCATGTGCTCCACCACGGCGGTGGGCGGGCCCTGTTGTCCGAACCACGCGGCGTGCGTGAAGTCATCGGGCGGCTCCTCCGGTCACCGTTGATGTGGGAGCCGTGGGGGAGAGGGAGGAACAGGGCGGGACCGGGGATGGATCAGACCGGCGGGGCGACGAAGACGCCGCGGTCGGGGTCGTTGAAGGACTCCTTGGCGACGAGTTCGTTCATGGGGTTGGCGGTGCCCCACTGGTCGGTGACCTCGGGCTGGGAGAAGTCGTAGACGTGGGGATGCCAGGTGTCCTCGTCCAGGCACTCCAACTCGGTGGTGTACTCCACGGTGTTGCCGTGCGGGTCGAGGAAGTAGGTGAAGGTGTTGTCGCCCGCCATGTGCCGGCCGGGGCCCCAGATCTTCCTGAATCCCGCCCGGATCACGCGTCCGGAACCGCGCATGTACTCGTCGATGCCACGCATCTCGAAGGAGACGTGGTGCAGGGCGGTGTGCGGGCCCTTGGCCAGGGCCATGGAGTGGTGCTGGTTGCTGATCCGCATGAAATGCATGACCTCGCCCATGTGCGGCGAGCTGAGCGTGTCGGAGAGGCGGAAGCCGAGGTGGCGCTCGTACCACTCCCGGGTGCGGTTCAGGTCGGGGGAGTTGAGCACGACGTGGGACAGCTTGACCGGGATCGACTCCTTCTCCTCGATCCTGCGGTGCCGCCGCACCTCGACGTCGGCGGATACCTCGATGGTGCGGCCGTCGACGTCGAAGAAGCGGAAGCCGTAGCCGCCGCCGGGCGTGTCGACCTTGCCCGGCTGCGAGATCAGCTGGACTCCGCCCGCGAGGAGCTGTTCGGCGAGGGCGTCGACCTCGGCCGGGCCCGCGGCCCCGTAGGAGACGAGGTCGAGACGCTTCTCGTCGGCCCTGCGCAGCCGGACCACGTACTGCTCGGGGGAGCCCTCGGCGGCCAGGAAGGAGATGCCGGAGTCCTCGGCGACCTTGGTCAGGCCCCAGACGCCGGCGTAGAAGTCGAGCTGCTTGTCGTAGTCGGGCACGGCCAGGTCGACGTGCCGCAGGTGGGTGAGCAGGCGTGCGCTCATGAGGTCCTCCTGGAGGCGGGGGTGAGGTGGAGCAGGGCGGCGGCGTTCGCGCCGCGCACGGCGTCGAAGTCGGCCTCGGGCAGGCGCGCGGCGCGCAGCGCGCCGACCGGGTCCTCGCCGCCCATGTCGAAGGGGAAGTCGGAGCCGAGCAGCACCCGGTCGGCGCCGGCGGCCCGGACCAGCTCCCGCAGCACGTGCGGGTCGTGGACGAGGGAGTCGAAGTACAGCCGCTTCAGGTAGCTGCTGGGCGGGTGGGCGCAGCCGGCCCCCGCGTCGGAGCGGGCCGACCAGGCGTGGTCGGAGCGGCCGATGTGCGTGGGCAGGTAGCCGCCGCCGTGCGCGGCGATCAGCTTCAGCCCCGGATGGCGGTCGAGTACCCCGGAGAAGATCAGGTGGGAGAGCGCGACGGCGTTCTCGGTGGGCTGCCCGACGGTGTTGGACAGGTACCACCGGTCCAGCCGCTCGTCGAGCGTGCACCCGAAGGGGTGCAGGAAGACGATCGCGCCGGTTTCCTCGGCGCGGGACCAGAGAGGCTCGTAGGCCGGGTCCGAGAGCTCCCGGCCCGGGGCGTGGCTGGAGATCTCCACGCCCGACAGACCTTGCTCCAGGGCGTGGTCCAGGGCGCGGACCGCCAGGTCCGGGTGCTGGAGCGGGACGAGTCCGAGCCCGCGCAGCCGGTCCGGGGCGGCCGAGCAGTGCGCGGCCGTCGCCTCGCTTGCGGTCCGGTACACCTTCTCGGCCGTCTCCTCGTCCGCCCAGTAGTGGTAGTGCGAGGGGGAGGGGCTGACCAGTTGGACGTCCACGCCCTGGGCGTCCATCGACTCCAGGCGCACGGTGACGTCGGTCAGTTTCGGGATGCGCTCGCGGACCATGGGGCCGCTGACGGCGAGGGCCTCGGGGCCGTTGCGCCGGGCGTCCAGCTCCTTGGCGGCGTCGTGGCCGGGCAGGCCGGCCACGAGCGCCTCGATCCCGGGGAGCAGGAGATGGGCGTGCACGTCCACGGTGGGTACGGTCACGGCAGTTCCCGCAGCATCGTCATGGTGCGGGCCATCAGCCCGGGCACGTCGGCGTCACGCACTTTGCCGAGCTGCCACTGACCGATCTGCACCGACGCCTCCACCACCGGCCGGACACGGGCGATCCGCCGCTCGTAGTAGGCCTGGAACAGCGCGTCGTCCCAGGTGTCCGCGGCGGTCAGCGTCTGCGCCAGCACCCAGGCGTCCTCCATCGACAGGGCGGCGCCCTGGGCGAGGGTGGGTGGGCAGCAGTGCGCGGCGTCCCCGACGAGGACCACACGGCCGCGGTGCCAGGCACCCTCCACCAGCAGGCGGTCGAACCAGGTGTGGTTGACCTTCGCCGGGTCGGTGATGTGCGCGGTGATCTCCGGCCAGAACCCGCCGTAGTGCTGGGTGAGGCGGCGCATCTCGTCCGCGTACGACTCCGGGGGGATGGAGGAGCGGTCGCGGGCGGCCTCGACGACGTAGGCGTAAAGGGTGGTGTCGCTGGTGGGGCAGTAACCGGCGATGTAGGCCGGGCCGCCGTAGGCGAGGTCGGTGCGGATCACACCGGCCGGACGGGGCGCGGCGATCCGCCAGATGGCCATGCCGGTCGGCTCGGGCTTGGCGGTGATACCGATCGCGGCGCGGGTCGTGGAGCCGAGGCCGTCGGCGGCGACGACCAGGTCGTAGCGGCTCTCGGTGCCGTCGCTGAGGCGGACAAAGACGCCCCCGCCGTCCTGGTCCAGTATCTCGGCGGTGGTGCCCAGCCGGACCGACGCGCCACTGGCCCGCACGGCCCCGATGAGGATCTGCTGAAGTCGCGGGCGCTGCATGCCGACGGTGGCGGGCAGGTCGTCGCCGCCGGTGCGCAGGTCGCGCTGGACGTGCAGGACGGTGCCGTCGGGGGCGGTGATGCCGACCGAGCCGAAGCCGAAGCCGGACGCCTTCACCTGCTCCCACACGCCGAGTTCGCGCAGTACGCGCAGGGCGTTGCCCTGGAGGGTGATGCCGGAGCCGGCGGTGGCGTTCCAGTCCTCCCTGGCCTCGATCAGGTCGACGGCGAGTCCGGCGCGGCGCAGCAGGACCGTCACGGCGTTGCCGGCCGCGCCTCCGCCGATCACCAGGACCGTACGGGCTTTGCTCATGGGGAACTCCCTTGTCCCTCGGGCTACTTGACGGCGATCGGGTTGACGGGGGAGCCGACCGCGCCGGTGATGGGCAGCGGCGCCGCGGTGAGCCAGAACGCGTACGCGCCGTCGGCCGCGCAGTCGGCGGCGAGCGCGTCCAGGTCCCACATCTCGCCGATCAGCAGGCCGATGTGCGGAATGGCGACCTGGTGCAGGGGCTGGAAGGCGTGCTCGAACTCGTTGGGCCGGACCTCGAAGCCCCAGGTGTCGGTGGCGATCGCGGCGATCCCGCTGCCGTGCAGCCAGCCGGCCGTGGTGAACGACAGTCCGGGCGCGGGGCCGCCCGCGTAGTCGCCCCAGCTTCCCCCACTGCCTTCGGCGTGGGGGGACCCCCGCCGGCGGACCCGGGTGAGCTGGCCGGTACGCACCAGCACGATGTCCCCGCGTCCCACGGTCACGCCGTGGGCCTCGGCGGTTGCGGTGAGATGCTCCTCGGTGACGGCGAACCCGTCGGGCAGTTCTCCGTCCTCGCCGATCACCCGGCCCACGTCCAGCAGGACACCGCGTCCGGCCACGTGCGGGGCCATGTGCTCGATGCCGGTGACAAGATCGCCCTCGGAGGTGACGACCTCCTCGGCCGGGCGGCCGTTCCACGCCCTGCCGTGGTCGAAGATGTGCCCGAGCCCGTCCCACTGGGTGGAGCACTGCAGCGGCATCGTGATCACGTCGTCGGCGCCGCCGATGCCGTGCGGCAGGCCCTGGTTGCCGAGGGCGGCGTCGGTGCCGGTGTCCAGCATGGTGTGCACCGGGTTGGTGCGGCGGCGCCAGCCCTTCTGCGGTCCGTTGATGTCGAACCGCTGGGACAGCGAGAAGCTGACACCGCGCCGGACGAGTGCGGCGCCCTCGCGGCGCTTGGCCTCGTCGAGGAGGTTGAGGGTGCCGAGCACGTCGTCCTCGCCCCAGCGGCCCCAGTTGGAGCACGCCCTGGCGGTACGGGCGATCGTGCCCTCGGGGTCGTGGCGGTCCAGGGTCACGACCCCGCCTCCGCGACGCAGCGGGTGCGCTGGGCACCGAGCCCGGTGATGGAGCCGTCCATGACGTCGCCGTCGCGCAGCAGGCGGCCCCAGTGCATGCCGTTGCCGGCCGGGCTGCCGGTGAGCACCAGGTCACCGGGCAGGAGGCGGGCGGTCTGCGAGGCGTGGGCGACCATCCGCGCCACGTTGAAGATCATGTCCTTGGTGGACTCGTCCTGCATGGTCTCGCCGTTGAGTTTCAGCGTCAGCCGGAGGTCGTCCGGGTGTGCGATCGAGTCGGCCGGCACGATCCAGGGGCCGAGCGGGGTGAAGCCGGGGGCGTTCTTGCTGCGCAGCCAGTCGGTGCCGATCTGCGGCATGTCCCGGCGGAAGACGGTGGCCCGGTCGGTGAGGTCGTTGGCGATCGTGTAACCGGCGACGTGCTCCAGCGCCGTCTCCACGGAGACCCGGTGGGCGGGCCGGCCGATCACGGCCGCCAGCTCCAACTCCCAGTCCGGCTTATCGGCCCAGGCGGGCAGCACGACGTCGTCGTACGGGCCGGTGATCGCGCTCGGCAGGCCGATGAACACGTACGGCAGGTCCTCGGCCGCCCGACGGTCCATGATCTCCGCGGCCTCGGCGCGCCGCTCCTCCTCGGACCGGTCGTCGTCCGGGGCGCGGTGGGCCACGTGCAGGTCGATGACGTGCTGCCGGTAGTTCGCCCCCGACTGGAACACCTGGCGCGGCTCGACCGGCGCGTGCACCCGGAAGTCCGCCAGCGGCCTGCGCTCCGGGCCGCCGTCACCCGCCAGCGTCCGCAGCCGCGGCAGCGCCGGTCCCCAGCTCTCCAGGAGGCTCCGGGTGGTCAGCCGGTCGTCGTCGAAGGCGACGCGCAGGTCGAGTACCCGGGCGTCGGGAGTGACGAGGGCGGGGAAGGCCGGCCTGTCCGGGGCCGACAGCGTGCCGAGGGCGAAAGAGCCTGCGAACAGCGCGGACGAGGGTGCGGGTTTCACGGACATGTCCTCCTGGTTGCGGTGCGACTAATCTGGACCCGCCACCAGCGATCAGGGAAATCGATTCTGTGGATGATCGGCATCCGCTGCGTCGATTAGTCCTGGTCGGTGCCGTACGACAAGGGGAAGCCCCGTGAACCTGGCCCGTCTGGACCTCAACCTCGTCGTCGCCCTGCGCGCCCTGCTGGAGGAGCGCAACGTCACGCGCGCCGGACAGCGGGTCGGGCTCAGCCAGCCCGCCATGAGCGCGGCCCTGGCCCGGCTGCGCCGCCACTTCGACGACGACCTGCTCGCCCGCGTCGGCGGCCACTACGAACTCACCGCCCTCGGCCAGGTCCTCCTCGACCGCACCTCCACCGCCTACGACCTGCTGGAACGCCTCTTCGCCAGCCAGGCCGACTTCGACCCGGCCAAGGAGAGCCGCGAGTTCAGGCTGATCGCCTCCGACTACGCCGTCGCCGTCTTCGGCACCGAACTCGCCCGCGTCGTGCACGAGGAGGCACCCGGGATCCGGCTGCGCTTCGCGCAGACCCCGACCACCGTGGTCGACGACACGGCCGCGCTGCTGAGCGCCACCGACGGCCTGCTCATGCCGCACGGCGTCATCAGCGACTTCCCCGCCACCGACCTCTACGAGGACCGCTGGGTGTTCCTCGTCGCCGACGGCCATCCCAGTGTCGACGACCGGCTCACCCGCCACGACCTGGCCCGGCTGCCGTGGGTCACCTACCAGCGCACCTACGACGCCCCTGCCGTGCGCCAGCTCGGCATGCTCGGCATCGAGCCGCGGGTCGAGGTCTCCGTCGACAGCTTCCAGCTGCTGCCCCTGCTGGTGGCCGGCACCCGGCGCATCGCCCTGGTCCAGGCCCGCCTCGCCCGCCTCCTCGCACCGCTCGCCGCCGTACACGTCATGCAGCCGCCGTACGAGGCGGTCCCGCTGCGGGAGGCGCTGTGGTGGCACCCGGTGCACACGCACGACGCGGCGCACATCTGGCTGCGCGAGACAGCCGCGCGGGTCGGCAGACGCCTGGCCGACGCACCCGAGGTGTGATCGCGGTCCGACGGGCGGGGCCGGCGTCCGGGCGCCCACCACCCCCGGAGGGCTCGCGACAGGCCGTCACCGGCACTATCCACGGCTTGGATCGACGGCATCCGAAAAGCGGATCGCCACAGGGGTGGGCAGGCCTGCGCCCGGCCCGCATAGTCGTGGCACGTCACGCGCCCGTGCGCCGAGGTCCCCTCCACAGCCGGACCCGTCCGCTCCGAGGCGCCACCTTCCCGCCGCACGTCCTGGAGTGCTGCCATGTCCGTTCCCGCCGCCCAGCCCACCCCCGACCGCGGTGACGCTCCCACCGTGCAGGGCCGGCCGCCCGCCGTCCTGCTCGGCGACAAGGGCGTCCTGGGCGATCCGGCCTCGGCCGTCGGACTGCCGGGCCTGGCCACCCTGCTGGTCCCGGCCGCACTGGTGCCCCTCACCCGCCGTACTCCACAGGTCCTTGCGCACCGTGCTCCCGAACAGCTCTGAGCGACCCGCGTCACCGCGCCGGCGGCCCCATGGTCGACCGGCGCACGACCAGCTCCGGCTGCAGGACGACATGGGCGTGCTCGTGAACGCCGCCGCGGGCGGTGTCCTCGACGAGCAGGCGGCCGGCCTGCCGGCCCATGGCGACGGCGGGCCGGCGCACCGAAGTCAGCGGGACGACGGCGGACGCCGCGAACTCGATGTCGTCGTAGCCGACGACCGCCATGTCGTCCGGCACCCGCAGCCCGGCCTCGTACAGTGCCTGCATCACCCCCAGGGCGAGCAGGTCGTTGGCGCAGAAGACCGCGGTGGGCCGGTGGGAAAGGCCGAGGATGCGGTGTCCGGCGTCCCTGCCGGCGTTCACGGTGAGGGCCGGGCACGGCACGTCCCGCAGCGAGGCCGCCGGCAGGCCGGCCGCACCGACGGCGCCGAGGGCGCCCCGGCGCCGGTCCCGTACCTGCTGAAGAAGGTCGGGGCCGCTGACGTGGGCGATGGAGCGGTGCCCTCGCTCGATCAGGTGGCGGACCGCCGCGTGGCCTCCCGCGACGTCGTCGATCCCGACGGAACAGGCGCCGGGCTGGGGCGCGTTCTGGTCGGCCACGACGAAGGGAACCGCGTTCCGGCGGAAGGCGGCCACGGTGCGGCCGACCCCCTCACCCGAGGTCAGCACGGCGCCGCGGACCTGGTGGGAGGTGATCAGCGCCAGGTGGCGCGCGGCCTCCGCGGGGTTGCGGGCGCCGGTGCAGACCATCACGCCGAGACCGGCCTCACGCGCGGCCTGTTCCACACCGGTGGCCAGGGCGGTGAAGAACGGGTTGGCCAGATCATGGACCAGGACGGCGACGACCCGGGAGGCCCAGCCGCGCAACTGCCGGGCTCCCTCGGCGCGTACGTAGCCCAGCGAGTCGATCACGTCGAGGACTCGCGTCCTCGTGGACTCGGCCACGATCTCGGGACGGTTGAGCACGTTGGAGACGGTGCCGAGCGAGACACCGGCCTCCCGGGCGACGTCCTTGACGCCTACTCTGCGGCGCGCCGCGCCGTCCCGGACCATGACGGTGTCGCGCCCGTGTCCCGCCCCGCGGACCGCCGGGGGAATCGCGGCGGGTACGTGCCGGCCCATGGTTCAACGGGTCCGTGGGGCCGTGGTGCTGCCGCGCTCCACCAGCCGCGGTGTCATGGTCGTCTGCATGGCCCGGTCCCGTCGGCCTTCCACACGTTCGATGAGCATGCGGGCGGCGGCGGTGCCCATGGTGTGGCCGGCCTGGTCGACGCTCGTGAGCTGGACGGGGGCCAGGGCGGCCAACGCGGTGTTGTTGTAGCCGACGAGCGACAGGTCGTCCGGGATGCGCAGGCCGAGTTCGTGGGCCGCCCGGTAGATGCCGAGGGCGGCCACGTCGGCGCCGGTCATGACAGCGGTCGGCGGGCGGTCGGCCGTCAGCAGGGTCATGCCCGCCTTGAATCCGCCGTCGTCGGAGTACGCGGCGTGGTGCACGCGCGCGTGCTCCGTCAGGCCGTGGCGTTCCATCGCGTCCAGGTAGCCGTCGCTGAGCACGAGTTCGGGGGTGCGCTTCCACCGGTTGGCCCTGGTGCCGGGGGCCGCCACCAGGGCGATGTCGCGGTGGCCGAGCGAGACGAGGTGGTCGACGACCAGGCCCGCGCCGACGTCGTCGGCGTCCACGACCGAGTCGTGGCTGTCCGCGGCGTCGTGATGGCCGATGACCACGGTCGGCGTCGACGCGGCCGTGGCGAGTACCTCGTCCCGCGGGGTTCCCGGCGCGATGAGGATCAGTCCGTCCATCTGACGGTCGACCATGGAACGGATGGTCCTGGCCTGTTCCTCCGGCTCGAATCCGGCCGCGCCGATCAGCACGGTGTACTCGCTGTGGCGCAGTTCGTCGCGGATGCCGTCGAGGATGTCGGCGAAGAACGCGTTGCGGACGTTGTCCAGCAGCACGCCGATCGTGTACGTCCGGCCGCGCATACCCCGCGCCGCCGCGTGCGGGCGGTAGCCGAGTTCGGCGATGGCCGCCGTGACCTTCTCCCGCATGGCGGGGCTCACGCCGTAGGCGCTGCGCAGCACCTTGGAGACCGCGGCGGTGGACACGCCGGCGTGCCGGGCGACGTCGGTGATGGTCACGCGTCTGTTCTGTCTGGATGCCGCAGCCCGGTCCATCGTCAGCGCTCCGGTTCTCGTAGGTATGGGTGTAACGGTCTACAGGGCGACCCCCGGGTGTCGTCAAGTCCCCTTGCATGTGACTCCGGCGTTACGCGGCTGTGTCTTGACGGAATCGAGGGAGGGGTGCAAGGTTTTGCCCACTCGCCGTAGAGAACGTTTTACACACTCTCCGCCTGTCTCCCGCCGGGCCCGCTCGTCGCCCCTGGCACCGCACTTCACTCCTCGCTTTTCTCTCCAAGATCCCTGGGAGTCCTCCGTGTCCGTACGTTTGCCCCGTGCCCGTCGTGCGCGCCTGAGCCTGGTCACCGCCGGCACCGCCTCCCTCGCGCTGCTCGCCACTGCCTGTGGTGGCAGCGCTGGCGGCGGTTCCTCTGCCGCGCCCAAGGACTTCAGCTACCTGAGCGTCACCGAGAACACCACTGTCAAGACGGCGTTGACGACCATGTCCAAGGGCGCGTGCAAGGCGGCGAACGAGGCTCTGCCGCTGAAGGTGGAGACCGTGCCGCAGGCGAGCCTGGACCAGAAGCTGCAGCTGCTGGCCGGCCAGAACGCGCTGCCGGTGCAGTTCGCGGCGGGCAACGCCCCGGCGCTCACCCAGCAGTTGGCGAAGTCGGGCAAGGTCGCCGACCTGGAGAAGGAGCTCGAGGAACTGGGTGTGCTGGACCAGCTGGAGCCGGCCGCCGTCTCCACGATCAAGGCGCTGTACGGCGGCGAGCTGCAGGTGCTGCCGTACGAGTACAACATCGAGGGCATCTTCTACAACAAGAAGGTCTTCCAGGAGAACGGGCTGAAGGTGCCGGGCACCTGGCAGGAGTTGGTGTCGGCCGCGGCGAAGCTGGAGTCGAAGGGCGTCCAGCCGTTCTCCGCCTCCGGTCAGCAGGGCTGGCCGCTGACCCGTCTGATCAGCGGCTACCTCTACCGCAGCCTCGGCCCGGACGCGCTCCAGGCCGTCGCCGACGGCAAGGCGAAGCTCACCGACCCCGAGTACGTCAAGGCCGCCGAGGAGGTCGCCGAGCTGGGGGAGAAGGGCTACTTCGGCAAGGGTGTCGGCTCCATCGACTACGACACGGCGATGAACCAGTTCCTCACCGGTGAGGCCGCCATGTTCTACATGGGCAGCTGGGCGCTGGCCAACGTCTCCGACGGCCAGCAGAACAAGGTCGGTGCCGAGAACGTCGGCTTCATGCCCTTCCCGGCCGTCGACGGCGGCAAGGGGTCCGTCGACCAGTACCCCTCCAACGTCGGTCTCGGCATCACCCTGGGAGCCGGCTCCTTCGACGAGAAGACCGGTGACTGGGTCTCCTGCATCGCCGAGAACTACGGCGGCACCGCCTTGAAGGACCACGGCTCCATCTCCGGTTTCAAGGTCAACACCGAGGTGAAGGACGCCAACGAGGTCACCACCGAGGTCCGCGACACCATCAGCTCCTCGCAGCAGAACGTGCTGTGGTTCGAGGCACTCTTCAGCACCAAGGCCACCACCGTCAGCCAGACCAACGCGGCGAGCCTGGTCGCCGGCAGCATGAAGCCCGAGCAGTTCATGCAGACCGTCCAGGACGCGCTGGCCGCCCAGTGACCGGCCGGGGACGGCCCACCGGTCTCCTCGCTCGCCCCGCGTCCCGCGTGGGCCGCCCCCGCCGCCGCCAGGCAGGTCTCTTCAACGGAAACGAAGTGGACACCACCCATGCACCGCGTACTCGGTGACCGCAGGGCCATCGCCCTCCTGCTCGGTCCCGCCCTCCTCGTCTACTCCCTGATCATGCTGGTCCCGATGGTGTGGTCGCTCGGGTACTCCTTCACCAAGGGCAACACCATCGACGGCTTCACCGGAAACGGTGTCGCCAACTTCTCCCGCCTGCTCGACGACCCGGCCGTCCATGACGCCCTGTGGTTCACGCTCAAGTACGCCGTCGTCGTCACGGCCGGCCAGGTGGTCGCCGGTTATCTGCTGGCACTGTTGTACGTCTTCTTCCTCAAGCGTGCCTCGGCGCTGATCCGCACGCTGGTGTTCTTCCCCGTGGTGCTCCCCACGGTCGCGGTCGGCCTGCTCTTCCAGAAGTTCTTCCAGGTCGCTCCGCAGACCGGCCCGGTCAACTCCCTGCTGGGCGCGGTCGGCATCGACTCGATCGACTTCTTCGGCAGCGCCGGGAGCGCTTTCTGGGTCCTGATCGTCATGGACATCTGGCGTTCCATGGGCTTCTACGCCGTGCTGCTCTTCGCCGGCCTGGTCGACATCCCCGACGAGATCCTCGAGTCGGCCCGTCTGGACGGGGCCACGGGCCTCAGGCTGGTGCGCCACATCGTGCTGCCCCTGTCCCTGCCGGTGCTGATGTCGTCGCTGATCTTCAGCATCAACGGCACGCTGAAGGCCTTCGACTCCATCGTCGCCCTCACCAACGGCGGCCCCGGCAACGACACCACGCCGCTGACCCTGTACATGTTCCAGACGTCGTTCACCTACAGCGACTACGGCTACGGCAGCACCGTCGCCCTGCTGCTGACCGTGGTGTGCCTGCTGGTGAGCCTGGCCGTCTACCGCGTCTCGCGGCGCGACCTCACGGAGGGCTGAGAACCATGGCCATCGACACGCCTGTGAAGACCTCCGCGAGCCGTGACCGGCGGCGTCCGTCCGGCAGAACGGCCCGGCTCCGCCGCCCTGGAAGCCGGCTGTGGGTGAAAGCCGTCGTCGCCCTGCTGCTGGTCGTCGAGATCTACCCGATGATCTGGATGTTCCTGACGTCGCTCAAGTCCAACGACGACTACCTGAACAACTCCACCTGGAGCCTGCCCACCACCTGGGAGTGGGGCAACTACACCGACGCGTGGACGACGGGCAACATCGGCCTGTACGTCCAGAACAGCCTGCTCGCGGTCGTCCCGGCCCTGGCGCTGATGCTGCTGCTGGGCACGGCCGCAGGCTTCGCCCTGCAGATCATGGTGTGGAAGGGCCGCAGCCTCACCCTGCTGGTCTTCCTCGCGGGCATGATGGTGCCGCCGCAGATGATCCTGCTGCCCCTGTTCACGGTGTACTTCCAGACCGGCCTGTCCGGCACCCTGTGGCCGCTGATCCTCACCTACACCGGCACCGGTCTGCCCCTGACCGTCTTCATGATGGCCACCTACTACCGGGGTGTCCCCCGCGAGCTGTTCGAAGCGGCCACCATCGACGGCGCCGGCATCCTGCGCGCTTTCTGGACCATCAGTGTGCCCCTGGTCCGCAACGCCCTGCTCACCGTCGGCCTGGTGCAGTTCTTCTTCATCTGGAACGACCTGCTCATCGCTCTCACCTTCACCAACAACCAGGACCTGCGCACCATCCAGGTCGGCCTGCTCAACTTCAC
Source organism: Streptomyces yamdrokensis (assembly GCF_053890455.1). Classification (NCBI taxonomy): domain Bacteria; kingdom Bacillati; phylum Actinomycetota; class Actinomycetes; order Kitasatosporales; family Streptomycetaceae; genus Streptomyces; species Streptomyces yamdrokensis. The sequence goes on from NZ_CM132679.1 coordinate 7,289,022, forward strand.
CGGCGACTTCGGCGCCACCCAGTACGGTCCGCTGTTCGCCGCCATCTGCATCAACGTCTTCGGCACCCTCCTGATCTACCTCTTCCTCAACCAGAAGGTCATGAAGGGCCTCACCTCGGGAGCGGTCAAGGGCTGACCACGAGTCCGCCACCTCGCCCGCCGGCTCCCGCACGTGAAAGAAAGGTCCCCCTTTGCTGCCCCCTCAGCCCTCCCCGGTGTCCTTCGAGCACCTCCCGGACGGACTCGGCATCGGAGTCGCCTCCCCCCGCCTCACCTGGACGCTGCCTCCGGGCGCCGGCCGTCAGACGGCGTACGAACTCGAACTCGACCGCTCCGGCGGCGTACACCGCACAGGACGGGTCGACAGTGCCGATCAGGTACTGGTGGCCTGGCCCGGTGAGCCGCTGACCTCCCGTGAACGCGCGAGCGTCCGCGTCCGCGTCTGGACCCCGGACGCCGGCGAGCCGTCGGCGTGGAGCGGACCGGGCATCGTCGAAGCGGGGCTCCTGGCACCCACCGACTGGCAGGCCGTCCCCGTGGGCGCCGCCTGGGACGAGGACCCGGCGGCGGAACGCCGCCCGGCCCGCGTCCGCAAGGACTTCCGCCTCGACCGGCCCGTCGTCCGCGCCCGCCTCCACGTCACCGCCCACGGCCTGTACGAAGTCGAGATCAACGGCCGACGCGTCGGCGACGAGATCCTCGCCCCGGGCTGGACGGTCTACCCCCACCGCCTGCGCTACCGCACCCACGACGTCACCGCCCACCTCACCGACGGCGCCAACACCCTCGGCGCCTGGCTCGGCGACGGCTGGTACCGCGGCAGGTACGGCTTCGACGGAGGCACCCGCAACATCTACGGCACCGACCAGTCCCTCATCGCCCAGCTGGAAGTGACGTACGACGACGGCACCACCACCGTCCTCGCCACCGACGGGACCTGGACCGCCGCCCCCGGCCCGATCCTCACCAGCGGCCTGTACGAGGGGGAGACCTTCGACGCCCGGCTCGACGACCCCCACTGGGCCACACCACACGCGTCCGACGCCGGATGGACCCCCGTGCGCACCGGCGTCCGCGACCCGGCCACCCTCGTCGCCCCCCTCGGCCCACCGGTGCGCTGCACCCAGGGGATCGCCCCGGTCACCGTCACCCGCACCGGTGACGGCCGCCACCTGCTCGACTTCGGCCAGAACCTCGTCGGCCGCCTCCGCGTCACCGTCGACGGTCCGGCCGGCACCACCCTCACCCTCCGGCACGCCGAGGTCCTCCAGGACGGCGAACCGGCCACCGGGCCACTGCGCGAGGCGTACGCCACCGACACGTTGGTCCTCTCCGGACGGGGGCCGCTCACCTGGGAACCCCGCTTCACCCTTCACGGCTTCCGCTACGCCGAAGTCACCGGCTGGCCGGGCGACTTGACCGCGGACGCGGTGACCGCCCGCGTGTACCACACCGACATGCGCCGCACCGGCTGGTTCGAGTGCAGTGATCCGATGGTCAACCGCCTGCACGAGAACGTCGTGTGGAGCATGCGCGGCAACTTCGTCGACATCCCCACCGACTGCCCCCAGCGCGACGAACGTCTCGGCTGGACCGGCGACATCCAGGTCTTCGCCCCCACCGCGAGTTACCTCTACGACTGCGCCGGCCTGCTCGACTCCTGGCTCACCGACGTCGGTCTCGAGCAGCTCCCCGACGGTACGATCCCCTGGTACGTGCCCGTCATCCCGGGCGAGCCGATGTGGACCCCGATTCATCCCGGAGCCGCCTGGGGCGACGTGGCGGCCCTCACCCCCTGGACGCTCTACCAGCGTTTCGGTGACCTCGGCCTGCTGCGCCGCCACTACCCCATGGCCAGGGCGTGGGTCGACCTCGTGGAACGGCTGGCCGGGCCGTCCCGCCTGTGGGACACCGGCTTCCAACTGGGGGACTGGCTCGACCCGGCCGCCCCGCCCGACGACCCGGCCGCCGGCCGCACCGACCGCTACCTCGTCGCCACCGCCTACTTCGCCCATTCCGCCCGCCACCTCGCGCTGGCCGCCGCCGAGTTGGCGGACAACGCGGACGCGGCGCGGTACGCGGTGCTGGCCGACGAGGTGGCCGACGCCTTCCGGCGTCGGTACGTCCTGCCCTCCGGGCGCATGACGAGTGACAGCGCCACCGCCTACGCCGTCGCCATCGCCTTCGGCCTGCTGACACCGCGGCAGCGGCAGGCGGCCGGCGACCGCCTGGCCCGGCTGATCGACGAGGACGGTGCCCGCATCGCCACCGGATTCGTGGGCACCCCGCTCATCTGCGACGCCCTCACCGACACCGGCCACCTCGACGCCGCCTACCGCCTGCTCCTCCAGACCGAGTGCCCTTCGTGGCTGTACCCCGTGACGATGGGCGCCACCACCGTCTGGGAGCGCTGGGACAGCATGCGGCCCGACGGCACCCTCAACCCGGGCGGTATGACCTCCTTCAACCACTACGCCCTCGGTGCCGTCGCCGACTGGCTGCACCGCGTCGTCGGCGGCATCACCGCCACCGCGCCCGGCTACCGGGGCCTCACCTTCCGGCCGCGCCCCGGTGGCGGCATCACCTGGGCCCGCACCCGCCACGACACGCCCTACGGAACGGCGTCGCTGTCCTGGGAACTGCGGGCCACCGGACTGACGGCCCGTATCACGGTGCCGGAAGGCTGCACGGCCACGGCCGAACTCCCCGGCTGCACTCCGGTCGCCCTCGGGCCGGGCGAGCACGTCCTGGACACGGCGGAACTCGCCGCAGAGGCTGCCTGAACGGCCACCCGACCCGACGGAAGAGCCCGGCGCATGATTGAAATGCGCCGGGCTCTGCTGTTTTCAAGACGAGCAGGAGAGCTTCCGTATTCGTTCAGCGAATGATTATCATCCAGCGGGCCGATGAAGAGGTGCTTCATGAGGTTTTTCAATTGAAATTTCAGGTCGCCTTTCACGTCGGATCGGCTGATATTCGCTGGTCGTGGAGGTTGTTGGGGAAAGTGTTGTACGAGGGTTGACCTGAGGTGCAACAAGCAATAGTTTTCCCGTTCGTTGGATGAAACGCTTCGCGAGACAGTGCCAACGGGCGCTGAAACAGTTGCCGTGGGACACGGCAGCCGTTTTCTCGGAAGAAGCGAAATGAAGGGCGCGCCCTTTCGGGTGCGTACGGTGTGTCACCGCCTTCGGAGCCCCATCGAACCGAGGTCGGCCGTGTACCTGACCACTCGGCCGGCCTTGCCTCCCCCATTCCCGCGGCGGCGCGTCGAGCAGCCGTCATTTTCGTCCGGAGAGCCGCTGTGAACAGACGAACATTCCTCTCGGCCGCCACCTTCACCGCCCTGGCCATGACCATGGCCCCGGCCATGAGCGACCAGGCGGTCGCCGCTTCCTCCCCCGGCCCACAGGACCGGGCGGACGCGCTGCTCGCCCGGATGACGGCCGCCGAGAAGGAGGCCCTCGTCCGGTGCGACTTCGCCGCCGTCGCCCACCTGGGCATCCCGGCGTTGACCATGGTCGATGCCTCGGCCGGCCTGCGGGGCGAGAAGGGGGTGACCGCCTTCCCCGTGCCCGTGGCACAGGCGGCGACCTTCGACGAGGAGCTGGCGGGCCGCGTCGGCCGTGCCATCGGTGCGGAGGGCCGGGGCAAGGGGTACAACAACCTGCTCGGCCCCACCGTCGACCTGACCCGCACCTGGCACTTCGGCCGCCAGGCCGAAGCCATGGGGGAGGACCCGCTGCTGGCCGGCCGACTGGGCGCGGCCGTCACCGTCGGCATGCAGAGCAGGAACGTGGCGGCCACAGTCAAGCACTTCGCCGCCTACACCCAGGAGGTCAACCGCTTCCTCACCGACACCAGGGTCCTCGACCGGGCCCTGCACGAGATCTACCAGGCGCCCTTCCGCCGCGTGGTCGCCGCCGCGCCGACCACCTCGGTGATGATGGCCTACCCGAAGATCAACGGTACGTTCGCGACGGAGAACCCGGCCCTGTTCGACGACCTGAAGAAGGGCATCGGCCTGAAGGGCTACACCGTGCCGGACTTCTGGGCGGGCGACGACCAGGTCACCGCCGCCCGGGCCGGGATGGACCTCGCCGGACTCGGCCCCGGCGCCGTCCGGATCCCCGCGGGCGCCCTCACCGGCGGCGCGATACCCGCCTCACGGCTCGACGACGCGGCCCGCCGCATCCTCGTCACGATGTTCGCGCACGGCCTCTTCGACCACCCCGTCCCCGCCCCGGCGGACAACGTCAGCACCGAGGAACACCAAAACCTCGCCCACGAGGCCGCGGTCGCCTCCACGGTGCTGCTCGCCAACCGCTCCTCGGCCCTGCCGCTCCCCGCCTCGCTGAAGACGCTGGCCGTCATCGGCCCCGCCGGCACCGACGCCTTCCCCGGCGTGGCCGGCTCCACCTACGTCGACCCCGGGGCTTGGACCACCCCGCTGCAGGCGATCCGCACCCGTGCCGAAGACTTCGCCGAGGTCACCCATGCACAGGGCACCAAGGGCGACGTCCCCCTCACCACGGTCCCCCCGAGCGTCCTGCGCACCGCCACCGGAGCGGCCGGCCTGACCGGCGTCTACCACGCGGGCGCCGACGCCACCGGCACCCCGGTCACGACCCGCACCGACCCGACCGTCGACTTCACCACCGCACCCGTCGACGGGCTGCCGGACGTGTGGTCGGCGAAATGGACCGGCACCCTGCTGCCGGCCACCACGGGCCTGCACCGCTTCTCCCTGCTGCCCGCCGGAACCGCCACGCTGAAGATCAACGGCGCGACGGTCGTCGCCGGTACCCGGCAGATGCGCCGCTTCTTCCTCGGCCCCTACGACTATCCGCTCCAGGGCACCGCCGAACTGACCGCCGGCCGGGCCGTCACCGTCGAACTCACCTACACCAACGCCACCGCGGAGACCGGCACCTGCGGCCTGACCCTCGGCTGGCAGCCCGACTCGCTCATCCCCGCCGCGGTGGCGGCGGCCCGCGCGGCCGACGCGGCCGTCGTCTTCGTCAACCGGGTCGCGGGCGAAGCCATGGACCACGAGCGGCTCGAACTGCCCGGGGACCAGGACCGGCTCATCACCGCCGTCGCGGCCGTCAACCCGCGCACCGTCGTCGTCCTCAACACCGACGGCCCCGTCGCCACCCCCTGGCTGAAGGACGTGGAGGCCGTCGTCCAGGCGTGGTACGGAGGCCGTGGCATGGGCACCGCCGTGGCCGCCGTCCTCTTCGGAGACAGCGACCCCTCCGGCCGCCTGCCGGTCACCTTCCCCGCCGACGCAGCCCAGGGACCGGGCACCACCGCCGCCACCTACCCCGGCACCCACGGCACCGTCTCCTACGACGAGGGCATCGCCGTCGGCTACCGCTACTGGGACAGCAAGGGACAGCGGCCCCGCTTCCCCTTCGGCCACGGCCTGTCGTACACCGCCTTCGCCCACGGCTCCCTCGAAGCCGCCCACGATCCGGCGGCCGGGAACGTCACCCTCGCCGTCACCGTCACCAACACCGGCCGGCGCCGGGGCACCGAAGTCGTGCAGGTGTACGTCACGCTGCCGAGCGCGGCAGCGGCGGAACCACGCCGCCTGGTCGCCTTCCGGAAGGTCACGCTCCCCCCGGCGGGATCCGAGCGGCTCCGCCTCACCGTCCCCGTGCAGGACCTCACCGTCTGGAAGACGGGCGCCTGGACCCTCGTACCCGGGCGCTACACCTTCGCGACGGCGCGTTCGTCCCGCGCCCTCACAGCACGGCGGACCCTGACCATCGGCTGATCGCCCCCGGAGCCTTCCGCGGGACGTCCCCGCTGTGAGGGGGCCTCTGCAACGGCCGGCCCGGCCGGCTCGGAACACGGCGAGCGGGTCCGCCGGGCGAGGGGACGTCCGTCACGAGCAGATGGTGTCGTTCTCCGGGACTGTCCCGTCGAGCAGGTACGTGTCGACCAGCCGGGTCAGGCAGTCGTTGACGCCGTAGGTGCCGTGTCCTTCACCGTCGACGGTGAGGTGGACACCGACTCCCTCGCCCAGTTCGTCCGCCATCTTCCCGGCTCCCTCGTAGGGGGTGGCGGGATCACCGGTGTTGCCGATGACCAGGATGGGGTCTGCGCCGTCGGCCGTCACCTCGACGGTGGGGGCGTGGCCGTCCACGGGCCAACCGGTGCACTGGAGCAGACCCCAGGCCATCCAGTCGCCGAACACGCCGGACGCCTCGCGGAACCCGGGAAGATGCCGGCGCACGTCGTCGGCGGTGTAACGGTCCTTGTAGTCGGCGCAGTTCACCGCGGTGTTGGCGGCGTTGATGTTGGAGTACCCGCCGTCCTCGAAGGCACGTCCGTTGAGCATGTCGGAGAACACCAGCAGCGCGGTGCCGTTCCCCTCTTCGGCCTCGGCCAGTGCGCCCCTGAGCATCGTCCAGCTCTCCTCGCCGTAGAGGGCGGCGGCGATGCCGTTGAGGGCGAGGCTCTGGGTGAGGGGGCGTTTGAACTCGGTGGGCAGAGGACGCTTGTCCAGGCGCTCGATCAGCGCGACGACCTCCTTCTCGCCTCGAGCGGGATCCTTGCCCTCGAAGAAGCACGAGTCGTGCTTCGCGCAGTCCTTGAGGAAATTCCGCAGTGCGCCCTGGAACCCTTCGGCCTGACCGAGTCCACTGGCGAGGATGTTCTCGGTGGGATCGACCACGGCGTCGAAGACCAGTCGTCCGACGTTCTCCGGAAAGAGATGGGCGTAGACGCCACCGAGCTGCGTGCCGTAGGAGATGCCGAAGTAGTTCAGCTTCCCGTCGCCGAGGACGTGGCGCATCAGGTCGAGGTCGCGTGCGGCCTCCTGGGTGCCCACGTGCTCCAGTACCGCGCCCGAGTTGCTTTCGCAGGACCGGGCGAAGGCGCGTACCCCGAGGGTGCGGGCCTTCGCCTCCGCGGCGTCGTCCGGGGTCGATTCCGCGGCCAGCCAGGCGTCCATGGCCTTCGGGTCCAGGCACCGCACGCCCGCGCTGTCCCCGACCCCGCGGGGGTCGAAGCCGACCAGGTCGTAGCGCTTGTGCAGTTTCATGTAGTCGTCGCCGGCGAAGAGGGGAAGCGTCGACACCCCGGAACCACCGGGGCCGCCGAAGTTGAAGATCAAGGACCCGAGGCGCTCCTCGCCGGAGCCCGGTGCGGCCTTTGCCCGGATCAGGGCGAGGTCGATGGTCCTGCCGTCGGGGTCCGCGTAGTCCAGCGGTGCGGTCATGGTGCTGCACTGCCACTTCGTTCCGTCCGGCAGCTTCTCGGGCTTGTCGCCGCCGCCCTGGGCCGTGGACGGAGCAGGGCATGCCGTCCAGTCCAGCTTCTGTTCCAGGAGAGCGGCGGGCGTCGCGGGCGTCGCGGTGGTCTTGTCGGCGTCGGCACCGGCGCCGGGGTCGCAGGCCGTGACCGTGGCGGCTGCCAGTACGGCGAGTGACGCCAGGACGACGGCGGTCCGGGACGTGTGATGGTGTGCGGGCATGTTTCCGCCGATCCGAGGTCGTTGCGGGTGGGAGGGACGGACGCTCATGCCTCGATGTCCTGGTGGTAGGAGTGCCGATCGGCGCGTGTGCCCCTGAAGGACTTGAATCCCCGCCAGGCCGACGCGACGAGCGCGGCGAACAGGACGTTCACGCTGATCATGAAGGTCCACTCGGCCCATGTGCCGCCTGCGCCCAGGGCCGATTCCATCGCCGAGAACAGTGCCTCGCCCACGGGGTGGAAGGCGACGCACAGGACGAGGAAGAGCCAGAACGGCAGTTTCTCCAGAGGCTTGGACCACGCAATGACGGCAAGGGCCACAACGGCGACCAGGACGATGAGGACATCGATTCGATCCATGCGACGATCCTTTCGCCCGGGGACCGCTGCGGCGTCGCCCACCAGGAGGAACGCCGCCTAGGCCGCAGGACATAGAGCGTCGGCGCGACGTTTGGAACCGGCCCGGGACGGACGTCCCGCCGAGGCCGGCGCGCGGGCGGGGGAGCCGGAAGCGGGGGGGCGTCACCGTGCTGTCGTCCCGTACTGACCGTTCTCTGCAAGGGACTTCGGCCAGGTGGCCGCCCGCACGCCCGCCAAGGGTCCGAGGGCCGGGTCCCGCGGCGAACGAGCTCCTGCCAGTACACGGCCCCGCGCCCGGCTCTACACTTGCGTCGATGGGAAGGGCTCGAGGCCGGCTTCTGCCGGCCCTGTTCGCAGTGGCGCAGTCGGCGCTGTGGTTCACCACTGTCCCGACGCTGGAGGAGCCGCCGAGCACCACGGCGTGGATCGTCGCTCTCTCCGCCACGGCGCTCACCGTGGTGGCACTCGAACGACGTAACCGGACACCGCTCGCCGCCTTCGGCGCGATTCTCGCGGCGTCCGTGCTGGGACAGGTTCTGGCACCGCCCGACATGCTGGGCCTGGTGCCGGGGCTGGCGGTCCTGATGGCGCTCTTCTTCGTCACCGCTCGGAGCGACTGGACCGTCGGCCTGGGCGCGATCGTCACCGCCGCCGTCGTCCAGCCCCTGCCGGTGGCCGTACGGCACGGATTCGGCAGCGCTCTCGTCTCCGACTGGCTCATCACCGTCGGCCTCTACCTGCTGGCCTCCGCCCTGGGCGCCGGCCGCCGGCACCGGCTGCGGGAACGGCAGGCGACGAAAGAGCAGCTGGCGCGTGCCGAACATGAGCGGGAGCAGGCCGCCGACACCGAACGGGACCGGCTGGCGAACGAGTTGCACGACATCAGCGCGCACCACCTCACCTCCGTCGTGGTGTCCGTCGAAGCCGCCCGCAGGCTCGGTGACAGCAGGCCCGAACTGACCGCGGAAGCCCTCACGTTCGCGAGCCGCACCGCACGGGAAACCCAATCCGCGCTGCGGCGTCTCGTGGCCGCCATGCAGATGGACGACGCACCGGCTCCCCAGCCGATGACCGCTCCGATCGAAGCCCTGATCGCGGGCTTCGGCAGGCTGGGCCGCCCCATCTCCGTCTCCCTGCCCACCGACCTCGCCGGCCCCGCGGCGGAGGCGGCCCACGGCATCATCCGGGAGGCCCTGACCAACGCCCTGCGCTACGCACCGGGTGCTCCGGTCGGCGTTCGGGCGGAACGGGCCGGGGACGCCCTGCGCCTGACCGTCGACAACGGCAAGCCGCCCGGCGGCACCGGCGGCGACAGGTTGGGCATCGGTTCCGGCCGAGGTGTGGCGGGGATGCACCGGCGCGCCGCCGCCGTCGGCGGGCAGTTGTCCGCGGGCCCCCGCCCCGGCGGGGGCTGGCGCGTACACGCCGTACTCCCCGATGCCCCGTCCGCACGGCGGCCGGCCACGGGGCGACGGCGCGACTTCACACGCGAGCAGCGGATCGCGGACGGGGCGGTCTTCGGCTCGACCGCCGTGGCGTCGTGGAGCTTCGCCCTGACGAACGCGCAGGACGCCGGCTACGGAGCCCCGCTCTGCCTGCTGCTCGCGCTGGTACTGACCGTTCACGCGCTGCCGCTGCTGTGGCGCCGACGTGCCCCGTGGCTGGTCCTCACGGCGGTCGGGGCCACCGCCCTCGTGTGGCCGCTGCTGCTCCACAGCGGTGTGCTGCCGCCGTCCGCCGCGATCTGCCTCATGGGCGGCGGAGTCGTCGAGCCGGCCGTCGTCTACGCCGTCGCGGCCTACGGCCGCGTCCTGAGACCCGCGGCCACGCCTGCCGGCCGGTATGCCCCGTCCTCGACGACACGGACGACGTATCCACCCGGTTTCCGGCTGTCGTACCTGTCGGTTCCCGCCGCGGTCCTCTCGTTCGGGATTCCGATGACGGCCGCCTTCGCCGCCGACGGGACGCTGCTCGGAGAACCGGCCGATCCTTTTCTCGTGCTGTTCCTCTCCGGCCAGATGCTGGTCCTCCTCGGCCTGGGGTTCACGGTGGTGTGGGGGGCGGGGTGGCTGATGCACAGGCGCCGCAGGAGGGAGCTGAGCCGCGAGGACGCCGCGCTCACGGCCCTGCTGTCGAGCACGAGGGACCTGGCCCACAGCGAGCGGCAGCGAGTCGCCGGTGGTCTGCGGGAGACGGTGCTCCAGCAGACCACCCGGGTGATCTCCTCGGCGGAGGCGGGCAGCCTGGACGACGTCGCCGCCGCATCGAGGGCGACGCTGGCCGCCATGCGTCGACTGCTCGGGAGCCTCGACGCCGGTAAGGCGCCGGCGCCGCCTCGAAAAACCGCCGTACAGAGCGCCCCACGCACGTAGGAGCGGCCGGCGCGGGGCCCGACTGCGCCGGGGTGATCGCGTTCCGGCTGCCCGTGGATCCGCACGTCGGCACGGCATGCCCTGCTCACGGTCCCCGTGGGAGGATGTGACGCAGACGGTGAGCCCTTCGCGGGCGGGCGAGAAGAGGAGGGGCGCCATCAGCATCCGTGCGCTGGTCGTGGACGATCAGACGATCGTTCGCGCGGGCTTCGTGGCGATCCTGGATGCCGAGGCCGACATGACCGTGGTCGGAGAGGCCGCGGACGGGGACGCCGCAGTGGCGATGACGGCCGAACTCACCCCCGACCTGGTGCTGATGGACATTCGCATGCCCGGTATGGACGGGCTGACGGCCACCCGGCTGATCACGCGTCACAGCAGCCGCACCAGGGTCCTGGTGCTCACCACGTTCGACCTCGACGCCTACGTCTACGAAGCTCTGCGTGCCGGAGCCTCCGGTTTCCTGCTCAAGGATTCCGAGCCGGATGCCCTGCTGGCCGCGATACGGATCGTCGCCTCCGGCGACGGCGTCCTCGCGCCCGCGGTCACGGGACGTCTGATAGCGGCCTTCGCCCATGGAGCCCCGGTCCCTGCGGAGGGCACCGGGGCCCTGGGCCGCCTGACCCATCGCGAACGCGAGATCCTGACTCTGGTGGCCACGGGCTTGAGCAACGCGGAGATCGGAGCACGTCTGGGGCTGGCCGTGGGCACCGTGAAAGTGCACGTGAGCGCAGTGCTCGGCAAACTGGGTCTGCGGGATCGCGTGCAGGCGACCATCTTCGCCTACGAAAGCGGACTGATCCGTCCGTCGGGAATGCCGACTGCCTGAGAGGCCCGGCGCCGCGTCCTGACGGCGACGGGGCCGAATCGCCGTCCGTCCTGCCCGACGGTGCCGGCCCGCCTGTTCCCGAAGCACAGGGGCGGGAGAGTGACGGGGGAGGAGCGGGGATCCTCCCCCGTCACGACGACCAGGCTCCGGAGACGGTCGGCAGCGCGGCCGTCGGGACAGCTGGTGCCCGGACGGCGGCGCGCCCGACGCGCCCGGCCGGTGGCGGGCCCTTGCCCCGACCCGCCACCGGCGGGCCCCGAGGACCGGTGGAGCAGGAACGGAGCGAGGCCGCGCCCCGGTCGGGATCCGGGGCGCGGCCTGAAGACGGTGGGTCCGGCGTCGGCGAGGACTACGGCGGGTTGTCGTGTCCTGGGGGAGGTCAGGCCGGTACGAGCTCCAGGACGGAGACCCGGGAGGCGGACGACATCGTTCTGGCCGGGGTCAGTCCGGCTCGCTCGAAGAGGTTCTCGAACTCGTCGAGGCTGCGTTCGCGTCCGGTCGACAGGGTCATCATGTTGAGGTCCATCAGCGGCTCGAGACCCGGCGATCCCACCTTGTCGACGAGGAGCTCCATCACCAGCACGCGCCCACCGGGCCCGAGCGCCTCCCGGCAGTTGCGCAGGATGCGCACGCAGGAATCGTCGTCCCAGTCGTGCAGGACGAACTTCAGCAGGTGCACGTCCGCGGGCGGCACCTCGTCGAAGAAGTCGCCGCCGACGAAGGTGAACCGGTCCGTGACGCCCAGACGCGCCGCGGAGGCGTCCGCCTCGGAGCCCACGTGCGGGAGATCGAGGACCACTCCGGTCAGTCCGGGATGCCGCCGCATGAGTGTCTGGACGAGGTTGCCGCCGGCGCCGCCGACGTCCACGACGACCTCGGCGCCCTCGAGGTCGATCACGTCCGCCAGTTGGTGGGCCAGGCCGCGCGTCATGGCCGTCATGGCGTTGGTGAAGACCTCTGCCTCTCCCGGGACGGTGGCGAGCCAGTCGAAGAAGGAGGTGCCGAGGGCGGCTTCCGCCTGGGGGGTTCCGGTGCGGATCGAGTCCGCCAGCCGCCCCCACGGCAGCCAGTGCGACTCGGCCCCGCCCCACAGGGCCAGATCACGCAGCGAACCCGGGGCGTCGGTGCGCAGGGTGTCCAGCAGGGCCGTACTGACGAACCGCTTCCCGTCCGTCGATGCGGCCAGACCGAGGGAGGCGCACGTTCGCAGGAACCGGAAGGCCGAGTCCGGGTCCAGTGACTCCGCCGCGGCCACTTCCGCGGGGGTGGCGCCGGTGGCGTGCAGGTGATCGGCGATGCGCAGCTCAGCCGCGGTCCGCACCACTTGGGTGACCCAGTATCCGGTCATCATCTGGAGCATGCGCCCCGTGTCACCCACAGGCGGTTCCGTGGAACCCGCCGCGACGAAATCGTGCTCGAACAACGTCATGTGATGTGTCTTTCGGCTCGGAGGAATTCGACTCGGAGAAATGGGGGGCGGAGCCTGTTCGGGGCGGTTGGGTGCTCCGCCGTGTCTTCTCGGCCCACAGGCCGGACGAACCGCCCGGTCGTTTCTGAAGTGTCGAGCCCCTGTCCCGCGTCGGCGGTCCACGCGGAGGGCACCGGGTGTGCGGCACCGGGCCACGCGTGGTTCCGCCCGGCTGCCGGGAGGAGCCGGTTCACGTCGCGACGACCATGGTGTGGGTGTCGAAGACGGTCTCGAAGTGCACGGGGACGCCGTCCCGCAGTCGCCATACGTGCGCGAAGCGTGTCCTCATCGGCTTTCCGGTCGCCAGGCTCGTGCCGCTGTAGTGGCCGAGCGCCATGACAAGGTCCCCGGCGTCGACGATCTCCTCGGGAGCGACGGTGAAGTCCTGCCACTCGGTGACGAAGCGGGAGAACACGTTCCTCAGGATCTCCTCACGTCCCCGGTACGTGCCTCCGTAGTGCAGACCCGGTGGAACGACCCATTCGATCCGCTCGTCGAGTCCCGCGAGCAACCCGGTGACGTCACCCTGGGCGAGGGAGCCGTACAACGCTTCCACCACCGCACTCCCCGCGGCGGCGTGTTCGTCGTGCTGGTGCGTGGTCATGTGGAACCTCCGTGCTGTGTCGATGGGCGGCCGACAACGCGCGGCAGCCCGCCGCCGGGGCGCGGAACGCGGTTCCGGGCTCGGCGGCCGGGCTCGCGCCCCGCCTTTGCAGATCCTCCTCGCGAGCCGACCGGCGGACATCGGCTGATCGACCTATATCGCTGATGGGGCCTGTCCCGGAGGGCGTCCGCTCTCCTCGTACCGCGGCTGCCGGTGCGCGTCCCGGGCGTGAGGAGTGGCACGCGGACACGTCCGGGGCGCTGGAGAGGGGCGGTTACTCTGTGGCGGTGGAAGAGGTTCGGTTGGCCGAAGTGCTGGCGGCGTTGTCCCTGACGACGGACTTGGCCGCGGGAATGTCCTTCGAGAAGGGGCTGCGCACCTGCGTTGTGGCCACGGTGTTCGCCCGCGACGTCCTCGCCTGCGACCGGGAGACCTGTCGGGCGGTCTACGAGACGGCACTGCTCCGCTCGGTCGGCTGCACGTCGTTCGCCCCGGAGCTCGCGGCGGTCTTCGGCGACGAGGTGGCGTTCCAGAGCGCGTTGAAGTACCTCGATCCGGGCGACGACGTGCCCCTGGCCGAGCAGTTGGTGCGGGCCGGGGGCTGGACGCGCGAGGAGGGGCAGCGGCTGGCGGACACGCTGACCGAGGTGCTGCCCACGGTCGGTGTGGAGGCCATGCGCAACGGTTGTGAGGCCAGTCAGGCGCTCGGTTCGGGCCTCGGTGTGCGGTCACAGACCCTCGCAGCGCTGAACGACGTGTACGAGCGATGGGATGGACGGGGCATCCCCCTCGGTGTCGCGGGTGAGCAGCTTTCCTTCGCCGCTCGTGTTGTCCACGTGGCCGAACAGGCCGTTCTGGCCCATGCACGAGGTGGCGGGCCGGCCGCCGTCTCGCAGGTGGCCGGGCGGGCCGGCGGCCATCTCGACCCCGAACTGGCGCACGCGTTCGCCGCCGACGCCGCGAGGGTACTCGCTCCGCTTCGTGAGCCTGACGCCCTCGTGTCGGTGGTGGCCGCCGAACCGCCGCCGTACATCACGGTGCCCGCCGAGGAGGTCCCCGACCTGTGCGCGGTTCTCGGCAGGTTCGTGGACCTCAAGGGCAAGTGGCTGATCGGACACAGCGAGCACGTGGCGCGGCTGGCGGAGAGCGCCGGCCGGCTGGCCGGTCTCGCCGTCGACGAGGTGACCCGGCTGCGCTGCGCGGCTCTGCTGCACGACCTCGGGCGGGCCGGGATCTCCGCCGACGTGTGGGACAGTCCCGGACCGTTGAGCACGGCTGAAACGGAGCGGGTGAGGATGCACACGTACTGGACCCAGCGGGTGCTGGAACGCGTGCCCGCTCTCGCTCCGCTGGCACCGATCGCAGCCGCACACCATGAGCGCCTCGACGGCAGCGGCTACCACCGGGGTGACGTGGGGCTCCGCCCCCCTTTGGCAACCCTCATTCTCTCCGCCGCCGATGTGTTCGCCGCACTGACCGAGCCACGGGCGCATCGGGACGCCTTCACCGTCGACGAAGCCGTCGGACATCTGACACGTGAGGCGGACTCGGGAGCCCTGGACCGTGCCGCCTGCGACCTGGTGCTCCAGGCAGCGGGCAGACGGCCGTCCCGGCCCCGCCGTCCGGCCGGGCTCACGGCGCGGGAGGTGGAAGTACTGCGACTGGCCGCCCGTGGGCTGAGCAATCATCAGATCGGTGCCGAGCTGTCCATCTCGAGCCGCACCGTGGGCCATCACCTCGGGCACATCTACGACAAGACCGGGCGGCGAACCCGGGCCGGGGTGGCCGTCTTCGCCATGGAGCAGCAGCTCCTGCCCTGATCGCCGATCCGTGGGGCGAGCGCCGCGGCTGTCGTCCGAGGACCACTTCAACGCCCCCCGGTTCGACCCGAGGATCCCCGGCCTGGCTGGTCGGCCGGCTTCAGTCGGCCGCTCTGCACTCAGCGGCCGGTTGTGGCCGCCTTGCCGCTGTCGGGCATGCGGGGCGCAGTCAGCCGCCGGACGTGGCGATTTTCAGGAGCTGCTGGTGGACGGGACGTTGCCGGCGTCGGCCTGCGGCGTCACTCCGCGGGCAGGGCAAGCGCCACCTTGCCCGTGGCGCGGCCGTCGAGGAGGTGTCGGACGGCTGCGGCGGCCTCCGCGAGTGGGTAGACGCGGTCCACGACGGGGCTGAGCGTGCCCTTGTCGATGAGAACGGTCAGGTCGCGCAGCCCATCGGCGTGCTCGGAGGAAATGAAGGTGCCCAGGTGCTGGCCGGTGAACGGGGACAGCATCTGGGCGCGGAGCTGCCGGTCAGTGCCGCCGAGCCAGGGGCCGTTCGTCTCACCGCCGGTGATGACCAGCCTGCCGCGGGGCGTGAGAGCGCGGCGCAGATCCCGCAGACCGCGGTTGCCCGCGATGTCGATGATGGCGTCGTAGCGTCGCGGGCCGGCAAGGAAGTCGTCGCGCGTGTAGTCGATCACGTGGTCGGCGCCCAGCGCTCGTACGGCGTCGAGCTTGGGGGTGCTCGCGACGGCCGTGACCCGGGCGCCGAAAACGTGGGCGAGTTGGACGGCGAAGGTGCCCACGCCGCCGGCGGCCCCAGTGATCAGGACCTGCT
Organism: Streptomyces yamdrokensis; assembly: GCF_053890455.1. Lineage (NCBI taxonomy): Bacteria > Bacillati > Actinomycetota > Actinomycetes > Kitasatosporales > Streptomycetaceae > Streptomyces > Streptomyces yamdrokensis. The sequence continues at coordinate 7,304,735 of NZ_CM132679.1, forward strand.
GGCCCTCCTGGACCTTGGCCCTGTCGCGAACCGCCTGGAGTGCGGTGAGTGCGCTCACGGGTACCGTCGCCGCCTCCTCGAAGGTGAGTCCGGGCGGCTTGGGAGCGATCCTGTCGGGACGGGTGGCGGCGTACTCGGCGAACGCGGCCACGGCCGTGCCGTAGACCTCATCGCCGGGCGCGAAGCCGGTCGCTTCGGGGCCGACCGCCTCGACGACGCCGGCGATGTTGCGGCCGGGGTTGGGGAGCTTCGGCCTGCGCATCCCGCTCACGGGCCGGATCGCGTACGGCAGGCCGGCCATCATGTGCCAGGTGCCCCGGTCCACGCTGGAGGCGCGCACACGTACCAGTACTTCGGTCGGCCCGATGCCGGGCCGGGCGAGCCGCGCCGTGCGCAGTACGGCTTCCGGCTCGGCGCCGTATCGCTCCTGGACGACGGCCGCCATCGTCCTGGTCCCGCCGGTGGTTGCGATCGGCTCGCTCGTGTTCCGCATCGTCGTTGCTCCCGTTCCGTCTCCCGCGTGCTTACGGCGTAAGCAACACTTACGCCGTAAGTACAGCACTTACGGCGTAAGCTCGTCAATGCTTGGAGACCAGGAGAGGAAGTGATGTCCACCGTGACCCGACGTACCGTCCGGCAGCCGGCCCGCGAGACGCTCACCCGGCGGCGGGTGCTGCTCGCCGCCGTCGAACTCGCCGACGCCGGCGGCATGGAGACGCTCAGCATGCGCAAGCTCGGTGAGGCCGTCGGAGTCGAGGCAATGTCCTTGTACAACCACGTGGCCAACAAGGAGGACCTGATCGACGGCATGGTCGACCTGGTGTTCGGTGAGGTCGAACTGCCCGCTCCAGGTGCCGACTGGCGGCAGGCGATGCGGCACCGGGCCATCTCCATGCGCCTCGCGCTGTCCCGCCACCGCTGGGCCATCGGGCTGATGGAGTCGCGGTCCACCCCAGGGCCGGCCACTCTGCGTCACCACGACGCCGTTCTCGGCTGCCTGCGTCAGGGCGGGTTCTCCCTCGCCCTGACTGCCCACGCCGTCTCGGTCCTCGACAGCTACGTCTACGGGTTCGCCCTGCAGGAGAAGACCCTGCCCTTTGACTCCCCGGAGGAGACCGCCGAACTGGCGGATTCCATCATGAGCGGTTTCGGCGATGGCGAGTACCCGTACCTGACCGAGATGGCGACCGCTCACGTCATGCGTCCCGGGTACTCCTACGGCGACGAGTTCGAATTTGGACTGGACCTCATCCTCGACGGCCTCCAGCGAACGGCGGGCTGACGAGCCAGCGGCGTACCCGCCGCGTCCGCTTCGCGGTCTTGTCGAACTGGTGAGACCAGATGAGCCAGGGCCGACCCGCGGCCGGGTGCCCGGCCCGAGCCGAGCAGATCACGTGATGGCCGACTGTGACGCTCACACGGCCAACTGAAGTGCTCGGCTCGGTCACAAACGGCGAGGGAGCCAGCACCAGGTGCGCTGGTCTTCCTCGCCGTGCTGCCGGCAGCCTCTACGCGTACCGGTCGACCGGCCCGGCAGCGCAGGTGCCGTCGTGGAGCAGGACGGCGGTCAGCTCGAACCGCTCCCTGCCGCCGTCACAGGCAGTGTGGCGGGAGTGCCGGTGGGACGGCGTGGACAGGTGTTGCGCGGGGCTGCCGTCGACACCGACGGCGCCCAGCAGTGTGCAGCGGCGGGCCTCAGGGCGTCGGCGCGACGATCAGCCGCCACTCTTACGCCGAAACGACCGCTGGCTCGCGGCCGGACCGTGCGTGCCGCGGATCTTCGACGCATCCGCGTGCGCGGCACCCTGCACCTGCTCGCTGCGCTTACGCTCCAGAGCCTCACGGAACTTGCGCTTGAGGTCGTCGTTGTCCTCCTCCTCGGGTGGGAGAGGAGAGTTCTCGGACTCGACCGGTTCCGGACCTTCGTGCGATGAAGACTCGCCAGTCATGATGACCTCCTGGGATCGGACGGTAAGAAGGCACAGCCTGCCACGCCGACACCCCGAACCCGAATCAACACCGTGATCGCCGACAGCGGTGTGCGGTCACCCACCGCGCGATTTCGCGCTGAACGTCCGTTACGAGCACCACGTCAAGGCGGACGCCGCGGTGCACACCCCGCCCGGGCTCATCGCCAACCGTGTGCCCTGGCTGGGCGTCCGGTACGCCCGTTGACCGGGCGGCCCGACCAAGTGATCCACGGGTGGCTGGATCCGCTCAGAGCCCGGCGACCCTGGCGCTCGCCGACAACTCGTAGACCAGCGTGACCGTGTGCCTGCCGCCGGGCGGAAGGGGGACGTCCCAGCGGACGACGCCTTCGGCGTCGACCACGTCGGGCGGCGGGGAACATGGGCTGCGTTCGGGGCCGAAGCGGCGTGTTCTGTGGATGCCGCCTGCCCCCTCCGGCCGCCACCGCGCCCGCCCTGGTGTCGTTCTCGTCCACTGCGTCGGCGCCATGGGCCTCGACTTCGGCACCGTCGTGATTCCCCACACCGAGACTGACGCCGCAGGTGACTCCACCGCGGTGGCCCTCCGTGTGACCTGCTGTGTCATGATCACCCGCGCCCGCGAGCGGGGCCGGCCCTGGGCCGGCAGGGCCGCCGGTTGCCTCGCAGCTCCTGCGTGCCCCGCGCCTGCGTGAGGAACGGGTACAGGCCCACCAGGGCGCCCTCGACGAACAGGGTCGCGAGGGTGTCAAAGCTCCCGTCGGTGACTATCAGGGTGGTGCCGTCCCGGCCGCTCCTTTGACATGTATACAGTTCGCCAGGCCGGACTGCCGCAACAAACGTAGACTGAACCGCCCCGGGTTCGGTAGAGACCTCAGATTGCGGTTGTGACCTGTGGTTTTGTGAGTTCCGTGTAGTAGTTGGTCTCGTACTCGACGGGTGGGACGTGGCCGATCTCGCCGTGGAGTCGGCGGTGGCAGTACCAGTCGACCCACTCGGCGGTGGCCAGCTCGACCTGGGAGAGGGTCTTCCAGGGCCGCTGCGGCTTGATCAATTCGGTTTTGAACAGACCGATCGTGCTCTCCATCAGGGCGTTGTCGTACGCATCGCCGACAGATCCGATCGAGGCCGCGATGCCGGCCGTGTCCAGGTGTTCGGCCAGCCGGAAACTGGTGTACTGACTGCCCGCGTCGCTGTGGTGTATCAACTCGCCCCGAACATACGGATATTCATCGCGGTCGCGCTGCCACAGTGCCATCTCCAGAGCGTCCAGGACGAGCCGGGTCCCCTTCGACGTCGCGGCGGACCAGCCGACGATCCGGCGGGAGAAGATGTCCACAACGAAGGCGACGTGGACCACGCCGGCCCAGGTGGCCACGTGCGTGAAATCCGCGACCCAGCAGCGATTCGGTGCGGTGGCGACGAAGTCGCGGTCCACCCGGTCCGGCGCCCGCTCGGCCTGCTGGTCCAAAATCGTGGTGACCACCCTCTTGCCGCGGACGGCGCCGGCGATGCCCAGCTCGCGCATCAGCCGTTCAACGGTGCAGCGGGCCACCGCGTGACCCTGCCGGTTCAGCTCCCGCCAGATCTTCCGGGCCCCGTAGACACGGTAGTTGTCGGTGTGGACCTGGCGGATCAGCTCCTTGAGTTCCGCGTCCCGCACGGTACGGACAGACGGGGCGGCCAGGCGTTTCTTGTGCGCGTAATAGGTGGAAGGGGCGATCCTGCAGTCGTACTCGGTGAGTGTCCTGCAGATCGGCTCGACCCCGCCGAAGCGGTCCCGGTACTCGTCGATAAACGCTACGAGCGCGTGTGTGGCCGGTCGAGCTCGGCCGCGAAGAAACTCGCCGCCGCCTTCAGGATCTCATTCGCCCGCTTCAGCTCGGCGTTCTCCTTCTTCAACGCCTTGAGCTGGGCGGACTCCTCCGTCGTCGTCCCCGGACGCGTCCCTGCGTCGATCTCGTGCTGCTTCACCCAGTTCCGCAGCGTCTCGCGGGAGCCGATGCCGAGCTTGTCCGTGACCGCCTGCAGAGCGGCTGTCTCGTTCGGGTGGTCGTCGCGCACCTCGGCGACCATGCGCACCGCGCGGCGGCGGAGCTCAAGGGGGTAACGGGAAGGTCGTGCCATGACTCGATCCTTTCATGAAATCGAGTCTCCATTCGAGCCGGGGCGGTTCACCGCGAGTCGCACTGACACAGATCGTCAACTGATTGATGCTCACGGGTCTGGTCGCTGTCCCGGTCCTGCGTAGGGTTTCAAGAAGACGGCAGTGCGGCATTTGCGCACTCGATCTGCTGCAGCGCCGAGTGTTCAGGCGCACCCACGAGAGAAGGAAACACACCCCTTATGCGCGCCCTTGTGGTCGATCACAGTGAGGCCGGACCTGTCCGGTTCGCCGATGTCGATGAGCCCGTACCGTCCGCCGGTGAGACGTTGGTGGAGATACGGCACATCGGTCTCAACTTCGGAGAGCTGAATTACGTGGACCAGTGGCCAGCCGGCGCTGTGCACGGTCACGACGCGGCCGGCGTCGTGGTGCGCGCCGCATCCGACGGCTCGGGGCCGCCCGAAGGTACGCGCGTCGCAGTGGGAATGGCTCCCCACGCGTGGGCGGAGCGGGTGGCAGTCAGCCCCGCCTCGCTCGGTACCGTCCCCGAGGGTGTGGACCTGGCCGACGCCGCCGCGCTGGGGATCGCCGGAGTCACCCCATTCCGGGTGCTGCGCAAGCGTTCCCTGCTGGCGCGCAACGTTCTGATCACCGGCGCCAGCGGGGGCGTGGGGCACTTCGCCGTCCAGCTGGCGGCGCTGGCGGGCGCCCGGGTGACGGCACTCGTCGGTTCGCCGGAGCGGGCCGCCGGACTCCGTGAACTCGGCGCCGACAAGGTCCTGACCGACTTGGCCGAGACCGGGGACCGGTTCGACCTCGTCCTGGACACGGTCGGCGGACCACTGGTGGCCCAGGCCTGGAGTTCCCTCGCCGAGGGCGGCACCATCCACCTGGTCGGTTACTCCTCGGGGCAGGAAACCACGTTCCCGTCAGGGACCTTGTTCGGCTTCGGCGAACCCCGCAGCATCGCCACCTACGGCGACATGACGCCGACCAGCGGGGAGCTGACGGACCTGCTGGGCCTCATGGCCGCCGGGAGGCTCTCGGCACCGGTCGGACTGCGAGGCGACTGGCAGGACGTGGACGGCGCCGTCCAGGCGCTGTTCGCGCGGAAGGTGCACGGAAAGGCCGTTCTTGACGTGGCCTAACGCTGCGGACGAGGACACATGCGCCTCGCCCGCCGGTGGGCGGTTCGCCGTGGTGGACGAGAATGGACCCATGGATGTGCTGGCGGAGGTCTTGCGTATTTCGGGTGCGCGTGGGGCGCTCGGGGTCATGCTGAAGGCCGGAGGAACCTGGGGCCTGTGGCTGGACTCCTATCCAGGAGCGGCACTGCACGTGGTGTCCCGCGGCACTATGTGGCTCCACGTCACAGGCGAGAAACCTCTTCAGGTGCAGGCCGGAGACGCCGTCCTGGTGTCGCCGGGCACCGCACACGGGATAGCCGGCGGCGCCAGCGTGACGATGGGTTCCTGCGACCGTGAGGCGGCGGCCCGGGCTTTTGGCGATGGCCGGGCCCTGCGGCTGGGCTCGGCGCCGGTGCAGACGGAAGTGATCGTCCTGCACTATGAGCAGGACCCGGAGGTACGCACACCGGTGCTTACCTCCCTCGCTCGGCCGATGCACGTCACAGCCCGGGAGAACGCGCAGCTCAGAAGGACCGTCGAACTTCTCGCTGCTGAGCTCGCACAGCCGCAGATCGGCACCACCGCCGCCATCAACAGCGTCGTCGACCTTCTGCTCGTCCAGTTCGTACGCGCCTGGCTGGCCCGCCACCCGCAGGAGCAGTCCGGCTCATGGCTGGGAGCGATGCGTGATCCGGTCGTGCGTGACGCTCTGGCATGTGTCCACGCCCAACCGGGACACCCCTGGACCACGGAGACCCTGGCCGCCGCGACGAGCGTCTCCCGGGCGACGCTGTCCAGGCGTTTCCGGTCCGCCCTCGGACAGACGCCGGGCGCGTACGTGACGCAGTGGCGCATCGACCTGGCGTCCGTCCGGCTCCGCGATACCGATGAGCCGGTCGAGTCGATCTCCGGCGCGGTCGGATACGGCTCTCCGCACGCTTTCAGCCGTGCCTTCAAACGTGCCCGAGGCACGGCCCCGGGCGAGTACCGTTCTCGACTTCGCAAGTGACCGGCCTCGGGACTGGTGGGCTCGCATGTTGAGGTGTCGCGTATTCCTCGTTGAGGCCGTGCCTGGTGTCACCGTGTGTGGTCGCCGGAGGCGTATCGGCTCCAGGTTCCTCCGGCTTCAGTGACCAGGCGGGTGGCTGTCTTGTCGTGGTAACCGAGCGTCTTCGCGATGACGGGGCCGGGGCTTGGAGGACGAGTTGGCGGATCGCGGGGGCCCTGCCACGCTGTGGCGGGACGCCGATCTCCCGCAGGTGGACTTGGAGACTGCCCGGATTCATCCCCTGTCCGGGCTGGCGGCCTGGGAAGAGTCATTGTGAGCTTCTGCCGCTGACGTAGGGCAAGTGCTGGCAGGACTGGACGTATGCCCGCATGAGGTCAGCGAAGGGCTCCGGAAGCGGAGACGGCGGGTCTCCCAGCCGGACGGCGACGGTGGACCCGGCGTCGACAGTGAGGCGGCACTACGTCGAAGGCGAGCACCTCCCACGTCCACCTTCCCCGGGTGCTGAAGGGGGCCACTTCGTGATCAATTCCGTAGTCCGGAAAAGAGCGCGATCAGGGCAGCAAGCCCGGCGACGAGCGCTAGGAGGGCGAACAGGCCAGGTAGCCGCCAAGGGGCCCGACGAGGACAGCGTCGGCGAATGGGGCGAGCGCGGATACGGCGGTAGCCGGTGCGGCAAGGAGCCCGGAGAGGCGGCCGTAGTGGCAGGTGCCCCACCGGTCGGTGATGGCGGTGGCCTGCAGAAGGGTGAGGTTGCCGCGCACCATGCCCGCAATCACGGACAGGGCGACAAGAAGGCCGTACGGACCAGGGACGACAGCGATGGCCGCGGTCGTTATGCTGCCGAGCGCGATCAGAGCGACGGCGCGTGCCCGCGCGCTGGTGCGGCGAGACAGGGCGGCGTACAGGGTGCAACACGTACATGAGGCCCGCGAGAGCCGCCCTGCCCGGAACGCGAAGTCGCCCGGGACGCCGATGGCGTCGCGCGGGAGTGGGTGGCAGCGGCGGAGCCCCCCACTCCCACAGATCGTCCGCAACAAGATCGGCACGCACCCGGACACCCTGCCGACCAAGATCGCCGAGCGCAAGACCCGCAGCTCAACTCATTCTGGAACGAAAGACCTGGCAGAAGACGTGCGGTGGATCTCACGCACCCACGTGATGGGTGTTGCTGTTTGGATCATGGGGCGGGCCCGGGTGGTGGCCCGGACCCGCGCGATGCGGTGATCAGGTTCTCGCCGCGGACCCGCCGTTGGACGGCGACTAGGACTTGGTGTCCGAGCTGGCCGTGCCGCCTTGGTTCAGCATGCCGCCGATGGCGCTGAGGTTGCCGCCGCCGGTTGCGAGTGGTGCCGCCTTACCGGCGGCGTCGACTGCGATCTGGGCCATCTTCTGCAGGTGTTCGGTGGCGGTCTTCATGGCGGCCTGGGCGCGTTCGCCGGCGTCCTTGTCGTTGCCGGCGGCGGCTTCGATGCCCTTGGTGAGCACCTGGCTCATGGTGTTGAGGCCGCTCATGTCGCGGAAGAGGTTCGCGGTGGCGATGGCTTGCGCCGCCTGCAGGGCGGTCGGGTCGGGCATCGCCGCAAGCGGCGTGAACTTTGCCTGGGAAGCACCCATACCAGCTGCCGTGACGTCGAGGTTCTGCGCCCGCGACGCGGTGGAGACGGGCGCGATGTCGGCCGGCGTGATCTGGATGGGCGAGTCCTTCCAGTTCCAGAAACGGGTGAGGTCGATCTTCTCCGCCGAGTTGGCCCGGCCCAGTACGGCCTCGGCGAAGACGCCCTTGGTGGCGATGGCGATCGTGTTGGTCACCGGTGCCCCGAACGTGGCATCACCCGGCTGGCGGGCCTTGGTCCACGCCTCTCGTTCCTGCTCGCTGCTGAAGTTCCACCGGAAGCCGAGGTAGTTGCCAGTGGCGGCGATCGGCTTCGGATCCAGCAGCGTGCCGAGCACGACCGGTGCGGCGTTCGAGCCCGCCGGGGTGTAGGAGTAGTTGGCAAGGATGCGGCTGAGCGTCAACTCGTCGGCGTTGGCCCACACGGCCTGGCTGTAGTGGCGGCGGTTGTCGTTCAGATGGTCCAGGACCGCCTGCGAGACGTTCCCGCCGCGCACGTAGAAACCGAGCGACGCGACGTAGGTGCGGGTACCGGACTTCACCGTCGAACCGAACAGTCCGCAGATGGCCGCGCCGCTGGCGTCTTCGGTCAGGTCCGGCGCCGCGGTGGTGGTCGCGGCGATCCCGAAGTTGGCCACGCCCGAGGTCATCGTCAGGCGCAGCCCGGCGAGGCTGCCGCGTGCGGCCGTACCGGACCAGGCGTCGAGGGAGAGCAGCTTGTCGGCGCCTGCGAAGGTGTGGGACGCGCGCTGCAACACGCCGGAGCCGCCGGTGTCGCCGCAGCGGAAGGTGTGGCCTGGGAAGACCACCTGGATGCTGCGGATCCCGAACTCGTCGTACCAGACGTCGATCTTGGACGCGTAGGGGGAGTCGGTCTTCGGCGGGACGTCGAAGGGGATCGGCGTCTCCCGTGCGGAGGTGAGCAGCCGGAGAACGAGCCCGGTGTTCACCAGCGCCCAGTAGTCGCCGCCGACGGAGGAGACGACATCCACTATTCCGGGAATCCCGGAAAAGTATTTGGGGGCGGTCCAGGTCGTCGCACCGGCCTCCACCACGAGGGCCTTGCCGTCAGCTGTGATGCCCCAGAGCACGCCGTCCGGACCGGCGGACAGGCGCTTCACGTTCGGCGCAGGCATCCGCTCCGTCCAGTTGGTGCCGCTGCGCTCCCAGGTCCGCCCCTCCCGGCAGTACCACACCTTGTCCCTGCCGACGGCGGCGACGTCGTCGGCCTTGACGTTCAGGCCCTGAATCGTGCCGTTCAGGGCGCGCTGCCCGAGTGTGTTGTCCCCGCCGACGAGGTAGAGCGTGCCGTCCGGGCCGCATGCGAGGGCCAGGGCCCGCCAGCTGTGCGGGTGACTTCGCCAGGTCGTCCCGTCGAACTGCACGAGCATGTTGTCGGTCCTGAGCCCCCACACGGTGTCCTTGCCCGGTGCGATGCGGGCCAGGTCTCCGTCGAGTCCGGTGGTGGGCAGCGGGTTCCACTGCCGGCCCACCGGATCGAACTTGACCGGGCTGCCGTCGTACTTGCGCACCCCGTACACGCCCATGGCCGAAGCGGCGATGTCGGCCAGATCCACCCCGTCGAAGATCTGGGCGGTCGACGGCGCCTCGGGGGCCGTGCACGCATCAAGCTTGCGTACGGTGGTGTCGAACGGGTTCGCGGCCCGGATCTTCGCCGCCCAGTCGGCCGGCGCCACCGAGGCGAGCACCTCCTTGTACCGCTGCAGACTGGTGTAGTTGAAGGTGAGCTCCTGCAGCGGGATGAACAGGCAGCGTTCCAGCCTGGTCGGTTTGGTCGTCACGTTGTAGACCTGGACGACCTCGTAGTACTGCACCGACATCGCGTGCATGTGGTTGTAGTTGGTGACGACCCGGGTGAGGACCTGGTCCTTCTCCGACTGCGTCGTCTCGCGCACGACCGTCATGTTCCGGCTGCGGGCCGCGGTCGCCAGCTGCTGGGTCCTCGCGCTGATCCGCTGCGTGGCCTCCTCCGCGACCGACTTCACGCCGGTGGAACGCGACACCGCGGTCGTGAAGCCCGTGTTCGACGACTCGCCCCAGTTACCGCCGGCCCCCATACCGAAGAACGCGACGCCGACGCTGCCGCCGGAGCTGGACGACTTGCTCACCTGGGACGCCTGGGACGTGCCGAACTGCTCCTCGCGGGCGATCGCGTTCGCGACCTCGCTGATCGACCGGTTCTGGTCGGTGGTGCCGGACAGCGCTTCGGCCTCGGAAGCCGTCTCGGTGCCGGTGGCCTTGGTGGTGCGCTGCCAGTCCACGACCGCGACCTTGGTGCTCTCGCCGGGCGCGAGCGCGAGGCTGTGCAGCAGCCGGCCGAGCGTGACGCCCTGGGCCGACCAGCTCTGCTCCGTCGTGACGATCATGCCCTCGGCCGGCCGGTCGTAGAACGGCAGGTTCTCCTCGCCGAGGTCGATGGCGCCGGTCAGCTTACGCGCCGGTTTCGCTCCGGGGATGTCGGTGAGCACCACCGAGCGGTACCGGACGATCTCCACCGGGTAGTTGCCGGTGACCGGAAGTAAATCCTTCGGCGTCGGACCGTCGAGCATCGCCTTGTCCACCTCGAACTTCGGCGACGTACTCACCGGCGCCGCCGTACTCACCGGGGCCGTCGCTGGTGTGGGGACAGGTGCTCCGGTGCTCTGGTTGGTCATCGCAATTCCCGTCTGCGAGGAAATAGGGGAGATGCCGGCATGGCCGCCAGGGCTTGGAGCGCCTGACCCATCGGCGAAACGGCGCTTCCCGGACCGCCCGAAACTACACGGCATGTTCACAACTGCCGCACACTTCAATGAACTTGGCCAGAATCGGCGCCCGGCTCGGCGGCCCTCCCGCAACGCCTGCTGCAGAGGCTTGTTCGCCCGCGTGCCCGCGTGCCGGGCCTTCGCCGTGAGCACCACATAGTCGCTGGCCGTGAACCGCAGCGCCTGCACGGGGCGAGACCGGATGACATGCGGCCTGGTGCCCTCTCGGGCCAACAGGGCCCCAAAAGCAGGCGTGTCTGCGAGAGCGGTGTGTCGTTGGGACAGCCATGAAGAAGATCTGTTCCCTCGCCATCTCCGTGGGCCTGGTCGCGGCGCTGACCGGAACCGCGCAGGCCAATGTGCACCCCGGCCGTGCACCGCTGCCGACCAACCAGATCATGAACGTGATCAGCGGCTACGTCATCGACAGTGCCGGGAAGACCGGCAGCAGCCGGGTGCCGGTCTACATCTACAAGGACGCCGCCAATCCCTCGGACAATCTGAGGTGGAGGTATGACCCGGCCACCCAGCACATCATCAACATCGCGACCGGCTACGTCCTCGACAGCGGCGGCGACACCAGCAGGCCCGTGGTACAGGTCTACGCCTACAAGGACGCCACCAGCCCGTCGAACAACCTGAAGTGGAGGTGGGACGCCGACAGGCAGCACATCGTCAACGTTGCCACCGGCTACGCACTCGACGCCGGACCGATCCGCTCGACCAGCCCCAGCTCGCAGTCCCTCTTCGCGTACTGGGACAACACCAGCACCTCGGACACGCTCAGGTGGAAGACCGACATCTTCGACTAACCACGGTGAGCCTGACCTCCAGCGCACGAACCGCGCGGTGCCATGACCAGGGGCCCCGCTTCGGCGCGGGCCCCTCGGGGTCTGTCAAACGAGCGGGTCTGTTCCGTAGTCGGTGATGACGGAGGGTGTGGTCAGCCCAGGAGGATGCGGTGGCGGAGGAGGGGGAAGCTCGCGCGGCCGTACAACTGGCGCTTGATCAGCTTGGTTTTGTGGTTCACGCCTTCGGTGCCGCCGTTGTGGTGCGGCAGGGTGAGGGCGGCGTCGACTGCGGCGCGGTCCTTCTCGAGGCCCCGGGTGAAGGCATGCGGGTGGGGCAGGCCCTCGGCCTGGGCCGAGGTGATCCAGGTGCTCAGCAGGGTGGCATTGCCGTCGCCGGGATCCAGCAGCACGGCGAAGTGGCGGATGAGGTCGGTCAGAGCGGTCATCTCGTGGCGGGCACCACGGGCGGCCTCGGTACGTTCCCGCTGGTGGTCCTTGAGGCGGTCGGGGCGGGTGAGCAGGTAGCGGGCCAGGCGCCGGGGCGAGAGGGCGGGCCGGTCGGCCTCGACACGGCCCTGGTTGATGTAGCGGACCAGCAGGTTCGAGCTGCCGGTGTAGCCCAGCTCCCTGATCTCCTGGAGGAGATGGGTGACGGGGACGGCCGGGTTCTCCAGTCGGCGCTTGCGCAGGTGGTCGCGGTAGGGATCCGCGAGGGTGGGCCGGTACTTGGGGGCGCGGATGAGGCGCTCGGGCTCGGCGACACGGTCGTAGCGCTTGACGGTGTTCAAGGCGAGGTTGAGGCGCCGTGCGCACTCCAGAAGTCCGGCTCCGTGCTCGCGCAGGGCGTGGACCTGCTGCCAGCGCTCGCGGGTGGTGGCGGCCTGTCTCCCCTCAGCCGCGGGCGGGCCCGCTTTCGCCCAGCAGGTGCTGTGCGCGGAGACCTCCTTGCGGACGGCCTCGGCGAGGTTGTGCCACAGGTGCCAGCGGTCGCTGATCTGGACCGCGTCGGGCAGGGCTCGGCGTACCGCCTCCGCGTAGGCGGCCGATCCGTCCCGGCACACGGCCTCGATGCCCGGATGTCCGCGCAGCCAGGCTTCCAGAGTGGCGGCTTCGCGGCCGGGCAGTACCTCGATTCGCTCACCGGTCTCGGCGTTGATGATGATCGTGGCGTAGCTCTGCCGGCGCCGCAGGGCGAAGTCGTCGACCCCGATCACTCGCGGGATCCGCACCGCCGGCACGGACACCCGCCGCAGCAGCCGCAGGGCGGAGGCGTACGACACGGGCACGGCCAACGATCGGGCGAGTCGGGCGGACGCCCGGCCGCATGACTCTACGGCGCCTGCGCGACGAGTCGATATCGGTGCGGGTCTCGTCGGGGTGCGACTGCGGTCCCACGGGCAAGATGGCTCCTCGAGGCTGGCCTGAGCCTGATCGCGGCAGCGGCTCGCGCTCTGCTCTGGCCGAATTCCGAACGTCCTTGACACCCGCCCTGTGCCACCGCCAGGAGTCACCGGACGAGCCACAGCCATGGTCGTGAGAATCGCCGGTTTGGCCAACCGGCGATCCGCCGCTATGTTGCCGCGCTGCTTCGGCCACTCAGATTCATGGAGCTGTGGGCGCCTCCTCCTTTGAGGCGGGATACGAGGGACGTGGGCCGGCTGACCCACGGCGGCGCGTGGTCCGACTTCCGGTCGAGCGCCTTCGCTCCTGACTGCCGTCCAGACCGTCCGCGTGACGGTGATCACGGACGTCCTCCGGGGGGTGCTGCGTAGGCTTGGGCCGTCGCCGCGGTGGGGTCCGCGAGAGGGGGCGAAGCCCTCCTCCAATCACCTGACGGGGCGTCAGAAAAGTCGGCAAGTGGTCAGCATGGGCCCTGAAAAACCTGGGGACAGCTGCCCGAACATGCGACTCGTTGTAGGGTGTCGAAACAGCCCTTGACCTGCAAAAACGCAGGCAGGGAGCCTACTTGTGGGAGTGCCCCGATGCTGCGTACAATGTTCAAGTCCAAGATCCACCGCGCCACCGTCACCCAGGCCGACCTGCACTACGTGGGATCCGTGACGATCGACGCCGATCTGCTCGACGCCGCCGATCTGCTGCCCGGTGAGCTCGTGCACATCGTCGACATCACCAACGGGGCCCGGCTGGAGACGTACGTCATCGAGGGGGAGCGCGGCTCCGGTGTCGTCGGGATCAACGGGGCCGCCGCGCATCTCGTCCACCCCGGGGACCTGGTGATCATCATCAGTTACGCTCAGGTGACCGACGCCGAGGCGCGGGCGCTGGAACCCCGGGTGGTGCACGTGGACCGCGACAACCGCATCGTCGCCCTGGGAGCCGACCCGTCCGCGCCGGTGCCGGGGTCGGACCAGCAGCGCAGCCCGCAGGCCGTCACGGCCTGAAAGGCGTGACCGGCGCGGACGGGTGCGCACGGTGGCACGCGCACGGTGGCCACCGTGACGGACAGCGGCAGGAGCGTGACGTGTTCATGAGCGACATCGAGATCCGCGACGACCGGGCGGCGGGCCGTCTGGAAGCGGTGGCGGGTGACGGCGAGGCCGTCGGCCGGATCGAGTACTTCGTCCTCGAATCCCCCGAGCGCGCACTCGTGCCGGTGCACACCGTCGTCGAGCCCGCCCACGAGGGGAAGGGCATCGCAGGCTCCCTGGCGAGCGGGCTGTACGCCACCGCCGCCCGCGAGGGTGTCGTGGTCGCCCCGCTCTGCCCGTACGTCACCCAGTGGGCCGCACGCCATCCCGACGCGGCCCCGGCCGCCTCCCCGGATCCGATCCGGGCGGCGGAGCAGTGGCTGGCGGCGCACCCCGAGCGCTTCTGAGTCGTTGGACGCCCCCGTGCTCGCCCTCCTGCACACCTCGCCGGTCCACGTCCCCGTCTTCGACGCCCTGCGCGACGACGCCCATCCGGAGCTGGAGCTGCGGCACCTCGTAGACGAGGAGCTGTTGGACCGGGCTCGCGCGGCGGGCCCCGAGGCCGTGGCCCGTGACGTACGGGCGAGACTGCGGGAAGCCGTCGCCGCGGGCGCTCGGGCCGTGCTGTGCACGTGTTCGACCATCGGCTCGGTCGCGGAGGCGTCGGCCGACCGGATCGGTGTGCCGGTGCTGCGGGTCGACCGGCCGATGGCGGGCGCGGCCCTGGCCGCCGGGCCGCGTGTGGTCGTCCTCGCCGCCCTGGCGAGCACCCTCGGTCCGACGGCGGCCCTGGTCGAGGAGGAGGCGCGCCGCGCCGGCCGCCCCGTCGAGGTGCGCACCCTGCTGGTCGAGGGTGCCTGGGCCCGCTTCGAGGCGGGCGACCCGGAGGCGTACGTGCGTCAGGTCGCCGCTGCGGCAGACGCCGTCACCGGCGCCGACGTGATCGTGCTCGCCCAGGCCTCGATGGCCCCGGCGGAGCGCTTCACCACGACCACCGTCCCCGTGCTGTCCAGCCCGCGGGCAGGGCTCGCGGCGGGCGCGGCGACGGTGGGCTGCCGGTAGCGCCACCCGGGTCTCTCCGCTTCGGACGGACGGGTGACTGGGGACGCGGCCATCGGGTAGGCGGGGGAGTAGTCCAGAGCCGACGCCGACCGACTGGCCGGAGGACACCGCCATGACGCAGCCACATCCGGATCCCGCCCCACCTGAACCCGCACCGGACCCGGTTCCGCCGGGGCCCGCACCGGGCCCGGACCCCCAGCCTCCCCAGCCCCACCCCGATCCGGTCCCGCCTCCGGAGCCGCCACCCGGCCCGGCACCGACACCCCCGCCTCCGACGCCTGGCCCGCCCGCCCCGGGGCCACCCGTTCCCGGACCGCCGCCCACGCCGGGGCCACCGCCCGGACCGTCCCCCTCGCCGATTCCGCCGGGCCCGGAACCCGCGCCGAGCCCGGAACCGGGCCCGCCGCTCACCTGACGGCCGGCACGGCACGGCACGGCACGCGGGCGCCCGCCGACCACGTCGGCGGGCGCCCGTCAGAGATCCTCCGCCTACGCCGGGACCTCGCTGCGGTCGTCGCCCCACAGCGTGTGGAACGACCCGTCGCGGTCCGTGCGCCGGTAGGTGTGCGCGCCGAAGTAGTCCCGCTGCCCCTGGGTGAGCGCGGCCGGCAGGCGCTCCGCGCGCAGCGCGTCGTAGTAGGCGAGGGCCGCGGCGAAACCGGGGGTCGGCACGCCCTGGCGGGTCGCGGCGATCAGCACCTCGCGCCAGTCGTCCTGCGCGTCGGCGATCTCCCGCGCGAACGTCTCGTCCGACAGCAGGCTCGGCAGATCGGCACGGGCGTCGTACGCGGCGCGGATACGGTCCAGGAAGGCCGCGCGGATGATGCACCCGCCGCGCCAGAGCGCGGAGACCGCGCCGAGGTCGATGTCCCAGCCGTACTCCTCACTGCCCGCGGCGATCTCGTGGAAGCCCTGCGTGTACGACACGATCTTCGACGCGTACAGCGCCTGCTCCACCCGGTCCGCGAACGCCGCGGCCTCTGCCTCGCCGAGCGGCGCGGCCGTCGGACCCGCCAGCCCGCGCGAGGCCTCGCGCAGCGCCGCGTGCCCCGACAGCGAGCGCGCGAACACCGCCTCCGCGATTCCCGACACCGGCACGCCCAGGTCGAGCGCGATCTGCACGGTCCAGCGCCCCGTGCCCTTCTGCTCCGCCTGGTCGACGACCACGTCGACGAACGGCTTGCCCGTGGCCGCGTCCACGTGGGAGAGCACCTCGGCCGTGATCTCGATCAGGTACGAGTCCAGCCGGCCGGTGTTCCAGGTGCGGAAGATGTCCGCGATCTGCGCCGGCGTGTACCCGGCGACGTCGCGCAGCAACTGGTACGCCTCGCCGATCAGCTGCATGTCGGCGTACTCGATGCCGTTGTGCACCATCTTCACGAAGTGCCCGGCACCGTCGGGGCCGACATGGGTCACGCAGGGCGCGCCGTCGGCCGCCTTCGCCGAGACCTTCTCCAGCATGGGGCCCAGCGACTCGTACGACTCCTTCGAGCCACCCGGCATGATGCTCGGCCCGTTCAGCGCGCCCTCCTCGCCACCGGAGACACCGGTACCGACGAAGTGGATGCCCTGCTCCCGCAGCGCGCGCTCGCGGCGCCGGGTGTCGGCGAAGTGGGCGTTGCCGCCGTCGATGATCATGTCACCGGGTTCCAGCAGCGGCGCGAACTCCTCGATCACCGCGTCCGTCGGCTCACCGGCCTTCACCATGACGACCAGCCGCCGCGGACGCTCCAGCGCCGCCACGAACTCCTTCGCCGTCTCGGCCGCCACGAAGCCGCCCTCGTGCCCGAACTCCTCCACCAGGGCGTGCGTACGCGCCGCCGTCCGGTTGTGCACCGCGACCGTGTAGCCGTTGCGGGCGAAGTTGCGCGCGAGGTTGCGGCCCATGACCGCGAGACCCGTGACGCCGATCTGCGCTGAACTGCTCATTGGGTTGGCTCCTAGTGACCTCGGTATCGGTACTGCCGGGATGTCGGTGCTGCCAGGGCATCGGTGCCGCCGGTCGCTGCCCGCCAGTCCCCCCGTCGACCATTCTGACCATCCTGACGCGCCGCTACCGTGTCCGCACATGCGGGTCGTACGACATCCCGCCGCCACATACGGGCGGGAGCCCTCTCCGTACTCATCCGCGCCCGTGTCCGTACGCTCCGGGCCGGTTCGGGCTCGCCCGGGTGCCCCCGGCACACGCGTACGCGCCCGGCGTACGCGCCGCGCCCGGCGGGAAGCATGCCGGGCGACGGCGCCAAGCGGGGCGCAACGGACGAAAAGTACCGGCCACTTGGCGCATCCGCGCGGCTGATAGCCGTCTTGTCACGGCCGGTTCGCAACGCTTACTTTGGCCACTTCTGACGCATTGTCGAGGGGGGCTCCATGGCCGTGCGCGGTCGGCATCGCCGGTACCAGCCGAACAGAATCAACCGGGCCTCGCTCACCGTCACCGCGGGTGGTGCCGGAATGGCGCTTCCCCTTCTGGGGACCGGGGTCGCCGAGGCGGCCGACGTCGACACGTGGGACAAGGTCGCCGCGTGCGAGTCCAGCGACGACTGGGACATCAACACGGGCAACGGCTACTACGGCGGACTCCAGTTCACCCAGTCCACCTGGGAGGCCTTCGGCGGCACCCGGTACGCGCCGCGCGCGGACCTGGCCACCAAGGACCAGCAGATCGCCATCGCCGAGAAGGTCCTGGACGGTCAGGGACCCGGCGCCTGGCCGGTGTGCTCGCAGCGGGCCGGACTGACCCGGGGCGACGGCGCCCCCGACATCCGCCCGTCCGCCGGCCGCTCCGGCAGCACCGACGCGAAGAGCGACGCCGAGCCCGGGGCGAAGGCCGAGGGCAGGAGCGGCGGCAAGAACGGCACGGGCACCGCCACCACCGTCGAGGACGTCAGGCCGCAGAACACACCCCAGTCCCGCGCGGGCCGTGCCGAGATGTACACCGTGGTCCACGGCGACACCCTCTCCGGCATCGCGGAGGAGGAGCGGGTCCGCGGCGGCTGGCGCGGGCTGTACGACGCGAACAGCGCGACCGTCGGCACCGACCCCGACCTGATCCTGCCCGGCCAGCGGCTCACCCTCCCCAACGGGAAGGCCGCACCGGCCCGCCCCGCCCCGAAACCCGCGGACACGGCCGGCAAGAACAAGAAATCCAAGAGCGGGGCGCCGGGGACGAAGACCCCCGAAAAGAAGACCCCCGAAAAGAAAGCGCCGGAAAGGAAGGCGCCGGAGAAGAAAGCCCCCGCGCAGCGCACCGGGGAGCGGGCGGACCGTGCCACCCAGAAGAGCGGCACGCGCGTGGCCCCGGTCGCCGCTCCCCTGGGCACGCCGTACCACCAGGCCGGTTCCTCCTGGTCGAAGGGCTACCACACCGGTGTCGACTTCCCCGTGCCCACCGGCACGTCCGTGAAGTCGGTCGCGCCGGGCACCGTCGCCAGTGCCGGCTGGGAGGGCTCGTTCGGCTACCAGGTGGTGGTCCGGCACGCCGACGGCCGCTACAGCCAGTACGCGCACCTGTCGGCGATCTCGGTGAGGAGCGGCCAGTCGGTCGCCGCGGGCCAGCGCATCGGCCGGTCCGGCTCGACGGGCAACAGCTCGGGCCCGCATCTGCACTTCGAGGTGCGGACGGGACCCGGTTTCGGATCGGACGTCGACCCGGTCGCCTACCTGAGGGCGGGCGGCGTCAGGATGTGACGCGCATGCGGTCCGGCACGTGCGTCGGGAGGTACGGGCCGCCGTAGAAGGGCGCGTACGCGAACACCGGCAGCGACGGCTCCGCCGCTACGGTCTCCGCCCCGGCCGCCGGGGCGGAGACCGCGGCAGCCGGGGCCGGCACCCGTGCCCGTACGTCCCGGGCGAGCTCGGAGCGCAACAGCCGCTCGACGGAACCGGACAGCGAATCGGCATCGGCCGCCCTCAAGGACCGCCCGTCGGTCGCCGCTCCGGCCATCGCGACCTCCACCTCCAAAGCCGCCGCACCCACCGGAGCCGCCGGGACGACCGCGGAGCCCCGGGAAGCCCCCGAGCCTGCCGGTGCCACCGAGGAGTCCGCCCCGGCACTCTCCGCCCGCCGCCGCTCACGCGCCAGCCGCTCCGTCGTCAGCAGGATCAGACCGCCGGCCGCCACCACGCCGCAGCTCAGCGCGAGCGCCGTGCCGGTCGCACCGTAGCGGAAGGTCTCACCGAACATCGTGAGGCCGACCGCCGCCGCGACCACCGGGTTCACCACCGTCAGCGTGGCCAGCGGAGCCGCGAGCCCCGCATCCCGGTAGGAGGCCTGGGAGAGCAGCAGGCCGGCCGTGGCCAGTACACCGATCACCGCGAGGGAGGGAACGTCCCCAGCCGAGACGCCGTCGGCCCAGTCCACCGCCACGGTCTTGGTGAAGACGGACGACATGCCGAAGGCGATACCGGAGGCGACGGCGAGCAGGATGCTGCGCACCGCCGGATGCCGCTGCACGGTCCGGGCCGCGACCATCAGGGCGACGACCGCGACGGCCGTGACCAGTGCCACCGCCACCCGCTGGCCGGTGTCGAGGGACTGCGCGTCCGACGCACCGACCAGGGACAGCAGCCCGGCGAGACCGACGGTCGCCATGAGAGCGCCGCGCCACGCCGTCGCTCCCGCCCTGCGGCCGACGAACAGCGCCGCCATCGGCAGCGCGAACACGATCGTCAGCGCGCCCAGCGGCTGGACCACGCTCAGCGGGCCGTAGGCGAGCGCCACCACGTGCAGCAGACCGCCGAGGCTGTTCAGCGCGACCGCCGCCCACCAGGCCGGCCGGCGCAGCGGCGCGTACTGCTCGCCGGGTGAGGACACCGCGACCTGCTCCTGCACGATCGCTCCGCCCGCGTACGCCACGGCGGAGACGAACGACAGCAGCACGGACAACGCGAGGGCGCTCATCGGCAGCTCCTCTGCGTGAGACCGGGGCGCCGGCCCCGGCGCGGCGAACAGTCGGCTTCCATGAACAACACGATGCCGTTTTTCGGTGTTCCCGTCGTCGTCCCTGAGCACTCAATGAGTCCTACTGCCGATGGAGTACGAGGACGCCCCCCTCATCCCCTGGGTGGGCACCCGGGGGACGACAGGGACGGACGGACCCCGACGGTTCCCCTAGGGGCTTCGTACCGGCGTCCCCGCGGTCCCCGGGCGCCGCGGAGCACTCCGCAGTACCGCCCCGTTGCGTCGTCCCGTCCGTGACGCTCTTCCCCGCGCGCGCCGTCCGGGGTGACCATGAGGGCAACGTCCGTTCAGACAGAGGGGTCCGCGGGTGCGAGCGGGACTACTGACCCGGGAGTACTCCCCGGACGTGTACGGCGGCGCGGGCGTCCATGCCGAGTTCCCGGCCAGGGAGCTGCGCCCCCTGGTTGACCTGGAGGTGCACTGCTGGGGCGAGGGCCGCGCCGACGGTGTGCGGCGTCACCGCCCCTGGACTGCCCTCGACGGCGCCGACGACGCGCTGCGCACCTTCTCCGTGGACCTCGCCATGGCCGCGGCGCTCGAGGGCCGCGAACTCGTCCACTCCCACACCTGGTACGCCAACCTCGGCGGCCACCTCGCCAAGGAGCTGTACGGCATCCCGCACGTGATGACCGCCCCCCTGCGCCCTTGGAAGGCGGAACAGCTCGGAGCTGGTTACGCCCTGTCGGGCTGGGCCGAGCGCACCGCCGTCGAGGCCGCCGACGCGGTGATCGCCGTCTCCGCGGCCATGCGCGAGGACATCCTCGGCTGCTACCCGGCCCTCGACCCGGCCAGGGTGCACGTCGTGCACAACGGCATCGACACCCGGCTGTACCGGCCCGACCCCGGCACCGACGCGCTGGAGCGGATCGGCCTCGGCCTGTCCCGGCCGTACGTCCTGTTCGTCGGCCGCATCACCCGGCAGAAAGGTGTGCCCCAACTGCTGCGGGCGGTGCGCGGCATCGATCCGGCCGCGCAGGTCGTGCTCTGCGCGGGCGCCCCCGACACCCCGGAGACCGAGCGCGAGTTCCGTGAGCTGTACGAGGAACTGAGCCGGGTGCGCGCGGGCGTGCGCTGGATCCCGCAGATGCTGCCGCGCCCCGAGGTGATCCGACTACTCACCCGTGCCGCCGCGTTCGTGTGCCCGCCGGTGTACGAGCCGCTCGGCATCGTCAACCTGGAGGCGATGGCCTGCGGCACTCCCGTGGCCGCCTCGCGGGTCGGCGACATTCCCGAGGTCGTGGAGGACGGCGTGAGCGGGGTGCTCGTCCCCGTGGACGACGCCTTCGAGCAGGGCCTCGCGCGGGCTCTGGACTCCGTCATCGGCGACCCGGAGGCCGCCCGGCGGATGGGCGAGGCCGGGCGGGAGCGCGCGGTCGGCGAGTTCGGCTGGGACGCGGTGGCCCGCCGCACGGTCCTGCTCTACGAGGAGATCCGCAAACAGGCTTAGCGGTACCCGCCCGGGGGCATGGATGGGGAAATTCGGCGTGAGGGGAGCGACCGTGCGTCGTGGTGGTCCTTCGGTCCTGGGAATCGTGCTGGCGGGCGGTGAGGGCAAACGCCTGATGCCTCTCACCACTGACCGTGCCAAACCGGCGGTCACCTTCGGCGGCACCTACCGGCTGGTCGACTTCGTCCTGTCCAACCTGGTCAACGGCGACATCCTGCGGATCTGCGTGCTGACCCAGTACAAGTCGCACTCGCTGGACCGGCACATCACCACCACCTGGCGGATGTCCAGCCTGCTCGGCAACTACGTCACTCCCGTCCCCGCCCAGCAGCGGCTCGGCCCGCGCTGGTACCTGGGCAGCGCGGACGCCATCCTCCAGTCGCTGAACCTGGTCCACGACGAGCGGCCGGAGTACGTGGCCGTGTTCGGCGCCGACCACGTCTACCGCATGGACCCGCGCCAGATGCTCGCCCAGCACATCGAGAGCGGCGCCGGCGTCACGGTGGCGGGAATCCGGGTGCCGCGCGCCGAGTCCTCCTCCTTCGGCGTGATCACCCCGGGCCCGGACGGCCGGACCGTGGAGCGCTTCCTGGAGAAGCCCGCCGATCCTCCGGGCCTCGACGGCGACCCCCAGCGTGTCTTCGCCTCCATGGGCAACTACGTCTTCACCACCAAGGCCCTCGTCGAGGCGCTCCAGCGGGACGCCGAGGACGAGCACTCGGTGCACGACATGGGCGGCTCGATCCTGCCCCAGCTCACCGAGCGGGGCGAGGCCTGCCTCTACGACTTCAGTTCCAACCACGTGCCCGGCGAGACCAGCCGCGACCAGGGCTACTGGCGGGACGTCGGCACACTGGACGCCTACTACGAGGCCCACATGGACCTGATCGCCGAGCGCCCCGCCTTCAACCTCTACAACCGGCAGTGGCCCGTCTACACCCACTCCGGCCAGCTCTCGCCGGCCCGGTTCAACGCCGGCGGCATGGCGAGCGAGTCCATCATCAGCGCCGGCTGCCTGATCCGCGGCCAGGTCACCCGGTCCGTGCTGTCACCGGGTGTGGTGATCGACCAGGAGGCCATGGTCCAGGGCTCGGTACTGCACGACAACGTGCACATCGGACGGGGCGCGGTGGTGCGCGGTGCCGTCCTGGACAAGAACGTGGAGGTACCGCCCGGCGCGACCATCGGCGTCAACCCGGAGCGGGACGCGGAGCTGTACACGGTGTCCGAGGGCGGCGTGATCGCCCTCGGCAAGGGACAACTGGTGCCGTAGCGCCCGCGCCCGTCAGCAGGACGGGCGCGGTGGTGCGGGAGGGGCGGGCCCCGGTCGGTGTGACCGCCGGGGCCTTTGTCATGTCCCTGGACGAGTGGCGGAAACCGTGCTGTTATGCCAAGTGCTGTTTGTGACAACGTTGTACAGCCACACACAACGCACAGAACAGAACACCGAGTACGCGAACCGAGCACTGAGCACGCGAACGAGCAGAGAGCCGTCACCTTCCTCACAGACGGAGGATCCGTGCGCATCAGACGACTCAGAGACCGTTTCACCCTCTTCCTGGCCGCCGCGCTGGGAGTCGCAGGGCTCACCGCCACCGGCCAGAGCGCGACCGCGGCCGAGGAGGGCCCGGTGGAGATACACGGACTGAAGGGCGAGTACTACACGCAGTCCGCCTCCGGCGCCTTCGACTTCCACGAACTCAGGGCCACCGCCTTCGACCCGCACCTCGACTTCGACAACCTGGAGCCGCGGCTGAACTTCACCACCGGCCGGTCGGACGACGTCAGCGTCCGCTGGACCGGGAAGATCGTGCCGGAGAAGACCGGCGCGCACACCTTCTCGATCATCGGCGACAACGGCTTCCGGCTGTGGATAGACGGCCGACTCGCCATCGACCACTGGGTCGACGACTGGGACCGGGAACAGAGTGCCGAACCGGTCGAGCTGACCGCCGGCCGGGCTCACGAGATCAAGGTCGAGTACTTCGAGCACTACGGCGGCTCCAACCTCCACCTGCGCTGGACCGAGCCCGGTGGCACCAAGGAAGCCGTACCGCAGTCCGCGTTCCGCCTGCCGGACGGCTTCGAGTACGACGGCGCCCTCGCCGCCACCGTCCTCGGTTCCGGACGCACCCTGAAGCTCGACTTCCCGAGCCCGCTCGCCGTGCCCCCGGACGGACTCGCCGACCACGTCGACGCGGTCATCGGCGGCGCGCAGTGGCCGCTGACCGGCGCCGAGCGGGACCCGGCCGACCCCAGGGCCCTGCTCGTCACGCTCGGCGAACCCGTCGTCGGCAACAGGACGGGCACCGCCCGCGGCACCGCCGACGTCCGCTACGACGGCCAGGGCGGCCTGGCCACCGCCGACGGCGACCGGGTGGACGCGTTCATGAGCAGCGGGCCCAACCGCTCCACCCACGAACTCACCACCAAGTGGGCCGACGAAGTGGGCCCGGACAACGCCCTCCCCGAGTATCCGCGCCCCCAGCTCACCCGTGACCAGTGGCGCAACCTCAACGGGCGGTGGCAGTTCGCAGCTGCCGAGGAGGGAGAGCAGCCGCCCGTCGGGAAGACGCTGGGGGAGCGCATCCTCGTCCCGTACCCGGTGGAGTCCCGGCTCTCCGGCATCCAGCGGCACGAGGACCGCATGTGGTACCGCCGCACCTTCACCGTCCCCCGCGACTGGCGGATCGGCTCCGGCAAGCGGCTGCGGCTGAACTTCGGCGCGGTCGACTGGCGGTCCGAGGTGTACGTCAACGGTACGAAGGTCGCCGCCCACGAGGGCGGGTACGACAAGTTCAGCGCCGACGTCACCGACGCGCTGAAGCCCGGCCGCACCCAGGAACTCATCGTCGGCGTGTACGACCCCACCGACGCCGCGAACGGCGAGAACCCGCCGCTCGGCAAGCAGCGCCTGGACCCCAGCGGCATCTGGTACACGCCCAGCTCGGGCATCTGGCAGACGGTCTGGATGGAGCCGGTCGCCCGTGACCACGTCGACTCCCTGGAGCTGGTGCCCGACGTGCCCGGCGAACGGCTCATCGTGGAGGCGAAGGGTGTCCGCGACGGCGTGCCGGTCAGGGCGACCGCGTACGACGGACGGCGCAAGGTCGCCACGGCGACCGGCCGCACCGGGGAGGAGCTGGACCTGAGGATCGCGAACCCGCGGCTGTGGTCGCCCGACGACCCGTTCCTGTACCGGCTCGAGGTGACCGTCGGCACCGACCGCGTCGGCAGCTACTTCGGGATGCGCTCGATCGCCGTCGAGGAGATCGACGGGGTGCCGCGTACGGTCCTCAACGGTGAGCCGGTCTTCCTGATGGCCACTCTCGACCAGGGCTTCTGGCCCGACGGTCTGCACACGGCGCCCACCGACGAAGCCCTCGCGTACGACCTGCGCGTGCACAAGGAGCTCGGGTTCAACTCGGTGCGCAAGCACATCAAGGTCGAGCCGGACCGGTGGTTCTACTGGGCCGACCGACTGGGTCTGATGGTGTGGCAGGACATGCCCTCCATGAGGGCCGGGGTGAACCCCGACGCCTCGTCCCGCGCCCGCTACGAGCGCGAGATGAAGCAGATGATCGACGAGCACCTCAGCAGCCCGTCCGTCGTCATGTGGGTCACCTTCAACGAGGGCTGGGGCCAGTACGACGTCGGCCGCATCGCCGAACAGGCCAAGGCCTGGGACCCGTCGCGCCTGGTCAACAACCAGTCGGGGCTCAACCTCGGCGCCGACGGCAACGCCGGCGACATCATGGACGAGCACGGCTATCCCAGCCCGGCGCTCCCACCGGGCCCTGACGGACGGCGCGCCCTGGTCACCGGTGAGTACGGCGGCCTCGGTCTCGCGGTGCCCGGTCACGCCTGGGCGGTCCAGCAGTCGTACGTCGACGTCGACCCGGAGACCTACACCGAGGACTACCTCACCAAGCTCGACGAGGTACGGGACCTGGTCTGCCGGGGCAGCAACGGCGCCGTGTACACGCAGATCTCGGACGTGGAGGGCGAGCTGAACGGCCTGCTCACCTACGACCGACGCGTACTGAAGCCGGACGTGGTCCGGGTGAAGGCCGCTCATGACGCCCTGATCCGGGACGCCTCGCGCGCGCAGCCCGCGGGGTGCCCGGCACGGGGTGCCGCGAGGTGAGCGGTTCCCCCGGCGGCTCGCGCCCGTCCGGGTGGCGTTCGTTCCCCCGGGCGCCGTTGCGGGTCCCGTCCCCGGAGCCACGCCGGATGCCGCCCGTATGGCGTGCCAGGAACGGGTTCTGACGCTCCGTCGGAAGGTTTCGGCCGTACCGCGGTGACACCGTCCGCCCTTTGGGCTCCGCCCCTCCCGCCGGTCCGGCGGGAGGGGCGGAGGCGTAATCTGATGTTAACTGTGTGTGTTGAGATCGCACTTGACCGTAATCGGTCACGGACGGTTGACTGCTGATCCCCCGTCGTCGACGCGAGGCAAGCCCGTGAACGCAGACCTGCTCGCTCCTCTCGACCTGGCGTTCTGGAACATCGAGTCCGCCGAGCACCCCATGCATCTCGGGGCCCTCGGGGTCTTCTCGGCCCGTTCGCCCGCCGCGGCCGCCCACGCCGCGGATCTGCTCGCCGCCCGCGCCGCAGCCGTGCCCGGCCTGCGCATGCGCATCCGCGACGTGTGGCGGCCCCTGGCCACGCGACCCTCCTCCCCGTCGGCCCCGCGCCGCCCGCTCGCCACCGCGCTCGACGCCGCCCTCCGCCGGCCGCTCGGCTCCGTGCTGCGCGGGACGCTCGCCTTCGGCGGCGCCGAACGGGAGACCGACCCCGGCTTCGACCCCCTGAACCACGTCCGGCTGCACGCCTCCACCGCCGACTTCCAGACGGCGGCGGGCCGGCTCATGGGACACCCCCTGGAGCGCACCCGGCCGCCCTGGGAGGCCCATGTGCTGCCGGGGGAGGACGGCGTCTCCTTCGCCGTCCTGTTCAAGTTCCACCACGCCCTCGCCGACGGCCTGCGAGCCCTCACCCTCGCCGCGGCCCTGATGGACCCGATGGACCTGCCCACCCCCCGGCCGCGCCCCGCCGCGCCCACGCGCGGACTGCTCCCGGACGTGCGCGAGGTGCCCGGCCTCGTCCGCGGAGCACTGTCCGACGCGGGCCGGGCCCTGGACATCGGCGCCTGTGTCGCCCGCTCCACCCTCGACGTGCGCTCCTCGCCCGCGCTCACCTGCGAACCCAGCGGCACCCGCCGCACCGCCGGAGTGGTCCTCGACCTCGACGACGTGCACCGGATCCGCAAGAGCGTCGGCGGCACCGTCAACGACGTGCTGATCGCCGTCGTCGCCGGCGCCCTGCGCCGTTGGCTCGACGAGCGCGGCGACGGCAGCGAGGGCGTCGCCCCGCGCGCCCTCGTCCCCGTCTCCCGGCGCCGTCCCCGCACCGCGCATCCCCAGGGCAACCGGCTCTCCGGCTACTTGACGAGACTTCCGGTCGACGAGGCGCAACCGCTCACCCGCCTCGCCCTGGTACGCACCGCCATGGACCGCAACAAGGACGCGGGGCCGAACCGGGGCGCCGGCGCCGTCGCCCTGCTCGCCGACCACGTTCCGCCGCTCGGCCACCGGCTCGGCGGACCGCTGCTCGGCCAGGCGGCCCGGCTCTGGTTCGACGTCCTGGTCACCAGCGTGCCGCTGCCCGGCTTCGGACTGCGGCTCGGCGGCGACCCGCTCGGTGCCGTCTTCCCCTTCGCGCCGCTGGCGCCCGGACACTCCCTGGCGGTCGCCGTCTCCACCTACCGCGGACACGTCCACTACGGACTGGTCGCCGACGGTGCCGCCGTCCCCGACCTCGACCGGCTGGCCGCCGCGGTGACCGACGAGGCGCAGACGCTCCTCACCGCATGCGACGCCTGACCGGCCGCCGCGGCCACCACCGCGCCCGTCACCGTCCCCCACTCCGACCGCAGGCCGGTACGGGTTTGGCGCTGCGGCCCGGCGCTTTGTAAAATCGCCCGTTCGACAGCGGGCGCGACCGGAGCGCCGCCACGGCAGACCAGGAACGGCAACGGCGATGACGGTGACAGAGGACGGCCCCCGGGCCACGGACACGGTGGCTCACGGGGACACCGTGGCACGCGAGGACGTGGTGGCACACGGGCCCGGCATCGACCCGGAGCGGCTGGCCGTGTGCCTCGACGTGCTCGCGGAACTCGACACGATCGACATCGACCACCCGGACGCGATCACGGTCCGCCGCGCCACCTCGCACATCTACCGCATGGTCAAGCAGCGCCGCCGCCAGGAACGCCGGGCCGCCAAGACCGCCCACGACAAGGCGGTCACCGAGGCCACCGCCACCGGCTCCGCCGAGCGCATCGACGACGAGACGGAAGGCATCCTGCCCTCGTCCCGTACCGAGGAGGGCACGGTCGCGGGGATACTCCAGCGCCCCCGCTCCTGCTACGTCTGCAAGCAGCGGTACGTCGAGGTCGACTACTTCTACCACCAGCTCTGCCAGAAGTGCGCCGCCGAGAACCGCAGCCGCCGGGACGCCCGCGCCGACCTCACCGGCAAGCGCGCGCTGCTCACCGGTGGCCGGGCCAAGATCGGCATGTACATCGCGCTGCGGCTGCTGCGCGACGGCGCCCACACCACCATCACGACCCGCTTCCCGAACGACGCCGTTCGCCGTTTCAAGGCACAGCCCGACAGCGACCAGTGGATCGACCGGCTGAAGATCGTCGGCATCGACCTGCGCGACCCGGCCCAGGTCGTCGCCCTCGCCGACTCGGTGTCCGCCGCCGGCCCGCTGGACATCCTGATCAACAACGCCGCGCAGACCGTAC
This sequence comes from Streptomyces yamdrokensis, assembly GCF_053890455.1. Lineage (NCBI taxonomy): Bacteria > Bacillati > Actinomycetota > Actinomycetes > Kitasatosporales > Streptomycetaceae > Streptomyces > Streptomyces yamdrokensis. The sequence goes on from NZ_CM132679.1 coordinate 7,332,807, forward strand.
GGCGTTCCCCGCAGGCCTACAGCGAACTGGTCGCCGCCGAGTCCGCGCCGCTGCCCGCCGGTGAGCTGCCCGCCGCCGAGGTGATCGGCGGCTTCGGCTCCGGCGCGGTGGCCGAGCTCCCGGTCGCGGGCTCCGGCGCGCTCACCGCACAGGACGTCACCGGCCTCGCCCTGGTCTCCGGGTCGGCCTCCCTGGAGCGGATCGCGGCGGGCACCGCGATCGACGCCGGCGGCCTGGTCCCGGACCTGCACGACACCAACAGCTGGGTGCAGACGGTCGAGGAGGTCACCCCGGTCGAACTGCTCGAGGTCCAGCTCTGCAACTCGACGGCGCCGTTCCTGCTCATCAGCAGGCTGCGCCCGGCGATGGCGGCCGCGGCGGCGAAGCGGACGTACATCGTGAACGTCTCCGCCATGGAGGGCGTCTTCGACCGCGGCTACAAGGGCGCGGGCCACCCGCACACCAACATGGCCAAGGCCGCCCTGAACATGCTCACGCGTACCAGCGCCCAGGAGATGTTCGACAACGACCGCATTCTGATGACGGCCGTCGACACCGGCTGGATCACCGACGAGCGGCCCCACCCGGACAAGATCCGCCTCGCGGACGCCGGCTTCCACGCGCCGCTGGACCTGATCGACGGCGCGGCCCGCGTCTACGACCCCATCGTGCGCGGCGAGGCGGGCGAGGACCTGTACGGCGTCTTCCTGAAGGACTACGCGCCCGGCAGGTGGTGACACGGCCACCCGGCGGCCGGCGGGGCCGGCGGGGTAGTCAGTCCAGCGCGCCGAGCCGGGAGTTGCGCGCCGCCAGCAGCTCCAGCACCGTGCGCCAGTCCTCCAGGACCCCGGCGTCGAAGCAGGCGGTACGGGCCTCCTCGTCCGCCGTGCGCAGGGCGAGGAGGTCGTCCTCCTCGCCCCGGAGGCCGTGCCGGGGCCGGCGGCGGACCAGGTCCGCCACCCGCTCGCCGAGCAGCGCGCGCACCGCGTCCGCGGCCCGGTCGGCCCGTGCGGCGGGCCCGCCCGGCTGCAGCAGCCGGCCGACCGGCAGGACCAGCCCCGCTGTCTGAAGCTCCTTGTCGGCGGGGCGTCCCCGGCGCAGCAGCGCGGCGGTGCGCAAGGCATGGTCGTACGCGTCGACCGGGGCCCCGCCGGGAACAGGTACGTCCCGGGCGCCCCGGCAGGCGTACAGCAGGTCCATCAGCTCCTCGACACTGCGCAGCTCCATGCGCCGGTCCTCCCGGAAGACAGCCGTTCTGCCGTACGGCAGCACACCATGACGAGCTTGCGTGCCGGCCAACAGGACCTGAACTGCGCCATGACCGTTCGACCTTCTCGAAAACGTGGACAGCCCTGTAGTCCGATCGAGTGATCGGCCGCAGTGGCCCCCATGGTGAAATAGGGGCATATGGGGGCGGAATGAGTACGGTCCGGCAGGGGATCGTTACATCGAGTTTTCAGCCCCATCGAGCAGGGGTCCGCTCATTTGGCTAATCTGAGGCGGACGGGCAGCAGTAAAGGGTCCTACCCACACCCACCGGTCCGTCATGGGACACGCCGCTTCACAACGGCCTGCTCTCCTACGATCAACCGGCGCCACCGCGTCCGAACGGCTTTCGCATCATGCCCGAGCGGACGTACGACGCGGGCGCGGCAGGACCGGCGCGGCACGTCCCGAGGGTGACCGACACATAAGGAGTGCGCGGTGACACCGGAGAAGACCAACGCGGAGCAGCCCGTCAAGGAACACCCCGAGCGGGCGGGCCGCCCGGCCGGCGAGCTCGGCAGCCTCGACGTGTGGGCCAGGTCGGCCCCGATCCGCCTGGCGGGCTACGAGGACGACCTCGCCGAGCCCCATATCCTGCCCAGCGTCGACTGACACCGGCCCTGCCCCGCGCCCCGCGTGATCGTAGGGTGCGGGAGCGTGCCAGACTCGCGCCCATGCCGATCAGGGAAGCAGTCGCCGACGACTGGCCACGCATCTGGCCGTTCTGGCACCGCATCGTCGCCGCGGGCGAGACGTACACCTGGGACCCGGACACCTCCGAGGAGGACGCCCGGGTCCTGTGGATGAACCCGGCGAAACAGGTGTACGTCGTCGAGGACGACGCCGGAGCGGTCGTCGCCTCCGCCTACCTCACCCCGAACTACGGCGGCCCGGCGGCCCGGATCGCCAACGCCGGCTTCATGGTCGACCCCGGCCACGCCGGCCGGGGACACGGCCGCGCCCTCGCCGGGCATCTGCTGGACGAGGCCCGCGCGGCCGGATACCGGGGCATGGTGTTCAACGCCGTAGTCGAGACCAACCCCGCCGTACGGCTGTGGACCTCCCTCGGCTTCACGATCCTCGGGACGGTCCCCGGGGCGTACGAGCACCCCCGGCACGGACGGGTCGGTCTGCATGTGATGTACCGGGCGCTGTGAGCCGGCCGGCGGCCTCGCTCAGGGGCGGGCGTAGGGCCGGGTCATGATCTCCAGGTTGTGGCCGTCCGGGTCGTCGAAGTAGGCGCCGCGACCTCCGAAGAGGCGGTTGATCCTGCCGGGTTCGGTGTGGTGCGGGTCGGCGTAGTAGGTGACCCCGACCGCCTCCAGGCGGGCGATCATCGTGTCGAACCGGTCCTCGGGGACGAGGAACGCGTAGTGCTGCGACTGGATGGGCTCGTCGCGCTGCTCGTAGTAGTCGAGGGTCACGCCGTTGCCCAGGTCGACGGGCAGGAACGGGCCGAAGGGGGCGCCGACCTCCAGCCCCAGGATCGCGGAGAGGAACTCCGCCGACAGACGGCGGTCGCGGACGAGGACGGCGATGTGGTTCAACTGGACGGTCGTGGTGGGTGGCTCGGGTATGGCGGGCATGGCCTCTTGGTCTCCGGGTGTCGGTTTCCGTCGGGGACGCCGCGCGGGGCGCGGCGGGGAGCGGGAAAGGAACGCGGAGAGGAGGGCGGGGCACGAGCGTGGCCCCGTGCCCGGCCGGGCGTGAGCGGGGACACCCCCGCCCGGCTCACGCCGAGGCCGGGAGCGTCTTTCGTGTGTGGCCCAAGGCCGACCCGGCAGTCACCCGTCCGACGATAGCCGTGCGCCGCTGATCACCGCAACAACCGGCCCGGTCAGTCGTCCAGTTGGGAGCGCAGCCACTGTTCGACCTCGCCCACGTGGGCCGCTGCCGCCGCTCGCGCGGCCTCCGGGTCGCGGGCGGCCAGGGCGCGGTGGATCGCGGCGTGTTCGCGACGGGTACGGGCGAACGCGCCCTCCTCCTGGTAGCCGCGCCAGACCCGGGCCCGGAAGGTGCGGGACGACAGGCCGTCGAGGATCGCGGCCATCGTCCCGTTGCCCGCCGCGGCGGCGATCTCGCGGTGGAAGGCAAGATCGTGGGCGAGGATCTCCTCCGGGTCGTCGGTGGTGTTCATCGCGGCCAGGTGCCTGGCGACCTCGGCCAGCTGGTCCGGCGTGATCCGCGCTGCGGCCAGCGCGGTCGCCGTCGACTCCAGCGCCCGGCGCACCTCGAGCAGTTCGACAAGACGCGGCCCCCGGGACAGGTCGGCCACGACCCCGAAGGTCTCCAGCAGGTCACCGGCCTCCAGCCGCGTCACGTAGATGCCCGAGCCGTGCCGGGCCTCGAGCACGCCCAGCACCGTGAGTGCGCGGATGGCCTCCCGCATCGAACTGCGGGAGATGCCCAGCCGGACGGCGAGGTCCCGCTCGGTGGGCAGCCGCTCGCCCGGCTGCAGCCGCCCTTCGCGGATCATCTCCTTGATCCGCTCGATGGCGCGCTGCGTCACGGTGCCCTTCCGCGGGGCCGAGCCGGTGCCCGTGTCCCCGGTCGCGGTCTCGTCCACGCCCCTCCTCCCGTCGTCGGTGCGCGCAGTCTAGTCATCATGGTGGTCCGACCACTGAGGGTGCAGGGGTGCTTGAATCACGGCTCAGGGGTGTTGTATCCCGTAAGTGGTCTGATAAATATGCGCCAGGAACGACCGCGTGCCGCTTCCGCCATCCACCGAAAGGCTTTTCGTGCCCCCGACTCCCGCCCGTGTCACCGCCGTCGACACGTACGACGTCCGGTTCCCCACCTCGCGTGAACTCGACGGCTCCGACGCCATGAACCCCGACCCCGACTACTCGGCGGCCTACGTCGTTCTGCGCACCGACGCCGCCGACGGGCACGAGGGGCACGGATTCGCTTTCACCATCGGGCGGGGCAACGACGTACAGGTCGCCGCGATCGAGGCGCTGCGCGGACACCTGGTCGGCCGGCCCGTCGACGAACTCTGCGCCGACCCCGCCGTCCTGAACCGCGACCTGACCGGCGACAGCCAACTGCGCTGGCTGGGCCCCGAGAAGGGCGTGATGCACATGGCGATCGGCGCGGTCGTCAACGCCGTCTGGGACCTGGCCGCCAAACGCGCGGACAGACCGCTGTGGCGGCTGCTCGCCGAGGCCGAACCCGAGTGGCTGGTCCGGCAGATCGACTTCCGCTACCTCACCGACGCCCTCACCCCCGAGGAGGCCCTGACCCTCCTGCGCCGCGGCCGCGAGGGCGCCGGGGAACGCACGGCCCGGCTGCTGGCGCGCGGCTACCCCGCGTACACCACCTCACCCGGCTGGCTCGGCTACGACGACGACAAGCTGACCCGGCTCGCCGTCCGCGCGGTCGCCGACGGCTTCGGCCAGATCAAGCTCAAGGTCGGCGCCGACCTCGAGGACGACATCCGCCGCTGCAGGGCCGCCCGCGCGGCCGTCGGCCCCGGTATCCGCATCGCGATCGACGCCAACCAGCGCTGGGACGTGGACGAGGCGATCCGCTGGACGAAGGCGCTCGCCATGTTCGACCCGTACTGGATCGAGGAGCCCACGAGCCCCGACGACGTGCTCGGCCACGCGGCGATCCGGCGGGCCGTCGCCCCGGTGAAGGTGGCCACCGGCGAGCACGCCCACAACCGGATCGTCTTCAAACAGTTCCTCCAGGCCGGCGCCCTCGACATCGTCCAGATCGACGCCGCCCGCGTCGGCGGCGTCCCCGAGAACCTCGCGATCCTGCTGCTCGCCGCCAAGTACGCAGTGCCGGTGTGCCCGCACGCCGGCGGCGTCGGCCTGTGCGAACTCGTGCAGCACCTGTCGATGTTCGACTACGTGGCCCTCTCCGGCACCACCGAGGACCGGGTGATCGAGTACGTCGACCATCTGCACGACCACTTCCTCGACCCCGTGGTGATCCGCCAGGGCCACTACACGGCACCCACCGCACCGGGCTTCTCGGCCGCCATGCGCCCCGAGTCCCTGGCCCGGTACACCTATCCCGACGGCGCCTTCTGGGCCGCCGACCCCGGCACCCGGCCCGGCACGGATTCCTCCGGCACGACGAACGAGAAGGAGCGGGTGGCATGAGCGACTTCGAGGGTCTGACGGCCCTGGTGACCGGCGGCGCCTCCGGTATCGGCCGGGCCACCGCGGACCTCCTCGCCGCGCGCGGCGCCCGGGTGGCCGTCCTCGACCTGGACCCGTCCGGCGTTGCGGCGCCCCTCACCGGACACCGCGCCGACGTCACCGACGACGCCTCGCTGCGCGCGGCGGTGGCCGCCGCCGTCACCGGCCTCGGCGGGCTCGACGTGCTGGTCAACAACGCCGGCATCGGCGCTCGGGGAACCGTCGAGACCAACTCCGACGACGAGTGGCACCACGTCTTCGACGTCAACGTCCTCGGCATGGTCCGCACCGCCCGCGCCTGCCTGCCGCACCTGAGGGCGTCCGCGCACGCGGCGATCGTCAACACCTGCTCCGTCGCTGCCACCGCGGGCCTGCCCCAGCGGGCCCTGTACAGCGCGACCAAGGGCGCCGTCCACTCGCTGACCCTCGCCATGGCCGCCGACCACGTCCGCGAAGGCATCCGCGTCAACTGCGTCAACCCGGGCACCGTCGACACGCCCTGGATCGGCCGCCTGCTCGACGCGGCCGACGACCCCGCCGCCGAACGCGCCGCACTCGAGGCCCGCCAGCCCACCGGCCGCCTCGTGACGGCCACCGAGGTCGCCGCAGCCATCGCCCACCTGGCGAGCCCGCTGTCCGGTGCCACCACCGGCACGGCCCTCGCGGTCGACGGCGGCATGCAGGGCCTGCGACTGCGCCCGGCAGCCCGGTGAACCGGCTCGGCCGCAGCGGCGTCGAGGTCACCTCCCTGGGCTTCGGCGCCGCCGGTATCGGCAACCTGTACACCGAGGTCGGCGAGGACACGGCGCACGAGGCGGTGCAGGCCGCCTGGCAGCGCGGCATCCGCTTCTTCGACACCGCCCCGCACTACGGCCTCGGCCTGTCCGAACGCCGCCTCGGCGCCGCCCTGCGCGCCCACCCGCGCAGCCGGTACACGGTGTCCACCAAGGTCGGCCGCCTCCTCGAACCCGCCGGCACCGGCGGCGACGGCCTTCCACCGGACCTGGCCCACGGATTCGCCGTGCCCGCGACCCACCGCAGGGTCTGGGACTTCAGCGCCGACGGCGTACGGCGCGGCCTGGAGGCCAGTCTGGAGCGCCTGGGCCTCGACCGCGTCGACGTCGTCCACCTCCACGACCCCGACGACCACGCCGAACAGGCCTTCCGCGAGGGCTATCCGGCGCTGGAGAGGCTCCGCTCCGAAGGCGTGGTCGGCGCGATCGGCGCGGGCATGAACCAGACCCGTATGCTCACCCGCTTCGTGCGCGACACCGACGTCGACGTGGTCCTGTGCGCGGGCCGCCACACCCTGCTCGACCAGAGCGCGCTGAGAGACCTGCTGCCCGCCGCGCAGGAACGCGGCATCTCCGTCGTCATCGGCGGCGCCTTCAACTCCGGCCTGCTCGCCGACCCGAAGCCGGGCGCCACCTACGACTACGGCAGCGCGCCACAGGAGTTGCTGGACCGCGCCCGGCGGTTGCAACGGGCGGCCGAACGCCACGGCACCACCCTGCGCGCCGCCGCCCTGGCCTTCTGCGCCGCCCATCCGGCTGTCGCGAGCGTCCTGGTCGGAGCCCGCTCGGCGGCCGAAGTCCACGACTGCGCCGACCAGTTCACCGCCTCCGTACCGACCGCTCTGTGGCAGGAACTGCGCACCACAGGCCTCCTGCCGCCCGAGGCCCCTGTTCCGGCCGAGGAGTGGGTGGGGCAGTCGCCGAGGGAGCTGCCGTGACTCCTGCCGACATGCTCCCCGACGCGGTGACCGTCGACGCGCACCACCACGTCTGGGATCTGGCCGCCCGCGACCAGGGCTGGATCACCGGCCCCCGGCTTCAGCCCCTGCGACGCGACTTCACGATGGACGACCTGCTTCCCGAGGCCCGCGCGGCCGGGGTGCGCCGTACCGTCCTGGTCCAGACCGTCACCGTCCCCGAGGAGACCCCGGAGCTGCTGGCCCTGGCCGCCGCGCACGACCTGATCGCCGGGGTCGTCGGCTGGACCGACCTCACCCGCCCCGGCCTCGCCGACGAGCTGGCCCGGCTGCGTGAACAGCCAGGCGGACGGTTCCTGAAGGGCATCAGACACCAGGTCCAGGGCGAGCCCGATCCCGACTGGCTGCTGCGGAGCGACGTACAGCGCTCCCTCGCCGCCGTGGCCGACGCGGGACTGGTCTACGACCTGGTCGTCCAGCCCCATCAGCTCCCCGCCTGCGTACGCGCGGCGGGGTCGCTGCCCCGGCTCACCTTCGTCCTCGACCACGCCGGCAAGCCGCCCGTCGCCTCGGGCCGGCTCGAACCCTGGGCCCGTGACGTCCGCGCCCTGGCCGCGCTGCCGAACACGGTCTGCAAACTCTCCGGCCTGGTCACCGAGGCCGACCCGGCCGCGTGGAGCGTCGACGGGCTGCGCCCGTACGCCGATGTCGTCCTGGACGCCTTCGGCCCCGGACGGCTGATGTTCGGCTCGGACTGGCCGGTGTGCACCCTCGCCGCGTCCTACGGTGACGTACTGGCCGCCGCCCGCGTACTGACCGCCGGCCTCGACGCCACCGGACGAGGGGAGGTCTTCGGAGCCACCGCCACCCGCGTCTACGGCCTGTGACCCGCCCCCGCCAGCCGGGTCGGCGGCAGATACTCGCGCACATACGTCCGCTCCCAGCACGCCCCCGTCTCCCGCAGCTCGCGCCAGGTCGTGTACCGGTAGCGGAACAGCCGGGCACGGACGTACCGGGGCGGCGCGCCCGGCGGGAACGGGGAGCGGCGCAGCAGCCGCAGCGTGTCGCCGTCCCCCTCCAGCAGCCGCTCCACCAGCGCGCCGAACCACGGCCCGGCGTAGGACGGGGACAGCGCGGCGAACCACATCATCCAGTCGAGCCGCAGATGGTACGGCGCGAACTGCCGCGGCCAGCGCCGGGGATCACCCGGCTTGCCCCGGAACTCGTACGCAAGCCAGTGCGAGTCCCTCCGGGGCTCGTCGTCCGCGGTGCCCTCGATCACCACCTCGTACCGGACCCGGCTGACACTGCCGAACGCCCCGTAGCTGTTGACCAGGTGGAGCGGGTCGAAGGACCGGTTCATCACCTGGCGGCGGGAGAGCATGTTGCGCACGGGACGGTAACCGAGGGCGAGCAGCAGCGCGGACACCGCGAGGACGACGACCACGTACCACAGCGGGGCGCCGGCCGCGTCCGGCGGACCGGCGGGGAACGCAGGCACGGGGAACGCGACCGCCGACAGGGCCAGCACGATCGTGATCCAGTTCAGCCAGGAGAAGTTGCCCGACAGCACCAGCCACAGCTGCGTGAGGACCATCAGCGCGGCGGCGGCCGTGGCGACCGGCTGCGGGGCGAACAGCAGGAACGGCACGGCCAGCTGGGTGACATGGTTCGCGGCCGCCTCGACCCGGTGCAGCGGCTTCGGCAGATGGTGGAAGAACCAGCTCAGCGGCCCCGGCATCGGCTGGGTCTCGTGGTGATGGTCCAGGCAGGTGAGCTCGCGCCAGCAGGCGTCGCCGCGCATCTTGATCAACCCCGCGCCGAACTCGACCCGGAACAGCACCCACCGCAGCAGGAACAGCACGACCACCGGCGGCGCCACCTCGTCGTTGCCGAGGAACACCGCGAGGAAGCCGACCTCGAGCAGCAGCGACTCCCAGCCGAAGGCGTACCAGGTCTGCCCGACGTTGACGATCGACAGGTACAACGCCCACGGCACCAGCCACAGCAGCATTCCGGCCCACAGCGGAAGCCAGGAGTCCACTCCCGCGAGCAGCGCCGCCGACACCGCGCAGCCCGTCCAGGCGCATCCCGCGAAGAACCGGTCCGAGTAGCGCGCCTGGAACAGACTGGGCGCCCGCGCGAACGGGGTCCGTTCCACGAACCGGGGCACCGGCAGCATCCCGCGCTCGCCGATCAGCGCACGGAACTGCAGCACCGCCGTCAGGAAGGCGACCAGGTACAGCCCGGCCAGCGCCCGCTGGAAGACCAGCCGGCTCAGCCAGTAGTCGGACGCGGTGAACCAGTCCACAGCGGTGCGCTCCCTTCCCGCCCATTGTCCGCCCCGCCGGCTCCGGGGCATCCCGGTCGAGGAATCGGGCGAATCCTGACAAGGTGGGTCCATGGCTGATCGGGGAGCGAGCGCCCTGTCACTCCCGGACGACTGGCCGGACCACCCGGATCCGATCCTGGCGCTCAACCACATGGGCAGGTTCGACTGGGACCTGGACACCCGGGTGATGCTGATGGACGCCCAGGCCCGTGACGTCTTCGACCTGCGCCCCGACGAATCCGAGGCTCCCGACGTGCTGGCGACCCGGATCCCGCCCGCCGAGGCCGTGCGCCTGGACACCGCCGTCTCGCAGGCCCTGAAGGACGGAAGCGAGAACTACGGCGTCTACTTCCGGGTCCGCCGCCGCGACGGCACCCTGCGCTGGACCCACGTCCGCGGCTGCATCCGCCGGGACGTGACCGGAGTGCCCCGCCGCATTCTCGGCATCGTCCGGGACGCGACGGAGGAACTCGGCGACAGCGAGGCCAGAGGGGAACAGGCCTCCCAGGAGGACGCCCTGCGCCGGCAGACCAACATCGTCCAGCTCACCACGGCCGCCCTCGCGCACGCCCGCACCGTCCAGGACGTCATCGACGTCGTCAAGGACACCCACGGCCTCACCCTTCTGGGCGCCACCAGCCTCGTCATGGGCCTGGTCGAGGCCGGCCGGATCCGGCTGGTCGCCGAGGGACCCGTCGGCAGCTTCGTCCCGGGCACCCGCATCACCCGGATCGACGAGCAGTACCCGATGAGCGAGGCCGTACGGACCCTGAGCCCGCGCTTCATCGAGTCGCCGGAGGAGTTCGCCGAACGCTACCCGGTGCTGTGGCCGCACCTCGCCGACCTGCACATCACCTCGGCGGCCTACCTGCCCCTCATCGTCCAGACCCGCCCCATCGGCGCCATGGGCCTGCTCTACAGCGACCGGCGCGGCTTCACCCCCGAGGAGCGCAACATCCTCGTCGCCCTGTGCAGCAGCATCGCCCAGAGCATGCAGCGGGCCATGTTCTACGAGCAGGAGATGGACCTCGCGCAGGGACTCCAGCAGGCCATGCTGCCCCGCACCATCCCCAGCGTGCCCGGCGCCGACATCGCCGTCCGCTACCGTGCGGCCAGCATCGGCGGTGGCCTCGGCCGGGACATCGGCGGGGACTGGTACGACCTGATCCCGCTGCCCGGGGGCCGGGTCGGCGCAGTGATCGGCGACGTCCAGGGCCACGACACCCACGCCGCCGCGGTCATGGGCCAGCTGCGTATTGTGCTCCGGGCCTACGCCGCCGAAGGGCATCCGCCGGCCACCGTGATGGCCCGTGCCTCCGTCTTCCTGCACGAACTCGACACCGACCGCTCCGCGACCTGCCTGTACGCCGAGGCCGACCTGTCCACCGGCGTCCTCCAGGTGGTCCGGGCCGGCCACATCGACCCGCTCGTCCGGCGTGCCGACGGCGTCTGCCACCGCGTCCACGTGCCGGGCGGGCTGCCGCTCGGCCTGTCCGCCGAGTTCGGCCGGCTGGAGTACCCGGTCGGGACGATGGAACTGGACCCCGGCAACCTGCTGCTGCTGTGCACCGACGGCCTGGTCGAGGAGCCCGGTGCCGACCTCGACGACGGCATCAAGACCCTCTCCGCGCTCGTCACCACCGGACCCGACGACGTACGCGAGCTGGCCGACCGGCTCATCGACGTGGCCGAGGAGCGCGATGTGGACGACGACGTGGCCCTGCTCCTGCTGCGCCGCCGCCCGCCGGACAGCCCGCGCGCGGGAGGCCGGCTGCAGCAGCACGTCGCCCCCGGCGACCCCGAGGCCCTCACCGAAGCCCGGCGCATGGTCCGCGCCGGGGTCGGTGCCTGGGGCACCGGGGACCGCGCCGACGAGATCGAACTGGTCGCCGACGAGCTGATCACCAACGCCCTGATGCACACCGAGGGGGCCGCCGTCGTGACCCTCCGGGTGCTCACCGGCGGCGAGCGGCGGCTGCGCGTCGAGGTCGCCGACTCCTCCAGCGCCCTGCCGCGCCGCCGTGAGGCGGGGGAGTCGGGGGTCTCGGGGCGGGGCCTGCTCCTGGTCGAGATGCTCGCGGACGAGTGGGGCGTGGAGGCGCGCGGCGGAGGCAAATGCGTATGGTGCGAGTTCTCGGTGGCCAAGGCCTCCGAGAACGGTGACGGTGCCCGTGCCGCCGACGCCGACGGCACGGGGCACGGCTCCCGCTGACCGGTCCGGTCCAAGGGGGGGCACTCCGGACGTGCACCGGAACTTCCCGAGGCCGAGGCGCCGCGGACGTTCCTCGCCGAGCAGCTGGTGGGCCACGGGAGCGTCCGCGTCATGCCCGGGGCGATCGGCGTCCTGAAGACCTACCGCCCGCCGCTCACGGCCGTCGAGGGTCAGGAGGCCACCGCCGCGCACCGGCGCGGTAAGGCCCTCGTCCCGGTGACGGACGGTGGCCCCCACCTCGTCACCCAGCCGGCCCGCGCGGGGCGGCTGCGCCGGAAGGACCCGCTGCCCGGCGGACTGCCGCGCCCCGGCAAGGGGCCGCTCGTGCCGTGTGTGGTGCTGGAGCCCGGGGCGGACTTCGACCTGACGGAGGCCGGCACGCAAAAGCGCCTCGCGGTGCACGTCGTGGCGGACCCGGGGCAGGCCCCGGGCACCGGGAACGCCTACAGCGACGGGATCCCGCACGCGGCGCGGACGTCCCCGTCCGGACCGGTCGCGTCCCTCAACCCCGCAGGAGACCACCGGGCTTCGCCGGGCGCTGCGGACCACCCTCACCGAAGGGGTCGGGCGCGCGCACGGGCTCACCACCGGGCGGCTGGAGGCCGGGAAGAAGAGCGGCCCGCGGGGCCCACGGCCGCACCGGCGAGGCGTGCCCGGTGTGCGGCGAAACCGTCCGCGAGGCCGCGTTCAGCGACTCCTCGCCGCGGTACCGCCCCACCTGCCGGACCGGGGAAAACCCCTGGCGGACCGCAGACCCTCCCGACTGCCGGGACGGCCCCGCGTCCGGCAGCAGGCGGGGCCGGTGACCCGGGGTTTCCGGGACTCCCCGGGTCACCCGGGCTTCAGTGTCACCAGGTGCTCGCCGTCGGCGGAGCGCAGCTCGTAGCGGTCGACCTGCCCGGCGTGCAGGGTGGAGCCGCCCGTCATGGTGTTGGGGCGGGCGTCGTGACGGGGCACGCTCCAGCTGGTCACGGTCTCCTCGGAGCCGTCCTGCCCGACCACCACCAGCCGGCAGACACGGGGCCCCGCGCCGTCCTTGACCTTCAGCTGCAGCCGGCTGCCCCAGTCCTCGTCCGCCGTCGTGATCTCCGCCCACACCCCCGACCGCTCATCGGTCGCCACGATGCTCGCGGGCGCCTGCCCGCCGGCCTGCCCGCCGCCGCCCGACGACAGCACGGCGAGCGCCGGCGCGGTGGTCGCGAGCACCACCGAGGCGGCCAGTGCGAACAGCAGCCGACGGCGCACCGCCCGGTTCCGGATCGCCACCTCGGACAGCAGCCGGTCCAGCATCCTCGGGCCCGGCTTGGGCATCGGGTGCGTCAGCGGCGGGGTGGAGCGCCGGTACAACATCAACTGCCTTGTCGTGGCCCCGAATTCGGTCACCTGTGCAGCGCAGCTGGGGCACTCCATGAGGTGGTCCTCGAAGCGGAAGGCCTCCGCCTCGTCCAGCACGCCGAGCGCGTACGCGCCGACGTCGCGATGCCTTTCCAGGGACCTCATGCCGAATCCTCGTGCCGTTGGGTGTGGGTGGGGTTACTCCTTGCTCCCACCGGTACGCACCAGGCAGTCGATTCACTCAAGCCGCGTGCCGAATCGTAACCAAAGGATTCGGAGCCCTCCGGCCCGCGGATTGGTCCGATTCACCGGAAGGCTAAAAAAGGTGGATGGCGAGGTGCCCGAGCGGCAGCCCGAGCTGCCACGCGGGCGTCCACACCTTCGGCCCCTCGTCCTCCCCGGCCCCCGCGACGCCGCCCGGCACCGCGTTCAGATCGGGTGCCAGCAGCTCCGTCTCCTGCAGCCACCGCCAGGCCGACCGGGCGAGTTCCAGGCCGGGATCCGCCGAGGCCCGGCCGGTGGTGGCCGCGGTGGCGGCGGCGTCCGCGGTCAGGTCCCCCAGGCGTCCCTCCACCCACTCCTGCCACGGCTGGTCGTACGCGGTCAGCGACAGCCAGGTCTCCAGCTGGGTGATCACCCGGATGCCGGAGAGCTCTCCGGCGGTGTCGGACAGGAAGACGGTCAGCGCCAGCGCCTCCCGGCCGGCCCGGAACTCGAAGGACGTCGTCGGCATCAGATCGCCGCTGCGCAGCAGTTCGTCGGCGATGTACTCGGCGTACAACCAGGCCATGGGGACGGTCAGTTCGCCGTCGCCCGTGCCGTCGGTGCTCTCTTGACCTCTGTGCGGCATCCCTTGCAGCCTTCCTCCGGTACGTGCGCGTCGCCCGAACCCGGGCCCCCGGTCCGCAGCACGGATGAGGACAGCCGATTACCCGACAGGGGTCGTCTGCAAGGCGCTTTACGGAGGTTTGACCTGGCCGCCGGTTTCACCGCAGGTCGGCGGCGTATCCCGGAAGCACCCGGCGCAGGGCGCGCAGCGCGTAGTACGCGCGGGACTTCACGGTACCGGGCGGTATGCCCAGTGCCGCCGCGGCCTCCGCCACACTCGCCCCCTGGAAGTACACGAGCACCAGGACTTCACGGTGCTCCGGCGTGAGAGTCTTCACAGCCTGGCGGACATCGAGCGCCGCCGCGGCCCGTTCGGCGTGGTCGGAGGCCACCCGCGCGTTCTCCAGCACCGCGTCGCCGACCTCGGGCGGCCGGGCCTGCCGCGCCCGCCGCGCGTCGATGGCGAGCCGTCGGCCCACGGTCATCAGCCAGGGCCGTACGGACTCGAAGTCGTCGGCACGCAGCGCCTCGGGATGCTGCCAGGCGCGTACCAGCGTCTCCTGGACGAGATCCTCGGCGCGCTGCCGGTCCCCGTCGCAGAGCCGGAGCAGCAGTGCGAAGAGAGGCCGGCCGTGCTCGCGTTGCAGGGCGGCGAGTTCGTGCTCGGCGGTTGTCCCGTTCATGAGTGTCATTCCGGCCGTCATGGCGGTATGGCAACGTACGGCGCCCGCCGGGGACAGAGAGCGCACAACGGCGTGCGGCGGGCGGTCGATCGCGTCGACGAACGGTTCGACGAACGGTCCCGGTGGCCGTTCACGCGCGCCGGGCGGCATGAAGGCGCTTTTCGGGAGCGTGTCGGAGCAACGAGGCCGGGGAAAGGGCTTCTTGCGCATTTGTCAGTGGTTGTCAGTGGTTGTCAGTGGGTAGGACGGCAGGACACCGCATGCCGGGATGAAGCGGTGACCGCAGGCGGCAGGCGGACGGCCCTCGCCCCCGCCCTCGTCCCCGCCGCGGGTGCCACCCGGCAGGCCCGGGAGCACCGGCCGCCGGAATCCGGCCATCCGGGTCCCCCGGCCGCGCGGGGCCGTGGCTTCACCGGGTCCCCCGGGGGCGTACCGCCGCACAGCTCGGCCATCGACCGCGCACGCTTCGACGCCGGCCGCGCCGGCGTCCCCGCGCTCCCGCCCGAGGTCTCGCCGTCACTCCGTCCACGACCGCATCCGGAACGTGGTGCTGAGCCGAGGCGCGGCCAAGGGCCTCATGGCCATGGGTGAGCAGCCCGTACCGGTCAAGGCGACGATCGGTTCACGTCCACGGTGTCGAACAGGGTCAGCATCTGCGCGAGGACGCGTACGCAGGTGCGCAGGTCGGCGTCCGTGAGGTCCCCGCCGACCTCCCGCAGTACGGCGTGCTCACGGGCGACGACGGCGGCGATCGCCGTCCGGCCCTCGTCGGTGAGCCGGATCAGCGGCGACCGCCGGTGGGCGGGGTTGGGGGTGCTCTCCACCAGGCCCCGCGCGGCGGCGTCGTTGACCATGCGTTGCACGAACTGACGGCTGATCGCCTGCGCGCGGCCCATCCGGGGCACGGTCGTCGGGCCGTGCTTGTACAGCAGGTCGAGCACGGCGCGCACCCCGACGGACAGGCCCTCGACGGCCTCGCCCTGCTCGACCTCGCGCTGCACCCGGCGGTACAGCGGGCCGACCAGATCGAACACCTCCATCAGGCGCGGGCCGAGTTCGTCGGGCGGAAGGGGCTTGTCGGTGTCGTTGCCGGTGTCGTTCACCCACTCATCATGACACCTTGGTTGTCAAAATTCATCAGGGATGACACCCTGGTTGTCATGAATACGGTTTCGGGACTCCGGTACTTCACCTCCTCCGACGGTGACCTCGCCTACCACGACAGCGGTGCGGGAGACCTGGTCGTCCTCCTGCACTCCGGCTTTGTCGACCACCGGCTCTTCGAGGGGCAGATCCCGGCCCTCGCCGCCCACCACCGGGTGATCGCGCCCGACGTACGCGGCCACGGCTTCTCCGCCAACGCCACGGAATCCTTCCGCTGGGCGGACGACCTCGCCGCCCTGCTGCGCCACCTCGACGCGGGGCCGGCGGTCCTGGTCGGCGTGTCGATGGGCGGCGCCATCGCGACCGACACCGTCCTCGAACATCCGGATCTGGCACGCGCGGTCGTTGTCTGCGGGGCGGCCACCAGCGAGTTCGAGTACACCGATCCGTGGACCCGCCGGATCCAGGCCGAGTTCGCGCGCACGCTGGGCACCGGTGACATCGAGGGCTGGCTGAACGCCTTCGTGCGGGTCGCGGCGGGTGAGCACCGCGGCGCCGACGGCGTCGGCCCCGACATCCGGCGCCGGCTGCGGGAGATGGCGCTGCACACGATCTCCAAGCACACTCCGGACGAGAGGGACCGGCGTGTCCCCGTCACCGGCACCTGGGACCGTGTGCCGGCGATCGACGTGCCGGTGCTCGCGGTCAACGGCTCGCTCGAACCCGCCGACCTGACCGCGGCGGCCGAGCGTCTCGTCCGCGGCGTACGCGACGGCCGCTCCGCCACCATCGAGGGGGCGGGACACTACGCGTGCATGGAACGGCCCGAGGTCTTCAACGAGATCCTCCTCGGCTTTCTGCGCACCCTCTGATGCCGCCCGCCCTCCCGCGAACCTTCTGACACGGCGGTACCTACGGCACCACCGTCACCGGCCAACGCCCCGCCTTCACCAGCCGGACCGCCACCGACCCCATGAACCGGTGGCCCGCCTGCTCCGAGGCGCCCACCACCACCACGTCCGCCTTGAAGTCGTCCGCGGCCTTCACCATGCCGTTGTACGGGTCGCCGCGGAACGTGTGGAACTCCCAGCGGAAGTCGAAGACACCCCGCACCTGCTCGGACGCCTCCCTGACCTGCCTCACCAGGCCCTCGGCGATTTCGTCGGCCGCCTCCGCCACCGGCGCCCCGAGCGCCGCGCCCGCCGCCCCTACCGGCCGCACGTACACGACGGCGAGCAAGGAGTGCTGACGCCGGGCCATACCGGAGGCGTAGGCCGCCGCCCGGAGGGAGGAACCGGAGCCGTCCACTCCGACCACGATCACCTTCGGGCCGTCCGTGCCCCGTTCGAACCGTGCCGAGCGCTTCTCCGTCACGGCGCCGAGGCTATCGGACGCCTGTGCGGTGGCCGTACTGGGCCGAGCGAGTGGAAAGGCCCCGCCGTACCGGTGTCGGGGAGGTCCACCCGCCACCGGGCGGGCGACTGATGAGTCATGCAGAAGGATCAGTTGCTCACGCGGCGCCGGGCCCTGCTCACCGGCGCCGCCGTCGTGGGGGCGGCCGGCACGGCCGGACTCCTCGCGACGGGTTCCGGCACCGACGCGGCACGTCCCGCCACACCCGCCGCCGGAGCCCAGGCCGCAGGCCGCCCGCTCAAGCCCTCGGCGTACCGCCTCAGACCCCTCACCGGCTACGGCTCGTCCCAGGCACTGCTCGGCAGAACCCAGGTGCGGAGCGCACCGCTGCTGCGCGTGTCCGGACGGGGCAGCACCATGGTGCTGACCTTCGACGACGGGCCCGACCCGCGCTACACCCCGCACATCCTCGACACACTCGCCGCGTACGACGTCCGCGCGATGTTCTTCGTGTGCGGGGAAATGGTCTCCCACAACAAGGACCTGCTCGCCCGCATGGCCGACGAGGGACACGTCGTCGGCAACCACACCTGGTCCCACCCCCTGCTCACCCGGCTGACCCGCGGCAGGATCCGCTCCGAGATGGAACGCACCTGCGACATCATCGAGGAGGGGTACGGTGAGCGCCCCCAGTGGTTCCGCGCACCCTACGGAGCCTGGAACCGCGCCGCCTTCCAACTCGGCGCAGAACTGGACATGGAACCGCTCGCCTGGACCGTCGACACCCTCGACTGGACCAGCCCCGGCACCCGCACCATCGTCGACCGGGTGGAGAACGGCGCCGCCCCCGGTGTCGTGGTGCTCTCGCACGACGCCGGGGGCGACCGTTCCCAGAGTGTGCGGGCCCTGCGCGCCTACCTGCCCGAACTGCTCGACTCCGGCTACCGGGTGACGGTGCCCCGCCGGCAGTACGTCTGAGCGCGTACCGCCCCGTCGGCCGGTCCCGTCCGCCCGGCCGGCGGGGCCGGCCGCTCAGCGGACCTCGGCGAGGCGGGCGAAGACGACTACGTTCCCGTCGTAACCGTCCTGCTGGGTGAAACCACCGCCGCAGGTGATGACCCGCAGTTCCGCCGCGCCCTTCGAGTTGTAGACCCGGTCACCGGGAAAGTCGTTCTTCGCGAAGACCTCGATGCCGTAGATCTCGAACACCGCGGTCTTTCCGTCCCTGCGCTCGATCTCGACGCGACTGCCCTTCTCCAGAGCCCCGAGCCCGTAGAAGACGGCCGGCCCCAGATGGTTGTCGACGTGGCCGACCACGACCGCCGTGCCCTTCTCGCCGGGGGTGACCCCACCGGTGAACCAGCCCGCCAGATTGGGGTCCTCGGGCGGCGGCGCGTCCACCCACCCCTCCGCGTCCAGGCCCACCGCCATCAGCGGCGCGTCCACCTGGATCGCCGGAATCCGGACCTGGCCCGGAACCGAGTACGGCAGCGGTTGCGCCGCCGCGGCCGTGGCGGCACCCGGCACCTGGCTGTCCGTGGCGGTGGCACCGGCGGGCTGCGGCGGTCCCTCGTCGAACTCCCCCGAACCGTTACGGATGAGCGCGAGGCCGGTGAGCAGAACCAGCGCTATCACGCCCCACGGAGCACGCTTCTTCCGCCGCGCCTCCTCTTCGAATTCGGCCGGTTCGAAAGCAGACATTCGCTTTTCCCCTCTCGACACGGCCGTCGCCGTATCACTCGCGCATGGCAGAAACGCTAGAGGCGGCGCGGAGAACCGGCGACGGGACGAAGGCGAACGGGTGGCCGCGCGGTGATCGGTAAGCCATCCGGGGTGCCGCCGAACGAAGATCTTCTGACGGTTCGTGACCTGCGGTGATATCCGAAACCACGGATGTGGGCGGGCCGCGGCCTCACCAGGACGGACCATCGCCGAAATGCGCGCAGGGGCAGGGCGACTGAGGGTCTTGCTGGGAGGCGCTTTCTCGCCGATCGACCGGGGACCGGCCCCGGGGCGCCTTCCGCGGAGGAACACATGCGAAAGTCACGTGCCCTGGCGTCCGTCGGCGCCGCGGTCGCCGTCCTCGGGCTCGCCGCCCCGGCCGCCGTCGCGGACGGCGGCCGGGTCCCCAGCCCGTCCAACATCGTCGCCCTGCCCAGCGTCATCGCCCGTGGCGGCCAGCTGACGATCACCGCCGACGGCTGCCCCAACGGTGGCCACGCCACGTCCAACGCCTTCCCGAGGACCGAGCTGACCCCGGTCCACGGCGCCGGCGACACCGCGAAGGGCACCGCCACCGTCAACGACGACGCCCGCCCCGGCTCGTACGACATCACGGTGCACTGCTCCGGCCGGAGCCTGACCCGGCCGGCCGCCTTCACCGTCATCGGCGGGGTCCGCGGCGGCCTCGGCGGCAGCAGCACCGACGGTGCGACCCCGACCGACATGGCCATCGGTGGTGGACTGGTGGCAGCCGCGGCCGCAGCCGGCGGTGTCTTCTGGATGCGTCGCCGCGCCGAGAAGCAGTTCTGAGCCGACCCTTTCCAGCGGCCGTTTCGCACGTGTGACTGGAGGCCGCGCCCCGGGTCCCCGACCGGACCCGGGGCGCGGTCGTGCGGGGCCGTCAGGTGCCGTCCCGTGCACCGTCGCGGCGGGTGAAGCGGTACGCGGCACCCGCCGAGCCCGTGACGAGTGCGGCGCCGAGCCCGGTCTCGCCGACGTCGAGTCCGGCCGGACTGCCGCCCTCCCCGGCGTGCGCACCCCTCGGGTGCCCGCTCGAGCCCCGGATTCCGCTGGCAGCGAGGGGAGCGGTACGGGGCCGCCACCGGCGACGGCCGGTCTCGTGGTGCCGGTGACACCCCCCACGAGTGAACGCCACCTGGTGGACCGCGCCGGGCCTGGCGTCCCGGTACGCCGTCGTCGTCGCCCTCGAACGCTCCCCCGGGACGGTCGTCGTGTCGAGGACCGGTGAGGAGACCGTCACGCGCCCCCCGCACTCGCCGTCGGCCCGGTCCACCCACAGGGTGGCCCGGTCGCCGGGCTCGACGAGGGGCGGGCCGGACACCGAAGCCGAACGGTGTGACATCGCCGCCCGCCGCGACAGCACCCGGCGCGGCGGCGAGTACCAGGGCACTGACGCTCAGGAGTGCGGCGGAAGCGACGCGTATCGCGTGCATGGCGAGTCCTCCGGGTCCCGAGGAGCGGCGGCGGACCTGTTCCGCTCGCGCCAGGAATGCGCCTCGATGTCCGAAACGCTAGGAAGTCGCACCGGGTGGCGCGATCGCAGTCGCGCGAACGGGTCACTTCTGTGGGCCGCACGAGGGACCACCGATGCTGCGGGAGGGGGACGCGCACGGCGTGGCGCACGCCCCCGGGACCGGAACCGTGGTGCGGGCCGGGCGGGCCCTGGGGGCCTGTCCGGCGGATCATGCCGAAGAGGTGGGGTCCGGCACGCCCGTCCGCGGCGTTGTCGTCGGTTGCCGACTCCCCGGGCTCCCGGCTCCGCTCGGGCAGGGAGGACCCCCCATCGCGTCGGCGCCCTCCTCCGCCTCGCGGCCGAACGCACCGGACCCCACCCGCCCAGGCCGGACGGATGGATACCGCCGAGCGCCTCCGACTTGATCCGCCGGGCAGGCCCTAGCTCCCGACGTCGGGGAACAGGAGGCGGAACGGATCGGCCGACGCGGCGAGACCACGGCTGAACGGCGCGTCGAAATCCCAGATCAGGAAGAGCAGGAAGGCGATCAGTGCCGAGAACAGAGCGGCGAGGATCAGCTCCCGCCGGGTGCGCCGGATCTGCAGCGCGAAGATCATCCCGATGGTGATGACGGCCCCGCCGATCAGCCCGAACCACACCACGCCCGGCATGGTCTCCCCGGTCGACTCCGCACGGGCCGCGCGTGCCTGGTCGGCGGCGGACACCTGGTCGACGAGCGGCTGATAGGCCTGGGCCTCGAAGTCCGTCCGCGGTTCGTAGTCGGTGACGTCCCGGCGGATCCGGTCGAGCAACTCGGTCCCGCGCCCGGTGACCCGTCCGTCGTCGGCCATGGTGCGCCACTCGGTGGTCACGACGTGTCCGACATAGGCGTTGACATCGTCCCGAATACGGTCGCGGACGTCGGCCGGATAGATCCGCACCCGCTCCGAGATCTCGTGCAGCGCCACCGCCTCCGCCCGTACGTGGTCCTGGGCCGCGCCGCGCCCCTCCCAGACTCCGGCGATGGCAAGACCCAGGACGATGGCGTACACCACGCCGATCCACATCGTCATGTACTCGATGACGTCCGGGGTCTCACTGGGGTCCTCGTCGTCGGGGGCCGCGCGGTGACGTATGAGGGTGATGGCGACCACCACGGCGCAGACGGCCAGCATCGCGAGGGTGAGAACAAGCCATTCCGGCAAGAGGTGCCTCCACGGCGGGTTGTGGGGTTCGGCGGAAACGGGCGGGCCCGGGGCTCAGCGGGGCCGCAGCGCCGCGATGGCGACGACCGCGGGCATGGTGATGAGCAGGACGAAGGTGAGCGGTGACATGGCGCCGCCGGACGGCCGCTTGACCGGAGGTGCCGCGCGATACCGGGGGTAGTGCACGGGCGTCACGGAGGGGCGGGGTGCGGGGGTGGCCGACGGTGCGGGTGAAGGGCCCGGTGGCGGTGGGGGAGGTGCGGGCGGTGGGGGCGGGGCCGGACGGGCGGGGGGTGGTGCCGGGCGGGCCTGGCGCGGGGGCGGTGGGGGTGTGGGGTCGGGTTTCGTGGTGGTGGGTCCGGGCTTGGGTGGTGGGGGAGCGGGCGGTGGCGGGGGTGGAGTGGGGTCGGGCGCGGGCGGCGGAGGGGGCGGGGCCGGTGTGGGCGGGGGCGTGGGTGGAGGGGCGGGGGGTGAACAGTCCGGAGGGAGCGGCCAGGTCAGTTTTCCGGCGATCGCCACCGCCTCCGTTCCCCCCGGGCCCGTCGAGGCGTAGGCGCACGCGTCGGCCACCGCCGTGCCCGGCGCGCCGGTGAGCGCCCAGGTCAGCGTGGCTGCCGCCAACGCCCGGGTGACGAGGGCGGATCGGATCGGTACGAGTCCTTGCACGACGAAGATCATGAGCCGTGCTCCGCCAGGACACGCGGGAGTGCCGGATGATTACCCCGATGGAGGTAAATCCGGCAACTTCCGTTTGGTCCGGTACTGATCACCCGATGGTGGCGTGTGCGCGGATGTGCGAGGCGGGAGGGACGGACCGGGTGAGAAGGGGAGGAACCGTGTGCTCCAAAAGAAATATCGGCCCGCGTTGAACACGGCAGGTGTGCTGGTGCGTACTCCACGTCGAGCGGCGGCGCAGCAGGGCGCTGCAACACCCTTGCGATGATCTGGAGCTGAGATGAAGACCTCCTGGCGGACCGCCTCACTGGTGGTGAGCGCCGCGGCGGTGCTGACGCTGACGACGGCGTGCGGTCAGGACACCCCGCCGCCGGCCAGCAGTCAGAACGTGGGCGCCTCGGCCGCGCCCGGAGACCTCGGAGGCATCGACACCGGGGCCGGTACGGAGTCCTCCACGAGCCCGGCCGGCGGTGCGGGCGAGCTGGCCGTCGCCAGCAACGCCAAACTCGGCAAGCTGGTGACGGACGAGCTCGGACTCACGCTCTACCGCTTCGACCAGGACACCGCCGAGCCTCCCAAGTCCAACTGCGACGGAGACTGTGCCGAGACCTGGCCACCGGTACTCGCCGACGACACCGCGGCCGGTGAGGGCATCGACGAGTCCCTCCTGGGTGAGGTCGCCCGGGCCGACGGCACCAAGCAGCTCACCGTCGACGGCTGGCCCGCCTACCACTACATCAAGGACGTCAACGCCGGTGACGTCAAGGGCCAGGGCGTGGGCGGCAAGTGGTTCGCGCTGACCCCCGAGGGCAAGAAGGCGCAGGAGACCGGCGAGCAGCAGGCGCAGGAGGCCGGCGGGCAGCCCGGTCTGTCCACCCGGGAGGACCCCGAACTCGGTGAGATCGTCGTCGACAAGGACGGCAGGACCGTCTACCGCTTCATGAAGGACGAGGCCTGGCCGGAGCCGGTCTCCGCCTGCACCGGTGCCTGCCTGGAGAAGTGGCCGGTGGTGGCGCCGGTCGACATCAACGACACCAAGGGCATTCAGAAGAAGAACTACATGACCTTCACCCGCCCCGACAACAAGGCCGAACAGCAGACGATCAACTGCTGGCCGATCTACACCTTCGCGGGTGACAAGGCCGCCGGCGACACCAACGGCCAGGGCGTCGGGGGGACCTGGTACGCGGTGCGGCCGAACGGAGAGCCCGTCGGCGCTCCGGAGAAGTAGCGCAACCTCCCCAGGGCTTCGTCTCCCTCCGGTGCCGTCGACCCCGGTCCGCCTCTCCGTGTCCCGCGGAGAGGCGGACCGTTTTGCCGTGATTCACCGTAACTCGCGGAATTTCCGGCGCTCTTCACTTTTCCTGCGCCACTCACCCGATTCTCCGCGCGTCACGCCATTCCGTACCCCCGGCTTCTCCGCGTGCCGGAACTCTCCGGAATGCCGCGCACACTTTTCGTAGTGTGCTCGCAGTTGTCCATTCGGCACATGCCGTAGGCAGTGACCGGGAACGGATGGTCAATTTCCGTTTGGGGTCGCTCCATTGGCGAGCGATCAGTAGCCTCGGCTCGGACACCGGATCGCCAACGCTGTGGAGAGATAGATGGAGCGTCCCGCCTGGGCCCCACGGAGCATCGACATCACGGTGCCCAGCGTTTCCCGGATGTACGACTACTACCTGGGCGGTTCGCACAACTTCGAGGTCGACCGGGAAGCGGCCCGCAGGGCCATGGAGTTCATGCCGGGGCTGCCGAAGGTCATGCAGGCGAACAGGGGGTTCCTGCGCCGGGCGGTGCGGTTCGCGGCCGGTGAGGGCGTCACCCAGTTCCTGGACATCGGCTCCGGCATCCCGACGTTCGGCAATGTGCACGAGGTGGCGCAGGCGGCCGCCCCCGGCGCGCGGGTGGTCTACGTCGACCACGACCCGGTGGCCGTCGCACACAGCCAGGCCGTCCTCGAGGGCAATGGGAACGCGGCCGTCGTCGCCGCGGACCTCCGTAAGCCCCAGGAGATCCTGGGCAGTTACGAGGTCGGGCGTCTGATCGACCCGAACCGCCCGGTGGCGCTGCTGCTCGTCGCCGTCCTCCACTTCGTGGACGACGCGGAGGACCCGTACGCGGCGGTGGCCCAACTGCGCGACGCACTCGCGCCCGGCAGTATGCTGATGCTCACCCATGCCTCCTACGAGGGAATTCCGTTGTCGCCGGAGCGGGCCGGTGGAGCGGTGGACGTGTACAAGGACATCCGCAACCCGTTGATCATGCGCTCGCGCGACGAGATCGCGCGGTTCTTCGAGGGGTACGACATGGTGGAACCCGGACTGGTGCCGATGCCGAAGTGGCGGCCGGACACCGCACCGGAGGACGAGGATCCCTACGCCTTCTCCGCTTACGCGGGCGTGGGGCGTACCGCGTGAGCGCGGAGCCGGACGGGCCGGAGGACAGACTGCGCCGGTTCGCGACGATCTGGAGCCGGGCGGTCTTCCCGGTGACCTCGACCTCGTCGACCCGGCCGGAGTTGGAGAAGCAACTGCTCCCGCTGGCACGGCGGTTGAGCGAGGCGCTGTGGGCGAGGGCTTTCGACCCGGACACCGGCAGGGCGGTCGGCGCCGCCCTGGTGGAGGCGCACTGCACCGACCCGGAGGCGCTCAGCCGGACCCTGGACTGCGTGGACGCCTACCTCGTCCTGTACTGCGGCGGCGACGGTGACCGCGAGGACCTGCGGGCGCGCAGTGCCAGGCTGCAGCACGCCATGGCCGCCGGATACGCGCAGGCGCTGCGCGAGCGGACGCTGGCCGAGCAGGAGGCCATCGCCCAGGCCGCGCTGCGGGCACAGGGCGTGGTGGCCCAGGCCCTGCACGACACCGAGGCCAGGTTCCGCGCGGTCTTCGAGGGCGCGGCCATAGGCATCGGCATCGCCGACCTCAAGGGCAACATCCTCCAGGTCAACGCCGCCCTGCGGCGCATGTTCGGCCTGTCGGAGCAGAGCCTGCGCAGCCGCAGTGTCCCGGAGTGGACGCACCCCGACGACGCCCCGCAGACCTGGGCCCTCTACGACGAGCTGGTACGCGGCGAGCGCGAGCACTACCACCTCGAGAAGGCGTTCTACCGGCCCGACGGCACGGTGCTGTGGACCAACCTCACGGTGTCCCTGCTGCGTGACGCCGACGGTGAACCGCAGTACCAGCTCGCGCTCATGGAGGACACCACCGAGCGGCGGCTGCTCAACCTCCGGCTGCGCTACGAGGCCACCCACGACGCGCTGACTGGTCTGCCCAACCGCACGTTCTTCTTCGAGCGGCTCGAGAAGGCGCTGAACGCGGGCGAGGGGCAGCGCTTCGGCCTGTGCTACCTCGACCTGGACGGTTTCAAGACCGTCAACGACAGTCTCGGACACGCGGCCGGTGACCGGCTGCTCGTCGAGGTCGCCGACCGGCTCCAGTCCTGCGCCACCGCGCCCGGTGAGATGGTCGCCCGGCTCGGCGGCGACGAGTTCGTGGCGCTGACCACGGGCCCCGACACCCAGCACACGGTCGACGAACTCGCCGCCCGCATCATGAACGCGCTGCTCGCCCCCATCGGCGTCGACGGCAGGGACCTGACCGTGCGCGGCAGCATCGGCGTGGTCGAGGGGCCGGCCGGGGAGCGCGGTCCGGCGGAGGTGCTGCGCAGCGCCGACATCACCATGTACCGGGCCAAGTCGGCGGGCGGCAACCGCTTCGAGCTCGCCGACCCGGAGTCCGACGCCCGGGCCATCACCCGGCACGGCCTGACCACGGCGCTGCCCGCGGCGCTGGAACGGGGCGAGTTCTTCATCGAGTACCAGCCTCTGGTGCACCTCGGCGACGGCAGCGTCCGGGGCGCCGAGGCGCTGGTGCGCTGGCTGCACCCGCAGCACGGGGTGCTCTCGCCGGACCGGTTCATCCCGCTCGCCGAGCACACCGGCCTGATCGTCCCGCTGGGCCGCTGGGTGCTCGAGCAGTCCGTGCGGCAGGCCCGCGCATGGCAGGAGCGGCACGGCGGTGCGGACGCGTTCGGCCCGCTGCGCATCAACGTGAACCTCTCGCCCTGCCAGCTCACCCACCCCGGCCTGGTCCAGGACACCGTCGACATCCTGGAGCGCACCGGCGTCGAGCCGGACGCGCTGTGCCTGGAGGTGACCGAGTCGGCGCTGATCGGCGCGGACGACGACCTGCTGAAGCCGCTGCGCCGGCTCGCGGAGATGGGCGTCGACATCGCCCTGGACGACTTCGGCACCGGCTACTCCAACCTCGCCAACCTGCGCCGCCTCCCGGTGAGCGTCCTCAAACTGGACCGCTCCTTCACCCAGAGCATGCAGCAGTTCCCGGCGGATCCGGTCGACCTCAAGATCGTCGAGGGGATCGTCTCCCTGGCCCACAGCCTGGATCTCGCGGTGACGGTGGAGGGGGTCGAGACGGGGGCCCAGGCCGAACAGCTCCGCATACTCGGCTGTGACACCGCCCAGGGCTGGTACTACGCCCGCCCGGGTCCACCGGAGCGACTGCATGAGCTGGCCCTGGTGGACGCGACGGGGTGACCGCCTCGTACCGACGGCCTGACCGAGGCGGCGTGGCGATGCCGGGCGGCGGCCGTCACGATGCGCCGACGGGGGCCGCAGCGGCGGCCCGGCCCCGTGCCCGCCGCCCGGTCCGCGGGCGCGGGTCTGGACGTCGGATCCTGCGCCGGCGGGCGCCGCGGGCGCTCCCGTCCTCGGCGTGTGCTCCGCCGGCCGCACCGGCGTCCCGTCCGTCGGCCCGGCCCGTAGCAGCCGCCGACAGGGAACGCCGCCCATGGTGCGGGCCGCCGCCGGCCGCCGGGAGTGCTCCGGCCCGCCCGCCACGGGTGCCGGACGTGCGCCCGCGGGGACCTCGGCGGCGGCTCCCGGGCCGGGGGCTCACGGTTCGAGCCCGGTCGTGCTCGTGCCCCCGGGCGGACGCGGTGCACGGGGCACGGTGAGGGTGCTGCCCGCGCGGCGGGTTCAGGGCCACCCGGCCGACCGGCCGGTGCGGGCGCCGGCCGGTACGGGCCGGTGTCGGCCGATGCGGTGCGGCCGGCGTGCTCACCGCTCAAGCAGCATCCGCTGGAGCTCCCGGGCCGCCCGAGGCGGAGCCACGTCGCTGCGGTGGGCCAGGGCGATGGTGCGGTCGAGGCCGGGGTGGGCCAGAGGGGTGACCCGCAGCCCCTGACCGGACCGCGCGGCGACCATGCGGGGCACGACGGCGAGGCCCAGGCCCGCCCGGACGAAGCCCAGCACCGCGTCCATCTCGCCGCCCTCCACCGCGAAGTCCGGCTCGAAGCCCTCCGCGCGGCACGCGGCCACCGTCAGCTCCCGCAGGTCGTAGCCGTGCCGGAACATCACCAGACGCTCGCCCTCCAGGTCGGCGACGCGCACGGTGCGCCGGCCCCGGCCGGGCTTCGGGGCGTCGGGGGAGGACACCACCACCAGGTCCTCGCGCAGCAGCTCCACCGTGGTGAGCGCGGGAGAGGGGGCAGGCAGGGGCAGCACGACCAGGGCCAGGTCCAGGGCGCCGCGGGCCAGCTCGCGCACAAGGTCGTGGGAGCCGCCCTCCTCGATCAGCAGCCGGATGCCCGGGTAGCGGTCGTGGAAGGCGCGCAGCACGTCCGGCAGCAGACCGGTGCACAGACTCGGGGTCGCCCCCAGCCTGACCCGGCCGCTGCGCAGCTGTGCCAGCTCCTGCACCTCGTGCCGGGCCGTGTCCGCGTCGGCGAGGATGCGCCGGGCCAGCGGCAGCAGCGCCTCGCCCGCGTCGGTCAGCGTGATGTTGCCGCGGGCCCGCAGGAACAGATCCGCCCCCAGTTCCCTCTCCAGCGCCTTGATCTGCTGGGAGAGGGACGGCTGCGCGACATGGACCGTCTCCGCGGCCCGGGTGAAGTGCTGGGTCTCGGCGACCGCCACGAAGTACTGGAGCTGCTGGAACTGCATGGGCCCAGCATAGTGCCACCATAGGTGGAGCCTATGGAAACGAGGTGTTCCATGTCTTGGACCGATGGGGACCTTTGGCCCTAGCGTGCTGTGACATGGCTCTGGCAACGCGGACGGACCGACGACCGTCCATGGCACGCACCGTGTGGGACTCGACCGTCGGCAAGAAGACAGTGATGGCCGTCAGTGGCCTGATCATGCTGCTCTACCTGGTCGCCCACATGCTCGGCAACCTGAAGATCTACTTCGGGGCGCCCGAGTTCAACGAGTACGCGCACTGGCTGCGCACCATGGGCGAGCCCCTCCTGCACTACGAGTGGGCCCTGTGGGCGGTCCGCGTCGTGCTCGTCGTCGCGGTCGTCGCGCACGCCGTCTCCGCGTACCAGCTCAGCCGCCGCGACATCAGGGCGCGTCCCAGCAAGTACGTCCACAAGAAGGCGCGGGCCGGTTACGCCACGCGCACCATGCGCTGGGGCGGGATCATCCTCGCCCTGTTCATCGTCTGGCACATCCTCGACCTGACCACCGGACACGTGCACTCCGGCGGCTTCGAGACGGGCAAGCCCTACCAGAACGTCGTGGACACCTTCTCCACCTGGTACGGCAACGTCATCTACGTCGTCGCGGTGCTCGCCCTCGGCCTGCACATCCGGCACGGCTTCTGGAGCGCGGCCCAGACCCTCGGTGTCGGCAGCCGCACCCGCGACCGCGCCCTGAAGTCCCTGGCGAACGTCCTCGCGCTGCTGCTCACGATCGGCTTCCTCGCCGTCCCCGTGGGCGTCATGACCGGAGTGGTGAGCTGATATGACTACCTATGCCGAGTACACGACCGGTGAGCCGGTCGTCGACACCAAGGCCCCGTCCGGGCCGATCGAGGAGCGCTGGGACAAGCGCCGCTTCGAGGCCAAGCTGGTCAACCCCGCCAACCGGCGGCGGCAGACCGTCATCGTCGTCGGTACCGGCCTGGCCGGCGGCTCCGCCGGCGCCACGCTGGCCGAACAGGGTTACCGCGTCGTCCAGTTCTGCTATCAGGACTCCCCGCGCCGGGCCCACTCCATCGCCGCGCAGGGCGGCATCAACGCGGCGAAGAACTACCGCAACGACGGCGACTCCGTGCACCGTCTCTTCTACGACACCGTCAAGGGCGGCGACTTCCGCTCGCGCGAGTCCAACGTGCGCCGCCTCGCGCAGATCTCCGTCGAGATCATCGACCAGTGCGTCGCCCAGGGCGTGCCGTTCGCCCGTGAGTACGGCGGCCTGCTCGACACCCGCTCCTTCGGAGGCGTCCAGGTCTCCCGCACCTTCTACGCCCGCGGCCAGACGGGCCAGCAGCTCCTCCTCGGCGCCTACCAGGCCCTCTCGAGGCAGATCGCCGCCGGCAACGTCGAGATGCACCCGCGCACCGAGATGCTCGACCTGATCGTCGTCGACGGCCGGGCCCGCGGGATCGTCGCCCGGGACCTGATCACGGGGAGGATCGGCACCTACTTCGCGGACGCCGTCGTCCTCGCCACCGGCGGCTACGGCAACGTCTTCTACCTGTCGACGAACGCCATGAACTCCAACGCGACCGCCGTCTGGCGGGCGCACCGGCGCGGCGCGTACTTCGCCAACCCCTGCTTCACCCAGATCCACCCCACCTGCATCCCGCGCACCGGCGACCACCAGTCCAAGCTGACGCTGATGAGCGAGTCGCTGCGCAACGACGGCCGCATCTGGGTGCCCAGGGCCAAGGGCGACGACCGCCCGCCGAACAGGATCCCCGAGGACGAGCGCGACTACTACCTGGAGCGCATCTACCCGTCCTTCGGCAACCTGGTGCCCCGCGACATCGCCTCCCGTGCCGCCAAGAACGTCTGCGACGAGGGCAGGGGCGTCGGCCCCGGCGGCCAGGGCGTCTACCTGGACTTCGCCGACGCCATCGGGCGCATGGGACGCAAGGCGGTCGAGGCCAAGTACGGCAACCTCTTCGACATGTACCAGCGGATCACCGACGAGGACCCCTACCGGGTGCCGATGCGGATCTACCCCGCCGTGCACTACACGATGGGCGGCCTGTGGGTCGACTACGACCTGCAGACCACCGTCCCCGGCCTGTTCGCCGTCGGCGAGGCCAACTTCTCCGACCACGGCGCCAACCGGCTCGGCGCCTCCGCGCTGATGCAGGGCCTGGCCGACGGCTACTTCGTCCTCCCGGCCACCGTCAACGACTACCTGGCGCGCAACCCGCACAAGGACGAGGTGGACGCCGGCCATCCGGCGGTGCAGGAGGTCCTGGCCGAGACCGAGGACCGGCTCAACCTGCTCCTCTCCGTCGACGGTGACCGCACCCCCGACTCCTTCCACCGCGAACTCGGCGAACTCATGTGGGAGTTCTGCGGCATGGCCCGCACCGACTCGGGTCTGCGCAAGGCACTGGAGCGCATCCCGCAGATCCGCGAGGAGTTCTGGAGGAGGATCAAGGTGCCCGGCACGGGCGAGGAGTTCAACCAGTCCCTGGAGCGGGCCAACCGCATCGTCGACTACCTCGAGCTCGCCGAGCTGATGTGTCTCGACGCCCTGCACCGCGCCGAATCCTGCGGCGGCCACTTCCGCGAGGAGTCCCAGAGCCCCGACGGCGAGGCCGCCCGCCGGGACGAGGAGTTCACCTACGCCGCCGCCTGGGAGTTCACCGGCACGGGCGACGCTCCCGTCCTGCACAGGGAAGACCTCGTCTTCGAGTACGTCCACCCCACTCAGCGGAGCTACGCATGAAGCTGACCCTGCGCGTCTGGCGGCAGAAGAACGCCGACGCCGACGGCGCCATGTCCACGTACGAAGTGGACGGCATCTCACCCGACATGTCCTTCCTGGAAATGCTCGACACCCTCAACGAGGAACTCACCCTCGAGGGCGAGGACCCGGTCGCCTTCGACCACGACTGCCGCGAGGGCATCTGCGGCGCCTGCTCGCTGGTCATCAACGGCGACGCCCACGGTCCCGAGCGCACCACCACCTGCCAGCTGCACATGCGGTCCTTCAAGGACGGCGACACCATCGACGTCGAACCGTGGCGGGCGGCGGCCTTCCCGGTGGTCAAGGACCTCGTCGTCGACCGGACGGCCTTCGACCGGATCATCCAGGCCGGCGGCTACGTCAGCGTCCCCACCGGCTCGGCGCCCGAGGCGCACGCCACGCCCGTCCCGAAGCCGGACGCGGACCTCGCCTTCGAGCACGCCGAGTGCATCGGCTGCGGCGCCTGCGTCGCGGCCTGCCCCAACGGTGCTGCGATGCTCTTCACCTCGGCGAAGATCAACCACCTCAACGTGCTGCCGCAGGGCGCGCCCGAGCGCGAGACCCGGGTGCTCGACATGGTGGCGCAGATGGACGACGAGGGTTTCGGCGGCTGCACCCTCGCCGGGGAGTGCGCCACCGCCTGCCCGAAGGGCATCCCGCTGACCTCCATCACCGGGATGAACAAGGAGTGGCTGCGCGCCACGGCCAGGGGAACCGGCCGGTAACCACCGTTGCGGGCAACAGGAAACGTTCGCCAGAGGGCGGACGGGCGGGACCGGGAGTGGTGCTCATCCCCGGTCCCGTCTGCTGTCCGGGCAACGCCCGACGCCGGCCGGGCGGCGCCTGGCATTCAGCATTCCCACATCCGCGCTCCCGGCTCAGGTCACGTACACGCCAACCGGCATCGGCAGAAACAAGGGGAGTCCCCACCTTCCCCGCTCCGGCGCGTGACCAGGAGAGAGCCATGACCGGCGTCCTGACCGTAGACCACCCCGTGAAGCCCGCGGCACCCACCCGCTACACCGTCACCCTCGCCCGAGACGAGGACGACGTGCGTGCCGCCCAGCGGCTGCGGCACGACGTCTTCGCCGGCGAGCTGGGCGCCCTGCTGTCCACTCCCCGGCCGGGCCTGGACATCGACCCCTTCGACGCCTACTGCGACCACCTCCTCGTGCGCGAGGAGGTGAGCGGCCAGGTGGTCGGCACCTACCGGCTGCTGCCGCCCGAACGCGCCGCGGTCGCCGGCGGCCTGTACGCGGAGACCGAGTTCCACATCGCCGCCCTCGACCCGATCCGGCCGGGCCTCGTCGAGGTCGGCCGCTCCTGCGTGCACCCCGACCACCGTGACGGCGCGGTCATCGGCCTCATCTGGGCCGGCATCGCCCGCTACATGACCGACCGGGGCCACGAATGGCTCGCGGGCTGCTGTTCCATCCCGCTCACCGACGGCGGCGCGCTCGCCGCCGCCACCTGGGACCGTGTCCGGGGCAAGCACCTCGCCCCCGAGGAGTACCGGGTACACCCCCTGCGCCCGTGGCGGCCGACGACCGCGGCATCCGCCGCCCGCACCGAGCTGCCCGCCCTGCTGCGCGGCTACCTCCGGCTCGGCGCCTGGGTCTGCGGCGAACCCGCGCACGACGCGGACTTCGGTGTCGCCGACCTGTACGTGCTGCTGCCGATGAGCCGGGTCGACCAGCGCTATCTGCGGCACTTCCTCTCTCTCGTGCCGGCCGGATGAGTGTCTGGCTGCCGGGCGCGCCCTGCACCCCGAGCGGCTGCGTGGAGCCGACGGGGGCCGCGAGGGCCGTACCGGGGGCGGTGCTGCGACTGGCCGCGGTCGTCGCCCTGGTCCTCGCCGGGATCCTGCTGCTGCCCGTCGGGCGGCTGATCCCGGCGGGTCTCGTCGGCCGGTGGTGCCGGTGGATCGTACGGGCCGCCGGGGTCCGGGTCCGTGTCACCGGCGGCGCCGCGCCCGCCGGCGGGCTGCTGCTCGTCGCCAACCACATCTCCTGGCTGGACGTCCCCCTGCTGGGCGCGGTCCGTCCGGCCCGCATGCTGGCGAAGGCCGAGATACGGCAGTGGCCGCTGGCGGGGCCTCTGGTCGAACGCAGCGGCGTCCTGTTCATCGACCGCGACCGGCTGCGCGCCCTGCCGGGCACGGTCGCCCGGATCGCCGGGGCGCTCGGTGAGGGTTCGGCCGTCGCGGTCTTCCCCGAGGGCAGCACCTGGTGCGGCCGCGGCCAGGGCTCCTTCCGCCGGGCCGCCTTCCAGGCGGCGCTCGACGCCGGGGTCCCGGTCCAGCCGGTCCGCATCCACTACCGCGACGCGCACGGAACACCCGCCACCGCCCCGGCCTTCGTCGGGGACGACACCCTGGTGGCGTCCCTGTGGCGGGTGGTCTCGGCCCGGGGCCTGGTCGCCGAGGTCGGGATACGGGCAGCCATCCCGCCGGGCAGCCACCCGGACCGCCGCACCCTGGCCGCCGCCGCGCAGCCGCACGACGGTTCGAAACGGGACCACGGACCGCTCCGGAAGCCGTGCGGGTGGCAGCACAGCGGGCCGGGCACCAGGCGGGAACCCTGGCGAGGACCGTCGGTCGCGACCACCGGAAGTGAGCGCTGTCGAAAATTAAGCGCCTTTTGTCCTCTATGTGAAGTTTTTACCGCGCTGAGGAGGACATCCGGACGGGAGTGACACCTGAAAGGAGGGTGAGGCCAGATGATCACCCGCGATGAGGTCAGGATCCTCCTGGACCACCCCGTCTACGACGGCGAAGGCAACAAGATCGGTGAGGCCAAGCATGTCTTCTTCGACGACATGAGCGGCCGCCCCGAGTGGGTGAGTGTCAAGACGGGCATGTTCGGCACCAGCGAGTCGTTCATCCCCATCCGCGACGCCGAACTGGTGGAGGACCACCTCGAAGTCCCGTATCCCAAGGACAAGATCAAGGGCGCACCCGAGGTCGACGTCGACTCGCAGGGCCACCTGTCGGAGTCGGAGGAACACCGGCTGTACGACTACTACGGCATCGACTGGGGCGGTGTGCTGCGCGACGACACCGACGACTCCGGCGAGGGCCGCACCGACAAGGCCCCCGGCAGGGGCGTGGCCGGGGCCGCGGGTGCCGCCGGCGCCGCCCGTACGCCGGGCAAGGACCGGACGGCGACGAGGACGACCACCACCGCGGGAACGGCATCGGCGGGCACGTCGGCGACGACCGGCAAGGCCGGCCCCACGGGTGCCGCCGCGACCACCGGCCGGACCGGCGTGCGGGCAGGGCAGGGCGCCGAGTCCATGACCCGCATGGAGGAGGAGATGCACGTCCGCGTCGAGCGGCGCGAGACCGGACGGGCCAAGCTGCACAAGTACGTCGTGACGGAGGACGTCGAACAGACCGTGCCCGTGCGCCACGAGGAGGTACGCGTGGTGCGCGAGCCGATCACGGAGGCCGACCGTGAGGCCGCGATGTCCGGCGCCGAGATGGGTGAGGCCGACTACGAGGTCACGCTGCACGAGGAGCGGCCCGTCGTGGAGACCAGGGCGGTGCCCGTCGAGCGGGTGCGGCTGACCACGGAGGAGCGCACCGAGAACAAGACCGTACGGGGCCGGATCCGCAAGGAGCGCATCGAGAGCGAGGGCGTACCGGACGACACCACGCGGCGGGACGACGCCGCCGGACGGGGCCGCGACGTTCCACGCCGGGGCCGCCCATGACCGGACGGCACACCGTGAGCGCGCCGGTGGATCCGCTCACCGGCGCACCGCGCTGCCGCCCTCCGTGTCCGTGGGATCCGTGGGCCCGGCGAGACCGGTCAGGGCGGCGAGCCGCCGGTAGGATTCCAGCAGGCCCGTACGGTCATGGGTGCTGGTGGTGACGAGGACCTCCTGGGCCCCCGTCTCCTTCAGCACCGTCTCCAGCTCGTCGGCCACCTGCTCCTCCGTGCCGGCGATGTGACCGCCGAGCCCGGACTCGTACAGGCCGCGTTCCTTCGCCGTCATGGTGAGCGACTCGACGTGTTCGGCGGACGGCAGCGGCGGGAAGGTTCCGCGGGTCCGTGAGTGCGCCATCGACCAGGCCTCCGGGAGCAGGAGCCGGCGGGCCTGTCCGGGCGTGTCCGCCACGGCGACCGTCCCGGAGATCACCACGTACGGCTCGCTCGCCCAGGCGGACCGGTGGAAGTGCTCCCGGTAGTGGTCGATGCCGCGCCGCATCCGGTCGCGGTCGCGCAGGTCGCCGATGACCATGGGCAGACCCGCACGGGCGGCGATCGTCGCGCCCTCACCCATGGCCAGCACGAACGGCGGCACGGTCAGGCCCTCGGCCGGACGGGCGTGCACGCCGGTGGGGGACGTGCCGCGGAACCAGCCGAGCAGCTCGTCGATCTGGGCGCCGAAGTCCTCGGCGTCGTCCTTGTCCCGGCCCAGGGCCCTGCGCACCCCGTCGGTGAATCCCACCGAGCGGCCCAGACCCATGTCGATCCGCCCCGGGAAGAGGGACTCCAGCACGCCGAACTGCTCGGCCACGACGAGCGGTCGATGGTTGGGCAGCATCACTCCGCCGGTACCGACACGGATCGTCCGGGTCGCCGCGGCGACGGCGGCGGCCAGCACCGTCGGCGCGGAGCCGGCGACCCCGGGCACACCGTGGTGCTCCGAGACCCAGAACCGGTGGTAACCGAGTTCCTCCAGCTCCCGCGCCAGGCGCACGGTGTCGCGCAGCGCCTCGGGGCCACTGTGCCCCTCACGGGTGCGGGAGCGGTCGAGGACGGAGAAACGGGTCCGGGAGATCAGCGGAGTCACATCCGGTTCAACGTCCGGACGGCCGCGGCATTCCCGTTGACCGCTTTCCCCTCGGGCGTAACGGGCAGGAGCGTCGCTTGTCTAGGCTGGGCGGCGTGACCAACCGTGACAAGCGCCCGCTCGCCGTGTTCGACCTGGACAACACCCTCGCCGACACCGCGCACCGACAGCGGTTCCTGGAGCGCAGGCCGCGGGACTGGGACGCCTTCTTCGCCGCCGCGCCCGAGGACCAGCCCCTCGCGGAGGGCGTCGCGCTGGTGCGCGAGAGGGCGCGGGAGTGCGAGATCGTCTACCTCACCGGGCGTCCCGAGCGCTGCCGGAGCGACACGCTGGAGTGGCTGGCCGCCCAGGAGCTGCCCGAAGGGCCGGTGCACATGCGCGGCGACGCCGACCGGCGGCCCGCCCGGTACACCAAGCTGGCGGTCCTGCGCCGCCTTGCCCGCACCCGGGAGATCCGTGTGCTCGTGGACGACGACGAACTGGTCTGCGCGGACGCCCGGCGGGCGGGATTCACCGTCGTGCACGCCCGCTGGACGGCCCCGTCGGGGGAGCTGAGGGCGGCGCAGGAACGGGAGGGGCGGACCTGACGCCCGTCCCTCCCGCTCTCCTGTGGGGACGGGTGGCTCAGGCCGAGTCGTCCAGGCGGAAGCCGACCTTCAGACCCACCTGCCAGTGGGCGATGCGGCCCTCCTCGAGCCGGCCCCGCACCTGGGTCACCTCGAACCAGTCCAGATTCCGCAAGGTCTGCGAGGCACGCTCGACGCCGTTGCGGACGGCCTGTTCCACGCCGTCGGGCGACGTGCCGACGATCTCCGTGACCCGGTAGGTGTGGTTCGACATACGGGTGCTCCTCTCGTCGGCGGCTCCCACCGGTCCGAGAGCCGCCTCCTGTGTCACACGTCCTTCCACCGTGCCCGAGGCGGTGCCCGAGCGCGAGGTGTCGGGCCGTCCCGGGCACCTGATGTCCGGCACCCCTCGACCCGCACGAAGGCGCGGTGCACCCGTACGGGGCACACGCCCGCCTCGCGTCGCGCCGGGCCCTTCCGGTCAGCGCGCCACGCTCAGCGACAGCGCGAACCGTCCCTCCTCGTCCGTCCACCACCGGGTCGGATCCAGCCCGGCGGCAGTCAGTTCCTCCCGTACGCGCTCCCTGCGGAACTTCGCCGAGATCTCGGTGCGCAGCTCCTCGCCCGCGCCGAAGTCGACGGCGAGGTCGAGCGCGGGGATCTTCACGGTCTGCCGCTCGCGCGAGCGCAGCCGCATCTCGATCCACTCGTGCCCGGCGTCCCACACGGCCACATGGTCGAAGGCGGCCGGATCGAAGTCGGCGCCCAGCTCCCGGTTGATGACGGCCAGGACGTTCCTGTTGAACGCGGCCGTCACCCCGGCCGCGTCGTCGTACGCCCGGACCAGCACCTTCTCGTCCTTGACCAGGTCCGTACCGAGGAGCAGCCCGTCCCCCGGGGCGAGCATCGCCCGCACGGAGGCCAGGAACGCGGCCCGCTCGGCGGGCAGCAGATTGCCGAGCGTGCCGCCGAGGAACGCCACCAGGCGCGGGCCCGGGGTGTCGGGCAGCGTCATACGGCCGGTGAAGTCGTCGATCAGGGCGTGCACGTTCAGCCCCGGCCGCTCGGCGACGAGTGCCTGACCCGCCAGGGTCAGGGCGCTCTCGCTGACGTCGACGGGGACGTAGGTGTGCAGCCCGGTCAGTGCGTCGATCAGGTGGCGGGTCTTCTCCGAGGAACCGGAGCCCAGCTCGACGAGGGTGCGGGCACCGGACGCCTCGGCGATCTCACCGGAGCGGGCGAGCAGGATCTCGCGCTCCGCACGCGTCGGGTAGTACTCGGGCAGTGTGGTGATCTCCTCGAACAGCTCACTGCCCCGCGCGTCGTAGAACCACTTCGGCGGCAGCGTTCTGGGACTGCCGGTCAGGCCCTCACGGACGTCGGCGCGCAGGGCGGCGCCGGCGGCGTCCTCGGGCAGGGTGCGGGTGAGACGGAACGGACTCACGTGCGGGGCTCCTTCGGTGGTGCCGGTGTGTGTCGTGCCGATGCGGATCGTGCCGGTGTGCCGGTGCCCGCCAGGACGTCGCCCGGCTCCTTGAGCGGCGTGAGGAGCACGTCCGTGCGGCTGGCAACCAGCAGGGTGCGGTCGGGGACCTCGCGCCAGTGCGGATCGTCGTCGTACGGTTCGGAGGCCACGACGGTCCCGCCGCCCGGCCGGGAGAGGTACCACAGCGTGTCGCCCCACGCGGTCGCGGTGATCGTGTCGCCCTGGGTGAGCAGCAGGTTGAGCCGGGACCCGGGGGCCGCCGCGGCGATCTCCAGCACGGTGTCGGCCAGCGCCTGCCCCTCCGGTTCCCCGGGGTACCCCGCCCGCAGCCGGGCGAGCACGAGGGCCCACACGAGCGCGGAGTCGCTGCGGGCCTCCAGTGACAGCACGTCCTCGGGCGGCAGGGTGGCCACGAGCGGTGCGAGCGTGCCCGGCCAGCCCCGCACGGCCCCGTTGTGGCTGAACAGCCAGGCCCCTGCGGCGAACGGCGCCGCCGCGGCCTCGGCGTCCGCACCCGACAGGGTCGCGTCCCGCACGGCCGCGAGCAGCGCCGGGGTGCGGACGACCCGGGCGAGATCGGCGAACGACGGATCCGCCCAGACCGGTCCCGCCCTGCGGTACCGGGCCGGCGCCGGGTCCCCGGGCGCGTACCAGCCCACGCCGAAACCATCGGCGTTGACCGTCCCGTACCGCTGGTGCCGGGGTGCCCACGACTGGCGGTAGAGCCCGTGCGGCGGATCCACGAGGAGCCGGCCGAGCGGTTCCTCGGGTCCTACGTACGCGATATGACGGCACATCAGGTGTTCTCCGAACGGGCCGTGCGGAATCCGGAGAAGATCTGCCGCCGGATCGGATGGTCCCAGTTGCGGAACGTGCCCCGGCAGGCCACCGCGTCCACCGCGAACGAACCGCCGCGCAGCACCTTGTACCCGGTCCCGAAGAACACCTCCGAGTACTCCTTGTAGGGGAATGCCCTGAACCCCGGGTAGGGCAGGAAGTCGCTCGACGTCCACTCCCACACGTCGCCGATCAGCTGGCGCACCCCGAGCGGTGACTCACCCGCCGGATAGCTGCCCGCGGGCGCGGGCCGCAGGTGGCGCTGGCCGAGGTTGGCGTGCTCCGGACCGGGTTCGGCGTCGCCCCAGGGGTAACGCGCCGAGCGGTCGCCGGCCAGGTCGTGCCGGGCGGCCTTCTCCCACTCGGCCTCGGTGGGCAGCCGGCGCCCGGCCCAGCGGGCGTACGCGTCCGCCTCGTACCAGCACACATGCAGCACCGGCTCGTCGGGCGGTACGGCCTCGGTGACGCCGAAGCGGCGCCGCAGCCACTGCCCGCCGTCCCGGCGCCAGAACAGCGGGGCGCTGACGGCGTTCCGGCGGATGTGGGCCCAGCCCTTTGTGGTCCACCAGCGGGGCTCGTCGTAACCGCCGTCCTCCATGAACGCCTGGTACGCGGCGTTCGTCACCGGTGTCGTGTCGATGTGGAACGGTGCCACCTCACGCCGGTGCGCCGGACGTTCGTTGTCCAGCGCCCACGGCTCGTCCGAGGTGCCCATGGTGAACGGGCCGCCCGGGACGAGCACTTCGGACGGACCGGTGAACAGCGGCACCGGTTCCGGGTCCGGGGCCGTCAGGGCCTGCGGGCCACTGCGCAGTTGATGGGTGATCAGCATCGTCTCGTCGTGCTGCTGTTCGTGCTGCGCGACCATCCCGAAGGCGAACCCCGCCTCGGTCAGCCGCTCACCGTGGAAGGCGGTGCTCTCCAGCACGTCCAGCGCCCGGCCACGCACCTCCGAGGCGTACCGGCGAGCCTCCTTCAAAGGCAGTAGCGGCAGCTTCGGCCGCTCGGCACGCGGGTGCTCGAAGGCGTCGTAGATGCTGTCGATCTCGGGCCGAATCGCCTCCTGACCGCCGACGGCCCGCAGCAGCCACTGCTCCTCCTGGTTGCCTATGTGAGCGAGGTCCCACACCAGCGGCGACATCAGCGGTGAGTGCTGCGCGGTGAGATCGGGCCCGTCGACACAGCTGGTCAGCAGGGTGGTCCGGTCGCGCGCGGTGATCAGCGAGGCGACCGCGCGCTCGCGCAGGACTTCGGCGTCGAGGGCGGGGTCGGTCATGAGGGGGTGTCCTTCCCGTGCGGACGCGCTCCGTGCGCGTAGGAGGCGGGGGTGCCGGGGGCGTGTGGTGTGGTTCGGGGGCGAGCGCCGGGCGTGCCTGGCGGGTGCGTCGCGACCGCTCCGGCGCGCAGGGCGTCGAGCGTGTCGTCGGCAGGGCAGCGGCCACGGGCGACATAGCGGTCCTGGTGGGCGGCCACCGCTTCCACGACATCGGTCGTGGCGCCGAGCCCGGGCAGGGCCCGCAGCGCCGCCGCGAAGCAGACGGCGGCCACCTCGCGCAGCTCCGGGTCGGCCAGGCCGCCGCGGGCGGCGTCCCGCCACAGCGGGTTGTGCGGCGCGGACCTGCCGTGGGTCCGTTCGGCCAGCGGCTTCACCGCCCGGTAGGCCGTCTCGGCGGCCTCCGGATCGTCGAACAGCGCCGTCGTCACGGCCAACGGCACGATCCAGCCGTCGTCACCGGGCTGCGCGTCGATCATCCGCAGCTCCAGATGGCCGCGCGGCCTGACCGGCGGGAACAGCGTGGTGACGTGGTAGTCGAGGTCCTCCCGGGTGGGCGCCCTCGGGACCCCTGACCTGGTCCACTCGCGAAAGGTCAGCCCCTCCGGCACGTCCCACGGCCCGCTGTCCTGCCGTACGCACATCACCGGTGCGTCCAGGACGTGCCGGGCCCAGGCGCCGCGCGGATCGGAGTCCAGCACGGGGCCGCCCGCACGGCCGGTACCGATCTGCGTCCAGCGCAGCTGCCGCGTGGACAGCCAGCCGGTGGGCCGGTGACCGGCCAGCGGGGAGTTGGCGAACGCGGCCAC
Organism: Streptomyces yamdrokensis; assembly: GCF_053890455.1. Lineage (NCBI taxonomy): Bacteria > Bacillati > Actinomycetota > Actinomycetes > Kitasatosporales > Streptomycetaceae > Streptomyces > Streptomyces yamdrokensis. Next base: position 7,373,369 of record NZ_CM132679.1, read on the forward strand.
GAGCACCGCGCCCAGCTGGTGCGCCAGCCACCAGCGCCGTACATGACCGAGGGGGCCGGGTTCCTCGTACCCGGCGTCCAGGCACACCTGCACGGACGCCGACGCGCACATCATGGCGCGGCCGGCGGGGCCGGTGCGGTCGAAACAGGTCTCCATGGCGTCGTAGCGCGGTTCGCGCAGGAACCGGCGCGGAGTGTGCCAGGGGTCGTGGCCGAGGCCGACGAGGCCGAGCCCGTTCTCGCGCAGAACCGCGCGGACGGCGTCGAGGTCGGCGCGGACGGTGCCGACGCACTCCATGAGGGAGGCGGCGGGCTGCGAGCTGAGCTCCAGCTGGCCTCCGGGTTCGACGGTGAGCGCCGAATCCAGGGGCACGGTCCGCAGAGCGGCGTAGGCCGCTTCGAGTCGTTCGGGTGTCACGGGGAGCCGCGGGGTGCGCAGCTCGTGGACGAGCCATTCCACCTCCACGCCGAGGCGGCGCGGTGGTCCGGTCTTGAAGCAGATGCCTCGTACGAGGTCCTCCACCTCGGCTTCGGTGACGGCGGGACGTGGCTCGATACGGCCACCTGTCGAATCGGACATGTGGGAATCCTCCTGAGATGCCACCATGTCGCCCGCCCGGCGCCCTTTGGCCGGGCGGGCATCAACCCGTCCACCCAAAACCCTCACGGGGCTCGGCACAAGAGCGCCTGACGGGGCGTTCCGGGTCGGTAACCTTCCGTCCCGCCCGTTCCCGAGGGCTCTTCCAGGGGCCCTCCCACCGGCTCCCCGGGCCTTGCGGGGAGGGAAACTCCGTTGCGTCGCCTCCTCAGCATCGCTCACGATGTTCATATGGGCACGACGGGGGAGAAGCCGGCGGACGCGCCGGCGCGGACCACGGGGGAGACCGTGGGGCACGCGGTCACGGCGCGTACGGGGGTCGCGGCGTGAGCGCGCGCCTGCGCGGTGTCGCCCGCGCGACCGAGCAGATCGTGGCGGCCGGGATCTACCGCGCCCCGGCCGACGGCCGCGAGGTGCACCTGGCGGCGGCCATCGGGGCCGCACGGGACGGTACGCGGATGTACGGGCCAAAGCCGCTGCGTGTGCGGGTCCCGGCGTATGTGCCGGTACCGGTACCGATGTCGGCTTCGGCGAACTCTCCGGGCCCTGTCCCCGATGCCGGCCGGGTGCCGTCCTCGGCGTTCCGGCCGGCGGGGGCCCGGATCGAGGTCACCGGGGAGAGCAGTCTGGAGGCCGCGCGCCGGCTCGCGGGCGACCGGTACGGTTCGCCCGGCGAGCCCGCCGTGCTGAACTTCGCCTCCGCCCGGAACCCCGGGGGAGGCTACCTCAACGGCGCACAGGCCCAGGAGGAGGCCCTGTGCCGCGCCTCCGCCCTGTACGTCTGCCTGCTGCGGGCGGCCGAGTTCTACGACCACCACCGGAGCCACCGCGACCCGTTCTACACCGACCGCGTGATCCACTCACCCGCCGTGCCCGTCTTCCGCGACGACCGCGGCAGGCTCCTCGACGAGCCGTTCACGGCCGGTTTCCTCACCTCGGCCGCCCCGAACGCCGGAGTGATCCTGCGGACGGCACCGGAACGCGCGGCCGAACTGCCCCGTGCCCTGACCGTCCGGGCGGAGCGGGTGCTGGAGACCGCCGTGGCCCACGGCTACCGGCGGCTGGTGCTGGGCGCATGGGGCTGCGGGGTGTTCCGCAACGACCCGGCGCAGGTGGCGGCCGCGTTCCGGGCGCTCCTGGAGCCGGGCGGACGGTTCGCGGGAGCGTTCGAGCACGTGGTGTTCGGAATTCTGGACCGCACACGCGAGAACGAGGTCCGCACGGCGTTCGAACGGACCTTCACCGGCCTGGCGACGACCCCGTGAGGAGTCAGCTCCAGCCGTACCGCTCCCGCAGCCGGTGACGCACCAGATTGAACCGCATCCGGTCCAGGGCGCACGCCTCGCGGCGCATTCCGTCCTCGTGCAGCCGTAGCACCCGGTCGACGGCGACCCACGAGTCGCGGCCCGAGCGGTCCCACGGTCCACTGCCGATCGGCACCCAGTCCCGGCCCCCGTTGCGCCGCCTGCTCGACAGCTGCACCGCGAGGAGTGTTCCGGCCGGCTCCCGCGCGACCACGAGCACGGGACGGTCCTTGCCCCTGCCGTCGTTCTCCTCATAGGGCACCCAGGTCCAGACGATCTCCCCGGGATCGGGGTCACCGTCGTGTTCGGGCGAGTACTCCGTGCGCACCCGGCCCACCTCACCGGGTTCGGCCTCGACGGTGGCGGTGGGGCCGAAGCGTCCCGGGACTTCCTCAGTGCTGTACTCGGTCACAGGCGTACGGTACGGGATGCCCCGGGACCGTGATCAACTGCTGTGCGGCAGCGGTGGTCCCACTCCGTTCGGGCCGTTCACGCGGTACCGCGGACGCGCAGACCCGTGAGCTCCCGTCCCGAGACCATCCCGGCCTCGATCCGTACGAGCACCCCGTCCCGCATCGGCATCCAGGTGTCGGGACCGCTCCGCAGCAGCCGCTCGTGCTCGGCGGGGTCGGTCACCACGGCGGCCCGGCCCGTGATCACCACACTCCAGCCGGAACGGCGTTCGGGCCGGAAGCCGTCGGCCTCGAAGGCCACCACGACACCGTCGATCGCGCGCACCAGGTCGGAGTCCCGAGAGGTGCACAGCAGCACGGAGCCGTCCGTGTCCAGGGAGAAGTTGATCGGGAGGACGGCGGGCAGGGCCTGCCGGGTGTACACGACGCGACCGACCGGCACCCCGGCCAGCAGGCGTAGGCACTCCTGGCGGTCGAGCGCGCGGAAACCATCGCTGGGGAACATCAGTCCATCGTCGAGGGCGCAAACCCGCCGGACTAGGGCCGGACGGCCCTGATGAGGCGTACCGGCGCTTGAGGGCGCGCCCGGCGGGTACCCCGGTTCCGGTGGGGTCCGGCAGGGACGGCCGGGCCCTGCCGTGAGCCCCGATCGAGTTCCGTCCGAGAGGGCCCGATGACATGGGCAAGACCGCACTGATCGTCATCGACATGATCAACACCTATGATCACGCGGACGCCGAGCTGCTGATACCGGTCGCGCGGTCTGTGGTACCCGTCATCTCCGGCCTGTTGCGGCGGGCCCGGGAGCGGGGTGTGTCGGTGATCTATGTCAACGACAACTTCGGGGAGTGGCGATCGCACCACGGCGAACTGCTCGACAAGGCCCTGTCGGGGCCCCACGCGGATCTCGTCGAACCGCTGCGGCCGACGGATTCCTCCCTCTTCGTGGTCAAGGCCCGCCACTCGATCTTCTTCGAGACCCCGCTGCACTACCTGCTCCACGAGCAGGGCATCGACCGGCTCGTCCTGTGCGGCCAGGTGACCGAACAGTGCGTGCTGTACTCATCGCTCGATGCCCACATCCGCGCCATCGAGGTGACCGTTCCACGCGACGCCGTAGCCCACATCCACGCCGACCTGGCGGACGCCGCCCTGCGGATGATGGAGCGCAACATGAACGCGGACGTGTGCGACGGCGCGGAACTGTGGGCGGATTGACGGCACCGGTCCGATACCGCGCGCGCCTCGGCTCCCGGGCATCTCCCGCCCCTGCGATTTTGGTGATTCCGGCGACCGATCGGGGGGAGAGGCCGTGGAAACGATCACTGTCCAGTTACCGGAACCCGCACAGCCGCCGGAGCGCGGGCCGGGCCCGGCGGGCCGGTGGGGCAGGCCCGGACTGCTCCACCTGGGGCCGGGCGACGTCGTCGACTTCGGGCGGGGGCCGGCCGTCGGCGGGGGAGTGTCCATCGCGCCGGCCGATCCCGGGACCTCCCGCCGGGCCGGACAACTGGAGGCGGCCGACGCGGTCCGTTCTCAGCACCCCAGGGAGAAGCACGGCCGACGGGTCCCTGACAGATGTCAGGACGGTGCCGACGGGGCGACGGTCCGTCGCCGCCCGTGAAAAACGCCTCGACGAACCCCGGCGCAGGTGCCTACCATGCCGGTGCGGCATCGCGTGTCGGTCACCGGTCGGGTGAGGCATGGAGGCGCCGCGGATGCCCGTGGAGGCATTGAAACAGTGTCAGTCGAGTTCAACCACACCATCGTTCTCACCCGCGACCGGGAGAAGTCCGCCCGTTTCCTCGCCCGGATCCTGGGCCTGGAGGTCGGCGAGCCGGCCGGGATGTTCCTTCCGGTGACGACGGCCAACGGCGTCACCCTGGACTTCGCGACCATCGACGCCGACATCCCCATGCAGCACTACGCGTTCCTCGTCTCCGAGGACGAGTTCGGCCCCGTCCTCGCCCGGCTCGTGGACGAGGGGATCCCCATCCAGGCCGATCCGCACGGCCGTCACCCGCGGCGCGTCAACCGCAACGACGGCGGCCACGGCGTCTACTTCCCCGACCCGGCGGGCCACGGCCTGGAAGTCATCACCCGCCCCTACGGCACCGACCCCGACTCCCCCCTCAACGGCGTCACGGAGGAAGTCCCCGGGGCGGTCTGATCCGTCCGGAGGCGGGCGGTTGAGCGGGCCGGGCCGCTCGGCCCGCTCAACCGCGTGTCCCGCACGTCCGGGCCGGCGGGACGACGCCGGCGGGCGGCCTGCTGCGGGTGACGACGCGGGTGCCCCGGCCGTCCACGGCACGGACCTGGAGCGAGCCGCAGCCGCAACGGGTCCACACGGTGCTGCCGGAGGCGGTGCCGTGCCGTGACACCAGATGGAACGGCTCGGCGTCGTCCGGCCATCCGCAGTAGGGGCAGACGACGCCTGTCGTGCCGGTGGTTTTGTGCGCGCTGGTCATGGTGGCTCCTCGGCTGCTCGGCTTTTCAAGTGCTCGGCTCCCGGGGCGGCACGGCCCGGCCGGCCGTCGGGACACGGACCAGGGTGCGTCGCATTCTCCGTACGCGTCCAGGTTGACTTTATGGACCCGACCGTTAAGCCTGAGCTACATGATCGACCTGCGCCGGCTGCACGTCCTCAGGGCGGTCGCCCACTACGGCACGGTCACCGCGGCCGCCCGCGCCCTGCACTTCACCCCGTCCGCCGCCTCGCAGCAGATCCGCCAGCTCGCCCGCGACCTGGGCGTCGACCTGCTGGAACCGCAGGGGCGCGGCGTACGGCTCTCCCCGGCCGCCGAGAGCCTGCTCGCGCACGCCGACGCCATCGAGACCCGCTGGGAACAGGCGGAGCTGGACCTGCGGGCCGACCACGGCGCCCCCACCGGACTGCTGCGGGTCACCGGGTTCCCGGTGGCGGTCTCGGTCCTGCTGGCCCCGGTGGCGGCCCGGCTGGGCGCCCGCCATCCGCGGCTGACAGTACGGATTCTGGAGACGGGGGTACCGAAGAGCTTCGACCTGCTCTTCGAGGGGGCCACCGATCTGGCGATCGTCGAGGTCACCCCGCACAACCCGCCGCTGAGCGACGCGCGCTTCGACCAACAGCCGCTGCTGGACGACCCGTTCGACCTGGTGGTTCCCGAGGGGCATCCGCTGGCGGGCCGGGAGCGGACCGGCCTCGAGGAGGCGGCGCGTGAACCGTGGATCGCGCCGGTGCCGGAGAGCCCCTGCCGGCCGCACGTGATGTCGGCCTGCGGTGCCGCCGGGTTCACCCCGGACGTCGTCCACCACGCCCTCGACTGGAACGTCACCGCTCATCTCGTCGCGCACGGGCTCGGCGTCGCCCTGATCCCGCGGCTGGCCCAGCTGTCCCCGCACCTGCCGATCACCCGCGTACGCTGCGCGGGCAACCCGCACCGCAAACTGCTGACCTGTACCCGAGGGGGCGGCCACACCCGCCCCGCGGTCGAGGCCGCGCTGCGGGAACTGCGGGAGCTGGCGCCGACGGCCGTCTCCTGAGGCCGGTACTCCTGCGCGGTGCCGGCCTCGGCGCGTGCGGGTGAGGGGCGTGCGCTTGTGGGCACATGCCCCGTACCGACGGGAACCCGGGACGGCCCTCGCCCTTCGCCGAAGGCGTCAGGCCTTGTCCTGCCTTGTCCTGCGTGGAGTTGCGGGCCGGGTTGGCCTGTGCGGCGGCCTCGGGGCCCCTCTCGTCCGCCTTCGCGCGCACGCCCCGGGCAACGCGGCCGCCGATGATCTCGTCGATGTTCGACCAGTACGCGAAGGCCCGCTGGAGGGCGGGTTCGCTCACGCCGTTGAGGGGGTGTCCGACGACGTTGTCCACCAGCCGGTCGCGTGCGGCGTCGTCCATGACCTCGCGGGCCAGGGTGCCGGGCTGTCCCCGGTCGTCGTCCTCGGCGTGGCCGGCATGGGCGGTGCGGGTGATGGCTCCGTCGGTCTCCCGGCTGGGCGGGGCGGCGTAATTCCCGGTGTCGGCGGTGGGACCGCCCCTGGAGTTCGCCGGGTGGACCGGACCGGTCGTCTTCCGGTGGGCCATCGCGCCGTCCTCGGAGCAGGCCGTCACCGGTCGGCCGGCCGCGACCACCGGGGTCCGGGCGCCCCGGTGCGTAGCCCGTCCATGACAATGTCCAGCAGTCGGGTGACCCTCGACTGCCAGTCCGTGGCGGGATCCAGCTGCCAGAGGCCGCCGATCGCGAGCATCATGTCGTCCACGGTCACCCCGGGCCGGATGGTTCCTGCCTCCTCGCAGGCGCGCAGCAGGAGGTCGGCCGCCTCGATCACGGGGCTGGGTCCCGGCTTCGCCGGGCTGCCCGGCGTGCTGGTGGCCTGCCTGATGGCGTCGGCCAGCCCGGCCTTGGTCATCGCGAACCGGGCGAGCCGGTCCATCCACTCGCGCAGGGCGTGGTCGGGTTCCCGGGTCTCCAGCAGCCGGGTCGCGCTGTCGGCGACCTGGCGCATCTCGTGGCGGTAGATCTCCAGGACGAGGTCCTCCCGGCTGGGGAAGTTCCGGTAGAGCGTGCCCTGGCCGACGCCCGCCTTCTTGGCGATCACGCTCAGCGGGGTGTCGGCCGACCGGGTCAGCTCGACCAGGGCGACCTCCAGAATGCGCTCGCGATTGCGCTGCGCGTCCGACCGCAGGGGCGCCTGCGTGCGCGGGAGGGCGGGCCTGCCCCGTGGAGTGTCCTCGCCACCCGACTTCCGCACCGTGTCCTGACCCATTCGTCCGTCCTCCTTCCGAGTATGGCCGAAACCCGTCCTTGCTAAGCGGACAGCTGTCCACTAAGTTTTCGGTAACGGACAACCGTCCGCTTCGGTGCATCGTACCGGTGACCGCGGACAGTGCGGGAGAGCGGGCAGGTGTGCCCGCGGACGGCCGGCGCCGGCGCTTCCGGTCCGTTTACAAGCTCCCCTGTCGACCTTCTGACCGATTCCCGTCCGTCCGCCTCCCGAGGGCCCCGCAGGCCTGCACGGATCCGCGAAAGAAGGCTGTCCATGCCCCCCTCCACGTCCAGCAGCGTCACCCTGAACATCAACGGCGAGAAGCGCACGCTGTCCGTCGACCCCCGCACCACCCTGCTCGACGCCCTGCGTGAGCGCCTCGACCTGACCGGCACCAAGAAGGGCTGTGACCAGGGACAGTGCGGCGCCTGCACGGTCCTGGTCGACGGCCGTCGGACCGTGTCCTGCCTGCAACTGGCCGTGGCGGCGGAGGACCGGGAGATCACCACCGTGGAAGGCCTCGCGGAGGGGGAACGGCTGCACCCCGTGCAGCAGGCCTTCCTCGACCTGGACGGCTTCCAGTGCGGCTACTGCACACCCGGCCAGATCTGTTCCGCCGTCGCCGTCATCGAGGAGCACGCCGCGGGCTGGCCCAGCGCCGTCACCGACGACGTACGGCCCGAAGCGGGACCGCCGCCGCTGACCCCGCAGGAGATCCGCGAACGGATGAGCGGCAACCTGTGCCGCTGCGGCGCCTACGTCTCGATCGTCGAGGCCGTCGCCCGCGCCGCCGCCGAAAGCACCGGGCCCGCCGAGGCCGCCGAAGCCACCCAGGAGGCTGCCGTATGAGGGAGTTCGACTACCGGCGCGCCGACGACGTCCCCGGCGCGGTCGCCCTGCTCGACGCCGACCCCGGCGCCCGCTACCTCGGCGGTGGAACCAACCTCGTCGACCTGATGAAGACCGGTGTCGAACGCCCCGCGCGGCTCGTCGACGTACGCCGGCTCCCCCTGGACCGAATCGAGTCGACCGGTGACGGCGGGCTGCGCATCGGTGCCACCGTGACCAACAGCGACCTCGCCGCCCATCCCGAGGTCCGCCGGCGCTACCCGGCGCTGTCCCAGGCGGTGCTCGCCGGAGCCTCCGGGCAACTGCGCAACATGGCCACCGTCGGCGGGAATCTGCTGCAGCGCACCCGCTGCGGTTACTTCGCCGACGTGACCAAGCCCTGCAACAAGCGTCTCCCCGGCAGTGGTTGTCCCGCCGTCGAGGGCGAGCACCACAACCACGCCGTCCTGGGTGCCTCCGAGCACTGCATCGCCGTCCATCCCTCCGACATGGGGGTGGCACTGACCGCGTTCGACGCCGTCGTTTCATATCAAACCATCGACGGAGCAGGCGAGTTGCCTCTCGCCGACTTCTATCTGCCCGTCGGCGGCACACCGCACCGGGAGACCGCCCTGCCGCCGGGCGCGCTCATCACCGACGTCACGCTGCCGCCCGTGCCGTCGGCCTCCCACTCCCGCTACCGCAAGGTGCGCGAACGCGCCTCGTACGCCTTCGCGATCGGCTCCGTCGCCGCCGCCCTCGACATCAGCAACGGTGTCGTGTGCGAGGCGCGGCTCGCCTTCGGCGCGGTCGCGTCCCGGCCGTGGCGGGCGTACGCGGCCGAACGTGTACTGAACGGGGCCCCGGCATCCGCCGACTACTTCGCCGCGGCCGCCGACGCCGAACTGGCCGAGGCCCGGACACTGCCCGGCAACGCGTACAAGGTGACCCTCATGCGCAACCTCGTGGTGGCCGTCCTGTCCGAACTCGCCGAGGAGGCCGCCCGATGACCGCCGCCACAACCGACCGGGCCGCCGTCACGGGCGCCGTGGGCACCGCGCACACCCGTGTGGAGGGCCGCGACAAGGTGACCGGAGCCGCCCGCTACGCGGGCGAGATCCCCTTCGCCGGTCTCGCCCACGGCTGGCTGGTGCTGTCCACCGTCGCCCGCGGCCGGATCGGTTCCGTCGGGACTCCTCCCGTGCTCGCCATGCCGGGGGTGCTCACCGTGCTGCACCACGGCAACGCCCCGCGCCTCGACCTCGACTACGTCGGCCTGCTGGGCGTCCCGCCGGACCCGACCGCCGCCGTCTTCCAGAACGACCGGATCCCGCACGCGGGCTGGCCCGTCGCGCTCGTCGTCGCCGAGACCTCCGAGCAGGCCCGCGAGGCCGCCGAGGCGCTCGTCGTGACGTACGAACAGGAGCCGCACGACATCGAGTTCCACGGGGACCGCCCCGAGGCGTACCCGGTGGACGGCCACATGCCCGGGGTGACGGAGAAGGGCGACCTGGAAGCCGAACTCGCCGCGTCCGCCCATGTCGTGGACGTCGAGTACACCACCCCCGAAGAGCACCACAGCATGATGGAGCCGCACGCGGCGACCGCCCTGTGGGACGGCGGACGGCTCGAGGTCGTCGACTCCAACCAGGGCACCACCTGGATCGCCGACGAGATCGCCCGGATGTTCTCCCTCGATCCGTCCGCCGTGCGGGTGCGCTCCGAGCACGTCGGCGGCGGCTTCGGCAGCAAGGGCCTGCGCGCCCACCAGGTGTCCGCCGTGATGGCCGCCACCGCACTGCGGCGCCCGGTCCGCGTGGTCCTGACCCGTCGGCAGATGTTCTCGCTCACCGGCTACCGCAGCCCCACCGCCCAGCGGATCAGGCTCGGCGCCGACGCCGACGGACGGCTGCGCGCCCTGGAGCACCGCTCGCTCAGCCAGACGTCGACGGTCTGGGAGTTCGTCGAACCCGGCGCCGGCGTGGCACGGGTGATGTACGACGCCCCCGCCCACCGCACCGCGAACGAGGCGGTACGGCTGAACGTGCCGTCGCCGACCTGGATGCGCGCGCCGGGCGAGGCCCCGGGCGCCTTCGCGCTGGAGGCGGCACTCGACGAACTCGCCGAGCGATGCGGCATCGACCCGATCGAGTTGCGCCTGCGCAACGAACCCGAGCGGGGCCCGGTCTCCGGGCTGCCGTTCAGCGGCCGCAACCTCGACGCCTGCTTCCGGGAAGGCGCCCGCCGCTTCGGCTGGGCCGACCGCGACCCGCGACCCGGTCTGCGTCGGGAGGGGAACCTGCTGATCGGCACCGGGACGGCCGCGGCCTCCTTCCCCGCGGGCGCCGGCCCCTCCACGGCCGCGGTGACGGCCGAGGCGGACGGCACCTTCACCGTGCGGATCGCGGCGGCCGACATCGGCACCGGGGCCCGTACCGCGCTCACCCTGGTCGCCGCCGACGCGCTCCGGGTGGCGCCCGCGCGGATCCGGATGCGGATCGGTGACAGCGACTTCGGCCCCGCGATGATCGCCGGCGGTTCCATGGGAACCCGCTCCTGGGCCTGGGCGATCACCGTCGCCGCCGGCGAACTGCGGGAACGCCTCGCGCCGGGGGCCGGCGTTCCCCCGGAGGGCGTCCCGCCGGAGGGCATCACCGTACGCTCCGACACCACCGCGGCCCTCGGTTCCCTGGCGCAGGTGGAACGGCACTCCTTCGGGGCGCAGTTCGCCGAGGTCGCCGTGGACGTCGGCACCGGCGAGGTGCGGGTGCGCCGCTTGCTCGGGGTGTTCGCCGCCGGGCGGATCGTCAACCCGCTCACCGCGCGCGGCCAGCTCGTCGGCGGGATGATCTGGGGCATCTCGATGGCCCTGCACGAGGAGGGGATCCGTGACCGGGCTTCGGGCTCCCACTACGGCGGCGACCTCGCGGGCTACCACATCGCCAGTCACGCCGACGTACCGCTCGTCGAGGCGCACTGGGTGGACGACCCGGACCCGGACGACCCGGTCGGCATCAAGGGCATCGGAGAGGTCGGCATCGTGGGGGTGGCGGCGGCCGTCGCCAACGCCGTCTGGCACGCGACCGGAGTGCGGCACCGGACCCTGCCCATCCGGCCGGACCGGATCCTCACCGCGGGTGGGCCACATGTTTGACATCGCCGATGAGCTGCGTCAATGGCTCATTGAGGGGAGGGAGTTCGCCGTCGCCACCGTCGTCTCCGTAAGTGGCAGCGCGCCGCGCGGGCCCGGCGCGGCGCTCGCGGTCGACGGTGAGGGCACGGTGATCGGCTCGGTCTCCGGCGGCTGTGTCGAGGGAGCGGTGTACGAGCTGTGCGCGGAGGCCCTCGCGGACGGTGGGACGCGGGCCCAGCGGTTCGGGTACAGCGACGAGGACGCCTTCGCGGTCGGTCTGACCTGCGGAGGGATCATCGACATCATGGTCACCCCGGTCGGCGCGCACGCCCCCGCCCGCGAGGTGCTCGAGTCGGCTCTGTCCGCGGTGGCCGGCGGAGAGCCCGCGGCGCTCGCCCAGGTCGTCCGCGGCCCGGCCGAACTGCTCGGCGGCGCGCTGCTCGTCCGCCCCGACGGGTCGTACGAGGGCGGCCTCGCCGGGCCTTTGGAACTGGAGCGTACGGCGGCGGCCGAGGCGCGGGTCCTGCTGGACGGCGGACGCACCGGCACCGTAGGCCTCTCGGTGGACGGGTCGCACTGCCCCGGCGGGGTGACCCTGTTCGTGGAGTCGGCGCAGCCGCCGCCCCGCATGATCGTCTTCGGTGCGGTCGACTTCGCGGCGGCGCTGGTGCGGGCCGGCAAGTTCCTCGGCTACCGCGTGACCGTCTGCGACGCCCGGCCGGTGTTCGCCACCCGGGCACGGTTCCCGGAGGCGGACGAGATCATCGTCGACTGGCCGCACCGATACCTGCGTACCGCCGTCACCGACGGGCGCACGGTGCTGTGCGTGCTCACCCACGACGCCAAGTTCGACGTACCGCTGCTGACACAGGCGCTGGCGCTGCCGGTGGCGTTCGTCGGGGCGATGGGGTCGCGCCGTACCCACGTGGACCGGGAGCGGCGGCTGCGCGAGGCGGGCGTGAGCGAGCGGGAGCTGACCCGGCTCAGGTCGCCGATAGGCCTCGACCTCGGGGCACGCACGCCGGAGGAGACCGCCGTGTCCATCGCGGCGGAGATCGTCGCGGCCCGCAGGGGCGGCACGGGCGCGCCGCTGACCGGCGCGCGGACGCCGATCCACCGCGAGGAACGGGCGGCGGCGGGGGTCTGAGCCGAGATGCCGGGCGGGCCGCACGCCCGGAAGGGGCCGGAGCCGTGGTCCTACGGCTTCGGTCCCTCCGGGTGCCCTGGGCGCGGTCGTGCCAGGCCGTGCGGGTCGCGTCAGGCGGCGGTCGGCGTGTTGGCGTGGCTGTTCAGGCGGACGATGACCTCGGTGAGCTGGCCGGCGACCTCAGAATCGTCGACGGGGTGGATCTCGGCGAAACGGGTCATGGAGCCGGGAATGGAGAGCTTGATGTCCTCGATCACCTTGCCGCCCGCGATGCCGAGGGCCTTGCGGGCCTCGTCCTGTGCCCAGACACCGCCGTACTGGCCGAAGGCGGTGCCGACCACGGCGGCCGGCTTTTGGCCGAGGGCGGAGGTACCGAACGGGCGGGACAGCCAGTCGATCGCGTTCTTCAGGACGGCCGGGATCGTGCCGTTGTACTCGGGTGTGAAGAGCAGCAGGGCATCGGCGGCGGCCACGGCCTCGCGCAGCTGGACGGCGGCGGCCGGGACGGTGCCCTCGACGTCGATGTCCTCGTTGTAGAACGGGATCTCCGCCAGTCCTTCGTGGACCACGACCTCGGATCCCTCGGGCGCGAACTTGACCGCGGCCTCCGCGAGCTGACGGTTGTGCGAACCGGAACGAAGGCTGCCTACGAGAGCGAGGATGCGAACAGACATACGAAACTCCTGGGGGTGTGAAGGCGCGCACTGGGGGACCGCAGAGTGAGTCACCCGGTGAAACGCCTGGTGAAACGCTTGGCGAAGCCGCTGATGAAGCATTGCCGCAATCATCCGGACCGAGGTCCGCTTATGTTTCTAGCACTCTAACCGGACCGCGGTCCAATTTCTTCCCAATGCCTTACGCTGGCTTCATGTCCCCCCTCCCGCCCTCCGTTCCGATGCCTCAGGAGCCCGTCGGGCCCCAGGAGTTGCTGCAACTCGGTGTCGAGCCCGACGAGCCCTGCCTGCGGGCCGACGCCGCGCGCAACCGTGCCCGGCTGCTGGAGGCCGCCGCCCTGCTGATCGCCGAGCGGGGCGCGGACGGTCTCACCATGGAGGCGGTGGCCGCGGCGGCGCAGGTGGGCAAGGGGACGGTCTTCCGCCGTTTCGGCGACCGCACCGGACTGCTGACGGCCCTGCTCGACCACTCCGAGAAGAAGTTCCAGGCGGCCTTCCTCAGCGGCCCCCCGCCGCTGGGCCCCGGCGCGCCGCCCGCCGAGCGGCTGCGGGCCTTCGGCGTCGCCATGCTGCGCCGCACGGCCGACGAGCTGGATCTTCAGCTCGCCGCCCAGCCCTGCGCCGACCGCCGCTTCACCAACCCGCCCCGTCGTGTGCTGCACCGGCACGTGACGCTGCTGCTGCGTGCGGCGGTCGCGGATGCGGACTGCGACCTTCTCGCCCACACCCTGATGGCCCAGCTCGATCCCGCCCTGGTGCACCACCTGACCCGGCAGTGCGGGATGCCGCTGCCGCGGCTGGAAACCGCGTGGGTGAACGTCGTCGACCGCCTGACGGGGCCCGTCACGTCTCCCCGCTGACCCGAAGTCGCTCCCGGCGCACTGGCGCAACTCACTGCCGCCGCTCCCGGTTCCCCGGCCCGCCCATGGTTCACCCGCACGGCTGCCAGACCGGTGAAACCGTCCTGAACTGCGGCGGACGCGGTGCGCCGCGCACTCAACTCCCCCGGGCGAAGGGCCCGTTCACGCTTCTGCAAGGATGCGTCACGTCATGGTGCAGATACCGAACCCGCCCGCATCCACCGCACCGACGTGCTCCGTGCCCCCAGGTGCCGTGCCCGCGGAACCCGTGCCCGCACGCTCCGTGCCCGCACACCCCCTGCCGGGGGCGGTGCCCACGAGCGCCGACGTGGCCCGCCTGGCGGGCGTCTCGCGCGCGACGGTCTCCTACGTCCTGAACAACGCCGACGCCGTCCGGATCAGCGAGCCCACCCGCCGCCGTGTCCGCGAGGCCGCCAGGGAACTCGGGTACGTGCCGCACGCGGCGGCCCGCAGCTTACGCGCCGGGCACAGCCGCATGGTGCTGATGCCCGCCCCGGCCTTCCCGGTCGGCCCGGTCTACAGCCAGTTCATCAACGACCTCCAGGTGGCGCTCGGCCGCCTCGACTACACCGTCGTGCAGTACGGCACCGTCGGTGTGCACGACGACGAGGCCGCCCGTGCCTGGGCCGAGCTGCGTCCCGTGGCCGTGCTGGTCCCCGGTTCGGGACTCGGCCCCCGGGGTGTCGCCGTCCTCAAACGCTCCGGCGCGCGGGCCGTGGTCACCCTCGGACCGGAAACCGTCGAGGGTGCGCACGCCCTGCTCATGAACCACGACGTCGTCGGCCACAGCGCCGGAGCCCACCTGTTCGACCGGGGCCGGCGTCGCATCGGCGTGATCGTCCCGCGCGAGCCCGGCCTGGAGGCGTTCTCCGCGCCCCGGCTCGCGGGAGTGCGGGCGGCCCTGCGCGGCACCGGCGCCACGGTCACCGAACTGCCCCTCGCCCACGACGAGGGCGCCGCCGCACGGCTCGCCGCCCGCTGGCGCGCCCTCGGCCTCGACGCGGTGTTCACGTACAACGACGAGTACGCGATGCTGCTGATGCGTGCTCTGCAGGACGCCGGCGTCCGCGTCCCCGAGGAAACGGCCGTGGTCGGTGCCGACAACCTCATGCTGGGCCGGCTGCTGCGGCCCCGGCTGACCACCGTCCACCTCGACGTGCCGTCCGGCACCGAACTCGCCGAACTCGTCGACCGCGCGGTGCGTGATCCGGCCGCCGCCCCCGAGGCGCACAAGGTGCTGGGCGCGTCGGTGATCCAGCGCGAGTCCGGCTGACACGGGCCGACGAGGGACGACGCGGGCCGAAGCGGGCCGAAACGGGGCCGGTGGGCATGCGGAGCGCGACCACCTCGTCGGATGATGGGGAGGGGGGCCGGACCGCCCCGGCGGACGGGAAGCCGTGTGCCGGGACGGACGCCGACCGTCCTGCGCCTCGGATGCGGCGTGACTAGGATGTTGTGTGCTCAACCATTTGGTACGCGTAAGGACAGCCGGGCTCGCGCTCGCGCGGGGCCCCGGCGACCGATCGGAGAGCCGTCATATGCCGTTGCTCGACCCCAGGACCTGGCAGTCCCGCCCCCTCTCGGGACCCGGCCACACCGTCACCGAACCCGCCACCGGCGAACAGCTGGCCACGGTCACCCTCGCCACCGGCGACGATGTCGGGGCCGCCGCCGAGGCGGGCCGTGCCGCGCAGGCCGAGTGGGCCGGGGCCCCGCACTTCGTCCGTGCCGCGGTGCTCCGCAAGGCCGGTGACCTGTTCGCCGCGCACGCCGACGAGCTGCGGGAATGGCTGGTCCGCGAGTCCGGCAGCATTCCCGGCAAGGCGGACTTCGAACTGCATGTCGCCGCCCAGGAGTGCTACGAGGCCGCGGCCCTGGCCTCCCGGCCGGCCGGCCAGGTGCTGCCCACCGAAGGGCCCCGGCTGTCGTACACGCGGCGGGTGCCGGTCGGTGTCGTGGGCGTCATCGCCCCGTTCAACGCGCCGCTGATCCTGTCCATCCGCTCCGTCGCACCGGCCCTCGCGCTCGGCAACGCGGTCGTCCTGAAGCCGGACCCGCGCACCGCCGTCTGCGGCGGGCTCGCGCTCGCCGCGGTGTTCGCCGAGGCAGGGCTGCCCGAAGGGCTGCTGCACGTCCTGCCGGGCGGCGCCGAGACAGGCCGGGCACTCGTCGCCGACCCGCGGATCCCCGTCATCTCGTTCACCGGCTCCACCGGGGCGGGCCGGCACGTCGGCGAGGCCGCAGGCCGTCACCTCAAGCGGGCCCACCTGGAACTCGGCGGAAACTCCGCGCTGGTCGTGCTCGAGGACGCCGACATCGAGGCGGTGATCTCCACGGCCGCCTGGGGGTCGTTCTTCCACCAGGGCCAGATCTGCATGACGACCGGACGCCACCTGGTGCACGCCTCGCTCTACGACGAGTACGTGGAACGGCTGGCCGCCAAGGCGGACTCGCTCGCCGTCGGCGACCCGCACCGCGACCAGGTCCACCTCGGCCCGCTCATCGACCAGGGGCAGCTCGAAAAGGTGCACGCCCTCGTCGAGTCCAGCACGGCCGGCGGCGCGAAACTCGCCGCGGGCGGCAACCACGACCGGCTCTTCTACCGGCCCACCGTCCTCGCGGACACCCACGACGACACCCCCGCCTACGCGGAGGAGGTCTTCGGGCCCGTCGCACCCGTACGGTCCTTCGGCGGTACCGACGAGGCCGCCGCCCTGGCCGCCGCGAGCCCCTACGGGCTCTCGCTGGGCATCGTCACCCGGGACGCGGCCCGCGGCCTGGACCTGGCGGAGCGCATTCCGACGGGGATCGTGCACATCAACGACCAGACCGTGAACGACGAGGCCGTCGCCCCGTTCGGCGGCGTCGCCGCATCCGGCACCGGTTCCCGCTTCGGCGGCGACGCCAACATCGAGGCGTTCACCGACGTGCGCTGGACCACTGTGCGCGGGGACGTCGCCCAGTACCCGTTCTAGTCGTGGGGCCGGGGCGGTCACCCGCCCCGGCCCTAGGCTTCCGCCCTGCCGTCGCCCTGCGCGGTCTGCTGCTCGGCGATGGACTTGCGGACCTCGTCCATGTCCAGCTTCCGGGCCTGCCCGATGACGTCCGTCAGCGCGGCCTCGGGCAGCGCGCCCGGCTGCGCGAACACGGCCACCTGGTCGCGGACGATCATCAGCGTCGGGATCGACTGGATGTTGAAGGCCGCGGCCAGCTCCGGCTGCGCCTCCGTGTCCACCTTGCCGAACACCAGGTCCGGGTTCTCCTCCGCCGCCTTGTCGTACACCGGCGCGAACTGACGGCACGGTCCGCACCAGGACGCCCAGAAGTCGATCAGAACGAACTCGTTCTCCGTGACCAACTGGTCGAAGTTCTCCTTGGTGAGCTCCACGGTGCTGCTCATCGCGTATGTCCCTCTTCCTGATGTCGGGGCGGGCCGTCGGTACAACCACGGCCGTCGGGTCACGTATTCCGCGCCCCTACCCGTGTGGCCACCACGCACACCACCCACCAGACTGGCGTCATGACACAGACGCAACCGGAATCGCCGGAATCGGAGACCCTCCACTACGACGTCGTCGTGCTCGGTGCCGGGCCCGTGGGGGAGAACGTCGCCGACCGCACGCGCGCGGCAGGGCTGACCACCGCGATCGTGGAGAGCGAACTCGTGGGCGGCGAGTGCTCCTACTGGGCGTGCATGCCCAGCAAGGCCCTGCTGCGCCCCGTCCTCGCGCGGGCCGACGCCCGCCGCCTTCCCGGCCTGAGCGGGGCGGTGCAGGGGGCGCTCGACGCGGGCGCGGTCCTGGCCCGCCGCAACGAGTACACCTCCCAGTGGAAGGACGACGGCCAGGTCCAGTGGCTGGAGTCCGTCGGCGTCGACCTCCACCGCGGCGTCGGGCGGCTCACCGGCCCGCGCACGGTGGCCGTCACCGCCGCCGACGGAACACGGCGCGTCCTCACCGCCCGGCACGCCGTCGCCGTCTGCACCGGCAGCCGCGCGCTGCTGCCCGGCATGCCCGGACTCGACGAGGCCGAGCCCTGGACCAGCAGGGAGGCGACCAGCGCCCAGGCCGTGCCCGGCAGGCTGGTCGTGGTCGGTGGCGGTGTCGTCGCCACCGAGATGGCCACGGCGTGGCAGGGGCTCGGCTCCCGGGTCACACTCCTGGTACGCGGCAAGGGCCTGCTGCCCCGCATGGAGCCCTTCGCCGGGGAACTGGTCGCCGAGGCGCTCACCGAAGCCGGTGTGGACCTCCGTACCGGCACCTCCGCCACCTCGGTGACCAGAAAGAACGGTGTCGTCGTGGTCGTCACCGACACGGGGGAGCGGATCGAGGCCGACGAGATCCTCTTCGCCACCGGCCGTGCCCCGCGCACCGACGACATCGGCCTGGAGACCGTCGGTCTGGAACCCGGCTCCTGGCTCACCGTGGACGACAGCCTCCAAGTGACCGGCCAGGACTGGCTCTACGCGGTCGGTGACGTAAACAAGCGCGCCCTGCTCACCCATCAGGGCAAGTACCAGGCCCGTATCGCGGGCGCCGCCATCGCCGCCAGGGCTGCGGGGGAGCCGGTGGCCGGCCAGGCGTGGGGCGCGCACGCCGCCACAGCCGACCACGACGCCGTCCCCCAGGTCGTGTTCACCGATCCGGAGGCGGCCTCGGTGGGCCTCTCCCTGGCCGAGGCGCAGGAAGCGGGGCACCGCGTCCGTGCCGTCGACGTCGACCTGGCCTCGGTCGCGGGCGCCGGCCTGTACGGCGAGGGCTACAGGGGCCGCGCCCGCATGGTCGTCGACCTCGGGAGCGAGACACTGCGCGGAGTCACCTTCGTCGGGCCCGGCGTGGGCGAACTCATCCACTCGGCCACCGTCGCGGTCGCCGCCCAGGTGCCGGTCGCCCGTCTGTGGCACGCGGTCCCGTCGTACCCGACGATCAGCGAGGTGTGGCTCCGGCTGCTGGAGGCGTACCGGGACGCCTGAGGGGCGGAACGGGGGGGGCGGGGCGAGATCTCCTGCGCCCTGCCCGGGTCCGGTCCAGGGGCTCACCCTCTCCCCGGATCCGAACCCGCTCACGGCAGTTCGAAACCCAGTGCCCGCGCGGCCTCCTCCGGCGTGGGCTGCGCCCAGCGCTCCGCCACCGCCTGATGGGACGACAGCGAGCGCGGCTCCGCACGGTCGAGGTAGAGCGTGCCGTCGAGGTGATCCGTCTCGTGCTGCACGATCCGGGCGGGCCAGCCGCCGAACACCTCGTCCACCGCCCGTCCGTGTTCGTCCTGTCCGGTCAGCCGCACCTCGGCGTGCCGCGCCACCACCGCCTGGTATCCGGGCACGCTCAGGCACCCCTCGAAGAACGCCGCCCGTCCGCTGCCGACCGGGGTGCAGACCGGATTGACCAGTACCCGGAACGGCTGCGGCACCCGAGCGCGCGCCACCGCCACCTCCTCGGGGACGGGCGCCGGGTCCTCGAACACCGCGATCCGCAGCCCCACCCCGACCTGCGGCGAGGCCAGCCCGACCCCCGGCGCGGCGTGCATGGTGACCCGCAGCG
Organism: Streptomyces yamdrokensis; assembly: GCF_053890455.1. Taxonomy (NCBI): domain Bacteria; kingdom Bacillati; phylum Actinomycetota; class Actinomycetes; order Kitasatosporales; family Streptomycetaceae; genus Streptomyces; species Streptomyces yamdrokensis. The sequence goes on from NZ_CM132679.1 coordinate 7,392,629, forward strand.
CCTCCACGAACCGGGCCAGCAGCGCGGAGTCCAACTGGCCGTCGAAGGGGTCGGACACCCGTCGCAGCACCGGGTCCCCGGCCGCGACGATGGGCAACGGCACCTCACCGGAGATGAGTTGCTCGACCCGCTCGGCCAGGGGCACGCGATCGTTCGGAGTTCCCATCGCGTCAGGATGCCATGGGCAGGACGGACGGCCGCCGTCACGAGTGGCGCAGGTCACATGTTCCTCCGGGAACTCGGAGCCCCGTCGCTCCGACCACTGGAGCAGCACCGCAGCCGCCAAGTCGCCCTGGGGAGAAGCCCACCGATGACCACCGCCCCCTCGACCACCACGGACGAGGCCCCCCGGCCCTCCACCTCCGCACGGCAGGGATCCGGCTGGAGCGCCCTGCGCCCCCTGGTTCTGCGCCTGCACTTCTACGCGGGCGTGGTGGTGGCCCCGTTCCTGCTCGTCGCCGCCCTCACCGGCCTGCTGTACGCCGCGTCCTTCCAGGCCGAGAAGATCGTCTACGACCGTGAGCTGACCGTCCCCGTCGGTGACCGCGAACTGCCGATCTCCGAACAGGTCGCCGCCGCCCGCAAGGCCCACCCCGAGGGGGTGGTGTCCGCGGTACGCCCCTCGCCCGAGGCGGACGCGACGACCAGGGTGATGCTGTCCGAAGTGGCGGGCGTGGACCCGAACCACACTCTCGCCGTGTTCGTCGACCCGTACACCGGGGAGGTGCGCGGTGCGCTCGAGCAGTACGGTTCCAGCGGCGCGCTGCCGCTGCGCACCTGGATCGACGAGTTCCACCGCGACCTGCACCTCGGCGAAACGGGCCGCCTCTACAGCGAGTTCGCGGCCAGCTGGCTGTGGGTGATCGCCGGCGGCGGCCTGGTGCTGTGGTTCTCCCGCCGCCGCGCCCTGCGCAGGATCCGCGGCACCAGCGGCCGACGGCGCACGCTGGGTCTGCACGGCGGCATCGGCGCCTGGGCCGCGGTCGGCTTCGTCTTCCTCTCCGCGACCGGGCTGACCTGGTCCACGTACACCGGCGCCAACATCGCCGACCTGCGCACCTCGCTCGGCCAGGAGACACCCGCGGTGTCGGCCGCGGCGGGCGGCGAACACGCGGAGCACGACACGGCCGGCGGCGCCGGGGGCGACGCGGCGCACGGGGTCGGCCTCGACCAGGTCCTCGCGGCGGCACGGGCCGAGCGGCTCGGCAACCCGGTGGAGATCGTCCCGCCCGCCGACGCGGACTCCGCTTACGTCGTCAAGCAGATCCAGCGCAGCTGGCCCGAGAAGCAGGACGCCGTCGCCGTCGACCCGGCCACCGGACAGGTCACCGACGTCGTACGGTGGGCCGACTTCCCGGTGCTCGCCAAGCTCAGCCGCTGGGGCATCGACCTGCACACCGGCAGCCTCTTCGGCCTGCCCAACCAGATCGCGCTGATGCTGCTCGCGGCCTCTCTGATCCTGTTGATCCTGTGGGGCTACCGCATGTGGTGGCAGCGCGGCCGGGGCTCGGCCTTCGGCCGGCCGATCCCGCGCGGCGCCTGGCAGCAGGTCCCGCCGTACGTCCTCGTCCCCCTCCTGGCGTCGATCGCCGTGGTCGGCTACTTCGTCCCGCTGCTCGGCATCCCGCTGGCAGCCTTCCTCGCCGTCGACATCGTCCTCGGGGAGATCGCACACCGGCGGGGCCGGAGGAGGACAGGGGACGGGGAGACCGGGGGAGCAGGGGAAGCCGGGAAGGCCGGGGGAGCCGAGGGCGGCGAACCGGCCGGGGCGGCGCGGACGCCGTAGCCGGAGCGCACGTCCGGACGAACCGCACGCGCGCCGGTGCCCGGCCCCCTCCGGGAGGAACCGGGCACCGGCGCGCGTGACGTCACCGCGCAGGGCCGGGCCGGGCGCGGGCCCGCTGCCTACGCGGGGGTGGACTCGCGGTCGACGCCGCCGCTGAGGTCGTCGTCGAAGCCGCCCGCCAGCGCGGCGGCGATCCGCAGGTGGGACTTCGCCTCCTCGCTCCGACCCTGCCGCTCCAGGGTGCGGCCGAGCATCAGCCGGGCGTAGTGCTCCACCGGGTCGCGCTCCACAATGACGCGCAGCTCGGCCTCAGCGCGGCGCAGTTGAGCCGAGTGGTAGTAGGAACGCGCCAGCAGCAGCCGCGGTCCGGTCTGCTCCGGCACCTCCTCGACCAGCCCGTTCAGAACGCGTGCCGCGGCGGTGTAGTCCTTGGCGTCGAAGAACAGCCCGGCACGCTCCCAGCGCTCGGCCGGGGTTCCGTGGTCGTAGTAGTACGTGGTGTCCACTCGTGACCTCCTTCGACGCCGACAACGGACGATGTTGCTTGAATATTCCACTACCGGCCCGGGGTGGTGGCCCCGGCGGCCGGCTCCCGGTCGGCCCGCTCCTTGACGAGTGCCAGCACCCTTCCGGTGGCAGCGAGTTCCTCGGACGGAATGCCGGCGTAGATCCTGGCGGCGATCGCCTTGGTTTCGGCGGACGTCGTGTCGTGCAACTGCCCCCCGGCGTCCGTGATCCGCACCAGAGGGGCCTCGTCCGGGGCCGGCAGCCCCGCGTCGGTCAGCCCGTCGACCACGCCGTCCGCCTCCGGGCGGCCGGTCTTCAGGTGTCGTCGAGGTCCCCGGCCAGACGGGCGCGGTCGACCGGCCCCTCGGCCGCGGCGACGAGCCGGAGGGCCACCGACCGCTGGAAGGAGATGCCGTGGCGGGCCAGCACGCCCTCCAGGACGGCGCGGCTCGCGTAGTGGGCAAGGCCGATGACACGGCCGTCGACAGGGGGTGCGGTGGTGGTCAGGACTGCTCCGTCTCATGAGCGTTGGCGTGGTCGCCGGCGGCGTCCGCCGACGCGGCGAGGGGTGTGTCGAGGAGGGTCGTCAGATCGCGGGTGAACGCGCGGGCGCGCGGCCCGTCGAGGCCGTCGAGGGGCTCCAGCAACTGCCCCAGGAGCACGTGAACGACGTAGATCGGCTGGCGGGCGACCTCGGTGCCCCGTTCCGTGAGAGCCAGTTGCACGGCGCGCGGGTCGCGCGGGTCCCGGGCGCGTTCGAGGAGGCCGGAGGCCTCCAGGGCGCGGGCGAGCTTCGACACGTAGAGCGCTTCGAGTCCCGTGTGGTCGGCGAGTCGGCGAGTCGGCGCTGGCTGGGCCGCTCTCCGGCACGTCCCATTCCGTACAGCGAAGCCACCAGCGAGTACTGCGCGTGGGTCAGCCCCAACGGGGCCACCGCGCGGTCGACCGCGACGCACCGCGTCACGCGGGGCTAAGTTGTGCGGCATGAGCAATCTTGAGCGGGAGGCCGTTCCGTCCCTGTGCGGGGGGCGCGGCTTCGTGGTGGCGGAGCCGGTACGGGAACTCCTCAGTCCCCGCAAGGTCAGGCTCGGGGAGTCCAGCGAGGTCCGGCGGCTGCTGCCGAACCTGGGGCGGCGCATGGTCGGCGCCTGGTGCTTCGTCGACCACTACGGTCCCGACGACATCGCCGACGAGCCCGGCATGCAGGTGGCCCCGCACCCGCACATGGGTCTGCAGACGGTGAGCTGGCTGCACGAGGGCGAGGTCCTGCACCGCGACTCCACGGGCAGCCTCCAGACGATCCGCCCGCGCGAACTGGGCCTGATGACGTCAGGCAGGGCGATCAGCCACTCCGAGGAGAGCCCCCGCTCGCACGCCCGCTTCCTGCACGGAGCCCAACTCTGGGTCGCCCTCCCGGACGGTCACCGCCACACCGACCCCCGCTTCGAGCACCACGCCGACCTGCCGGCCGTCACGGCGCCGGGGGTCGACGCCACGCTCATCCTCGGCAGTCTCGACGGCGCCACCTCGCCCGGCACGGCGTACACCCCGATCGTCGGCGCCGACCTGTCCCTGGCCACCGGCGCGGACGTCCGCCTGCCGCTGGAGCGCGACTTCGAGTACGCCGTCCTCGCGATGTCCGGAGAGGTCCACGTGGACGGCGTACCGGTACTGCCGGGCTCGATGCTCTACCTCGGCTGCGGCCGCGACGAACTGCCCCTGCGCGCCGAGTCCGACGCGTCCGTGATGCTCCTGGGTGGCGAGCCGTTCGAGGAGGAACTGATCATGTTCTGGAACTGGATCGGCCGCACCCAGGACGAGATCGAACAGGCCCGCCGGGACTGGATGGAGGGCTCGCGGTTCGGTGAGGTGAAGGGGTATGACGGCGAACCGCTGCCTGCCCCCGAGTTGCCGCCGGTGCCGCTGAAACCGCGAGGAAGGGTCCGTTGACCTGTGTGAATACCTGAGAGTCGGTGACTGGCGGGTGGGTGGCCGTCGGTCGCTGCTTTCGCTTTCCGACCGCTCGCGGGGCGGCGACCGAGCAGATCGCATGCTTGAGTCGGAGTGACGGGCGAATTCACGATGCCACCGTCTGCGGACGGCTGTGGCAGGGCTTTTGCCGACCTGACGCCGACTTGCCCGACGCCTCGCCAGGCATGGTCGAGATGCTCTTCTCGCAACTCCGTCGCCTGCGGCGGGCTTTGCAGCTCCGGTGCCAGCCGGAGAAGTGCCGACCTGGCGGACGGTCGAAGCGCCCGCCGACGGCGGTGTGGTCACGTTTTCCTCTCACCGGCCCGGGCCGGCCGGGCGGCGGGTGCCGGCGACTCCTGTCCGGTCGACGGCGGCTTCGGCGTCGACGAAGATCGCGCCCTGTGGTGTGGCGGCGAGCAGAACCTCCTGCCAGGTGCGGTCCTCGTCGCGGCCGAGTGCTTCCACACCTGCTTGAACAGCCCCTCGGCCGATACGCCGCCGGTCGGCCGGGCGCCGGTCGGCCGGACGCCCGGCCGACCGGCTGGTAGGCGACTTTCGATGCCTTCGCAGTTACTTCCCGCCTCGGTAGTTACTTCCTGCCTCGGCGGCGGAGCAGCAGCCACGTGGCCACCGCCACGCTGCCGGCCACGATCAGCACGGTGCGGTTGTCGCAGGCGGTCCGGGCGCCCTGCTGGGCTTTGGCGCGGACCGGTTCGGGTGCCTTGTCCTGCCACACCTGTCCGGCCTTGGCCTTCGCCCGCTCGGCGGCTGCGGTGGCCTTGTCCTTGACCGGGTCGGGCAGTTTGTCCTGCAGCAGGTGCGCAGCCTCGGCAGCCTTCACCTTGGCCTGCCCGGTCAGCTCCGCGGCCTTGGCGCCCGCCTGTTCCTTCAGCGCGGTCGCCTTCTCCTGCGCGTGGGCCCTGACGTCCGTCTTGGCGGCCAGGCTCTCGACCGTCTCACCGAGCTTCTGGCGGGTCTGCTCGACCTGCTCGCGCAACTGCTCGGGGCTGGAGGCGGTGGACTCGTCGGGGGACGGCTGGTTCATCGCTGTGCACTCTCCTTGATCTCGGCCACGTCGGCCTTGACGCTGTCGATGGTCTGCTGCGGTGCCGGGGGAGTGGCCCGGCCGAACTCCTTCTTGCCCGTCAGGGTCAGCACGGCGGTGATCACGCCGAGGACGGCGGTGACGATCAGGGCCGCGGCCCATACCGGGAGGGGAACGGCCAGGGCCGCGACGGCGGTGGCAACCAGGGCCTGCAGGGTCAGGAAGCCGACCAGGCCGGCTCCGCCGAACAGGCCCCCGCCCTTGCCGTACCGCTTGCCCTTCTCCTTCATTTCCGCCTGCGCCAGCCGCATCTCCCCGCGTACCAGCTCCGTCAGCTGCTGGGAGGCTCGCTGGACCAGATCACCGACCGGCTCCTGCGAGGGACTCGGGCCGCGGTGGGAATCCTGACTACTCATGACGGATTGCCGCCTTTCTCAGCTGCGGTGGTGGTCGGGCCCTGCACGGAGGCGTCGGCGTGCCGTTGAACGAGGTACGCCGCCTCTCCGGGTCCCGGATACCCCGGAGTGGCCATACCATCCGGAGGACCTGCGGGTTCGGTGGCTCGCGGCTGTCACCGCGGCAGGCGCATCGCCAGGTGGGGAGCACGACGTGTCAAGGCGGTTGCGGCCAGGCCGATCACGGCGCCGACAGCTGCGTCGGAGGGGTAGTGGGCGCCTGTGTGCACGCGTTCGACGGCCACCAGGGCGGCCGGCACCGCACACATCACGCCCGCCCACGGCCACACCGCTGCCACCGCGGCACTGAACGCCGCCCCTGCGGCGGTGTGTGCCTGGAGTGGAAGGGCGAAGTGCCGGGGCGGTCATGGACCTCCTCGTGCGAGATCCATTCCTTCGGCGGCCGACGCCGATGCCACACCTGCTTGAGGACACGGTTTGAAGCCGGTTCCGCCACGGCCATGCTCGCCAGGCCGGTGATCGCGGCCCCGCGCCCCCGCCACCCGGCGACGGATGAAGGCCGCGACGTAGCCGGATGCCGACCACACCGCCGGCCCCACGATCGCCATGACCGAGCCGACACGCCCGTTGCCCTGCGGTTGCGTTACGACGTCGAGGGCCGATCCGGGGGTGGGTTTCTGGAGGTTGTCCAGCACCTGCTGCGTCGCCGGCTCCCCGGCGATCCCGAGCAGCGGGACAAGTACCAGCAGCGCGGGGAAGGAAGAGGGCGAGGACCCCGTGGTAGGTCAGCGCCGCCGCCCGGTCGGCCGGCCCGTCGTCCTCGACTCTTTGACGGTGCCCTTCAGTACCGCCTGCCAGGAGCGCGCAGGCAGTTGGGTGGGCTCGTCCGGGGCCTGCCGCTCGATCTGCTCGTTCGGTCCGGCACCCCTCTCGAACCCGGGTGCTGCGTCCCTGCCGGTCGCGCCGTGCCGGCCCTGCCTCCACGTTGCGACCGTCCGTGCCGTGACGGGTGGGTATCCGGGTGTTTGCCCCGCCATGGCTCACGCCCCGCACCCGTCCGAAGGTAATCCTCATTGTATGTTTCGCGACGTTTGTGAGGGTTAGCCGGTCTGGGAGACCAATAGGAGGAGTATCGCGATGATCACCCGAGAGCAGATTCCGACCGTGCTGGACCACCCGGTCTACGACACCGACGGCAACAAGATCGGCGACGCCAAGCACATCTTCCTCGACGACGCCACCGGCCAGCCGGAATGGGTCAGCGTCAAGACCGGCCTGTTCGGCACCAGCGAGTCGTTCGTGCCGATCCACGACGCCCGCGTCGTCGAGGACCACCTGGAGGTCCACTACGCCAAGGACAAGGTCAAGGACGCACCCAACGTCGACGTCGACGCCGGAGGTCACCTGTCCGAGTCCGAGGAACACCGCCTGTACGAGCACTACGGCATCGACTGGGACGCCGCCTGGCAGCGGGCCAATCAGCCTGGAACGGGCGGCTGGGCCCGCACGGACGCCGAAACCGCCACCGGTACCGGCGCGGCGGCCACCGGTGATGACGCGATGACCCGCTCCGAAGAGCAGATGCACGTCGGCACCGAGCGCCAGGAGGTCGGCCGGGCCCGGCTGCGCAAGTACGTCGTCACCGAAGAGGTCCAGCAGACCGTTCCCGTGCGCCGGGAAGAGGTTCGCGTCGAACGCGAACCGGTCACCGAAGCCAACCGTGATGAGGCCATGGCAGGCCCGGACATCGGCGAAGCCGAGCACGAAGTGACGCTGCACGAGGAGCGGCCCGTGGTGGAGACCAGGTCCGAACCGGTCGAGCGGGTCCGCCTCACCACCGACGAGCACACCGACGAGGAGACCGTCACCGGCGAGGTCCGCAAGGAGAAGATCGAGACCGACGTACCCGAGGACAAGCGCCAGCGGTAAGAGGCCGCTTTCTCCCGTTGTTTCGTCCTGGAATACGTGGTTGGTGCGATTCTGCGGGGTCGCGCCAGGAGGCGGGTGCCGGCCACCGGGGCCTGGACGCCGGCCGCGGTGACCGGCACGGGCGGCAGCAGGCCGAGGGCGAAGGTGACGGTGCTGCGCTTTGTGCCCTCACCGCGCTCGGCGGTCCGCGGTCGGGCAGCTTCCCGGGCCCGAGCAGAAGCCGGCGAGGTCGACCCGTGAGGTCCGGCCGGTTGCTGTGACCTGAGTCACGGCGGCTGGATTGAGTCGGAACCCGGGGGTCCTTGCGTACCCTCTCGTGACGCGTGGGATCCGGACTGCGAGGATGAGGCCGCCATGACTGCTGGGGGGTGTTCTCGCGCGCTCAGGGCCGCCGTGTTCGCGGCCGTCTGCGTGCTGCTCACCTCTCTGGGCCACGTCATGATGTCCGAGACCGCGGTGCCCTGGTGGGCCATGACCGCGGGGGCGGCGACGACCGGCGGCACGGCCTGGCTGCTGGCCGACCGGGAGCGCGGGCCGGCCCTGGTCGGTTCCTTCACGGTCGCCGCACAGGTCGTACTCCACACGTGGTTCTCGCTCACCCAGGCAGTCGTTCACCCGGAAACGTCCCGTGACGGAACGCTCGTTCGGCGGTGGCAGGACCACCTGGTGGGCGGTTCGCACGGGGGGCCGGGCGCGGAGCACGAGGCCGTGCCGGCCTCCATGGGCTTCATGCGGCACCCGACGGGTGCCCTGCATTCCGTGGCGTCGACGGACCACATGGGAGCGGCGCACTCCCCGGACCACGGCACGGGCGGCATGTCCTCGACCGGCATGCTCGCCGCCCACCTGCTGGCCGCGTTGCTGTGCGGCCTGTGGCTAGCCCACGGCGAGCGTGCCGCCTTCCGCATCCTGCGGGCGCTCGGGGGCTGGCTCGTCGCACCACTGCGCCTGATCCTGCGGTCGCCCGAGCCGCCGCACCGGCCGCGCGTCCGCGCCCGCCGGGGCCGCTCGGCCCGCGCGCTGCGCCGGCTTCTCCTCGCCCACGTGATCGTTTCTCGGGGACCGCCCGCGGGGACCGCTGTCGCCTGACGACAGCCGGTTTCCCGAGGCCGTCCACGCGGACGACGAGCCGTCGGCTCCCGCCTCGGGCATCGGCCGGGTACTCCCGTGCCCGGCCGTCCACCCCTTCACCGGATTGCACCGTGCCGCCCGCTGTCGCGCGCGCCGGTACGGACGCCGGTCCCTGGATCCCCGAGAAGGAGAGACACCAGGTGATCACGCCTGTCCTGCCTTCAGCACACGAAAAATCAGGAGAAGCGTCGGGAGACGACTCGATCACCGCGTGGGCACTCGCCGCCCGCAGCGGCGACCCCGACGCCGTCGAACACTTCGTCCGCGCCCTGCACCGAGACGTCCGCCACTACGTGACGTTCCTCGGCGCCGACCCTCAAAGCGCCGACGACCTGACCCAGGACACGTTCCTGCGGGCCCTGGGCAGCCTGCACCGCTTCGAGGGCCGCTCCTCGGCCCGCACCTGGCTGCTGTCCATCGCCCGCCGTGCGGTGGCCGACAGCATTCGCCACACGTCCTCCCGACCACGCCTGGCGGACACGGACGACTGGCAGTCGGCCGCCGAACGCACCCAGTCGCGCGGCCTGCCCGGCTTCGACGACGGCATCGCCCTCGTCGAACTTCTGGACACGCTTCCGGACGACCGCCGGGAGGCGTTCGTCCTCACCCAACTGGTGGGCCTTGCCTACGCGGAGGCGGCGAGTGTCAGCGACTGTCCCATCGGCACGGTGCGCTCACGCGTCGCCCGCGCCCGCACCTCGCTGATCGAGTGGTTGGACGAGGCCGAGCGCTGCACACCGGCGGCCGCCGCGGCCTGACCGGCCGACCGCACCACGCCGGCGCCCGGTTCGCCGCCCGGGCGCCGGCGTCGTGGTGCCGGTGTGGTGCGGCCCGTCGCCTCGGTGCCGCACCTTGTGCCACGCGGCCTCGGAACCCCGGATCCCCCAGACGCGCGACCACCAGGAACAGAGAGGCAGGAGCACCCTCCCTGCCGACGTCCCGGCGGGTCGGGCGACCGCACTCGGGGAGTCGGTCGACGACGACGCCGTACGGGCAGCGATCACCGAGGCCGGCGCCCGGACGGCCGATCGCCTCGCCCCGGTCGCAGGGACTGCCCTTGGACGCAACCCCCACACCGTCAGGACAAGGGCGTTCCCAGAGGGTGTCCGAGGTGGACGGAACGAGCGGCCGTAAGCACCGGCCGGGCGGCGATGTCCGCACCGCGGCCCCCTCGACGGGCTGAACACACGCACGGCTGCGAGCCGCCTGACACGGCGCCCGGACGGCTGAGACGGGCGCCGGTGGGCGGGACACCGAGGACGACGCGGTGAGCGGCACGTCATTCGTCGGTGCTGATGAGGAGCAGGGCGATGTCGTCGCCGGGGCTGGGAGCGTGCCGGACGAGGGCGTCGGCCATGGCGTCGAGGTCGGTGGGATCGGTGTCCTCCAGGAGCCCGGCGAGGGCCGCGGTCGCGTCGTCGAGGTCGACGCCGGGGGCCTCGACGAGTCCGTCGGTGTAGAGGGCGAGCACACAGCCGGGCGGCAGGGGGAACTCCCGTGTCGGGTAGAGGACGTCGGGGGCGATGCCGAGCAGAAGACCGGGCGGGACGTCGAGAAGTTCGGTGCGTCCGTCGGCGTGGCGCAGAAGGGGCGGAGGGTGGCCGGCGGTGGCCAGGCACCCACGGTGGGTGGCGAGGTCGAGGTGTACGTAGACACAACTCGTGAACAGGCCGGGGTCCAGGTCGGTGAGCAGACGGTTGGCGCCGGCCAGCACGTCGTCGGGGGAGGCGCCCACGGTGGCGTGGGCGTGGACGGCGGTGCGGACCTGCCCCATGAGCGCCGCGGCGTCCACGTCGTGGCCCTGGACGTCGCCGATGGCGGCGCCGACCGTGTGCGCGTCGAGGCGGATCAGGTCGTAGAAGTCGCCGCCGATGCCCAGGCCCCGGGCGGCGGGCAGATAGCGGGCGGCAACCCTCAGACCGTCGACCCGGGGCAGCACGCGCGGCAGCAGGTCGGACTGCAGGCGGTGGGCGAGGTGGTGTTTGGCGTCGTAGAGCATGGCGCGGTCCAGAGCCTGCCCCACCAGACCGGCCAGCGACGTGAGAACGGCGCGCTCGCCGGGCGGGAAGAGGCGGGGCCGGCGGTAGGAGAGGAGGAGGGAGCCGATGGGGCGGCCGGACGCGATCAGCGGCAGAACGGCCCAGGAGGCCATCCCGTCCTCGTGCTCGGTGCGCGGGTAGGAGCGCCGCAGTTCGGTGAAGTTCGCGAAGAAATCCGGGACACCGGTGGTCAGGACCTTGCTGCCGGGAATGTCCGAGCTCAGCGGGGCGGCATCGAAGCGCTCCACGAGTCGGGTGCGGTAGCCGCGGTGGCCGAGAATCCTCAGGCGGCCGTCCGCGGCAGCCATCAGTACCATGCCCTGCGCGCCCAGAGCGGGCAGCAACTGGTCGGCGGTCTGCTCGACCACATCCTGCACGCCCGCCGCCTCGGTGAGGGTGGCGGCCAGATGCATCAGGTGGTACAGCACGCCGGCACGACTGGGACCGGCCGCGGCCACGGACTGCGACGGGGGAGTATCGCCGGACGGATCACTGCGGGCGATGCGGACGCTGATGCCGGAAGCGTCCGGGTACAGCTCGAAGGCCAGCCAGACATCCGGTGGGCGCAGGACGGTGAACGCCTGTGGCCGGCGGCTGACCAGCGCGGCCCGGTAGCGGTCCTCGACCTGGGGAACGTCCATCCACGGCAACGCCTCCCAGGGCAGGACGCCCATCAGGCCGGCCTGATCGGCACCGAGAAGGTCGGCCCCGGCCCGGGTGATGAAGGTGATGCGGCCGTCGATGTCCAGCCCGCAGGATCCGCCCGGCAGACGGGCGGCGAAGGCCGAGGCCGCTGCAGCCTCGGCGGAGGAGGGGGCGGGCCCGGCCGGCGGCGGGAGTGTCCGCGGCCGGTCGGCGGACAGGAGCGGATCGTCGCGGTCCGCCGCCTGTCGCAGGAGGGTGCCCAAGCGGCGGCAACCTGTCTCGATGACGTCGCGCTCCTGAGGGCTGAGCCGCCTCGGGTGCTCCCCGGGCAGCAGCAGCACCAGCCCGCCTTGAAGCGCCGTGCCGGAAACGACCGGGGCGGCCGACAGCGCGAAGTCGTACGGCAGCACGAGCGCCGGCCGCGGGTATCGGCGGGCCATGTCCTCCTGACCGGCGATCCATACCAGGCGCCGCTCGCGCACGGCGTCCGCCACCGGCATCGGATCGGTCAGCGCGACCCGCCTCCACGGAACCGCGAACTCCTGCGGCACCCCCGCCACCATCACCAGCCACAGAGCGTCTCCGCCCGGTGGCAGCACGTACAGCAACCCCCCGAACGCACCACTGTCCCCGACCACGGCGGCCATTGCGGCATCCATCAGATGTCCACCCAACACGCAGGGGGAAGAGGCCGGCCCGTTTCCGCCCGCACAGCCGAAGGCAGCCCGGTCCTCTGCTGGGTGACGGCCACGCCCCGCCGCGCGCCCCCGACGCGGCCTGCCGACGGTGCACCACACCCAACATCACCCATACGCGGACATTACGCCCAACGGGCTGCGACGGCATGTCGCTCCCGGGAACGGCCCCGCTACAGGGGCCGTGAGCTGGGTACACGCTTGTTCCTGACAGGAGGCGTGAGCCGATCACGGACGGGAGGCGAACATGAGCGACGAGAACATGGCGGACGACGTCTATCAGCCCACCGGTGGCAACGAGGAGCAGGAGGACGCGTCCCCGCTGGATCTGCAGGACGCCGTGGACGAGCGGACGTACGACGACATGCTGGACGAGGGCTACTCTCCGCCGGAAAGGCCGCTGGGTGTCACCAAGACAGGCACTACGGCGTCCGAGCAGTACGAGGGCGAGTCCCTTGACGAGAAGATACGGCAGGAGGTTCCCGACGTGGAGGGGCCGGCAGGGGACGGCATCGGCGAACCGCCCGACGACGCGGGGCAACCGAGCGACCAGGAAGTCGGCACCGGCCGGGCCGGCCGCCTGGTGGCGCCCGACGAGGGCACACGAACGGACACCACTGGAGAACTCGTCGCTGACGACCAGGGCATTGACGGCGGTGCGGCGGGTGCCGAGGAGGCAGCGGTGCACGTCGTCGGGCCCGACGATCAGCTGCCCTCGGCGGACGAGAGGGGGGAGTGAAAGGGGGCGGAGGTCACCTCTCGGTCGAGTCCCAGTGCGGTGTGGTCGACCGCCGCCTCGGCACGGGGGAACTCGAGGGTCCGCCGAACCGTCCCGGGATGCCGCGGCCGCTCGCGCCGAGCCGGCCTGCGGCGCACGTCTGACCGGGGCGGAAACCACTCCGTGCGGCGAGGAGGGGCGGCGTCGATCGGGTGGGGGAGGTCAGGAAAAGGTGTGGTCTCCGCCGAGCCGGGGCAGGCGCCGCTTTTATGAGGACTCCCCACCCGAGCGCGACGGACGAGGCCACGGAGCAGAGCCCGGGCGCGCGAGCGTCGCCGACCCGCGTCCCCTCGCCGCCGGAGCGGCGAGGGGACGGGGAGCAGGGGTTTCCGTCGGCATCGCGGGGCGGGCGGGTGGCAGGGCTGGACGGGTTGCGGACGGTCGCGGTGGTATTGGTGATCGTCTATCACGTGGAGCCGGACGCGGTGCCCGGAGGCGCGGTGGCCGTGGACGTCTTCTTCACGCTCAGCGGCTTTGTCATCACCCGGCTGCTGGTGGCCGAGTACGCGCGGACCGGTCACATCGGCCTGCGGTCCTTCTACCGTCGGCGATGGCTGCGACTGGGACCGGCACTGCTGGTGGTGTGCGCGGTCACCGCTCTGCTGTCGGTGGCGTTCCCACTGCCGTTGTTCGACGGGGCGTGGATGGCGGCTGCGCTGGCCGCGGCCTCGGTGGTCAATCTCGTCCGGGCCGGGGAGTCCGGACCGTACTCGGACCTCACCGCGCCGCTCGGCCACACCTGGTCCCTGGGGGTGGAGGAGCAGTTCTACCTGGTCTGGCCGCTCCTGCTGCTGGTGCTGCTACGGCGCACCGGGGCGCGGACGGTGCTGGGTTGGGTCGCGGTGCTGTGCGTCCTGCCGGTGCTCTGGCGGACGGTGCTCTGGGATCCCACGGCGGCGCACCGCATCTACAACGGCCCCGACACCCGCCTCGACCAACTCCTCGTCGGTGCTCTGCTGGCCCTGCTCCTGGCCCGGCTGCCCGCCGACGCCCCCCGGCTGACGCTGTTGCGCCGATGGTCGGGGCGGTTGTGCTGGCCCGCGCTCGCGCTGCTGGGGCTGATCGCCTGGCAGGTCCCGATCGCCGGGGCGAGCGCGTGGAACCCCGTGTGGTACACGGTCGGATTCCTGACTGCCGCCGTTCTGACTGCCGTCGTGGTGGCCGCGATGGAACTGTGCCCTCGGTCGTGGCCCTCCCGGCTGCTGTCGGTCTCCGCGCCGGCGTGGGTCGGACGCAATCTCAGCTACGGGATGTACCTGTGGCACTACCCCGTCATCCGGCTGCTCTTCGACCTCGGGGTGGAGCGCGGCTGGCTGCTCCCCGCGGGCTTCGCGGCGACGGTCGCGGCGGCCCTTGCCTCGTACGTCCTCGTCGAACGGCCCTTGCTGCGACGTGACCGGCTCCGCGTGCGAGGGCCGAAGCCGGTTGTCGCTGCGGAGCGGGCCGCTTGACCCTCGGGGGCCCTCTCCCTTGCACGTGGGCCGGGGCGGCACGGCGCTCCCCGCCCCGGCCGCCCCAAGCCCTGCCCGGCCCGTCCGGATGGGTGACCGGGCCGGGTCGGCTCCGGCTCCCGTTCACGCACGCGGTGCTGTGCATGGAGCGTCTCAGCGGTCCTGGGAGAGACGCGGGAGGGTCGTGTTCGAGGTCTGGCGCCGGGGGCGGCATCGAGAACGCCTGCGGGACGGAGTACGCCGACGCGGTGTCGGTGTACGCCGCCCCCGGGTGGGACGGACCGCGGGAGACGGTCCGCGCGGTCACTTCGGGTCGCGGTTGAACACCGCCTTCGACCAGCGGTGACCGAGCGCCGCCAGGCCCAGGCACCAGACGATGGTGATCCACCAGTTGTTGCCGATCCCGGTGCCGAGCAGCAGCCCGCGCAGGGTCTCGATGGCCGGGGTGAAGGGCTGGTACTCGGCGATGGGCCGGAACCAGCCCGGCATCGTGTCGACCGGGACGAAGGCGCTGGAGACGAGCGGCAGGAGGATCAGCGGCATCGCGCTGTTGCCGGCCGCCTCGGCGTTCGGACTGACCATGCCCATCCCGACCGCGATCCAGGTGAACGCCAGGGCGAACATGGTGAGCAGTCCGAACGCCGCCAGCCACTCCAGGGCCGTGGCGTCGGTGGACCGGAAGCCGATGGCCACGCCGACGGCACCCACCAGGACCACGCTGACGACCGCCTGCAGCACGCTGCCGACGACGTGTCCGACGAGCACGGAACCGCGGTGGATCGCCATGGTGCGGAAGCGGGCGATGACGCCCTCGGTCATGTCGTTGGAGACGGACACCGCGGTGCCGACCAGGGTGCCGCCGATGGTCATCAGCAGGATGCCCGGGACGAGATACGCGACGTACTCCGAGCGGTCGGCACCACCACCGCCGATGCCCGCGCTCATCACGTCGCCGAGGACGTAGACGAAGAGCAGCAGCAGGACGACCGGCGTGAGCAGCAGGTTCAGGGTGAGGGACGGGTAGCGGCGCGCGTGCAGGAGATTGCGGCGCAGCATCGTGTTCGAGTCGCGGACGGCGGGGGAGAGGGTGCTCATCGGACGTTCTCCTCGGGCTGGTCGGTGACGTCGGCCGGGCCGGTCAGGGCGAAGAACACGTCGTCGAGGTCGGGGGTGTGCACGGTCAGTTCGTCCGCCTCGATGCCGGCCGCGTCCAGCCGGTCGAGGACGGAGCGCAGTTCGCGCTGGCTGCCGTCGCTGGGGATCTGCAGGGACAGCGACTCGTCGTCCCGTGCGGTCCCGCGCAGCGCGACGGCGGCGGACCGGTATGCGTCCGGGTCGGTGAAGCGCAGCCGGACGTGGCCGCCGGGGACGATCCGCTTCAGCTCGTCGGCGCTGCCCTCGGCGGCGATCCTGCCGTCGTTCAGCACCGCGATGCGGTCGGCGAGCTCGTCGGCCTCCTCCAGGTACTGGGTGGTGAGGAGGACGGTGACGCCGTCGGAGACCAACTCGCGGATGATCTGCCACATGTTGTGGCGGGAGCGCGGGTCGAGGCCGGTGGTCGGTTCGTCGAGGAAGATGATGCGCGGGCCGCCGACCAGGGTCATGGCGAGGTCGAGGCGGCGCTTCATGCCGCCGGAGTAGGTGGAGGCGGGCTTCCTCGCGGCCTCCACCAGGTCGAATCGCTCCAGCAGTTCGGCTGCGATGCGCCGTCCCTCGCGTTTGGGCAGGTGGTGCAGGTCCGCCATCAGGAGCATGTTCTCCTCACCGGTGATCAGCCCGTCGACGGCGGAGAACTGGCCGGTCACCCCGATCGCGGCACGCACCCCGTCAGGTGAGGTGGCGACGTCGTGCCCCGCGACCTGCGCCCGGCCGCCGTCGGCGCGGACGAGAGTGGAGAGGATCTTCACGGCGGTGGTCTTGCCGGCGCCGTTCGGGCCGAGCAGCGCGAACACGGACCCGGCCGGAATACGCAGATCGATGCCGTCGAGCACGGTCCTGTCACCGTACGACTTGCGCAGACCGACCGTGGAGACGGCGACCTGCGACGGGTGACCGTCACCCTGTTTAGGCGTGGGCATGACAGAAGAAGGCATGGGGTCCTCCGGTCGAAGGCTGAAGCGGGTGGAAGGCGGAGCCGGTTGTGGGTGGGGCTCAGGCCTTGGCGCGGCGGACGTCGATGTTGCCGTGCCGGGTGCGGGCGCGGACCTTGACGGTGTCCTCGGTCTCCTGTGGGGACCCGGACGCGGTGAGTGTGTTGCGTACCTGGCCGGAGCCCGAGCTGACGTCCAGCCAGGCGGCCGTGCCCTCGCGGACGCCGACCTCGATGGCACCGTAGGAGGTCTCCAACCGGACGGTGCCGCAGGAAACTTCGCCCACGCGCAAGGTGCCGTGGGCGGTGGTGGCGGTGACCGAGCCCTCGGCGCGCCGGATCTCGATGTCGCCGTTGGCGCCGCTCACCCGCAGCTCACCGGTCGCGGCGCCGACGGTCGTGGTGCCGTGCGAGTTCTTCAGGACGGCGGGGCCGTCGGCGAGGCCGACGCGCAGGCTGCCGGAGCTGGTGGTGATCTCGGCGGTGCCCTCGACCCGCTCCACGCTGATCGAGCCGTGCGACGCGGTCAGCCTCAGTGGGCCGGTCGTGTCGAGGCGGACGTCGCCGGACGAGACCTTCACGCGGACCTCGCCGAGCCGCCCCTCGCCGAACACCTGGGCCCAGGCGCCGGTCATGTCGACGCGCGAGTCCGCGGGCAGTTCGACCGTCACGTCGACGGTGCCGGTACGGCCGAGGAGGTTGGGCTTGGGGGTCCTGACGGTCAGGAGGCCGCTCGCGTACGTGACCTCGGTCTGGCCGGCCGCCCGTACGTCCTGGTCCCGCTTCGGGTCGCGGGGGTGCACCTCGACGACGGTGTCGAGGCGGTCGCCCGCGGTGAACCGGATGGAACCGGCCTCCACGCGCGCCGTGGCCGAGATCGGTTCGGGAGTGTCGAAAGAAGGCATGGCTGTCCCGTCCTCTTGGGTCTTCAGGTCGTCTTCGATGGTGGGACGTGGTGTGGGCGAAGTGGTGCGGGTGCGGTGGAGCCCGCGGGGGCGCGGTCAGCGCACCCAGCCCGTGAAGCTCTGTCCGGCGCCCCGGGTCTTCTCCGTCGTACGCGGCCGGGCGTCGCCGTCGACCGCGGCCGACACCGCGCGCACCAGCCACGCGTTGACCGACAGGCCCTCACGGGTCGCGGCCTCCTCCGCGCGGGCCTTGAGATGGGCCGGCAGGCGGAGATTGACGCGGGCGGTGCCGCCCTCGTCGCCGTCGGCCGGAGCCGGGGACCTGGGCGGTTCCACGGGCGCGGCCGGCGCCGCGGGGGTGCCGCCGTCGGTGGGCGGCGCTGTCACCACGAAGTCGGGGTCGAGCCCGCGCAACCGTACGTCGACCGAGCCGGGGGCGAGTTCGCGGGTGACCTCGTCCATCGCGGCGGAGAGCACGTTGAGCAGGGTCAGCCGGGTCGCCGACTCCAGGGGAGCGGTGAGCCTCTCGGCCAGCTCGCGGGCTTCGTCGCCGCCGGCTTCGGCGGCCACCGCGAGTTCGCGGCGGATGGTGTCGACATACGGAGTGAGATCCATGGTGCCATCATGGCACCGTAATGGTGTCATGTGCAAGCCTGAATGGCGCCTTGCGGGCAGGCGGGCTCGGAGGCGTCCTTCCTGCCTGTGGAAACGCGAAGAAGACGGCTCGAGTCGTGGGGGGCTCGCGAGCTCTGGAAGTCGTGGAATGGCGCCGGATGGCATCGAGTGGCGCCATCCGGTGCCATGTGGCGCCGCATGCCGGTTCAGCGCAGGAGCAGTTGGACGATGGCGACGGTGCCGACCAAGACGACGAAGATCCGCAGGACGCGCGGGGGAAGCCGGCGCCCCACCTTCGCGCCGACCTGGCCGCCGATCGCCGAGCCCACGGCGATGAGCAGGACGGCATCCCAGTCGAAGTCGGCGACGAACAGGAAGAACAGGGCCGCGATGCTGTTCACGACGGCGGCGAGGACGTTCTTGACGGCGTTCAGCCGCTGGAGGGTGTCGTCGAGCAGCATGCCCATCAGGGAGAGGTAGATGATCCCCTGGGCCGCCGTGAAGTAGCCGCCGTAGACGCTGGCGAGCAGGAGCCCGCCGAAGAGGACGGGGCCGCCGTCGGCCCTGGTGACCGTGCCCGTGCGCGCACGGCGGCGTTGGACGCGGGCGGAGATACGGGGCTGGAGCACGACGAGGACCAGCGCGAGCGCGACCAGCACGGGGACGATCGTCTCGAAGGCGGTCGCGGGGAGCGTGAGCAGCAGCATCGCCCCGGCGAGTCCGCCGACCGCCGCGGCCGCGCCGAGCCGCAGGACGAGACGGCGCTGACCCTTGAGCTCCGCCCGGTAGCCTATGGCGCCGCTGACCGACCCGGGGATCAGCCCGAGGGCGTTGGAGACGGTGGCGGTCACCGGGGGCAGCCCGGTGGCGAGCAGGACGGGAAACGTGATCAGCGTGCCCGAGCCGACGATGGTGTTGATGGTGCCGGCGCCGATTCCGGCGGCGAAGACCGCCAGCGCCTCCCAGATGGACAAGGCCATCTCCTTCGGGGTTCGGTGAGTCGCCTCCCCGCCATGAAGGTCGAGGGGCCACCACCGATCATGCACGAAGAGTCCGAAGGCCCGGGCAGCCGGGGGTACCACCCGGTCACGTCATCCGGTCCCCGGGTCGGAGGCCGGCCGCGTGGTCCGGGACGTACGTCTGGAGGTCGCGGGGCGGGCGCTGGTAGCCGGTGGACGGCGGGCGCTCCGGCAGCTCGATGACCGGCGGCTCCACCTCCTGGTAGGGCACCGTGTCCAGCAGATGGGCGATCATGTTCAGCCGCGCGCGGCGCTTGTCGTCGCTCTCCACGATGTACCACGGTGCCTCGACGATGTCGGTGTGCACCAGCATCGCGTCCTTGGCCCGGGAGTACGCCTCCCAGCGGGTGATCGACTCGAGGTCCATCGGTGACAGCTTCCAGCGGCGCAGCGGATCCTCCAGCCGTTTGCCGAACCGTGCCTCCTGTTCGGTGTCGCTCACCGAGAACCAGTACTTGCGCAGCAGGATCCCGTCCTCCACCAGCATCCGCTCGAAGACCGGGCACTGGCGCAGAAAGCGCTGGTACTCCTCCTTCGTGCAGAAGTCCATGACCCGCTCGACGCCGGCTCGGTTGTACCAGGAGCGGTCGAACAGCACGATCTCGCCGGCGGCCGGCAGGTGTTCGACGTAGCGCTGGAAGTACCACTGGGTGCGCTGGCGTTCGGTCGGCCTGGGCAGGGCCGCGATCCGTGCCACACGCGGGTTGAGGTGCTCCGTGACCCGCTTGATCGTGCCGCCCTTGCCCGCGGCGTCCCGGCCCTCGAAGACGACGACCAGCCGGGCCCCCTCCGCCCGCACCCACTCCTGGAGCTTCACCAGCTCCGTCTGCAGCCGCAGCAGCTCGCTCTCGTACGCCGCACGGGGCAGCTTCGTCACCTTCTTGCCGGCCATGCCGTCGCCTCCACCACCCGGTGACCCGCGCCACCGGCGGTCGGGTCACTCTCTTTGAGGTCTCCAGGGTCGAACACCCGGACGTCACCGTACTGATCGGCGGGGATCGGCGCATCCGGCCCCGTGACGGTCCGGGGGAGTCCGAGGGCTACGGCGAGGTGCTCCAGTACGGCCGGAAGCGGGTGAGGACGAGTACGGCGGTCACGCCGTACCAGGCGGCAGGCAGCATCCGGTGTGTGTCCCGGACGACCTCCCGCACCAGCCGGGGCGCCGGGACGAGGCCCCGGTCCAGGCAGCGCACGGCGACGTACCGGAACAGGGCGACGGTGACGACCCGGACCACGACGCAGTAGGGACAGAGCTTGTCGAGTTCGTACAGTGACTGCGCGATCAGCCAGTGGACGAAGACCACGCCGGCCGGCGCCCAGCGCGAGCGGCAGTGCCCGGTGGAAGCGGGCGCCGGTGAGGGCGGCGGCGCCCAGGACGGTCACGGCGGCGAACGCGCCCAGTCCGAGCAGCATGTTGGGAAAGCCGAACAGGCTCCCCTGCGGACCGGACATGACGCTGCCGCGGCTGACGACCGGGCTGATGTCGCACGCCGGCACGTACGACGGATCCGTCAGCGTCCGCCAGTCGTCCACGGTGAGCCGGAACGAGGCGAGCCAGCCGACGATCCCGGTGACCAGCATGACCCCGCCGGCCCGCGCCGGCCGGTCGGGCCGGGCCGGCGGACACCGCCGGAGGAGCGGTGTCCGGTTCACGGCTCACGCCGCACGCCCGGGGGCGCGGGTACGGGACCGCCGCCGGGTGCCCGGCGCGGTGGCGGCAACCGGGCGGCCGGTGCGGCGCCGGTAGACCACGTACGGGCGAATGAGGTAGCCGATCGGCGCGCTCCACACGTGCACCAGGCGGGTGAACGGCCAGGCCGCGAAGAGCAGGCAGGCGGTCAGGGCGTGCAGCTGGAACAGCAGCGGGGCGCCGGTGATCGCCTCGGGCTTCGGGGTGAGAGCGAACAGGCCGCGGAACCAGACGGAGATGGTGGAGCGGTAGTCGTAGCCCTCTCCGAGGACGTTGTGCGCGGCGGTGGCGGCGGTGCCGAGCAGGACGGTCGCCGCGAGCAGCGGGAAGAGCACCTTGTCACTGCGGTCGGTGGTGGGGCGGATCCGCGGGGCCAGCAACCGCCGGGCGGACAGCATGCCCAACCCGACGACCATGGCGACGCCGGCCACCGAACCCGCCCACACGGCGACGTTGTGGTACGCGTGCTCGTCGATGCCGACGGCCCCGGTCCACGCCGCCGGGACGGCGAGCCCCACGACGTGCCCGCCGATCACCATGAACGCGCCGAGGTGGAAGAGCGGGCTGCCCCGGCGCAGCCAGCGGTGCTCCAGGAGCTGGCTGGTGCGCGAGGTCCAGCCGAACTGGTCCTGCCGGTAGCGCCGTCAGCGCCCTCACCACCGTGAAGCCGGCCGACGCGAGCAGCATGGAGACACCGTTCCTGATCACCGCCGCGGTGCTGGCCGCGTACGCCGTGATCGCCTGGCTGCTGATGCGGGACGCGCCCGGCCGCGCCGTCCCGAGCGAGCCGTTGGCCCGCCGCCTGGCCGGCACCATGAGGCTCGGCATCACCTGGCAGGCGTCCACGCTCTACGCGGTCGCGTTCGGCGGCTACGTCGCCTTCTCCGTCTACCTGCCGGTGTACCTCAAGACCGGTTACGACCTCACCGAGGCCGACGCCGCCAACCGCATGGCCGGGTTCGTACTGCTCGCGGTGGCGATGCGCCCGATGGGCGGCTGGCTGTCCGACCGGCTGGGCCCGGTCCGGGTGCCGGCCGGCTCCCTCGCCGTGGTCGCGGCCGGCGCGCTCGTCCAGTCGTTCACCCCACCGCTGGCACCGGTCGGGACCATCGCCTTCCTGGCCATGGCGGCCGCGCTCGGAGCAGGCAGCGGGGCGACCTTCGCCCTGGTGGCACAGCTGACCCCGGCCGGGCAGGTCGGCTCGGTCACCGGAGTCGTCGGCGCCGCCGGAGGCCTCGGAGGCTTCCTGCCGCCGCTGGTGATGGGCTCCCTGTACGGCGCCCACGGGACGTACGCCGCCGGCCTGGCACTGCTCGCGATCGTGTCCGCCGCCGCACTGGCCCACACCCTCACCGGTGTCCGCGCCGCGGCCGAGGGGGAGCGGGGCAAGCCGCCGGCCGGGAGCCGCCACACCAGGTCCGCCGCGTAGGGCCCGGGGACCGTAGGGGCCGGCCGCGCAGATGTACCGAACACGTCGTAGGGCCGAGGACGTAGCAGGGGAGAAGACCCGTGTGCGAGTACTGCGGCTGTCCTTGCCACCGCGTGCCGTTCCGGATCCGGACGGGAGGACGGGGCCGCCCTCGGTCACGTCCTGATGCCCGAGGGCCACGGCGCCCTGGTGAGCCCCGGCGGCAACGTCGGGGCCGCGCGCTCCGCCCTTCTCCGCGGCCCCGGCGGCTGGGCGGTCTCCATCAACTCCTTGAGCCGTGCCAGATCGGCGGCCACCGTGCGGGCGTCACGCTCGAACGCGGCGTCGCTCGTCCCCGGCTGCCGGCGGAGGGTGAACACCACCTCGCTCCCCGAACCGTCGACGAGCACGCGGACCGGGTTGTGGACGGTCTCCCCGGAAGGCAGCGTGACGTCGTGGTCGAGTACACCCCACTCGTTGCGTGGTGCGAAGGAGACCACGACCCGGCCCATGGGGGAGGACTCCGCGACCCACTGCCCCTTGATTCTTTCGACGGAGCCGCCCAGGCCATGGGCCCATGCGGGCAGGTTGGCCGGTTGTGACGCGTAGGCGTAGACGTCGGCGGCGCTGCGGTCGACGAAGACGCTGAGGTGGCGCGATTCCCTGCCGGTGCTCTTCATGGCAGCGACGCTAGCGGGACACCGTCTCCAGCCTCTTGAACGAATCGGACACGTATGGCCGCCGGGCGACCCTTGGACGCGCCGGTACCGGACCTGTCACTCGAATGGCATGCCCGCCTTGACGGACGGACGATGGAGTGGTGGGGCCAGGCCCGCCCCGCCGGTGCTGTTGCGGACGGACGGAGACCGGCCCCGGCCGCGCAGAGCGACGGCCGGAAGGGAGCAGGGACATGCTCGAGATCAAGACACTGGACAAGCCGGACGAGCGGCGGAACTTCCCCAGGGGACACCTCGAAGCCGTCCACATGACCGGACTGGACTTCGCCGTGGCCGTCTTCGAGCCCGGGTGGCGCTGGTCCGAATCCGTCGGACCCATCGCCGGAACCCCGAGCTGCCGGATCCACCACAACGGCTACATCGTCCAGGGCCGGCTGCACATCCGCATGGACGACGGCGCCGAGAGCGAGGTCGGCCCCGGCGACGTCTTCGTCTGCACACCCGGCCACGACGCCTGGGTCGTCGGCGAGGAACAGGTCGTGGTGTACGACTTCGCGGGTGCCATGGCCCAGAACTATGCGAAGGCCACCGGTTAGGGCGTTGTCTCGGAAGTGGCGTCGTCCGCCCGGAGGGCGTCGCGGACCGGACAAGACTTTCGGCACACGCCCCGGCCCTCCGACGGGACGAGCGCGCCGGGCAGTGGTGGCCCACGGCGATTCCGGTGGGACCGGCCGGCGCCGGGGCCCGCGTGGAGGCCGCGGGATCAGCCGACCAGGACGACCTCCAGGGCGCGCGGGCCGTGCACGCCCTCCACCCGGTCGAGTTCGATGTCGCTCGTCGCCGACGGGCCGGAGATCCAGGTGAGAGGACGGGCCGGATCGAGACGTTCGAGGGCGTACGGGACGGAGGGGACGACCTGGGCGGCGTGGACGACGCAGATGTGGTGGTCCGGGACAAGGGTGATCCGGCGCCGGCCCTGGTCGGGAGAGCCGTCCAGGACGATGGTGCCGGTCTCGGCGACGGCGACCGCGCAGGCGGTGACCACGCTGTCGAC
Source organism: Streptomyces yamdrokensis (assembly GCF_053890455.1). Taxonomy (NCBI): domain Bacteria; kingdom Bacillati; phylum Actinomycetota; class Actinomycetes; order Kitasatosporales; family Streptomycetaceae; genus Streptomyces; species Streptomyces yamdrokensis. The sequence continues at coordinate 7,416,479 of NZ_CM132679.1, forward strand.
CCGGTCCAGCTCCTGCGGGGTGCTCTCCGCCCGGTCCGTGACCCGTGTCACCCCGGTCCGGGCGAGCCAGCTCTCGTCAAGACCCGGCGGTACGAGCACCGACGACGAACCGCGTGAGGCCAGGAGCCCGGCGACGACCTCGGCCAGTCCGCCGGCGCCGGTGCGGTGGACGACCGCCCGGTAGTCGGCGAGGTTCTCGGCGAGGAGATCCAGTGTCCGGGCCGGGGTGCGGGCACCGTGCTCGCGCAGGTAGTCGCGCGGGACAGCCTGCTCGTACGGCCCGTCGTCGGCGCGCGGGACGTCGGCGAGGGCACGCCTCACCCGGCCCAGGATCCGTTCCCTGCTGCTCACCGGCCACCGTCCTTGTCATTGGTCCTGTCCTTGTCCTTCGCCGGGGTCCCGGCCGCGCCCGACGAGGGGGGACCCCCGGCGCCGCGGGTGCGCTGCCACCAGTCGCGGAAGGGCTCCGCCGGCACCAAAGGAAGATCCCGGGTCCCGCTCCACGCGCGGCCGGGGCCCGGCAGGGTGCGCGGGTGCAGACGCCGGGTGCGGGAGGCGAGGCGCTGGCCGGTGCGCAGCGCGCCCGGGTGCGAGAACGCCCAGCGGGCCGCGCGCATCGCGGCGCGCTCGGCGGCGTGGCCCTTGGCGGGCTGCAGCACCACCTTGTTGCCGCCCCGGACCACCTGGCCGCCCTCCACGACCCGTTCCCGCAGGTGCACCAGTACCTCGGGGATGTCGATGGCGACCGGGCACACCTCGTAGCAGGCCCCGCACAGCGACGAGGCGTACGGCAGGGACGCGTCGATCTCGCTTGCCGTGCCCCGCAGCTGAGGGCTGAGAATGGCTCCGATCGGGCCCGGGTAGACCGAGCCGTAGGCGTGGCCGCCGGCCCGCTCGTAGACCGGGCAGACGTTGAGACAGGCCGAGCAGCGGATGCAGCGCAGCGCCTGCCGGCCCACCTCGTCGGCGAGGGTGTCGGTGCGGCCGTTGTCCAGCAGCACCAGATGGAAGGCACGCGGGCCGTCCGCGTCGGTGGTGCCGGTCCAGGTGGACGTGTACGGGTTCATCCGCTCGGCGGTCGAGGAGCGCGGGAGCGTCTGCAGGAACACCTCGAGGTCCCGCCAGGCCGGCACGATCTTCTCGATGCCGACGACCGAGATCAGCGTCTCGGGCAGGGTCAGACACATCCGCCCGTTGCCCTCGGACTCCACCACCACCAGCGTGCCGGTCTCGGCGACCATGAAGTTGGCTCCGGAGATGCCGACCTTGGCCCGCAGGAACTTCTCCCGCAGGTGCAGCCGCGCGGCCTCGGCCAGTTCGGCGGGCGTGTCGGTGAGACCCTCGGGCGCCGGACGGCCCCAGCCGCCCATCTCGCGGGCGAAGATGTCCCGGATCTCCCCGCGGTTGCGGTGGATCGCCGGGACGAGAATGTGCGAGGGGCGGTCCCGGCCCAACTGCACGATCAGTTCGGCCAGATCGGTCTCGTAGGCGCGGATGCCCGCCGCCTCGAGGGCCTCGTTGAGCTCGATCTCCTGTGTGGCCATGGACTTGACCTTCACGACCTCCGACTCGCCCGTCTCCTTGACGAGTCCGGTCACGATCCGGTTGGCCTCGGCGGCGTCGGCGGCCCAGTGGACGGTGCCGCCCGCGGCCGTCACCGACTCCTCCAACCGCACCAGATACTCGTCGAGGTGACGGAGCGTATGATCCTTGATCCGTTTGCCGGCCTCCCGCAGCGCCGCCCAGTCGGAGACCTCCGCGACGGCATTGGCCCGCTTGGCGCGGATGGTGTGCGTGGCGTGGCGCAGATTGCCCCGCAGGGTCTTGTCGTGCACCGCCTCGCGCGCGGCCTCCGGGAAGGCCGGCATCCCTACGAACGTGCCGCTCATGCCGCTGGTTCCTCCTCCGTGCTCGCCAGGACCTCCGCGATGTGCACCGGCCGCATGCCGGTGCGCAGCCGGGTCATCGTCCCCCCGATGTGCATCAGACAGGAGTTGTCCGCCGCGCACAGCACCTCCGCGCCCGTCGACTCGGCGCTGCGCACCTTGTCGGCGCCCATCGCCGCGGAGACGTCGGGGTTCTTCAGCGCGAACGTGCCGCCGAAGCCGCAGCACTCCTCGGCCCCCGGCAGCTCCACCAGCTCCAGCCCTTTCACGGCCTCCAGAAGCCGCCGGGGCCGGTCGCCGAGCCCCAGGGAGCGCAGGCCGTGACAGGTGGGGTGGTAGGTCACCGTGTGCGGGTAGTACGCGCCGACGTCCGTCACCCCCAGCACGTCCACCAGGAACTCGGTGAGTTCGTACGTCTTCGGCACCACCGGCGCCAGAGTGGCCGCGAGGGCGTCTCCGCGTCCTTCCGCACGGGCCCGCTCGCCCATCCGTGGATACAGCTCCCGCACCATCGCCCCGCACGACCCGGACGGTGTCACGATCGCCTCGTAGTCCCCGAAGACCTCGGAGAAGTGCCGCGCCAGCGGCTCGGCCTCGTGCCGGTACCCGGTGTTGTAGTGCGCCTGGCCGCAACAGGTCTGCGCCATCGGGAAGTCGACCTCGACACCGAGTCTGGTCAGCAGCTTCACCACGGCGCGCCCGGTGTCCGGATAGAGCGTGTCGTTGACGCAGGTCAGGAACAGGGCGACACGCATCGCGGCTCCTTCTGGATCGATCATCGAGTGGATGCAGGGTAGTGCGCGGGCGCCGCGCGGGGCGGCCCCGGTCAGCCCCGGGCGAGCCGGGCCTGCGCGGCTTCCCACCGCCGCGTGCCGCCGCGCGGTTCGTACCGGGTCAGCGACTGGGTACGGGTGAGCAGGCGCCGCATTTCGGCCAGGTCGCCGGCCGGTCCGTGCGCCCGGGCCTGCACGAGGACGTTGCCCAGCGCGGCCGCCTCGGTCGGGCCGGCCACCACCGGCAGCCCGCAGGCGTCCGCTGTCAGCTGGCACAGCAGGGCGTTGCGGGTGCCGCCGCCCACGATGTGCACGACGTCGACCGACCGCCCGGCGAGCCGCTGGGCGTCCTCGACGGCCCCGCGGTGCGCGAGCGCGAGCGAGTCGAGGATGCAGCGGGTGATCTCGGCGGGGGAGCCGGGCACCGGCTGGCCCGAGAGCCGGCAGGCCTCGGTGATCCGCTCCGGCATCCGTCCCGGTGCCAGGAACGCAGCGTCCCCGGCGTCCACCACCGACCGCAACGCGGGCACCCCGGCCGCCTCCAGCAACAGCGCCTCCAGAGCATCCGGCTCGCCCCAGGCCCGTACGCACTCCTGGAGCAGCCACAGACCCATGATGTTGCGCAGGTACCGGACCGTGCCGTCCAGCCCCAGCTCGTTGGTGAAGTTGGCGGCGCGGCTCTCCTCGGTCAGCACCGGGGCGTCCAGCTCGAGACCGGCCAGCGACCAGGTGCCGGTGCAGATGTACGCGAACCGCTCACCGATGGCGGGCACGGCGGCCACCGCGGACGCCGTGTCGTGCGAGCCGACCGCCGTCACCGGCACGGGCCCGGCCAGCCCGGTCTCATCGAGCACCTCGGGCCGCAACTCCCCAGCCGGATCACCGGGTTGACGCAGCGGTGCGAAGAGGGAGAGGTCGATGCCCAGGCGCTCCGCGACCTCGTGGGACCAGTCGCGGGTGCGCGGGTCGATCAGCTGCGTGGTCGAGGCGTTGGTCAGCTCCGTGCCCTGCGTACCGGTGAGCCAGTACGTCAGCAGGTCCGGGATCAGCAACAGACGCCGGGCCTGATCGAGTTGGACGGTGGAGCGGGCCGCCGTCAGCTGGTAGAGGGTGTTGAACGGCGCGTACTGCAGACCGGTCGCCGCGTACAGCTCCCCGGCCGGCAGGGTCGCCCACACCTTCTCCGCGACCCCCTCCGTACGGGGGTCGCGGTAGTGCACCGGATTGCCCAGCAGCGCGCCGTCCGCGTCCAGCAGGCCGTAGTCCACGGCCCAGCTGTCTATACCGACGGACGCGAGCCCGCCGCCCGTCGCCCGCAGCCCCTCCAGCACTCCGGCGTACAGCCCGAGAACGTCCCAGCGCAGCCCTTCGGGCAGTCGCACCGGCCGGTTCGGGAAGCGGTGGACCTCGGTCAGCTCCAGACTGCCGGGGCCGACACGGCCGACCATGACACGCCCACTGGACGCGCCGAGATCGACCGCCGCGTACGGCCGCACCTGCGTGCTCATCGCAGGAACGCGGCGGCGACGCCGGCGTCGACCGGGACGTGCAGGCCCGTGGTGTGGGTGAGGTCACCGCCGGTCAGCGCGAAAACGGCGGCCGCGACATGCTCGGGCAGCACCTCCCGCTTCAGCAGCGTGCGCTGCGCGTAGAACTCGCCCAGCTTCTCCTCCGGCACCCCGTACACCGCCGCCCGCTTGGCCCCCCACCCGCCGGCGAAGATGCCCGAGCCGCGCACCACACCGTCCGGGTTGACGCCGTTGACCCGGATGCCGTGCTCACCCAACTCGGCTGCGAGGAGCCGCACCTGATGGGCCTGGTCGGCCTTGGTGGCCGAGTAGGCGATGTTGTTCGGACCGGCGAACACCGCGTTCTTGGACGCGATGTAGACGATGTCCCCGCCCAGCCGCTGCGCGATCATCACGCGCGCCGCCTCGCGGGAGACGAGGAAGGAACCGCGGGCCATGATGTCGTGCTGGAGGTCCCAGTCCTTCGCGGACGTCTCGAGCAGCGGCTTGGAGACGGAGATCCCGGCGTTGTTCACCACCAGGTCGACCCCGCCGAACGCGAGCACCGCAGCCCGCAGCGCCTTTGCGATCTGCTCCTCCGACGTCACGTCCACGGTCACGGCGACGGCCTTGTCCGGCCCGCCCAGTTCCTCGGCGACCGCTGCCGCGTTGTCCCCGTTCAGGTCCGCCACGACGACACACGCGCCCTCGGCCGCCAGCCGCCGCGCGATCGCCTTCCCGATCCCGCTGCCGCCACCGGTCACCAGCGCCACCCGGGTGGCGAGCGGCTTCGGCCTCGGCATCCGCCGGAGCTTCGCCTCCTCCAGGGCCCAGTACTCGATGCGGAACTTCTCCGACTCCTCGATCGGCGCGTACGTCGAGACCGCCTCGGCACCGCGCATCACGTTGACCGCGTTGAGGTAGAACTCGCCGGCCACCCGCGCGGTCTGCTTGTCCTTGCCGAAACTGAACATGCCCACGCCGGGGATCAGCACGATCGCCGGGTCGGCGCCGCGCATGGCGGGGGAGTCCGGAAGGGCATGACGCTCGTAGTAGGCGGCGTACTCCTCGCGGTAGGCGGCGTGCAGCTCCTTCAGCCGGGCGAGGGCCTCGTCGAGCGGGGCCGTCGGCGGCAGGTCGAGGACGAGCGGGCGCACCTTCGTCCGCAGGAAGTGGTCCGGACAGGAGGTGCCGAGCGCGGCCAGCCGCGGGTGCTCGGCGCGGGCCAGGAAGTCCAGGACGGCCTCGGAGTCGTCGAAGTGCCCGACCTGCGCCCGGTCCTGGGAGGCGACGGCCCGCACGTACGGCGCGAGAGCCGCCGCACGCTCCCGCCGCTCGGCCTCGGGCAGCGGCTCGTACCCGTCGAGCACCGGCCCGAACGGCTCCGGCCCGCCCCGCTCGGCGAGGAACCTCTCGGCGGTGCGGATGATGTGCAGCGAGTTGCGCTCGCACTCCTCGGAGGTGTCGCCCCACGCGGTGATCCCGTGCCCGCCCAGGACACAGCCGACGGCCTGCGGGTTGGCCTCCTTGACCGCGGCGATGTCCAGGCCGAGCTGGAAACCGGGCCGACGCCACGGCACCCACACGACGGTGTCGCCGAAGCACTCCGCGGTCAGCTTCTCCCCGTCGGCCGCGCAGGCGAGCGCGATCCCGGAGTCGGGGTGCAGATGGTCGACGTGCGGGGCCTTCACCAGCCCGTGCATCGCGGTGTCGATCGACGGCGCCGCCCCGCCCTTACCGTGCAGGCAGTAGTCGAACGCGGCGACCATCTCGTCCTCGCGTTCGACGCCCGGGTAGACGTCGGTCAGCGCCCGCAGCCGGTCCAGCCGCAGCACGGCGAGCCCCGCCCCGGTCAACGTCCCGAGGTCCCCGCCGGACCCCTTGACCCACATCAGCTCCACGTCACCCCCGGTGACGGGATCAGTGGCGGTGCCCTTGGCAGAGGTGTTCCCGCCGGCGTAGTTGGTGTTCCGGGGATCGGCACCGAGCCGGTGGGAACGGGCGAGGAGGGCGTCGGCCTGGGGATGGTTCGACATGAACGTCATTCCTTGTCTGAGTCTGAAATCCGAGAGGCGTAGGGGGAACGCGCCCCTTCAGGGGCGCGGGGAACCGCGCGATCAGCCACGACGAGCCCGCAGTCCGCGACGCACAGGACCGGGCAGACGCCTACGCCCCCCATCCCGCCTGCTCCCCGCCCACCCGCTCCGCGGCGATCCTTTCGGCCCACCCGGATCGCCGGTACGCCCCGATGGGGTCGGGGTCCAACCCCGTCTCCTCCCGCACCTCACGCAGCAACGGCCGCACATCCGTGTTGTACGCGTCCATCAGCACGGCGTTGGCGCCCAGCACATCGCCACAGGCCTGCGCGGCGGCCAGCGCCTCCGCATCGACGAGCAGCGCCTTCGCCGTGGCCTCCTGCACGTTCATCACGGACCGGATGATCGCCGGGATCTTCGCCTCGATGTTGTGGCACTGGTCGAGCATGAACGCGGTCCCGGAGGCGAACCCGCCCCCGCGCACCACCTCGTGCATGATCCGGAACAGCTGGAACGGGTCGGCGGAGCCCACCATCAGGTCGTCGTCGGCGTAGAAGCGCGAGTTGAAGTCGAACCCGCCGAGCCGCTCCTCGCGCAGCAGCGTGGCGACGATGAACTCGATGTTGGTGCCCGGCGCGTGGTGGCCCGTGTCGACGACGACCTGGGCCCGCGGCCCGAGCTTCAGGCAGTGCGCGTACGCGGTGCCCCAGTCCGGGACGTCCGTCGTGTAGAACGCCGGCTCGAAGAACTTGTACTCCAGCAGCATCCGCTGGCCCTCGCCGAGCCGTTCGTACACCTCGGCGAGCGCTTCGGCGAGCCGGTCCTGGCGGGCGCGGATGTCGTCCTGGCCGGGATAGTTCGTTCCGTCGGCGAACCACAGCTTCAGGTCCGCCGAACCGGTCGCGTCCATGATGTCGACGCATTCGAGGAGATGGTCCACGGCCTTGCGGCGGACCGCCGCGTCCGGGTGGCAGACACTGCCGAGCCGGTAGGCGTCGTCCTGGAAGGTGTTGGAATTGATCGTGCCGAGCCGCACACCGCGGTCCTCGGCGTGCTTGGCCAGCGCGGTGTAGTCGTCGACCTTGTCCCACGGGATGTGCAGCGCGACGGAGGGCGCGGCCCCCGTGAACTCGTGCACCTTGGCCGCGTCGTCCAGCTTCTCCCGCGGCGTGCGGGGCACACCCTGCTGCGCGAACACCTTGAAGCGGGTCCCCGAGTTGCCGTACGCCCACGACGGCGTCTCGACGGCCTGTGTCTTGAGAGCGGCCTTCGCCGCGGCGAGCTCGGTCACGTCAGGGCTCCTGTGACATCGGGTCGTATCGACCACTGAATAAACGGCTGAGTGAAATGACTGAGTGAAACGATTCAGAACGGGAAGCTATGGCGCCCTCGAAGAGGTGTCAACCCCTCCGGCCAAGACCGCCCTACGTGACCAGGGCGTGACCTGAAGCTGTCGAAAGTTTTTCGACCGGGACCCATTGACGTGACATGCGCCGCGCGCCTAACGTCCCGGCAATCCAGTTGAAACCTTTCACGACGCCGCGAGGGCCGCCCCGCCGGACGTCGTCGAGGAGCCCTCATGACCCACCCGCCCGACACGGGTCCGGCCCCGGTTCTCGCACTGAGAAACATCTCCAAGTCCTTCGGCGCGGTCCGTGCCCTGCGGGACGTCTCCCTGGACCTGTTCCCCGGCGAGGTGCACGCCCTCGCCGGTGAGAACGGGGCCGGCAAGTCGACCCTCATCAAGACGCTCGCCGGAGTGCACCGGCCGGACGCCGGCCACGTGCTGCTCGACGGTGCGCCCGTCCTCTTCCACGGACCCGGCGACGCCCGCGACGCCGGGATCGCCGTGATCTACCAGGAGCCCACGCTCTTCCCCGACCTGTCGATCGCCGAGAACATCTACATGGGCCGCCAGCCACGGCGCGCCCTCGGCCGGATCGACCACCGCGCCACCCGCACCGCGACCGCCGCCCTGATGCGGCGGCTCGGCGTCGAACTCGACCCCGACCGCCCGGCCCGCGGCCTGTCCATCGCCGACCAGCAGATCGTCGAGATCGCCAAGGCACTCTCCTTCGACGCCCGCGTCCTGATCATGGACGAGCCGACCGCCGCCCTCACCGGCAGCGAGGTCGCCCGCCTCTTCGGCGTCGTACGCACCCTGCGCGAACAGGGCGCGGCAGTGCTGTTCATCTCCCACCGCCTGGAGGAGATCTTCGAGATCTGCGGACGGGTCACCACCCTGCGCGACGGCGCCCGGATCGCCGGCGAACCGCTGGACGGCATGACCGAGGACGACCTGGTGCGCCGCATGGTCGGCCGCGACCTCGAGGAGCTCTACCCCAAGCAGGAGGTGCGTCCCGGCGAGATCGCCCTGAGCGTGCGCCGGCTGACCCGGGAGGGCGTCTTCACCGACATCTCCTTCGACGTGCGCCGCGGCGAGATCGTCGGCCTCGCCGGGCTCGTGGGCGCCGGCCGCACCGAGGTGGCCCGCGCCGTGTTCGGCATCGACCGCTGGGACGCCGGCGAGGTCGAGATCGGTGGACGCGCGCTCACCAACGGCGCCCCGTCCACCGCCATGGCCGCGGGCCTCGCCCTGGTCCCCGAGGACCGGCGCGCCCAGGGGCTGGTGATGGACATGTCCATCGAGCGCAACATCGGCCTGACCGGACTGCGTACGACCGTCCGCGCCGGCCTGATGGACCGGGCCGCGGAACGCAGCCGCTCCCTGGACTGGGCGGTCAGGCTGCACGTCAAGTACGCCCGGATCGCCGACACCGTCAACACGCTCTCCGGCGGCAACCAGCAGAAGGTCGTCCTCGCCAAGTGGCTCGCCACCGGCCCCGAGGTACTCATCGTGGACGAGCCGACCCGGGGCATCGACGTCGGCACCAAGGCCGAGGTGCACCGGCTGCTCTCCCAGCTCGCCGCCGACGGCGTCGCGGTGCTGATGATCTCCTCCGACCTGCCCGAGATCCTCGGCATGGCCGACCGCGTGCTGGTGATGCACGAGGGCCGCCTCACCGCCGAGATCCCCCGGACCGAAGCCACCGAGGAAACCGTGATGGCCGCAGCCACGGGGAGGGCCGCCGCATGACGGTCGTCGCTCCCGGAGAAGCCCCCGTCGCCGAGGTGCCGAAGGCCGGCGCCACCCGGCTGGTCGATCGCGTGTTCAAGATGCGCGAACTCGCCATCCTGCTCGTCCTCCTGGTGATGATCGCCGTCACCCAGGCCGGCAACAGCGAGTTCCTGTCCGAGCAGGGCATCAAGGACCTGCTGCTGAACGCGACCATCCTGGTCCTCGTGGCCACCGGCCAGGCCCTCGTCGTCATCACCCGCAACGTCGACCTGTCCGTCGGCTCCACACTCGGCATCTCCGCCTTCGCCACCGGGACCTGTCTCCAGGGCGGCGGAAACCCCGTCGTCGCCGTCGCGCTGGCGGTGCTGCTCGGCATCGGCTTCGGACTGCTCAACGGACTGCTCGTCAGCCTCGGCCAGGTGCCCGCGCTCGTCGTCACCCTCGGCACCCTGTACATCATCCGCGGCATCGACTCCATCTGGGTCGGCTCCCGCCAGATCACCGCCGCCGACCTCCCCGCCGGATTCGTCGACTTCGGCTCCGGCGGCATCTCGGCCGTGCCCTACCTGGCGCTCATCGCCCTCGCGGTGCTCGCGGCCACTGCGTACTACCTCAAGCACTTCGGCAGCGGACGCGAACTGTACGCGCTCGGGTCCAATCCAGAGGCCGCCCGGCTCGCCGGCATCCCCGTGCGCAAGCGGATCCTCGCCGCCTACACCTTCTGCGGCGCCCTCGCGGGCCTTGCGGGCGCGCTGTACCTGGCCCGGTTCGGCAACGTCGACTCCGGCACCGGCACCGGCTACGAACTCACCGTCGTCAGCGCCGTCGTGGTCGGCGGAGTGGTCTTCACCGGAGGCTCCGGCAGCGTCTACGGCGCCGCCCTCGGCGCACTGCTGCTGACCTCCGTCAACAGCGTCCTGCCCGCCCTCGGCGTCAGCTCCGTATGGGTGCTCGCCATCAACGGCATCCTGCTCATCCTCGCCATCGCGGTCGACCGGGTCGTCGCCCTGCGCGTGGCCACCGCCCTGAAGAAGAGGAACGCCCGCCATGCCTGAGTCCCTGAGGCACGCCGTCCGCTGGGACACGGTCGTCGGCGCCCTGCTGGTCGTGGTCCTGCTGATGTCCTTCGCCACCGTCGACGGCTTCGGCAACGCGCTCAACCTGTCCTTCCTGATCGGCAACACCCTGCCGATCGCGCTGATCGCCCTGCCCATGACGCTGCTCGTGGTCTCCGGCGAGATCGACCTCTCCGTCGCCTCCACCGCCGGCCTGTCCGGCGCGGTCATGGGAGCCCTGTGGAACCAGGGCATGACCATCGAGACGATCATCCCGATCTGCCTGCTCATCGGCGTCGTCTGCGGCCTGGTCAACGGCCTGCTCGTCACCCGGCTCGGACTGCCCTCCCTCGCCGTCACCATCGGCACCCTCGCCGCCTACCGGGGCATCGCACAGATCGTGCTCGGCTCCGACGCGGTGACCGACTTCCCCGCGCGGTACCTGGACTTCGCAGCCGGGCGCATCGGCGACACCTTCGTCCCGTACGCGCTGCTGCCGTTCCTGGCACTGCTCGCGATCGCCGTGGTCGCACTGCACGCCACCCCGTTCGGACGCTCGCTGTTCGCCATCGGCGCCAGCGAGGAGGCCGCCCGTTTCGCCGGCATCCGGGTCAGGCGCCAGAAACTGATCCTGTTCACCCTGACCGGCCTGATGGCCTCCCTCACCGGAGTCTTCTGGGCCCTGCACTACGCCAGCGCCCGCTACGACAACGCCACCGGCCTCGAACTCTCCGTCGTCGCCGCCGTACTGCTCGGCGGCATCGACTTCGACGGCGGCAAGGGCACCCTCGGCGGCGCGATCGCGGGCGTCTTCCTGCTCGGCGCGCTGCAGAACGTCATGAGCCTCGTCAACGTCTCCGCCCAGTCGCAGATCGTCGTCACCGGCGTCCTGCTCGTCGTCTCGGTGCTCGGCCCGCGCGTCGCACGGCAGATCGCCGCCGCACGTGCCGGACGCCGGGCGGCACCCGCACCACCACCGGTGCCCAAGGCACCCGCCCCGGCCCCGTGAACCCTCCTCGCCCGTCCACGTCGCCCGTCCCTCCCGCCCGTAAGGAACCCACCATGCGCAAGTCCTCCCTCCGCCGGACCTGTGCGGCCCTCGCCGCCGTCACCTCCCTCGCCCTGGCCGCCACCGCCTGCGGCGGCACCACCAAGGACGACGTCAGGAACGAGGGCGGCGGCTCGGCGGCCACGGCCGGCAAGGCCGACCCCGACGCGCCCACCAAGAAGGGCCTGACCGTGGGCTTCCTGCCCAAGCAGGTCAACAACCCCTACTTCACCAGCGCCGACAAGGGCGGCGAGAAGGCACTGAGGGAACTCGGCTCCAGCTACAAGGAGGTCGGCCCCTCCAGCGCCACCGACACCGCCGGCCAGGTCTCCTACGTCAACACGCTCACCCAGCAGCAGGTCGACGCCATGGCCGTCTCCGCGCAGGACCCCGGCGCGCTGTGCACGGCGCTCAAGCAGGCCATGAAGAACGGCATCAAGGTCGTCACCTACGACTCCGACACCACGGCCGACTGCCGCAACGCCTTCGTTTCCCAGGCCAGCGGCGAGGACCTGGGCCGTACCGAGGTCCAGCTGCTCGCCGAACAGATCGACTACAGGGGCGAGATCGCGATCCTGTCCGCCGCGCAGACCGCGACGAACCAGAACGCCTGGATCGAGTTCATGAAGGACGAGCTGAAGGATCCCAAGTACAAGGACATCAAGCTGGTCAAGGTCGCCTACGGCAACGACGACGCCCAGCAGTCCTTCCAGCAGACCCAGGGCCTGCTCCAGGAGTACCCGGACCTGAAGGGGATCATCTCCCCGACCACCGTCGGCATCAAGGCAGCCGCCCAGTACCTGTCCGGCTCCAAGTACAAGGGCAAGGTCAAGCTGACCGGCCTCGGCACCCCCAACGACATGCGCAAGTACGTCAAGAACGGCACCGTCGAGGCGTTCGAGCTGTGGGACCCGGCCAAGCTCGGCGAACTCGCCGCGCGCACCGCCGTCGCCCTGTCCTCCGGCCAGATCACCGGCCAGGAGGGCGAGACCTTCGAGGCCGGCGCGATGGGCGAGTACACCATCGGCAAGGACGGCGTGATCAACCTCGGCAAGCCCACCGTCTTCAACGCCGAGAACATCGACCAGTTCGACTTCTGATCTCCCCTCGGCTCGTAAAATCATCCACTCGTACTGGAGGAGCGGTACTTCATGCAGCGTGTCTGTTTCCTGCTCAAGGTCCGCCAGGACCGGATCGCCGAGTACCGCGAACGTCATGCCGCCGTGTGGCCCGGGATGTGCGAGGCGCTCTCGGCCACCGGCTGGCACAACTACTCCCTCTTCCTGCGCGACGACGGCCTCCTCGTCGGCTACCTCGAGACCCCGGACTTCGAGGCCGCCCGCTCCGCCATGGAGGCCACCGACGTCAACGGACGCTGGCAGGCGGAGATGGCGCCCCTCTTCGAGACCCTCGACGGCACCCGCCCGGACGAGGCGATGAAACCGCTCACCGAAGTCTTCCACCTCGCCTGACCACGGACCCCACCCGAGGAGCCCCGAGATGAGACGACGCACCCTGCTGGCCGGAGCCGTACTCGGCACTGTGACCGGACCCGCCCTCGGCGGGCCCGCCGCCCGCGCCGCCGCCCCCGGCCCGTCGGTCACCCCGGCCGGCCGCACCACCCTCGACGACCGGGCCGTCTACTTCGTGTCCTACGACGGCCTGGTCAACAACAACTCCTTCCAGAAGAACGGTCTGCTGACCTACAAGGGGCACCAGTACGCCGTCTGGTACACCGCCGACCGCAGCGCCGTCGTCGGCCGCCGCGCCCTCGGCGCGAGCACCTGGCAGACCGTTGGGGCCGGCCACACACTCCGCTACGACGACTCCCACAACGTCATCTCCATGGGCGTCTCGAAGACCGACGGCCGCCTGCACCTCCACATGGACTCCCACAGCGACGGCTTCACCTACGTCAAGTCCGCCGCCGGGCTCATGGACGACCCCTCCGGACTCAGCTGGACCGCGAGCCGTTTCGGCGCCCCGCGGTCCACACTCGACGGCCTCGCCCTCACCCCGCAGTTCACCTACCCGCAGTTCGTCTCCACCCCCGAGGGCCGGCTCCAGCTCAGCTACCGCGCCGGCGTCTCGGGCAACGGGCGCAACGCGCTGGCAGAGTACGACGGCACCCGCTGGACGGCGCTGGGGGAGTGGACCGCCTCCACCGGTACCTACCGCAGCGAGCACGGCTCCTCCACCGCCCGCAACATGTACCTGCACGGCATCGACTACGACCGAAGAGGCCGCCTGCACGCCTTCTTCACCTGGCGGGAGCAGAACGGAGCCGTCATGTGCAGCCCCGGCGGCATCACCAACCACGACACCGGCTACGTCTACTCCGACGACCGCGGCCGCACCTGGCGCAACGACGCGGGCACCGCCGTCGCCACCACCGGCACCGCCGACCGGGTCTCGGTCACCGACCCCGGCCTGGTCGTCGACCCGCTGAACCCTGACCACTCCCTGATGAACCAGGAGAGCCAGTACACCGACTCCGCAGGCCGGCCGCACGCGATCATCAGCTACGTCCCCGGCCGCTTCGGCCAGTGCACCACCGACTACGTCGCCGACCGCACCGCGAACGGCCGCGCCTTCCACGTCCGCCGCACCGCCTCCGGCACCTGGCGCAAGACCGAGATCCCCGTCCCCCTGAACTCCAGCCAGCGCACCCGGCTGCTCCTCGACCGGTACGACAACGCCTACGCGATCCTCCCCTACGGCCGGATCGCCGGCGCCTCCGCGGCCTCGGGCCACACCGACTGGACCCTGCTGTACGACGGCGCCGGCCTGAACGCCTTCGGCGAGGTCCTGATCGACGAGACCCGGCCGGCGCAGGACGGCGTGCTGTCGGTCATGTACCAGGAGCGCTCCAACGGCACCACCCCGTCGGCGCTCCACGTGGCCGACTTCCGGCTGCCCGCCTGACCTCCGGCCGACCCCGCCCGGCCCCCGTCCACGCGTCCCGCCCGCCCACCGCCGATCGCGGGGCGGCCGGGCCGGTAATGTGAACGACCACCGGCCGCCCCACGCCATTCACCCTCGTCTCCTCGGAGGTCCCTGCCCGATGGCCCAGTCGGTGGGTATCAAGGACGTCGCCCGCGTCGCCGGAGTCTCCGTCGGCACGGTCTCCAACGTGATCAACCGCCCGGACACGGTCGCCGCCGAGACCCGGACCAGGGTGCTGTCCGCCATCGACAGGCTCGGCTACGTCCGCAGCGAGTCCGCACGGCAACTGCGCGCGGGCCGCAGCCGGATCATGGGCCTGCTCGTCCTCGACATGGGCAACCCCTTCTTCGTCGACGTGGCGCGCGGCGCCGAACGCGCCGCGCGGGCGGCCGGCCTCGGCGTGATGGTCTGCAACAGCGCACAGAACGCGAGCGAGGAGGCCGAGTACCTCTCCCTCTTCGCCGAGCAGCGGGTACGGGGCGTGCTGCTCACCCCGGCCGACGCCACCGGCCGCAACATCGAGGCCTTCCGCCGGCACGGCATCCCCTTCGTCCTGGTCGACCGGGTTGCGGAGGGCACCACCGAGTGCTCGGTCTCCGTGGACGACGTCGCCGGCGGCGCGCTGGCCGTGCGGCACCTCGTCGACGCGGGGCACCGGTCCATCGCCTACGTCAGCGGGCCGCCCGGCCTGAACCAGGTCAGGGACCGGCGCACCGGCGCGCTGAACGCCCTCGGCGAGGCCGGACTCGGCCCACAGGCCCTGCGTGAACTGCCCACCGAGCGGCTCGACGTCGCCGCCGGACGGGACGCGGGCGCGCGGCTGCTCGGGCTCGCCGACCGCCCCACCGCCGTCTTCTGCGCCAACGACCTGCTCGCCCTCGGCGTGCTCCAGGCGATGTACGCGGCCGGGGTCGGCGTCCCGGACGATCTGGCGATCGTGGGCTACGACGACATAGAGTTCGCCGCCGCCGCGGCCGTCCCCCTCACCTCCGTACGCCAGCCCGCCGTCACCATGGGCGCACTGGCGGCGGAACTGCTGATCGAGGAGACGAAGACCCAGGCCGCGGTCGCGCCCCACGAACACCGCAGGGTCGTGCTGCGCCCGGAACTCGTCGTCCGGCGCTCCAGCCTGGCGGCGCGCTGACCAGCGGGTCCTGTACACATGCCGTGATCCCGGGTCCGACAGCCGGACAACCATGTGCTGAACTGGGTCGCGGTCCGACCGTTCGTCCGTCCACGCCCCGGGAGTCCCGTTGACCGTCAGCTACCGCCAGCCCGGCGTCGTCCTCACCGACCGCCGCTTCACCGTCCCCCTCGACCACGACGTGCCCTCGGGGGAGACGATCGAGCTGTACGCGCGTGAGGTCGTCGCCGGCGACCGGGCGGGCCAGGAGCTGCCGTGGCTGCTGTACCTCCAGGGCGGCCCCGGATTCGGGGCGAACCGGTTCGTCGGGAAGCCGTCCTGGCTCGGCCGGGCCCTGAAGGAGTACCGCGTCCTGCTGCTCGACCAGCGCGGCACCGGCAGCTCCACCCCCGCCAACCGGCAGACGCTCCCGCTGCGCGGCGGCCCCGCCGAGCAGGCCGACTACCTCGCCCGCTTCCGTGCCGACTCGATCGTCCGCGACTGCGAGGCGATCCGCCCGCAGGTCACCGGCGGCGCTCCCTGGACCGTCCTCGGCCAGAGCTTCGGCGGATTCTGCGCCGTCGCCTACCTCTCCACGGCACCCGAGGGCCTCGAGACCGCCGTGATCACCGGTGGTCTGCCCTCCCTGGACGCCCACGCCGACGACGTCTACCGGGCCGCCTACCCGCGCATCGAGCGCAAGGTCGCCGCCCACTACGCCCGCTATCCGCAGGACGTCGAACGCGCCCGCCGCATCGCCGGGCATCTCCTCGACCGCGAGGTCGTCCTCCCGAACGGCTACCGGCTCACCGTCGAGGCGTTCCAGTCCCTGGGCCGCGTGCTGGGCAGCGGCGACGGCAGCCACCAGCTGCACCACCTCCTGGAGGACGCCTTCGTCCCCACCCCGGCGGGCCCGGCGCTCTCCGACGCGTTCCAGGAGCAGGCGCAGGGCCTGCTCTCGTACGCGGGCCATCCCCTGTACGCACTCATCCACGAGCCGATCTACGGCCAGGACGCCCGGCCCACCGCCTGGTCGGCCGAGCGGGTCCGGGCCGAGTTCCCGCGGTTCGACGCGGAGAAGGCCCTCGCGGGCAACGGGCCGCTGCTGTTCACCGGGGAGTCCGTGCACCCCTGGATGTTCGACTGCGACCCCGCCCTGCGCCCGCTGCGCGAGACCGCCGAACTGCTCGCCGCCCGTACCGACTGGACTCCCCTGTACGACCCGGCCCGCCTCGCCGCCAACGAGGTCCCGGCCGTGGCGGCCGTCTACCACGACGACATGTACGTCGACACGGCCCACTCGCTGCGCACCGCGCGGGCGATCCGCGGCCTGCGCACCTGGGTCACCGACGAGTTCGAGCACGACGGCATCCGCGCGGGCGGCCCCCGCGTACTGGACCGGCTGCTGGCGACGGCCCGCGACGAGGTCTGAGCCCGCACGTTCCGCGCACCGGGTGTGCCGTGCGCGTCCCGGGGCGTCGCCGGTGGTGGGGACTAGTCTGCGGGCATGACCGAGGTGACACCCACTCGACTCGACCCCATGCCCGACGACTGGCAGCGCGCGCTGGCCGTGGTCGCCCACCCCGACGACCTGGAGTACGGCTGCTCCGCGGCGATCGCGTCCTGGACCGACGCCGGCCGCGAGGTCGCCTATGTGCTGGCGACCCGCGGCGAGGCGGGCATCGACACCCTGGCGCCCGCCGAGTGCGGCCCGCTCCGGGAACGGGAGCAACGGGCGAGCGCGGCCGTGGTCGGCGTGTCCACGGTGGAGTTCCTGGACCACCGGGACGGCGTCATCGAGTACGGCACCGCCCTGCGCCGGGACATCGCCGCCGCCGTCCGCCGCCACCGCCCCGAGCTGGTGATCACCCTGAACCACCGGGGCACCTGGGGCGGTACCTTCTGGAACACCCCGGACCACGTGGCCGTCGGACGCGCGGTGCTCGACGCGGCCGGTGACGCCAGCAACAGGTGGATCTTCCCGGAACTGACCGAGCAGGGCCTCGAACCCTGGAACGGGGTGCGCTGGGTCGCGGTGGCGGGTTCCAGCACCCCCACCCACGCGGTGGACGCGACGGACGGCCTGGACAGGGCGGTGCTCTCGCTGCTGGAGCACCGTGCCTACATCGAGGCGCTGACCGATCAGGACCCCGAGGAGTACGTGCGCGGTTTCCTGACGGAAAACGCCCGGGAGACGGGCAGGCGGTTCGGCGACCGGCCCGCGGTCGCCTTCGAGCTGTTCCCCCGGTGACGGCGGCGGTACGGTCCGGCGGGAAGCTCCCCCCGACGCAGGGCGGGCACCCGTCCCGTGTCCGTATGCTGAACCGCATGTCGAAACCGAAGCCCGGCCTTCCCGAACTGCGCGGTGACTGCGCACAGTGTTTCGGGCTGTGCTGCGTCGCTCTGCCGTTCACCGCCTCCGCCGCCTTCGCGGTGGACAAGCAGGCCGGCAGCCCCTGCCGGAACCTGCGCGAGGACCACCGCTGCGGCATCCACGCGCGGCTGCGGCAGGAGGGGTTCAGCGGCTGCACGGTGTACGACTGCTTCGGCGCCGGGCAGAAGGTCTCGCAGGTCACCTTCGGCGGAGAGGACTGGCGCACCGGTCCACCGGAGCGGGCCCGCCGCATGTTCGACTCCTTCCCGGTCGTCCGGCAGCTGCACGAACTGCTGTGGTACCTGACCGAGGCGCTCACCCTGCCCGCGGCCCGCCCCGTGCACGCGGACCTGCGTCGTGCGCTGGAGACGACGGAGCGGCTCACCCGGGGGACTCCGCAGGAGCTGGCGGAGCTGGACGTGGGTGCGCACCGGCAGGACGTCAACGTGCTGCTGCTGAAGGCCAGCGAACTGGCCCGGTCCGGGGTGCGCGGGCGCCGCAAGGACCGCCGGGGCGCCGATCTGATGGGCGCCCGCCTCAAGGGGGCCGACCTGCGCGGAGTGAGTCTGCGCGGCGCCTACCTCATCGCCGCCGACCTCACCGGCGCCGATCTGCGGGGTGCGGACCTGATCGGCGCCGACCTGCGCGACACCGACCTCACGGACGCCGATCTCACCGGGGCGTTCTTCCTCACACAGCCACAGCTGAACGCGGCCCGGGGAAGCGCCGGCACCACGCTGCCGGGACCGGTCGCCCGCCCCGCGCACTGGACGGCGGGAGCCTGACACCGCGCCGGCGGGTACGGGCGGCGCCGGGTGCGTCGGCTGCCCCCGCCGGGCAACCGCGTCGCCGGGCCGGGACATCTCATCCGTCCTGGACGCCGCCGAACAGGACGCTCGTCGTCGCCGGACGGGCCAGATCCCACGAGTGCTGAAGGCGGTGGCGCGGGCCGCCGACGGAGAGCTCGAACCGGACGAGAGCCGGTCGCGCGTCGAGCGAGCCCCGTTGACGACAGCCTCGCCCACAGGCCGCTGCCTGTGAGGGTGCCTCGGATGCCCGGCCGGCCACGGCCGGCCGGCGACAGACCCTGATCCGCCGTGGGTCAGACCGGCGCCGGCGCCGTCCGCCGCTCCGGGTGGAGCCGCAGCCCCTCCGGCATCAGCGTCAGCCGCTCGGTCACGCGCAGCCGGTAGGCCGGATCGGGCCGCAGTTCGTAGCGGCGCAGCAGGAGCCCGAGCACCAGCGTCGCCTCGTGCAGCGCGAACTGCCGGCCGATGCAGGCCCGCGCCCCGGTGCCGAACGGTTTGAAGGTGTGCGGGGGACGGGACCGTACGGCCGGTGCGTCGAAACGGTCCGGGTCGAACCGCTCGGCGTCCGGGCCCCACACCGCGGGGTCCCGGTGCAGCATCGGCGTCAGCACCATCGTCCACGCTCCCTGCCGCATCGGATGTTCCCCCGCCAGCACCGTGTCCGCACGGGCCTCCCGGGCGAAGGCGGGCGCGGTCGGCCACAGCCGCAGCGACTCGTCGAGCACCCGGCGTACGTACCGCAGCCTGGCCACCTGCTCGTAGTCCGGTGCGGCCGAACCGCCCCAGACGCGGTCCACCTCGCTACGGGCGCGGTCCGCGACGTCGGGACGCAGGGAGAGGAAGTGCAGGGCGAAGGAGAGCGCGCCCGACGTGGTCTCGTGACCCGCGACCAGGAAGGTGATGACCTGACGGCGGACGTTCTCGGACGACAGCCGCTCACCGGACTCGGGGTGAGTGGTGTCCAGCATCCGGTCGAGCAGGTCTCCCTCCCCGCCGCCGTCCGCGCGCCGGATCCGGACCACCTCGCCGACGATGCGGTGGAGACGGTCGATGTCTGCCGCGTTGCGCCGGCTCGCGCTCCGCAGCAGGAGCGGGACCAGCGGCGCGGGCACCGCGTTGAGCCGTTGTGCGTAGCTGAGCGTGCCGACCATCGCGGTGACGAAGGGATGCGGCCGGGACCGCTCGAACGATCCGAAGTCGTGTCCGAACCCGGTGCGCGCGATCGTCTCCAGCGTCAGTTTGGTCATGTCGCCGGGCACGTCCACCGACCGGCCCTCGGTGACCGCGCGGTCCCAGCGGCCGGTCAGCCGCTCCGCCACGGCCAGCATCATCGTGTGATAGCCCGCCATGGCCTCGCGGTTGAAGCCGGGGGCGAGCACGTCGTGGGCGAGCTGCCAGTTGGGCTCGTGGTTGTACGCGGTGAACAGGCCGTCTCCCGCGACCGGTCGCAGATTGGCCACGCCCAGCCCCACATGCTTGGCGAAACGCGTCTCGTCGGCCAGATCGGCCGCGAGGTCCGCACCCGACACCAGGACGAACTCCTTGCCGAAGGCGTTCCGCCGGAAGATCGGCCCCAGCCGGCGTGCGAGCCGCATCGAGTCCTGCACGGGGGCGCGTCCGCTCGAGCCGATGACGTCACCGAGGAGCGGGAGCCGGTAGGGAGGACGCGGAATGCGGTGCAGCGCGGGCCAGCCCTGCTCCGCACCGCGAAACCCCTTCGGCAGCACGGCCGGTGTCGTGGTCTCCGCCATGCTTCCCCCTCCGGTCCGGCAGTGATTGCGACGCGGGGCGTGCCCACCGAACCCGTGTTGTACGCAGGTTCAATACGCTTTCCCAGTCTGGTCCCGTTGCTGAACCGGCGTCAAGTAAGGTGCGGGAATGGCCGCGAACGAGGGCCGGCGCACGCGGCGCCGGCTCAGCACCGAGGAGCGTCGCGAGCAGCTTCTGTCGGCCGGGGCCCGGCTGTTCTCGGAGAGTCCGTACGACGACGTGTGGATCGAGCAGGTGGCCGAGATCGCCGGCGTCTCGCGAGGTCTGCTGTACCACTACTTCCCCACCAAACGGGACTTCTTCGCGGCGGTCGTGCAGCGCGAGAGCGACCGGATGCTGCGCATGACCGCCGCGGTCCCCGGAACTCCCGTACGGGAGCAGCTCGCGTCGGGACTCGACACGTACCTGGAGTACGTGGCGACACACACGCACGGCTACCGCGCTTTCCACCGCGCCGACGCGGCAGGGGACCTGGCGGTGCGTCGGGTCCATCAGCGGGCTCTGGCCGCGCAGGAGCGGCAGATCCTGGCAGCGCTTGAGGGGGACCCGGAGTTCGGCCCGGTGCTCGGACGGCGGCCGGACGCGCGCCTCGCCGTGCGCGGCTGGCTGGCCTTCACCACCGCGGTCTGCCTGGAGTGGCTGCGCGGCTGCGAGCTGAGCCGGGAGCAGGTGCGCGACCTGTGCGCACGCGCCCTGCTCGGCATTCTCGCGCCCTGAAAGGTCGCACGGAGGTCACGCGGCCCGCTTGGCGTACGCCTCGATCTTCGCTAGATTAGGCAAGGCTTACCTAAGAGGAGGTTCGAGGATGGGTGACGACACGCACGGCTGGACGGCCGGACCCGGCGCGGCGGAGCGGGCCCGCTCCGTGCTCGCCGCCGCATGGTCCTGCGCGGTGACCGCGGAGGGCGCGCGCGAGGAGTTCGTCGGCGCGCACGGCGTGGCCGACGACGGCCGCGTCCTGCTGCACGTGCCCGAGGACAGCGCGCTGCTCACCGCCGCGATCTGTGCCCCCCGCGGCGAGCCGTCCGCCGTGCTGGAGTTCGCCGACGTCGCGCCCGTCCCGGTGCGCAAGAGGGTCCGTGCCCGGCTGTGGCTCGCCGGCTGGTTCGCCGTCGAGGACGGCCGTCTCGCCTTTTCCCCCACCCGGGTGGTACTGCGGCGGGAGTCCAAAGCCGTCGTCGTCGATCCGGGCGAGTTCGCCGCGGCGCGACCCGACCCGCTCGCCACCGCCGAGGCCCGGCTGCTGACCCACCTCGCCGACCGTCACGGCGACGCGGTCGAGCGGCTGACCCGCCTGGTCGACCCGGACAGCCTGCACGGCGTGGTCCGCGTCCAGCCGCTCGCCGTCGACCGCCACGGACTCACGCTGCGCATCGAACGCGTTCGTGCGGGCGGCGACGTACGGCTCCCGTTCCACCGGCCCGCCGACGATCTCGGCCAGCTCACCGAACGCATGCACGTCCTCCTCTCCCGGGCGAGCGCCGTCACCTGCCCCCGCCCGCTGCAACGGCAACGCGCCGACGGCGACGGCTGAACCGCGGCCGCACCTGCGCGACCGTCCCCGTCCGCCCCCGCCCTTGACGCCCTTCGGCTACCAGTCACCGTCCTCCACCGGCTTGCCCGGCACGTCCCCGAGCTGCTTCACCTGGTGCGGCGACGGGGGCTGCCAGGGCTCGTGGTCGTCCCCGAGCCAGTCGCCGACCGGCTTCACCGACTGGAGCGGGTCGCCCGGCTCGAGGTCCTGCGCGTCCTGGTCGTAGTAGTCGAACCAGGGCAGTCCCGCCCGGGTGTAGGCGGCCCGGTCCACCGGGGACGGCGGCGGGGCCTCGCCCGTGATGCGCCGCCACTCGGGGGGCGTCACCAGGTGGACGAACACCCGCCCCGAGGGCTGCTCGGCCCAGTCCGCCGGCGGCCGTTCGTCCTGGTAGACCTCCTGGCGCATGGAGCCGCCGACACCGAGACCCATCGCCGCGGCGGGCCGGGGCGCGCCGCGGAACGCCGTGGGGGCCCCGAGCGGGGCGGGCGGCGCCGCCGCGGCGCGCGCGAGACCGTACCCCCCGGTATGAGCCGGCGGCCGGGCCGCCCGCCGCCGCTCCAGCCGCTCCTGCTCCGCCCGGCGCCACCGGGCCAGCGCGCCCTCGTTCAGGGCGAAGGACCGCAGTTGGACGCCGCCCCACACCTCCTCGCCCGTGACCTGGCCCTCCACCGTCGCGCCCAGGCCCAGTGGCACGGCCACGAACTGGCGGACCGTGCCCTTGCCGGAGTTGATGCCGTCCAGCCAGCGCTGCCGGGGCAGCACCACGTAGTTCTGCGGTGAGCGGACCAGGCGGTCGCTCCACGGGCGGCCCGAGACCGCGCACACCTTGCCGACCCCCACCTGCAGCGCGGCCGGCTCACTCGTCCCCGCGAAGCTCAGCCACATCGCCTCGCGCAGATACACCGGCAGCATCACACCGCCGCGTGCCCGCCAGGCCTCGGGCACCGAGTCCGCGTAGTCCGCGACCCGCCGCACCGGGAACTCGCCCAGGCCCGGCGGCAGGGCGTGCGTCCCCGTCTCGGGCAGCCGCAGCGTACGGATGAACCGCACCGCCGCCCCGCCCGGCAGCCGCAAGGTGTTCCCGTCGATCCGCACGCTGGTGCCGGTCATCCGCGCGCCCCCTTCGTGTGCTCGTGCCCACGGCGTACCCGCCCGCCGCCGGCTTCCCTCACTGAGAACGCCCGAAGCCGCCCCGGCGGTTCCGGCGCGGCAGGCCGGGAACGCGCAGCCGGTCCCGCGTCCGGGTGATCCGCGGCAGGCGCTCCCGCTGCTCACGCGTGTGCCGGTCCAGCTCCTCCATCAGCCGGTGCGAACGGTGCTCGGTGTCCATCTCGTCCAGGATGCGGTCCGCCTCGGTGAGCAGCGCGCCGTACAGCTGCCACTGCCGGGCGTCCGCGCGCACGTCCTCCAGCAGCAGCCGGGCCAGCCGGTCGCGGGTGGTGGCGGCCTGCCGCAGTTCGGCGCTGAGCCGCTCCTCCGCGGACTCCGCGCTCTCACTGACGCTCGACGTGACCAGCACCGCGAAGCTGACCACCGCGTCGGAGATCTCGGACAGCAGCTGTTCGACGAGGGCGCCCGTCTCCGGCTGGAACAGGGGGCCCGGCTCGCGTTCCTTCGCGAGGTCGGTGAAGGTGCGCGCGAGCACCCGCAGGACGACCGTGCAGATCTCGAGGGTGTCCAGTCCGGTGCGCAGTACGATCCGGTTCAGCAGGCCCTCGCGCACCCGCGGGTTGAGCCGCAGGCTGTCCTCGGCCTGCCGGAGGTCCGCGTCCACCTCGGAGATGTCGTGATCGAGCCGACGGGCCTCGTGCAGCCGGGCCGCCGCTTCGTGGTGGGGCGTGTGCTCGGCGGCCTGCTCGCCCAGGCGCAGCATCAGCTGCCGCACCCGCCGGGCCAGCCCTTCGATCGACTCGCCCGCCTCCTCCACCCACACCGGCGGGGCCAGGAGCAGGTTGAAGGAGAGTCCGACGACGGCGCCGATCACCGTCTCCAGGATGCGCGCCCACGCCATGTCCCCGACCGACGTCACACCGAGCACCAGCATCGCGCTGATCGCCACCTCGGGCACGAACTCGTGCACGCGCACGATCCGTCCGACGATCAGCGACGCCAGGATCAGCAGGCCCAGACTCCACCAGGTCAGGCCCACCAGAAGACTGAAGAGGATGGCGACGACCACCCCGGCCACCACCGCGTTCACCCGGCGGAAGCCGGTGGTGAGCGTGGAGTACAGCGTGACCTGGACGACGAGCAGGGCCGTCAGCGGCGCCGTGAGCGGGGCGGCCTCCGGACTGAACCGCAGCGCGATGACGTACGCGACCGTCGCCGCGGCCGCCGAACGGGTCGTCTGCACGGCCACCGGATCCCGGTGCTGCCTGACGAACTCCTTGACCCGTGCCGTCCACTCACGTACCACTCGCATCCTTCGACGCTTCCCTCTCACCGGAAGTGCCGAACGTCTTCGGCGGATACCACGGCCACCCGGGGGAAACGACGAGGCCCGCGGGCACCCCGCGGGCACCCCCCGGGAGAGGCCCTCCGGGGGCGCTCACGGACCGCCGGTACGGTCGGCGCCGCCGGGCGTCACACCCTGTCGAGGAAGCCGTGCAGATTCCCCAGGGTGCGGGCGATCTGCTCGTCCAGGGTGAGGGACTCCTCGATCCGCATCCCCGAATCCGGCACCTTCCTGCCGCGCAGATACAGGGAACAGGCGAGGTCGGTGCACATGTAGGCACCCACCGAATTGCCCTCGCGCCCGGCGGCGCCCGCCCTCCGCGCGGTCATCAGGGAGACGCCCCCGCGCGGATGGGTCGTCAGGCACAGCGAGCACATGCTGCGGTGCAGGAAGCCACGCCGCGCCGGCTGGAACCGCAGCGCCACCCCGACCAGACGTCCCTGGTCCGCGCGCTCGGTGACCAGGTAACTGCGGTCTGGCGCCCCCGGATCCCGCCAGCCGAGGAAGTCCAGATCGTCCCAGGCGAGCTCCCCGAGGTCGCGTGGCACGAACAGGCGCTTGGCCTCACCCTTCGAGCAATTGACGAAGGAACCGCGGACGTCCTGTTCGGTGAGTGGTTTCATGGGGATCTCCGGGGTTCTTTCGGTACGGCTTGCGAAACCAGGAAGACCCGGGTTTCCGTCCCACGGTAAGGATCCGAAAGGTGCCCGAGCCAACTGTTTTTCCGGGAGCGCCGGGACGGTCCGGTCGGGCACCGGCCGGACCGGGCCGTCACGGCTTTAGTTCACTACATTAAATAAGGGTGCTGAAAAGTCGCGCCGAGGTGGCTCCCGGCGGTATGTTGCAGCTCGGGCAGGGGGTCGGGAGGAGCAGCCACATGACGGGGCGGAACGGGCGCACGGTACGCGACCTCAGACGGGCCAACCGTACGGCCGTGCTGCAGCGGCTCTACTTCGACGGACCGCTCAGCCGCTTCGAACTCGGCCCGGCGACCGGGCTCAGCTCCGGCTCGGTGAGCAACGTCGTAGCCGACCTGATCGGTGACGGCCTGGTCGAGGAGGCCGGCAGCATCGACTCCGACGGCGGCCGTCCGCGCACCCTGCTGCGGGTGGCGCCGGTCAGCGGCCACATGATCGGCGTCGACGTCGGCGAGACCCGGGTCCGCGTCGAACTGTTCGATCTGACCCTCGCCGAACTCGCCCGCGCCGAGCGCCCGCTGGAGCAGCAGCGCTACGAGGTCGACGCCGTCGTCGACCACATCCGCACCGGAATCACCGAGGTGCTCGCCGCCGCCGCTCTCGACCCCGAGCGGCTGCTCGGTGTCGGCATAGGCGTCCCCGGCATCGTCGAGCACACCCCGGACCGGGGCGCCGTCGTGCACGGGCAGACCATCGGGTGGGACGCCATCGAACTGGAGTCCCTGCTGCGCGGCGGCCCGCCCCTGCCCGACAGCGTCCCCTACTTCATCGACAACGGAGCCAGGACCCTCGGCCAGGCCGAGATGTGGTTCGGGGCGGGACGCGGCGCGCGCGACGCCCTCGTCGTGCTCTTCGGTTCCGGCGTCGGTGCCTGCCTCGTCGCCCCGGAGGCGGAGCACGGCCGCGCGGTCGAGTGGGGGCACCTGACCGTACGGGTCCGCGGGCGGCGCTGCCGCTGCGGTGCGCTCGGCTGCCTGGAGGCCTACGCGGGCGCCGAGTCGCTGCTCGCCCGGTGGCGGGAGGAGGGTGGCCCGGTTCCCGAAGGCACCGACGAGGAGACGGCGCTGACCGCGATGCTCGCCGCCGCCTACCCTCCCGGCGGGACCGCCGCCGACCCGGTCGCGCTCGGCGTGCTGGAGGAGACCGCCGAGTACCTGGGCGCCGGCCTGTCCGACCTGATCAACCTCTTCCAGCCCGAACGCATCCTCGTGGGCGGCTGGGCCGGTCTCCAGCTCGGCTCCCGCTTCCTGCCGGCCGTCCGCAGGCACGCCCTGTCGTACGCGCTGCGCCACCCCGCCGAGAACGTGACGATCGAGCTGGGCAGCCTCGGCCCCGACGCCGTCACCGTCGGCGCCGCGATCCTTCCGCTCGCCGACTTCTTCGCCCGCGGCGGACGCCGCCCCGGCCCGGACCCGCAGTCCCCGCCCCCCGCCTGGCGCAGAGCCCTGCGGGAACGGACGCCGCGCTGAGGGTTTCGCCAGGTGCCGCGGCGGTACCCGGCGGGGCACGCGTACGGACGTAGGCGCAGGAAAGAAGGGAGCGTGCCGTGACCGACCACCGCCACGAAGGGCCGGGAGAGAACGGCCAGGGAGTCCCGCGGGATCTGCCCGACCAGCAGGCGGGCGAGGGCGAGGACCCGTGGGAGGTCGCCCCGGGCGTCGACGAGGACGCAGCGGAGGAGGAGTCCGGAAACGACTCGGGCGAACGCCGGCCCGACGTCCCCGACACCGACGAGGCCGGGACCGGCCGACGGGGCGCGCCGCACTCGGCCTCCGCCGACCCCGAGCAGCCGGTACCGGACGAGTCCTCCGGATAGCGCGCAAAGGGAAAGCCCCGACCGTGACGGGGGAATCACGGCCGGGGCGGCTCGATGGCGGGTACGGAAGGCGGTCGCCTCGCGGCGAAGGCTCCACAGGGCTTCAGCCGGACGATCGTCCCTGTGGGCGAAAGGTGTGGCCCGGGAACACTGTTCCTTCCGCACCCACGTTCTCTTCAACGGGGGCCGGTCCCGGTGTGTTCCGGGTGTTCCGGTCGAATGTTCCGACTTTGCGGTGATCTGCGTCACTCACCCGGTCTGCTCGCCGGCCCCTGCCGCCACGCGTTCCCGCACGGGCGCACCCGGGGATCCGCCGGTCCAACCGCCCCGGTGCCCCGCGCGCGACCCGCGCTTGTCCGGTTTGCGCTCTACGCTCGTATGCATGACCGAAAGCGTGAGCCCGTACATGGCCCATCCACGGATCATGGTGCTCGGTGTCCAGCCCGGTAAGCCGCCGTTCCGGATCGTGGAGATCGACGGAGAAGTGATCGGCGAGGCCAGGGCCATCACCGACGTGCTGCTGGTCGCCGCCGCGTTCGGGATCACCGTCCATGATCTCGACGACCCGGACGTGGTCCGCTGGGTCGGCGGGGACAAGCACACCTGGACCGTGCGCCGGTAGACGTCCGGACGTCGCGGCGGACGCCGGTTGCCGCGCCGGCGCCGCCGCCCGGGTCATGCCTGAGTCCTGGTCCTTGTCCTGGACTTCGTGTCGGCCCCCATCCTGGCCCTGCCCTTTACGAGACTCCGCAGCTTGCCCGGTGCCCTGCCCTTCGGTGTGCTCTTCGGTTCGGCGGCCGGCCTGGTCCCGCTCGTGGCCTTCCCCCTCGGCTCGCTCCCGGCCCTCGGCTTGCGTGCGTGCACGGCCCGGCCGAGCCGGCGGCCCAGCAGGAGGTAGCCGATCAGCGCCCCGCTGGTGTTCAGGATGACGTCGTCGATGTCGAAGGCACGGCCGGTGATCAGCGCGCCCTGCGCGAACTCGACCAGCAGCATCACGGTTCCGGTCAGCAGCAGCACCTGCATGAATCCGCGGGTGCGCGGCGCCAGCACCGGAGCGAGGACGCCGAAGGGCACACCCAGCAGGAGGTTGCCGCCGACCTGGCGGACGGCGTCGCGCAGCGCGGGCTGGTCCAGGTAGGCCCGCAGGGAACGGCCGGGATGCAGATTGGTGTGGATCAGCGCCTCGGAGGCGGGCGAGGGCTGCAGGGTGACCCGGGCCAGCGCCACCGCGAAGACGACCATGAACGCGAAGGCGCAGAGCATCGCCAGCAGCCGGACCGGCAGCGGGAGCGGACGCCGCTCGCTCCCGCCCCCGGTGCCGCGTCCGGCCGGGGGGCTGCCCGGTTTCCGGCGCCACCCGAACCGTGAGTGTGAGGCTGTACGGGTCATTTCGTTCTCCGGTCGTCGACTGCTGTCATGGATGGGACAGGCCGGTTGCCCCGTGGTGCCGTCTTCACGCCCGGCCGGTGCGGATGTCCCTGTCGGTCAGTCGCCGTAGGAGACCTCCACCTTCGTGAACCCCAGGGAGCGCAGCAGGCCTTCGAGCATCCCCGTGGTGTTGCTCTCGGCACGGGTGGTCAGCTCGCTCTCCTTCGCCGCGGCGCCGATGTGCCGCACCGCGAGCTTCTGCACGGCCTGTTCGCTGTTGGGGTTGCCGGAGAAGAGGTCGCCGAGACGGTCGAGCAGCCCGCGCTCCTTGGAGACGGCGTAGGAGCGTTCGGGGTCGAGCGCGGGAGTGCCGAGGCGGGCGTGCGGCAGCCGCAGGGTGGCGGACGTACGGTCCTCGTTGACCTGCACGTCGTCCTTGCCGAGCCTGCCGAGGTCGACATAGGCGTCGACAGTGCCCGCCCCCACGTACAAGGTGCGGGTGCCGCGGATCGCGTCGGGCAGGAATTTGGTGTCCTTCTCCAGGTCCACCACCACCTGGAAGTTGCCGGTCGCGGCGTCGTACCGGCTGATGTCCTGGATGGACTCCAGCAGCGCGGGACCGGAGCGGTCGTGGGTCTCCGTACCGAAGAGGTCCTTCAGACCCGGCAGCACGCTCAGCCGGATCCCCGCGAAGAGCACGGCGAGCACCACCACCACCGTGGTGAGTACCTTCGCCCAGCCCGGCATGCGCCCCGGGAGGCGTCTGATGGGAGTCGTCATGGGGACTGCCCTCCTTCCTACTGACCAGATGCCCCTCACTTCACCCAACAGACAAGTGGGTTGAGGTTTGAAGGACACCCTGGGAGCACGCGGGGGCGCACGGCGTACGGGGAGTGCCCGCGCAGGCATGAGGAGTCGTCGAAACGATGGCGGAAGGGGACACCGGACGGTGCTCCGCGGCGGCCGGACGGCGGCGGCCCGAGGGCCCGGGGCCAGTAGCATGAGCCTTCCGGTCGACATGATCATTCGAGGAGCCGACCCGTGCGAGACATCGCCGTGTTCAGCGGCAGCGCCCACCCGGAACTGGCGACGGAGGTCTGTGCGCATCTCGGCGTGCCGCTCAGCCCCGTCCGGAGCAGCAGGTTCGCCAACGACTGCCTGGAGGTGCAGCTGCTGGCCAACTGCCGCGAGCGCGACGTGTTCCTGGTGCAGCCGCTGGTCAGACCGGTGCAGGAACACCTCGTGGAACTGCTCCTGATGTGCGACGCGGCCCGTGGGGCATCCGCCTCCCGGATCACCGTTGTGATGCCGCACTACTCCTACGCACGCTCCGACAAGAAGGACGCCCCACGCATCTCCATGGGCGGACGACTGGTCGCGGACCTCCTGGTGGCGGCCGGAGCGAGCCGTGTCCTGGCGATGACCCTGCACGCGCCACAGGTGCACGGATTCTTCTCGGTGCCCGTGGACCATCTGCACGCACTGCGTGAACTCGCTTCGCACTTCCGGCAGTACGACCTCAGCCGCACCACCGTGGTCTCACCCGACCTGGGCAACGCGAAGGAGGCGGCGGCGTTCGCCCGTCTCATCGGAGCGCAGGTCGCGGCCGGGGCGAAGCAGCGGTTCGCCGACGACCGGGTGCGGATCAGTTCCGTCATAGGTGAGGTCGCCGGGCGGGACGTCATCGTTCTGGACGACGAGATCGCCAAGGGCAGCACGGTGCTCGAACTTCTCGACCGGCTAAGGGAACTGGGCCCCCGCTCGATCCGAGTGGCCTGCACCCACGGCCTGTTCGCGGCCGGGGCGCTCAAGCGGCTGGGCGAGCAGCCCGACGTGCTGGAGATCGTGTGCACCAACACGGTTCCGGTGCCCGCCGAGGAGCGCACGGACAAGCTGAGGGTCCTGTCCATCGCCCCGGCGCTCGCCGAGGCGGTACGGCGCATTCACAACGGTGAGTCCGTCAGCGCCCTGTTCGACGCACCGCCGACCGCATAGCCCGGCTGCCCTGCCCCCCCCCGCTGCCCGTCATACCGGGCCCGGCGTGGCCTCGGACTGGTCCAGAGCCGCCTCCAGGGTCGGTCGCGGAGGCAGCAGCCGGGCCAGGCCGGTGATCCGCAGCACACGCAGGGTCAGCGCGTCCGTGCACACCAGGTACAGCCTTCCGTGCTGCTCCAGGACCCGCTGCCGTGCGCGGTACAGCAGGCGAAGACCGGAGGCGTCCAGGAACTCCACCCGGGTCAGATCGATCACGACGCGGCACTTCGGGGCCGAGGTCGCCGCGTCCAGGTGGGGGACGACCTCCACCTCCGCGACGATGTCGATCTCGCCGCGGAAATCCAGCACCGTGTACCCCCGGTCCTGACGGACGCGGAGAAACCGGGTCGGCGGTGCAGGTCGGTGCCGCACCACGCCATCGCCTCCAGCCTGCTTCGTGCACGGATTGGTCCCAACGCCATTCCCCGCACTGCAAGTTACCCCCAGGAGCCGGGATGTGGGCATGTTTGATCGTCATATGTCTTCGAATTGCGACCGAGTCCTTCTGGTTCCGGCCGGTCCGGTGCGGCATGGCACGGTGCTGGGCGGCCAGGACTCGCCTGGGCGATCAACTGACTATATAAATCAAGTCACTTGTCGGTACGGCATCTCCTTCCCGGCATGACGGAACCCTCGCTTCCACTACCTTCCGAACTTGATCCTTTTGCGGTCGGGACCAATAAGCTCCTTGTCGTCGCTGCGAGTTGAAGTGATCGCGCCGCGTCGGTTCGCGATACACACCCAGAGGGACCTCGCCCGCAGGATGGGCGAGCTGCTCGGCACCACTGTGCGCCTGGAGGAGCACTCTGGACGAGTGCTCACCGACGGCCGTCGGACCCGTCTCCGGTCCTGAGCGCTACTACGTCCTCACCGGAGGGCGCAGCGGACCGGGCGGTTCGGCGTCGAGTCTCGACGTGGCGACCCTCGTCGTCTCCCGCTCGGCCCCTGTGCCGGGGATGCAGCACGAGCACGAGGAGATCGTCCGGCGCTGCCGTGAACCGCTCTCCGTGGCCGAACCCGGCGCCCGCCTCGGGCTGCCGTTCAACATTCTCGCCGTACTGCTGCCGGACCTGCTGGACGGAGGCCGCGTCGAAGCCCGTGACCCCGTTCCGGCCCACAGCGCAGGCCGTGGGCCCGACCTCGCGCTCCTCGAGGAGGTACTCAGTGGACTTGAAAGGCTTTGACCAAGCCGGTCGGCAAAAGGCCGGGGACACCCGCTCGGTGAAGGTGATGATCGCCGGCGGCTTCGGCACCGGGAAGACCACGATGGTCCGGTCGGTCAGCGACATCAAGCCGCTCACCACCGAGGAGACCCTCACCCGGGCCGGCGCCGACGTCGACCGGCTCGTGGGCGTCGCCGGAAAGACGGAGACCACCGTCAGCCCGGACTTCGGCAAGATCTGCACCAACGACGGCCCGGTGCTGTACCTGTTCGGCACGCCCGGCCAGGAACGCTTCTGGTTCCTGTGGAACGGGCCGTCCAAGGGGGCGCTCGGCGCGGTCGTGCCGGTCGACACCCGGCGGCCGGCCTCCAGTTTCCGGGCGATCGCGGAGAGGGAACGGCAGAACGTGCCCTTCGTCAGCGCCCTCAACGTCTTCCCCGACCCCAGGGACTGTCCGGTGGACGAGATCCGGGACGCCCCGGACATCCCCGGGCACATCCCGGTCGTGTCCTTCGACGCACGCGACCGGTCCGCCAGCCGCGACGTGCTCGTCACGCTCATCCACCATCTGCGGGACCGCTCGGCCGTGGCCGCGGAGTCCCGGTGGGCGACCCGGCCGGGGAACGACCCCGGCGCCACCCGAGGCTGCCCAGCCGCCCACCACGGCGTGGCCCTCGCCCGGCTGTACGGGCCGGACCCGGCCGCCGATCCGGCCGGCCTCCACGAGCGGCTGCGCAAGGAACACGGACCGGTCGCGCCGGTGCCCCTGGAGGGCGACGTGCCGGCCTGGCTGGTGCTCGGCTCCCGGGACACCCGGCGGGTCCTCGACGACCCCCGTCAGTTCACCCGGGACACCCGGATCTGGCGCGACCGGCGTGATGGGCGTGTCGCGGACACCGCACCGCTTGTCCCGATGCTCGGCTGGCGCCCCGACTGCGTCTCCCAGGACGGCGAGCCGCACCGAAGGCTGCGCGGGGCCGTCACCGACGGGCTCCAGGCCGCCGCCGGCCGCGGTGTCCGCAGGCACGCCACGCACTTCGCGAACAAGGAGATCGACGCCTTCGCGGACACCGGACGCGCCGAGTGGTTGTCGTGATCTCCGTTACTGCGTAAGCCACTTGAGGTGCATGCCGCATCAAACGGCGTAGGGAATCAGTGGACTTGCCACTGATTGAATCCCGGGAACGGGGAAAGGCGCCCAGTACAGGCCGGGGAGCCGCCCCGACCCGTGGACGGACCCGGACCCTGTGGAGGAGACATGTCGACCGTGCCTGCGGCAGTGGTGGTGCTCGACTGCGCCGAGCCCGAGAAACTCGCCGAGTTCTACCGCGAGTTCCTGGCGGCGGAGGTGGTGGAAGCCAACGCCAACCGGGTCGAGATCCGGGCCGCCGACGGCTTCCGGATGGCACTGCGCCGGGACGCCAACGCCACCGCGCCGAGTTGGCCGCGCCCCGAGAACTCGCTCCAGGCGCACCTGGAGTTCGAGGTCGACGACCTGGACGCCGCGGAACGCCGGATCGTGGGCCTCGGCGGCCGCCCGGTGGAGACGAAGGACGCCACGGGCCCCTTGGAGGAACGCGGCTACTCCGATCCGTCCGGGCACTCCTTCACCCTGCGCTGCGATGTGCCGGTGGCGCCGAAACTGGGCTGACCCGCTCCGTACGGGGCCCCGGCACCGAGGGGTGCCGGGGCCCCGTACTGCGGGACAGGCCGAAGTCAGGCGTTCCCCTTGTCGCCGGCGGGCCAGGAGCCCGTCGAGCGTTCGATGGCCTTGGCGCCCGCCCGGTTCACGGCACTGCGCACCACCGAGAAGATGGCGCCCTGGATCGCGGCGGCCAGCAGGATCTCGCCCCAGCGCCGGTCCCGGTCCAGTGCGTCGGGCGCGTCGTCCTCGTGCCGGATCAGCTTCCACGTCTTCTGGAACGCCATCCCCGCCACGGCGCCACTCGTCCAGCCCAGCGCGAACCCGATGGGCTTGTAGGCCAGGGGCAGCTTCTTCTTGTTCTTCATCTTCGCCACGCGGATCTCCCAGTCGGTATCGGCGTTCGGAAAGTACCTGCGACCCACGTTCCCCGTTTTCCGCCCCGGGCACGGCCCGACCGGGCCCGACCGGGGCATCCCCACGGTGAGGGCGGCAGGGGTGAGCCCCGCCGCGACGGGGGAACGCGGCGGGGCCTGAACCGCGGGTGCCCGCCGTCCGGTGCCTCATGCACACCGAACCGAGGAAAATGCCGGCCGGGCCGCTCCCCGCGGACCCCCGGACGAGAGACCCTAGTCGCGCGCCTCCAGCACAAAGACCGGGATCACCCGGTCCGTCTTCTCCTGGTAGTCGGCGTACGGGGGAAAGGCGGCGACGGCCCGCTCCCACCACCGCGCCTTCTCCTCCCCGGTCACCTCACGGGCCGTCATGTCCCTCAGGACCTGCTTGTCGCGCAGTTCCACCTGAGGATCGGCCTTGAGGTTGTGGTACCAGACCGGGTGCCGGGGTGCTCCGCCCAGCGAGGCCACCACCGCGTAGCGCCCCTCGTGCTCGACGCGCATCACCGGGGTCTTCCGCAGTCTGCCGCTCTTGGCCCCCCGCGTGGTCAGCAGTACCACAGGCCTGCCCTGCAGGGTTGTCCCCTCGGTGCCGCCGGAGCTCTCGTACAGCTCCACCTGGTCGCGCACCCACTGCGTAGGGCTGGGCTCGTACTCGCCGTGAAGAGGCATGCCATCCGTCCCGTCGTCGCGGCCCGTGGCCGGCCCGGTCTCCGGGACGGCCGTCGGACCATACGGACCAACTCTTTCCGTATCAGTGTCGGCCGGGCCGTACATGACCTCCGAGGTCATGGCGTCATCGGCGTGTCCAGGACAGAGTCATGACCGTTCCCCGGACCGGAGCCCCCGGCCCCGGCCGTCCCTGGACCCAGGAGACCCCTGCCATGACCGAGACCACGCCGACCCCGGCCAGTCCGATTGCCGCCACCCCGACCCGGACCACCCCGCCCGCCGGCACCCGCGCCACCGTGGAGGAACTGCTGCGCCGGATCGGCCGTGGCGATCCGGACCACGTCGCCGAGCTGTATGCCGACGCCTGCGACTGGCGGCTGGACTGGCCGGAGGGCGAGCACGGCAGCGCCGCGACCCCGTGGATCCGCCACCGGGCCATCCGCGCCGACGTCGCCGCCCACTACCGGGAACTGGCCGCCCACCACGTGCCCGACGTGGCCGCCACCGAGATCGAGCGCATTCTGGTCGACGGCGACGACGCGGTGGTGTTCGGTGAGATCCGGCAGACCGCCCGGCCCACCGGACGCCCGTACCGCGCCCGCTTCGCCCTGCTGCTCACCGTCCGGGACGGCCTGGTCGTCCGCCACCACGTCTACGAGGACAGCCTCTCCGTGCACCGGGCCTTCGCACCGCGGCCGCCGGCCGGATCATAGGCTTTCCGGGTGACCGAACAAACCCGGAAGCCCTTTCTCCACGTCGTCGTCTGTGCCGCAGGTGTCGCCGCTGACGTCGGCAGGCTGATCACCGCCGCGCAGGAGCGGGGCTGGGAGGTCGGCGTCATCGCGACCCCCACCGCCATGAACGGGTTCTTCGACGCCGACGCGGTCCGCGCGCAGACCGGCAGGCCGATCAGGTCCGCCTGGCGCACCCCCGGGGAACCGCGCCCCTTCCCGGCGCCCGACGCGGTGGTGGTCGCGCCCGCCACCTTCAACACCGTCAACAAATGGGCGGCCGGAATCGCCGACACGCTCGCGCTGGGCACTCTGTGCGAGGCCGCGGGGCTCGGTGTGCCGATCGCCGTCCTGCCGTGCGTCGGCGACGCGCTGGCCGCCCACCCCGCCTACCGGGACAGCCTGGAACGGCTCACCGCCGTGGGCGTCCGCTTCGGCGAGCCGTACACCGGGGAGACGACGCCGGACGGCGGACGGCCCGAGTTCCACTGGGAGCGGGTCCTGGACCTCGTACGTCCGCGATGAGTGCGACCGGCGCCGAGTGACTCCGCGTACACCCGCAGACCCCGGGCGCCGGGACCCGCACACGCGCATACGGGAACGGAGAGGGTTGCGCGGCGTGCGTCCGCATTGCCTTTTCGGACACCGGCCGTCGAATCGGATGATTGGGTGCGTGAATTAAGCGGCTCGAAAGTCGTTGACACTTTGTCAAACGGATGTGGGCGTACGGGGAATGCGGGAAACCTCGGAATCCCTTGTTCCTGGTCGTTGGCCTGTGCAAAAGTGGGTCCTGCCGTCGTGCGGGCAATACCTTTTGTCCTGGGGTGCGCGACGCCGCTCCAGCATGCCACCCAGGCTCCAAAAGGGCTGCCCCGGACAGGTGTTCGAGATTTCGAATCCAGTGCGGACGGGGTTCCGTCGTATCGTCGGCGAGGCCCCGCGTCCGCTGGTGCGGACTTTATTTCGCGCGTCCCCGAGAGGATTGCATCCGTGAAGGACACCGGCCTGTCGGATTCCCAGGCCCCGGCCCACGCGTTCGACGTGACGGACGAACAACTGGGCGACGAGTTGCGGAAGTGGACGGGGGCCGCCCCGGCACTGCACCCCGTCGGTGAACTCCTCGACCGGCACTGGGGATCGGTCTTCGGCTACGCCCGGCTGTGCACCGACGGCCCGCGCTCGGCCGGTATGCTCACCACCGCCGCGTTCACCCGGCTCTTCGGCGAGACCCTGCGGCACAACGGCCCGAGTTCCGCATGGCGGCCCCAACTCCTCGTCACTGTGCGCCGGATCGCCGCCGAGTGGGACGCGGACCACCGGCGCGACATGCTCCACCCCGGTCTCACCGCCTCCGCCGGCGACGGTCGGCGGCCGGCCGCACGGCTTCTTCCACCGGCCGGACGGCGCCTGCTGTCAGGGGCGTTCCAGCGACTGCCGCAGTCCGCGCGCTGCCTGCTGTGGCACACCGAGGTCGAATCCGAACCGCTCCACGTCCCCGCCGGGCTGCTCGCCCTCGACGAGGAGGGCGCCCGCATCGAACTGCGCAGGGCCCAGGAGCGGTTGCGGGACAAAGTCCTCCAGCTTCACGGCGAGCTCGCCTCCGATCAGGAGTGCCGGCGCTATCTGCGCCTGCTGGAGGTGAGCTACCGGCGCGCGGGCACCGAACTCGATCCGGACCTGCGCACCCACCTGGAGAACTGCGTCCACTGCGGGCACGCGGCGGACCAACTCGCCTGCTTCACCAGCGGTCTCGGTACGGCCCTGGCCGAGGGGGTCCTGGGCTGGAGCGCACGGGAGTACGTGCAGAGCAGGGCACAGGCGGCCGACGTCACCGACGAGCCGGCCGCCGAGGAGCGGCCGTCGCCCGAGGGCGTCATCGGCGCGGCGTTCCCCGGCCCCGCCGACGGACGTCCGGACACCGTGGGTGATCGGTTCGCCGTGCCTGCGGGCGAACCTCCGGCGACGGAGGGCGAGTCGTTCACGGACACGGGGAGACCGGTCCCGCCCCTCCCCACCGGGGCCCCCCGCATCACACCCGCCACCCCCGCGGCCCTCACGGTGCCCCCGATACCGAGCGCCGCCCCGACTGCCGCGGCCCCGGCCGGTGCCCCCCCGGCCGTCGCGGCGCGGACGGCCTCCCGGTCCGGTCTCCGTTCCCGGCGGCGCGCGGCCTCCCGTACCGGCCCTCGCGGTGCCGTGCTCCGCGCCGGTTCCCGTGTCGCCCGGAAGGCGGCCCGCCGGGCCGCGCGCCGGCGCAACCTCGCCGCGGGCGTCCTCACGGTCAGCGGGCTGGTCGTCCTCCCGCTGGTGCTGTGGACCACGGGCGGTGCCGACGACGCCGCACGGGGCGAGGGCCGCCCCTCCGAATCCTCCGGTGCCGCCGTGGGCAGCCCGCCCGACGACCCGTCTTGGTTCCGCTCCAAAGAAGCCGCCAAGGGCGCCCTGCGCGGCCGGCTGCACAACACCGCCTCCGGCCTGTGCGTGGGCGTCGTCGGCGGCCGGGCCGTCGCGGGCGCCGAGACCGAACTCACCGCCTGCTCGGCGGGCAGCGCCCAGCAGTGGACGTACGAGACCGACGGGCTGCTGCGCAACGCCGCGGAACCGGACCTGTGCCTGGACTCCCGCCTCGGCTACTCGGTGCGCCTGGCCCGGTGCACGGGCGAAGCCTGGAAGGACGCCGACAGCGCACGCTACGACTTCACCGTCCGGGGCACCCTGGTGCCCCGCTCCGGCCAGGACCTGGGCCTCGCACCCGCGGCGACCGACGGCTCGGGTGCCCTCGTCCTCAAGGCCCGTGACGACACGGACGCCCAGCGCTGGGCGATCGACGCCCCGGATCCCGATCTCCAGATGAAGGTCGTCACCTGGGGCCTCGTCGAGGACGAGAGCTAGGGGGTGTTTCGAAAGTCCTGTGCGGTGCGTCGAAAGGCGGAGGGTCCTTCGCGTGCTGGGTGTACGCGGACGATCCCGACAACGCGGCGAGGTGCCGTGCCGGACGCCGCGGGCCGGACGGGACTTTCGAAACACGCCCTGGGGCCGGGGGAAGAGCGAGGGCCGGGGGGAAACGGGCCGG
Source organism: Streptomyces yamdrokensis (assembly GCF_053890455.1). Taxonomy (NCBI): domain Bacteria; kingdom Bacillati; phylum Actinomycetota; class Actinomycetes; order Kitasatosporales; family Streptomycetaceae; genus Streptomyces; species Streptomyces yamdrokensis. The sequence continues at coordinate 7,454,470 of NZ_CM132679.1, forward strand.
CCAGGCGTTCACAGCTCCTGCGTCAGCCCCAGCTCGGCCCAGATGGTCTTGCCCTCGGCGGTGTGTCTGCTGCCCCACCGCTGGGTGAGCTGGGCGACCAGGAGCAGGCCCCGGCCGCCCTCGTCCCAGGTCTTGGCACGCCGCAGATGCGGGGCGGTGTGGCTGGCGTCGGACACCTCGCAGATCAGCGTCGACGCGTCGCTGATCAGCCGGAGCCGGATCGGCGGTGCCCCGTAGCGGATCGCGTTGGTGACCAGCTCGCTCACCACCAGTTCCACGGTGAACGACGCCTCGGTCAGCGCCCACACGCCCAGTTGGTCGAGAACCTGCTTGCGCACCGGCGCGACGAGCGACGGGTCGGCCGGGATGTCCCAGGTGGCGACCTGGGCGGACGGCAGCCCGCGGGTTTGGACCAGCAGCAGCGCCACGTCGTCCGTGGCGGGACCCGGCTGGAGCATGGCGTGCAGGACACGGTCGCAGGCCTCGTCGAGCGACCCGGGGGCCGCGTGGGACAGCGCGTCGCAGAACATGCGCGAGCCTGCGTCCGCGTCGCTGTCGTCCCCCCGGCCGTCGACCAGCCCATCCGTGTAGAACGCCAGCACACTGCCCTCGGGCAGCTCGACCTCCACGGACTCGAAGGGCAGCCCGCCCAGGCCCAGCGGTGGCCCGGACGGCATGTCCAGTATGCGCACCGGCCCCTTCGGCGGGACCAGGACCGGCGGCGGATGCCCCGCCCTCGACAGGGTGCAGCGCCGTGACACCGGGTCGTACACCGCGTACAGGCAGGTCGCGCCGACCTCGCCGGGGCCGGCGTCGCCGCCCGACTCGTGCGAGAGGTGCAGGACCAGGTCGTCGAGGTGGGTGAGCAGCTCCTCCGGCGCCAGATCGATGTCGGCGAGGGTGCGCACGGCCGTACGCAGCCGGCCCATCGTCGCCGAGGCCTGGATGCCGTGGCCGGCGACGTCCCCCACCACCATGGCCACCCGCATCCCGGACAGCGGGATCACGTCGAACCAGTCGCCGCCCACACCGGTGCGCGCGGCCGGCAGATACCGGGAGGCGGCGTCCACCGCGGCCGTCCGGGGCAGGCCGCGGGGGAGCAGGCTGCGCTGGAGCGTGAGGGTGGTCTCGCGTTCGCGGGAGTAGCGGCGGGCGTTGTCGATGCAGACGGCCGCACGCGCGGTGATCTCCTCGGCCAGCAGCACGTCGTCATGGGTGAAGTGCTCGGGGTGCCGGAACCGGGTGAACGCCGCGACGCCGAGGGTGACACCGCGGGCCTGGAGCGGGACGGACAGCATCGAGTGGACGCCGAACTCCCGGACCTGCCGGGCGTGGACGTCGTCGACCGCGAGCCACGGATCGAGGTCACCGGAAGGCACCGAGGCTACGACGCTGTGCCCGGCGATCAGCGAGTCGGCCTGGGGCGCGGCGGCCGGGTAGACGACCACCTCGCCCGCGTCGGCGACCGACTCGGGGCTGCCCGCCGTGCGGGACCGGTGGGCGACCCGGCGCAGCGGGACCGGCAGGGTGAGCGGGCCGGCGGGGTCGGCACCATGGTCGTGCTCGAGGAGGTCGACGCTGACGAAGTCGGCGAGCGCGGGGACGCAGACCTCCGTCAGCTCCTGCGCCGTCCGGGTGACGTCGAGGGTGGCGCCGATGTGCATGCTGGCCTCGTTGACCAGCTGCAGCCGGGCCCGCGCCCTGCTCTGCTCGGTGAAGTCGTGGGCCGTCACGCAGACACCGACGACGCGGCCGGCGTCGTCGGTGAGAGGCGCGATCCGGGCCAGCCAGGCCTCGTCGTGGTCCTTGCCGAACGCCTGCACGCGTGTCTGCACATCGTGGCCCCGGCCCGTCCGCAGCACCTGGGCCATGTGGCGCTCCAGCTCCGCGTGCCGGGGCCGGCCGCCGATGTCGCCGGGCGTCAGACCGCGCAGATGGGAGGCCGGCAGCCCGAGGAGGTCGGCCATCGCGTCGTTGGCGCCGTGCAGGCGCAGCCTCGTGTCGAAGACGACGGTGGCGCACGGGGACTGGACCATCGCAGCCCAGAGCACCGGATCTCCGGTGGGATCGGTGCGCCCGGACGGCAGCGGGGTGACGGCCAGCCAGTCGTCGGTGTCGCCGTCCTCGGGCCGGCCGCGGTGGGCGAGCATCCACACGGTGACGGTGCCGCCGTCCCGGTGCCGCAGCGCGAGCGTGCCGCTCCAGCGCCGGTGGGCCGGCGGCGGGGGTGGTTGTGCGCCGTCGGCGAGCAGAAGGGCCGCAGGGCGGCCCACCACGTCCTCGGCCCGGTGCCCCAGGAGCTGCCGGGCGCCTTCGTTCCACCGGGTGACGGTGCCGTCGGCGGCGATGACGGCACGAGCCGCTACCGGATCGTCGAACGAGTCGTCCGCCCTCATCGTCGCCACTCCATCGCGCACACTCACCGTGAACCGGTCGATCGCCAGAGTTCCACCCTAGTGCGTCGTAGGCGGGCGCGGACCGGGGCCCCGCCCCGGCGGGGCCCCGCGGGGGCGGGAGGGGAGGGGGCAGGAGCGACACCCGGGGCGCCCACCGTCCGGGTCCTGTCCGGGTTCCGTCCGGTGCCGGTCCGGCACGTGGCCGGTATTCGCGCGTCACCCACCGGCGTTCGTCACCAGTCCCGTCCCGCCCGTTGACGGAGCGTCACACCTGCCACAACGATGGCTGCGTACGGATGGGAGCGCTCCCATCCGTAGTCGCCGCCGTGTCCTCACACCAGAGGAGTCAGACGTGAACAGACGCAGAACCGCTCTGCTGTCCCTGACCGGCCTGCTGGCAACCGCGCTCACCGCGCTGCCCGCCGCCCCGGCCGGGGCGGACGAGGCCGAGCAGGTCCGTAACGGGACCTTCGACACCACCACCGATCCCTGGTGGGCCTCCGCCGGCGTCACCACGAGCCTGTCCGACGGCCGCCTGTGCGCCGACGTCCCCGGCGGCACCGCCAACCGGTGGGACGCCGCCGTCGGCCAGAACGACATCACCCTCGTGAAGGGGGAGTCGTACCGCTTCTCCTTCGCCGCGAACGGCACGCCCGCGGGCCACGTGGTCCGGGCGGTCGTCGGCCTGTCGGTGGCCCCGTACGACACCTACCACGAGGTGTCCCCGCAGCTCAGCGTCTCCGGCGACACGTACTCCTACACCTTCACCGCGCCCGTGGACACCGCACAGGGCCAGGTCGCTCTCCAGCTCGGCGGCAGCCCTGACCCCTGGCGCTTCTGCATGGACGACGTGTCCCTGCTGGGCGGCGTGGAGCCCGAGCCGTACGAGCCCGACACCGGACCCCGGGTCCGCGTCAACCAGGTCGGCTACCTCCCCGCGGGCCCGAAGAACGCCACCCTGGTCACCGAGGCGACCGAGCGGCTTCCCTGGCAGTTGAAGGACGCCGGCGGCAAGGTCGTCCGGCAGGGCACCACCCTGCCACGCGGCGTGGACGGCTCCTCCGGGCAGAACGTCCACTCCGTCGACTTCGGCGCCCACCGCGCGCGGGGCACCGGGTACACCCTCACGGTGGACGGCGAGACCAGCCGGCCGTTCGACATCGGCGCCGGCGCCTACGAGAAGCTGCGGCTGGACTCGGCGAAGTACTACTACACCCAGCGCAGCGGCATCGGGATCCGCGACGACCTGCGCCCCGGCTACGCCCGCCCGGCCGGCCACCTGGACACGGCCCCCAACCAGGGCGACGGCGCCGTGCCCTGCCAGCCGGGCGTCTGCGACTACTCCCTCGACGTCACCGGCGGCTGGTACGACGCCGGCGACCACGGCAAGTACGTCGTCAACGGCGGCATCAGCACCTGGGAGGTGCTCAGCACCTACGAACGCGCCCGGCACGCCCGCACCGGCCAGGCGGACAAGCTCGGCGACGGCACCCTGGACATCCCGGAGAGCGGCAACGGGGTGCCCGACATCCTTGACGAGGCCCGCTGGGAACTGGAGTTCCTGCTGAAGATGCAGGTGCCCGACGGCGAGCCGCTGGCGGGAATGGCCCACCACAAGATCCACGACGAGCAGTGGACCGGGCTGCCGCTGCTGCCCGGCGACGACCCGCAGAAGCGCGAACTGCACCCGCCGAGCACCGCCGCCACCCTGAACCTCGCGGCCACGGCCGCCCAGGCGGCCCGCCTGTACCGGCCCTACGACAGGGAGTTCGCGGCCGGGGCCCTGGCCGCCGCGCGCACCGCCTGGACGGCCGCGCTCGCCCACCCCGAGGAGTACGCGAGCCCGGATGACGGCGTCGGCGGCGGCGCCTACCCGGACGACGAGGTGAGCGACGAGTTCTACTGGGCGGCGGCCGAGCTGTATCTCACCACGGGGGAACGGCAGTTCAAGGAGTACGTCCTGAACTCCCCGGTACACACCGCCGACATCTTCGGCCCCCTCGGCTTCGACTGGTCACGCACCGCGGCGGCCGGCCGGCTCGACCTCGCGACGGTGCCGAACAAGCTGCCCGGCCGGGACAGGGTCCGCAGCTCCGTCGTCAAGGGCGCCGACCGCTACCTGGCCACGCTCAAGGCCCACCCGTACGGCATGCCGTACGCGCCGGCCGGCAACGTCTACGACTGGGGCTCCAGCCACCAGGTGCTCAACAACGCGGTCGTCCTGGCCACGGCCCACGACCTCACCGGCGCAGCCAAGTACCGGGACGGCGCGTTGCAGAGCATGGACTACATCCTCGGCCGCAACGCTCTGAACATCTCCTACGTCACCGGGTACGGCGAGGTCAGCGCGCAGAACCAGCACAGCCGCTGGTACGCCCGCCAGCTCGACCCGGCGCTGCCGAACCCGCCCGCCGGGACCCTCTCCGGCGGACCCAACTCGAGCATCCAGGACCCCTACGCCCAGTCGATGCTCCAGGGCTGCGTCGGCCAGTTCTGTTTCATCGACGACATCCAGTCCTGGTCGACCAACGAGCACACCATCAACTGGAACGCGGCCCTGACCCGCATGGCCTCCTTCGTGGCCGATCAGGGGTAGCGGACCGGAGCGGACCGCGGTACCCGCGCCGGCGCCGGAGGTGTCGTCCCGTTCCTCGGGGCGGCCCTCCGGCGCACCCTTTCGGTACCGCCTTGTGGCCGCTCTGAACTGGTGGTATTTACGATTGAGTACCCGAGCGGTACCGTGATGGCATGCCTGCTCTGAATGTGGAGTTCAGTGACCGTGAACTCGAGGACCTGCGGCAGATCGCCAAGGAGCGCGGTACATCGATGAAGGCGCTGGTACGGGAGGCGGCCGCGGCCGACATCGCCCGCCACCGGGCACTCCAGGAGGGCGCGGAGGCCTTCCGCCGGTTCTTCGACTCGCACGCCGACGAGTTCGCCGCCGCCTTCCCGGACGACGAACCGCGGGCCAAGGGTGCGGGACGGGCCGCCTGACCGATGACATCCGTTCTGCACATCGACGTGCCCTGGCTGCTCCAGCGGCACGAGGAGGTCCTTCCGGACCAGCCCACCATCAACGACTTCTCGGCGCTGGTCGCGGCCGTCGCCCGGCACCGCGTCGATCCGCCCCGCCTCGGTGTGGACTCGGACGCGGCCTGGCGGGCCGCCGCCCTGCTGCACACCCTCGCCCTGCTCCGCCCCCTGCCGTCGGCCAACGCCCGCTTCGCGTGCGCCACGGCGGTGGCGTACATGTTCGTCAGCGGCGTCGGCATCGACCCGCCCTACGGGGCCATCGTCGACCTCGCCCGCGATCTGATGTCCGGCACGGTGGACGTCTACGGGGCCGCCGACCGGCTCCGCTCCTGGCAGATCTGACACCACCGCCGGAATGCGAGAACCGGGTGAACCGCGGGAAAACGCAGGTGGAAAGCCGATTCCGGTGACTCCGGTCGTGTTTTTCCTTTTGACTTCCTGTCAACGAGCGGAGGTTTCCCCGGTGTCTTGTTGGCCGTGTGCCGGTTGTGCGAGAGTGAGCCACCCGTGAGGGGGGTAAAATCCGGGGTCGCACGCGCGTTGATGAACCGGGTCCGCTTTCACCGTCGGTGAATTGGCCCCCTCCCGCGCAACGCCGCCAAAGAGGTACGGACCACGTGGGACCTCCCTTTTCGGCGTCAGAACTTCTGTGTCACCTGCGCGTGGGAAGGAACCACCTCAGTGCCCACCCCTCATTCCCCCCGGTCTCCGTATCCCCCTCCCGGAGGGGATCCGGGGGAGTCCGACGAGTCCCTCGCCGCACGGTTGCGAGGCCGTCCGGAAGGCGAGGCCGCCCACTCCGTCGCGATGCTGACCGCACGTCACTGGCCGGCGATGCACGACTACGCGACCGTCTGCCTCGCCTCCTCGGGGCCGGCCGCCGCCATGGTCACCGCGGCGGCGCAGCACCGCGTCCTGAACCGGGTCGCCCTCGGCGAACCGGCCGTGGCCCTGCGGCCGGTGCTGCTGGTGGCCGTGCGGGACACGGTCCGGGAATGGGCCTCGGACGACCGGACCGCCGGTGCCCTGCCGGAGCTGCTCAAGCCGGCCGGCGGGCGCGGCATGCGCGCGGCCAAGACGATGACGCCGGAGAACCGCACACTGGCCCATCGTTCGTTCCGGTCCCTGCCCGCCCTAGCCCGCTGTGTGCTCTGGCATGTCGAGGTCGAGGCCGAACCCGTGTCCGTCCCGGCCGGCCTCCTCGGAATCGATGCCGACATCGCCTCGGGCACGCTCCAGCAGGCGCGTGACACCTTCCGTCAGGGCTGTGTCCGTGCCCATCAGGAGCTCGCGCCGACGAAGGACTGCCGGTTCTACAACCGGCTCCTCGACGTTCCCATCCGCCGTGGCGGCACACTGCTTCCCGATGTCCAGCAGCACCTGACGGAATGCCGCTACTGCCGGAACGCGGCCGAGCAGCTGAGTCATTTCGAGGGGGACCTCGGCACGCTCATCGCCGAGGCCGTTCTCGGCTGGGGCGCCCGCCGCTACCTCGACTCGCGGCCCGGCCGGGCGGCACCGGCCCCGCGCGGCGGCCGCGCGGCCCGCCGCGGACACCGCTCCGGCGGCGGCCGGTCCGGTGGCAGCCGGCACAGCCTGCTGTCCCGGATCTCCGCCCCCACGCGCCTCACCGGTCTCGGACGCCCGGACGCCGTGCGCTCCACCAGGACCCTGCTCACCGGCCTCGGAGCCGTCTCGGCCGGCGTACTGGTGAGCGTGCTCATCGCCGGGGGCTCCCCGTCCGACGGCGGTGGCACCGACCCGACCGGTGCCACCAGCGCGGCCGGCGGCCGGGGGGTCGTGCCGACCGAGTCCCCGCCGGGCGTGGCCGGACTGCCCACAGGACCGGAACCGGCCCTCCTGCGCAACATCGCCTCCGGGCTGTGCCTCGACACCCGGGGCGAGCCCCAGGACGGCGCCGGCACCCGGCTCGCGGGGTGCTCCTCGCGGCTGAGCCAGCAGTGGACCTACGAGGAGGACGGGCTGCTGCGCAGCGTGGCCGACCCGGGCCTGTGCCTGGACGCGCACAAGGACGCCGGGGTCGTCGTCCTCGCCACCTGCGCCGACGCCGGCGAGAGCCGGGCCGACGACGTGCGCTACGACCTCACCGGGCAGGGCGAGTTGCTGCCCCGCTGGGACGAACAGCTGGCGCTCGTGCCGGCCACCCCCGATGCGAACGCCGACATCGTCATCAGGGTGCGGGACCGGACCGAGAACCAGCGCTGGCTGACCGAGCCGCTGTCCTCGGCCGAGGACGCCCTGTCGGTCAGCCGGACCCGTACCCCGGCGGTACGGCACGTGGAACCGGCCGAGCCGGTGACGTGAAGCGCGCGGCAGGGGCGGGGGAGCGGGCACGGGAGCCCGGCGCCCCGGCCCCGCGCCCACCGTCCCGGCCGGGTCAGCCGGTGCCCTCCACGAGGTCGCCGGGTCCGACCGTGGCCGGGGTGGCGTGCCCGGACAGGGCGAGGGTGAGGTCCAGCTCCGCGAGCAGACAGCGGATCACATGCTCGACCCCCGCCTGCCCGTCGAGGCCGAGTCCGTAGACGTACGGCCGCCCCAGGAGCACCGCCCGCGCGCCGAGGGCGAGGGCCTTGAAGACGTCGTCCCCGGTGCGGACACCGCTGTCGAACAGCACGGTCAGCCGGTCGCCGACAGCGGCCACCACACCGGGCAGCGCGTCCGCAGCCGCGACGGACCCGGCCACCTGACGGCCGCCGTGGTTGGACACCACCACCCCGTCCACCCCGGCATCGGCCGCGAGCCGGGCGTCGTCCGGGTGCAGCACACCCTTGAGGACGATGGGGCCGTCCCAGTTCTCCCGCAGGAACGCGAGGTCCGGCCAGGTCTTGGCGGGGTCGGAGAACATGCCGACGAAATGCATCACCGCCGCGTTCGGGTCCTCGTGCACGGGCTTGGCCAGGCCGGCCCGGAACGCGGGGTCCGAGAAGTAGTTGGCCGTTCCCACCCCGTGCAGGAACGGCAGGAAGGCCTGGTCCAGGTCGCGCGGACGCCAGGACAGCAGAGGGGTGTCCAGGGTGACCACCAAAGCGGTGAACCCGGCGGCCTTCGCCCGGCCGAGGAAACTCTGGGCGACCTCAGGGTCCTTCGGCCAGTACAGCTGGAACCAGCGCTCCGCGTCGCCCATCGCCTCCGCGACCTGCTCCATCGGCGTGCTGGACGCACAGGAGAGCACGAACGGCACACCCTGCGCGGCGGCGGCCCGCGCGGCGGCCGACTCGGCGTCCGGGTGCATCAGCGACAGCACTCCGACCGGCGCCAGCGCCATCGGTGCCGGCAGCGCACGGCCGAGCACCTCCACCGACAGGTCACGCTCGTGCACGTCCCGCAGCATGCGCGGCACGATCCGGTGGCGGGCCAGAGCCGCCCGGTTGGCGCGCGCGGTACTGCCGTCGCCCGCGCTGCCCGCCACATAACCGACCGGACCCGGCCCGAGCCGCCGTTCGGTCAGCTCCTCCAGCCGGGTCAGGTCCGTGGGCAGCCGGGGCACGGCACCCGTCATCCCGTTCAGATAGATCTCGTACTGGAAGTCCGCCCAGTGCCTGGCCATACGACGTTCCCGCCTCTCCTCGTCAAGCCGACTGAATCATGAACAGAAGGCATCGCGGAACGGTCTGTCGGGAACGAAAACGGAATGTTTCAGGCCTATTGCGAAGCGGCGGGAATTCGGCCATCTGGCCACTTCGCACAAGTGTCGCCCGTGCGGTTGCTGGGTCCAGGCCCGCGCGTTCCGTGACTTCACGCCACTGATTCAATACGCAATGTTACCGAAAGCGGCCCGGTCGACGTGTGTTTCCGCGGCGGACTCGGCAGACTCCCGCTCGCCGGTCCGGCACCACCGAGCAGGGGCCGGCGACTCGTCGAAACGAGCGGAAGGATGCACACAATGCGGAACACCGCGCGCTGGGCCACCACCATCGGCCTGACCGCCGCAGCAGTCTGCGCACCACTGTCCGGGGCCGCGTCGGCCGCACCGGGCGGCGCACCGTCCGCGCTCTACGCCCCGTCGGCCCTGGTGCTCACCATGGGCCACGGGGAGAGCGCCATGACCGTCACACCGGAGCGTGCGGTCACCCTGACCTGCGCTCCCGGCCCCTCCGGCACCCACCCGGCCGCGGCCGCGGCGTGCGGGGAACTGGCCGAGGTGGACGGCGATCTGCAGGCCCTCACGGTGAGGGACGGCGTGTTCTGCACCCACCAGTACGACCCGGTCGTCGTCACCGTCGACGGGGTGTGGCAGGGGCAGCGGCTCTCGTACGAGCGCACCTTCGCCAACGAGTGCGTGATGAACGCCCACGGTTCGGGCGTCCTCGCGTTCTGAGACCGGGACCGCACGGTTCCCGTGACCGCGCGGCGGTCGGGTACTGGGGAGTGCCGACCTCCTCGCGGAACGTGCGGTCCCGTAAAGGGAGGCCGGCGGGCGGAGTGGGGCCGCCCGCCGGCCTCCGGCGTGTCCGGGGGCGGGGTCGGAGGCGTCCGGGACCCGCGGCCGCGGTGTCCGGGCCCGCGTCACGCCAGCTGACGCCGCACCAGCTCGTGCAGCCGGCCGCCCGGATCGGCGAGCAGCCGGGCCGGCGGGCCCTGCTGGACCACCTTGCCGTCCTCCATCACCACCACCCGGTCCGCGTCCATCACGGTGGACAGCCGGTGGGCGATGACGACCCGGGTCGCCCGGAGCGCCTTGGCGCTCTCGATCACCGTGCGCTGTGTCTCGTTGTGAGGTCACCGATCCGGTCACCGCCCACACGGAGGCGGCGGCCATGGCGGCCACGGTCACGGCGAGCACCAGTCAGCCCTGCGGGCGGGCGAAGCGCAACGGGAGGTCGAGCTCCTCGGGCGACTGGAGCTTGGCGAGGGCCTGTTGGCGGAACTGCACGGTTCTTCCCCCACCTGCGTGAACTCCGCGAAGGACGAGACGGACTGAGACGGGCTCAGGCGCACTGCGAGGGGCCGCCGAGGACGGCGGGGCGTCACGGGAGCAACGCCGAGCCCCGGAGCCGGGGGGCGGCTCCAGGGCTCAGCGGTACAAGGGCGCGATCAGAGACCGGCGACCAGGTTCGTGACCGGAGCGGTGTCCAGGCCGCTCACACCCTCGACGGTGCCCACGGCCGTGTCGACCGGGCCAAAGACCGGGGCGATGCCGTCCACCGCGCCCGTGAGGGTGTTCACGGCGTTCACGGACAGGCCGCCGTGGACGGTGTCGAGCTCGGCGTCGGAGATCTCGACGGTCTCGACCTGGGGGTGGAGTTCATGATGGAACTTCCCTTCATACGGATATGCCACAAGGGGGGAGCGGCCCTCCGGGGACAGGGTGAGGGCCGCGGCCCTGGGCCCCGGACCTCCGTCACCGGATGTCCGAACCGGCCCTGCGGCGCGATGGATCAAAGCACGCCCCGGGCCCGGCCCTCCACTCGGGCAAACCTCTCACCAGGCAACTTGCGGCCTTGTCGCGCCCAAGCGTGCAGAGAAGGCGACGGCCCGGTGGTGGCTTCCTCACAGGGGTCACCGCGTCGCCCCCTCCCACCGCTTGCACCCCTCGAGAGGAATCCGGCACACCGGCCCCCGAAGGCATGAGGGGAGCAACCGGTCTGTGGACGACTTCCCGCCGCGGTGACCGGGTTGAGCATGCGATGCGCAGATTCACCGAAGCCGGGATTCCGGGCAGGGAAGGAGACGGAGCGTGCGCGCGCGATTGCGGTACGTGCTCCCTCCGAGGGCCGGCAGGGGCCGTGGCGCGCGTGCCGGACGGCCGATTCCGTGACGCAAACCGACTGACCGCAAAGGGATTTGAACGCTCCGCCGGACCCGTGCGTACCAACAGCCATCCAGGCGCCCCGACAGCCGTCGAACGGCGGCACGACTCCGGTCCCCCAGGAGGTCGAGAAGTTTGAGTCACAAGCGAATTCCGAAGCGCAAGGCCGCGATAGCGGTGGGCGGTGTGGTGGCGCTCGGCGCCGCAGCGATCCTGCTCCCCAGCGCCAACGCGTCGCAGGACGGCGCGTCGGACGACGCGGCAGCCGCGCCGAGGACCCTCAAGGCGACGGACGCCTCGGACCTCGCCTCACAGCTCGCCGGGCTCCTCGGCGACGCGTTCGCCGGCTCCTACTACGACGGCGACAAGCAGCAGCTCGTCGTCAACGTCGTACCCGGCGACGACAACAACGTGATCGTGCAGGCGAAGAAGGCGGGCGCGACCGTCCGCGAGGTCGACAACAGCATGACCGAGCTGGCCGCGGGCGAGCGGACGCTGAAGACCGAGGCCACCATCCCCGGCACCTCGTGGGCCGTCGACCCGCGCACCAACAAGATCCTGGTCACCGCCGACTCCACGGTGACCGGCGAGAACTGGGACAGACTGGAGTCCACCGTGCAGGGCCTCGGCTCCGGCATGGCGACCATCAAGAAGTCCGCGGGCACGTTCAGGACCTTCGCCTCGGGCGGCGACGCGATCTTCTCCGGCGGCGCACGCTGCTCCCTCGGCTTCAACGTCACCGCGGGCGACGGCGCGCCCGCCTTCCTGACCGCCGGTCACTGCGCGGTCGCGGCCGACGCGTGGTCCGACGCGCAGAACGGCCGGCCGATCGCCACCGTCGACCAGGCGGTCTTCCCCGGTGAGGGCGACTTCGCACTCGTCCGGTACGACGACCCGGCCACCGACGCGCCGAGCGACGTCGACGTGGGTGGCCAGACGCTCCAGATCACCGAGGCCGCGGAGGCCGCCGTCGGCCAGGAGGTGTTCCGGATGGGCAGCACCACGGGGCTCGCCGACGGCCAGGTCCTCGGACTCGACGCCACGGTGAACTACCCCGAGGGCACCGTCACCGGTCTCATCCAGACCGACGTCTGCGCCGAGCCCGGCGACAGCGGCGGCTCGATGTTCACCCAGGACGGCCTCGCGATCGGCCTCACCTCGGGCGGCAGCGGCGACTGCACGGTCGGCGGCGAGACCTTCTTCCAGCCGGTCACCACCGCCCTGGCGGCGGTCGGCGCGACCCTCGGTGACGGCGGAGCCGGAGCCGGCGACCAGGCAGGCGGCGAAGGAGACGTCGGTGGCGAGGGCGTCGGTGACGTCGGCGGCGAGGCCGCCGGGGCGGGCGGCCAGGCCGGCGAGGCCGGTGGCGAGGAAGCGGGCCAGGGCGCCGAGGACGGCGCGGCCGACGACGGCCTGACCGGGACCCACTGACCGGCACCCGCCGAAGAATCGCCGAGCCCCGGTCCGCCACGGCACACCGTGGCGGACCGGGGGCGGTGGCACGCCGCACACCGGCAGCGGCGACCCGCACGCGATCCGCCCGCCCGGGGGCCGAGGCCGGTGCGAGGTCGGCTCAGCCCGAGGGCCGTGGCCCGGCCACCTGCTGTTTGCCTTTGTCCCTGCGCCCCACCGGAAGGGCGGGGAATGCAGCAGGGGCTGCGCAGGTGTCATATAAGCGCTGTAATGGCCAACGTGGTCGGTGAGGGCGCTGCGGGACGCAGCACGAGAACTCTGCGTGCGGAAGGTGCCCTCACGACGATCACCGCCGAGCCGAAGTCGCCGGACCGGGTGCACCGGATCCTGGAACAGGCCCTGGTCTTCGCCGGTGCCGCCTTCGTCGCCGTGTACACGCCCAGCGGAGACGGCGAGCAGCTGCGCCTGGTGGAGTCGGCCGGGATCCCGCGGACCCTGTGCGGGATGCGGGACAGCTATTCCGTCGCCGGGCACTCCCCGGCCGCCGACGCGGTACGCGGCGGGCGGCCGGTGTGGCTCGGCCCCGGGGAACTCGCCGCCCAGGCACAGGCACGGCGCGTCCCGGCCCGCGACTTCTTTCTCGCCGCGCTGCCCGTGCGCCACGCCTTCGGCGGCTGCCTGCTCGCCGTCAGCGAGCGCCCCGGAGGCTTCGACACCGACGACCGCGTCTGCCTCGGACTCGTCGCCGACGCGGTCGCCCTTCCCGGGCGGCAGCCCGCGACCGACGGCGGCGGGGACCCCGCACCGGATGCCTTCGTCCTCGCCATGGACACCGGGCGGGTCCGGGTGGGCGACGGCATCCTGGACCTTTTCGGCCTCGGCCCGGACGACTTCGACGGACGCGTCGAGACCCTCGTGGGTCTGACCGTGCCGGAGGACCTGCCCTCCGTGATGTCGGTCGTCGAGTCCGACCACATGACCATCGGCGAGCGCGAACTGGAGTTCCGGGTCGTACAGCCCGCCGGCCCGCCGAAGTGGCTCAGACTGCGCGGCCGGCTGCTGCCGGGCGGGGAGGGCCGTCCGGCCCGCCTGGTGGGCTCCGTCGCCGACGCCTCCACCCTGCGCGCCGACGTCACCGACGTGGCCCGGGTGCAGCGCCTGGCCAGCGCACTCGCCACCGCGGTCACCGTCCGCGATGTCGGCAAGGCAGTGGTCGCGGCCCTGCGCGGGCCACTTGGGGCCGACCGGATCGCGGTCGCCGAACTGGAGAGCGACCGGCTTGTCGTCACCGTCCTCGACCCGCCGGAAGCGGACGCCTGGCCGGACCTGTGGCGCGCCGAGTGGCGTACCGAGTGGCCCGAGGCGCCCGTGCGCACCATGCCCACGCTCGCCGCCGTCCTGCGCGAGGGCCGGGCCAGGATATGGCCCGCGGGCAGCGCTCTGGAGACCTCCCTCGCCGAGGTCGGACCGGGCGGTCTCGCCATGCTGCCGCTGTCCGCCGGCAACCGGACGGCCGGTGCCTGCCTCATCGGCTGGGACGCCCCGCACGACTTCGGTGCCGACGAGCGCGCCCTGCTCACCGCCGCCGCCGGTCTCGCCGGACAGGCTCTCATGCGGGCCCGCGCCTTCGACGCCGAGCACGAACTGGTCGGCATGCTCCAGCGCCAGCTGCTGCCGCGCCGCCTGCCCCGGCTGCCCGGTGCGGTCGCCGTCGCCCGCTACCTGCCCAGCACCGCCGGCCTCGAGCTCGGCGGCGACTGGTACGACGTGATCCCGCTGCCCGACAACCACGTCGCCCTGGTCATCGGCGACGTCCAGGGCCACAGCGCCGGCGCCGCCACCCTCATGGGACAGATGCGCACCGCGCTGCGCGCCTACGCCGTCGAGGGGCACACGCCCGACGTGGTGGTGTCGCACGCCAACCGGCTGCTCGTGGACATGGAGAGCGACCTCTTCGCGACCTGCTGCTACGTCGACGTCGACCTGGAACAGGGATCCGCCTGGTGTGTACGCGCCGGGCACCTGCCGCCGGTGCTGCGCCACCCGGACGGGAGCACCGAGATCGCGGAGGTGGAGGGCGGTCCGCCGCTCGGCGTCGTGGCCCAGGCCGACTTCCCGATGAGCCCGCTGAGGCTGGGACCCGGCACGGTGGTCGTCCTCACCACGGACGGCCTGGTCGAGACCGTCGAGGCCGACATCGACGAGGGCATGGACCACCTCGCCCGCCGACTGGCGGACGCCGACCCGGCCGACCTGGGACTGGTCGCCGACGGCCTGCTCGGCAAGGCCCCGCGCAGCGACGACGTCGCCCTGCTGCTGATGCGCTACGAGGGCATGACCCTGCGCCCGCTGCGGGAGACCTGGACGGTGTGGCGGGTGCCGCAGGCCGTCGGCCACGCCCGCCGCTTCACCCGGCGCACCCTACGCTCCTGGGGTGTGACCGAGGACCTCGATGCCGCCCTGCTCGTCGTCTCCGAGCTGGTCACCAACGCGCTCGTGCACACCGAGGGGCAGGTCCGCCTCGACCTCGCCCTCCTCGGCGACCGGCTGCGCCTCGCGGTCGCCGACACCTCGCCCCGCAGTCCCGCCAAGCCGAGCAGCATCGGCTGGGAGGCCACCGGCGGCCGCGGCATCCTGCTGGTCGAGGCCCTGTCGGCGGCCTGGGGGACCCTGCCGGTCAGCGGCGGCAAGCAGGTGTGGGCGGAACTCTGCGCGCACCTGTGAGCAGGCGCCGCCCCGGGCGTCGACAACACTCCCGGCACCGGTGTCATCCCTTCGGGTGACAGGTGGCCGGGGTCGCGACCCGGTCCCGGGCCGGCCGTCACCGGCCCGGTAGGTTTCCGTACCCGACCCGATCCGACCCGACCCGAACCGCACCGCGGGAACCCCTCGTCCGCGTACGGGCGTTGAGGCACCGGGCCGGGAGGGGCCGCCGCGCCCGACAGGCCAGGCGAACGTTCCCGCGGGGCGCGAGTCGGCGGTCATCGGCCGGAAACGCGGTGGTTGGACGGGTCTCGTTGGAATTTCGTGATGAAGCGTTAGAACAAGTGATGTTCCGTGCGCCGCGCACCACTATGGTGAGGCAGATGAAGGCTCTCGTGCTGTCCGGCGGCGCCGGCACCCGGCTGAGGCCGATCACCCACACCTCGGCGAAGCAGTTGGTCCCCGTGGCCAACAAGCCCGTCCTCTTCTACGGGCTGGAATCGATCGCGGACGCCGGCATCACCGACGTCGGAATGATCGTCGGCGACACGGCCGAGGAGATCGAGAACGCGGTGGGCGACGGATCGAAGTTCGGCCTGCGCATCACCTACATCCCCCAGGAACGCCCTCTGGGACTGGCCCACGCGGTGCTGATCGCCCGCGACTGGCTCGGCGACGACGACTTCGTGATGTACCTCGGCGACAACTTCATCGTCGGCGGCATCACCGGACTCGTCGACGAGTTCCGCCGGCACCGGCCCGACGCCCAGATCCTGCTCACCCAGGTCGCCGACCCCCGCTCCTTCGGCGTCGCCGAACTCGACGCGGACGGAAAGGTGATCGGGCTCGAGGAGAAACCCGAGCGTCCCAAGAGCGACCTCGCCCTCGTCGGCGTCTACCTGTTCTCCCCCGCCATCCACGACGCGGTGCGCGCCGTCAAGCCCTCCTGGCGCGGCGAACTCGAGATCACCCACGCCATCCAGCACCTGATCGACTCCCGCGCCGCCGTGCGCTGCACGGTCATCCACGGCTACTGGAAGGACACGGGCAACGTCGTCGACATGCTGGAGGTCAACCGGTCCGTTCTCGAGGGCGTCGAGCGCCGGATCGACGGTGAGGTGGACGACGCCTCCGAGACCATCGGCCGGGTGGTCGTGGAGGAAGGGGCCCGGATCACCAACTCGCGCGTCGTCGGCCCCGCCGTCATCGCCTCCGGCACGGTCGTCAGCGACTCCTACGTCGGACCGTTCACCTCCGTCGCGGAGAACTGCCGGATCACCGACAGCGAGCTCGAGTTCTCCATCGTGCTGCGGGACTCCTCGATCGACGGCGTCCGCCGCATCGAGTCCTCACTGATCGGCCGCCATGTCGAGGTGACCCCGGCCCCCAGCGTTCCCAGCGCCCACCGATTCGTCCTCGGAGACCACAGCAAGGTGCAGATCCACTCATGAACCTCCTCGTCACCGGAGCCGCCGGCTTCATCGGCTCCCGCTACGTCCGCAGGCTGCTCGCCGCCGACGCGCCCGACGCCGCCGACGCGCCGAGGATCACCGTGCTGGACGCGCTCACCTACGCCGGCACCCTCGACAACCTCGAACCCGACCACCCCCGCCTCGAGTTCGTCCACGGAGACATCCGCGACGCAGACCTCGTCGGCAAACTCACCGCCGAGGCGGACCAGGTGGTCCACTTCGCCGCCGAGTCGCACGTCGACCGCTCCATCCTCACCGCCTCCGACTTCGTCCTCACCAATGTGCTCGGCACCCAGATCCTCCTCGACGCCGCCCTGCGCCACGGTGTGGACACCTTCGTGCACGTCTCCACCGACGAGGTGTACGGGTCGATCGCATCGGGCTCGGCGACCGAGACGTACCCGCTCGAACCCAGCTCCCCGTACTCCGCCTCCAAGGCCTCCTCCGACCTGCTCGCCCTCGCCTACCACCGCACCCACGGCCTGGACGTCCGCGTCACCCGCTGCTCCAACAACTACGGCCCGCACCAGTTCCCCGAGAAGGTCATCCCGCTCTTCGTCACCAACCTCCTCGACGGTGCGAAGGTCCCGCTCTACGGCGACGGCCTCAACGTCCGTGACTGGCTGTACGTCGACGACCACTGCGCGGGCATCGACCTCGTGCGGACCAGGGGCCGGGCCGGCGAGGTCTACAACATCGGCGGCGGCACCGAACTCACCAACAAGGACCTCACCGGCCTCCTGCTCGAAGCCTGTGGCGCCGGCTGGGACCGGGTCGAGCACGTCGAGGACCGCAAGGGCCACGATCTGCGTTACTCCGTCGACTGGACCAAGGCCCGGGACGAACTCGGCTACCGCCCCCGCCACGACTTCACCGCAGGCCTCGCCGAGACCGTCGCGTGGTACCGCGACCACCGGGCCTGGTGGGAGCCGCTCAAGCAGCGCGTCACCGGAGGAAAGCCATGAAATGGCTGGTCACCGGCGCGGGCGGAATGCTCGGCCGGGACACCGTCGACGAACTGACCCGGCGCGGCGAACAGGTGACCGGCCTCGACCGGGCCGCCCTCGACATCACCAGGGCCGAGGCACTCGAGCACGCCCTGTCCGAGCACCACCCCGGCATCGTGGTCAACTGCGCCGCGTACACCGCCGTCGACGACGCCGAGACCGACGAGGAACAAGCCACCCGGATCAACGGCGACGGACCCCGCCTGCTCGCCCGCGCCTGCGCCGCGCACGACGCCCGGCTGATCCACGTCTCCACCGACTACGTCTTCTCCGGCGGCGCCCGCACCACCCCCTACCCCGAGGACCACCCGACCGCCCCGCGCACCGCCTACGGCCGCTCCAAGCTGGCCGGAGAGCGGGCTGTGCTGGAGGAGCTGCCCGGCGCGAGCGCCGTCGTGCGCACCGCCTGGCTGTACGGGGTCCACGGCACCAGCTTCGTGCGGACGATGATCGGTCTCGAGGCCCGCCGCCCCACCGTCGACGTCGTCGACGACCAGCGCGGGCAGCCCACCTGGAGCGCGGACGTCGCCGTACGCATGGCCGACCTCGGCCCCCGTCTCGGCGACGACGTGCACGGCGTCCTGCACGCCACCAACTCCGGCGAGGCCACCTGGTACGACCTGGCCCGGGAGGTGTTCCAGCTGATCGGAGCCGACCCCGACCGGGTACGGCCCACCACCTCGGCGGCCTTCCCCCGGCCCGCACCGCGCCCCGCGTACAGCGTCCTCGCGCACGACCGCTGGCAGGACATCGGCCTGCCGGCACTGCGTGACTGGCGCGTCGCCCTGCACGAAGCACTGCCCCGGATCCGCAAGGAGAGTCCCCTTCGTGAAACGCCATGAGTTCCTGCGCGCACTGCACAAGGCCAGCGCGAACCGCAACTACCTGGAGATCGGCGTCAACGACGGCCGCAGCCTGCGCCTGTCACGCGTCCCCAGCATCGCGGTCGACCCCGCCTTCAAGGTCGTCTCGGAACTGAAGTGCGACGTCCACCTGGTCAAGGCCACCAGCGACGACTTCTTCGCCCGCGACAACCCGCTGGCCCACCTCAAGGGCGGCCGGCACCCGCTGCGCAACCTCCGTCGGGGCCGCAGCCCCGTCGGGCACTGGCGGCGCACCACACTCGACCTGTCCTTCATCGACGGCATGCACCTGTTCGAGTACGCCCTGCGCGACTTCATGAACGTCGAGAAGCACTCCGACTGGTCCAGCGTGATCGTCCTCGACGACATGCTGCCGCGCAACATCGACGAGGCGGCCCGGGACCGCCACACCGCGGCCTGGACCGGCGACGTCTACAAGATCACCGAGGTGCTGGCGCGCCACCGCCCCGACCTGGCGACGATTCTCGTCGACACCCAGCCCACCGGCCAGCTGGTGATCTTCGGCGCCGATCCGGACAACACCGTGCTGCACGACAAGTACGACGAGATCATGGCCGAGTACAAGGTGCCCGACCCGCAGAAGGTGCCCGAGACGATCCTGGAGCGGGCCGGCGCGGTGCCGCCCGAGTCACTGATCGAGGCCGGCTTCTGGCGCCCGCTCACCCAGGCCCGCAACCGCGGCCTGCCGCGGCGCCTGGGCTGGGAGCCCCTGCGCCGCGCGCTCGACCAGGTCGGCGTCAGCCGCTGAGCCCTCTGCCGCGCAGCTCCTTCGAGCGTGCGCGGCAGGCCTCGTACGACGGCAGCCGGCCGAGGCGCTCCGCCTCGGCCAGCGTCGGCGCCTGCTCGTCCTTCGGCGACAGCACCGGGTCGATGCCCTGCGGCCACCCGATGCCCAGGGCCGGGTCGAGCGGGTGCACCCCGTGCTCGCGGCCCGGCGCGTAGCCCGTCGAGCACAGGTACACCACCGTCGCGTCGTCGGTGAGCGCCATGAAGGCGTGCCCCAGCCCCTCGGCGATGAACACCGCGTGCCGGCTGTCGTCGTCCAGCCGGACGGCCTCCCAGCTCCCGTACGCCGGTGACCCCACCCGCAGGTCCACCACCACGTCGAGCACCGCGCCGCGCACACAGGTCACATACTTGGCCTGGCCGGGCGGCACGGCCGCGAAGTGCACCCCGCGCAGTACCCCGCGGCGCGACACCGAGCAGTTGGCCTGCGCGAGCGACAGGTCGTAGCCCGTGGCCTCACGGAACTCCTCACCGCGAAACCACTCGTGGAAACTGCCCCGGTCGTCCGGGAACACCTTGGGCTCCAGTACCCAGGCACCCTCCAGGGCCAGTGCGCGCACCGGTCACCGCCTCCCCTTGATCAGCGGCGCCACCCTCGTACGGGCGGCACCGAGCACCCGCCGTGCCCTGCGCAGCAGTTTCTGTCCGGTACCGGGGCGCGGAACCCGCGCCACCAGCACCCCGCCACGGCCGGCGCGGAGCGCGAACGGCAACCCGGAGAAAAGCGGTTCGGCGGCGTCCGGGTCCAGGCCGAGCGCCACTCGCCAGACACCGCGGGGGAGTCCCGAGGGCAGCGTCGCCTCCAGCCGCGCCCCCGGCCGCTGTGGCTCGGCGGTGAGCGCGCCCGGCGCGTGCAGGGTCCGGCCCGCGGAGGTGAACCGCAGTCGCACCGGCGTGCCGTCCGCCGCGTGCAGCGGAAGCCGGACGCGCAGCCGGGCCCCGGAGACCGTGACGTCAGGCCGCCGCACCTGGCCGAGGCCGAGCCGCCTGCCCTTCACCGCGACGTCCAGGGAGAGGTTGCCGTGCGGCTCCGTCCAGTACGGCAGGACCGCCCGGCCGGCGGCGACGCCCGCGTGCGGCTCCGGGCGGGTGGCGCGCGGGGCCGGGCCGAGACGGCACTCCTTGGTCCAGCCACCGAGCTTGACCCGCACGACGGCGTCCCAGACCCCGTCACCCGGCAGCACGCCGGGGTCGACCGAGGCCGTCGCCCGCAGCACCAGCCGCACCTGCTCCCCGCCGTCCACCACAACCGTCTCCCGGGTGAACTCCACGGGCTGGAAGTACTGGGCGGAGCTGGAGCGCTCACGCAGCAGCAGATCGGCGGTCGCCTCGGTGAAGCGGGCCGTGGTCTCGGCGCCGACCCACGCCACCGCCTCCTCCACGTTCTTCGGGGGGTCGGCCAGCGGGGCACGGACGGCATCGGCGGGGAAGGTCATCGGCGTGCCCGCGGAGGCGTACTCGGCGGTGAAACCGAGACGCAGCGAACCGCCCTCCCACTCCACGCCGGCCGGCGTCGCCGTCGCCGCGATGCCGGCCTCCCACTCGGCGAAGGCCACCACGTCGTCGTACCGGTCCGCCGCCGTCAGTGAGGCGACGACCTGCTGCGTCGGCTGCAGCCCGGCCGCGACAGCGGGCCCGAACCGCTCGACGACCACCTTGTGGATCTCGCCGAACAGCTCCTGGCGGTAGTCGTCCGGCAGCCCCAGCAGCCGCCGGGCGCGCAGCCGTTCCACCATCTCCACCCGCAGCCACCTGCGGAACAGCCGGTCACGCACCGGGCCGGGCTCGGTGTACCGCTCGACCACGTCGAGCGCCTCGCGGAGGTTGGTGAAGTAGCCCACCGGATCGAACCGCTGGAAACCGGCGTTGGAGGCGTCGTCACGCCGGATGTGGTAGTAGCAGACGTAGTCGCTGAGCACGGAGACACTGGTCGCCCGCAGATACGCCTCGGTGACGAAGACGTGGTCCTCCAGCCGCCGCCTCCCCTCCGGGAAACGCAGCCCGATCCCGTCGAGGAACGCCCGGCGGAACATCTTGTGCGGGGTGAGGCTGTCGATCAGCGGCGCGTTCTCCACCGTGGCCCGCGGATGGTTGCGGCGGAACAACTCCACCGGCACACCGCGGTTCTTGCCGGCCATCTTGCCGACGACGACATCCGCGCCGTTGGCCACGCCGTACGCGTACATCCGCTCCAGGGCCTCGTCGCCCAGGTAGTCGTCGTTGTCGACGAACATCACGAACTCGCCGCGGGCGGCGGCGATCCCGACGTTGCGCGGTTTGCCGGACCAGCCGGAGTTCTCCTGGTGGATCACCCGCATCCGCGGGTCCTCGGCGGCCAGCCGGTCGAGCAGTGCGGGAGTCCCGTCGGTGGAACCGTCGTCGACGAAGATCGCCTCGTACTCTTCGGGAGGCAGGGACTGCCGTCGCAGCGAGGAGATGCAGTCCTCGATGTAGATCCCCGGGTTGTACACGGGGACGATGACGCTGACCTTGACCGGCATCTGGATTTGTGGCCCTTCGGGTCGCTTGCCGTCGAACGGGCGGCTTGGTAGGCGTTGCCCGATCGTAACCCCGCGGCCACCCCGGTCCCGCCTCCCAAACGCCGTCGAGACCGTGCCGTGATCATCCCTCGCTCGAAGGGGTGATCCGCTTGCGGCGAGGGGTACTTGAGGGCTGATCAGACGTCTGAAGGGCCGGTGCGCCAACATGTGGAGGGCCGGACCGCTTCGTGTCGGTGGAAGCGGCCCGGACGCTATGAACAGATGCGCTCTTCACGGACCTCCTTCCGCGATCGGAGGTGTCATGAGGCCGACTACCCCGGCCGGCACGGTTCACACGCGTCTTTTGTGCCCATTTGTCAATCCCGGTGTCAGGTCCGGCGCCGCCTGCGGATCCGCGCCACCAGCAGGCCCGCCGCGGTCGTGCCCGCGAGTACCGCGGCGGCCCGCTCGGCGACCGCAGACCGTCGGTGCGCAGCAGGTCGAGGGGCTTGTCCGGCCGTCCACCTCCACCGAGATACGGGGCGTGTGCTCTTTGGAGACCGCGCGGTCGGATACGGAGCGTCGGCGGGCCTTGGGGGTGACGCGGGTCATTCCATGACCGGTGCGGTAGGACGGCGAGTGGTGCGCACGGGCCTGTCGGGCGTCGGTCCACCGCTGAGGTCCGGCGCGTTCACGGCCGCCGTCCGCCGTGCCGGCACCCGTGCTCCACGACCGGAGCGCGGGTGCCCGACCGCGTCCTGTGCTCTCTCACGCCTTGCGCCGCGCCAGGCCGGAACGGACCGGACCGGTCACTCGTCCCAGGCCTGGATCATCGTCTGCTCGGTGATCCTGCCGTCGCGCAGCGAGACCATCGACTCCGAGTACACCCGCACCCCGTCCGGGTAGACGCAGGTCTCGCTGAAGGCGGCCTGCTCGTCCTGGACGACGCACCGTTCCAGCTGGTGCGTCATGTCACGGCTGTAGACGTCGTCGAGCATGGCGGCGATCTCGTCCCGGCCGTGCAGGACCATGGGGTGGCTGGGCTGGGTGTTGCGGTCCACGATGCGCAGCTCGGCGTCGTCCGCGTAGAGCGCCGTCAGGGGCGCGGACGTCGGGGCCTCGAGACCCCGGCGCAGTGTGTCGGTACCGAAGCGGGATTCTGCCGAGGTTGTCATGATGACCTCCTTCGAGGGCCTCGGCCCGGTCCGGAGCGGGCCACGCCGGGCCTCACCTACGAGCCTCCCCCCGCCCGGTGAGTACGGCAAGCCCGGCCCGCGCACTCCCCGGCCCGCCCGTTCCCTGACCCGGGCGGAGCCGTCCGCCCGGGTCAGGGGCGGACCGGCCGCGAGGGATCACCCGCTCGTCGCCAGGAACTGCGTCGCCGCCAGCTCCGCGTACAGCGGGTCGGTGGTCACCAGTTCCCGGTGCGTGCCGACCGCGCGGACCCGGCCCGCGTCCATCACCACGATCCGGTCGGCCATCGTCACCGTCGACAGCCGGTGCGCGACCACCAGCACCGTCGTCGTCCGGGCCACGTCGGCGACGGTGTCGCGCAGCGCCGCCTCGTTCACCGCGTCGAGCTGCGACGTGGCCTCGTCGAGCAGCAGCAGCCGGGGACTGCGCAGCAGCGCGCGGGCTATGGCGACCCGCTGGCGCTCTCCGCCGGAGAGCTTGGTACCGCGATGCCCCACCAGTGTGTCGAGCCCGTCCGGAAGCCTGGCCACGAGACCGTCGAGCCGGGTCGTCTTCACCACCCGCGCCACCGCGTCGTCGTCCGCCTCCCGGTTCCCGAGCAGGAGGTTGTCGCGCAGGGAACCCGACAGGACGGGCGCGTCCTGCTCCACGTAGCCGATCGAGGACCGCAGCCGCGACAGCTCCCAGTCGGCCAGGTCCTGCCCGTCGAGGGTGATCGCTCCGGAGTCCGGGTCGTAGAAGCGCTCGATGAGCGAGAAGACGGTGGTCTTGCCCGCGCCGGACGGGCCGACGAACGCGGTCATGCCCTGCGCGGGCACGGTGAACGACACCCCGTGGTGCACGTACGGCAGATCGTCCGCGTAGCGGAAGCGCACGTCGTCGAAGGCGAGCGCGGCGGGCGCGGCACCGGGTGTGGGCAGGGGCGCGGGGCCCGTGACCGGCTCGGCGGGCAGCCGCAGCGCCTCCTGGATACGGGCCAGGGCGGCGCTGCCCGTCTGGTACTGCGTGATCGCGCCGACGACACTCTGGATCGGCATCATGAGGTAGAAGACGAACAGCAGGAACGCCACCAGCGTGCCGATGTCGATGGCGCCCGTCGCCACCCGCGCCCCGCCCACCGCGAGCACCGTGATGAAGGCGACCTGCATCGCGAGCCCCGCCGTGTTGCCCGCCGCCGCCGACCACTTGGCGGCGCGCACGCTCTGCCGCCACGACTCCTCGGCCGCCTCGTGCAGCGCACGCTCCTCCCGCGGCTCGGCACCGGACGCCTTCACCGTGCGCAGCGCGCCGAGCACCCGTTCCAGGGACGCCCCCATCACGCCGACCGCGTCCTGCGCCTGCCGGCTGGCCCGGCTGATGTGCGGCACGATGAGCGCGAGGACCGTCCCCGCACCCACGATCACGGTCAGGGTGACCCCCAGCAGCACCGGGTCGACGAAGCCCATCAGCGCGACGGTCGCGACCAGCGTCAGACCGCCCGTACCGAGGCCCACCAGCGAGTCCGTGGTGACCTCCCGCAGCAGCGTGGTGTCGGAGGTGATGCGGGCCATCAGGTCGCCGGGCTCACTGCGGTCCACGGCCGTGATCCGCAGCCGCAGCAGATACGACGACAGCGAGCGCCGTGCCCCCAGCACCACCGATTCGGCGGTACGCCGCAGAACGTACGAACCCAGCGCGCCCAGCGCGGCGTTGGCGACGACGAGGGCGGACATCAGCACCAGGGCGCCGGTGATGGCCCGGTCGTCCGACAGGTCGTCGATCAGGTCCCGGGCGACCAGCGGCAGCATCAGGCCGGTCGCGCCCGTCAGCAGGGACAGCGAGGCGCCGCCCAGCAGGGCCCACCGGTGCGGCCGTACGTAGCCGAGGAGTGTCCGCCAGGCGGGCGGACCGGACTTGTGCACTAACTTCGGCGCTGCGCTGGTCACGTCGCTCCCTGGACGTCGGACGGAGAGTTCAGGCTACGTCGCCGCGGTGGCCCCGGGACACGCCGGGGCGCGCCCGTCAGCCCGGCACGGAACACGGGCGCGGAACACCGGTACGGACGCCACGACCTGCTGTGAAGCCGACCGGCCGGGTCAGGGGCAGGTCGCGTAGGGTCGGCAGGACGTACCACCGGGAGACGAAGGAGCCAGCACCATGGCGCAGGAAGTACGCGGCGTGATCGCACCGGGCAAGGACGAGCCGGTACGCATCGAGACGATCGTGGTACCCGACCCGGGACCGGGCGAGGCGGTCGTCCGTATCCAGGCCTGCGGGGTGTGCCACACCGACCTGCATTACAAGCAGGGTGGCATCAACGACGACTTCCCCTTCCTGCTCGGCCACGAGGCCGCGGGCGTCGTGGAGTCGGTGGGCGACGACGTCACCGACGTCGCCCCCGGTGACTTCGTCGTCCTCAACTGGCGCGCGGTGTGCGGCACATGCCGCGCCTGTCTGCGGGGACGCCCCTGGTACTGCTTCGACACGCACAACGCGAAGCAGAGGATGACCCTCACCGACGGCACCGAACTCTCCCCGGCGCTCGGCATCGGAGCCTTCGCCGAGAAGACGCTCGTCGCCGCCGGGCAGTGCACCAAGGTCGACCCCGCAGTCTCCCCGCAGGTCGCCGGGCTGCTCGGCTGCGGCGTGATGGCCGGCATCGGCGCCGCGATCAACACCGGCAACGTCGGCCGGGGCGACTCCGTCGCCGTCATCGGCTGCGGTGGAGTCGGCGACGCGGCCATCGCCGGCGCCCGGCTCGCCGGAGCGGCGCGGATCATCGCCGTCGACATCGACGACCGCAAGCTGGAGACAGCCCGCTCCATGGGCGCCACCCACACCGTCAACTCCCGTACGGCCGATCCGGTCGAGACGATCCGTGAACTCACCGGCGGCTTCGGCGCCGACGTCGTCATCGAGGCCGTGGGCCGCCCCGAGACGTACGAACAGGCCTTCTACGCCCGTGACCTGGCCGGTACCGTCGTCCTGGTCGGCGTGCCCACCCCGGAGATGAAGCTCGAACTGCCGCTCGCCGACGTGTTCGGCCGCGGCGGCTCCCTGAAGTCGTCCTGGTACGGCGACTGCCTGCCCTCGCGCGACTTCCCCATGCTGATCGACCTGCACCAGCAAGGGCGCCTGGACCTGGGGGCGTTCGTCACCGAGACGATCCGGCTCGACGAGATCGAGAAAGCCTTCGAACGGATGCACCGCGGCGACGTGCTGCGCTCGGTGGTGGTGCTGTGATGACCACCCGCATCGAACACCTGGTCACCTCGGGGCAGTTCAGCCTGGACGGCGGCACCTGGGACGTCGACAACAACGTGTGGATCGTCGGCGACGACCACGAGGCGATCGTCATCGACGCCGCCCACGACGCCGACGCCATCGCCGAGGCCGTGGGTGACCGCCGTCTGAAGGCGATCGTGTGCACCCACGCCCACAACGACCACATCGACGCCGCACCCGCCCTGGCCGAGCGCACCGGGGCCACCATCTGGCTCCACCACGAGGACCTGCCGCTGTGGAGGCAGACCCACCCGGACCGCGACCCCGACGCCTGGCTGGTCGACGGCCAGGTGATCGAGGCGGCCGGCGCCGACCTCACCGTGCTGCACACGCCGGGGCACGCGCCCGGCGCGGTCTGCCTGTACGACCCCGGGCTCGCCACCGTGTTCACCGGCGACACCCTGTTCCAGGGCGGTCCCGGTGCCACCGGCCGTTCGTTCTCCCACTTCCCGACGATCATCGACTCGATCCGGGACCGGCTGCTCACTCTCCCGCCCCGGACGACGGTCCGCACCGGTCACGGCGACCCGACCACCATCGGCGCGGAGGCCCCGCACCTCGAGGAGTGGATCGCCCGCGGCCACTGAGGCCGCTTCGGTGACTTTGCTCCGGTGACTCCACCCCGGCCATGTCCGACCGGGCGACTCCTGGGAAAAGGCGACAGAGGATGTCCGGCTTACCCGTCACGCTCGTAACGACAGCAGATCGCTGTCGCACGTGACGGGAGGCCGGACCATGCCGGAGCCGACCACAGGGTCGTCGAACAGCAACGGCTCGTCGAACAACGACAGGTCGTCGCAGCACAAGGTCGCACTGGTCGCGGGAGCGACCCGGGGAGCCGGACGGGGCATCGCCGTCGAACTGGGCGCGGCGGGCGCCACCGTCTACGTCACCGGACGCAGCACCCGCGCCGAGCGCTCCGAGTACGGCCGCCCGGAGACCATCGAGGACACCGCCGACCTGGTCACCGAGGCCGGAGGCCGGGGCATCGCCGTCCCCACCGACCACCTGGACCCCGCCCAGGTCAAGGCCCTCGTCGACCGCATCGCCGGCGAGCAGGGCCGCCTCGACGTCCTCGTCAACGACATCTGGGGCGGTGAGAAGCTCTTCGAATGGGACGTCCCCGTCTGGGAGCACGACCTCGACAAGGGGCTGCGTCTGCTCCGGCTCGCGGTGGACACCCACGCCGTCACCAGCCACCACGCCCTGCCCCTGCTGCTGCGCCACCCCGGCGGCCTGGTCGTCGAGGTCACCGACGGCACCGCGGACTACAACCGCGACACCTACCGCGTCTCCTTCTTCTACGACCTCGCCAAGGCGTCCGTCCTGCGCATGGCCTTCGCCCTCGGCCACGAACTCGGCCCGCGCGGTGCCACGGCCCTCGCGCTCACCCCTGGCTGGCTCCGCTCGGAGATCATGCTCGACGAGTTCGGGGTGGGGGAGGACAACTGGAGGGACGCCCTGGCCCGCGTCCCCCACTTCGCCATCTCGGAGACCCCGCGCTACGTGGGCCGGGCCGTCGCCGCGCTCGCCGCCGACCCACGGGTGTCCCGTTTCAACGGCGCCTCCCTCTCCAGCGGCGGCCTCGCCCGCGAGTACGGCTTCACCGACCTCGACGGCAGCCGCCCGGACGCCTGGCGCTACCTTGTCGAGGTCCAGGACCCGGGCAAGCCGGCGGACGTCACGGGCTACCGCTGACGGTCCGCCCTCCTCCCCGTTGCCGCGGCCACACCTGCGGCGCGTCCCCGAAGTCCGGGATCTCCAGCCTGGTGCCGCCCTGCGGCGCCGACTGGTGGGCGACGGTGCCGGGCAGGGTGCAACGGGCGGCCACCCAGGCGTTCACCGAGGGCAGGGTGCGGGTGCCCGCGGCGGTCACGAAGTCGTCCGCGAGACAGTGGTGGCTGCCCTCGTGACCGTTGGGCGGCAGGTCGAAATCGCGGGGGAACCGGGAGCCGCCCGAAGGCGTCTTCGGCGATCCGGTTGCGGGCGTGGACCGTGGCCGGGTGGTACTGACTGGTCTCGCCCGTCATGTACGTCAGACCGGTCGCCACGACCGCGTGGATGATCGCCGCGATCTCCTCCGTGCGGATCGCCATGGGGACCGCCGAGTACACGTGCTTGCCCGCGTTCAGCCCTGGAGCACCGGAGGGCCGTGGGTCCAGCGCCGGGTGAGGACGGCGACCGCGTCCACCCTCGCCGACTCCGGCACGGCCCCGCACGACGGGAAGGCGCCGTCCAGTCCGTGCGCGGCGGCGAGCTGCCGGGCCCGTTTCGGCAACAGGCCGGTGACGTGGATGTCGCCGACGCCGGGGTGCGCCTGGAACAGGGCGGCGAACCGGCCGGAGACCTGGCCGGCGCCGACGCTGCCGAGCGAGAACGTCATGAACGCGTGCCCTGCACCGGGAGGCGACCGGTTCGATCCGGCCGCTGGTCCGGTCGGGTTCGTCGTCGTGCGCCTGCCCGTGGGCCCCTTGAATGTGAAGGCGGTGCCGAAAAGGCCGGGGAGGGCAAAAACGGCTGCGGACGGGATCTTGGGATGTGAACTCGCCCACGTTCCATGGTAGATGGACGTGATCAGCGACACTGTCTGTTATGTCCGATTGGCTCGTGAATACTCACGCGGCTTTCACGCCGGTGGCCCTATGCTTCACAGCATGTCCACCACTCTTGAACCGTCACCCGAGCGATCGGCTGCCGAGGTCAACGAGGAGATCCGGGCCCTGTGGCTGCGGTCGGGCGGGACACTGAGCGGCGAGCAGCGCGCGGAGTACCAGCGACTCGTCCAGGAGTGGGCCGCGGCCCTTCCCGAGCGGGCCGAGGCGGCCTGAGGCGCCGCAGGGCTTTGCCGCCTTTCGCCCTCGTCGGTCCTCCTTCCGTCTGCCCTGCCGCCCGCCCCGGCCTTGGCCGGGGCGCATCCGTCCTCCTCGTGGTCGGAGCCGCCCGGGTCACGTGTGAGCCTCCTCACCGGTGCCCAGGCCGGCATCCGGCTCAGCCCCATGTCGCCGAGTAGTGCCGCTGGTACGCCTTGCGGTCCTGCTCCGACCGGATCCAGCGGGTCGCCACCAGGGCCATCAGGCTGCCCCCGATGACCAGCATCCCGGGCCCCACGTTCCGCGGGTCGGCCAGGCGGGACAGCAGTGTCGACGCGCTGATCCCCGCCGCCGACGAACCCGGTGACGCGGCGTCCGGGGCAGCCGCGCCCTCCGCGGACGGAGCGGGGGCGGCCGTGCCGGCGTCGCCCCCGCCCGTCGGGGCCACGAGGAGGTCCACCTTCAGCTGCGCCAGTGCCTTCGTGACCGGCTGGAAGAACGTGGTACCGCTCGCCTGCCGGCAGTCGCCGCTGCCGCCCGACGTCACACCGAGAGCGATGCCCTCGGAGAACATCGGGCCGCCGCTGTCACCGGGTTCGGCACACACATTGGTCTCGATGAGGCCGCTGACCGTGCCCTCCGGGTAGTTCACCGTCGCGTTGAGCGCCGTCACCTCCCCGTCGCGCAGCCCGCTGGTGCTGCCACTGCGGAACACCCGCTGGCCGACGGTGGGGTCGCCGACACCCGTGATCCGTACGCCCTGGCCGTTGCCGACCGAGACGACACCGGCGCCCTCGCCGGCCCGGCCTCCGTCGTACTCGATCAGGGAGTAGTCGTCGCCGGGGAAGCTGCCGCCGATCGTGGTGCCGACCTTCTTCCTGCCTCCGTCGTCGGCGAACCAGACCGACCCGTCCGGCCCGCAGTGTCCGGCCGTGAGGATGAACTCACGCTTGCCGTCGGTCACGTTGAAGCCCGCGGAACAGCGCCCGGCGGTCGACAGGATGGGCTCCGCCCCGTTGATCCGCGTGGTGAAGGCGCCCCCGGTGCGTTCCATGCGGACGAAACCACCGGCTCCTTCCGCCACTTGGGTCAGATCGGACCAGTCGTCCGCGGACACCGTGCTGTCGCCGCGTACCACCACCTCGTTCGACCGGTAGTCCATGGCCCAGGCCGTCCCCGGCACGCGCGGCGCCGAACCCAGCGTCCGAGTGGCCGACTTCAGGTCGCGCATGCTGTGGCGCACCATCCTCGGGTCCGCGCCGGCCTCCCGCACCTCGGCCGCGGCCTTCTCGTCGGTGACCGCGACGACCGTCCGCCCGTCCTCGCCGAGCCAGCTGCCCGCCGTGCGGGAGGAGCCGAGCCGCGACACGAGTGCGGAGCCGGGGCCGGTGTCCTCCTCGGACGCGGCGTACGGAACCGGGTCCGGCGCCGGGGGTTCGCTCGCGACGGCGCGGGTCACCATCGTCGCTCCGAGGAGGAGTCCGCCGACGGCCGCCAGCCGTGTCACTCGCCGGACGACCCGTCGTCGTGCGTGCCTCATGGATGACTCCCGAACCAGAGCAGCGCGGTGCGAACACCGCGGGGCCTCCCCTGAGTCGAGTGCCCTCAGTCCATACGGACGCGGGCCCCGTCGTGTTCATCGCTGGAGCGATCCGGTGCCGGGAGGTCTCGACCGGCCCGCGCACCGGCCGCGGGAGACGATGACCGGCCTAGACTGCCGGGTATGGACAACACGTGGCTCGAACGGCTGGGAGCGGGAAAGTATCTGCTGGTCACCAGCCACCGGCGGAACGGCACGCCGGTGGCCACCCCGGTGTGGGTGGTGCGGGACGGGGACGCGCTCGGGGTCTGGACCGCCGCCGACTCCTGGAAGGTGAAGCGGATCCGGGCTCGCGCCGATGTCCTGGTCGGCCCCTGTGACGTGCGCGGCCGTCCGAGCGGTGACCAGGTCCCGGCCACCGCGGTGATCTGCGATGCGGCCACCACCGTCCGCTACCGCGAGCTGATCGCCCGCAAGTACGGCCTGTCGGGTCGGCTGACGCTGCTCGGCAGCCGACTGCGCCGGGGCCGGGACGGCACCGTCGGCATCCGCGTCACACTCGCCGACTGAACTCCTGCCGCCCGGAGAGTGCCGGGCGGACGGTCAGGTCCAGGCGCGGTAGGGCTCGTCGACGAGCTGGAAGACCGGCTCGCCGCGCACCGGGTCCTTGGCCGTGGACAGCCGCACCCGGTCCCCGCTGTGGATGCCGATCGGCGGACCCATGACCCTGCCGCGGACGACGAAGCCCTCGGCCATCTCGATCAGGGACACGTTCCGCGCAGCCGGCGTGTTGCGGTGCAGTGTCGTGGAGTGGCGGACCGTGCCGACGCCCGCGCTGCGCTCCGTACGCAGGTCGCTGCCCTGGCAGACGGGGCACAGCAGCCGGTGGTACATCGCGGTGCCGCACCAGGTGCACCGCTGGAAGGCCAAGGCCTCCGCGTTGTTCTTGCCCTGGGGCTCGAGCAGACCCGTCGTGGCGCCGGCTGCCTGCTGAGCCACGCTTCCTGAGTGGTGGTACACGCTGGTCAACTCCCTGCACTCGGCCGCCGTCCCGCGTGCGCGGTGCCCCGGCACGCATGTGCCCGGCGTGTCTTGTGCCACCGTGCACAGCGACAGGGTATGGCACTCAGTGCCACCCGTAAAGGCACTCAGTACCCCTCGGTTGTGTCGCCCGCGTTCCTGTGCCGTTTCGACGCCTATGGATCATTCATATGATCAGGTCGCTGTCGTCCCCCCGAGGAGCCCCCTATGGCGCCCGCCCGCCCCCGCCCCCGCCTCCTGTACGTCACCGATCCGACGTATCCGGCCCGCGGGCGCCGCTACGGCGACGAGGACGTCCGGCTCGCCTCCCGGCTGCGCGCCGACTTCGACCTGGTGCTCTGTCATCCGAGGGACGCCACCGCGCTGATGGACGGCTTCGACGCCGTGGTCGTCCGCAACAGCGGCCCGGTCATGACGTACCCGGACGCCTACGACGCCTTCCGCGAGCGGGCCGCGGAGACCGGGAAACCGGTCTACAACCCGCTCGCCGGCCGGGGCGACATGGCCGGCAAGCAGTATCTGCTCGAGCTGAGCGCGGCCGGGTGGCCGGTGATCCCCACCGTCGACCGCGCGGAGGACCTGCACCTGCTGCCCCTGGCGGACCGGTACGTGGTCAAGCCCAGGCTCGGCGCCGACTCGATGGGACTGCGTGTCGTCGCCGCGGACGCCGTGCGGGAGCTCGTCGACGGCAGTGTGCTGGCGCAGCCGTACGTCGACTTCGCGTACGAGGTCTCCTTCTACTTCGTCGACCACGACATCCAGTACGCCCTGTACGCCCCGGACCCCGGCCGGCGCTGGCGGCTGGAGCCGTACGAAGCCACCCCGCGCGACCTGGAGTTCGCCCGGGGCTTCGTCGACTGGAACGCCCTCGACCACGGCATCCAGCGGGTCGACGCCTGCCGTGCCCCGGACGGCGAACTGCTGCTGGTCGAGCTGGAGGACCTGAACCCGTACCTGTCCCTCGACGTCCTGGACGCGGCGTCCCGGGAGTCCTTCGCGTCCGCCATGACGGCTTCCCTGCACCGTTTTCTGCGTGCCGCCGGCTGAACCTCTGCCGCCCCCGGCGCGTATCTCCTCCCGTGGGCGGCCCCGCCCTCGTGCGCAGCGGAAGGAGAGCAGCGTGCCGACGCCGTCCGACCCCGGGCAGCCGCACGACGGTCCGCCCCTCGAGCCCGTCCGCGTCCTGCGCCCCCGCCGCACGGACGCGCTCGCCGAACTGTTCAAGGAGTTCGAACGGGAGGAGTGCGAGGGCTACGAGTCCGTCCCCCTGCCCCTGACCGGTGCGCAGGAGGAGACGCGGGAGTTCCCGCCGCTCGCCCCCGAACCGCCCGCCCGGCCGAGGACGGCCGTGCCCGGTCCGGCGCACGAGAGCTTCACGCACCACGCTCCCGCATCCGGCCGCATGGCCCCCCGGCGCCGTTCGCCCCGCGGCCCCTCGCGCGACGGCACCGCGCCCGGCCGGCCACCGCACGCCTCCACGCACAGCCCCGCGACGCGGCGGGCCGCCGTGGCGATCGCCGTGGCCGCGGCGGCGGTACTCGGCTTCGGCGGAGCGGTCCTGCTCCTGGGGCAGAACTCCGACGGCCGGGCCACGCCCGGGCCCCGCCCCTCCGCGAGCCCGCCCGCGACCGTGCCCACCACGCCGCCCGTGCGGGTTCCGGCCGCCCCCGGATTCCTCAGCGAGGGCGACTCGGGCCCCGAGGTGACCGAACTCCAGGAACGGCTCCTGCGCATTCCGGACGTCTACCGCGACGGCGCCGCCAGCGGCCGTTACGACGCCACCCTGTCGGCGGCCGTCGCCCGGTTCCAGCTCTGGTACGGCGTCCAGGGAGACGAGACCGGCGTCTACGGCGACGACACCCGCCGCGCGCTGGAGTCCCGTACGGGATGACGCCCGGCCGGCGTGCCCCGCCCCGGTCAGCGGCCCGATTCCGCCAGTGCCCGGGTGACCGCGCGCACGCTGCGGGCGATGTGCTGCAACTGCATGACCTCGGCCGCGTACAGCTTGATCGTGTGCTCGATGACCCCTTCGTGCAGGCCCAGCCGGGGCAGGTCCGCCCGTGCCGTCTGCAGGGCGGTGCGCGCCACCCGGATCTCGTGCTCGACCTGGATCTGGGCGTGCCGCGCCAGCAGGACGGGGTGCCGGATGAACGCGGGGTAGCTCGCGTAGCGCGCCGGTACCAGCTCGCGCAGCCACTTGGCCGCCGAGCGCTCCCAGTCGTAGCTGCCGGGTGCCTTGACCTGGCAGGGCCAGTCCGGGCTGAGGCGCGTGGACGTCACGGTCATGATCATCGCTTCCGGGTGTGCGGCGTCGCTGGGGTGGGCGACGGGTGGGGCTGCCCGGGTCCGGTGCGGCGGCCCCGGTCCGGGGGACGGTCCGACGGCCTTGGGCGTTCGCGCAGGACATGTCGTGATCCGCCAGCAGTATTTATATATGCCATCCGGTTTTCAAGGCGTATGAAAACATTCATGCGCGCTTTGAAGCGGAAGGTCCGCCCGACGGCGCCGTCAGTCCCGGAGGAAGAACTGGTGCTGGTCGGCGACCTGCTCGTACTCGTCGAGCCGTGCCTGCGTCCGCTCCGGGTCCGCGTCCGTCATGGCCTGGAGCAGCGCCGCGCACATCACGCCCGCAGCGGCGTACGAGTCGAACACCAGACGTGACCCGGTGCCGGTCGCGAAGGTGGCGTCGGCCTCGTCAGCGAGGGGGCCCAGCGCCAGATCGGTGATCAGCGCGACCTTCAGCCCGGCGCCCCGGGCGACCCGCACCGCCGTCAGGGTCTCCTGGGCGTGCCGCGGCATGGAGAACGCCAGCACCCACGAGCCACCGGCCTCCCGTGACTGCAGCAGTGCGTCGTAGGCGACGCTGCCGCCCCGGGTCACCAGACGGACGTCCGGGTGGATGCGGCGGGCGGCGTAGCCGAAGTGCTCGGCGAGGGACCCGGAGATGCGCAGCCCGAGAACGGTCAGCGGCACGGACGCCGCCAGCATGCGGCCGATCCCGATGACCCGGTCGGGGTCGGCGAAGTCCCGCCGCAGGTTCTCCAGGTTCTCGATCTCGGCGTCCACCGCCGCCTGCAGCTCGTTGCCCCGGTTCTCCTCCGCGGGCCCGCCGGGGAGCGTGCCGAGCGCGATCGCCTGGAGCTTCTCCCGCAGTGCGGGGTAGCCGCTGAAGCCGACCACCGAGGCGAACCGGGTCACCGAGGGCTGGCTCACCCCGACGCGCTCGGCGAGGTCCGTGATCGACAGGAACGCGGCCTCCGTGAGGTGCTCGATCAGATACTGGGCGATGCGCCGCTGCCCGGGGGAGAGCCGGGGCCGGTCGAACAGCGTGCGGAGCTGGGAGGTCGGGGACACCTCCGTGTCCTGGCCCGCCTTCCCCGAGGTGATCGCGGATGCCTGTGCGCGTGCCTGCTGCGGCGATGGCACCGGGGTGCCTCCTTCGTCTCCCACGACGGTTCAATCCAGCCCGTCACCGGCGCGCACACGGCACCGCCGACGCCGGAACCACGAGGTCCGCGCGATGCCGGGTCCGCGCCACCAGCTCGGCGTTGGGCCCGTCCGAGCGCGCGACCCAGGCCACCGCCTCCTCCCGGGGCTTGCCGAACTCCACGTGCCGGGCCACCAGCCGCCGGACCCGCTCCTCTTCGTCCAACTCGCAGAACCACACCTCGTCGAGCCGCGCCCGCACCCGCGCCCACGCACCGGTGTCCAGCAGCAGATAGTTCCCCTCCGTCACCACCAGCCGGGCCGCCGGCGGTACCGCGACGGCCCCCGCGAGCGGCTGCTCCAGCCCCCGTTCGAAACCGGGTGCGTACACGACCTCCCCGTACGTCTCCTCGCGCAGCCGCCGCAGCAGGGCCGCGTACCCGGCCGCGTCGAAGGTGTCCGGGGCACCCTTGCGGTCCCGGCGGCCGAGCCGGTCCAGTTCGACGTCGGCGAGATGGAAGCCGTCCATCGGGACGTGCGCGACCCACGGCTCCCCGGCGCCGTTCAGCGCCCGCACCAACTCCCCGGCGAGCGTGGACTTCCCGGACCCGGGG
This sequence comes from Streptomyces yamdrokensis, assembly GCF_053890455.1. Classification (NCBI taxonomy): domain Bacteria; kingdom Bacillati; phylum Actinomycetota; class Actinomycetes; order Kitasatosporales; family Streptomycetaceae; genus Streptomyces; species Streptomyces yamdrokensis. The sequence continues at coordinate 7,490,303 of NZ_CM132679.1, forward strand.
CTGCCCGCGATGCCGAGTACCGCGCGCCGGCCGTCCCGGCCGAGGGCCCGGGCCCGGTGGAGGAGATCGTCGAAGGTCGGCGCCATACGGGAGAGTGTGCCACCCCTGCCCGCCCCGCCCGCTGCCCGCCCGTCGCCGGGTACGGTCCACCGGGACGGGGGACGATGTCCCGTATGACGGATCTGGGTCTGCCCGAGAACATCCTGGCCTGCCTCTTCGACCTCGACGGCGTCATCACCAGGACCGCCGCCGTTCACGCGGCGGCCTGGAAGCAGGCGTTCGACGCCTTCCTGCGCGAGCGGGACGGCACGGACTTCCGGCCGTTCACCGACGCCGACTACGCCGAGTACGTCGACGGCCGCCCGCGGCCCGACGGCGTACGCACCTTCCTCGCCTCCCGCGGCGCCGACCTGCCCGAGGGCACGCCCGACGACCCGCCCGGGGCCGCGACCGTGCACGGGCTCGCCCGCCGCAAGAACGAGCTGTTCCTGGAACGGATCCGCGCCGGCGGAGTGGAGGCCTACGACGGCACCCTGCGCTACATCCGGGCGGCCCGTGCCGAGGGCCTGCGCACTGCCGTCGTCTCCGCCAGTGCCAACTGCCGGGACGTGCTGCGCGCCGTCGACGCCGAGTGTCTCTTCGACACCCGGGTGGACGGTGTGGTCGCCGCCGAGCGCGGCCTTCCCGGCAAGCCGCGCCCCGACACCTTCCTCGCCGCCGCCCGGGACCTCGGCGTCCCGCCCGGCCGGGCCGCCGTGTTCGAGGACGCGCTGGCCGGCATGGACGCGGGCCGCGCCGGTCGCTTCGGATACGTCGTCGGTGTGGACCGCGTCGGCCGGCCGGAGGCGCTCTACGCCCATGGTGCCGACCGGGTCGTGACGGACCTCGCCGAACTCACCGGAGGGCCCGGAGGCCACGCAGGGCGGTGACCGCATCCGCCGCCCCCGGCTGCCTCGAGGCGCCCTACGGGTTAATTTGTTCCTGTTTGTACGCGAATGACCGGCAGGAACAGCGGCATACGGGACGGACGAAGGACGGACGATGGCCGAGGGCAGGAGCGCCCTTCTCGCCGGAGGACGGCGACGCGCACGTACGTCCTCGCCGGGCGTATCCCGTGCCGCGAGCGGCACCGCACCGTTCGCGGTCCTGGCCGCCGTCTTCACCGTCGCCCAACTCGTCCTGGTCCGCCCCGTACTGGGACTCGGCTGGGACGAGATCGTCTACGTCAGCCAGGTCACCTCCCACCATCCGGCCGCCTTCTTCAGCGCCCCGCGATCCCGGGGCGTCCCCCTCCTGGTGGCGCCCGTCGCCTCCTGGTCGGAGTCCACCGCGCTGCTGCGCGTCTACCTCGCCGTCCTGTCCGGCCTGGGCCTGTACCTGGCGCTGCGCGCCTGGCACGGCCTGTTCCCCACCCGGGTCCTGGTCACTGGCGGCGCCTTCTTCGCGTCCTTGTGGGTGACCCTCTTCTACGGCCCTCAGGCCATGCCCAACCAGTGGGTCGCACTCGGCGCCCTGATCGCCGTCGGCTGCTTCCTGCGCCACCACGCCGACCGCTCCGCGCGCGGAGCACTCCTGGGCATTGCGGCGGGGGCCGCGCTGATGGCGCTGATGCGGCCCACCGACGCCGTATGGGTGACGGCTCCGCTGCTGGTCCTCGCCCTGGCCGGCCGGCACGTCCGCCTGCTGCTCGCACTCGTGGCGGGCCTCGGGGCGGGCGCGGCCGAATGGCTGGCCGAGGCCTACGCCTGGTACGGCGGCCCGGGGGAGCGGCTGGCCGAGGCCTCCCGCATCCAGGGCGGGCTCGGCCTGCACCTCGCCGTCGACGACCAACTGCGCAGCCTGGGCGGGCGCGGTCTGTGCCGTCCGTGCACCGGGGCGATGCCCCATCCGGTGATCACCCTCTGGTGGTTCGCCCTGCCGCTCCTGGCCGTTCTCGCGCTGGTCGTCGCCGTGCGGGCCCGGCGCGCTCTGCGCACCGTGCTGCCGCTGGCCTGCGCCGCCACGGCCGCCCTCCCGTACCTTTTCATGATCGGGTACGCGGCACCCCGCTTCCTCCAGCCCGCCTACGCCCTGCTCGCGGTCCCCGTCGCCGACACGCTGTGGCATCTGGTCAGAACACCGGCCGGGACGTGGCGGCCGGTCGTGACGTCACTGGTCGCGCTCGCGCTGGCCGGGCATCTGAGCGTGCAGCTGGCCGTCCTGGTGCACACCGTGGACCGCAACACCGACGACCGCCGGGACTGGGCCCGCGCCGCCGGCGAACTGCACCGGCTCGGCGTCCGCCCGCCCTGCCTGATCACCGGTCACGAAGCCATCCCGGTGGCCTACTACACCGGCTGCTCCTCCGGCGGGACGGCCGGGAACAACGAGAACATCACGGCGGCGGAGATCCTCAGCGTCGCGGACCGCGTGCCCGTCGCCGCGCTCACCGGCCCCGGCGGAACCCCGCCCGGCTACGCCCGCGCCTGGCCCGCGCACACGGTCAAAGGCCTCCAGGTCAGGATCGCGCCGACGCCGGGACAGGCCGCCCCGGGGGCCGCGGCCACGGACGGGCCGGGGTGAGGGACGGGGAACGGGAAGGGCCGGGCCGGGGTCAGGGGAGGATCTTGTCCAGCGCGGCGGGCCCTTCCTCCTCAAGCTTGCGCCTGGCCCATTCGAGGTTGTGCGGGGTGAGATCCTTGCCGGAGGCAAGGACGAGGTCCTCCGGCGACACGTCGGTGCCGGTTCGGGCGTGGAGCAGGCCGTCCGGGGTGGTGCGATCCTCGGGCGGCCGGGACTCCTCGGGCTGGGACGTCGACATCTGTGACTCCTCGGGTCCGGATGGCTGTGGCGGCCCCGGTGCGGTCATCGGGTCCGGTATCACCATTCAACGCGGGAGCCCGCTGTGCATCCGGAACACGGGGGCGCCGCCTCGAAGGGGCCGCTCCTCACGTGCAGGAGTACCTTCCCCGGCCCGCGGAAAACCCGCCCGCCCCGGCGGCGCGGGCCGTCGGGGCCACCGCGGAGGCCAGACAGGGCGCCGCCCGTCTTCCGGTCCTTCAGTGCTTCACTGCTTCGGCCTTTTGGACTAGAAGGGCGACAGCGTCAGGCGTATGCCCGTGGGAGCCGTGTCCTGGATGTACGAGGCGAAGTCGGCGACGTCGTCGAAGGCGAAGCCGTACGCCCTGCCGTCCTCCGTGGCCGTGTGCACGGCCTTGGAGTAGTGGTTGGTGAGCTCGGTCCGGTAGAAGGCCGAGGCGTCGGTGGTCGGCTGGTCGGGGTGGCTGAGCAGCGTCGAGCGGTTGAAGCCGGCACCGAGCACGGCGGCCACCGGACCGGTCGTGCCGTCGTTCGGGGCGGCGAGCGCCCCGTCGCAGAAGAGGACGTCCCGGGTGGACGGCCTGGCGAAGGAGACCCGGGCGGGCCCGTCGAAGGTGAACCTGTCGCCGCGCACCCGGCCGGTGAAGGTCCCGGCGTTCGTGGTCACCCTGAGGTCACGTCCGGTGTAGGTGCTCCACACCTCGTCGATGTACGGGGCCAGGTAGTCCTCGGCGAACAGGCCCGCGTCCAGGCCGTGTCCCGGCGCGATGATCCGGGTGTCGTCCACGACGAGCCGGGAGAACGCCTCCACCTGCCTGAGCGCGTCGAACGCGGCACCGCGGCCCCCGTCCCGGAACACGCCGACGGACTGGTCCTCGGAACCGGTGAGCCGGATGTTCATCGGCACGCTGAACATGTCGACCATCGTGGTGTTGCAGAACATGCCGGCGGAGTTGTGGGTGAACTCCGCGCAGTCGTGCAGCACACCGTAGCTGGGGTCCGAGGCGACCCAGCCTGCCGGGTACTGCAACGCCGCGTTGCCGTTGCCGTCCGCGACGGCCTTGAACTTGAGCTTCTGGCCGAGGGCCACGTAGATGCGGCCGGACATGTACGGCAGGGACAGCCGGGTCTCGCCACTGCCGGCCAGGCTGATCGCGTAGTCGGTGAAGCCGTCGGCGCCGTTGTCCGACAGGGAGACCGGGGCCAGGCTGCCGTCCGGAGCGACCCGGACCTGACGGCCGTCCGCGTTGCCCACGATGTAGAGGTGCACGTTCCCGTTGCCGAAGGAACCACTGTTGTTGACGATCGTCAGGGGCAGGGCTCCCGCCGCTGCCGCCTCGGCCCCCTGCTCGCCGGACTGGTCCGCGAGGGCGTGCGGAGCGATCGCCGCCCCCACGGGCAGGGCCACGGCGGCTCCGCCGAGGGCGAAGAGGACCTTGCGGCGGCCAAGAGTGCGCTGATGGCGAGGAGTCATGCGGGGGGATCTCCCTGGAGTACTCGTGAGGATTGCTGACCGCGTCGACCGGGCGACATGGGGAGGCGGCATGAGAGAGCGCTCTCGTGCGTATGCCGGGGCCGGTGCGCGGCATTGATGCTAGGGACCGTGGCAGCCCCCGCCAACGGTCCGACTTGTCCTTGACCCCGAGCTGACCTGCGCATACCCGAAGGGGAGACGAGGACCCCACGATCGCTTAACCGGTCTTTAATGGCCGCTTAAGCCGGTCGGGCCCGGGGGCCACGGAGCGCACTGAGAGCGCTCCGTTCCGCAGTCGGCCAGGACACCATGAAGGCCGCGGTCAGCGCGTTCCGCTGCGCAGCAGCGTCTCCGCCGTGGCCAGGATCTCCGTGACCCGGAGGGCGAACGCCGCGTCACAGGGGTGGGGAGCACCGGTACCGGCCGCGACGAGGAGGGCGTCCGCGGCCCGGGTGAGGGCCGGGACCGCCCCTTCGGTGGCCTCCGGGAGGAGAGTGACCCCCGCTTCGCCGCGCAGCTCGACCGTGGCTCCGGCCGCGGCCGGGGGAGCCGTCAGGCTCAACGTGAGGCTGCTCGACGCGCCGCTCGCATGGTCGAGGACGAGGTGGACGGTGTCCCCGGGACCGTACGCCGCAGCGGTGACCCGCCGTGCGTCGCCGAGCACCGGAAGCAGTACGGACAGGGCATGTGGGCCGACGTCCCACAGGGCGCCCTTCTCCCGCCGCCACTCGGAGGCGGCGAAGGGATTGCCGTCGGAGGTGAACACCGCCCCGAGCCACTGAGCCCGTCCGGTGAACCACCCGCCCGCGCGCGTCTGTTCGGTGATCCATGCCTTTGGCCCGGGCTGGAAGCGAGTGGTGAAGAAGACCACGGAGGCGACCTGGGCCTGCTCGGCCGCCTCGACCACCGCCCGCCCCTGCGCGACGGTCGGCGCGAGCGGCTTGTCGAGCAGCAGATGGCACCCGGCCCGCGCCGCGCGCGCCGCCAGCTCCGCCTGTACCGCGGGCGGCAGCGCCACGGCGACGGCGTCCACGTCGGCGAACAGCGCCTCGACGTCGGCGTAGGCCCGGGCGCCGTGCAGATCGGCCAGCTCCTTGGCGGCGTCGGGCCGGCGGCCCCACACACCGGCGAAGTCGAGGTCCGGATGCCCGCTCAGCGCGGGGGCGTGTGCCACCCGCGCCCAGGGGCCGGTGCCGAGCAGTCCGATCCGCATGCCGCCGCCTCTCCCGGGGCCGGCGACCGCCGCCGGGCCGGTGTCCTGCCGCGCTCCGTCTGCGCGCTGCAGGTCACGGTGGTCCCTGCCGAAAGGTCATGTCAACGGCCGGGCACCGGGAGATGCGGGCGTCAGCCCTCGGACTGGCTCATGTCGACCATCCAGGGGACGCCGAAGCGGTCCGTGCACATCCCGAACACATCCCCTCCATCTGCTTCTCCAGCGACGCGGACACCGAGCCGCCGCTGGACAGCTCGTCCCCGTAACCGCGCGGTTCGGACCCGTCCTCGCCGCCGAGGCTCGCGACGAGGTTGTTTCCCCGGGCGTGTTCCATGCCCGGCGGCATGCCGGCGCCCATGAGGGGGAAGCCGGCGGGGCTCTCCGGCACGCCGTGCATGATCTTGTCAGCGTTCTCGGATTCAGTGCCCCGTTCGCTGAATGCGTTCGCTTTCTTCTATTGGATTTCGGGCTGCGCGGAGACCAGGCTGGACGGGCTTCCCACAACCGTGAGACGACAGCCGGAAGAGGTCACGCGCTCATGCACACCCGCCGTATCGGTGATGTCGAGGTCGGTGCCGTCGGACTGGGCGCCATGCCCATGTCGATCGAGGGGCGCCCGGACGAGGCCCGCTCCCTGGCGACCCTGCACACGGCGCTGGACGCCGGTGTCACGCTGATCGACACCGCGGACGCCTACCACCTGGGCGCCGACGAGGTCGGCCACAACGAGACCCTGATCGCCAAGGCCCTCGCCTCCCACGGCCGGAGCGGCGACGTCCTGGTCGCCACCAAGGGCGGTCATCTGCGGCCCGGCGACGGCAGTTGGACGCAGGACGGCAGCCCCGGACACCTGAAGAGGGCGTGCGAGGCCTCCCTGCGCCGGCTGGGCGTGGAGGCCATCGGGCTCTACCAGCTCCACCGGCCCGACCCCCGCGTCCCGTACGCCGAGTCCGTCGGCGCGCTGAGCGAACTGCTGGACGAGGGAAAGATCCGCATGGCCGGTGTCTCCAACGCCGACCCGGAGCAGATCCGGCAGGCCGACGAGATCCTCGGCGGCCGGCTGGCCTCCGTGCAGAACAAGTTCTCCCCGGCCTTCCGCTCCAGTGAGCCGGAGCTGCGCCTGTGCGATGAGCTCGGCATCGCGTTCCTGCCCTACAGCCCGTTCGGCGGCATCGCCCGGGCCGGCGAACTCGCCGCGGCCCACGCCCCGTTCGCGCGGATCGGCCACGCACACGGGGTGAGCGCGTACCAGGTGTGCCTGGCGTGGATGCTCGCCAGGTCGCCGGTCGTCGTACCCATCCCGGGAGCGAGCCGGCCGGAGTCGGTCCGTGACTCGGCGGGCGCCGCCGACCTCGTCCTGACGGCCGAGGACATCGCGGAGCTGACCGCCGTCTAGGGCCTGTCCGGCGGATCACGTCGGGGACGATCGGCGGTATCCATCCGTCCGGCCGGGGCGGGTGGGGTCCGGTGCGTGTTCGGCCGCGAGGCGGAGGAGGGCGCCGACGCGATGGGGGGGTCCCTCCCTGCCCGAGCGGAGCCGGGAGCCCGGGGGAGCCGGCGACCGACGACAACGCCGCGGACGGGCGTGCCGGACCCCGCGTCTTCGGCACGATCCGCCGGACAGGCCCCGGGCGGACGGGAGTCTGACGACAGGGCTTACGCCCACACTGGCCGTCCCAGGCGCCGGACGCCGCCGACATCAACACCCCACGCGCTGGTGCACTCCTGGCGTGCGAGGGGGAAAGCGCTCGCTGAAAAAGACTCACAGGGGAGGACCACCGCCGATGGCGTCGTCGCCGGCAAGACCGCTCGACCACCGCTACCGGGGCGAGCACCCGGTCCGCACCCTCGCCTATCTGCTCCGCGCCGACCGCGGCCGGCTCGCCGCCGCGGTCGGCGTCTTCACGGTCAAGCACAGCCCCGTCTGGCTGCTGCCGCTGATCACCGCGTCCATCATCGACACCGTGGTGCAGCACCGGCCGATCTCACAGCTCTGGACCAGCACCGGCGTCATCATGTTCATTCTGCTGGTCAACTACCCGCTGCACCTGCTCTACGTGCGCCTCCTGTACGGCAGCGTCCGCCGCATGGGCACCACCCTGCGCTCCGCCCTGTGCACGCGGATGCAGCAGCTCTCCATCGGCTACCACTCCCGCGTGAGCGCCGGCGTGCTCCAGGCCAAGGTCGTGCGGGACGTGGAGACCGTCGAACAGATGGTGCAGCAGACCGCGGAGATGGGGCTCGGCGCGAGCACCGTACTCATCGGCGGACTGGTCATCATCGGCATCCGCACGCCCGAGTTCCTGCCCGTCTTCCTGGTCGTCGTGCCCACGGCCGCCCTGCTCGTGGCCCGGCTCCGGTCCCGGCTGCGGACCCACAACGAACACTTCCGGCACGAGGTGGAGACCCTGTCCTCCCGGGTCACGGAGATGACCCGGCTCATCCCGGTCACCCGCGCCCACGGCCTGGAGGGCAAGGCCCTGCGCCGGATGGACGGCACCCTGAACCGGCTGCTCACCTCCGGCATGCGCCTCGACCTGGTCAACGGCCGGTTCGGCTCACTGGCCTGGGTCGTGCTCAACGTGGTGGGCGTACTCGTGCTGGCCGGCGCCGCGCTGATCTCGTACCACGAGGTCTGGGGCGTCACCGCCGGCGACGTCGTGATGCTGAGCGCCTTCCTGACCACGCTCACCAACTCCACGACGACGCTGGCGAGCCTGGCCCCGGTCATCACCAAGGGCCTCGAGTCCGTCCGGTCGGTCGGCGAGGTGCTCCAGGCCCCCGAACTGGAGGACAACGAGGGCAAGGCGGAGGTCACCGCCCTGCGTGGCGCGGTCACGTTCGAGGGCGTGGAACACGCCTACCAGCGGGACGAGAGCCCTGCCGTGCGCGACTTCACCCTCGACGTCGCCCCCGGCGAGACCGTCGCCTTCGTGGGTGCCTCGGGCGCGGGCAAGTCCACTGTGCTCAACCTCGTCATCGGCTTCATCCGCCCGACCTCCGGCCGCCTGCTCCTGGACGGCGCCGACATGAGCGGCCTCGACCTGCGCACCTACCGGCGCTTCCTGTCGGTCGTGCCCCAGGAGTCGATCCTCTTCGACGGCACGATCCGGGAGAACGTCGCCTACGGCATGGACGACGCCGACGACGAGTCGGTGCGGTCCGCGCTGCGCGACGCCAACGCGCTGGAGTTCGTCGACCGGCTGCCGCAGGGCCTCGAGACCCTCGTCGGGGAGCGCGGCGCACGCCTGTCCGGCGGACAGCGCCAGCGCCTCGCCATCGCCCGCGCCCTGATCAGGGATCCCAAGGTGCTCGTCCTCGACGAGGCGACCTCGGCGCTGGACACCCGCTCCGAGGCGCTGGTCCAGGAGGCGCTCGCCCGGCTGTTGCGCGGACGGACCACATTCGTCGTGGCGCACCGGCTGTCCACCGTGCGCGGTGCCGACCGGATCGTGGTGATGGCGGACGGCCGGATCCAGGAGATCGGCACCCACGACGAACTGCTGCGCCGGGGAGGGGCGTACACCGCGCTGCACAGTGGGCAGGTGGCCTGACGGAATGTTTGCACGCGACGGGGGTAGGCGCAGCCACACACCCAGAGAAAGGCGCCTTCGTGCTGGTACCGGATCCGAAGACCCTTAGGCAACTGCTGACGCGTTACGCGACGCTGCAGATCGCGCAGGCGGAGCGGCCTTCGCCCGTCGCGGCGCGTGAGCTGGAGGACGTCACGTACACGCTCTGCGTGATGACGGGAACGGCCGGTGTCCGCGAGGCCGTCACCCGCGCGGACGCGCTGCTCGCCCGGGAGCGGACCGTGGCCGTCGGCCGGACCGCGGACCCGGACGGCGAGAACGGCCGCTGTCTGACCGTGTGACCGGCCGTCGCCCGGCCCGCTACGGGCCACCGGCGCCCGCGACGGCCCGTCGCCCGTGGAACGCCGACCGGTAGGCGTACGGGGTGGTGCCCACCACCTTGCGGAACCGCTCGCGGAACGCCGTGGGCGAGCCGAACCCGGACTGCTGGGCGATGCGCTCGATCGTGTGGTCGCTGTTCTCCAGCAGGTACTGGGCGCGCCGCACCCGAGCCCGCAGCAGCCACTGCACCGGCGTGGTGCCCGTCTGCTCGCGGAAACGGCGGCCGAAGGTGCGCTCGCTCATCCCGGCACGCGCCGCCATCGTCCCGAGGGTGACCTCGTGCGCCAGGTTGTCCTCGAGCCACTCGAACAGCGACTCGAAAACCGACCCGCGGGGCATGGGCGGCTGCTTGTGCACGATGAACTGGGCCTGCCCGCCCTCCCGTTCCAGCGGCATGACGGACATCCGGGCCGCGTTCGCGGCCACGGCCGAGCCGAGGTCCCGACGGATCATGTGCAGGCACATGTCCAGCGCGGCTGCCGCACCGGCCGAGGTGAGGATCTGCCCGTTGTCGACGTAGAGCACGTCGGGCTCCACCTCGACGTGCGGAAAGGCGCGGGCCAGCCGGTCCGCGGCCACCCAGTGCGTGGTGGCGCGCAGCCCGTCCAGCAGCCCCGCCTCCGCCAGCACGAACGCGCCCACGCACACCGAGGCGATCCGCGTGCCCGCCTCGGCCGCCCGGCGCAGCGCCGCGACGACGGCGGGAGAGAGCGGAGCGGCGCCCTCGGCGCGGCCCGGGACGATGATCGTGTCGGCGTCCGCCAGCGCCTCCAACCCGCGGTCGACGCGCAGGAACAGCCCGCCGTCCGCCGCCACCTCGGGAGTCTCGGCGCACGGCCGCACCCGGTAGGCGGGCCGGCCGTCGGGCAGCAGCGTCCAGTCGAAGGTCTGCATGGGGGCGGCCATGTCGAAGGGGATGACCTTGTCGAGCAGCAGAATCGCCACGGAGTGCATGAACGCCACGGTAATCGGATTCCCGCCACTCGTGAAAACCGGGGTGGCGGCGACACCGTGGTACGGCTTCCGGAGGAGGAGCAGATGACCAGGGTTGGCGGGAACCCGTCGGAAGCTGTCGATCCAGCCCCTGGGTGGAGGTCGGAAAGGCCCCTAGCGTGAGCCCTCACCGCTGATCACGCCAAGGAAAGAGCCCCGGTGACCAAGTTCCTGCTGTCCCTCCACGTCCTCGCCGCCATCCTCGCCGTCGGCCCCGTGACCGTCGCGGCGAGCATGTTCCCGCCGGCCGCGCGCCGCGCCGCCCCCGCCGGGGGCGACGGACCCGCCGCGACGGCGGTGACCACCGTCGAGGTGCTGCACCGCATCTGCGGGGTCTACGCCCGCATCGGTATCGCGGTGCCCGTGCTGGGACTGGCCACGGCGCTCGCCATGGGCGTCCTGGGCGACGGCTGGCTCGTCACCTCCATCGGTCTGACGGCGGCGGCCGCGGCCGTCCTGATCGCGTTCGTGCTGCCCCGCCAGGACGAACTCGTCGAGCAGCTGGTCCAGCACCGGTCCGTCGACCGGCGAAAGACAGTGCGGCTGGCCATGTTCACCGGTGTGTTCAACCTGCTGTGGGCGACCGTCACGGTCCTCATGATCGTCCGTCCCGGTTCGACCACGGGCGCCTGACCAAAGCCGGCGCCGGTCCGTGCGCCCCGCCCCGGGGCGCGGCGACCGTCCTTCGCGTGCAGGTCTGCGTCAAGCCGTATGGGTGAATTCCCCCTGAACGATGTCCGGGCGCTTACACTCGTCAGTCGCGTCCCCGCCCCGGGGCCGACGAGACAGAGAGGCACGTTGCCGGGTGTTCAAGGAATCCCCCATCTACGACCGACTCGTCACGGAACGCGGTGATGTGCCCGCACAGGTCCGCAGCGAGGCCGAACGGCTGAGCAGGGAACTGGAGCAGGTCATGCGCCCCCTGCAGTCCCCCGGGTACTCCCAGGGCGGCCTCGACCGGCCGCAGTCCCCGGGCAACGGCTGGCAGCGCACCGCGGCCCTGCTGCCCGGGCCCAGGCCGCACTGATCCGGGTACCCGACCGGAGGACGTGCCCGTGCCCCCACGCCCCCGCGTGGTGAGGGGACCTCAGCATGCCGTGGTGCGCGCCTTGTCGGCCTTCGCCGTCTCCTCGGGAACGGGCCGGGCCAGCCACTCGGCGACGGTGCGCGCGATCGGCTGTCCCGTCTCCACCTCGACGAATCCGAACTGCCCCGACTGGTTGCACTCCAGGAACCACCACGTCCCGTCGGCATCCTCGACGAAGTCGAAGGCGCCGTAGGCCAGTTCGGCCTTGCCTAGATAGGCGCGGACGGAGTCGGCGACGCGCGGCGGTACGTCGACCGGCTCCCAGGGCGCCCCGGGCGGCGCGAAACGCACATCCACCTCCGCCGGTTCGGCGCCGGGGTCGGCGGCCTTGCGGGCGGCCAGCAGCCGCTCGCCCACGGCGGTGAGCCGGATGTCGGCACGCTTGGCGATCCGCCGCTGGAGCAGTGTCGGTCCGAACGCCACCGCGGCGAAGTCGGTGTCCGGCGCCACCCTGCTGGTCGGCACGGCCCGCGGCGGATCCTGCGGATGTGCTCCGGAGACCGGTTTGACCACCAGGTCCGGGAACCGCTCCGCGAACTCCCGGGCGGCGCGCGGGAAGGTCGTGATCACCGTGGCCGGCACGGGCAGGCCGCAGCGCTGCGCCAGCCGGAGCTGCCACGGTTTGTGGCGTGCCTGCCGAGCCGCGTCCGGATGGTTCATCCAGCGGGCGTCCGAGCCGCGCAGCATCCCGTAGAGGGCTTGAGCGGCCTCCTCGGTGAGCCAGGGTGACGGCTGGGCCGCCCGCCCGGCCGGGGTGCCCGGCCTGCGCACCCACACGGACCGCAGCCCGCCGATGCTCACCAGCCGCCCCCCGGCGGAGAGATGGCCGCGAAAACGGCCGTGGACGTATTCGCCCGAGAGCGAGACACCGCCGGTCAGATCGGCAGGGTCGAGGCGTACCACCGGAACCCCGGAGCCGTGCAGGTGCACGACCACCATGTCGGCGGTCACATCCTCCTCGCAGGTGAGGATCAGTATGGTCATCGTCTGTGGCCCACGGTCAGTCGTCGAAGTGGGTCTTGGATCCCGCTGTGGACGTCGTGGTGCCCACCTCTCGCAACAGTGCGTGATCGCAGGCCGCCACCCGCCCGTCGGTGAGAACGTTCAACTGCAGTCCGGAGTCGTACACATACGGAGTGGCTACGACCAACTCCGGTGCCGGACGTGCGTAGTTGAGCGCGAACGGTTGCATCGTCTCTCCCTCGTCGGTGCTGCGCCGACCAGGCGACTGCCCATTGTGCGCAGCCGCTTGGTCCGCCGACTTGTTTTGGCTTCCAGAGACTTATACGAATCGAACGGGTGGTTGGTTTCCTCACGGAGCGTAGTCATCGGCGGGTTCGCGATCCGGTCGCCGGGACGCCGCACCGGGTGAACCCGCGCCGAGGGAACCGCGCATCGAGCGCAGCGCGAGCAGCAGCACGCCGACGTCGTCCAGGTACACCGGGTCGGGCAACAGGTCGACAGGCAGGACGAGGTAGAGGACCGCGCCCCAGAACACCCAGCGCGGGCCCGTGGGCAGACCGGCGCGCCGCAGCTCGCGCCGGGTGCGCACCAGCCGCACCGTGACGGCCACGGCGCAGGCCAGCACGGCGGCCGCGGCGGCCGCGACGAGTACCACGGTGGTGGTGTCCACGGGCTGTCCTCCTCAAGATGCGGCGGGAGACGGTCTCCCCCTCTGGATGCCCGGGAACGGCTCCGGTATGACACCCGCGGGAGCCGGCGAAGTGAGGCAGGTCATACAGGTGGCCCAGCCGAGTGGCCGTGCCGGGCGCGGGCGTCTAGTAATGGTCCACGTAACGTCGCTCTTCGTACGCTCGGGGGCGGGGAGCGGCCTGAGTCTTCCTCATGGAGCCGAGCATGACCACCTGCTCATCGACACCTCCGCCGAGTACTTCGAGTCCCTCGAACAACTCGGCCGTCTCGACTGCCTCCGAGATACCCGGCGGGACGGACGTGGTCCTCCCGCCGGAGCCACCACCGACGCCCCCTCCGACCGCCGGGACGGTTCACGGCACCGGCGGACTGCGTGTGGACAGGGATGGGGCCCGGCGACTGCGCCCCGATGAGGGGCAGGGCCGGCAGCGGTACGGAGATCCCGTGGGCAACCTGGTGTACGCGGCGGTGGCGGACCGCCCCCTGGACGAGGTCGCCGACCTCATCACGTCGCTGGCCCGTTCACCCGAACACACGCGGGCCGTGGTCGACGTCCTGCGGGCCATCGGGGTGAGCCGCTCCGTGGAGGACGTGGCCCGTCTGGTCGTCCTGCTGACCCGGCCGCCCCGCGACGCCGACAGCGCGGACGAGGCGATCCGGGCCGCGGCGGCACACCGTCCGGTGGAGGACGTGACCCGGCTGGTGGCACTGCTGCACAGTGAGCAGCTGGCCCCCCACTGCCGTGAGGAGGCACTGCGGGCCGCCGCCTCCGGCCGCTCCGTCGAGGAACTGATCGAGCTGATAGACCGTCTGGCCGCGCAGCCCCCACCGGGCCCCACCGGCCGTCCCACGCCAGAACCGTCCTGGTACGAGGGCGAGCGGGGGGACCCGGACGGCGTGTACGGGGCCGGGAACACCGACCGGGACGGGGGCCGGCGCGGGGAGGGGCGCGGGGGCGTCCGGGACGACGAGCGCCGGGCGCGACCGGGAGCGGGCCTCCCGCCCGCGCACCGCGGCGCACGGGGCGCGGCGGCCCTGCACTCGCGGCAGAGGATCCACCGCCCCGGCCTCCGGGCGCACACGCAGGCGGTCCGGTCCGTGACCTGGTCGAGCTGGTCCGCAGCGGTGGCCCTCGCCGTGTGCGCGGTGTTCCACTTCCCGCTCCGCGGTGACGGTTCCTCCCTGGTCCCGCACGCCCTCGCGGTCGGCCTGCCGGTGCTCTGCACGGTGCTGGCCCTGATCCTGGTCGTACGTCCCGGCGTACTCGTCCTGGCGGCGGCGGTCGCGCTGCCGGCCGCTCTGGCCGGAGCCCATGCCTGCGGCGATTCCTTCCCGTCCGCCGCCCTGTCCCGGGCCGTCGGCCTCGGGCTCGCCCCGCAGTGGCTCGCCGGCGCGGCGGCCGTCGTCGCCGCGCTCCTGGCGCTGACGGCTCTGGTCGTCCGGGTGGCCTCCCCGTTCCCCGGCAGGCGCTGGGCGGTGTGGCCGGAACCCGGTACCCCCCGGGTGCCGGACTGACCGCCGTACGGTCCGGGCGCACCGCCCCGACGCGCGGCCGGCTCCCGGCTGTCCGGTCCTCGGCTGTCCAAAACGGCCCGCCGGACAGGTCGCGCCCTACGGACCGGAAGGCGTCGACTGCGCGTCGGCGGCCGGCGGAGCCTGACGCTCCTTCCCAAAGGACGACGGACGACGTGCCCTGGGGCCGAACCTCAGGCGCTCGAACGTGCGGGTCAGCTGCTGCATCGGGGACGCAGCCGGGGTGCCGGGCGGCAGAGCCCGGACGCCCGGGCCCTCGGCGGCCTCCCGGTACGCGGCCAGCGCCTCGTGGGCGCTCTCGGCGGCCTCCCGGTACAGGTCGCGGGACTTGGTCATGGCCTCCAGCGCGTCGGTGTACAGGGCGACCAGCCGGCGCTCCCGGACGAGCTCCTCCTCCAGGTTCAGCAGGCGCCAGTCCTCCCGCAGCGCGGTCAGCGCCGCCTCGGCGCCGTCCGGCAGCGCACGCGGCAGTGCCGCGAACCGGGTCACCGCGTCCACGAGGCCGGCCGGCCGGGTGCCGTCCAGGAAGACCGCGCGCACCGAGAACTCCCCGATGTCGTAACCGTCCGGGACCGGGCTGCCGGGCAGGACCACCGCGCCACCGCGCGGCACCTCGACGCCACAGTCGCGCAGCGCCCAGTTCACGACCCGCAGCTGGTGCGGTGCGGCCCGGTGCTCCACCACGCGGTGTCGCAGGCCCGGCGGCAGCCAGTGCGCGAGCGGTACCCGGCCGCGGTCGTCCGTGGTCATCGCCTCGTGGACGACGACGTGGATGTTCCACCCGCTCGCGCTCCGCGCGCAGTCGCGCATCAGCCGCCGTACGGCCTTGTCGTCCTCGGGGAGCGGACTGATCTCTCCCAGCCGCAGTCCCGTGGCCGCGTCGTGGTTCCAGCCCGTGTCCGGTTCGTCCATGGGCCAGAACATGCCGGTGGGGGAGGGCCACATGTGGTCCCACCGTTGTTCGGCCTCGGCGACCAGGATCCAGGGCTGACCCTCGCCGGTACCGGGTCCGACACTCAGCCGGGCGCGCACGGTCACCGTGCCGGCGACCCGGACACGGGCCTGGAACACCAGGTCCGGCGCGTCCCCAGGCGACTCCGGCCCTGCCTCGGGCGGCTCTTCGGGCAGTTCCAGGAACGAGTCGATGTCCCCGCCGTCCTCCAGCCGGCGAAGCGCGCGCCGGAGGACGTCGTGGGCGGGGCCCCCGGTGTGCCGGCCGGCGGTCAGCCAGACGGAGGGCGGGATCACGGGGCGGGCTGTGCGTGAGGTCGGCATGGGTCCAGGGGTGAACGGGGGCACGTGCTTCCTGCCATTGTCGTCGCTGTCGGACGGCGGGACCGACACGGGCGGTCCCGCCGGGCGGCGTTTCTCGTCCCCGCCACCCGTGTGGCGGGGCCCTCATGCGTCACGTGCCGGTTCGTACGTGTCGTCCCGCGATGTTCTGCGCGCAGGTGTGTGCCGCGCACGGGGTGTGCGGAGCGCACACGTGGTGAAGGGCCGTCACTCGTGGTCGCGACAGTACCCCGAGACCGCAACGGGTCCCTGCGAGCAGGGCCGGACCGCCATCCGCCAGGGGAAGGCCCTGCCCGCACCCTGCCCCTCCGGGCTCCCTCCCGGCGCGGCTGCGGGCCCCCTCCCGGCGATCGTGCCGGACCTCGAAAATCGCCGACCCTACCAGCGTCGAGGGGGCCATGTTGCATATTCCAAGGGAAAACACCAAAGCCCTCACCTCGGTCGAGCACGCAGCGTAGCTTCGGCGTCACGTTCGCGGTACAGCCGTGCGATGGAGGGGGATCCGGCGTGCCCGGAATCGACGAGAGTCTGCTGGAAGCCATGCGACTGCCCGGTGCGCGAGGAGCGCTGGTGGTCGACTGGATCAGTGGACTCGCGCTGGGCGCGGTGGGCGAGGCGCCGGGCGACGACTCGGAGGCCACGGCGGCGGAGACCGCCGAACTCGCCCGCCTCGCGATGGAGAGCGGCACGCTCGCACCGGCCGACGGCGGGGCGTCGGTCCTGTCCGGAAAGGAAGCACCGGTCCAGGACCTGATCCTCACCACCGTCGACGCCTACCACCTGCTCCGGTTCGTGATCACGACCTTCGACAGCACCGTGTTCCTGTATCTGTGGCTCGACCGCAGTGAAGGCAACCTGGCCCTGGCACGCATCCGGCTGGCCGAGATGGCGGAGCGGCTGGTGCTCGGATGACCACCGCGGCAGCCACCGACGGGCCGGCGCCCGCCATGCTCGGCAGCCTCGCGGCCGACCGCGCCACCGGCGCCCTCTCCACCGAGTCCGGGGTCTTCTACCTGGCCGCGGGACATGTCGTCCACGTCGAATCCGCGCACAGCCCGGACCTCGGCGATCTGCTCACCCGCAGTGGCGCGCTCCCCGCCGACGGCTGGTGGGAGGCGGTCGAGCGGGCCGGCGCCCGCCACCGCGTCGGCCGCCAGCTCGTGGACAGCGGCCGGCTCACCGCCGGCGCGCTGGAGCTGTGCCATCTGGGCGCGCTCTTCGACGCCGCGTACTTCGCGCTCGCCCGGGACACCGCCGCGCTCCGCTTCAGACCCGAGGCCGCCCACTGGTTCGGGGCGGTCCGCCCCGTCCCGGTGACAAGCGTGCTGCGCGAGTCGCGGCGCCGCCGTGACCTGCTGGACCGCATCTGGCCCGACCCCGCCGTCGACACCGCCCCGCTCACCCGCGCACCCGGCGCCGGCGGGGCGGACCTGCCGCCCCGCCGCGGCCGGACCCTCGCCCGGGTCGACGGCGTCAGCACCGCCGCGCAGATCGCCTCGGCCCTCGCGTGCCGTACCTTCCACACCCTCGTCGAGCTGCGCCGTCTGGCCGCCGACGGACTGATCACCCCCGCGCCGCCCCCGCCGGCCGCCTCCGTCCGTCCGGGCACCGGCGCATCCGGTGACGCGTGGGACGAGCCCGACACAGCACTGCTGCGACGGCTCCTGGACGCCTTGGAGGCCCTGTGATCCGCGCGCGTCGACAGCGTGCCGAAAGGAGACTGCTCATGGCCGTCGAGACCGACGTGCTGGACGAACTGCGTCGGCTCCGTACCCGGATCCCCCGGCTGACGGGATCGCTCGCGGCCACCGTCGACGGACTCGTCCTCGCCCACGACGTGCCCGACGCCGAGCCGGAAGGGCTGGCCGCACTCACCGCCGCCGCGCTCGGGGTCGCGTACCGCATGACGGATGCCGCCACCCGCGGAGAGTTCCGCGAACTGCTGGTGCGCGGCACCCGGGGATACGTGGCGACCTACGCCGCCGGAAGCACCGCCGTGCTCACCCTGCTCGCCGACGACCGGGTCAACGTGGGCCGGCTGCATCTGGAGGGCAGGCGCAGCGGTGCCCGGATCGCGGAGCTGGTCGACACCCGCGTCGGCCCGGGCGGGGGCAGGCACGCGGAGCGTGCGGCGCTCGACGCGCACGCTCCGCCGCCCCCGGACGCCGACCGCCGGATCGGCACCCTCCCGGTGCGCACCCCGCAGCGCCCCGCCCACCGGCCCCGGCCCCAGCACGGCGGCTGAACACCGGCTTCCTCCCCTCGGCCGGCCGCCGTGACACGACCTGGAGGCCGGCCGGACCAACCATCACGATCGATAAGGACACCTCTCATGGCCAACACCGAGACCTCGCTCAAGGACTGCCTCAGCTCCATCGAAGGTGCCACGGCCGCCGCACTCGTCGACTACACCAGCGGCATGGCGCTCGGCACGATCGGGGGCGGCAAGGACTTCAACCTGGAGGTCGCCGCCGCGGGCAACACCGACGTGGTGCGCTCGAAACTGCGCACCATGGAACTCCTGGGACTGAAGGAGGAAATCGAGGACATCCTGATCACCCTGGACAGCCAGTACCACCTGATCCGTCTGATCAAGGGGCGCGGCGGCAACGGGCTGTTCCTGTACCTGGTGCTGGACTCTAGCCGTGCCAACATGGCGATGGCCCGCCACCAGCTGCGCCGGATCGAGAACGATCTGGAGGTCTGAACCGGGACCGGCCCGGGAAGGACCGGGTCGGACCAGACCGGTCCGGGCAGGACACAGGACGGGCGTGGGCCCTTCGCGCGTGCTGTGCGCGAAGGGCCCACGCCCGTCCTGCGGAGCGTTCAGGCAGCTGCCTCGGGGAGCCACAGATCGGGACCGAAGACCTCGTAGCTGATCCGCCGGGCGGGGACCCCCGCGCCCAGGAGTTGGCCGCGCGCCGTACGCATGAACGGCAGCGGACCGCACAGGTACACCGACGCGTCCGCCGGAACGTCGATCCCCGTGAGGTCCATCAGGCCGCCGCGCGCTTCGCGCTCCTCGTCGCCCGGCCGCTCGTACCAGAAGACCGCACGGGCGCCCGGCAGTCGCTCCACCAGCGCGCGTACCTCGGCGCGCAGGGCGTGCTCCTCGGGCGAGGTGTCGGCGTGCAGCACCAGGACCCGGCGTGCCGAACCCGTCGCGGTGAGCCGGGCGAGCATGCCCACCATGGGGGTACAGCCGATGCCGGCCGAGACCAGCACCAGCGGGGTGTCCGCCTCGTCGAGGGTCACGTCGCCGGCCGGTACGGACAGGGCGAGCTCGTCACCGGCGCGGGTGTGTGCGTGGAGCAGGCTGGAGACCTCGCCGTCCGGTGCTTCCGGTGCCCCGGCGGTCCGCTTGACGGTGATACGGCGGAGATCGCCGCCCGGGTCCGAGGACAGGCTGTACTGGCGCAGCTGGTGCACCCCGTCGGGCATCCGCAACCGCACGCTCACGTACTGCCCGGCCCGGGCCGGCGGTGCCGGTTCGCCGTCGGCCGGGCGCAGCAGGAACGACACCACGTCGGCGGTCTCCTCGCGCCGTTCGACGACCGTCCACCGCCGCCAGATGTCACCCGGCGCGACTCCCGCGTCCTGGTAGAGGCGAGCCTCCTGCCCGATGAGGGCGCCCGCCATCAGCCAGTACACCTCGTCCCAGGCCGTGGCCACCTCGGGGGTGACGGCGTCTTTGAGGACCTCCGCCATCGCACCGAACAGGTACTTGTGCACGATCGTGTACTGGTCGTCGGTGACTCCGACCGCGATGTGTTTGTGCGCGATGCGTGCCAGCAGGGCGTCCGGCCGGGTGTCCGGGTCGGCGAGCAGCGCCTGCGCGAAGCCGGCGATGGAACCGGCCAGCGCCCGGCGCTGGGCCCCACTGGCCTGATTGCCCCGGTTGAACATGCCGTCCAGGAGTTCGGGACGGTCGCGGAACAGCGCACCGTAGAAGCGTGCGGTGATCTCGTCGAGCGCTCCGGCCACGGCGGGAAGGGTTGCCCGTACCACTGCGGCGGATTCTTCGGACAGCACGAGGTCTCCCAACGACATCACGGGGGGCGGGTGTTGGGCCGCCGTTCCGGACCGGCGGCACTTCTGTATAGCAATCCGACGAGCGTGTTTTCGGTGGTAACCCCTGTTCGCGGGATGCTGCGGGCCCGTCGGCCCGGCAGAAGGGGACCTTCGGTCCCGGGCGGCGCCCGGAGAACGGGGCCGGCCGGCCAGGTCCCGGGGACTCGTGGTGCGCTGTTCGGGAGGGGTCCCTTTGCGCACCGGGGGACGGACGGCGGCCACGTCGAGCTCCACCGGCAGGCGGGGAAGGAGCTCGAACGCGCCGGCGAGCCGGGTGTGGCGGAGGAGTCGCAGCAGGCCTGGGCCGCGCGTGAGCAGCCGCCCGCCACGGGACAGGACCGGCCTGCGCGCACGGCACGGAACGCGCGGGCCCGAGCAGTCGATGAACGGCACGCCGCGCAGATCCAGCACCGGATCAAGAAAGGCCCCGGCGGTCAACGCGTCCAGACGCCGCGACAGGACCGGCGCGGTCAGCAGGTCGGGTTCGCCCCGCGGGGCGACGACCGTCGTTCCGGCGACGATCCGCTCGGTCGGCTCCGCCGCGGGCCTGCCATGATTCTCGGACATACCGGCCAGTCAACCCGTAGTGGCGAGCCGGCCGGCGGGAAACCCGTGGACGGGCACTGGACGAGCGTTGTGCGGGTCTCCTACGGGCGTTGGGAGCTGTCCGGCGGTCCAGTGGTCCGCCGCCCCGGTACCGTGGACGGAGCGACACCGCGGGGGACCGGTGCGGCTCCTGTCGCCGAGGGCGGCCCATCCGCCGGCCGCCCTCCAGGTACCGATGGTCCTGGCACCCCGGCCGGCCGGGCCCGCTCACGCCCGTACGGTCCGCAGCGCGGGGAGCCGGCCGGCTGAGGGCGCGGGCCCTCCGCGGAGAACGGGTGGCCGACGGGAATCAGGGCCGACCGGCCCTGGCCGTTCGGCCCTGAATCGAGAAGGATCCCGGTGAGGGACTTCCCGGCAGCAGCCGGCCGGGGGCACCGGGACACGGCGTACGGCCCGGCACACGGCGGCCCGGCACACGGCGGCCCGGCACACGAGGACAAGGAGTGTCAGATGGCGGACAGCGAACGGCCGGGACCCGACCGGCCCGTCCGGGTCTTCCTGCTGGACGACCACGAGGTGGTCCGCCGCGGAGTGCACGACCTGCTGAACGACGAACCGGACATCACCGTCGTCGGCGAGGCCGCCACCGTCGAGCAGGCACTGGTCCGCGTCCCCGCGCTCCGCCCCGACGTGGCGGTCCTCGACGTCCGCCTGCCCGACGGCGACGGTGTGACCGTGTGCCGTGAGCTGCGCTCGACGCTGCCGGAACTGGCCTGTCTGATGCTCACCTCGTTCGACGACGAGGAGGCCCTGCTGGACTCGATCATGGCGGGCGCCTCCGGCTATGTGCTGAAGCAGATCCAGGGCTCGGACCTGGTCACGGCCGTGCGGACGGTCGCCTCCGGCCAGTCCCTGCTCGACCCGAGCGCCACCACCCGCCTGATGGCCCGGCTGCGGCAGGAGAAGGAGCCGCAGGAGGAGCAGGACGCCCTGCCCGGACTGACCGAACGTGAACGGGAGATCCTCGCCCTGATCGGCGAGGGACTGACCAACCGGCAGATCGGCCAGCGGCTCTATCTGGCGGAGAAGACGGTGAAGAACCACATCTCCCGGCTGCTGGCGAAGCTGGGCGTGGAGCGCCGTATCCAGGCCGCCGTGATCGCCACCCAGGCGCAGGACCGGCTGCGGCGCACGGATCGCTGACGCCGGGTTCGCCGACCGGTGGGATACGGCCGGGCCGCGCCCGTTAACGTGGCACCTGCCGGGGACACGCTGCCGGTACAGCGAGCGGACGGGAGGACCACGGGTGGAGAGCTCCGAGCGGGGCGGGGACCCCCGTCCGCTGCTGCCGCAGCTGCGGCTGGACGACTTGCTGGAGGAGCTCCAGGCCCGGATCGACGCGGCCCGCGGCACGCGCGACCGGGTGCGCAGCCTGCTGGAGGCCGTCCTCGAGGTGGGCCGCGAGCTGGACCTGAAACAGGTCCTGCACAGCATCGTCGACGCCGCAGCGGTGCTGGTGGACGCCGAGTACGCCGCTCTCGGCGTGATCGGCCCCGACGGCAAGCGGCTGTCGGCCTTCCACACGGTCGGCGTCAGCGACGAGGAGATCGCCCGCATCGGCCACTACCCCGAGGGACACGGCATCCTCGGGGAGCTGATCCGGCACCCCCAGCCGCTGCGGCTGGCGAAGCTGTCCGAGCACCCCGCGTCCTTCGGTTTCCCGGCCCACCATCCGCCGATGAACAGCTTCCTCGGCGTCCCCATCCGGGTCCGCGACCAGATCTTCGGCAATCTGTACCTCACCGAGAAGCGTGCCGGGGCGCAGTTCGACGAGGAGGACGAGTCGGTCCTGGCGACCCTGGCCGTCGCCGCGGGCGTCGCCATCGACAACGCCCGGCTGTACGAGGAGTCCCGGCTGCGGGAGCGGTGGCTGCAGGCGAACACGGAGATCACCCACGCCCTGATGTCCGGCAGCGGCGGCAGTGAGGCTCTCCTGCTGATCGCCGAACGGGCCATGGAGATCACCGGTGCGGCACTCGCCGAGGTGGCGGTGCCGATGGAGGGCACCGCGTCGCTGACCGTGGAACTCGCCATGGGCCAGGAGGCCGAGACCCATCGCGGGCTCGTCGTCCCCGTCGACGACAGCCTGCTGGGCCGGGCGTTCACCAGCGCCGCCCCCGTCACCAGCCCGGACGTCTCCTGCGACGAGCGGATGTCGTCCGGACCGCCGCGCTTCGCCGGCCTCGGCCCGGCGGTGGCCGTGCCCGTCGGGTCGGGGGACGGTGTACGGGGCATCGTCCTGCTGGTGCGCGCAGCCGGCCGCAGCGAGTTCTCCGACAAGGAGATCGAGCCGCTGCAGGGCTTCGCCGCGCAGGCGGCGGTGGCGATGGAACTGGCGGAGCGTCGCCGCGACGCCGAGCAGATCGCGGTGCTCGAGGACCGCGACCGGATCGCCCGGGACCTGCACGACCTGGCCATTCAGCGGCTGTTCGCCACCGGGATGACGTTGCAGAGCGCCGGCCGTTTCATCGAGCACAAGGAGGCCTCGGAGCGGGTCTCCCGGGCGGTGGACGACCTGGACGAGACCATCAAGATCATCAGATCGACCATTTTCGGCCTGCGCGCTCACGACGCGGCCTCCGGGGCCGGACTGCGGGCCCGCGCCGTACGGGTGGTCGGCGAGGCGGCCCCCGTGCTGGGCTTCGCGCCCGGCGTGCGGATGGAGGGCCTGGTCGACACCCATGTGCCGAAGGAGACCGCCGACCATCTGGTGGCCGTCCTGTCCGAGGCCCTGACCAACATAGCCCGGCACGCGCGTGCGGACCGGGTGGAGGTGGTCCTCGAGACCGACGGCCGTGAGGTGCGGCTGACCGTCACCGACAACGGCGTGGGTGTCCCGGAGGGCGGCCGCCGCAGCGGACTGCGCAACATGGCCGAACGCGCCGCGCAGCTGGGCGGCGATCTGGAGATCGACAGCGCCCCCGACCGTGGTACCGCCCTGGTGTGGCGCGTGCCCGTGCGGGAGGGCTAGCCCTCCCGCACGGGCACGCGCCGGTGGTCCGGAGGCGGGCCCGGCCGGTGTGTGTTCCTGCCCCGCGCGGGTACCCCGTGCGCAACCACCGGAGCCCGCTGGGCCTGCCGGGGAAGGAGCGTCGACGTGGCCGGCTGGACCTGGGAGTACGAGGGATACGACCCCGCTGAGGTACGCCTGCGGGAGTCGCTGTGCACACTCGGCAACGGTTTCTTCGCCACCCGGGGTGCGCTGCCGGAATGCGCCGCCGACGACGTGCACTACCCGGGAACGTACGCGGCCGGCTGCTACGACCGGCTCACCTCCGAGGTGGCCGGACGGCGCATCGAGAACGAGGACCTCGTCAACCTCCCCAACTGGCTGCCCCTGCGGTTCCGGCTGCCCGGGGGGCCGTGGCTCACCCCCGACACGACGACCGTGCTCGACCACCGTGAGACCCTCCTGCTCTCCGCGGGACTGCTGGAGCGCCTGACCCGGTACGACCTGGGGGAGGGCCGGGTACTGAGGGTGCGCCAGGAACGCCTGGTGCACATGGCCGACCCTCATCTGGCCGCGCTGCGCACCGAGTTCACGCCCGAGAGGCACTTCGGCCCGCTCGAGGTCGAGGCGGCCCTCGACGGCGGCGTCACCAACGCCGGGGTGGCCCGCTACCGGGACCTGGACGGTCGTCACCTGACCCATGTGCACAGCGGCAGTACGACACCGGACACCGTGTGGCTGCGCTGCCGCACCCGTACCTCCGACCTCCGGATCGCCCAGGCGTCCAGGCTGCTCTCCGAGGCGCCCGTCACCCTCCACAAGGAGACCCCGCGGGCCGTCCAGCTGACGCGGCTGCACCTGACCGCGGGCCGTACGGCGACGGTGGACAAGATCGTCGCGCTGTACACCTCACGTGACCCGGCCATCAGCGACCCCCTGCACGCCGCCGTCGACCGGGTGGGCCGCGTCGCCGGCTTCGCGGAGCTGGTGGAGTCCCACCGGACGGCCTGGGGCAGGCTGTGGCGCCGGGGTGAGCTGGACGTGCCCGGGGAGGCCGGCACCATCCTGCGCCTGCACCTCTTCCACGTGCTGCAGACCCTCTCCCCGCACACCGCCGACCTGGACGTCGGCGTACCGGCCCGGGGCCTGCACGGAGAGGCGTACCGCGGACACGTCTTCTGGGACGAGCTGTTCGTGCTGCCCTACCTCAACCTGCACTTCCCCGAGGTCTCCCGGGCCCTGCTGCTCTACCGCCACCGGCGTCTCGACCGGGCCCGCACCGCAGCCCGGGACGCCGGACGCCGAGGGGCCATGTACCCCTGGCAGAGCGGCAGCGACGGCCGGGAGGAGGCTCAACAGGTCCACCTCAACCCGCGGTCGGGCCACTGGGTACCCGACCACTCCCGTCTCCAGCACCATGTGGGGTCGGCGATCGCGTACAACGTGTGGCAGTACTGCGAGGCCACCTGCGACACCGAGTTCCTGCACACCAAGGGCGCCGAACTGCTGCTGCAGATCTCCCGCTTCTGGTCGGACGCCGCCGTCTACGACCCGCTCCCGGGCCGCTACCGCATCAAGGGGGTGATGGGTCCCGACGAGTACCACGACGCCTACCCCGACGCCTCCGAGCCCGGAGTCGACGACAACGCCTACACGAACGTCACCGCGGCCTGGGTGCTGGCCCACACCCTGGACGTGCTGCGCAACCTGCCCGAGCCGCGCCGGCGGGAACTCGACGAACACACGGGCCTCGACCGGAGCGAACTCGAGAGGTGGGAGGAGGTCTCCCGAGCCCTGCACGTGCCCTTCCACGACGGCGTCGTCAGCCAGTTCGAGGGGTACGGGAAGCTCGCCGAACTCGACTGGCGGGACTACCGGCGGCGTTACGAGGACATCCGGCGACTGGACCGGATCCTGGAGGCCGAGGGCGACACCGTCAACCGCTACCGGGCCTCGAAACAGGCGGACGTCCTGATGCTCGGGTATCTGTTCTCCCCGGCCGAACTGCGAGGCCTCTTCCGCCGGCTGGGATACGAGATGGACGAGGCGACCTGGCGCCTCACGGTGGACCACTACCTGCACCGAACCAGTCACGGGTCCACCCTGAGCGGTCTCGTCCACGGATGGGTGCTGGCCCGCGACCGGCGTGCCGAGGCCTGGACGTTCTGCCAGGAGGCCCTGCGCGGGGACATCGCCGACATCCAGGGCGGCACCACCGGCGAGGGCATCCATCTCGGCGCCATGGCCGGCACCCTCGACCTGGTCCAGCGCGGGCTGCCCGGCCTGGAGACACGCAACGGCGACCTCCGGCTGGACCCGGTGCCCCTGCCGGAGCTGTCCTCCTACGGCTTCACCCTGCGCTACCGCGGCCACTGGGGCGTCCGGCTGCGGCTGGAGCGCGGGCGTGTGGAGATCGCCGTACCCTCGTCGGGTCCCGGGCCCGTCGACGTACGCCTCCCGGACCGTACGGTCCGCCTCCAGCCGGGGGAGACGGGCCACCTGCCCCTCACGGACTGACGGTCAGGCGGCAACAGGTCATCAGGCGCCGGTCACTTGTGGAACGTGATGTACCCGTTGCCGTCCCGGTCGGAGCCGCGCCTCGTGTACGCGTGCGCGTCGGCGCGGCTGCCCGTCGGCTTGACGAGGTAGACCGTGTCCTCGAAGGACCGGATGGTACACAACCCTGATCCCGCCTGCACCGAGCGGGTCTCGCGGCCTCGGCGGGCCTGGTGAGCCCCATGGGCCCGGCGGAACCAAGTCCCCCGTGCGCACGACGGAGCGCCCGCCCGGACCGTCAGGTCCGGGCGGGCGCTCCGTCGGTACGTCGTCGTGACCGGGATCAGGTCACGCGCCGCTCTCCCGCAGCATGTCCTCGCGCTCGACGAGCTTCACGCGCTCGCGCCCCTGCGGCTCGCCCAGTGCCTTCTCCGCGGCGTCCAGCCGGTACCAGCCGTCCCAGGTGGTGTAGCGGACGGAGCGCTCGGCGAGGAACGCGTCCACGGCCTCGGGCTCGGGCGTCACGGGCGTCTGCAGCCGTCCGTTCGCGAAGTCGTCCAGCAGGTTCGCGACCGTCTCGTTGGCGTCGCCCTTGGTGTGGCCGATCAGGCCGATGGGGCCGCGCCGGATCCAGCCGGTGACGTACGTCGACGTCAGGTGCTCGCCGTTCTCCTGGACGACCCGGCCGCCCTTGTCCGGAACGGTGCCGGAGTCGATGTCCCAGGGCAGCTTGGGGAGTTTGTCGGACAGGTAGCCCACCGCGCGGTAGACCGCGGTGACGTCCCAGTCCTTGAACTCACCGGTGCCCTTGACGTTGCCGGTGCCGTCGAGCTCGGTGCGCTCGGTGCGCAGGCCGGTCACCCTGCCGTCCTCGCCGAGGATCTCCGACGGCGATTCGAAGAAGTGCAGGAACAGCTTGTGCGGGCGGTCGCCGACATCGCGGATCGCCCACTTTTCCAGCGTCTTGGCGACCATGTCGGTCTGCTTGTTGCCGCGCCGGGTGGCGATCGACCCCTCGTCGTAGTCGATGTCCTCGGGGTCGACGACGACCTCGATGGTGGGGGAGTGGTCCAGCTCCCGCAGCTCCATCGGGCTGAACTTCGCCTGAGCGGGGCCGCGGCGGCCGAAGACGTGGATCTCCCGCGCCTTGTTGGCCCGCAGCCCTTCGTGGACGTTCGGCGGGATCTCCGTCGGCAGCAGCTCCTCCGCCGTCTTGGCGAGGATGCGCGCGACATCCAGGGCGACGTTGCCGACGCCGAGCACGGCGACCTTCTCCGCGTCCAGCGGCCAGGTGCGCGGCACGTCCGGGTGTCCGTCGTACCAGGAGACGAAGTCCGCGGCACCGTACGAGCCGTCGAGGCCGATGCCCGGGAGGGAGGACATCGCCCGGTCGGCGGTCGCGCCGGTGGCGAAGATCACGCCGTCGTAGAACGCGCGCAGGTCGTCGAGGTGGATGTCGGTGCCGTAGTCCACGTTGCCGAACAGCCGGATCTGCGGCTTGTCGAGCACCTGGTGCAGGGCTGTGATGATGCCCTTGATCCGCGGGTGGTCGGGAGCGACGCCGTAACGGATCAGACCGAACGGTGCCGGCATGCGCTCGAAGATGTCGATCGAGACACCCGGGTCGGCGGCGACGTCGGACTTGAGCAGGGCGTCGGCGGCGTAGATCCCGGCGGGGCCGGATCCCACGACGGCTACCCGCAGGGGGCGGGGCATGGTCAGGTTCCCTTCGAGCGATGACAAGAGCCTCGCCGGAAATCCTAAACTGAGGCATGCCTAACCTGGTACGCGGGTTCGGTCTATGGACTCATAAGTGGACCTTATGACTGCCCTTGTGGATCCCCGGGCAGCCCTCCGCGGATCACGGGATGGGCTGCTCGGCCCAGATGATCTTACCGGCCGGCAGGTAGCGGGTGCCCCACCGCTCCGACATCTGCGCCACCAGGAACAGGCCGCGCCCGCCCTCGTCGTTCATGGTCGCGTACCGCAGATGCGGAGACGTGCTGCTGTTGTCGAAGACCTCGACGATCAGATTGCGGTCGCGCAGCATCCGCACCTCGATGGGGCCGCCGCCGTGGCGGATCGCGTTGGTGACCAGCTCGCTCAGGATCAGCTCCGTGGTGAAGACCAGCTCGTCCAGGCCCCACTCGGACAGTTTCCGCGCGATCGTGGCACGCACCTCGGCGACCGCCGCCGGGTCGGACGGTACCGGCCACCGGGCTGTCCGGTCCTCGGCGAGCGCCTGCGTACGCGCCACGAGAAGGGCGATGTCGTCCCGCGCCCTGATCGGACGCCGGGCCTGCAGGACGGCCCGGCAGGTGTCCTCGGGGGAGTCCCCGGCCCGGGACAGGGCTTCGCGCAGCAGCTCCAGACCGACGTCGATGTCATGGTTCCGGTCCTCGACGAGCCCGTCCGTGTACAGGACCAGCCGGCTGCCCTCCGCCAGCTCCAGTTCGGCCGTCTCGAACGGCAGCCCGCCCAGCCCCAGGGGCGGGCCGGCGGGCACGTCCGCGTACCGCACGGTGCCGTCCGGGCTGATCAGCGCGGGCGGCGGATGTCCCGCGCGGGCGACGGTGCAACGCCGGGTGACCGGGTCGTAGACGGCGTACAGACAGGTCGCGCCGGTCACCGGGGCGCTGTGCTCCTCCTCCGTCTCGTCCTGGTCGATGCGGCCGACCAGCTCGTCCAGCAGGCCCAGCAGTTCGTCGGGCGGCAGGTCGAGCGCCGAGAAGTTGTGCACCGCCGTGCGCAGCCGCCCCATGGTGGCCGCCGCGTGCAGCCCGTGCCCGACGACGTCGCCGACCACCAGCGCGACCCGCGCGCCGGACAGCGGCAGGACGTCGAACCAGTCGCCGCCCACCCCGGCCTGCGCGGGCAGATAGCGGTAGGCGATCTCCAGCGCGCTCTGCTCGGGCAGGCTGCGTGGCAGCAGGCTGCGCTGGAGCGTCACCGCCATGCTGTGCTCGCGCGTGTACCGGCGGGCGTTGTCGATGGACACCGCGGCCCGCGCGACCAGCTCCTCCGCCAGGGCCCGCTCCTCCTCGTCGAACGGCCCGGGCTTCTCGGAACGCCAGAAGCTGACCACGCCCAGCACCAGGGAACCGGCCCGCAGGGGCACGGTGATCAGCGAGTGGATCCCGTACGCCACGATCTGCCCGGAGCGCTCCATGTCCTGCGCCCGCCACCCCGGGGCCTCACCCAGCCGGGGCTCGATGAACGACCGGCCAAAGGCCAGGCTGCGGCCCTGCGGGGACGATCCGACGAACCGGGTCCGGGTACCCACCGGGTACAGCGGGGTGTCCTTGCGGATGCCGGTCATCGCCGTGCGGCGCACCGATCCCGCCACCTCCGGCTCACCACCGGCCAGCACCGTCTCGAACAGGTCCACCGTGGCGAAGTCCGCGAACCGCGGTACGGCCAGTTCCGTCAGCTCCTCGGCCGTGCGAGCCACGTCCAGGCTGGTCCCGATGCCCACACCGGCGTCGTAGAGCATGTCGAGCCGCTCCCGCGCGGTCTCGGCCCGGCCGGACAGGGCGCGCAGCTCCGTGGAGTCGCGGACCGTGGCGACGCTGCCGGGCGGGCCTCCCACACGGTCGGTGGACCGCTGGTTGACCGCCAGCAGCCGGTCGCCGACCCGGTGCACCTCGTCCGTGGCGACCCGTCCCGAGGACAGCAGGTCGGCGGTGCCGGGGTCGAGGGAGAGGTCGAGCACGTCACGGCCCTCCGCGTCCTCGGGCAGGCCGAGCAGCCGGTGCGCCTCGTCGTTGGCGAGCAGCAGGGTGCCGTCGTCGTCGACGATGACCACGCCTTCCCGCACCGCGTGCAGCACCGCGTCGTGATGCTCGTACATACGGGTCATCTCGTGCGGGCCCAGCCCGTGGGTCTGCCGCAGCAGACGCCTGCTGACCAGGGCCGCGCCGGTGGTGGCCAGCACGAGCGCGACGGCCCCCGCGGTCAGCACCAGCGGCAGCTGCTCCTCGGCGGCGCCGCCGACGTTCTCCGTCGTGATGCCGGCCGACACGAGACCCACGACGACGCCGTCGGGGTCGTTCACCGGCACCACGGCCTGGACCAGCGGGCCGATCGTCCCGGTGATCTCCTCGGTCATCGGCCGTCCGGCCAGCGCGGGCTGGAGGGTGCCGACGAACTTCCTGCCGATCCGGTCCGTCTTCGGGTGGGTGTAGCGGATGCCGTCGGTGTTCATGACGACGACGAAGTCGACCCCGGCCTGTTTGCGGACGGCCTCCGCCCGCGGCTGGAGCAGGAGGGTGGGATCGGGGGACTCGAGTGCCTCGACGATGCCCGGCGAGTGGGCCAGGGTCTCAGCCACGGCGAGGGAGCGGTTGCGGGCCTCCAGCGTGCTGTCGTGCCGTACCTGCAGCACCAGCGCGAACACGGCGGACACGACCAGCAGCAGCACGATCACGACGTACAGGATGAAGACCTGTCCGGCGACGCTGCGGGCGCTCAGCAAGGATCGGAGCCACTTCGGTGGGCGCCACCGCGAGCCACCGCCGCCCTGTCGCTGCCGACGTACGGAGGAGGCCGTGGTGCTGGGCCGCTGGGGCGACCGGGCCGGGGATCGACCCATCAGTCGGACCATGTGCCGAGCTTACCTACAGCCCGGAAGGGCGCGCTTTCGGCCGGATGGGGACGTGGAGCCGGGGACCGGGCAGCCGGCGGAGGAACCGCCGGCGTGTGCCGAAAGCACCGGTCCCCGGCCGACGCGGGAGTGAGAGGAGTACGTTCTCACTACTCCAGGAGGATCCACCGTGACCGCAGACACGGCCTTCTCCCTCGACGGCCACGTGGCCGGAAACGGTGTCGCCCCTGGCAGCCCGGGAGGCGACGGCGCGGAGGAGGACGGCGGCTCCGAGGCCGTGCGCGAGTGGTTCGATGCCACCGGAGCGATGGTCACGGGCCGGACGATGTGCGGCCCGGGCGAGGAGTTCCGGGGTGACGACCCGCCGTTTCGCACCCCGGTCCTCGTGCTCACCCACCGGCCCCGGCCGAACCCGGTCAGGGAGGGCGGCACCGCTTTCACCCTCGTCACCGACGGCATCCACAGCGCCCTCGACCGGGCGAAGGCCGTTGCCGGGAGCGGGAGCATCGCGGGCGGAGCGAGCACGGTGCGGCAGCACCTCGGGGAGGGGCTCATCGGCGAGCTGTGACCGCACGTGGTGCCCGCGCTCCCCGGAGCGGGACCGCGACTCCCTCGGCTTTTCGAGGAGCCCGGCGCGAAGCGGCGGACCCTCGGGGCGGTCCGGGCGGCCGGCCCGGCCGACCCTTCCACGGACCGCGCGACCGGTGGTGCGTTACCGGTCGCGCGGTCCGCTCCCCGTGCCACTGGCCCCCTCGGCGCTCGTCCCCCAACGGCGCTCGAGCGGGGCTCATTCGGCCAGCGCGTGGGCCAGCTCCGTCGTGGCACGGGCGATCTTGGTGTCCTGTTCCTCCATCAGGTGGCGCAGGTCGCCCCGCCGGGCGCGCACGGCCTGCCGGGCAGCCCGCTCCCAGACGACCGGGTTCTCGCGGTGATTGAGCAGCTTGGGATACGCGGCGGCGGTGCTCTCCCACTGCCGGGCGTCGGCGATGGCCTTGAGCAGCTGGATGATCTCGGCACGACAGGTCACGTGCGGCAACTGCGCCAGCTCCCAGAGGAAGGGGACGGTGGCGGCCGTCGCCTGCTCCACCACGAAGCCGTACTGGCAGATCCGTTTCCGCAGGTCCTTCAGGGCGGACCGGGCGGTGTCGGCGTCCCCCCAGGCGATGGCGTTGAGCAGCAGGGGGACGGCCGCCGCCGATCCGGTGGAGTCCTGGATCTCGCGCCACGGCACGCGGGACAGTGACGTGAGCGGTGTCGTACGGGCCATTCCGGCCGGGGACGTGTGGCGCACAGGGCGCTCGCTGCTCGACTGTTCCGTGGAAGCGCTGCGCATCGCGTGGGGCCTTTCGCGGCGGTCGTGTCGAATGGGGGGACGGTCAGGCGGGCGGCCGGGCCGGCAGTCGGGCCCGGACCGTCCCGTGTGCCGGGGGGACCGGGGGGCGTCCCCGCGCTTCGGACGGGGCGTCGGCACCGACGGTCGACCGGATCACTCGGTGCGCAGGTGAGGACATGCCACCTCCTCGATGCGACGTCAGGACAGGCCGTCAACAAGGGGGTTGACGCCCCAGCTATTATCCACACCGAGAACGCTCGCGTGCAATTGCATGAGAAATTGCGTGAAGTTTTTTCGGGGCGGACGGGGACGGGCCGGGGCGGATCGAGCGTGATCCGGCCCGGCCCGCCCCGGCGAACGGCCGGGCACCGCCCGGCAGTGCACAGGAACGGCAAGGAGGCTTCGGTGCCAGGAGTGCGGAACGGAGTGCGGGCGAGTTCCTTGGACGCCTGCTGGATCAAGAGCCGGCACAGCAACGCCGAGGGCAACTGCGTAGAGGTGGCCCCGCTGGACGGTGGGGATGTGGCGATGCGCAACTCCCGCGACCCCGACGGGCCCGCGCTGGTCTACACGCCGGCGGAAGTGGCGGCGTTCCTGGCCGGGGTGAAGGACGGTGAGTTCGACCACCTGGTCTGATGCGGCCGGCGCGGTGAGGCGGTCCGGTCCGCGCCGTCCTGCCGGAGTGCTGAAACGGAGTTCAACTGCCCACTTCAGCAAGGCTTCTGCGGGACGCATGCGCTGCGGCACGGCGAGGTGCGATAGTGTAAAACGCCCTTGTGCCGGTCTGCTGGGAGTCAGGATGTCCGCCGCGCCGCATCGTATCTCCCGTCTGGAACCCTATCTCGAGCGGCCCGAGCCGGCTCCGACCCTGCTGAAGATGCTGGTCGGTGTGCAGCTGGCCGGCTTCCGTGAGGACGCCGGACTGGCCCAGGACCAGGCGGCGCGCTCCGTCGGCTTCAGTGCGGCGAAGCTGTCCCGCATCGAGTCCGGCAAGGGCCGCCGCCCGCCGACGGAGGGCGACGTCCGGGCCCTGCTGGAGCTGTACGGCACTGACGACTACGAGGTCTCTGTCCTGGTCAAACTGCTCCGGCGGGCCGGGGAACCGGGCTGGTGGCAGCGGTACGACAAGCGGCTGATGCCCGAGTGGTTCGACCGGCTGGTCGGACTGCAGGAGGCAGCCGCCACCATCCGCACCTTCGAGATCCAGTACGTCCCCGGTCTGCTGCAGACCGCCGCCTATACCCGAGCGGTGGTGGAGCGCGGCCTGCCCAACGCACCGGCGAGTGAGGTGCAGCGTCGTGTCGAACTCCGGATGCGGCGGGCCGAGTTGTTGATGCGCGAGGGCGCCCCGCAGCTGTGGGCGGTCATCGACGAGTCGGTTCTGCTGCGCGTGCTGGGCGGCGCCGAGGTGATGCGGGAGCAGCTCGCCCATCTCATGCGGATGGCCGAGCGCTCCAATGTCACCGTGCAGATCGTGCCGTTGAGTGTGACGAACGCGTCGGCTCCCGCCATCCCGGTGACGTATCTGCGCTTCGGCGGCCTCGATCTGCCCGACGTGGTCTACCTGGAGCACATCAAGAGCGCCAACTTCCTCGAGGACCTCGACGAGACGGAGGAGTACCGGATCGCGCTGGACCGCCTCGCCGACGAGGCCCTGCGCCCCCGCGAATCCCTGGAGCTGCTGCGCGCCACCGCGCGGGACCGCTACCCGGAGCCGCAGTCCGGGTCGTAACACCTCGGCACCTCGAACCGGAACGCGACGCGAGCGCCCCCGCCCGCTCCGGATCGCCGGGGTCGCGAGAGGGGCCTCGGCGTGACCGCGCGAAGGGGGCACCCACCCACGGGAACCTACAGCGGGATCCGGCCCACGCCGCCGAACTCGATCCACTCCTGGGTGAGCTGACGAGGCGCCACCTCGGTGTCCGGACGCCAGGTGGACACCTCCACCAGGCCCGGCTCGAGGACCTCCAGACCCTCGAAGTACGACGCGACATCGCTCTCCGTGCGCACCCGGCCCCAGTTCCCCCGGGTTGCCTGGTCCATGAACTCCGTGACGGAATTGCGGACTTCGGGGTCCTCGCTGACCAACTGGCACATCACCAGGAAGCTGCCCGGCGCGAGCCGTTCCTGGACCCGGCGGGCCACGGCGACCGGGCCGTCGGTGTCGCTGTCCGGGATGCAGTGGAACACGGAGTTGAACAGCACACAGGCCGGTTGTGAGAAGTCGATCAGGCGCTGTGTCTCGACGTGGTCGAAGATCGATTCGGTCTCCCGCATGTCGGCCTGGATGACCACCGTGCGCTCGTCCTGTTCCAGCAGCGCGCGCCCGTGCACCAGCACCATCGGGTCGTTGTCGACGTACACCACGTGGGTGGTCGGGTCGATGCGCTGGGCGATTTGGTGGACGTTGTCCTGGGTGGGCAGGCCGGAACCGTGGTCGAGGTACTGCCGGATCCCGTACTCCTGCGTGAGGACCCGGACCACCCGCTGGAGGAAGCGCCGGTTGTTCAGAGCCAGGCGGCGCGTGCTGGGCACCACCTTGTCGAGCTCTTCCACGGCGGCACGGTCGGCCGCGTAGTTGTCCTTGCCGCCCAGATAGTAGTCGTACATGCGTGCGGCTGTCGGCACGGTTGCGTCGATCTCGGTGGACAGCTGATTGCCGGTGTGCATCGTTCCCCCTGCGGAGCGCCGCGCCAACTGGACTGGCTGGACAGGGAGTACATCCTAGGTAGCGCTGCGCGAGTGGGGCCAGCCCATCGGTGAACAAGGTCCCGCGGGAATGACGGGGCCATCGTTGTCAGCGCCAGGTGTCACCGGGTGACCGCATTGCGTAAGGACCTGTATCGGTGCGGATGTGAAGGTATCGTCGCTTTCATCCCCGTCGGTGCGTGCGGCGGGCGAGACCGGTCGGCCGACTCAGTCGCTCTCCTGGGAGACAGTCATGGACGCCATGGACGACTACTACGACCTGGGCAGCTATCGCCGCCCCGTGACGACCGCCGGGGCCGAGGCCCAACTCTGGTTCGATCGTGGATTGTTGTGGACCTACGCGTTCAACCACGAGGAAGCGGTCGCCTGCTTCGAGAGGGCGGCCGCGGCCGACCCCGACTGCGCCATGGCTTATTGGGGCATCGCCTACGCCCTCGGCCCGAACTACAACAAGCCCTGGGAGGCCTTCGACAGCGACGACCTCGTCCGCAGCGTCGAACGTACCCATACCGCTGTCGAATCGGCGCACGAGAGGGCCGCGGGGACCACGCCCGTGGAGCGTGCCCTCATCGGAGCCCTGCGCGCCCGCTACCCCCAGGGGCGGGCGGTCGAGGACTGCTCGGTGTGGAACGAGGCCTACGCGGACCGCATGCTCGCGGTGTACGAGAGCGCCCCCGACGACCTGGACGTCGCCGTGCTCTGCGCGGACGCCCTGATGAACCTCACCCCCTGGCAGCTGTGGGACCTGAAGACCGGCCGCCCCGCCGCGGGCGCCCGCACCCTGGAGGCCAAGGCCGTCCTCGACCGGGCGCTCGCCGGTGACAGCGGCGCCCGGCATCCCGGCGTCCTGCACCTGTACATCCACCTGATGGAGATGTCCCCCACTCCGGAAGCGGCCCTCACGGTCGCCGACCGGCTGCGCGGCGCCGTGCCCGACGCCGGACACCTTCGCCACATGCCCTCGCACCTGGAGGTGCTGTGCGGTGACTACCGACGGGTCGTGTCCGACAACACCCTCGCGATCGCCGCCGACGAGAAGTACCTCGCGCGGTCCGGCGCCATGAACTTCTACACCCTCTACCGCGCCCACAACCACCACTTCAGGATCTACGGCGCCATGTTCGCGGGCCTCTCGAAGGTGGCCCTGGACGCCTCCGCGCAGCTCGAAGCCGCCGTCCCCGAGGAACTGCTCAGGGTGCAGAGCCCGCCGATGGCCGACTGGCTCGAGGGCTTCCTGGCGATGCGTTTCCACGTCCTCATCCGCTTCGGCCGCTGGGACGACATCCTGGCGCTGCCCTTCCCCGCCGACCCGGCGTTGTACCGCGTGAGCACCGCGATGCTCCACTACGCCCGTGGCGTCGCCCTCTCGGCGACCGGCGAGACCGACCGGGCCGAGACGGAGCGGGAGAGCTTTCGCGCCGCGGTGGACCGGGTGCCGAACACGCGGATGCTGTTCAACAACACCTGCCAGGACATCCTCGCCATCGCCGCCGCGATGCTGGACGGAGAACTCGCCTACCGCAAGGGCGACCACGACGAGGCGTTCGCCGCACTGGAACGGTCCATCGAACTGGACGACAACCTCCCCTACGACGAGCCCTGGGGCTGGATGCAGCCCACCCGGCACGCGTACGGGGCCCTGCTGCTGGAACAGGGCCGCGTGGAGGAGGCGGAGGCGGTCTACCGGGCCGACCTCGGCCTCGACCCCACCCTGCCCCGGCCGCTGCAACACCCGGGGAACGTATGGGCGTTGCACGGGTTCCACGAGTGCCTGACACGTACCGGCAGGACGGGGGAGGCCGCGATCGTGGCCCAGCAGCTGAAGGCCGCGGCCGCGTTGGCGGACGTACCGATCGAAGCATCCTGCTTCTGCCGGCTGGACACCCGCCCGGCGGCCTCTGGCGCGGACGCGGACGCCACCGGGGGCGGCTGCCACTGCGCCTGAGCTCGAAGACCCTGGTACGCCCCGGCGCCGGGGCGTTCGCGGCAGAACGGCGTGCCGGGGTCCTCAGTG
Source organism: Streptomyces yamdrokensis (assembly GCF_053890455.1). Classification (NCBI taxonomy): domain Bacteria; kingdom Bacillati; phylum Actinomycetota; class Actinomycetes; order Kitasatosporales; family Streptomycetaceae; genus Streptomyces; species Streptomyces yamdrokensis. Next base: position 7,527,044 of record NZ_CM132679.1, read on the forward strand.
GGCTTCCACGACCTCCTGGAACGACTCCATGCAGGGGAAGCAGTGGCGGTCCGTCGCGTCCCGGCGACGGGGCTCGTCCTCCTTCTCGACCCCGCACAGCGTGGTCGTTCTGTCGGTGGTCAGAACATGCCACACAGGCTCCCCCGAAATGTCCGCACCGCACCACATCTCGTGCATTCCCAGCTCCCTCCGGGTAGGCAGGCCGCTTCCATACGAGCACGGCACGGGCCGGTACGGCGTCCGGGGAGGGCCATGCGGGTGATGTGCGGGGCAGGTGCGTTTCCGTACGGCGGTCACCGTCGGCGCCGGCTCCGCCGGTGACCGCGTCTCCTCGTCCGCCCCGGCCCCGCAGGCGCATACGGTGCCGGACACCGAGGCCCCCCGGTCGATCATCGCTGCCCCGCCGCTCGCCCGGCGGGCCGACGAGACCGGTGAGATTGCCGGTCCGCGCGGGCGCCCTCCTCTCCGACAGTGGCAACCGCCAGCCCATCGGCGGCGCCCACGGCCGGCGCACGGTCACTTCCCACGTCGTACCCCCGTGCACCGGCCACCGGGCGGACCGCCGCGACAGAGAGGACCCCCGCCGTGCAGCAGCACCCCCACACCGGCACCGCAGGCCCGACCGCACGCCCCTCCCGCACCCGGCGCGGCAGGACCGGACGGTTCGCCGGACTGGCCGCGGCCGTCGCGGCCGTCGTCGGCCTGAGCACCCTCACCGGCCCCGGCGCCCACGCCGCGGACAACCCCTACGAGCGCGGTCCGGCGCCGACCCAGTCCAGCATCGAGGCGCTGCGCGGCCCGTACTCCGTCTCCGAGACCTCGGTCTCCTCGCTCTCCGTCACCGGCTTCGGCGGGGGCACCATCTACTACCCGAGCAGCACCGCCGACGGCACGTTCGGCGCGATCGCCATCTCGCCCGGCTTCACCGCCTACGAGTCCTCCATCGCCTGGCTGGGTCCCCGCCTGGCCTCCCAGGGGTTCGTCGTGTTCACCATCGACACGAACACCACCCTCGACCAGCCCGCCTCCCGCGGCGACCAGCTGCTCGCCGCGCTCGACTACCTGACCGGACGCAGCTCGGTCCGCAGCCGCGTCGACAGCAGCCGCCTCGGCGTCATGGGCCACTCGATGGGCGGGGGCGGCAGTCTCGAGGCCGCGAAGGACCGGCCCTCGCTCCAGGCGTCGATCCCGCTGACGCCCTGGAACCTCGACAAGACATGGCCCGAGGTCAGGACCCCCACCCTGATCTTCGGGGCCGACGGTGACACGGTCGCCCCGGTCTCCAGCCACGCCGAGCCGCTCTACACCGGTCTGCCGTCCTCCCTCGACCGGGCCTACCTGGAGCTGAACAACGCCTCCCACTTCACGCCCAACTCCAGCAACACGACGATCGCGAAGTACAGCATTTCGTGGCTGAAGCGGTTCATCGACAACGACACCCGCTATGAGCAGTTCCTGTGCCCGCTGCCGCAGCGGAGTCTCACGATCGAGGAGGCGCGGGGCAACTGCCCGCACACCTCCTGACGTCCCGTCGGACCGACGTCCCGTCGGACACCGGCAGACTCCGGTGGCGGCCCGCGTACGGCGCGGGCCGCCACCGGCGTTGTGCGCGTGCACCGCCGAGAGGCGTCCCGGTTGGGCGGCGGCACACGACACCCACCGGACACACCGTGAAAAGCCGCTGGTGGAAGGGCGGATGGGTCGCCTCCGGCACCCGGACGGACACCTTCCACCAGTTCTTACGCGTGAGTAACGTCGTGGAAATGACCGGACAGACGATCCGTGGACCCGCTCCGCTCCGGTACCGTGCGGGACCCCGACGGCAGGCGCTCGCCGCGCTGCTGGACGGACTGCGCACCGACGGCGGTGCCCGTGTCGTGACCGGCGAACCCGGCGGCGGCCGTACGGCCCTCCTGGAGTTCGCGGCACGCTCCTTCCGCGCCGGGCCGGTGTGGCACGTCCGCGCCGAACCGGCCTGGTCTCCGCAGCCCCACAGCGGTCTGCACACCCTGCTGCGCGCCGCCGGCCACGCCGGGCGCGTCCTCGGCGACGGCACGGCGGGCGGGGAGGCGCTCCTGGACGTCATGCGGGCGGCGTCCGCCCGCTCACCCCTGTTGGTGTGCGTGGACGACGCGCACCTGTGGGACACCGCCTCACGCGCGGCGCTGGGCCGGGCGGCGGCGCGCGTGCACGCGGCGGACGGCGTCCACCGGGTGGGTCTGCTCGTCAGCGTGCCCGGACACCGGCCCGTGGGGAAGGAGCTGGCGGGGCTTCCGGTGCTGGAGCTCGCCCCGCTCACGCCCGGGGACGCGGCGGGTCTGCTGCACGATCTGACGGACGGTGCGGTCGATCCGGTCGTCCGCGACGAGTTGGTGACCGAGGCGCAGGGCAATCCCGCACTGTTGCTGGCCCTGGCCCACCGCCTCTCGCCGGCCCAACTCCAAGGCGACCACGCGCTGCCCCGGCCGCTGGCCGACGCCGTGACGCTGACCGCTGTCGCGGGCGGATGCCTGAGCGGCCGACAGCCCGGCCGGGCAGGCCTGTTGCTGGCCGTCGCCGCGGCGATGCGTGCCACGGGGGAGCAGGATGCCGAGACCGTGCTCGTACGGCGGGCGACGAGCGGCTACGGCGGTCGGGAGGGCGACGGACCGCCCGAACCGTCCGAGCCGCCGAGGACGCCCGAGCTGGTCACGGTCTCCGAGGGCCGGCTCCGGTTCCGCAGCCCGCTGCTCGGCAGGGCGGTGTACGCCGGCGCGCCGGCCGAACGCCGCCGCGCCGCGCACCGCGCGCTGGCCGCGGCGCATCCCGACCCGCACGGCGTGCCCGCACTGCTGCACCGCTCATGGGCCGCCCTCGGTCCCGACGCGGCCCTGGCCGCCCGACTCGAGCGCGCGGTCACCGACCCGACCTGCGGCATACCGTCCTCCCTGCGCCGTACGGCGCAGGTGCGGGCCGCCGAACTGACGCCGGACGACGCGCAGCGGGCACGGCGGTACACGGCCGCCGCCCAGCAGGCTCTCCTCGCCGGGTATCCGCGCGAGGCGCTGCGCCTGCTCGACGCCGCCGGGAGCCGGCCGGCACCGGCGCCGGTGCGCGGCCGCGCCGAACTGCTCCGGGGCAGAGTGCTCCTGACCGACGGCCCGGTGGACGACGCCCGCGAGTCCTTCCTGCTCGCCGCCCGCCTCCTGGCGGGCCCGGGCCCGGCGGAGGCCGACGCGGCGGTCCTCGGCGCGGCGGACGCGGCCTGGGCCGCCGGCGACTGGCAGGCCTGCCTCTGGGCTCTCACCCACGATGACGCCTGCGCCGATCCCACCGTCGCGGGGGTGCCCGATCCCCGTGCCGCGGCTGCGACCACGACGGGACCGCGGGTGACGGGTCCGCAGGAGGCGCCGGCACGGGAGGCACCCCGGGGCGGCCCCGCCGGCCGCGGCGCGGTCCCGGCGCAGCCCTCCACTTCTCCGCCCGCCCTGCTGCGCGACCACCGGGACGGCATGCGCGCCGTGCTGCTGGGGCGGTTCGACCTCGCGGCTGCCCCGCTGACCCGCGTGGTGGACCGGGGCCGGCCCGCCACCGAGCCCGAACGGCTGCTGCGATCGGCCGCCGCGGCCCTCATGCTCGGCGACGTCGCCGCCGCCCGCCGGGCCGGAGCACGGGCCCTGGCGGCGGCACGCACGCTGGGCGCCGCGTCCCTGGAACCGCGAGCCCTGGAGTACCTGGCCTACGCCGAACTGCGCGCCGGCTGCCACCAGCTGGCCCGTACCCACGCCGAGGAGGGGCTGCGCGCCGCGCGCCGGACCGGACAGCGGAACACGGCCGCCCACCACCACGCCGTACTGGCGCTGGCGGCGTCGATCGAGGGCGACCGGACACGTGTCACCGAGCACGCGGCGGCGGCCCTCACCACGGCCCGGCGGCACGGCCTGGCCCAGGCCGCCCTGCTCGCCCAGTGGGCGACGGCCCGCGCCGATCTGGGCGCCGGCCGCCCCGAGGCGGCAGCCGACCGGCTCGGTCCGCTGGTCCGCCCCGGCGCGCGGCGCGGCCACTTCGCGGTGTGGATGCTCGCCGTCCCCTGCTTCGTGGAGGCCGCCGCACTGGCCGGGCGGCCCGAGCACGCTCGCGCGGTGGTCGAGGAGTTCGCGCTGTGGGCCGGCTGCGGCGCCGACCCGCAGGCCCCCGCCCAGCTCCTGCGCTGCCGAGCCCTGCTGGCCGCACCGGAGGACGCCGACGAGCTGTACCTGCGCGCCCTGGACCGGCACGACGAGACGTCCGGCGACTTCGAACGGGCCCGTACCGGGCTGCTGCACGGAAAGTGGCTGCGCCGTCGGCGCAGACTGCGCGAGGCCCGCGCCCGGCTCGGGGAAGCGCTGGCCGACTTCGAGCGCTGCGGCGCACAGCTCTGGGCACGCCAGACGGCCGCGGAACTGCGTGCCAACGGCGTCGCGCCGAACGGGCCGGGCACGGGCGAACCGCCCCGGCACGGCGCGCGGGGCCTGTCCCGGCTGACCCCGCAGCAACTGCGGATCGCACGGTGCGTCGCCGAAGGGGCCACCAACCGGGAGGTGGCGCTGAGCCTGTCCGTCAGTACCCGCACCGTGGACTACCACCTGCGGAACGTCTTCGCCACGCTCGGCGTCCGTTCCCGGGTCGAGCTGGTCCGACTGGTCGAACAGGCGGAAAAGACCGGTGCACAACTCTAGGGACCGACCGGACGGTATGTCATCCTTCGGGGCAGGACGAGTCGGGTGGCGGCCCGTTCACGGCCTCCACGGCCGGCCGGGAGCCGGTACGGGGACCGCACCGCGGGCGCCACCGGGAAAGCCGACCCTGGGGGAGATGCGCGATGCAACACGCCGTACGGCCACGAAGCCTGCCGCGCCCCGGTCCCGCGCCCGCACCGCGGGCGCGGGCACCACGTGTGCGTTCACTGATCGACGCCGACGCACTGGGCGTGCTGCACCGGGCCGCCCGGGTGCTGCTCGACGACCTGCCCCGGCTCTCCGACCAGCTGGTCGCCCTCCTCCAGGACCAGGAGCCCGCCTACCGGTCGGCGATCGAGAACGACGCCACCGAGATCTGGCAGGAGGTGCACCGCTCGCTGCGGCACAGCGTCTCCGCGCTGCTCGACCCGCGCGGTGTCCGGGACGCGGCCCGCCACTGCTCCTGGAAGATCGGCGCCACCCGCGCCGAACAGGGGCTGCCGCTGGACGCGCTGCTGCACGCCTTCCGGCTGGGCGGCTCCCTGGTGTGGCAGAGCCTGGTCGACGAGACCTCCCGGACGGCTCCCGAGGACGTACGGCTGCTGGTGCACGTGGCGTCCGACGTGTGGAACTTCGTCGACGAGCACTGCACCGTCGTGGCGGACGCCTACCGGCAGACCGAGCGTCAGCTGTCCTGGCGGCGGGAGAACAGGGTGCGGCTGCTGGCGGCGGCGCTGCTCGACGGGACCAGCCGGATCGCCGACCTGCCCGAGGCCGCGCTGGCACTGGACCTGCCGGAGCACGGCCGGTACGTGGTCGTCGCGGTCGGCGGCGGCCGGTTCGCCGCCTGTCCCCGTGCCCAGGCGGCGCTCGCTCCCGGTGTGCGCGTGCACTGGCACACCGGCGTGGACGCCGACCACGGCATCGTCCTGGTCCAGGACGACGCGGAGCCGGTGGTGGAGGACGCACAGCCGCCGGGCGTACGGGTGGGTGTCAGCAGCGCCGTCGAAGGGCTCGCCGCGGTGGGCGAGGCACGCAGGCTGGCGGACACCGCGCTGAGCCTGTGCCCGGAGACCGGCGGCACGGTCCGGCTGACGGAACACCTGCCGGCGGCCCTGGTGGTGTCCTCTCCCGACCTCGGCGCCGCCCTGGCCGACCGGCTCTTCGGTCCGCTGGCACGGCTGGAGCCCGCCGACGCGGAGGTCCTGCTGGACACCCTGGCCACCTGGCTGGCCTGCGACGGGTCCGCCCAGCGGGCGAGCAGACGGCTGTACTGCCACCGCAACACGGTCCTCAACCGCCTGCGCCGCTACGAGCAGTTGACCGGACGTTCCCTTTCCCGCCCCTTCGACCTGGTCGAGGTCACCCTCGCCCTGACCGCCCGCAGGCTCCTTCCGCGCTGACCCGAGCGCCAAGGGGTCGTACGACTAGCGCTCCGGGACGTCCTTGACGAACACGATCCCCTCGGCCCTCTCCGGGTGGGCCGGGTCGAGCGGCGCGTAGCCGAACCAGGGGGACGTTCTGGGGACGGGCTGCCGGTCGCCGGGGAGACGGGCCAACCGGGTGCCGTCGACGAGGCAGCGGTCCTCCGGGAGCGCGTACAGAAGTCCTTCGACGGTGTCCGCCGGAGGAGTGTCCACCCCCCGGTGGCGGATCGTGCCGAGGGCTGTGGCCAGGAAGGCGTACTTCTCGCCCAGACGGGCGCTCACGAGCGCGCCGGCGCTCCACCACTTCAGCAGCGGCTGGTCCCACATGCGCATCGTGCTCCTGTCCCGCTGGAGATGGCTGTTGTGGGCGAAGACCAGGACCGGGTCCCGTTCGGCGAGGGCGAGGAGGTTGTCGGCCATCATCCGGCCCCGCTGGCCCAGCAGCCGTGTCATGCGGCCGGGTGAGGTGCCGGCCAGCCAGTAGTGGTAGCGCAGCAGGCCGGTGGCGGTGCGCCCGTACAGGCGTGCCCGGTACCAGTCGTCCCGCGAGGTCGCCGCGATCAGATGCGGCGTCTGGGCGTCGAGCAGCGCCACCAGGTCCTCGGCGAGCAGCAGCAGTTCCCCGGCCTGTGCCGACCGCCCCACGGACCGGGCCGGGTCCGTCATGACGGCGGGATGGGTCCACCGGTCGTCGGCGCCGAGCAGACGGTCCAGTGCTTTTGCGGTGCAGGGGAGCAGGTCCGCGTCCACCCGGGCCGCGAGGCAGTCGTGGAGTGCGGTGAGGGCCTGCCGGGGGCTCGCGGCACCGGTGATCTCCAGCGGGCCGTCGAAACCGGCGAAACGGAGCCGCTCGGAAGCGGGCCGGCCGTCGTTGTACTCCCGCATCCAGCGCACGAGTTCGCGGTTGGCCGCGGACGCGCCGAACCCATGGCTGAATCCGCGTTCCGTCACCTCGTCGAGGGAGCCCGTGCCCGAGGTGACGTAGTCGTCCACGACCAGGCCCATGAGGCAGTCGCTCTCGATCGCGATCGTCCGGTAGCCCTCCTGCTCGACCAGCTGCCGGAACAGTTCGTTGCGCAGGTCCAGCAGAGCGTCCTCGCCGTGCGTGGGCTCCCCGAGCGCGAGCACGCGCGGCCGGCCGGGAAGCAGTTCCATGACGCTCTCGGCGTCCACGGTACGGACGGCGTCCTTGATGCGAGTAGTCATGCCGTCAACGCTATCGTTGAACTTCCGGTGAAAACTTTTGCGCGATACCGTCGGCACCATGGGGCGAAACCTTCAAAGCGGGGGACGACTTCGACCGGTCGACCTGGCACGCGGGCACGGTCTGTCCACCCAGGCCGTCAGGAACTATGAGGAGGCCGGCATCCTCCCGCCCGCCGACCGCACTCCCCACGGCTACCGCACCTACACCCCGCTGCACGCACGCGCCCTGGCCGCGTTCCGCGCCCTGGTACCGGGCCACGGCCACGCGACGGCGACGGCGATCATGCGTGCCGTCAACCAGGACGCGGTCGACGAGGCGCTGCGGCTCGTCGACGAGAGCCACGCCCAACTGCTCGAGGACCGCCGCACACTCCGCGCCGTGGAGCGAGCTCTCGGCGACCTGGCGTCCGGCACGGAGCGGCCCGGCCCGGTGCCGGACACGGAGTCCCGCACAGCGCCCGGCTCCGACGGCACGTTCATCGGGCCGCTCGCGCGCCGGCTCGGCCTCCGGCCCGCGACGCTGCGCAAGTGGGAGCGCGCCAAACTGGTGAGTCCGCGCCGCGACCCGCTGACCGGTTACCGCGTCTACGACGAGGCCGACGTACGGGACGCCCGCCTCGTCCACCAGCTCCGGCGGGGCGGCTACCTGCTGGAGCAGATCGCCCCGCTCATCGCCCAGGTGCGGTCCGCCGGAGGTCTCGAGCCCCTGGAAGCCACTCTCCAGGACTGGCACGCCCGGCTGTCCGCCCGCGGGCGGACGATGCTGACCGGAGCCGCCGAACTGGACGCGTACCTGCGCGCCCGCGGCTGAGACCCGGATCCGTCCCTGGGCAGCCGCACAACCCCCGCGCGCCTCCGTTGGGACGGCGCAGCGAGCGGGGCCGGAAGTCTGTTCCGCCCGCCCGCGCCCGTGCTGTCGTGGGCTCCCCTTCCCGTCGAAGCCGTCGCCGCCGTGCGGTACGGCCCCGAGGAGCCGTGATGCCCGAAGCACCACCGGACGACCGGCCCGCGCTGCACGTCGAGAACGTCGACGTGACGTACGGGCGCGCCCTGTCCGCCCTCCGCTCCGTGTCCCTCACCGTGCCGCACGGCGGCGTCGTCACCCTGCTGGGCGCCAACGGCGCGGGCAAGACGACCCTGCTGCGGGCAGTGTCCGGCACCCTGCGCCTGCACCGCGGCGCCATCACGGCCGGCCGCGTCCGCTACGGCGACACCGTGCTCGACGGCAAGGACCCCGTGAGGGCGGTACGCGCCGGAGTCGTCCAGGTCCCGGAGGGACGGCGGGTGTTCGCCGGGCTCACGGTCGACGAGAACCTGCGCAGCGGCGGACTCGGACTCGGCCGCCGGGGCCGGGCCCAGGTCCACGAGGCACGGGAGCGCGTGTTCACGCTCTTCCCCCGGCTCGCCGAACGCACCCACCAGGCCGCGGGACTGTTGTCCGGGGGCGAGCAGCAGATGCTCGCCATCGGCCGCGCACTGATGGCCGCTCCCCGCCTGCTGCTCCTCGACGAGCCGTCCCTCGGCCTCGCACCGCAGATGGTGCACCGGATCGCCGAGGTGATCCGCGAGATCAACACGCAGGGCACCGCCGTGCTCCTGGTCGAACAGAACGCGGGTATGGCCCTCTCCCTCGCCGACCACGCCCACGTCCTCGAGGTCGGCGAGACCCGCCTGTCCGGCCCCGCCGAGGAACTCTCCCGCACCGACGCCGTACGCCGCCTCTACCTGGGCGAGGCGGCCGAGGACCGGACGGCCGACGACGGGGTGGCCAAGGGCCGGGGGGCGGCGTGAACGACCGCACCACCACCGCGCCGCCCGTGCTCGACGTACGGGACGTCACCGTGCGCTTCGCCGGACTCACCGCCCTCGACACCGTCTCCCTCACCGTCGCACCCGGCACGGTGCACGCGATCATCGGACCCAACGGCGCCGGCAAGTCGACCTGCTTCAACGTGCTGTCCGGCCTGTGCCGCCCGGCCGCCGGCACGGTGACCCTCGGCGGCACCGAACTGACCCGGCTCGCTCCGCACCGCATCGCCGCGCTCGGCGTGGCCCGCACCTTCCAGAACATCGTCACCACCCACGGCACGGTCGCCGACAACCTGATGCTCGGCCGCCACGCCCTGACCCGCGCCGGCTTCGCCGCCACCGCCCTGCGTCTGCCGGGCGCCGTGCGCGAACAGCGCGAACACCTCGCACGGGCCCGCGAGATCGCCGAACTGACCGGCCTCGGAGCCCACTTCGAAAGCCCCGTCGCCCTCCTGTCGTACGGCGACCGCAAACGCGTGGAACTCGCCCGCGCCCTCTGTCTGGAGCCACGCGTGCTCTTGCTCGACGAACCGGTGGCCGGGATGAACGCCACCGAACGCGCCCGCACCGCCGAGGTCGTCGGTGAACTGCGGGCCGAACTCGGCCTGTCCGTCGTCCTCGTGGAACACGACATGGGACTGGTCATGCGCCTCGCCGACGACGTCACCGTGCTCGACTTCGGCCGGTCCATCGCCCACGGCACCCCCGACGAGGTCCGCCGTGACCCCGAGGTGCTGCGCGCCTACCTCGGTACCGACACCCAGGGGGAGGACGCGGCATGACCGTATTCCTGGACAACATCCTCGGCGGCATCGCCCTCGGCGCGGTCTACGCGCTGGTCGCCCTCGGCTTCGTCGTCATCTTCAAGGCGTCCGGCGTCCTCAACTTCGCCCACGGCTCCCTGCTCCTGTTCGGCGGCTACCTGACCGCCGTCCTCCACGACGACCTCGGCTTCGCCGGCGCGCTGGCACTGGCGGTCCTCACCACCGCCGCCCTCGCGGGCGCCCTCGACCGGTTCCTGCTGCAACGCGGCGGACAGGACGCGCACTCCGCCCATGTGCAGACCATCGTCACCATCGGCATCGACATAGTCCTGCTGACCGATCTGGCCCGGCGCATCGGCGGCGACCTGCTGTCCCTCGGCGACCCCTGGGGTGACGCCGTGACCGAGCTCGGCCCGGTGACCGTCGCCGACAGCCGGCTCGCGGCGATCGTGGTGTCCGCCGTGGTCATCGGCGGCGTGTTCGCGCTCTTCCGGTTCACCTCCTGGGGGCTGTCCCTGCGGGCGGCGGCCGAGGACATCGAGGCCGCGTCCCTCATGGGCGTACGACTCGGCCGGGTCCGCGCGATCGCCTGGTGTCTCGCGGGCGCGCTCGCCGCACTCGCCGCCGTGTTCCTCGCCGCCTTCCCGGCACCCGGCCTGGAACGCAGCACCGGCCTGATCGCGCTCAACGCCTTCCCCGCGGCGATCCTCGGAGGCCTCGCCTCCCCGACCGGAGCCCTCGCGGGCAGCCTGCTCATCGGCCTGACCGAGGCACTGGTCGTCGGCTACCAGTCGGACCTGCACGTCCTCGGCGAGGGCTTCGGCGACGTCGCCCCGTACGCGGTGATGCTGCTGGTGCTCCTGGTACGGCCCACCGGGCTGTTCGGCGCGAAGGGAGCAGCCCGTGTCTGACCGCATTCCCACAGCCCTGACCGGCCGCGGGGCACGGATCGTGCTCCTCGCCGTCGTCCTGTGCCTCCCGCCGTTCTACCTGGACGCCTTCTGGCTGCGCATCGGTCTGTTCTCCATGGCGGCCGCCATCGGCGCCATCGGACTCGCCCTGCTGACCGGCACCGCCGGACAGCTCTCTCTCGGCCACGCCTTCTTCCTCGCCGTCGGCGCCTACGGCTACACCTGGCTCGCGGGCGAGCCCGGCCCGGGGCTGCCGACCGCCCTCGCCGCCCTCCTCGCGGTACTGCTGGCCGGCGCGGCGGGCGGGCTGTTCAGCCCCGTCGCCGCCCGGGTGCGCGGCATCTACCTGGGCATCGCCACCCTCGCCCTGGTCTTCCTCGGCCACCACGTGCTGCTGACCGCCGACGGCATCACCGGCGGATTCAACGGCCGTTCCGTCCCCCCGCTCAACCTCGGCGGCTTCACCTTCGGCGCCGACGGCCCCGAACTCACCGTGCTCGGCGTGCCGTTCGGCGCGGAGGAGCGGCTGTGGTTCCTGGGTCTGGCGCTGTTCGCGGTCACCTGGTTCACCGCCCGCGGCCTGCTGCGCGGACGCCCCGGCCGGGCGCTTGCCGCCCTGCGCGACAGCGAGACCGCGGCCGCCGTGATGGGCGTCGACGTCGCCCGCCACCGCTCGGCGGCCTTCGTGGTGTCGTCCATGTACGCAGGGCTCGCGGGCGTTCTCCTCGCCCTCTCCTTCCGCCGGGTCGTTCCGGACTACTTCTCCCTGGTCCTCTCCGTCGACTACCTCGCCATGATCGTCATCGGCGGGCTCGGCTCCGCCGCCGGAGCCACCGCCGGCGCCGTCTTCGTCACCGCGCTCCCGCTGCTCATGACCCGCTACGCCGACCAGCTCCCCCTGGTGGCAGCCCCCGGCTCGGGCGACGGCTCCATCGGCCCCACCGAGGCTGCCCGCTACCTCTACGGCGCCGCGATCGTCCTCGTCCTGCTGTACGCGCCCGACGGCCTGCACGGACTGGCCCGCCGGGCCCGCGACCGCGTACGGCGCCGACGCCCCCGAGCCCCCGCCACCGACCCAGTCCAGACACCACCGCAACCGGCCGCAGCCGCACGACCCAAGGAGCACACCCCGTGAACACCACGCATCACCGGCCCCGCACCCGGCGCCGCACCAGCGGCGCCGCCCTCGCCGGAGCCCTCGTCCTGCTGCTCGTGGCCACCGGGTGCAGCTCCAAGGCGGACGACGGCAACGGGGGCGGCGAATCCGCCGACGGCGTCCGCACCGGCCCCGGCGTCAGCGCCGACACCATCCGGCTGGGCGCCCTCACCGACCTCACCGGCCCGTACGCCACGCTCGGCAAGAGCATCGTGCAGGCCCAGCAGATGTGGGCCGACGAGACCAACGCCGACGGCGGCATCTGCGACCGCAAGATCGAGATCGTCGTCAAGGACCACGGCTACGACGTGCAGAAGGCGGTCACCGCCTACGCCGACATCGCGCCGGACGTAGTCGCCCTGCCCCAGGTCATCGGCTCGCCCGTCGTCGCAGCCCTGCTCGACGACGTCGAACGCGACAAGGTGCTCACCTTCCCGCAGGCCTGGGCCGCCTCCCTGCTCGGGAAGGACGCCATTCAGGTCCTCGGCACCACCTACGACATCGACATGATCGCCGCGGTCGACTTCCTCACCCGCACCAAGGGAGTGAAGAAGGGCGACACCATCGGCCACGTCTACTTCGAGGGCGACTACGGCGCCAACGCGCTGGAAGGCTCCACCTGGGCGGCGAAGCAGGCCGGGCTGAAGATCGCCGGGCAGAAGATCCAGGCCACGGACACCGACCTGTCCGCACAGGTCTCCGCCCTGCGCAAGGAGGGCGTCAAGGCCGTCCTGATCAGTGCCGGACCCGCCCAGACGGCTTCTCTCGTCGGCGTCGCCGCCTCCCGCGGTCTGAGCGTCCCCGTCGTCAGCAGCGCACCGGGCTACGCGCCCCAGCTCATGGAGACCCCGGCCGCGCCGGCCCTGGCCGCCATGCTGCACGTGGTGAGCGCCGCACCCGCGGTCAGCTCCGAACTGCCGATGGTCCAGCGCATGGTGACCTCGTACAAGAAGAAGTACCCGGACTCGCCGGTCGACTCCGGCGTGCTGTCCGGCTACAACGCCGCACAGCTCATGGGGGCCAATCTGAAGGCGGCCTGCGACGCCGGGGGCCTCAGCCGCGAGGACGTCGTCAAGGCGCACCGCTCGCAGAAGAACGCCGACACCGGCCTCGGCACCGCACAGAACTTCTCCGACGTCGACCGCCCGGCGAGCGTCGAGACGTACGTCCTCAAGCCCGACGCGAAGGCGACGGGTGCCGTGGTGAACGCCGAGGACGCGCACACCGCACCGGGCGTCGAGGAGTACCTGTCCGGGCGGTAGGCGCATCGCGCCGTCCGGCCCGCCCCGGCGGACCCCGAGGAGGGGAACGCCGGGGCGGGCGTGTGCTCGGGCGGGGCGGGGAACGGGCGGTGCGAGGGTGGCGGAACGGTGGCCTCAGCCGGGGAGGACCCGGGGAGAACGGTCCGAGGCCGGCCAGACGTACGGCAGGTCGTCCGGCTCCCCGGGGAAGCACTCCGTGTAGAAGGCCGGGTCCTTGCGCACCAGGGCCGAACGGTGGCTGCGGTGCAGGGCGTCGTCCCCGAGCCAGGGTGGCAGTTCACCCGCCTCGGCCAGTTCCCCCTGACCGCGCACCGGTGCGCCGGGCCGGAGGGTGGCCAGATCGGCGACGAGCGTGGCGGCGCAGCTGTCCTGGTGCCCCCGGTCGCGCCAGACCCGGCAGATCTCCAGGCCATAGCGCACCAGCGCCTCCTCGTAGCCGGTCCACATGCGAACCGCCGGGTGCCGGCGCCACCCGTAGCCGGGCACGATCAGGCCGCGCAGGACCTGGAGGGCCTCCACTCGTTGCTTGCCGAGCCGGCGCCGGTCGAGCACCGACGCCGACCGGTGGAAGCCTGGATAGGGCAGGAATGTCTGCATCAGGCCGTCCCGGGGGCTGGGGCCACCGTGGCCGCGGAACGCGGCCCACCCCGTCGCAGTTCCCCTTCCGCCGCGGTGCACACCCCGCGGCTCAGCCCAGGTTGCCGAGACGGGCCTCGCGCCACAGGTCGACGCCGCCGTCGATGGCGTACTTGTCGATCTCGGCCAGCTCCTCGCCGCTGAAGTCGAGGTTGTCCAGCGCGGCGACGTTCTGCTCCAGCTGCTCGGTGCGGGACGCGCCGATGACCAGCGAGGTGACGCGCCGGTCCCGCAGGGCCCAGGCCAGCGCCATCTGCGCCAGCGTCTGCCCACGGCGGGCCGCGATGTCGTCGAGGGCGCGCAGACGGTGCAGCATGTCGTCCGTCAGCCACGCGGCGTCGAACGACTTGCCCTGCGTCGCCCGGGAATCCTGCGGCACACCGTCCAGATAGCGCCCGGTCAGCAGCCCCTGGGCCAACGCCGTGAACCCGATGATCCCGAAGCCCTCCTCCTGGGCCACGTCCAGCAGCCCCTCGGTCTCGATCCAGCGGTTCAGCATGCTGTACGAGGGCTGGTGGATCAGCAGCGGAGTCCCGAGGTCCCGGAGGATGGCGACCGCCTCACGGGTGCGCTCGGCGTCGTAGGAGGAGATGCCGACGTAGAGCGCCTTGCCCTGGCGGACCGCGGTGTCCAGCGCGCCCATGGTCTCCTCGAGGGGAGTGGTGGCGTCGAGCCGGTGGGAGTAGAAGATGTCCACGTGGTCCAGGCCCATCCGCTCCAGCGACTGGTCCAGCGAGGCGAGCATGTACTTGCGTGATCCGCCGCCCTGACCATAGGGCCCCGGCCACATGTCCCAGCCGGCCTTGGTGGAGATCACCAGCTCGTCCCGGTAGGGGGCGAGGTCCTGCTTCATCAGCCGGCCGAAGTTGACCTCCGCGGCACCGTAGGGCGGTCCGTAGTTGTTCGCGAGGTCGTGGTGGGTGATGCCGAGGTCGAAGGCGCGCAGCGCGATCTCACGCTGGGTCCCGAAGGCCCGGTCGTCACCGAAGTTGTGCCAGTAGCCCAGGGACAGCAGGGGGAGGTCGAGCCCTGAATGCCCGGTGCGCCGGTAGCGCATGGTGCCGTTGTAGCGCTCGGGATTGATCACGTGGTTCATCGGGTGGTCTCCGGGTGCGATTCAGGGGTGTTCCAGGGGCTGGGGAACCCTGCCCACATTGCCTCCGCACGATCCGGAAGTCCAACCTGTCCTTTTCATGGAATTCAGCGATGCCGCTTCTGGACCGAAGGGCAGGTACGGGTTCGGTGGGGAGCAGGGACCGGCGTGCGGGACCGGCGAGGGCCGATTGACGGATTGCCGCCCTCGCCGGGCGGGCAGGGAGGCAGTGAATGTCATGAGCACGACTAACCTGCCCCCACAAGGAGGTCGACCATGCACATCCGTACGCTGACCGGAAGCCTGGCCGCGGTTCTGGTGCTTTCCTCTCCCCTGCTGTGGGGCGGCCAGGCCGTGGCCGCCCCGTCCGGCGCGCCCGAGCCGGCGTCGGCCGCCCGCCTGCTCACCTATGACGCGAGCGGCTCCGCGGAGTTCAGGTCCGCCGTCGACCGGGGCGCGGCGATCTGGAACGAGAGCGTCGACGCCGTGGAACTCCGCCCGGCCGCGTCCGGGCAGCGCGCCAACATCCGGGTCCTGGCGGACAACGGCTGGCCGCGCGCCCTGCCCACCACCCTGGGCAACGGCACGGTCTACATCGGGCGCCAGGCCGTGAACCAGGGCTACGACACGATCCGCATCTCGGCCCACGAGCTCGGTCACATCCTGGGTCTGCCGGACCGTAAGCCAGGACCCTGCTCCAGCCTGATGTCCGGCTCCAGCGCGGGAACCGCGTGCGCCAATCGTCACCCGAACGCGGCGGAGAAGGCGGAGGTCGAGGACAACTTCGCGGGTGCCCTCTCCGGTGCACCGGAACGGACGGAGCAGACAGGGGCGACGGGGCCGGTACCTCGAGCCGTGCTGATCAGGGACTGACCGGCAGTCCCGCCGTGCGCACCGGACCACCCCGCACGCTGCTCACCTGTCCGATGTGACTACCGAGGTGAATGCGGCTATGGTTGACGCAGGTCAAGGCGCCGGAACTCCCGGAGTCCTTCCGTGCGTTGGTGGTCCAAGGAAAGACGCCCCGCTTCCTGCGGGGAAATGCAGGTGCAAGGCCTGCCCAGCGCTCCACCGCAGGCCCCGCCCCCGAAGGCTCGTCCGGGGGCGGGGCCTGTGCCGTTGGCGCTACGTGCCTCGGGGGCCGCTCGGGCCGTTGGGCCGGGTCACGCCGTGTGCAGGGTCAGACCGTAGCGGCTCAGGATCTCGTTGACCGGCTGGAACCAGGTCTGGCCGCCGGAGGAGCAGTTGCCCCAGCCACCGGAGGTGACACCCTGCGCCTGGTCACCGCTGATGAACGAGCCGCCCGAGTCGCCGCCTTCGGCGCAGACGCTCGTCTTCGTCATCTGATGCACCGCGCCCTGGCTGTAGTTGACGGTCTCGTTCTTGGCCAGCAGCGTGCCGCAGTGCCAGCGGGTCGTGGATCCCGAGCGGCAGATCGAGGCGCCGACCGGAGCCTCGTTCGAGCCCCGTACCAGCTGGTCGGAGACCGTGCCCCAGCCGAGTACGACCGGAACCGTCCACCAGCCGCTGCCCACGTTGACCCACGCGTAGTCGTTGCCCGGGAACGAGGAGCCCTGGAAGTTGCCGATGTACGAGCCGTCCCAGCCCCGCACCTGGCCGCCCACGCCGCCGCAGTGCCCGGCGGTCACGAAACCGCCGTGGACCGAGAAGCCGATGGAACAACGGACGTTGCCCGTGTAGTAGGGATCGCCGCCCACCGTTCCCGCGGCGAAGGTCTCGGCGGCCGCCCGCACGGTGCGCACGGTGACCGGTCCCGCCTCGCGGGCCTCGGAGAGGAACCGCCGGACATCGTTGTCGGTCCGCTCGCCCTTGACGACGTTCACGACCACCGTGTTGGCGGCCGGGTCCACGGACCAACTGCTCACGCCCGACGGCGCGTCGAGGCGGTCCAGGTGTGACACGGCCGCGTCGAGCCGCCGGGCGCTGTGCTCGACGGTACGGACGGCCGCACCGGAGGACCGGAGGCTGCGGACGGTGGCGGCGTCGGCGTCGGGGGTGACGGCGACGGTCAGCTTCTCGCTCTTCGCGTCGAACCAGGCGCCGCCGTACGCCGGTCCGGCGGTCTCGCGGGCCTTGGGCTCGAGTTCGGTGGCCCGCTGTTCGGCGGCGAGCCGGGCCTCGGCCTCGGCGGGGGAGAGGCCGAAGTCCCGCTGCATGGCTTGCAGCAGGGCAGTGGAGGCGGGTGCGGACTTCGCCGACGTGGCGGAGGTGGCGGGGGAGTCGGAACCGGGGGTGTCGCTCGCCGAGGCGGGCAGGGTGCCGACCGCGGTCCAGCTGCCGATCATGAAGAGTGCGGCCACGCAGGCATGCGTGAGTCTGGTGCGTCTCATGGACGGTGCCCTTCGTCGTTCCAGCAAGGTGGGGGTGGAACAAACGCAATCTGAGAGCGCTCTCATTCGAGTCGAGCAGAGCCTAGCGGGCCCGGACTATCAGGTCCATGCCAATGACGGAACCCGGTGCTTCGTTCACCGGCCGCCCGCTCGCCGAGGGTGCTGTTGGGTGCCATGGGACGTACGGTGCCGGTTGCCTCCGGTCAGCCGTTGCCGGGCGGCCGGTGTGCCGGGGGCAGCATGTGCGGGTGGGACCGGCCGCGGCGCCGCCCGTTTTGCCCTTGCGCCGGGCGGGCCGCGGTGGTCGTTGCTGTGGCCGTGACCGGGGCAGGAAAGTGCCGGAGAGGAAACCGGAGGGGAAACAGGAGGACGGGGCGAGCGCGCTCGCCAGCCGTCCCGTCGCCCACCGGACGCCGTCTTCGGGTCGGCGAGCACGACGAGCAGGTCCTCCCTCCACATCCCGCTGGACCACGTCCGACAAGGGATGCCCGGCCTCCCGTGCGAGAACCGAGGCCTGCCGGGACAGCTCGCAGACGACACGCCTCCTCGGGCCCGGAACGCCGGAGCAGGTTGGCCGCCCATGCCGCCAGGGTGGGCCGGCGCACGCGGGGAGGTGCCGGGCCCCGTCACGCCGCCCGGTGGTCCGGGCGGCTGCGGCCGGCTCTTCGCGCCGGAGGGCGAAGTCGGACGGCGGGACGGGTGGCGGGACGGATGGCGAGGTGAACGGTCCTTCCACCGGGCAGCGGGCGTGACCGGTGGTGCGACAGCGAAGCCATGCGGCCGGCGCGTTCCGATGTGTGTTCAGTGACCATGCCCAGGTCTTGACGACGCAGGAGGCGCTCGGCACTACTGGAAGGCGTCCCGGGCGCACGTTCTGTGGGGGGCTCGCCCGGTGCCGGCCCGGTATGCCCACCCCCGCCGGGACGCACGTCGGGAGGTGACCGGTGCGGCCACGATGGGCAGCGGTGGTACTCCTGCTGACGTCGGCACTGCTCCTGCACCTCTGCCCGCCCACCGTCGGGGCGAACCGGTACGGCCGGCCGGCCGGGTACATGCAGGCGGACGCCCACACAGGTGCACGCGCCATGTGGGCGCACCCCATGTCGGCGACTTCCACGAGCCCGGTTCACCCGATGGCGGTTCACCACATGGCCCACGCACCAACCTCCGAGGCCGCCCCAGCGGCAGCCCTCACGCCCCTCGCCCCGGACGCCCTCGAGCCCCGGCGCGCGGAAAAGCCCCTTCCCACTCCACAGGACACGGATCCCCACCGCCCCTTCGTCCGCTCGCCGAGGACCGCCGGAGCGGTTGGAGCGGCGCCGCGCACCGCGGCGAACACGCAGGTGAACACGGTCCCCACGAAACGGACCGCCCCCGACGCGTACCCGTCGGGCACCTCACAGGACCCGGAGCCGGCGCTCCCGGCCCCCGACGCCAGCGACCTGCAGACGTTCCGCTGCTGAACGACGGCAGTGCCGCCCGAGGCCTGCACCGCGCGGCCCGAGCACTGCCCGGCGAACCCGCGCCCCGCACGGCACCGCAGCAGGCAGGCTCGCGTGCGTTCCGGCACCCGTGACGACACAGGAGACCCGCATGCCCCGAAAGCGCCTTCTCGTTCTGCGGCCGGACGAACTCGGCCCCGGCGAGCACAAGACATGGAGGCACCTGCGCACCGAGTCCGGCGCGCCGGAGAACCCGTTCCTCGACCCGGCGTTCACCACGGCCGTCGGGCACGGCAGGCCCGGTGCGAGGGTCGCCGTACTTCAGGAGGGCGGCACCCCCGTCGGCTTCTTTCCCTACGAGAAGGGGCCGTTGGGACAGGGCCGGGCCATCGGGCTCGGCGTGTCGGACAGTCAGGGGGCCGTCCTGCGCCCCGGAATCCGGGTGGACCCCCGCCGGCTCCTGGCCGCCTGCGGGCTCTCCTCGTGGGAGTTCGACAACCTGGAGGCCGGTCAGCACCACTTCGTCCCGCACGCCACCGAGCGACTCGTGAGCCCGGTCGTCGACATCGGTGAGGGCTTCGCCCCGTACACCGCCCTGCTGCGGGCGAACGCGCCCGGCTTCCTCAAGCAGACGCTGGCCAAGGAACGCAGACTCGCCCGTCAGGTCGGCGAGGTGCGGTTCGTGTACGACGCGCGGGACCCGGACGCGTTACGGGCACTGATGCGCTGGAAGTCCGCGCAGTACCGGCGCACCGGGCGCCGGGACCGGTTCGCACAGCCGTGGATCACCGCCCTGGTGGAACGGCTCGCCGGCGGCGACGACCCCGAATGCCGCGGACTGCTCTCCGTGCTGTACGCCGCCGGGCGCCCCGTGGCCGCCCACTTCGGGCTGCGCTCGCCCACGGTTCTCTCCTGGTGGTTCCCGGCGTACGACCGCGACTACGGCAAGTACTCGCCGGGGCTGGTGCTGCACCTTCGGATGCTCGAGGCCGCGGCAGCCGACGGGATCCGCATGGTCGACCTGGGCAGCGGGCCGGCCCGCTACAAGGACTCCCTGAAAACCCGGGAACTGCCCGTCTACGAGGGCGCCGTGGTACGTCCGGTACCGGGCGGGGCAGCGTACCGCCTGAGCCGCGAACCGGCGCGGGCGGCCCGCCGCTTCGTCCGCGACCGTCCCCGGCTGGCCGGTGCGGCCCGGCGTGCGCTGGAGGAGGCGGGGCGGTTGCGCCACCGGTGAGGCCCTCTCGCGTACGCCGAGGCCCGTACGCGGGGGTTGCTCCCGCGGTGGGACACCCGCGGCGTCCGGGCCCGGCACCGTGGGGCAGGTGAAACTCCGCCGCCCCGCACGCCGGGCTTTCCCCGTCGTCCATGTCGTCTCCTGCGCGAGCCGGCTCGGGCCCACCCCCGGTCTGCCCGCACCCGTGTCATGCCACCACCGGATCCGCGGTCACTGCGGAGACGCCGGTCCGGGCTACGAAGCTCTTCGCAGGCCGGCTCATGGTTCCGCTCGCCCTGCTCACCCTGATCAGCGGACTGGTGCTGTCCCCGGGCACCCCGTGGGGACTGGCGAGGCGCCGGTGGGGCCGGACGCAGTTCTGGCCGGCCCCGGCCGGCCTTCGCGCTGCGGCCGGGGGTGAACGCGGGGGTGACCGCAGTGCCCGCGAAGCATCCCCTGCCGGGCCTGCCGGGCCCGGCTGCGAGCCGAGGCCCGCGCGCCGAAACCGGCCGGACCGGTGGACGCCCGGGCGCCGGGCGCTCGCCGCCCCGTCAGGAGCGCCTGACACGTGTCGACGCAGCCGGCGCATTTCCCGAAACGGGGGCAAGAGCCCGCCCGGCCCGCCACCGTGGGCCGGGGGGAGTGGGGCCGGGCATCTCGGGTAGTCGCGCCATGTGATCGGTGAGTGAAGGCGGATCGGATGGAACCAGTTCCTCTCGACGAAGGGGACCCGGCGCCCGGCGCACCGCGGCGGGCGTCCTACGCGCTGGACGGCGACGGCGCGTGGATAGCGGAGGCCCGGCGGCTCGCCGAGGCGTTCCTGACGCGCGTTCGGGCGGAGGATGGGCTGCCCGTGTCGAACTACGCGGTGGAGGTCACCCAGCTCGTGGTGAGCGAGCTGGTCACCAACGCCCGCAAGTACGCGCCCGGTCCCGTCCGGCTGGATCTGCGCATCGCCGGCGACGCCCTCGAGGTGATGGTCCGGGACGGCAGCACCGCGCTGCCCGTGGCCGGGAGCGCGAACCCGGACCGGGTGGGCCGGCACGGCCTGGAGATCGTGCTGGCCGTCGCCCGGGTGGTGGACGTGCAGCCCGAGCCGACCGGCAAACGCATCACGGCCCTGATCCCCCTCATGGAGACCGGCGGCCGGTGACGGCGCCCGCCGGGGCGACGCACGGTGCCGCGCGGCGGTTTCCCGGCCCGGACGCCGGGGAATCGCCGCCTACTGCCGACGCGTCCCCGGCTCAGGATGCCGGGGCTCAGGCACCGACGTAGGACGCGAGGTGCTCGGCAGTGAGGGTGGAGCGGGCGGCGACCAGGTCGGCGGGGGTGCCCTCGAAGACGATCTTGCCGCCATCGTGCCCGGCGCCCGGCCCGAGGTCGATGATCCAGTCGGCGTGCGCCATGACCGCCTGGTGATGCTCGACGACGACCACCGACTTGCCGGAGTCGACCAACCGGTCGAGCAGGCCCAGCAACTGCTCGACGTCGGCGAGGTGGAGGCCGGTGGTCGGCTCGTCCAGGACGTACACGCCGCCCTTCTCCGCCATGTGCACGGCCAGCTTGAGCCGCTGCCGCTCGCCGCCGGACAGCGTGTTCAGCGGCTGACCGAGGGTGAGATAGCCGAGCCCCACGTCGGCGAGCCGGCCGAGGACCCGGTGCGCCGCCGGAGTACGGGCCTCACCGGCGCCGAAGAACTCCTCCGCCTCGGCCACCGACATCGCGAGCACCTCGCTGATGTCCCGGCCGCCGAAGCGGTGCTCCAGCACCGACGCCTGGAACCGCTTGCCCTCGCAGTCCTCGCAGGTGCCGGCCACCCCGGCCATCATCGCCAGGTCGGTGAAGACGACACCGGCACCGTTGCAGGTGGGGCAGGCGCCCTCGGAATTGGCGCTGAAAAGAGCCGGTTTGACGCCGTTGGCCTTGGCGAACGCCTTACGGACCGGCTCCAGCAGCCCCGTGTACGTCGCCGGGTTGCTCCGCCGCGAGCCGCGGATCGGGCCCTGGTCCACCGACACCACGGCCTCGTCGCCGGCCCCCGACTGCTTGACCAGCGACCCGTGCACGAGCGAACTCTTGCCGGAACCGGCGACACCGGTGACGACCGTGAGCACACCGAGAGGGATGTCGACGTCGACACCGCGCAGGTTGTGCGTCGTCGCCCCCCGGATCTCCAGCGCCCCAAAGGGCTCGCGCACCGACTCCTTGAGCGTCGCCCGGTCGTCGAAGTGGCGGCCCGTGACGGTGTCACCGCGCCGCAGCCCTTCGACGGTCCCCTCGAAGCAGACGGTGCCGCCCGCCGTACCGGCACCGGGGCCGAGGTCGACGACATGGTCGGCGATCGCGATCGTCTCCGGCTTGTGCTCCACGACCAGTACCGTGTTGCCCTTGTCCCGCAGCCGCAGCAGCAGGTCGTTCATCCGCTGGATGTCATGCGGGTGCAGGCCGATGGTGGGCTCGTCGAAGACATACGTGATGTCGGTGAGCGGGGAACCGAGATGGCGGATCATCTTGACGCGCTGAGCCTCGCCGCCGGACAGGGTGCCCGACGGCCGCTCCAGCGCGAGGTATCCGAGCCCGATCTCCACGAAGGAGTCGAGGGTGCCGCCCAGCGAGGTGAGCAGCGGCGCCACCGAGGGCTCGGACAGGCCGCGGACCCACTCGGCCAGCTCCCGGATCTCCATCGCGCAGGCGTCGGCGATGGAGATGCCCCTGATCTTCGACGACCTGGCCCCCTCGCTCAGCCGGGTGCCGTCGCACTCGGGGCAGGTGGTGAAGGCGACCGCCCGCTCCACGAACGCCCGGATGTGCGGCTGCATCGACTCCCTGTCCTTCGACAGGAACGACTTCTGGATCTTGGGGACCAGCCCTTCGTAGGTGAGGTTGACGCCCTCGACCTTCACCTTGACCGGCTCCCGGTACAGGAAGTCGTGCATCTCCTGCTCGGTGAACTCCCGGATCGGCTTGTCCGGGTCGACGAAGCCCGACCCGGCGTAGACCCGGACGGTCCAGAAGCTGTCCGACTTCCAGCCCGGGATGGTGAACGCGCCCTCGGACAGGGACTTGGTGTCGTCGTAGAGCTGGCCGAGGTCGATGTCGGAGACGCTGCCCCGGCCCTCGCAGCGCGTGCACATCCCACCGGTGCGCTCGTAGGTCGCCTTCACCGCCTTCTTGTCGCCACGCTCGACGGTGATCGCCCCGCTCGCCCGGACCGAGGCGGTGTTGAAGGAGAACGCGCTGGGCGGGCCGATGTGCGGAGTGCCGAGCCGGCTGAAGAGGATACGCAGCATCGCGTGGGCGTCGGTGACGGTGCCGACCGTGGAGCGGGGATCGGAACCGATCCGCTGCTGGTCGACGATGATCGCGGTGGTCAGCCCTTCGAGGACGTCGACGTCGGGCCGCGCCGGGGTCGGCATGAAACCCTGTACGAAGGCGCTGTACGTCTCGTTGATCAGCCGCTGCGACTCCGCCGCGACCGTGTCGAACACCAGCGAGCTCTTGCCCGAGCCGGAGACGCCGGTGAAGACGGTCAGCCGGCGCTTGGGGATCTCGACGCTGACGTTCTTGAGGTTGTTCACACGCGCGCCGTGCACACGGATCAGTTCGTGGCTGTCGGCGCCGTGCGATTTTGGCGACTGCGTCCTCGTTCTCGTGGCCATGCTGGGGCTCCCGTCCTCTCGTAGGTGTTCCGTGGTCCGATCCGTGGCCCGGGGACGGGCTCAGCGCGCCTCCTGGATGCGGATCAGGTTGCCCGAGGGATCACGGAAGGCGCAGTCGCGCACACCGTACGGCTGCTCGGTCGGCTCCTGGACGACTTCGGCGCTCTCGGCCCCCTGCAGCTTCGCGAACACACCGTCGAGGTCGTCGGTGGCCAGCAGCAGGCCGGCGTAGGTGCCCTTGGCCATCATCTCGGTGATCACACGCCGCTCGTCGTCGGTGACACCGGGGTCGGCGGCCGGCGGGGTCAGCACGATGGACGTGGCGGGCCGGCCGACGGGACCGACGGTGATCCAGCGCATGCCGCCGTACCCGATGTCCTTGCGGACCTCGAAGCCGAGGGTGTCGCGGTAGAAGGCCAGGGAGGCCTCGGGGTCGTCGTGGGGGAGGAAGCTCGCGTGAATGGTGATGTCCATGGGTGTCACGCTAGAGGGGCCCGGCTCCGGAAGCTTCTCGATTCCTGACCGGTCTGGTCACCTGCTTCGCCACGCACGCCGGCATCCCCTCCGTGGCGTCCGCGGCGAGGCGTCGGTAGGCGCTCGGTGACATGCCGACGAGTTCGGTGAAGCGCGTGCTGAACGTGCCCAGCGACGAGGAGCCCACCGCGAAACACACCTCGGTCACGCTCAGGTCGCCGCGGCGGAGCAGGGTCATGGCCCGCTCGATGCGCCGCGTCATCAGATAGCTGTACGGAGACTCGCCGTACGCGGCCCGGAACTCCCGGCTCAGGTGCCCGGCCGACATGTGCACGCCCCGGGCGAGCGCCTCGACGTCCAGCGGCTGCGCGTACTCCCGGTCGATCCGGTCGCGGACCCGGCGCAGTCGCGCGAGATCGCGCAGCCGCTGTGCCGGGGCGGGTGTGCCGGTCATGTGCGAAATCGTACACACGCGGGCCGTCCGGCCAGGGCGGAATCCCCGGAGCGGACGGGCGTGGACGGAACAACAGGGGGCCCGGCATGGTTGAGACCGGTGCGCGTACGGCCGCGGCCGTACGGGATCATGAGTGCGAGGCGGACGTGTCCGTCGAAGGACGCGGCAGAAGGGCGAGACGAGATGACGAGGACCGAGGAGAAGGCGCTGCTGGCGGGCGGCTGTTTCTGGGGCATGGAGGAGCTGATCCGCACGTTCCCGGGCGTCCTGAGCACGCGCGTCGGCTACAGCGGCGGCGACGTCCCCAACGCCACGTACCGCAACCACGGTACCCACGCCGAGTCGATCGAGATCACCTACGACCCGGCGGTCACCGATTACCGCACGATCCTGGAGTACTTCTTCCAGATCCACGACCCGAGCACCAGGAACCGGCAGGGCAACGACATCGGGCTGAGCTACCGCTCCGCCATCTTCTACTTCGACGACGAGCAGAAGCGCGTCGCCGAGGAGACGATCGCCGACGTCGACGCGTCGGGTCTGTGGCCGGGACCCGTGGTCACCGAGGTCGCACCGGCCGGCCCGTTCTGGCTGGCCGAGCCCGAGCACCAGGACTACCTCCAGCGGTACCCGGACGGCTACACCTGTCACTTCGTACGTCCCGGCTGGCGCCTGCCCCGGCGCGCGGAGGCCTGAGCCGCCGAGGTGTACGGCGCCGGGGCTCCGGCCCGGAGCCCCGGCGCTCGGCCGATGCCCGGACCGGCCTCGGCCGGCTCGATCGCCGCTTTGGGGCCGGCCCCACCGGTACCGATCACCGGGGTCCCCGGCCGGGAGAGCGGGCAGGCGTCCGTCAGCCGAACTGGCCGGGCCGGTAGTCGCCGGCGGGCTGCTGGTTGATGACGTTGATGCGGTTGTAGGTGTTGATGACGGCGATGAGGGAAACGAGGGCGACGAGCTGGTCCTCGTCGTAGTGCTTGGCCGCTTCGGCCCATGCCTCGTCGGTGACGCCGCCGGCGGCGTCGGCGATACGGGTGCCCTGTTCGGCGAGTTCGAGTGCGGCGCGTTCGGCCTCGGTGAAGACGGTGGCCTCGCGCCAGGCGGCGACGAGGTGGAGACGCTGGGCGGTCTCACCGGCGTGGGCGGCGTCCTTGGTGTGCATGTCGGTGCAGAAGCCGCAGCCGTTGATCTGGCTGGCGCGGATCTTCACCAGTTCCTGGGTGGCGTGCGGCAGGCCCGAGTCGGACGCCACCCTGCCCGCCGAGTTGATGTGCTTCAGCACCTTGGCGCCGAGTGCGTTGCCGAAGAAGTCGAGACGGGCGTCCATGGTGATCTCCTGGGTCGTGATTGCGGTGACGTATTCCTGACGGGACAGGTCGCCGGGGTGTGACAGGACCCGGGGTGTGATCTGCGTCTCCCTTCTGGGGCGCATTCGTCGGAAAGCACTCGGGCGGGATACGGCGTGGCCGCGGAGGCATGATCGGGAGCGGCGGACGGACGATAGCCTGGCCGCGTGCAGGATCGCGCCTCCTCACGAGAGGGCACCCGCTGACACCCGGCCCGGGTACGGGAACAATGAGGGGCCGGGAAGCCGGGCAGGAAGCACGGACGGGGAGCGGAGCGTCGGTGAGCGAGCGTCAGGAATGCGACTGGACGGACATGACGCCAGGAGATTTCGACCGGGACGCTCCGCTGTGCCTGAACGTGGGCACCGGACCCGTCGTGGTCCCGGCGGAGCCCGACGAGTACGGCACGGCGCCCCTGTTCGGCGAGGAGGCACCGGCCCGGCGTCCCGGCCCGCGCCGTCCTTTGCGCGGCGGCGCCCCCGCCGAGCAGGAGCACCTGTTCTGATCCTGCCCGGTGCGCAGCCGCACGCTGTCAGCCCTCGCGCAGGGTGCGGGCGGGCAGCAGGACGTGGGCGGCGGACCGCAGGGTGTTCTGGTCCGAGGTGAACGCGTCCAGGGCCGCGAGGTCGCCGGGCTCGGAGCCGGCCGGCCAGGGCCGGGTGGTGAAGACGAGGTACACGTAACCGCGTTCACCGGCGGCGTCGGCCCACTTCGGCGGTGGGACGAACTGGGCGTCGAAGCCCGGCATGGTGAGCGCGGCCGCTCCCGGCACGACGACGACACCGGACGGGCCGGCCTCCCCGGTGGCGTCGACGAGGCGGCCCTGGGGAGACAGGCCCGCCCCGCGCAGCAGGTGCCGTACGGCGTCCGCGGTGACGTCCGGGCCGTTTGCCCCGTTTCCCAGGGAACAGGCGAGAAGGAAGGGGACGCCGCCATCCGGTGTTTCCCTGCGCCAGGCCATGACGACGACGGAACCCAGGTCGGCGGAGTTCCAGGACTGTGCTGCGGTGGAGGTCGTGGACACCGCGAAACCGTATCGGCGCGGCGGCCCTCATCCGGTCGGCAGTCACCCGTCCGGGCGATACCCGCGGCTGCTCTCCACGCGTACGAGGGATGAACGGCCGCCCGGGGCAGCCTGGTTCGGGGTTCCTGGGTTCGAAGCCCGACGGATCGCGGGGTGTTCCCGGTGTGACGACATGGCGACATGGGGGACCGCGAACACGACCGCAGGCAGGTCACCGGTACGTAACGCAAACTAAGGGTAGGCTAACCTTGCGGCGTGAAACCTGGTGAAGAGGCGCCCCCGGGCCTGCGCGGCCATGAACTGGCGGCGACCGATGTGACCGTGGCGTACGACGGCGTGGACGTCGTCCACGCCGCGGCGCTGACCCTGCGGCCCGGCGAAGTGACGGTACTGGTCGGTCCCAACGGCAGCGGCAAGTCGACCCTGTTGCGCACCGTGGCGCGGCTCCAGACGCCCCGTCTGGCCACGCTCACGATCGACACCGACACCGACGGCCTGGCCCTCGGCCCCCGTGAGTTCTCCCGCCGCGTGGCCCTGTTGCTGCAGGGACGACCCACGCCCAGCGGCCTGAGCGTGCGGGACGTCGTCGAGTTCGGCCGCTATCCCCACCGGGGCCGCTGGGGTGGCGCCGACCCCGGCGGACGCGCCGCCGTCGACCGCGCCCTCACCATGACGGGCGTCGCCGAACTCGCCGACCGGGGCGCCGAACACCTCTCCGGCGGACAGCTCCAGCGCGTCTGGCTGGCCGGCTGCCTGGCCCAGGAGACCGGAGTTCTCCTCCTCGACGAACCCACCACCTACCTCGATCTGCGCTACCAGGTCGAACTCCTCGACCTGGTCCGCGATCTGGCGGACGACCAGGGCATCGCCGTCGGCGTCGTCCTGCACGACCTCGACCAGGCGGCGGCCGTGGCCGACCGGATCGTGCTCCTCGCCGAGGGGCACATCGTCGCCGAGGGCACGCCCGAGGAGGTCCTGACGCCGCAGCGCCTGACCGAGGTCTACGGCATCCGGATCGAGGTCGGCACCGACCCGCTCACCGGCCGGCTGCGCACCCGTGCGATCGGCCGCCACCACACCCGTACCGAAAGGCTCAGCACCCTCTCATGAGACGACTCCTGCTCACCGCGCCCGTGGCTGCCACGGCCCTCCTGCTCACCGCCTGCGGAACCACCGAACCCGCCGCCACCGAGGCGAAGGAGTCCGCCGAGGCCATCACCCTGACCGACGCCTCCGGCACCAAGGTCGTACTCGACGGCCCCGCCAAGAACGTCGTCGGCACCGAGTGGAACGTCGTCGAGACCCTGATCTCGCTCGGCGTCGAACCGGCCGGGGTCGCCGACGTCAAGGGCTACAAGACCTGGAACACCGCCGTCCCGCTCACCAACGAGCCCAAGGACATCGGCACCCGCGGCGAACCCAGCATGGACACCATCGCCTCGCTGAAGCCCGATCTCATCGTCGCCACCAGCGACCTGCAGCCCAATGCCATCAAGCAGCTGCGCGAGGTCGCCCCGGTCCTTACGGTCACGTCCGCCGACGCCTCCGACCAGGTGGGCCAGATACTCGAGAACGTCGACCTCGTCGCGAAGGCCACCGGCACCACCGAGCAGGCCGCCACGCTGAGGAAGGACTTCGACGCGAAGCTCGCCGAGGGCAGGAAGACCCTGGCCGATGCCGGTCTGGACGGTTCCGAGATCGCCTTCGCCGACGGCTACGTCACCTCCAACCAGGTCTCCGTGCGCCCGTACACCTCCGGCTCCCTCATCGGTGCGGTCAACGAGCGGCTCGGGCTGAAGAACGCCTGGAAGATGGAGGGCGACAAGGCCTACGGCCTGGCCGCCACCGACGTCGAGGGACTGACCGACCTGGGCAAGGACGTGCAGTTCACGTACATCGGCAGCGACGGGGACGCCAACAGCGACCCGTTCGGCAACCAGCTCGCCAAGAACTCCGTGTGGAAGTCCCTGCCGTTCGTGAAGGCCGGTGACGTCCACCGGCTGCCCGACGGCATCTGGATGTTCGGCGGTCCCGGCTCGATGGGGGCGTACACCGACGCCGTCGTCGAGGCGCTGACGAAGTAGCGCGATGGCCGTCACCGCCACGCCCGGTCCCGTCCGTCCGAAGACGGCTCCGGCCCCGGCCGCGTCCCGGACGGGCGCGGCCGGGGTGACCGGGGCACTCGTGCTCCTGGTCGCCGTCCTCGCCGTCGTCGACATCACCCAGGGCACGGCGGCCGTCGGCCCCGCCGAGGTCCTCAAGGCGCTCACCGGCCGCGCCGACCCGGCCGACGCGTCCGTCGTCATCGCCTCACGGCTGCCCCGGATGGCCGCCGGGCTGCTGGTGGGCGCCGCGCTCGGCATGGCCGGCCTCGCCCTGCAGGCCGTCAGCCGCAACGTCCTGGCCTCCCCGGACACCCTCGCCGTCAACGCGGGCTCCTACCTCGCCCTCGGCGTCGTCGCCGTCACCGGTGTCCCACTGCCCCTGCTCGCCTCCTCCGGAGTCGCCTTCGCCGGCGGCCTCGTGGCGGCGGCCGTCGTCCTCGGGCTGTCCGGGCTCGGGTCGGGAACGGTACGGCTGGTGCTCGCCGGCACCGCGCTCGCCCTCGGCCTCACGGCCGTCACCCAGAGCCTGCTGCTGCTGTTCCCGGAGCAGACCGAGGGCCTGTACCAGTGGAACCAGGGGAGCATCGCCCAGAACGGCTTCGACGGCGTGCTCCGGATGCTGCCCGTCGCGGTCGTCGGCCTGGCCGGCCTGCTGCTCGTCGCCCGCCGGGTCGACGCCCTCGCCCTCGGCGACGACGCGGCCCGCGGGCTGGGCGTCCCGGTGCGCGCGACCCGCGTCACCGCGGTGGTCCTGGCGACGCTGCTCTCCGCGGCGGCCGTCACCCTCGCCGGGCCGATCGGGTTCGTCGGCCTGTGCGCCCCCGCCCTGGTCCGCCCCCTGGCGCGCTGGTTCCGCGGCGTCCACCGGCTGCGGGCGGGTGTGCCGGTCGCCGGGCTGGTCGGCGCGGCGCTGGTCCTCGGGGCGGACGTGCTGCTGCGTACGTTCGTGAGCGCCGACATCTCCGTCGCGGTGCCCACCGGTGTCGTCACCAGCCTCGTCGGCGCGGTGTTCCTGGTCGTCATGGCGGCCCGGCTCCGTGACACCGCGGGCTCGCCCGCGCCGGACGGACTGCGGATCCGCAGCCGTGCCGTCTTCGTGGCCTGGCTCGTCGTTCTGAGCGTCGCCCTGGTCGGTCTGACGATCGCCGCGACGCTCGTCGGCGACAGCATGCTCCTGCTGGGCGACGTGCTCAACTGGATGCAGGGCCGGGCCGGCCGGACCGTCTCCTTCGTCCTCGACACCCGGATCCCGCGCGTCCTCGCCGCGCTTCTCGCGGGGGCGGCCCTGGCACTCGCCGGCACCCTGGTGCAGGCCGTCACCCGCAACCCGCTCGCGGAGCCCTCGGTCCTGGGCGTCTCGGGCGGCGGCGCGCTCGGCGCGGTGATACTCGTGACGACGGTGCCCGCCGCCGGGGCGTGGAGCGTCGCCGGGGCGGCGTTCGCGGGGGCCGCCGCCACCGCCGTCGTCGTCTTCGGGCTCGCGGCGCGCGGAGGCTTCCAGCAGAACCGGCTGGTACTCGTCGGCGTCGGCGTGGCGGCCGGGACGACGGCCCTGATCAGCCTGCTGATCGTGCTCACCGACCCGTTCAACGCCACGAAGGCCCTCACCTGGCTGTCGGGCTCGACCTACGGCCGGACCATGCCCGACGTCCTGCCGCTGGCCGTCGTCCTCGTCGTCGGCCTCGCGGTGGCGGCCGTACGGCACCGGGAACTCGACCTGGTCTCCCTCGACGAGGACACCCCGCGGCTTCTCGGACTCCGGCTGGCGCGCGGCCGGCTGGGTTTCCTCGTCGTCAGTGTCCTGCTCACCGCCACCGCGGTGGCCGCCGCGGGCACCATCGGGTTCGTGGGCCTGGTCGCCCCGCACGCGGCACGGGCCCTCGTCGGACGCCGGCACACCCGCGTCCTTCCGGTCGCGGTGCTGCTCGGTGCCGTACTGGTCTGCACCGCCGACCTGTTGGGCCGCACGGTGATCGCACCGGCCCAACTGGGCGCCGGCCTCATGACGGCCGTCATCGGCACGCCGTACTTCCTGTACGTGCTCGTGCGCAGCCGGCGGTAGCGGAAGAGGAAGCGGGGGTGCCGCCGGGCCCATGGGCAACCGGCGGCACCCGGCCGGCAGACCGGCGAAAAGGGTCAGCCGAAGGCCCTGACCGCCTGGTAGTAGGTCCACGCGGTGCTGTTGCAGGCGGTCTTCGTGCCGCCGGTGTAACGGGCACAGACGCGCTTGAGATCCTCGTGGAAGGCGCTGTCGAGGCGTGCCTTGTTGGCGTCGAAGGAGCCGGCCGCCTTGTAGTTGCGGTAACCGAAGTCGTGGCGTGCGCAGGAGGTCGAGAAGGGGAAGCCGAACGGGTTGTCGGGGGAGGTGGAGCAGTAGTCGGTGCTCCAGTCGAACCCGTAGGCGGTCCAAGCGGCCTGGTTGGACCGGGCGGCGACCCACTGGTTGTAGCTCGACGCGCTGGTCTGCGTCCAGCCGGAGAGGACCTGCGGCTTGTCGGAGGGAGCGGCCTCGGCGGCGGTGGCGGTGCCCAGGACCCCGACGGCGGCGAGAGCCGAGGTGGCCAGAGCGGTGGCGAGCTTACGGTGCATCCCACACCTCCAGTGACTGTGACCCGACCACCGGGCCACAGGTGCATGACAAGAAGATGCCCGTGGTGTCCGCGCCTTCACACCCCGGCCGGTTTAACAGTCCGTCAATGTCCGGTCCCGCCAGGCGTCTTGATCATGCCGTACGGGTGAACTCGCCGGTTGCCGAACAGGGTTCGCGTTATGGGGTGCCGGCTCCGGGGTTCCCGGAGCCGGCAGGGGTGAGCGGGGAATAATCACTGGGCCGCGTAGGGGCAGGGCAGTTATGCTCCTGCGATGACCACTCACTTCGTTCAGAGAACGGGGGTCCCGTCCGCGCAAGGTGAGCGCTGATGCTCACACCGACCGCGAGCGGGGACACCCGTCTTTCCCTCTGGCTGCGCGTGCGGAAGTTCGCCGTGCCGCCCTCCGTGATCGAGACCGCGACCGCCCGCCGTCACGTCGGCGACTGGGCGGGGGCCTGTGCCGCCGCGGGCATCGACGTCGACCTCGATCTGCGCTCCCTGGCCCGCACCCACGGCCGGGACCTCACGGCCGAAGTCCGGTCCGATCTACGCCACTTTGCACCCGATCTGCTGCGCTGGCAGCTGCCGCGGATCGCTCCCGACGGACTGCTGCGTCCGGGACTGACCCTCGCCCTGGCCCGGTACGGCGGTGACGGCGACGACCGCCTCGGGGCCGGCCCGGTGTACCTGGTGGTCCGGACTCCGCCCGCCTGGGCGGACGGCGGCCAGCGGTTCGGCCTGGACCTGTGGGACGGCCGGCGGCTCCGGCGCGCCGCCCGTCACCATCCGCACCCGCGTCCGAGCCCGCGCTTCCGCCTCGATCTGCACCGCCACCTGTGGGACGCCCGCCGAAGTGGCGAACTGCGGTCACGCTCCGGGGCGGACCGGCCGGCCGACGCCAACGACCGGTCGGCGCCGCCGGGCGCACCGGAGCTGCTCCCGCCCGGTCATCGCTGTGCCGTCGACCGGTGGCGCGACGAGGCCGCGCTCGTGCTGCGCGACGCGGGGTGCACGAGCGGCACCGTCGTCGCGCGGATCGGCAACGGGCGCCGGCTGCTCCTGCACCTGGCCGGCGACGGGGGCGACGTCCCGGCACCGCGCGGTCTTCGGCTCTCCCGAGTGCCCGTCGACGGCAGTACCTCCACCCTGCCCGTCCTGCCCTACGCGGCCACCCACGTACTCCCCGACCTGGACCTGCTCCGCACCGGTGCGCTCGACCCCGGTCGGCTGCACCCGCTGGTCGCCTCGGCCCTCGCCCCGGACTCCGTACCGGAGCCGGTGCCCGGGAGGGTGCCGAGCGCCGCCCGGCGCGCACCGGTCCCGGAGCAGGAGCCGCGTCTCGTGGAGTGCCGGGGCGAGCGGCACCGGATCGGGCCGGCCGGCGGGGTGCTGACCGCGCTGGACCACGACCCGGCCGAGATCCGGCGGGAGGAGCTGCTGGCCGCGCTGACGGGTACGCCCCTGCCCTGCCTCCAGGCCATCGACCGGGCACACCGGCGCCCGGACTGCCTCACCGGCGTACGCGAACGCCTGGACCACGGCGACATCACCGGCGCGCTGGCCGTCGTCGAGGGACTGCTGGGTCCCGGCGCGCGCCTGCGCGGCGGCCCGTTGCGGGACGAACTCGAAGCGGCTGCCGAGCGGCGGATCGCCTACGGGCTGTACCGGGCGGGGCTCAGCGGGCCCGCGCCCGGCCGGCTCCCGCCGCGCAGCCGTCGCCCTCACGACCACCGCCCCCACCCGCGCCTCGCCATGTGACGCACCCGTGACACCGCCGGGGCCGGTTCCCTCCGGCGTCCCTGCGGCCTCACCCGCGCACCCGCACCCTTGCTCGCTCCTCACACCCACAGGTGATGACGTATGTCCACATATGGTCTTTCTGCTTCCCCTCCCGTTCCCGCTCCCGTTTCCGATATCACCGTGACGCCCTTCGACCCGCCCCACGCCTCCCAGCTCGCCGTCGCCGGGGATCTGATCGCCCTCCTGAGCGACACCACCACCGAACCCCGCCCCGACACCCAACTGGCGGCCCTCACCCTGGCCGTGGCCGCCGACCTGCCCGTCCTCCTGTGGGGTGAGCCGGGGATCGGCAAGACCGCTGCCCTCACCCAGCTCGCCACCGCACTGGACCTGCCGCTGACCACCGTGATCGCCAGCGTGCACGAACCGTCCGACTTCTCGGGGCTCCCCGTCGTCGGGGACGACCCCGCCGAACAGGGAGTGCCGATGGCCCCGCCGGACTGGGCCGTGCGCCTGGTGCGGGCGGGCCGAGGGCTGCTGTTCCTGGACGAGCTGTCCACCGCTCCGCCGGCCGTGCAGGCCGCCCTGCTGCGCCTGGTGCTGGAGCGGCGCATAGGCACCCTCCGGCTCCCGTCCGGTGTGCGGATCGTGGCCGCCGCCAACCCGCGCGCCTCGGCGGCCGACGGGTGGGAACTCAGCCCGCCCCTGGCCAATCGGTTCGTGCATCTTCAGTGGACCCACGACCACGGGGTCGTCGTCCGCGGCCTCGGCGGGACCTGGCCCCGGGCGACCCTGCCACGGCTCGACCCGAAGATGCTGCCCGAGGCCGTGGACTTCGCCCGCCGCGCGGTGTGCGGGTTCCTCACCGCCCGCCCTCCGCTGGTGCACCGGCTGCCCGACAGCGAGACACGCCGGGGCGGGCCCTGGCCGTCGCCACGCAGCTGGGACATGACCCTGCGCCTGATCGCCTTCGCCACGGCGGCCGGCTCCGCCCGCGACGTGCTTTCCCTGCTGGTCAGGGGTACCGTCGGCGACGGCCCCGGCCTGGAGCTGCTGGCGAGCCTGGACCGGATGGACCTACCCGACCCGGAGACGCTGCTCGCCGACCCGGCGGGTGCCGAACTGCCCGAACGGGGCGACCTGCGCCAGGCCGTGCTCGACGGGGTGGTGGCCGCCGTACGCGCCCGCCCGGAGAAGCCCCGCTGGGACGCCGCGTGGGCACTGCTCGTCCGGGCCGTGGAGACCGGCGCCCCCGACCTCGTGGTCGTTCCCGCCACCACCCTCGCCACCCTGCGCCGCGAGGACTGGGACGTACCGGAGACGATCGAACGCCTCGCCGGCGTGGTCGCCCTGTCCCGCCGGGCCGACCAGGCAGCGGCCCGTGCCCTCACCACCACCGGGGCGGGCCGATGACCCCGCACCCCCACGTCGCGGGCAGGCGCGCCCCGGACATGGGCACCACGGACATCCACGCCACGCGCGCCGGCAGCGCCAGCCCCGCGACGCAACCACCTGCTCCCGCCTCCGCCCTCGACGTGGACAAGCTCCTTGCCGCCCGGCTGCACGCCGCCCGCGCCCGGCCGTACCTGGCGACGGCACTGTTCGCCCTGCACCCCGTCGCGTCGGCGCGGGTACCGACGATGGCCGTCGACCGGCACTGGCGGTGCTACGTGTCGCCGGACTTCGTCGACCGCACCCCGGAGGAGGAACTCGCCGGTGTCTGGGTGCACGAGGTGTCGCACCTGCTGCGCGACCACCACGGGCGCTGTGACCGGTACGCACGGGCGCACCACCTGACCGGCCCGGCGGAGCGGCTGCGGATGAACATCGCGGCGGACTGCGAGATCAACGACGACGTGTTCGGCGACGGCCTGGTCCGGCCCGAGGGTGCGATCACGCCGAGGAGTCTGCGGCTTTCGGCCGGAGAACTGATGGAGGACTATCTGGGCCGGTTCCGGCTCGGGCCGTACACCCAGGGCATGGCCTGGCTGGACTGCGGCAGCGGCGCCGACGGACTGGAACGGGAGTGGGACCTCGGGCCGGACGGCGCGCACGGTCTCAGCGAACAGGAACGCGACGCGGTCCGCTTCCGGGTCACGCAGGGCATCAACGCCCGGCCGGGTGACGTCCCCAAGAGCTGGCGGCGATGGGCCGAGGAGGCGTTCCAGCCGCCGCAGCCCTGGCGGGAACTACTCGGTGCGGCACTGCGCGCGGCGGTCTTTGGCTCCGGCACGGGCGACGACTACTCCTACGGCCGGCCCGGACGGCGCTCGGCCGGCCTGCCCGGCGTGGTGCTGCCGAGCCTGCGGCGCACACCGCCACGCGTCGCGGTGGTCATCGACACCTCCGGCTCGGTC
The DNA here is from genome assembly GCF_053890455.1 of Streptomyces yamdrokensis. Taxonomy (NCBI): domain Bacteria; kingdom Bacillati; phylum Actinomycetota; class Actinomycetes; order Kitasatosporales; family Streptomycetaceae; genus Streptomyces; species Streptomyces yamdrokensis. The sequence continues at coordinate 7,562,761 of NZ_CM132679.1, forward strand.
GGCGACGCCGAACTGGGCAGCGCGCTACGGGAGGTCTCGGCGATCTCCCGGACGGTGGGCGGCCGCCGCGACATGGTGTCGGTGGTGTCGTGCGACGCGGCGGCCACAGCCGCGCGGTCCCTGTGCCGTGCCGAGGGGATACCGCTGGTGGGCGGCGGCGGTACGGATCTGCGCACGGGTTTCGCCACGGCCCTCCGGTCGCGTCCCCGGCCGGACGTCCTCGTGGTGCTGACCGACGGTCGGACTCCCTGGCCGGACAGGCGGCCCTCGTGCCGGACGGTGGTCGGCCTGTTCCCGCGCCGCCACGCGGCCGCCTCCTCGTACGACGAGGACAACCCCGAGTACCGGCCGGACGCACCACCCGGCTGGGCCCGGGTGGTGACCATCGCCGAGGCCCCCGGCAGCCGGTGAACCGGGACGACGAGGGGACCCGGGGAACAGGAGGCCGTCGTCACCGAGGCCGGGCCGTGTCCGCCTCGTGACGTCGTTTCGGGTCCGGGCCCACCGACCGGTGGGCCCGGACCCGGGCGGGCGTCAGCCTGCGGTCACGTCCGTGATCCTCCAGCGCTGGTTGGCACCGGAGTTGGGCTCCCAGGTCGTCACCGCGGCCCCTTCGTGGGTGGCCTGGCCGCCGACCTCCAGGAGACGTCCGGTGGCCGCGTTGACCAGCGTCCAGGTGCCGTCGCCGGTGCCCGACACGATCCACTCGGCGGCCCTGTCCCGAACGCCGGTGTCGGGCTCGGCGACCGGGACGTCGTCGCGCACGGTCAGACGCCTGCGCTCACCGTCCCGTGTACTGGTGAACTCGTAGCGCTGCCGGACCCCGTCGCCGGGACGCACCGCGCTCAGCCGCCACCGCTGGGCCGCCGAGCCGTCGCCGGTGCCGACGACGAGGCCGCTGCCGTCCTCACCGACGGTGACGGCCCTGCCGCTCTGCACACCGGTCAGGGTGTAGGTGTGGCCCTTGCGCAGCAGCGGGGCGTCCGAGGCCACGCCGGACACACCCTTCACGACGAAGGAGGTCACCGACTGGGCGGGTACGGTGAAGGTGGCGGAGCGGTCGCCGATCCTGATGGCCCCGTGCCGTTCCAACCTGCCGTCGGCGCTGGTCACAACGGGTGTGACGGTCGCGTTCCGGCTGATGGTGCGGAACTTCGACAGGTCCACGGTGACGTCGCGCGCCTCGCTGGTGCTGTTGACGTGGACGACCGATGCGCCCCTGCCGTTCCTCGTCACCGCCGCCGCGCTGGAGGTGTCGTTCACCTGGATCAGCCGGTCACCGGGCTTGATGAAATGGGTGAAGTTGCGGGCGGTGTCGAACTTGGTGTTGGTGTGGACGGGGCAGGTCTCGAGGGTGTCGGCCGCCGTGCAGCTGAACGGGAGCTGGATCTCGCCCCAGTTGCCGCCCTTCGCGGATTCTCCGCCGGGCCTCATGTTGTCGTGGTCCTCGACGGGCTGCCAGAACACCCAGGCGCGCGGCTCGAGTTCACGCAGGTCGTCCACGATGCGCTGGGCGAGCCCCAGACCGGGACGCATGTCCGTGAAGCTCTGGCCGTCGCCCCAGTCGCCCTCGACCTCGCTCATCCACAGCCGCTTGTCCGCCGCCTTGGAGAGGTCGCGCACGGTGGTGCGCTGAGCGGTTCCGTAGGTGTGGACGTTCATCTGGTCCACCAGATCGCGGGCCGCGGGGGAGTAGGAGTTCCAGTTCCGCGCGAACGTGGACGGATTGGTCTCGTCCATGGCGGAGACGCCGGCCCCGGTCCGCGCCTTCCTCAGTGCCGGGGCGAGGGCGTGGAGCACCTTCTCCTGGAGCTCGGGGCCGATGTGGGCGCCCTCCTGCCGGCCGCCGACGGGCTCGCCGTCCGGCCCGAGACGGGTGCTCCAGTACGTGGTGTTCGGCTCGTTGAACGGGTCGACGGTGTCGACCTCGATACGGTGCGCCTTCTCCAGCCGCTTGGTCGCGCCCGCCAGATAGGCGGCGAAGTCGTCGACCGACTCGGCCTTGAGCTGGTCCTCACCGGCATCGAACCCGCCGGAGACATAGCCACTGACGGTCATGAACCAGGGCGGGGAGTTGCTGAAGGTCTCCCAGTGGGTGACGTCCTTCTTGATGCGGTCCACCCACCAGCGCTGGGTGGCGTCGGCGTTCTCGTTCCAGTCCGCCGGGTCCTCGGCGTCCCACCAGTCGGTGTCCTCGCGGGTGGTTCCCTCCGGCGCCTTCCACCAGCCCTCGACGGCGCCGCCCGCGCGCAGATAGTCCTTGACGTCGGGGGCGTTGCCGCCGCCCACGTTGTAGCGGGCGATGTTCAGAGCGAGTCCCTCGTCGCCGAAGAGGAGTTCGGCGAGCTTCTCGCGTATCTCCGGCGGGTAGTCGCCGGTGGCGTTGGCGAACCAGACCAGACTGGTGCCCCAGCCCTCGAACTCCTCCTGCTGGTAGGACGGATCGGGCCGGACGGTGACGGAAGGGACGGAGTCCTTCGCCTGAGCGGTGGAGCCCGGGGCGGGGATCAGGGCGGCCCCGGTGGCCAGGGCGGTGAGGCCGGCTGCTGACAGGAGGCGTCTTCTGCGGGTGCGACGTGCCATCGGTGTGCTCCCAACATTGAGGTGTGGTCGCGCTCTGGTGGAACCCTTCGGCCCGCGCCCACCGCACGGGCCAAAGGAGAAGAAGGCCCTGGAACGGCCCTGCCCTTCCAGGGGCGTTGCGGGCAATTGCGCGCAGTCGCCGCGGCTCAACCGGCCGGCTGCCGCAGTACGGCGACGGCGCGCGGCCCGAGGACGAGGGCGCCGTCGCCGTCCTCTGTGGCGCCGAGCAGCACTTCCCCGGCGAGGCCGCTCACAGGGACGGCCGTGTCGGTCCGGTTCACCAGGAACAGGAACCGGCCGCCGGGGCCGCTGCGTACCGTCGTCTCGACCAGCCCACGCACCTCGGACGGCAGTTCGCTCTCCACGCCGGCAGGTGCGAGCAGCCGGGGCAGCAGCGAGGTGAGCCCTTCGACACCGAGCCGGGTGGAGACGTAGGCGGCCGAACCGGCGCCCGTGGTCTTCCGGGTGACCGCCGCCCGGCCGGCGTGCACGCCCGTGCGATAGCGGGCCAGGACGTCCGTCCCGGCCACGACGTCGATCCGGTCGGTCCACAGCCTGCCGGTCGTCCCGTCGTCGAGCTCCGCCGTGTCACCGTCGAGCAGCGGGCCGAACTCCTCGATGCGGATACCGAGCAGATCGCGCAGCGCCCCCGGGTAGCCGCCGAGCCAGACGTGGTCGTGCTCGTCGACGACCCCCGAGAAGTACGTGGTGATCAGGTGCCCGCCCTGCTCGGTGTACCGGGTCAGCGTCTTGGCCAGGTCGGCGGGGACCATGTGCAGCACCGGAGCCACCAGCACCTGGTGGCGGTGCAGGTCGGCGCGGGTGGTGACGAGGTCGGCGCGGACACCGAGGGCCAGCAGCGCCGAGTACCAGTCGAGCGCCTCCTGCCGGTAGTCGAGCAGTGCGGAAGGGTGCGAGTCCTGCTCGCTCGCCCACCACGAATCCCAGTCGTAGAGGATGCCGACCCGGGCGGCCTCCCGCTCACTGCCCGCGACCGGGGCAAGTGCCTTGAGAGTGGAGCCGAGTTCGGCCACCGCACGGAACAGGTCGCTGTCCTCACCGGCGTGCGGGACCATCGCCGAGTGGTACTTCTCGGCGCCGGCCGCCGACTGTCGCCACTGGAAGTAGCACACCGCGTCGGCCCCGTGCGCCACGTGCAGCAGCGAGTCACGGGCCAGGTCGCCCGGACGCTTGGCCACGTTGACCGGCTGCCAGTTGACGGCACTGGTGGAGTGCTCCATCAGGAACCAGGGCCTGCCGCCGGAGATGCCGCTGGTGAGGTTCGCGGAGAAGGACAGCTCGTCGCGGTCCTGCGGACCCGGGTGGACGTAGTGGTCGTTGGAGACGAAGTCGATCTCCTGCTCCCAGTCGGGGTAGTTCATCCCCTTGGTGTTGCCCATCACCATGAAGTTGGTGGTGACCGGGACGTCCGGGGTGATCTCCCGCAGGATCTCCCGCTCGGCCCGCAGATGCTCCTTGAGCGCGTCCGACGAGAAGCGCTTGAAGTCCAGCTGCTGGGTGGGGTTGGGATGGGACGCGGCCTGCCGCGGCGGCAGGAGCTGCTCCCAGTCGGTGTAACGCTGGGACCAGAAGTCCGTGCCCCAGGCGGAGTTGAGTGCTTCCAGCGTGGTGTAACGGGTCCGCAGCCAGTGCCGGAACGCGCGTGCCGCATCGTCGGAGAAGTCGTAGACGTTGTGGCAGCCCAGCTCGTTGTTGACGTGCCAGGCGACCAGCGCCGGGTGGTCTGCGTAGCGGGTCGCCAACTCCCTCACCAGGCGCAGCGCGTGGGCGCGGAACACCGGGGAGGTGGGACGCCAGTGCTGGCGCGCCCCCGGCCACAGCGTCCCGCCGTCCGCCGTGACCGGGAGGATCTCGGGGTGGGCCGTGGTCAGCCACGGCGGCGGGGACGCGGTGGCGGTCGCCAGGTCGACGCCGATGCCGCCCGCGTGCAGCAGGTCCAGTACCTCGTCGAGCCAGCCGAAGTCCCAGACGTCCTCGGCCGGTTGCAGCCGTGCCCAGGAGAAGATCCCCACGGACACGATGTTCACTCCGGCCTCCCGCATCAGCCGGACGTCCTCCTCCCAGACGCTGCGGGGCCACTGCTCGGGGTTGTAGTCGGCGCCGTACAGGAGACGGGGGGCGCGGTCACCGTCCGCCCCGCTGGTACGGGACAGGAGGGTGGAGATCATGGCGGTCCTTCCGGGTGTCTCGCACCGGGGCGGCGCGGCGTGCGTGCCGCCCCGGTGGGCTACTTCGCTACGGTGAAGCCCTGTTCGTTGCCGTACTCGACCGACGCGTCCTGCCAGGCCTTCAGGCCGTCCGCCAGCTTGGTGCCGGAGACGTAGGCCTTGCCGACGGTGTCGTTGAAGATCGAGTTGGCGTACACCTGGTACGGCAGGTACGCCCAGTCGTCGGCGACGTTCGCGGCCGACTCGGCGAACACCTCGTTGGCCCGCTGCCCGCCGAAGTACGGGAACTCGGTGTTCTGGAACTCCTCGGAGCCGAGCTGCGCCGTGGTCGCGGGGAAGGCGCCGCTCCTCACGCGGGTGTCGACACCGTCGCCGGCGTTGGCGTACTCCACGAACGCGTAGGCGAGCGCCTCGTTCCTGCCGAGCTCGGGCAGGGTGAGGGCGCTGCCGCCGTTCTCCGCACTGCTGTCGGCGCCCGCCGTCCACTGCGGCAGCGGGGCGACGCGCCAGTCACCGGCGGCCTCCTTCACACCGGAGGCGAGGTTGGCCGGCATCCAGGCCCCGATGGCCAGGGTGGCGATGGTGCCGTCGCCGAGGCCCTTGTACCACTCGTCGGACCAGCTGGTGACCGGGGTGACCAGCTTCTCGTCGAGCAGCTTCTGCCAGGTGCCGGTGAAGTCCTTGGCCCCCTCGTCGGCGAAGCCGATCCTCACCTCGGTGCCCTCCACCTTGTAGGGGCGCGAACCGGCCTGCCACAGCATGCTGGTGGTGAAGCCCGCGTCACCGGCGTCGTTGGTGATGTACGCCTTCGGGTCCGCCTTGCGCAGGGCGCGGGCCGCGTCCACGTACTCGTCCCACGTGGTCGGCACCTCGATCCCGTGCTTGTCGAAGACCTTCTTGTTGTAGAACAGTGCCATCGGACCGGAGTCCATCGGCAGACCGTAGATCCCCTCGCCGCCGGCCTTCACACCGTTCCACGGGCCGGGGGAGTACTGGTCGGCGAGCTGGTCGGCGCCGAAGCCGCTGAGATCGGTGAGCCCGTCGGTCAGCGCGTACTGGCCCATGGCGTAGTACTCGACCTGGGCGACGTCGGGGACGCCCTTCTTCGCGGAGATGGCGTTCTGCAACGCCTTGTACTGCTCGTTGTTGGTGCCCGCGTTGACGAGGTTCACCTCGACACCGGGGTGCTCCTTCTCGAAGTCGGCGGCCACCTGTTCGAGCGTGGGCTCCCACGCCCAGACGGTGACGGTGCCGCCCTTCTTCAGAGCCGCCTCGACGTCCGACTCGGAGACCGCCTTCGGAGCGGCGTCCCCGTCGTCGGAACCGCCGCAGGCGGTGGCGCCCAGGGCCAGGGCGCAGACGATGCCGATGCCGCGCAGCAGGCGGCGGGATTTCTTGTGCATGGGCGTGCTTCCACTTCTTCGTGGGCTTGGATTCCAAAGCCTTGGGGGGTGGTGTGCCTTGGAGTGGGGTTCGCGGGGGGCGGGGCTGATGGGGCAGGGGAGCGTGCCGAAGAGGGGATGGCGCCTGGCGCTATTCCTTGACGCTTCCGGCGGCGAGCCCCGACTGCCAGTACTTCTGCAGCAGCAGGAACGCGGCGATCAGCGGAACGATGGTGATCAGCGAGCCGGTGATGACCAGGTGGAAGACGGGCTGCCCGCCGGCCGTCTCGGCCTGGGCGTTCCAGCTGTGCAGGCCCAGGGTGAGGGGGTACCAGTCGGGGTCCTTGAGCATGATCAGCGGCAGGAAGTAGTTGTTCCAGGTCGCGACCATGGTGAACAGCGAGACGGTGACGATGCCCGGCGCCAGCAGCGGAAGCACCACCAGGAAGAAGGTGCGCAGTTCACCCGCGCCGTCGATCCGAGCCGCCTCGAGGAGCTCGTTCGGGACGGCCTCACTGGCGAACACCCACATCAGATACAGGCCGAACGGCGAGATCAGCGACGGGATGACGACCGCCCACGGGGTGTTGGTCAGCCCCATGTTGCTGAACATCAGGAAGGTCGGCACCGCCAGAGCCGTACCCGGTACGGCCACGGCGCCGATGACGACGGCGAAGACGGCCCGGCGTCCGGGGAACTCGAACTTGGCCAGGGCGTAGCCGCCGAGCACGGCGAGGAGGGTCGCGCCTCCCGCGCCGAGCCCCACGTACAGCATGGTGTTCAGCAGCCAGCGGGTGAAGACGCCGTCGTCGTAGGTGAACGTCTCGGCGATGTTGTCCCAGAGGGCGAAGTCACCGTCGAACCAGAGTCCGAACGAACGGGACAGTCCCTCCTGGGTCTTGGTGGCACTGATGACCAGCCACACCAGCGGCACCAGGCTGTAGAGCAGCACCAGGCCGGTGAGGACGGTCAGCAGCACGCTGCGCCGGGGCCGCCCCGGCGTGGAACCGCGCCGGCGCGTACGCAGCCGGGGTACGGCACCGAAGGCGCCGGGCGCGGAGCCGGTCCGGTCCGCGGAGGCGGGGGAGACGGTAGTGGTCATCGCTGCTTCACACTCCCTTGCGCATGCCGCGCAGCTGGACGACATAGGCGATGACCATGGTGATCAGCCCCATGACGATGGCGACCGTCGCGGAGTAGTTGTGCTGCTGGCCGGAGAAGGACAGCGAGTACGTGTAGTAGTTCGGCGTGTAGTCCGTGGTGATGGCGTTGGGCGCCAGCTTCTGCAGGACGCTGGGCTCGTTGAAGAGCTGGAAGCTGCCGATGACGGAGAAGATCGTCGCGATGACCAGGGCGCCGCGGATCGCGGGCAGTTTGATGGCGGTGATGACGCGGATCTGCCCGGCGCCGTCGATCTCGGCCGCCTCGTAGAGGGAGTGCGGGATCACGCGCAGCGCCGCGTAGAAGATCAGCATGTTGTAGCCGACGAATTCCCAGGTGACGATGTTGCCGATCGAGGCCAGTACCAGGCCGGGGGAGAGCGGGTCGGGCAGCGACAGACCGAAGGCGTCGTTGACGTCGCCGACCAGGCCGAAGCGGGTGCCGTACATGAAGGCCCACATCAGGGTGGCGACGACGGCGGGCACCGCGTACGGCAGGAAGATCGAGATGCGGAAGAAGCTCTTGCCGTAGAGCCGTCCGCTGTCCAGCGCCAGCGCCACCAGCAGGGCGATGCCGAGCATGATCGGCACTTGGACGCACAGGAAGAGCGAGACCCGGCCGAGCGCGGCCCAGAACCGTTCGTCCTGCAGGGCCTGCTGGTAGTTGTCGAGTCCGACGAAGCTGGTGCCGCCGATGAGCTGGTCGCGGAAGAGGCTCAGGTGGATCGAATACACGATCGGTGCCAGGAAGACCAGGGCGAACACGACTACGAAGGGACCGATGAACCCCCACCCCGTCCAGGAGCGGCGGTCCCGTCTCGCCGGAGGCGGTGCCGGCCGCGGCTCGGCGGTCGCCGGCGGTTGCAGCGTTGTCATGTCGTTCCTCGCTCGTCCACGTTCGGGCCGGGTGGTCACGGCGCCCTGCCCCGGGCCGGCAACCGTGCTCCCCGCAACCGATGTTTACGCAAACATCGAGCACCGCAGAAATGCGGCGGGGTGTTATGTTTACGTAAACATTCGGTGGCGGCATGTCTACACTGCCCTGATGACGACGGTCAAGGGTCCTCCGGGAAACCCTGACGCGGCGGGCGGCGACGGGAAGGCGGCTGGAAAGCGAGTGGAGACGGTGGACAGCACGCCGGGACGGGCCCTCGTCCCCGAGGCGACCGCGGCCGGCAGGGATCCGGCCGACGACGCCCCGCCGCGCCCCCGCCCGCGGGGGGGCGGCCGCCACACCCGGGCCTCCATGGCGGACGTGGCCCGCCTCGCCGGCGTCTCGTCCCAGACGGTCTCCCGCGTGTCCAACGGTTACGCCGGGGTGAACGAGGAGACTCGTCGGCAGGTGCTCGCCGCGATGCAGGAGCTCGGCTACCGGCCCAACAGTGCGGCCCGCGCGCTCAAACGCGGCGAGTTCCGCACCATCGGCGTCATCACCTTCTCGCTGGCCACGACCGGAAACGTGCGTACCCTGGAGGCGATCGCCACCTCCGCCGCGCACGAGGGCTACGCGGTGACCCTGTTGCCCGTCGCGATACCGACCCAGGACGAGGTGCGCGGCGCGTTCTCCCGGTTGGAGGAGCTCGCCGTCGACGCGGTGATCGTCATCATGGAGGTCCATCTGCTGGACGCGGCGACGATCCAACTGCCCCCGCACGTCCAGGTCGTGGTCGTCGACTCCGACGCCGGTGACCACTACACGGTCGTCGACACCGACCAGGCCGGCGGCACCCGTACCGCCGTGCGCCATCTGCTCGACCTCGGCCACCGCACGGTGTGGCACCTGGCCGGACCCGAGGACTCCTTCGCCGCCCAGCGCCGCACCGATGCCTGGCGCACCGCCCTCGCCGACGCCGGACGCGTCCCGCCGGAGCCGGTCCGCGGCGACTGGTCCGCGGAGTCCGGCTACCGCGCGGGCCTCGTACTCGCAGCCCGCGACGAGTGCACCGCCGTCTTCGCGGCCAACGACCAGATGGCCCTCGGCCTGCTGCGTGCCTTCCACGAACGCGGCCGGCGCGTCCCCGAGGACGTCAGCGTCATCGGCTTCGACGACATCCCCGAGGCGTCCTCGTTCCTGCCCCCGCTGACCACCGTCCACCAGGACTTCGCCGAGGTGGGACGGCGCTGCGTGGCGGCCGTCCTCGGCAAGATGCGCCATGGCGGTCCCGAGCGGGGGACCACCCTCGTCCCGACCCGCCTGGTAACGCGCGCCAGTACGGCACCGCCGCCGGCGGAGAAGGTGCGGGCGGGTGGGTGAGGCGGCCCGATCTGGCTCAACTCGCCCTGTCTGCTCGCATGTTGATGTGCGAGACTCGCTGATCGTCATCAGCAGTGATCCACCGTGGGACGGAGTCCGTCATGCCGGCCGGCAGGTCCAGCCCTCCGCAGATCGACACCAGCAGGGCGCACCCCGCGCGGGTCTACGACTGGTTGCTCGGCGGTAAGGACAACTACCCCGTGGACGAGGCCGTCGGCGAGAAGCTGCCACCCCAGGCGCGGGACGCCGCCCGGCAGAACCGCCGGTTCATGCACCGGGCCGCGGCCTGGCTCGCCGGGCAGGGCGTCGACCAGTTCCTGGACGTCGGCACCGGCATCCCCACCGAGCCGAACCTGCACCAGATCGTGCAGGTGGTCGCCCCGGCCGCGAGGGTCGTCTACACCGACAACGACCCGATCGTCCTGCGGCACGCGGAGGCCCTGCTGATCAGCAGTCCCGAGGGTGTCACGGACTACTTCCAGGCCGATGTGCGCAATCCCGGGGAGATCATCGACCACGCCCGGACCGTCCTCGACTTCGGCCGTCCGGTCGCGCTGTCCCTGATCGCCCTCCTGCACTTCATCCCCGACGACCAGGAGCCCCGCGCCATTGTGGGAGAGCTGCTCTCCGCGCTCCCCCCGGGCAGCTACCTGGTGCTGTCGCACGCGGCGTCCGACCGCCACGCGGAACTGGCAGCCCAGGTCACCGCCGAGTACGCCCGGGCCGGCATCCGCCTCGGCTTCCGCACCCGCTCCGAAGTCGCCCGCTTCTTCGACGGCCTGGACCTGGTGGAGCCGGGCCTGGTCACGGCCACGGAGTGGTTCCGGGAGACCGCGGCCCCGGCACCCGAGGACAGCGGCATCTACGCGGGCGTCGCCCGGCTTTGCTGACCTCCGTGCCGCCCGGCCCCGCGGGCACCGTCCGGTGCCGCGTCCGGCCGCGGACAGGGGCCGCCGGGCGGCCGCAGACCGAACGCGTGAGCCACCCGGCAGTGGGACGCGGCGCGGCCCGGGACCTCGCCCACCAGGTCACCGGGTCCGTACTGGAAGGCGGCGCCCCCCGGGTGCCGGCAGCCGGTGGTGAGGCCACCGCCGGGCCCCGCCTTCCTGACCGCCCCGCGCCGCCCGAGGGCCGCGCGGGCGCGTCTGTGCCCGCGGCTCCGCAGGGCGGGCGGAGCCCCAAAGTTCCGGCGCCCCGGCCCCGCACCCGTCCGCCGGGTCGCACAGCGCTCGCCGCGTCACGCGGCCGCCCGGACGTCACCCCGGCGCAGGACCGCCGCGGCCGTCCTGCCCGCCCGAGGACCTCCCTCGGGCGGGCAGAGGCCGCCGACAGTCTTCCCGCAGGCCGCAAACCCGGCCCCGGTCAGCCCAGCGGCACCGTCACCTCGCCCGTCCCCCGGGCCTGGGCACCGCCCGCGACCCGCACCGTGAACGGCCGCTCGGTACCCGACGCGGTGACCCGCAGCACGTCGCCGTCCCGCACCACCCGGAAGCCCGCCGCCCGCGCACCCGTGGTGTCGGGCACGGTGACCTCGGCCTCGTAGCCGGGTGAGGCAGAAGGGTGGACGAGAAGCACCGGCGCGTCCAGCCAGTCGCCGTCGGGCCGTGTGTCGTCCCCGGCCAGCGGCAGCACGGCGCCCTCCCGGGCATACAGCGGCAGGCTGTCGTAGCCGTGCCGCTCGGTGCGCCAGCACGGGCCGGTGACCTTCTCCCCGCTCAGCAGGTGGGTCCAGGTGCCCTCCGGCAGGTAGACCTCCACCTCCCCGTCCGTGTCGAACACGGGGGCGACCAGCAGGTCGGGGCCCAGCATGTACTGACGGTCCAGCTGACGGCATGACGGGTCGTCCCAGAACTCCAGCACCATCGGCCGCATCATCGGCACCCCGGTGTCGTGCGCCTCGACGGCGGCGCCGTACAGGTAGGGCATCAGCCGGTGCTTGAGCAGGGTGAACCGCCGGGCGACGTCCACCGCCTCGTCGCCGAACTCCCACGGCACCCGGTACGACGTGGAGCCGTGCAGCCGGCTGTGCGAGGACAGCAGGCCGAAGGCGAGCCAGCGCTTGAACACCGAGGGGTCAGGCGTGCCCTCGAAACCGCCGATGTCATGGCTCCAGAAACCGAACCCGCTCAGCGACAGCGACAGCCCGCCCCTCAGTGACTCTGCCATCGCCTCGAAGGACGACCAGCAGTCGCCGCCCCAGTGCACCGGGAACTGCTGCCCGCCCGCGGTCGCGGACCGTGCGAAGAGCACGGCCTCACCCTGCCCGCGCTCCTTCTCCAGAAGCTCGAACACCGTCCGGTTGTAGAGTTGCGTGTAGTAGTTGTGCATCCGCTCGGGGTCCGAGCCGTCGTGCCAGAGAACGTCGGTGGGGATGCGCTCGCCGAAGTCCGTCTTGAAACAGTCCACGCCCTGGTCGAGCAGGGGCTTCAGCTTCGACTGGAACCAGGCCCGCGCCTCGGGACTGGTGAAGTCGACCAGCCCCATGCCGGCCTGCCACAGGTCCCACTGCCACACGTCGCCGTCGGCCCGGCGCACCAGATGCCCGAGGGCGGCGGCCTCGTCGAAGAGCGGCGATTTCTGGGCGATGTACGGGTTGATCCAGGCGCTGATCCGCAGCCCCTTCTCCTTGAGCCGGGCCAGCATGCCGTCCGGGTCGGGGAACACGTCGGGATCCCACTGGAAGTCGCACCACTGGTACTCACGCATCCAGAAGCAGTCGAAGTGGAATACCGTGAGCGGAATGCCGCGTTCGGCCATGCCGTCCACGAACGACGTCACCGTCGCCTCGTCGTACGACGTGGTGAACGAGGTGCTGAGCCACAGGCCGAACGACCAGGCGGGCGGCAGGGCGGGACGGCCGGTGAGGGCCGTGTAACGGGTGAGGACGTCCTTCGGGGTGGGACCGGCGACGACGTAGTACTCCAGCGACTGGTCCTCGACGCTGAACTGCACCTGGCCGACCGACTCCGAGCCGACCTCGAAGGACACCGCACCGGGATGGTTGACGAAGACGCCGTAGCCGCGGGACGACAGGTAGAACGGGATGTTCTTGTAGGACTGCTCGCTGCTCGTGCCGCCGTCGGCCTGCCACACGTCGACCGTCTGACCGTTCTTGACGAACGGGGTGAAGCGCTCGCCGAGGCCGTAGACCTGTTCCCCGACACCCAGCGCCAGCCGGGTCAGCATGTGGTGCCGTGCTCCGTGCCCGGTGGTGACGAAGGCCGTGTTCCTGGCGTCCGTACGGGTCAGCTCGCGCCCGTCCGCGTCGTGGAAGGCGAGCGCGAAGGGGCCGGACCCGTCGAGGCGGAGCGTCAGCGGGCCGCTGGTCAGTTCGGTGACCGGGCCGTCCCGGCGTACCGTCCCGGCGCCCTCGGCGTCGCCGCCCAGGGCGAAGTCGGGCCCCGGCTGCCGCTTGCCCGCGTGATGGGTGACGCGGACACCGATGACGCCCTCGGCGGGGGAGAAGCACTCCACCGTGACGAGTGGCGCGTTGAGGGTGTCGCCCCTCCGTGCCACCTTGCGTACGGAGGCGTACGTGGTGAAGCGCTTCGATTCGGGGCGCACCTCGCGTACCTCGGTGGCGTACGAGATCTGGACGCCGTCGCGGATGCGCCAGAAGCCGTCGGTGAACTTCATGATCTTCCTCGGAGGGGGAGAGGGCGTTGGCGGGGAGGGAAGCGGTATTTGACCAGGAACTATGACAGGTTCAGGGGTTCCTGTCACGACCTGGTGCGCGCAGATCTCCTCGCTGGGGGGCTAGCGCGACCGGCTTCCGCTGACGTATTAGTAATCAGGCAAAACAAATTACACCCGACCTCGGAACGGAGTTTCCCGCGAGCGGGACCGCCTAATCGTCGAAGCGCTTCACCAGTTGCTTCGCCGGTTCGGACTCCCCTCGGCCCACCCCTCCCACGAGCCGCCGGGTCGGCGAACGCCGAGCCGGTCCCACCCAAGGGCACCCACCGTGACAGCACATCCCCCGGTCGCCGCACAGCGCGGGCCCCGCCGCCCGCGCAGAGCCGTCACGTCCCTCGCCGCCGTCGCCGTCCTGGTCACCGGGGCTGCGCTCACCGGCTGCGCACAGCAACGGGACAGCGACGTGTACACCGTGATGAACTCCTCGACCGACGAGTCCTACCACCGCTGGGACGCCGAGGCGATGGCCCGCTGCGGCAAGCAGCTCGGCATCCGCATCGAGCAGCAGAGCGTCCCCGCCGCGCAGGTGATGACGAAGGCGCTGCGCATGGCCTCGTCGAAGTCACTGCCGGACATCGTGCAGTTCGACGCCTCCGAGATGCCGACCTTCGCCGAGGCGGGCGGACTGGTCGACCTGCGCACCCTCGGCCTCGAAACCGACGACATCCCCGAGGGCATCGTCGAGTTCGGCTCCTACCGGGGCACGTACTACGGCGCGGCCCGCTCCGTGAACACCCTGGCCCTCTTCTACAACAAGGACATCCTGGACCGGGCCGGCCTCGAGGTCCCCGCCACCTGGGACGAACTGCGGGACACGGCGGAACAGCTCACCGAGGGCAGGCGCTACGGCCTGGCGCTCAGCGCGGGCGGCGCCGAGGACGGCGTCTTCCAGTTCACCCCGTTCATGTGGTCCAACGGAGGCGACGAGACCGAGCTGGACAGCCCGCAGGTCGTCGAGGCGCTCGACTACTGGAAGGCGCTGCTCCAGGACGGTTCGCTGTCCAGGTCCACCGTCAACTGGACCCAGGCCGACGTCAACGACCAGTTCATGGCCGGCAACGCCGCCATGATGATCAACGGCCCGTGGCAGGTCGAGACCCTCAACACCGACGAGTCCCTCGACTGGGGCCTCGCGCAGATCCCCGTCCCGCAGGCCGGAGACACCTCCGTGGGCCCGCTGGGCGGCGCGGTGCTCACCGTGCCGGAAACCGGTGACGAGGACCGCGAGAGGACGGCCGGTCGCATCGTCGCCTGCCTCGCCGGCGAGAAGGAACAGCTCACCTACGCCCTGAACAGCTGGATGGTCCCGGCCAACGAGAAGGCTGCCGCCGTCTGGCGCGACCGCGTGCCCGAACTCGACGCACTGGCCGACCAGGTCGCCGAGGCCCGCTCCCGCACCGGCAAGCTCGGCGCCGGCTGGTCCTCCGCCTCCCTCGCGCTGCAGAGCGCCTTCCAGTCCGCCCTGACCGGCCAGTCCAGCGAGGCCGCCCTGAAGCGCGCCCAGCAGCGCGCCACGAGCGGGAACTGAGGTACGCGCCCATGACCACGTCCACCGTCACCGCTGCGCCGCAGGCGCCCGGGAAGGCCGCCGCCCCGGACCCGGCCCGGCTGCGCCGCAGGCGCCGGCTCGCCCAGTGGGGCTTCGTCGCCCCCGCCGTCGTCTTCATGCTGCTCTTCTTCGGCTATCCGCTCGTCCGCAACGTCGTGATGAGCTTCCAGCACTACACGCCGAAGACGTTCTTCACCGGAGAGGCGCCCTTCAACGGCACCGACAACTGGTCGGCCGTCCTCCAGGACGCCCTCTTCGGCAAGGCCCTGTGGCACACCCTCGTCTTCACCGCCGGCTCCCTGCTCGGCCAGTTCTGCATCGGGCTCGCACTCGCCGTCTTCTTCAGCCGCAGGTTCCCCCTGAACGGCGTCCTGCGGTCCCTGATCCTGCTGCCCTGGCTGGTGCCCATGGTGGTGTCCGGCATCGTCTGGCGCCGCATCCTCGACCAGGACACCGGCGTACTCAACACCTTCCTGGGCGCCATCGGCCTCGGCGGCGACACTCCGTGGCTGACCAGCCCCGAGATGGCCCTGCTGTCGGTGATCCTGGTCAACATCTGGATCGGCATCCCGTTCAACATGGTCATCCTCTACGGCGGCCTCCAGGAGATACCGAGAGAGCTGTACGAGGCGGCCTCCCTGGACGGTGCCTCGGCCTGGCGCGCCTTCCGCTCCGTCACCCTGCCCATGCTCAAGCCGGTGATCACGGTCGTCCTCGTCCTCGGCTTCATGTCGACGGTGAAGATCCTCGACCTCATCCTGGCCCTCACCGACGGCGGCCCCGCCGACGCCACCCAGACCCTGGGCACGCTCACTTACCAGAACTCCTTCGTCCAGCTGGACTTCGGAGCGGGCGCCGTCGTCGGCAACGTCCTCATCCTCATCTCCGCGGCGTTCGCCGTGTTCTACCTGCGGGCCAACCGCACCGACGGGAAGTGACCGACATGGCCGCTCACACACCCGCCCCCGCCGCTCCACGCGTACGGGGACACCGCCTGGGCTCCACCGTGGCGGGCCTGCTCGTCCTGGGCGTCATGCTCTTCCCGCTCTACTGGATGCTCAACACGGCACTCCAGCCCGAGTCCGGACTGCTCCAGGTCGACCCGGTTCCCGGCAGCCTGGACCTGTCCGGATTCTCCAAGGCCGTCAGTGACCAGGGTGGACACCTGCTCACCTCACTGGTCGTCTCCCTCGGCGCCGTCGCCATCTGCCTCGCCGTCTCCGCCCCCGCCGCCTACGGTCTGGCCCGCTTCGGGCTGCGCGGCACCCGCACCATCGTGTTCGGCACCCTCATCACCCAGATGGTCCCGGGCATCGTCATCGCCAACGCGCTCTACAGCTCCTACGTCGACCTCGGCCTGGTCAACTCCTACTTCGGCCTCATGCTCGCCGACGCCTCGCTCGGCATCCCCTTCTCCATCGTGCTGATGCGCGCCTTCATGGTGTCCATCCCCGGCGAGGTCATCGAGGCCGCGCAGATCGACGGCGCCGGCCCGGTGCGCACCTTCGTCCGCGTGGTGCTGCCGATGAGCCGCAACGCCCTGATCACCTCCGGCCTGTTCGCCTTCCTGTTCTCGTGGAGCGACTTCATGTTCGCGCTCACCCTGAACACCACCGACGAGGTCAAACCGATCACCCTGGGCATCTATCAGTACATCGGCGCCCACGTCGGTGACTGGGGCTCGGTGATGGCCGCGTCCGTGCTCTCCGCCGTGCCCGCGGCGATCCTGCTCGTCCTCGCCCAGAAGTACATCGCCGCCGGCATCACCGGAGGCTCCGTCAAGTGACCACCGCACGTCCCGAGGAGGGCCCCCAGCGCATGTCCGACTTCCCGAGCTTCCCGCCCGGATTCGTCCTCGGCGCGGCGACCGCGTCCTACCAGATCGAGGGGGCGGTCCGGGAGGACGGCCGCGGCCCGTCGATCTGGGACACCTACAGCCACACCCCCGGCCTGGTGGAGGGCGGTGACACCGGGGACACCGCCTGCGACCACTACCACCGCTACCCCGAGGACGTCGCCCTGCTGCGCGACCTCGGCGTCGGCTCCTACCGCTTCTCCGTCGCCTGGCCGCGCGTGGTGCCCGACGGCAGCGGGCCGGTGAACCCCAAGGGCCTGGACTTCTACGAGCGTCTGGTCGACGAACTCCTGGCCGCCGGCATCGAACCCGCCGCCACCCTCTACCACTGGGACCTCCCGCAGGCCCTCGAGGACCGGGGCGGCTGGCGCGTGCGCGACACCGCCGAGCGGTTCGCCGAGTACACCGCCGCCGTCGCCGACCGGCTCGGCGACCGCGTACCGCGCTGGATCACCCTCAACGAACCGTGGTGCAGCGCCTTCCTCGGCTACTCCGTCGGCCGCCACGCCCCCGGCGCCCGCGAGGGCCGGGGCGCCCTGGCCGCCGCCCACCACCTGCTGGTCGCCCACGGCCGCGCCGTACAGGCGCTGAGGGCGGCCGGTGTGCGCGAGGCCGGTATCACCCTCAACCTCGACCACCACCTGCCCGCCACCGACTCCGCCGCCGACCGGGCCGCCGTGGTCCGCGCCGACACCCTGCACAACCTGGCGTGGACCGAACCCATCCTGGCCGGCCGCTACCCCGGCACCGAACAGGACACCTGGGGCGAGCTGATCACCGGCCAGGACTTCCGCCGCGACGGCGACCTGGACCTCATCTCGCAGCCGCTGGACTTCCTCGGCATCAACTACTACCGCCCCATCACCGTCGCCGACGCCCCGTACCGTGAGAGCGACCCCGCCCGGCGCGTGGCCACCGACAACCGGTACGAGGAGGTACCGACGCCCGGTGTCCGCCACACCGCGATGGGCTGGCCGGTGGTGCCCCACACCCTCACCGACCTGCTGGTGGACCTCAAGGAGCAGTACGGGGCCGCCCTGCCGCCCGTCCACATCACCGAGAACGGCTCCGCCGAGGACGACCGGGTCGCCGACGGCGCCGTCCACGACCACGACCGCGTGGCCTACCTGCGCGACCACCTCGCCGCCCTGCGCACCGCCATCGACCGGGGCGTCGACGTACGCGGCTACTACGTCTGGTCCCTGCTCGACAACTTCGAGTGGGCCTACGGCTACGGCAAGCGCTTCGGCATCGTCCGCGTCGACTACGACACCCAGCGGCGCATCCCGAAGGACAGCTACCACTGGTACCGGCGGATGATCGCCGCACAGCACCCCTGAGCCGCCCCGCACGACGGGCACCGGGGCCGTCCCGTGCGGGGACGGCCCCTTCCCGGGCTTCCGGTGCCGCGGTCGGTCCGCCCGTGCTCGGCCCGCCGGTGCTCAGCCCACCTGCGCCGGGCCGTCGGCGCCGGCCTCGGGCACCGTACGGAACTCCACGTCGACGACGCCGTCGACATTGCGGCACAGCTCCTCGAGTTCCTCGGCCATCGCCTGGGACGACAGCTGCCCGATGAGCCTGACGTGACCGTGGGTCACATTCACCTCGACCGCCGAGGGCGCCTCGCCGAGCGCCCGCACCAGCACGTCCTCGACGATCTCCGTACGGATCGCCCGGTCCTCGCGCACGAAGACGCGCAGCAGGTCGCTCCTGCTCACCACACCCCTCAGCCGCCCCGCCGCATCGACCACCAGCAGCCGCTTGATCCCGTGCAGCGCCATCATCCGGGCGGCGTCCACCACGCTCCAGTCCTCGGCGGCACACAGCGCGGGCGACGTCATCAGCCCGGCGGCGTCGGTGGCCCACGCCTTCTCCGGCCGGGGCACCCCACCGGACCCACCGGCATCGCCCTCCTGACGGCCCCACATCTTGTGCAGCAGATCCGCCTCCGACACCACGCCCACCGGACGGTCCTCGGCGTCGACCACGGGGACGGCGGTGATGTCGTACTCGAGCAGCAGGTGCGCGATCTCCTTGAACGGCGTTCCGCCCTGGATACGGACGACGGCGTCACTCATCAGATCGCGCACCTTCTGGTGGCTCATTGTGGCAATTCCTCTCTGCTCCTGGCACAGGTCCGACGGACGGACGACCGCTGTGCGCACGCGGCCGTCACCGCCATCATCGCCGGTCGGGAGCACCGAACGGGAACAGGAGGATCGCGTTCCGGACCTGTGGGACTCCCTTTCCCCCGACCCTGTGAGGCCGCCGGGTCCGCCAGGGCCCCGGCACGGCAGCGGCCCGTGCCCACCCGGACGGAGCCGGACGAAACCACGGGCCGACGCCCATGGCCGTGCCTCAGCGGCCGGTCCACGGCGCGGACGGCACCCCGACCCCCTTCTCCGTCACGTGTGTGATGCCGTCGTCGTACTCGGTGAGGTGGACGAGTCCGGCACCTCGCCCACCCCCTTGCCGGTCGTCGACCGGTCGTCCCACCCGGCCGCGACGACGGCCTCGCAGCCGAGCCGGTCCTGCGTGCCCTGATCCCCTGGAAGGTGGGGGTGTGACCGGCGCGGGCCACCTGCGTCGCGCCGTTGCGGGTCCCCACGTTGTCGTCCTCGGGGGCGAGTTCGTAGTACTTCGGTCCCGGGACGGCCACCGTGTAGACGGGACCGGTCGTCACGCCGGGCGCGGCGAGGACGTTCGGCGTCCGGCTGCAGCCGTCCATCGCGCCGCGCCACTCGCGCCACTCGCTGTCGTTGCCCGAGGTGTTGACCAGGCCACCCGCGTTCACGCTGCCCACGGCGTCCGGATGGCGCTCGCAGGCCTGCTCCACCGCCGGTGCCCACTTCGACGACAGCTCGTTCTGCGCGTCGCCGAAGCAGAGGAAGGTGGACTCCTCGCCCGCGGGGCGCGCCGTCGTGAACCGGTGGGCGGGGCTGAACCGGTAGCCCGTGCCCACCCGGTACGCGTACTCGGTGCCGGGGGCAGGCCGTCGAGGACCGCGGAATGCGTCCGCACCTGCTCGTCGCCGGCGGTCAGCTCCTCGTCGGCGCGCGCACGGACGGTCCGCCACTGTCCGCCGCCCGCCTCACGGATCCGCACCTCGCCCGAGGTGAGGGCGGCGGCCGTACTCCAGGTGACGGCCTGTGAGGTCTGAGGCCTCTCGGCCGGCGTCAGGACGATGCGCTCCGGAGCCGCACCCCGAACCTCCAGGTCCGGCTTGTCGGTGAGCGCGATGTCGAACACATGCATGACACCGCGGTCGCTGCCCTGCGGCAGTACGACGGCGGCGACCCGTTCGGCCGGATCCGGCCAACCGGGGCCGCGTGGCGAAGACCCTGGCTGGTCTCCAGGGTGTCGAGACAGCCCGAGGCCCGGTTGCGTCCCGTGGTGGCCACCACGGGCTCGTTGCCGAACCGGTGGTTCGCTTCCGGCGTCCAGTAGGCGGACTGCACCGGCACCGACTGTGTGGAGCCGTCGGTGTACTCGACGACCGCGGTGCCCTGCGTCGGGCCGTTGGCGGCCGGACCGAGGAAGGAGAGACACCGATGGCCACGACGCCGCCCAGAGCGATGTTCCGGCCGTGCGGAATCCAGTTGCCGGGTTCCCCGGGCCCGGTGCCGGGCCCGGGGAACCCGACGCCCGTGTCACCGAGCGGCAGCGTGACTCCCGGCGCAGCCCCGGCCGCTACCGCGACAGCGAGTTGCCGCTCAGGCCGAGCGAGCCGAGGTTGCCCCGTCCGTCCGGGGTGGTGCCGGTGTTGTTCCGGGTGGTGGCCCGGCCGTTCACCTTCAGCGAGGTCACGTAGCGCGCCTCGTCGCCACCGGGCGACTTCAGCGTGATCCTCCGCCTGCTGTCGGCGCTGTCGATGGTGACCCGGTCGAACATGGGCCCGCTGACGACCAGTCCGGAGGTGCCCGGAACGGCGGGGAAGGGACCGATGCCGGCCCGGACGTGCCGACTGTTCAGCGAGCCGAGGTCGTCGTCGCCCGGCAGATCCTGCGGACCCGTGTCGTACATCTCGTCCACGGCCCGCCGCGGCACGTCCGCGGTACGGTGCGGCCGGCCACAGCCAGTTGTGGACGAACGGCATCGTGAAACCGGGCTGGTTGCTCGGACACGACCCCGAGGTGTTGTGGACGTCCGCGTCGAGGGAGCGGATGTGGTCGTCCGGGGCCCTGGTGGTGGCCTCGACGCCGCCGCGCTTCTCGATGAGCCCGCCCACGTTGTGCGGCACCGTCCAGCCGCACCGGTAGCCGGTGGCCTGCTCGAACTGGTCGCTCCGCTGCCCCAGGCCGAAGCCGCGGTCGAGCCCCGTCCGCTCCCGGGGCCGGATGTGGTCACCGGCGTCGTCGAAGACGTTGTGCCAGTTCTGCGCCCGCGCCATGTACCGGTCGTACGTCGCCTTGCCGCCCGGCCGCCCGGCGAGCCCGGCGATGCCGAAGTCGTCGACGGTGCGCTCGAGCGTCTTCGACGTCGCGAAGTCTCTCTCGCGGTTCTCGATGAAACCGGCCGTCGCGTACCGGTAGGGGTGCCGCCGCAGCGTCGCGTCGGCGGCAGGTCCTGTGTGGACTTCACCGGGCCGGTTCAGCGCCTGGGGAAGACCCCGGGAAAGACCGGATGAATGCGGGGAGAAGCGGCGTGTGTGCGCAGGGGGCGAGTGCACGTGCCCGGTGGGTACGGCGACGCGGCCCCCTGTAGGGTGCGGTGATCCGGGCCGACGCGCAGCCCGATGATGCCGACAGGGGTAGCTCATGGCCAAGGTCACCGTCACGCTCGACGCCGAACTGGTCGTGGAAGTCATGGTGCTGGCCGGAGTCGGGTCGCCCCAGGACGCCGTCGAGGCCGTGGTGCGGGACTACATCGCCCGCGGCCACCGCACGGAGACCCGCACCGAACGCAAGGACCAGAACCTGCGTGAGGTGGATGTCCGGCCGCAGGAACCTCAGGGCTGAGCGCGCGGGCGGGGCCACGGGGGGTCCGGGCCGTTACGGGGTCCGGATGCCCGCCGGGCGGGCGGGGCGGCCGAAGCGGGCGGGGACGCCCGGCGAGTAGAGGACGCTCACGGGGTTGCCGGCCGGCTTCGGCAGGCCCGCCGCCGTCACCAGGTCCTCCTCGCACTCGACCACCTCGGCGCGGTGCAGGGACCAGCGCGGATGGGTGTTGGGCAGGTACATCGACCGGCCGAAGAAGGCGCCGTGCAGGCCCCAGCGGGCGGTCAGGAAGTGCTCCAGCCCGGTGGGTTCCCCGATCCGCTCACCGACTCGCACGGTGACGCGGCTGCGGGCACCGCGGGGGCCGGGCCAGCGTCGCGAGCTGGTGTACGTGACGGTGTCGCCGCTGCGCCTCACGGCCATACGGGACCACAGATAGGGCATTCGGAAGCCGATCCGGGCAACCGTCACGGGAAGCAGCCGGGAGGCGTCCAGGGAGAGGAAGACCACGCCCCGGCGCCCGTGCTCGTCCACCGAGTAGAGGCGGACGTTGGTCTCCGGGAAGGTTCCGAGGTACGGGATGCCGGGCAGGCGCAGCCAGCCGACCCGGTGCATCCGGAAGGCGACCAGCCCGACGTAGGTGACGCCGTCCAGGGTGTCGGGCACGGTGCCGGGCGGCAGCAGAGGCGCCACGTCGGCCGGGTCCGCGGCCCAGTGGAGAAAGGTCAGGTCGAGCCACGACTGGGTGAGCAGCGGACGCGCGATCGCTTTCGGAGGATCGGCGGTTATGGGTTCCGGGGGCACCGGGGGCGGGGTCGGCGACATCGCAGCAGTATCCCAAGTATTTCGCAGGAGCACGGTGTCGGGGGCTGCCGCCCCGGGTGACGCGCGACTCGAGACGTACGACCGACTCGCGGGGGCCGGCGGTTCACCGGCACCGGCCCGGACGGCGGGCACGGCGGGACATCCGGCGGCCGGGGCCCCGGCACCGGTGCTCCACCGCCGGGCGCCGTCCGATCCGGCTCGCACTGTTTCCAGTGGCGGAGCGCCCGGTTCCTCGCCGACCCGGCCAGTGCCGCGCGGCCGACGGCCCCGCCCCCCGCAGCCGGAACCCCTCGTCGACGACCGGCCTTGCCCGCCTGTTCCCTGATGACCGCCGCGTCGGTGGCCGGATCGTCCGCCGTCACACGGGCGACGCGCAGCCGGTGCACACGGCCCGGCCCTGTCCGGCCGGAGTCCTGGGCGGGGCCGGACGGCGCGGCGCAGGCACGTGGTGCGGTACCTCAGGGCGGCCGGTGTGTGCTGTCCGGCTCTCAGGCGGCGCTCCTTCGTTCGCCGGTGCCGTCGGGTGTGCCGGCGCCGAGCCCCGCCGCCGGGGCGGACGCCGGAGCCGGGGCGGACGGTCCGGTGACGGCCGGAGCCGGCTCCGCCGTCCCGACGGCCGCCGTCCCGCACACGGGGGAGCCGGGGACGGCGGACGCGGGGACGCCGGGCTTGCGCAGCAGGAGGAGCGCCGCGTCGTCGTGCAGCCTGCCGCCCACATGCGTCAGCAGTTCCTCGTGCAGAGCCGCGACGGTGCGCGCCGGATCGTCGTACAGATGCCGGGCAAACCCCTCGGCGAGCGGGTAGAACGCGCGGTCGGCGTCGCGGGCCTCGGTGACCCCATCGGTGTAGAGCAGCAGCTGGTCCCCGTCGCCGAAGGACAGCACCTGGAGGCCGGGGGGCTCACCGGCCAGGGCGCGCAGCCCCAGCGGGGGCGCCGGCTGAGCGGACTCCACCGTCGTCACGCCGGCTCCCCGGACCAGCAGCGGAGGCGCGTGCCCGCAGTTCACCAGCTCCAGACGTCCGGGCTCCGGGTACCCGGCGACCACGGCGGTGACGAAGTCGTCGTTGCCGAGGTTGCGGGCCAGACTCCGCTCGATCCTGCCGACGACGTCCAGCAGATCGGGCTCGTCGCAGGCCGCCTCGCGGAAGACGCCGAGGACGAGAGCCGCGGTCCCCACGGCCGGCAGACCCTTGCCGCGGACGTCGCCGACGATCAGCCGCACCCCGTAGGGGGTGGGAATCAGGGCGTAGAGGTCCCCGCCGATCCGGGCCTCCGCGGCGGCGGCACTGTAGTGGACGGCCACCTGGAAGGGGCCGACGGTGGCCGGCGGCGGTCGGAGAAGGGCGTGCTGTGCGGTCTCGGCGACGGAGCGGACGGCCGCGAGGACACGCTCCCGGCGTGCGCGCACCGCCCCGGCCAGGCTGCTGGCCAGGGTGACGCTCGCCAGTACGGCCAGTACGGCTACCAGGTTTCCGCCGGTCACCCCGTCCCTGACCCCGAGCACGACGCTCAGCAGCGTGGCGAGGAGACCGACCCCGACGACTCCGCGCCATCCGCAGGTGGCGGCCGCCAGCGCCGGTCCGGCGGCGAACAGGGGCAGCCAGACCAGGCCGGCACCGCCGGCCAGGTCGATGACCGTGATGACGCAGAGCAGCAGTAAGGGCAGTACGGGCGTACCGGCGGCCCAGTGCGCGAGTGCCCGGGTCGGGTGGTCGCCACGGTGCTGTCGGGCGTGACTCATGTGTCGTCAGCAATCCTCACTGTGCACGGCGCGTTCCTGGATGTCCTGCTTGTCCAGGAAAATGGGTGTGTGCCGGGCATCGCAAGGGGATGATTTTCAGATAGTGAGAGAGAGGCTCCGGGTGATGCGGTCGGCGGTGGCGATGAGCCGCGCCCTGATCTCCTCGAGCCGGGAGAGCCGGTCCACCCGCATGGACACACCGAGCGAGCCGAGGGTGTCCCCGCTGTAGACGGGGATCGCGGCGCAGACCGTGCCCAGCGCGTACTCCTCCAGGTCCGTGACGACGGGGGCCACCGGGCTCGAGTCGAGCCGACGGAGCAGTTCCGGCGCCGTGGTGACCGTGCGCGGTGTGAGATCGTTCAGAGGGTGCCGGGACAGGTACTCACGGCGGGCCGCGTCGTCCAGCTCCCGCAGGACGGACTTGCCCAGCGCGGTGGCGTGCCCGGCGTCCTCGAAGCCGACCCAGAGGTCGACCCGGGGCGCGCGGGGACCGTCGGCGATCTCGGCGACCCGGATCTCGCCGTCCTCGTAGAAGGTGAGGTAGGCGGCGGTCGAGAGCTCGTCCCGCAGGGCGGCGAGTGTCGGCCGGACGCGGCTGAGCAGGGCCTGACCGCCGCCGACGGTGTGCAGCGTGTGCAACCGCTCGCCGAGGATGAATCCGCCGTCGTCCAGCTTGCGCAGGTACCCGTCGTGGACCAGCGTGCGCAGCAGGTGATAGGCGGTGGCCAGGGGCAGCCCCGCCTCCCGCGCCAGCTGCTTCGCCGGCGCGCCGTTCTGGTGTGCGCTCACCGCCTCCAGCAGACGAAAGGCACGCTGCACGGAGGTGATGAGGGTGGGGCCCGTGCTCATGGCACCAGCGTGCGCCAGGCCCGCACCGCAGGCAAGGCACCGCAGGCAAGGCACCGCAGGCAAGGGCACCGACGGGCTCCCCTCTCTCCTCCCGGTGGGGAAACGGCACGTGTGGGGCGCTATGACATGGATACGCGGTGGGGACAGCATCACCGGTCAGCACCACCACTACCGCACCACGGCCGTCCGGAAGGTACTTCGACGCCATGGACAGCTCCCGGCACGACCACGATGCCGACGGCACGGGCAGCGCCCCGTCGGCCGCGTACCGCTCCGAAGTGACACTCAACGTCAACGGGAAGCCGCATGCCTTCCTGATCGACCACCGACGGGTCCTGCTGGACCTTCTGCGGGAGGACCTGGACCTCATCGGGGCCAAGAAGGGCTGCGACCACGGCCAGTGCGGTGCCTGCACGGTGCTGGTCGACGGCCGCCGGATCAACAGCTGCCTGCAACTGGCCGTCTCGCTGGACGGCTGCGACGTGCTGACGGTGGAAGGACTCACCGACGGCGACCAGCTGCACCCCCTGCAACGGGCGTTCCTCGACCGGGACGCCTTCCAGTGCGGATACTGCACGCCGGGGCAGATCTGCTCGGCCGTCGGTGTCCTCGCCGAGGCCGCGGCAGGCCATCCCTCCCACGCCACCGACCCCGCCGCACCGCCGGAGCGGCCGGCCGTGCTGGACGCCACCGAGATCCGCGAGCGGCTCAGCGGCAATCTGTGCCGCTGCGGCGCCTATCCGCGCATCGTCGAGGCCGTGCAGGACGTGGCCCCGTGAAACCCTTCGGACACCTGCGGGCCACGACCGTGGAGGAAGCCGCCCAAGCTCTCGCCGCGCACCCGGGGGCCCGCTGCCTCGGTGGCGGCACCAACCTCGTCGACCTGATGAAACTGGGTGTGGAGCGGCCCGACCTCCTCGTCGAGGTGAGCCGCCTGCCGCTGGACGACGTCGAGGAGCTGACGGACGGTTCCCTGCGTGTCGGCGCGACCGTCCGCAACAGCGACCTCGCGGCCCACCCCCTGGTACGCGGCCGGTATCCCGCGCTCTCCCAGGCGCTCCTCGCGGGTGCTTCCGGCCAGCTGCGCAACGCCGCCACCACCGGCGGCAACCTGCTGCAGCGGACCCGCTGCCCCTACTTCCAGGACGTGTCCAAACCCTGCAACAAGCGGGCACCGGGCAGTGGCTGCGGCGCCCTCGACGGCACACACCGCGATCACGCGGTCCTCGGCCACTCCGGCCACTGCATCGCCACCCACCCCTCGGACATGGCCGTCGCGCTCGCCGCCCTGGACGCGCGCGTCGAGCTGTACGGCTCCGAGGGCGCCCGGAGCGTCCCGGCCGCCGCGTTCCACCGGCTGCCCGGCGACCAGCCCGAGCGGGACACCGAGATCCGCCCCGGTGAACTCATCACCGGTGTGGTGCTCCCCGCCGCCACGGCCTTGTCGCCCTCGGCCTACCGAAAGGCCCGCGACCGGGCCTCGTACGCCTTCGCCCTGGCGTCCGTCGCCGCCGTCCTGCACCTGTCGGACGACGGAACCGTCGCCCACGTGGGCCTCGCCTTCGGCGCGCTGGCCCACCGGCCGTGGCGGGCGACCCGCGCCGAGGACGCGCTGCGGGGCGGGCCGGCGACCCCGGACGCGTTCGCCCACGGCATCGACCTGGAACTCCGGGCTGCCCGGCCCCTGCGGGACAACGGGTACAAGGTGGGCCTCGCCCGCGGTCTCGCCCTGGACGTCCTGACCCGGCTCGCCGCGCCCGCCAGGACCTGACCCGGCACGTCACAGGAGGACACCATGACCGGTACCGGTCCCGCCCCGGGTGCTCCGGCCGAGCGCCGCGAAGGACACCAGAAGGTCACCGGCAGCGCCCGCTACGCCGCCGAACACCCGCTGCCGGGCCGCGCCCACGCCTGGCCCGTGCCCGCCACGATCGCCCGCGGCCGGGTGACGGCCGTCGACACGTCAGCGGCCCTGGACCTGCCCGGGGTCCTGACCGTACTCACCCACGAGGACGCCCCCAGGATCGCCGAACCCGACGACCCCGTGCTGGCCGTGCTGCAAAATCCCCGCGTGCCGCACCGGGGCTGGTACGTCGCACTCGTCGTGGCGCGCTCCCTGGAGGAGGCCCGCGTGGCCGCGGACGCGGTCCGTGTCGAGTACGCGGTGGAGGAGCACGACGTGGTCCTGCGGGCGGACCACCCCGACGTGTACGAGCCGGACACCGCCAACGGCGGCTTCCCGGCCCGCCGGGAGCGGGGAGATCCCGAGGGTGCCTTCGCCTCCGCACCCGTCCGGGTCGACGTCGCCTACCGGGTGCCGCCCCTGCACAACCACCCCATGGAACCCCACACGAGCACGGCGCACTGGGAGAGCGACCGGCTCGTCGTCCACACCTCCAGCCAGGGGACCACCACGGTGCGCGCCACACTCGCAGCCCTCTTCGGCATCCCCGAGGACCGGATCACCGTTGCCGCCGACCACGTCGGAGGCGGCTTCGGCTCCAAGGGCACCCCACGCCCCGACGTCGTGCTCGCCGTCATGGCCGCCCGCCGGACGGCCAGGCCGGTGACCGTCGCCCTGCCCCGCCGGCAGCTTCCCGCCGTCGTCGGTCACCGGGCGCCCACCCTGCACCGGCTCCGTCTGGGCGCCGGGGCCGACGGCCGGCTGACCAGCCTGACCCACGAGGTCGTCACCCACAGTTCCCGCATCAAGGAGTTCGTGGAGCAGGCGGCGGTCCCCGCCCGTGTGATGTACGCCGTCCCCCACTCCCGAACGCTCCACCGGCTGGTGCGGCTCGACGTACCCAGCCCCTCGTGGATGCGCGCCCCCGGCGAGGCACCCGGCATGTACGCCCTGGAGTCCGCGGTGGACGAGCTGGCGGGCGAACTGGGCATGGACCCGATACAGCTGCGCCTCGTCAACGAACCGGAGCGCGAGCCGGACAGCGGCAAGCCGTTCAGCAGCAGGCACCTCACGGAGTGCCTGCGGGACGGCGCGCGGCGGTTCGACTGGGCAGGGCGCGACCCGCGGCCCCGCTCCCGCACCGAAGGGGCCCTGCTCGTCGGCACGGGAGTCGCGGCAGCCACCTACCCCGTTCTCGTGGCACCGTCCACCGCCGAGGCGCGCGCGCTGCCGAACGGAACGTTCGTCGTACGGACCAACGCCACCGACATAGGCACGGGAGCCCGCACGGTGCTCGCCCAGGTGGCGGCAAGCGCCCTCGGCGTGCCCCTCGACCGGGTGCGGACCGAGGTCGGCAACAGTGACCTGCCCTCCGCACCGCTGGCCGGCGGCTCCTCCGGGACCGCATCCTGGGGCTGGTCCGTCCACGACGCGTGCACCCGGCTGGCGGAGGCTCTCGCCGCCCGCACGGGTCAGCTGCCCGACGAGGGGGTCACCGCCCACGCGGACACCACGGGACAGGCCGACGCCGACAGCCCCTACGCACGCCACGCCTTCGGCGCGCACTTCGCGGAGACCGCCGTGGACCGCGTCAGCGGCGAGGTCCGGGTGCGCCGGCTGCTGAGTGTCTATGCGGCGGGACGGATCCTCAACGCCCGCACCGCGCGGTCCCAGTTCGTCGGCGGCATGGTCATGGGCCTGGGCATGGCGCTGACCGAGGACAGCACGATGGACACCGCCTTCGGCGACTTCACCGAATCGGACCTGGCGGCCTACCACGTGCCCGTGCACGCCGACGTGCCCCGAGTCGAGGCGCACTGGATCGACGAGGAGGACGCCCACCTCAACCCCATGGGGAGCAAGGGAATCGGCGAGATCGGCATCGTCGGCACGGCGGCGGCCATCGGCAACGCCGTGCACCACGCCACCGGCATCCGCTTCCGTGACCTCCCGCTGACGCCCGACAAGGTGCTGACCGCACTGGCGGACTGAACGGCCTCGCCGCACGCCCCGTCAGGGCACGGGCGCGGGACGGACCGCGAGGACCGCGATGTCGTCGTCGCTGCCGGCGGCCAGTCCGATGAGCAGCTCGTCGCAGAAGACGTCGAGGGGTTCGTGGGCCAGCCCGGCGGCGTGCCCGCGGAGCCGGTCCAGGGCGTGGTCCAGGGACTCGGCGCGGCGTTCGATGAGGCCGTCGGTGTACAGCAGCACGGTCGAGCCGGCCGGGATCGCGTCCTTGGCCTGGGGGCGGACCAGCGCGGGGTCGACGCCGAGCAGCAGCCCCGACCCGTTTTCCAGGTAGCGGGTGCGGCCGTCCGGGCTGACGAGCAGCGGCGGCAGATGGCCGGCGGAGGAGTGAACGAACTGCCAGAGGCCGGTTCCGAGTTCCTTGATCAGGCCGTAGACGCAGGTCGCGGTGGCTTCCTGGCGCAGGGTGTGGTTCGCCATGTCCAGGCGGCGCAGGACCTCCCCCGGCGGCTCCTGCCGGTCCACGGCGATACCGCGCAGCATGCTGCGCAGCTGGCTCATGGCGATGGCCGCGTCGAGGTCGTGCCCGGCGACGTCACCGATGACCAGCGCCGTGTCCCCGTCGGGCAGGGCGAAACAGTCGTACCAGTCGCCGCCGACCTCGGCCGTGGCGGAGGAGGCCGCGTAGCGGGCGGCCAGCCAAAGACGCGGGATCTCGGGCAGCGGCGACAGGAGCGAGCGCTGGAGACGTTCGGCGATCGTCCGCGTCTCCTGGTGGAGGCGGGCGTTCTCCACCCGCAGGGCGATCGCGCGTGCCAGCTCGTCGACCAGCGGCAGATCCCCCTCGGTGAACGGCCTCCCCTGCCCCCTCCGGGCGATCGTGAGCGCGCCGATGACCTTTCGTGGCGACCGGAGCGGGGCGACCACCGAGCTGTTCGCCCCCAGCCTCCGGAACAGCTCCACGTAGTGGGCGTCCAGCGGGCTTGCGGCCCGGCCCGGGGAGGGGGGCTCGCTGAACAGCAGGGGGCCCGCCCCGCGCAGCGCGCGGGCCAGTGGCCCCTGTGCGGTCTCGGACAGCGGCGGAAGCCGGCCCTCGTACTCCTCGGGCCACGGCCCCTGGGGAGCACGGTGCATGACGCAGACCCGCTCCACCTCGTCCTGTGCCATGAAGAGGTCCACCAGGCACCAGTCGGCCAGCCAACGGGTCAGGACCCGGCCCACCCTCCGCAGGCCCTCGTTCAGGTCCGCGAGGGAGCTCAGGGCGGCCCCCGTGTCGGCCAGCAGGGAAAGCCGTTCCAGCTCGGATGCGCCGCCGGCCCGGCCCACGCCCGTTCTCCGGTCCTGCCCGGGGGAGGCGGACCAGGGGGCGCCGCCCGCCTCCCGCCGGACCCCGGGCCGTATCCGGCCGGGCGGACGGACCGGGGGCGGCGGTACCGACCCCCTCGGGGAGAGCTGGGCCACGAACACGGTGTGGCCGTCGGCGGTCTCCTGACTCTCGACGAACAGCCGGACGGGGACCAGCCCACCGTCGCGGTGCAGTGCGGGGAGCGGCAGTGACCGGCCCAGGATCCGCGGCCGCCCGCTGAGCAGCAGGGACGTGAACGCCACGGTGTGACGCTTGCGGAGATGCTCCGGGATGAGCGCGGTGAGCGGCTGCCCGATGAGATCGTCCACGTGCCAGCCGAGCAGGTCCGCCGCCGGTCCGCTGACCGCGATGATCCGGTTCGACTCGTCGGCGGCGATCATCGCGACCCCGCTGGCCTGTACCCGACCGGCGTCCCACAGCACCGGCTCCGAGGCACCGGCGCCCGGTTCCCGGGGCATCACCGCCCACGCAGTGGGGCGTTCCCCGGTGAGCTGGCCGCCGATCTGGTCGAACAGCCACTCCTGGAAGCCCCGACCGCGCGGCAGCGCCGGCAGCGTCAGCAGACGCTCGTCCCGGGCGGCCTCCTCGGCCGCGTCGAGAACCGCGAGCAGGGTCTCCACCGACGGTCCGGCGTCCGACGGCACCCACAGGGGCAGAGACCCGAACTCCGCCTCGGCGTGCTGCTGCCGCAGCGCGGCCGCCACCCCCGCACTGATCACGTCGTTCATGTCCAGGGCGACCGCGAGGTCCTCCGCCGTCACACCCGGCACCTCCCCGGTGGCCAGGGCCAGAACGACCTCGTTCAGCAGCGTGTGCCGGTGTTGTGTGCAGGTCAGACAGAGCGCCGCCGGTACATCGAGGAGTGTCACGGTCTCGCCCCGCCCGGAGCAGGATGTGGCGGTCGCCCACCCGTCCGAGGGAGGCGGCGACGGGGATCCCTCGGGCCACAGCTCGAACCACACCGTCTTGACCTCGTCGCCCACGTCGACGCCGTGCCGGGACGCCAGCCGCTCGACCAGAGCCAGCCCTTGCCCCGTACCGGTGTACGCGGGACCCCCGTAGGGCGCGAGCCCGCGCTCGGGCCGCCGATCGCTCACCCGCACGAGGACCCCGCCGTCACCCGTCCGGGCCGTCACTTCGATCTCGGTGCGTGCGTGCAGCACCGCATTCGTCACCAATTCGCTGACCAGGAGCTGAGCGGTGTCCACCGTCCCCGGTGCGGCGTCGCCGAGCGTGGCCCGCACGAACCACCGGGCCTCCGCCACGCTCTCCGGCTCCGGGGGGAAACGCCGTGACGGTGCCCCGGAGGCATTGAGGTCGCCCATGGACTCAGTCTGCCCCACGGCCCCCGCCCCCGCGTGCACACTCACCTGCCCGCCGCGCGGCCGACGGGTCCGTTGGGTCCGCAGCGGTCTCACCTCGTACAGAACCCTGAACCCGGCCCCGGAACGCGAAATCCGGGAGCTTTTGCGGAGGCCGTCGGGCCGCGGCTCGTGTTGTACATGTCCATGTCTCGCGCCGGTTTCATCGCCGGCCCGCCGCACTGCCGAGCTCGTCGCTCGCCGGCTCCCGGGGCGGCGGCCCCACGACGGCGTACCGTGCGCCGGCCGGTGTGACCAGGCATTGTGGTCATGGTGACCGGGCGGCACCCGCCCGGCGTGGCCAACGGCCGGGAAGCGTACCGGGGCCGTGGCGGGGGCGACGCCGGCGGTCAGACCCTTCGCGCCCGGCCTGGTCGACGAGGCGGCCGTGGACGCCGTCCTCCGGACCCGCGTCAGGTCTGCCGTTCCGTCCGGGCGCTTCGGTCGAGGGTGATCCGCGCGGCGACCGGCAGGTGGTCGCTGCCGGTCTCGGGCAGGGTGCGGAGGTGGCGGACGGCGGCCGAGCGGGCCATCACCTGGTCGATACGGGTCAGGGGCAGCGCGGCGGGGAAACCGAGGGCGAAGCCGCGTTCCGCCACGTTCATCGAAGAGGTCAGCGGAGCCAGCCCGCGGTCGTCGACGGTGCCGTTGAGATCGCCCAGAAGGATCACCGGCTCCAGCTCCTCGGCATCGAGGGCCCGGCCCAGCAGACGGGCACTCTCGTCCCGGTCGGCCGAGGCGAGGCCGCCCGGCCCGATCCGGATCGAGGGCAGGTGCGCGACGTAGGCCGCGATGTCCCCGTGCGGGCTGCGGACCACGGCCCGCAGTCCTCGGCTCCACGGCTCGGTGATCCCCCGGGGCTTGATGTCCAGCAGCCTGGCGCCGGTGAGCGGATGCCTCGACCAGAGGCCGACGGTGCCCCGGACCTCGTGGTACGGGTAGCGCCGGGCGAGTGTCCGCTCGTAGACCGGCAGCGCCGCCGGCACCAGTTCCTCCAGCGCGATGAGGTCGGCGCCGGCGTCGGCCAGGGCGCGGGCGGTGCCCGCCGGGTCGGGGTTCTCGTCACTGACGTTGTGCTGCACCACCACCAGATCCCGCGCGCCGGCCCGCGGCTCGGGCAGCAGCAACCCGCCGAAGAGCCACGTCCAGGCGGTCACCGGCAGCAGCAGGGCCAGCAGCGCGGTCGCCGAACCCCGCAGCAGCGCCGCCGCGAACAGCACCACGACCACCACCCCCAGCCAGGGCAGGAACGACTCCAGCAGACTGCCCGCCCGGCCCACGGAGTTGGGTACCGCGCGGTGGAACACCAGCAGCCCCGCCGTCAGCACCGCGCCCGCCGCGATCACCCGCCCCCGCGTCCAGACCGACCCGCCGCGCGAGCCCCACCGTCCGCCGCCCACCCGTTCCTCCCCGCTGCCCCGCCCGCATGATCCTTGTCCTCAGGACGCGCTCCCGCGTGACGCGGGTTCCGTGCTTGGTCACCTTCTGGTTCCCCAGTCACCAAAAAGTGCGTTCTTCCATGTCAGCGGCCACTCTCTTACGGTTTCCGAGTAACCACAGGTGACCAGGGCCGGCCGCCGGGACCGTCACCGGCCCGGCGGCGGAGAGCCCACGGGCTCACAGCACAAGGAGGCAGGCAGCATGGCCGTCACCCTGATCAACCCCGAGGGACTTTTGGAGACCGACGTCTACCGGCAGGTGGCGATCGCGTCCGGTTCCAGGATGGTCTTCATCGCCGGGCAGGTCTCCTGGGACGCCGACGGCGTCACCGTCGGCGTGGGCGACCTCGCCGCCCAGGTCGAGCAGTGCTACCTCAACGTCGCCACGGCCCTGGCCGCGGCCGGCGCCACGTTCGCCGACGCCGTGAAACTGACCGTCTACGTCGTCGACTGGACGCCCGACAAGATGGCGCAGTTCATGGAGGGCGCCACCCGCGCGGCACGGAAGCTGGGAACCACCCCGGCGGCGCCGGGCACGCTGGTGGGCGTGCAGGCACTGGACATCCCCGACCACCTGGTCGAGATCGAGGCCGTCGCGGTCCTGGACTGAGGCCCGTCGCGGTCCGCGACCGAGGCCCGGGACGTCGAGAACAGTTACGGCCCCCGGGCGCGCAGGTACCGGCCGCACGCCTCGAATCCGTGACGAGGGAGCCGCCCCAGGGGGCGCGTACGACGTTCTGCGGAAGGCGCGGCTCCGAGTGGACGGGAAGAAGGCCGCCCGCCCTCGCTCGAACCAGTCGACGGAGGAGGGGGACGGCGGCTCGGCGGTCGGTGGCCGGGGCGCCAGGGATGGTGCTGAGGCCACGTATGCCGCCAAGGGCGGTCACGCGGAGCCCTTCTGGCCGGGCGCTGCCGAGACCGCCGGAACCTGTCCTTCCACCCTCCTCCGTCACACGTCCCAGGGTGTTGCCGCTGTCACATGCCGTGCATCAGACACGGAAGACGTCGAGGAAACTGCTCCAGAACCCCTTCTTCCGTCCCGACTCCTGCCGGGCCGGGGCGGACGGCGCCGCGGTCAGGGGCTGCTCCGCGCCGGGCGCCGAGGCACGGCTCTGCAGAGCCGCCGCCATGCGTGTGGCCGGTGACGGGCTGAAGGTCGCGGGCAGCGCCACCAGGGCCCGGTGGAACGGCCCCGGCCGCCACCGCAGTTCCTCCCGCGGTACGGCCAGCGCCAGATCGGGCAGTGCGTTGAGCAGCCGTTCGATCGCGGTGGTCGCGATCACCGTCGCCGGGTCCTTGGCGGGGCATGCGTGTGGTCCTGCCCCCCACGCCAGGTGCGCGCCCTTGCTGTGCGTGCGGCGGGCCTCGGCGAGCGCGGGGTCGCTGTTGGCACCCGCGAAGGAGATGACGACCGGGGTGTTGGCCTCCACCACGTGGCCGCCCAGGTCGACGTCCTGGACCGGGTAGTGGGTCGCGTAATTGGCGATCGGCGTCTCGTTCCACAGCACATGATCGAGGGCCTCCTCGATCATCATGCCGCTCTGCCGGCCACCCGCGCCGGACAGCAGCAGCAACAGGGCATTGCCGATCAGATTGCGCTCGGGTTCCACTCCGGCGCCCATCAGCACGACCAACTGGTCCTTGAGCTCCTCGTCGGTCAGCCCGGCCGGGTGCTGGATCAGCCACGAGGTGACGTCGTCGCCCGGCTGGCGCCGCTTGCGGGCGATCAGCTCCATGAGGCAGGCGGTGAGGTCCTCGTTGGCGCGCAGGGCGTCCTTGCCGTCGAAGATCGCCGACATCGCGGTGGTGAGGGTGTCACCGATGTCCGCGGGGCAGCCGAACAGCTTGTTGAACAGCAGCAGCGGCAGCAGCTTGGCGTAGTCGTTGAGCAGGTCGGCACGGCCCCGCTCGCTGAACTGGTCGATCAGGTAGTCGGCGATCGGCTCCACGTCGCGGCGGACCCGGGTGATGTTGAGCCGGGACAGGCTGTCGGTGACCGCCTTGCGCAGCCGCAGGTGCACCGCCCCGTCGGTGAACAGGCAGTTCGGCCGGTACGCCATCATCGGCAGCACCGGGTTGTCCATCCCGATGCGTCCCTCGTTCAGCGCCTTCCATCGGCGGGCGTCGCGGGCGAAGAGCTCGGTGTTCTGCAGGACGCGCAGCGCCATCTCGTGCCCCACGACCAGCGTGGCGTCCGCGCCCGGGGCGAGCTCGACCGGGCCGGCCGGAGCGTGGGCCCGCAACCGGTCGTAGAGCGCTTGAGGATCGGCGGCGAAGGAGGCGTCGTGCATGGGGCATCTGCTGCCTGTGGGCGCAGATGTCTGCTGAAGATCCATGAAGTCTTCCTTGGTGAACCGGGAACGGCCGCTCCCGGGCGTGGTGGGCGCGGCAGTCAGGCCGCACGCTCGAGCAGATGCCGGACGAGCGCGATCAGTGCCTGCGCGGATGACCGCTGGTCGCGGGCGTCGCAGTAGACGACGGGGGTGTCCGGGAGCAGGTCGAGCGCCTCACGCACCTCCGCCTCGCCGTAGGTGTCGGACGGGTTGAAGGTGTTGACGGCGATGGCGTACTCCAGGCCGTACCCCTCGACGAGGTCGATGACGGGGAACGTCTCCTCCAGCCGCGCGGGGTCGACCAGCAGCAGCGCTCCCAGTGCACCGCGGGCCATGTCCTCCCACAGCTGCATGAAGCGCTGCTGCCCCGGTGTGCCGAAGAGGTACAGCACCAGGTCTTCGCTCAGCGTGAGACGGCCGAAGTCCAGGGCGACCGTGGTGGTGGTCTTGTCCGTCACGCCCCGCAGGTCGTCGACGTGCACGGAGGCCTGGGTCATCTTCTCCTCGGTGCGCAGCGGAGTGATCTCCGACAGCGAACCGATGAGTGTCGTCTTGCCCACGGCGAAATGCCCGACGACGAGGATCTTGGCGGCGTTGGTCACCGCGCTGGAGACGTAGATGGAGCCCTGGGCCGTCTCAGCTGATGAGGGATTGGAGTCCATGCAGAACCTTCTCGAGGGTCGCTCTGTCAACGTTCTGGGCCCGGGGCGGCTCGGCGCGGTGGAGCAGGTGCCCCTGCTCGAACAGGTCGGTCAGCAGCAGGCGGGCCACCCCGACCGGCAGCCCGAGGTGACCGGCCACCTCGGCCACCGACAGGTAGCCCCCCGCGCACAGGTCCCAGATCGCCGTCACTTCGGGCCCGGCCCCGAGCGGAGGAGTCCGCTCGGGAGCCAGCGTGACGAGGGTGTGCAGTGCAAGATCGTCCGAGGACGGCAGGCTCCGGCCACCGGTGATGACGTAGGAGCGGACGAAGTCGCTGGAGACGGCCTCCTCCTCGCCGGGAGCCGTCATGAGCCGCCACCGTGGTCCGAGCGTGGTGCGACGCTCATCGCCTTGCTGAGCGCCACCACCGTCTTCTGCATACGGAACGACACGGCTTCCATGTCGACGTCGGGCGCCGCCGAGACGGCCAGGTAGGCGCCCTGCCCGGCGGCGCTCAGGAAGATCCAGCCGCCGTCGTACTCGAGCAGGGTCTGCTTCCAGACACCCTTGCCCGAACCGACGAAACCTGAGACCGCGCGGCTGAGGGACTGCATGGAACTCATCGCCGCAGCGTTCGTCTCCGCGTCGTCGCGCGAGATGTCGTCCGAACGCTGCAGCAGCAGGCCGTCACCCGAGACGAGGACGGCGTGACGGGCACCGCGCACCTCGAGCACGTCGTTCAGCACCCACGACAGGTCGGTGTTCACCGCTGATCAGGTCCTTCCATGGTGTTCGTGATCCGACCGAGCTGGGTGCCGCGGGCGAACGCGCCGAGGCGCGACGCGGTCACCTCGCTGGCCTGCTCGGACGTGGGCTCGTCGGCAGTGGCCGTGGCGTCCGGCGAGGGCACCACCGAGATGGGGCCCTGCCGCCGGCGCCGCTTGGGAAGTCCTCCGTTGGTCTTGCCCACCACATGGGAGGGGCCCACCGGCACGGGAGCGAGCCGCTGCGGGGCGGCCTCCTCCCCGGAGGTTTCCTGGGCGGGCTCGGCAGGTGCGGGCGCCTCGGCGGCAAGGAGACTTTCCGGTACACGGATCACTGCGCGCACTCCGCCGTAGGGGGACACCGAGCCCACGGAGACGGCGAAGCCGTACCGCGCCGCGAGCATGCCGCACACCGCGAACCCGAACCGGGGCGGATCGCCCAGCCCCGTGATGTCGACCGCGCCCTCGGGGGACAGCAACGCCGCCGCCCGGTCCTTGGTCTCCTGGTCCATGCCCAGTCCGGCATCGTCGACGATGAAGCACACACCCGTCGGGACGGCCTGGATGTTGACCTCGACCGGTGTGCCCGGGGCGCTGTAGGTGGTCGCGTTGTCCAGCAGCTCGGCCAGCACGACCGCCAACGGTTCGACGGCCTTCGTGGAGACGGAGACACTGACCTGGGCGTGGATGCCGACCCGGTTGAAGTCCTTGATCCGCCCCTGGGCGCTGCGCGCCACGTCGTACACGGTCGCCGCGCCGTCACGCCGGCCCAGCCATCCGCCGCACAGTACGGAGATGCCCTTGGCCCGTCGGCTGAACTGGCTGCCGGTGTGGTCCACCGACATCAGGTCGGCGAGGACTTCGGTGTCGTTGCCGTACTTCTTCAGCAGTTCGTCGAGCAGCAGCTGCTGCTCCTCGGCGAGGGACTGCAGCGTTCCCATCGCCGACTTCAGTACGGCCTTGGTCGACGACTCGGCATCCGCACGGACGTCGGCGAGGTCGCCCTGGTGCCGCGCGTTGAGCGCGGCGATCTGCCCCTGTTGCTGGGCGAGCTGACCCTGGGTCTGCCCCAGGCTTGTTTCCAGGTCCTTCCTCGTTCTGCGGAGGGCCAGATTGGTTCTCCGCGCCCTCATCACTGCGAACGACGCAGTGATGAGCACTACCAGCAAGATCCACAACAGTGGATCCCGGATCAATGACGTCATGAGACTCTCTTCAAGTCGCATCGCGCCGGGAATGCGGGGAGGTCCGCCGATCCGTGCTGAGTGACCCGGCCGTCGAACGGCTCGGGCCCACGGGCGGACCACACCTCACTCCTTGGCGATGGGGCCTTAGAGACTGTCCCCCGTACGCGTTCATGACGCGCCGTCAGTCTACTGAAAGTTCGATGATCTTATCAGCTGCATATGCACAAAACGCATGCCGCGTACCTCACTTGGCGACTCTCACCAGACCCTCACACGCCTGCCCTCCGTAGGCCACCGACACGGGATGCACACCACCGGATCCGGGGAAAACCGGGCTGAAACCAGCAGGGAACCCGGACGGAACCCCGGCCAGGCTCCGCCACCGCGTCGACACCCTCCGGTTCACCGCCGTCGAACGGCCGGGAACCGGCCCGGGCCCCAGGCCGACAGCGGCGTACTCATGACGCTCGGCGACGCCGTCCACGCCCGGGAGGTGCCGGGCTTCGACTACGCCCCGGCCTTCCCGCCCCCACGCGGCGGACAGGACCCCGCAGGACCCCCGCCGCGCCGGGTGGAGCACCGTCTCGTCGCCCGGGGCGGACGCCGGTACCTCGTCGCCTGGGACCTCGACCGCGAGGACTGGCGCACCTTCCGCGCGGACCGGATCACCCCACGCACCCCCACGGGCCCCCGCTTCACCCCGCGCGAACTGCCCGGGGGCGAGGCCTCCCGCTTCGCCGCCAGGTTCCGGGCTCCGGCGGCTCGGGGGAGTGGCCCTGCCGCGGCGAGGTGATCCTCGATCTGCCCGCCGCCGAGGTGTCCCGCCACGCCCGCGACGGAGTCGTCGAGGAACTCGGCCCGGACCGCTGCCGGCTCACCCCGGGCGCGTGGTCATGGGCAGGCCTCGCCGCCACCGTCGGCCTCTTCGACGCCGGCATCGAGGTCGTCGACCCGCCCGAACTCAGGACCGCCTTCGCCCGCCTGGGCCGTCGCTGCACAGCCGCCGCTGCACAGCCGCCGGTGCGGCCCTCCCGCCCTCCGAGCCGGCCGCCCCCGCGCCCCCCCCCGCACCGAACAAAGACCCCGCCACGCCCCGAAATTCACTGGACAACTCATCGGACGCAGAAGAGCGTTGACGAAATGGAGCAGGAGGACCTCTGGGGCGTCGACGCCGCCCAGCGCTACGACACACCCGGCATCGGCATGTTCGCGCCGGCAACGCTGCGACCGACCGTGGACCGGCTCGCCCGGCTCGCCGAGGGCGGAGCGGCGCTCGAGTTCGCCGTCGGGACCGGCAGGGTGGCGGTGCCCCTCACCGAACGGGGCGTCCCCGTCACCGGTATCGAGCTGTCGCGCCCGATGGTGCAACGGCTGCGCACCAAGGCGGACGAGGCGACGATCCCGGTGGTCGTCGGCGACATGGCGACCACCACCGCGCCGGGGGAGTACCGCCTCGTCTACCTTGTCTACAACACGATCGCCAACCTGCTCACCCAGGCCGAGCAGGTCGAGTGCTTCCGCAACGCGGCCCGCCACCTCGCCCCCGGCGGCCGGTTCGTGGTCGAGCTCTGGGTGCCGGAGCTGCGCAGGCTCCCACCGGGCCAGGCGGCCACGGTCATGCGGTCCGAATCCGGGTACATCCTCCTGGACACGTACGACGTCCTGCACCAGCGGGTGGTGTCGCACCACTTCCGGTTCGACGGGACCCGGCAGGCGCGGCTGGACCGTACCCCGCACCGTTATGTCTGGCCGGCCGAACTCGACCTCATGGCCCAGCTCGCCGGCTTCGACCTGGAGACCAGGCACGCGGACTGGGCCGGCGCCCCCTTCACCGCCGAGTCGCGCTCCCATGTGTCTGTCTACCGCCTGCCGCTCGCACCCGCGTACCCGGCCGAGCCCGGGAGACAGACCGGCGCGGAGGGCTTTCTGGCGGGCCGTGGAGCCCGTCCCCGTGACATCGTGGCGCCATGAACATCGATGTGCGCCCGGCCTTCGGCTTCGACGACGTCCATGCCGTGCTCGGCCCCAAGTCCCCTGCGGCCAATGTCTGCTGGTGCCTGAGCTATCGCATCCCGTCCAAGCTCAACCGCGAGCTTCGCGGGCCGGCCCGCGGTGAGTACGTCGCCGAACTGTGCCGTACGTCGCCCCCGCCCGGGGTGCTCGCCTACGCCGGTGACGTACCGGTCGGCTGGGCCGCGGTGGCGCCGCGCTCGGCCACGTCCTTCGCCCGCAACCGCAAGATCCCGCACGTCGACGACCTGCCGGTGTGGTCGCTGTGGTGCCTCCGGGTCCGCCCCGGACACCGCAGGCAGGGGATCTCGCACGCCCTCATCACCGGTGCGGTCGAGTTCGCCCGCGCCCAGGGGGCACCCGCGATCGAGGCGTACCCCCTCGACAACGGTGACGCCAAGGTCGACCTCACGATGGCGTACGCCGGCATCCGGAAGAACTTCGAGCGTGCCGGGTTCACCCGTGCCGCCGACACCACCTCGGTGCTGGCCGGTCACCCCCGGGTCCTGATGCGCCTCGACCTGCGCCCGGGCGGGCCCCAAGAGGCCGCGAAGGAGCCGGCCCGGCCGGGTGGCCCCGGCCGGGTGTGACAGCCGGGTCTCAGACCCCGACGCCGAAGTCGGCGGCGATTCCGGCGAGGCCGGAGGCGTATCCCTGGCCGACGGCGCGGAACTTCCACTCGGCGCCGTTGCGGTAGAGCTCGCCGAAGACCATCGCCGTCTCGGTGGAGGCGTCCTCGGACAGGTCGTAGCGGGCGATCTCCTGGTTGTTCGCCTGGTTGACGACCCGGATGAAGGCGTTGCGGACCTGGCCGAAGCTCTGGCCGCGGTTCTCCGCGTCATGGATCGAGACCGGGAACACGATCTTGTCGACCTCGGCGGGGACCCCGGCGAGGTTCACCTTGACGGACTCGTCGTCACCCTCGCCCTCACCGGTGAGGTTGTCCCCGGTGTGCTCCACCGAACCGTCCGGGCTCTTCAGGTTGTTGTAGAAGACGAAGTGCTGGTCGGACGGCACCCTGCCGGAGGTGTTGAGCAGCAGCGCGGAGGCGTCGAGGTCGTAGTCGGTGCCGGTGGTGGTGCGGACGTCCCAGCCGAGGCCGATCACGACCGCGGTCAGGCCTGGGACCTCCTTGCTGAGAGAGACGTTGCCGCCCTTGGAAAGGGAAACTCCCACTGGGTACTCCTTCTCGGTCGTTCTCGGTGATGTCGAGTATTCGCGGTCGTCCGCGATCGATGGGCCGTTCCCGGCCGACGCTCAGCTGCGCGAGTTGCCGAAGAGGACGCGGTAGCCGATGAGCAGGACGAGCGCGCCCGCGATGGCCGAGCCCCAGGTGGCGGCGTCGAAGAACTCCCGTTGCACAGGCCGGTCCAGGAACTGCGACGACAGCCAGCCGCCCAGGAAGGCCCCCGCGACGCCGATGACCGTCGTCCCGATGAGCCCGCCCGGATCGCGTCCGGGCAGGACGGCCTTGGCTATTGCCCCTGCGAGCAGTCCCAGGACCAGCCATGCGATGACGCCCATGACGCCCCCTCCTTGTCGTGTCGTCGTGCCGCGCCCGCCGGCCGACAACGCGGCACAGCAGGCGTCCGTGCACGGGCAAGCCTAACCTCTACAATTCTGTAGAAGCTTTGGGGTGGGGGTGTCGTGCGACGAGAGGTCCCGGTGACCGTCGGGCTGTGCCCGCGGTCACCGGCGCGAAACACACCTGGGCGGGCCGGGCCCTGATACGCCCGGCCCGCCCGGACGCGGTCAGCCCTCGTCCTTTGCCTCTTCCTCGTCCCCCTCGAAGAAGTCCCCGACCTCGTCGACGACTTCGGCC
This sequence comes from Streptomyces yamdrokensis, assembly GCF_053890455.1. Lineage (NCBI taxonomy): Bacteria > Bacillati > Actinomycetota > Actinomycetes > Kitasatosporales > Streptomycetaceae > Streptomyces > Streptomyces yamdrokensis. The sequence goes on from NZ_CM132679.1 coordinate 7,604,577, forward strand.
GCGACCATGCCGCCGACGACCCCCACAGCCGGCCCGGCCGCGCCCGCCGCGACGACCGTCCCCGTGCCGGGGCCGGAGCGGTGGCCGTCGTGGTGCTGCTCGTGGGGGTCGTGGTGCCCGGCGTGCCCGGCGTGCCCGTGAGCTTCGTACGAGCCGTACGGAGCCCGGTGCTCCACGAGCCGGCGCATCCACTCGTCGACGATCGCGTTCCAGTCCTGGTGCTCGACACCGTCGGGGGAGACCGTGAACCGGTTCACCGCGTCGTGGCCGGAGGAGGGGATCCCGCCGCGTCTGTCCGCCTCCAGCACGACCTCCATGTCGCCCGGGCCGGGGCGAGGAAGGTCACCTCGATCTCGGTGACCTGGTGGGCGCACTGCGCCCCCGGGGTCAGCTCGATCTCCTGGTGGAAGGGCAGTTGCCGGCCGGTGCCGCCGATGCGGCCGTACTCGAGATCGGCGGCACCGGAAGCCGAACCCGAGCCCGCCGAACGCCTCGAGGATCGCTTCCTGCACGGGCAGTGGTCCGACGCTCAGCCGGTCCAGATCGCCCTTGTCCTCGGCGCCCGCCACGGCGAGCTCGGTCCGTACACCCAGGACGATGCCGAGGCCCTGGCCGTGGAGCTCGGTGACGGGGGTCTCCCAGGGCGGTACCACGGTGAACGGGGCGCTCCGCGGTTCGCCCGCGCCGAGCCGGGAGCCGCCGCCCACGGTGAACCGCTCGAAGACGACGACGCCCTCGCTCTCCGCCTCCTCGTGCTCGGCCTCGACCCGGGCCGCCAGCTCCAGCGTGATGTGCTCGATGTCGAAGTCGGCGTCACCGCCCTTGAGATGGACCTGTCCGGTCAGTGCGGCTCCGGGCCGGGGCGCACCGGGGTCGAGGGACGTGTCGACCATGGGGCCGCCCGCGCCGAGCGAGCCGAGCAGTCGTTTGAATGCCCTCGGGGCGTCCACTCCTTCACGTGCGGGTGTTCCGCAGACGCGGCGCCGCGCGCCCCCGCGGGCGCGCGGCACAGACTTTCTACAAGCACGTAGAAGCGTAGGGTGGCGATGTCCGGGCGGACGTGCACTCGCTGTCGACGCGGCGGGAATGGCCGAAAGTGGGCACCCGCCGACGGCGGAGACGGGAGCTCCCTCACCGCCACCGCACACGAGTGCGATGGTCGGATGTCCATGGGTTCGGGTTTACCCGGACGTCGGCCACGGCTACGGTTTTCCGGGTCGTTACTCTCGTGTCACTTACACAACTCCTGTAAGAGGTGTTCTGCTCTGTCTGGGTTCCCGAAGGAAGGAATCGTGAACGAAACGCTGCCCTCGCGCAGCCCCGGGGAGACGGACGGGCCTCCGACGAGACCGGACAAGGGCAAGAGCCGCGCCGACAGCGCGCCGACCGGCGGCGGGGCGGACGGGGGGAGGCGGTCGGCGAAACCGCGGGACGCGCTCTTCGACAACGCCAAGTACCTGGCCATCGTGCTGGTGGCGGTCGGGCACGCGTGGGAACCGCTGCGCAGCGAGAGCCGTACCGTCACGGCGCTCTACACCCTGGTCTACGCCTTCCACATGCCGGCCTTCATCATCATCTCCGGCTACTTCTCGCGCGGCTTCGACTGGAGCCCGGCGAAGATCAAGCGTCTGATCACCGGCATCGCCGTGCCGTATGTCGTCTTCGAGGTGGCGTACACCTTCTTCACCCGGTGGAGCGACAACGAACCGGACCGTTCGATCAGCCTGCTGGACCCCCTGTATCTGACATGGTTCCTCGCCGCGCTGTTCATCTGGCGGCTGACCACCCCGATCTGGCAGACCCTGCGCCGGCCGCTGCCCGTCGCCCTCACCATCGCGGCACTGGCCACCCTCGCCCCGTCCATCGGCAAGGATCTCGACCTGCACCGCACCCTGCAGTTCCTGCCGTACTTCGTGCTCGGCCTCTTGCTGAAGAAGGAGCACTTCGAGATGGTGCGGCGACGTGAGGTGCGCGTTCTGGCGGTACCGGTGTTCGCGGGGGCGCTGGTTGTGGCCTACTGGGCCGTAACCCGGATGGACTACGCCTGGTTCTTCCACAACTCCAGCGCCGAGGATCTCGGGTCGCCCGCCTGGCACGGGCCGCTCATGACCCTGGCGATCTTCGGCTGCTCGGCGGTCCTGGCCGCCTGTTTCGTCGCCCTCGTCCCCCGGCGCCGCACGTGGTTCACCGCGTTGGGCGCCGGCACGCTGTACGGGTACCTGCTGCACGGCTTCTTCATCCAGGCCGCCAACCACTGGCACTGGTCCCGCAACGACTGGTTCCACACCCCGGTGGGCGAGATCACCGTCACCGCGATCGCCGCCGTGGTCGTGACCGCCCTGTGCACCGCACCGGTGCGGAAGGTCTTCCGCGCCGTGTTCGAGCCGAAGATGGACTGGGCCTTCCGGCAGCAGGCCCCCGCGCCGGCGGCGGCCTCGGCACCGGCGCAGAAGCCGGTTCCGGAATTGGCAGCGGCGTCACAGCGGTCCAGTTAGGACCGAGGGGCGTACGGGCCCTGCCCCGTGGGCTCGTACACCCTTCCCGCGGTGGTCGCGGACAGCGCGAAACCCGGGAGGCGCGCGTGTGTCACGGGGCGGCCCGGCCGGCGATGAGGCCTTCGAGACCGTTGATGACGAGGTCCGGACCGGGGGCGAACGCGTCGGCATGGGCGTAGCCCGGTCTCAGGGTGTGGTCCGTGAACATCTCCGTGAGGTGGGGGTACCGGTCGGCGGGCAACCGTCGCGTGATGCCGTCGGCCACGTCCTCCAGTTCGAGGGCCGTGCCGAACGGCAGGCAGGACTCCTGCAGGACGAACCCGTGGATGTAGCTGTCCAGGGTCGAGAAGGCCTGAGCGGTGGCCGCTACGGAGAATTCCGCGGTCCGCAGGCATCCGATGACCCAGTCGTGATGCCGGAGCGTGGCCGGTCCGGGATTGCGCCGGGACTCCAGCAGGCCCAGCGCCCAGGGGTGGCGGAAGAGAACCGCGCGGGCCGAGAACGCACGCCGGCGCATGGCGGACTTCCAGGCTGCCGTGCCCTGCGGCAACTCGATGCGGGTGAAGACCGCGCGCTTCGCCGACCTGCGCGACCAGGTGGAGGCATGCCGCCGCGTCTTCGCCGGCGACACCCTCTGGACCGTCGTACGCGGGAGCGATCTGGAGGAGGGCGGGTGCCAGGGGCCGCCGGTGTGGAGCCGGCACGTCGGCGACCCGGTCCTCGCAGGCGACCTCACCCGGCGGGTCGACTTCGCGCTGTTCATGGTGGAGGCGATCATCGACGACGCGCTGATCCACGAGGCCCCCGGCCATCGTGGGCTGTGAGACGCCCGCGGCCCGCGCGCGCACCCGGCGGCCGTGACGCCCGCGAGAGGCCGTCGGCCCGACGACCGTGAGGACAGACACAGAAGGCGCACCGGGCGCGCTGCCGTCATGCGGCCTGCGGGGACGTCGGCTGCTGCGAACCGGTGCCGCGCGTGCCGCGCGCACGCGCACGCAGCACGGTCTTGAGTACCTCGCCGGTCCACAGGATCGCCGAGCCGACGGCAGCGCACACCAGCCACTGACCGGGAGTGAGATCGGTGGTGGTGAAGAAGCCGTGCAGCGCGTCGGTTTCGACGATGGCGATGAGCAGGGCGATCACGGCGCCTGTGGCGACGAACGCGGAGGTGTTCTGCAGTGTCTCCCTGCTGAACACGCTGCGGGTGTCGTGCCGCACGTTGAGCAGGTTGAAGACCTGGAAGAACACGAAGGTCACGAAGGCCATCGTGCCCGCGACGGTCGCCTCTCCCAGTTCCGCCTCCGGGCCCGGGGCCCAGATCAGCACCGCCAGCGTGCCGGCCGCCATCACCGTGCTCGCCAGCAGGATGCGGGTGAGACGCTGCTTGCTGAGGATCCGTTCGCCGGCCGCGCGGGGCGCGCGCCTCATCGCGTCCGGGCTGACCGGGTCGATGCCCAGGGACATGGCCGGCGGCCCGTCCATGACCAGGTTGACGAACAGGATCTGCAGGGCGGTGAACGGCGCCCCGCCCGCCAGACCTGTCAGTGAGGCGATCAGGAAAACGGCCACGAAACCCAGGGCGGTGGAGACCTGGAACCTGGTGAACTTCACGATGTTGTCGTAGATGCCGCGGCCTTCGCGGACCGCGGACACGATGGTGGCGAAGTTGTCGTCGGTCAGCACCATGGTGCTGGCCTCCTTGGTGACCTCTGTCCCCGTGACACCCATCGCCACCCCGATGTCGGCCTTGCGCAGCGCAGGGGCGTCATTGACACCGTCACCGGTCATCGCGACCACGTCACCGCGGTCCTGCAGCGCCCGGACGATACGGATCTTGTGCTCGGGGGACACCCGGGCGACGACACCCGCCTCGTCCAGCCGGTCGGCCAGAGAGGTTTCGTCGCCGACACGGTCCAGGTCGGCCCCCGTCACGGCGGTTCCGGGGATACCGAGCTCGCGGGCGATGGCGCCCGCGGTCACCGCGTGGTCACCGGTGATCATGCGGACCCGGATTCCGGCGTCGATGCACTCGGCGATCGCCGCGCGTGCCTCCGGGCGGGGCGGATCGACGATGCCCACCATGGCTGTCAGCACGATCCGGTCGAGCAGGTCCTTGGGGTCCTGGGGGGCCCGGAAGCCGTCGGCGGGAAAATCCTCCATGCCCAGCGCCATGACCCGCATGCCCTGCTCGGCGAGCGAGGCGTTGCCCTCGTCGAACCGACGGCGGGCCGCGTCGTCGAACGGCAGAACTCCCTCCTCGCCGACGAGGCGGTCCGCGCGGCCGGCGAGGACATCGGGAGCACCCTTGACGAAGCACCGGACCACCGCGCGCCCGGAGTCGTCCGTCCAGTCGTGGAAGGTCGCCATGAACTTGTAGTCGGAGTCGAAGGGAACCTCCAGCCGCCGCGGCCGCTCCTGCCGCAGCCCGGTCACGTCGACGCCGCCCTTCTCGGCCAGGACAACCAGCGCGCCCTCGGTCGGGTCACCCACGACGTCACCGTCGCGGATCACGGCGTCGGTGCACAGGGCCATCGCGGCCAGCGCGTGGTCCAGCGTCCGCGGCAGGGGCTGTCCGTCGGTGGTGCGAATCCGCCCATCGGAGGAGTAGCCCTCGCCGGAGAGGGTGAGCCGGCGGCCGGCCAGCAGCATCTCCCGCGCCGTCATCTGGTTCAGCGTCAGCGTGCCGGTCTTGTCCGTGCAGATCTGGGTGGTGCTGCCGAGGGTTTCGACCGAGGCCAGCTTCTTGACGATCGCACCCTTCTTGGCCATCCGGCCCGTGCCCATCGCGAGGGTGAACGCGACCACCGCGGGCAGACCCTCGGGGATGGCCGCGACCGCCAGCGACACGGCACTGATGAACAGGTCGCCGAAGTCCTGCCCGCGCATCAGGCCGAGGACGAACACAAGCGCGATGACCAGCCCGGCGATCAGGGCGAGGGTGCGGCTGAGCGCGTCGATCTGACGCTGCAGCGGCGTCGGGCCGGGCTTGGCCGAATGCAGCATGTCGGCGATGCGGCCGGTCTCGGTGCCCATACCGGTGGCGGTGACCGTGACCTCGCCGCGGCCGCGCGTGACGGCGGTGTTCATGAACACCGCCGTCAACCGGTCGGCCAGCGGGGCGTCCTGCGCGACCTCGGCCTCCGCGTCCTTGGCCACGGCCTGCGCCTCGCCGGTCAGGACGGACTCCTGCACCTCAAGGGAAGCCGACGTCAGCAGCCGTCCGTCCGCGGGCACCCGGTCACCCGGCGCGAGGGTGACCACGTCCCCGGGGACCAGTTCACTGGCGGCCAGTTGCATCAGACGGCCGTCGCGGCGGACCGTGGCATGAGTGACCGTCATCTCCCGCAGGGCGTCCAGCGCCGCCTCGGCCCGGGACTCCTGCACGAACCCGATCGTTGCGTTGAGCAGCACCACCACCGCGATCGCGATCGGGGTCTCCCACTCCCGGGACACCAGCAGGCTGACTACGGCGGCCACCAGCAGAATGATGATCAGAAGATCCTGGAACTGCCGGAGGAAGGCCCGCCACCGGGGTTCACGCGGAGCCTCGTCCAACTGGTTCGGCCCGTGCTCCGCCAGCCGCCGGGCCGCTTCGTCCGAGGAAAGCCCCGCGCCGGGGTCGACGTCGAGCCGGCCCGTCGCGTCGGCCGCGGGCAAAGCATGCCAGGGCGGTGGTGTGGCGGAGGTGTCGGAAGGCAGCATTGCACCATTCTGCATGCGGTCGTGCGGCCGAGCATGCGCGTACAGGAACAACCCGGAGGCCGGCCCGGGAACAGGAGAGCTGTCCGCACCCGCCCGCGACCGGCCCGTCCGTATGCCCGCTCTCGCTCCGGTCGACAGCGGGACCCCGGAACGACGTCACCTCTTCGGCCCTGCCGCCTGTACGACCTGAGGGCCGCAGAACCGGCAGACCGCGGATCACCTGGACCCCGAACCCCGCCGCCGCCCCTCGACGTCGAGAACTCCGTCCGGCGGTGTCCCGAAGCCGTTGCCAAGACGGCTCCCTCCGTGTACCGAAATCGAAGGGGCGTCCCCGACCGCAGGGCCACCCCGACGATTGGTTTCCGACAGTTCACCTCTGCGGAGCGGCCCAGTCGGCGAAGCGGGTCCTCGCGATGTGCGCGTCGGCACCGGGAAGGAGCGTGGCCCTCCTGCGGTTCGGCACCGGAACACAGGGCATGGGGGTCCGCCACCACCGTACGGGGGTCGTCCTTGGCGGCGAGCGCCTCGCGGATGAGCTCGTCGATCCGGACCTGTCGGGACCGGCGACCTCCACCACGCCGTTGACGGGCGCACCCACGGCCGTGCGGCCGACGGAGACGGCCACGTCGCCGGAGCAGATGGGCCGGATCTTGACCGGGGCCAGACGAACGGTGCCGCCACCGGCCGCCGCGGTGGCGATGCCCTTCGTGATGGCGTCGTGGCGGGGAGAGTCCACCGAGGACTGCTTCGTCCGGTGCGCACCGGACCCCGCCGCCCCGGGGATGCCGGCCGAGGACGACGGCTCCCGTGACGATCCACTGCTCTCCGACCGCTCATGGGCGGTGAGCGGCCACCGTCCCGACACGGACGTGTTCGCCGGCGCTTCGGCGTGGATCGTGACCGCGGTGGGGTAGGAGTCCCCGGACACCCTCACCGGACGCACCGCGGCCACGTTGCCCGGAGAGCAGTCGACGGTGTTCCCGGGCCGCCACGGCGGCTTCCCGGGCGGTGAGTTCGGCTACGCCGGGCGGCCCGAGGCGTTCGCACGCAGGCTGCGCGAAGTCCTCGGCCACACCGGCTGACGGCCCGTCGGCCCGTCGGCCCGCCTCAGGGGGCACCCAGGTACGTGGTGGCCTCGACCTCGTCGAGGTGGATGAGGATGTCGTGCGCCTCGCCGAGGGCGATCCTGTACTCCACGGGGTCGGGCCATCCGGCACCGATGCTGTAGGTGACGCGCGGCTGGTCCAGCCAGTCGCGCACGGAGCGGGGTGCGGTGCGCATGTCCAGGATGTAGTCGCTCTGGCGGGCCTGGTCCAGGGTGTGTTCGTTGGAACCCGGTTGTGCGGGGCCGACACGGTGGGTCCGCATGACGTTGTCGTCCGTACCGAATGCCTTGAAGGCGCCCTCGTGGAAACTGAAGCCGATGCTGACGTAGTCCTTGCCGAACGTGTCGCGCAGGAAAGCCCCTTGGGTCTTGGGGTACCGCACGTCGAAGGCTTCGTAGGACACATGCGTATTGTGCGCCGACAGCAGGACCCGGTCACCGGTGTGCCGGTGCCACCAGGCCACGTTCCCGGCCATCACCCGGTCACGGAACTTCATCATCTCCGCGATCCGGGCCTCGTCGGTGATGTCGAAGGAATAGCCCTTGGCCATCTGATGGATGGCCCTGGCGTGCTGCACGGCCCACAGATGCTCCTGCGCGCCGGCACCGCGGCCCGGGGACTGCTCCCGCAGCAGTTCGAGCACCTTCCCGGTCCGCTCCGCCCGCTCCTCGCGCTCGGCCAGAGGCAGCTCGAGGTACTCCTGCATGTAGGTGCCGGCGTCGGTGGTCGGAGGCAGACCGCGGTAGAGCCCGGCGACGTGTTCCTGCAGCCGCGGGTGACGGCGGGCCACATGGTCGGTCACCCGTTCGTACAACTCCGGCCCGGCGTAACTCATGTCGTTGCCGGTGAAGCGGACGGGGTCGTGCGGGTGCCGACGGTTGTGGTCGCGCATCCACCCGATGAGGTCGAGGTAGTCCTGGTTGTTCCAGATCCGGTACGACCCCTGGAACTCCTCACGCGCGATGTCCTTCAGGTTGCCCTCGCCGTTCACCACATAGTCGTCGAGCCGCACACCACTGCTCCAGGGAAGCTCGAGAGAGAAAGCCCTGAACCCCTTCTCCTCGACCAGGTAACGGAAGAGCCGGTGCTTCATACGGAAGAAGTCCCGCGACCCGTGGGTGGCCTCGCCCAGCCCCACCACGTCAGCGCCCTTGACCATACGGCCGAGCGTGTTCAGATCGCGCAGGCTGCCTTCGGGTTCGGTGCTGCGCAGCGTGTGGGCACTGCGCTCGATGGCATCGACCACCGTCTCCCCGTGCTGCCCGGACCTGGCGGCCCCAGCGGACGAAACCGAAGTCCGTGCACCTGCCGCCTCCTCCCCGACGGCAGGGGCGGCCATGGCCACGGCGCCGAGGGAGAGGAGGACCGAGGGAATGATTACTGCCTTGCGTTGTGTCATGCCCATAGATTTCCTGACGTGCGGTGGACTTCACCAACCCCTGTGCTGCCCATCCCGAGGTGCCCCGGACACTACCGCCGAGGCACTCCGGCCCGGCCCGGCTCGGTCCTGGACGGGCCGGGCGGTCGCTCCGCCGTTCGGCCGCTGCCGGCTCGCGCGATGCGCCGGGCCGGGGTGCGGTGGACACGGATGCGCACCGATGTCCAGCGCACGGGCAGCGTCGGGCGCTCGGCCGTGAAGGACAAGGCATGCACATATGTGGACTGCCGGCGGGCCGTCGGAGTTGTGCCGCGGCCATCGCCGCGGTGATGACCTGCTCGACGGCACTGGCCTGGCCGGACCTCGCCACCGCCGACGGCGGGCCGACACCTTCGGTCTCCGCTCCGAAGCTGGACTGGAGACCTTGCGCTCGGGGCGGACACTTCGACTGCGCGACCGCGAAGGTGCCGCTGGACCATCGCGACCCCCACGGTCGCACCGTCGAACTGGCGGTCGTGAAACGGAGGGCGACCGGCCCCGGACAGCGCATCGGCACCCTGTTCTTCAACCCCGGTGGGCCCGGCGGGCCGGGAACGGTCCAGATGCCGCAGAATTATGAGGCCTTCCCGCGGGAGGTCAGAGAGCGGTTCGACATCGTCAGCTGGGACCCCCGCGGGGTCGGCAACAGCACCGCGGTGAACTGCTTCACGAGCCCCGAGGACGCCGACGCCTGGGCCTCGAGCAAACCGGCCGGCTTCCCGGTCGGCGCGCAGGAGCGGAAGACCTGGATCGCCGCGTACGAGGAGCTGGCGCGCGACTGCCGACAGCGTGACCCCGAGCTCCTGCGCCATGTGTCGACCGCCGACACCGCGCGCGACCTCGACCGGCTCCGCCAGGCGGTGGGCGACCCGCAGCTCACCTACCTCGGGATCTCCTACGGCACGATTCTCGGCGCCACCTACGCCAACCTCTTCCCCGCCAAGGTCCGCGCCATGATCCTCGACAGCAACGTCGACCCGCAGGCCTGGACGAACCACGCCTCCCATGACGACCCGAGGCTCCCGACGTTCCTGCGGATGGGTTCGGACCGCACCGCGGCAGCGACACTGGACCAGTTCCTCACCCTCTGCGGATCCACCGGCACCGACCGGTGCGCCTTCTCCGCCGGCGGTCCGAAAGCGACCCGGGACAAGTTCGACCGTCTGATGAAGCGTCTGCGGGAGCATCCGGTGGACACGTGGACCTACGGCAGGACGGTGGGTGACGCGGTGAACAGCCTCTACACCGTCCACCCCGGGTGGACGGATCTCGCCCGCCGGCTTCAGGACCTGTGGAACGGCCGTGTCCCGGGGCCGCCCGCACCCCTGCCCGCGCCGCCGGTCCCGGTCCCGTACACGGGCGACGAACAAGGGGGTGCCGTGCTCTGCGGCGACAGTCCCAATCCGCGTGATCCCGATGTCTATCACGCACTGGAGGAGGCGAGCGCCACCCGTGCGGGCGACACCGGACGCTTCTGGACCTGGGCCGCCCAGCCGTGCGCCACCTGGCCGGCCGTAGCCGCCAACCGCTACACCGGCCCGTGGAACAACCCGACGGCACACCCCGTCCTGGTGGTCGGCACCACGTACGACCCTTCCACGCCCTACGCGGGTGCGCAGGCCATGGCCGGGGAACTGGCCAGTGCCCGTCTGCTCACCAACAAGGGGTACGGGCACACCGCACTGGTCAACCCGAGCAGCTGCATCAAGGCACACGAGAGCCGTTACCTCATCGACGGCACCCTCCCGCCGCCCGGAACCACGTGCCGACAGGACACGCCGCCCTTCTCCGCCACCAAGCCGCAGGGCGGCGTCGCCACCGGCGGGGGCGGAACGGCAGGCATCGCCCCGAGCCGGCCGTAGCCCCGCGGTCCGGCCACGCGCGAACTCCGGGACCGGCCACGGACCCATGCCATGCCGCTCTGCGGCCGGCTCCGACACCGGGGTCCCGGACTCTGCAGTCCGGGACCCCGGCCGTGGCCTCGCGGGCGCGTCCACCGCTCCTGGCGACCACATTGCCGATGGCGGGGCGTCGACGGGGCTCCGGGCGGGCCGGTACCGGTGAAGGACGACGCCGGAGCGGGTGACCGCCTGTACCGCGGCCTGTTCACCTGCTCAGGGCCTGCCCGCAGCTGCTCCGAAGAGGCCCTCCGGGTCGTATGCGGCGCGGATGCGCTCGAGGTGTTCCTCGTGCGGCCCGAAGACCGCGCCCCGCAGCTCGCTCGCGTCCTCGCCGAGCCCGGCGAAGTTGACGTACGTCCCGCCGCTCGAGAACGGCTTCATCGCGTCCCAGGCCGAGCGCGCCCATCCGATCGCGGTCTCGTCCAGAGCCGGGTCCCGCCAGCCCGCGTCGATGCTCACGTTGTAGCGCGCGGACCGGTGCGCGAACGCGCTGTCGTCGGGACCGACGCGCGACACGGCGCCGCCCAGGGTGCGCACGACGACCAGGCTCTCCGGAGTGGGGCGTCGGGAGTGCCAGTCCACCAGGGTACTGATGGCGTCGTCGGTCAGCTCGTCCAGGAAATGCGACTTCATGAAGTAGCGTTCGCCGTCGGGGAACCGCCAGGTATTGGCGCTCTGCAGTGCGACGTAGGGCATGGTTCCGCTCAAGTCCATCAGCGGCGGGCCCAGTTCGCGTTGCGGTGCCAGTGCGGCGGTGGCAGCGTCGCCCGGGGGACCCCCGTACACGGCGCCCACCATCACGCAGTTCGACCGGTGGAGTTCCTGCGGAACCGCCGGGTCCGCGGGAATGCTCCAGAGCAGGAGTTCCGGTGTGACCGTCTCCGGCGCGGTGTACGTCGCGTCCCGCCAGGCCCGCAGCACTTCCTCGGCACGCTCGTAGGGGTGGAGAACCAGCACACCGGCCACCTCGGGGCCGAGCGGGTGGAGGCCGAAGCCGAAGGAGGTGACGACTCCGAGGCCCCGGCCGGCGCCGCGCGCCGCCCAGAACAGCTCGGGGTCCTCCTCCCGGTTCACCGTGCGCACCACGCCGTCCGCGGTGACGACCTCGAGTGAGCGGACGCTGTCGCAGCTCAGACCGAACGTCCGCATCACGAAACCGAAGCCGCCGCCGAGCGTGAGACCGGCGATCCCGGTGGCCGAGATCTCTCCGCCCGGTGCGGCCAGAGCGTGCAGCTGCGTCTCGCGGTCGAGCTCGCCCCAGGTCAGGCCTGCCTGGGCCCGCGCTGTGCGGGCGGCGGGGTCGACGTGCACGCCCTTCATGCGGGACAGGTCGATCACCAGTCCGTCGTCGCACACTCCGCTGCCCGCCACCTGGTGCCCGCCACCGCGGATGCTGACGACGGGACGGTACTCGCGGGCCACCCGTATCGTCTCGACCACGTCCGCGGTGCCGGAGCACCGGGCGATGAGCGCGGGACGGCGGTCGATCAGCCCGTTCCACACCGCCCGGGCCCCGTCGTAGCCGGGATGCCCGCGGTCGATCACCTCACCCAGGAGCGAGGCCCGCAGCTCGTCCGCCATCGCCCGCTCCGCAGTGGCTGTCAGTACGGACCCCTGTTCGTCCGGCATCTGCGTCACATCCCGGGGCGCGTTGGTGGCTGCCGTCCTCTTACTTTCCACGCTAGTGCGGAGCGGCCGGGCCCGCATGCCGGCCCGGCCTGGCTCGGCGCCGACAACTCCGTGACGGAGCAGGTGACCGAACGCCTCCATGCCTGTTCCAGCCCGCTCAACGATGCAGGACGGTAAGCCCGTTACGGACGCGTTGGCGGTTGCCCGATCACCGGCGATGAGGAGGGCGTCAAGCACTGCGCCATGAACCGGAACATCCGCAGGACGCCGGCGCCGGGCCGCCCGGGCACGCCGCAGATCCGGCCGGTCCACTCGGGTTTCGGCCGGCAGGCCGTGAGAACGGCAGACGATCCGCCCCATGGCGGTCTCCCGGTCGCGCCCCGGCAGAGCCCCGCTCCGGCGGATCAGCGGCATGGCCGACCAGTTCGGTGAAGCGTTCTCCTGCCGTCCGAACAGGTCCTCCGGCTCCAGCCGGCCCCGGCTGACGCGGATGCCCGCGTGCCCGCGCACCATGCACCCGTCCACGACGGCGATGTCCGTGGCATCCCCTTCGGACGGTTCTGTGACAGCTGTGCCGTCAACAGCTCACCCATCCCGTGGCCACCGACAGGCCGGGACGACGAACAGCCGGTCATGGCTGTCGCGTCGGGGCTCATCCCTGGGGCCTTTGTGGAAACAGGATCCGGCGGTCCGGGTCCCCCTCTGGGACGAGGCCCGAAGAACTGCTTCACTGTGACGGCCTGCAGCCGCGTGGCGGCTTTCGCACCCCTACCCGTCCGTCATCCCGCAGAACGCGAGGGCCGATGAACGACTCAGTGCTGATCACAACAGGTCTGCCGATCGCGCTCGCCGTCATCATGTTCGGCCTCGGGCTGTCCCTCACCACTGCTGACTTCGAGCGCGTGGCCCGCTCCCCGAAAGCAGTGCTCTTCGCCCTGACCCTGCAGATCGTCGTTCTGCCGCTGCTCGCGTTCGGCCTGGTCAAGGTATTCGGCGTGGACCCACTGCTGGCGGTGGGTGTGATGCTCCTTGCCGCGTCGCCCGGGGGCACCACCGCCAACCTCTTCAGCCACCTGTTCCGCGGGGACGTGGCGTTCAACGTCACCCTCACAGCGATCAATTCCGTGCTGGCGGCCGTCACCATCCCTCTTGTCACCAACCTGGCCATCAGTCACTTCGACACCGGAGGCGACCTGGGGCTGCAGTTCGGCAAGGTGCTGCAGGTGATCGCGATCGTGCTGGTCCCGGTCGGGGTCGGCATGCTGGTCCGGCGCCGCTCCGCGGCCTTCGCGGCCCGGGCCGACGGTCCCGTCCGCGTATTCTCCATTGCCGTCCTGGTCGTTGTGTCTTTGGCGGCGCTGCTGGGAGAACGGGAGAACCTCGCGGACTACCTTCGGCAGGTCGGTCTGGTCACCGGAATCTTCTGCCTCGCGAGCCTTGGCATCGGATACGGCGGTGCGAGGGTCCTTCGGCTGAACGAACCTCAGGCGATCGCCAGCGCAATGGAAGTGGGGATCCACAACACGACCGTTGCCCTCACCATCGCACTGAGCGTCCTGGACAACGCGGAGGTGGCAGTCCCCAGCGCCGTCTACTCGGTGCTCATGTACGTTCTGGCGACGGCCTTCGGTTACGCCGTCACCCGCAGCCGCTCGTCGAACACGGCCACAGCGGACCGGACGGTGAGCCGAGGCAGCCGTGGCACTGAGCAATGAGCGCGATCCGGACGAACCGCCCGGCCCCGTGGACGGGGCCTGCCCCTCTCCGGCGCCGGTGGAGCCCCGCGCATCGGCCGAGCCGTGCCAGGGGCTGCGAAGTCCGATCGGCTCAGGGGCACAGGCAAACAACCGGGGACTGTCGCGAAGTCCGTTCGACGGGCTCAGGCGGTCGGACGCACTTGCTCCAGGGCCTGTGGCCGGTCCCGTCATCCTGGCGGTGGTGTGGTGATGTGCTTCTCGAACCAGTGCTGGGCGTAGGGCTCGTTGTTGAAGGCGGCGATCTCCTGGAAGCCGCAGGAGCGGTACAGGCCGATGGCGGCATCGAGCGCCCTGTTGGTGTCCAGGCGCAGTACGTTGTGGCCGTGCTGGGAGGCTTTTTCCTCCAGCTCGGTCAGCAGCCGACGGCCGAGGCCGAGACCTCTGGCGTGGGGTGCGACCCACATCCGCTTGACCTCCGCCGGTGCCCCGGACGGCAGTTTCAGGCCGGCGCAGCCGACGGGCTCGCCGTGCAGGCGGGCGATGAGGAACAGTCCCTGCGGCGGGGAGAGTTCCGTGGCGTCGGGCAGCAGGCTCCGCGCGGGGTCGAAGCCGGCCTCGAAGCGTTCCTGCAGTTCGGCGAAGTAGGACCGCAGACAGTGATCGGCGTCGGGATGGTTCGGGGCTACGACGTCCAGCGTGACCGTCGCGGCGCTCAGCAACCGGTCGACCTCGGCCATGGCGGAGACCAGCCGGGCGCGCTGGGTGTGGTTGAGCGGTTCCAGGACGCGGCCTGCGAGGTCGTCGCTCCGGCGGTCGAGTTCGGCACGCTCCACGCGGCCCGCGTCGGTGAGCCGGACGGTGCGCACCCGTCTGTCCCGGTGGTGCGCCTTGACGCTCACCAGGCCATCGGCCTCCAGGGAGCGCAGCAACCGGCTGACGTACCCGGAGTCGAGCCCCAGGCGCTCGCGCAACCACCGTACGTCCTGGCCCTGCTCGCCGATCTCCCAGAGCAGCCGGGCCTCGCCGATGGGCCGGTCGCGGCCCAGGTACTGGTGGTGAAGCACGCCCACGCGTTCGGTGACGGTGCGGTTGAACCGCCGCACCTGATCGATCTGTGCCGCATCCATTCTCTGATGTTAGTCAGAGAATCCTGGTCGGGCGAGTGGCTCCTCCGCCTCGTGCCGGCCGACGTCAAGGCGTGTGTGATGCCCTCGCGCGCGGGGTCTTTCGGCCGTTGTCGCGGGTCGTGCCGCTGAGACCGTGCCCTTGCCCGGGATTCGTCGGCGCAGGTGCGCCAGGGCCACTCCGTTCACGGGGCAGGGGCGCCCGCCCAGGGGAAGGAGGCGCCGTGCGGCGGCCGGTTCTCCGTCCCGTACATGCGGGTGGATCGTGCGGGCGAGTGGTGTGACGTCGGTGATGGAGACGACCCGCCCGTCGCTGTGGAGACCTGCGGCCTCCGTGGTGAGGCCCAGCTGGAGTGACCGGTGGGGGAGCGGCCGATGGCGCGGGCCGCGTTCGGGATCCCACTGCACCCGCGCGGGAGTCTGCTTCAACCAGCGCTTCCACGCGGCCCGGCCGGCGTGGAGCCCTCGCTCGTGGCGGGTCGCCGTACTCCCGGCAACAGCGCCGAGCCGCCCCGCCGGTTCTCACGACCCGGATCCTCCGGCCGTACCTGTCTCACGGCCGGGGGCCGGTACACCTGCCGAGGTCCTGGTGGGCGGCGGCGGTCCGTCCGACGGGGTGTGTGCGGGGGCGACGTGTTGTCGTGGAGGGCTTGTGCCTGCCGCGATTCGAGCGGAGGGGCAGCGGTGGGCTGGAGATGAGGGCGGCGGTATGCGGAGTGTGGGTGTGGAGGAGGAACTGCTGCTGGTGGACCCGGTCAGCGGTGCGCCGGTCGCCGTCTCCGGCGCGGCGCTCGCGGCGGCGGACTGCCGGGCCCTGCAGTCCGGCGAGGGCGGCCTCGCCCGTGTCGTGACCTGCTGCGCCGGTCTGACCACGAGCAGTTGACGCTCTTCTTCCACTCGTATGTGACTGGCGGCCTTCCGGCAGTCGTGCGTCACGGTCAGGTGGGGAACGGCTCGGTTTCTGCTTTCCGGCTTGTGAGGGGGATGTCGGGGCATACGGGCTTCACCTGTCTGAGAGGAGTCTGTTCATGCTTGGCATAGTGGCTGCGGTGCTGTTCTTCTTCGCGTTTTTGATCAACGCGGCGGAGATAGGCACCAATGACGTGTTCTCTTCGACGAATGTGATGCTGCTGGGGCTGACTGCCCTGGCCCTGCATGTGGCGGGAATCGGTGCGGGCTGGGCTTCCAGGAGCCGACGCTGACCCCGGCCCCTGTGACCGCCGACCCGCACGACGGGGTGCTCGGGCGCCGCCAGCACCCGAGCACCCCCGCCTTCGTAGCCGGCCCTGCCCGCGGCAGCGGTTTTTCGAGGGGCACCTGTTCGGCGACATCTTCGTGATCGTCGGTCGTGGGCGGCAGAGCGTGCGGCGTGTCGCGGTTCCTGCCGGTGAGTACGGGCGGTTTCCAGTCCTTGCCCGCGACGTCCCCGAGGACGGCGGCCCGTCCTTCCGGGTACCACGCGTCGGAATATTGGAGTGTGTCCGGCCGCGAGGACCTCCTACCGTGCGGTCATGCGCGTCGTTTTCACCAAAGGGCCCGGCACGAGCTACGGCATAGCGGTGCATCGTGAGAGCGGGGCGGAGCCCACCCCGCGCAATGGGCCGGGCGGGCATCCGTACCTGCCGCACGACCCGGTGCGCTTCCTGGTCGAGGCGGAGGGAGGCGTCAGGCTCGGCGTCTACGGGCGGTCGGCCGCCGTTGGCACGGTGCCCCAGGGCTTCACCCATGGCTTGCGGGGACGATCGTTCGACTGAAGCCCTGCAGAGCCCCTCGCCGCGTGGGCGACAGCCCGCCACGATCACTTGCGCGTGGCTTCGGTCCGTCCGGTGAGGTGCCGGACGCGCGGTGGGCGGCGGCCCCTCCCCCTGAAGGCGGGATGCGGAATACGACGCCCTCCGACGCTGTTGTCCACTATGTCTGGCATGTTCGAGTCAATAACTCGGGCGATGGCGAAAGGAGCACCTCATGGCACGCAGCACTGCGCGGCCGGTCGTCGCGCTGAAGTCGACAGCAGGTACGGGAGTCACCTACGTGACCCGCAAGAACCGTCTGAACGACCCCGACCGGCTGGTCCTGCGGAAGTACGACCCGGTCGCCGGTGAGCACATCCTCTTCCGCGAAGAACGATGACGCCTGCCTCCGCCGCCCCGCGGCGGAGGCCTCGAAGGGGAGACCGACGGTGCCCCCTGTTCGGTCCCGCGGAAGGAGACCGTGGTGAAGGTACGCAAGTCCTTGCGCTCGTTGAAGGCCAAGCCGGGCGCCCAGGTGGTGCGCCGACGGGGCGTGGTGTTCGTGATCAACAAGAAGGATCCGCGTTTCAAGGCCCGTCAGGGCTGACGAGCCGCTTTCGCTACCGGGCGGCCCGGTACCGCGCGCTCGCGGTACCGGGCCGCCCTGACCCCGGTCACCGGGCTCACGTACTGTCGACGTCCCGGTCGAAGTCTTTTGCGCACTGTCGTCGGTCGGCTTCGGTGTCGGCGTGCTCGACACAGTCGGTGTAGTTCTTGAACTCGTCGCTGTTGAACATGGCCGCGCCCACCGCCAGAAGCGCCGAGGAGGCGATGAGTGCGAGCGCGCCGATCGCCGCGCCGATCACGGACATCGTGCCGTTGGTGGCCACGCCGCGTTTCTTGCGCCGGTGTCCGAGCACTCCGAAGACCAGCGCCAGCAGGCCGAGCGCGATCCCGCCGATTACGGTCCAGAAGAGGGCGGCACCGACCAGTCCCAGAACAAGAGCCGCGATACCGAACCCGTTGCGGCGCTCACCCGGACGGGCGGGCCCGTCCTGCCATCCCCCGTTATGTCCTTGCGTGTTGTGTCCTTGTGTCGATGTCATGGTCGCTACCTCCGGTACGAGACGGATCAGCTCTGCGCCTGGCCACGTTCGAGGGCCTTCTGAGTCAGGTCGGTGACCTGCCGGGACGGCGGTGCCTCCGCCTTCACGTCCGTACCGAAGTCGCTGAACTCCATGACGGTGCGCACCTTCGCCGGCTGAGGGGGCGAGGAGGTCCGGCCCGTGGTGCCCTCCTCCGCGGAGGCCTTGAGCTTCATGTCGATCTGCTGACGCCGGATGCGGCCGTCGTCGTCGAGCCACACGTCCATCGGCAGCGTCGGGCCGAGTTGTCGGCGCAGAGTGGCACCGTTGGGGAGTTCGGCGACGTCGACGGCGACCCGGTAGTGAGTGGTGTTCACCTCGCCGACCTTGGCGGTGCCCTCGCGGGTGACATCCTTGCCGTCGATCGCCTTGGCGAACGCGGCCGCTTGGACAGGATCGTTCACGGACTGGTCCCCGACTGCCTGACGCTCGGCAATCTTCTGCAGATCGATCTTGATCCACGGCTTGCCGTCCGGAGTCTCACCGCGGGGAAGCTTCTGGTAGAGCACCTGATCGACGACCCGCTGTTCGATGCGCCCGCCCTGCGCGCTGAGGGTCATGACGCTGTCACCGTCCTCCAGGTCGACGGTTCCCCGGCCTCTCGCCGTCACCGAGGTGCCGTCGGCCGAAGTCTGCACGCGCAGCGTCACCCGCGCGGTGTCCTGCTCGGCCGTCTTGTCGTAGGCGGAACGGACGGCCTTGGTGTCCTGCTCCCGAGTACTGGACGTCTCCTTCCCCGCCGACCGGTCCTTTCCTTCCGGGGGGTCGCCCTCGTTGCCGCAACCGACCAGCACCGTGCCGGCCAGAACACCGGCCACGGTCGCCGTTCCCACCCGGATACTGCCGCCTGACCTGACCATGTGATGCGTCTCCTCTCAGGTGTGCGCGTACCGGCCCACCGAGGTACCGGCGTGGTGTCCCGACTGCCCCTGTTTGCAGCGAAAACACTTGTGGAGACTGGAGTTTGACGTTGCATCACCGTGACCGCCGATGCGAGGACACCAGGGCGGGGCCACGGCGGCCGGAAGAGGGGGCACCGGCCTGCGGCGCGTCACCGCCGGCCGGCTCCAGCCGCGGTCACGGCCCGGCCGGGACGGTGTCAGTGCGCCGACGCCTTGACGGTGACCAGGTCTTCACCGGTCAGTTCCGCGATGCGGTGTGCCGGCACCCCGGCTGCCAGGGCGCGGGCGAGCAGCGCGTCCCTGCCGTCCGAGCAGGAACGGTAGGCCAGCAGTTCCTCCTCCAGCCGGGCGACGTTGTGCGGCGCGGCATGCCGGCGTACGTGGCTCAATTCCTCGTCCCCGAGGGGGACCGGCAGTCGCTCGGCATCGTCGGGAAGAGCTGCCGTCTCCTCCGGCGGCACCAGTCGTAGCCCGGGGGAGGTCGCGGTGACCCCCTGCGCCTGCAGCCACGCCCGGACCGCGGGGGTCTCCATACAGGACAGCTCCCCGACGGCCGAGGGGGGCACGCCGAGCGTCACGGCCGTGCCGTTCAGTAGCACGAGGTAGGCATCGTCGGTCATCTTCGGTTCCTTACGGGAGAAGTTCTTGTCCTGACGGCACCTCCTATACCCCCCATCGGCCGTCGCACGACCGCTTCCGATCGGCCCCCGGCCCTCCACGCCCGCCGGGCGGGACCCCGGGTCTTCCGCTGCCTTGCGTCACACGCCTGACTGCTACGGGCTTGCCGATCACCGCTGGCGCCGGCCCTGCCCCGCACCGGTGCGTCGCGCTCCTGCTGGATGAGGCCTCCCGGCCCCGCTCCTGCACGTCCTGCCGGCGGCCGGCCTCGGCCGGCCTCGGCGGGCTTCCCGTCCGCGACCTCGACGAGTGCGAAAGGGCAGGCGGAGCAGGCAGGGCGAGCCGGGACACGAGCACGTGCGCCGCAGGCGCTGTGCCATGAGCGGGACGGTCGGTTCGCCGACGCCGACATGGCGGGGGAGAGGGGCGAGGAAGGCGACCGTCCCCACGGTGTCGGCGCCGCCCAGGCGGTCGATGTCGTGGAGCAGAGACGAGGGAACCGCCTGCGCCATCCGCGTCCGGGCCGTCGGCGACCAGGCCGAACTCCACGTCCGGGCGGGAAGCCTCCACGGATCCGACGCCCTGTACACGCAGGCGCGCATATCGGCAACGGCCCGCCGAACCCGCACCGACTGGTTCGCCCGGCCCCTGTCCACGGAGGGCTGTGACGACGGCAGTGAGCGGGCGAAAACGAGTTGACCGGGTGAACCCGTACGGGCAGGCTCCCTCCACGACCTGGACGAGGTCCTGTTGCCGGTGGACTGCCCCTGCGATCGGCGGGTGGGGCGGTGACGCGACGGATCGGAGATGCGGGAAATGACGTCTCAGCTCCACACCCTCTGCTTCGACGCGAACGATCCCCTTCGCCTCTCGCGCTTCTGGGCCGGCGTTCTGGGCCGGGAGACGGCCGACGGCTCCGAAGACGGTCCCACTCTCCTGCCGGGCGACGACACAGGGTTCCGGATCCGATTCCTCCCGACCCGGGAAGAGAAGTCGGGCCAGAACCGGACGCACTTCGACCTGACGAGCACCTCCCTCGACGACCAGCAGCAGGTGGTGACGAGGGCGCTCGGTCTCGGCGCCCGTCACATCGACATCGGTCAACGCCCCGAGGAGGGGCATGTGGTGCTCGCCGACCCCGAAGGCAACGAGTTCTGTGTCATCGAGCCGGGCAACAACTTCCTCACCGACTGCGGGTTCCTCGGAGCACTCGCGTGCGACGGATCGCAGGAGGCCGGGTACTTCTGGAGCCGGGCCCTGGGCTGGCCGCTGGTCTGGGACCAGGACCAGGAGACCGCGATCCGCTCGCCGCGAGGCGGCCCGAAGATCACGTGGGGTGGTCCACCGCTGATGCCGAAGGCCGGGAAGAACCGTCTGCACTTCGGCCTTGCTCCACCTGCCCATGGTGATCAGCAGGCAGAGGCCGACCGTCTCGTCTCCCTCGGGGCGACGCGCGTCGACATCGGTCAGGGCGAGGCCGGTCGGGTGGTGATGGCCGATCCCGACGGCCACGAGTTCTGTGTGCTGACACCCCGGGACTGAAGGGGAACGACCACCGCTTCAAAGGTGCTCCTGCTCGAAAACGGCGATGACCGTGCCAGATCGGTCGGCGTGGCGGGAGTGCCGCCGGTCGAATGACCGGCGCCTGCAGGGGCTGTGATCGGACCGGGTGGTCCCGGCGAGGCCCTCCCGGTGGGGATTTTTCGCGGCCCTGCGCCGATACGAGGGAAGGAACCGGCTCGATGAGTCCGTGACGTTCCCGCCGCAGTCACCGCCTCACCCGGACCGTCAACTCGTCGTCGAGGGGGAGGTTCAGCTGGCCGGCCAGGGTGGTGAGAGCCGTTCCCAGTGGGAGCGAGACCCGGGTGACGGCGTGCCGGTCACCCCGGGTGGGGTCCCGGTTGACGATCAGTACGGGCTTTCCGGCCCGAGCTGCGTGGCGGACGAACCGAAGCCCGGACATCACCGTCAGTGAGGATCCCAGAACCAGCAGCGAGGACGCCTCACGGACCAGCGCGCGGCAGTGCTCGACCCGCTGTGGCGGAACGGCTTCGCCGAAGAACACCACGTCCGGTTTGAGGATGCCGTCACAGACCGTGCAGGGCAGCACGCGGAAGCCCTTGACCTGTTCGTCGGTGAGGTCGGCGTCACCGTCCGGATTGATTCCGGCGGCCGTCGGCTCGAAGCCCGCATTGACCTCCTCCAGCCGCTGGGCGAGTTCGCTGCGTGGACTGAGGGCGCCGCAGGAAAGGCAGACGACCCGGGCCAGGCTTCCGTGGAGTTCCACGACGCCCTCGCTGCCGGCGCCCTGGTGCAGGCCGTCCACGTTCTGGGTGATCACCCCTGTGAGCAGGCCGTGCCGCGCGAAAGCTGCCACGGCCCGGTGCCCGGCGTTGGGGCGGGCGCGGCCGAAGGTGCGCCAGCCGAGGTGGCTGCGCGCCCAGTACCGGCGACGGGCCTGAGTGTCGGCGGTGAAGTCCTGGTAGGTCATCGGGGTGTGCCGGCTCAGGCTCCCGCCCTCGCTCCGGTAGTCGGGGATGCCCGACTCCGTGGAGATGCCCGCTCCGCTGAGTACCAGCACACCGCCGGTGCTCAGCGCATCGGCGACCGGCTCCAGATCCGTGGTGCCCGGAGGCAGGTCCTCGGCGGGGAGCCAGTTCAGAGTGGGGCGCATGCGCATACCGCCAGGGTACGGAACAGGCGGCCACCACCCGCCCGCGCTGTCCTTGGCGCCGCTGCGGACCGCTTCTGCCGGTCGCGATCGGCGCTGACGCGATGGTCCGCCTCTCTTGCCGGGCCCGTCCCCGCCGGACGTCGTCCTGCCACACATGTCCGAGGACAAACCCGCACCAGGCACGTTCCGCCGCGGGCGTCTCACCCACGGCTTCGTTCACGTTTCTCTGCTCCGGCACCCCACGCCCCAGCGCGGGGTGCCGGGTCCGGAGCCGTGCCCGGTGCCACGGCAGGCGATCAGCGGCTTCACGCCGAGGCTCCGGACGAGCCGGCGGTACTTGGCACTTGCCGTGGCCGCGGTCGCCCGGCGCCACGTCCGGGCGACCGCGGGGCCGGCCCCGCTTGCCGCCGGTCAGGGTGGCGGCGAGCGGGATGCCGGTGGCGCCGGTGATGCCTGCTGCCCGTCCTGTCCCGGACGACGGGGCTCCGTCCGGTCTTGGCTCCTCTCTCAACGCCCGGACGTGGGAGCCCTCGACGGCCGCCCGGAAGAAGTCCGGGGCGTTCGCACTGTGGAGCCCGGCGAGGAGAACCTGGTGGAGCCGGGGCCGTACCCCGGCCCCGGTCCGCCCGGCCGGGCGGCACCGGCACGTCATGCCCGACCCGAAGCCGAGGTCCTGCGGCAGGTTTTCCCAGGGGATCCCGGTGTGCAGCACGAACAGAACGCCCGGGAACACAGCCGGTCCGGATACCGGGTCCCACGCTCGCCCCTGGGCAACAGCGGCTCGATCACCGGCCACAACCCGTCATCGACCTCCCACGGCTTCGGCCGAACCGCCCCGTACCCCCGGATCAACTGTTCTGGGGTGATCCAGTCCCTTTGAAGATCATTTCGTAGGAGTTCCAACGTCCCGCCGCATCGCCGAGGCTGGAAAGAGATCACCGTCCTGACCAGGTAAGACGGGTGCGCCGGGTGATATCGCGAAAACTCGGGGAAAAAGTTTCGGCAGTCGATGGGAGGTTGCCGTGGAGGGCGGAGATCTGGAGTTGGGCGAGTTGCTGGCCTCTGCGGAGGCGGCGCCGCCCAGTGAGTCCGTGGATGTGGTGGCACGCGACCTGCAAAAGCGATTCGGTGCGGATTGTGTGTCCTTCCTGTTCGTCGATCTCATCGGTCAGCGGCTGGTACGGCTCACCGCGGTCGACGGTGATGCCGCGGACCAGGCCGAGCCGATCGACCTGCGGGGCAGCGTCTACGACACCGTTCTGCAGAGCCAGCGCCAGTATGTGGAACCGGCGGGCCAGGGCGGACGACGCGTCATCACGCCGGTCAGCAACCGTGGCGACTGCATCGGCGTTCTGGAGGTGACCCTGCAGTCCGCCGACGACACCGTGCTCCGACAGGTCCGCGAGGCGGCACACGCGCTGGCCTACGTCATCGTCACGGACCGCCGCTTCACCGATCTGTACCATTTGGGCCGGCGCACCACCGAGACCAGCCTGGCCGCGGAGATCCAGCACCAACTGCTTCCCTCGGCCCCCTGCTGCGAGGCGGCCCAGTTCACCCTCGCCGCCGGGCTGATCCCGGCCGACGACATCGGTGGCGACACCTACGACTACACCCTCGACCGCGACACCCTGCACCTGTCCATCACCGACGCCATGGGCCACGACACGAACTCCGCTCTGCTGGCCACCCTGCTGGTCGGCGCGCTACGGCGGGCACGCCGCAGCGGCTGTGACGCCCTCACGCAAGCCCACCACGCCCACCAGGCCCTGCTGAGCCACAACCGGGGTCTGGCCACCGGACAACTGCTGTGCGTCGACCTCGAAACAGGCCTGTGTGAACTGGTCAACGCCGGCCATCCCTGGCCACTTCGGCTGCGCGACGGCACCGTCGAAGAGGTCAGACTCGCCGTCAACCTGCCGTTCGGTGTGGCGGCACCCACCTCCTATCGTCTACAGGAACTGCAACTGCAGCCCGGAGACCGCCTGATCCTGCTCACCGACGGAATGCAGGAGCGCGGTGCCGCAGCCGTCGACCTGGCCTCGATCGTTCACGACACCCGCACGCTGCATCCAAGAGAAGCCGTCCGAAGCCTGACCGCCGCGGTGCTCGACGCCTGCCGGGGCAACCTCAAGGACGACGCCACGGTCCTGATACTGGACTGGCACGGCAGACATCGCGGATCGGTAGAAACCGGACCGGACTCGCAGCGCTGAGACGCAGCGGTCCGCCGTACGACGCCATTTCGCCCGCCACATCCTTGTCAGTGCCATCGCCCGGGCCGACCTGCGGGACTTGGCCGTCCAGCTCCGACTGCTGCGCCGCTGCGGCCGGACCGCACGGGCGCTCACCCTGACCTTGACGTTCGCGGGCGGCACCGGCCGGGAGAAGGGCAGCCGCCCTGCCGGGCCCTCCGCACAGGATGCCGACCCGCGCACCCTCTCGCCCACCCGCCGACGGATGCCGCCGGTCTCCGGCGTGCCCGACCGGGACTGTACCTGAGAGCCGAGGACTTCATCCACGCCGGCCCGGTCGCCCGACGGATCAGCCCGGACGCCCCCGCGCCCTTGGGCCCCGGGCCGCTCGACAAGTGCGGTCCCTCCTCCGTGCGGGTGCAGGCATAGAGACAGGACGAGGGGGTATTCGCGCAGTGGCGTCGACTGCATAGGGCTGGCGGCGCGGTTGGTTTCGATGGTGGGAGGGACATGTCATGGCGCTCATGAATGTGACGGCAACGGACACGCGGGCACACGGGTTGCCGGAGGTTGCCGATCCCTCTCAGGTGGCGCCGAAGGATGCCCGCGAGCTGTCCAGGCTGTTCTTCGACCAGCTTGCGGTGCTGGAGGAGGGCACGCCGGAGTACAGCTACGCGCGGAACACGCTGATCGAGATGAACATGTCCCTGGTCCGCTTCGCGGCCGGCCGGTTCCGCAGTCGGGGGCCGGAGGAGATGGAGGACATCGTCCAGGTCGGCATGATCGGCCTGATCAAGGCGATCGACCGGTTCGACCTCTCCCGGGAGGCGGAGTTCACCTCCTTCGCCATCCCCTACATCGTCGGCGAGATCAAGCGGTTCTTCCGCGACACCACCTGGGCCGTGCACGTTCCGCGCCGTCTGCAGGAAGCCCGCGTCCAGCTCGCGCGCGCCACCGAGGAACTCCGCAGCCGCCTGGGCCGCACCCCGACGGTGAAGGAGCTGTCGGAGCTGATGAGCCTTCCCGAGGAAGAGGTGCAGGAGGCCCGCCTCGCCGCGAACGGCTACAACTCCTCCTCTCTGGACGCCACCATCAGCGGCAGCGAGGACGGCGAAGCCGCGCTGCAGGACTTCATCGGAGCCCAGGACCAGGCTCTGGAGCTGGTGGAGGACTTCCACGCCCTGGCCCCACTGATCGCGGAACTCGATGAGCGGGACCGGCAGATCATCCACATGCGGTTCGTGGAAGAACTCACCCAGGCCCAGATCGGCGAACGCCTCGGCGTCTCCCAGATGCACGTCTCCCGGCTGCTGTCGCGCACTCTCGCCAGGCTGCGGGAGGGCATGCTCACCGGTCACTGAGAGGGCGCCCGAGCATGGCGGGCACACAGCAGTCCACCAGTGGGCCGACGATTTCCCGAGTCCTCGAGCCCGCGCTGCCGCTGCCGCAGAAGCCGGCCAGCCGGTGGGCTCGCGCAGGTGGAAGTGAGCGGCGGCGTACTTGCCGGTTTCCCGGGCGACGGTGTGCGCCTGGCCGTATAGCCGGGCGGCCAGGCGCAGGGCGGTCCGCTGTCGTCGGATGTGGCTCTTGACGGTGAGCAGGGGCGCGGCGGAGGCGTGCGGAAAGGGAGGCGTCGGCATGCGCCGCTGCGAGGCGGGCAGCGTGGGCAGGGCGGTACGCACGTCACCTCATCAACCACCGTGTCCGCGGGATCGCCCGCTGACGGTTGGTCGCGGCGTACCCGTGAGGAAGTGGGCCGTTCGTCTTTGTGAGAGCGTTGTGCGGGTCGGACAATGGTTCGCAGCCGGGGCGGAAGGGCGAGCGGAACCTGGGAGACTGGCCGGATGGACATCGGCCGCAGGAACAATGTCAACGTCATCGGCAACCCACAGGGGCGGACGGTGGTGCTGGCTCACGGGTTCGGCTGTGATCAGAACATGTGGCGGCTGACGGTGCCGGCTCTGGTCGAGGAGTACGAGGTGGTGCTGTTCGACTACGTGGGTTCGGGCCGTGCGGATCCGTCCGCTTTCTCGGAGGACCGTTACGCCTCGCTGGACGGGTACGCCCGGGATGTGGTGGAGGTGTGCGAAGCGTTCGACCTGCGCGATGCGGTGTTCGTGGGGCACTCGGTCAGCGCGATGACCGGGGTGCTGGCCGCAGGCATGGCTTCGGAGCGCATCGGGGCGCTGGTGATGGTCGCCCCGTCTCCGCGGTACATCGACGACGACGGTTACCGGGGCGGGTTCAGCGCCGAGGACATCGACGAACTGCTGGCGTCCTTGGAGTCGAACTATCTGGGCTGGTCGGCGGCGATGGCACCGGTGATCATGGGGAACGCGGAGCGGCCCGAGCTCGGTGAGGAGCTGACGAACAGTTTCTGCGCCACCGACCCGGACATGGCACGTGTCTTCGCCCGGGCCACGTTCCTGTCGGACTCGAGGGACGATCTGAAAACAGTGCGGGTGCCGACGCTGGTGCTGGAATGCACCCAGGACGTCATCGCCCCCCGCGAGGTCGGGGCCTTCGTCCACCAGGAGATCCCCGGCTCGACGCTGGTCACTCTCGACGCGACCGGGCACTGTCCGCACCTGTCCGCGCCGGAGGCCACCAACGAGGCGATCACCGCTTTTCTGGCCGGCCTGCGCTGATGTGCCGACCCGGGCAGCAGCCCGACCCGCAGGGCACAGGCGACGAGGAAACGGCGAACGCGGCGTTCGCCGCGCTGCTGGAGGACAGCGCCGAGGAACTGTACGAGAGCGCGCCGTGCGGGTATCTCTCCACACTGATGGACGGCACCATCGCGAAGATCAACGCCACGCTGCTGGGATGGCTCGGCTTGGGGCGGGAGGCGGTGGTGGGCCGGATGCGGTTCACCGACTTGCTGACCGTGGGCGGCAAGCTGTACCACGAGACGCACTTCGCGCCGCTGCTGTGGATGCAGGGCGAAATCGGCGGCATCGCCCTGGAGATCAGACAGGCCGATGGCGGACGCATGCCGGTGCTGGTCTCCTCCGTGGTCAAACAGGGCGGCGGCGGCGAACCGCTGCTGATCCGTACCACCGTCTTCGACGCCCGCGACCGCCGTGCCTACGAAGAGGAACTCCTGCGCGGCCGGAAAGCCGCCGAAGAAGCACGCAAACAGGCGGAGGCCGACCGCGCCCGGCTGCAAGACGTCCTCTCCGTACTCCAGCAGTCACTGCTGCCCGCCACCCTGCCGCCGGTCCCCGGAGTGGAGACAGCCGCCCACTACCACACCGCCTCCCCCGAGCGGCTCGGCGGCGACTTCTACGACGTCTTCCCCGTCGACGGCAAACGTTTCGCCTTCTTCCTCGGCGACGTTTGCGGCAAAGGCCCCCAGGCCGCCGCGGTCACCTCACTGACCCGCTACACCCTGCGTGCCGCCGCCCTGCACGACCCCGGCCCCGTCTCCGCTTTGTCGACCCTCAACAAGGTGCTCCACGAGCGTTACGCCGGCAATGGCGACCCGCGCTACTGCACCACCGTCTTCGGCACCCTCGAACCGGACCCCACAACGGGGAAGGTCGCCGTCCGCCTCGCCTCGGGCGGCCACCCCCCGGCTCTCATCCTGCGCGCAGACGGCACAGCCGACTTCCTGCCCACCCCCGGCGGCCTCCTCGTCGGGGTCCTGTCCTCCGCGCGTTTCGTCAGCGCCACCACCGTCCTCGCTCCCGGCGACACTCTGCTGCTTTACACCGACGGCATCACCGAAGCCCGCACCGGCAAGGACCGCACCGCCCTGTTCGGAGACGAAGCGCTCCTCGCCTTCGCCACCGACCACGCCGGCACACCTCCGCAGGCCGTCATCCAGGCCCTGACCGGCCTGCTGGACGGCTTCGGCGACGGCCTCGACGACGACACCGCCCTACTCGCCCTCGGTGTTCCCGCCCTCCAACCCACAGATGACGAATCCATGATGAGCCCGCTGAGGAGTACTGCCCGAGACACCGCCACCGGTCCCGTTCTGGAGATCACCGGTGAACTCGCTGCACAACGCGTCCGAACTACGTGAGTTGCTCACCACGCTCACCCTCCAGCCAGGCCGGCGCCTCATCCTGGACCTGACAGGCACGGAACTCCGTGACCCCGGCGGACTCACCGCCCTGATCGCAGCCCGCGACCACGCCCACGCCGCCCAGGCCGACATCGCGCTCGCAGCCGTCCCTTTCCGCACACTGCGCGTGCGCGTCGCCGGCCTCGACCGGATCTTTCCTCTCCACCCCGACAGCCACTCCGCCGCTCGGTCCTGACTCCAACGGCACCCTGAACATGCGCAGCCGGCCCCGGGGAGGGGAGCGGCGCGGCGGGGACAGACCGCGCAAGGACCGCGTGCATCGTGCAGCGGCCACTTCCGGACGCCAGGGAAACCGGCCGTGCGGAGGAGGGCACCGTGTCGCCGAGACGGGTGATCACGGCTCGCCGGCCTCCCGTGCGGCTGGGATTGTGACTGCCGACGACGAACGCCCGGAGCGCAATAGGCGCGTGGTGTTCTCCGCAGCAAATCGAGGGTCCTCCCGAATTCTTCCGGGAAGACCCTCGACCCGTACAACGCGTCAGTGCTTGAAGGCGTCCTTGGCCTTTTCCTTGGCCTCACGGGCGTCGCCCCTGCTCTTCTGCGCCTGTCCCTCGGCGACCATGCGGTCGTTGCCGAGGGCGCTTCCCAGAGCCTCCTTGGCCTTTCCCTCGGCCTGTTCGGTCTTCGCCTTGGCCTTCTCGCCGGCAGTCATGGAACACGCCTCCTCATATCCTTTGGTGCCGCTGTCGCGGTAAAGCCGCTTGTGCCCCGGCTACTCCTTCACAAACAAGGCGCCCCAGGGATGGAGGGGCGTCGGCAGGACGGGCGGAGCCGCAGGAGGTCGACAACTGTGCCTCCCCTGCTTCTTGTTCTGCTTCTCGCGGTGATCCTTTTCGGCACGGGTCTCGCTGTCAGGATTCTGTGGTGGACGGCCCTCGCCGTGCTGGTGCTGGTGCCGGTGCTGCGGCTGCTGGGCTTCGTGATGCGCTCCACCGCCACCGGCGGTGACCGTGGCCGTTGGTACCGACGGTGACCTGACCTGACCTGACCCGCACCGGACCGGCTCAAGCACTCCCAGGGGAAGCGGGGTGGGTGTGTTGTGGCCGGGGGAGAGGCGGTCATGCGTGACGGAACCGCGCAACCTCCCATCACATTCCGTACCCGGCCCCACCGAAAGCCGCATACGCCGGGCCGAGGGCGGGGGCGGGCGCGGCGCGGCCGTACGTGGGCGGCTGACGACGACATCGCGAGCGTGCGTGCCAGACGTCTTCCGACGGGCGAGAGCGTGAGGACGGGTCTACCCGGAGGGAAGCGTTCCGATTGCCGGCGGCCATTTTGATTGCCGGGCGTCTTCCGGGGTTAGACGACAACGCGAGTCCGCAAACAGCGCGAGTCAACCGGAAGAGGAGCCGTGGAGAAGAAGAACGTCTTTGTGATCGGTCTTGAGGAGTCCAACCTCCCGACGCTGCACGAGGTGCCGGGCGCCCAGTCGCTGCAGTTCCATCGGCTGCTCACCATCGAGGAGCTTCAGGCCGGCGAGGTCTCCCTGGACGGTCTGCTGAAGAAGGCCGAAGGGGTGCTCGACGCCTTCGAGGAGAGCATCGACGCGATCGTCGGTTACTGGGACTTCCCCGTGAGCACCCTCGTCCCGATACTGGCCGAGCGGTACGGGACCCGCAGCACAAGCCTGGAGTCCGTCGTCAAGTGCGAGCACAAGTACTGGAGTCGACTGGAGCAGCAGAAGGTCACCGACAGGCATCCGCGCTTCGGCATGGTCGATCTGGAGTCCGACGACCCCGTGCCACCGGACGGCGTGACCTTCCCGATGTGGCTCAAGCCCGCGCTGTCGTATTCGTCGGAGCTGGCTTTCGGTGTGAAGGACCAGGAGGAGTTCCGTGCGGCCGTCGAGGAAATCCGCTCGGGCATCGCCCGCGTGGGGCGGCCCTTCGAGGCCATCCTCGCCCGGCTCGACCTGCCGCCCGAGATGGAGGGTGTGGGCGGTCAGGTCTGCCTGGCCGAGGAGGCCATCGAGGGTGTCCAGGTGGCGGTGGAGGGATACGTCAACCGGGGCGAGGTCACGGTCTACGGCGTGCTGGACTCCATCAACTACCCGGACTCGTCCAGCTTCCTGCGCCACCAGTACCCGTCCATGCTCCCCGAGCCCGTGCTGCGCAGGCTGCGTGAGGTGACCGAGCGGGTGATGCGGCAGATAGGCATGGAGGCGGCGACCTTCAGCGTCGAGTACTTCTACGACCCGCGGCAGGACGAGATCAACCTGCTGGAGATCAACCCCCGGCACTCCCAGTCGCACGCGGAGATGTTCCACTACGTCGACGGTATCCCCAATCACCACAGCATGATCGCCCTCGCTCTGGACCGGGACCCCGCGCTGCCGCACCGCGCCGGCCGCTATGCGATGGCAGCGAAGTGGTACTACCGCTGGTTCGCGGACGGCACCGTGCACAACGTACCGACGCCGCAGGACATCGCGCGCGTGGAGCGGGAGATCCCGGGTGTACGCATCGACATGGTGCCTGCCGAGGGGCAGCGGCTGTCCGATTCCCCCGGCCAGGACAGTTACAGCTACGAAGTTGCCCACATCTTCACCGGCGGTGACAGTGAAAGGGACTTGCGGGACAAGTTCGACCGCTGTGTGGCCGCGCTGGGCCTGGCCTTCGACGAGACGCGCCCCGGCGGGCGGGGCGAGAAGAACCCCTGACCGCCGGAGCCCGGCGGACCGGCCCCGGTCGCTTCCCACCGGGGCCACACCATGAGGAAAGGAGAGACCCGGCCGCATGCGCTACGTGACCAACCTCCCTTCGGCGACGAAGGAAGAAGAACACGTCGTCATCCCCATGTCCGACGGCACCCGGCTGTCGGCACGCATCTGGCGTCCCGTCTCGTCCGACGACGAACCGGTGCCCGCCATCCTCGAATACATCCCGTACCGCAAACGCGACCTGACGGCCGTACGCGACTCCATGCACCACCCCTACCTCGCCGGCCACGGCTACGCCTGTGTGCGCGTCGACCTGCGCGGCACGGGTGACTCCGAGGGAGTGCTGAAGGACGAGTACCTGGAGCAGGAGCAGCGCGACGCGGAAGACGTTCTCGCCTGGATCGCCGACCAGCCCTGGTGCGACGGCGCCACCGGCATGATGGGCCTGTCCTGGGGCGCGTTCGCGGCGCTCCAGGTCGCGGCCCGGCAGCCGCCGAGCCTGCGGGCGATCGTCATCGCCTCCTTCACCGACGACCGCTACGCCGACGACATGCACTACATGGGCGGCGCCATGCTGTCCGACAATCTGGCCGAGGCGGGCACCATGTTCGCCTACGCCACCTGCCCACCCGATCCGGCCGTGGTCGGGGAGCGCTGGCGCGAGATGTGGCACGAACGCCTGGAGAACACCCGACCGTGGGTGGTGGAGTGGCTGCGTCACCAGCGCCGCGACGAGTACTGGCGGCACGCCTCGGTCTGCGAGGACTACGAGGCCGTGCGCTGCCCGGTGCTCGCGTCCAGTGGGTGGGCCGACGGGTACTCGAACGCGGTGATGCGGCTGCTCGGCCGTCTCGATGTACCGCGCAAGGGGCTGATCGGTCCCTGGTCGCACAAGTTCCCGCACCTGGGCGAGCCCGGCCCGGCCATCGGCTACCTCCAGGAGGTCGTGCGCTGGTGGGACCACTGGCTCAAGGGAGCCGACAACGGCGTCATGGACGGCCCGATGCTCCAGACCTGGATGCAGGAGAGCGTGCCGCCCTCGACGTCGTACGAGGAACGGCCGGGCCGTTGGGTCGGCGAGCCGAGCTGGCCGTCGCCGAACGTCGAGCGCGTGACGTATCCCCTCACCCGGCACCGCATCGGCGCACCGGGCGACACTGCGGCGAAACCTGCAGGCGGCGCCGGGGAGAGAGAGCCGATGACGGTACAGTCCCCGCTGTCCGTCGGTCAGTTCGCGGGCAAGTGGGCCTCGTACAACGCGCCTCCGGACCTCCCCTACGACCAGCGTGAGGAGGACGGCGGCTCGCTGGTGTTCGACACCGAACCGCTCACCGAACCGGTGGAGATCCTGGGCCCTGTCACCGTCGGATTGGACGTGTCCGTCAGCGAACCGGTCGCGACGGTCGCCGCGAGGCTGTCCGACGTGGCGCCGGACGGCAGCGCCACCCGTGTCTCGTATGGTGTCCTGAACCTCACCCGCCTCGACGGCAGGGCCGCCCCCGAGGCGCTGGAACCCGGCCGCCGCTACCGGGCCACTGTCGACCTCAACGCCGTGGCGCAGTCCTTTCCGCGTGGGCACCGCATCCGGCTGTCGCTCTCCACGTCGTACTGGCCCCTGGCCTGGCCGCCGCCCCGGCCGGTGCTGCTGAGCGTGTACGAGAAATCCAGCACGCTCACACTGCCCGTCCGTCCCGTGACCGCGCCCGACGGGCTGCCACGGAACGCGTTCGGCGAGCCGGAGGGCACCCCGCCGCTGGACACCACTCAACTGACGGACCCGGAGGAGCGCTGGCTGGTCACGCGTGACCTCGTCGGATACAACGCCGGGCTGGAGATCGTCAAGGACCGGGGTCTGGTCCGCTTCGAGGACATCGGCCTGGATGTCGGCCGCCGGGCCTGCGAACGCTATGCCTCCGTCGCCGAGGACTTCACGTCCGCCACCGGTGAGTCCACCTGGACCATGCGTTTCCGGCGTGCCGGCTGGGATGTGCGGGTGGAGACGCACACCCGGCTCACGTGCGACGAGAAACGGTTCTTCGTGGACGCCACCCTCGACGGATACGAGGGCGGGCGCCGGGTGTTCTCCCGCACGTGGAACGAGACCATTGCCCGCGACCTCCTCTGACCCGCAGGTCAAGAGGGAGCGAGCAGGCGCCACCGGTGGCCGGGGCAATGGGGTGCCGCCGGTGGCGTTGAGTACTTCGCCGGCGCCGCGCGAGCTGTGCGACTCACCGTCGGGATCGCCCTGGACCCGTGGCCCGGCGTACGTACGCGGCGACAGCCGCGCCTTCGGGCCGACGCCGGTGGGCAGACCCGCGCCGGAAGGTGAGGACCCGCCTGCGGAGCACGCCGGGTGCTCCGTGGCTCTGGATGCGCCCGAGCAGTACGGACCACCGTAAAAACCTCCTGCGGCAACGGAGGGACCGCCTGGATCCGAGCCCGGACACGGTTCCGCCTGACGAGTTGCCATACGCAAGCGGATCACCCGCCCGGGTCAGCAGTGATGGCGGCGGGAGCAGGGCCGGGTGAGGGTGGAGGAGTGCTCGATGTTCCTGTCAGCTCACCACCTTTCGAAGGAGCACTCTCGTGTCCGAACGCAATACCTGGATCCGCAGCCTGCACGACCTGGGCCTGGCAGCCTGGTTCGGCGGTTCACTCATGGGCGCGGTCGGTCTGAACGGCGCGGCCAAGGAGGAAGGCGGAACGGACCAGGCCAAGGCACTGATCGCTTCGTCGGGTTGGGCGAAGTGGACGCCGGTCAACGCCGCTGCCATCGGTGCGCACCTCTTCGGCGGCGGCGGCCTGCTCGTGGCGAACACCCACCGGATTGCCGCACAGAAGGGTGTGGCCGCCTCCACTACGGCCAAGACCGTCGTCACCGCCGGGGCCCTGGCCGCCACCGCTTACGCCCGCGTTCTGGGCAAGAAGGTCGAGCTGGCCTCCTCGACCGACCCACAGGACGTCGAAAAGGCGGAGCAGCACCCCATCGACATCGACAAGGCCCGGCGGCAGCTGGCCTACGCGCAATGGGCGGTGCCGGCCCTGACCGGATGCCTGGTGATCCTCAACGCCCTGCACGGCGAGCAGCAGCGTCCCGAGGAACAGTTGCCCGGCATGTGGGAGCGTGCCCGCTCCGCCGCCCCTTTCATCCCGTGAAGACCGTGAAACGCCGGCAGGCCGTCTCCACCGGGTGAGGCGGACGCACATGCGGAATGGATGAGGTTGCTCGCCCTGTCGGCGACGGTGGTGACCTCCGTGCCGCCGGGCCCGTCCGGCAGCACGTCTGCAACAGGCCTGTTCACCGCCGAGGCCCTTCGGGGCCTGCGGCACCGTGCGGGCCTTCCCTGCGCGGACGGTGACGGCGAACATGGCAGGGCCGCCCCGCACAGCGTGGAGCTCGCTGCTGGGCAGGGACCGCAGCGTGGGGAGTCCTGCCCGTTCGGGGTGAAGCGGGCCTGGGCAGGAAAGCCCTCCGGCTCTGTGGTCCAGGGCCGGGGGGTTTCCTCACGTCCGGTCGGCGGCAGCGGCGCGGGTGAACGTCTCCAACGGCAGCCTGGTGTCGGCCGCAACCGGCTTCGACATCGCCGACATCGGCCGGAAACCCCGGCTCACCCGCACCTGCAACTTTTTCCAAGCCGTCTGGGGCAAGGCCTCGCAGCGCTGGTGGCAGGCCTGTGCGCGCTACCTCCAGATTGTCGGCGGTGAGGCGGAAACTGTCGACGGACAAGTAATCGAAGCGATGCCTGCAGAGCATCCGTCAGGAAGAGTCCTGCTGTGCCGCTCGGCGGGTCGAGCGACGGCGCAGCCACAGGGGGAGGGCGTACCAGGACAGGGCGAACCACAGCATCACCGCGCCGACAAGCAGCTTCGCCATGAGGCCCGGTACGACAACGTGCAGGATCAGGAGCAGGGTGCAGCCGATCGTCACGGCCAGCAGAGCCATGCCGCACATCATGAGCCGGTGCGCCACCTCCACCATCTCGTCCTTCATGCGCTGCCCGGACAGGAAGCGGTGGATCGACACCGGCGCTATCAGGGATGCGGTCGCCGCCGCGCCCGACAGCACCGTGATGACGTAGACGACGTGGTCGAACGTGCCCAAGTCGTGGAAGAGGGGAGTGAAGGCGACGCTGAGCAGGAAGCCGAAGAGGATCTGGACTCCCGTCTGAGCGACGCGCGTCTCCTGCATGATCTCGTTCCACCGGCGATTGACGCGCTCACGTGGGGTCTCCGACGCCTCTTCCCCAGGAGAGGTGGCGTGACCGCCGCACCCACCGCACCGGTCGGTCTTTGCTTCCGGCCGCTCGGTCGACTCCACCGTCAAGCTCATGTTTCCTCCCGTTCCGAACCTCCGTCTGCCCGCCCGGCTTCGTTGCATGCCGACAGCAACCGGCGTTGCCCGGGCCTGATCGAGCATGTGAGCAGGCCGGACACGTCAGGAACCCGGACCGGACCGGAAGCTGCGCGTCTCCCCTCCTGCACCTACCGCTTCTCGGTGAACGTTCAGGTCGTCGTGGATGCGAAGACCCGACTCCTGGTGGCGGCGGCCGGTACCCGGCGCCACCGCGTCCGCGTCGAGCACGTCATCGGCGCATGAAGAACCACAAGACCTTCCGCGTCTGCCGGCAGGGAGGCGACGGCCTCCACCACGCCACGCAGGCCGTCGGCCGGATGCGCGATCTCGACCTCACCACATGTCGCCGATCACACTCAGGGACTTCGCCCCGGTCAGCACGGTCGCCACCGCCACGGGCAGCGGTGCGTCCGGTTCCGGCCGGGCCGGTTGACCCAGGCCGCGAGGCACCGGAGAAGACTCGGATGCGGGCACGGGCTCGCTCGGTGATCATGCGACGCAGACACCCACACGGTCACCGGTACCGTGCCCGCAGTCGTTTCCGGTCCTCGCGAACCAGGCGCGGCACCACTTCACCGGACGACCGCGGCGGACCCGGCGTGTCGCGAACGTGCGATATCCCTGGGAAGGGGCCGGGTCCTCCAACGCCTGGATCGGGACGGCTCAACAACGGCCCTCCTCGACACCGCGACGGCCTTCGAGCAGGCGTGGACGGCGCACTGAGGGGGTGCACATGGCATGGCGACGCCCCGTTAGGACTCCGCGCGCTCTGCCCGAGGTCACGGACTGCAGTGATGATGAGGTGACCGCAAGTGATCCTGGCGACTGCGCACCCCTGCCCCTCGGCAGGCGGACGTGTGGTGGAAGGAGCCTACGTTGTTGCTTCTCATCTCTCCGGACAGCGTCGAGGAGGCTCTCGACTGCGCGAAGGCGGCGGAGCACCTCGACATCGTCGATGTCAAGAAGCCCGACGAGGGTTCGCTCGGTGCGAACTTCCCGTGGGTCATCAAGGCGATCCGCGACGTGGTCCCGGCGGACAAGCCGGTATCCGCCACGGTAGGGGACGTACCGTACAAGCCCGGCACAGTGGCCCAGGCGGCGCTCGGCGCGGCTGTCTCCGGAGCCACGTACATCAAGGTCGGCCTCTACGGATGCACGACGCCCGAACAGGCCGTCGATGTCATGCGAGGAGTCGTCCGGGCGGTGAAGGACCATCGACCGGATGCGTTCGTCGTCGCCTCGGGGTACGCCGACGCCCACCGGATCGGTTGCGTCAACCCGCTCGCACTCCCCGACATCGCCCGCCGTTCCGGCTCCGACGGGGCCATGCTCGACACCGCGATCAAGGACGGGACACGGCTGTTCGACCACACCCCGCCGGACGTCTGCGCGGAGTTCGTGCGGCTGGCCCATGAGGCCGGTCTGCTCGCAGCCCTCGCAGGCAGCGTCAAGATCGGCGACCTGGGCGAGCTGGCCCGCATGAACACGGACATCGTGGGGGTGCGCGGGGCGGTGTGCGAGGGGGGCGACCGCAGCGCCGGCCGGATTCAGCCGCAGCTGGTGGCCGCCTTTCGGACGGAGATGGACCGGCGTGTCCGGGAACACGCAGCCGTCGTCGCCACGAGCTGACCGTCGGCATGGAGGCAAGGCTTTCCCGCGGCGTGCCCGGAACCCACGGAGGGCACTTCGTCGTCGTCGATCCGGCGACGGGCGAGGGTTTCGACACGGCTCCCGACCGGCAGCCGGACGAGTTGGACACCGTCGTCGACCGGGCCCACGCCGCCTGGCGCAGCTGGCGGGACGACCCTGTCGCCCGTACGACCGCGTTGCTTGCGGCAGCCGACGCCGTGGAGGCGGCCGGGGCCGATCTCGCGCCCCTGCTCACCCGTGAGCAGGGCAAGCCTCTGGCCGAATCGCACGCCGAGGTCGCCCGTACGGCCGCCCGTCTGCGCTATTTCGCCGAAATGGATTACGGACCTCAGCGGCTCGCGGACGGCCGAGCGGTACGCAGCGAGATCCGCTGGCGATCGCTCGGGCCCGTCGCAGCGATCGTCCCGTGGAACTTTCCTCTTCAGCTGGCATCGGCGAAGTTCGCACCGGCGCTCGCCGCAGGCAACACGATGGTGCTCAAGCCCTCCCCGCACACGCCCCTCGCCACGCGGCTGCTGGGGTCCGTCGTCTCAGCCGCCCTCCCTGAGGACGTACTGACGATCGTCACCGGCCGCGAACCCCTCGGTGCCCGCCTCGCCTCCCATCCGGGGATCCGCCACGTGACCTTCACCGGTTCGGCCCCCACAGGGCGGGCCGTCGCGGAGGGGGCGGTGGCCTCGCTCGCTCGGGTCACCCTGGAACTGGGTGGTAATGACGCCGCGATTCTGCTGGAGGACGTGGATGTGGAGGAGATCGCGGACCGGCTGTTCTGGGCGGCGTTCCGCAACTGCGGGCAGGTCTGCATGGCGGTCAAGCGTGTCTACGCTCCGGTCCGGCTCTGTTCCGAGGTGGTCGAGGCACTCGCGCAGCGCGCGAAGACCGTTGTCGTCGGCCCCGGGCTCGACCCCGGTTCCCAGCTGGGGCCGGTCAACAACGCCCCGCAACTGGCCCGCGTCGAGCGCTACACGAACCAGGCTCTGGCAGACGGTGCTCGAGTCGCGGCCGGTGGCTGCCGACTGGACCGGCCGGGTTACTTCTTCACTCCGACGATTCTGGCCGACGTGCCGGCCGGCAGCCCGGTGGTGACGGAGGAGCAGTTCGGCCCGGTCCTGCCGGTGCTGCCGTACGGAAGCCTTGACGAAGTCGTCGAGGCCGCCAACAACACCGGTTTCGGGCTGGGCGGCTCGGTATGGGGGACCGACCTCGACCGGGCCGAGGCGGTGGCCGACCGGCTGGAGTGCGGGACTGTGTGGATCAACCATCACGCCGAACTGTCCCTCGCCCAGCCCTTCGCGGGTGCCAAGGAGAGCGGTGTCGGTGTCGCGGGAGGGCCATGGGGGCTCTACGGCAATCTCAGACCGTTCGTCGTACACCGCCCGGAGGAGGCACGACCGTGAAGTTCGGCGCGGCGGTACTGCGCTCGTACGAAAGCCCCTTCGCCGTGGAGGAGGTGACCCTGGACGCGGGACCGGCCAGCGGCGAGGTCCTGGTCCGCATCGCGGGCTGCGGGATGTGTCGGACAGATCTCGCCGTCCGGCGTCCAGGGGGCCGTTCGCCGCTGCCGGCGGTGCTCGGCCACGAGGGTGCCGGGGTCGTGGTGGAGACGGGCGGCCCGGACACGGGGCTGAGTGTCGGCGACCATGTCGTGCTGAGCTTCGACTCCTGCGGACATTGCCGTAACTGCAGGGGCGCGGCTCCCGCCTACTGCGACTCCTTCGCCTCGCTCAACCTGTTCGGAGGGCGCGGGGAGAACGCGGCGCGGTTCATCGACACGGCTGGGAGCGAACTGGCTCCCCGGTGGTTCGGCCAGTCCTCGTTCGCCGAGTACGCGATGGTCCTGGCCCGCAACGCCGTCCGGGTCGATCCCTCACTGCCTCTCGAACTGCTCGGGCCGCTCGGCTGCGGCTTCCTCACCGGTGCCGGGGCGGTTTTGAACTCCTTCGGCGTCGGTCCCGGAGAGACCGTCGCTGTCTTCGGCGCGGGAGCGGTGGGTTTGGCCGCGGTGCTGGCGGCCACGGCCGCCGGGGCGGTGACCGTGGCCGTCGACCGACACCCCGAACGGCTGACCCTCGCCGAACGGTTCCACGCGCTCCCGCTGCACGCCGCATCGTCCGACCTGCCCGGCCACATCCGGCGACTGACCGACGGGGGCGCGCAGTACGCACTGGACACCACGGGCTCCGCCCAACTGATCAACGACGCGCTCCGGGCCCTGCGCCCAACCGGTCACCTCGGGCTGGTGGCGCGGCTCCATACCACGTTGCCACTCGAACCGGGGGCACTGGACCGGGGCCGGCGAATCTCCCACATCTGCGAGGGAGACGCGGTTCCCGGACTTCTGATTCCGAGGCTGACGGCACTGTGGCAGGCCGGATGGTTCCCCTTCGACCAGCTGATCCGTACGTACCCGCTCACCGACATCAACGAGGCCGAACGCGATTGCGATGCGGGCCGCGTGGTCAAACCCGTCCTGATTCCGGAGAGCGGAAGCTGATGCGTGAGCTCTTCGACGCACGCCGCTGCCTGTCCGACCGGCTCGGCCCGACGGCCGTCTGACGTCCACCGGGGTGTTCGGCAGCGTCTTCCCTCTCCCTTCTCATGATCTCGCATTTTCCAAGGAGGACACATGGTCGGCACAGCGCAAGGGGGCCCCGGGACGGGAGGCGTGGACGGAGGAGTAGGTGTGACTGCTCTCATGGTCGCTGCGGCACGGGCTATCGAGACCCACCGCGACGACAGCCTGGCACGGGATGTCTACGCGGAGCACTTCGTGCTCGCTGCATCCGCGTCCGCAGGCTGGCCTGTCCGGATGCACCAGGTTCCGGACGGGGACGCGAACCCCCTGTGGGGGCGCTTCGCGCGTTACTTCGGTCTGCGCACGAGAGTGCTCGACGACTTTCTTCTCCGGTCGGTGCAGGCGGGCGCACGCCAGGTGGTCCTGCTCGGCGCGGGACTGGATTCCCGGGCGTTCCGGCTCGACTGGCCCGCGCGCTGCGTAATCTTCGAGATCGAGAGGGAAGGTGTGCTGGCGTTCAAGCATGATGTGCTCAGCGGCTTGTCAGCCACTCCGAGGGCGGCGCGCGTACCGATTCCGATCGATCTGCGTGCCGACTGGGTGGGAGCACTGACCGACGCCGGCTTCGACGCGACCGCACCGACAGCGTGGCTGGCGGAGGGGTTGCTGTTCTACCTGCCCCGCGCCGCCGAGATCCATCTCATCGACACGGTGGACCGGTTGAGTACGGACGGGAGTGCTCTGGCCTTTGAGGTCAAGATCGAGAAAGACTTGCTGGAGTATCGCGACAGCCCGCTCTACACCGCGACAAAAGAACAGATCGGCATCGACCTGCTGAGCCTTTTCGACGGAGAGCCGCGGCCCGACTCCGCCGGGGACCTGGCGGACAGAGGCTGGTCCACATCGGTCCACACCCCCTTCGACTTCACCCGGAGGCTCGGGCGCGGCCCGCTGCCCGAGCAGAACGACGCACTGGAGGGCAACCGGTGGGTGTTCGCGAGCAAGCCCTCGGTGTAATGACGCGCCCCGGACGAGAGCCGCGGAAGGCCGGCCCCACCTCGGGATTGACGGTTTCTTCGAGCTTCCGCACGAGGCGCTGGAAGCAAGCCGCTCGGTCGTCCCGCCCGTCGGACCGTCGTCCGGCACGCGTCCGGACTGATTTCCCGAACGCCCCAACAGGACACTGGGTTGTTGCCGACCCGGTTGAAGCGCTGGCCGGTTGGCGCGGGGTGGCGTTGGAGAAGAGGTGAAGCTCCTGGTAGGTGGATCGTCGACCGGGATCAACCTGTCCGCCCTGGCCATCATGTGCTTGTCCACCCACCGGGGACCGATCTGTCCAGTTCGACGCTGCACCACCCGGCCCGTCTGCTGTCCCCCGGTGCCTGGAGCGTGGGAGGCGCCGGCTCACCGGGGACCGGCAGGCTCTGCTGGTGCTGGCCCATCTGCGCCACGACACAGCCGCTCATCCCGGGAAGCGTGTCCGGCCACTTCGTTGGCCAATCGTCGGGCCCGGCCGCAGGGGAGGTGGAGCCCGGCGACGGCTGTCCCTAGGACCGATCGGTGTCGGAGTCGGGCATTGCGGTGCGGCCCCATGGACGCCGCTGATCTTGACTGCCGGGCCTGGGCGCTCTCCGGCTGTGTTCCCCCGCATCCGGTCGCCCGACTCTTCGAGCTCGGTCATGCCGAGGAGGTGGAGTTCCTGGCCGGCCTCGGGGAGTGGTTCTGTCCGCGAGAGCAGGCACGGCTGCTTGGGGGGAAGAACCACCAAGCGCAGGCGTTGGACCTGCTCGCCCCGTACGTCGCCACGGGTCGGTGGAAGGCGGCCGGGACCATGGCCGAGCTGTTGGAGGGGTGGGGGAGGGCCGAAGAAGCGATCGCGCTGGTTCGCCCATACGCAAAGGCCGAAGATCCGCCCATACGCAAAGGCCGAAGACCGGTCGGCGCCAGAGTTCTCCGGGCGCCTCCTCGCCCGGCACGGTCGAGGTGACGAGAGTGAGGGTTTCGCCTTGCTCCGCTCGCACATTCAAGATTGATTCCTCGCCTCAGCTCTGGTTGACGTCGCCGAGGGCACGGGCAGGGACGAGGAAGTCGCTGTACCGTTGACTGCGCGCACAAAGACGGCATGCCGACACGGTTTGCGCCTGTCCCAATCCCGCCCGAGCAGTTGCCCCGACCCTGGTGTCCGATCTGGCCGCCAGGTTGCGGGAAACCGAACCGGCCCACGAGCGGCCCGTTTCCGTGGCCGTGACGATGCCCCGGTCGTGTGTGATGATCACGATGGTCGTGCCTTCCTCGAGGCGCCTGGCACTGGAATTGGCCGACTGAGCGGCCAGACTGTCGGACCGCACCTCTACAGTCGCCTGCATGACCAAGCCGTTGATCCGGGCCACCGAAGCCGGGGGGAAGTCCATCGACGACCCGTCGGAGGTGGACGTCCATGACCTGCTCGCCGACATGAATCTGTCGCACCCGTTCGTGATCGTCGAGCGGACCGACAGGGAACCCGTGGACCAGCACTTCATGCAGGTCCACCTGAACGCCGATTTCAGTTACCAGGTCGAGTACCGCGAGGGCGGTGACCACCTGCACTTCGAGGCGCATGTGCCGTGGCGGGGGGACATCGTCGGGCCCGAGCCGGTGGCCAAGGTCATCGGGGACTGGATGCGCGGCGGCGATGGCTGGCGCACGGCACTGCCCTGGACTCCGCTCCTTCCGGTTGGCGAGGACAGACCGCAGGGTGGGGGTCCGGGGCCCGGGGGCCGCTGAGCCGTCAGGCCGTATGTTCGGCGGCGCCGCGCTCGACGCAGGACTCGTTCCCCTTCGGATCCGCCGGTGTCACCCATCCCCGGCAGTCCTTGACGTCGGAGACACGAGAACGGGGGTGTCCGACATGGAGGACCTGGGTGTCTTCCTCGGCCTGGACGAAAATGGATGCCGCAGTGATCGCGGTCGCCGCCCGAACGATGCCGCACACACTGTGCTTCCTGCTTCCTGCTTTCTGCTTCCGGGCGTGTCACGCTTCCGTATCGGCGGTCTCCGGCGGTCTTCACCCGGGTGGGAGTGAAGTGACGGTGCGGGTGCGCGAGTCGTAGATGCGTGCGGTGACGAAGCGGCCGCGCACGGGCTTGTCGTGCAGACCGGGCGGCAGGAGCCGGCCGTCCGGCATGTTCCACGCCGGTCGGCGACTGCGGCCGAGGGTGATGTGCGGCTGCCAGGTCTTTGGCAGGAGCAGGGGGTGGTCCGGCTCGCACCCCGTGGCGAGAAGCGCGTCGTGGACGGCGGCGTGCACGGCGAGGAGTTCGGGGACGCGCCGTACGCGCCAGGCGAGCACGTGCGTGCGGCCGGAGAAGCGCACGAGCCCGTCGAGGACGGCGGGACAGTCCAGGCCGCCCAACAGCACCCGTAGCTCCTCCTCCGCCGCAGCGGTCAGGGAGCCGACCGCTGCCAGTGTCAGATGGGGCCGGTTCGTCGGATGACCGTGGTGCGTCTGGCTGGGCTCTCCTCGCGCGGCCAGATGCTCCCAGACATGCCGGACCCTGCGCTCGGTCTCCTGGTCGAGGAGCAACTCGACCGTGTTCACCACTCCGCTCCACGGGGCCGCGCCAGGCGTTCCGGACGGCCGCCTCCGCCCTCAAAGCCGCAGAGAGACCCGGCGCGAGGAGATGCGTCACGGTAGCGGCCGCGCTCAACGCCTGCTCGCGAGACAGGTCCTCCTTTCTTGCGCCGTTGCAGCTCATGCCGTCGCCCAGTGTCCGCCGCAGCCATCACCAGGCGCCACGCCGGAGCAGACGCCTGCACCCCCTTGCCCACCGCATCGCCGAGCGGATCTCCCGCAGGTGTCGCCATGCTTTGTTCCCCTCGTTTCAGCGTCCGATCG
This sequence comes from Streptomyces yamdrokensis, assembly GCF_053890455.1. Classification (NCBI taxonomy): domain Bacteria; kingdom Bacillati; phylum Actinomycetota; class Actinomycetes; order Kitasatosporales; family Streptomycetaceae; genus Streptomyces; species Streptomyces yamdrokensis. The sequence goes on from NZ_CM132679.1 coordinate 7,648,060, forward strand.
AGGCGTGGGTGTGCTGCGACAACGGCCGCTACCTCGATGCCTGGCACCAGCGGCTGCGCGACGCCCACCCTGCCACCATGGCCGACCTCGGCGTGAACGCCGACCTGGGCCCGGAAGACTTCCTGGCAGTGGGGGGACGGCTACCGGCAGCGCGGCCCCGGGGCGGCGATCGTCGTGTCGGCCATGACAGCGGCCGCCGCGCCGGCAGCCTGGAAGAGGTCAGCTCCACAGGCATCGAGCACCTGGAGTTCGACCTGCAGACCTGCAGCAGCCGCGCTCCGAACAGCCCGCCGGCCCCGGATGAGCCGAGGCGCGACAGCTGACACGAAGGCACACCCGTTGTCACCGAGGCGGCGGCTTCGAGCGAAGTGCCCGCCTGCCCCGCACCGTCGGTCTGCGCTGCGGCGAGGGCTCGGATCCACGAAGCGAGTGACGTCGAACGAAGCGCGTGACGGTTAGCGCTGGGGACGGTGCGCGTTGCCCAGCGGGTGCGGGGCCGGCTGGGGAACGGGGCGCCGGCCGAGCGGACGAGAGCCGTACGGAGGCGCACAGGACGCCGACGGGCTGGTGGGCCGGTGGGCTGGTGGGCTGGTGGGCCCATGAGATCATCGTGTCCGCGGCTCTGGGGGCCCCGGCGCTGTCGTCCTGGCGGCCACAGGCTGAGCGGCTTGACCGGAGCGCCGGCGACACCGGACTGTGGCACCTGGGGAGGGGCATGGGGGACAGCGGGACAACGGAAGTGCGCCGGAGGCGTGCGCGTGCCGAGCGGCTGACCGAAGGACTGACCGTCGCCGTGGCGTCGGTCCTTGCGTTCGGCCTGCTGGCCGGCCCGGTAATCGTCTTCGGCACGACCGCCTGGTACCTGGTCACCGGCACCACCGCGTTCAGCAGGCTCTCGGCCCCGGTGACCTTCCTCGCTCTCGTGGCGCTGCCGTTCGTCCTGGCCCGCGTGGTGTTCCGCTCGGGCCGGCGCAAGGGCAGTGAGCGGCTGACGGCGGCGGTTCCGGCGGTGCTGACGCTGCTCGGCTCGTCCGTCGTGCCGTTCGCGGCTCTGTGCCTGATCGTCGTGTACGCGGACTGACCTCCGGCCACGGCGGTCCGCCCGACGTTGGCAGAGGCAGGTTTGTCGTCACTTGCGGTCGTCGCCCGGTGCCTGCGGGCTGCCTGCACGGGGTGTCCCCTGTGCAGGCCACCACTGCTGTGGTCGCGGCACTGAGGAAGAGCATGAACGTCCAGGACCTGTCTGCCATGTCTGTGCGACCGGTACGGAGTGGCTCTTCCCCCGCGTGTTCGAAGATGTCGATGGCAGCGGCGAGGGCCTCTGTCGGCAGGCCGCGCTTCGTGGTGCGACGAAACCGTACTCGGTAGGTGTCCGGGAGCCGGCCGGCAGGGACGAGGCCGTCCCGGATGACAAAGGCATCCCGGCGATCAAGGCGTCGCGTGCAGGTCCGCGTGCCGAGGTCTGCTCGCCGGGCATCGCGACGGGACAGTCTCGCGTCACGCCCTGGCCTGGTGACAGGAGGGCCGCTGATTGATCGTCTGTGGCAAGTGGCGTGCCTCCCTGGTGACGGCCGGGCCGCTTTGGCCGGGCCTCTTCTGCCAGCCTGCTCGGCTGCCTCACGCCGACCGGATTCGAACAGCGGCTGATCACATCGACTGGCTGCCACTCGCCGCATGAAACCCGGCGCCCACTCCCGGGAACCAACCTCACATACGTCCTCGGCCTTCGGCGGGCGCACGCGGGAGCCGTACGAGTGGCAGCGGTTCCTCATGCGGTGACGCAGCCGACCCGGCGGCGGCGTGGGCCTCGCCGACAGTGCGGAAGCCCGGCGAAACGGGTGGTCGCACCGGTTCGATAGAACCTCCCGTACCTGGGCAGACGCCTCTTGATCTTCGTTGTCGTCCTTGGAGGGGAAGCATCACCATGGCCGTACCCACACGTGCTTCGCGCTCCGCGCGCCGCTCCCGCCGGTTCGAACTGCGGGCGACGGCCCTGTACTTCGTCCTTCTCGCCGTCATCCTGACATTGGCGGGCACGGCTGTCCGTACCGCGACGGCCGCCGCCGAACGCCGTCCTGCCTGGGCCGTCGCGCTCGTCCTCGTGGGCGTCGGCGGTGTTGTGGCCGCCTGTCGCAGAAGGCGCAGGATATCGGCGGCGAGGCTCGCGCGCCACGCCGCGGAAGCCCTGGACGAGGCCACGAAGACGGCGGTCGAAGCCCTCGACACCGCTCCACCGACTCCTGCCGCCGGACCCGTGGCAGCACGGACCGATGCCCGCGGCGGCCGCCTCGAGGTGGAACGGACCGTCCCCCTCCTTGAGCCCGTGAACGAGGTGTCCGCGGACACCGGGGAGATCGGCTATGAGGCGCTGGACCCCACCGAGTTCGAGCAGGCGATAGCCGAGCTGTGCCGACGCGACGGCTGCCTCGACGTGGACGTCGTGGGCGGGGCCGGTGACCTGGGTGCCGACGTCGTGGCGAGGACGCCGGACGGGCGCCTGGTCGTCATCCAGTGCAAGCGGTACTGCGAGGCCAACCGGGTCGGTTCCCAGGACATGCAGCGGTTCGGCGGCACGTGCTTCACCGTTCACGGGGCCGATGTCGCCGTCGTGGTCACCACCAGCGACTTCACCGCTCCCGCGATCGAATACGCCGAGCAGTGCGGCATCGTGTGCATGGACGGTCAGGAGCTCCTGCGCTGGCAGGACGGCGTGGGGCCGCGCCCGTGGGAGCCGGAGTCCGTGGCCGGCGGGTGAGTGGCGGGGTGTCCAGGTGCCGGCGAAGGCGTACTGCGGCGCGTGGACGGATGACGCGTGTGCCGCGGGCGTGGTTCAGCGACGGTGACGGGCCGCTCGGGGCGGTCGTCGATGTGGGCCAGGGCGTCGCGCAACATGGCCGGGTGCGTGTTCAGCCGGTCGGGTCCGACGGGGCCTGAGGCCGACCCCCGGGAGTGGGCACCGGATTTCATGCGGCAAGCGACAGCGTACGTGAAGTGACCAGCCGCCGCTGTTCGAACTCGACGGGTGTGAGGTGGCCGAGGGCGGAGTGACGGCGACGCCGGCTGTAGTACGGCATCCGGCGGAACGGCTCGAACCGGGCCTTCGGTGCAGGTGCGCCCGGCGCCTGCCGCCCGGTCGAGGCGACGGCGTCCTTCCAGAACTCCTCCGGGTACGAAGACCTGCGTCCCACCTGGACACCCCTACCTGGACCTTCAAGGTCCATTGTCAGGGTGTCCACTCCCCGGGATCAGCCTCACACCACGAGCCGGCTCTTCTCCAGAGCCGGGCGGTGAACGCCGGACACAAGTGGTCACCATGGTTCATGTCCTGGACCTGGCGGTCCGGCCTGCTCACGGCATCCCCGTGTCGTGTTCCCGCGTGGCCGGACAACCGCGTACCGGACACTGCGTCCACAGCCGGGGCACTGCGGTACGGCGGTCGGTCGGAGACCGAGCGTGTGGACAGCGGGGCGCGGGGTCAACGTTGCAGGGCGGAGACGGCCTCCCGGGCGGTGGCGTGGAAGGTGAAGACCTGGTCGAGTCCGACCACCTGGAAGACGCGCATCTGGTCCGGGTTGACGCCGGCGAGGCTGAGCGGTGAGCCGGTTTCTCGTGACCGCTGGTAGACGGTGAGGAGCACCGTGATTCCAGTGGAGTCGCAGTAGGTCAGCCCGGACAGGTCGATGATCACACCATGGCTGTCGAAGGGGGCTTCTTTGACGGCCTGGGTCAGGAGTGGGGCACTGTGGTGGTCCAACTCACCCGTCACCTCCAGTACGAAGGGACCGGCGGGGGTCTGTCGCGGGGTGACGGTCAGCAGGTGTTCGGGCTCGGTCACCGTTTCTCCTGATTGCGGGGTTCGGGCTGTGCGGGTACGGGCAGGGCGAGCAGCGCGGTGTCGTCGCTGACGCCGTCGCCCAGGAGGTGCAGGAGTGTTTCGACGGAGCCCAGTAATCCGTCGGCGGAGCGGTCCTCGGCGTGGACGTACGTGGAGAGCAGGTGCTGGGTGAGTCCGTCCTCGTCGAGCATGGTGCCATCCGGGGTGCGTGCCTCGGCGAGACCGTCCGTGTAGAGCAGAAGGCTCTCGCCCGGTGACAACCGCGTGGTGGTCTGTACGAACTGGGGGTCGGGCAGCATGCCCACGAGTTGGCCGCCGGCGGTGGAGATCGGTTCCACCCTTCCGCTGGCGCGTACTGCGAGGGCCGAGGGGTGCCCGCCGCCGGCGAGAGTGACGGTGAAGGAGCCGTCGGCAAGGGGCTGCAGCACGCCGAAGACCGCCGTGCAGTAGCGGGGGGCGCCGCCTTGGTACTCGCCCTTGAGGACGCTGTCGAGGTTGGACAGCGCGGTGCACGGGTCGGGATCGTGGATGGCGGCGGCGCGCAGGGTGTAACGGGTAAGCGAGGTCAGCGCGGCGGCCTCGGCGCCCTTGCCGCACACGTCCCCGAGGAAGAAGGCCCAGCGGCCGTCGTCGAGGGGGAACAGGTCGTGGAAGTCACCGCCGACCTCGTGCGGGGAGGCCGTGTGGTAGGCGGCTGCCGTCTGCAGGCCGGGGGCCGTCGGCAGGGCCGGGGGCAGCAGGGTGCGCTGCACAGTCCGGGCGAGGTGTTCGGCTTCGGTGCGCCGGTCGCGTTCGGCGGCGACGGTGCGGATGGCCGACAGGCGCAGCTCGAGTTCGTCCATGACCAGCGCGGCCAGGTCCTGCAGGGGCTCGAGTTGGACATCGGTCGGCTTGCGCGGTCGGGTGTCGAGGACGTCGACCGTGCCCAGACGCTGCCCGTCGGCCGTGGTGATGGGCGCGGCGGCGTAGAAGCGGGCGCCGACGTCGCCCCGGACGAGGGGGTTGGCGAGCGCGCGGGCATCGGTCGCGGCGTCGGTGACCACATAGGGTTCGTCGTGGAGGGCGGCGGAGGAACACAGGCCCGGATCGCGGCGTATCTGCGTGACGCCGGTCAGTCCGTGGGCGGCCTTGAACCACACTCGGTCGGTGTCCACGATCGCCACCGTGGCCATGGGCGCGTCGAAGATCCGGGCAGCCAGGCTTGCGATCCTGTCGATCGCGCGGTCCGGCGGCGTGTCCAGGATCTGGTAGCGCCGGACCGCGTCGAGGCGTCTTCCCTCGTCGGACGCTCGTGGCAGGGGGACCTGCAAAGGACTTGCTGCCACCCTTACTGCTCCCTGTCGTGCGTCCGTCGTGATACCGCCTGCGGCGAGGCGCCTGGGGCAGCCTGGCTTATCCTACGAAGCTGTCGGGGCCTGCGGGCAAGTTCGGCAGCGACGACCTCGTGGAACAGAGCCGTCCGGCTGTGTCCGTGCGTGCTGTACTCCGGGGCGACGCGAGTGCTGTCCGTCATGAGGCGCGGCAGCCTGGTGCGGCGGTGTGGTGAGGACGTGAGGGGAAGGGTGTCCTGTGGCGCGTTCGCAAGACGCTGAACACGAGCCGGCGGTGACGGCCGGTTCCGGCGTGTTCGCCGCCGAGGCGGAGGTCGGCCGGGACCTCGCCGAGGTGGACTGGGAGTCGACCCCGCTGGGCCCTTTGTCCCAGTGGCCGCAGAGTCTGCAGACGGCGGTCAGCATCCTGCTGTCGTCGCGGTTCTCCATGTGGATGGCATGGGGTCCGGAACTGACGTTCTTCTGCAACGCGGCCTACCGGCGGGACACGCTGGGCCGCAAGTACCCCTGGGCGCTGGGCCGGCCGGCGAGTGAGGTGTGGGCGGAGATCTGGGACGACATCGGCCCCCGGATCGACACCGTGATGACCACGGGACAGGCGACCTGGGACGAAGGTCTGCTCCTGTTCCTGGAGCGGTCCGGTTACACGGAGGAGAGCTACCACACCTTCTCGTACAGTCCGCTGCGCGACGACGGCGGCGCGGTGGTCGGCATGCTGTGCGTGGTCAGCGAGGAGACCGAGCGGGTCATCGGTGAGCGGCGGATGGCGACGCTGCGCGACCTGGGATCCGATCCGAGCGTGGTCCGCACCGAACAGGAAATGCTGACCTTCGTGGACCAGCAGCTGGGCCGCAACCTGCAGGACCTGCCGTTCACGCTGACCTACCTGTTCCAGCCCGACGGTTTTGCGAAGCTCGCGGGTACGACCGGGGTACCCAGCGGCCACGCGACCGCCCCAGCCACCCTGCCCGGTCCCGGTCCCGGTTCCGGCGACGTCTGGCCGGTGGAAGAGCCGGCTCGTGGGGAGTCCGTGCTCGTGTCGCTCGATGGCGCCCCGTTCGTCGGCCTGCCGGCAGGGGACTGGCCCGAGCCGCCCGTGCAGGCGCTGGTGGTGCCGTTGCAGCAGTCGGGCAGCGCACCGTACGGATTTCTGGTGACCGGACTGAACCGGTACCGCGCGCTGGACGAGGGCTACCGCGGATTCGTCGAGCTGGTCGCCGGTCACCTCTCGGCCGGAATCGCCAGTGCCCGCAGTTATGAGGAGCAACAGCGGCGGGCGGAGGATCTGGCCGAGCTGGACCGGGCCAAGACCACCTTCTTCTCCAACATCAGCCACGAGTTCCGCACCCCGCTCACCCTGATCACGGGACCGGTGGAGGAGTTGCGCGCTCGCCTGGCAGACGCCGACGCGCCGGTGCGAGAGGAACTGGACGCGATCCACCGCAACGCGCTGCGACTGGGCAAGCTCGTCAACTCGCTGCTGGACTTCTCCCGTATCGAGGCCGGCCGGATGCAGGCGCGCTACGAACCGGTCGACTTGGCCGAGGTCACAGCGGAGCTGGCCAGCGTGTTCCGATCCGCCATCGACAGGGCCGGTCTGGAATTCGACATCGCATGCTCTTCGCCGGTCGGAGAGGTGTACATCGACCGCGGCATGTGGGAGAAGGTGATCCTCAACCTGCTCAGCAACGCGTTGAAGTTCACCTTCAACGGCTCGATTCGCGTCGCCGTCCACACCGAGGACACCCACGCGGTCGTCGAGGTCGCCGACACAGGCATCGGCGTGCCCGCTCAGGAGATGCCCCGGCTGTTCGAGCGGTTCCACCGGATAGAGACCGTCCGCTCCCGCTCCACCGAGGGCAGTGGCATCGGGCTGGCCCTGGTCAAGGAACTGGTAGCCCTGCACGGCGGCACGATCACCGCCGACAGCGCCGAAGGCGAGGGCACCTGCTTCACCATCCGCGTGCCGTTCGGCACGGCTCACCTCCCCTTCGACGCTCTCGTGCCGGCCAGGGGCAGCCGTGTGGCGTCCGCCGCCGACCCCTATCTGCTGGAAGCGCTGCGCTGGCTGCCGGACGAGGCGGCCGGCGCCGACGAGCAGACAGCTGCCGCAGTGGCTGCCGCCGGAGCGTCGGGAGACACCACCGGTCCGGTTGTGCCGGCGCGGGTTCTGGTCGCCGACGACAACGCCGACATGCGCGAGTACCTCACCCGCCTCCTGCACGGCGGCGGATACCGGGTCGACACCGTCAACGACGGCCTGGCGGCCCTGCAGGCCGTCCGAGCGGACGCCCCCGACCTGGTGATCAGCGACGTCATGATGCCCGGCCTCGACGGCCTCACACTGGTGACGACGCTGCGCGCCGACCCACGGACCTCCTCCGTGCCGGTGTTGCTGCTGTCCGCCAGGGCCGGGCAGGAGGCGTCCATCGAGGGGTTCCAGGCGGGCGCCGACGACTATCTCGTCAAGCCGTTCGCCGCGGCCGAACTCCTCGCACGGGTGCGGGCCAACGTAGAGCTGGCGCGGCTGCGCAATCACCAGGCGCGCTGGCGCACCGCGCTGATCGACTCCCTCCAGGAGGCTTTCTTCGTCTGCGACGAGAACGGTGCCGTCGTCGAGATCAACACGGCCTTCACCGACATCCTCGGCTACGATCCCGAGGGCCTGCCCTACTCGCCGGTACACCCCTGGTGGCCGGACGCCGACACCGACCCTGAAGCGCACCACCAGGTCTCCGAGGCCTTCGCTCAACTGCTGGGCAATCCCAAGGGCTCCTACACCATTCCGGTCAGCCATCGCGACGGGCACAGGGTGTGGGTCACCGCCACCTTCAACCAGGCCCACGACCCCGACACCGGACGTCAGGTCACCGTCGGCACCTTCCGCGACGTCACCGCCGAGCACTACGCAATCCAGCGCAAGAGCGCCCAGGCCGCCTTGAGCATGCGGCTCACCCAGGCGACCAGCCTGCCGGAAGCGCTGGCAGGCGTCCTGGCCGAGCTGAAGCACCTGTGGCGTGCCCAACGCGTACTGGCGGCCGTCGCCGCAGCCGGCAAGGAAACGTCCGTGACCGCGACCGATGCCGATCTGTGCTGGCAGGACCTGCCCGCCGACCACCGGGACAAGCTCACCGCCTGGCTCGACCAGCCTCCGCTCACTCAGGTCGACGACGACACGGGTGCAGCCATCACCGTCAACCACCCCGAAGGGGCCATGGTGGTGTGGATCGATCTCGGGGGCCACCGTCCCTTCACCGATGAGGACCAACTGCTGCTGTCCCTGCTGGCCGGCCAGCTCGCCCAGGGGCTGGCCCGCGCCCATCAGATCGACCAGCAGCGCGAGACGGCCATCGCCCTGCAACGAGCCATCCTCGGCCCGTCCAATCTGCCCGACGGCTTCGCCGTCCGCTACGAGCCCGCCACCCAGCCCCTGGAAGTCGGGGGTGACTGGTACGACACCGTCCGGCTCCAGGACGGACGCATCGGCATCGTCGTCGGCGACTGCGTCGGACGCGGTCTCGAGGCCGCCACCGTCATGGGCCAGCTGCGCAGCGCCTGCCGCGCCCTGCTCCTTCAGGACGCCAGCCCCGCTCAGACCCTCATGGCCCTGGACCACTTCGCCGCAGGCATCCCCGGCGCGATGTGCACCACCGTCTTCTGCGGGGTCCTCGACCCCGACACCGGCCACCTCACCTACTCCAGCGCCGGACACCCGCCCGGCATCCTCACCCACCCCGACGGCACCACCCTGCTCCTGGACGAAGGGCGGTCCGTTCCCCTGGCCGTACGCCCGGGCAAGCACCGCCCCGAAGGCACCTGCACCGTGCCCGCACGCGCCATCCTCCTGCTGTATACCGACGGCCTCGTGGAACGTCGGCGCCGCCCGCTGACCGCCGGCATCGACCAGGCCAGCGAGGCCATCCAGGAGGGCCGCAACGTAGCCATCGACGACCTCGCCACCCAGGTCATGGCACGGCTTGCACCCACCGACGGCTACGACGACGACGTGGCTCTTCTGCTTTACCGGCACCCGGCACCGCTGGACGTGGCTTTCCCGGCGGAGTCGTCACAGCTTGCACCGGTCCGCAAGGCCCTGCGCAGCTGGCTCGACCAGTGTGAGCTTCCACCTCACACCGTTCAGAACATCCTGGTGGCGGCGGGAGAAGCCTGCGCCAATGCCATCGAGCACGGGCACCGCGACGCCCCCGGAGACACGATCCGGCTACGCGCCGAAGCCCTCGTCGACGATCTTCGCCTGACCGTCGCCGACACCGGCCGGTGGAAGACACCCCGGCCTGACCTCAACCCCCACCGTGGGCGGGGCGTGGCCCTGATGCGCGCTCTGATGCAACAGGTGACCATCACCTCCGGCGCGACCGGGACCACTGTCGACATGCATACGAGGATCGCCTCATGACCACCCCGCTCACTCTCACCCCCAGTCGGCGTCCCGATGGCGCAACGCTGCTGACGGTCGTCGGCGAAATCGACATGAGCAACACCGACACCCTGGCCACGGCCATCGAGACGACCGACGGCCCTCTCGTCATTGACCTCACGGCCGTCGAGTACCTCGACAGCGCCGGCCTGAGCGTGCTGTTCACTCACACCGACCGCATCGAACTCATCGCCACCCCGCTGCTGGCTCCGGTCCTGAACATTTCAGGACTTGCCGACCTGACCACCATTCACAGCCTCGACACGCCCGAGAGCTGAGTCCGGCTACGAGCGGCAGGCGGAACAGGAAATGTCTCAGCAGCGAGAACGGGGGTAGCTGCGAGACCGGAACACCAACGCTCACAGGTGAGGAGCCACTGTGTCGTCCAATGATGTCGTCGAACTCATCCTGCAGGACCATCGCCGTATGGAAGACCTCTTCCGCACCATGCGCAACGTCGAGGCCGACCGCGCCACCGCTCTCGCGGAGTTCGCGGACCTGCTCATCGCGCACGCCTCGGCCGAGGAGGAGAAGGTCTACCCGGCCCTGCGACGCTACAAGAACGTGGACGACGACGATGTCGACCACAGCGTGCACGAACACGAGGAGGGAAACGAGGCACTGCTTGCTCTGCTGGAAGTGAAGGACACCGCTTCGCAGGAGTGGGAGGACAAGCTCGAAGAGCTTGTCACGGCGGTCAATCACCACGCGGACGAGGAAGAGCGGACCCTGCTCAATGACGCCCGCGAAAACGTCGCCGACGATCGTCGCGCTCAGCTCGGGACGGCGTTCCGTGAAGCGCGCGCAAGGTACCTGGAGGCCGGCTGCGGCAGCGTGGAGAACGTACGCAAGCTGGTGGCGGGTTAGCAGCCCAGCGCCGTCGCCACCTGCACGCGGTGTATCAGCGGCAAGCCTTGGAAGCGGTTCCTTTCCGAATCTGATGTGCGATTTTCCGTAGGTCAGGCATAACGTCCCCATCGTCGAGACAGGCTTGGGCTATCTTGTCCGTCAGCGAGGTGGAGGTGGCGGACGCCATCGATGCGGGCAGTACTCGAGCACCGTGAGAAGGCTGCTTTGATGCAGGTGGAGGAACCGCGGGCCGAGTCCGAGCGTGTGCGGGCGGTTCTGGCTGAGGCGGAAGAGCTGCTGAACCGCCGGGTGATCGGCCTGGAACAGTATCTCGAGGCGCTGGCCGAGCGGGACGTGTCCGCTGTGGGAAGGACGCCCGTGCCGACTGCCGTCCAGGCCCCGCTGAAGGAGCCGGTGCCGGTGGCCGGGCCGCTCAGGACGGTGGCCCGCCGTGAGGACGGAGTGCCGGTGGAGGTCCTGGGACCAGACTGCCGGCGGATCATGGCCGCGCTCGACGAGGCGGGCGGGGACGGTCCGACCGCGCGGCAGACGGCGGTGGCACTGGGCTGGGACAGCTCTGTCGTGTCCCGGGTCGAGGGTGCCCGGGGGAGGCCGAGACGGCTGGTGGAGCGGGGCTGACCGGTCGAGGGCGGGCCGGGCCGGTTCACGCTGCCCGGACCAGGTCCGGCCGCTGCTGCCGCGCGGTGACCGCGCGGCAGCAGCAGCGACGGCCCGTCACCATGGTCATCGATCGAAGGACCATGGCTTCGCTGCTGGCCGGATGCGCTTGGTAGTCACGGGCCAGCCGCCGGGTCCGCATCAGCCAGGAGAAGGTGCGTTCGCGGGCCCCGGCGAACAGGCTGCATCACCTCGCCCAGCGTTCGCTGCAGGCACCTGAACCGACCGGTACGACCCGCCGGCAGCTCAGCCGGCTCATCGACACTCCGACGCCCGCGCTGGAGATGCAACGCGAGGAAGTACTCCGCGCACGTCGTGGTCACGAGCGTCCGGTCGCACCGGGCACAGGCGCCAAAACCAAGCTCACCGCAGCTGACCGGATCCTGGCTACGGCGCTCCACCTGCGCAAACTCGCCCACATGGGTCTCCTGGGCCAACTCTTTGGCGTCTCCGCCGGGGCCGGACCGTGTGGCTCTCGCAGGCATCGTCCATGTATTGCGCAAGCGAGTTGCCCGGCGGGACGCCCGCGCTGGCCCTGGCAGCGGCCCACGCCTACGGCCTGCCCCTCGACGCCGTGCAACTGTCCCGGTTGGCCCGCCGCGGGTCCGGATCGGCCGCGCGGTCCGTCTTCGGCGGCTTCGTGGTCTGGCACGCGGGCGATCCCGACGCCTCCGACCCCGACCATGCCTCCTACGCGGAACCGGTCGCGGACACCCGCCTGGACGCCGTGCTGGTCGCCGTCGTCTTGGAGGCGGGCCCCAAACCCGTGTCGAGCCGGGAGGCCACGCGGCACACGGTCGCCACCTCGCCACTTTACCGGGGCTGGGTGACGGACAGCCGCGCGGACCTCGCCCGGATGCACAAGGCGCTGCGCGACGGCGACATGGCCACCGTCGGTGCGGTCGCCGAGCGCAACGCTCTTGGCATGCGCGCGACCATGGAGGCCGCGCGGCCCGCCGTCCGCTACCGCACCGCCGCCTCTGACGCGGTGCTCGGCCACGTGCGCTCGGTACCGGTTCCTGCCTGCCCGGCAACGTGGTCACCAACGAGGAGGTGGGAACACCGGCCGGCGTGACACCTGAGTGGATCGTGCAGCGGACCGGCATCCGGACACGCCGCTGGGCCAAGCCCGACGACGTCACCTCCGGTCTCGCCGCGACCGCCGCCCGCACCGCGCTCGCGGTCGCCGCCGAACTCGGTGTCCCGCCCGGCAGGCCCGCCTACGACATGAACGCCGTGTGCAGCGGCTTCGTCTTCGCCCTGACCACGGCCGAGCGGATGCTGAACGGCACCGGAGGACACACCTTGGTCGTCGGCGCCGACATCTACTCCCGCATCCTCAACCCCGCCGACCGCCGCACCGTGGTCCTGTTCGGCGACGGCGCGGGCGCCGTCGTCCTGGGGCCCGTCCGCGGGAGGGGCGTGATCGCCGCCCGCCTGGCGTCGTTTCCCGACCACCGGGACCTGATCCGCGTCCCGGCCGGCGGCTCCCGGATTCCCGCCTCGCCCGAATCACTCGCGGACGGTCTGCACTACTTCACGATGGACGGCCGGGCCGTGCGCGCCTTCGTGGAGGAGCACGTGGGACCGATGATCCACGATTTCCTCCACGAGCACGGCGCTCGAGCCGGCGGCGGGGGCGCAGCCCGCGTCCACTTCGTGCCGCATCAGGCCAACGGTCGCATGGTCGAGAAGCTGGCGGCCGACATCGGCTTCCCGCAGGCACATGCCCACATGACCGTACGGGACTACGGCAACACCGGGGCGGCGTCGGTACCGGTGACCCTTGACCACACGGCGAGCCGGATGGAGCCGGGCGACCTCGTTCTCCTGGCCGGCTTCGGCGGAGGCATGGCCGCCGGACTCGCCCTCCTCGAATGGGAGCCCCCGCCCACACGCCACACCTGACCCCGCTCGGCCCGGCGAAGACCCGCCCACTGGCCGCGGCCCCCGGTCGGAGACGCGGTCTCCCCTCCCTGCCCACGGCGCCAACCGGGTGGGGTCGCGGTGGTGCGCCGCGGCCAACCGGTCGAGGAGGCCGTTCACCTCGATCGGCGCAGGCCGGCCACGAGCCGTCGTCCCGCTGGGCTGCGGCCAGTAGCGCGCGCCGCTCGCCCTGCCCGGCCGGCAGGTCCAGGTGGCCGGCGGTCAGGGTCCGCAACGCGAGGCCGAGGGATCGGCGAGGGCATGGTCGTAGCTCGAGCCGACGAGGCCCGTGCTGCGGCGGATGCCGTGCCCACGGCAGACATCGGCGAACGCCGCACTCGTATATTGAGAGTTCCTGTCCGTGGGGAAGACCACGCCGTGGACCTGGCCGCCACGGGCGGCCTCGGCCGTCTCGGTCGCGTCGGTGACCAGGGAGGTGCGCATGTGATCCGCGATGGACCAGCCGACAGCCCTGCACGGCGGCCAAGGGCGTCAGGTCAGCTCGCGCAGCGCCTGGCCGAGCGCCACTACCCCTTCAGTGATTGCGCCGGGCGAGCCGGCAGCGTAGCCGAGGACGAGGCCGGGGCGGCCGGGCAGCTGGCGGTGCCACGACAAGGGCTGGCACTTCACGCCGCGGGCGAGCGCGGCAGCGGCGAGCTCCGTGTCGGGCACCTCGGGCGTATACGTGATGGTCAAGTGCAGGCCGGCCGCCGCGCCGTGCACGACCGCGCTCGGTAGGTGTTCGGTGATGGCGTTGATCATCGCGTCGCGGCGGCGCGTGTGGCGGCCACGGAGCAGCCGCAGATGCCGCTCCAGTTGGCCCGACTCCATCAGCCGGGCGAGCACCAGCTGCGGCAGCACGGCGTTGCCCAGGTCGATGAAGCGTTTCGCGTCGGTCATCCCTTCCCGGTGGCGAGGCGGCGGCACCACCCAGCCGATCCGTAGTGCGGGTGCGAGCAGTTTGGACACACTGCCCATGTAGCACAGCCGGTCGGCGAGCTGCGAGCGCAGCGCGGACACCGGTGGCCGGTCGTAGCGGTGTTCCGCGTCGTAGTCGTCCTCCACGATCAGCCCGCCGTCTGCTGCCCAGTGCAGGAGCTCGCGGCGGCGCTCACCGCTCGTCACGACGCCGGTGGGAAACTGGTGAGCGGGTGTGAGCAGTACCGCGGGGGCGCCGGTGGCGCGCAGTGCGTCGACGCGTAGGCCGTCGCCATCGACCGGTACGGGTGGGGTGGCCAGGTCTCCGTTTTGCAGGTGCTGGCGGGTGCCGAGCGAGCCAGGGTCCTCCACCGCGACGCTGGTGATGCCCTCTGCCCGCAGTACGGGGTGCAGCAGGGTGAGCGCCTGCGCGGTGCCGGCGACGATCAGCACCTCGTCCGGGGCGACACGGATGCCGCGGCTGCGCGCCAGCCAGCCGGCGACGGCACGGCGCAGCCGCGGGGCACCGCGGGGGTCGCCGTATCCGAGGTTCCGGGCGGACAGTTCGGCGAGCACAGCTCGTTCGGCGCGCAGCCAGGCCGCGCGGGGAAACGCGGAGAGGTCGGGCTGGCCGGGGGTGAGGTCGATGCGGGCGCGGGTGGCACGCAGCGCGTCGAAGACATCCGCGCCGGGCTCGCCGGTGAACAGCGCGCGCGATACGGTCTGACCGGCTCCGTGACCGCAGGCCGGGGCAGTGCCCCGGGACGGCCCCGACTCGGAGGGCGCCTGCAGGAAAGCAGGGGGTGCCGCGACCACCACCGTACCGCCGCGCCGCCGCCCCTCGACATGGCCGTCCTCGGTAAGCCGCCGGTACGCTTCGATGACCACCCCCCGGGAGACGCGTAGTTCGGCGGCGAGTACCCGGGTGGGCGGCAGTCTGCCGCCTACGGCCAGCCGGCCGTCTGCTATCGCCTGCCGCAGCCGTCGCGCCAACCAGTCCGCCTTGCCGCCTGCGGGCGCGTCCCCGGCGTTCAGCTGCAGAAAGTCGGAGCCGTGAGCAGGGGGTCCGGCGTCCGCTGACGCGGCTGCCGCCGTGGATGCGGCAGACGCGCCGCTCGTCATCCGTTCCTCCTCGTTCACCGGACTCATGGTGCCATGCGCCGCTGCGGCGCATGAGCGCTGACCGGCGACTGGCCACTGAGGGTGAACTCCGGTGCGGATGAGGTGAGAACGGCTGCCGCGTGGGTTGTCCGCCAGTGCGCGGTGAGTTCCTCGGAGATCGTCTTCATCACCTCGGAAACGGTCTCGCCACCGCCGTCATGCATGGCCTCCGCCACCACGAGGATCCGGTTGGTGTGCCCGCTGACCGCGGAGTGGCCGCTCTGCCGGTTGGTCCAACGGCGAGCATGCGCCCGCCCGGTGGAGTCGGCATACGTCACCTCGCCAGAGGCTGGGTGCTCGGTGTCGCCGCTGAAGGTCGTGTAGTGCTCATCACCGCGGGCATAGCGCACCTCGAGCAGCGGGCCGGCGATACGGTCGGCGTCGAGGACCGCGACCGGGACCGCGTACGCGACGGAGATCGCGTTGCACAGGTCGACCACTGGGTGGATACGCGGCAGCGTCCCCTCCTTCCGCAGCCGCCGTAGCAGCGACTCCGAGGCGCACCGGTACTGGGTCGGCTTCAGCCCCATCCGGGTGAAGGCCCGCCGCCAGGCCAGCACTTCGGGGAACTGGCCTTCGCAGGCGCGGGCCAGCCGGGCCTCGGCGCGGTCGGTGTACTCCGCAAGGCGCGGGGTGACGTCGCCAGTGCCGCTGACGCCGCTGGCGTGAAGCGCACCCGCGACGAGTTCGGGGTAGTCGGACCAGATCGCGTCTGCGTGTCGGAAGTGCATCTCACGCCACCGCCAGCCGTGCGCTCAGGCCCACGAAGCAGGCAGCGAACACCCGGCGGATGACGGTCATCACCTGCGGCCGTGCCAGCACGCGGTTGCGTACAGCTGCAGCGCACATGCCGTATGCGGCGAAGACAACGAAGGTCAGGGCCATGAAGACCGTACTGAGCCGGAGCATCATGCCAAGGGAACCGGGCTCGCCGACGGGGACGAACTGGGGGAGAAACGCAACAAAGAACATCGTGAGTTTCGGGTTGAGCAAGTTGATCAACACTCCGGAGGTGATCACGCGAGCCGCCGACCGCGGCCCGGCCTCTTCCTCGACTGCCAACGCGTCCTTGTCACGCAGCGTCGCCCATGCCATGTACAGCAGATAGCCGACACCGAGGTACTTCACCACCTCGTAGGCGGCGGCGCTGGTGTGCAGCAGCGCGGCGAGCCCGGTGATCGTCGCAAACAGATGCGGCACGACGCCGAGAGTGCAGCCGAGCGCGGCCACCAGGCTCGCCCGGCGGCCGTGGGACAGCCCGGCGGCGAGGGTGTACACCACGCCGGTGCCAGGGGTGATCACCACTACCAGGGTGGTCAGCAGGAACGCGATACTCAACAAAACCTCCGCGAGGTTGAAGGTCCTCTCACTCTTATGCGGTCGTGGTCCGAAGGACAGGGCCAAAGCGCACCTGCCCAACCGGTCCATAAAAGTCACGACCGGGAACCCCCGACAGCGGCTCAGGCTTCACCGCTACCGCCTTCTACCGCAGGAGCATCCGCTCCGCCCTGAGGGCATTCCGGGCCCGACAGCAGCGAGCCCCGCCGGCGATTGTGCCGGTCCGTGCCCGGCGGCCGGATGAGGAGGGGACCTGTGGGACCTGTCGGCGGACTCGATGCCGGAGCACATTGCGGCGGCCGGCACCCTGTCCTCCCTCTATTTCATGGAGGAAGCGTTTGCCCGGCTCGGGTGGACGTGGGAGCCGCGCGAGGTGACGCCCGAAAAGAGGCCGGTCATGGAGATCGCGGGTACTGACCGGCGCCTGACCGGTTGGCAGTCCACCCGCCGTCAGCAGATCGCGGACGTGGTGTCCGCCCTGATGGCCGATTACGAAGAGGCGCGGGGTCACCCGCCGGGGGAGCGGGCCGCGTACGTGCTGGACCATGAGGCCACCGACGGTTCCCGCTCGCCGAAGCTGCCCGGGGTGCGGTCGTTGTCCGAGCCGCGCGATGGCCGGCGGGGATCGGCGATCCGCGCGTTCGGTGCCTGCACCGTGTACCGGCCGGTGGAGCAGAGCCCCGGCGATTTGCCCTGGCCGCCGCCAAGCTCCAGGACGGCATACGAGAGCGCGCCGTCACTCACGGCCCGACGAACAGGATGCTCTGGAACACCAGCCGGCCCGGGTGCCGCTTGCGCCCGGGATGACGGGGCCGACGCTCCGCTTTCGGTAACAGCCGCTCGATCACCGCTCACAGCTCGTCGTCGACTTCCCACAGCTTCGGCCGAGCCACTCCACACTCCCGGATCATCAGTTGCGGAATGATCCAACCACCCTGAAGATCATTTTCTAAGCCGCTGATCCATGTGATCGCGGTCGTCGTAGCCGAGGCCGGGGTCATCGCCGCCAATCCCGGCTCTCGGACCCGCCGCGTCCTCAACGGCCTTGTAGTGGATGTGGCTGGCATCAAGCGTCTGCTGCACTGTTACATCAACGTCCCGCGCGCCCTCATCGGCTGCCGTTCCCAGCGCGGTCGTGCGGGCAAGCGGCAGGCGGGTCGCTGCTCGTTCTGTGATGGGGCCCCCGTCCGTCTGCGGACAGCAGGCCGCCCGAGCGGGGCACTGGCTTTCTCCGCCACGACCGCATCGACGACGGCGCGCTGGCCTACCATCCCAGCGACCGCTGGGCGGAGGTACGTGCTGAACTCGTCGACCAGCCGGACCGGGAGGGCTGCGCCTTCTCGTTGCCGGAACGCGCTGATCGCGCCCATGGCCGAGGGCGCGTGAGTGAGCGCGGGAGCTCCGTGTGCTCCGGCCCGCTGCGGGTAGCAGGGACCTATCTGTTCATCGCCTGCGGCAGCGCAGCCCATGGCCGAAAGTGAGAGAGGTGCAGTGTGTCCGCCTCCCTGGTGGAAACCGTCGACATCGAGGCCCCCGTGTCCGTGACCTGGGCACTGTGGAGTGACGTGACCAAGTGGCCTTCCTTTCTCAGCCACGTCCGCATAGTGCAACCACTCGACGAACGCCGTTTCGCATGGCAACTGTCGTTGCCCGGCGCGGACAAGAACTTCGTTGCCGAACTGACCGAGGTGGCGACCGAGAACCGGATCGCCTGGCGGACGACGGAGGGGGTCCATCACGCGGGCGTGGTCACTTTCCACCGGCTCAGCGACAAGTCGAGCAGGGTGACGCTGCAGATCGAGTACGACCCGAAGGGCTTCGTCGAGCATCTGGGGGCACTGACGAATCTGGACTCCACGCTCGCCAACCATGATCTGGGCGAGTTCCGGAAACTTGCAGAGACCGCGGCCTGAACCTGGCGGCAGATGCCAGTGGCGACCATGACCACCTGCTCGCGACGGCTGTAACTGCCATCGGTGCCCACGGGCGAGCTGCCCGCGGTACCGGGCCTTCCGACCGATAACCACCTTCGAGGTTCTTCCCGCCGACCTGGGCGTCGCTGTATACGTCCAACGTCAGTACGGCATCGTGCCCCCGCACCGGCAGGTCCCGAGCTCTCACGTCATGAGGGCTGAAGCCTGAAGGGCAACTACCATCGCGCGCCTGCACAACTTCACCCTCGCCGGACAAGTGGGCGGGCCGCACAGCGAACAACCACGTCCGCACCGAGCCAAAGGTCGTTTACGGGACATCGCTTGCGAGCTCGTGCATGCTGGGCGGTGAGACGTTGAGGACTTCAGTGGTTCTCGGCGTTCACATCTGCCGTGCCGCATTCAGGTCCGTGGTCTGTTGGCGGACAGCAGGCCGGCGACGGCTTGGACGATGTCGCTCATGTGCTCGCGGCGGCCGTGGTGGCGGGCGAGGGCCCGCCAGCTCTTCAGGTGGGCGATGGCGTCCTCGACGCGGATGCGGCGCGAGGAGCGCGCCTTGCGCTGTCGTTGGTAGATCTCCTCATACCAGTCCGGCGGGTTCTTCTCGAACGTGCGGTGTGGTGGTGTCACGACTCGCCTGCCGTTCCGTGCACCCAGTCCCTGGTAGCCGGGCCTCGGCGAGGATCTCCACACCTGGCCCCTTGGCCAAGAGTTTGGCCAGGCCCAACTGCCGGGCAGGGGCGATGTCCGCACAGACGGTCCGCGCTGGTCGGGGCGTCGGAGCGGAACCAGTTGGTCACGTCCACGGCCGGCACGAGGCGCCCGTCGGCGGCCTTCGGCTGCGGCGCGGCCGGAAGCCGGCGCAGGCGTCCTGCATCAACACCGCCGCAGTTCAGCACGTCGTACATGGCGCCGTGACCGCATCGGTGCTCGGCCACCAGCGTCAGACCGACCGGGTGCTCACCGGCCCCTCCGCGCACAGCAGCGCGTCCGTCAGCTCGAAGAGCGCATCACCTCGCACGGTCGGGCAGGCGTAGAAGATGTTCCGGAAGTGTGACGCCCGGGCAGATGCGTCCGCTCGGCGTCCCGTCGCAGCACACTCATGTCCACGGCCTTCGTGCTGGTCCCGTGTGTTTCCTGATCCGGTAACACAGGATCAGGCGAAGGCCGCCCCGACATGCGGGGATTACGCGTCTGAGCGAACGCGTACGAGACTTGTCCGCCAGCACTGGGGCAAAGCTCAAGCTTGAGTGGTCTGTTCGTCATGTGGGGAGGGGCTGCGCGGGCTGAGCGGGGTGACACGGTGGTGGGCGGGCCGCCGTGGCAGGGGCTGCAGAGCTGGCAACACGGCAACGGCGCGCCTTGTACCGGCACGGCGTGTCCTCCTCGACGGTCAGCGGCCCGGCCCGGGGTCCGGCTGTACAGCGGTGTCGATACCGGCACGCGCCGCCTCCAACTGGGCCGCGAACGCGATGCCGAGGAAGAGAGCGACGGCGGTGAGATTGGCCCACAGCAGCAGGGCGACGAAGGCGGTGAGCGGCCCGTACAGGGCACCGAACGCGCCGCTCCCCTCGACGTAGAGCGCGAGCAGCCACGTCGCCGCGACCCACAGCAGGAGATGAACGGCTGAGCCGAAAGCCAGCCACGTATAGCCGGGCTGGACCCGTCGGGGCGACCAGCGGAAGATCACCGCGGAAGCGACCCACGCCAGCGTCAGCCCCACCGGCAGGTCGAGCGCACCCCACCACCCCGCGCCACTTCCCGGCCCTCCGGCCACGTGGGCCACCGCGTCGCCGACGGCGTCGCCGGCGACGAGCACAACGAAACCGAGCACCAGCGGCAGACCGGCCGTGAACGCGAGGAGGACGGCCCTGCCGTATTTATGAGGAAAGGGACGATCGCGTTCGATGCCGTAGATGCGGTTGGCACCCCGCTCGATCTGGCCCATGGCCGAGGCGAGGTTCAGCAGGGCGAAGCCCAGGCCGAGCCACAGGGCCAGCGTGGCCCCGAGATCGTGGTGGGCACTGCGCCGCGTCCCGTCGAAGGCGTCCTGGACGAGGTCGGCGCTGGCGCCGGGCACGATCCGGCCGAGGGTGAGTTCGATGACTCGGCCCACACTCTCGGTGTGCACCGAGGTCGCCAGGCCCACCAACGCCACGGTGCACGGCACCAGGCCGAGGACGACCTGGAAGGCGAGCGCCCGGGCATTGGTGAACCCGTCCGCGTAGCGGAAGCGGGCGAAGGAGTCGATGAGCAGCCGCAGGCTTCCGTAGTGCCGCAGCGAGGTGAACGCCTCGTCGCCGGAGAGTTCGTCCCCGATCATGTCCCGGGTCTGTGGGACGTGGACGACGGTTCCCATACGCGCGCACTCCTCGCCTCGAGTGGGTCTGCTCCACTTATTGATCACCCCTTTTTCTGCCGTCACACCTCCTGGGTGAAGGCGGTCGAGGAGGGCGTCTCAGCTCGAACTCGATGGGTGTGAACATGTCGAGTGCGGAGTGCCGACGTTGTCGGTTGTGGAAGATTTCGAGGTACTCGAGGATCGCGTCAGCCAGTTCCGGGCGGGTGTGCCATCTGCGGCGGTTGAGTAGCTCGGTCTGCGTCCGACCCCAGAACGACTCGATCACGGCGTTGTCGTAGCAGTCGCCGACTGTGTCCGTCGAGGGGGCCAGGCCCGAATGAAGCTCCCCCCTTTGACCTGGACAGCCTGATACTGGGATTGAAGGTCCCGGAGGAAGCAGTCACAGGTAGTGAGCAATACGAGCAAGCGGTACACGGCGCAGTTCAAGCGGGACGCCGTCGTGCTGGCGTTGCCGTCGGACAAGACGGTCACGGAGGTCGCCCGGGACCTGGAGGTGAGCCCGGAGGGTCTGCGCTGCGTGGCTGGGTGAAGCAGGCCGAGAGCGACCGGGGCGAGGGGCCTGCCCGGGCTCTTACCAGCGCCGAGCGGAAAGAACTCGCCCAGCTGCGGCGCAAGGTCCGCGAGCTGGGGAAGACGGTCGGCAGC
Organism: Streptomyces yamdrokensis; assembly: GCF_053890455.1. NCBI lineage: Bacteria > Bacillati > Actinomycetota > Actinomycetes > Kitasatosporales > Streptomycetaceae > Streptomyces > Streptomyces yamdrokensis. The sequence goes on from NZ_CM132679.1 coordinate 7,669,472, forward strand.
CTGGGGAGAGCGACCGCCTTCTTCGCCCAGGACAAGATGAGGTAGACACCGCCACGCGGTGCCGATTCATCGACGCGGAGAAGGCATCGGACGGCAATCTCACAGGTCACAGCGTTGCGCTGCTGTGCCGTGCACTGGGAGTGCCATGCTCGGCACACTCGCGCACCAGACGGCCGCGCCGGCGCGCCGGGCCGCGCGACGCGAGGAGGAGCGCCTGGTGGACGAGATCCGATTACGCCACGCCGGATCGCGTGGCGCCTACGGGGCTCCGCGGATCCATGCCGCTCTGCGGCGGGCCGGGCGGGCGGTGAATCCGAAGAAGGTCGAGCGGCTGATGCGCAAGCACCGGATCGTCGGGATCACCCGCCGCCTACGGGGCCCGATCCGGCAGGCGAAGCAGGTGGTGTTCGCCGCCGACCTGATCGGCCGGGACTTCACCACACCCCGCCCCGGGATGCGGCTGATCGGTGACATGACCGAACTCGTCACGCCGGAAGGGAAGTTGTATCTCGCGACACGAGAGGTGATCGGCTGGGCGATGGCGGACCATCACCACGCCGAGCTGCCGGCTGTCACCCTGCGGATGGCGTCCGGCAGCGGTGGCCCGGAGAACGGTTGCACCATACACACCGACCGTGGCAGCGAATACACGAGCGATGAATTACGCACCGGGATACGCAAGTTGCGTATGAGGCAGTCAATGGGACATGTCGGTTCTCGTTGCGATGACGCTGCTGCGGAAAGCTGGTTCGCCCTCCCCGAAGCGGAGATCGGAACCACCGTCCGGGAGACCCGCGAGGCCACCCGGGCCGACGTCTTCCGCTACATCGAGACCGAGTACAACCGCAGCCGGCTCCGCAGGCACCCCGAGTACGGCTACGTCACCCCGCTCGAAACGAGAACCTTGCTCCGGCAGAACCTCGTCCCGGCAGCGTAAACACCCGCTGTCCAGTTCGCGGGGGGAACTTCAGAACGACGAGGCGGCGGTACTGGTCGTGGAAGAGACCGGCGACGTGAAGAAGAGCAGACTGCAGTATGGTCGAACGCCGCATCAACAAGTTCAAGATGGCGCGGGCTGGCCACCCGCTACGACTCTAAGCAGGCACCCCGTCGGCCCGGCGGGCAGCCGCGGCACGCGCCGGGACGTAGGCCCACAGCGCGACGCCGATGAAGATCACCTGCTCGGGAATCCTGAACCACAGCGGCGTCGGCTGCTCCCCGTTGAACGGGATCTGCTCGACGGCCGCGTGGATGTTGGCCGGGAGCATCAGGACGAACAGCGCGGCGAGGCCGAGCCCGGCCGTCGGCCGGGTGGCCTCCCGGACGAGTCCGGCGGCGCCGAGGAGTTCCAGGACGCCCGTCGCGTAGACCGCGAGGCGGGGAAACGGCACGAACGGCGGGACCATCGCGACCAGGTCGTGGTGGCCGGGCATAGGGCCGAAGGCGGACGGGACGAAGTGCGCGCTCGCCGTGAACACCAGCATGACCGCGAGACCGTGCAGGACGGATACCTGCCAGGTCGCGAACCGTCCGACGCCGAACGCGCCGAGCAGCCGGAACAGCACGGTGGGAACGGCGATGAGCATGAGTGTGCCGAACATGAGAGGAGAATCCTTTCGGTAGGTCGGGCGTGTTCAGGCCGCGGTGAAGAACAGGCCCGTGCCGTACGCCCGGCGGGCGGACAGGAAGAAACCGTCAGGGTCGGCCGGGCCGCCGAGCCGCCGTCCTTGACGACCCGCCGCGCGCGGGGACCGATGACCCGGGCTGATGTTGTGCGCCGCCGGCGATGATTCCCCGGCTGAAGAGAGGGTCCCCGGTGACGTCCAGCCTGGGAGCGGCGTTCGGGCACGGCTGTACCGCCACTCGGAGAGCTTCGGGGGCGTGGGCCGCGCGGCGTCGAGCGTCAGACGGGTCGGCCGCCGGGGTCGGCGGTGTCGGCCTGTGCCTTCCCGGCGAGGCGGCGTTTGGCTTCGTCCCATGTGATCGGCAGGTGCTCAGCCGTCGGTTTCCCAGAGGGCGAAGGCCGATTGCCGCATCTTGGGTCGCATGGCACCGCCGTGCGGGTCGGTGTCGGCATGCGTGGAGAGCTCGTCGCGGTCCTGCCAGGCGGAGAGGGTGCAGAAGACCCGTCGCAGGGGTTGCGCGATCAGCGAGGCGCCGTAGGCGCCCGGGGCAGTCTTCACCTGGCGCCAAGGGGACATGGAGAGCATCAGAAAGCGGGGGACGTCCGTGAGGGACCGCAGTTCAAAACAGGATGCCATGACGAGTGTCCGGGCCTGTGGCGGCGCGGGGTTCGGGGCGATCCAGCCTAATGTGGGCACGGCGAAGGGCCTCCTTCGGGGGTTGAGCGTATGGGCACCACAGCAGGATAGATAATAGCGCTATCCATTATCCGTTGCCGAGGAAGTGAGTGGATGAAGGTCTCCGAGCTCAGTCGACGCACCGGCGTACAAGTGCCGCTGATCAAGTACTACCTGCGCGAAGGGCTGCTGCCCCCGGGGCGGGCCACCGCGTCCAACCAGGCCGACTACGGCGAAGACCACGTGCACCGGCTACGGTTCATCCGCACCCTGATCGGGACGCGCGGCCTGTCGACCAGCGCGACGAAGGAGATCCTGGACGCGATCACTGCCGAGCAAGAGGATCTGCACCAGGTCTTCGGGATAGTGCTGGGCGTACGTCCGACCAAGAAGGAAGAGGGCACCGGCACGGAACGGCCCTCGAAGGAGCCGGAGCCGGAGGGCCTGGCCGACGCACGCAAGCTGATCGCCGAGATGGAGTGGGAGGTCTCCCAGGGGAACCCGGCCGCGCGCACCCTGGCGGAGGTCCTGGCCGCACTCGCCGACCTGGGCGCGGACATCGACTGGCGCGGCCTGCTGCCCTACGCCCGACTCGCCGACAGCATTGCCGACGTGGACGTGGAGCAGATGCGCGGCGAGCGCGACCTGCTGGCCCAAGCCGAACGGGCCGTTCTGGTCTCGATCCTCCTCGAACCCGCCCTGCTAGCCCTCCGCCGACTGGCCCAGGAAGCCAAGTCGGTCCGACACTTCGGCGGCGGGCAGCCCGGCGAGGCGAACTCAACATGAACGTACAGGGCTGGTGCCAGGAAGTATGCCGACCCACTCGTGTACTTCACCCGGTCGTCCCGCGGGCCAGCTGCCAGATCCCCGGCCCCGGGTCAAACGGACGGCGTAACTCGGGTTGTTGAAGTTACTGGCGTGCTGCGGAGAGCCGACCGTCGAGGGTGATGTCGAAGGCATTCAGGGTGTGTCGGCGGTCACGTAATTCCCCACCCCCGTGGTCACGACTCCCCACCGGGACGCCGACCACCGCGGGTGCCGCCGATCGTACTCAGACTGGTGCGACGTTCCCTGCTTGGGGTGGTTTGAGTAGCGATTTGCTATTCCTTGTGAATCGGTCGGGTTCCCCATGGGCACGCCGGTGCCGGGTTGAGGGCCCTGATCTTTAGGAGTGGTCGCGGTCCCTTGATCTGCGAGCCGAGAGGCCGACGGACGCACCGGATGGCAAGGAGAACGTTCACCGTGGTCGACATCGTCGAGATCTACGTGCACTGGTATGCGGGCCGCTCCAAAAGCCAGGTGTCCGCCTCGCTGGGGGTGGACCGCAAGACGGTCAGGAAGTACCTGGCGCCGGCGGAGGCGGCCCGGATCACCCCGGGCGGGCCGCCAATGAGTGAGATGGGCCGGGCCAAGCTGCTCAAGAGGTGGTTCCCGGAGCTGGCCGGCCGGGAGCTGAACCAGGTCCGGTGGGCAGAAGACGAGCCGCACCGCGACTATGTCAAAGAGCTGCTGAAGACGACGACGGACACCACGGTCCACCAACGCCTGCGGGACGAAGGCAAGTTGAAGGTACCTCTGTCGACGTTCCGCCGCTGGGTGCACGAGAACCTGCCAGGCGAGGCGGCCCGCTCCAAGCTCACGGTGCTGCGGGAGGACGTCGATCCGGGCTCGGAGGCCCGGATCGACTACGGCTTCCTGGGGCAGTGGACCAACCCGGCCGGCGGGAAGCGGCACCGGATCTGGGCATGCGTGATGGTGCCGCCCGCCTCGCGGCACATGCTCGTGCGTCCGGTGGTGCACATGGACCAGCATGCCTGGACCCTCGCGCACGTGGAAGCGTTCCGCTTCTTCGGCGGCGTCCCGTGGCGTCTGGTGCCGGACAACCTGAAGACCGGGGTGGACAAGACGGATCCCTACGACCCGCAGATCAACAAGTCGTATGCCGAACTCGCCTCCCAGTAAGGCACGTTGGTGGGCCCGGCTCGCGCCTCGAAGCCGAAGGACAAGCCGCGGGTGGAACGGCCCATGCCCTATGTCCGCGACTCGTTCTGGAACGGGCGGACGTTCACCTCGCTGGAGCACATGCAGGTCGAGGCTCTGCTCTGGACGAGGAACGTCGCAGGTCAGCGGCAGTGCCGCCCGCTGGACGGCGCAAAGCCGCTGTCCGTGTTCGAGGCGGTGGAGGCCGAGGCCCTGCTGCCGCTGCCGCTGCCGCGCGCGCCGTTCGTGCTGGCCCGATGGTCGACGGCGATGGCCGGCCCGGACATCCACGTCAAGGTCGGCCGCACTCTCTGCTCGGTGCCCTGGAAGCTGATCGGACGCCGCGTCGATGTCCGCTCCACGGTCACCGTGGTGCAGATCTTCCACGAGGGTGAGCTGGTCAAGACCCATGCGGCACTTGAGCAGGGCAAGCGCACCGACAGGAATGACTACCCGCCCGAGAAGATCGCCTTCCAGATGCGGACACCGAACTGGTGCCGCGGCCAAGCTTCGTAGGTAGGGGACGCCTGCCGGGAAGTGATCGACCAGCTGTTGGAGGTCAACGCCCCCTACCGGCTCCGCGCGGCCCAAGGGGTTCTCGGGCTGCGGAGGAAGTGCGGCGACACGCGGCTGGAAGCCGCCTGTCGGAAGACGGTCGCGGTCGGCGATCCGTCCTACCGCACGATCAAGGGCATCCTGGTCGCCGGCACCGGCACCGAACCGGAGACCGGTGACGCCGGGGCCGTGGCCTTCCTGCACGGACCCGAGAGCCTGTTCGCCGTCACCATCCCCGCCCAGATGCCGGGCGAGGTCCACGACGACCAGGACCGCGGTGACGCCGAGGAGGCCGCCCGACGAGCGTGATGACCACCGCCCTGCGCGACTCGCTCAAGAGGCTACGGCTGTCCGGGATGCTCGAAACCCTCGACGCCCGCCTCACCCAGGCCCAGAACGGTGAACTCGGACACCTCGACTTCCTCCAGGCCCTCTGCCAGGACGAGATCAGCCGCCGCTAGACCGTCGCGCTCGAACGCCGCCTGCGCAAAGCCAAGTTCGAACAACAGGCCACTCTGGAGGGCTTCGACTTCCACGCGTCCCCGAAGCTGCCGGCCGCCCAGATTCGCGACCTGACTGCCCTGCGCCGGCTTCACTCCGGCGAGTCCGTCATTTTGTTCGGACCGGTCGGCGTCGGAAAGACACACGTCGCCCAGGCCCTCGGCCACCAGGTCGTCTGCCAGGGCGCAAACGTCCGCTTCACCAAGACCAGCCGCACCTGGCCGAGCTCGCCGGCGGCCACGCGGACCGCACCTGGGACAAGCGCATGCGCGAACTCGTCCGCCCTGACCTGCTCATCCTCGACGACTTCGCCATGCGCCGGCTGACCGCACCCCAGGCCGACGACCTCTACGAGCCCGTCTTCGAACGGCAGGGCCGGCCCCTGATCATCACCAGCAACCGGGCGTCCGGCGACTGGACCGGGCGCCCGGCGACTGGTATCCCCTCTTCCCCCACCCCGTCGTCGCTGAGTCCCTGCTTGGGCCGGCTGACCAACCGCCAGCCACCAGGTCATCATGAACGGCCCCAGCTACCGGCCCAACAAGCGGCCAAAGGGCCCCACCGACAAGCCACCGGTCAATTAGCAGGCGGCGAGAAGGTCGGCAAGGATGCCTGCCGGGTCGTGCAGCACCTGGGCACCGTCGGTGACGACACGATGCGTCCCACGATCGACGGGATCTGTCTTTGCCCAGGTCGGAGGGCCGATACTCAGCTCGACTTCCAGGCCGGAGGCCGTGGAACAGCGTCGTTCTGTGACCGGTCCCCACGACTGGGTGCGGATCAGTTCGCCCAGCTTGAGTTCCACGGCCCAGGCATCCTCGAGGAGGTATCGGGACTCGTTCGTGGTGAGCAGGACGACATCGATGTCGGAGTCCGGTCGCGCGGCGTTGCGGGCGCAAGATCCCACCAAGAGCAGGCCGACGATGTCCTCACGGCTCCTCGCCCAGCGCGTGATCCGGTCGATGACCTCGTTGATCTCAGAGGCCCGCTCCGACGACAACGCGGTTGGAAGATTCACTGACTGATCGTCGCGGTGCACCTCGAATGTCCCTCGCCGAGTATCCGATGCCGACATCCGAACAGCTTCTCAGGCCGGTGCCGCGACAGCCACCACCGGCGACGGCAGAGGACACGATAGCGCAGCCGCACGCCGGCGGACTCGCTCCACATCGTGCAATGCAACGGCCCACGACCTGGGGAATTACGTGACCACAGGGGGGGATTGCGTGACCGTCGACAGCAGTACGCCGGTGAGCTGGGTGAACACGCCGTCGGGGAGTGAGGAGTGGTCCTTGATCGCCGGAATGCAGGTTTTGGCCATGACTGGTGACTGGCGGGTGGATCGGATCGGGCCTGCACGGTCCTGGTGGTGAGTGTGGGCCCGGGCCGTTGGCTTGATCGGTCCGCGAGCTTCGATCGTTTGCCGAGCCTGCTGATCAGAGGTCGTTTCCCACGCTCACGGAGATCGTTTCCCGTTGCCCTGATCACACAGCTCCACGAAGCGGGTGGTGTTCCTTGAAGGGGATGAGCAGGCGAAATTCGTACGGGCGTCAGCTCCAGGCCTGCCGTTCCCGGCTGCGGGGGTCGTCGATCCGGGTCCACTCGGCGTCGATGTGCATCGTGGTCCTGCGCTCGGTGTCGTACGGGTCCCAGCCAGGATCGCCGGTGGTGGCGAACCGGATCCAGGTCTTGTGCATGTGGTCCGCGAGATCCGCGGGGGGTTTGTCGGGGCCGAGCAGGGCGGAGGGGCCGAGCAACTGCGGCAGGTGCGTGAGATCGAAGACAAAGGGCAGCTCGACCGCGTGCGTGGCGCCGAGTTCTCCGTCCAGGGCGTGCGAGCGCCAGGCGAACTCGTAGGCAAAGGTCGCGGACTCGGAGTGGGCGGCGTGGGCGGCAGCCAGGGCGCGGGTGCCCGCGCCGAACAGCGCGTCGCTCATGATGGCGGAGCGCAGTTCGCCGTAGGACGCCTCGGGACGTGTCTTGCGGTACGTCTCGATGAGCCGCGCCGGGTTCGGGTGCGAGCGCGCCGCCGTGTCGTCCACGTCCTTGGCGGTCGAGGTGGCGTACTTGTTCACGGGGACCAGGTAGAGGAGGCTCTCTTCGGTGTTGGTGCCGATGAGCAGGTCGACGTCGGAGCTGTATCCGGTGGCGACGGCTTCGGCGGGCTGGGTGTCCAGGACCAGGCTGAAGGGGCTGAGGCCGATCAGCGGGTCGTGGTGGGTGGCGGTCTGCAGGTCGATGCCCGCGAGCTTGGAGGCGGCCTCCACCAGACGTTCGTCGGAGATGTCCGCGAAGGCGTTCACGTGCGGCTTGACGCCCAGGACCTCGGCGGCCGCGGAGGTGACGCGGGCGGCCTGCTCGGTGGTGAACGCGCCCAGACCGCTGCCGCTCTGCACGATCGCCCTGCCGAACAGGCCGGCGGCCTCGGGGGTGGCGAGGACGCCTCCGACGATGGTGGCACCAGCTGACTGGCCGAAGAGCGTGACATTGTCCGGGTCACCGCCGAAGCCGGCGATGTTCTCCCGGACCCAGCGCAGCGCGCCGACGACATCGAGCAGGCCGCGGTTGGCGGGGGCCCCGGGCAGATCGAGGAAACCGGCGATGCCGAGCCGGTAGTTGAGCGTGACGAGGACGACGCCGTCACGGGCGAAGGCGGACCCGTCGTACATCGCGGACCGCGTCGAGCCGGCGACGAATCCGCCGCCGTGCACGAACACCATGACCGGCAGGCCGCTCTGCGTGACGGCGGGCGTCCGGATGTTGACGGTGAGGTAGTCCTCGCCACGGCTCCAGCCGGTGCCGAAGTAGGGGGTCATGTCGATGCTGCCGAGCTTGCGCTCGGACTGCGGTGCGTTGGGTCCGGGGACTGCGGCGTCCCGTACGCCGTCCCAGGGCTCGTGCGGCTGGGGCGGGGCGAACCGGTCGGCTCCGCGGGGCGGGGCGGCGTAGGGGATGTTCAGGAAGGCGGCGGTGCCGTCCTCCTGGCTCAGGCCGCGGACGGCTCCCTGCACGGTGGTCACGACGGGTTCGGGGTGGTGGTTCATTTCTCGTGCCTTTCCGCGGGCTTCAGCGCTGCTCGGTGTACGGGGTGAAGGGCGCCCAGCCCTTGATGGCGAAGGTGCTTCCGTCCCGTACGACTTCGGTGGCGCCGTGGCCGCCCAGGTGGGCCGGGATCACGAGGGCGCTGTTATCGGCGGCCCAGCCCAGCACCTTGCGGCGGGTGGCACGGGCTTCGGCGGGGTTCTCGCAGAAGCAGCTGTTGGCGGCCGGCTCCAGGATCTGTACCGGGCTGTGCAACATGTCGCCGACGAACACCGCGCGGTCCGTGCCGGAGGTGAGGGTCAGCACGGAGGAGCCGGGGGTGTGCCCGGGAGCCGTGTCCAGGCGCAGGTTCGCGTCGATCTGGTGGCTGTTCTCCCACAGTTGGGTCAGGCCGGCCTGGTGGACGGGGGCCACGCTGTCCTCGAAGACGTTCTGGTTGCCGCGGCTGAGGAGCGGCTGGTGGCCGTTCTCGGGGTTCCAGAAGTCGAAGTCGTCCTTGGGCATCAGGTAGGTGGCGTTGGGGAAGGTGGGGACCCACCGCCGGCCGTCCAGGTAGGTGTTCCAGCCGACGTGGTCGATGTGGAGATGCGTGTTGATCACGATGTCCACGTCCTCGGGCTGGACGCCGGCCCGGGCGAGGTTGGCCATGAAGTCCGTTTCGAGGTGGCTCCAGACCGGGGCGTAGGGACGCTCCTTGTGGTTGCCCACGCCGGTGTCGACGAGGATCGTCTTGCCCTCGCTGCGCAGCAGCCAGGTTTGGATAGCGGAATTTACGATGTTGGTCTCGGAATCCAGGAAATGCGGGGCCAGCCATTTGTCACCGGCTTCCCAGATTTCCTTCGAGCTTTCCGGGAAGAAAGTTTCGGGCGTCATTTCGACGGATCCGAAATATTCCCATACCCGAGTGATGGAAACAACGCCGAGGGTGATCTGTTCCATGGGATGTCCCTAGAATTCGAAGGATTTACGCAACCGTACGAGCGGCCCGGTGACGTACGGCGTCTCGCCCCGGCCGGCGCGGCCGAAGCCTTTGTCGTCCTCAGCGTTCTTCGGCGAGCCACTGGGCGAGGGCGGTGAGGGCGATCTCGACGCTTTCGGCCATGTGGCGACGGAGCGCGTCCAGGTCGGCGTGGGTGGCGCCCAGCACCAGGTCGAGACGGAGCAGTTGCCAGGACTGCTGGACGACGGTTCCGTGGCCCGGGGGAGTGAAGGTCCATCTCCAGTGCACGATGTCGTTTTCCGCGCCGCCGACGACGAAGCCGAAAGCCGTCCCGGGGACGGCTCGCACGATCTGGGAGCGGCTGGTCCAAACCCTGTCGTTCCTGCGGTTGCGGCCGCTGAACCAGGCGCCGGTCCAGGGGCCGGCCTCCGGATCGAAAGCGATGTCGTCGGCGTCGGGGCTCCAGCGGCTGATCGCGGACACATCGTTGACCAGTTCGTAGACGAGGGCGGGTGCGGCGTCGACCCAAGCGCGCCTGGTGAAGGCGAAATCGGCCGCATCCAGGGCCTCGATGGGATCGTTTCCGATGGTGGTAGTGGTCAAGACGGCCTCCTGAGTGAGCGCGGGGTACCGGATTCGATACCTCCGACTTCATCAAGGACGCGGGCGCGGAACCAGACCCGCTCTTGCCTATCCACGGCTGGGTCAGGCTCGGTGCCGCGAGGCAGCCCATACTCGGAGCCATGGATGGAAAGACGCAGCTCGGAGACTTCCTGCAGACGCGGCGCTCCCAACTGCGCCCGGAGGACATCGGGGTACCCACCTACGGGGAACGCCGGCGTGTGCCGGGGCTTCGGCGCGAGGAGCTGGCACTGCTGGCGGGGGTGAGCACCTCCTACTACACGCGGCTGGAGCAGGGACAGTCGCTGAGCGCGTCGCCCGGAGTTCTGGACGCGATCGCCGGGGCTCTGCGGCTGGACGAGTCCGAGCGGCGGTACCTGCACGACCTGGCCCGGGTGGACAGGCGGCACACCCGGAGCCGGCGTCCGGCTCCGGAACGGGTGCCGGAGGCGACACGCCAGCTCCTGGACGTGCTCGGCGATGTTCCCGCGATCGTGCTCGGCCGGCGCAGCGACGTGCTGGCGTGGAACCGGCTGGGCCATGCGCTGTTCGCCGGGCATCTGGACTTCGGTGCCCCTGACCTGCCGGCGCAGCGCCCCAACATGGCCCGGCTGGTGTTCCTCGACGGCCATGTCCGTGACCTGTACGCGGACTGGCCGAGCAAGGCCAGGGCCGTGGTCGGCAATCTGCGCCTGGTAGCGGCCCAGCACCCGGAGGACGCGGCACTGCATGCGCTCCTGGGTGAACTGTCCGCGAAAAGCACTGAGTTCGCCTTGATGTGGGCCGACCACCGGGTCAAGGCCTGCACCGTCACTGACTACGAGATGCGCCATCCTCTGGTCGGGACGCTGACCGTCATTCAGCAGACCATGAGCAGCGGGCGAGGTCCCGTTGTCGTGGTCGCCACTACAGAGGTGGGCTCGCCGTCGCGGGCCGCTCTCGCCCTGCTCGCCCAGACCACCGGCGAGGATGCCGCGCGGGCCGATCTGTCCTCTGACGCGGCGCGGCCACGGTCCCGCGCCGACAGGGACTGACACCCACACCATCACCGGGCGTTACCTCAACGAGCTGGCGCCCGTCCTCTGCCCGACCCCGGCCCTGACCCGCCTTACCTCAAGGCTCCCGCGGGACACCACCCCGCAGGAAGAACCCACGTATCCCAGTTCATGCGTCGGTGTGTCGCCGCCACATGCCTGCAAACGGCCCGAAGACGGGACGCCATGTTCAAGAAGCTCTCCATATCCGCTGCGGCGGTGGGCGCTCTGGTCGCCGCCACTGAACCAGCTTGGCGGGTGACAACTACTGAGCTTCGGCTCAATGTTTCACGGGCCGCCGTGTTCGAGGAACGCCAGCGCCGTACAGCCGCCTGCCGGTGATCGTGTCGACGTGGAAGAAGTCCGCCGCGATGATCCTCGGCCTGGGTGGTGAGCAATTCACGCCGGCTCGGTGCCGGGCCGATGTTGGCCGCGTGCAGGATTTCCCAGACCGTGGACGGTGCGATCGGATGCCCCAGCCGGGCCGGTTCACCCTGGATCCGCCGGTGGCCCCACCGCGGGCTCTCCTTTGCCGGACGCAGCACCAGTTTCTTGAGCGTGGCGGCCGTGGGAGGGCGGCCGGTGCGGCGTAGTTCCACTTCTTGGCGATCAGCCTGGGGTGCCAGGCCAGCAGCGTCCCCGGCGTGACCGGGAAGACACAGCTCCAGCGCCGGCGCGGTATCAGCGACGACGGCGCGGCCGGCCAGAACCGGTCCGCGGGCTCGTAGCGGACCGGACCGGCGAGCTGCCGTCGCAGCACCGCGTTCTCGTGTCGCAGCACCAGCAGTTCGGTGTCCTTGGCTGTGTCCCGGCGCAGCGGGACCGCAGGCAAGGACAGCAACGCCCGGTGGCCCGGCACAGCAGCGAGATGATCACTGGTGCAGCATCCCAGCCACCACCGAGAAGTCTTGCGCGCGGGCTTCCACCTGCAGCGATGACTTTACGAGCCCCACAGGTCCCAGAGTGGGACGCATGTGCATATCGCAGGGATACGCAACCCGGGAGCCACGGGCGGACAGGGGGCACCCGTGCGGTCACTCACCGCGCGAGTGCGGCGTCCGGCCCCGTCAGCGCTCGGTGCGATCAGAACTCGTCCTCTGGGAAGTCCGGGTCGGCGTAGTCGCTTTCGTCCCACTCGGCGTCGTTCATCGCCGGGCCGGCGAAGAAGCCCTCCATGAGTTCTTGCATATCCAGCTCGGTGGCACCGGCCGGAGCGGTGGGCTTGGTGCCATCGCTCATCCGCACAGTCAGGCCGAGCTTCTTGACTTTGGCGTCCTCGGCCAACGCGGCGAGGTCCACATTCACCTCGGTCAGCTCGTCGTTCTTCAGCGTGAAGTCCGCCGTCACCTTGGTGTCGGGCGCGTCCTTGAGGTCCTTGTCAGTCGGCAACCCCATGCCCAGCGGCATGTCCTTCGCCAGAGGGCGGATCTCGTCGAGCAGCTCGGTGATCAGCGTGCGGAAGGGAGCCGTGGCAGTGACGTGCTCGATGCCGTTCTCGCCGTCGGCCGTCTTGAAACTCACCTCACGGGCGACGACCGTCCGGAGGGCTTCCACGAGCTTCTTCTGCGTCTTGGCGTCGAGGGACGGGGCGGGCGCGGGGCCGCCCTGGCCCTCCTGGCCCTCGGCGGTGACCTCCTCCATCTTCTTGGCGCTGAACTTCACCCACTTGCCTTCAAGGACGCTCTTGAAGGACTGAGCCTTCGGAGGCAGGTCTTCAACGGCCGGTACAGGGCTGCCCATCATCTTGCCGATCGTGTCGACGTCGGCACGGACGTAGATGTAGTCGCCGATCACCCGGTACTCGGCGAGGTCGCCCTCCGGATTGCTGATCTTCATGGCCATACCGACGAGATCCTTCTCGCCGGACTCGTCGAGCGGCTTCTTCGACCGCACGGTAACCGTGATCGTCGCGTCGCTCATCAACTCGGCGGCCTCATCCGGGATCTCGTCGCCGGGCGCGGGGTCGGACTTGGCGTCCAGCGCCTTCAGGGACGTGACGTCGGTGTCCAGGTCGAGCTGGAGGGAGAGCGTTTTCTTCTTGCCGAGCTGCTCGAAGGCATGGTCGAGCTTCTGGCCGGCGGAAAGCTGCTCCGCGGTTCCGCAGGCAGCGGAGCCCGCGAGTACGGCACCGACGACGGCGGTAGCGGTGAGGGTCTTGCGTATGGTGCTGATGATGGTCTCCTCATGGGTCCGATCACGAAAGTGATCGATCAGAAGACCCACAACCCGCTCACAAGGTTGCGCTGCCCAATCGGGCAACCGAAGTGAGCCGCAGAAGAGGCCATTTGGCGCAGCGTTGAGGGAGTGGCCGATCACGCTGGACCTGTCGGACGCGCGCTCGACTCCCAAGACTTGCACCCCACTGCGCGGCTGCTTCCTGCGCCCTGCGGCAGCCTGCGGTGCGGAAAGGACGGCACCGCCTCGGCGTGCGTGTCGCGGCAGTACACCGGCACCGCCGGCAAGGTCACCAACTGCCAGGTGGGCGTCTCCGTGCACCTGGCCTCCGATCATGCCTCGGCGGCAGTGGACTGGCGGCTGTTTTTGCCCGAGACCTGGGCGCCCGGATCCGTGAAGGCGGACCCGGCCAAGGTCGCCCGCCGCACCGCCTGCGGCATCCCCGAGGACATCGGGCATGTGGAGAAATGGCAGCTCGCCCTGGACATGCTCGATGAGACCCGCTCGTGGGGCATCGAGGTGCCGCTGGCCATCGCGGACGCGGGATACGGCGATGCCGCGGCCTTCCGCCTCGGCCTGCAGGCCCGCGGCCTTCATTATGTGGTGGGCATCTCGACCACCATGTCGGCCCAGCCCGGTGCAGCCGTGCCGGTAACCGAGCCGTACTCCGGGACCGGACGCCCACCGGTGGCAAAGTACCCGGACAAGCCGCGGACGGTGAAACAGCTGGTCATGGCCGCCGGACGCCGGGCGGCGAAGCCGGTGCAATGGCGTGAGGGCTCCCGGCCCGGCGCGGGCCGCAGCGGCTTCAAGCGGATGTACTCGCGGTTCGTGGCCCTGCGGATCCGGCCTGCCGGACGCGAGGCCCGCCAGGCCGCCGACGGCCCGGAACTGCCCGCGTGCCGGCTCCTGGCCGAGTGGCCGGCCGACCAGGGCGAACCGGTTCAGTTCTGGCTCTCCGGCCTGCCGGCCGACACCCCGCTGACCACCCTGGTCCGCCTGGCCAAGCTCCGCTGGCGCATCGAACACGACTACCGCGAGATGAAACAGGCCCTGGGTTTGGCTCACTTCGAGGGCCGCACCTGGGGCGGCTGGCACCACCACGTCACCCTCGTCTCCGTCGCGCACGCCTTCTGCACCCTACGGAGGCTGGCCAAAGCCCCAAAAGACACGGCGCCGGACTGAGCCTCTACCGCGTCGTCCGCGAGCTACAGACCCTTCTCGCGACATGGACCGGCGCCTGCCCCACCTGTCACCGCGACATACCCACCCCCGCACCGACCTGACCAAGCACTACCAGAAGGTCACACCCGACCGGAGGCCGCCGCATCTTTCGGTTTGCGCTGTTCGGCGTCCGGCTTCCGCCCCCATCGGCGCGTCGCCGGCATCTCCACGAGCACGTACAACAGCCGCGCGACGACGACGCAGACCAGGCCCGTCCCCAGGTGGTACAGGACCGCGGCCGCGGTGCCCATGACCGGCCTCCCGAGCACGATGTGGATCGTGAACAGGAGGATCAGATTGACCAGGCAGAACCCGTACGCGGCCTCACCGAGCCACACCATCGGCCTTCGCCCGAGCCAGCTGCCGCGGTCCTGTATGTCGCGGGTGGCCAAAGCGGCGACCAGCGCGGCGACCGGCACGGCGAAGAACGCGCCGAAGCCGTACACCACCGGCAGGAACAGGGTGAGCACATACACCCCGGCCACGGCGAGCGACGCCGGCAGCACGCCCACGCGCAGCGTCCACCTGCCTTCGCTGATCAGCCGGGCGGTCAGCATGCCCGCGACCAGTTCGAGGCCGCGGACGGGCGGGCTGAAGTAGCCGACCCACAGCTGCGCCCAGGAAAGGCCCGGCAGCACGGGGCTGTCCGGGCCCGCCAGGAAGAGGGACGAGAACACGGGAACGGCGAGCGCGGCGACGGCGACGGCCGTGAACCAGTGCACAAGGCGCTCGGGCCTGATGCGCCGTATCCAGACGATGAGCAGGGGGAAGACCGTGTAGAAGGCCAGCTCGACGGAGATCGACCAGGTGATGCCGTTGACGGAGTGGATGACGAAGGAGCTGTCGGGCAGCCATGCCTGCACCAGAAGCAGCGTCGCGGCCGCCTCGAGCGGCTTGACCGGCAGGCCCTGCGCGAGCAGGAAGACGATGCCGAATCCGAAGACGACGACATGGGTGGGGAGGATCTTGACCGCTCGTCGTCGCCAGAAGGACTTCGCGGGGTCGCCCGCCTTCGCCACCCAGGTCAGCACGAATCCGCTGAGGACGAAGAACACTGAGACGCCGAGGTACCCCAAGTTGAGCCCGTGGGCGTGGAAGTACTCGTACGTCGCGGCATCCGTGAACACGGGCACGTAGGCGGCGTGGCCGATCAGGACAAGGAACGCGGCGATGAACCGCAGACCGGTCAGGGACTGCAGACGTCCTCCCGCCGTACGCCGTCCCGTGTGCGTGTGCGTGTCCGGGGCGGGTGGCGGCAAGTCCGGTGTGCTCGGTTGTGGTGCGAGTTCGGCGGTCATGACGAAATCCTCCTGTGATGGCGAGTGTTCGGGCGGTGCGCGCCGCGGGGGAACGGCACGCACGGGGTCGGAGACTGAACTACCGCCCGCTCAGGGGGCGATGCCCGGCCTCAGCGGTGTGCGGCCACCGCCCGGCCGCTCAGGCGCTCACCAGCTAGTCGACGCGCAGCAGGTCGGCGGCGAGCTCGCGCAGCTCCACCTTGCGCACCTTGCCGCTTGCGGTCATCGGGTACTCGTCGATGACACGTACGTAGCGGGGGATCTTGTGGTGCGCCAGCTTGCCGGCGCAGAACGTCCGCAGTGACGCGGCGGTGAGCGGCTCGGTGCCCTCCCGCATCCGTATCCAGGCCATCAACTCCTCGCCGTAGTGCTGGTCCGGTACGCCGATGACCTGTGCGTCCAGGACGTCGGGGTGGGTGTAGAGGAACTCCTCGATCTCCCGGGGGTAGAGGTTCTCGCCACCGCGGATGACCATGTCCTTCAGCCGTCCGGTGATGCTCAGATAGCCGTCGGCGTCCATGACTCCGAGGTCACCGGTGTGCATCCAGCCGTCCGCGTCGATGGCCTCGGCGGTCTTGTCCGGCTGCTCCCAATAGCCCTGCATCACCGAGTAGCCCCGGGTGCAGACCTCGCCCTGCTCGCCGCAGGGCAGCAGGGCGCCCGTCTCCCGGTCGACGACCTTGACCTCCAGATGCGGGCCGACGCGCCCCACCGTGGACACCCGGCGCTCCAGGGAGTCGCCCGCACGGGTCTGGGTGGACACCGGGGAGGTCTCCGTCATGCCGTAGCAGATGGTCACCTCCGCCATGCCCATCTCGTCGATCACCCGCATCATCACCTCGACGGGGCACGGCGCGCCCGCCATGATCCCGGTGCGCAGGGAGGACAGGTCGAAGGAGTCGAAGGCCGGGTGGGCCAACTCCGAGATGAACATGGTCGGAACGCCGTACAGCGAGGTGCAGCGCTCGGCGTGGACGGCCTCCAGGGTCGCGCTGGGGTCGAACGCCGCGGCCGGGATCACCATGCACGCGCCGTGGCTGGTTGCCGCGAGGTTGCCCATCACCATGCCGAAGCAGTGGAAGAACGGCACGGGGATGCAGACGCGATCGGCCTCGGTGTAGTTGCACAACTCGCCGACGAAGTAACCATTGTTGAGGATGTTGAAGTGCGAGAGCGTCGCGCCCTTGGGGAACCCCGTCGTGCCCGAGGTGTACTGGATGTTGATCGGCTCCCCGGCGTCCAGGGACGCCCCGGCCTCCGTCAGCTCCCGGGGAGTGATGTGCGCCCCGCCGGCCAGCAGGGTGTCCCAGTCGTCGGTCCCGATGAGACAGACGTGCTCGAGGCTCGCGCACGCGGGCCGTACCTCGGCGATCATGCTCTCGTAGTCGGAGGACTTGAAGCTCCTCGCGGCCACGAGGAGCCGCACCCCCGCCTGGTTGAGCACGTACTCCAATTCATGGGTGCGGTAGGCGGGGTTGACGGTGACGAGAATGGCGCCGATCTTGGCCGTCGCGTACTGCGTCAGGGTCCACTCCGCGCAGTTGGGCGCCCACAGACCGACGCGGTCGCCCTTGGTGATCCCGAGTGCGAGGAGCCCTCGGGCCACGGTGTCGACGTCGTCGGCCAGTTCGGCGTACGTCCACCGGCGGTCCGTCACGCAGTCCACCAGAGCTTCGCGGGCACCGAAGGATGCGGCGATCCGGTCGAAGTTCTCTCCGATGGTCTCGTCCAGGAGCGGAACGTCGCCGACGCCACATGCATAACTCTGGCCGGATTCTGAGACGGTTCGGGTGAGCAGATCTTCCGCCATGCTCAATTCCTCCTTGGGATGGCAGTTCAACCAGCGTTAGTCAGACCCGTTCGGATCGGCATCTCGTGGATTGCTCGCCTGTTCTGGGAATATTTCACAGGGTACCTGCGTTGCCGGCCGGAATTTACCTGTGTAAACGGTGAGTTACGGCGCACCGGATGCGCGCCTCGCTGCTTTTATCGCAAGTTGCGGACCTGGGGCCGTGGTCTGAAAAGCCTTGTGGTCTTGAGGGCACTCCGGGTACTTCTGTAGATGGCAGTAGGTGAAGGTCCACCGATAAAGGAGATCTGACCGGTGGTTTGCTACCGCCGACGGCGAGGATGGGAAGGGAAGAGAAGTGACCACCATCGTGCCCAGCCTGATGGCGACCCCGTCCGGTCGCTACTACAGTGATCCGGAGATCTTCGAGCAGGAGCGGGACCGTATATTCCACCGGAGTTGGTTCGCCGTCACGCACGTGTCGGACGTGCCCACTCCTGGCAAGTTCCGCACGGCGCAAGTGGGCCGGGAGAACGTGGTCGTGGTCCGTGGACACGACGGTGCGGTCCAGGCCTTCCTGAATGTCTGCCGGCACCGCGGGTTCCTGCTCTGCAAGGAGGAGTACGGAGAGGTCAGGCGCAACCTCCGCTGTGCGTACCACTCGTGGACCTACGGCCTCGACGGCAGGCTCGTCGCGGCGCCGCATCTCGCCAAGATGCCCGATGTGGACCGCAGTGACTGGGGCCTCAAGCGGCTCCACGTGCGGGAATACCTCGGCTATGTGTGGGTCTGCCTCGCCGAGGAGCCGCCGTCCTTCGAGGAGACCGTCGTCCACGCGATCACCCAGCGGTTCGACGACGAACAGGCCATCGACAGCTGGCAGATGGCGGAGCTGAAGGTCGGCCGCCGCATCAGCTACACCGTCAAGGCCAATTGGAAGATCATCGTCGAGAACTTCATGGAGTGCTATCACTGTGCTTCCATCCACCCCGAGCTGACGAGCGTCCTTCCCGAATGCGCCCAGGGTTACGCGGCTCAGCATTACGTGGGACGCGGCCTCAGTTTCCGGGACGACGCGGAGGCGTTCAGCGTCGACGGCACCGGTGGGTTCGACAAACTCCCCGGCATCACCGAGGACCAGGACCGCACATATTGGGGGGTCACCATCAACCCTCAGGTCTTCATCAACTTCGTTCCCGACCACGTCATTTTTCACCGGCTCTTCCCCGTCTCCGCGGAACGCACGGTCGTCGAGTGCGACTGGCTGTTCGCAAAAGACGTTCCGGAGAGTGCGCAACTCGACCATTCCGTCGAACTATTTCACCGGGTGAACCAGCAGGACTTCGAAGTCTGCGAGATGTGCCAGCTCAACATGAAGTCCAGCGTCTATGAACCCGGCGGTGTTCTCGTCCCGCACGAGCACCACATAGCGGCAGACTTTCATTCCTGGTACCTGGGGGCACTCGAAACGCCCTGACGGTAATGCCCTGCCGCATCCGGGATTTACAGCACGCCAGGAGGATGCGGCGCCATCCGCGAACGGAAGGATCCCCGCGCTCGACGGGCTCCGGGCCCTGTGCGCGCTGGCCGTTCTCATCTTCCACGTCGCCTATTGATCCGAAACGCTTTGTGTTCGCGCTCGTTGACGGTGTGTGAGTGATCTGGTGGGGGATGCGCGGACCTGGTCACCGGACGCGCAGGAGGCTGTGCGTTTGCCGGCGGTGTCCGCGTTGGTGGAGGGCCGGGGCCGGTCGGAGGCTGCCGCCCTGTTCAGGGTGTCGGTCAGGGCCGTGGACAAGTGGTGGGCGAGGTGGCAGGCGGGTGGCCGGACGCGCTGCTGTCCCGTCCGCGGGGCCGGCGTGCGGGTGATCATCAGGTCCTGTCCGAGGCCGAGCAGGCGTGCGAGGGAACACCCCTCCGGCTATGACTCAGGCCAGCTCCCGCACTGCGCAGTCGCGGGCGACCGCGTACAGCGTGACCCGCAGCAGCGTCCGCACCCGCTCCGATACCCGCAGCGGCTGTTCGACCGCGAACTGCTCGCCGACGGTCTGTGGGCGTGACCCGATCCGTCGCTGGTCGTCGTCGATGTCCCACCGCTCGACCAGCGCGTTCAGCGCCTCGTCTCGTACCTGGTCAGGACCACGCCGCCGGGAAACGTCCGTGTCTCCACCAGGTTCAGGTTCGTCCAGCTGTCCAGCGCGGTGAAGAACGGTGTGCCGCTACCCACCAGGACCGGATGGGTGACGATCGCGTACTCGTCGATCAGCCCGGCCCGCATCGCCGCCCCGGCGAGCGCTGCGCCGCCGATCCTCATCGGCCCACCGTTCTCGGCCTTGAGCCGAGTGATCTCCGCGACCGCGTCGCCGGTGACCAGGCGAGTGTTCCAGTCGACCTTGTCGACCGTCGAGGAGAACACCACCTTCGGCGTGTCCCGCCAGTTCCGCGCGAACTCGATCTGCGCTGGGGTGGAGCCCGGCTGCTGGTCGCCGGTCGGCCAGTAGGCGCTCATGGTCTCCCACAGTTTGCGCCCATACAGCAACAGGCTGATCGCCCGCTCCTGGTCGAGCCACCACTGGAACAGCTCGTCGCTCGGCCCGCTCCAGCTGAGGTCGTCGCCGGGCGCGGCGACATAGCCGTCCAGGGACAGGTTCATGCCGTAGAGCAGTCTCCGCATAGCGCCAGCTTTCCGTCAGTCGGTCTCGGAAGTCTAGACGGGCCTTGACCAAAGGCCGGGTAGTTAACGTTTTCGCAGGTCACGCAAGTGAGTTACAGGATTCTGGACGCAGAGCAACGGAGCTCGTCGGTACAGGCAGTCGACCAAGACAGCTTGTCCCGAAGGAGCTCCGTTGCCCCGTCATTGTGTCCTGCCGTCTGCGCTGACGGTCATCACCCGAACGGTCACCGTGGCAGCGGGCCGGTTCGCGCCCGGCCATCTGGGGGAGCTGACCGCCGTCGTGCCGTTCGAGCTCGTGGACGCGGTCCTTGCGGAGACGCGGACGGTGCAGCGGAGGCTGCGTGATCTTCCGTCGCGGGTCGGGGTCTGCTTCCTGCTCGCGATGTGCCTGTTCCCCGAGGTCGGCTACCGGCTCGTCTGGGCCAAGCTGACCGCCGGCTGATCCAGGCCGCTGGTGTCGTTACCGCGGACACTGGTCGGGATGCTCTTCTCGGGACGATCGGCCGTCAGGTCCTCGCTGGTCTGTTTCCTTTTCGGTGGCAACGGCTCAGCACCCGCAAGGTCAAGTCATCGATGTCCCGTTACGGCGCCCGCCATGGCGACGGCAGGTCCGACACCAGCCGCACCATTACCAGTCTCGACATCAGCGTCCTCGAACCTCGCGAACCGCGCCCTCAACTCTCCGCGGTCTTTCGCGACGACCGGAACACCGCCCTTGCCGGCCGCCGCCGTCACCGGATCCTTGGCCTGTTCGAGGAAGACCTCACCCGTCTCTGGCGCCCCCGCGACATCGCTTCTCACTTCGGTGACATCACCATGGAGACCATGTATTGGCAGTTCTCCAGATGGGCCGAGACCGGACTCATCCATAAACCCGGCCCCGGCCTCTGCGCCGTCACGGCATGGACTCCGACACCTCTTGTGTGACTTGCGAAAACGTTAATTACCCGGCCTTGGGGAGGCCCTCCAGCCCCGGAGGTTGACAAGCAGCCCGGTAACCGGGCCGGTCACATCAGTCGGCCTGCGGGGTGCCCGTCGGGATCGTCGGCCAGCACGATTGTGGCTTTGACGCGCTTGCCCACCGGCTCGCGGTGGATCTCGAAGCTGCGGCACACGGCCATCACGATCTCCAGGCCGTGCTTGCCGATCCGGTTCGGATCGGCTTCTTGGGGCACCGGCAGAGCCGGATTGCTGTCCCAGGCGCTGATTTCCACGGCGCCGTCGTTGACTTCCAGATCCAGCAAGCACGGGCCGGGCGCGTACTTGTGCGCGTTGGTCACCAGCTCGCTGACGACCAGCTCCACCAGGCCCATCGCGCGTTCTGACACGGGGATCCCGTGGACTGCCTGCACCTCGGTCATAAAACGGCGGGCCGCATCCCGGGCCTCACCGATCCGCTCCCCGCCCTCCAGGGCGACCGCGGACAGTGGGGGGCGGCTGGCCAGTGACTGGTCCTCGTCTTCGTGCACCACTGGCCCCATACCGCCGCCTTGTCCTGAGCCACCCGATTAAGGGCGTTCAACTACCCTCGAAACCCGACCATACGCAAACCCTCGGATCACGGTTGCGCAAGTCACTGAGTGCGGCGGCGATGTCAGGCGGGGAGTGCCGGTGGGGGAGAGGCCGGAGCTGGTGTGGCACCAGTGTGTGGGGTGGCTCCATCGGCCGGAGGTATTGCGGGCGACGCGACGCCGGCTTCCACCACCAGTTCGGGTTCCACCAGAAGTGACGTTCAGCGTTTCCCGGCTGCCCTGCCCGGCGGGGAATGACCAGCCCGTCCATGGTTGACCGCGCCGCGCCGGGGAGAGTGGCCCGGCGACCGGTGAGCCGGCGGTCGGGGCGAGGGTGGTGGTGCGGTCGGTGTACTGCAGGAGACCATCGTCGCCGAATGGACCGGTGGGAGCGGCCAGGGAGCCAACCGCGCCCACGACCGCCTCGTTCGTCTCGCAGACCTTGTACTTCCGCCCCCCGCGCACCGGAGCCGCTGGGCCAGGCACTGGACCCGGCGGCGCAGCGGCGCAGGCCTCATGCAGAGGCCATGGACCGGCCCGAGGAGGGGGCGGTCAGGCGTTCAGCGCCTGCTCCACGGTGGGGTGGCATGGAATGACGGTGTCGACGCCGACCATCTGCAGCACACGTAGGACGGACTCCTGGGCGCCGGCGATGCGCAGCCACCCTTGTGCCTGGCCCACTTTGCGTTGGGCGGTGATGAAGACGTTGATGCCGCTGGAGTCCATGAAGGTCACACTGCTGAGATCCGCCACGATCCGCAGGGGCGGCGTCATGCCGTCCCTTGAGGTCAGCGCCTGGCTGAGGGCGTCCTTGACGTTGTGGTCGATCTCGCCGTGCACGGTCACAACGAGGACGCCGTCGACCACTTCGGGCTTGACGGAGAACCGGCCCGGCCGGTCTTCCTTCTGGACGTTGCTCACTGTCTCCTCGACTGCGTCTGGGCTGGCCCGGGCAGGGCGTGCGCGGATGATTCTGCCCCACCGCCCAGGCGGAATGCATTCGGGTGCCTGCCGAACAACGTGCCTCTGCCACGTGTGCAGGCAGGGTGGGTACTCGCGCACTCGTGTACGGGGAATGAGGGCGAGGCCAGTGGGATCCCATGCCGATGGTGACGGCTGTGGGGCCGCGGACGGATACCTGGTGCGCGCAGACTACGCCCTGAGCGGGTACGACGGCTGCATCGCCGAAGCCCGCCACCACGCCGTCGCCTTCCTCGAGAAGGCCCGGACCGACCGTCACCTGCCCGTGCCCGCTCGCGCGAGGGACCTCACCCAACTGGTGGTCAGCGAGCTGGTCACCAACGCCCGCAAGTACGCTCCCGGCCCTGTCCTGCTGGAACTGTGCCTCAATGCCCGCGCCGTGGACGTTGTCGTGTGGGACAGCGACCCCACCGCGCCCGCTGCCCGGGCCGCCGATCCCGACCGGATCGGCCGGCACGGCCTGGAGATCGTCAAGGCCGTCACCGAAGCCCTGTTCACCGAGCAGGAGCCGGTCGGCAAGCACATCACGGCCCGCATCGCCCTGTCCGACGGCCCCGGTGGACACGCCACCAGTCGCCACCCCTAGTATCCTGAGTCGGGAATTCTGTTCAGATAACTGGCGAGGCGTTCGAGGATCTCGTCTGCGGTCTTCGTCCAGACGTAGGGCTTCGGGTCGGCGTTCCGGGCGGCGTTCCAGTTGCGGATGTCTTTCTCCAGGGCTTGGACGGACCTGTGAACGCCGCGCCGTATCTGCTTGTTGGTCAGTTCGGCGAACCATCGCTCGACGAGGTTGAGCCAGGACGAGCCGGTCGGTGTGAAGTGCAGATGGAACCTGGGGTGGACCAGCAGCCACTTCTTGATCGCGGGGGTCTTGTGGGTGGCGTAGTTGTCGCAGATGAGGTGGATGTCCAGGTCGGCGGGTACCTCTTTGTCGAGCTTGATGAGGAACTTCTTGAACTCCTCAGCCCGATGTCTGCGGTGCGGGGAGCCGATCACTTTGCCGGTGGCGACCTCGAGGGCGGCGAACAGGGTGGTGGTGCCGGCGCGGACGTAGTCGTGGGTCGCCCGCTCGGGAACTCCGGGCATCATCGGCAGCACGGGCTGGGATCGGTCCAGGGCCTGGATCTGAGACTTCTCGTCGACGCAGAACACCAAGGCCCGCTCGGGCGGGTCCAAGTAAAGGCCGACGACATCGTGGACCTTGTCGACGAAGTACGGATCGGTCGACAGCTTGAAGGGCTCCGACCGGTGCGGCTGCAGGCCGAACGCCCGCCAAATCCGTGACACCGACGACTGCGAGAGGCCCATCTCCTTCGCCATCGAGCGCGTCGACCAGTGCGTTGCGTTCTTCGGAGTGGATTCCAGCGTCTTGGTGACCACCGCGGCGACCTGCTCGTCCGTCACGGTCCTGGGGCCGCCCGGACGCGGCATGTCACCCAGACCGGCGATCCGGTACTGCACGAACCGGGCCCGCCAGCGGCCCACCGCATGTGGTGTGGAACCGAGTTGAGCAGCCACGTCCTTGTTCGAGGCGCCTTCGGCGCAGGCCAGGATGATTCGACACCGCAATGCCCATGCCTGTGGTGCGGAACGTCGCCGCACCCACTCCTCGAGTGCGGCCCGTTCTTCGTCCGACAGTGTCAACTCGGCCTTCGGTCGCCCCGTCCGCGCCATAGAGCAAGCCTACACATCTGAACGGAATTCCCGACTCAGGATACTAGTAGCAGGCAGCGTGCTCCCTCCTGGTCCGTCGCCTTGCCATGACGGCCTGCCCCAGACAGCCCACGGGTCCCAAAGGGCGGGCAGCCATGACATCCCTTGGGAGCCGGCCGGGGGCGCGCTGTTCAACGAGACCGCGACGCGTCACGTGTGTGCCGACCGGTCTCCGGTCGGTCCCCTCAGCCTTCCTCGGTCTGGGCGGACTCCATCTGGCGCCCTTATCGCTGCTCGAGGCCGATTGCCTCCCCGTCGGACACGCAGAAAACCTGTGTTGGCTGGAGTAGACATTGGGTGGTGGTGTGGCTATGGTTTCTCTTGTAGCCCAGAGAGACAGCAGGGCCTGGCAGACACGAACTGCCTGGCAGCAGTGCGCAGGACGGTGCGGTGGTGGAGTTCCGGAGCCAGGATTGCAGGACGGTGACGGGACTGACGACCGGACCGGGTGGCCCGCAGTGATCAGGGGCCGCCGTGAGCAGTACCCGCAAGTGAAGTTCGCAGTACCCGGCAGTGCAGTCAGTGAGCGGTACCTCGGTGAAGGCGTCGGCTGCGGGCGCGCGCACCGGGAGGTTCGGCAGTGGGGTTCCAAGCCAGAGCAGACGCAGGACGGGCGACGGGGCTGGCTGCCGAAGAGTGGCGCTGTGACAGGCCACGGAGCAGGTCGCGTTATCAGCAGTACGCAGTAGAGCAGTACCAGCATTGAGGGAATGAACGGAGGAATTGGGCGCCATCAGGATCGCCCGGGCGGCTTGTTGAGTCCGGGTACCGCAGGACATCGATAGTGAGGTGGTCTCCGGTCGAGCAACCGCGATCCCAGCATTCCCGGCAGTATTCCGGTCGGGCGTGCGGTCACAGAAGGCCGGCGCGGTAACAGGGCCGGCAGATGGTGAAGCAGTTCCTTCGGGCCCTGGCGCCGCACGGCGCCAGGGCCCTCCACACGTTCCCCTCCACGTGTTTTACAGAGGGGTCAGCTGACGGCAGACGATTCCTTCGGCCGTCTCGACGACGATGACCACCCCGCCTGCACCATGGGCCGGGCCGCTGAAATACTCGGCACCACGCAGGGTTTCCTGCGCGCCATCGGCGAAGCCCGTCTCATCACCCCGCTCCGCTCTGCGGGCGGACACCGCCGCTACTCCCGCTACCAGCTGCGCATCGCCGCCCGCGCCCGCGAACTCCTCGACCAGGGAACCCAGATCGAGGCCGCGTGCCGCATCATCGCCCTCGAGGACCAGCTCGAGGAAGCCCAGCGCATCAACGCTGAACACCGCCGTAGCGCAGCCCTGCACACAGTCGCCACCTGATACGCGGTCCGCGATGCCGCGTCCGGCCGCACGCTTCCGCCATTTCAAGAATATGAGCGAATGATCGCCGAGGACACTGAGCCGCCGTCCCACGGACGGGAGCCCCAGCCCGGCCCGGGCAACCCGCCCGACACCCTGCGTATCCCGGCGATGGATGCGTCTCCCGTCGCAACAGGCCGGCTGACTGCCGCTACCGGCCTGGAAGGCGGGGTGGAGCGGGCGGCGGCTGCGCTGAAGCCGAGGTTGCGCGGCTGGCTGCACGCCGGGGTGTTCCCCCCAGGCGCTCGTCGGCGGGATCGTCCTGATTGCCGTTTCGCGTTCGGCGGCGGTGGCGGCCTGCGCGGTGTACGCGGTGTACGCGGTGTACGCGGTGTCGGTCTGTCTGCTGTTCGGTACCAGCGGGGTCTATCACCGCGGTACGTGGGGTCCGCGCGGGGAGGCGGTTCTGCGGCGGCTGGACCACGCGAACGTATTTCTGATCATTGCCGGCACGTATACCCCGTTGGCGGTGCTGCTGCTGCCCGAAGGCCGGCAGCGGGTGCTGCTGATGGTGGTGTGGGTGGGCGCGCTGGCCAGGATCGCCTTCCGCGTCCTGTGGATCGGGGCTCCCCGGTGGTTGTGCACCCCGTGTTACATCGCGTTGGGCTGGGTGGCCGTCTTCAATCTGCCCGACTTCGCACGCCGGCGGCGCCGCGGTCGTCGTATTCGTCATCGCCGGCGGTCTGCTCTACACCGCGGGCGCCGTCGTCTACGGACTCAAGCGCCCCGACCCCTCACCGGCCTGGTTCGGCTTCCACGAGGTCTTCCACACCCTGGCCATCGCCGCCTTTCACCGTGCACTTCACAGCCGTCCTCCTTGCAGCCACATGACGGCGTTAGCGGGTAGAAGTCGGCTCCGGTGGTGCAATGTGACCTGTCCGGGTACCGGGTCGGCACAGGTCTTCCGCGTCTTTCGGGGCGGAGCGCTGAGCGTTGTCGAGCAATGAAGGAGTCGCTGTGACCGCAAGAGAGCCGGACGGCGGGCGGGTCTCTCGTCTTCCCGGGAACGGGGGTGGCCGGGCCGGGGCGATGACGTTGGCGGGGACGCTGGCGGCGGCGGAGACCGCGGCGCCCGTGGAGTCGCTCGACGTGGTCGCGCGCATGCTCAGGGAGCGCCTGGGGGCCGCGTCGGTGTCGTTTTTGATCGCCGACTTCACCGGCAGCTCGGTCGTACGGCTGGGGGCCGCGGGCAGTGTCGACACCGATGAGCCCGCCCGGCGCATCCCACTGCGGGGCACCCTGTACGACGACGTGATCCGCTCCCAGCGGCCGAGGGTGGCGGGCGGGGGTGCGGGTGCGCTGGTGCGGATCGTGGCCCCGGTGACCAACCGGGGGGACGCCATCGGGCTCCTCGAGCTGTTCCTTCCCGCGGTGCCGGACGCCGAGGTGATGCGGGAGATCGGCGAGACCGCGCACGCCCTGGCGTACATCGTCATCGCGAACCGGTCCTTCACCGACGTGTACCAGTGGGGCCGCCGCACCAGCCCGCTGAGCCTGGCCGCGGAGATCCAGCACCGGCTGCTCCCGGCGTCGCTGGCGTGCGAGGCCGCCCAGTTCGCGGTCGCCGGCGCGCTGGAGCCCGCCGACCACGTCGGGGGCGACACCTTCGACTACGTGATCGACCGGGACACCGTCCAGCTCTCCGTCACCGACGCCATGGGCCACGACGTCGACGCCGCGCTGCTGGCCACTCTTGCGGTGGGCGCCCTGCGCCGGGCCCGGCGGGCCGGGGGCGACCTCGCCGAACAGGCCCGCCAGGCCGACCAGGCCATGCGCGAGCACGGTAACAAGGGCTACGTCACCGGCCAGCTCCTGCGCATCAGCCTGCTCGACGGCACGACCGAGTTCGTCAACGCCGGGCACCCCTGGCCGCTGCGGATGCGCGACGGCCAGGTGCGGGAGATCACTCCGGAGATCGATATGCCGTTCGGCTTCGACGCCCCTCACACCTACCGGGTCCAGTCGCTGGACCTGCGGCCGGGCGACCGGCTGGTGATGCTGACCGACGGCATGCTGGAGCGCAACGCAGGCAGCCTCGACCTGTCCGACCTGATGGTGAGCACCCGCGATCTGCACCCCCGCGAGGCCGCCCGCACCCTCATCGCGGCCATCGTCGACGCCAACCAGGGCCACCTGCAGGACGACGCGACCGTCATGTGCCTGGACTGGCACGGCATCGACCACTCCCAGCGGGACGCCGCCACCGGCGCCGACCTCGCCGACGCCTCACAACCATCACGGACGGGGCGGACCACTCCCGGGTGATGAGCCTGGGCGTTTGGTGGCGAGCCCGGCCAAGCAGCGGGAGGCCCTTGCTGCGCTTCTGTGGGGCGTTGCGCGTCGGCCCGGCCGGACGCGCAACGCCGTCGTCAGAAGGCGGGGATGCCGGTGGGGGAGAGGTCGGGGCGGGCGCGGTGCCAGCGTGCGGGGTGGCGCCACCGGCCGGAGGCGTCGCGGGCGACGTCGACGCCGACTTCCATCACCGGCTCAGGTTCCACCAGCGTGACGTTCAGCGTCTCCTTGGCGCCCCACCCGGCGGAGAAAGACCAGTCTGTCCATCGATGTCCGCGCCGCCCCGGAACGAGCAGGCCGGCGACCGCAGTGCCTGCGGTCCGGTCGGGGGTTGTGGTGCGGCCGGCATACTGAAGGCGGCCATCGGTGTCGTACCTGCCGGGCAGCAGTGTGCGGGGAGCTGCCAGGGAGCCGGTGACCGCGCCGACGATCGCCTCGCTCGTCTCGCGGACCTTGTATTTCTGCCAGCCCCTCACCGACGGCCTGTAGGCGTCGTCCAGCCTTTCGAAGACCACGCCCTCCATCCCGACTGACGTCCACGTCGGCCATTCGCGTACGACGTCAGCTTCGGTGGTCGACGGGCACAGAGCCCACGGCGCCGACAGCCGGCGGGCGGCGAACACGGACTCCAGCGCGGCCCGCCGCCTCAGGTACGGCCAGGAGGTTGTGTCCGTCCCGGACAGCCGCAGCAGATCGAACGCGACGAAGTGGGCCGGTCACTCCTTTGCCGCCCGCGCCGCCCCGGCACCGCGCCGGGCAAGCCGGTTCTGCAACCGCTCGAACGCGAGGCGGCCCGCGGCGTCCCGTACGACCGACTCGCCGTCCAGCGCGGTCGCGTCCGGCAACTGCACGGCCCCGGCCCCAATCTCCGGAAACGCCAAAAGCATCTCGGTGCCGCGCCTGGAGCGCAGCACCACCCGACCTGCATCGACGCAGACCAGGGCTCGCAATCCCTCCCACTTCGGCTCACCCGCCCGCCCCGGCAGCAGCGCAGGGTCGGACACAGGGGCGGCGAGCATCGGTTCCGGCAGTGTCCACGTCACAGCCCGTGCCTTCCACCCAGCCCGCCCGTCGGCAAACCGAGTGCGCGTACGCACCCGACTACCGGCCCGACCACGGAAGGCCAGCGCACTGCAACACCTCGCCGGGGGCTGTGTGCTGAGCTCCTGGCGCACGTCCAGGCAGCGCAGCCGGACACCGGGCTGCCCGGATCCCGTGTCGTACGGTCCGACGTCGCGGCCGCCCACCGTCCGCAATGGATCTCACCGAACCCGGCGGTGCCGCCGGGTTCGGCCGGAAGGTCTGAACCAATACCGGGAATCAGGCCGCGGCGAACCCCTGCTTGCGGTCCGGCGTCTTGACCTCGGGCTTCCTGTTCGGCAGCGAGAGCCGGAAGACCTTGCGCCACGCGGAGAACACCTGTTTGGGCAGCGGCCCGGTGACGTACTCCAGCTCGTACTTTTCGAACAGCGCGCGCACCTTCACCGCGACCTCGGCGTACCGGTTGCTCGGCAGGTCCGGGAACAGGTGGTGCTCGATCTGGTGCGACAGGTTGCCGGTCATGAAGTGCATGGCCCTGCTGCCGCTGATGTTCGCCGAGCCCATCATCTGGCGCAGGTACCACTGGCCGCGCGTCTCGCCCTTGATCGACCGGCGCTCGAAGACCTGCACGCCCTCGGGGAAGTGCCCGCACATGATCACCGAGTGGGACCAGATGTTGCGGACCAGGTTCGCGGTGAACGTGGCGGCGAGCGTGGTGAGGAACGACGGGCCCGACAGCAGCGGGTGGATCACGTAGTCCTTGAGCACCTGCTTGCGGATCTTGCGGCCCACGGCCTTGGCCCGCGCGCGGAACTCCGGGTTCTTGCGGCGGCGCTTGTGCAGGTTCTTGCCGAGCTCCAGGTCGTACGCTGCGATGCCGTACTCGAAGAAGCAGGCGTTGATGAAGTTCCACAGCGGCTGGCCGAGGTGGAACGGGTGCCACTTCTGGTCCTCGTCGACGCGCATGATGCCGTAGCCGAGGTCGTTGTCCTTGCCGATCACGTTGGTGTACGTGTGGTGCAGCTCGTTGTGCGAGTGCTTCCACTGCTCGGACGGCGAGACGTGATCCCACTCCCAGGTGGTGGAGTGAATCTTCGGGTCCCGCATCCAGTCCCACTGGCCGTGCAGGACGTTGTGGCCGATCTCCATGTTGTCCATGATCTTCGCCACGGACAGACCGGCGGTGCCGAGCAGCCATGCGGGCGGGAAGAACGAGAACAGCAGCACACCCCTGCTGACCAGCTCGAGCTTGCGCTGCGCCGAGATGACCCTACGGATGTAGGCGGCGTCTTTCTCGCCGCGGCTGGCGATCACCTCGTCGCGGATCGCGTCCAACTCGCGGCCGAGCTCCTCGATCTGCTCCGCGGTCAGGTGGGCGGTGGGGTCGATGGCGGTCAAGGTGCTCCTACCGTTCGATGTCGCAGGGGCCCGCCGCGGCGGACACGCAGGTCTGGATGAGAACGCCCGGCTCGGCCTCGGTGATCTCGCCGGTGCGCAGGTCGCGGACGGCGCCGGCCTTGAGCGGCGTGACGCAGCCGAAGCAGATGCCCATGCGGCACCCGGAGGGCATGAGCACGCCGGCCTCCTCACCGATGTCCAGCAACGGCGTGGCGCCGTCCGCGTCGACGGTCTTGCCGGTGGCGCTGAACGTGACCTCGCCGCCGTCGCCGGCGAGGACGATGCCGGGGCGGAAGCGTTCGGTGTGCAGGCGCTCTTGTACGCCGTGCTCGGTCCAGTGCTCTTCGGCGGCGTCGAGCAGGCCCGCGGGCCCGCAGGCCCAGGTCTCGCGCTCGGCCCAGTCGGGCACGAGTTCATCGAGACGGCCGATGTCGAGCATGCCGTCCGTGGCGGTGTGCACCTCGGTGAGCCGCAGCTTCTTGTCCGCGACCAGGTCGTGCAGTTCGTTGCGGAAGATCACGTCTTGCGGCTGTGGCGCGCAGTGGACCATGACGACGTCGTCGAACTCGATGTCGCGCAGCATGCCCATCACGGGCGTGATGCCGCTGCCGGCCGTCAGGTAGAGCACCTTGGCGGGCTTGGCCTGCGGCAGCACGAAGTCACCGGTCGCCTGGTCGAGCTGGATCAGCGTGCCCGGTTTCGCCCTGCGGACCAGGTGGTTGCTGACCTTGCCGTCCAAGATCGCCTTCACGGTGATCGTGACGCGGCCGTCCTGGCGGTCTGTCGGCGAGGTGATGGAGTAGGCACGCCACAGGCGCACCCCGTCGACGTCGACCCCGATCCGCACGTACTGACCGGCTGTGTGACCGCGCCAGCCCCGTCCCGGCCTGATCACGATGGTCGCGGCGTCACCCGTCTCGGGGTGCACGGCCTCGATGCGCCCACGCAGGTCAGCGCCCGCACGCAGCGGGCTGACCAGGTCGAGGTAGTCCGACGGCAGCAGCGGCGTCGTGACCATCTCCAGCAGTTTCCACGCCCTGCTGCGCAGGGCCGCACTCGTCATGACTCCAGCTTGCTGCGCCTCAAGGCGTAAAGTCCTGACCGCAGGACGTAAATCTGGTCGGCTGAATTGTCCGCAGGGAACAAAACGTGAGCCATGCAATCCGGAGGGCCAGCGAACTGGCCCTCAATGAGACGACGGTCACCGCACTTCGGGCCGCGCTGAAGACCACCGCCGACGAGGTCGTCCAGGCGATCATCGACGAGGTCCCTCCCTACGCCAACGCCCTTTCGGGCCGCATGGGCGGCACCATCCGCCGAGCCGTCCGTACCGCCCTGGGGCACTACCTGGACCTCGCGAGCGGGAACGCCACAGGCGGCGACGCCGGTGACGCAGCCTACGAGCTGGGCCGCGGCGAGGTGCGCGACGGCCGTTCGATGGACGCCCTACTCAGCGCCTACCGCGTCGGCGCCCGCGTGGCCTGGCGATGCCTGGCAGCGGGTGCCGTACCCGCAGGTCTGCCCGCCGCCGAGGTCGCCAAGTTCGCCGAGCTGACCTTCGCCTACATCGACGAGCTCTCCGCCGCGAGCGCCGCGGGCCACGCCGACGAACTGGCCGCCCGGGGCAGGGCCCACGAGCGCCACCTGGAGCACCTGGCCCGCGACCTCCTCGCCGGCGCGAGCCCGGACGTACTGCTGGCCTCTGTCCAACGGGCCGGGTGGCAGCCTCCGGTTTCGCTGACCGCGGTCCTGCTGCCCGCCGCCCAGGCCCGGCCTGCCTACCGCGCGCTCGACCCGAACACCCTCGTCCTCGACGATCTGCCGGACGCCACCGGTGTGCTGCTCGTCCCCGATGCCGACCGATCACATCTCTTGCGGCAGCTGACCGACCGCACCGCCGTGGTCGGCCCGGCCCGGCCATGGACTCGTGTGTCCGCCTCGTACGCACGAGCCGTACGCGCGCGCTCCCTCTCCTTTGATGTTCGCGACACCGAGGACCGCCTGCCCGAGCTGGTGCTGAGCGCCGACGTGGACGCGTTCGCAGACCTGCGTGCCCGAGCCCTCGCACCGTTGCGGACCTTGCCTGTCGCGACCGCACGGCGGCTGGAGGAGACGTTGCGGGCGTGGCTGCTGCACCAGGGCAGGCGGGAGGAGGTGGCGGCGGCGTTGTTCGTCCATCCCCAGACAGTCCGGTACCGGATGTCGCAGCTGCGGGAGCTGTTTCCGGATCTCGCATCGCCACACCGGGTCCTTGAACTGACGCTGGCGGTCGGTCTTCGGGTCAGCTGACGCGTACTTCGACCGTCCACGACCGCGCCCGCGAGCGGTCCAGGAATCGTGCCTCGTTCTCGGCGCCATCAGCTGGCTCGTGCGGCCCGGGGAAGAGCGGTGTTGGCCGGCTGAGACCGGGGGTTGATGTGAAAGACCAGACAAGGCCTCGGGAAGCCCGTCGGGGGCGCTGCCTCTGAGAAGCGCGGTGGCGGATACGGCTCGACTGGATCCGGTGGACGATGCGCACGGCCCGCTCGTCGACGCGCTCATCGAGCATCTGGTCGGTGAACTGGGCCGCTACGCCCCGGAAAACGGCTTTCATGTCGTCGTGGAGGGCGCTGTCCTGGCACGAGCTGACCCACGGGCGCGCGGCGGGCTGCAGCTGGGTGACCGGCGGGGCGGCCGGGCCGGGTCCCCAGGGGCGGGGGCCGGGCCGCTCGCGCCGGGGACCACCGTGGTTCTGCGACGGCCCCGTGCCGTCCTTCCGACAGATCAACCGGACGACCGGCCGGGCCGGCCTGGCACACCGCGCGAGGGATGAGGGGGATGCAATGACGGAACGTGAGGTCAGGAGCTTCCATGACGAAGCGGGTTCACCGACCCCGTGAGGACGCGGAGTTCGATTTCATCCTCGGGATGAGCGGAGTTTTGGTCCTCGCATACTTCACCGGGACATGGCCCAAGGCAATCGAGCCCTGCCGGGTGATGGACCTCGTCGTGGGTGGCATCGCCGACGACTGTGCGGGCCGCCTGACGGCCGTCCGCGCCGACATCACGCGTTGTCCGGCCGCAACCGAGCGATACGGGATCACCGGAGCCCCGTCCTGCGTCCTGCTGAAGGAGGGAGAGGCGGTGGCGCACGGCACGGGGCCTTGTGACCATCACCGAGGTACGGAAGTTCCTGGACGGCCACCTCTGAGCGGCCGCTGCGGCACGTGGCCGCGACGCCCGTCACGTCTCGTCTCGTCTATGGGAGCTGCGCCGCCTGAGACACCTTGGGGCTGAGACGCCCCCACAGGTCACATGACGCAGTCGATCGCGGTCGCGTCCGCAGCCGCCCGGCTGCGGCCACGATCTCGGGGAAGGCCGGCCCCATGTCGGTGCCCCGGCGTGAGCGCAGCACCACGGTGCCAGCCTCGACGGACAACGCCCCCTGGCAGTCCAACACTGCCCCATGCAGGCGCCTTGGCCGGGGCAGAGAGGCCGAGCTCGCGAGGGACAACGGACAACACAAAACCCTGTCGACAACTTGGGCTCCGCCGCCCAGCCCGGCCGTAGCTCAGGCACGGGAGTGCTCAGCATGGGTTCCGGCAGTGTCCACGTCACACCCGATCCCTTCCACCGTGCGCTTCGGTGCTGTCCTTCTGCTGCCGAGTCCCGCTAAGGGATGAAGGCGGGAGAGCCTTGCCGGATGGGAGTACCGCTGTGATCGTCCGACTCGTGGGCGGCCGTTCGGTGATGTCGCCCCCGGGCCCGTGGGCCCGGGGGCCGGCTCACGGACTCGGGGTGGTCCACTGGGGCCTGTACGTCCCCGTACACCGCGACCCGACGACCGGCATCGTCCTGGCGGAGGTCCGGGTCACCATCCCGCGCCGGCGGTGGCCGCCGACCGCCCCGCGCGGTCCGGCCACCACTGCAACACCGCACTGCATCACCCGAGGTGTGTGGCACCCCTGACCCGCCGAGTCAGGACGAAGGGGCGGGCTGCCCACACCTTGGCTGCCCGCCCCTTCGCCAAGGGCTTTTGTCAGTTGGACAACGGCACGCTGCGGTCGGCGTGGACGACCGTTCCGTCGGCCGGCCCCACGTACGGTCGCATCTGCGTGTACGGGATGTGCTGTTCCCGTTCTACCCGCCGCAGCTCATCGGCCCGGATCAGGAACCGCGCGGGAGGGGCACCGGGGGCAAGCACGTGGGGGAGCGGAGTTGCCCAGTTCTCCCCTCGCGTGACGGACATGCGCCGGTCACCGGGGAGCTCGGTGCCCCAGCTGGTGATGGCGATCGGCTGGTCACCCGTGTTGGCCGTCTCCACGCTGACGAAATGATCGCCCAGGTCCTGTCATTCGTCAGTGTCGAGGAGACGGGTGCGCGAGACCTGAGGTGCGCTCACCCGGTGTGACGGGAGTTCCTCGTCACCTGCTCACTGTGGAGAACCAGCATGAAGATGCGCGCACTCGGCCGAACCGGTATCCGCGTCAGTCCCTACTGTCTCGGCACAATGATGTCCGGTCCCGCCGGGAATCCGGCCCCTGACGATTGCCGACGTATCGTGCGCCGGGCCCTGGACGGCGGGATCAACTTCATCGACACGTCGGACGTCTGTGGCGGGGGCGAGACGGAGAAGATCGTCGGGAACGCCCTCAAAGGCCGCCGGGACGATGTCGTGCTGGCGGCCAAGTTCACGGGCCCGATGGGCGATGACCCGAACCGCCGTGGCGCGTCACGCCGGTGGATCGTGACTGCCGTCGAGGAGTGCCTGCGCCGGCTCGATGTGAATCACATCGATCTCCACCAGGTCCATCACTTCGACCCCCAGAGGGACCTGGATGAGACCCTCTCGGCCCTCACCGATCTCGTGACCAGCGGAAAGGTGCGGGCGATCGGCTCATCGAACTTTCCCGCATCGACGATCGTCGAATCGAAGTGGATCTCGGAACGCCGCGGTTTCGCGCGGCTGCGGACCGAGCAGCCGACGTACTCGATCCTCGCTCGTGGCATCGAACGCGAGGTGCTGCCGGTGTGCGGCGAACACGGCATGGGAGTGCTGACGTGGAGCCCTCTGTCGTGGGGGCTTTCCACGGGCAGGTACCGCCGGGATCAGCAGACACCCGTGACTGCGGGCCGAAAGGCGTGGGGACCTCGCCACATGACCGATCCACACAAATTCGACGCGATCGAGGAACCGGTCCCCGCTGGCAGAATCGGCAGGCTTGTCGATGACGCATCTGGCGATGGCGTTCGTCGTCGCACACCCGCAGGTCACGTCCGCGATCATCGGACCCCGAACACTCGACCAGCTCGAAGGCCTGCTCGACGGAGCGAACGCGCACCTCGATGACGATGTCCTCGACCGCATCGACCGGGCCGCCCCTCCCGGCACCGACACCGGTGTGATGGACATCGGCCATCAGCCACCCGCGCTCGAGTACGTCGGCCTCCGGCGTCGCCGGGGGAACGACCGGAGCGCCGCCCAGGAAGGCTGCGGAACAGACCCGGAAAGTCTCTGCTTCCCTACCGTCCCCGGAAGGCCCCGCCGGGCAGCGTCAGGCCCCTGGGGCGGCTTCCAGACGAGTGAGGGACTTCGTGATGCGGTTCCTTCGACTGGTCTCGCTCGGAGCGGTGATCACCTGATGGATGACGTTGTAACGCTGTGCGCGGGTCAGCGCGATGAAGCGGACCGCCGCCGTGGGCGACGCGGCAAGCGCCTGGGCGAGGTCGGCGGGCACTTCGGCCTCGGCCTGTCCGGCATAGGCCCGGTCCCAGCGCCCGTCCGCCTTCGCCCGCTCGATCTCCGCGAAACCCCGTGGCCGCATGCGCCCCTGCTCGATCAAAGTGGCGACGATGGCGACGTTTCGCCGGGACCAGATGGACGCCGTTCGACGCGGGGTGAAGTGCTGTTGGAACGTGCGTGCGTCGACGGCGTTGCGGCGGCCGTCGATCCAGCCGCTGCAGAGAGCCTCTTCGAGGGCCTCGGCGTAGGCCAGGGACGTCGGTTTTGTGATGCCCTTTTTCGCAAGAATCAGCTTCACCCCGGCAGATGAGCTCTCGTGAGCGTCGAGCCACGCCCGCCAGGCCTGCGCGTCGGCCACGATCAACCGGCCGGTCAGCTCCTCTTTCGTCGTATTCGTCTTCGTCATGAAGTGAGCCTCGCACGCGAAGCGGTCATCTTCTGTCCTGTACTCTCCGCCACTTCCAGCGCGCACGGGATCTTCCTGCTCGATGGTCAACTTCCCGGCGACGGCAGACAGACGGAGTCCTGCACCCGGCCGGCGAGCTTTGCCGCGGCCTCGGCCAAGGCGTCCGGGCCCACCACGGTGAAGGGGACGTCGTACCGGGCCACGGATGCGAGCAGACCGGCCCAGGACCACGACCCGATCGTGACACGACAGGACCGCGCGGTGAGCTCTTCGATTTCACCGTCACCGATCCAGGGTGTGATGTCACGCGCGGGAAGCTCGATGACGACCTCGCCCACGCAGGGCCAGCGATCCTTGCTCTCCGATCCCTTGGACCGGGCGGCGAGAAAGGAGCGCGCGTCGGCTGCGGGAAGCGTGCGAGGCGTGAAGGCCGGGCCCGTCGGGGTGCGCGGTGTCATGCGGTCCATGCGGAAGACTCGCCAGTCGTCCCGGTCCAGATCCCACGCGATCAGATACCACCGGCTCTTCCGGGCGACGATCGCGTGCGGCTGCACGCGCCGTGGAGAGGCGCCGCCGCCGTAGTCGAATCGGAGCGTGTGCCGGTCCCGCACGGCGGCGCTGACAGTCTCGAGCACGAACGGATCGACACGAAAGGAGGTCTCGGTTCCGGTTCCGGTGAAGCGGATGCCGTCGACGCGGTGACGGAGCCTGGACGGCATCACCTGGCGGACGGTGGCCAACGCGCGGGCTGCCGCCTCGTCGATGTCGACCCCGGTGGAGGGCACACTCTGGAGTGCGACCGCGATCGCGACCGCCTGTTCGTCGTCGAACAGCAGCGGCGGCAGCTCGGAGCCGGCCTCGAGCCGGTACCCGCCGTCGGGCCCCCTCACCGCCCCGATCCGGTAGCCGAGTTCCCGCAGGCGGTCCACGTCGCGGCGGACCGTGCGCAAGCTCACGTCCAGACGCTCCGCAAGGACCTGCCCCGGCCAGTCCCGTCGCGTCTGCAGGAGGGACAGCAGGGCAAGCATCCGCGAAGTACTTCCGATCATGAATCCAGTGTGCTCCGAGTAGAGGACCGCCACTGACCCCTTCTGCCGTGATGCTCGTCCCGGACGGCACACCTGCCGGTCGGACCCATCGAGGAGAAGAGCAGATCATGACGATCAGGACGACCACCCACCTGAATTTCCGCGGCACCGCTCGCCAGGCGCTCGAGTTCTACGCGACCGTGTTCGGCGGCCGGCCCGTCATCGCCACCTACGGCGACCTCGGCATGCCGAAAGAGGTTCCCGGCGCTGACAAGGTCGTGTTCGGCCAGGTCGAGAACGAGGACGGGTTCCGCGTCATGGCCTACGACATCCCCGGCCAGGACGACACCGACATCACGGTGACGGCCGGCTCCACGCACCGGGAGAACGGTGCCACGATCACCGACCGGACGTTCTTCCAGTCCGTTCGCGCCGACACCCTTGACGAGATCACCGGTTATTGGAACGCCCTCGCCGCGGGTGGCACCGTCATCGAGCCCCTCGCCGCGTCGGCGTGGACCCCTGGTTTCGGCATGCTCACCGACCGGTTCGGCGTCACCTGGGTCCTCGACGTCCAAGCCCCCTACGCCGCCTGACTCAGCCGGCACCGGTGCAGGGCCGACGCGGCACAGCGTCACGACGTCACGTGAGCCCTGCACCGGTGCGGCGCACGAAACATCAGTACCAAGCCAGAAAGCAGCACATGATCCTCGACGCATTCGCGCACATCCACTGAGCTTTGCTTATGGTCATTGGCACGTGGGTTCGCGCGGATCCAGCGGGGAGACACATCGACTTCACCCCGGCCCGGCCGCTTCGGCGATGACCGGGGCGGCCGGGCCGGGCCCTCAGCGGCGTGGGTGCTGGTAGGCGTACCGGTCGCCGTGGATGTGTCGGTACCTCGCATCCCTGGCAGGTACGAAGTCAACGTCAACGTCCGGTCCCGGGCGTCCCTCGCTGTGTCCGGCCAGGGGGAGGCCGGTGGTTGCTGTGACCGGTTCAGCGTGGTGGGACGGTGAGCATGGTGTGGAAGGCGGCAGTGTCGGCGGGTTCGTCGACGGGTCGTCCTTCGGCTTCGACCCAGGCGTGGGCGGCGAAGGGGGAGGTGCGTACGCCGGTGCACCAGGTGGGCCAGGTTCCGCCGATGCGGCACAACAGCACGGTGGCCAGGGAGCGTTGGAGACAGTAGCGGCCCGAGCACAGGACGCTGACCGCGGTCACGTCCCCGCGTGCGGTCGACGCCGTGTCGTATGAAGCGCTCTTCGCTCCCCGGCGGGCGGCGCGCAGTACCGCTTGGAGGCGGTCGGGGGGCAGGTGTGCCAGAAGCCGGGCAGCGCCGACAGCGGTGCGGGCGGCAAGCCTGCGCAGTGCTGGGGGGCGGATTCCGGCGGTATCGAGTGTCTGCCGGCTCACGGGGTGCTCACCAGCTTGGCGCGGGTGACCTGGCCGATCAGGGCGTTGACGTCGGCCTCGGCGTGCTCACGGCTGACGGGGCGTGCCTGGAACAGGGCATCGGTGATCTGCTGGGATGTGGAACCGTTCAGGTACGCCTTCAGGACGGCGGCCCCGGCGGCGTTGAGCTGCCAGTAGCGGCCGGCGCGCAGGTCGAGCAGGACCATGCCGTCTTCGGTGGCGGTGCAGATGACTTCAGCGCGTAGCCGGCTCAACGGACTGCTCCTTGGGTTCAGTGGCGGTGAGGTGGGCGGGGAGGGGATGGGCGGCAAGGTCGCGCAGCCACAGCTCGGCTGCCAGGAGTTGCTCCAACCCGTGTGTCTGAGCGGTGAGGAGTTCGGGGCTGTGCAGCATGCGCCGCAGCGTGTTCTCGTCGGCGATGCCGGCGGCGGCCAGGTGGGAGTCGGAGGCGAGCTCGGCGAGGTCTCGGCGGTGTTCCCGCAGGCTGTGGTGCCATTCCTGGGTGACGTGGTCCTTGGTGGCTCTGGCCAGCAAGTAGTCAGGGACGATGCCGTCCATCGCCGCCGCCAGGAGCGGCTTGTAGGTCCAGGGGCTGGTGGTGTCCTGAGCGCGTACCGCCAGGCACGCGGCGATCACCGCGTCGTCGCAGAACGGGCTGTCCGCGGGCAGCCCGTCGACCGTCGAGTCGTGCGAGAAGACGGAGGCGATCCTGCCCGCTTCCCGTGCCTGGTGAAGCCGCCCGTGCAGGCCGCGTGCGGGGGCCAGCGGCTGTGCCTCGTGCGCGGCAGCGTCCAGGAGGCCGGACAGGAGGTCTGCAGCCTTGTCGGTGGCCCATGCTGGAAGGCGCGGCGCCGTGCCCCAGCTGTCGGGGCGGGGCCGGCCGGCGGGGGACTCGCGCAGCTGGCCGCCGGCCGCCGTCAGCCAGCGGCGGTAGGAACCGCCGTCGAACAGCATCTTCGCGGTGGCCGGCAGCGGCCAGCGCGACCGCGCTCTCCACCCGGCTGCGTGCCGCAGTGCCATGAGCGGATAGCGGCGCGCCAGCGTGTGCAGGTAGGAACGGGGCGGCAGCAAGACATCGTCGCCGCCGTATCCGGTCAGGCGCAGATGCGCGCCACGGTCGCGCAACGCGTGGGCCAGGTGTTCCTGCACGGCCCGCCCCCGCGTCACGGCCGTGGGCTCGTCGGCCGGATCTCGCCGTCGGCCCAGCCCTGCGAAGTAGCCCGGAACCTCGTCGAACGTGAAAGCCAAGGACTGCGAGCCGCCCAGGCGCTCCGCCGCGTAGGGGGCGTAACGCCGGTCCTCGTTGCCGGACGCCGCGCTGTGCAGGGATGCGGTCACCAGGCGGGCTCCGGCCTCGGCGGCCAGGAAGCACAGCGAGGTGGAGTCCATGCCGCCGGAGAGATCCGCTCCCAGGACCTGCCCCG
This sequence comes from Streptomyces yamdrokensis, assembly GCF_053890455.1. Classification (NCBI taxonomy): domain Bacteria; kingdom Bacillati; phylum Actinomycetota; class Actinomycetes; order Kitasatosporales; family Streptomycetaceae; genus Streptomyces; species Streptomyces yamdrokensis. The sequence continues at coordinate 7,709,880 of NZ_CM132679.1, forward strand.
GCCACACCCGCAGCGACACCGCTTCACGCAGTGCCTCACGCAGGACCGGTGCGCCCTCGGCGAGGGAGAGCTGCGGCGAGGCCGGATGCCACCACACCTTCGTGCGGTGGCATCCGTCCCGCCCCAGGATCAACGCCCGGCCCGGTGCGACGGCATGCACCCCGCGCCACATCGCACCACCGGCCAAGGGAGGGGGCGGGGGGTCGGTGGTGAGGATGCGGGCGGCGAGCTGAGCGGGGTCCACCAGCGCCTGGGTGAGCCAGGCCAGCGTGCGGGCGCGGTCCGCACACACCGTCACCCCCTCAACCGTCGCCCTGTACAGGCGGCGCGAACCGAAGGCGCTGCCCCGCAGGTAACTGCGTCCGTCGACGGACGCGAGCACATGGAAGCTGCCGGCAGCGCCCCGCACCGCTGTCTCGACATCCGCCAGATCGCGCACGCCCTTCACGCGGACGCCCAGATCCTGCGCGGTGAGCGAACACCGCCCGGCCACCACCAGCAGCGACGACCCGGCCGACGAGAACGCCCATTGCTCCTTCGGCCAGCGGCCGAACAGCCACGGCCGCCCCGACACGTGCGGCACGATCTGCGGAGCGTGCCGTCGCAACCGGTCCAGGACACCGGATGCGACCGCTCCATCTGGAACCGCGACGAACCACGCCGCCGACCCCTCGACCACGCACTTCCCCCTCAACAGAGCGGGCGCGGACCGGCCGCGCCCGCCTATGGGCCGCACATGCTGCGGCCGCGGTTCAGCATGCCGCTGTCACTACCGCCCGCGGCACCAACTGAGCGACCACGGCGCCCGCTTGTCAGTCGTCGTCATACTTGCCGAAGCCTGCCTCCGTCTTGTCGCCGTAGGCGCCCTGGGTGTGCTCGGCGAAGTCGCCCACCTCGACCATCAGCGGACTCTCATAGGTGTCAGCGGGCTCGATACGCAACATCGCGTCCACAGTCACTCCCCTTCCTCGCGAGCAGGCTGATCCTGCCCTCTCCTTGGTATTAACCACCGGACTTCGCCAGGAATGAGGGATCCGGCCGTCAAACCCCCCTGACGTGTGACGAGCGGGAGAGGCGGCGGGGCACGCCATCTACTCCGCTCAGCGCGGTAGCGACCGGAGGCTGTGTTGTCACCGGCAGAGGCATGAGGTGCGGTAACCGGGGAAGTCCAGGGCCATTGACGCCCACGCATATTGAAGCGTTCACCCCGGTGCGGACCATCACCGCGAGCGCGTCCAGCATGGTGAAGCCCGGCACCCACCCCGCAGGAGCAGCACGGCCAGGACCAGGACGAAAGGCCCGGCGACAGCGACGGCCCCCCAGCAGTGACCGCCGACCACCCGAGTGAAGACGCCCAGCAGCGAGGCCCGCCGTGCACACCAGCACGCACACCGTCCTGCACGACCCCGACGGACTGACCGAGGCGGAGCTCCCGCTCGACCGCGAGCCGTACGAGAGCCTCGTCAAAGCCGTCCTCGCGTGGACCGGCGAGGCACGCTCACCACCCGCGACTACGAGCAGATCGCCCTCCAGCTCACCGGCCACGCCCGCGCCGTCGCCGCCGACGTCCGCCGCCGCGCGAACCAGCTGCCGAAGGACAGCGGGCCCAAGGCGCTCGCCGACGTCGTCCTGCGCGAGGCGCAAGGCCCGCTGTCCACGACGCTGGAGGGCACCGTGAGCTGCGCCCAGAATCGCGCCCGCCTGGTCCCGCGCCCTCTACGAACGCCTGGACCGCCTGGAGGCGGCCGCCATCCCGCCCTCTGACCCACCGAGGGCGGGAAGTGGGTCCGCCGACCGTCAGGGGGCGGAGCCCTCATCGGTGCCGCCCATCGCGGAACGGCACCACTGCAGTCCGGTGCCGTGAAGGACCAAGAGATGACTGCCCGGGACAACTGCGGTCTGGGCCATGGCGGACAGCAACCCGTCAGCCAGCGCGGTGCCGTCCTTCTCCGTGACCGGCTGGGCCCCCGATCCGGAGGGGCGCACCTGGTGGTGGACCTCGTCGCCGCCGGTGACCACCAGGGTGAGGTACTGGGACGACTGGCTGTCCCACTTGACCTGCACGATAGTGTCCGCCCGCACGGTCCGCCTGCCGTAGACGGTGCTCTGCGCCCGCACCCACACGTCCCGCATCCCCATCAGTCTCTGCCCCTCCCGACCACTGCCTGCATCAACGCCCCGATTTCGCTGCTCCGGGAACACCAAGGCAGTGGACTTCGTGGAAGACCAGCCGAGCGGGGCGGCACAAAGCACGGTCCTCCACGGACTGACGAGCGGCACCAGGCCACGCCACGGTCCGAGGAACCTGCATGCCAGGTGCAACAACGCCCTGCAACGCCAGGCGCAACACGGCGCGTGTTGCGGCCCTGACCTGATGGAACACCACGTGAGTGGGGTACGGGAGAGCGTTGCACGTCCTCGCGGGTATCCAGGGCCGAACCGCCAGCCCTGACAGCGCGAGACCCCGGGACCATGGCGGCCCCGGGGTCTCTCCGTACATCGACCGCGCCCTCCTCACCCAGCGGATCGACCGCGAGGAAGAGCAGCGTCGCGCCCTGGCCGACTTCGTGCGGCGCTGGAGCTCGGCGCCGGGGACTTCCCCGGCGCCGGACAGGCTGGTGCCGCGCGGTGCGGTCGGCGGGGAGCGCACCGGCGACGTCCAGGAGCAAGGCGGCTCATCACGTCCGGCGAGCAATGGACGGGTCCGCCGGACGACACCCCTGGGTCAGGGCTGGAAGGGCACCAGCAACTGCCCAGGGGTGGGCGGGGAGAAGGGACTGCTGTGCCCAGGCACCGTCGAGGGCAGCGACGCGAACAACGTACGGAGAGCCTGAAACGTGAGCGAATTGAGCGCCACGGATGGTCGTAGGGTCCGATTTTTGCCAGCCTTCATAGAAGGCGTAGGTCTTCACGTTTCCGGTTTCGCCAAACCAGAATTTGGAATAGACGGGCTTGTCGGCGGGTTCGTAGGTGACCTTCCACAGGCCGCCGCTAGCGCCGTTCCAGGAGGTGGTACCGGTTTCCCGGTCGTATGCGGCGACCAACGGTTCGCACAGCATGATGTTGTCGAGCGTGGAGAAGCGCAGGCCGACCAGCACGTAGGGATCCTCGAAGATGAACTCGAAAGGCTGGTAGGACGCAGCGTGCGATCCTCCCACGCCTTCGTAATGCTTGGTCAGGAGGTCCATGAAGCGATAGGTGTTGCCGTCGGAGAACGTGGTGCGTTTCTCTACGGATTCCACGTTGCCACTTCCGGCGACAGGATGGCCCACGCGGTAGGAGATGGGTTCCTCCACGCCGTCTCCCAGGACTACCCGGGTGAGGACTTCCCGGTCGCTGTTGACCAGCAGGAGACGGTCTGGCTTGGTCTCCATGGTCGCCTCCATCAGAGGCTTGGGGTCGGTGAGAGAGTCACCGATGATAGAGGCGTTCCACTCGGTCAGTCCGTACACGGAGGCCAGGGTGCGCGCGAAGGAAGCCATCTGCTGCTCGGTCCGTGACCGGAACAGCTCATCCTGCACGGCGTGGATTCCCAGAGCCTGACGGGCCTTGCCGAGCATGGCATACCCCTGTGCCTGGACAGCCACCAGCCGCAGGAAGTACAACGCCGCATCCTTGGGAACGATCTCCTCTTCGTGCTTGGCCAGCCGGCAGAAAACCTCCATCAACGGCTTGCCCAGCAGAGTGTCGCCCACCAGCACGCGATGCATCACATACAGC